>CAWJVC010000012.1:0-373640 GCA_963846215.1 uncultured Acidobacteriaceae bacterium | reverse complement strand
GCACTGCGTGGTCGCCAGCGATGTTCCGGCCACCAACTCCGCGTATGTGGCCTGATTGATTCCCTGATTGCTTACCGTCGGATTCGTATTATTCACGATGGTGAGGGTGCCGGCGGTCTGAGCGGGGCCGTAATTGAAGTTGTATTGAACCAACTCCTCAGGCGCGGTGTTGAAGTTGAATGTCTGCGACAGGGATCCAGGCATTTGTGGATTAATCGTCTGTCCGGTCACCGAGTTAAACGTCCAGCTAACAATGTCCTGATCCTCAAAGCTTCCGCCGGTCGCGGCGGTAAAGCCCACATAGCCATTCCCATTGGCTAGGCCCAATGTGGTCAGATCGACGCTTACCGTCAGAACGTTCGTCCCATCCAGACTGACGGTCAAGTTGTTGCACGTCGGAGCGCATGAATTCGTTGGCTGGACGTATTGAATGGTGACATTGTGGGGCTGCCCGTTCGACAGAATGTCGGCGCCTAGAGTCGTCGCTGGGGCAATCCCCAACGTTGAACTTGGTCCGCTAGGCGTGCAAAGTTGCTGGTGGTGAGACGTGTTTGCCAGAAGTCCGCAACTCTGCACCGCAACGTGATTGGCGTCCGGATCCCATCCGTTCTGATACGTATCGAATTCGATCGCGAGGCTATTCGAGATGCCGCTCCCCGGATTCGAGTTCGCATCGTCGTCGCCGTACCCGATGGCTCCACCGTTCCCCCCCGTATAGCCAATTGCACCCAATCCCGCGGGAGAATTTTGGATCACGAAAACCACTCCATCGGCGGGCGACGCGCTGGGATTTGTGATCAGAAATTGAAAGCTGGTTTGGAATCCATTCGCCAGCGAAACCGGGGTGACAAACCACGCCGACCCCACCTGATCGCCGACATTGGTTGTCAGCCGCAACGCTCCGCCCGGCGTCGTGACAACGTTAAAGTTCGTCGCCACCTGGCATCCTGAGGAGACGCTTGAACTTGAACAGACATTCGTAGATGTAAAGCCGCCGGTTGAAATGTTGATTTGTGCGACGGCGGTTTGAACTGAGAGCACCATCAGCACCGCCGCGGCAAGAACGCCAATGGCGATCTTGCTCGTGAACCGCGCGGAATTCGACACCATATATTTCATCACAGCAATCCCTCCTGGGAATGTTTCAGAGACTTAAACTGAGGAAGACAGAAATAACCAGATGAGGTCTGCTGCGGCCGCACGCCGTGCAGAACTCCGATTCCCGGCGGGGGGATCCCGGGTCGCAACAGACTATGCGTTCCACCCTAAATAGTCAATTCATCCTTTGGGTAGTATCCGTGTTTTGACAGATATTCACGTGAGATCGGCGCCAGATTCCACACCGCAAAAGCTCCCCGCTGCTCGCGATCGTCGCCAAAACCGTTGTATAACGGAAGAATCAATGCTATTCCCACGGTCTCTAAATCGAAGAGGATAAAGATGGTTGACTTATCCATTGCAGACGACAAGCTGGTCTTGCATGTTCGTGGAGCCGACAAGCTGTGGGCTTTTAAGAGCTCTCTCGAGATTCCCTTGGCGCACATTGCCGAGATTCGGGCCGACCCAACCACCGCGCACGGCTGGTGGCACAGTGTCCGTATGCCCGGCACCATATTCCCGGCGTAATCACCGCTGGCACTTTTTATCAGGATGGCCGGCGTGTCTTCTGGGATGTCCATAACCCAGACCGTACGGTTGTGATTGAACTGAGAGACGAGCGCTACGCCCAGCTAATCGTCGAAGTCGCGGACCCGCAAGCCGCCGTCGAACTGGTGACCGCCGCATTACATTGTTAGCCCAACAAAAAAAGGACCGCCCGCAGGCGGCCCATAAGTCTAACTAGAAGCTAGCAGCTGGAAGCGTTAGTCTCCCGCAACCGGCTCGGCAATTTCTGGCTTCGCAGCTTGCGCGCTATTGCCATTGCCATTTCCGTTCGGCTTGCCCAGCGCGCCTAGCGGAATGAATCCATTCTCTGCGACGGCCGGCTTTTCCTTCAACACAACTTCGCGATACAGCGAAGCCATGCGCGCGTTGTAAGCCTCATCATTCTTCTGCGGCCCACGGTGTCCCGCCACCGGAGTTTCCGAGTGATCCACGGACAAAGCTGCCTTCGCATCGCGCGCCCGCTTCTTTTCCTCGCGCGCAGTCTTGGCAATGCCCAGCTTGTCCAGATCGTGTTGCAATTCGTTGGTGACGATGTCTTCGCGCAGCCTCAAATAGTCGACATGCTCCTCATCCATCTTCACCTTCTTGCCGCCCGCGAAGATTTCATGCCGTCCATGCTCCTCATACCACTTGGTGAGCGTAGCCGTCATGTGCATCTTCTCGATGATGTTCCGCCAGCCCACGCCCGTGTTATACGCGCAGAACGAAATCTCGCCTTCCTGCGTCGCGTAAGGAATAATGCACTGCTCGGTTCGCCGGAAGTCGTAATTGAACAGATCCTGGAACCACATGCCCGCGATGAACAGGAAGTTCCAGCGATCGTTAGTACGCCGCTTCATCACATCGTCCAGCGTACGGTCACCGCCAACCTTCCCGTAATTCTTTCCCGTAACGTTGTAATTCTTGTCAAATTTCTTCAACAAATCCATCATCTTGAAGTGCGTCGGCGCCTGATACGGATCGTAGTTCTTCATCAAGCACAGCGCCATTCCGAACGCGGTCAGAAACTTCCCGCGCGCCGCATCATTCACCTTGGCGATGTCTTTCGCCAGCTGATCTCCCGCCAGGAACGCCGTGACCGGAACCGCTTCCTTCGTTTCCTTGTCGATCATCACCGCCATGCCCGTCCCGCAGTTCGGGTGGCAACCGCAAGATAGTTGGCCCCAATCGTTTTTGACGTCGTTGGCGTGCATCAGATCGGCCCAGTCGCTGAACGTCGCCATGAATGAAATCGGGAACCAATCGCGCGAAGGCTCGCCCAGCCCGGTCTGATTCTTTACGTCGTGCGCCAGATGCGACAGCGTATAACGCTGCGCCTGGCGGCGCTCGTCGGTGACCGCTTCGTCGCGCCCCGTGAAGCTCACGGGCTGGAAGCTCAAGAAGCTGATCGTCTTCGGATTATCGAGTGCGAACTTGATGATGCGTCCGACTTGTTCGTTATTAATTCCGTTGACGATGGTGATGACCGGAACGATCTCCACTCCAGCCTTGTGCAGATTCTCGATCGCCTTCAGCTTCACATCGAACAGGTTGCCGACAGCGCGGTGCGCGTTCGCGGCATTGCCGATGCCATCGAATTGCAGATACGCATAGCGCATGCCGGCTTCGACGGCCTGCTGGCAGAATTCAAAACTCTTCGCGAATTCAATTCCGTTCGTCGCCGCCTGCACCGAGTTGTATCCCACCTTGCGCGCGTAGCGCACGGCATCCAAAAAGTACGGCGACAATGTCGGCTCGCCGCCGGAGAACTGCACGCTCATCTGACGACGCGGCTTAATCGTGATCGCGTTGTCGAGCATGGTCTTGATCTCTTCCCACTGCAGTTCGTGAACGAATCCCACCTGGTTCGCGTCCATGAAGCAGGGATCGCACATCATGTTGCAGCGGTTGGTCAGATCGATGGTCAGCACCGACCCGCGTCCGTACTTCACCGTCGAAGAGCCGTGATGATGCAGCTTCTCGTCGTTATGCGCGGCGATGTCGCGGCCGGGGAAAACATCTTCCAGATGCTTCGAAAAATCGGTGTCGATCGACATCACGTCTTCGAAGTGCCCGTGCTTCGGGCAATCTTTGACCATCAGAATCTTGCCATCGCGCTCGACGATGGTGGCCTTGATCTCGCCAATCTTTTCGTTCATCAGCACTTCGTGCGGAAGCTTGCCGTCAAGAATCTGCTGGCGAATTTCGGGCACACACTTCGGGCATAGAGAATCGGTCGAGCGAGGCCAGCCGAGCGGTGGCTTCGATTTCTCGTAGGACTTCAGCAGAGGCTTGTCCGACCATTTCGGAGTGGGCGAGGGATTCGGCTTGATCCGGTTCACCCGGTCGAACACCACCCACGCGCCTTTCGCGGCGACGGTGACTGCTTTCTCTACGTACTTAATCGGCTTGCGCATTTTCTATGAGGCTCCTGGCTTCTGGCCGCTAGCTTCTGGCTCAACTGAATTTAAAATTCTGTTTCAAAAATGAGAGCTGGGTTTCTAGCTTTTGATGCACAGCTATGAACCTGGCTTCTCGGTGGAATCTAAAAATACTAACAAAAAGTTTTGGTTATCCCAGAGAGTTGAACCTGGTTTGTACACTTTTCCCTGGGTGTTTGTCTGAAAGCTATCCTATGGCAAGGGAAGGGGATAAGCATCCTTAAGACAACGAACGGCTGAAAAACGAGGTTTAGCGGTTGAACGGGGGATTAGGCGGTTGTAAGTCATTGAAAGGAATAGGCCGGGATATTCGGATGCCGCAGTCAGATGGCAAAATTTGATCGTGCGGGACCCATTTCCTCCGATCGCGCCCTCAAGATGAACTCGTCCACAACCGTGGAAGAGCGGCGCTTCAGCGCCGCGTTAAGTCACTACGCTCGAGCCCCGAAAGGGGCGGCATAAGATAGCCCCGGACGTAAGTCCGGGGGCAGTTGAAAAACTCCGAACCGAGCGCGAGGGACGGCACCGACTTGGTCGGCGAGATCCGTCGTCTTAACCTTTGGTCAGGATTCGAGATGAACTCATCCACAACCGTGGAAGAGCGGCGCTTCAGCGCCGCGTAAGTTATCAAAAATGATCCGGGCTTTAGCCCCTGGGTTGGGTGTGTTAGGGTTGGGCGGCCGTTTCGGAGCCGCCAAAAGCGCGGCGCCACCCTAGAGGCTTTAGGTGGCGCTCGCGATTCTCCTCGCTGAACTTACGCGCGTGCGACGGAAGCTTGAACTTCATTTCCCCCAATCGGGCTCACAGATTGCGTTTGCCACCTCACCGCTTGTGCAATCAGAATGATGTGCACGATGAGCAGCAGCGGTATCGCGAACGTCGGAATCATGCTGAGCGGCAACACGGTCATGGCATCGGTTGAAACCGAGGGCCGCAGAACTCCCACGCCAGTCGAGGAGAGTACGCCCAGAGTGATGGCGTTTACCAGATCGAGCACTCCGGCAATATTCCAGGCGAGAAAAATTCTTTTGTGGCTGGGGCGTGACAGATAGAGCGCGACAAAGGGCGCCGTCAAACCGATGAAGAAGTCTCCCCAGCCCGCTGGTAGGGCAAAGACGCCTGGCAGAATATGAAAAACCTGGAGCGTAACGAAAGTGATGCCGACAATTCTCCAGGTCTGGGCGATGGTCAAGGCCATCGGATCGAGGGACAGAGCGAACTCGCGGAAGCTGCGGGATGCCGCGAACCACAACAGGAAAAATGCGATCGGGAGCGCTGCCGCCAGTCCGAAAGCAAGTAGGGGAAGGATCCCGTACTTTGGTCCTGCGTGGAAGATCGAAATCTTGGATGCGGTAATGGAAACGGCGAGCCAGACGATCAAAAGCGCTGCTGTCAGGCGTCCATATTTTGCGTTGTGGGTAGACTGGGTCTGAGCGAACGTGCTCTGAGTCGACATAAATCCTCCTACTTGTGAATGGGATGTGGAATCGGTTTCAGAACCGGCTCCTTTTTGGGTTTGTCCAATGCGGTTTCGCGGGTGATTTCGGTCGCCGCTTGCAGCCATTGATTCCAACTGGCCGCGCCGGTGCGAGAACACAGCCGCGCTTGCAACTGTTGCCAGGGCACCGATGCCCGCTTGAACTTGCGCAGGCCTGCCGAGGAGAGTTGCAGCCACCTTTCACGCCGATCGTTCCCACGACGCTCCGCGATCCACCCGTGTGTGCGCATCAGCCGCAGCGTCCGCGTCAACGTCGTGCTGTCCAGCACCAGGAGCTCGCCAAGGTCGCCCTGGGAGATTTCTCTGGTGAGCGACAATGCCTGCAGGATGGTGAACTGAGTCGCACGCAGACCGTGCGGACGAAGAGCGTCGTCATAAAGCTGGGTTAACGCTCGTGCCGCACGCCGCAAGCTGGCGCACATACAAGGTAATGGGGTGGTTCCCAGCATTCGTTACGACCTCCTGTTAGGAATAGATGTATATGCATGTATCTGGATGCACGAAAATTTGTGAGCCAGGGTGGACCAGGCCTTCGCCGCTTATGCTCTCGCTCTTTGTCATTCCGAGCCGGGGCGAAAGCCCGGCGAGGAACCTGCTGTTGACTTCGCTGTCTTTTCCACTGCACCGCTGTGACATCTAACCTTGCCCGCGCAATTTGAATCAGCCATCATGGTCGAGGCCGTGACGGTCAGCTCCCAGAAACGCGCTGCCGACTAAGGCCATTGTTTTCAAGATTTTGATATTTAAGTGCTTTAGACCTATAGATTTGGAAGGCAGTTTTCGCTAACTCGATGATTCCAGTGAGGCCACCGAGGTGGGGGGGGTGGGGGGTACACCTGGAACCTCGCTGCAGGAGCGCATTTAGCACCGCTCTCGAAGGGTTCGACCAAACTTTATTTCGTGCTTGAATACAGCAGTTATGGGAATCGTGTGCCGGAATGTCGAGGTAATTTCTGCGCTTAATTCTTAGCCAGCGCGGGAGCGGCAGCAGATTTCTTGGCGGCAGGTGGAGTGCTCGCGGATTTGGCCGCGAGTTTCTTCTTATTGAAGTCGCGGACAATGCGCGCCACGTAAGCCTTGGTTTCGTAGTATGGAGGCACGCCGTGATATTGATCGATGCGCTGCGGTCCAGCGTTGTACGCAGCGAGAGCTTTGATCAAATCGAAGTTGTAGCGCTCAAGAAGTTCGCGGAGATAGCGCGTTCCCGCTTCGACATTCGCGTGTGGATCGAAAGCATCTTCCACGCCAAGGGATGTCGCGGTCTGCGGCATTAGCTGCATTAATCCTTGCGCGCCTTTCGGGGAAACAGCGCGAATATTGAAATTGCTCTCGGCGCGAATGACGCTAGTCACAAGATCCGGATCGAGTTTATAGGTTCCGCTCGCATCTTTGACCGCTTGATTCAGGTCGAACAGTTCGTCCGGACCGTGCGCGTTTACAGACTGCGACGCGGGATGTGCCGCGGGAGTTGGCGAGTCTGGAAGAGCTTCGAAGTGATCAATTTCGTCCGTCGGAATATCGACAAAGCTGGATTGATCTCCGTCAATATAAAGGCGAGTCACCGTGCCGATCACCTGCCGACGCTCGTGGCGAATGGAGAATCCATTGCGCAGGATGGCAGATTCGGCAGCCGAGCAGGGAAGTGCTGCAGCGACGAGAAGCCCGATGCCGACTGCCAGTTGGAACCACTTGTTCATGCGCTAAAGACCAAAATCGTCCCGAACACTTTCCGAGGATTTGAAATTCGATGCTTCTTCCGTTTCGCCCAGCAACTCTGCCAGCGCCGCCGCGATGCCGCAACGGTCATTGCCTAAGGTGACATTCCATCCCCGCGAACGGAGTTCCGCGCAGGCATTCCCCATGATAACCGGATGTCCGGCAAACTCAAGCATTTCCACGTCGTTATGGTTGTCACCGATGGCCATGACCTCGTCGCGGTGGTAACCGCGATAACTAGCCCAGCGCGCGAGCGCATGCCCTTTCGAACATCCGGCATTGAGGATATCGATCATAGACAGGTCGCGCTCCGGATATTCGGTGCGCAGGACGGTGATGCGGTTGTCCAGGCCGCTAGCCTCAAGAGCGCTCAGGGCTTCGGCCATGCGCGCCATCGATCCGCAGAACATGGTCTGAACCGGATCGGTGACCAGCGACTTCTCGATGGGGATGACGAATTCGATGTACTGCATGTTCTTTTCCAGCCAGCGGCGGATGCTGGCGTTGAGGGCGTCCAAGTGTTCGAGAACGATGGCCCCTCGGGATTCCTTGTCAAAGGTAAGAACGGTATGGCCGCGGAACTCTTGCATGGAGGTGCAGATATCGAGACAGGTTTCACGTGGCATGAGGTCACGATGAAACGTCTCGCCGGAAAGAGAACGAGTGACCGCGCCATTGGAGCTGATCAGCCAAAGATCGAATCCGAGTTGTCGGGCAATGGGCAACGCGAAGGTATGGCGACGTCCGGTGACCAGAACAATTTCGATACCGGAGGCGTGGGCGCGGCGAAGCGCATTGAGGTCGTCAGGAGAAATTTGGAATTGCGGGTTGAGGAGCGTGCCATCGATATCGGAGGCAATGAGGCGGATGGGCTTCGGCTTCCGGCTTCCGGCGTCGGAGTTCCGCAAAAGGTCTACGATTTCGCTCACACTTTCATTGTTACACACGGTGTTACACACGGTCTTGATGCGCGGCCGCCTGCTGGCCGAAGCCCGATAGCCGCGTGCTATATTCCAATGTCGCATGGGATTTCTTTTCTTTTCATCTGGTGGACAATATTTCTGATGGCGGTGGCGATTGTGCATTTTATTCGCCGGCGTCCTGATACGTATTGGATTTTTGTGATTCTGTTTTTGGGATGGGTTGGAGCGCTGATCTACATTGCCGTGGAAGTAATTCCGGATGCGGGTTTGCTGCGCGGGTCGTTTCAAGTGTTTCCCAGGCGCCGAAGGATTCGCGAGTTGGAACGCGCGATTCTGGATAATCCTTCGGCAGGGAATTATGAAGAGTTGGGATTGTTGTATCTGGATGATGGAGATTTTGCCAAGGCGCGAGGATGTTATGACCGGTCGATCTCACAGCGGTCGGATTCGGTGGATCCGTTTTACCGGCGGGGAGTAGCGGAAGTCGGGTTAGGCGACTTCGCGGCAGCGGTGCCGGACCTGGAGCGGGCAGTGTCGCAGGATCCGACGTATGACTTTCATCGCGGAATCGGACTGCTGGCGCACGCTTATGCGCAGACCGGACAGACAGAAAAAGCCGGCAAACTTTTTGAGCAGGCTACGAAAATTTCCACTAGCTCGGAAACGTATTACAACTACGCAACCTTCTTGCAATCGCAGGGGAGAGTGGACGAAGCAAGGCAGTGGGTGCAGAAGATTGTCGATAAGCGCGCCACGATGCCGGGGTATCAGAGGAGACGAGAGCGCGTTTGGTTTCGCCGGGCGTATGCCTTGATGGCACGATTGCGACTTTAATAGCGGTCGTTGGTATCGATGTTGAAGCCGAGGAGCGCGTTGACTTCAACAGGCTGCGCGCCGCGGGTGGCGGGACGAAATTTCCAGCCGGGAAGCGCCGCCATAATTTTTGCCGTCATCGCGGCGGGACCAGGTTCAACGACTTGCAAATTTTTCAGATTCCCAGAGGCGTCGAGTTTACACTTCACGACGATCCGCGCATGCGGAAGATCTTTCGGCAAATCGGTGCGGAGCCCTTGTGGACCAGTGAGAGCTCCGGCATGAGGGTGGGAGTTGGGATCGGTCTCGGCAAATTGCATGACGACGGTACCGATGGAAGTATCGACGTATACGGTGTAGTTATCACCAGGGAGCTTGCCATAGAAGTCGAATGCGCCGCCAGAACGTGAGGTTGCGACAATCGTGATGGCAGGGCCGGGATCGCCCTTCACGGTAGAGCGGCCGGGTAGGCTGGGCGCGTTGCTATTCCCGGAGTCGAAGCTGGGAAGATTAACGACGGTGCTGCCACCACGCACGTCGACGCCAGGAGCCGCCGAAGTTCCCGTGGGAGCGGTGCCCGCGCCGCCGGGCCCGGGAGTCGGTGAAATACCTCCGCGAGCATTCGGGTCAGAGCCGCGGCCCGGTCCGGATTTTCCTGCGCCTGCATTTTCGCCGCTCATCCCGCTGCCGGGGCCGGTTCCGGAACCGATACCCGCGCCACCGCCAGAACCGCCAAGGCCGGGCTTGTCTCCGCCGGAAGGTGACAGAGCCAGTGATCCTTTGCCGCCGTTGCCGGGCATGCCAGGTTTTGCCCCAGGATCGGCGGATAAGACCACTCCAGAATTGTCCGCATTCCCTCCAGAACTTTTTGGAGGAGCCAATGCCGAGCCGATGTCACCGGGACCGCCGAGACCATTCCCTCTTCTACCGGTGCCCGAGCCGGAAACGCCTGAGCCCGCAGATGGCGGAGGGGGGATGACATTGCTAGCGAGAAGGCCGGCCGCGCCGGAACCCGAGCCACCCGAAGTTTGTCCGCCGTTCTGGCCGGAACCGGTGCCGGATCCTGAGACGGAAGGCGGCGGAGGAATTACATTCGATCCTCCGAGCGAGCCGCGCTGAGATCGTCCCGAGGAAGCTCCGGTGCCTGTGCCGTCGCCGTTCAATGAGGGCGGCGGGGCGATTACGTTCGAACTACCTTGTGCGCGTCCCGCGGAAGATCCGCCGAAACCGGTACTGGAATTCCCCACGGATGGCGGCGGAGGAATCACATTGGCAGCGAGCGAGTTGCCGGCTCCGCCGGCTGAGCTGCGGGAGTTTCCCGCGGCGCTGGCGGATGAGACCGAAGGTGGCGGCGGCACGACGTCCTGTGTGCCGAAGAGTTTGCCGACGATGCTGCTCAGGATGGATCCATTCGCGGCTTGCGTGGGTGGTGGAGGAATCACGTTCGGTGCCGAGGAAGGGACGCCGCCGCTTTCGAGCCGGCGCAATTCGCGCGAACATCCGACGATGGCGGGGGCGCGACGACCGCGGGCGCAGGCATGTTGAGTTTGGCGTTTCGCGAGGATTCGCGTTCGGGTGCGGAAACCGGCGGAGGCACGACGTGGGAGTCGTTCATCTTCATCCGGGATGGAGAAACTTCGTGTGTGATATTGGAAGGCGCAGGGGCAACGATGCTGCCATTAAGCGCTGGTGCGGACCGCGCCTGGTCGCGCGACACGCGCGTTGAAGCGGGGGCGATCACGGTTGCGCTCAGCCCGGGCGCAACCCGGGAGCGGTCGCGAGCGATATCGGGAGCAGGAGCGATGATGGTGGAATCGAGCCTCGGAGCAAATAGCGTGTGTTGTGAGGGCACGCTCGGCGCGGGTGCAACGATGGGTGCGCTTAGAGAAGGCGCGGTGCGCGATCGACTTGCTGAAACGTTCGGGGCAGGTGGAATGACGTTGGTCGCGAGAGTCGGGCCAGCGTGCGCAGAACGCAACCCTTCTGCGGGCGGCGGTCCGGGTATGGATTTGAAAGCGAGAAGATTAGCGACGGCATCGGACGACGCCGGAAGTTTTAGATTCGGAGCGTCGACAACTTTCTGAGTGAGCGATGCGCCGCGAGCCACCTTGATCGTCTGAGTACGGTGATGCGCTTCCTGTCCTCCAGCGCGACCTTTTGCTCCCGACTGGGCTCCGCCTAAATCCTGCGTGCGAGGCAATTCGTCGGCGGAGTAATAGATGACTTCATCCGGCGATATGCGAGGGGCAGCGTAAGGGCGGAGCCGATCGATTTCCCGCGGAAGAACCATCAGGATGAAAAGCAAAAAGGCTTGCAATAAGAAGGATGGGACCAAAGCGCGATACGGAAGAATTCCGAAGGGCGCTTCACCTGCGAGCCTTGCGCTGGAGCGGGCAAAGGCGGGGCGGATGGAAGTGGTGAACTCCTCCCAACGTGGCGCCCATTCCACCAGGAGCTTGGGAGCGTCGTGGAGGTAGGTTTGTTCTTCGAGTTGGAGCGTTTCAGCCACAGAAGAGATATTGAATGCGTTTGTTGTCCGGTCGTAAATGGCCCCGTTGTGCCGTATGCCGGGCTGGGCCTATGCCCGGGCACATAAGAGCGCTGCGTTCGCAAAACGTTGTAGTAGTATCCCAAACTCCAGGAAGGTTTTAAACGTCCCCCTTACTCTTGATTACAATTCTATCGCCCAACGCGGTTTCTGTTTGGCTAATCATTGGTGTCGGAAGTTCCAGCACGGACGCGGCCTGAAGGCGGACGGGGGCGAAGCGCCAAGGCTTAAGATTTGATTCCAGATGTACCACCGTGCCTTCTCGATCCAGGTAGACAACGTCGATGGGAAAGCTCATGGCCAAAGTGTGAACCCCGCGGCAAGGGCGAATCCAGAGGCCGCGGCCGCTGCGAAACTCATCCGGCGAGGATCCGAGAAGACCGCGCAAGCGGGACCAGTGGGTCTCAGCCACCGAAAGTTCGGTGGCGAGATAGCGCTGGCGGGTCTGGTTAAAGGCTTGGCTGCGCGGTTCCATGGTGGCTCTCACAACGGGTTTACTCGATACTCAAAAGCCGTATGCTCCTCAGACTTCGCTCAAGATGGATGAGGGGATTTTTCGAAAACGTTTCCCTTATTCTTCTACTTCGCACTGAGGGAGTGGTACGCCTGAATAAGTGCCGGACCGATGGTGACGAAGAGGAATGGAACAAGAATGAAAATGACGAGCGGAGGAACCATCTTAATCGTAGTTTTAGCAGCCTGCTCTTCGGCGCGCTGACGGCGGGCGGTGCGCAATGAATCAGAATGAACGCGCAGGGCTTGTGCGATGCTGGTGCCGAAGCGGTCGGTTTGAATGAGGGTGCCGACGAGGGAGCGAATGTCGTCGACGCCGGTGCGGTCGACCATGTTGCGCAGGGCTTCGGAACGAGGCTTGCCGGCCCGCATCTCGAGGTTCACCAGATGAAATTCGTCGCTGAGATCGGGATGGGCGTGGTGCAGATCCTGGCCGACACGCATGAGTGCCTGGTCAAGAGCGAGTCCGGCCTCGACGCAAATGACGGTGAGGTCGAGCGCATCAGGCAACGCGATGCGGATCCGGCGCTGGCGGTCTTTAATCATGCGCTTCAAGAAAAAGCGGGGAATGAAAAAACCAAGAGCGGGTATGCAAACCAGCAAGGGAACACTATCGACGCCGGAAAAAAGGATGACGCCGGCGAGACCGAGGAAAGCCAGCATGATGCGTGCGCCGAAATAAAAGCTGACGTGGCGAGACTCGCGCAGTCCGGCTTGAATCAGCCATGCCCGGGTTCGGGAAACGTCCGAGGGCGAGAGGGGAATGGCTTTGCTGAGCGGGTCGAGGGCCTGCTCGATGCGGTCTCTCACCTTGACGGCAGATTTTTCCTGGGTCGCGGTTGGCTGGCTGCCGAGAGCACGCAATCGTGCGCCCAGCACGGAGCTAGGGGTGACGGCGGCCGCGCCGAACGCAAATACCACCAGCGCAACGGTGACAAACACGACGATAGTGAGAATTAAAGGCATTAAATCTTAAAATCCTTCAGGTGCTAAAACGCGCTTATTTCTTGCGCACTCGCGGTCCGACTAAAGTCGTGCCCTTCCTGAAACCATTCTTTCGAAACCATGTTCTTCGACAAACCGAACTATTACATGGCGCCACTTTCAAACTTGAATCTTAATAATTTTACGGATGACGAAATAACCGGTTGTCTGCAAAGCAATGCTGGCCACCAGCAGTGCGTGTCCGATGGGATCATAAAACAGCGGGCGAACAAACTCCGGAGTGAAGATGGCAAGAATCGCGACGACGGCCGGGGGCATTCCCATCAGCAAGGCCATGGTAAGACGTCCCTGAGCGGTGTGAACGCGCACCTGGCGCTGAATTTTGAAGCGTTCGCGGATGACGTAAGAGAGATTGTCTAGGATCTCAGCGAGATTGCCGCCGGTTTCGCGCTGCAGCATGACAGCGGTGACAAAGAATTTTACGTCAACTAAAGGCACTCGTTCGGTGAGGTTCATGAGGGCATCGCGAACGGGCATGCCGAATTTTTGCTCTTCGTAAAGCTTACGGAATTCGCTGGCGAGGGGTTCGGCAACCTCGTTCGAAATCATTTCCAGCGCGGTAGTGAAGGCATGGCCGGCGCGGACGGCGCGAGCCAAGGTGTCAATGGCTTCGGGAAAAAGTTCTTCGAATTTTTCGAAGCGTTTCTGGCGGCGATAGGAGACAACCGAGTAAGGAAGAAAAGCTCCGATAATCAAGGCCGCCCATGAAATGGCGGGATTTCTGGTGTAAAGAACGGTGGCGAGTCCGGTGAGAAAGCCGCAGAGAATGCACAGCAGCAGGAAGTTGCCGGCCCGGAACTTCATGCCGGCCTGCAGCAAGGCATCCTGCATGGCTGAAACGCGGGCCGATCGGCGCAGCAATGTATCAAAGGCAGGAATCTGGCTGAGTTGCTCGTCGCGCAGAAGGGCGAGTACTTCGTCGGGCTCGCGCTCCGGGGCTTTTTCAACCGTGGCGAGGCGCTCTCGGATCAGGCGGGCGCGGGCGTTGCGCTGATCGATGAGCGAGCCGACGACGAAGGCGGCGAGCGCCACGAAAAGGAAGACGAGCAGTGCGATTATTGCTGGCATAAGGTGCTCGAGCCGACCGAATTTTTAGAACGCAGGGTGCGCATCCAGTTTAAATTTCCGTCTTCGATTCGAATAATGCGGGGCGCAATCGCGCACCGCCGGTGGCCAGGCGATCGGCGAACTGGGGGCGGATTCCGGTGGCACGGAAGGTTCCGCGGACTTTACCAGTCTCATCGATGGCGCGGCGTTCAAAGGTGAAAATATCCTGCATGGTGATCAGTTCGTCCGCCATGCCGGTGATCTCGGAAATGGCGACGACTTTTCGGGTACCGTCGGACAGCCGGGCAATCTGCACGACGGCGTGAATGGCAGAAGCAATCTGGTGGCGGACCGCGCGTTCGGGAATGTTGAGGTTCGCCATGGAAACCATGTTTTCCACGCGGGCCAGGGCGTCGCGGCCTGAATTCGCGTGAATCGTCGTGAGGGAGCCCTCGTGGCCGGTGTTCATGGCCTGCAACATGTCGAAGGCTTCCTCGCCGCGGACCTCGCCAACCACGATGCGGTCGGGACGCATACGCAAACTGTTGATGACTAGCTGCCGCATGCGGACGGCGCCTTTGCCTTCAATGTTGGGGGCGCGAGTTTCCAGACGGACGATGTGCTCCTGCTTGAGTTGCAATTCGGCAGCGTCTTCGATCGTTACGATGCGTTCAACGTTGGGAATGTAGCCGGAGAGCACGTTCAGCAAAGTCGTTTTACCGGCGCCGGTACCACCGGAAATCAGAAGATTCAAGCGTCCCTTGACCATGACGGAGAGCAACTCGAGCATGGCTTCGGTGAGCGTGTGATTCTCGATCATGTTGCGGGCCGTGACGGGATCTCGACCGAAACGGCGGATGGATAAGCAAGCGCCATCGAGGGCAAGAGGAGGAATAATTGCGTTCACGCGGGAGCCATCGGCCAGGCGGGCATCAACCATGGGAGAAGATTCATCCACGCGGCGGCCCACCCTGGAGACGATGCGCTCGATGATCTGCATGAGGTGCTGGTTGTCCTTAAACGACAGGCCTGTCAGTTCAAGTTTTCCAGCACGCTCGATATAAACCCGATCATAGCGATTGACCAGGATGTCGGAGATGGTGTGATCTTTCAGCAAGGGCTCGAGGGGACCGAGGCCGAAAATCTCATCGAGAATTTCGCGGGATAGGCGCTCGCGTTCGGCGAAGCTGAGAGGAACGACTTCACTGTTGACCGAATTCCGAATGAGAACGAGAACTTCATCGCGCGCGCTGTCGCCGGTGGAGCGGCCGAGTTTTTCGAGATCGAGACGGTCGAGAATCTTGCGGTGCAGGTCAGATTTTACCTGCTGGTATTCGCTGCGCTCGAACGTCTGAAGATTCGCCATAAAGTCCTAAAAGTTTATACAGTTTTGAACAAGGACCAAGCGGTGCGCTTGACGTCATTGTCGTTGCGGGTCAGTTCCTGTGCCAGTCCGGAAAAGACTCTCGCGATTTCCGTGTGGCTCTGTTCCATGACGGGAGAGCCGCGATCGATCGCGGACGAAATCGCAAAATACTGATTGGGAACCCGCCATAATAATTTGACTCCGGCGGCATTCTCGGCGTCGGCCTCGGTGAAACCGGGGACCTTGCGGAAACGGTTCAGCACAAGTCGCAAGCGCTCACGATTCCCAGTTTCGCCCAGATAATGTTGGACGCGAGCGGCGCTCCAGAGAGACGCCACATCCGTGCAGGCAACGAGCAGAACGTATTCCGAGAGGTTGGCCACCAGTCGGCTGGCAGCATCGAGTCGCGAAGAGTTGTCCACGACAACGTACCGGTAGTGCGCCACCAGCATGTCGAAGAGGCGGACGAACTCCGTGGTGGAAGGTTCGATCGCGGCGGGGGCATTCGTGCCGGCGAGCAGTTGCAATCCGCCGCTGTGCCGCGTCATAAAACTCTCCAACAGCGAGCTGTCCATGCGATGAAGGTTGCGGGTGGCGTCGGAAATATTGAAAAGAGGTTTCAGGTTCAAATGCAAGGCGGTATGCCCGAGAGGAGCGAGGTCAATCAGCGCCGTTTGACCGTAGGCGGACTGCAAGGCTAAGAGCCAGATTCACGGCTACGGTGGTCGCTCCGCTGCCGCCTTTTGCGTTCACGATAGAAAAAACTTTGCCGCGAGGACCTTCTTTCTGAACTTTTCGTTGAGCGGTGCTGAGGCGAACAAAAGCTTCGAGCAGGTCCGTGGTGGTGGTCGGGCGTTCGATAAACTCGCGTGCCCCGGCGCGCATCGCACTCACAATGACCTGGGGCTGGTTGAGGCTTCCGATGGCGAAGACCGCAGACTCAGGAAGTTCCTGCCGAAGCAGTTCGATCGCACGCATCGCCATTGCGTGGTTGTCGGAGGGGATATCGACCAGCAGTACGTCAGGGGTCGCCGCTTGCACGCGGCGCATCACGGGGTCAGAGCTAGCCATGGGAAAAGTGGCGCAAGTGTGAACGGTGTTAGCCACACTGGTGCCGTCGACGAGCACCTGCAAGATAGTGCGCTGCTCGTTGTCGACCGCCACGATAACAACGGAAAGTTCTGCCATACCAATACTTCTCCAGCGCAGATGGTGCAGTGCGCGCGGCCTATCTCCTCGCTAATTCTACGCCAAGGCGCGCCCGTGGCGGGTTTTCAGGTGTTCATACTTACGCGATCAGATAGCGCCCACTAATTCACGCACCCTTTACTTGCCAGAAGGCTTACTCCCGGATTTACTTCCATCGAACTTATCCTTATCCATGAATGGCTGCGGATTTGCCGGAGTCGCCGGCGTCTGGACGCTCGGCGAAATGCGATGCACGGTGCAAAGCACCATCAATTCTGAATTACTTTTTTGTATGCTTTTACTTTTGAAAAAGTTGCCGAGGATCGGGATATCGCCAAGGCCGGGAATTTTATTCCAGATGTCGGTTACGCGGTTATCGATGAGGCCGGCGATGACAAAACTTTGTCCATCCATCAACTCGAATTCGGTTTCAGCTTTACGCGTGCTCAAGGCAGGGACGGTGAACCCCGAAATGGTGAGAGCATTGGCGAAATCGAGCGTGCTCACTTCAGGAGCGACCAGCAGGTGGATGTTGCCGTTAGGCATGATCACAGGGGTGAATTCCAGCTTAACGCCAAACTCTTTGAAAGAAATCGTAACCGCCGTGAAGCCCGCGCCGGGTTGCACGATGGGAAACGGGAACTGACCACCGGCGAGGAAGCTGGCCTTTTTCCCGTTCACGGCGATGAGGTTAGGCTCGGCCAAAATCTGCAGAAGATTCTTGTTCTGCAAGGCCTCGATAACCGCTCCGAAATGGATGTCGGGGCGAAACAGGAAAAGGTTCAAGACGTTGCTTATGCTCTGAGTCGCGGTGATCGGTCCGCCTTGTCCCGGAGTTTGCGAGACGGACTGAGTACCAAATCCCCCATACTGACCGGTGGTAACGCTGCCGATGGTATTGCCGGCGCCCGTCGAGAAGAAATTCGAGCCTAGTTGCAGAAGCGCAGTGCGATCGACCTCAGCAAATTTCACTTCGAGCAGAACTTCCTGAGCCCCTACCGGCCCGAAGGTCAGCACGTTCACGACGTTCTTGGAATATGCGGCAGCGAGTTCTCCGGCGCGCTTTGCAACATCCTCCGTAGTGACATGCCCGGAGAGAACGATGGCTGCGCGCGATGGTGTCACCGTGATCTGCTCCTCAGGGAAAACGCGATGCTCTTCTTCGGCGCAAGCGCTCACATCCACATCGACGCGAAGATCGAAACTGCGCGAGCGCTCAAGTTCATCCCAGATAAGAAGAGAGACTTCGCCGGGCGCGCGGCCGTGGACCAGGATCTGCGTAGGGGTGATGACGGTTGCGTAGGCGACGGAGGGGTCGGTGACCGAAATGCGCTTGAGCCGTTCGGTGGTGTTAATGAGCAGAGATTTATCGACCATCACCCGCAGCGGAGCCGAACCTTGCGGTTGGGCTGGAAGGGTTGTCTGCGCGGCAGTGGCGGCCTGGTCTTGCGCAGGCACCGGCGCCGCAGGTTCCGCCTGTTGCTGGAGGGATTCGGTATAGCCGAAAGGCTGGGCGAGGAGCCAGAGAGCGAGACTTAAGAAAACTGTCGTGCGAAACTTCATCGTGTGATTCCTCTCCAAATGAGGAAACCTGCCATGCAGCTTGTGGAACGCGCAGGCCGAAACTCTCTCCGACTAATGGGGCTCCTCACTACCTTGTTCCGGAAACTTAACGACATCGGGTTTCTTGTCACCCTGATAAACCTCAACGCTAAGCACCGACGGGGAGGAGGCCGGTTGCTGAGCCTTCTGCTGCTGTTTGACGGGATGGGGGTGAACCGCTGGCGGAGCCGCGGCGGGGGTACCACCCTTATAAAGTCCTTTGGCATTGGCTGCGGCCACTTCGTCCTGCTGGGTGTCTAGGGGGTTACGCAGGGCGAGTTGGATATGACCTTCGGAACTGGCCAAGGTTAAGCGTTCCGCATCATCGGGAGAAACCAGCAGTGTGATAACTGGAGTATTCTGCGCTTCGCCGGCTGCGTTGCGTTCGAGCGTGTGGCCGGAAGCGATGACTGCGACGTTCTGCAGTACCGTAGTGGTTTGATTCTCGGAGCTGCCGTTGGGAGTTCCAGTGAGCAGAATGTCGACGCGAGTGCCGGGACCCACGAACCCCGCTACCGAGACGACCTCATTCACCCGGACAGAAACCGCTCGCATGCCCGGAGGAATGAGAGAAGGCAAACCGGAGCCAGCATTTTCTGGGGCCAGTTTACTGGGCAGAATGAACTCTCCGCGGGAAATGGGGAGAATGACACCGCGACCTAGAACCTTTGAACGCTGGCTATAAGTCCCCGCCGGTAAAGCGGAGGCAGGATACTTGACGGTGCGAACATTATGTTCTTCAATGCGCGAACCAACCTGGATGTCGTCGGCGGCGACGATGACGTCTGCGCCTGGTTCATTGCTCGATGAACCCCTGCCTTGCAGATTCTTGTAGACGAAGAGGCTGACGAAAGCTCCTAAGGCAAGAGCCACAGCCCCAATCATCAACAAACGAGTACGGTTCATAGCACTCCGTTAGAACGAGACAAACAAAGATACTCCATCTCACCGATAAACCGCGAGAGATTCGCCGCCTGGAGACGTCGATTGAGATTACTGAATCGAGCTGGCTACATTGGAGAAGACGTTGTTGGCATTGGATCCGATGAGCCGGATGGTGCCGACGACGATCACCAGAATAACCGCGAGCATCACGGCGTACTCCGCGATGTCTTGGCCTTCATCGTCGCGCCAAAGCCTGTAAAGATTCTGCATAAACTTAACCTCCGAAAACGATTGATTTGTTTCGCCCCAATGTAGATGGGAAAACCTGCAGTCGTGGCGACGGGGAACTCTTCCCGCTTGTCAATATGCGCCATGACGGAGGATTGTCCAGAATATAAACCATAATACCCCGCAAAATCTCAAGAGATGTAATTAATTGCATACCCAGGGTAACTACTGAGTTTGGACTACTTAGGGATGAGTTCTGAAAATTATTGCTTGCGGATCTTTATACACTATCGCCCAGGCGGGGTTGGCCTGAAGGCCTGCGGCAAGGGGTGAATCGGGAGGAACGATCACGGTCTCGATATGCCACTGCTGAAGGACCTGACTCCATCCACTTCGCAATTGAAAGACCTTGGCGAATTCGTCAAGCAAATGTGAGCCCTGGGCTTCAGAGCTGTAGAGATCAGCTCGTCCGTCCACGAAGACTTTAACCTGAGGAAACAGTTTCCAGATAAGGTAACCGCCCCAGTCATAGTGATTGAAGATTCGTCCCGATGATGGATGGGTCTTGAGAAACGCTACGGCTCGAGCGGGAAACTGTTCGGCTTCCGCTGCAGGCTGCCTCTGAATAACCTGAACGGTTCGGATGAGGGCAAAGCCTGCGATCACCACGACCAATGCAAGGTTTAGTAAAGACCGTCCAAGCAACTGATGTTGAAGCCGGTGAACCGGTTTGGGCCAGATTCCGATACGCCTGGAGACGATGGGGACGGCCACTAAGACAAAGAGAGGAATCATTCGAATCGATACCAGACCGGCATAGAGACCGACCAGCAACAGAAGCAGGTCCCGCGGGCGCATCGCTTCCCGAGACCAGCTGAGAATCAAGAATGTTGCCAGGATGAGAAACAGGAACGGCCAGTATTCGGGACGGTGAAAATTAGGAGAGGCCCATTCCGCGATGAAGTTGTGCATAGCGGCCGACCGAAGCGTCTCGATTGGATAGGAGAAGAGCCGTAGACCACTGGGATTCAGTGGAACGAGGAGTAGGTCGAGAGAGAGGATGAAGGCGGGCATACGCCAACCACAAGTTGAGGCTGGCTCGCCAGTGGCGCGGTCGATCCCGATGCTGACGAGGAATAGCACCGACAAGACAAGACCTAGGGCAAACCCGGCGTGAAGGTTGACCCAGAGAAGCGTGAGTGGGAGAGTCCACCACAGGAGATGCGGACGAGCGTCGGCTCGCTCAAGAATGAAGAGCCAAAGACTAGCTAACAAAAGAGAAAGAACTTGGGGACGCACTCCCCAGACAGGCGCGGTAGCCCAGGCGCCGCATAATGTGGCAATACCGGCGATATAGGACGCAGGACCGGATCGCAAGTAAAGCAGGACAAATGCTGCGACGAGGATCGCGGAAAAGATGACGATGAGGCCACCGAAGCCTGCCACGCGTTGCACTTCGTACAATCCCAGTTCGGTTAACCACTCGTGGGTAACCCACGGCGCTCCGGCGCGAGTGTAAGAAAAGGGATCCGTGCGAGGGATCAGTTTGTGTATGGAGATGTACTCGCCGGTTTTGAGGTGCCACCAGATGTCCGGATCGGTGACATTGCGCGCAGTCATGGCGAAGAGGCCGACGAAGAGTACGAACAGGAATGCGCGTTTTGTGCTCAGGGCGGAAATCATAGATCTGAATCAAGGGAGGGACGGGAGATGGTCTCGCCATGAAACGTTTGCATTTGAATCAGACACAGCAACGATAACAATACTGCCAGCGGCAACAGCGGGCTGCTATACAAAGGCACCTCCCACCACCGGAGCGCGACCGTCCTGGTGAAGACACATGCCATGAATGTAAGCAAAGCCGCCGCTATCCACGGCCACACAATTAATAACAAAAGCGGTATCACGATGAGCCTTATCCGGGGCGAACTCCAGAGGAGCGTGCGATAGCGGTACAAACAGAACACGCCGGGCAACAGCAAAAGCTGTGTGTGGGGAGCCAGGGTTGGGATCACGGTGGCTGTGGCGGCCAACATGATGCTGATGATCAGCAAAAAGCATTGCGACGAAGATTTCTGTTCGCGGAACGACCAGCACAATACGAAAACCCCTGCTACGAGGGCGACAGCAACGAATGGGCCGAGTCTAGGAGTAAACCAAACGTCCAGCAAAGAATGTCCATAGGTGTAGTTCTTGTAAGCGCGGACGACTCTGAAAAAATCCTTAATCCAACCTGGCTGCATCCACTCGCTCAGACCCAGCAGCAGCAGCATGGTGAGGAGAAAACTCCACGCCAGCCTTTGCCGTTTTTGCCAATTGCTCAGTGACCACAATGCAAGCCAGGGGATTAGCAGAACGATGAATTGTGGTTTGAAGGTTGAAATGGCAAACAGAATTCCGGCAGGCGTCAAGCGTTCGCTGTAAAGAAGGACTACCGCCAGCGCGAGCGTCCCCGCCGCGATCACGCTAAGGTTCTGCAGTCGTATGCCTTGCAAAACGGGGAAACTGCCGATTGCGAACAAAGCTATGGTGAGCCATTGCACAAGAGGTGCACGAAAATGGAAGGCACGAAGCCACAGCAGGACGCTGCCAAGAGTTACCGAAATGGAAACCCAAGCGTAGAGCGACTGTACTAATGAAAAAGGAAGGCGTACCGTTGGCCACATCAGAAATACTGCGTAAATTGGGTAAGCGAATCCGCCAGAAAGTTGGTCGTTGGCACTTAGGGTCGAAGGCAGGGGCGCACCATAAATAACCGACTGAATTTCGTGCGCGACTGCGGGCTGATAGGGATTGCGACCATGCAATAGGAGTTCATGTGCCCCCCACCAGGGCGCGAACAAATCGGAAAAACTAGACGGCTGACCTGCGCCCCAGATGTTCGCAACATAGAACTCCATGCATAATCCGCAGGCCATCGCCGCCATCAGCAACATCGCCGGTTTGAAGCTTCGCGATTCACCTGTAAGATTCGTCAGACTCATTAAACCGATGGCGCTCCTCGGCGCTGCTGCATCTCAGAAACCTTGCCGGATCCCATGCTTCGAGAGGCCCAGTTATTCGTGACGGCTACCGAGATCGTCCCGACCAGCACTCCCGCGATGATGTCGAGAACATAGTGCCACTCCAGGAAAAGAATCGCTGCGATAAGAATGACGTCGTAGATGCAGAGCATGACGAACGCGCGCTTCCATCGCCGCAGGAACCAGAGCACGATGACTGGTTGGGCGATGTGCATGCAGGGGAAGGCGATGAAGTAGTCAGTGGAAATGCGACGGATCGGGACGTGATTCCAGAGCATCACCGCGTGCGCCATGAGCGCCTTTTGGATGTTGTAGGCCTGGAGGGAACTGGGAAACCGGGAGAAGTGGTCGGGGCATAAAACGTATGGGCCCTGGCTAGGCCAAACCCAGAACAGCAGCAAGGCCAAATAGTAAGCCGTAAGGATGGTGCCGACGAATTGCAAACCACGAGCCCGTCCCTCGCAGAGCGAAAGCAGAATGATCCCGGCGCCAATCTGAAGGAACATGCCGAAATAAATAGCCTCGAGGAAGTGAAAAAAAGAAATGGGGAACACGCGGATCGCCCAATGGGAAAGGTCGGACACGGAATGTCCGTGGAGGATTGCACGGTCCATCGCGCTGAAGGTCGCGTCGTAGGCAAAGTTGTATCGAACGGATGCGACGATGTCGTTGTAAGCAAAAATGAGAAGAAAGGTTGCAAACAGATAAAGAGCCGGCGGGAAAACAGAAGATGCCGCCACGCGCAGGCTATTGCGCCGGTCTCGGTATTCAAGAATGGCAACAGCATCCACGGTTAAAAATGCGGCTTTGATCCAACCTGAGGCCCACCCGAGGATAAAGAAAAAGAGAAGCAGGATGAGGATGCGGATGGGGTTGCGCCGGTACTGACCGACAAGAGGGCCGACTCCATCACGCAGGGGTAAGCTGACGACATAAAGCAAAGCAGCAACTGCAATCGATTGAGCCGCCAGCACTAGCCAATACGCAACTCCAAGCGTGATCCAATCGAAGTTCACGGGAAGGTGCAACCGCAGCAACACCGGAACCAGCGCTAAGGCGAGAGCCAGGCTGATCCAATAATGGCAATGAAGAAGTTTCATGAATGCTCGATTTGTAGCGACGCCTCTTCGGATCGCTGCTTTCGACAGAGCACCACGGCGAGCATAGGAAGGTATATGAAGACGACTGTCCACCGGCCAACTTCATTGAAACTGTGTGGAAGATAGTACCAGCGCCACAAGCCGGCTCCCCAGCTGAAGAAAACCGTCCATACAAACTCTCGTCGCGATCTTGGAATTAGCCAGAGAATGAAGGTGTCGAAAAACCACCGTTGCGGCATGCAGGCCGCGATCAGCAGAAGAAGGGCGTCACGGTCGCGATAACGCCAGAGGGCAAATAGCAACAGCGGGCCGGGCAGGACCAGGATTGGGATGAAGTGCTCGTAGTGGCTCATTTGTCCAATCCAAAGCAGGGGCCACTTGGGCATAATCATTAAACTCGCAGCGCCAACGATCAAACAGGCGACGAATCCCCTGCGGCTGAAACGCGTGAGGAACACGGGCAGCCCGATTTGCGGCTTGGCCATGCACACGGGCAAGAAAAAGGGAAAGAACCCACTGGCCGCAATGATTGGAGACCACTGGACGGTGAGCAATCCTGCCCAGTACGGGTAGGCCAGAAAGATCAGCAAAGCGCGATAACTATGTTGCGTGATGCCGAAGGCCAGCAGCGCCGAACTGATTCCGTAAAAAAGGCCCGCGGCAACCTCCGGTTCCAGACGCACAAAGGGCAATGCAAAGAGTCCGGTTGTCAGAGGATATTGTTCGAGCGGAGTGTCATACGGATTTTGCTGGGCCAGCAGTTTCTTCGCTAAGTGTAGCGCCCAGCGAAAATCTGCCGCATCCTGATGAAGATGTTTCATCAGGACCCAGCAGAAAAGCCCGCTGGCAATACCTATGGCCGCGGATACCAGGATGCGCAGCTTCATAAAATGCTTCGGCGCATTAAGTTGTAACATGGACGCCCCGGGCAATCGCTGATTCGTGGCTGGAGGAGCTTAGCTTGCCGTTGTCTTTCTTGACGCCCATGCGCAGAGCCTCACTTCTGGGGGCTTTGATCGTGCTGCTGTGCTCAGCCAGCATGTGGTTCTATGTGCAGAAGGTGCTCATTCCTTATGAGCGGAATGATGCGGCGGCCCACCAACGGCCACGCGGAAATTTGTCCGACCTTTATCCGCGCTGGCTGGGCGCACGAGAATTGCTCCAGCATGGCCGCAATCCGTACGACGACGATCTGACTCTTGCCATTCAACAGGGCTATTATGGCCGCGTCTTAGATCCCTCTCGACCAGATGATCCCAAAGATCAACAGGGGTTCGCCTACCCGGTGTATGTAGTGTTTCTCTTGGCGCCTTTGATTGCTTTTCCTTTTCACGGCGTGCACCTTTTTTTCTACTGGCTACTCGTGGGGGTGACTGCGGCCAGCGTGTGGTTGTGGTTGCGGGCGCTCTCCTGGCGACTATCTTGGTGGGGGGTCGCCTCAATCATGGTGCTCACGCTGGGCACATTTCCCGCGGTGCAGGGAATCAAGCTGCAGCAACTCAGCCTGTTGGTGGCTGCGATCATGGCGGGCTCCGTTGCCTGCGTGGCCAGCGGATTTCTCTTTCTGGGCGGAGCTTTGCTGGCGCTTGCCACGATCAAGCCTCAATTAGCATGGCCTCTTGTTGGATGGCTACTGGTGTGGGCTGTGAGCGAATGGAGGGCACGGCGAAACTTTGTCTTTGGATTTGCCTCCGTGATGGCTCTCCTGCTCGGTGGTGCGGAACTGATTTTGCCGGGCTGGTTGCGGATGTTTGTCGCGGCGATCAGTAAGTACCACCGCTATACGCAGAACCAGTCCGTGCTGGATCAACTCGTTCCCTGGGCATTCGGCGGGAAAATTCTGGCTGCAATTGCGGTTCTGGGTTGTGTTTTCCTCGCGTGGGGGCTGCGCCGCGAGCCGGCCGGTGGCGAAGCATTTGGCGCTGTGGCGGCTCTCGTAATGGCATTAACCGTGCTCGTTGTGCCGATGTTTGCGCCCTACAATCAGGTGCTGCTTCTACCGGCCGTACTGTTACTGGCGCGAGAACGGAGAAGGATCGTGTCGCGCTCGGGATTGGTTCGCTTCGGATTCGTGGTCGGAGGTTTTTCGGTGGCGTGGCAGTGGATCGCGAGTCTGATTTTGAGTGCGGCGTTTGTATTGATTTCCCCGGCGTGGGCGCTTGATCGCTGGAAATGGCCGTTTTTTGCGACATTCGCGATTCCCGTAATTATTTTTGCCCTGACATTTGTAGCCGTCTCAGCCCGGAATTCCGAGGCTCGCCGCTGATTCAGAAGATAAAACAGGGATACCCATAAAGGGTCTTCCCGCCGGAGGCTTATTCCTGTCATTATTATGTGCGTGGCCTAGGTTCTGGCCGTCGAAGAAGCGGCTCAACATATCATGGTTTTAAACGCCATAGCTCGTCCGCAGTCCTCGGGTTCAGGAGTTTTTCCGGCGCTAGTACTGGTGCAGGGAAATGAGCAGAAGAATATCGTGCTCAATCGAACCCCTTTCAGCGTAGGACGCAAGGTTGATAAAGACCTGGTGATCGCCGACCCGCGGGTATCACGCGATCATGCGCTCATCGTATTGGAAGAAGCAGGATTTTTTCTTGTCGATCAGGGCAGTAAACACGGCACGTTTGTGAACGGAGAACGCATCCAGCGGCAAAAGCTGGAGCGTAATGATCGGCTGGAATTTGGAGCGCGGGATTCGACCTATGCCATTTTCAATCCCGCGCACGGAACGTCGAATACGGCGCGCGAGTTCCTGAGCCAGATTTCCGGCATACAGATTTCGCAGGAAGCCACCGATCTGGAGAAATTGACTCTGTTTCTCGAGGCGGCGCGCAAGTTGAATACGGCCGGCGTTCTCGACGAAATTCTGATGACCATGCTGGAAGTCACCCTACGGCTGACGCGAGCCGAACGCGGCTATGTTTTCTTGAAAGATGAAGAGGGGAACCTGCGCCTGGCAGCTGGGCGCAACAACAAGGGCGAAGCGCTGCTGGATGATAAGACGATCTCGCACTCCGCGCTGGATGAATCGTTGCGGTCCAACTCAGAATTCCTGCTCACTGATACCGGCAGTTCGGCTGACCTGGCGGGGCGGCAAAGCATTGTGGCTTACGATCTGCGCACCGTGATCTGCATTCCCCTGCGCAAGCGCCAGGTGCAAGCCACTCGCGAGCAGCAGGCTCCTGCGCCAAACCCATCCGCCGAAGTGACGGGAGTGTTGTATGTGGATTCGAGATTCGCATCGCGCGAATTCTCGGGCGTGGGTCACGATATTTTGCGGGCGATCGCGACGGAAGCCGGGTCTCTGATCGAAAATGCCAGGCTGGTGCAGGCCGAAGAAGAGTCACGCCGCTACCAGCAGGAATTGACCATTGCCGCCAGCATCCAGCAACGGTTGATGCAGGTAAAAATTCCTGAAGTGCCATTTGCGAAATTACGCGGCAAGAACCTTTCTTGTAAGGAAATTGGGGGCGACTTCTTTGATGCAGTGAACACCAAGGAAGGCCTGGCGGTGGTGCTGGCCGACGTGAGCGGCAAGGGAGTCTCCGCCGCGTTGCTGGCGTCCACTTTGCAAGGAATGATTTATTCGCACTTGAGTTCGGGCATGCCGTTGCTCGACGTCGTCACGGCGGTGAACCATTTCTTCACGGAGAAGCTGGTAGGCGAAAAATACGCGACCGTGCTGTTGGCGCGTTTGCGGCGGGACGGCGACTTGGAATACGTGAATTGCGGCCATGTCCAGCCGCTGTTGGTTTGTGGCGGGGAAGTGATGAGGCCTCCGCACGGAAACGTGCCGGTGGGGTTGCTGCCCGATGCAACGTTTGAGAGTGCGCGCTGCCAGCTTAATTCGGGCGACCGTTTCATCCTGGTCACCGACGGTGTGACCGAAGCGGAAAATGCCATGGGCGACTTCTTCGAAGATTTCAGGCTGGAGGCGGCTGCGGCGAAGGCTCCAACATTGGAAGGAATTTTTTCTGCAGTATCAGAATTTTGTTCGGGCAATCCGCTGAACGACGACTGCACAGTGGTGGAAATTATTTATTCCAGCGTGCCAGAGGCGTCAAATTAGCGCCGCATACCGCTTCTCGAAAAAGTATTCTTGAAATCAAAGCAGACGGACGGGCGTATCCGTCCCGCGCTTTATTCAACGACCACTGTGTAGTCGGTTCCTTCCCAGCGATTTTCCTGCGGCCAATAAAAGGTGAATACCACTTTGCTTCCTGCCGGCAGTGATGCGGTTGGCAAGTCCAGCGTATAGGTATCGAGGCCCGTGTCCCGCGCCGTCGTGTCTTGCCATGTTTTCCAGCCATCGATGCTCCAGTGCACCATTCCAGGAGTGAGGAGAACGATGCGAAGCGTTTTGTTGCGGGGAACGGAACGCGCTTTATTGTTGAATCTCCATCCGAAGATTTGCCGCGTAGGTTTGTCCACCAGATAGCGTTGAACGCTTTGCGGCGGCTGGTCGAAGACTTTGCCATCGCGGAGTGACCGGCGCAGCTTGATGTATTCCGAATGAGCCCAAACCAGCGGACAGGCGGAGCCCGACGGTTTACCGCGGAATAGTTCCAAAGGCACGATATCGGCGGTGTCCCAAACTTGTTCGGGCAGCAGTCTGCCATGGCCAGAGGTGCAGTTTTCCATCATCGACAGCAATGCTTCGGCATCCTTGGGGCGTCCCGCAGCGAGTTCGTAGTGAGCGCGCTCACCAGCAAGAAGCGGCCAGGGACGTCCGATGCCGGTGCCATCGAAGGGGGAACCATCCTTATGTTCGCCGTACCCGTCTCCGTTGTAGCGATACCAGCACGATCCTTGGGGTAGTTCCACGCGCAGCAGAGCATCGATGACGCGGATGGTGTTCAGAATGCGGGGATCGTTTGGACTGCGCAATCCGAATCGCACCAGCGCCAGCGAATCGGGACTGACGATGCGGAAGGCGCGCTCCGTGCTCTCGCCGGGGGGACGATTTTTAATGGGCACGAAGCCTTGAGTCGGCGAAGCGGCGGCTGTCTGTATTGGGCGGAGCGATGCGAACGTAATAGCCTTCCACGCCGACCTGTTGTGCTAAGTCGCCGCCCGTGGCATAGACCCAGCGTTCGACATTGTCATTCCAGGCGTCCGCCACTTCGACTAAGTACGAGGCAATATCACTATGACCTGTGAGCTTGGCAATGTCGGCCGCCGCCAGCAGCGCGGAAATTTCGACCGCGAGAGTAAACGGAGAATATCCGCCGTCTTCTTCCCAGCGATCCTGCTGCGTGACCGGCCCATTGCGAACGATAAAACTGGCCGCTTTGCGAACCATTGGCCACCAGCGGTCAAGCTTGCCTAATTCTTTACCAGCCTGGCGGCGCAACAAATCCGTCAGCAGAATGGGAAAGGCGGTCTCGTCCATTTGGACGCCGCTCCAGTATGGCCGGCCGTCCAACCATAAATTCTGCGCCCAATTTCCTGCGGCCTCCTGCGTCGACTCCAGATAGCGGAGAACTCTTATGGCGTCAGAAACGGCACCGGCAGCCAGCAAGGCGCCAGCCGCCTCGACCAGATCGCGCGGCCATACCAGGTGATATCCGCCAAGATCTTCGTCGCCTTTATTAAATCCCCACGGGATGGACAGGCTGGCAATGATGCCGCCGAGAAAATCCTTGGATTCGTGAGTGCGCAGGACAGCGGTAGAGGAGCGATAAAGATCAAGCTCACGGACGGGATCATCGAGCTTGATCAATGTGTTCTGCCAATTCTGCCAGTGGAAGACAAAATGCCGGCGAAGCTCGTTGTAGTCTTCGAAAAGAGAGGAACGGACTTGCTGCCCGGCTTCGGTCACGATGCTGCCGAAACCCAACGCGAGTACGAACTCACCATTGCACGCCGCGAGGTCGATTTCACCTGTGCAGGCGATGTTTCCATTTTCGGCGCGCTGGTATTGCCACTCCATCTGAAAGTGCGCGGAAAGATCCTGCCAGCCGTCGGAGGTGCCGACGAATCCGACCGACATTTTTTTCCAGGGAGTGGAACAGGCCATGGCCAGGGCCGTGCCAGCGTATTCCGCCAACAACATGGGCACACCCTTGTAGTCTCCGACCCAGCCGGTATTGCCGTAACCGCAGTTCGCTAAGTGCGGCGAGAGCAATACGTAGAGGCGATAGTCGGACAGTTTGCCTTGCAAGGGTTCGAAGCGGACCTTCTGCAGGATCACGTTACGGTAAGGATCGGTCAGAATTTCTTTATGGATGCGATAGTGGCCGCCGATTTCGGTGTTAATCAGTTCAAAAGCTGGGACACCGGGTTCGAACGGCTTGTTTTCGAAAGTGCAATGTCGTTTTTCTTCGGAGAAAAAATCACGCCCGTTGGTAACGATGAGGCCAAGATCGCGAGTGCAGGCCTGATCCACCCGCGGGAAGTAGACCTCATTCAAAATTCCATGGCTGATGGTGAACCAGACCTTGCTGTGTTGGTTCAACGCTGTACCGGCGCCCGTCTTGGCGCTGGAGGTCCAGCGCGGCGGAATGCCGGGCGCACCGGGGGCGTGAATGGAAGATTCGCTCATGCTTTGCTCTCCGAGCCTTCAGGTAGCTTCATTTTTGATCGCGACAGCGATGCGCCAAAGATGGACGTGCCGAAGATCAGAGTCGCCGGTGCAGAGATGGCTGTACGGGTTCGCAGAAAGAAGCGGCAGGATCGTGTTGAACTTGCCAGGGCGCGAAGGATACAAACCAGATTCCGACGATTACGCATGCGATCGATGAGTGGTATCTCGAGCTGCTGTGGTCTTCGGTATGGTAACAGCTCGGAGATTTGATGAAGCGGCCTGAGATACAGCGGGCGAGCAGCCTCTCGAAAGCAAAGATGAACCGCACAACTTTGGCGAGATGGATTTCAACCTCCTCGTTGTAACTACTTCCTGATGTGCGAAGTAGAGTGCCATTCATCAGAAATTTATCCGTTTGTAACCGTCCTGTAACACAGCGCCTTTAGAACCAAGAATATCCATTTCAGGAGGAATCATTTAATGCTTAGGACGGCTCGGCTGTTGGTGTGTGCTCTTATAGCGGTTTTGCCGGCAATGGCGCAGACCACGCTGAATGGAGCTGGGGCGACATTCCCTTACCCGATGTACTCGAAGTGGTTCAGCGAATACCACAAACTTCACCCTGACATTCAGATCAACTATCAATCGATCGGTAGCGGCGGCGGGATTCGACAAGTCATCAATGGAACGGTTGACTTCGGAGCCAGCGACGGGCCCATGACGGATGACATGCTGAAGGAAGCCAAGACAAAAATTCTTCACATGCCCACCGTGCTTGGAGCGGATGTGCCCGCCTATAACATTCCCGGCGTAAATGCAGAGCTGAAATTTACTCCCGAGGCGCTCGCCGGGATATTTATGGGCAAGATTACAAAGTGGAATGACAAGGCACTTACAAGCGCGAATCCCGGTGTGAATCTTCCCGATAAGGACATCATCGTTGTGCATCGTTCGGACGGTAGTGGCACCACTTATATCTGGACAGACTACCTCTCAAAAGTCAGTCCGGACTGGCAAAGCCAAGTTGGAAAAGGCACATCCGTGAAATGGCCGATCGGGCTGGGTGGAAAGGGAAATGAAGGGGTCGCGGGATCGATCCGTCAGCTGCAGGGCTCCATTGGATACGTTGAGTTGATCTACGCCGTTCAGAACAATATTTCCTACGGCAGCGTCAAGAACGCCGCAGGAGCTTTCTTGAAGGCCTCGCTGGAGGGCGTTACGGCTGCTGCTGCCTCCGCTCCAAAAATGCCGGATGACTTCAGAGTCTCCATCACGAACGCGCCCGGCAAGGATGCGTATCCCATTTCCAGCTTTACCTGGTTGCTGATTCCGGCGGCGTCTAAAGACCCGGCACACGGAAAAATTCTGGCGGACTTTCTGAACTGGATGGTTACAGATGGCCAGAAGATGACGGCTGCACTTTCCTATGCGCCGCTGCCTCAGAGTGTGGTGGAAAAAGAAAAAGTGGCGATCAAGCAAATTCGGTGATTCAGCTTTTATTTGCAGTCAAAAAAAGGAGAGTGGAATGAATTCTGTTTGGAAGTGGTGCGTGATCCTGACGATGGCGACCACGCTGGTGGCGCAAACCAGCACGGCGCCTAAACCCAAAAAAGCCCGGCCGGCGACTTTAACCGCAGCGGATGTGCAGTCGTTAAAGGACGCAATCGCCTCGCAGCAGGCGGCGCTGGCACAGCAACAACAACAAATCCAGGAATTGCGCGATGAGTTGCATCGCAAGGATCAGGTTGCCTCGCAGGCGCAGACCGCAGCTACCGAGGCGGCTACTAAAGCGGATGCGGCGCAGGCTGCGGCTTCGCAGCAACAGCAGGCGGTCGTGGAACTCAAGAGCGACGTGACCGACCTGAAGACCAACGTCAACAATGCCGCGATGACGTTGCAGGAAACACAGAAGAGTGTGAATGCCCTGGATAGCCCGGTGGCTATTCACTTCAAGGGAATCACCATTACGCCGGGCGGCTTCGTGGCGGCTGAAACGGTGCGGCGATCCCGCGCCCTGGCTTCCGACATCAACACGCCTTTCAATTCGCTTACCATGCCAGGAGCCACGCAGAGCACCTTGGGAGAATTCTTTGGGTCGGGCCGCCAGTCGCGACTCTCGATGCTTGCGGAAGGCAAGTTGAAAGAGGTCAAACTCGCCGGCTTCGTGGAAGGCGACTTCCTATCGGCGGGCGTGACTTCCAACAACAACCAGAGCAATAGCTACACGTTCCGGCAACGGCAGGCGTGGGGCCAGGCGGCATTCGAGGATGGGTTTACCTTCACCGGCGGCCAGATGTGGAGCTTGGTAACTGAAACGAGAAAAGGGGCAGATAACCGCAGCGAAGCTTTGCCCATGACGATCGACCCGCAGTATACCGTCGGGTTTAGTTGGGCACGGCAGTACGCTCTGCGCGTTGAGAAAAACTTCGACAATAAGGTTTGGCTCGCGGCCTCGATTGAAGATTCGGAAGCCACGCTTACGAGTCACGGCAACGGGAATAACTTTATCGTGGGATCCGCGGGAGCGGGTGGCGGTCTTTACAATGGCGCGATCACTGGTTGCAGCACGGTCAACAACCCGGTCACGGGTGGCAATCCGATCACGACTTGTACTAACGCAGCCAACTATTCCTTCAATCCATCTCCTGACGTGATTGCCAAGGCGGCGTTTGAGCCTGGCTTTGGCCATTACGAAATCTTCGGAATCTACAGCCGGTTCCGCGATCGACTCTTCCCGTGCGGCGAAGTGCCTAGTCTTACGACGCTGTGCGGTGGCGCGACAACTCCTGGGGCCAACGCTCGAGGAGCTTACAACGTCGGCACGAACGGTGGAGGCCTCGGCGCCAACGCTCGCTGGTCCTTCGACCAAAAGCACATAGACTTCGGCTTGCACGGCCTTACCGGCCGAGGCATCGGTCGATATGGCACGGCAGGCTTGCCTGACACGTCCGTCCACGCCAACGGCTCGCTGGATCTGGTTCGCTCCTGGCAGGGTCTGGGAACGCTGGAGTGGCACGGTCCCAAGCTCGACGTCTACTTCAACGCCGGAGCGGAATACGCTGGCCGCGCCAACAGTTATGACCCAATCACGAATGCGTATGTCGGCTACGGGTCGCCCCACTTCAACAACACCGGGTGCTACTCCGAGACGTCGCCGACAATCGCAGGCGGATTCTTCCCCGGCGGCCTTTCGAAATGCACGGCTGACACACGCGTGGTTGCGGAGGGGACCATCGGCTTCTGGTACAAGTTCTACAACGGTCCCAAGGGTCGCTTTCAATTCGGACCGCAGTATTCTTACGTGGAGAGGTATGCGTGGTCGGGGACGGGCTTCTCGCCAGGAGTGGGAGCAGCGCCGCACGGCCTCGATAGCATGATCTTCACATCGTTCCGTTACTACTTGCCGTAAAAAGCGCAGTTGGCAGCATTTAACTAAGGATTGACCGGCGCATCGTAGGGGCGAAGTTTGCCGCCTGCGGTGCGCCGCTTGTTTTTATTAGATTCGAGGTTCTAGCGTTTGCCTCCGCCATTGCTCGGCTGATTCGGCACTGTTGGCTCAGGACCGGGATGTTTTATACTGTCCTGTGCCGATATCCCCCCGAATAACGGTTGGAAGCGGATCCGCTCGATAAAGCAATCGCACGAATCGATCTTGATAGCCCATGGCTCGCCTTTCGCTCGACAATCCTGAGTACTACCTCAACCGCGATACATCATGGCTCGCATTCAACGAGCGTGTGCTCGAGGAAGCCGAGGATGCGAGCAATCCACTGCTTGAGAGGTTGAAATTCCTGGCGATCTCGGCCAGCAATATGGACGAGTTCTTCGAGATTCGAATCGCGTCCATGATGCAGCAGATTGAGGACGGCTATAACGAGGCTGGACCGGATGGTTTAACCCTGACCGACAAGCGCGACGTTCTGGCGCGCCTTACGCACAAGTTCGTGGACGAACAATACGATTGCTGGAACACGCTGCGTCCTGCTCTGGCGGAAAATGGTATTCGTGTTCTGGCACTGCACGAACTGGACGCCGAGGCCCGGCGTTTTGTCGACGAATATTGCGAGAAAGAACTCGACCCGCTTCTCACTCCGGTGACGGTCGATCCCACCCACCCTTTTCCACGGGTGATCAACAAGGCATTGTGCCTGGGGTTGTTATTGCGTCGCCGTCGTCGATCTGCTCTGACTTACACGGGAGTGGTCTCGGTTCCGCGCGGGCTGCCACGATTGGTAAGGCTGCCTTCAGAAACCACGACCGACTTCATTTTTCTTGCGGATCTGGTAGCCCATCACGCACAGAACATGTACCACGGCTACGACATTATCGGAGCGGCGCCTTTTCGGGTGACGCGCAACAGCAATCTTTATCTTCAGGAAGAAGAGGCGCGCAATCTTCTGGAATCAGTGCGCGCCGAATTGCACAACCGCCGCAAGGGCGATGCCGTAAGGATGGAAATCGAAGCGGATGCTGATCCCGAGATCATTGAGCGCCTGCGCACGGTTTTCGAATTGGATCCATGGCAGGTTTTTCCCGTCAACGGTCCTGTGAACCTGTCGCGTCTGTTCAATGTTTATGAGCAGACGGCGCGCCCGGATTTGAAATACCGACCGTTTGCGCCGCGCGAATTGCGGCTGACCGCGAAGTCGCAGAACTTGTTTGAAGAACTTCGACGGCATGACATTCTGCTGCATCATCCCTTCGACTCCTACGATGCGGTGATCGCGTTCATCGAATCGGCGGCGGAAGACGAACATGTTCTCTCGATTAAGCAGACGCTATACCGGACGAACGAGCATTCGCTGATCGTTCCGTCACTGATCGATGCGGCCGCGCGCAAGGAAGTCACAGCCGTTGTGGAACTGAAGGCCCGTTTCGATGAAGCTCACAACATCCGCTGGGCGCGCGATCTGGAAGACGCCGGAGTGCAGGTATTTCACGGACTCGTCGGCCTCAAGACGCATTGCAAATTGTCGCTGCTGGTTCGTCGTGATCCAGATGGTGTGCGCAGCTACGCGCACATTGGTACGGGGAACTACAACGCCACGACCGCGCGAATCTATACCGATCTGAGTCTGTTCACCGCCAATCCAGAGATTACTCGAGCCGTGCACGACGTCTTCAGTTTTTTGACGGCATACGCGGAGAATCCCAGTTATGAGCCGCTGCTGGTTTCACCGCTCGATCTTGCGGAAAAAACCATTGCCTTGATCGACCGCGAGGCAGAGCACGCACGGCAGGGAATCGGCGGTCGAATCATCGCCAAGATGAACGCGCTGTTGGATAAGAATGTGATTCAGGCGCTTTATCGCGCATCGCAGTCTGGGGTGGAGATCGATCTGATTGTTCGCGGTATGTGCGCGTTGCGTCCCGGCGTTCGGGGCCTCAGCGACCGAATCAAAGTGCGGAGCATTGTGGGACGATTTTTGGAACATAGCCGAATCTATTACTTCGGCAACGGCGGCGAGGAAGAAATTTATATCGGCAGCGCCGATTGGATGCCGCGCAACCTCTATGAGCGCGTGGAAGTGCTGGTTCCCATCCGCGATGAATTCCTGCGGGAGCGGGTGCGGCGCGAAATTATCGACGCTTATCTTTCGGACAACCGCAAGGCGCGGATCCTACTGCCCGATGCGACCTACATCCGCGCCTGGCAACCCCTTCGCGGCAAACGAAATCGCAGGCCGCCTACGGGCAAGGCGGCCTTCAACGCACAGGATTTCTTAATCAGTGTGGCCGAGGGCAAGCAGCTCAATTCGGCTCCTCCGCCAGTGCAGGCGAAAAAACGGAAGGCTTTAGTGGGAAGGGAACGATAATTCGCAATGATCATTTATTTTTTGCGCCATGCCAGTGCCGGGGAACCTTTTGTGAGTCCGAAGAAGGATGAAAAGCGGGCGCTCGACAAAGATGGCATTGAACAGTGTGGCTATGTGGGCCGTGCGTTGGCGGCGCTCGATGCGCAGGTCGATGTAATTATTTCCAGTCCGCTGAAGAGAGCTACCCAGACGGCTTCGCTTGTAGGAAATGAGATTGGCTACGAAAGCAAACTTCAAATTGAACCGGCGCTTCGTCCGGCGGCGAACTTCGCGGACTTCCGGCGATTGTTGGAAAAGTACGCAAAGCAAGAATCGATCATGGTGGTGGGACATAATCCCAATCTCAGCCAATTCCTGGGCACCGTCATAAGCGAATCGGGATGTGAGGCTTCCATTGAATTGAAAAAGGGAGCGGTCGCCCGGGTGGATATGCGCCGTAGTTCGGGCACGCTGCAATGGTGCCTCACGCCGAAGGCGCTGCGCACGTTCTACGCCGCCGCTGTGGAAAGCGCGCGCCCGAACACTTCGCGAAAATAGGGCGCGTCTTTTTCAATCGCCCACAATTCCAAGTCCACTCCCATGCGCCGCCGCGGAACCAGCGTCAGGTGCACCCCCGCCCCGCGCTGGCTGACCCGAACTCTTTGTACAGCCCGGCTGCGGCCCAGATTCAGCGCGCGCGCCAGACGGAGAAGCATGATCGCCTTCTGTACGCCCGGGCGGTCGGCGGTATCGAGCGCCTTGATCGGAGCTTCATCCAGCAGGGGTCGCGATTTTCCGAGATAGCGCGCGATTGCGGCAATCAGGCGACGTTGTTGCGGCGTGTAACCGAGGATCTCAGAGTTCGAAATGATGTAATAAGTATGGCGGTGATGCCCGTTTCGGTTGACGTAGTCCCCCACCTCGTAAAGCATCGCGGCGGCTGAAAGCCATTCGCGATATTCGGGGGGAAGACGGTGAACCGAGCGCAAGGCTGAAAATAAGAACATTGCCGAGTCGCGCACGTCGAGCGCATGCTTCATATCCACGCGGTAATGCGCTACCGCCCTGGTGATTGACTCCCATCGCTCAGACTGGATCTGCTTACCCGAGCGCGTGCTGCGGTCATACTCGGCGGCCATCTGGGCCAGCAATCCGTCGCGCAAACCCAGCGGCGAATAGCGGAAATTTTTCAGATGGAGCCGGTCGAGAAGTTCGTGATAGACCATCGCGCCGGCTACAACGATTTCCGCGCGGCGAAGGCCAATGCCTTGAATCTTCCGCCTCTCCTCCACCGGTAAGCGGGTGAGTCGTTTGAACAGGCGAGTCATTTCGGCGCGGGGGACGATGAGCTGGCGTCTTCCATTCTTGCGAAGATGAGCCGCGGCGGAGGACAGGGCTTCTGCGGTTCCGGAGGTAGCAATCACGTTCTTGACTTTTGCGGCGATTACCCTCGAAGCCACGCGGTTCACTTCGCGGGCGATGAAGCCTTGCAGTCTTTTCAGTTCACCCTTGCGGGGCGGGTCGTGCCGCAGAAATTCATCGGTCAGCCGAACCGCGCCAAGCGGAAGGCTCACGGTTTCCCGAATCTGTCCGCGCGCGGAAACAGTCAGTTCACAGCTTCCACCTCCCAGGTCCATCATTAGCGTGGGAGAACTGTCTGCGCGCAGGTTGGAAACCAATCCAAGATGAATGAGGCGCGCTTCTTCCAAACCGGAAATTATCTCCACAGTCCATCCGGTAGCGGATCTTACCCACTCGAGAAACGCTTGAGAATTGCGGGCGTCGCGCATTGCGCTGGTAGCTACGACTCGAACGGGATCGGTGACCACCTGTTGCGTGGCGCGGTGAAAACGGCGCAGCACCTTTACGGTTTCAGCCATCGATTCCGGGGTCAGGAATCCAGACCGAAACACGCCTTCGCCGAGACGGGTAACTTCTCGATCTTCGTGAATCGGGGTGAGGTGGCCGCGCGTGAGGCGCGCAATTTTCAGCCGAACGGAGTTGGAACCGATATCAACCGCGGCAAAGGTAGGCATGTCGAAGAATCACAGTGTACATGCCGAACGGCGCTCCGTCATTAAAGGCGGGGTGAACGAGAATGCGGCCTGCGGATTGGCTCAAGCTGCGGAGGCAATCGCACCGGCAGCCGCCGCCACCGGAACACGACGTTGAACCTTCGCGGCCGCATCGGTGTTTGATTTGTTACGAGACCGCGTAATCACTGCGACGGCATTCCGGTATTTCGCCCCGGTTACGTTGTGCAATTCCGCGACCAGGGGCGATTCGCTTACCTCTCCGAGGCGATGTTGTGCGGATTGCGTCAACGTCAGCCAATCATGCCAGTCGCCCAGAGCATCTTGTATGCGCTTCAATTCGGCGATGAACTGCAGGGCATCCGGCGTTGGGGTGGCGAACTCGGTGGCATAGCGCGCCTTCTTGCTGAGAATCCTGTATTGATGCAGCACCGCTTCCGTTAGTGGTTCTCCCGCGCGATTGAGCCGGTCGAGCATCGCGTGGGCGATGGAGAGCGGATCGCGGGTTAATGCCGGGTCAAAGTGTTTCGCTGCTCGCTTCAGTCGCTTGCGAAGTTCGCGCACTGACTCTCGATCAACCGCCTTGCGCAGCTTCTTTTCCTGCTTGCCGCGGAGCTCAATCAAGAGGTTCACCAGTTGCGTCTTGCGCCGAGGCTCGCGCGGCATTTTCAAACTACGGAGAGCAGCTGCTTGGACATCAAGATCGCGAACTTTTCCGGCTCGCTTGCGAATCTTGCCCAGCATTTTAAGAAGTTTTTTCTCGTTACCGTCGAGCTTGGGAGAAAGCTCACCCAGCAAAATCTGCAGGCGGCGCGTGCCGGTTCGGAAACGGTGTACGCTCTTAGGCTCCGACCTGGCAGAGAGCTGAGCGAGATCGCTCTCAAGTTTTTGAAAGACCGGACGAATGCGCTTTGGATCAATGGGCATAAGAAGCAATCAGCTCTAAAACAGAATGAAATTCGAAGAAAAATACAGGCTTGCCGGCGAAAAGGCAACCTCGAAAAGCTTGGTCATTTTAACACCCTGTTAACAGGACTCTGCTACGGTTAGGGCGAATGGCCAACTTTGCGCGTCCCCGGCCGGCTATGCCATCTCCACAACCCGTTGAAAAGACGAACGTTAAGAGTCTTCAGTCAGCGGAGAGTGGGGTCGTTCCATCTCTTCCAAAGGCAGGCGAAGCAGGCGATCGAATTTTCCACTTTGCCATGCTTCTGTGTGGTCTGTCGGTGCTGGCAACGCTCGGTCTGATTGTTTATGAGCTCGTACTGCGATCCGGGCCGTCGTGGCATGCATTTGGTTTCAAGTTTTTTGCCGCGCGCGATTGGGATCCAGTCAACGAGAAGTTCGGGGCGCTGCCTTTCGTTTATGGGACCTTGGTTTCCTCGCTATTGGCACTGATTATCGCGGTGCCTCTCTCGATTGGAGTCGCGGTCTTCACCACGGAGATGTGTCCCAAAGCCTTGCGCGGGCCGCTCTCTTTTTTCGTGGAATTACTGGCCGCGATTCCCAGCGTAGTTTATGGCCTGTGGGCGATCTTTGTGCTAGTGCCCATCCTTAGCAATTACGTCCAGCCTTTTCTTGCCAGAACGCTTGGTTGGACTGGGTTTTTTGTAGGGCCTCCCTACGGCATCAGCATGCTGGCAGCGGGAATTATTCTGGCCATCATGATCGTGCCTATTATTTCCTCGATCACGCGTGAAGTTCTGATGGTCGTGCCCCAGCACCAGCGTGAAGCCGCACTTGCCCTGGGTGCTACACGATGGGAAATGATTCGCATGGGAGTGTTACGCAATGCGAGAGCAGGGATCATGGGAGGGATCATTCTGGGATTAGGCCGCGCCTTGGGAGAGACCATGGCCGTCACCATGGTGATCGGAAACCGTCCGGAAATCGCCAAGTCGCTCTTCGCTCCCGGATACACGATGGCAAGCGTTCTGGCGAACGAATTCAGCGAAGCCACCGGGGATCTGAACCTGGCCGCTCTGATTGAAATTGGATTGGCATTATTCCTGGTCACGATCGTAGTAAATGCGTTAGCCCGCCTGCTGGTGTGGACAGTCACTCGCGGCCAGCCTTCGAGGGCGAATGCCTGATACGAAAAAATCTGATACGCCAGGAAAAAACGCGCAGGCCGTGGTTCCACCAATCTCGTTGCGGCGTCGCGTCACCGACCGTGTCATGACTGGCGTGGCCGTGTTGATGGTCGTCCTCGTACTGCTGCCGCTGTTCGCAATCTTTGCTTATCTGGTATATCGAGGAGTAGGCTCCATCAACTGGGCATTCCTTACGCAGACCCCAAAGCCCGTCGGGGAATCGGGCGGCGGGATGGCCAACGCGATTGTAGGCTCGGGCTTCATTTTGGCTCTGGCGAGCGTCTTGGGTGTTCCCGTGGGGGTGGGGGCCGGCATTTACCTCGCGGAATTTGGGCGCAACCGTTTCGGTGACGTGATTCGCTTCACGGCGGACGTTCTGAATGGCGTGCCTTCCATTGTCATCGGCATCGTGGCCTATTCAATCGTCGTCCTTTACCAGAAACATTTCTCCGCGTTGGCCGGCGGTGTGGCCTTGGCCATCATGATGATTCCGACCATCACGCGCACTACCGAAGAAATGCTATTGCTAGTGCCGCAGGCCTTGCGCGAAGCCGCGTACGGATTGGGCATTCCGCGATGGCGGACGACGCTTTCGATTACCCTGCGCACTGCAACCTCGGGTGTGATTACAGGAATCATGTTGGCTTTTGCCCGGGTCGCCGGTGAGACCGCGCCACTGCTATTTACAGCTTTCGGAAATCAGTTCTGGAATTTGCATGCCAATGAACCCACGGCCGCGCTGCCGTTGCAGATTTTTAACTATGCGATCTCGCCTTACGACGAATGGCACCGTCAGGCTTGGGCGGGTGCGCTCGTCCTGATCATTTTAATTGTCAGCGCCGTGGCAGCCGTACGCTTCGCAGTACGCCGCGGCACTTTCGGAGCCGCATAGCCTATGGGTGTCGGCATCCAAGTCGAGAATCTCAACGCATGGTATGGCAAGACGCAAGCCTTGTATGACATCCAGTTGGCAGTTGCGGCAAATCATGCCACCGCGCTGATTGGTCCCTCGGGATGCGGCAAGTCGACTTTCATACGCTGCTTGAATCGCATGCATGAGACGATTCCGGAAGCGCGAGTCACGGGCAGCGTTCGCATCGGAGAAATCGACGCCTATAACGGAACTTCGGCGACCCAGCTTCGCCGCCGTGTGGGAATGGTTTTTCAAAAAGCGAACCCCTTCCCCACCATGTCCATTTATGACAATGTTGCCTCCGGGCTAAAGCTCAACGGATTTAGAGATCGTCGCAAGCTTGACGAAATCGTCGAGCGCTCCCTTGAGGCGTCGGCACTGTGGGATGAAGTAAAAGATCAGGTGCACAAGAAGTCAGGCGCCAGCCTTTCCGGAGGCCAGCAGCAGAGACTTTGCATCGCGCGAGCGCTGGCCGTCGAACCAGAAGTGTTGTTGATGGACGAGCCGTGCTCGGCGCTCGATCCCATCTCGACCGGCAAGATTGAAGAATTAATCTTCCAGCTGAAAGAACGGTATACCATCGTAATTGTGACGCATAACATGCAGCAGGCGGCCCGCGTCGCTGAGTTCACGGGCTTCTTTCTGCTGGGCAAGATTATCGAATTCGATAAGACAGAAAAAATCTTTACCAAACCGACTCACAAGCGGACGGAAGATTACATCACGGGCAGATTCGGATAAGGAAGGTTTCGGAAATGCGCACTCGCTTTCAGCAGGGGCTTGACGATCTACGCCAAAAGTTGCTCCGCATGGGTGGACTTGCGGAACAGGCGGTGGACCGCGCCCGGCAAGCCTATATCGATCGCGACCTCACCCGTTGCCAGATGGTTCTGGAGGGCGAGAGCTTGATTAATACTTCCGAGCGCGAAATCGACGAGGCTGCCTTCGACCTGCTGGCCATGCAGCAGCCGATGGCTGTGGATTTGCGCTTCATTCTCGCCGTTACGAAGATTAATTCTGATCTGGAACGAGTCGGCGATCAGGCGGTCAACATTGCTGAACGAGTGATGGACATGATGGACTTGCCGACAGTCGATTTGCCGGTCGACATAGCCCGCATGGGTGCGGCCGTGAGTGCAATGGTGCGCCGTGCTCTGGAGTCATTTATCGAAGGCAAGGTTGAGCTGGCGCAGGCCGTGCTCGAAATGGATAGCGTCGTCGATCGTATGAAGGACGATGCCTTCATCCAACTAGTCAAGACCATGAACCAGCGACCTGAAGTAGTGCGGCAGGCCCTCGACGCGCTGCTCGTAGCGCGCAACCTCGAGCGCGTCGCGGATCATGCTACCAACATCGCAGAGGATGTTATTTTCTGGGTGCAGGGCGCCGATGTCCGGCATAACGTGGGCACGGATGAACATCCCGAAGCCGCGCGTGGACCCTCCCGCGCCTCGGGTGTCTAGCATTCGGACTTAGAGCGTCGGCCTTTTGACCCCAAGTTCTTTTCTGAATTACCCTCAATTCTCTCCATCTTTTGCAGGGCAAGCTCTTTGGTGATCGATTTCTTGCTGATCGATTTCTTTGCCGATCAACGCGGAGGCTCCGTGACTCAATTCTTCTGCTTCATCTCTGTAATGGTGATGTTTTTTGAGCTCGCAGCTGCACAGGATCGTCGTCCCGATGATTTACCGATCAATCTGCCGACCAGCAAACAGATGACCACCCCAACTCCGGGTCGGCTCTCGAGCACCAACAGCTTTCCCGCGACCATCGCAATCAGCCCTGACGGCCGTTATGCCGCGCTCTTGAATAATGGCTATGGCACGCAGGAGACGCTCGCCATGCAGTCGATCGCTGTGCTTGATCTCAATACCAACCAGCTTGCTGATTTTCCCGACAAGCGCTTCGGCGAAGAGGTGCACCAGAGCTTCTTCCTGGGACTGGTCTTCAGTTCGGATGGAAAGCATCTTTATGCTTCGGTTGGTTCGATCACCGACCCAACCGGGCAGAAACCCGGAGACACGGGCAACGGAATCGCAGTCTACGGCTTCTCGAATGGGAAGGTTGTTCCGGAGCGCTTTATCGTTATCGAACCTCAGCCTCTGGCGCCCGGGAAGAAAGTGGCTATCGCTCTACAGAAGACCGTGCCCGGGACCGCGATTCCTTACCCTGCAGGATTAGCGATTGTTTCTACGGGAGGCCATGAGCGGCTATTGGTCGCGAATAATCTTTCCGATGATGTGGTGCTGCTGGACATCGCGAGTGGGAAAGTGCTCCAACGCTTTGATCTCAGCACTAACGACTTGGTTCCCTCGTCCTTTCCGTATACGGTTGTTGCCACTCGCGATGGTCGCCGCGCCTGGTGCAGTCTGTGGAACGCCTCCCGCGTGGCGGAACTGGATATGACGGCTGGCAAGGTTGTCCGCTGGATAAAGTTAAAAGCACCGGAAGATCCTATTGCTCCCGGTTCCCACCCCAGCGCGCTCCTGCTGAGTCCGGATGATAAGTCACTTTACGTAACTCTCTCGAACGCGGATATGGTCGCAGCGATTTCGACTGCCGATGGCGCGATAGTCGCTCAACTCAACACTACGATTCGGAACCAGGAGTATGCGGGCACTTATCCCAGCGCCTTGGCGCAGTCCGCCGACGGTAAGAAACTGTTTGTCGCCGACGCTTCCGCCAATGCAATCGCAGTTTTCGATGTGTCGAACCTCAGCGCGAACACCTCTGATCGCGAACTTCAGGCTGTGACTGCTCTCGGCTTCATCCCCACCGACTGGTACCCCAGCGCTCTCGCCGTGCATGGTGAGGATCTCCTCATCGCCACTGCTAAGGGACAAAGCACGGGACCCAATAGCGCGATGGGCAAGACGGCATACGAGATTCGACATCATGGCCATCCCTACATTCCTACTCTCTTGCGTGGATCGATTGCCCGGCTGAACATCCCGTCCACTTTAGGCAAGCTTGAAGAACTATCGCGGATCGTCGAGAACGATAATCTGCTGCATAGTCCACCGGGAACGATCCAGTTTGCAGGCGGGAAAAATCCCATCAAACACGTCATCTATGTCATCAAGGAGAACCGCACTTTCGATCAGGTCCTCGGCGATTTAAAAGTGGGAGACGGTGATCCTTCGCTCACGCTTTATGGCGCCGATATCACCCCCAACGAACACAAGCTTGCTTTGCAATTCGGAGTACTCGACAACTTCTACGATAGCGGCGAGGTTTCCGGCGACGGACATTTATGGTCCACCGCCGCTATAACGAGCGACTACAACGAGAAGACTTGGCAGATCGCATATCGAGGAAAGGAACGAACCTACGACTTCCAAGGCACGGTGGCGGATGAATATCCCCTGGATCACCAGCAATCGGATATCGACGATCCTGGAACCGGATTTCTCTGGGACAATCTGGCACGGCACGGTATGACGTATCGCGACTATGGAGAATACGTAAATGCGGAGTGGTGCAATAAAGTCCGCAAGGCGGCATCGCCGAAGCAGGGAACGCCTTCCGCGCAGGAAGTAGCGTGCCCGCGCACAGATGTTCAACAAGGAGAGCCCCTGGCACCGAACGTCGGAGATCCCCATGCGGCCTCCAGTCCTTGGCCGTGGGCGGTGCCTCTGTTCAAAGGTGTCAAGGCCACCAAGGCGGTGCTGCGCGATCACTTTGATCCGCTCTACCCTGATTTCAATACGGATTATCCGGATCAACTCCGTGTCGACGAATTCTTGAACGAGTTTGGGGCCTACAAGCGTGCCCGCGAGTCCAACGAAAGCCTAGAATTCCAGATGCCAGCTTTTGTTTTGCTCTACCTTCCCGACGATCACACCGGCGGCACCCGGCCTGATCGTCCGCGGCCTGCGGCTTCGGTTGCGGACAACGATCTTGCTCTGGGGCGCGTGGTCGATGCCGTATCCCACAGCGCTTACTGGGATGACACAGCGATCCTGATTCTTGAAGATGATGCGCAGGATGGGGCTGACCATGTTGACGCACATCGATCCATCGCATTCGTGGTTAGCAAGTATTCTCCGGGGTCGCCGGCGGCACCGTATCTGGCGCACGGCTTCTACACCACAGTAAATCTGATTCACACCATGGAGATGCTTCTGGGTTTGCCGCCTATGAATCAGAATGATGCCTACGCTCCCGCCATGGCTCCTCTGTTCTCGGGATCCGGGGACCAGCCTGCCTTTAGTGCCGACTACAGAAACCTTAAAAATCGTCTGATCTACGAAACCAACAAGCGCGATGCCAAGGGAGCAAACGATTCGGCGAAGATGGATTTCTCCCGTCCTGATGCCGCCGGTGCCGCGCGCCTGAATAAGGTTCTATGGCAGGATCAAAAAGGCGATACGGCTGTGCCTGCTCCCAAGCACACTGTTTTCCCGGCCGGCGGCGATTAGAGTCGGACTGCCAAGCCGGGCGACACTCCGATGTGAACTAATTCTGTTATTTGCCGATAGATCCCGCATGAGCACCGCCATGCGCGAACTCCGGACGGCCGTAATGATCAGGGTCGAAGCCTCATGGCAGGACGGCAGCGGAAACTGGCAGACGCTGCCTGCGCGCATGGAAGATAAGTCCGTGAGCGGCGCGTGTATACGGGTTCCGGCCAAGATGACGGTGGGATCGAGGCTGTGGATTCGATCGCGCTTTGAGGAGTTTTCCGGTATTGCGAAATACTGCCGCAGGGAAGACCGAGAATATGTCGTAGGGATTCGACGCGACAGCACGAATGAAGCGTCACCTCGGACAAATCCTGCTTCCTCAAGTCCTCCGGCTCGGACGCCTGATGCGGTTCAAACTCACGCAGCTAGCGAAGTTCCGGAAATCGAACGCATTACTCTCAGGGTAGACCCCGAGCAGGCGAAGCCCGTCTCAGCCCCCACCGTATCTGCGTCGCGCGACGTAAGCAAAGAAATAAATCTCAACCACAGGCGGGAGGCCAACCGGCGACATCGAACGCTGACCGCGCAGTCTGAGCTGTCATGGAGTTCACGCCGCTCCGCTGTCCACCGCGCTGAACTGCAGTCAACCACGCCGGGGAGAGGCAAAGAAGTCCGCAAGGAGAAAAAACCTATGGCACGAAAATGGCTCGAAATATCACCTTGGCACAACGAACCGCAGGGCGCTGTCAAAGAGCCTGCCGCCAAGCCGACTGGACCGGAAAGCCAGCTTTCCTCGGCTCATCAGAAATCATCTGCCAAGTTTCTGGATCCCGATGATGAAAGCGCAGCCGGTTTTCAGGCCGAGCTTTTGTCGATGGAAGATATTTATCGTGCCGCTGGAATCATGAATCCGCGGCGGGGATACAGCATTAACAAAGTGGTTGAAATGCTGCGCAGTCCGCATATCGTCGGCCTATCGAAAGAAATGAAGCGCGCTGCCATGCTGATGGCGCTTGAAGCCGCCGGCGTCTCGATCGATCAAGTGCGGCAGGACGCTAAGGCGCGGCAGGAAGCGCTCGATTCCTACGCGACTCTGCAGAAAAAACAGGTCGAGGCAGAGTGGGCCCGAAGAGCAGAAGAGAATATTCAAATAGAGGCGGATCTGGTGCGCGTCAAGGCGCACTACATGGCCCGAATCAGCCGCAACCTTGAAGGCGTGGCCCGGGAAAAATCCACGTTCGAGAATTGGCTGGCCACCAAAAAGCAGGAAACAGAAAACATGTCCGAGGCTGTGGAACTGTGTGTGGACCTTACAGCGCCCGGTTCCGCGACCGCCTCGCTTGCGAATGCCGCTGCGGCCGGCTCGCCAGATAAGACAGTATGAAACTCGCCTTACCTGACCCGTAACTTGGCCACCTCCCGACTTCGGCTTTACACTAAAGGTGTGAAGATTGCGCTCGGGCAGATCAACCCCACGGTCGGAGATTTCTCCGGTAACGCGGCCAAGATGATTGCATTTTCCCGTCGCGCGCAATCGAGCGGCGCAACCCTTATTCTCTTTCCTGAGCTTTCTGTTTGTGGCTATCCCCCCCGTGATTTAGTAGAGCGGCCATCCTTCGTTGCCCGCAATCGCGAGGCTGCGGAACAAATTGCTTCCGCGACAGGCGGCATCGCCGTGATTTGCGGGTTGGTCACTCCCGCGGAATCTGAAACCGGTAAGTCCGTCATGAATTCCGCGGCGCTGTTGCAGGACGGAAAGATTGCATTCTTGCAATCCAAAATGTTGTTGCCCACTTATGACGTGTTCGACGAGATGCGCAACTTCGCGCCCGCCAGGAGCCAGCAAATTTTTCCTTTCTGCGGCAATCGTGTCGCGCTCACCATCTGCGAGGATGCATGGAATGACAAACTATTCTGGCCCAAGCGCCTCTACACGGTTGATCCCATTGACTCGCTGGTAAAGGCCGGCGGAAACATCGTGCTCAATATTTCAGCTTCGCCATTCTGGATTGGCAAGCGCGAAGTTCGGCGCGACATGCTGGCCTCCATCGCACGCCAGCATAAAGTTCCCGTCGCGATGGTGAATCAGGTCGGAGGCAATGACAGCTTGCTGTTTGATGGCTCCAGTATCGTTATCGACGCAGAAGGAAAAGTGATTGCACAAGGCAGTTCGTTCGAAGAGGATCTCATCTACTTTGACTCAAAGACGCTGGTCGGCGACCTCCACGATCAGATTCAAGGGGAAGAAGCCAGCGTGTATGCGGCATTGGTTCTGGGCACGCGAGATTACATTCACAAATGCGGCTTCCAAAAGGCCATCATCGGCTTGAGCGGTGGCATCGACTCGGCGCTGACCGCGGTTATTGCTGTGGATGCTGTGGGCGCCGAAAACATGATCGGGGTTGGAATGCCGGGGCCGTATTCCTCGCCGGGCTCCATCGACGACGCCCGCGCTCTGGCTCGAAATCTCGGTATCCGTTTTGAACTGCTTTCGATTGATCGTGCGTTCGAAGCCTACCGCCAGACTCTGAAAGAAGTGTTTGCAGGCTTGAAAGAAGACGTGACGGAAGAGAACATTCAATCTCGTGCCCGCGGCACGCTACTCATGGCGCTCTCTAACAAATTTGGCGCCATCGTTCTTTCTACCGGCAACAAGAGCGAACTCGGGGTGGGCTACTGTACACTTTACGGGGATATGGTGGGGGGACTCGCAGTCATCTCGGACGTGCCGAAAACATTGGTGTACCGGCTGAGTCATTACGTAAATTCGCGCCATCCCGTGATTCCAAAAGACACGTTGCAGAAGCCGCCATCGGCCGAATTGCGGCCGGATCAGAAAGACAGTGATTCGCTGCCGCCCTACGAAGTTCTCGACGCCGTTCTCGAGGATTACGTGGAAGATGCGCACACCGTGGAGCGCATTGCCGCCGAGCGCGGCTTCGATATTGATGTGGTGCGGCGTGTGGTACGGATGGTGGATCGGGCAGAATACAAGCGTCAGCAAGCTGCGCCCGGCATCAAGATTTCTCCCAAAGCATTCGGATATGGTCGCCGTTTTCCCATCGCAGCGAAGAGCGAAGTTTGAGATTCCAGTTCGGTTTTTCCGTGCCTGCGGCAATAAAATTTACTCGTTGAATCGAAAGGAAACAATGCGCAGTTCTATCCAGATAATTCTTGTCCTGGTGCTTGCCGGAGGCTTAGCGGTCGCGCAAGCTGCGACGCCCGCGAAGACTTCCGAAAAGCCAGCCTCCGCGCCCGCCGCGAATTTGCCTTCAGAAGCAACCGTAGATTCCTTCATGCAGCAGACGTTTGGTTATGAGGCGAATGTAACGTGGAAGATTTCCAGCATCAAGCCCGCGCCCGTGCCGGGTCTGGCGCAAGTTGATGTGGTACTCGCCAGCCCGCAAGGCCAGCAGCTCAGCCGTTTTTACGTCACCGCCGACGGCGAGCACGCCGTGGTGGGCGACATCATTCCATTTGGCGCCAAACCTTTTGAGCCGGTGAAGAAGATCCTGGAGAAGGGAATCACCGGCCCGTCCCGCGGTCCGAAGACTGCGCCGGTGACGATCGTCGAGTTTGGAGATCTGCAATGCCCAGCTTGCAAGGCGTCCCAACCGGCGATTGAGGCTCTGATTGCCGCCGAACCGAACGTCCGCTTTGTCTTCCAGAATTTTCCTCTCGAGATGCATAACTGGGCGGCCAAGGGTGCCGCGTATGCAGACTGCGTCGCGCAGGCGTCGAATGATGCTTTCTGGAAATTCATCTCGAAGACCTATGAAACGCAAAGCGACATTACGGCCGCCAACGCCGATGAGAAATTAACCGCGCTGGCCGACGCTTCCGGCGTGAAGGGCGCGGATATCGCAGGCTGCGCCACAACTCCTGTGACCAAGGCACATGTTGATGCGTCGCTGGCTTTGGGAAAGGCGGCGAATGTCACTGGGACGCCGACCATCTTCATCAATGGCAGGAGCATTGGCAATGTGAGCCAGGTTCCGGCTGACACTTTGAAAAATTTGGTGGAGTTCGCCGGCAAACAGGCGAAGTAGCAGCTTCGCTACTTCGTTGTGATCCAGATCTCGTCGGTGCTGCGATCGTAATTGGCTACCACATGGGGGGTGATGACGATCAGCAGTTCGTCCTCGGCCTTCATCAGCGTATTGTCGACCATGGCCTGATTAAGTCCGGGAATTGCTCCCAACCCTGGAATGCCGCTCAGCGAGCGCTGGTCGCTGGTAGAGATCTGTCCCGCTATGACCGCTGGTTCGCCGTCGCGCAACCGGATGCTGCCTTGGTATTCGCGATTGGAAATCACCGGTACGCCATTTGAGCTCTGTCCTGTCAGCGACCGGACCTGTAGCTCGATCTTCAGGCTGACTTCACCATTCCCGTGGACCACCGGTGTGATCTTGAGATTCAATCCCAGATCTTCGTAGCTGACCGAGGGGAACGGTGCAACATAGCTTTGATTGCCTAACACTTGAGAGATCTGCGGCGAATTGTAAATAGGGGCGTAGGAAGCATTCAGTATGGGATATCGTTCGCCCAAATGGAAAGTAGCATCTTTACCTTGCCCCGCGCGCAGAGTGACGTCATCGAGATTTCTTACCCACGACTCGTTCAAAGACAGATTCGCGGCCAATTGATCCAGACTCAATCCCGAAAAAGTAAGGCCGCCACCGAACGTGGCCAACGGTTGGCTGAATATCGAATTCTGCTGCCCCTGTAACTGAGCCAGCAGACCAGCAATGCCGGAACTGCCTGCCTGATTAATCCCTCCCGAGGCAATGAGTTGGTTGATCAGGGATTGGATGCTTTGACCACCCAGGGCCGCCAGAGCGGCCACCGGAATGTTGTACAGATTGAAAGTGTCAGGAATATGTAAGCCAATATTGCGAGTGAGGTTGTGGTCAATCTGAAACACGCTGATGTCGAAGGCAACTTGGGGACGATCCGCAGTCAAGCCACGAAGAAGTCTTGTGCAAGCGGCAAGCATCGCCTGCGGCGCGCGCACTTCGAGCGTGCCACTCTGGCCGGTATTTATTTTTTGGAAATCACAAATGTTGCGCAGGGAGGTGACCAGTTCGGTTGCTTCCTGCGGGGTAGTAGCGCCCGGAACGGAGAAAGTTGCCAGCGACATGCGGTCAAACTGTTTACGATTTTCAGCATTATCGGCGGCGACCAGCAATTGATGTCCATCCATCGCGGTCCACATCGTCTTGCTCACGCGGCACGCCAGATTGAGCGCAGTGAAGAAATCGACATCGTCCACATAAAAGCGGACTTGCTTGTTGGGAACGGAATCGTCAAATTGAGCGGTTACGCCGTAGGCAGCCGCCAATTCGGTAAACAATCCACGAACGTCACCACGGTAATGAAAAGTGGCGCGCTCCGTCTTGGGTGTAATGTGGATCTCGCCGGAATCGGCCAGCAGCGCTGGGACCCCGCCCGTGGTGGCTTCTACCGTGTCGCGTACGGCTTCGGCAAGACGCTGTTGGATGTACGTATTGTCCGGATCAAGTTCAAGCGCAGCATGAAACTCTGCGGCAGCTTCGACCCGGTGGGAGTTGGTCAAAAATGCGTCGCCGCGTTCCGTATGCTGAAATACCAGCTGCGACTTGGCTACTTCGCGTGCGGAAAAAAATTGCGTGTTCTGGGGAGCCATGCGCGAAGCATCGTCGAACGCCACGAAAGCTTCTTCAAACTGTCGGCGCTCCTCCAGTTTGAGTCCGCGATTGAAAGCGTTGTTCGCTTCCTTCAGATCTTTTTTGGATGTAACGCAATTGATGCCGCCGGGAACCCCGTTGCCGCAAGAAATGGTTGGCGGGGCATCGACGGTGGCATCATTGGCAGCAAGCGCGCGTACGGGCCCTAACGCCGCCAGGGAAAAAACCGTAAGCGCAATAATGAGTGACGCGCGAGGCATTCGCTTGATTTTACCCTGCCGGCCTGTCTTACCGAGCTAGCTAATAGTACCGGGTACCTTTGGTTTTAACGCTTGGTTCTAACGCTATGGCGACAGGCCGAGTTTAGAACGTTTCGGGGGAAGCATTCTTGCGGAGAAGGCCGCTAACTCAACATCAGGCGCTCAATGTCCCGCGCCTTTCCCGTTTTCTCGTCGCAATCTACAACCACGGCGCACAGGCGAACGTCGCCCGTAGCGGGTTCAAAACGCACCGGCATGCCGTTCAGGAATTTGGTTACCACCAATTCTTTCTTCACGCCGATCACTCCGTCATAGGGACCGGTCATGCCGACATCGGTAATGTAAGCCGTGCCTTGCGGCAAAATCCGCTCGTCCGCCGTGGGAACGTGTGTGTGCGTTCCAACCACGGCGGTCACCCGGCCATCCAGATACCAGCCCAGAGAAATCTTTTCGGATGTCGCTTCGGCATGGAAATCGACAAATATAACCTTGGCGTCGATCTTCTTTAGAAGTTCGTCAGCTGTGCGGAAGGGATCGTCGTTCGAGGCCATGAAGACGCGCCCTTGCAGGTTGATTACGGCGTAAGGAATTTTTGCTTTTGTACCTTGATACATCCCCCAGCCCGGCATGTCGGCGGGATAATTCGCGGGACGCAGGATCCTCCTTACCGGGCCCTGTCCGTTGCCTTCGACCGTTTGGAAGTAGTCTACGATCTCACGCTTGTCCCAGACGTGATTGCCGGTCGTAATGACGTCGATATCCATTTCAAAAAGCTCTTCGGCAAGAGCAGGCGTGATGCCGAAGCCGGCCGCGGAGTTCTCGCCATTCGCGATGATCAGATCGATGGCTTGATCGCGCACGATACCGGGCAGACGGTCCTTCACGATGTTCCGTCCCGGCCTTCCGAAAATGTCACCAATAAAAAGAATTCGCATGCCAGAAGGCCGCCGCGCACCGAAAATCGTGACGCAGACCGGCCGAATGTTGATGTTAACACCTTCGCTTTTCAAACACTTCGGAGCGTCAACGCCGAGAGGCTGTTTATCGAATCCTTCACCAACGGCATTCATGAAGCTTAAATCTTTCGAGTAAATCGTTAGTTTCGCAACCTCTAAGCCGTTTCGATAAATTTGCGCGGATGAGATATCTGAGGAATGATTTGGGCCAAAAATCTATTGGGCGGCATACCGGGCCATCTCAGAATTCAGAGAATTGGCTTCCCCACAGTTCTGGCTGCGCTATTGATGCTCTCCGGTTGCGGTTCGCAAACTAGCCGCCCAACCAATGCAAACAGTTTCGCGATGGCGCCGGCAGTTCAAAGTCAAAACTCCAGTTCAAACAATTCACCGTCGCTATCGGCGTTACATATCTCCGAGGCGAGCGTGACCGGAGGAGCCTCACCCACGATAACCGTAACCCTCGCGCACCCTGCGCCGGCGGGCGGGGTGAAGGTCGCGATCAGCAGTTCGGAACCTGAAGCGGTACAAGCGCCGGCGAGTGTGGAATTCGCAGAAGGCCAGAGCAGCGTCAGCTTCGCAGCCTCCACTACATCCGTGCCGGCATCGGTCTCGGTAGCTCTGCGCGCGCAACTTGGCGAATCGGTTGCCGGCTCCAACCTCGCGGTCCTTCCTCCGGCGACAGCGCCATTCACGGTCAGTGTGCTTCCCAGCACAGTTACCATTCAACAAGGGAAGTCTGGCTCGGCCACGGTGACGACGAAAGTGAACTCAGGCTTCGATCACTCATTGCAATTGAAGACATCGGGCGAGCCCTCCGGCGTTACTGCTTCGCTAAATCCACAGGTAATCGCAGCGCCAGGATCTGGAACGTCAAAGCTTACGTTAGACGTGGCGAGCAGTGCGCAAGCTGGCAGCTATCCAGTGACGGTTACAGCGAGCGAAGGGACGGATTCCGCTTCAGCCAAAACAACCTTGAAGGTCATCAGCGGAACCGGCGATCCGAACGCGACGTTTAAAGGCTGCTGGTACCACCAGGGCGGCCATCGCTATCAAGCAGTCGATGTCTCGGTCGGCCACGCCGGAACGTATCCGTTTAACGCCATCCTCTACAGCGGCACATCGTGCAATCCAAACGACTGGGCTGATCAGTTCGGATTTGGAGAGTTGATCAATTTCGGCGATTACCAATTAACCTTCTGGTTCAGCGACTTCGCGGATCAAAGCAACATGTCGGCCTTGTGGTATGTGGGAGATCAAGTCTCACAGTGTGTGAATTACTCGACCGCGCCAACCTGCGGATTATAGGCAGCCTGCTTCGTTTCGGAATTACTGCGCCAGTTCCGCGGTGCGTAGAAAGTCATAACTCCCGGCGGAGTTCATCTGCAGGTTGCGTACGCGCTTGTTGTGCACGAGAACGTTATCCAGATACCACAAATCGATGTAGGGCAATTCCTCGGCGAGGATGAGCTGCACTTCAGCGTAAGTAGACTTGCGCAATTTCTGATCAACTTCCCGGCGAGCCTTGTCGATCAGCATATCCACTTGTGAATTCGCATAATGCCCGCGATTCGATCCATTCGGAGGAAACCGCGAGGAATGGAACACGTAAAAAATATCTGGATCCTGATTTCCCGCCCACCCAGCGTAGTCCGTAGACTTGAAACGCCCCGCGCACCACATCCGCGAGAAAAGTAGCCGCTTCGAAGCTCCGGATATCCAGCGCGATTCCTACCTCGCGCAATTGCTGCTGCATGACGGCGACCATGAGGCGCGTGCTTTCGGTGGTCGATGTCTTCATGGTGATGTGGAAGCGCACACCGTTAACCTCTGGATAGCCGGCAGCATTGAGCAGCGCCCGCGCCTTCTCCGGATCGTGATCGTAAGCTGGAACGTCTCCGTTATATGCCCAGCTTTGTGGAGGCAGAACCTGCGAGCGGGTTCAGCCCATCCCCCCCATAGATACTGAATCATCGGCCGTCGATCGATGCATAGGCGATGGCCTGGCGCACTCGCACGTCTTTCAGAATTGGATCTCGGAGGTTAAAGCCGAGATATTGAATCTCTGTGCCCGGCGAGTGCTCGACGGCGATAAAAGGCTCGCGTTCCAGCGTATGAACCGTGTCGGGCGTGAGTGCGTTGATGGTTAAATCGCCCGTGCCTTTGCGCAATTCCAGCGCTTCCGTGGTGGCGTCTGGAACCACGGCAAAGCGCACCCTGGCCAGCTTGGCCTTCTCGCCCCAGTAATCGTCGTTACGTTCAATCACAACTTCTTTATCGGTCTCGGAGCTTACGAATTTGAATGGCCCAGAGCCCATGGGATGGCTTGTCATCTCATTTCCGCTGCCGTCCGGCACCACCCCGATCGCGCCGTCGGACAGGTTCCAGAGCAACGCTGCGTCCGGTTCCTTCATGTGAAAAACAATGGTGAAGGCGTCGGGGGCATCGACCTGATCCACAAAACGATAAGCCGCGGTTTTAGGGCTACGAATCTTTCCGTGCAACAGGGAGTCGAAAGTCCACTTCACATCACGGGAAGTGAGCTGCCTTCCGTCGTGAAACCTGACTCCGTGGTGCAAATGAAAAACGTAGGTCAGCGGATCCGGAATTTCCCACCGCTCTGCCAGTCCCGGCGCTACATCGAGGTTGTCGCCGCGCGAGAGCAGGTCGTCGAAGATCAGGTTATCGATGCGCTCCGATTGTGCGTCGACCCCGATTCGCGGATCAAGATTCGTGGGACTGGATTCGATCAGCATCACCAGCGTGTTGGGATCGGCCTTGTGGGAGCAAGACAACAGGCCAACGGAAAGAAAGAGCGCCGCGACAATAGCAACTCGTCGCATCAATGGCAATCCAGACACATCTGGTGAATCGTTTTCACGGTTTTCCAGTTACGAGTGGTGGCGTCACCGATAATATGCCATCCAACGGAGTCTTCCACAGACTACTCTTTGACACTCCGTTTGGTAGATAAAGGTACACGTGCTTGCCGACACAGCCGGATCGATCCGGCATCCTAGTCAGGTTCGCTAACTTTTCCAAAGCATTTGCACCTGGCGCTGCAGACAAGAATGCGACATGAAGTCTTTCGGGATCGATTCCTGGTTCGTTGACGAACGGGTTCTCAGCGACGGTCTTACTGATTTCGTCGCCAGTGCGGCAGATTACATTGACAGAAAAGCCGAAATTACGAACGATACTTTCTTCAATCTTCCTCGACAGGGCAGTCGTAGACAGCTTCGACGCTTTGAAAACCACATTGCCACTTTGAATGTAAGTCCGGACTTCTTCCAATCCTATTTCCTCCAACGATGCGCGAAGTTTATCCATCTTAATTATTTTGTTCCCGCCCACATTGATTCCGCGGAGCATCGCTGCGTAAATCGGCATAGATTGAAAAACTCGTCGCTTACACTCCACCTCGAATAACTTGCTCTCTAAGGATAAGAAATTTTACCAAGCACTGCCGCGCGCTTCGCTCCAGTGGCAGACGGAATGTTGGAGGGACGTCTGTTCCATGTTTCATACGCCAGGACAGCAAAGGCCGCTGCTTCTTTTGCCGCCGAGGGCAGGCCAAACTCGTCAGAAAACCGCAAGCGTATCCCGAGTGATGAAAGTTCCTGCGTCAACATCGCCACTAGTGTTGAATTTCTCGCGCCGCCTCCAGAAAGAATCATTTCGTGAATAGAGCGCTTCTTAGAGTGGCCTACGTTAGGAGGCGCGTACCGCTGCAATGCATAGGCAATCGTGTTTGCCGTCAATGCAGTTGCCGTCGCCACGATATCTTGTGGCCGCGAACGTCCGCAGCGTGCCAGGAAGTCACGCACAAACTCCCGGCCGAATTCTTCGCGGCCTGCCGTTTTGGGAGGCCTTTTGCGAAAGAATTCGCGAGCCATAAATTTCTCGATCACTTCACCCAAGATTTTGCCGGAGGCTGCGATCCGGCCACCGCGATCGAATGGCTGTCCGAACAATTTGTCGGTGACCGCGTCGATCACCATGTTGCCTGGGCCTGTATCGAATGCGACTACATCTTCTGGCTTGGCCCCGGCGGGAATGATCGTCAAATTCGCGATGCCTCCAATGTTTTGCACAACCCTTCCTATGCGCGCATCGCGGAACAGCATGTAATCGAGGAAGGGAACCAGGGGCGCGCCCTTTCCCCCTGCGGCCAAATCGGCGGGGCGAAAGTCGGACACCACCGGTGCGCCGGTTCTAGCGGCGACAATCGCGCCCTCACCCGTCTGCCATGTGGCTGCGACTTTGTGGCTGAGGAAACGCTGTGGATCCCCCTGATGGTAGAGCGTTTGCCCGTGGCAACCGATAAGATCGGCCTTCACGCGAAACTGCCGCTCGGCCGAGAGAATTGCTTCCGAGTACAGTTCGCCGAGAACAAAATTAAGTCGAGCTAAGTCAGCAACGCTAGCCTGGGACGCGTTCATGGCCGCCAGCACTGCCGCTCGAACTCTTTTCGGATAGGAATACTCCGCGTGACCGAGCAGTTCAAGATGGCGTGGAAGTTGGTTCGTGCCTACGCCAGCGCTTCGCCCTTTTCCCATGCGGACCAAAGCCACGTTGATGCCGTCCGCCGACGTGCCACTCATTACTCCGGCGACGACCATACCTTTGGTCTTCATCCGCGAAGCCGCCGTGACTCTCTCGTTCGAGTCCGATTCGCGCCAGCCTTACTGCAAATGGTCTCCTCGCGAACTAAGGCCGCGAGTCGAACTTGTTCTCCGAACTCCCATAGCTTCCGGGAAAGCTTTTCAACCGCTGCGGTCGAAGGTGTCGATGATCTTCGCAGCTTCCCCGCAAACTTCTTCTTGAATGCAAGAACTCGTTTTACAGACTCAGCAGCCCGCTTGCCGAACTTCGGATCGCTTCCCATTATTTCAGCCAGGCCGTTATAGGCTTCCATCACCCGATCTTCGCGATGGCAGACCAGGCAAAGATCGCCGCCCGCCCGGATGTGTCCGGCCGCCGATTCTCGCAGTGGGGCCGCAGCCAGAACCGCGCCCATCTCCAGATCGTCCGAGACGATCAGATTGCGGTAACCGATCCGCCTGCGCAGAATGTCGGTGATCCAAATCTTGGAGAGGGAGGCGGGAGTTTTGTCGCGCGTGACCAGTGGGTATGCCGCGTGCGAAATCATTACCATCGGCAACTGCGCCCGCAACATACGGTAAGGGAAAATATCTTGTGTCCACAGCTTTTGCAGTGGCTTTCGTATGAGGGGCAACGCGTGGTGGCTGTCGAGCTTGCCTTCGCCGAGGCCGGGAAAATGTTTGCCGCATCCCATCACCCCGGCGGATCGCAGGCCGACAAGGAACTCGCGCGCGTAAGCCCTCGCTTCCTGTGGATCAGCCGAGACCGCCCGGGAACTCATCACACTGCTTGAGGCTTCGAATGCCAGATCGAGAACCGGGGCGAAGTCGACGTTAAATCCCAGGGCGCGGCAGTTTTCTCCGATGACCTGCCCGTGCTTGCGGAAGAGTTTGCGATCGTCCGTAGCGTATACATCAGCCGCGGAAGGCGTTGGACCGAGGACATCGCGAAAACGATCGACGCTGCCGCCTTCCAGATCAACACAGGTAAACAGCGGCGCGGAAACACATTTTTGACAATCCCTGAGAAGTCGCCAGGTTTGCTCGGGAGTCTTGATATTACGTGCGAACAGGATCACCCCTGCAGGCTGAATACGCGAGAGCAGGGAATTGAGACGCGTCGTCATTTCCGTGCCGTCGAAGCCGACGATCAGGAGTTGGCCGGGATCGTCATTGTGGCCGGATGCATTCCGTCTCACGGTCATTAGATTTCTTTCTTCAACTCCGCCAGCAAATTCAGCGCTTCCAACGGCGTAAGCCGATTCAAATCCACTTCTCGCAGTTTCTCCAGCACGGGCTGCGAGAGTGGCGTGAAGATGGTTAATTGCGTTGGCGGAGGAGAGGCTCCCGGCGATAGATGTCCCGTGAGTTCGCGCTCGGCGGATTCATGTTCCGCCAGCACTTCACGGGCGCGCAGGATTACTTCGATGCGGCAAGCCGGCGAGTTTCGCCACTTCGATACCATAACTGCGATCGGCCGCGCCGGATTCCACTTTGCGCAGGAATGCGATCCCTCCTCCGGTTTCTTTCACGGAGACATGATAGTTCTTCACTCCATCGAGTTGCTCCGCGAGTTCGGTCAACTCGAAATAGTGCGTGGCAAAAAGAGTCTTGGCGCGCACCCGCGAGTGCAGATACTCGACCGCCGCCCATGCAATCGCTAGACCGTCATACGTGGATGTGCCGCGGCCCACTTCATCCAGAAGAATAAGGGAACCCGCTGTCGCCGTGTGGAGAATGGCCGCCGTTTCGGTCATCTCCACCATAAACGTGGAGCGTCCTCGCGCTAAGTTGTCGCTTGCGCCGATGCGCGTGAACACGCGGTCGACGACGCTGAGCCGCGCCGAACGCGCTGGAACGAACGAGCCCATCTGCGCCAGAATCACGATGAGCGCGGTTTGCCGCAAGTATGTCGACTTGCCGCCCATGTTCGGGCCAGTGAGCAGCAGAATTGTGTGGGTGGACGCGTTCAAGTAAAGATTGTTGGGAACGAAGCGGTCGCTGCCTCCTGCCATTACCTGCTGCTCGATCACGGGATGGCGGCCTTCAATGATTTCCAGGTCGCCATGGCGGGGGTCGGAGGGCGCCATGAAATGCGGTCGGCAATAATTTCGCAACGCCGCCACGTGAGCAAGAGAGGCCAGCACATCCACCTCGGCCAGGGCTAGCGCTGTCTGGCGAATGCGCTTCGCCTCGGCTGCGATGGCCGTGCGCAATTCGATGAAGAGGCGGCGTTCGATCTCGACAATCTTTTCTTGCGCATCGAGGATCTTGGTTTCGTATTCCTTCAATTCGGGAGTTGTGAACCGTTCCGCGCCGACCAGTGTTTGTTTGCGTTCATAATCTTGTGGAACCAGATGCAGGTTCGATTTGGAAATTTCGATGTAGTAGCCGAAGACGGAATTGAACTTTACCTTGAGCGACACAATTTCCGTCCGCTCGCGCTCGCGCTGCTCGATCTGTGCCAGAACTGTTTGCTGTTGCGGGAAAGCTCTCGGAATTCATCGAGATCTCTATCCACCCCGGCTGCTATCACGCCTCCATCGGAAAGCTCAGTGGCGGCTCCGGCACGATTGTCTTCGCTATCCGATCACGGAGCTCAGCCAATTCATCGATCAATTCGTGCAAACTCTTCGCAGCCGTTCCGCCGCCAATCGCCGCAGGGCGGACTTTAATGGCACGGAATTTTCGCCGAGCGATGCGGCCAGTGCCAGCACGTCGCGCGGATTTGCAGTCTCCAGAGTCACCCGGCTGAGCAGGCGCTCCAGATCCAGCACTCCTTCGAGCGCGTGGCGCAATTCCTCGCGGGAGATCCTTTTTTTCACTCCCGCTTCCACCGCGTCAAGGCGTGCATTGATTTCAGCAACATCAAGCGATGGGCGAAGCAGCCACGCTCGTAACAGTCGCTTACCCATGGGCGTGACCGCGCAATCGATGGAGCGAAATACCGTCACCCCCGCTCCTTCCGGTAAACAGAGGTTCGATCAATTCCAAATTGCGAACCGTCACCGCATCCAGTACCAGGCAGTTTTGCCGCTCGTACCATCCAATGCGATCGACGTGATCAAGGGATCCGCGCTGGGTCGAGCGCACATAGTAGAGAATCGCTCCCGCTGCGGCGGCAGCGGCGGTTCGGCCAGTCAGTCCAAAACCTTCCAGCGATAACACGCCGAAATGATTTTCCAGTAAAGGAATGGCATGGTCCGGCGCGAAGATCCAGTCGTCGAGCGGAGTTTCCGTACAGGTTGCTCCCGCGGCACGGGCCTGCGGCCTTTGGCTCGATCTGCTCTTCGCATCGAACAAAGGCGCGGCCGAACCGTACAAAATTTCTTTCGGACGTAACTGCTCGAGTTCGTCCTGCACCCGGCGAAGCGCGGTTTCGCCGGAAAATTCGGTGGCGCGGAATTCTCCTGTGGAAAGGTCGAGGGCGGCGAATCCTACCCGCTCTCCGACCTGCGCCAGCGCAGCCAGAAAATTATTTTCTTCGGATTCGAGCGAAGAGTCGGTCGCTGTTCCCGGAGTGACGACGCGAGTTACTTCGCGCCGCACCAACTTGGTGCCAACCTGTTTTCTCGCCAGCCGGGCATCTTCCATCTGCTCGCAGATTGCGACCTTGAAGCCTTTGCGAATCAGTTTGCCTATATAGCCTTCAGCCGCATGGTGAGGCACCCCGCACATCGGCACCGCAATCCCTTTTTCTTTATTGCGGGAAGTCAGCGTAATCTGCAACTCTTTCGCGGCAACGATGGCATCATCAAAAAAAAGCTCGTAGAAATCGCCCAGGCGAAAAAACAACAGCGCTGTCGGATGTTCTTTCTTTACGGCGGCATACTGCCGCATCAGCGGAGTGGAGGGCTCGGTCATGGCGTCGGTCAGAGAGGGCTTGGCGCGGATTATAACAAAGCGGCAGCGATTCAGTGCCAAGAATGCCCAGAACTTGCCAATGGGTTGACGCGACTTCTTCCACAGTGTTTACCTAATGCATGGAACTGCGCAAGGATCCTATTACTCGGTCCTGGGTAATTACCGGCGATGATCCAGTCGAGAACCGGCCCCGATAGCGCTTGCCGCTTTTGCCCCGATGCGCCGGACGCTACTCAGGTGGTTGCCGCGCTGCCCAGCGGAGGTGCATGGTCAGCTCGATCTATGGTTCATCCCGCTCCGCTCTATCACATTGAAGGAGAACCCGGGCGCAGTGGAGATGGCATCTACGATCGCATGAGTTCTGTGGGAGCGCATGAAGTTCTGGTGGAGAATCCCAGGCATGACCGGCATCTGTGGAACGCCAGTGACGATGAGATCGGACAATTCCTGCGGCTCGCTGCCGAGCGCATCCTGGATTTAAAACGCGATCCGCGCATCAAGTATGTGAGTTTCTTTAAAGATTACGGGCCCAATGCCGGACAGGAGTTCACCCACCCAACTTCACAAATCACGGCCACCATGTTCGTCCCGCGACGGGTGCTGTACGAATTGCGAGCCGGGCGCGAATATTTTTCCGGCAAAGAACGCTGCGTCTTTTGCGACATCCTCACCCAGGAGGAGCGTCAGGCCTCGCGCGTGATCGAAGCCCGCGGCGATTACGTTGCCCTCGGGCCGTACGCTCCGCGCGTCCCTTATGAGACCTGGATTCTCCCGCGCAATCACGAAGCCTCGTTCGAACGAACCGGACTGTCGAAGCCGGGCCTGCGTGTGAATCTTGCCGCCCTGCTTCGCCGCACACTTCAGAGAGTCCGCACCGTCACCGAAGACTTCCACCTCGTTCTGCACACTTCACCCAATAGCTTGCATCCTTCAAAGACCTTGGGATATTGGAAAACCATCGACGACGACTATCACTGGCACATCGAAATCATGCCGGTGCTCGCGACCAAAGCGCGCTCCTACACTTTCAAGGAAGTGTATTACTCCCCCGTCAGTTCAGAGACTGCTGTGAAGAATCTGCGCGAAGCCAAGATTGATGGATGAAGTTCCCGCTGACGGAAGGCCGTTAGGGCCTGCTCCCGGCGCGCCGCAACAGCTGGGAAACGTCTTTACTTTTTCGGGCCAGAGCCCACGTCAGCGCGGTGTACCCGTTGCGGCTGCGCAGATTTACATTCGCGCCGGCCGCGATGAGCTGTTTGACGATATCCGGATTCGGCTTCGGATTCTCGCATGCCAAGATCAGCGCCGATTGGCCGCCCTGATCCAACGCGTTGATGTTGGCCTTATCAGCGCTGGCGAGTAACTGCTTTACCATTTTGGCGTCGCCTTGCACGGCGGCCCGCATGAGAGCGGTTTCGTCGGGATCCTCCAGCGTTTCGCCGCCGCTTCCTAAGTCAACCGGCCATGCGATCGGAATGATCCGCATCACCCTGATGCTCAAACTCCCATTCATCTTCGGCCAGTCATTGAGTTTGAAATAACCTCGCAAAATGGGCTGGATCTGGAATTGAACCATCGATTTCACGAACGAAGATTGCGCAGTTGAAGATTGCACAGACGAACTTCCGGCCGGGCGCGAGGCATCGCTAGAGTTGTCACGCGGGCGGAGGATGAAGGATTCGAACCCGTCGGCTGAATTCCACTCGAAGTGCGCATCCATCTCTTGCACGAAGCCTTCTGAGCCAACCCAGACGACCCCAAAAAATACCAGCATTCCAGCGACTACGTAAGGCCATGATTTTTCTTCCCGTATACCGGGACACAAGAACCGCGAGCGCTCCAAGGAATGCAAGCGCCTCTATTATGATTCCGGCAGCAATGAGTATTTCAGCCCCTGCGTTCCAACGGTGCACGCGCCAGTCCAGAAATGCGCTCTTGTCATAATGCCAAAAGGGATTCAGATAGAGCAGTGTGAGGCCTGCCGCGAACAGTACGACACCGGCCTCTAGGCCAGTGACTGCCCATGTGGAGCGGCGTATGTGCTTGGCGGTTGGACTGAGCACGAATGCTTACCGACAGATGAGTATAGACATTGCGTCAGGCTGGGGGAATGAATGTCTGAGCACTTGCTGCGTCGCGGCTGTTGAATGGGCTTTCTTGAAGGTGCCTGGCGGAACAATGCCGTCTTTCGCTCCGAATAGCCTTTATGCGCGGGCGACATTCGAGCGCCCATCTACGACAGGCGGCCTGAGGATTTGCTCTGCGGCGCTCGCCTCGACCGGTTTGGAAAAGAAATAGCCCTGCCCCAGATCGCACCCTAGTTCCTGGAGCTGCTGGAGTTGCTTTACGTTCTCAATACCTTCGGCAATCACTTTCAGTCTGAGTTTGTGAGCCAGCAGAATAATAATTTCCACCGTATCGCACGTTCCGCGATCCACCAGCATTCCATCAATGAGGGACCGGTCGATCTTCAGCGCGTCCACAGGGAAATGCCGCAGGCCATTCAATGACGAATGTCCTGTTCCAAAGTCGTCCAATATCACGCCAATCCCGAGATGTTTCAGGTAAGAGAGAACGGTAACAGTAAGTTTTGGATCTGCCGCTGCCACGCCTTCGGTCATCTCCAACTGCAATCGGGAGGGCTCGACGCCCGTTTCGCGGATGGCCGTTTGCAGATCGCTGACGAAGCGGGCGTCGGCGAATTGTCTGGCTGAAAGGTTCACGCTGACGGTCATCGCCCCCATTGCAGGATTCTCGCTTTTCCATGCTTGCAGTTGTTTACAGGCTTCGACAATCAACCAGTGTCCTGCGGAGAACATAAGCCCGGTATCTTCCGCCGCATCGATGAAGTGATAGGGAGAGATCAAGCCTTGCCGGGGATGGTTCCAGCGCAGCAACGCCTCAAACCCCGTGACCTGCTTGGTTGCCAGTTGCACGATCGGTTGGTAATACACGCGAAATTGTTTTTGCTCGAGGGCGTCGCGGAGTTCGGCTTCCAGATTCAGGCGGTTCACCGCGTGGGTGTGCATGGCCTCATCAAATACTTCGCAGCGCGATCCGCCAAGTGCTTTGGCACGGCGCATGGCGACATCCGCATCCTGCAAAAGATCTTCCGGTCGGGTGTGCGTGACAGCGCTCACGGCAATGCCAACGCTCGCGGAGGTGCGGACTTCGCGCGTTTCCACCACAATGGGCTTGGCGACGGCCAGCAGAATCCGTTGCGCCGCCCGCATCGCGTCGCTTGGATCGGTTACTCCTTCGAGCAAGATAGTGAATTCATCTCCACCCATCCTGGAAAGCAATGCGTTGCGCATCGCGAATTCGTCTTGCGACCGCGCCACTGTATCTTCACCGCGCAAACAAGCCCCCAGCCGCCGGCCTACCTCCGTGATTACGGAATCCCCGGCGGCGGGTCCCATCAAGTCGTTGAACACTTTGAAACTGTCCAGATCAACAAACAGCACGGCATACTGGCGCTCCGGATTGCGCTGCGACCGTTCATACAGGAGCTGCAGGCGATCGAGGAACAGACGGCGGTTGGGCAGGCCTGTCAGTCCATCATGAAAAGAGTTGTGTTCGGCCCGTTGTTCGGCGAGCTTACGATCGGTGATGTCACGGTTGACGATCACCAACTTCGCAACATCACCCTTCTCGTCCCGGATGGTACCCGCCATCGACTCCAGAACTCTCCATGTCCCGTCTTTATGGCGGATGCGATAGTCGAGCTTTTTGCCAACTCCCGTGCTGCGGGCCTCCCGCGCGGCTTCCAATACCTTGAAGCGATCGTCCGGATGAATCTGGTCAAAGGCGGAGGTCTCTCCTAACTCAGCGGAGGAGTAGCCGAGAACCCTTTTGTAGGCGGGGCTGTTATAGAGCCGGTAACCTTTTACGTCCACCAGCGCGATCATGTCGGCGGCGTTTTCGGTAACGATCTGAAATAACTCATCACGCCTTTTCGATTCTTGCTTGCACCGATAAGCACGAATTTCCTGATAGATCGCAAGAATGATCAGCGCGCTCAATGCTGCCCAAAGCCAATAAACTGTCATCGGAATGGCGGAGAACCGTCTAGGAAGATATCGCCGAATCGCGGCAAAAACTTAGTGGGAGTTTCGAACGTCCGGCGGGACAATCCCGCGCTGACCGTTCATAATGTCGGCATGACCGTCCGTCGCCTCAAAACCTACGCCGGGGCTCAAGGATACGTTTATCAATATTATTTTGTAGGCAAACGGTCTGCCCTTGCCGCCGATCCCGAAGCTCCCGCCACGGAGTTTGTGTTCGATATCACGTCGGATCGTAAGTTGACCTACGCAGTGAGCGTTTTTCTTCCGGAGAGCGTGATCAACGAGTGGGCTACAATCCACGGGCGTCCGTTAACCGATGCGGAACAATACGCCGCCGCCAAACTTCGCCTGTTCCGAGCATTCGACGAAGTGGAGGATCTCATGGCGAATGGCCGGCGGCTCGTGATCGATGCGGACGCCCTCGAGCAAGCCCTGAGCAGCTTGGGGGTCGACTAGATCTGCGCAAAAATATTCGCTTCGCGCAACTCCACCTCTTTACCAATTACAATCAGCCTGCCATGAAAATTGCTTCTGCTTTTCTTACGATTGCACTCGGGCTCTCGATCGCATTCACAACTATCGCCTGCAACAAATCAAGCGCGCCTGCAACGTCCAACGCTCCCGCCGCTTCGTCCGGCAAGTCTGACCCGGTGCAGCAAAAGCTCATGGAATATTCAGGCTCCGGCGCTACCGATTGCGGTCGATTCGATGTAGGGGCTCCCGAAGCGCAATTAAAGACTGCCAGCGATTGCGCCATGCAGGCGGCCAACAGTAAACACGCCTTCTATGTGGGCTATGATATGCCCGGAATGGCCGTGGGCGTCGCCGGCAATGGCGAAGGAAAATTGTTTACCGTCCAATCCCAAAGCTCGGGAGCGTCGCCCTCCCTAAGCACTGGGGAATGTCCCTCGCAATTACGTGTGGCTTCAAGCGGACGCGTCACCTGCTTCGCGCCCGGCGACATGAGGTCGATGGGCGGTGGCCATTCCGCAGGAGCTATGCCGCCAGCAGGGACGGAAAATCCGCATGGTAAAGCTCCCGCCAATCCTCATACCGCAGTTCCGGAACCTAAGTAGGAACTGGCAACCAAGGTCAGCAACAGGGGAGCCGGACTTCCATGTGACCGAGATCACAATCCACTGTGATCAATGGCGTTTCCCGGTTGCAGCCCTTCCGTGCAGAATATAATTCGTGGAATGAGAACGGGGTTTCTGGGGGTTGGGACGAAGACTTAGGAAATTACCCGGCTTTACGTTAAACTCAGCAAACTCTGATACTTACCTAGCTTATGTCATTACTTTGGCTGCGTTTCGCGCTGGCTTGTTACTTCATCGGGCTGATCTACGCCTTCTTCGCGCTCAGCCGCACCAGCGACCTTTTCAGCCGTATCGCTCTGCATGCCGCCAGCCTCGGCATGGTTTTCCATTTTGTTTCCCTGGTCGAGCTCTTCCTTTCCGGCCACGTCGTCTGGGCTTCGGTGCACAACGGAGAATCGTTGCTGGCCTTCTTCTCGATGACGTTCTTCATGATCATCTATGCGATTTACCAGACCACTTCGCCGGGCGTGGTCGTCTTCCCGATTGTATTTTTCCTGACGTTCGTGGCCGCTATCGACGAGCAGCCCGTCCTGCTGACATCGTTCGTTCAACATAAGGGATGGCTCATCGCGCACATCATCCTGATCTTTACCGGTTATGCGGCGCTGGTGCTGAGCTTTGGAGCTAGCCTGCTTTATCTGCTGCAGGAGCGCCGGCTGAAGGCCAAGATGGCGAGCAGCCTGATTTCATTCTTGCCGGCCCTGGAAGTGATCGACCAGATCGGCTACCGCTCTTTGCTCTTAGGTTTTCCGTTCATGACCTTGGGCCTGATTACCGGCTCGATCGTGGCCATGTCGACCTATGGCCACATTGATTTTGCGGATCCCAAGATTCTGCTGTCGATTCTGATGTGGGTCGTCTACATGATCATGGTCTTCACCCGCTGGAATTCGGGATGGCGGGGACGCCGCGCGGCCGTGCTCGCGACCTTTGCCTTCGTCGCCGCTATCGTGGCCTGGGCTGCAAATTATTTCTCCGCGATCCACAGGTTCGCCGCTTCATGAGATATCAACTCATCGGCGTGAATCACAAAAGCGCGCCGCTCGAAGTACGCGAGCGGCTGGCCATTCCAGAATCGAAGCTGCCCGATTGCTGCCGCGATCTCACCGCTCATCCCGGCATCGAAGAGGGCATGATCATCTCCACTTGCAATCGCGTGGAAGTGATTACGCATACCAGCAACGGCTCGGCCGACCTCCGCGGATTTCTGCACGATCACTTTCATCTAACCTCGGCGGAACTGGATTCTCATCTCTACGAATTTCGCGAGAAAGAGGCAGTGCGGCACCTGTTCCGCGTGGCCTCAAGTTTGGATTCGATGGTGGTCGGCGAAGCGCAAATTCTTGGGCAGGTGAAAGAGGCTTATGCCACGGCTCGCGCCGTTGGTTCGGTACGCGGGCAACTCGATCAGCTGTTTACTCGCGCCTTCGCTGTTGCCAAGCGCGTCCGTACCGAGACTGCTGTGGGATCCTCTTCGGTTTCCATTGCTTCGGTTGCCGTGGAACTGGCTAAAAAGATTTTCGGAACCTTGCAGGGTAAAAACGTTTTCATCGTCGGCGCCGGCAAGATGAGCGAACTCGCCGCCCGGCATCTGATGGCGCACGGCTGCGCCTCGATCTTCGTGGCCAATCGCACCTACGATCGCGCCATCGGACTGGCGCAGAAATTCAAAGGGCAGGCCATCAAGTTCGACGATCTGTACAACACATGCGATAAAGCCGATATCGTCATCACTTCGACCGGCGCCCCTCACGCGATCTTTCGTAAAGAACATGGAGAGCAATTCCTCTCGCGCCGCAAAAATAAGCCCATGTTCTTCATCGACATCGCGGTCCCGCGCGATGTTTCGCCGGAGATGGCGAAACTTGACGGCATCTTCGCCTACGATATTGACGACCTGCAGCAGGCGGTCAGCAGTCACGTTTCCGATCGGCGTCACGAGGCCGAACTCGCCGAGGCCATCATCACCAGCGAGGTCGAGCGCTTCGAGGCGCGGTTGCATACGCTTGACGTCGTGCCGACGATTGTTTCTCTGCAAGATCATCTGGAAACCATTCGCCAGGCTGAAATCGATCGCGTGCGCGGCCGCATGGGCACGCTGACTCCGGAGCAGGAGATGGCGGTCGAAGCCCTGACGCGCGGCATTATCAATAAAGTGATGCATACCCCGATCACCACTTTGAAAACCGCGGCCAGAGAGTCCGAGGCAACGACGGTGATCGATGTGGTGCGGAGATTGTTTAATCTTCACGACAAAGAAAAAGGTCCAGCTCTGACGGGTAACTCGGAATCATCGGGCAAGAATGAAGTCGAAACGCGCCACTGACCCAGTCGCGTAGCGACGGCATGTGAAAGCCCAGCACGGCAGTGCCGGGTAACCGAGAGGAAATGGAGCAAGTCCCGTAAGGACAGCACAGTCGCAAAAGAAGCATGGAAAATTCTTCAAGCTCGGCACTGTCTCCGCTGAGGGGCAATCCTTTCGAAGAAGACCCCACGACTGTCCAAGGCCGGCTCTTTCGCTTCATCCTTCATTTCTTTGTATCAACGATAGGCGTGGCTTTCGCAGGATGGATTATTGTTGCGCGTTTGGACGTATCTTCATCTCACCATCATGGATGGTTTGCTACATTCATCGCCTCACAATACAGCCCTGCATTCTGGATCGCGGGATTTTTCCTCGGACTTGTAATCAACGACTACATGCGCAATCGCTCTGCGCAATGGATTGGGCCGATCTGTTTCGCGCTTCTATTGGTTCTCGTCTTTGCTGATGTTCGGTTTTTCGATCATTCCACCTATTACCGTACTGTCACACAGGGTCACTCCTGGCGGTGGGAGTACTACCAGCTGTTTTCACTAGACAATGGAAACTGCGGTGGGTCGGAATGCTTAGGGAAGCTGCTGATAGTACCTCCGGTGCTGGGATCCATCGCTTACTCGGTTGGGGCGTGGCTCGCACTCCGTCACAAAAAGAAGAAAGTGGATGCTTCATCGACTTCATGAATTCAAATCGCTTCGACACCCCTAAACTTCGCATCGGCTCCCGCGGCTCGCAACTCGCGCTCTGGCAGGCCAACCACATCTCGGCACTTCTCAGTGCACGCGGACACGAGGTAGAGATCGAAATCATCCATACCACTGGCGACAAGATCACCGATGTTGCCCTCGCCATGGTCGGAACCAAGGGAATGTTTACCAAAGAGATTGAGGAAGCCCTGGCCGCTGGTCGCGTCGATCTCGCGGTGCATTCACTCAAAGATCTGCCCACCGAACTTCCGCCCGGATTCGAGATTGCTGCGATCACCGAACGCCAGGATCCGCGCGACGCCTTCTGCTCGCGCCACTACACGAGTTTTCAAGAGCTGCCGCAAGGCGCGCGCGTGGGCACGTCCAGCCTACGCCGCCAAGCGCAACTCAAGGCCGTTCGACCCGATCTCGATATTCATCCGTTGCGTGGCAACGTCGACACCCGTTTGCGCAAACTCGAACAGGGCGAATACGACGCCATCATTCTCGCGGCATCAGGGCTGAAGCGTCTGGGCAAAACTGATTTGATCAAACAAATAATCCCCGCCGAGATCATGTGTCCCGCCGCCGGGCAGGGCGCGTTGGGGATCGAAATTCGCTTAGGCGATTCGGCCACTCGTCAGCATTTGGAATTTCTGAATGACCCCGCCGCCCGTGCGGCTACAACTTGCGAGCGCGCCCTGCTGAACAGTCTTGGGGGCGGCTGCCAGGTCCCCATTGGCGCTTTTGCTGAAATGCGAAATGGCAAATTTCACCTCGAAGCCATCGTTGCTGATCCTGACGGATCAAAGCTCCTGCGCGAATCCCGCGATGGTGATATTAAGGATCCTGAAAAATTGGGGAATGCGGTCGGTGCCACCCTGCTAGGCCGCGGTGGCGACAAAATTCTGGAAGCCGTTTACGGTCGCGGCCTCGCCGTCTTGCCTCAGCCGTGATCCCGTATCATCTTTGGCATGAGCGGAAGCGTTCTCCTGCAACTTCTCGGCGGCAGCAAGACCCATGCTCTCCGCCGCTGGATCAACTTTTGGCCGCCTTTTCTGGGCATGGGCATTCGAGTCAAGCACATCGCAGCCGATATGAAGGCGGTCGACGTCGAAATGAAGCTGCGATGGTGGAACGCCAACTACGTCGGCACCCACTTCGGCGGTTCGCTCTTTGCCATGACCGACCCGTTCTATATGCTCATGTTGATGGCGAATCTGGGCCGCGACTACGTCGTGTGGGACAAAGCGGCTACCATACGCTATAAAAAGCCCGGCCGGGGAACGGTGCGCGCTGAGTTTCGTTTGTCAGAAGACCAGATCGAGGGCATTCGCGAGAAGTTAAAAACGTTGCCAAAATACGAACCAGTCTTTCAAGTGAGCATAAAAGATGAGGCGGGCGTCGTAATCGCGGAAGTTGAAAAGGTTTTACACGTGAAGAGGAAAGAGTCAGTTGCGCCTTCAGGAAAGTAAGAGAACTCTCATTTGTATATTCCCGAACATTTTCGCTTGCACCATGATGCCGAGGCCACATCTTTCATGCGCGCCAATCCGTTCGCCATCCTGATCTCGACGACAGAAGACGGTCCTTACGCCACGCATCTTCCGCTGTTCATTCAAGCAGTCGAACATGCAGTTCGGCTGCGTGGCCATGTCGCGAAGGCGAATCCGCACTGGCGTTATCTGGAGCAGGAACCGCAATGTCTGACGATTTTCCACGGCCCGCATTCCTACATTTCGCCGACCAATTACGCGGCGCGCGAGAGCGTGCCCACATGGAACTATGCAGCGGTGCACGTATATGGGGAGTGCGCGCATCTTTTCCGCCGAGACCGAGGTGCATTGCATGCTGGAAGAGTTGATGGAAACTTTCGAGCCAGCATATCGCCAGCAGTGGCAGGAATTGAGTCCAAAGTATCGCGACAACATGCTTCGCCAGATTGTTGGCTTTGAAATCACGGCCACGAAGATCGAAGGCAAATTCAAACTCAGCCAGAATCGAACGCGAGAGGATCAAGCCAACGTGATGGCATCGCTGGAGACATCGAAAGATTCAGTGATTTCGAACGTTGCGCAGATGATGAGAGAACAGTGGCCTCGGGAAAAAGAATAGCTGAGTGAAGAAGAATAGCGCGACAACTCCATTCCGGCCTGCCTTTTCAGGAATTCGTGTCCTGGTGGGCAGGGCGCGCCATCAGGCGGGAGCGCTCTCGGGCGAACTTCGCAAGTTGGGCGCAACCGTGCTGGAGATTCCATTTATCGAAATTCGCAAACCGCGATCTTTTACGCCGCTGGATTCGGCGTTGAAAAATCTTGCGAGCTACGACTGGCTCATCCTGACCAGTGCGAATGGCGTAGACGCCATGTGGCAGCGACTGGCTAAGCTGAAACTCACGAAAAAGAATCTCAAACACCTGCGCATCGCAGCCATCGGCCCGGCGACAAAGAAAGCAATCGAACAACGCGGCGCAAAAGTGGATGTGGTCCCCAAAGAATATGTCGCTGAGTCCGTGGTGCGAAGTCTGCAGCGGCGAGTCAAAGGGAAGCGGGTGCTGCTGGTTCGCGCCAAAGTGGCTCGTGACGTGATTCCCAAGGAACTGCGAAAGGCCGGCGCACACGTGGATGTGGCGGAAGCTTACGAAACCGTAGTACCGCAATCGTCGCGAACGCGCTTGCGCAATGCGCTAAAAAATCCGAGGCGGCGGCCGCATGTGGTGACCTTTACCAGTTCCTCGACGGTCCGCAACTTTGTTGAACTCCTGGGAAAGCCGAGCACGACCCTGGATGAAATAAAATTCGCTTCCATCGGTCCGGTGACATCGGCGACTTTGCGCGAGGCGGCCCTGCGTGTCGACATCGCCGCTACAGATTTCACGATCCCGGGTTTGGTGGAAGCCATCGTGACGGCTATCAAGGGGGTTTGAAGCGAGCTATTTCTGTTTCGGCAGCCTATAGCCGTGCGGAATCAAGCAGTTAGCTAAAAGTTAGTAAACCGTTTAGCGAAAGTCAGGCTCATCTAGTCTGAATTGATCTCCCCCGCGTCGCATAGGATGCCGTTTGCGGAGCTTAGGAAGGCCCAAGATCGACGATCTCGCTTTTGCCGACCCTTGGCCCTCCCTGCCATTCGGCTCGCTCAGGATGGCCGGAAACGTGTTTTACTGGAAGAGATATAAAATAGATTAGCTGTAAGCTATTGGTGAAAGAGTCGGTCGCAAAGTGTCTCCGCGTTTACTCCGTAAGCGAACAACTGCAATCCGCCGGCGGGACGTGCGCCTGTAAAAAGTCGGCAACGCGTCGGTATGCGTCGATCTGATTTTCTACACGAGCGAACCCGTGGCCTTCGTTTTCGTAAATCTTGTAGTCGACCGTGCCGCCCCGTTTCTTGATCGCTTCGACAACCTGCTGCGTCTCTGATTTCGGGCAACGGGGATCATGCCCTCCGGCCAGCAACAGCAGCGGAGCTTTGATCTGGTCGATGAAGTTGATCGGCGATCGGTCTTCGTACAGCGCCTTATTCTTCACCACATCGCCCATGGTCGCGAGATCGGATTGCTGCAGCACCGGATCCTCATTCTCGATTTCAGTAAACCAGTTTACGAACGGAACGATGGGCACGCCCGCGGCCCAGACATCGGGAGCTTTCGTAACGGACATCATGCTGAGGTAGCCGCCATAACTTCCGCCCATGACGGCAATCTTTTTCGGATCGAGATGGCCGGTCTGCTTGATCCAGTCGACGCCGGCGAGAACGTCCTGCAGATCGCCGCCGCCCATATCGAATAAATTTGCCTGCTGAAATTCTTTTCCGTATCCGGTCGATCCGCGATAGTTGGGCGCAAGCACCATGTATCCCTGATTGGCGGCGTACTGCACGAAGCGGTTGAAGGAATTCATGGTTTGCGAAGTGGGGCCGCCGTGGATGTAAACGATGGCGGCGTTCTGTCCGTTGCGCGCCATGTTGTAGGGGACGTAGAGAAACGCGGAGATCGTCCACTTGCCGTCGCGGCTGGGATAGTGCACGAGATAGGGCTCAACCATGTCTTCCGAGCGCACTCCAGCGACGAGCGAATGCGTGACTTGATGCGACTTTCCCGTCGGCCAACGTATAGACCCAGAGATCGCCGGGAGCAGTGGGACCGTTGTGGTAGTAGAGCAAGCGCGATCCGTCTTTGGTGAACGCCGAGTGGCCGCCGGCAGGCTCGTTCACGCCCTTGGGAATCGGCAGCGCAGTGGACTTGGCGGTGGCGAGATCGTGCAGGTAGATTTCTTCGTTGCCGTCGACGTTGGCGCTGAAGGTGATGTGCTTGCCGTCGGGCGAGAACTCGCCGCCGCGAATTTCCCATTTGTCATGCGTGAGCCAGGAAAGTCTTCTTCGTCGCGATCTCCAGCAACGCCGATGTTGTCGTAACCGTTCGCCGCGTTCGAGGTAAACAAAACTCGCTTGCCATCGGGCGAAATGTCGTTCGCCGAAAATCGCTGCTCGCCTTCATGCGGCGTCAGCAGCGTGCTCGTTCCCGTCGCGACGTCGGCAATAAAGATATTCGAATCCGTTCCCTTGGCCTGCTCCTGCGTATAGACGATGTACTTGCCGTCTTTCGACCAGATGGGATTGGAGTTGCCTTTATCCTGCGGCGTGTTGGTGGTGAGGTGCTTTACCTCGCGCATCAGCGTGTCGTAGATATCGATCTCGTAGGCCGCAGAAGTTTTCGGTTTCACCTCATACGCCAAGTACCGGCCATCGGGCGACCATGTCGGATTCATCTCCGCGATCTCGCGAGTGCTGGTGAGGTTGACGACCTTTCCGGTCTTGGGCGAGACCAGAAAAATATCCCACTGCTCGTCGCCGTCGTAATCGGATTGGTACGCGATCCATTTGCCATCGGGCGACCATGCGGGCGCGGTCTGGCGCTGGTCGCTGACGGTGAGTTGCACAGGCCATCCGCCTTCGGCGGGAACGAGCCAGAGGTTATTGCGTCCGCTCATATTCGAGATGAAGGCGATGCTCTTGCCGTCGGGCGACCACGTGGGCCGGCCGACCTGGCGCGTCATGTACAGCTTCTCGATGGTCAGGCCGCGCGGTTCGACTTGCGCGTTGGGCTTGGAGGCGATCTGCTTGGGATCGGTGATGGCCTGGGGCGCGGGCAGAGTCTGGGCAGCCAGGTTTCGGAGACAACTGTGCTCATGAGTATGACGATAGCAAAGAGTGCGAATGGGCGCATGGACGCGGTTGCCTCGAGGATCGAAGAGAAGTTTAGCAGAACGTAGAGCGGTTGATCCGCTGGCGAGATGTTGCAGAGGTCCCCTTCGGACTTGCTCAGGGCGGGCTTTCGCGCAAAGAACGCGCTCAGGATGACAACTCGGTCACGCCTTCGCGTTCTTGTGCATCTCCACGGTGCTCCAGGTTTTATCGGCGGCGTGGCAGATATTTTCCAGCGGGCAATCCACGCATTTGGGTTTGCGGGCGATGCACAGCTTGCGTCCGTGCCAGATGATCTGGTGAGAGAAGAGAATCCACTTCTCGCGTGGAATGATGCGCATCAGTCCTGCTCGATTTTCTGCGGATCGTTGTTGGTGGTGAGTTCGAGACGGCGGGAGATGCGGTGTACGTGGGTATCGACCACTACCCCTTCAGCTATCTTGAACCACGAGCCGAGCACGACGTTGGCGGTCTTTCGCGCCACGCCGGGAATGTGAGGAGATCCGTCCATGTTGAGGGAACCTGGCCGCCGAAGTCGGCGACGATTTTTTTCGCCGCGCCTACTACAGATTTCGATTTGTTGCGGAAAATCCGGTGGAGCGGACGTCGGGCTCGAGTTGCTCGGGCGTGAGCGCGGCGAAAGCTTCGACGGTCGGATATTTGCGAAAGAGTTCGGGCGTGACGCGGTTGACGTTCACGTCGGTCGATTGGGCCGAGAGAATGGTCGCGACCAGCAGCTCCCATGCGCTGGCGTGAGTGAGTGCGCAAGTCACGTCAGGATAGAGTTGGTCGAGGCGCTTCAGAATTTCGGCGATGCGATCAGGAGCGACGGGATTGTAGCGGGTTTTCGACTTGGAAACTGGCCGCGGCTTGACGCTGCCCGGACGGCCGGGGGCGGCCGTCCCCACACGGGCATTGTTTCCACGCTCTCTTGCTGGCGCTCGACTTTTTGGGCGCTGCCTTCGCGGGCGAGAGTTTCCGCGCCACACGGTCCTGGCGGCCGGTGCGGGCAGGTTGACGCGGCATTTTTCCGCGGGGCATGAGGGCAGTATTTAGCAGAGACCTCGGTAACCTTAAGAATGATTGACTCGCTCGGTGGCACTCGGTAGTCTGGAGATTCAACCGCAAATTATTCTTATGGCCGTGAGTTCGATCCAACTCGGGCAAGTCTGGCGCAGTGATGCCGATGGCCAGGATTATCTGGTCACCAAGGTCTATAGCGAAGTTTTCACGCAGTATGCCATGTTGCGGCCGGCGGGGATCACCGCGCCCGACGCGCCGACCGTCCGCATCAAGGTGACGAAAACCCCGCAAGGTGCCGCGCTGCCCGGCTATACCTTCACCCAAGACGGCTCCTTCTAGGCGCGACCCTTCCATTCATGTTTCACATTTCCGATACACTAATTCTTCTCGGTTGAGAATGTAGAACTGCCTTCATGACTGAAAAACTTCTGGCTGTAATCTTTTTATTCATCAATTCCGTGATCAGCACCACTGGTTACGCCGGCATCATGTTGCTGATGGCGATCGAATCGGCGTGCATTCCGTTGCCCTCGGAATTGATCATGCCATTTGCGGGTTATCTGGTATTTCAGGGCACATTTAAGCTGCTGTGGGTTGCGACCTTTGGCGCGATTGGATGCAATCTGGGGTCGCTGGTGGCGTATGAAATTGGGTGTTATGGCGGGCGTCCTTTAGTGGAACGTTATGGGCGCTGGATTCTGATGGGAAAGCGCGAACTTGATCTGGCGGATCGTTTCTTCGCGCGCTGGGGATACCTGGCCGTGTTTGTGGGGAGGTTGCTGCCGGTGATTCGAACTTTCATCGCGCTCCCAGCAGGTGTGGCGCGCATGCCGCGAGGTCGGTTTCATCTCTACACATTTTTGGGATCGTGGCCTTGGTGTCTCGGGTTGGCGTATCTCGGAATGAAGCTGGGCGAAAACTGGCGCGAGCTGGGGAAATACTTTCATAAGTTCGATGCGGTGATTGGTGTGGTGCTAGTGGCGGCGGTGGCGTGGTTTGTTTGGAGTCACTGGCAGAATAGAATGAGCCGTCAGGAATCATAGAAGAAGCTAACGACGTGCTCCGGCGAAAAGGCGACGACCATCAATACCAAGTCGTTACTACTCGGTGGGCTTCGACAATTGCGACGCGACAATCTGCCACCTGCCATCCCGCTTCACAACCACATCCATGTAGACGTAGGAGACCGGGAACCGCTGTCCACCTTGTTCGACGTCGTCTTCTTCCGAACCGTGGATGATGGCCACGTCTGCGCTGAGCATACGAACTCGCCGGCCGGTGGAGTTCATCGAAAGATAGCGGATTGTGCCCGTCTTCAGATTGCTCAGCACCTGTAGCTTGGAGTGAGCGTCTCCGGATTCATCGTATTGCATGTAGTCATCGGCAAAAATGCGCGAGAGCGCTGTGAGGTCGGCGGCGACCAAGGCGCGGTCTCCCTCTTCGAACAGTTCCAGGATTTGCTGTTCGTCGTTTTCCAATCGGCACTCCTTCGCTCCGCTATTTCCTGATAGTGTACAAGCTTGAAATTGCGAGGAGGATCCTGTGATTCCAATGTTGCGCGCTCTCGCCTGCCTGCTGCTATTCACGATCGCTCTGCCTGTCATTTCTGAAGCGCAGGCCCCGCCGTCCACGTCCGACAAACCATTCGTCATTGAGTATTACTACAAAGCAAAATGGGGACATGCGGACGAATTTCTCAAGTTGTTCAAGAAGAATCACTACCCTGTGCTTAAGAAAGAAATGGAGATGGGCCGGATCGCGAAAGTGTGGATGGATCAGCCGCGCTATCACACCACCGAGGACGGACGCTGGGATTATCGCGTGACCATCGTTTTCAAGAATGCCACGGTGGCGAACGAACCGTTCGACGAGGCGGCACTACAGAAGCAGATGTATCCCGATCAGGAGACTTTTCAGAAGGAAGAGCAGAGGCGGTTTGAGATTCTCGACGGGCACTGGGATCTGCCGGTGAAGACCGTCGAACTGGACGCGAAACCTTAGAGTCAAAGTCTTCAACACAGAGGGCACAGGGGGACACAGGGTAAGTCTGCAGTTTTTGATATACCCAGTGAGCCTCTGTGACCTTTGTGTTGAAGAGGTTTAGTCGATTTTCAGGAAATTTGCGACGATCTTTTCGGTCCACTTCCAGGGTAGGATGCGCTTCATGGCGAGTTGCAGTTTTGCGTCGCGGCCGACCAGGTAGCGCAACTTCGGATTGGGATCCTGCGCCACGGACGCAATGAGCCGAGCGACTTCGATGGGGTCGCGTTTCGGAAGTGCTCGAATGCGATCGCGCATACGCAGGCTGCGCTGTAAGTTTTGCGAAGTTTCTTTCGTGGAGTTCTCTCCCATAACTGCTCCACGCGTCCATATATCGGTTTGAAAAGCTCCGGGCTCAATCAGCACGACTTTGATCCCCAGCGTGTTTACTTCCAACCGCAACGATTCGCTCCAGCCCTCGAGGGCGTGTTTGGAGGCGCCATAACTGCTTACGGTGACCGCTCCGAACAAGCCGCCGATCGATGATAGTTGAATGATGTGTCCGGAGTGTTGCCGGCGCATAGTGGGCAGAGCGGCTTTGGTCATGGCTACGGCGCCGAAGAAATTCGTATCGAATTGTCGGCGTAATTCTTCCAGCTTGATATCTTCGGCGAAGCCTGCGAGCGCGAATCCTGCATTGTTCACCAGTACATCGAGGCGCCCGTAATCGCGTACGACGGAATCCACGAAGGACGGAATAGCTTCAAAGTTGGTTACATCGAGGGCGCGGATATCGAGCTTGTCGGCGAGGCCAGCGGCTCCGGCGGCTTGATCGAGGCGCTCGCGACGGTCGAGATCTCGCATGGTGGCGACGACGCGGAATCCGGCTTTGGCCAGTTCCATGCTTGTGAGCAATCCGAAGCCGCTAGAAGCACCGGTGATGAGGGCGATTTTGTCGGGCATAAGTGAGTCCGTTTGAGGTTTTCTGTGCGCGCGTCCTGAACACGTAATTGCCGCCTCGCCTCGCAATCATAGATTAGCCGCGGTGGCTGGCTATCGGTAAATCCGCAGATGCGCGACTCAATTGAGAGATGTTAAAAGAATGTGACAATCGTGCAGAAATTTCTGCATGGCAGTCATTGAAATTTGGAATTAGACACGGACGGGAATGGGTCCTACTCTTGATCATGGACACTTTCATATCAGTTGAGGAATCACACGTAGATTTATTGCACGAGATTAGTAATCGGCTGGCAACAGCCGATGGATTTCACGATGTACTGACCCGCGTAGTGGAATTTGCAACTGCATTGGTGAAGTGCGACGCTTGCCTGATTTACGTTCTGGAGGGCGAAGATCTGGTATTGCGAGCTTCGAAGACCCCGCATCCGGAAGTCGTGGATCGGCTGAAACTGCGCGTTGGAGAAGGCATTACAGGATGGGTGGCGCAGCATCTGGAACCGGTGGCGGTTTCTGAAAAGGCGGCACTCGACCCTCGCTTTCAGTTCTTTCACGAATTGCCGGAAGATAGTTACGAGGCATTCCTGTCTGTTCCGTTGATGTGCCGGGGACGCGTGGTGGGCGTGATTAACTTGCAGCATCGCCAGCATCACGTATACCGGAGGCGCGAGATCCGGTTGATTTCGACGGTTGGATTTCTGGTAGGAGCGGAGATCGAACTGGCGCGGCTGGAAGTGGCAAACACCACCCTTGCGGAACAATTGCAGACACGGAAAGTGGTCGAAAGGGCCAAGGGGCTTCTGCAACGCGAACTGGGGTTGACGGAGGAGCAGGCCTATTTGGCGCTGCAGCGGCAGAGCCGGCAAAAGCGCAAGCCCATGCGAGAAATCGCGGAAGCGATCGTTCTGAGTGAAGAAGTGAAGGGAAGTTCGAGGACGGCGGGACCTTCGTAAATCCCGACAACACTCAGCCGTTACTCGGCTGTCGTCAGTTTTGGATCGGTCTCTTTTGAGAACAGAAAAAGCCGGGAGCAGAATCATGGCAGATCTGCTCCCGGTTTGCCGGGCGGCTACGGTGCAGGACTGGTGGCCGAAACCGTGTGCAGGCCGGCTACCTCCTTGCCGGTTTTCGCCGGAACTCGGAACCGCAGCGAGACCTCAAACTGCGGCAAGTTCATGGCGCTCACGTAACTCGTTCCGGTTTGGGAATCGATGACGAGGCGTGCCGACTCGGAATCAGCAGCACTTTCCGTATCATTTACGAAAAGCATGAACGACGCCGGCTTGCCGGTCATTCTGGTGAGCGTCAGCATTTGCATCGGCCCCATGGCTTGTAGCGAGAAACGATAGTCTCCCGCCGGCACCACCACGTTCTGCCAATGGACTTCGTGGGGTAATGTAAAAGTACCGCCCTCATCCTGGGCAGAAGCCAGGCTGGGTGTGAAGTTGATAGCGCTCAGGGTTAATACCGCTGCGTAGGCGAACTTGCGAATTGCTTTCATTGGAATCTCCTGTGTTTTTTCGGCGCATGTCCGAGTTCGCGCAGGCGGCGGTTACCGAGCGGCGTGAACCCAGATTGAATGGAGAAACAACGAGGTCAGGAGAATTGCAGATACCGACAGCAAGGCCGGCATGCAAATGTCAGCTTCGCGGAACCGGCTGCTGAGCTGGCTTGCGAAGTGATTTCACTATGCCGGATGGGGGCGCCAGAGTCCAACGCAAAAAAATGATGAGATCCATTCGCGCCTTCAGACGACCGTTGGCACTGCAATTGGTCGCGCCGCTTGATGATTCATCTGCACCGTTGAATTGATTTTCTCTACGTTTGGCGACGCCGGTTTGCCAAAGGCCGGCCAGATACGAGAACATACAAGGTTTACATATCCCTATAGATTCTTACTGAGGAAGCGGCCAACCTATGGCGACATCGAAGAAGTCTGTAAAGACAGCTCGCGTTGAAGTGAAATCTGAACCCAAGCCCAAGAGCGGCGCTAGTGACAACGGCACCATTCAGCCGGCGAAAGGCAAGTTGGGGGTAATGATTCCGGGCATGGGCGCTGTGGCGACGACGTTTGTTGCCGGCGTTGAGGCGATTCGCAAAGGCTTGGCGAAGCCGATTGGTTCTCTGACGCAGATGGGCACGGTGCGGCTGGGAAAACGCACGGACGGCCGCTCGCCCAAGATTAAAGAGTTCGTGCCGCTGGCTGGCCTGGATGATCTGGTCTTCACCGGCTGGGACATTTTCGAAGACAACATGTATGAAGCAGCTTCGAATGCGGGCGTGCTCGATCAAAGACTGCTGGATCAGTTGAAGCCCTTTCTTTCCGGGGTCACTCCTCGCGCCGCAGTGTTCGATCACAATTATGTGAAGAAGATCGACGGTCCGAACGTCAAGAAAGGCAAGACCAAGATGGACCTTGCCGAGCAGTTGCGCGATGACATACGCGATTTCAAGAAAACCAGTGGGGCCGCGCGCCTGGTCACGATGTGGTGCGGATCGACGGAATCTTATATTGCCGCGAGCGATGTGCACCAGACGGTGAAGTCTTTTGAGAAAGCGCTGCGTGAGAACGATGAGATGATCGCGCCCTCGATGGTGTATGCCTACGCATCGTTGATGGAGGGAGTGCCGTTCGCCAACGGGGCTCCGAATTTGACAGTTGATTTGCCAGTCATGCTGGAGTTGTCGCGACAGAATGAGGCGCCGATCTGCGGAAAAGATTTCAAGACCGGGCAAACGCTGATGAAGACGATTCTTGCGCCGGGCTTCAAGGCACGCATGCTGGGATTGAATGGATGGTTCTCCACCAACATTCTGGGTAATCGCGACGGCGAAGTGCTGGATGATCCGGGATCCTTCAAGACCAAGGAAGAATCGAAGCTTTCGGTGCTCGAACACATCCTGCAGCCCGATCTTTATCCCGAACTGTACGGGGACATGTATCACAAAGTCCGCATTAACTATTATCCGCCCCGCGGCGATAACAAAGAGGGTTGGGACAATATCGACATCTTCGGATGGCTCGGTTATCCCATGCAGATTAAGGTTGATTTCCTGTGCCGTGATTCGATCCTGGCGGCGCCGATCGTTCTTGATCTCGTGTTGTTGATGGATCTGGCGAAGCGTTGCTCAGAATTGCGCGGATTGGGGATTCAGGAGTGGCTGAGCTTTTACTTCAAGTCTCCCATGTCCGCACCAGGACTCTACCCGGAGCATGATCTGTTTATTCAGTTGATGAAGCTGAAAAACACGCTGCGGCACTTGAAGGGCGAGGAACTGATCACGCATCTGGGGCTGGAGTATTACGACTAAGGGTTTCGGCGGGCCTCGGGCCGATGCGAGTGGAAGTGGGTTTTGTGAGCTTGATGGTATAATGACCATGGTCATTGCGAGGTGACCATGAAAACGATTGCTGCTGGCGAGTTTAAGGCTCGATGCCTGCAAGTCATGGAAGACGTGCGGACGAAGCGCGTTCCCGTGCTGATCACCAAACGAGGGAAGCCGCTGGCCAAACTGGTTCCGCCCGACGGCGAGCCCCCGGAGATCTTCGGCCGTCTTGCCGGAAAGATTAAGATTCTCGGCGACATCGTTTCTCCTATCACACCTGTGGACGACTGGGAGAGCCTGAAGTGATTCTGCTGGACACACACGTTTTGTTGTGGATGGTTTCGAGTCCAGGCAAACTTTCACGCGCCGCAGTGCGTGAGATTCGCAAAGCGCAACGCGAAGGTGGCTGTGCGATTGCTTCGATCAGTCTCTGGGAGGTGGCTTTGCTCTTTGCCAAAGGCACGCTCAGTGCGTCCGGGACGATCGAAGCTTCGATCCGCGATATCGTTGAGAGCGCCGCAGTTAATGTACTCGAAATCACTCCAGACATCGCCGGGCTAGCGATGGCGTTTCCGGAATCCTATCCTAAGGATCCGGGCGATCGCCTGATAGGCGCAACTGCCCGAGCTCTGGGGCTCACGTTGATTACCCAGGATGAGAGAATTCTCGCCAGTTCGCTGGTGCGCACGATTTGGTAGCCGACGTCGTCCCGCCTACGCGATGTGATTCATCCGTTTGTATTCGTCGAACTTCTCCAAAAACCGGTCGATGTCCTTTGTCTGCAAATAGTAGGGAGTGGACAAGCGGAGTTTGTTGGGGTCGGCGCCGCGGATGCGGATTTTGTGTGTCTGCCACATCCAGTTTTCGAGCGGCGTTCTGGGGACAGGAGGGACGTTGACGGTGACGATGGCGCAGCGGAGGGCGGGATCCGGCGAAGTCCATGATTCTGCGCCGCGTTTTTTCATTTCGTCCAGCATGTAGTCGGCGAGGTGGCGGTGACGGTACTCGATGCGATCGAGTCCAATGTCATTCGCCAACTTGATCGAAGCTCGCAGACCGTAAAGTGCGGGTACGTTTGAGCTGCCTATGCGCTGGAAGCGTTCGGCGCGCAGTTTGGGATCGTCCCATCCTTCGGTGACGATGGTATTCCACAAGCGGTCGATGACTTCATCGCGCACGTAAAGAAATCCCGAGCCCTTGGGAGCCTGCAACCATTTGTGCGGACTTGCGGAATACATATCGCAGCCAATCTCGCTGATGTTCAGCCGCATCATGCCGGGCACGTGCGCGCCGTCGACGGCGGAGAGAATGCCTTTGGAGCGTGCGAGGGCGCAGAGTTCCTTCGCCGGTAAAACTACTCCGGAGAAGGTCGTAATGTGGCTGTAGAAGATGACCCGGGTGCGGGGCGTGATGGCGTCGCTGAATAGATTAAGCACCTGGGCGGAGTCCTTAACAGGCCGCGGCAGTGTGACTTTCTTAACGACAATCCCATAGCGCTTCGCCTTAAGATTCCATGGATGCTCGCCGCCCGGATGTTCCTGGTCGGTCATCAGGACTTCGTCGCCGGGCTTTAGATCGAGGCCGTTGGCGATGTAGCTGTTGGCTTCGGTAGCATTGCGCAGGAGGGCAAGCTCATCGCGACGGCATCCCACAAAGGCAGCCAAAGGGTCGCGAAACTCATTCCAGGCAGCGTATCCCCAGATGGGATAGTCTTCGGGATCTTGCTGGTCCATCTTTTCGGTAGTGGTGTAGCCGTCGAAGATGGCTTGCAACACAGGCGCGGGACTGGAGCCGACGGTGCCGTTGTTAAGATAGACCTCGTCTTCGGGGATCAGGAACTGTTTTCGCAATTCGGCCCAGTAGGCGTCTTCGCTCTTGGAGAAGAGCGCAGGATCGGGTAAGCCGGGAATCTTTTCCAGTTTTGCGAACAGGCTTCCTCGGAGTGCGACTGAAGAAGCCAGTCCAGTGGCGGCGGTGCAGAGGAAACGGCGGCGATCGAGCAAGGAACCCTCCTGGCGCTGACCCTTATACCATACAAAACCGGGCAGGGCTGCACGGGCCGGATAACCCGTCACGGAAAGGGCGCGTCTAACTTAAGGGAAAGTAGTGGGTTGGTGTGCGTTGGGCGGGCGTATAATCCCGGTAAGAGTTGGGTCCGCAAAGGAGTTCCTATGAAGTCCCGTTGGTTATCCACTGTTATAGCCATGGCCGCATTCAGTATCGCGCCTTGGACATTTGCGCAAACCCAGCAGCCCGGGCAGAATCCTGGTCAGGATCCGACCCAGACTCAAGTCCCCAGCCAGAACCCGACTCAGAGCCCAAACCCGATTCCCGATCAGGACAAGGGTCAGCCGAAGGCGGGCGATGTGCAGAATGCTCCGCCGCAGCCGCCGGCGAATTTGCCGACGCAAGATGACAGCCAGATCAAGCACGACGGAACTAAGACCGATGTGGATGCGGTGGGAAACCGGAACGTGGGTTGCGGTCGAGGCGTGGGGAACTGGTACAGCATCGAGAAGCAAGTGGCGATGGGACGCTCTTACGCGCAGCAGGTCGAGTCGCAGATTAAGTTAGTGAATGATCCTGTGGTGACGGAATACGTAAACCGCATCGGACAGAACCTGGTACGAAATTCCGATGCGCAGGTGCCATTCACGATCAAAGTGATTGACTCGGACGTGGTGAATGCCATGGCGCTTCCGGGGGATTCTTCTACGTGAACTCTGGCCTGATCCTGGCTGCGGACGAAGAAGCCGAAATGGCGGGAGTCATGGCGCACGAGATCGCACACGTTGCGGCCTGCCACTTAGCTCGGGAACAGACGCGCGGTACGCTGATGCAACTGGCTACGATTCCCCTGATCTTCGTGGGCGGCGGAATTGGCTACGGAGTTTACGAGGCAGCCGGTCCTGCGATGATGCTTGGTTTTCTGAAGTTCTCCAGAGGGTTTGAGGCGGAAGCGGATTATCTTGGGGTGGAATACATGTACCGCGCCGGCTACGATCCTTCGGCCTTTGTCTCATTCTTCGAAAAGATTCAGGCGATGGAAAAGAAGAAGCCTGGAACCTTAGCGAAAACCTTCGACACGCATCCGCAGACTCCGGACCGCATCGCCAAGACGCAGGAAGAGATACGAAAAATACTGCCGTCGAAGCAGGAATATGTTGTGACGACCTCCGAATTTGACGACGTAAAATCGCGTTTAGCGTCGATTGAGAATCGCCACAAGGTGCTGGATCAGAGAGACGAGAACAAGCCCAGCTTGCGGCGGACTTCGAACCCCTCCGGCGACGACAAGACGGGCGACAGCAAGAATGACGACGATCGTCCCACTCTGAAGCGGCGAGATGATTCGTCGAATTGAAATGTCACGCGGAATCAGCGACCGGCGGCCATGGCCGCCGGTTTTGTATGTCCGGGTAAGCTCCAATCGCATCACAGGGTCGCGTGACGTTGGTCACAGCGGCTTTTATGCAAGTGGGTGAGGCTAAGGCGGTCGTGTAGTCTAAGTCGTATAGTGTAGAAACAGGAGCCGAACTTCTATGGCAGAGAACACGCTCACCATTACCGACAATCGCACCGGTCAGACCTATAAGGTTCCGATCGAGGACGGCACGGTCCGCGCGATGAGCTTGAGGCAGATCAAGACGGGACCGGACGATTTCGGGCTGATGACCTACGATCCGGCGTTTATGAATACCGCGTCGTGCCGCAGCAGCATCACCTATATCGATGGCGATCGCGGGATTTTGCGGTATCGCGGTTATCCGATCGAAGTGCTGGCGGAGCGCTGCACTTTTCTTGAAGTTGCCTATCTCTTGTTGTTTGGAGAGTTGCCTACCGAATCCGAACTCAAAGACTGGGTTTACGAAATCACGCACCACACGATGCTGCACGAGACGACGAAGATGTTCATGGAAGGCTTCCGTTATGACAGCCATCCCATGGGAATGTTTGTGAGCACCGTGGCTGCGCTGTCGACCGTCTATCCTGATTCGCGGAACGTACATGACCCCAAGAGCCGCTTACTTCAGATTAAGCGCCTCATCGGCAAAGTCCCGTCCATTGCGGCAATGTCTTACCGGCACAACGTGGGGTTTCCCTACGTCTATCCGGACAACGATTTGAGCTATGCCGAGAATTTCATGAACATGCTGTGGAAGATGGTCGAGCCCAAGTACGTGGCGCAGCCAGCCATAGCACGGGCACTCGACATTCTTTTCATCCTGCATGCCGATCATGAACAAAACTGCGGCACGAATGCGATGCGCTCGGTCAGCAGCGCGCAAACCGACCCTTATTTGTCGATGGCTTCGGCGGCGGCGGCGTTAGCGGGACCGCTACATGGGGGAGCGAACGAAGAAGTGCTGCGCATGCTGGACGAGATTGGTTCGAAGGACAAAGTTCCGGCCTATGTCAAGAAGGTGAAGGACGGCGGCGAAAAGTTGATGGGATTCGGGCACCGCGTCTATAAGAATTATGATCCTCGCGCGAAAATCATTCGTTGGTGCGCCGAGCAGGTGTTTGAAGTGACGGGGCGCAATCAGAGACTGGAAATTGCCCTGGAGCTGGAGCGGATCGCGCTGGAGGATGATTACTTCGTCAAGCGCAAGCTTTATCCGAATGTAGATTTTTACTCTGGAATTATGTATCAGGCGATGGGCTTTCGCCCGGAGATGTTCACGGTATTGTTTGCCATTCCTCGAACGGCAGGATGGCTAGCGCAGTGGCAGGAATTGATTACCGATCCGGAGCAGAAAATCGCTCGGCCCCGGCAGATTTATACGGGACACGAAGCGCGGGAATTTGTTGCGATGGACAAACGGACGGCAGCGGCTATGCCGACACCGTAATCAGTTTTGCAGGGGGAGGAATTCAGGGCGACGAAAAACGGGAGGCAGAAATTTTCCGTTACGCCACCTGTTTGCTGGCTATTGCCGCCCGATATTCGCGAGTTTCGGCGGAAGATGTAATCACTTTCATCTGTTGCCAGTCGTAGGGAAACTCTTTTCCGCAGTCCAAACAAGCCACATAAGTCCCGGTCAACGCGCCAGCTTGCGGCCTGCGCGCCTTGCCCCGAATGGTTACGGGAAAGCTGTAACGAGGATGTCTGCAACCGAAGACCGCGTCGAACAATCTTGCCATCATAGGAACACCTTCCACAGACTCTGGGAACCCGGGCAGGCCCTACGGAGTTTACGCAAGCGCCTACACTTAATACCTTAGATTCAAAAAGATCGAAAATGGTTCGAATTCACAGGCTGAGTTTGTCAGCGAATCACTCGCTGTGATGCAAGTGATTTCGAAAGAATGAGTTATGGCGTCTCCCGAAATGGAACGGCATTCCGAACTGGCTTGGAACGTCCGTGCAAGGTCACTCCATTGAGGCGCAGGGTGGCACTCTCAGAAGCCTTTTCAATTGACGGGAAGAATGGTTAAGACAGGTTGAGAGCTTTCTTGATCGTGCCGCGCTCTTTCTGAATTTTCTCTTGGAGAAGCGTGATGCTGTAGATGAGTTGTTCGGGGCGAGGAGGACATCCCGGAACATAAATGTCGACTGGAATCACCTGGTTCACGCTTTGCACGAGAGCGTAATTGTTAAAGACGCCGCCGGAGGTAGCGCAAGCTCCCATGGAGATGACCCACTTCGGTTCCGGCATCTGCTCCCACAACTGGCGGATCACCGGCGCCATTTTGTTAGACACGCGGCCTGCAATGATCATCAGGTCGCTTTGGCGTGGGGACGGCCGAAAGACTTCTGCTCCGAAGCGCGCAATGTCAAAACGCGAGGCACCCATGGACATCATCTCGATCGCGCAGCATGCCAGTCCGAATGTCATGGGCCAGATGGAACCTTTGCGCATCCAGTTAACGGCAGAATCAAGAGTGGTCAGGACCACACCTTCCGGGGTTGGATTGCCGAAAGTGAGATCTTTGACTACTTTCTTGCCGTTTTGAATATCGACATAAGGCCCAAAATTTAATTCATTCGCCATGGTATTTCCATTCTAAATGCTGCGGATGCAGATTCCAAAATCCGATAGCCTGCCGGCAGGCAGATTGCCTCATCGCGGGAACCCGATTGACAAGGCCAATGCCTCAGATAATCTGTCGAGACGCACTCCGATCGCGAATTGTTTTCCAGCCAGATAGGTGAAGGAGAAGCTATGAGTCCGTTGAATTCGTTCATCACAGGAAAGGGAACCGGCTCGCGCCGTAGTCATGTTCCGCCGATCCCAGAAGCTAACTTTCCGGTGCAGGCATCGCCAGCGCAGGAGGAGCTTCAACTCCCGCATTATCCTTTTCAACCGCTGCCGAGTCCAAACGGCCCGGCGCCTTATCGTTTTGATTTATCGCAGTTGCTGACTGCGGCCGATGTCGCAAAGATCAAGAGTGCCGGCGTCATGGTGTTTCACACGGTAGGAGATACGGGAGACTATCGCGATTCAGGGCCGCAGGATTTGGTGGCGAAGATCATGACGGAAGACATTCAAAATTCGCCGGACGGCAAACCGCCGGCATTTTATTACCATCTGGGCGACGTGATTTATTTTGCGGGAGATATCGATAAATATGGTGCTTACTTTTACGAAACGTATAAAGATTATCCGGCTTTTATAGTTTCGATTCCTGGCAATCACGATTGCCAGCCTGACGATGCGCAGGATGGACCGGTTGATCCGAACAAAGTTCCTCTGGATGGCTGGGTGCAAAACTTCATGTCGAAAAATCCTGGGCAACTGGGTTCGCTCAAGACGGCAGCCAATCGGACGCAGATGGATTTGCCTAACGTGTATTGGACCTTCACCACTCCGTTCGCCACGATTCTCGGCCTGTTTTCCAACGTTGGGGAGACTGAAGGCGAGATTCATCAAGACCAAATTGATTGGTTCCAGGGAGAACTCGCGGCTGCGGATCCGAATCTTGCGTTGATCGTAACGGTGCATCACCCGCCGTTTTCTGGCGATATAGAACATTCAGGCAGCAGCGCAGTGGACAAGGTTTTGTCGAGCAGCTTCGAAGCGGTCAAGCGGTATCCGAATTTAATTTTGTCCGGGCACGTGCACAATTACCAGCGATTTACGAGCGCGGTGAAGGGGCCTAATGGACCGCTTCAACTTCCTTACTTAGTGGCCGGAGCGGGCGGATATACGAAGCTCGGCACGCTTCACAAAGTGAACGGCGCCTATCCGAAAGTTCCGCTGGTTCTCGGCAATGGGCTGACACTCGAGCAGTACGACCAGACGAATTTTGGATTTCTACGGCTCGAAGTCAGCAAGACGCAGATTGTGGGAAGGTACTATTCGGCTCCTTATCCGAGTGGGACAACGGCGAAAGCGTCGGTTGGGGACAGTTTCATCATCGATCTGGGGAAGAACACGGTCAAGACTTCCGCTTAGACCGTGATTACGACTTTGCCGAACATCTCGCTTTTTTCGAGATACTCATGAGCGGCGCGCAATTCACTGAGCGGAAATGTGCGATCGACTACCGGCTTTAGCGTTTGTAAAAAAACGTGTTGCAGCACTTCATGCAACTCGCCCATCGTTCCCATGTAGGAGCCGAGGAGCGAGAGTTGCCGCGCGAACAAGTGGCGTAGATCGATAGTGACATTCGGTCCGGTAGTGGCTCCGCAGGTCACGAGGACACCGCCGCTTTTGAGAGACTTCACGCTCTCGTCCCACGTGGCTGCGCCAACGTGTTCCAGAACAACGTCGGCGCCCACTTTGTTCGTGATTTTGCGAACCTCCTCGGAAATCTTTTGTTTGTAGTGGTCGATGCCGAAATCCGCTCCGAGTTCGCGGCCCTTGGCTAGTTTCGCTTCGTTGCCCGCGGTCGTGATGACGCGGCAGTGAAAGAGTTTGGCAATCTGGATTGCGGCAATGCCGACACCGGAACTCGCACCGAGAACCAGGACGGTCTGCCCAGGTCGAATGCAGGCGCGGCCGACCAGCATATGCCATGCGGTTAGAAAGACCAGGGGAACGCTGGCCGCATCATTGAACTTAAGGGAATCTGGAATCGGAATCACGTTGGCCGCGGGCACGGCGATCAATTCACAATTGCCGCCGTCGACCGCATTACCGAGAGCGGTAAATTCCCGGCACTGATTCTGCAGGCCGGCGACACACTTCGCGCAACGTCCGCAGTAGTGCATGGGCGCCAGCAACACACGCAGACCGGTTTTAACTCCGGTGACATACTCACCCACTTCGACGACTTCACCGGCCACATCGCTGCCGAGAATATGCGGCAGGTTTACGCCCGGCAGTCCTTTGCGAACCCAGAGGTCGAGGTGATTCAGGGAACACGCTCGCACACGCACCAAGACTTCATTCTTGTGCGGCTGCGGATCGGGGACGTCTTCGTACGTTAAGACTTCAGGGCCCCCAAATTGGTGGATGCGAACTGCCTTCATGCGATCAATCTCCTGTCCGGCAATAAGAATACTGCTGTGCATGACAAATTCCCAACGTGGCCGTATGGGACGAGACGCAATTCCCCTAGGGGAGCCTTCGGGCGCCGCGATTGACTCTGCGTGTTAACCGACTGATAATCAGGACTGCAGCCGGGGCCATGGATATCTACGAACAAATCGTTCAGCTGCGCCGCGAAGGTCGTCGCGGTGCTGTGGCCACGATCGTGAATGTACGCGGATCGATTCCTTCGTTTCGTACGGCAAAGATGCTAGTACGGGATGATGGCTCGATTGTGGGCACGATCGGTGGCGGATGCGTGGAAGCCGACGTCTGGCAGGCAGCTCGGGAAGTGATGGAATCGGAAAAGCCGAAGACGCTGACGTTCGATCTGAATCAAGACCCCAAATACGATACGGGATTGGTGTGCGGCGGCACGCTAGAGGTATTCGTCGAACCTGTACTACCTCCAGCGTTACTTTATATATTCGGTGCAGGTCATGTTGCTGTAAACCTTTGCCAAGTTGCGACCTTGGCAGGCTTCGAAGTTATAGTGACCGACGATCGCACCTCTTACGCCAGCAAAGAACGGTTTCCTGCGGCGCGTGAAGTTCACGCTCTCGATTTTGATGAAGCGATCAAGACTCAGATCCCAACGAGTCTTCCTATCTCGTAATCGTGACGCGCGGGCATCGTGACGACATGCGAATCTTGCGCTGGGCAGTCCAAACCCGGGCCCGCTACACTGGCATGATCGGCTCAAAGCGCAAAGTGATTGAGATTTTCAAGGCGCTGCGGAAGGATGGCGTTGCCGCTCATTTATTCGACCGTGTTCACGCACCGGTGGGGATTGATATTGGGGCCATCACGCCGGAGGAAATTGCAGTTGCTATCACTGCGGAGTTGATCGCAGTGCGACGGCAGGCCAAGGCCAGCATTCCGCACATGAGTTGGTTTCGATCTAAGGATTCGCCGGTTGGCGCCGAAACGTCGTGACAGATGCAGTCGCTCGACGAACGCGAATAATTGACTCGGCAAGTTTGTCGAGGAACTCTGCTATCTTCGCAGCATGACCCGCGCCCCTAGCTTCGCTGGCGTACTTCTCGCAGCCGGGGAATCCTCGCGGATGGGACGGGACAAGGCTTTCTTCCATGGCCTCCAGCAATTGGTCGCGGAAGCGCCTTCCAGTGAGACATTTCTTTCGGCGTCGATTCGCTCCCTGCTAAAGGCCACTGATTTTGTAATTGTGGTGGTCGGAAACAACGAAGCAGTTCTTGCGCCGATTATCTATGCTCGCGGTGCCTCCCTGGTGGTGAATCCGGAGGCCGCAAGGGGGCAGTTTAGTTCTCTCCAAGTGGGCTTACAAGAAGTGCTCAACCAGGGACGTGATGCCGCGGTGGTGACGCTGGTGGATCGGCCTCCGGTCAGCGACCGAACGGTCCACGCGCTGCGGGAGGCTTTCAAGGAAGCAGGACAAGAACATTTGGGTAGTGGTTCCAGAGTTCAATGGCAAACACGGGCATCCCTATGTCGTCGGGCGGGAGATGATGGAGAGCTTTTCTGCGCGTTCCACCGACCTCCAGCGCGCGCGAGGTCGAACATGCCAACGAAGAACACATCTTGTATGTTGAGGTAGACGACCCGCTGGTAGCGCTGAATATCAATACGCCAGAAGACTATGCCGGGTTGCTGGAGCGCTCGCGCCGGTCAGTAGCGCGCCGTTGCGCGCGGCAGGCCTGATCAAGCTATGGTTTTCAAGATGAGTGTTGCCGAGACCGAGGCATTTCTCCCACCTACCCAGGAATTTATCGACTCCATTTTGCGGCTTCAACCGCGGGTTGCTGCCTTTGACTGCGACGGAACGCTATGGTCCGGGGACGCAGGTGAGCGTTTCTTCGACTGGGAGCTACGACAGGGCGATGTTGTGAGCGAGGCGCTCGATCGTCCGATGCGGGACCGTTATGCGGCCTACCGGCGCGGGGAAGTCGACGAATCCACCATGTGCGGGGAAATGGTGACCATGCACAGCGGCATTGAAGAACCCAAATTAATGGATGCCGCAACGCGCTTCTTCAACGAGCAGTTTGTGGCGCAGATTTTTCCGGAGATGCGCGAACTGGTGAGGCGCCTGCAGGAAAATGGCTGCGACGTCTGGGCTGTTTCGTCTTCCAACGAGTGGATCATTCGGGCGGCGATGAAACATTTTGGAATTCCGGAGAGCCGCATCCTGGCGGCGAAAGTGGAACTGGAAGGTGTCGTCATCACAGATCGATTGATTCGAGTGCCGTCTGGCTCAGGGAAACCAGCGGCGTTACGGCAAGTGGTTACGAAAGAAATTGACGCTGCTTTCGGCAACTCTCGCTGGGATACGGAAATGCTCGCCATGGCGAAACATGCCGTCGCCGTGAATCCGAATCCAGATCTTGAGTCTGTGGCGAAAGAGCGCGGCTGGCGGATTTATTTTCCTGACAGCATCCGTTCACGAGGTTAGCGGGAACGGACCACCCCGCTACAATTGGATTGTTCATGTATTCCGAGCAGGTACTCGATCATTTTCAGAATCCGCGCAACGTCACCGAGATAGGGAAAGCGGATGCAGTAGCAGAAATAGAGAATCCTGCCTGCGGAGACGTGCTGTGGCTGGCATTGAAACTGAACGCCGGGCGAATTGCACAAGTGCAATTCAAAGCCAAGGGATGCGTTGCGGCGATTGCCTGCGGGTCGGCGATGACGGAACTCGTTAACGGAAAGAGCCTGGAGGATGCAAGGAAACTCTCAGCGGGAGGAAGTGATTGCAGCCGTAGGTGGCCTCCCGCAGGCTTCTACGCACGCTGCCCATCTGGCCATGGACGCTCTTGCAACTAGGCGCCCTCAGCCAAATACATCAATTATTGATCTTCTGATTAATGATGCAGGACCACACCCCACGCCGCATTGCGAGCTTGCAACCCAGCGCGACTGTAATTCTGGCCGAGCTTGGCGAGCTGGATCGCGTGGTCGCTTGTACGAAATATTGTCACGAAGTGGTTTCTGAGATTTTGGAGCGACCACGAACAATCCTCTCGGACTCATGGACTGCCAATGCGGAACAGATCCTTGCGCAACACCCTGAACTGGTCATCGCGGCCGTGCCTTACCAGGAAAAAGCAGTCGTCGAGATACTTAAGTCGGGAGTGCGATTTCTAGGGCTTGCTCCAAAATCTCTGGCGGATATTTACACGGACATCGCAACCATTGCGGGCGCGGTTGGAGCGTGCCACAAAGGCGAGGCTGTGATCAGCCGCATGCGTGCGCGGATCGAAGAATTCGCGCTCCCGTACCCATGGGCTTCTGCGCCCGAAAGTGTTCTGCGAAGAGTGGGGCAAGCCGTTAATTGCTTCGCAGTGCTGGGTCGCGGAGTTGGTGGAAGCCGCTGGAGGAAAGTTTGTGGGAACTCCCGGCGCAAAGATTTTCGCCGAGGAGGTCCGCGCTTTAAATCCAGATGTAATCGTCGCGGCTTGGTGCGGAGCTGGAGACCGCGTACCGCTGGAAAAAATCATGGACGAGCGAAACTGGCGGGAAACAGCTGCGGCCCGTAACGCCCGCGTCTACTGCATTAGAGATGAATATCTTAATACGCCGGCGCCTACACTACTTCAGGGACTCGACGCTTTAGCTTTTGCAATCCATCCCGAACTGTTTTGGCAGCACGAAAGGAATCCGGCGGATTACCGGCGTTTCAATCGAGGCTGCCATTAATCCAAGTGCCTGAGTTAAGATTTCTTCATGCCCGTAATCAGCCGAATGGAAGAAGTCCGCAACGAAGTTCAGACGCTCGCGCAAACGTCATCTACAGCCAAGAGTCTGATGGAGGGAGTTTGCAAACTTTTGCATGATCGAATGCTGAAGTATAACTGGGTTGGCTTTTACATGTTGGAGCCAGGAACGAAACCGCCTGTGCTGGTGCTGGCAGCATTCGAGGGAGCCATGACGCCGCATACCCGGATCCCGCTGAATCAGGGAATTTGCGGTGCCGCCGCTTCCAGCGGGAAAACCATCGTGGTCGATGATGTCAGCAAAGACTCGCGCTATCTTGCCTGCTCATTGGAAACAAAATCGGAGATTGTTGTGCCCGTTTTCGTCCACGGAGAGGTGAGCGGGCGAACTTGATATTGACAGCCATTTTTCCGCCGCGTTTGGATCGGATGACGAAAAACTTGTTCAATACTGCGCTGAAATTGTAGGCAAAAAGCTGGAGCAGCAGTGAGAGTAGAAAAGGGCCAGGTTCGCGCGCCCGAAATCGGACGCGTCTGGCTGAACTCGTCCCCACTGAGTTTTCGCCAGTTGCGCGGTCGCGCTGTCCTCGTCGATTTCTGGGACTATACCTGCGTGAACTGCATACGCACGCTGCCCTACGTGCAGGCTTGGCACGAGATCTACGGGGATAAGGGATTGACGGTGATTGGTGTTCACACGCCGGAATTTACCTTCGCTCAATACGAATCGAACGTGGAGCGGGGTATTCGCGAGTTTGGTCTGACGTATCCCATTGTGATTGATAGCAATCGCGAAATCTGGAAAGCCTTCGCAAACCGCTATTGGCCCACCAAATATCTGCTCGATAAAGATGGGTATCTGCGCTTCGGTCATTTTGGCGAGGGCGGTTATGTCGAGTGCGAGCAGGTGATTCAGGAATTGCTTCGCGAAATCGATCCCGCAATATTGAGTTGCCACGAAATGATGAAACCGATGCGCGAGGAAGATCATGCGGGAGCGGTATGCTACCGGCCTTCCGGCGAACTCTACCTGGGCAATAAGCGAGGACGCATCGGCAATGTTGGCGGATTCAAGGAAGATCAGATTGCCGATTACGAATTTGAGGGGAATCTCGAAGAGAATTTTTTCTATGCCTCGGGCAGTTGGGCTTCGACTGCCGAATATTTTGAAGCCGCCGGCGATGGTCCGCATTCTTTAAGGGTGAAGTATGAAGCGTCGGCCGTGAACCTGGTCATGGCCGCTCCTCGTGGAGGATCTGGTGGAAGTGCGGCTACTGCAAGACGGCAAACCGCTCGCCCGCAGTCAGGCCACGAAAGATACGCGCTTTAATCCCGCTGGGGAAAGCTACATGGTGGTTGATGCCCCACGCATGTATTCGCTGGTGGATAATCCACGATTTCGCTGAGCACGAGCTTGAACTGTTGTGCTCGCCGGGAGTCGCGGCGTTTGCTTTCACTTTTACCGCGTGTGTAGATCCAGTTGCCAGCGCTCTGCAGGTTTCGACGAGTGCCGAATTATGAAAAGGGTAGTGGCGGCGGTGATCGAGAAGGATGGCAAGACTGCTGGTCTGCCAGCGCACGAAACATCAGACGATGCCGCTGAAATGGGAGTTTCCCGGCGGGAAAAATTGAAGAAGGCGAACAACCTCGTGATGCGCTTCGCCGCGAGTTGGAAGAAGAATTAGGAATTCACGCAAAGGTGGGTGATGAGATTGCCCGCGTGCAGCATACTTATCCCAATGGCGCCTCGGTGGAATTGCGCTTCTTTATCGTGCGCGAGTATGCCGGAGAATTGGAAAACCGCATTTTCCGCGATTTGCAGTGGGCAGAACCTAAAGCCCTGCCTTCATACGACTTTCTGGAAGCGGATGCTTCTCTGGTAAAAGATCTGGCGGCGGGCAGGCTGCCCTGAGTTACTCCAATTCCTGGTCGTGATTGTTCCTTGCTGACATTTGCTAGCCGGCAGTTTTGCCGGTGACCGAGGCTAAGGCCAGTGCCAGCGAAAGTGCGACGATCAGAATGGTAGTCGCCCAGGCTATGGCGTTGAACAGGTGCGAGTTTACGTACTCTCCCATCAGATCTTTCTTGTTGATCAATAGCAGCATGAAGACCAGCACGAATGGCAGGACGATTCCGTTTAGAACTTGCGACCACAAAACAATTCTCACCAATTGCGGTCCCGGGATCATGAGCACGAGGATGCCGCCTGCCACGATGAGCAGCGTGTAAAGCCAATAGAAGAATGGCGCCTCGCTGAATTTCTTGTCGACTCCGGACTCGAAGCCCAAGCCCTCGCATACCGTGTAAGCAGTGGAAAGCGGCAAAATCGATGCCGCGAACAACGAGGCATTGAAAAGTCCTACGGCGAACAGGATGTAAGCATACTGTCCCGCTAGAGGTTTGAGTGCCTGCGCGGCGTCGGCGGCGTAGGTGATGTCGCGAAATCCATGAACGTAAAGCGTGGCAGCGCAGGCAACGATGATGAACCAGGCCACCAGATCGGTGAACATGCAGCCGGTGATAACGTCCCAGCGCGAGGCCTTGAGTCCACGGCGGGTAACGCCTTTTTCTACGATCGATGACTGCAGATAAAACTGCATCCAGGGGGCGATGGTGGTTCCCACTACGCCGATCACCATAAATAAATAAGCCTGATCGCGGAAGGCTTTCAGTGCGGGCGGTTTGATGGTCGCAAAGGCGGCATCCTTCCACAAAGGATGAGCCAACGCGCCGGCAAATATATAGGTGATGTAGAAAAAGGAAGCGGCCAGGAAGACTTTTTCTACGCTTTTATATTGGCCTTTTACCACAATCAGCCAAACGATCACGCCGCAGATAGGTACGGTTATGAAGCGCGAAAGGCCGAACAATTCGAGGCTAGTGGCAATGCCGATAAATTCTGTGACCACGTTGCCGAAATTGATGATCAAGATTCCCAGCATCATCAGAAACGTGATGCGGAGGCCGAATTCTTCGCGAATCAAGTCGCTCAAGCCCTTGCCAGTAACGGCGCCCATGCGGGCGCTCATCTCCTGGATCACGATTAGCGCCAAGGTGATGGGAATCATGGTCCACAGGAGAAGAAATCCGTACTGAGCTCCAGCCTGAGAATAGGTCAGGATGCCGCCCGCGTCGTTGTCGACGTTCGCGGTAATAATCCCTGGCCCCACAACTGCGAGGAACAACAGGGTCCGGCCTTTCCAGCGTTTCAGGAGCTTCATGAGGGTCGATCGAAGACATAAGAATTAGAGCAAACCAGGATCCCGGCTCGAGGCCGCGTTGGCGCGGAGCGCAACCGGGTTCAAGGACGCATCAGAATACATGGACAGGCTGTATCTGGGATATATGAAAATGAAAGATTCTCGGAAAAAGATGCAAGCCCGTTGGACGGAATCGCACGGCGTGCGCTCGAAGCAGGGTAAGATATTCATGAGCTAACTATTAGGGATGACGAAGAATTCTGCGCGCACCATTTACCTGCTGATTGTCCTCATCATTTTTCTGCTGGACCGTTGGACCAAACATTTGGTTTCACAACGAATCCGGCTCTACGCGCATATACAGGTGATTCCTGGCTTCTTCCAGATTACCCATACCGAGAACACAGGCGCGGCCTTCAGCCTTTTCGCCGATTCAACCATTCCCTGGAAAACCGGATTGCTGATTGGCTTTTCTGCAATTGCGCTAATCGTGGTTTCGGTGCTGCTCTGGAAAAATGACGCAGCACACATCGGCACCGGCGTGGGCTTGTCGTTAATCATGGGAGGAGCATTTGGAAATCTGTGGGATCGCCTGGCCCGCGGACGCGTGGTGGATTTCTTGTTGCTTTACGTGAAGCAGTACCAGTGGCCGGTTTTCAATCTCGCGGATAGCGCCATCGTAGTGGGCGCGGGACTGCTGATATTGGAGATACTATTTCATAAACCGAGCGAACCTGTGGAGTCACATCTAAGCTGAATACTATGGCATTCAAGCAAAACGTGATCGCCGGGCTGTTCTTAAGCATTTTCTCTTTTGCACAAGAGGTTCAGCGGATTGATATCACTGGCGTCAGAGAAGACAGAGAGTTGGGAGGGGTGGTGACGCTCGGCACGTCACTGAATTGCAGCACGGATGAGAAAAAGGGGCACGTAAAGCGGTGCGGATATCGGTGGAGTCGCTGTCCTCGACAGATATTCACCCCAAAGAACAAGTGTCCGTTGTTCTGAAAATCGAAAATGACGGCGACCTTCCGGTCATAATGCGGGTAGGCCGAGATAATTCAGATGCCGGGGCCGAAAGCCGTTCTAGTCAGTACACTGCCGCCTTTCCGGTCATGGCAGGGGTTTCGAACGGCACGATCAGGCTGGGCTGGCTCGAATTGCACGGGTCCACACTGAAACCAAGTACAGTCGTGAGTTTGAGACCTAGGGAATGGATTATGGTGCGTGGCAATATCAAAGTGCACAATTGGTATGAAGCCGGACAACGTGCGGAAGTGTACTCCGAACTGCTGCTGTCCAAGAGGTTCCCACGTAAATCGGCTGGATCGCAAGAGAGTTGTTTCAAGCAGGTCCCAGGGTCGTCTATCGGCGCGCAGTTCAAGCCTTCAAGATAGTTGCCTCAAGAAATCGACCAACCTGTTAGCGAGTGGCTTCCACGCGTCTGCAGCCTAGGGCGTTCCGTACAGCTGCTTATACACGCTGGCATTCCTCATAATCGCCTGCACGTATTCGCGGGTTTCGGTGAAGGGAATCGATTCGACGAACTCTTGCGGATCGCGATACTTGCCTTGGGCGAGCCACTCGTCCACACGATCAGATCCTGCATTGTAGGCAGCGAGGGCGTATTCAAAGGATCCGCCGAATTTGTCCACCATGCCTCGGAAATAACGCGTTCCCAACTGCATGTTTACCGCGGGGGTGAACAACTGGTTGGAATTAAATTTTTTCAACTTTACTTCCTTGGCCACGGCTTTGCCGGTCTTGGGCAGCAATTGCATGAGGCCTAGAGCGTTGGCCCGGGAGACCGCATAAGGATTGAATTCCGACTCTTGGCGGATCAGGGACGCTACCAAGTATGGGTCGAGTCCGTTTGCGGTGGAGTTTTTCTTTAGGTCACTCCAATATGGCTTAGGAAAGAGCGCTTCCCAATATTTTCGCGGCAGGTCTGGGATATCGAGTGCAAAGTAACTGGGCGCGGCGTGCTTCATGTACTCGATGGCCCGGTCGTAATGTCCGGTTTCGGTGTAAAGTTGGGCAGTCTCCGCGGGAGCCCAGCTCGCGCCGCTATTCGCAGCGGCGGCTTGTAACTCTCGAACCGCAAAATCGACGAGCCCGCCATTTCCCAGCAATTCCGCTTTTTGGACGTGCAGTTCGTCTTGTGGAGGTTCGGAGTCGGCGATTTTCGTGCTGACGTCAAGAGCCGGCACGCGATCGAGCAATGGGTATTGCGCGGGTGAGTCCGTGGCGGGAGGAAGATGTTTCAGCCTTTGCCTGCCGAGTTCCGCGTAGTAATAGTTCCGATAGCGATCCGAAAGTTTCTGATAAAACGCCCGGGCCATCGCCAGTTGCTGATCTTCTTCCGCCAGACGAGCGCGCCAATAGAGGGCTGCGGAAGTTTCATTCCCCGGAAGGATAGAGTGCGATTTGCTCTTCGAAGGCTTTTTTTGCGTCCTCATTGCGGCCCTGACGCAACAGCAGCCAGGACGCTTTCCAGTGCATGTAGGAGGCCTTTGTGCCATTGGGAAAGCGTTGCTGCGCCTCGCGAAATGCGTCCAAAGCCTGGTCGTATTCGTGGTGAACGAGATGCAAATTAGCGACCGAGAGGAGCGCCTGCTCAAGCCACGGGCTGGTGGGATCCGCTTGCCGCAGCTCGTCGACGGTGCGATAAAAAGTGTCGTTATCGTTGGCGGCCCAGGCAATCTGGCCGAGCAGGTAAAGTCGCTGGGCGTTCAGTTCGCCGGTGACCGGTGGAAGTGAAACCAGGATTTGTTTGGCATCACGGTTTCGTCCACTTTTGTGGAGCGCATCTGCCAGCGCCAGTTGCATTTTTGGCCGATCTTCGACATTTGCTGCGTTGGCAAGGAGGCGGTATTCCTCGGCAGCGTCGCTATATCGCTTGCGAGTCATCAGGGCATCGGCTCGAGTCTTGAGCTGGGCAGGCGCTGGAAGAGGGATATTCGGCAGCTTTTTCAATTCCACATAGGCGGAATCCGCTTCCGCGCTGGCCGGCATTGTGTAATAGATGTTCTCGAAAGTTTCAGCTGCCTTTACCGGCTGGCCGGATCCGGCATAGGCGCGTCCCAGAGCAAATTCCAGATCCGAACGGACTGGGAGACGAACTCGTTCCAGGAGGAAACGGCCTCACTGGGTTGGCCTTCCAGCAGGAGCGCGTCGGCATAACTCAACTGTGCATCTCGAATGAGCAAGGAATCTGGATGCGCTTTTTCGAAGTCGGCCAAGTTGGCCAATGCCTCGGCCGTGTGTCCAGTTTGGAGATAAGAAATTCCGAGATAGTAGGCGACGTAATCACCCAGATCGCCGGCGTGAATCTTGGCACGGCTTAAAGGCTCGATCGCCTTCGAGTAGTCCTTGTCCAGAACGTGGGCGTAGCCTAAAACCAGCCATGCTAGAGCGCCCGCATCCTCCTTGGCATGGGCACGAGCATAAGCCTCGACGCCGGAATACGCGGGAAGGGAACGATCCTGTAAAAGCTGCTGCGCCATCGGACGCAAACTCGCAGACGCCACAAATGCCTGGCGCATGCGACGGACGCGCGGCGAAATTGGATGGGGCTTTCGAGTATTAGAGTAGTGTCCCTTGGCAGCGGTGCTGGACGGCTTACTGCCCGTGGTTTTCTTGGCGGGAGCCGTCTTCTTGGGCGCGCTAGTTTCTTGAGGGGGAGATTGCGGGGCCGGCTTCGTCGAAGAAGAGCCCGGAGAGTCTTGAAGGAGAATCGACAGAGATGGAGGCGGCGCTTCTGCCGATAACAGCAGCGCGCCAAACAGGCTACAGACAACTGCAGCCGCGACTCCCCACCACCACTTGAATACTGATCGAACCACTTTTTACTTTTCGCGAAAAAGAAACAACCTGAGAATTCGCAAGCTCTAGCGGCGAAAATTTACGCCCATCACTGTAGGGTCTTCTTCCGCCAGGCTACGCACTAATTCGTTCTGGAAATAGTCTCCACTGGCCGCCACGGTAGCGCCATAGCGCTTTTGGAAAGTCCCACGGCTCTTGTCGATATCCTCTTTCAACCGATCGTAGAGATCTTTATTGCGCCGGCCTTCCGCAACCTTAGCCTGATTGTAGAGTTTGATTTCATCCACCAGGAGTCGTGCGAAGCGCTGGGCTTTGCGGTGAATATCGGCATCCTCTGGAGAGAGGCTGGCCAGTGGGTCGGTAGCGGTAACGGCTGCGGCGGCACTCGCGGTATTACTAGAAGCGACTTCAACCACTTCAGCAGCGGGTTCGGCCTCAACCGGAACGCTGGCGGGAACATGCTGGGGCGCGTGCGAGGCGAACGGGTCAGAAAAAGATGAAACGGTCTGCGCGGCAGGAGCGGACCTCTGCACGGGCTCTGCATCTTCGCGTGGGAGCGCTTGTTTGCGCAACGAGATTACTTCCAGCCATGCACTGGTAGCGATGACCAGCAACTCCAAAGCGTCCGCCTTCAAATTGCCGGTGTCGCCGCCGTCGGCATAGACGAGGGCGGCCACTTTGTCTTTAAGCGCCAGTGGGAGCATCAGCACCTGTTCATTGGCTGGGCTGCCAAACTGTCCCCCGAACTGCGCACCCATTTCGGCAATGTTTCCCGGAGTTGCGGTTCGATTCTGGTAGGCGTGCGCGACTGGGCCGGCGTTCAGATCCAACGCGAAACCCTTAACGGCTTCGTCGTCACCGAAGCCGCGAGATTGCCATCCCGAGGCGGCGCCAGCTTTCACTACGAAAAGGGCAATGCGAGAACAATTTTCGCTGCCCGCGTCGAGCAAGGCTCGCAAAACTTCCTTCTGCGTGGAACCGGCATGGATATTGGAAACGGCCTGCACTAAGCGACTGGTGGGATCATTCGAAGTGGGCGCCGTGTCGCTTGGTGCAGTGGGAATGACCTCTAGTACCTGCTGCACAATCCGCTGCTGCAACTGCGGAAATTGGTCCTGTAGGGCCTGTGCCACAGCGCGTCCTACGGTTTGCTCGGTCTCGCTGGACTGCGCATTATTCTGATTTTCGTTCCGCTCCGTCATGCTCCAGAACCATTTTCCTCTCGAACTCTGCTCGACCCGTCGCGTCGCCGTAAAGAGCCGTGGTAAATGCTGATTATATGGCACTTGTGGGACTGTCCCAGAGTACGTCGGGACGTGTTCAACCGCGTACCTTGGCTTTCTGGGTCCAGCTTAAGTCTTGATCCCCGATCTTATTCCCTTAGAAGCGCGAAACCGATTGGGCAAATGAACAGGTTACCAAGTAGAATAACAGTTTGCTTTCAGTGACTGTGATTTTTTAAGCACGCAAAATACTGCATCGCCTGAGAATGGAAACCATCCAAAACAAAGTAGAAGGGCCCATCACCGATGAGCTGAAACTGGTGAGAGCGGCCAAGCAAGGCGATGATTCCGCCTTCGAGGAGCTGGTACGCAGGTACGATCGTAACGTTTTTAGGATCGCTCAGCATATTACGCAAAACCGCGAGGATGCGGAAGATGTAGTGCAGGAAGCGTTTCTTAAGGCTTACAGCAACCTGGCCAAGTTCCAGGAGCAGTCGAAGTTTTATACATGGTTAGTGCGCATCGCCGTCAACGAAGCGCTGATGAAGTTGCGGCGAAAGAAGCCGGAACGCACTGTATCGCTGGACGAGGATATTAAGACTGAAGATGACTCAGTTCCACGAGAGATCGCGGACTGGAGTCCGAATCCTGAGCAGCAGTACACGCAAGCGGAGCTGCGAGAGATTTTAAGTAAAACGATCCAGGGCCTTCCCCCGGGCTTTCGGACGGTCTTTGTACTTAGAGATGTTGAAGGACTTTCGACCGAGGAAACAGCTGCGGCGCTGGAGTTAAGCGTCCCAGCGGTGAAGTCAAGGCTGTTGCGTGCGCGATTACAGCTTCGGGATCGGTTGGGACGTTACTTCGAGAAACGCGAGAGTGGAGATGGCAACCAGTGAAATGCTCTGAATTTTTACACGAGCTGACCAATTATTTGGACGGCGTTCTTGATGATCGAACCAAGGTTGAGCTCGAAAACCACCTTTCCTGGTGTCACAACTGCTACGTAGTCTGTGACACGACCAAAAAGACGATCGAGATTTACCGCGATTCCCAACTCTACGAGTTGCCCGAAGACCTGCGGACCCGGCTGCGTTCGGCCATCATGACGAAGTGCCAGCAGCACAAGAAGCGGGGGCCAGAGAGCGTCTGAGCGGGACCGGAAATTTTCCGTAAACAGCAACCTCCCAGGGCCGCGCCCCATCGCATATAATGTGAGTCACGTTGTTGGGGTGCTCCATGAAATCTGCTCGCAGTACGGCTCTCCTTGCCTGCGTGATCGGTTTAGCTTCCTCCCTATGCCTCGGCCAATCGAGCTCACCTCAGTCCCCAAAGATATCTTCCACGGGTGAAACGCCCAAGAGCGCAGCGACTGATCCTGCGGAACCAATTTCTCCCGACGCTCCGCGCATGGTCAAAGAAACACGCCTGGAAATCATTCGCGATTTTGAAATGCAGCTGGTTTACGCCCGATCCGCTTTCCCCATGGGCACCAAGGGATTGATTTTGCGGGACGGCGTGGTTTCGCCCAGCGGCGACGAATTGCAGTCGTTGCTCAATCTATGGGGACCGGCCGTAAAGCCGGGAGATCCGGCACACATCTCTTTCGTGCAAATCAAGAACGATCACATTCATTTCGAGATCAATGGCGGGCCAATCCTGCGGAAAAAGTGGTATCAAAAGGTTCAGGTTTCCGGAATCAATGGAGAGGTGGTGCAGACGGATGCGCCACAGAATAATCCGCACGGGTCTTTCGTGGACGTTTATTTTGATAAATACGTTCCCGAGATGACCGCCGCGCAGGTAAGAGAGTTGCTTCGTCCGGTGCTCGATTTTAAGGCTCGCAATAAGGAGCAGGCTTACCTGGACACAGTCCCACCAAATGCGAAGGAAGCGATCCAGGCGCATCACGTGCTGGTGGGCATGAATCAGGAGATGGTGTTGCACGCCATGGGCAGGCCGCCAAAGAAGGTGCGAGAGCGCGAGGGTGAGGCCCAATACGAGGAATGGATTTATGGCGAGTCGCCGGCCGACGTTGACTTCGTGCGCTTCGTGGGAGACGAAGTTGTTCGAGTCGAAACGATGAAGGTTGACGGGCAAAAAATCGTGCGCACGGAAAGGGAAGTGATCCTGCAGGCTTCAGACAAAGACAAAGAAGCTAAGCGGGAGCCGGAACAGCCGGCAAATGCGCCCAGCCTCCGGCGTCCTGGGGAAGATTCACAGTCGGTGCCAAGACCATCGGACCGCGCGACTCCTGCTCCGCAAGCACCTCCTCCCGATTTGCCTCAGCCGCCAAGCGGTCCGGGAGAAGTTATTTCGGCGCGTTAGTTAGAACTCCAAGGCGATTAGCTTAACGATGCCGCCACATCGCGTGAGCGGTCTGCAAACAAAACTCCCGAATACGTTCGATCATTCTTTTGCCGTAGAATCTCAACGTGCCCGTCGCCATCCAATGCCGCGATCTGCGTAAGACCTATGACGGCAAAGTCGAGGCCGTGCGCGGGCTCAATCTCGAAATCCATGCGGGAGAATGTTTCGGGCTTCTGGGTCCGAATGGAGCAGGGAAGACCACAACCATTGAGATTCTTGAAGGACTCCTCGATCCGACCTCCGGCGAGGTATCGATTTTTGGCCATTCGTGGCGGGAAAATGCGCGCGAAATGCGCGAGTGGCTGGGCATCTCTTTGCAGGAAACACGACTTTCGGAAAAGCTCACCGTCCGTGAGACCATCAATCTTTTTGCCAGCTTCTATCGGGAACCGCGATCCACCGAAGATGTCCTCGATCAATTGCAACTGGTGGAGAAGGCAGACGCGTGGGTAGGTAAACTTTCCGGTGGTCAGAGGCAGAGGCTGGCGGTTGCAACCGCGCTGGTATGCAACCCAAAAATTCTTTTTCTGGACGAACCAACTACGGGCCTTGATCCGCAAAGTCGCCGCCAGCTCTGGGACATCATTCGAGAATTCCAACGGGATGGCGGCACCGTTTTACTGACCACGCATTACATGGACGAGGCCGAGCGCCTGTGCGATCGGCTGGCAATTGTGGATCACGGTCAGATCATTGCTGAGGGTACGCCACCCGACCTGATTGAGCGGCTGGGTGGACACCACGTGGTCGAGTTTGCGATCAGTAAAAATGGTGATGGTGCGGCGATGGAGGTCTGGAGGGCTTTGCCGAGCGTTGAGTCTGTGCGTGAGGATGACGGCATGGTGGCGTTGAGCGTCAAGGAGCCGCATCTGACGATTCCGGCGCTCCTCGATGCGATCGGAAAGCAAGGCAACGTGTTGCAGCATCTGACCACGCGGCAGGCGAGTCTGGAAGACGTGTTTGTGCGGCTTACGGGCCGGCATTTGCGGGAAGAATAAAGCGAGAAATCTTTTCATGGCAATTGCAGGACAGATCCCAAACGCAAAGTTGGAGCCTTCATCGAAGCGAGCGTCGAGGCGGAACGGGCGCTGGTCAGGCTACCTCCATCTCTTGATGGCGCGGATGCTGGAGTTGAAGCGCGAACCAGAAGTTGTGTTCTGGGTATTCGTGTTTCCTTTATTGCTTGCTACGGGACTGGGCATCGCCTTCCGCAATAAGGCGGCCGACGCGTCGTCTGTCGCAATTGTGAACACGGCGGGTGCGGAGCAGGCTCTAGTTCTGTTGCAGAAATCGCCGCAGCATGCGTCCTTCAAGGTGGATGTGGAAGACGAGGCGACGGCGCGCAAGGGGTTTCGGCTGGGGAAATATGATGTGGTAATAGAACCAGACGGTAACGACGGGTTGCGATATCGCTACGATCCAGCGCGTCCGGAAAGCGTACTGGCAAAATCGGAAGTAGATAACGCGCTGCAATCGGCAGCGGGTCGAAAAGACGTTGTAACAACGAGCGTGGTGACCACTTCTGAACCCGGCTCGCGGTATATCGACTTTCTGATTCCGGGACTGCTGGGAATGAACCTGATGAATTCCGGGATGTGGGGCATCGGCTTCGCTCTGGTGGACATGCGACAACGCAAGCTGCTGAAGCGATTTGTCGGCACACCCATGCGTCGGGGTGATTTCCTGCTCGCGCTCATGTCCAGTCGTCTGGTTTTGATGATTATTGAAATCGGATTGCTGCTGACCCTCGGGGTTCTCGTGTTCCACATGAAGGTTCTGGGATCAGTACTGGCTATCGTGCTGCTCGGAGCGGTTGGCGCGATGTGCTTCGGAGGAATTGGATTGCTGACGGCGAGCCGCGCCCAGAAAATCGAAAGCGTGAGCGGACTGATGAATCTTGTGATGATGCCGATGTGGATCTTTTCCGGCGTCTTCTTTTCCTATGAAAGGTTTCCTGCGGTGATTCAACCATTGATCAAGGCGCTTCCGCTTACGGCTCTGAACGATGCGTTAAGGGCAAGCATTCTGGAGGGAACGCCGTTGCTCCACCAGTGGCCGCGATTATTGGTGATGATTGCGTGGGGTGGCGTGTCATTCATGCTGGCGCTGAGATGGTTTCGCTGGACCTGAGTTGATCCGTCAGGGAGACTTTGGCAGAAGACATTTCCGAAGTTGGCCCCGTTCGCAAGATTTGGGAGAAGTTACGAACGAGGCCGGCTGCGGCCCTTCTAAGAATTACTGCGGTTTAAGTTTTGGCTAGCTTTGTTCTGGCCATCTTTGAGGCTGCTTTCCGGACCCTTGCCCAGCGCAGTTTTTGTGCTTCGGCAATCCGCCTGCGAGCATCTTTGCTCAAGGTTCGACCCGTGCTCTTGAGCCTCTTGCCGCCGGCGTGACCGAGAGCGTCCAGTGCTTTCCCTACCTGTCCCAACTCTTTTTCGAGACGGGAGTATTCCTTCTGCAGGGACGCCACTACCTTGTTGATGATCATCAACACCCCCTTGCAGGTAAGGCTAACACGTCAAGATCCGAGGATGAACAAATAGGAATCCGCTTTTGGACAAGTCCGAACGAAGTAGAAACGAAGAATCGTAGGTCGAGGTCTAGATTCTCACTTCGGATTGTCTAGTCGGTCTTAATGGTAGGCAAGAATCGTGGATGTTGACGTGCTTTCGTGGCTTGTTCGAATGAGAAGGCCAGGCGAATCAGTGTTGGTTCACTCCATGCCCGTCCGAAGAACGATATCCCTACCGGCAATCCGGAGATAAATCCGGCGGTGACGTTGATATTCGGATATCCCGCCACTGCAGCGGCATTCGAGCTGCCTCCGGCTACGTGATCGCCGTTGATGAGGTCAGTGATCCACGCCGGGCCGCCGGTAGGCGCGACGATTGCGTCGAGGCGATACTTGTCCATGGTGGCGTCGATCCCTTCCGTGCGGGCGAGTTGATGATTCTTCGCAAGCGCGTCGAGGTATGCCTTATCGGTGAGCGGACCCTTCGATTCAGCCTTGATAAATAAGTCCTGGCCGAAATAGGGCATCTCCTTCTGGCGATTGCGATCGTTGAAATCGATAATGTCTTTCAGGCTGTGAACCGGAGCGCTGGGGCCGAGACCCGCGAGGTATGCATTGAGATCGGCTTTCAACTCGTACATGAAGACCAAAAGTTCGCTTTCGTCGAATTTGCTGAGAGTTTCGATATCGGCGGGATCGACCAGCGTGGCTCCCTGTTTTTTCATCGCATCGAGAGATTCTTCCATCAGGGCGTCAACGCTATCGCTGAAGCCGAAATATTTCCGAGCGACGCCGATGCGGGCGCCCTTCAGCCCATTGGGATCGCAGTACTGAGCATAGTCCGCAGAAGACTTGCCCTGACTCGCGCCAGTGGCTGAATCTCGAGGATCGACGCCGGTTAGCGCGCCCAGCATAATCGCGGCATCGCGCACCGTCCGGCAGATGGGCCCGGCTCCGTCCTGACTGTGGGAAATCGGAATAATGCCGCCGCGGCTGACCAGGCCAACGGTGGGTTTGATTCCAGCTACGCCGTTGGAGGATGACGGACAGACGATAGAGCCATCGGTCTCGGTGCCGATGGCGCCGGCGCATAAGTTGGCGGACACACCTGCGCCGGATCCGGAACTCGAACCACAGGGATTGCGGTCGAGAGCGTAGGGATTTTTCGTCAGTCCACCGCGGCCGCTCCAGCCGCTGGTGGAGTGACTCGATCGAATGTTCGCCCACTCGCTGAGATTCGTCTTGCCGAGAATGACAGCGCCGGAAGCACGCAGTTTTTCCGCTACGAACGAATCCTTCGCCGGCTTGGAACCCACCAAGGCGAGCGAACCCGCAGTTGTCATCATCTTATCTGCCGTATCGATGTTGTCTTTAATCAGGATTGGGATACCGTGCAGAGGCCCGCGAGGACCTTTGGCCTTGCGCTCCTGATCGAGTTGATCGGCGATCGCGAGTGCGTCAGGATTGAGCTCGATCACGCTATTGACCGCTGGCCCATGCCTGTCGATTTCATCGATACGGGCGGAATACTTTTCCACGAGGGAACGAGCGGTGAACTTGCCGGATTTCATTCCATCCTGGAGATCGGTGATGGTCATCTCATCCAGTTCGAAGGACTTGATATTAGGACTCGGCGGGTCCGATTGGATGGTCCGCGCGGCAGCCAGCGCGGGATAGAGAGGAGTGACGGTGGCAGCGGCGCTTCCGATCGCAGTGGCTTTCAGAAACGTACGGCGACTGGAGGCGAGTTGGGCATCGCTTTGCTTTCGGGGCATGCTCTGATAAGTCCTTTAAGTCGGAGGGATCAAGACGAACAATCCATCATGGTAATTTACGCCGCAGAAACATGCAGAAGCTATTCAGCCGGTTTGATCCCGGCCGCAGCGTAGACATCGGCGCTTTTGTATATGACCCCGTTCTTCATCACCAAGCGGCAGCGGCGAATGTCACTGATATGTTCGGCTGGATTTCCTTCCACGAGCACCATGTCGGCTCGTTTTCCCGGCGCAATCGAGCCCAGCTCTTTCTCTTGCTTTAAAAGCCGCGCAGCGTTGAAGGTGGCAATCTGCAAGGCTTTAGCGGGGGGAATCCCCGCCTCGACCTCGAGTTCCAGTTCGCGATGCAACATGATTCCGGCAGTCGCGTCGGTGCCGGCGAGAATCGGAATACCCGCGTCATACATTCGTTTGGTCATCTGCAGCATGGCCCGGTAGGAGTCCTTATAAAGCTGATCGTTCTCGGCAGTCACGGGAAGTCCGCCGTTGTACGCGCCGCGTTGCACCTGCGCCGGAAGTCGATTTATCACCGGAGCGAAGTCGGGAGAAACTTTGCCAGGACGAGCGGTGAACATTCCCTCGAAGGTCGCCATGGTCACATCCACCGTAGTGTGGTGCAGAAGGAGTAGGGCGATGAAATCGTTTACCTGCTTTGATTGCAGGTCGAGTTTGGCAGCGTTGTCGCCGACGGCTGTAAAGCGTTCCGGGGTGCGCGTGTCCTTGACCTTGTCCGCCAAGAAGTTGAGGAAGATGAAGTTGATGTGCTGGATTTCGTCCGCGCCATCTTCCACGAATTGGCTGGCAATCATGCCATTCGGAATGTGCCCACTCACTCGCAATCCGCGCGCATGAGCGGTTTTCACGATGCCGGGGACGAACTCGGGGTTCAGGGAACTGTAAAGTTTGATTTGAACATAGCCAAGATCGGCATAGCGATTGACGTCGTCCTGCGCCTCTGCGGCGGTATCGGCATAGAGGCCGGTCGGAGCCTGAAATGGGCCGTGCCCATCGATGAATCCTGCTTTCCAGACACGCGGGCCGATCGCTGCTCCGCTGTCCCACTGATCCTGTAGATGTTTCAGTTCGTCAATGTCGTTGCCCATATCGCGCGCGGTGGTGACGCCACTTGCGATGTTCAGAATTCCATCCAGAGCCTGCAGATGGGCATGCATGTCGAACAGGCCGGGGAGAAGCGTCTTGCCGGTGCCGTCGATGATTTCATCATCTTTCGGAACATTGATCGCGGCCGAAGGCCCGACCATCGCAACGCGTTCGCCTTGAATCAGGATAGTCTGATCGTCTCGCATGGCGGCCTGCTCTGAATCGAACAGACGGACATGCTCAATCGCGACGGCGTGAGTCGGATGCCGCGCCAAATCGTGTGCCAGACGGGCGTAGCGCTCATCGATAGCTTTGCGATCCAGCGCGTAGAGTTGGTCGTTTGTATCCTCCCAGCCTTCTCTGAGGAATGCGAACCACTTGCCGGGCGTCGCAAAAAAATGCTGATCGTCATCCAGCCACAGAGTCTGTGGCTCGAACGCCAGGCCCGTGATCGCGTATTCGGTTACGTGGAGTTTCTCCCCGTGGCTTTGGACCGTGACATCCGTCATCTTCTCCAACCGGGCCTCACCGGCAGGGAACAACCTGACGGGAGCATTCTTAGCATTAAGAAGAGCTGTGACCAGAAACGCAGTTTCGGCGGCCGAGCCGTTGTTGCTGACATAAAATCCAGGCGCCGGAGCCTGCCCGTTTTCCGAGGTACTCTTCCAGCGTCCGATTCCGCCTTCGACCGCAAAGTGTTCGTCTACGGGAGCTTTCAGGTAATCGTTACCGATGATGTCGGTACGCACGGGAGCACCGTCCGCGCCCACGACATAGTGCGCGGCGATCTTCGGTCCCCGTCCGCGATCATTGAACTCGAAGGTGGAATCCACGTGTCCATCGGGGCCGTAGGTGTCCACTTCGTTGCCGGCCGTCTTTCCGTTACTCATAATGCTGTAACGAAACGTTTGCGCGGGAAGAGTGTGCGTAGCCGATAAGAAGAAAAGTGCGAGCGCCAAAATTGAGAGCGAGGTGTAGCGAGCTTTGCTCATGGCAAAGTATTGTGCCACTAAAACTCAACGGGCGGAACTTAAAATCTATCCAAGTGATTGAGCGGTCTGGCTTTCCGGGCGGGTTGTTTCGGCGGGTGGAACGGCTGGCAAGATTTTCTGCTGCTTTTTTTGTTCCAGTGTGTATAATGAAGGCCAGCTAAGTTTGACTCACAAGCAATTGAAGGTCGGTATCGCCAACCAGCGTCACCCCTCCACTAGCAGAGAATCTTCCATAGCACAATTCAAGAAACAGGAATAGGACTATCAATGGCAGAACAAGGAACAGTGAAGTGGTTTAACGACGCCAAAGGCTATGGCTTTATCAGCCGTCAGAATGGCGAAGACGTTTTCGTGCATTTCTCCGCGATTCAGGCTGGCGGCTTCCGCAGCCTGCAAGAAGGCCAAACCGTGCAGTTCGACGTGACCAAGGGCCCCAAGGGCTGGCAAGCCGAGAACGTTCAGGCTGTCTAAGCGACTTCGCTTGAAAGCGATAACGAATGCCCGTCATCCGAGAGGAGACGGGCATTTTTGTTGGGCCCGATGGGATCGCAGACAGTCTTAGGACTGCTGACGCGCCTGCTGCACCATCTCTACCAGCACCTTCCTCGCCTCGTTGGCATTGCTCACTTCCCGCAAAAACCCGATGCGAGCTCCACGCATACCCTCGCTGGTTTTCAGGCGAACCTGAAAGCCGAGTCGGTCCACTGAAGTCATGGCCGCTTCCTGGGATTCGATTCCGGCGTGCTTTCGAGCGAGGAGGATCAGTGCGTCTTTATGATCCGCGTTCATGTGCTGAATAATTCCGGCGGCGACGTCAGCTAATGGATCCGGCTGTGCCGTGTTGTAGTCACTCGCCTGCACCCAGCCCATGACGCCAAAACCGCCAACGTAGTACACATCGAGGACATCCATCCGGTAGAAAGAAAAGTCGTCAAAGTCTACCCAGTACTTGCTGTTGGCGTAGCGATCTAAATAAAGCTGCCGAGCGTCAGAGATCTCAGGCTCGGGGATGGTCTGAACATTACCGACCAGCGTGACCCGCGAGGCGCCCAGCGGATCGCCGTCGCCATCCGCTTGCGTGACCAGCAGACTGGCGCGCGGGTCCGCTTGCAGATTCTGTGTGTGCATGGCCATGGTGCTGATCAGGAAAATGGGGCGGCCGCGATCATCCAGACCGTATGGCATTACCGACCCGAAGGGGAATCCAGGCTGCTTACGCGAAACCGTGGAAAGGCTTCCGATTCGACCCAAGTGGACCACCGTTCGCGCCCGCTCCGAGAAAGAAGGTTCGGGCACTGCGGGGAGATTGCTTGCTGCTGATCCACCGTGACTTCGTTTGGCGGGAGATGACATCATTACCTCTACAGCCAGTGTAAACGAGCGGAGTCGCCCCAGAGTTGCAACCATACTATTTCGGACGACTCTCTGCGCTGTAAAGCATTTCTGTTCGCACGATTATTCCGGGATGATTGTTTCTTCCGGCCGTCGAGTGCTAAACTTTGTTGGCCGACCAGCGATTTTTTCTTCACCTTGGTTCAGGCGGGAGTAGTTCAGCGGTAGAACGCCAGCTTCCCAAGCTGGATGTCACGGGTTCGATCCCCGTCTCCCGCTCCATCTTTTCAAAGCACAAAAACCAAAATAGTTAGCCATTCTGTGGTCTTCGCCGCTCCTGTAACAACTACCAGTTGCCTCGCAGCCCAAAGTCGATTGCACTTACGCTGGTGGGAAGTCGCAGAGGTGTCTGCCGTTCTCTATTCCCGCGCTTGACCCTCAGCCACAGGACCGAATGCCATTTCCTCAAATCGAAAGCGAAATTACACCGGCGGTGCAGCCGGACGCGATACTCTCGCCGATGCTGCGATTCCTAATAGGGGCAGCATGCACGGTCATCATCTTGAGCGGAGTAAGAGCTGCAGCTCCGGTTCTTGGGCCTCTGCTGCTCGGCCTCCTGCTGGCGTACGCCCTCGTTCCATTGCCCAGATGGCTTATACGTCGCTTCAAGGTTCCGAAAAGTGCGGCGATCGGCATGACGGCTGGAGCGGTCATCGCCGCTGGTCTGTTCCTGCTGTTTTCTATGGACTTAGCCAGCATGGTGATCGCGGCGAAGTTGCCGTTCTATCAGCAGCGCCTTTCCAGCGTCTATGATCAAGCCGAAGCGCTGACGTCTGCCCATGGGATTGGGGTTCGGGCTGACTTCATCGGGACTGCGCTTTCTCCGGCGCAACTTCGCGAGATAGCAGGCGTCCTGCTCACCGCGCTTCGGGTAGCTATTTCTGAGATCCTATTGATCGCGCTACTGGCGCTGCTCTTCATCATGGAGATGACAGAAACGGGGGATAAGCGAAGTGCCCTCGCAGAGCGCCTTGCCAATTATCAATCCGATGCAGAGACTTACGTGGCAGTGACTGCCCGGAGTGCGGCCATTAATGCTCTGGCCAACCTGACGTTTCTAATTGTGATGGGCGTGGACGCTCCGGTCATGTGGAGTGCTCTCTATTTCTTCCTCGATTTCATTCCTACTCTGGGTTACATAATTGCGCTCGTTCCGCCGACTTTCGTAACCCTACTCATGTATGGGTGGAAAAGGGCGTTGATAGTAGGCTGCGGCCTCATCCTGACGAATGTGATCGTGGATAACCTGGTGACGCCGCTGTTCATGCAGAAAGCCGTCAACGTTTCATTCCTTGAAATCACCCTGTCGCTGGTGGGCTGGGCCTTTCTCCTCGGACTCACGGGAGCGATAGTGGCGATCCCGCTAACGCTTGCCTTGAAGAGATTCATCGCCAAGAGTTCGGGCTCGGGCGAACTGGCGACCGCGCCGTCGGGATGACTTCGTGCCGCACTAAACCAAAAACTGGAATCGCGCCCCTCAGGACCAGCGACTCGGTGTTCCAGAGAACTTGTCAGGACTACGCTTCGGCCGTCCCGACAGTGAGTGATGAAGTTGTATGGGCGCAACAACGCTGTTAGTTCTGCCAGTCGTCTTACGGATACGGGCGGGGGTAGTCTTCCAGTGTTCTCCTACCCGAAGGGAAAAGCGATGAGAAAATTAGTGGTGGCTATTGCCATTTTGAGTTGCACGGTGCCGGCACTCTGCCAGGACCAAGGTTCGCAGGCGGTGGTCAACATCAATATCAGCATTTCAAGGTCCGTGCCAGCGGTTAACTATCTCACGAACACTTCCACCCAGCTCGACTTCAAAGGCACGCCCTATTTGCCCTTCGCCCAAGGCGATGCCAAGGTGGAAAACAAAAAAGGCCTGATGGCGGTGGAGGCGAGCTTTTCGAAAATGTCGAACCCAAACCAACTTGGTCCGGAACTGCTCACCTATGTGCTCTGGGCTATTACTCCCGAAGGCCGGGCGAGCAATCTTGGGGAAGTACAGTTAAAAAGTGATAAGGGCAAACTCAGCGTGACCTCGCGGCTTCCTAATTTTGCGATGATTGTGACAGCGGAGCCCTATTTTGCGGTCTCTTCGCCCAGCGAAATAGTAGTGCTGCAGAATGTGCCGCGGGATAATACCAAGGGAAACACGGTGATGGTTACCGCCAATCTTTTGAAACGCAGTGTCTATAGTGGGAGCAAGCTGGATCCTTTTACTATTGATCCGAAAATTCCGCTGGCGGTTTATGAGGCGCGAAATGCGATCCGCATCGCCCAAGCGGAGGGCGCACCGAAATACGCGCCAGCTGCATGGGGTAAGGCAAGCGCCACAGCGGCTCAGATGGAAGACTATCTGGCGAGAAAGCAGAAAGATCCGGTGATCACTGCCGCTCGAAACGCAACCCAGCAGGCCGAAGATGCTCGTTCGATTGCGGTCAGGCAAGAGGCCGATGACAAGGTCGCCGCCGAGAAAGCTGCTGCCGCAGATAAACTGGCACAGGAACAACAACAGGCAGCGCAGCGCGAAGCTGAGTTGCAGGCTCAGCAGCAAGCAGCGGCCAAGGATGCTGCTCAGGAAGCACAAGCGCGGGCGCTCGCCGAAGCTGCGCAACAACAAGCACAAGCAGAAGCTGCGAGATCGGCTGCGGCCGCGGCTAAGGCTCTGCAGGAACAGCAACAACTACGCGCACAATTGCTGGCTCAATTGAACTCCGTCCTGCAGACTGTCGATACGCCGCGTGGACTCGTAGTTACGATGGCGGATGTTCTGTTCGCCACCGGCAAGTACGATCTGTCGCAGGAGGCGAGCCTCAAGTTGGCAAGACTCTCCGGCGTGATCCTGGCACATCCAGGTCTGAAGTTGAAAATTGAGGGCTACACCGACAGCACGGGCGGCGAGGCCTTCAATCTCAAGCTCTCCGGTCAGCGGGCGGATGCGGTTCGAGCTTTTCTGGTAAGCCAGGGACTGCAGCCTGACGCGGTGGGATCGACAGGAATGGGTGATGCTGATCCCGTGGCGGGGAACGACACGGCCGCCGGCCGCCAACAGAACCGGCGGGTCGAGATCATCGTTTCGGGTGAGGCGATCGGCACGAAGATCAGCTGATCAGGAATATAGCTCTGCCAACCACGACTGTGCGCGCGATACGGTTCAGATTCCGCTCGTCTGGTACCGGAGGACAGCCAGGGCAAGCCGGTAGTCATACATGGCCTGAGCGTTGCTGATTTGGGCTTGAGTCTGCTGGAGCTGAGCTTGGCTCAGCTCGACAATAGAACTTAAGCCCAGGTGGTAGCGTGATTGAGCGAGGTTCAGTGCTAGATTAGCCTGCTCAAGAAGTTGCTGCGTTACAGCTAACCGGTCATAGGCGGTATTGGCGTTCAACCAACTTGTTCGAACGTCGCGAGAAATGCGGTCGCGCAGATCTCGTAATCTTTCCTGGGTAGCCTGCGCTCGTAAAGAAGCCTCTCGCGAACGGGCGTTGAAAAGAAAACCGTTAAAAACCGGAACATCTACGTTGACGCCCACCGCGCCATACCAGTTGGGAGAAATAACAGGATTTCGTACTGGCGTATCTCCGACGGCCCCGAGGGCGCGAACGTTCGGGAAGAGCAAATCGCGTTCGGCTTTTTGAAACTTCGCAGCCGATTCTGATTGGAACTCCAAAGCCAGAATTTCGGGACGGACTGCTAATGCCGTCGAGATCAAATCATCGACATTAGCGGGGGGCGCAACGCCAGGGCTTGAATCCTCGATCAACTGGAAGTTCTGCAGGTTGGAAAAGCCAAGCACGGCGGAAAGGCTGGCGAAGGCTGCGTTTTGATTATTCTGCGCATCCAGCAAGAGCAACTTGGCTTGCGCAAGATTCACATTGGCGAAACTAAGGTCGAGTTCCGACTTCAGCTTGCTCTTGAACAAAGCGTCGATCTGGCTGGAAACCGTCTGCCGGGCAGTCACAGTTTGCTGCGCTACAGTGAGTACGGCACGGGTCTGCAAAGCGTTATAGAAAGCCTGGTCCACGGCGAGCAAGATCTGTTCTTTCGTGGCCAAGGCATTTTGATTCTCGGCTTTGGCCGCCAGATTTGCACTTGAAATCAAATTCGTGGTGCGGCCAAAATCCGTAATGAGCTGAGTGACTGTAGCTCCGGCGGCCGCGCGAGGATAGACAGTTGGATTGTTCAGGGCGCCCGCGGTGATGCGCGATCCGGGCTCGGAATCAACTGCCGTGAGGTCGACGGTCGCGGTGGGCCAAAGGCTTGACCGGAACTCCCGCGTCACTTGCTGTGAAGCCAGCGCAGTTAATTTCGCGAATGAAATCTGGGGATTGTTTTTCAGCGCAAGGGCGTGCGCTTCGTTCAGTCCCAGCGTCATCGACGGACCAGAAGGAAGTTGCGATGAGCCGGTTTGCGGAACAGGCATCGGCGCGCTCGAAACTGGCGGCTGCTGTTGAGGCGCCGGAGCAGAGGGCAAGCTGGCCTGATCTGCAGAACCTGATCCACCCTGCGCAAAACCGCATAGAGTGAAACTCGAAATGAAACAAGCTAGCAAGACGTTCTTCATTCGGTTGCTTCCAGAGGTTGGTCCTGTGCATCTTTCGTTCCGCGCCTGCCATACACCAGAAGGTAGGCTGCGGGAACGATAAAGACCGTGAACAAAACGGATGAGGTCAGGCCGCCAATGATCGCGCGAGCCATAGGGGTGTATTGCTCGGCTCCAGTCCCTAGCTTCAGGGCCATGGGGATCATGCCAATGATCGTGGCCAGCGAGGTCATCAAGATGGGCCGCAAGCGGACTCGGCATGCCGTAATCACGGCGTCTGCGGGATTTAATCCCTGTCGTTCCAGACTATGAGCAAAGTCAACGATCAAAATGCTATTGGAATCCGCGATCCCAATCAGCATGAGAACACCCATCAGTGACATCACGTTTAGAGAGGTATGAGTGAGCGGCAGAATGATGAGTACTCCGATGAATCCCATCGGTATGGCCAGCATGATCAAGAAGGGATCGACGAAAGACTTAAACTGCGCCGTCAGGATCAAGAAGAGCAGGATGAACGAAATGATGAAGCCTAGTCCAAAACTTTTGAAGGAAGCTTGCATCCCCTCGACCATGCCACGCAAATTGATGCGCACGTTATTCGGCATATCGGTCTTGGCGAGGATGCGGCGAACCCCATCCGCGACCCTTCCTAAATCTTCACCCGCGGGAGAAACGTAGACGTCGACAGTGCGCTGAATCTGGTAATGGTCCACTTCGGTCGGGGTCTGGATGCTTTGCAGTTTGACAACCGTATCGAGGGTCGTAGGATTTTTCAGGTTTGGGGCTCGCAGGGGGATGTTCGTGAGATCGGTAGGATTATGAATCGCCGAGCTGCCCTTTTCGGGGTATTGCACGGTAAGGAAGTAATCGTTGCCCGTCTGGTGATCGACCCAGTAATTGGGCGCGATCATCGTGTTGGAATTGAGCGCGGTGATCACGTTGTCCACCACATCTTTCTGCGTCAGGCCTAATTCCCCGGCGTGCACCCGGTCCACGTCCATTCGCAGGCCGGGATAATTCAAATCTTGTGGAATATAAACTTCGCCTACTCCTCGCAAAGTGCGGATACGACTTGCGAGATCCTGCGCTATACCGTAAATCTGATGCAAGCTTCGACCGCTCACCTGCACATCGATGGGCGCCTGCATTCCGGAGTTAAGAATCGCATCGACCATCGACCCGCTGGAGAGAAAGGTACGAATCTCCGGAAATTGATTCGCAATTGCGGTCTGAACTTTATCCATGTAGTCGAAGCTGCTCAGCTTGTGATCGTCCTGCAACTCAACCTGGACGGTCGCCATGTAGGGTCCGGCATTCGTCGTATAAAGAGCGGAGAAGTCCGGGACTACACCGATGTTCGATACCACCATCTTCAAATCTTTCGGCGCCACTTCATCGCGAATCAACGCTTCTACTTTAGAGACGTATTGCTCGGTTAATTCAAGGCGAGTGCCTGTAGGGACTTTCAAATTGATGGTGAACTGGCCGGCATCGGTTCTGGGAAAGAATGCCAGACCCAGCAGCGGATAGATGGCAAGGCTGAGTACAAATAATCCACTCAAAAAAGCCACTGTCAGGATGGGACGCCGTAGCGCCCACCTGACCCATTTTTCATAGAAATCGAGGATATGGTTGAACCCTTGGTTGAAGCGGTTGTTAAAGCGATCCATCCTGGACGTGCCTTCGGACCGTGTGGGCTCGATCTCATAACCTTCTTTCTTGTGATCAGGCAGGTGGGGCACGGCCTTCAGGAAGCGCGAGCAGAAAAGAGGGATGACCGTCATGGCCACCACGAATGACGCGAGCAGGGCTAAACAAAAGGACAGGGCCAACGCTGAAAAAAGAAACTTGCTGACGCCGTAAAGAAAAATCACGGGGAGGAAATCGACAACGTCCACCAGAGTCGCGGCCAGCACGGCCAGGCTTACTTCCGATCCTCCGACCTCAGCGGCGACCATGGGAGGCGCTCCCATTTCCAGATGGCGATAAATATTCTCCAGCGAGATGACCGAGTTGTCGATCACACGGGAAAAAGCCAGCGCCAGTCCTCCTAGAATCATCGTGTTAATTGTGCTGCCCATCATGGCCAACACCACAAACGCGGCCAGGGCAGATAATGGAATCGAGAGAAAGACTGCAGTGGTCGCGCGGAAACTTCCCAGGAATATCAGAATCATCAGGCTGGTTAACAGCAGTCCCAGCGTGCCTTCGTGCAGCAAGGTTCTGATAGCTTCCTTCACGTAGGTCGACTGATCAAAAACTACGGTAGCTTGCAGTTGCTTCGGAATGTCATAAAGGTGCTTGATGGCCTCGCGAATGCCATTCACCACGGCGATCGTATTGGTATCGCCGCCCTGTTTCATAATGGGGAGGTAAACCGAACGCTGGCCGTCGACGCGCACCAGGTTGTATTGAATTTGGTTCGCGTCTTCGGCTTTGCCGACGTCGTTTACCGTGACCCAGGAGTGGCCCACCGTTTTCACCGGAACCTTACCGAGTTCATCCATGTTGTCAACCAGGCTGTTCGAATAAACGTAATAATCGAACGGACCCATCTTGACGTCGCCCGCTGGCAGGATCAGGTTGGAAGTGTTCACGGCATTGACGATGTCCATGGGGCTCAACTGGCGCGATGCCAGCTTGAAGGGGTCCACGTACACCATGATCTGGCGATACTTTCCTCCAAACGGGGGTGGAATCTCCGCTCCATTAACGACCGCGATCTGATTGCGAATCGAGAACTGTCCGACGTCATGTAACTCGGTTTGGTTCAATCCTTCGCCTTTGAGAGTGACCAGGCAGACCGGAAGGCTGGATGCGTCGAACTTTAAAACCACAGGCGGGAGCGTCCCCGGAGGCAAGCGTTTCAGGTCGGCTAGCGCGAGATTGGAAATTTCAGTTACGTCAGCGTCTGCATTTGTGCCCGGCTGAAAGTAGATTTTGATCATGCTGACGCCCAGCAGCGAGCGGGATTCCATATGGTCTACACCGCTTGCCAGAGTAAAAAAGCGCTCCAGCGGATCAGTGATGTCAACTTCAATATCCTGCGGGGGCATGCCGGAATAGAAAGTCGCGACGACAACTTCTGGCAAATTAATGGTGGGAAATAAATCTACCGGCATGCGGGCGATGCTGGTGACGCCAAGGACCGTCAGTACCAGACAGACCACGATGATGAAGTACGGATTACGGATCGAAAATCCTGACATTTGCGTTCCCCGTATAAAAATCAGCTTTGCGGCTCGGCACTCGCGTCGTGGTACTGCATGACCGGGACAACCTGGGGCTTAACTTTCTCGCCAGATTTCAAGCCGCTGCGGTCGCTAAGGACGACCAATTCACCGGCCGTCAAGCCGGAGACAATCTCCGCGTCGGTAGCAGTCTGTAATCCAAGCTGTACTGGCCGGTCGACGATTTCATTGTTCGCATTCACCACGAAGACACTCGTCTTGTCACCCTCATGATTTATGGCTTGCAATGGCACAGATGGGATATCGTCACGGTGCTCCAGAGTCAGTTGCGCCTCTGCGTATAGGCCGGGAAGCAGAACCCGATCTTTATTCTGCACGTCCACTTCGGTGTGCATGGTCCTCGTATCTTCTCTGACGTCCGCGGAAAACCTGGCCACTTTTCCGGGGAATGTCCGGTTTAGTGACGGCACCCGAACGTCTACGGGATCACCGATTTTTATGTACTTCACGTATGACTCAGGAACCGGAATGACTATCCGAAAAAGGTCATCTTCTGAAAGTTTGACGATCGGGATGGCCGTGCTGGTAGAAGTGGTACCCGCCTGTACCAGCGTGCCCAGGTTCGCATAGCGATCGGTTACGACTCCGGGGAAGGGCGCGGTGATCTTTGAGTAGTCGAAGAGACTCTGGTCGTGAGTCAGTTTTGCGTGAGCGACCGAGAGCTGGCTCTGCGCCGCCTCGAGTGCCGCTTGTCCGGCATCCACTTGGGACGATGCGGCCAGGTCCTTGCCCTGTGCGTCGTCAACTTCCTGTTGGGCGACGATTCCAGGTTGACTCTCGAAGACTTGATTCAACCGCGTGTATTGCAAGTGCAGTGCTTTGTATTGTGCCTGATATCGATACAATTCATGTTGCGCGCGGCTGACCTGATTCGAAGCATTCTTGATCTCCGCCTCGTCTTCCTGTAAAAGCGCTTCTAACTCCGGAATCTCCAGGACGGCCATTACTTCTCCCGCTTTTACGTGAGTTCCATAATCGACATTCAACTTCTTGACGTATCCTGATTCCTTGGCGTAGACATCAATTTCCTGAAAGGGCACGAGTTCGGAGGACACAGTAAGTTGGCGTCCGAGCGACTTCTTCTCAACCTTGGTTACGCCGACCGTAACTGCCTTGGCATTGGCGTGAACTTCGTTGCCGGCTCGCGAGCACGACGTAGCAGCCAGAGCCATGGCAGCCAGCAGAGCCGCCACGGTACCAATCAACCACTCACGCTTCTCCCGAAACCTGTTCAAGCTCTTGCACTTTTTAATCATTCCGCCGTCCCTTTCATCCAAGCATCGGGTCGATAAACGCACGCCTCAAGCTAGCTTCCTCACGATGTCGGGAAGCTTTTCTATTGAGAAATCTCCGGAACGGCAAAAATCGATGACCTGCTGTTCCGCGAGTTGTAAACGAGCCGCAGCGCGAGGTACGTCTCTGGCGATTTGCGGTGGAATGGTTAGGACGCCGTGGCGATCGCCGTGCAATAGATCTCCCGGCCGCACTTCCATTCCGCCTACATTGATGGCAGAGCCGATCTCGAATATGTGCGCGTAGGCATGGGAAACCGCGACATTGCCCGCGAACAACTGAAGGCCAATGGTGCGAACCGCGGGTAGCTCGCGCACTGCGCCATTGGTGACGTAACCTACACATCCGAGCGCTTTCAGAATCGCGGCGTGCATGTCGCCCACGAAGGCACCTCTGCCAGGACGGTCGTCCACGTCCTCTAATACCAAAATGCGAGGCGCAGGAATTTGAAGGATGCTATGCCAGAAGTCCGCGCGGTCGCGGTAGGTGCCTCCGCCGATCGGCGGCTCGCCGCTGCGCAGTCTAGCTGTCGCAGCGTAGCCCACCATGGGTGGAGCATCTTCGAAGATGCAGTGCAGGCGAGCATCGCTGAAGCCCACGTTTCGCAAGCGCACATTGAATGACTCGATCGCATTGGCGATCATGCAGGAATCGAACTGGCGAAGAGCGTTCAGCTCCTCATTGGTTAGTAAAGGCGCAACTGGCACGCGTGCATCCTTTCATCAACGACTCGGTGATGGAAAATTCTCACCAACTGCGGTTGATAATAGTTGGGGATTTCGGGGCGCCCTAATCTTGCCTTCCGATCTATACAAATCTCTTCCGCATACGAGATGCTGAAAACTACCTAATCGTATACGTTTCCGAAAGCCGGAAGGTAAAGCCTAGGTGAGAACTGACGCAGTGGGAGGCGGGCGGTTGTAAAGGCTCTCCTCAAAGAAAAGGTTGGGAATAGGAGGCCCTGCAGGGGCAAATTTAGGATAAAAATTCGGTGCCTCAAGGTCGGTAAAGACCAGCACTGGAGGCAGCCAGTTCGCAGCATTTTTGTTTAAACGCTGACGATTCGCCTCTGGAGATACGCTGGTTTTAAACGTCTTAACCGTATGACTCGAGCCGTCGATGGGGAAGTAGTAGCGGGTGGCCAAGCTCAAGGTCAAGGAGCACACGCCCAGCATTACAACCGAGGCCAGCAGCACCTTGCGTGTTCGATTTTTGAAGTGGCTTAGCAATGGATTGTGCGCTTAGCCTGCAAAGCTACCATAGGAAAAATGGTTGCCGCAAGTCCACGTTCACCTTCAGATACACCGACGTAATAACTTAGATAACCAGGGCTTAAGTGAAGGTTGCATGGCGAAGGAAAGAACCCGCAATAACAATCCAACTTGGCGGGGCACGTTTGAGCGGATTTCAGATGGGCTTCGCACCTATCCAACCGCGCATTGTCAACGACGCCCGGTGAACAATGCTCGGTGAAATGCTGTGGCTCGCGGAATTCTAGATCACAGCTCTACGTAGGTGTTGGGTTTTGTGAACCGCGGGAATACTCCGGAAAGAGGCATTCCCTATCTGGGCTCACACCCATGCGTGATTGAGATCACTGACTCAAATTAGTGATTCAAGCGATAACCAATAGCGTCGACCGGGACTATCGTAAGCCGGAAGGCACGTCGGAGCCCAAGGGTTATAGGTGCAGATACGAGACCGCGTTGTCGCGCATTCATGCATTGGTATTGATTCTTAAGACTTAGTTCGGGCAGCGCGCATCGGTCGACATCGTTCTGATCCTTTCGTCCCCCTCGGATCCGCAGATCAAAAAACAGTTCATTTTTTAGAATTTGGCGGCGCAAAGGCATACGTGTGCCGAGCAGGAAGGCTCTCATGTCCAAACATCCAACCATCGCAGAACACCTGGCGGCAAGCGGAGTTTCCCGCAGAAGTTTTCTCCAGTTATGCGGCACGCTGTTAGCAACCGCACCCGTGGGCTTAGCGCTGACCGGAAAAAAATCTGTTCTGCAGATTGCTGAAGCCATCGGCAAGACGAAGCGGCCTTCCGTGATATGGCTGCATTTTCAGGACTGCACAGGGTGCACGGAAACGCTGCTGCGCACTTCAGCCCCTGACGTCGCCCACCTGATTCTGGACGTAATCTCTCTCGACTACCACGAGACTCTGATGGCGGCGTCCGGCAAGCAGGCGGAAGCGGCGCTTCGCTCCGCGATGGCGGAGAACGCCGGCAAGTATGTTCTAATCGTTGAGGGCGCTATTCCCACCCGCGACGACGGCGTGTACATGCAACTCGCCGGTCGGCCGGCTGTGCAGGTGATAAGAGAAGTAGCGGAGCAGGCCGCGGCCGTCATCGCCATGGGCTCGTGCGCTTCCTGGGGCGGAGTTCCTTCGGCGGATCCAAATCCAACCGGGGCGGTGGGCGTCGATTCGATCATCTCGGGCAAGCCGATCGTAAACCTGCCAGGATGTCCGCCTAATCCCTACAACCTGCTTGGAGTTGTCCTCGAATACGTCACCATGGGGAAATTGCCGGCCCTCGATGAATATGGCCGGCCGAAGTTCGCTTACGAACGCGTGATCCACGAGAACTGTCCGCGCCGCGCGCACTTCGATGCGGGACGCTTTGCAAGTTCATTCGGCGACGAAGGCCATCGCAAAGGCTGGTGCCTTTACAAGCTTGGCTGCAAGGGACCCGTTACGCATGCGGCGTGTTCCACTCGGCACTTTAACGAGATTCCCGGAGTGTGGCCGATCGGAATTGGAGCTCCATGCGTAGGTTGCACGGAGAAGGGGGTGGTGTGGCGAATGAGTACTTTTGAGACCGTTCCTATCCACTTAGCTACGCCGCCCGACTCGTATCCCCCAATTTACAGCGGTGCAGGTCAGCTCAAAGTTGGAGCTGCAACCTTGGTCGGAGCGATTGCGGGTGCGGTTGGCGGAGCGACCTGGGTCGCTTCTCAGCGCTTCCAGAGCAGTCAGGAAGCGGGTGTTGAGCGGGTAGCAGTCGATCGCGCTCACGCAGAGAAACTGAAGATGTCGACCGAGAAGCAAGTTCCGAAGAAAGAGGACTAATGTGGCCATCACTCGGCGAGAACTGTTTACCACCATCGCCAAGGCCGGAGTGCCGGCGGCCGTAGCCCTTACCGTCGGCACAAAAGCCTTGCAGGCAGAGGAGATTCCGCTTCCCAATGCCGCCGTCGGATTGCTTTACGACGCGAGCATCTGCATCGGCTGCAAGGCTTGCGAATCGGCTTGTTCCGAGGCGAATAATACCCCTGCGGACATCAGCGGCGACCAGTTGCATCAATCTCCAACTGACCTGAACGAACTCACCCGCAACATTATCAAGCTCTATAAGCCTGAAGACGGATCACCTTTTTCGTTTGTGAAGCGGCAGTGCATGCAGTGTCTGGATCCGGCCTGTGCGGCTGGCTGTCCCTTCCAGGCTTTGCACAAAGATCCTGAGACCGGCATTGTGACGTGGACCGCGGATAAATGTATTGGCTGCCGCTATTGCACGATCACTTGCCCCTACCACATCCCTCGTTTCCAGTGGCAAGGGTACAATCCGCGCGTCACGAAGTGCGAGCTGTGCAAAGACCGGCTGGAGAAAGGTCTTAAGCCCGGCTGCACTACAGTGTGTCCTACCGGCGCTGTGGTGTTTGGTCCTCGGACGGTTCTTCTGGCTGAGGCCAAGCAGCGCATCAAGCGTCATCCCGGCCGCTACTATCAGGACCGCGTATACGGGGAAAAGGATAACGGCGGAACGCAGGCCCTCTACCTCTCCCGTGTCCCGTTCGAAAAACTCGGGCTGCCAGAACTCGGGACGGAGTCGGTGCCGGCCAGAACTCTTCGTTGGCAGCGGCGCCTCTATCAATACTTTGCCCTGCCCGCATTGTTGTACGTCGGTCTGGTGCAAGTGATTCGCAAGAGTCTGGGGCGGCATGAGGAAGAAGCTCACGAACGTGAAAAAGAGACAGGATTGAGGGCGCAACTCTGAGGGAATCATTATGAGCAGCACAACAATCACGAATGCGTCCAGTCCTACGGGTCGCTGGGAACGAGCTGTCCCCGTATACGGATTCCCGGTGGTAAACCGCTTCTTTCTCGCGCTGGTTGGGATGAGTCTGGTGGCGTTTCTCTTAACGGCTTACCGCGAACTGGCGGGTCTAGGCCCGGTCAGCGGCATGAACGATGCGTACGGCTGGGGAATCTGGAAGACGTTCAATGTAATGGTGCTGACGGCGCTGGGATCTGGCGCATTTGCGGTCGGAATTGCGGCCTGGGTATTTCGGCGCAAGCGTTTACATGCCCTCATGCGGATGGCTCTTCTCACCAGCTTCCTGGCATATGCCTGCGGACTGCTCCTGCTCGGCATCGATGCCGGGCGTCCCTGGAACTTTTACTGGATCGTTTTTCCGTGGAAATGGAATATGCATTCCCCTCTCGCCGAAGTGGCGATCTGCATGTCGATCTACGCCATGATCCCTCTGGCGATCGAGAACATTCCTCCTGTCCTGGAACGGCTGTGGTACTTCGATTCGCGGCTACGCCCGGGCGTCGAAAAGTTTGAACGCCGCCTGCACAGATTTTTCCCATGGCTTATTGCCGCCGCGTACCTATTGCCAGGAATGCACCAGTCATCGCTGGGAGCCTTGATGTTGCTGGCCGGCGAGCGTGTCCATCCTTTATGGCAATCGCCGTGGCTACCCTTTCTTTATCTAGGTGCGGCGACATTCATGTCGTTTGGATGTGTGGCCGGAACCACCATGCTTTGCTGCGTAGTCTGGAAACGGGCCATGGACATGGAAGTTCTGGATGAAGCGGCGCGCATTACTTCCTATTTGATCTTTGGCTGGTTAGGCTGGCGCTTCCTGGACATCATCTTCCGCGGCGTGCTAGGCACGGCTTTTCACTTCAACCGCTTTGCCGGTGTTTTCTGGCTAGAAACATTCTTTATCGCGACCGGCGGATGGATGCTGCGAAAGTCGCTGCAGACCCATGCAACGGGTTCGATGTTCATGGGCTACGTTCTCAGCTCGTTTGGGGGAATGATCTATCGCTTCAGCCCCACTACGCTTGCCTTTCGGCCCAATCCCGAGTCGCTTTATTTTCCGACCACGATCGAAGTGCTTGTATCACTCGGTTTCATTTGCATGGGCATCGCCGGATTTCTGCTCATCGTCAAACGATTTGCAATTCTTCCCGCTCCTCTCTACGAGTGGCATGACATGGCAAGCTACTTCCGCTTCCGCCGTCCCTACATTCGTTGGACGGGCTATTTCAAGTACGGACATTTCGGCGAGAACGAAACTGAACCAACAAACTCTGACTAACAGCAGGTTCCTATGGCGCAACGAATTACGATCGATCCCATCACCAGAATTGAAGGCCACCTCCGTATCGACGTAGAGGTTGATAATAATGCGGTCAGCAACGCATGGGCGTCATGCACCATGTGGCGCGGCATCGAGAAGATTCTCCGTGGCCGTGATCCCCGTGATGCGTGGCTCTTCACCCAACGCTTCTGCGGTGTTTGCACCACGGTGCACGCCATGGCCAGCGTGCGCGCCGTTGAAGATGCTCTCAAGCTCGAAGTCCCGCTGAACGCTCAGTACATCCGCAATCTGATTCTGATTGCGCATGCACTTCATGATCATATTGTTCACTTCTACCAGCTGTCCGCGTTGGATTGGGTGGACATTTTACAGATTCCAAAAGCGGATCCCGACGCCACGCAGAAACTGGCGGAGAGCCTTTCTCCATGGACCCGCAATTCGCGCAACGAGTTTAAGGCTGCTCAAGATCGCGTCAACGCGGTTGCCAGTAGCGGCCAACTTGGAATCTTCATGAACGGTTACTGGGGGCATCCTGCGATGCGTTTATCGCCGGAAGTGAATCTTTTGGCCTTCACGCATTACATTCAGGCTCTTGAGTATCAGCGCAAGGCTCTGCAAGTAGTTGGCATCCTGGGATCGAAGACCCCGCATATTCAGAACCTCACGGTGGGTGGAGTCGCCAATGCCATCGATCTGGATGCGGCCAGCGCGCTCAACATGGACCGCCTGGAAATGATTTGCGTGCTCTTGAGTGAAGTGATCGATTTTATCAACCAGGTGTACTTTGTCGACGTATGTGCCGTGGCGGCGATGTATCCCGACTGGTTCAAGATTGGTAGCGGCGTTCGTAATTATCTCGCCGTGCCCGATCTACCTCTGGATAGCGCCGGCTCCAGTTACGATCTTCCGGGTGGTTACATCATGGACGGGAACATTGCAGGCGCGCATTCGTTCAAGACTGCGTCCGATCAAGTGTTTCGCGACTCCGTCACCGAGGACGTGGCTCACGCCTACTATCAGGGCGGTAAGCCGCTGCGACCGTGGTCTGGAGAAACGGAGCCTGAGTTCACCGGTTGGACTGCCGATCAGAAGTATTCCTGGGTGAAGGCGCCGCGTTTCAATGGATCGCCGATGCAGGTCGGGCCGCTGGCTCAGGTGCTGGTGGGTTACGCACAAGGGCATCCGCTCACTTTGAAATATACGAACCTGGCCATTGGCAAGGTGCAGGCTATCGGCGGAGTCCGGGTTACTCCAGACATGCTGCATTCGACTCTCGGGCGGCACGCAGCACGCGCCATTCGCGCCTCCATGCTGGCGGAACTGGCCCAGAAGCACTTGCAACTTCTCACCGACAACATCGCGCGTGGCGATACATCTGTCTTCAATCAACCTGTGTTTCCGAGTCACGAAGTTGAAGGCGTCGGAACCCATGAGGCCCCGCGCGGCACCTTGTCCCACTGGATCGTGATCAAAGACGAAAAGATTAAGAACTACCAGGCGGTTGTGCCTTCGACATGGAACGCGAGCCCGCGGGACGCGTCAGGCGCTCATGGTCCATACGAAGCGTCCTTGCTGCACACCCCGCTCGCTCGACCCGAAGAGCCGCTGGAAGTTTTGCGAACCGTGCATTCTTTCGATCCTTGCATGGCTTGTGCCTGCCACGCCTTTGATCCATCCGGTAAGAAGATTGCTACGGCAAAGGTGTTATGAAGAATGTTCTGATCGCCGGCATTGGCAGCGTTCTGCTGTGTGATGATGGAGTTGGCCCGTACGTGGCGCAGCTGTTGGCGTCACGGTATGAGTTCGACGAAGGCGTCGAAGTTCTTGATCTGGGAACTCCGGCGCTCGATCTCATCGATCAAATCTCTGCAAGGGATGTGGTCATTCTGATCGACTCCGTCGACACGGACGCTGCGCCTGGAACGGTTCTTCTCTATCGCAAAGAAGAGATCATGCTGCACCGTCCTGCGGTGCGCATGGATCCTCACTCCCCTGCATTGGTCGATACGTTGCTCAGCGCCGAACTCTTTGGAGTCGGGCCAGCCAATTTGCTGCTAGTTGGCGTAGCAGCCAAGTCCTACGAGACAAGTTGCAGCCTGAGCGAGCCTGTGAAGGCTGCGCTGGACAAGGTCGTTGCAGAAATTTTGCTCGAACTGGATCGTTTCGGCGTGAAGTATCGATTACGCGAAACTCCAATTGCCCTCAACGCATGGTGGGTAGTAGATGAAACCGCGCCCGCAGTTGCCTAGATAACGACGGACCTCAACAGATCCGCGGTAATTGGTCGCCAGCCAACATATCCACCACCCGAGTTGTCCCTAGCGGAGTCCGCATGGTCACAAGGCCGGAGGTCTTCTCGGTGACCGTGCCGATCACCATTGCTTCCGCTCCAAGAGGATGGCTTCGCATGGCCCGTAATAGCGTCTCGGCCGCCTCAGGCGCGACAATCGCGATCAGTTTACCTTCATTGGCCACGTATAGCGGATCGAGTCCAAGCAACTCGCAGGCGCCTTGCACCTGCTCGTGAATGGGCAGGGAAGCTTCCTGCAATTCGATTCCCACATGCGACTGTTGTGCGATTTCATTTAACGTACTGGAAACGCCACCTCGCGTTGGATCGCGCATGCACCGAATGCCGGGAGAAACTTCGAGCATCGCAGCCACCAGTGTGTGCAATGCGGCACTGTCGCTGACGATCTGCGTTTCGAATTCAAGGCCTTCACGCTGCGCCAGGATCGCAATGCCGTGGTCGCCAATCGATCCGCTCAGCAGAACCCTGTCTCCGGGGCGGGCGCGATTCGCCGACAAATTGATTCCTTCCGGTACGATCCCAATCCCTGTAGTGTTGATGAATAGCCCGTCGCCCTTACCCTTTTCGACGACCTTGGTGTCGCCGGTCACGATCTGCACTCCGGCATCCTTCGCGGCACGACTCATGGAATCCGCCACGCGATGAAGCTCGTCCATGGAAAATCCTTCTTCAATGATGAAGGCCGCGCTCAGGAATAACGGCTTTGCGCCGCCCATCGCAAGGTCGTTTACCGTGCCATGAACCGCCAGCGAACCGATATTGCCTCCGGGAAAAAACAACGGCTTCACCACGAAGGAATCGGTCGTCATCGCGATACGCTGTCCGTTTACGTTCACGATGCCTTGATCGTCCATGTGCGCTAGCACCGGATTTTCGAACACTGGGAGGAAGACATCGCGAATCAATGCCGCGCTTAGCTTTCCGCCGCTTCCGTGACCCAACAGGACGGTGCCTTTTGAGGAAAGCGGGGCCGGGCAAGTGAATTCGGCAATGGTCTTCGTTGTCATGCCTCTCCTAGGTTGCAACAGCATGGCGCCGGTAATGATAGTAAGCAGCGCATGCGCCTTCCGTAGAAACCATGGGCGCTCCCAATGGGTTCTCTGGCGTACAACGCATTCCGAAGGCGGGACAGTCTGTCGGCTTCTTCAACCCTTGAAGCACTTCCGCGCTGATGCACTCGGCAGGTTCATCGACCGTGAGTTCGACCAGATCAAAAATACGGTTGGCATCATACGCGGCGTAATCTTCCCGCAGACGCAAGCCGCTCTGTGGAATCGGCCCAATACCGCGCCATTTTTGATCCGCAACCTCAAATACCTCCGCCATAACTTTTTGCGCGGGCAGATTTCCCTGATAGCTCACCGAGCGGACGTATTGATTTTCCAGCTTTGTTTCTCCGGCCTCGAGTTGCCGCACCAGCATTAATACGGCTTCCAGGATATCAACAGGTTCGAAGCCTCCAACCACGATCGGGATGCGGAAGTCGCGCACCAGGTCCTCATAGTCTTTGCAGCCCACGACCGTGCAAACGTGTCCCGGAGCAATAAAACCCTGCACGCGGTTGGAGCTGGACGTCATTAAGGCTCGTATTGCGGGAGGCACTAGCACATGAGAAACCAGCATGGAAAAGTTGCCGAGATTCTCATTCTTGGCTTGCCATGCGGCCATCGCGTTGGCAGGAGCCGTGGTCTCAAATCCAATCGCCAGGAAAACCACTTTTCGTTCTGGATTCGCTCGCGCTATCTTCACCGCTTCGGTAGGAGAATAGGCGATGCGGACGTCAGCGCCTTGGGCTTTGGCACGAAGCAAATCTGAACGTGATCCCGGAACCTTCAACATGTCCCCATAAGAAACCAAGGTGACGTCTGGACGCATTGCCAGTTCGATCGCTTTATCGACTATTTCCAGTGGAGTAACGCAAACTGGACAACCCGGGCCATGAACCAGTTCGATTCCTTTTGGCAACAATTCATCCAGGCCGTAACGCATGATGGTGTGGGTTTGCCCGCCGCAAATTTCCATCAACACCCATGGCCGCGTGGTTCGCTGGCCGATTTCAGAGGCCAAGGCCCGCGCGATGCGCTGGTCGCGGTATTCGTCGAGGTATTTCATGAATTGAACCCGGCTAGCAGTCAGTCCTCCATTGGCGGCAACTCGGCCTCCAAGGCTCCCATTTCTTCCAGAAGTTTGTAGGTGCGCTCGGCTTCGCTGGCGTCGACTCGGCTTATGGCGAACCCCACATGAACCATCACGTAATCGCCTAATCCTGCCTCAGGAACGAAGCTGAGCGACACTTGGCGAACAATTCCGCCGAACTGCACGCGAGCTCCGCGCACGGGCCCCATTTCCTGAATCTCGAGGATCTTCCCAGGTATTGCCAGGCACACGGCGATTTTTCTCCAAAGTCAGTACAGCACTGAGTGTGACCGCGAACTGTGACGCGCCTCACAGGGCACTGTGACCGCTGATACCTAGCGGTTCGTCGATTCGCTGAGGGGCGGCACCAGTGGAGCAAAACTCCCAGCTGCTGGTAGCATACGTTCTGGTGAGCAGTACGTGCACGGGGACGTTGCTGCGTGGAGAGAGGATTATGACGATCAATGAGTTAACTGATACAGAATGCCGAGAGCTTCTCACACGCAGTTCGCTCGCCAGGCTCGGGTGTTCGCAGAATGACCAGCCGTATGTGGTTCCGATTTATCTTGCATACGAAGGGAACTACTTTTACGTGCTTTCGACCATTGGCCAAAAGATCGAATGGATGCGGTCCAACCCTAAAGTTTGCGTGCAGATTGATGAGGTTGTGAACGAATCCGAGTGGACGAGTCTGATCGTCAACGGGCACTTTGAAGAATTGCCCGAACCACGTTTCACGGAAGAGCGCGCACACGCGCGAAAACTCTTGGAGAAGCGTTATCTCTGGTGGCAAAATGCGTTGGGTGAACGCCAGTTGAAATCGAGCCAGGAATTGATTGCCCCGACGTTCTTTCGCGTACGTATTATCTCCATGAGCGGCTTGCGTGCCGCGGCCTAGCCGTCTCAGATCGCGTCCCTTCAAACTTGCTGTGCGAAAAGTTTATTGTCTCCTTTAACCATCTTCGGGCTGTTTGCCGTAACCGCCATGCTGGTCTGCTATGCGTTGGAAGACCGGAGTCGATGGTTCATTCTGGCTTTCGCGGGAGCCTGCCTGTTGGGGTCACTTTATGGTTTTTTGCAAGGCGCGTGGCCTTTCGGAATTGTGGAGGCCATCTGGTCTGTAGTGGCAATTCGGCGTTGGGCGACAGCACCGCGGCCGGAGTGACGTTCATTTTGCTTCAGCTTCGCGACGCAAGTCTTCCAACATCTTAGGGTCGATATTTCCACCACTCAAGATTGCAACCCCCAGTTTGGCTTCTGGGAGCTCATGGGCATGGAAAATAAAACCGGCCACTGCTACGGCTCCGCTGGGTTCGGCCACCGTCTCCGGATTTTTGCTTAGATAATTCACCGCGCGCCGAATTTCGTCCTCGGATACGGTAACGATGCCATCCACATAACGGCGGATGTGCTCGAAGTTGATCGGGCCGATGCTTTGGGTTCTCAATCCATCAGCCGAAGTGCGCGAGACCTCGCCAGCAGGGAACTGCACGATCTTTCCCGCACGCAAGCTGGCTTGTGCATCGGCCGCCAATTCTGGCTCCACGCCAATTACTTTTATCTGCGGATTGCTCAGCTTAATGGCCGCCGCAACGCCGCTGATCATCCCGCCGCCGCCGACGGGCGCCAGCACGATTTCGACATCCGGCAGATCTTCCAGGATCTCGAGACCCATCGTCCCTTGCCCTGCGATGATCTGTTCATCGTTGTAAGGAGGGACGATGGCATAGCCGTGTTGCTGCGCTAGTTCTTCGGCTTTGAGCTGACGTTCCGTGCTGCTCGGACCTACGACGACAATCTCTGCGCCTAATGCTGCTGTCGCTTGGCGCTTGATCCTGGGAGCATTGTCCGGCATGACAATGACCGCCTTAACTCCCAGCGCCTTGGCAGCATAGGCCACGCCTTGCGCATGGTTCCCGCTGGAGTATGTAATGACGCCGCGTTGGCGATCGGTGGCCGACATGGATGCGATCTTGTTGTAGGCTCCGCGGAGTTTGAAGGCTCCGATGGGTTGCTGATTCTCGGGTTTTAGAAAAAGGCGGCGAGGGTCTTCCTCGCACAGAGGAAACTCGATTAGGTGCGTACGAGTGGCTACGCCAGCAAGTCGCGATTGAGCTCTCCGGATGTCATCGAGAGTTATCGTGGAGGCCATTCGTTGGTTGTCCGATGTGATTCAGGATCTGCTGGGCACACGAAAAGTTTTCTGGACTTCAAATCTCCAGGATCACAGGCATGATGAGAGGCCGCTTCTGCGTTTGTTTGGAAATGTAGCGCTTCAAGTCCGCACGAATTTTTTCCTTAATCACACCGTAGTCAGCCTTCTCTTCCTCACTGGAATGCGCCAAAGTGTCTTCGACAATGCGCCGTGCTCCGTCCAGTAGCCCATTATCCCCGGGATTAAAACCCCGGGTCACAATCTCTGGGGCAGTCTCCACACGTCCGGTGAGCTTGTTGATGGCGATGATGGGCAGCACGATCCCGTCTTCACTCAAGTGCCGGCGGTCCTTGATGATCAGATCTTCGACCACATCCGTGCGTGACCCGGAATCGATGCAGACGCGACCCACGTTGACTTTCCCCACCTTGCGCGCGTTATGTTCATCGAATTCGAGAACGTCTCCGCTCTCGATCAGAATGACTTTTCCCACCGAACTGTGCATCGCGCCGGCCATTTCGGCGTGCAATTTCAGTTGGCGGTATTCGCCATGTACGGGGATGAAATACTTGGGCATGACCAGGTTGATGATCAGCTTTAGTTCTTCCTGGCTGGCGTGTCCGCTGACATGGATTGGCGGATAGGATCCATCCTCATAAATTACGTGCGCTTCGCGCCGGAATAAATGATCGATCATGCGATAGATCGTCTTCTCGTTGCCCGGGATAATACGCGACGAGAGCACGACTGTATCGCCTTTCTCGATCTTCGCGTGCTTGTGATTGTCGACCGCTGCCCGCGATAGAGCGGACATGGGTTCGCCTTGAGTTCCGCTGATCATCACGCAAACTTTTTCCGGCGGGAAATTCTTCATCTCTCCGGGATTGATGATCAGGCCGTCAGGAATTTCGAGGTAGCCCAAGTCTTCGGCGATTTCCGCCGAATTATTCATCGAGCGGCCGACAAAAGCCACTTTGCGGCCGTGCTGGTGAGCCAACTCCACCGCCAGCCGAATACGATGAATCGACGAAGAAAAACAGGAGATGAACAATCGCCGCTGGGTGTGCGCGAAGACCTCATCAAACTTGCGGCGAACAGCCCGCTCGCTTGGCGTGTAGCCCTTCCGCTCGACATTGGTGGAATCCTGAAACAGCGCGAGCACCCCCTGTTTCCCATACTCCGCGAAGGAGTGTAAATCGAAGAGATGGTTGTCCGTGGGGGTAGGATCGACCTTGAAATCGCCGGTATGGATGATTACGCCGAGAGGCGTGTGAATCGCCAGTGCGACGCAATCTACTAGGCTGTGCGTCACTCGAATGGGGTGAACCGTGAACACGCCTGCCTTAAAGCGTTCCCCGGCTTGCATCTCTCGCAGGTCGGCGTCTTCCAACAATCCATGCTCGTCCAGTTTGTCTTCTACATAGGCGAGTGTGAATTCAGTACCCCAGACCGGAACCTTGAGTTCGGAGAGAATCCATGGCAGTGCACCGATGTGATCCTCGTGGCCGTGGGTCAGAATAATTCCTCGAACGCGTTGCCGGTTCTCGATCAGATAGGAAATATCGGGCACGACAATGTCGACGCCGAGCAACTCGGCCTCAGGAAACATCAGGCCCGCATCGATCACAATAATGTCGTCGCCCCAGCGGACCGCCATGCAGTTCATACCGAACTCGCCGAGGCCCCCCAAAGGGACAATCTGCAATTTTCCAGTTGTCATGGAGTACTGCTGATGCTAGCAGACTATGTCATAAAGCGTACAGAGTGATTCTCCGCTTTCTACAGGATGACGGATAGCATTCTTGGTTTCGGTGAGTTAAGGTTGAACTCATGGGTGCCCCGGAATCCAAATCGTGGCTTCGCCTTCGCATCGAAAAAGGGCTCGTTCAAGGCCTGACGCGGGCTTACTCCAAGGTTCAGGTCGATCCTGCAAGATTCCTTTTACAACTTCGCACTGCTTACCGGATGCCGGTTAGTGGATATCATGGAGTTTATTCGCTGGAGATCGGCGAACTGGACAGGGTTGCCGACGACGTGATTCGTAGCGGGATGAAGTTGGCCGCCGCGGAGGGTGCCGGATTCGGCTTGGGCGGCCTCATCACGATCATTCCTGATCTCGGAATTCTTTCCGCAATCACGATGCGTACCATACAGAAGCTGAGTTTGGTTTATGGTTTCCAGTTTCACACTGATAATGAGATTGCGGAGCTTTGGATCGCTGCCGCAAGCGCGGCCGGCGTCGACATCAGCCGCGAACTGCTGGAAAAGGAAGTAGTCAACAGGTTCGTTCCCCGAGTGATCCAGCGGATCGCTGCGCGCGCCAGTACTGAGGTAGTGGAGAAGTGGGCAGGGCGCATGATCCCTCTGGTGAGTTCTGCACTCGGAGCCGGATTGAATTTTTGGTTCGTCCGCGCATGGGGAGCACGAGCCAAGGCACATTTCCGCCAGCGCCACTTGGAGCTTCGCCATCGTGAGCACATGGCTGCGCTGGAGCGTGCCGTGCCGCAAGCCCTCCCCGCACAGTTTACGTAGCGCTAAATCGTTACGTGTTACGTCCAATTGATTTGTCCCAGACAGCCAATGTCTGTCGGGCTCTCCGCTTTAGGATACGAACCTTCTCTGTGTTACAAAAATAGGGATGCCAATTCTCCGCTGCGCTGCTGTTCTGTTTGATCTCGACGGGGTTCTCGTCGATTCCACCGGGTCGGTCGATCGCCAGTGGCGCATATGGGCGAAAGAGCGCGGAATTGATGAGGAGAAAGTGATTGCAATCGCCCACGGCGTGCGGGCCGTAGAAGTCATACGCACGGTTGCTCCTCACCTTGACGCAGTGGCGGAGGTGCAAGGTCTCGAAAAACGCGAGGCCAAGGACCGTGACGGCGTCGCTGTGATGCCGGGCGCTTTGAACCTTGTGCGCGCAATTCCGGACGGCCTCTGGTGCGTCGTCACTTCCGGATCTCGATATCTGGCGACCGGACGGCTCCGTCTGGCCGGGATACCCGTTCCGAAAGTGATGGTAACAGCAGACGATGTGGTGAACGGAAAGCCTCACCCAGAGCCTTATCTGAAGGGTGCTGAGTTGCTCGGCGTCGATCCGAAAGCGTGCTTGGTAATCGAAGATGCGCCGGCGGGAATTCGGGCTGCTCATGCTGCGGGAATGAAGGTTCTGGCGCTGACGTCGACGTATCAGGCGTCCGCGCTAAGCGAGGCGGATTCCGTCATTGCGAAGCTGGAACAGATCCAGGCTTCCGCGGATGGGGCACGGACTCTCATGATCGACGTTCGTTGATCTGATTATGTTGACGTGACACTTCTATAGTTAGAGCGTTGGGTCGTGAAGAATGATCAGCGCAGCCAGTCTTCTAACTCGATCCCGCGATCTGTTTTTTCGTCGCGATACTTTACGATCACGGGCGTGTACAGAGAGATTCCCGCCTCCCCCGCTGCTCCCTTTTTCACGGCTCGCGAACCCGGCACCACTACGGCGCCTTCAGGCACCTCCAGCGATGATTCGGCGGTTGCTCGATAAACTTCATCACGCACCAGATCATAGAGGGGGGTCGAACGAGTCAGGATCGTTCCCGCGCCGAGTACAGCTCTAGCGCGCACCAGCGTGCCTTCGTAGACTCCGCAGTTACCGCCGACGAGAACGTCGTCTTCGATGATGACCGGCGCGGCATTGACGGGTTCAAGCACTCCGCCGATTTGTGCAGCGGCGCTGATATGAACTCGTTTACCGACTTGCGCGCACGATCCCACCAGCGCATGCGAATCGATCATCGTGCCTTCATCCACATAAGCCCCCACGTTGATGAACATCGGCGGCATACAAATAACTGATGGGGCGACATAGGCGCCTAAACGCACCGATGAGCCGCCGGGAACAACTCGTATGCGGTCCTCCACGGAAAATCGCCGGGCAGGGAAGGTGTCCTTGTCGACGAAGGTGAGTGCATCGCATCCCGTCGCCGTTAACTCACCCAAACGAAATCCCAGCAAGATTCCGTGTTTCACCCAGACATTGACCACCCAGCGGCCATCGGCTTTTTCGGCGGCGCGGACCTTGCCCTGAGTAAGTGCATCACGAAATTCTAAAAACGCGGGTCGAGCCGCGGGATTGTGCTCAACCTCACCCAGGGCAGCAAAATGCTCGATGGAACTCTTGAGGGATTGCATGAATTTGTTGATTCGTAATTACTGTTTGCTGACTGAAAAGGCACTAACGTGTGTCCACAATTAACGTGCAGAAATCAGTAATCGGCTCCCCCTAAACGCATTTGCATTCGCTACGAATGAGCACGCCCGTCATGTCGTGTGCCGCTTCGCGGCTTAACGCCAGAGTGGCATAGGGCCCGTGCCAACGCGCGTGAGTGGCTTCGTGCCCAGCCGGCCGTCCTTTACCCTGGTTGCACTGTCCGCAGGATCCTCGATGAAGCACGATTTTATGTGGACCTGCGGCCCAATTTTCGTAAATGTAGAACTCCATCGTTTCGGGTGCAGGCGCTGCCGGCTTCGCGACCAAACCTACGTCCACGGCAACCTTGTGCAGTTTTGACCGTGTGTCGCGCCGCATGGGTAACAGCGGCAGACGGTAGTTCTCTTCAATCCGGCCCATCATAGCTAACACGGCTTTTACGGGAAGTGGGCTTGACTCGATGAAGTTCGCCTGCATCAGAGGCAGGTACTTGCGATGAATACTGCGCGCTGTTACCCACTCATTGTTGAGCGCAGCCCGCGTCATGGTGGCCATTTCATGGGGTATCTCATTGGAGGCAACCGATACAATTCCGACTCCGCCTAGAGCAATGACCGGCAAGGTGACCGCATCGTCTCCGGAAAAAACCAGAAATGTTTCGGGCACCAGGTTGATGGCCTCGGCGATCTGTGTCATGTTGCCGCTGGCTTCCTTGACGCCCACAATATTCGGAACTTCAGCGAGTCGCGCCAAGGTCGCTGGCTCGATATTGGCGCCTGTTCGACCTGGGACGTTGTAAAGGATAATTGGCTTTTCAGGTATGGCTTCGGCGATCGCTTTGAAATGCCGGTATTGACCTTCCTGAGTCGGCTTGTTGTAGTACGGAGAGGCGGTGAGAATTGCGTCCACTCCAGGCCGAGCCGCAACCTCCTTGGCTTTCTCGACGGCCTCGCGGGTGGAGTTCGAGGTTGCTCCCGCCATGATGGGTACGCGTCCCGCCACGACTTCGATCGTGGTATCGATGACGTGCAACCATTCCTCATGCGTGAGAGTTGGCGTCTCGCCGGTGGTTCCGCAGGGCACGAGAAAATCGATGCCGGATTCAACTTGCCACGCCACCAGGTTACGCAGCGCCGGATCATCGATCGAACCATCTTGATGAAAGGGAGTCACCAGCGCCGTACCGCAGCCACGAAGTTGCATGGTAATAAGATATCGCGAATGAGGAAATGTGGAAACGGGTCGGCTGAGCTATAACTCTCGCCAGACATCCTTGAAATCGTAGAAGCCCTTCTTGCCAACGAGCCACTCCGCGGCGCGCACTGCGCCTTCGGCAAAGCCCTGCCGCGATTTGGCGTCGTGACAGAGATAAATTCGATCGACTGCGGACTCGAGAACGATTTCGTGCATGCCTACGACGTCACCTTCGCGAAAAGAAATGATTTCTACTTTCTCGTCCTTGGGGCCAGAGTGCCCCATAACATTCTGGATCGCGATCGCCGTTCCCGAGGGGGCGTCTTTCTTTTGAGCATAGTGCCGCTCGAAAATCTGTCCGGAGTAGTTGTATTGCAACGCCGCTCCCGAGGCTCGCGCGATGTCGAGAAACAGATTTACACCGACAGAGAAGTTCGCCGCGTAGACAAAGCCGGTTCCATGACTTTCGACTAATTTCCTGACCCTGTCTATTTCCGTGTACCAACCCGTCGTGCCCACGACCATGTTTTTACCGGCGCGGACGCAGGCCTCGATGTGGCCAACGACGCAGCCAGGGGCCGTAAAATCAATCACGACATCGATGGGGCCGAGTGCTTGTTCGCTGAGGGCCGCGCCACCAGAGTTTTCGCCGCTTCCAGCGACTTGAACGCGATGTCCGTGATGGCGTGCCACCTCCGCCACCAGTGATCCGGTCTTGCCGCGTCCAAGAATGAGGATATTCATGCAAAACACCTATCGCAAAGACTGCGGAGCTGGCGGAGCACAATGAGAGAGCCTCATACGGAAGGCCCTTGCCTACTCCGAATCTCTTCGCCTCTCGGCCCTAAGGCCTCAAGCAAAAACTTCAGGATCCAAGTCCTTGAAAAATGTCGTGTGGAGACGCTGGATGATCTCCGGCACTTCATCTTCTTCAATCACAAACGTCAGATTGATTTCCGAAGCCCCCTGCGAAATCATCCGAATCTTTTTGTCCGCCAGTTCGCCAAACACTAGAGCGGCCACTCCCGGCTTATCGCGCAGGCGTTCCCCAACCAGGCAGACAATCGCCTTGCGCCCCTCGTACTTCACATCGGCCAGTTTGGCCAGATCGGCAGCCAAGGCAGGGATTGCCTGATTGGAATCGACCGTAAGCGAAACGCTGACCTCAGAAGTCGAGACCACGTCCACCGCAACCTTGTGCCGATCGAACGCTTCGAAGATCGCCCGCAGAAATCCGTGAGCGAGCAGCATACGCGGGGCGGCAACGTCCACGATTGTAATGCGTTTCTTGGCCGCAATTGCCTTAAAAATATTGTGTCCTTGTGGAGCCCGGGTAGTGATTTTCGTCCCCTCGCAGGAGGGATTCAGAGAGTTCAGCACATAAACCGGAATATTTTTCTGTATAGCCGGCAGCACCGTGGCTGGGTGGAGAACCTTGGCTCCGAAATATGCCAACTCCGCCGCCTCGTCGAAACTAATAACTTTTATCCGACGTGCCTCGGGACAGATGCGGGGATCGGTAGTGAGAATCCCATCTACGTCGGTCCAGATTTCAATTCGCTCCGCGCCCAGGCCCGCGCCCACGATAGCGGCGGAGAAATCGGAGCCACCGCGGCCGATCGTCGTTGTAATTCCTGCCCGGCTTGCACCAACAAAGCCGCCCATGACGGGAACCTTCCCCGCATCCAGCAGAGGCTTTACGTTGGCGCGCAGGCGTTCATTCGTTTCCTCCTGCTGCGGCACGGCCTGCATGTAGCTGCTGTCGGTGATCAGCACTTCGCGTGCGTCGACGTGAGCGGTGGGCAGTCCGTGAGCTGCGAATGCTGCCGCCACGATTTTGCTGGATAAAATCTCCCCGAACGCTGCGACGTGGTCGGTAGTTCGCGGAGTGATTTCGCCGACCGCGGAGATGCCGCGCAGCAGTTCGTCGAGACCTTCAAAGTCCTCTCCCAGTTCGGAGTGGAATTCAGTGAACAGGGCCGTGCCCAGCAGCTCGCTTGCAGTGTTATAGTGCCGCTCCTGTAGAGATCGGCAGAGCTTAAGAGCCGTCTTGCGCTCTCCCGCGCCTGCAGCACGTGCCATGGTGAGAAGAGTGTCCGTGACGCGAGCCATGGCGCTGACCACCACAACTGGTTTTTGGGGAAGGCGATCTTTCACGATGGCCGCCACGCGCTGAATCGCTTTGGCGTCCTCCACCGAAGTTCCACCGAACTTCATCACGATCATCGGCATGACTCTCGCGGATTGCCGGATTGCGGGTCAGATTTCAATCGAAGTAACCCTTGGCCTTGAGCAATTCGGCATTGAGCACAGCCGCGCCGGCGGCTCCGCGGATGGTGTTATGGGACAACACTGTGAACTTCCAATCGAGCACGCTGCATGGCCGCAAGCGTCCCACGGCCGTAGTCATGCCTGCTCCTAAATCCACATCCAACCGAGGTTGAGGGCGGTCGTTCGCTTCCAGATAGACCACGGGATTCGCGGGAGCGCTGGGCAGCTTCAATTCCTGCGGCTCGCTCCGAAAACTCTTCCACGCAGCGATGATTTCTTCAGGCTTTGCTTTCGTCTTTAAGCGAACCGACACCGACTCGGTATGCCCATCCTCCACCGCAACCCGATTGCATTGCGCACTCATTGAGAACGCCGCCGACTTCACTCTGTTTCCGTTCACTTCCCCGAGAAGCTTCTGAGTTTCCTCTTCCATCTTCTCTTCTTCATTGCGGATGTAAGGAATGACGTTACCGAGAATGTCGAGGGATGGTACCCCAGGATAGCCGGCGCCGCTGACCGCTTGCATGGTCACGGCCATCACCGCATCCAGTCCGAAATTACGGTGAATCGGGGCCAAGGCTAGCACCAGACCGATGGCCGAACAATTGGGATTCGTTACCACGTAGCCGCGAGATTTTTTCCGCCAAGTTTGCTCATCAATGAGCTTGATGTGTGATGGATTTACTTCAGGAATCACTAGCGGCACGTCAGATTGCATTCGCAAAGCGCTCGAATTTGAGACTACAGCGCAGCCCGCTTGGGCAAAGCGCGGTTCCAACTCTGCGGCAATCGCGGCATCAAGCGCAGCGAAGATGATCTTGGGCGCCCCTTCCGGCGCGGCGGGAGATACTCGCATCGCCGCAATGTTCGGCGGGATCGCCGTCCGCAAGCGCCAGCGCACCGCTTCCCCGTAAGTCTTGCCTTCCGAGCGATCAGACGCTGCCAGCCATGCTACTTCGAACCATGGATGGCCCTCCAGCATTTGTATAAACCTTTGACCAACGACGCCAGTGGCGCCCAGGATCCCGATAGAAAGTTTGCTGCTCATAATTTGTAAGCGTAGAAGGTACCTTGGATTCTACAACAGCCATTGTTCGCAACTAGTTTGCCTAAAGTAACCAAAGCAGTTCCAGCAGCGGCACGGTTTTGCGTCCCCTAGAGGCCAACGAGAATTGCGGCACCTCGGTGCTGCAGCATCTCGCTGGCTCGCCGATAGAGAGAACAGAGGAATATCATGCCGGAACTGCGACAGAATTTTTTTACGAAGGAATGGGTCATCATAGCAACAGAGCGCGCTCGACGCCCGGAAGAGTTAGCGACACAGCGACCGGTGCAAAATGCGCCTGTCTTCCTGGAAACTTGCCCTTTTTGTCCCGGCAATGAGAATAAAACTCCACCCGAAGTCGTGCGCTTTCCGGTGGATATCACTAAACCGTGGGCGGTTCGGGTCATTCCGAACAAGTTTGCCGCACTATCCAGCGACGTGCAGCCCACGCGCAGCCTGCAGCACCTGCGTAGGAGGATTGATGGCTTCGGATTTCATGAAGTCATCATCGACAGTCCTGACCACTCTTGCTGCATGGCAATGCTGCCGGACACGCATGTAGCGAGAATTCTGTCCGTCTACAAGGATCGATACAACTCGCTGAGTCTCGATTCGCGGGTCAACCACGTCACCATTTTTAAGAATCATGGGGCTGACGCCGGGGCAAGTTTGCAGCATCCTCACTCCCAGATCATCGCGACCCCGGTGATTCCGAGCCAGGTGCGCCATCGTCTCCACGAAGCGTTGCGTCATTTCGATGATGCCGGGGAGTGCATGTTCTGCCACATGGTCGAGAGGGAAGTCGAGGACCAGACCCGCATTGTCCTGAAGAGCGAACTTTTTGTTGCAATGGAAGTTTTTGCCTCGCCGACGCCGTTTGCAACTCATATCTTTCCGCTTCGTCACATGGCCAGTTTTGGCGAAATCACGGCGGCGGAGATTGCGGATCTGGCGCGGGTTCTGCGGACGCTTCTGGCTAAGATTTATGTGGGGTTGGGCAATCCCGATTTAAATTTCACAATTCGCAGTGGGCCTTCTGACTATGTCGGGGCCCGGCACTTTCACTGGTATGTAAGCGTGATCCCCCGTCTGACAAGGGTCGCCGGTTTCGAACTCGGATCGGGCATGTTTATCAATACCGTTTTGCCGGAAGCCGCAGCCGAATTTCTACGAAAGATCACGGTCCAAAAATCCGTGGGGGCGGGTACTGCGTGATCAGGGGCTTGTGGACGATTAGCGAAGAACTTCGAGCGCCCGCGTAACACAGCGTTCTAGCGGTTCGCCGGTATCGATCAAGGTTTTTGGCAGGTAGATCATTTCGAACCGTGATTTTATCTTCTGATAGAGCTCGTAGTCGCGATTGGCGGCTGGATGCGGACCGGCTTCAGAATGATCACGCAGGCGGGTTCGTGCGACTTCATCTGAACATACACACTGGAGGATGCACCAGTCCTGGTGCAGGTTAGCCGCCGCGTTCAGCACGTTGTCGACCTGATAAGCGCGAGAAAGGGACGCCCGTCCAGGAACACGATCCTTGAGCGATTTTGCTGGAAAAGATAGCGTGCCGTTTCCAGCATTACCTGCAAACAAAAGTCATCCTGTTTTGAGGAGTATTCAATTTCTTCCCGCGCGAAGAGGGCATCTCGTATCTCATCTTTGCCTAACACGCGCCCGCCAGTGCGGGACGCCAGTTCTCGGGCCAGCGTAGACTTGCCGGTGCCGGGAAGTCCTGCCATCAGAACGATCATGTCGATTCATTATACGAAGTTGGAATTGTGCGGCGGGAGGAGTCAGTTCGCAGCGGTTTCGGTGCTTGCCTCGGCCGTGACCGTGGCGGGTTCAGGACGCTCCATGGGAACGATGTCCTGAGTCTCGCGCCAATCAGCATAGCGGCCCGAAACCATGATGTGATACACCCACTGGTGCCGTTCTTCTTCCGGTTCAACCAGTCCGACAGCCTTCATATAGAAAAGGTATTGCTCCATCCAGTGGATTTGTTCCCGAGTCATGCCGCGGCGCTGCAGATCGACCGTAAGCCCGGCCAGGTGTGATGAAGCGGTATCGCCATCAGCAGGAGCCGCATTCCGGTTGTGCCGGCGAAGTTTTTTCTGGATCTTGACTGTGCGAACGGCGGAGTTGACTTGGATCTGTTCGTGGAAGCGGTGATAGTAAGCCTGCGAAAGGTCTTGTACAAAATCGCGAGTCCAAGGGCGGCAAAAACGCCGGGACGGATCAAGGCGGGGATCGAACCGGAGCGATTCCCCAGCAACGATTTCCTGCAGGGCGCCGCTCGTTTTCAGGGCTTCCAATTCATCGTCGTCCTGAATGCGAGGAAGTTCCAGGCGATCCACCTCTGCGTTTTGCAATATCAGAGATTCGTGCGACGGACGAAACATCGGATTCCACAACGTCCAGTGCAACCGGTGCCGGCGGGAGTGAGCCTTATGCAGAGGCGTTGTTGTTGCCGCAAAAAGCGTACCGCCAAGACACGCCAGCAGAGGTAGCAAGAGCAGTCGTTTTTGAATTCGAAGAATCAAAATAATCGTGAACTCCACCAAACCGTTCAGCCGCTACTGTTCGGCCATTCTAAGCCATGCTGTCAAGTGGTCAAACCAATCTCTGCATTCTCACCATTACGGCGGTTCTCAGAGCGCCTCTAAAGAGTGGTTACCACCTGATTACTTATGTTTTCCTGCTTGAGCCACCGGGGAATAGCAGCACGCCTAACACCATCCCGGACCAAAAGACGCGGGATCCTCATGTCCCTGTGCTGCACCTACTTAGCAGAATTAGATACCGAACGGTCTTGCCCAGTTGTGGCAGAAGTGACAAAAATCAGCGCCGGAAAAGGTCACCGATGGCTTGCGTCATGACGGCACCGCCCACTTCGGAGATGGCCTTGGTAAGGGGAATATCTTTCGGACAGACCTCTACGCAGTTTTGTGCGTAGCCGCACTCCTGTATGCCGCCATCGCCCATCAAGGCCGCCAGACGCTCGGACTGCAGTTCCTTGCCCGTGGGGTGAAGGTTGAATAAGCGCACTTGCGCAATCGTAGCCGCGCCCACAAATCCAGTTTCTTCATTAAATTGCGGACAAGCTTCCATGCAGCAAGTGCAGGAAATGCAACGGGAGAGAGGGTAAGCCTGCTTCTTGTTCCTCCGGCGTAACCCGGGGCCCCGGACCAAGGTCGTAAGTTCCGTCAATCGGAACCCAGGCCTTCACGGCCTTGAGATTCTCAAAGATGACGCTACGATCCGTGGCTAGATCGCGAACGATCGGAAATTTAGAGAATGGCTCCAGCCGGATGGGCTGCTCGAGCTTGTCGATCAAAGCAGAGCAGGCCATGCGCGCCCTCCCGTTGATCAGCATGGCGCACGAGCCGCAGACTTCCTCAAGGCAATTTGAGTCGTAGGTGATGGGCGTTGTCGCTTTTCCGTCGCGCGTAACAGGATTGGCAGCGATCTCCATCAGAGAAGAGATCACATTCATGCCGGGGTGCCATGCGAGCTCAAACTCTTCCCAATATGGCTTGGAAGAAGGATTGTTCTGGCGCTTGATTTTTATGATTACGGATTTATCAGCCATTGGCTTTTAGCTCTCAGCTCAAACTTTGTCTTGCTTGCTGCCATCCCGTGGCGGCTCGCAGGAGGCCCCTCACGTAGGGGCGAACGTTCCATACGCAACGATCACCAACCCCAAACCCAGGCTCAACCACTGATGAGCCAGCACTCCCTTGACTGCAACGAATAAGCCGAAGCCCGCCACCAGCCAACGACGCACTGTACCGAAAATTATGACGCTGTTTTCGAGCTTACTTTGCCGCGTCATACTTCCTTGGTCGCGGCGGAATCAGCGAAACATCCACCGGCTCGAACTCAAACTTCGGCTCATCTGCATCCGGAGCGAAATACGCTTTCGTCGTTTTCAGGAAATTCTTGTCGTCGCGGTCGGGGAAGTCCGGCTTGTAATGCGCGCCGCGCGATTCATCGCGGATGCGCGCACCCTGCGCAATCACCCGCGCCAACTGCAGCATGTTGTAAAGCTGCCGGGTGAAGATCACGCTGGTATTTGCCCACTGCGTGCGGTCGCTTAGGTTTACTCGGCGGAAGCGTTCCAGGAACTCCACCAACTTTGCATCGGTTTGTTCCAGATTTTTGTTGTAGCGGATGACGGTGCAATCCTTGGTCATTAACTCGCCCAGTTCCTGCCAGAGCCGGAACGGATTTTCCGTGCCCGAGTTATTCATCAGCAGGGAATTGTTCTCTTCCTGCTTCTTCTTCTCCGCATCAAAAAATGCGTTGCCATCAGTAAGTGGCTGCAAGCCGCGCGCATATTTCACCGCATTAGGCCCAGCGATGCCTCCGCCATAGATGCAGGAGACCAAGCGAGTTCGCTCCCAGTCGATTGGCACCGTGATACTGATACTCGGCCTCGCCGGCGGCGAAGATGCCCGCAATATTCGTGGCCTGATTGAAATCGACCCAAAGCCCTCCCATGGTGTAATGCATGCCCGGGAAAATCTTCATGGGCGTATCGCGGGGATCGTCGCCTACAAATTTCTCGTAGATTTCGAGAATGCCTTCCAGCTTGCGGTCGAGAATTTTGCGATCGATGTGCGTCAGGTCGAGATAAACCATCGGCTTGCCGTCGATGCCGAGGTTGTGCTCGTACACAACTTTGAAGATGGCTCGGGTAGCGACGTCGCGCGGAACCAGATTGCCGTACTTGGGATACCACTCTTCCAGAGAAATACCAGCGCTCACTCTGCGGAATCGACTTCGGATCGCGCTTATCGCCAGGCGTCTTCGGAACCCATACGCGTCCGCCTTCGCCGCGCGCCGATTCCGACATCAGCCGCAGCTTGTCGTTGCCAGGAATGGACGTGGGGTGCACCTGAATGAATTCGCCATTCGCGTAGTAGCAGCCCTGCTGATAGAGAGCGGATTGCGCCGAGCCGGTACAAACCACGGAATTCGTCGACTTGCCGAAGATTGCTCCGATGCCGCCGGTGGCGATGATGATCGCGTCGGCCGGGAAGGTGCGAACTTCCATGCTGCGCAAATCCATGGCGCAGATGCCGCGGCAGACGCGGTTTCCGTCGAGCACGGCGGACAGAAATTCCCAGTGCTCGTACTTCTTTACTTTGCCTTCGGATTCGTAGCGGCGAACCTGTTCGTCGAGCGCATAGAGAAGTTGCTGGCCAGTGGTGGCTCCGGCGAATGCTGTGCGGTTATATAAAGTTCCGCCGAAGCGGCGGAAATCCAGCAGGCCTTCGGGCGTGCGATTGAAGGGAACGCCCATGCGATCGAGCAGATCGATGATCCCCGGCGCGGCCTCGCACATGTCTTTGACCGGAGGCTGGTTCGCGAGGAAGTCGCCGCCGTAAACCGTGTCATCAAAATGCTGTCCAGGTCGAATCGCCTTCACCCTTCAGATTCTTGGCGGCGTTGATGCCGCCCTGCGCGCACACCGAATGCGAACGCTTCACCGGAACGATCGAAAAAAGATCGACGTTCGCGCCCATCTCGGCAATCTTGATCACCGCCGAGAGACCGGCGAGGCCGCCGCCGATCACGATAATTTTCGGAACTGCTGCCATCTTCACTCCACCGGCTTTCCGGAACTTCGCTGGTTGCGCATGGCTAGACTGCATCGCGGTGTCCCCGGCTCCGCGTTGGGTTGAGGGAACGCGCGCGGAATGTATACAAGCTGACCAGACCGACCAGCGTCATCAACTGCAAAAAAGCCCGATGCACACTTTCAGAGAACCGCTCTCTGCGCTTTCTCTCCGGAAACGATTCCCCACTTGGCCGCGAAAAGCCAGATTCCATAGGCAAAGTGCCAGCATGCCGCGATCAATCCCACGATGTAAAAAGCGAGCAGGAGCGGGATTCATCAGCTTCGGCCTGCACTTTTCCGAAGGACGCGTTCGGGATAAGCGTGCAAGTCAACTCCGCTGAAGCGCATCGTCCAGGTGTGCCAGACGATGTAAACGAACGCAATGCCGCCAGTCCAGCGCTGCAATGTGTACATCCAATTCCCGGTCCAGGGATATTCGGTCGTGTTGCCGTCGCCGCGATACCAGATGTAAAAGCCGTAAAGCGCGTGGAAGGCGATGGGCAGCCAGATTCCGAAGAGTTCGAGAAAAAACACCAGCGGAAGATTTGCCGAGAAAACTTACCTGCCGAGCATAGGCATCGGGACCGCTGATCGCGGTGGAATTGGAAATCAGAATATGCTCGAAAAGAAACGCGCCCACGGGAACGATGCCCGAGAGTGAATGCAGGCGGCGCAGGAAAAACGACGTGCCTTGTCCGGCGCGCAAGGGGCGCTACGCCTGTAGCTAGCTTTTGCCGCAACCGGAGCAGTAGAACTGGCTACTGACGCCACGAAAGCTCCTTATGAGTTCAGAGTGAGTAAAAAATAACCTTTTATTATGTTGGCGAGTGCGGACTAAGTCAAGGCAGGACGGTAATTATCACCGCGGAAGTTCGGCAAGATGCCACGTCGCATTCGCCGTCATTGATTCGCAGACTGAGCACACCATCGCAGAAACTCCCGAAACGCCGCGCCGCGATGGCTGTATTGAGATTTTTCTTCAGCGGCTCAGTTCCGCGAATGTTTTCTCAATTGGGGAAAATAAAACAGCGGATCGTAACCGAATCCATTCGTCGCCCCGCGGACCATCCAGAATTATTCCCTCGGCCGCACCGCGAAAAGTAGCCAGAGTTTTGCCGTCCCGTGCCGCAGCCAGCACGCAGACAAATCTGCCGGTGCGCTGTGCAGCCGGAACGTTCTTCAGTTCGCGCAAAACCCTCGCATTATTGGCTTCGTCGTCGGTGTTGGCATCGGCCTCGTGCGGTTCTTTATTTTGCAAATCGGGCGCAGCGTAGCGCGCGGAGTGCACCCCGGGAGCGCCGCTTAAAGCATCAATCTCCAACCCCGAGTCGTCCGCCACCACCATGTTCTCCCGGAACATATCGGCTGTAAGCTTCAGCTTTCTTGCGAGCGTTGGCTTCGAATGTAATCCCATCCTCAACCACGGTAGGCAGGGAAGCGAAGTCAGGAATGCCCGCGATCTCGATACCGTGCGCATAGCTGCGCCGGCGAAATCGCGCAGTTTTCCGGCATTCGAAGTTGCAATCAGAATCTTTCGCATTAAGTATCACCAGCTCGCGGCAGCAGTGGCGCAACTATGATGCCGTGGAAGACCTTCAAAGACAAGCAAAATTGATCGCAAGTATCAGATATCCACGCTCCCGCCGTGCGATCCCAGGTGCGAACGAAAGTGATCTGCACTCGATTCTCGCCCGCCTCCACCGGAACCAGCATCTGCCCCGTGCCTTCGCGTTGCCGGTCTGCACCTGACGTCCGTTCACTTCCACTCGCCACGCCGGATAGTTGAACAGATGCAACGCTGAGTTGATCGGGGGCGGACATCTCCGCTGTAAAAGCTTTATGCTCGGCATCCCACTCGGAAACGCGGATTGCGGCATGCGCCGGGCCCTCCACTGTCACGCGCCGAGCATCTTTTGTCGACGGCGGAAGGATCGGCCGCCAAGCGGCGTGTATTCGTCCGTGCCTTCGTATCCCATGCCCGTGGCCATATTGTCCTGCATTTCGCGCAGGTCGGCGGAGTTGTCCCACCAGGGCGGCTGGAAGTGATGCCAGCAGAACGCGAGCACGCATACAGTCGCAAGATAGATCGCGACTGCGAACGGGCCATCTTCGAACACCTAGAACGATCAGCAATGTGAAGGGAACGCCCAGGCATAGCAGTCCAGCGCCAGGGAAACTGCATGTAGCGCAGCTTCGGGGAGAACATTCCAAAGCGGATTGGAGATCGAGCAGCATCAGCACGGTGCACAATGCGGCCCACGTCACAAGCAACTACCAAAGCTCCACGATTGTGACTGCGCCAGCGCGCGCGCGACCCAGGCTGCGACCATGGTCAGAGCGATTTCCGCGACCGCGATCCAGGAAATGACGCGGTTGAAGGCATCATGATCCGCGTCGGCGGTGTGGACGAACAGAAAGTTGTCCAGGGGCCGCGATCCCGCGGAGACGGCCTGCGCAATGTTCACCCACTTCTGTTCGTAGACCGCAGGGAACAAATAGAAAGCGGCCAGTGCCGCGCCAAGAACAACGGCGACGCTCCCGACCAGCAAACGCGCGGCGAGCGCCGCTGCCATGCGAGGACCACTATCAATAAGGCCAGCGAGTAATGGATCATCACCGCTGCCGGTGCATTGATCAGCCACGCGGCCGCCAGAAGCAGCGCCAGCAAGAGGTTACGCGCTGGCCTTTCTCGTCGCCGCACACTATCAGAAGCAGCAGCAGGGGCAGCAAAGACGCCGCCAGCAATTCGGCGAATGCGCTTCGCCAGTAAACGATCACCAGATGATAAGGATTGACGGCGTACAGACGGCGGCGAAGGTTGCGTTCCGCGGTCAAGCCACTGCCGCGCCAGCAGGAACATGGAGACGCCCGCCGCCACCAACGCCAGCCAGATGTAAGATTTCTGGAGACCAGCATCCACGGAAAGATTGCGCTTAGAGCCGCTCCCAGTGTCCAGGAAGCTGGCGGATAAAAGATGAAGCGGGGCTCGCCGTAGGCGAAGTGCGCCAAGGCCGCCCAGCGCGGATAGACGATTCCCTGCTTCCATTGCGAGAGAACTTCCAGCCATGAGTACAGATGGAATTCCACATCGTGGCCGGAGGGCGTGCCGAGAAAGAAGAATGGGATCTCGACCGCGAATGCCGCCGCCGCGATCGACATAAGCGGCGTCCAATCCAGGCCTGAGGCTCGCTCGCCGACCTGCCGCGAGCGACTTGCGCCGTCAGAAGCTGCTCCGGACTTTTCGATTCGCCAGCTTCGCTCACCAGCTTCCGCTGCAGAGTCCGCACTCGAGTCGATGTACATGTTCGCACAACGGCGGGATCGACACACTGACCGCGGATTTCTGCTACGAGGTAGTCCTATCTAGACGCGACTCTCCGATTTATACGCAGATTTAATATTCCTGAAACCGTAGCCGCAATAGCAGTCAGCTACCGTACTCTGCATAGGGGTGGAACAGACCACGGAGACTTGGAGAACCCGAGGCCAGAGACGGGGCTCGGGTTCTTCGCCTCTCCGGTAAGCAGTCCTGGCCAAGCCTCTCGCAGCATTCCGCTATGCTCGCTGCCGGCTTCCTTCTGCCTAGTGTCGCTGTCCCGCACACCTGCCAGAGTTCGTCTGCGAGAGATTGCTTTCTGGAAATGGATGAGTACTCTGAAGAAGCATTGAGAAAGATTGACTGGAACGAGCAGGAAGAACTCTAAGAGGACAAAGCTGACTAAGGTGGCGACCTCTCGCCGGATCGCTGCCGGCGAAGCTCATCGAGGAAATCATCCTGTTGCATGCGTGGTCCCTTGTCGCAACAGTTCGAGCAATGGATCTTCCAGTGTCTTCGGCATTCTCCGCGTCGCCGGCATCTGGAGCGGCTTCAAATTGACTCAGGTCCGCGGTCAGGGCGCGCGGAGAAACACTCATCTCCGGCATGGATTCCGGACCGCTGCGGAGAAAGCTGATCAGATTGCCCACCTGCGCACGCTGCTCCGGCGTGCGCTGAAGGGAACTCCACTCCCATGCCGTGGCCGGGATGCGCGACGCGCACCATTCCTTCGGTGTGCACCGCCATCTCTCCGTTCGAAGGCAAAGTCGACCAAGGCACGTTCCGGAAACGGCGAATCGGTTTCCAGGTAACATCCGCCCAGACTCAAATCGGTCAGCTTGCAGTGGGGAACGGTTTCTTCCGGCCTCGGCTCCGTGCGTCGGAAGCGGCCGCCTGCAGCCAGACTTTCAGTTGAGCTTTTATCGACTCATCCAAATCCAGAAAATGAACCCCGGTTTGGCCGTTCGGCTTTGCCCATGCCACCTGCCCGTGAGCGTCCACTTCAAGGGTCGCCATCGGGCAACTGGAAGCGGAAATTCAGCAAGCGCCCCGGAACCTGTGGTTCTGCCGTGAGAACGTCCATGCCGGTCTCGCTCAGATCCAGCAGAATTCCTTCGAGCTTGCGGTTCTGGCAGAGTAAGTTCCACTGGAGCCTGCACGGGAACGCGGTAAGCGCGCCGGCGCTCGCGATTCAGCAGTGCGGTCACAGCCCGCAGGCCGGCTTTAGCCTTCTCTTCGGAGAGCGGCTTATAAAGCACGAAATGCGCGCCCGCGCTCAGAATTTCCCGCGCCTTGCGCGCGTTCCGCGACCAGAGCCACCGTGATCGGCGACTTGCCCGAATTCAGCCTGCGGCCTTCTTCGAGACACTTCGGCAGCGGCCTGGGATCCTCGAAGTCGATCATCAGGGCATCGAACTTCTGCTGCCGAAGGCGATCGATCGCAGTCGCCAGATCGCTGAAACGCTCCACCGCGATCCCGCAGGCCGGCAAGAACCCGGCCCAGGATCTCGAGCTGCAGAATCGTCAGTAGAAACCAGCAGTGCCAGAAGGGTCATAACTAGAATCCCCGCCTAAGCTCTGCGAGACTACGGCCACCGCGGCGCCGTCGGCCGAGCTGCCTTGGAGCCGCTGCCTCCAGCGCCAGCCGCGCCCGCCTTGGCCGCCATCGCATCTGAACTTGGTGTGGCCTCGTCCACCTCCATCAATACTGCGTTATCTTCATCGTCGTTTTCCGCAAGCAAGGGAGCCACTTCGCGCAGCTTCTCCGCCGCCTGCTGGAGCATCTCAATCTGCTTGCCCAGTTGTGCGTACTTGGTCTGCTTCTGCCGCAACACCTCATGAATATCTTTCATACGACCCCCTGTGGAGAATGTAAGGACGCGCAGACTCAGGGTCAACGGTAATCCCCGCTTGTGGGTTACCGCGGTAATTGGTCAGACGTTCCAGCACGGAAAAAGCGAAAGCCTCGCGGTGCGCGAGGCTTTCGAGAGGCGGACTAGAAAATAGACTTAGGCTTTCAGCTTGCGGTGCAAGGCTCCGGCCAATCCAATCAACCCAGTTCCGAGCAAGCCGAGGGTGCCTGGCTCGGGAACGGTTACGATGTTCGTGTCGCCGCTGGAAATCATGGTCGTTCCGTTGAAAAACCCTTTTCCAGTATTAATCGTCAACTGAACGGTCGCACCATTCACGGTGGCGTTGTTATACCAAGTTCCGGTTATGGAGCCGGTCAGGGTGTAGTTGTGGGTTCCGTTGGCTAAAGTGACCAAGGTCCAGGCAACCGGCCCGCTGAACGATCCGTTAAAAAGGGTCCCGCTGGGTAGTCCTTGGCTGCCATTGCTCGTAATGGTGAAGCTTCCGCCACCATTAAAGCTGCCGCCCATCTGCAGACTTCCACTAGCAAATGAACCCGTCGAGAAGCTGATGCCGCCCAGAGCTCCCGTGACCAATGCCATGCCGTTGAGGCCGTTCACCGCGATCAACTCAGAGCCGGAGAGGCTCATTCCTGCGGAACTGCCGGAGAGTGTTCCACCGCTATTAGTGAAGTCCACTGAACTGCTGGCAAAAGCTGCAAGTGGCAGAGCCAAAGCAAGTAAAGCCATCAAAACTATCCGCTTCATAACTATCGTCCTCCTGAACCTGTAAACCCGTTGAGCGTTCAAATGGAGGGTTCTAGGCCTCCGTGGGGGCAGAGAACCACTACACCTAACCTTGTATCTGCACTTGGGGTGCCAAATCTCGAATAATTGTATACTGCTGATCCTATAGCGGTTAGGCTCAGCTTCCCCCGTCTAGCCATTGGTAATGTTGCAAAGGGGTGCACACTATTACTTTCCTTTTGCGCCCACTGGCAGAACCTCAAGCAGCACTCATTCCGTGCCGTCCTACAAGCAGTCTTGGAAGGTTATTCTACCGCCTATCGACTTACAAGTAACTGCGATGGTTAGGGCAGTGGATCGAGGGTAGGACTGACCGACCGCCTGCTTCGGCCTCGACGCCGCACATCTTTCACGCCTTTGGAGTGACTGAGCGGGATTCGGCGCGCGGACCGATAAGTTCTCGGAGCCGGCGGGATAGATTGATCGCCAGTGACCTGTAAAAGCGCGAGGCAAGATGCGGGAATAGCTCAAAGAGATGCTCAATCGAGGCGCGGTCCAGGTGGTAGGCCTCTACATCTTCGTGAGCGACTACGTTGGCACTGGCTGGTGCGTCCTCGAGAAAAGACATTTCCCCGCAGATTTCTCCAGGTCCTATTTCGAGCGACCCTTGCGAAGGTATCTGAACCCGCGCCGTCCCTTTCAGAAGCAGGTAGACACCATTCGACTTTTTTCCACGGTGGATTAAGGTCTGACCCTTGCGTATCGTAACGCGGGTGGCCTTGTCGGCAACAAGAGTCCAATCGTTGGGCGTGAGGTAAACTAATCCGTTCTTGGATGAAGACAGTACGGACACTTCTTGTTCGATAACCTTGGGCATGGCGCGCTTGACCCGAGCTCCGGAATCGGCAACTAAGTTAATTTAAGCCAACAGGGTGTTGCATAAAGATTAGCAGAAAAAGGCCTCACAAAATCTGTCTCAATAGGTGCCGACAAACCGAAGTACCCAGCTTGTAAGCGTCTGGCTTGCCTCCTTTTGACTCTCTCCCGCGATCTCAGATAGCCTAGGTTCCCAATGAATTCCGCTTCGCCCGCGATATTTGTGAAGGATTTAAAGAAGTCCTACGGCGAAGTCCACGCGGTGAAGGGCATCGACTTTGAGATCCAGCCGGGGGAAGTGTTCGGCCTTCTCGGGCCAAACGGGGCCGGCAAAACTACGACGGTGGAAATTCTGGAAGGCCTGCGGCCGCGCACTGCCGGCCAAGTCATGGTGCTCGGCTTCGATCCTGATCGCCAGCGCCAGCAACTCAAGGACCGTATCGGCGTTTGCCTGCAGGCTACCAATCTGCCTGAGAAAATCCGCGTTCGTGAAGCCATGCAGGTGTTCGCGTCCTTTTATAGCCGTCACGTGGATTTGAATCGACTTCTGGAACGTTTGCAGCTGGAGGAGAAGCGAGATGCGTTTTACAGCACCCTGTCGGGAGGTCAGAAGCAGCGCCTTGCACTTGCCCTCGCCCTGGTGAATGATCCGCAACTCGTATTCCTCGACGAACCCACCACCGGACTTGATCCACAGGTTCGAGTGGAAATTCACAATCTGCTCGACGAACTCAAGCGCGAACATCGCACCATCCTGATGACGACGCATTACATCGAGGAAGCAGAGCGTCTTTGCGACCGCGTCGCCATCGTTGACGAGGGCCGCATTATCGCGCTCGACACGCCGGCTCGGCTGCAACAACAGAGCCGCAATGCTTCCAGTATTGTCGTCACTTGCGCTTCGCCCTTTCCGCCGAGCCGTCCGACTTGGGCCGAGGTGCTCGATAGCACGCTCGATGCAAGCGGCACTACTCTTACTGTCCACTCGCGGCGCCCTGCAGCAACCCTGGTCGATCTCGTCAAGTGGATCGATCAGCAGGGGCTTGAACTTACTGACGTCAGCCTGAAGCAGCCTAGCCTCGAAGATGTGTTCATAGAGCTCACGGGAAAGAGTCTGCGAGAGTGAAGTTGAATGAAACCTTATAGAGCACTCATCGCGCTCGACCTGAAACTGGCTCTCCGCCAGAAGTCCGTCATTTTCTTTAACTATCTTTTTCCCCTCGTTTTCTTTTTTATTTTCGGGCAGGCCATGCATGCCGAACGCGGCGCCGCCATGACGATTGTGATCTCGATGGTCCTCATCATTGGAATCCTCGGGAACGGCCTGTTCGGCGCGGGTATTCGGGCGGTGCAGGAACGCGAAGCCAATATCCTTCGCCGCTATAAAGTTACGCCGATTTCACCGGCTCCGCTTCTGATCGCGTCGGTCGTCACCGGATGGATTCTCTACATGCCGAATGTGCTCCTCATTTTCTTCCTGGCACATTTCCTTTACGGCATGCCGTGGCCTCCCTCCATGCCATCCATCCTGCTATTCACCACCATCGCCATCTGCGGCTTTCGCGCCATCGGTCTCATCCTGGCTTCGGTCGTCAACTCGATGCAGGAGAGCCAGCTTCTGGTTCAGTTGATTTACCTTCCCATGCTCTTCCTCAGCGGGGCGACCTTTCCCCTCGCCATGTTTCCCCCATGGCTTTTGGTCGTCACCCAATTTGTCCCCGCAACTTACATGGTTACCGGTATTCAGGGCATGCTGCTGCGGAACGAAGGACTGGCCGCCAATCTGTACCCGGCCCTGGCACTGCTATTGACCGCGTTCGTCGGACTTTTTATCTCGTATAAGATTTTTCGCTGGGAAAAAGAAGAGAAGATTCGTTCACCGGCAAAATTGTGGCTGGCGGCGGTGCTGACTCCGTTTCTATTGCTGGGTTTTTGGCAGATGCACGCCCGCACCGGCATCGCGAAAACCAAGATTCTGAACCGTCAACTTGCCCGCAGCGAAACGTTTCTGATTCGCGGAGCCCGCATATTTGTTGGTGATGGCAAGGTCATCGAGAATGGATCTCTCCTGGTACGCGGCGGAAAGATCACTGGAATCTACGAAGGCTCAGGACCGGACCCTAAGACTCTTAATGCAGAACCTGTGGAAGCCGCTGGTAAAACCATTCTTCCCGGCCTCATTGATGTTCACGTTCATCTCGGGGCGCCCGGCGGTTTTTATCTCGACATGAGTAAGTATGACGCTGAGAAGAGTATGCAGCGCAACCTTGCCGCGTACCTTTACAGCGGTGTTACCACGGTCCGAAGTGTAGGCGACGCATTCGACGCCGCCCTTCGAGTCCGGGCCACGGTGAATGGGGGCGAGTTGCTCGGAGCGGATCTTGCTACCTGCGGGCCCTTGTTTACCGCTGCCGGCGGACATGGGACGGAATATTTCAAAGATCTGCCGCAGACGGTACGGGCGAATCTGGAAAAGCAATTTACTAGAATTCCCACCTCGGCGGACGAAGCTCTGGCTCAAGTGGATAACTTGAAGAAAGAAGGGGTCGACTGCATCAAAGCGATCCTTGAATCTGGAGCCGGAAGCCGCGTGTTTAATCGCCTCGATACCTCATTATTCGACGCGGTCGCGCGGCAAGCGCATACAGATTCGTTACCGTTAGCCGTTCATACTGGCGATGCTCGCGATGTCGCCGATGCTGTGCAGGCGCAGGCCAACTCCATCGAGCACGGTTCCTTCCGAGAAAAAATTCCGGACGCGCTCTTCGCGCAAATGGCCCAGTTGGGAATTTTCTACGATCCAACGTTGAGCGTCGGGGAAGCGTTTAAGGATTTCGCGGCCGGAAAATCCGACTTGCTCAAACGGTCTTTGGTCCAACAAGTCGCACCACCGGACCTTTTGCAGGGAACCGAAACGGCTCTGACTTCGGACGAAACCGCGTCTCTCCGTAAATCTTTGGCGCTGTACCCGATGGATATGGCAATTGCAATCGACAACTTGAAACGCGCCCAAGCTCACGGGGTTTCGCTAGTCACGGGCAGTGATGCCGGAAACTACCTTGTTATCCACGGTCCTACCGTGCAACATGAACTTCAACTCTGGGTGCGTGCCGGGATTCCGCCCTCCGTAGCTCTCCAGGCTGCAACCTTGAACGCGGCGCGTCTTTTGAAAGCGGAAAGCCATCTCGGCTCCATTAGTCTCGGCAAGGATGCCGATCTATTGATTGTCGATGGGAACCCGCTTGAAGACATCAGTGCTACCGAACGTATCTCGATGGTTGTCCTTAAAGGGGAACGGATCAACAGGACGGAACTGTTCGAGCAACATTAACGGGCGTCAGTTTCCGGCTTCTTCTTCCACTGTGTTATCCGGTGCTTTCCGGGGAAGATTTCCTCGTTGGTAGCCCCGTGCTCAATTGCTTCCGCCTGAAGCAGAATTTCCAATTGGTTGATCCGTAAACTTTTCCGGCTGTATTCCACGTGTTCCAGCGACGACAGTCCACCAAAGACTTCGTCCTGCCGCGTTTGGTTTTGTTCCCGGATGAGGCGCATCACTTCGGCTTGCGGTGGCTCGCGATTCATGATCACACCTGCGCCTCAAAACCTCGCCATCACGTCTGCACGGAGCGAGCAAGGGACTCGCCACTGTACGCTTCGAGACTTACATGTGTCGAATGTCACACAGATCGACGAAGCCCGTCGATCCGACGCTTCATAACTCCGGCGCAACGAGCTTTATTGTCCACGGAGCGATTGCGAGAGACTTAATAAGTCTTGCGGCACGACACGAATCGAGCCGCCGCGCGGGCTGTCAATGTCGGCGATCAACGCAAATGAGATGGATGCAGCGAGCGGCACAACGATAAACAAAAAAACACTTGTGCGGCGAGCGCCAAAACCAATCAGCAGGTTGCAGCAGACTGCGATCAGCGTCACCAAAGTCCATGCGGCCAGCGGAATGCGATTCCACCACGCAGCTTGCGTGTATCCCTGTGAATTCAGGACATCGTTCATGCCTGAGACGACGAGTGCCATCGGGGGTGTAGGCTGTGCGGACGCCGCACTCTTCACCGCCGACCACATTTCACTTTGTAGCTGGGCGGTGGACGCATCAATCGGGCTGAGCGTCCCTTCATCGCGATTGGTATAAAACAGAACACGTTGATCGATGTAGCTTCGCAGAAGTGTACGCACTCTTGCTGCGTCCGGGGCGGGCAGAAAATCGGCGCGCACGTACTCCGTTCCGATCGCGTTCGCTTCGGCTTCCTCGTAATTTTTCCGCAGGTCGTACCGACTGATAGCCATCGAAAATGTGAACCCAATCAACAGGCCGAGCAGTGTAAGAGATGCGGCCTGAACTACCGCGAAGTCGTCTCGCTGGTCTTCCTGCAGCGGCCGCAAATTGTCGCGAACGAACGTCCCAGCATGGGCCGCGAGCCACATCGCGATGAAAGACGTCGTGAATACAAAAAGGGGGGAACTCAAGAGAGTGTTCATGAGAGTACGTTCACCTCCGCAGGCCACGGCTGTCAATCGATCTGTTCGTCGTTTCAAGCGGACTGGCAAAAAACGAAATTCCCGGAGTTGCCAGCGCGTATTGAGGATACGCTCAGCGCCGACATTTAGCAGCGCGAACGCGCTAAACTCCTAGGAAGGTCGAGGAGCGGCCTCAGATGAAGATAGCCAAACTGGAGCGTTCGTATCGTATCGATGACGGGAAGCACTTTCGATTGAAAGAGTACGATCCGGCTGATACCGGCCATATAGATTCGATGGAGGAAGCCGACGAACAGCTGAAGAAAGCCGTAGCACGCCTGGAGGATTTGCAGGAAATGCTCTATGCCCAAGACCGCTGGTCGCTGCTGCTGATCTTTCAGGCCATGGACGCCGCTGGCAAGGACGGCACCATCAAACACGTCATGTCCGGAGTGAATCCCGAGGGCTGTCAGGTGTATTCGTTCAAGACGCCGTCAGAAACCGAACTGCAACATGACTTTCTGTGGCGTACGACCGAACGCCTGCCGGAGCGCGGGCATATCGGAATATTTAACCGCTCCTACTATGAAGAAGTGTTGGTAGTGCGAGTCCATAACAATCTGCTCGAGGCCCAAAAGCTACCACCGGCTTTGGTTACAAAAGATATATGGAAGCAACGTTTCGAAGACATCCACTGCTTCGAGCGGCACATGGCGCGGAATGGCACGATCATCCGAAAATTTTTTCTCTATCTTTCCAAAAAAGAGCAGAAGCAGCGCTTTCTGGCGCGTCTGGATGAGCCTGAGAAGCACTGGAAGTTCTCCGATGCGGACCTGCGGGAGCGCGATTATTGGGACGATTATCAGAATGCGTACGAGGAAATGATCCGCCATACCGCCAGCAAACATGCCCCCTGGTATGTAGTTCCTGCGGACAACAAATGGTTTACGCACCTCGTGGTCTCGGCCGCCGTGGTGCAGGCGCTGGAGGAACTTAACCTCGCCTATCCGGAAGTCAATGCTGAAAAGAAGAAGGCAATCGCCGCGGCGCGGAAGCAGCTGTCGAAAAAGTGACGGTTACCCGGGCGCAAATGTTGTGCATTCAGCGTTACCGCTATTACCATAACAAGCGTCTGTACACCGACATCCAGTGATTTTTCGTTTTTTGGGGGCTATCCGAACATGGTGGATCAAGATTCGTTTCGCAGGAACAAAGCTGAGAACTTTTCGGCTCGCTGGTTGCCGCTCCTCCTTGCGCTAATCGTTTTTGGAGGTTCCGGCGTTGTTCTTGCTCAGACCAAACCTGAGCGTCAATCCAAAGCAGTGAAGCCCACTCAGTCTGCTCCAGCCTCGACTACCAATGCTTCCTCTTCCAAGCCGGATGCCATTGAAGAAAATGAATCCGGGAAGCCGGAGGACAAACTTTTTAAAGGCATGAAGTATCGACTGATTGGCCCCTTTCGCGGCGGACGCTCGTTGACCGCGGCCGGTATTCCGGGCGACCCCACCACTTATTATTTCGGAGCCACTGGAGGTGGCGTGTGGAAATCTACCGACGGCGCAATGACCTGGTCGCCGGTATTTGACAAGGAGGGAAGCGGTTCGATTGGCAGCCTGGCTGTGGCCAACTCCGACCACAACACGATTTATGTAGGAACCGGCGAAGCGTGCATACGAGGAAATATTTCTCACGGCGATGGCGTGTATAAATCCCTCGACGGAGGCAAATCCTGGAAGAACGTCGGTCTGCACGATAGTCGCGCCATCGGGAAAGTCATCATTAACCCGAACAATCCTGACATCGTGTTTGTGGCGGCGCTCGGACATCCTTATGGGCCGAATACCGAGCGCGGCATCTTCCGTACGATGGACGGCGGTAAGACTTGGGAAAAAGTTCTATACAAAGATGAGAACACCGGGGGCATCGACGTAGCGTTTGACCCGCACAATCCGAATATTATTTTTGCCGCGCTGTGGCAGGCACGCCGGACTTCCTGGAGCATGGCGAGCGGTGGTCCCGGCAGTGGGCTTTACCGCTCTGGGGATGGCGGTGCGACGTGGAAGCGGATTGAAGAGCACGGGCTGCCAAAAGGCCCATATGGGCGCATCGGAATCGCAGTCGCAGCGAACTCCGATCGGGTTTACGCACTGATCGAGGCACACAATCCCGACGGCGGTCTTTATCGCTCAGACGACGGCGGAGAAACCTGGGACTTCGTAAACCCCAGTCACAGCCTGTGGCAGCGCCCGTGGTACTACATGCACATTATCGCGGACCCGCGCGATGAAAATGTCGTCTACATCATGGATGTAGAGGCATACAAGTCGACCGACGGCGGACACCTCTTCAATCGAATCCGCGTACCCCATGGAGACAACCATGGATTGTGGATTGACCCCAGGGATACGCGGCGGATGATCGCATCCAACGACGGTGGGGTTACGATCACTCTCGATGGCGGCAAGAATTGGACGCGTCAAGATAATCAAGCGACCGCGCAGTTTTATCACGTCACCACCGACACAGCCACTCCCTACCGTGTTTACGGCGCCCAGCAGGACAGTGGGACCGTCGCCATATCAAGCCGCAGCGATGATGGCTCCATCGATCGCAGCGACTGGTATGACGTCGGCGGAGGTGAAGCTGGTTACATCGCACCTTATCCGCCCGATCCGAATGTCGTTTACGCCGCCGATTACCAGGGAAATATCACGCGCTATGACAAGCGCATCGGACAGGTCAAATCGATTACCGAGCAGCCGGAGCTCTCGGACGCCCATGGCGCGGCTAATTTGGAGCATCGCTTTCAGTGGACTGCGCCAGTCATGATTTCTTTGCATGACCCCAATACTCTCTATCACGCGGGCGAGCGCCTGTTCAAAACAACCGACGGCGGCGTGCATTGGCAGGCGATCAGCCCCGATCTCACCCGCAATGATAAGAGCAAGCAAAGTGTTTCAGGGGGAGACATCACGCTCGATGATTCCGGAACTGAGTATTACGACACGATTTTTGCTCTGGCCGAATCACCAGTCTCCAAGGGATTGATATGGGTGGGCACCGACGACGGCCTGATTCAGCTCACCCGCGATGAAGGTAAAAACTGGACCAGTGTCACTCCCAAGGATCTTCCGGAATGGAGCCGGATCAGCCAAATCGAAGCGTCTTCCTTTGACGCAGGTGCTGCTTATATCGCCGTGGATCGCCACCAGAACGACGATCTCAAACCCTACATCTACAAGACGAGCGATTACGGAAAGACGTGGGTGAAATTAACCAACGGAATTCCGGATGGCTCTTTTGTGCGAGCGGTTCGCGAGGATCCCAAAAAGCGCGGCTTGCTCTACGCCGCGACGGAGAGTGGGGTCTATGTATCGTTTAACGATGGCGCAGAATGGCGTTCACTCAAATTGAATCTGCCGACTACGCCGGTGCACGACCTTGTTGTAAAGAACGATGATCTCGTGGTTGCCACGCATGGGCGAGCCTTCTGGATCTTGGACGATCTAAGTCCGTTGCGGCAATTCAGCGATGACGTCGTGAAAGCAGACGTTCATCTTTACACCCCCAGCGTGGCGTATCGGATTCAAGCCGGCGAGACCGGAGAGCACCACCCATCGAAGCGGACGGGGCAGAATCCGCCCGCGGGCGCGGTGATCTATTTCTATCTGAAAGATGCTCCTAAGTCCGGGAAAGAAACTAAGGTAGAAATTCTCGACGCCTCCGGGAAAGTGATCCGCAAATATTCGAGTGCTGAGACCGAATTACTCGACGAACCCGCTGGCCCCGACGACAAAAAGCCGGAGAAAGAAATCAAAGTGGACGCGGGTCTGAATCGATTTGTTTGGGATCTACGGTACGAGGAGGCGCATCGCGTGCCTGGCTACTATCTTTGGGAGTACAACGGCGGAGCTAAAGGTCCCGTGGCTGCCCCCGGTCAATATCAGGTGAGGCTTACTTCGGGGGACGTCATTCAGGTAGCTCCCTTAGAGCTAAAATTGGATCCCCGGGTCAACGTGAGTCAGGCGGATTTGGCTCAGCAGTTTAATATGCTGATGCAGATTCATGACGAACTGAACCGCGTCTACGACGCCGTGAACCAGATTCAGGATGTGCGATCGCAAGTTGCGGGCTTGAAGCGCCGTTTGCCGGAGAATGCCAGCACCAAAGCCATCGCCAATTCGGCCGACGACTTGGAGAAAAAGTTGGTGGCGGTTCGCGATCAGCTCGTCAACCTGACCATTAGTGCAAACGAAGATTCGCTCGCTTATCCCCCGCAAATCGACGCCAAATGGGCATTTCTTGCCATGGATGTGGGCACCGCGGACGCGGCTCCCACGGAGGCTGAACAGCTGCAGTTCGAGAGACTGAAGCGCCAGAATGGCGAGTTGCTCAGCCGTTGGGAGGATTTGCAGCATCGAGACTTGGCTGCATTTCAGAAACTCACTGCGGAAGGCAGCCTCTCCACCGTGGTTGTTCCTCCTGCTGGACGAAGTCTGGAAGTTGAGAGCGTGGACGCGCACTAACCAATATCCAGTCTCACGCTGCTTTGTGGGTACGACCGTATTACTTCCGTGCCAGTTCGATGGCACTGTTGTGCCCTGTACACTGCGATGGCCGGCTGTTATTTTGCCGATAGTGATGCTGATCCTCCCCTGTGGTTGAAGTGAATTTGTACTTTGGGGGTAGCGAATGAGGTTCATGCATCTCTGCTACGCGGCACTCGGATTTGCGGTGGCCCGGTGGGTGTTCAAACGACAACCGGTGGCTGATCCCGTCTCGCGTTTACGTTCTTCGGGCCTTCTGTAGAAAGTTTATTAAGGTTTGGGCGCGCGCCCCGTTGCGCTTCCATTTCGTCAGCGCGCGTCCATTTCCTTTTCTTTCCCGCGGAAGTTCTAGCCCTAAGGTTTCCCTTAGTTACCTCTCTTTCTTCGCCTACTCTCACTACAATCGGTTCAGGTCTGTCGCTCCACGGCGCTAACCGCGCTCTTTGATTCCTGGCGCCAGCAGTGGCCTGACTGCCGATGGAGATGTTTAGGACGGTCCGCGTCATCTTCGTTTCTGTGCGAACACAATTTTCAAGTCGACTGCCGTTGCTCCTGATCGCTGGCATGATCCTGATGGCCTTGCCGCCTCGGGCTTGTGCGCAGGACGATCGCAGTGACACTCCTCTTGGGGACGTTGCCCGAAACTTTCGCAAGAAACCTTCCACGTCGGAAGTGGTAATCGATAATGACAACTTTTCGAAAGTTGTCGAGGATGCCGAGAGCCGAAGAACTTCGGGGTCAACCATGGTGTTTTCGTTGGATCCCGGGGGAAAACAGTTCCATGTTTCGTCGCCTGACGTCAGTTGCAGCCTTTCATTCAGCGGGAAGACGAGTTCGCTGTTGTCCGATCCAGCCATGTTGGACGAGTTGCCTCGCAATGAATTGGCTAAGCTCGATGGTCCCGCGACCATTGACGGAGATTCGCTACAAGTCTCAGTGCACAATGGGACGTCTTGGGAACTTCGTGAGGTGGTGATCGGGCTTACGATTCTCAGGCAGCCGGAAGACCACAGTGCATCCTCCGTGGGGTATCGGCAAGCCAGGATTGTACCCGTCACCGCGGGGGGCAGTGCGCAGGCTGTACCAGATACATCTCAAAAGCAGCCCGACAGCACGGTGCTATTGCGAGTGAAAGGATCCGCCGCTCCTTCAGCCACAGCCCTCTTTCGAACGCAACTCAACTTTGCCCTGTTTCCGGATCAGGAATGGCATTGGGCGATCGTGCGGGCAAAAGGCGTACCGCCGCCACCGGCTGTACCCGCAGCTGCGCAGCCGGAGCAGGTTTTGCCTCAATCTCCCGCATTGCCGGAGGTTCTGCCTGCAGCGACTCAGAACGCTCCTTCCGTTCCCCCAACCGGTGCGGACGTACCAGCTCATTAATTTCACCGTCGACTCTCGAGGTCCCTCCCCATCCTTCCCGTAGTTCATTCAAATCGTAGCGTGTTAGACTGACCACAAATCCCACAATAAGGACTTAAAGATGAAGTTTGGGGTTCTCATTTTTCCCGGGTCCAACTGCGACCATGACGCCTTCTGGACTATTCAACACGTAGCCAAGCAGCCTGTATCTTTTCTTTGGCACGAATCCCACGACTTGGAAAATTGCGATGCCATCATAGTCCCCGGTGGCTTTGCTTACGGCGATTATCTGCGAACAGGCGCGATCGCGAAGTTTTCCCCGGTGATGGCCTCAGTGCGGCACTTTGCGGACGCTGGCGGCCTGGTGCTGGGAATCTGCAACGGCTTTCAAATCTTGTGCGAGTCCGGACTGCTGCCCGGAGCCCTCATGCGCAATACGGGCTTGAAATATGTTTGCAAGCCAGTCGACGTTCGCGTGGAAAACGCTGAAACCCCGTTCACCAATTTCTGTTCGCCGGGAGAAGTCTTGACCATTCCGATCGGCCACATGGAAGGGAATTACTTCTGCGATCAGGAGACGCTTGAAGAGTTACGACGAGAAAACCGTATCGTGTTTCGCTATTCCACCCCAGCCGGAGAAATTTCAGCTCTCGCCAATCCTAACGGCTCTTTGGATAACATCGCGGGAATCTGCAGCGCAGGCGGTAACGTGGTCGGCATGATGCCGCATCCGGAGCGCTCGGCCGAGCCCGAGCTAGGCTGCACCGACGGGATCAAGATTTTCCAGTCGATGGTCGGAGCGCTATCCACGAAATAAGAACTTTCAAGCGAAGCAGTTCCTCCAGGTGGGTTTGCAATGTGCGCTTAAAATAATTTGATAATCTCCCGATTTCCTGTTAGTGTCTCCGCGACCGCTTCCCCGCATCGTCCGAAAATTAATTGCTTCAACAAATTCAGGGAGGAGTGTGTCGAATGACATCGAAGCAGCTGCTTGACGCGTTTTCTCAAAGTTTGATGCAGGACGAACGCATTCTTAGTCCTCGTGAACGCGAATTACTAACTAGCCTCCTGCAAAATGCGAGAGAGGCATCCGGCAGGCCGGAAATTCAAACTGCCGTCACCGAGGCGATCTCGCGCGCCGTGGGCGAGACCGTCGCACAACGGGCCTTTGCTTTGCTAGGCAGCAACATCGTCGAGCAAATCGTGGCTCGCGGCACCGCCGCAACGATCACCGACGCGTCGAATTCCTCTGACGCATTTCAGTTTTCTGGACCGCAGCCTCCCAGCGGACCGCAGCCCCCCTCCTCACCGCGGCCGGGCCCGATGGGCACCCCATCCGGACCGCAGCCTCCCAGTGGTCCGCAACCGCCCAGTGCAGGCTTACGACTTCCCAAGGAAACCAAGATCGCCGCGACCAGCGGTGTTGCCGTGCTCGACGCTCCCGGCATCATCCGAGCTCAGAGTGTGACTCTGGATGAGTTTCTGGCTCCGCACGAGATGCAGGAACTCATCGACTATGCACTGAAACGCGAATCCGATTTCAGGACCAGTGAAGTGATTTCGCCGAGCGGAGAACCCGGCATAACCGATTTCAGCCATCGACGCTCGCGTGTATTGATGGATCTGGGACCCCATGAGGCTGTGATTCTGAAGCGGGTCCAAAACGTGTTGCCACAGGTGTTGAGGCAATTGGGGGTCGAGGAATTTCCGGTTACGCGGACCGAAGTACAGATCACTGCAAGCAATGATGGAGATTTTTTCCATCCTCATTGCGATGATGCGCAGGAAATGATCGCCTCTCGAAAAATCACATTCGTTTATTTCTGCCATCGCGAACCTAATCAGTTCGAAGGTGGAGAATTGCGCCTCCACGACTCACAAAGGAACGGAGACTATCCCTCGAGACTGGGAGTTACCAGGCGATTGTGCCTCAGCAAAACCAGATTGTATTTTTCCCGTGCTCCACACTGCATGAAATTACTGCGGTGCATTGCGAATCCCGCGCATTCGCAGACAGCCGCTTCACGGTAAATGGATGGCTTCACCAGTAAAAGACGCGGCGTGGGTTGCCTGGGTGGCACGCCTTATGGGATCAGCGCCGCGGCAGCGACAGTCCGCGGCGCTTGCTCCCAATCTTTTCCATTGCTTGTTGGATGAATTGCCGTTGCACCTCGTCCCACGAGCAGTTTTCGATCGGGCTCGCCCTGGCTTCACTTCTCAGCCTCTGTTCCTGAATCCAATGTGTTCGGTGTTATCCAAAGGCCAGATTCCTGACAGCCTGCAACACCGGCCGGACTTGTTTGAAGGCTTCGATCTCGATACCACAGTGGCTTGGGTAGAAGATCCAGTAACAGGTGCGATAAATCCTTTTTGGCTAGGGCCGCGGCTAGGGCCGATTGTTTCTAGGCTTAGCGGCCGACAAGCCTGTTCCGATTCGATCTCTGAAGACGACAAATTCTTGCTCGCTACAGCAAATATCTTGGTCCCTGCCAATCACTCTCAGCACCGAACGGCGGAATGGAATCGCATTCTTAACACAAGCGCTAACGCTTTCCTGAAAAACAATTACGTACCTCTCCCGAATTTGATTCATCCTTTCAGCCTTGCTGCGTTGCGGCGCTATTATCGGCATGCCATTCGCCTTCGCAAGATTCGTCTGGGCGATGAACAAAGTTCTCTGCGTTATGTGGCTCATAATGAGCCGGTCGCACGGTTCTTTCATCATCAGATCGCACCGGTGGTTAGCGCCATCGCCGCTGAGCAAGTTAAACCATCCTATGTTTACCTGGCTTCATATCTGAGCGGAGCCGAACTAAAGAAGCATACGGACCGCGAGCAGTGCGAGTTCAGCGTTACGCTCTGCCTGGACTTTTCTCCCGAACCGGAGCTGGCAACCCCGTGGCCAATTCGTCTTGATACTCCGCGAGGAGCCGTAACCGTTTATCAGTCGCTGGGTGATGGTCTGGTCTACCGGGGGACGAAGGTGCCGCATTATCGTCACGTCTTGGCTTCGGGTCACACGTCAACTTCAATTTTCTTTCATTATGTTGGTAAGGATTTTTCTGGGCCTTTGAATTAGGAAAATCAACTCCCTACTGCAGGCCTGAAATTACATAGAGTTCTGAGAGGACCTGATAGTAGCTGTAGGCGAAGCGGGTACCATCATGGCTCACAATTACCGGTTTGATCACAACCAGGCCGGCATTTGTGTCGGGCTGCAGTTCCTGGATGACAGTCTTTTCGCCGGTCTTTAAGTTCACTTTAAATACTTTCGTAGGAATTTGTCCCGGACGATATCCGTAAACCGAAGAGTTGTCCTCCGACCATTGAAGGGGAACAAATTCCGGTTCGAGGCCCGGGATGGCATGCGGAGCGCCTCCTCCAGCGATCGGATAGACCGCAATGTTCGGATCGTTGGCAAGAATATACTTTCCATCCGGCGACACCAAACCTCCGGTCACTCCTTCTGGCGTTACTGGAGTTAGTTTTCCGTTGTTTATGTCTACCAGATAACAACGCACTCCGTGCCCTGGTTCATTTCCATTGATCGTGATTCGTTTTCCGTCCGCCAGAAAGTGTGAGATACCGTTGTTAATGCGTTCCAGACCGCTAACGGGGATCGGCCGTGGCTGGCCAGCACCGACCGGGTAAAGAGTGATCCGCCCCGGAGTGCCGGTAAGAATCGCGATCGCCCATTTACCGTCCGGAGAAAGTCCGCCCGCGCTACCCTCTCCCAGCGTGATGGGGGACGTGCCGTCCAATCTTCGAAGCGCTACTGAATAGTCCGGAGGTGCGGCCTCGCTGGCATCTTCGAACAGAATCGATTGCCCGTCGCGCGAGATGTCCTTGGCAATGTCCCAATCATGCCACGAGATGTCCAACGCCTTTTCACCTCGAAGAGAGGTGGCCATAGCCAAACGCTCTGCGTCGAGGCTCACCAGAACTCGCCCGTCCGGCGCCATGTCCTGCAACGTTATTCCGGAAGGGAGGACGAGAACGGTACGAGTCGAACCCGAGATTGTGACCGCCAGCAAGCTGCGGGTATAGCCAGTCGCGGCCGCGCTAAACCAAATCTCTTTGCTTTTCGGACGCCAGGCCAGGCCGTCCGCCGAGTCATATTCTTGGGTTAGCACTCGAACGTGTCCCTTCACGTCCATAACGTCGACGTGACCGCGATCATCCCAGAGCGAAGGGTGGTCAATGAAAGCCATCTCGTCAGTTTGCGGCGAAAGTCGAAGGTGACTAATCCAACCGTTGCTTTGATACAGCACATGACCGATGGGGTACTCAATGCGGTCACGACCCTCGGCGTGATGCACGACTGCGAGCTCGCCCCGCGGGCCCCAGTCAGCCCAACGCACATCTTCCAGAATCTCCCTCGGAGAACCTCCCGCTAGCGGAGCGCGAGCCAGCGTGCCTTTCTCGATTCCCAGATGCGCCACCCGTGTGCCGTGAAGGGTAAGTGCCAGCTCTCCGCTCGCGGAAATCGCCAGCAGGTTCGCGTCGGTAAAAGTGAGCGGTTGGGTTAAGAGTGAATCACCGACGGTAGTAAAAAGCTGCAGAGGCCTCTTGTTCCATGCAGCGCCGTAGACAATGGAGTGAAAGTCCGGAGTAAAGCGAGCCGAGTAAACGGTGCCTTCTTCGAACGTCAGGCGCTGGTACTCGGGGTTGAGAGTCCGAGTATGCAGGCTTTGTCTGAGGGCTAACGTCAGTATTAGAACGAGAAAGATCCCAGCCAACGCCCACGGGGAAAGCCTGGTCCACGTTTTTGAAGATCTTTTCCGGTCGGGCAAAACGCCCGTCGGGTTTGCCAGAGTTTCCAAAGCGAAGTGCAAGTCCCGCGCGGATTGAAAACGCTTTTCGGGGTCCTTTTCAAGGCAGTGTCGTGCGACTTGTTGAATGGCCGAAGGGATGCCGGCCTGTTCCAGATTTAACTCAGGAGGTTCTTCGCGCAGCACCGCGGTGATGGTGTCGACCTCCGTTTCTCCGAGAAATGCCCGGCGGCCGGTCAACATCTCATAAAGAATGGCTCCAACGCTGAAAATGTCGCTACGATGGTCAACAGCCTTTCCTCGCAGTTGCTCCGGAGCCATGTAAGCGACAGTCCCTATCACGGCGCCACTCTTGGTAACGGTTGTGAGATCTTCGATCGTTCGGCCCGAATCCTCACCTACTGATTGGAGCTTGGCTACTCCGAAATCGAGAATTTTTATCCGCTCGTCTTTGGTTATGAATAAATTTTCGGGTTTCAAATCGCGATGGACGATGCGGCGGTCATGGGCCGCGATCAGACCCTGCACCATTTGCAATGCATAGTCCAAAGCCAATCGAACAGATAACTTTCCTTCGAGGAGGCGCTTTCGCAGGGTCTTTCCTTCGAGCAGTTCGCAGACGATGTAAGGGGCACCTTCGTCTTGGCCGACGTCATAGATCGCAACAATGTTGGGGTGGTTAAGGGCCGCCGCCGCGCGCGCCTCTAATTCAAAACGACGCACATGGTCCGGGTTGCTGTTGGAGGCTGGCCGTATGATTTTAAGTGCGACATCGCGACCCAGACGTTCGTCGCGGGCCCGGAAAACTTCGCCCATCGCTCCTGCACCGATTTTTTCCAGGACTCGGTAGTGACCTATAACACGGCCATTCATCTGCAGGGGCGCCTCGCTGGCATGTTAGGGGTTCGTGTCATCTGTGGTCAATAACGGAATAAATCGAACATCTAGTTACGGCCAGGCTGGTGAGGCTTGCTCTGGTCCGCCGTCCTGTTTATTATCAAAAGAGTCTGACGATCGAAGGAATAGTCTCATGCTATACTTTCGATTCGCCGAAAGACTTACACGAGGCAGGTCGTGATGCCCTCTACGGGCGAATCCCGCTCCAATTAAGATTTTTAGATACGAGGTCTAGCCATGTCTGGCCATTCAAAGTGGGCCACAATCAAGCATAAGAAAGGCGCGCTTGACGCCAAACGCGGTAAGATTTTTACCCGTCTCATCAAGGAAATAAGCATTGCCGCAAAGAATGGCGGCGGTGATCCTGATACCAACCCCCGCCTTCGCGGCGCCATTCTGGCCGCAAAATCGGAAAATATGCCGGCGGATAACATTAAGAGGGCCATTCAACGCGGCACCGGCGAATTGCCCGGCGCAACCTACGAAGAATTCACTCTTGAAGGGTACGGCCCCGGCGGCGCGGCAGTTTTGCTCGACATCAACACCGACAACCGAAATCGTACGGTCAGCGAAATTCGGCATTGCTTTGGCAAGAATGGCGGCAACATGGCCGAGGCCGGCGCCGTTTCCTGGATGTTCCACAAAAAGGGCGACATTATCATCCCGAAGACGGCGGCCAAGGAAGACGATCTGATGAATATCGTTCTCGAGGCTGGCGGCGAAGATTTGAACGATGACGGGGAGAATTGGGAGATTCTTACCGAGCCTTCGGCCTACGAGGCAGTTTTGGAAGCGGTGAAGAAAGCCGGAATCCAGCCAGCCTCATCGAGCGTCGCGATGATTCCTCAAAATTACATCAAGCTCGAAGGGCACGCTGCCAACACCATGATTCGCCTGATGGAGGCGCTCGAAGATCAGGACGATGTGCAGAATGTGCACTCCAACTTTGATATCGACGAGAAGTTGTTGGAAGAAGTCGCTGGCTGAGTGCTCAACGTACTGCTGACCTTCTAATCGTTGAAGCCGCCCCCACGGGCGGCTTTTCTGTTTCAGACGATTCCGAGAAAGTTTTCAACACCTTCGTGGATAACGCTGTGGAAAAGCACGACGGTAACCACGTAACTTATTTACCACGAGTTGTTTTAGCATTTTGCACCGAAGCGAGTGCTGGCACTTTCGTGGTGCTCGCGGTCACACGGAGACACGCCTGCCTTGAAAGTACGACTCGACAGACTTCTGGTTGATCGCGGCCTCGTCGCCTCGCGGGAGCGAGCGCAATCTTTGATTATTGCGGGCAAGGTGCTGGTCGACGAGCAGAAGATCGAAAAGCCAGGGACGCAAGTTGTATCCGATGGCGCGGTGCGTCTACTTGGCGATGACTTGAGGTACGTCAGTCGCGGCGGACTTAAACTTGAGCGCGCTCTTCAAAATTGGAAAATCGATGTCAGTGCGAAGGTGTGTCTTGATGTCGGAGCCTCGACAGGAGGGTTCACCGATTGTCTACTTCAGCACGGTGCTGCCCGTGTGATTGCGGTGGACACGGGGTATGGACAATTGGATTTCAAACTGCGCCAGGACGTTCGCGTTCGGCTTTTGGAAAAAACCAACGCACGATACCTGACCGCGGACGCGATTGGGGAAGCGGTCGATATGATTGTGGTCGATGTAGCTTTTATTTCCGCATCATTAATCCTGCCTGCCGTGCTCCATGCCGCCTTCCCCTTACCCGTCGCCCCGAAGGACAGCCATCAACTCGTAGTGCTGGTGAAACCGCAATTCGAAGCGGGAAGGGAATTTGTGGGCAAAGGTGGGATTGTGCGGGACGTGGCGGCTCAACTCGCTGCGGTTGAAAAAGTTAAAAAAACAGTGCTGGAACTCGGAGGACACTTCATCGACGTAATCGACTCCCCAATTCTCGGGGCCGAAGGTAATCGCGAGTTTCTATTGCACGCGGTTTTCTAACTCAAGCCTCACGCGATTGCGGCTTTTTCAACTGAATTCTGTACAATCGTTCTTTCTCGCTTTCATCATGGCAATCACGCCCTCATCTTCCCAGTCGAAGGTCGCCGCTATTATCTCGCGGCCGGCGCGCGCGGAAGTAGCCCGCACGGTTCCGGAGCTCCTCACCTGGCTACATTCCAACGGCTACCAGGTCATCGTCGATCCAGAGACTGCGAAATTTTCGAATGGTGAAGAGGAAATGCCGCGTTCGCAGATGTCATCTCGCGCTTTGGACCTGGTTGTGGTGCTTGGCGGCGATGGTACATTGCTCTCCGCGGCTCGGGCGACCGCTCCGATCGATGTTCCGCTTCTCGGCGTGAACCTGGGTTCTCTGGGTTTCCTTACGGATGTCCCACTCTCCTCGCTCTTCCCCATGCTCGATTCGATCGCTCAAGGTCGGGCGGCCGTCGAGCAGCGTTCGCTCATGCAGTGCGAACTGCTGCGCGGCGATGATGTCCTTGGCAATTATTTGGTTTTCAATGACTCAGTGGTGAACAAAACTGCGCTCGCACGCCTTAATAACTACGATTTGTTCATCGACAAAATATTTGTTTCTAGCTATCGCGCTGATGGAATGATCGTCGCCACGCCTACGGGATCAACGGCTTATTCGCTTTCTGCGGGTGGTCCCGTGCTGATGCCGACGGTGAACGCTTTTGTAATTACTCCCGTTGCGCCCCACTCGTTGACTCATCGGCCGCTGGTCGTGCCGGACTCAGCCACGATTGAAATTCTGCTTCGCAGCGATGAGGAAGTTGCCTACTTAAGCCTGGATGGTCAACCCGGGCTGGATCTTCGCGATGGCGATCGAGTCCGATGTCGCCGCTCTCAACACCGCGTCAGCCTGTTTCGGACGGATCACGATTTTTTCCACGTTCTGCGTACGAAGTTGAAGTGGGGAGAACGGTAAGGAAGCCAAACTCGCCTACAGTTCGGCTGCATACAAGTCGCGAATCTGTTCTCGTCGGCGAATTACCTTAGCGGACTTTCCCCGAACCAGAATCTCCGCAGGCCTCGGTCGCGAGTTGTAATTCGATGCCAGCGCCATGCCGTAGGCCCCAGCGTCGAGAATCGCAAGCAGTGCGCCTTCTTCGACGCAAACCATTTCCCGATCACGCGCGAAAAAATCACCTGATTCGCAAACCGGCCCCACCACATCAACGACTTCCTGGTTTGTGAGAGACTCCTTCGACTCGACGACCGGAACGATGTCGTGATGGGCTCCATACAGGGCAGGACGAATCAGATCGTTCATCCCGGCATCGACGACCAGAAAGTTCTTGCCTTCATTTTGTTTTTTGTAGATTACCGACGTGAGCAGAACACCGGCGGGGCCGACCAATGAGCGCCCCGGTTCCAGCAGCAGGTGCAAGTCGAGATTGCGCAACGGTGGCGTCACGGCATCTGCGTAATTCGCCACGCACTCGGAGAATGATGTCCCTTGTTGTTCATAATCAATGCCCAGGCCGCCGCCGATATCGACATACCGAATGTTGTGCCCATCCGAGCGCAACTGGCGAACCAAGTCAGCCACGCGTTCCACCGCTTCGGCGAAAGGTCCGACATCTGTGATCTGGGAACCAATATGAACGCTGACGCCCGCAACCTGCAGATACTTCGCGCCCGCGATTTTGGCGTAAAGCTCACGAGCAGCTCGGATGGGCACGCCAAACTTGTGCTTCCGCAAACCGGTTGAGATGTAGGGATGAGTCTCTGCAGCCACGTCGGGATTTACTCGTAATGCCACTCGGGCGGGAGAGCGCAGGCGGGTCGCACATTCCGCTAACACCCGTAGTTCTGATTCGCTTTCCACGTTGAAGAGCAGGATGTCCGCCTTCAACGCCGCCATCATTTCGCTGGCGGATTTTGCGACACCGGAGAAAACGATTTGCTTGGTCGCTTTACGGTCGGCGGCCATGACTCTCCCCAGTTCGCCGCCAGACACGACGTCAAAGCCGCAACCTTGGCGTGCGATGAGGCGCAGAATCCCTAAGTTTGAATTCGCTTTCACGGAGTAACAGATGGTGTGCGGAACGTTCTCAAACGCGCTTTCAAAGTTGGCCAGGCGTTCAAGGATCGTGGTTGCGGAGTAAACGTATAGAGGAGTTCCGTAGCGTTCGGCGATCGAAGTCAGGGGGACATCTTCGCAGTGCAAAGAGAAGGCTCTATTGGGGCGAATTAAACTGCTGCGATTTCTTCGGAACACAAACCCGGGCGGTCGCTCCGATTGCCTGCGCTCGTCGCTGCGGATCATTTTCTTTTGGCCGAACCCGGAGCGAGACTGTCCTTGACTTTGATTGCGACTACCGTCTGATCATCGAACGTCTCGGCTCCAGCGGAATGTTCTGCAACCGCCTTAAACAAGGTTTCGACCACGCAATCCGCCGACTTACCGGCACATTCCAGAACAAGCTTTTCCACTCGCCCGCGTCCAAATAGCTCTCCGCGACGATTGCGCGCGTCCAGGATCCCATCGCTGAAAAACACGAACATGTCGCCCGGCTTCATTTTGAATCGGAACTCATCGTAATCCGCATCATCGAAGAGCCCGAGAGGCAGGCCCGTGGCTTCAATTACGTGATTCTTGCCCCCATGAACATGAATCGGTCGAGGCAGGCCGGAGTTGGCTACCAGCAAAGTTCGATTCTCGTCATCCCACACCGCATAGATTAAAGAGACGAATTGCGCTTCGATGCGGCGATCGGCTAAAGACATATTTACCGCGCGCAGCATCTCGGCCGGCCCCGGTTCGATAGGCGCGTGCGAACGCAGAATTCCGCTGACTAAGGCGGCGTAAATCGCGGCTGGCGCGCCTTTGCCACTGACATCGCCGATTACGATTCCAAGGCGCGACAGGGAATACGGAATGAAGTCGTACAGGTCGCCGCCGATGGCTCTCGCCGGAACAAATTTTGCCGCCAGTTCAAGGTTTGCCACCTTGGGCAGGGTTTGCGGCAACAGCCGCATTTGCAATTCCCGCGCTAAGGCTAGATCTCGTTCCAATCTTCGCTCTTGCCGCGCAATTTCTTCGTAAAGCCGCGCATTCTCAATGGCAATGGCCACCTGCGCGGCCAAAGTCATCATGGTGCGTTTGTGCTCCTCTGTAAAAAAGCCCTTTTTCGTGTGCTCCAGGTCCAGGACTCCGATGACTTTATCTTTGTAGATAAGTGGTACAGCGAGTTCGGATCGAGTCTCAGGATTCGCCTCAATGTACCGCGAGTCTTTACATACATCGGGCACCAGGATTGCCTGCTTAGTCTCCGCCGCGTGACCGACGATCCCCCGGCCCAGCGAAACTTCATGTTTCAGATGAATATTCTCGTGGAATCGCAACGAAAAGCGATGCTGCAGCTTTTCGCCAGAGGAGTCCACCAGCAAAATGCTGAACATCTGATAGTCGATCAACTTTCGCAGCAATTCTGCGACCCGGTTCAGCAACTCATCCACATTCAAAATTGAAGACAGCTCACGCGCGATTTCATTCAGTAACACCAGGATCCGAGCCTGCCGAGTGGTTCGCGTGTAAAGTTGCGCATTCTCGATTCCGCCTGCAATTCGCGACGCCACTAGCGTCAATAAACGCTTGTGCTCTTCGTTAAAGTAGCCGGGATCGCGCGCTTCTAAATCGATAACGCCAATCACTCTATTCTTTGCAATGAGCGGTATGGCCAGCTCTGAGCGTACATTCGGCACCGCCGCGATGTACGAGGGATCTTGTGTAACATCATCAACCAGCACGGCCTCGCGCGATTGCGCAGCCTGTCCGGTTACTCCTTCTCCAAGTTTCACGCGCGCGCGGTCGGCAAACTCCAGCGGATACCCCGTCTGAAAGCGAAACCGTAGCTCCTGGGTCTTTTCATTCAGCAAAAGAATGGCGAAGATCTCGTAATCAATGACCTTGCGCACTACCTCGGCAATGCGACGCAAGGTCGTATCCAGGTCGAGAGAAGTTGCCAGCACATCCGATACCTCAAGCAAAAGAGGCTCAACGTGCAAGTGAGTGCCGGAATTGTTTAAAACAGAACCCATTATTTTTCTATGATAGCAGCCGTACTCAAGCTAACGCGTGCCAGTACAAGCCTTGATATCGTCTCTCGCGTTGTATTTCAGCCGCGGGGTACCACACAAATGTCCGCGAGATTGCGGTAACGCTCCGCGTAGTCAAGCCCGTAGCCAACGACAAACTCATCGGGGATAGTGAACCCGATGTAGTCACCGTGCAGCGGCAGCTTGCGGCGGGAAGGTTTATCGAGCAGGGCCGCGATTTTAAGAGAACGAGGTCCGTGCGCCAATAATAATTTTTTCAGGACCGTCAGGGTCAACCCCGTATCAAGAATGTCCTCGACCACAATCACGTTCTTGCCTTGCATGGATTGATCGACATCCTTCGTCAGTTTCACCTCGCCTGTAGAGTCCCATCCGCTCTGTAATTCCTGAGTAGGGCTCGGACGATTTCCGTAGCTGGAGACGCCAATGAAGTCGAATGTCGCGTCGAGTTTCACCTGCCGCGCCAAGTCGGCCAGAAAAATCGCCGAACCCTTCAGCACTCCAACCAGAATGACCGGTTGGCCCGCGAAGTCCCGCGTGATCTCAGCCCCCAGTTCTGCCACGCGCTTTTCGATCTGCTCGCGCGAAATCAGTACCTTCAGTTCCGTCATGGCGTTTCATATTAAACTAATTTGAGTCGCAGCCCACGACGGGGGTCGGTTGACGCGTAAATTCGTCGGTAAACGGGCTGCGCACGGAGCTAGTTTTCATGAATTTGAAAGGCATCCAACTTACGTGGCTGGGGCATGCGACTTTTCGTATCGAGACGCCTGGAGGTCAAACCGTCATCATCGATCCGTGGATTATGAACAATCCCGCCTGTCCGCCCTCCGAGAAAAAAGTTAAGAAAGTGGACACAATTCTTGTAACCCATGGACACGGCGATCACATTGGAGACGCCGTCGAGGTCATCAAGGAACACAATCCGCAGGTCGTCGGAATCCCGGAAATGTGTGGCTGGCTGGAAAAGAAGGGTGCCAAGAAAACCGCCATGATGAACAAAGGCGGCACTCAGAAGATTGGGGATATCAAAGTCACGATGGTGCATGCTGACCACTCTTGCGGAATTCAGGACGGCGATGAACTGGTTTATGGCGGCGAAGCCTGCGGCTACGTGATCGAATTCGAGAATGGGGTGAAAATCTATCACGCGGGCGACACAAATGTATTCGGGGACATGGCAATCATTCGAGACTTGTACGGCCCAGAGATTGTCATGCTGCCCATTGGCGACCATTTCACCATGGGGCCGCGCGAGGCCGCTTATGCCTGCAATCTTCTCAAGCCTAAGACCATCATCCCCATGCATTTTGGTACATTTCCGGTTCTGACGGGCAGCCCAAGCGAATTGAAGAAACTGGTGCCGAATGTCGAAATCATGACCATGAAGCCCGGAATCACGGTTCGCGATTGAGAAGCCCCCCGACCGATGGCCACGTCAAACACGTAAGTGGAAATTGTGACCGCGAAGAAATCGATGAAGAAAAGCAAGCCAAACTGGCGGCATTATAACTTCACCACTACCGGGCCCGTGGACGACTATCTGTACGCCATGTTACCGAAGCGGGATGTCGTATTGGCGGAGATGGAAGACTATGCATCCGAGCACAACGTCCCGATCGTTGGACCGGCGGTTGCAAGCGTTCTTCAGCAGCTCGCTTTGATGATCAACGCCAAGACAATTTTCGAGTTAGGATCTGCCATTGGGTACTCAACAATCTGGTGGGCTCGGGCGGTCGGCGCGCAGGGCCGGGTGATCTACACCGATGGCGACGCGAGGAACGCGGAACGAGCTCGAAAGTATTTCGATCGCGCTGGCGTCTCCAAACAGATTACCCTCCACACAGGTGATGCTCTCGAAGTCCTTTCCGAACAAACCCAGCAGTTCGACATCATCTTCAATGATGTGGATAAAGAAGACTATCCGCGTGTTTTGCGACTGGTGTCTTCACGTCTCCGAAAGGGCGGCTTATTCATTACCGACAACGTTCTTTGGAGCGGCCGCGTCGCGGAGAAAAATCCAAAGGCGCCGCAGACGAAAGCGATTCTGGAGTTCAATCGGAAGCTTTACGAATCGGACGAGTTCTTTACGACAATTCTCCCGATTCGCGATGGCTTGGCCGTCGCGCTGAAGAAATGACGAGGCCGTTCAGATTGATTTAACCGGGATTGCAAGTAAATCGTCTACCAGCCCAACTTCTTTCTGCACAAAGGGCTCGGCATAAGTTACCCCGCCGAGTGCTCCGTAGAAGCGAGCCATCGATTCCACCCGCGCATGAATCTCGTCATGCGCAGGGAAGAGATCCTTGCCTGCATCCTGATCGCTGAATTGTGACTTGTAGGCCAGGATGGAGGCAAACTTCTGCTCGAACTGCTGGCTGATGTCGACGACAAATGTGGGTCGAGTGTCGTAATAGAGGGTGGCGTAGATTATTTTAAACGGACGGTGTGGCTCTAATTTCGGAGCATCCGCAACGGTTGGACTGGCCGTCGATGGAGTGATCAGCTTCCGCAAGCCTGCCAAAAAGCATGCCTCGTATCCAAGCACAGAAGCGGTGTAGTGGTCGGGATGGCGGCCCTTCCAATATGGCAGGATCACGACGCGCGGCCGCGTCTCGCGGATCACAGTTGCAACTTTGAGGCGATTGTCCCACGTATTTTCCACTCGCCCGTCGGGAATATCGAGTGCCCGTCGCCAGCCCGCACCGAGAATCTTGGCAGCATCCGCGGCCTCGCGGGCGCGGTCGTCCGCTGTTCCACGCGTGCCCATTTCCCCTTGAGTAAGGTCTAGTATGCCGGTCTTCTGGCCTCGTTGCGCCATTTTCAGCAGGGTACCGCCGCAGGTTTGCTCGACGTCGTCACGATGAGCGGCAATGGCAAGAACGTCGAGAGGAATGGCCAACATATCAGTCCAGATTGCCCTGCTCAAGAACGACATTCTCCCGAACGATCAATCGGTGTGCCGCCATTTCTTTCAGTGTCGGAAGCACTCGCTCAACGTGCTCTTCGATGTCGACAAAAAAAATCACCACCGGAAGTTTGCCGCCAGCCTCGACCATGTGAGCCGTCTTCACGCGATGACGGCCGAGAAAGCCTGCAACGCAATGAAAGGCAACCGCCGCATACACATTTTCCTTGCGTAAATAATTCAGGATCTCCATGTGCAGTGGCCGGTGACGCCATTGGTCGGCTTCGTTCAGATAGATCGTTACTTGTACGGCCATGGTGTTCGCCCATTCTAACTGATTCGTCCCAATGCCATGCCTGCTAGTGCGGCAAGCAGGCACAGAATGTTATTGCTTAAAATATTGACGGCCATTAATCCCCACTGACCCTGTTCAAAGTAAGCCATGGTTTCAAACGCGTAGCTGGAAAATGTGGTGAAAGATCCGCAGAAGCCAATCACCACCAGCAATCGCCACCGCGGATCGATCAACACTCGTTCCGTGGTCCAGATGATGAAAAATCCGACAATGAAGCTGCCTACGATATTGATGAAGAGTGTCCCGTAGGGGAAGATGGGACCTAGTTGCCGGGCAGCGATTCGGCTCAGTAGATAGCGTAGATTAGCGCCAACGATGGCGGCTAAAGATATGGCGAGGAAGTTTTTTAGCAAGCCGTTGCTCCTACAAATCGAACCTGAATTTTGTAGGAGTTATCAGCTTCAGCCCAGCCCGAGCTGCAAGCGGTTATGGCGAACTCCATCGCCGTGAAATATTTTTACCACAAAAAATACTTGTGCCGTCAAGATACTTGATCGTCGAAGTTCCACCTGACTACTCGTGTCTCGACTTCTATTTTTTACGTTCCACCAGATAACGTGCCAACTCCTTCAGTGTCTCAGCCCGATCGCCGAAGCCATCCAGTTCCTGGAGTGCCGCGTTTACGAGCTGTTCTGCCTTACGCTCCGATTCCTCAATTCCGAACAGAGCTGGATACGTAGCCTTTTGCGCCGCAGTATCTTTGCCGGCTGTCTTCCCGAGTTGCTGAGAAGTTTGGGTCACGTCGAGCACGTCGTCGACAATCTGAAAAGCTAGACCGATCGATCGTCCGAAGGAACGCAGTTTTTTAACTTCGTTATCCTTCGCGCCCGCGTATATTCCTCCACTCACCAGGCTAGCAGTTATGAGCGCCGCAGTTTTTGCGCGATGAATGTATTCCAGCATCTCCGCCGTCGGTTGGGTGTGCTCGGCCTCCAGGTCCACGACCTGTCCGCCGATCATGCCATCGAGTGTCCCAGTACCGCGTGCGATTTCCTCGATAATCCGAACTCGCGCCTCGGGAGGGCAGTCCAGTCGCGCCAAAACTTCGTAAGCTTGGGTCTGTAAAGCATCGCCGGCGAGAATCGCGATCGCATCTCCGAACACCTTATGGCAAGTGGGACGTCCCCGTCGCAGGTCGTCATTATCGAGTGCGGGAAGGTCATCGTGGATAAGAGAATAAGTGTGCAGCATTTCAAGAGCCGCACCTAACTCCTCAATCTTTTTTGGAGCAGATCGGGCGATCATGCGACCGGCCTCAATACACAAGACTGGCCGCAGCCGTTTTCCGCCAGCAAAGACGCTGTGGCGCATGGCTTTATGAATCGATTCCGGAGGCTGGGTCTCGAGAGGAATCAGACGATCCAGCGCCGCATCAGTTAGAGCCTGCCCTTGTTCCAAAGTCTCCTGCAGCATTGAGCAGTGAGTATAGCAAGGCCCGGGTTCAAGAGCACGGGGCGGACGAGCGCGGTTTTAGCGTGGCTTGGCTGAACGAATAATCTGCCCTGCAAGAAAAACAGGACGCCGAAAGGCGTCCTTCCTGTGAACCCCAGTGGGATTCAGGCCGCGGCAAACTTTGCCTTGGCCGCACTTCGGAGTACTGCACTTTCGACTTCATCGGCGCAGCAAACATCAGTTGCACCGGCTTCCATCGCGGCAACCCACAACTCTTCATCTGCGATGCGATGCGTGCATACAATCGGGAGCAGAGGGAAATCGTCGTGCAAGCTCTTCACGTCGGTGAGCCGGGAAGTTTCCATGTCAAGAATCACGAGTTCCGGGCGATTCTTGGTGACGCGTTCGCGCAGTTCAACATCGGTGTGCGCCTGGTGAATCGCGTGAAAGTGCGATGAGAGTTTTCCGGCCAGAGTCTCGGCGATTCTGGGGTCGGTTTCAAGTACGACGACGCTGTAGCCCATAGATCCTCCTGACAAGAACCGTCAAGTACGGTGGATTAGGGCTGCGGGGAAGGGTTTGGAACCACTACTCCACAGACATTAAAAGTCTAAAACCCTGGCGATGCGCCTACCTATCTGCGAGCAGGCGCTTTTTCCGTCAAGGGTTCAAATGGTTCAGCTTGGAGCTTCCCATTTTTCTTCAACAAGATCTCAACTTTTCCTTCCGCGTGCTCAAGCTCTTTGCGACAGGAGGTGGAAAGGTTCATTCCCTCTTCGAAAAGAGTGAGAGACGTTTCCAAAGGGACGTCTCCTTTTTCCAATTCCTGAACTATCTTTTCCAGGCGTTGCAGGCACTCTTCAAACTTGGCCAACGGGGTTTTGCTCCATCTCTATTGTAATGCTCCTATACCAGGAGGATGTCCAGCATTTTATTGTAAATACTGCGTGAATATGCACCTTCGTGTGCCAAAAAAGGCGTACTGGACTTAAGCGGTAGCGTTTGTCCCCAAAGCTTCCAGGACGTCGACTGCCGAACTGTAACGCCCCTGCGGCGCGCTGATTTGCGCCCCCTGCACGGTGTGCCGAACTGCGATCAGCATCTCTCGCGCAATCGCCACACCCTCCGCTCGCGCAGCCTCTGGAGTTTGCGCCCGCGACATGCGTTCTAGAATTGCATCGGGCACGGAAACTCGAAGTTCATTCTTCATAAACTCAGCGTTGCGAACGCTCACCAGGGGCCAGATTCCCGCGACGACTGGGATTCGGCAATGTTCAATGCGGCGAAGGAAATTTTCCAGCAAGCGAATATCAAAAACCGGCTGAGTCACCGCGTATTCAGCCCCTGCTGCCACTTTGTACTCAAAGCGCCGTATCTCCTCATCCAAGTCGGTCAAGCCCGGATTTGCCCCCACTCCTATGACGAAACCGGTCCCCGCTCCGATCGGGTTTCCCCCAAGATCTAATCCGCGGTTCAGGTTGTGAACGATATTGACCAGTCCAATGGCATCCACATCGAACACTGCAGTCGCGTCGGGATAATTGCCCATCTTCGGCGGATCGCCCGTAATGCAGATCAGATTTTTAATTCCTACCGCCGCCGCCCCCAAGAGATCGCTTTGAATGCACAGCACGTTTCGGTCCCGGCAGGTGTAGTGCAAGATTGCATCGATTCCTGCTTCCCGTTGAACCAATAGGGATAGCGCCTGGTTGCTCATACGTGCCGACGCTCGCGGACTGTCGGGTATGTTAACCGCGTCTACTCCCACGGATTTCAGATAGCGCGACCCTTGCAATTCTTTTTGAATGTCGGTTCCTTTGGGAGGAACAACCTCGACCATCGTGACGAATTCTCCGTTCGCCAGTTTCGCCCCCAGTAGCGATCGCTCCTTTAAGGATTGTGCGGGAGCCGGCCGTGGGGGAGGCGCGCCGGTCGTCACATGAGCCAATGCCGCCTTTCCTCTGGCCTCGCCTACTCGCAGGGCCGACTTCATCACCCGGATATGATCCGGAGTAGTCCCGCAGCATCCTCCAACGATCCGCGCTCCAGCCGCCACGAACTTGCGCGCATAACTTGCCATGTACTCAGGGGAGCAGAGGTATATGTTTCTGCCTTCCACCGAGCGCGGAATGCCGGCATTGGGTTGTGCGGCCAGAGGCAAGGAGGTAAGAGCATGCACGCGTTCAATGGCGTCCAGCATGGCGACTGGGCCAACACTACAATTACAGCCAATCACGTCCGCGCCCCACTCCTCCAGGCGCGGAGCGTACGTCTCCGGATCGGATCCATCTAGACAGTTACCGTCCTCGTCAATCGTCACCTGCACGATTAAAGGAAGTCTTGCCCCTACATCTTTTGCCGCGAGCATCGCCTGGTGAACTTCTTCCAAGTACCCGAATGTCTCCAGAATCAGAAGATCAACGCCGGCTTCCGCGAGCGCGGCAATCTGTTCACGAAACGCCTGACGAGCTTCTTCGAAGGAAGTTTTTCCCAATGGTTCGATTCTCGTCCCTAGCGGGCCCACCGATCCCGCCACCCACACATCGAAACTTTTGGCGGCTTCGCGCGCAATCTTTACCCCCATCCGGTTCATCTCTCGAACTTTGTCGGCTAGGCTGTGTCGCGCCAGGCGAAAGGCATTCGCCCCAAAAGTGTTGGTTTCGATGATTTCGGCGCCAGCCTGAAGATAGTCGTGGTGGATCGCACGAATCAGATCCGGTTGCGACAGGTTCAGTTCGTCATAGCATCGGTTGATGAAGACGCCATTGGAGTACAGCAGCGTGCCCATGGCCCCATCGCAGAGGATTGGACCGTGCTTGATCCGTGCAAGAATGTCATCAGGCATACTGGAAAGCATACAAGAGGAACGCGGATTCTTGCATCTAACCGAAAGTAAGTAAGAGCCGCGTGTTCGAGTGGAGTGTTACGAGTGTTCGCTCAGAGGCTCTGTTATAATCCGCTATTTCGCACTTAAATCTATAATTTTCCTGCATTTAGGAGCCTGACGTTTGAAGAAATCTGCGCTTTTGGCAGTCGGGCTGGCGGTCGCCAGCGCTAGTTTTACCTCTTGCAGCAGCGGCGGGGTAAAGATAACCAAGCCTCCCAGCGGATTAACCCAGCGAGTTCTTGCATCGCAGAGCGCCTCCACCCCTACCGCATTTTCCGCTCTCGTAATCATTAACGGGATGAACGACACCATCGGCCGAGGCGCGATCAACGCCGGCAATTCCCCCGGAATGATGGTTACGACCCCCAACCGGGCTCTTTTGCTGTCGTTCGATTCAGGCACCAATAAAATCGACGTAGTGAACACGTTGAAAGAGTCGCTCACTGGCAGCATCCAGTTGCCCGGTCCCACAACCAGCTTCGTCGCACCACAGGCGGCCCTCGGTTATGCCGCAGTCCCCTCGGCAAACTTGAACGGGACGTCGGCCGGAGCCCTCATTGAATTGAATCTAACCTCCGGAAACGTCTCGGATACGATCAGCGTGCCGAACGCCCAAACCGTTGTGTCTGACAGTACAGGAACCACGCTGCTGGTATTCAGCAACGACTCCGACTCGGTGACGATTGTAACGCCCGCTCTGCTTAACTCTGGGGCTTCGGCCACGCAATTGGTGCCCGGGTTCGACCGTCCCGTCTATGGCTTTATCAATGGCAGCACTGCCTACATTTTGAATTGCGGCGCCGAGTGCGGAGGCAAGCAGGCCAGTGTGCAAGTTCTGAATCTGGGTACTGCACCGCCTACGGCTGGGGCATCTGTTCCCGTCGACGGAGCAACTATCGGCTTCCTCAGCGGGTCAACTCTCTACGTCGCCGGTGTGTCCCCAACGAACCATCTATGTACGGGCCAGACTACGGCCGCGACCACTTGCGGCCGTCTTAATGTCGTCGACCTCGGCACCATGACTGTTACTGCCAGCGCTGTAATCACCGACGGCTATCATGACCGCATCGACATGGCGCTGAATGGACAGCTCTTCATCGGTTCCCAGAAGTGCACTAACATCGGAAACGTGAGCAATGTTTCTGGCGAGGTGCGCGGTTGCCTCTCGATTTACAACACTCTTAACGGGGGCGTCACCATTCCGCCCGATAACGGAGATGTGACGGGCTTGCAAAGCTTCACGACTCGGGACGTCGAATACGTCGCCGAAGGCGGCAATCTGCGCGTCTACAACACTCTCACCGACACCCTGCTGCTCAATAGCTATATTTCGAACGGCACGATCATAATCACGGGCGTCATAACCGACGTAAAGGCGATCGATTTCTTCTGACGATCGAATGGACTGGCTGCTACCGGTTAGGTTGCAGGACCAGTTTATGTTCTGCTTTGGAATTAACCGCTTGCGCTGTAAAAGGTAAAGTGAAGGTTGATCCTTCGTGCCAGGCCTGCCATTGATCCATGTAAAAGGGGCTCATGAAATTTCCGCCCTGCCCGGTCACCGTATTCAAAGTGGATTGATCGAGGTCCGCTAGATTTGCGGTGAACCGTTCCGACGGTCCATGGTGCCGAGTGACCGCCTTTACCGTATAGCCGCTACCCGATTGCGGCTTCAGTCCTGGTGCCGTCCAGCGTTTCAAAACTGGGATCTTTCCCAGAACCGGATGCTCAATGTCGACCGCATTCACCGCGCCCCATTGCCACGTCGCTAAGTCTTTTGGAGCCTCAGAACTATTCACGGCGGCATCCACCGCGGCCGCCAACAGTTCATCATAATTGGGATATTGTTCCGGCAGCCATCGTTTAGGCTGATGCAGCATAATGTTCTGCAACCAAACCGTTCGCATCTCCCATGCGTAACTCTTCCAACTCAGAGCGGCTTCCCCTAGCTTAGGATCCAAGGGGGCGGATCCCAGATGCGGTTCCAGCAATAGCCGCGTCAACTCTTGAGCGCTACGCACCGCGATCGTCGCCGCGGTTGAAGTCGCGAGCATACGACCATCCCAATTTCTCATCAGGTCCGCCGCTTGCTTGGCCCGTGCCGATGGTTTCGTCGCGTGGTCGACCGCATACACAAATCGTTCCGCCGCGAACAGGTCATTTTCCGATTGCACGTCATTCTGCAGCGCGAGCATATCCGCAGCGGAGAATTTCCGGCCCGACTCGAGCACGTGATAAATCCGTGCCGTCCGCCACGGCGCTTCCCATTCCGCACTGATGGGGAAAGGATAATTGTCCGCTGTGATTCGTCCATTCGCGGTAGCAATTACGCCGGATGGAGGGTTGTAGATGTTCGGTAATTTGTCGAAAGGAATATATCCCTTCCATTCGTGGGCATCGTCAGCGCCACTCACTGGAAGGCTGCCGTCGCCAGATGTGCGAATCGGAATGTGCCCGGTCGCATGATAGCCGATGTTGCCATCGACGTCGGCGTAAACCACATTCTGGCCGGGAGCGTCGAGCTGCGAAAACGCCTTCCGGAATTCGTCCCAGTTCTGCGCGGCGTCGACGTCGAAAAACGGCATGCGCAACCCGTCATAGAGTGTCCAGCGCAGCGCGACCGGACGCGTTTCGCCCGGGATTAACTCGTTGATGATCGGCCCGTGACGCGTGATCTTTACATCAATCGTCACGTCCGGCCTGTCTTTTACATGGATGACTTCTTGCCGGTACTCGGGCTGCTGCCAGCCTTGCGGTGTCTGATAAGCGCCATCCGCATTAAACCTCTCAAGGAACGCGTCGGCTACAGTAGGGCCGACGTTGGTGAATCCCCAGGCGATTCGTTGGTTGTGACCAACAATTACATACGGCATTCCCGGCAGTGTCACTCCCGCGACGTCGATTCCGGCCGCCTTCAAATGCGCTTCGTACCACAAGTTCGGCATCTGATGTCCGAGATGCATGTCATTCGAAAGCAGCGGCTTCCCGGTAACCGTGTGCGCTCCTGAAACGACCCAGTCATTCGATCCATTTACCGCCTCGGGCGCATGCTGCGCCCAGTTTGGCGCGCCAGTGCGCTGTGTGACGGCATTGTCTGGGCCCGAGTCGTCATCGTCATCATCCTCATCATCTGAATCGCCTTGCGTCTGCGGTTCACCCAGGTCCTCGCGCATCACCGTCGGCGGCCGATCGTGCCACGAACGGTTCACATACAGGTCGCCAGTTAGTTCCGGGCCGAGTTTCGCCAGAATCTTTTCCCGGGTAAGCGCGTCTCCGAATGTGTAGAAGTTCAGATCTTTTACCATCTGGTTCGCAATAACGATGGAATCTTCCGCGTCCCAAGGCTTCGGTCGATATTTCAAGATGCGGAATTCAATGGGGAGCGCACTGCCATGACCCGCGATGAAGGCATTCACCCCGCGTGCGTAGGCTTCGAAGTAAGAGCGGTCGCGCGGGCTCGCCATGGCCAGCGATTTCTTTGCAGCCGCACGCAGTCCCAGAATGCGCTGCTCGCGGTCAATCTTCAGGGTGTCTTCGCCAAGAATCTCGGACAATTCTCCCGCGCCAAAGCGGCGCATTACGTCCATCTGCCACAGCCGATCCTGCGCGGTCACATAACCTTGGGCGAAGAACAAATCGTCCAGGCTCGCGGCCTCAATCGCCGGAACTCCGTGCCCATCGCGCGTCACCTTCACCGGAGCGGAAAGACCACTAAGGACGATATTCCCGTCGAGTTGAGGCAGGGCAGCGCGGGTCACGAAGTAGGCACATCCCAAAGCCACTGCTACGAATGCGACGAGGATCAGCACGATCCACAGCAGGATGCGAACTCCAGCAGGCTTCCGCCTTCGCGCCACGCTGGTTGAGGTAATCGTGTTCATGAAGAAGTCGATTGTAGGAGGATTTATACTCAGAGACAAATTCGGCACGAAACCCGGCGCTAAACGCACGATGAAAAAATAGCGCACCGCCGGATTGACTCTGGTACCTGCCTATGGCAGAATTTTCCCCCGCGCAAGGAGTCATTCGATGATGCCATCCCGCAACAAAAGCCGCACCCCTTTCACTCTTTCCGGATCACTGAACAATCGCCTCAATGCCTACGTAATCGCTGCGGGTGCAGCTGGGGTAACGCTCATCGCCTTGGCGCCAGCACTGGAAGCGGAAGTGGTTTACACTTCGGCGAATGAAATCATTGGACGTCAGGGGAGCTACAAGCTTGATCTCAACCACGACGGGCTGATCGACTATGTCATCGCCGAGCACGCCGCGCATTACAACCCCTATGAGAGCTTTCAAATATTGTCCCTGAGGGCGGCTGCGGGAAACCAGGCCAACTGTCCAAGCTCATTCTGTATCAGCGGCAACACTTACGCTGCCGCCCTGACCTTAGGCATGCCGATCGGCAACTCGCAACACCGCGGATGGCTTGGCCAAGGCGTGCCAATGGCATTGGAAGACCTGAAGAGAGGGGGGAGCGTCTATTACGCCGAAGGATGGGTCAATGTAAATGATCGCTACCTCGGCTTGCGTTTTCAGATCAACGGCGAAACTCACTTCGGCTGGGCCCGTTTGACCGTCAAATTCCACGGTGGTCCGCCCGCTCAGCGTACGTGGGAAGCTCACTTGACCGGATATGCGTATGAGACAGTCGCCGGCAAATCCCTCCGGGCTGGCCAGACGAATGATAGTCAAGAGGACGAATCAACGTCTTCTGCCTTGTCTGATAGCCCGGGCCAACTCGGCGCTTTAGCACGTGGGGCTGAGGCGATTATGCTTTGGAGGCGTGGAGATTGAAGCCAGAGTATGAGCGTCCAGCACCGGGTGACGCTTAGCAGAGCGTCTTGGAAACGAATTTCATTTCCAAGATGCCGGTGCTATCCTGAGTCTTCATGCTCCAGAAGCGCATCGATGATCAGCCTTCCATCTCCCGCGAGATGGTCCGGGAGGCGCAGGAGATACTCCACCAGCATCTGAAACGGGTTGGCCTGAAGCAGACTGCGCAAAGGGACACAATTCTGCGGTCGTTTTTGGAAACCCGCGATCATCTTTCAACCGACGAGCTGCACCGGCTGGTTCAGAAGAAAGATTCTGGCATCGGCTACACCACCGTCTATCGTACGCTTAAGTTGCTCGCCGAGTGCGGACTGGCCAGCGAAGTTGCCTTCCACGACGGCATCGCCCGCTACGAACACCAGTACAACCGGCGCAGCCATCACCACATGGTCTGCACCGAGTGCGGCAGTTCGGTCGAATTTTTTTCCCGCGAAGTGGATCAGCTGGAGCAAGAAATCGGGCGGCGCCACAACTACACCACCACGCGGCATACCTTCCAGATCTACGGCGTCTGCGAAGACTGTCGGAAAGCGTAATTCCTACTTCCCGAATCAGATGTTCACAAAGCTTCCCCGTACAGAAAGTCATTGCCACGCCATGCCTGAGGCGTATCCTTCTAATCGCACCCTAAGTTTCCCTGATCTTCCCTCTGGTTTGACCGTGTGCATCGTGACAAATATCACCCAGCCTCGTGTTCCATGCCCTAGGAGGCTTTCAGAGAGAAGCAGAAGATTAGAGAGGTTTAGGAATTGATGTACCTACGGAGGTAGGACCATGACGTCTGGCACTCTGACCTCGCCCGGAATCAAGGCTCCGGGCGACTACATCGAAGATGTAATGATTAGCGTGAAAGCAAAAAATCCAGCCGAGCCTGAATTCCATCAGGCGGTTCGCGAAGTATTTGATTCTCTACGATTAGTGCTGGCAAAACATCCCGAATATCAATCCAACCGCATTCTCGACAGAGTTGTCGAACCCGAACGCGTGCTGATGTTCCGCGTACCCTGGACCGATGATCAGGGAAATGTACAAGTCAACCGTGGTTTCCGCATTGAGATGAATAGTGCGATTGGGCCTTACAAGGGCGGCCTGCGCTTCCATCCATCGGTCAATCTCGGCATTCTGAAGTTCCTGGCATTCGAGCAGGTATTCAAGAACTCGCTCACCACCCTTCCCATGGGCGGCGGCAAGGGCGGTTCCGATTTTGATCCGAAAGGCAAAAGCGATAACGAAGTGATGCGCTTCTGCCAGAGCTTTATGACCGAATTGCAGCGGCATATTGGACCCGATACGGATGTTCCCGCTGGCGACATCGGCGTGGGCGGACGCGAAATCGGCTTCCTGTTTGGCCAGTACAAACGGCTGCGCAATGAATTCACCGGCGTTTTGACTGGCAAAGGCTTGAATTGGGGCGGTTCGCTGATTCGTCCGGAAGCGACGGGCTATGGCTGCGTCTATTTCGCCGAAGAAATGCTGAAGAGCCGCAAGGACAAGCTGGAAGGGAAGCTCTGCCTGGTTTCCGGCAGCGGCAATGTCTCCCAGTACACCATCGAGAAGCTGCTCGACTTGGGCGCGAAACCGTTAACCGTGTCCGATTCGAACGGCGTAATCTACGATCCCGATGGTATCGATCGCGAGAAGCTGGCGTACATTCTGGAATTGAAGAATGTGAAACGCGGACGCATCCGCGATTATTCGGAGCGCTACAAGAAAGCCATCTTCATGCCTACGGACATCAAGCTGGAGCACAACCCGTTATGGAATATCAAAGCGGATTGCGCGTTCCCCAGTGCCACGCAGAATGAAATCACCGCGAGGGACGCGGCGAACCTTCTGAAGAATGGCATCAAGCTGGTGGCCGAAGGCGCCAATATGCCAAGCACGCTCGACGCGACCAAGCTTTTCCTGGAAGCCAGGATTCTCTATGGTCCAGCGAAAGCGGCGAATGCGGGCGGCGTGGCCACTTCTGGTCTCGAAATGGCCCAGAACAGCGCGCGGCTGAACTGGACCCGCGAGGAAGTGGATGACCGGCTGCACAAAATTATGATCAACATCCACCGCAATTGCTACGAGACGGCCGAGAAGTACGGCACGCCCGGCAACCTCGTCAACGGTGCCAACATTGCCGGCTTCCTGAAAGTAGCCGATGCGATGCTGGATCAGGGCCTTGTATAGCGGATCAAGTTGTTGAAATTACTGGGTGCCCCATTCTAGTTCCTGCGTTTTGCGGGGACTAGAGTGGGGATTTTGACTTTCGCGCTGTTCATTCCAGAATCGCATGATCTCCCGCCCTATCACCGAGCCCCTCCTCGACGCCGAAGCCCGCCTCGAAGGCTTCGACAATCTCATGCCGTTTAAAGTCCAGAACATTCTTCTGGTATCGAGTCTCTATGACTCTTTCATTCTTCGCGAGGACGGACGGCTGAACGAGTTGCTGATCGACGAATCCCTCGAGCTCAACCTGCAGCAGATCCCCGGTATCACTCACGTTTCAAGCTGTGCGGAAGCTCTTGAATTGGCGCGTTCGCAGCCTCGCTTCAATCTGATTGTCACGAACCTTGCGGTAGCCGATATGACTGCGGCGGAACTCGCTCGCGAAGTGAAGCTGGCAGGACTCGATGTTCCCGTGGTCGTGCTCGCGTATGACTATCGCGAAGTGAAGAATTTCATCAGGACCAATCCAGTTACCGACATCGAGCGCATTTTCCTCTGGCAGGGAAATGCCCGGATCCTGATCGCTATCGTCAAGTACATCGAGGACAAGCGCAACGTCGAACACGATACACGGGCGATGGGGGTTCCAGTACTGCTCGTCGTTGAAGATAACATCCGTTACTACTCCTCCTTCTTGCCCGTGATCTATACGGAATTGATTAAGCAGTCGCGGCGGGTTATTCAGGAAGGCATCAACGTTGCGCACAAATTGGTCCGCATGCAGGCTCGACCCAAGATTCTGTTGAGTTCAAATTTCGAAGACGCGGCGCAGTTGGTTCAGGAATATCGCGATTATCTGATCGGACTGGTGTCCGACGTCGAGTTCCCCTGGGAGGGGAAACTCAGCCCCGAGGCGGGTTTTGAACTCGCTCTCCTGATGAAGGCATTGGTGCCTGATGTGCCCGTCGTGCTGCAGACCAGCCGTACTGAATTTCGCCCGCGTGCTTTAGCGGCGGGATATTCCTTTCTTCGCAAACGCTCGCCCACTTTGCTGAAAGATCTGCGCAAGATTCTCACCGAGCAAGTCGGCTTCGGCGATTTTGTGTTTCGTCTTCCCGACCTGCGGGAAGTGGCCCGTGCAAAAGATTTGAATGAGCTCGAAGAACAACTGCAGACGGTCTCCGCCGAAAGTCTCACCTATCACGCTCAAAGCAATCACTTCTCCCACTGGCTGATGGCCCGTACAGAATTTGCTCTGGCGGCCAAACTGCGCCCGCGCAAGGTTTCCGACTTCAACGGTCCCGAGCACTTACGTCGCGATTTGATCGACTCCATCAACGATTATCGCCGCGAACAAAGCGAACTCCTTATCGGCGACTTCAATGCCGAGACTTTCAAACCCTCGGAGTCCGGTTTCTTGCGGATTGGTTCCGGGTCTCTCGGCGGTAAGGCTCGCGGACTGGCATTCGTTCGTCATCTCTTGCGCAAGAATCGTATCGCCCGCCGTTTCCCCGGCATCCGGATTGCCGTGCCGCCCGCTCTCGTCTTGGCCACGGACGCATTCGATCAATTCATGACGGAGAACAACCTCCTCGATTTTGCCCTCGGGTGCGACGACGATGCCGAGATCCTGCGCAGATTTCTGGCAGCTTCCCTGGCGCCCGAGTTGCGGGAGGACCTGAAAGCCTTTCTCGAACAAGTTCAATACCCTCTCGCAGTACGCTCTTCCAGCCTGCTCGAAGACTCGCAATACCAGCCTTTCACGGGTGTCTATGAGACCTTTATGCTAGGCAATCAGCAGGCTGATCTGCAGGTGCGACTCGATGAGCTGATCGACGCCATTAAGCGCGTCTACGCTTCCACCTTCAGTCACCACGCCAAGGCTTACGTCCACGCCACGCCGTATCGTCTCGAAGAAGAGAAGATGGCGGTCATCGTGCAACAATTAGTCGGATCAGAGCACGGCCATCGCTTCTATCCAGACTTTTCGGGAGTAGTCCGCTCTCACAACTTCTATCCGGTAGCTCCCATGACCTTCGCCGACGGAATCGCCGCGGTCGCCTTGGGTTTGGGCCGGGCCGTCGTCGACGGCGGCAAGTGCCTGACGTTCTGTCCCCGGTATCCGCAGAGTCTGGTGCAATTTTCGTCGGTGGAGGACATCCTCGCCAATTCGCAGACTGAGTTCTGGGCACTCACGCTGAACGGCCTTCCGCAGGGTCGTCCCGGACATTTGCATGAAGCGCGCTTCGGTCTCGACGCCGCCGAAGCCGACGATACCCTCGCCGTGGTCGGTTCGACTTATTCGCACGACAACCAGGCCATTTATGACGGCGTCAGCCGCAACGGAGTGCGCATCGTGAGCTTCGCTCCGATGCTGAAACACAACTTATTTCCGCTGGCTCCAATTCTCGAAACACTTGTGAAGGCCGGAGAGTATGCGCTGGGCATCCCGGTAGAAATCGAGTTTGCGGTTCGCCTGGGTAGGCTTCCAGGTGAAGCTGCTGAATTCGGCTTCCTGCAAATCCGCCCGCTCACTCTCTCCCGTGACCATCAAGATCTGTCGTTCGACAACATTGAGCCGAATACCCTTCTCTGCCAAAGCAGCAAAGTTCTAGGCAACGGGCGCGTGGAGAATCTGTGCGATGTGGTGGTCGTCGATTCGCACCGCTTTGAGCGTAGCCGCAGTCAGGAAGTCGCCAAAGCCGTAGCTCATTTCAATGGCCTGCTTAGTGCTGAGAACCGGCCTTACTTGTTGATCGGCGTTGGCCGCTGGGGATCGAACGATCCTTGGCTAGGAATTCCCGTGGAGTGGGACGAAATCTCGGGCGCGCGCGTGATTGTCGAGGCGGGCTTCCGGGATTTCAGAGTCACCCCTTCGCAAGGCAGCCACTTCTTCCAGAATCTCACTGCATTTCAGATTGGCTATTTCACCGTCAACCCGGATGCCGGAGAAGGTACCGTGGATTGGGATTGGTTAGCCGCGCAGCCTGCCGTGAACGAGGATGGATGTGTCCGCCATCTTCACTTTGATACGCCACTGCGCGTCATCATGAATAGCCGGACCAGTCAGGGAGCGATCTTCAAAGCGGAAGCCATGGCGGCTACCTAGCGAATCGATAGGGCGTTCCGAGAGCGTCGAAAACGGGTCACGGTTGGGAACTGGCCGCTTGCGCGGCGCCACTCGTGTGCTTATGGGACAACTTGCGGTGGATATCGGGCCAGAATTCCTTCACGACCAGGGTTATCGAATCGAGCGCTAGCTGGGTTCCATACGTATCGATCGTATTGGACAACGTCTTATCGGAGCCGACGAACTGGTGCGGGTTGGTGGGTGTGCTGATGTACGTGCTCGAGGGATGGTAGCTATAGGTCGAGATGGCTGCGGCGGTGGCGGCGCCGAAAATCTCGGAATAATTGAATTGCTTGTGGCCGGAGTCGCTCCGGGTCACAAAAATGCGGCCGACTGCATACCCCGTGCGCCGGAAAAATCCGCCTTGTCCCGATTGGTAGAAGCGGGGGTCCTGATGAAGGGCGGAGGGAAAAACCGCGCCCGTCATGAAGTTCTCAACCATGCTGTCGCCCGCCGTGACCCCGTAGCGCTTTGCATAAGCCACCCACCCCTGCCCGAAAGGAGCCTCACTATTCTGCGCCTGGGATATGGCGGCTAGCAGCGCCCACCAGGGATACTCCACGTAATCGAACGTTCCCAGTGCCACAACTTTGTATTTGTCCTTAGCGGTCATCGGAGGAAGCTGGCCCTCACCCTGAAGCGTGAGGAAATTAGGCAACGTATAGAACAGGCGATCATTCGAGGTGCCCTCGACCTTTCCGCTGGTCTTCGGTGTGTCTTTACTTTTGTCCGAGGGTTGCTGGGAAGAAGGTTGCTGGGAAGAAGACTGCCCTGGAGGAACCGATGGCGGCGGGCCCTGCTGCGCTGAAGCCGTTTGGGGCGTTCCCTGCGACTGAGTTTGCGCGGAACCTGCTGCTGGGGCGGTCTGCTGCCCAGGCGTATTGGAGGGACTGGTTTGATCTTGCGGAGCTGCATCCGGCGCCGGCGTCTGTTGGGCATCGGCCGAAATCAAGAGAAGCAAAGCGGCGAGCGAAGCGACAATAAACCGCCGGAAGGCAAACTTCATCGGTAAGCAATTCTCCTGGAAATAAAATAGTTATGTCACTGCCGGGATTGAGGCGATACCGTTAATTCTAACAGCCAGCCGTTGAATCCCAGTGCGACCAGCTTGGTTTTACAATCCTTTACACGTGTGGGGAGCCGTTCCGCAGTGGGATTCCGATTGGCTTTATAAAGTTGTCCGCGGTGGCCCACACCCTGAGCAAGGTGAACTTCCTGTAAAATCAGCCATCCCAGTTTAATGACGAGGAAGGCATGACAGAACCGACATACGAAGAGCTAAAGGCACGACTATCCCAGCTGGAAAAAGAGGTTGAAACCAAGAAGCGCAGCGGCGACCTGATTTTCAAGGTCGGAGAAAAGGGCGGCGTCAGCGTATACGGCTTAGGTCGCTTTCCCGTAACTCTTTACTACGAGCAGTGGAATCGACTCCTTGGCGCTGCCGAAGATCTCAAGGCTTTCATGGAGGAGAATAAGACGCGTCTGAAGTTGAAAGAGCAGGGATAATCCACGCGCGAGCGGTGGGGCCTCGAAAGTTACGTCGGATAGACGTTTCCCTCCCCGCCGCGAAAGCTTCGCGATATATAATAAAAGGACTGTGCCCAAATATTCCATTGTCGTCCCCCTACACAATGAGCAAGAGAACGTAACCGATCTCTACGACCGCCTGAAAGCGGTGATGGAAACGGCCGGCGAGACCTTCGAGATCGTTCTCGTGGACGATGGGTCAGCTGATCACACGTTCGCTATGCTGCGCGAGATTGCGGCGGTCGATAGCCGAGTGACGGTGGTCAAACTGCGCCGCAATTTTGGACAAACTGCTGGATTGGCAGCTGGTTTCGACCATGCACGCGGCGAATATATCATCGCCATGGATGGCGATTTGCAGCACGATCCCGCCGACATCCCAATTTTCCTTGAAAAGATTGCTGCGGGTTATGACATTGTCAGCGGTTGGCGCAAAGTCCGCATCGACAACTTCTGGATGCGTCGCATCCCCTCTCGCATCGCCAACTGGCTAATGGCCAAACTGAGCGGCGTCGACATTCACGACTTCGGCACTACCTTCAAAGCCTATCGCCGTGAGATTCTCGAACAAGTCCCTCTCTACGGAGAATTACACCGTTTCATTCCGGCGCTGGCGTCCTGGTATGGGGCATCGATCTGCGAAGTGCCCATTCGCAACATCAATCGCGAGCGCGGCATTTCACACTACGGCATCTCGCGCACATTCCGCGTCTTCTTCGATCTGATCACCATTCGCTTCCTGCTTCGCTATCTTTCGCGCCCACTACATTTCTTCGGCACATTTGGCGTGGTCAGCCTGATGAGTGGGAGCGCTGTCGTGGCCTGGTTGGCGGCGGAAAAGTTTCTGCGTCACGTTCCTGTGATGGGAGCCCACGGTCCCTTGGTGATGGCTGCCCTCGGCTTGCTACTGGGAGGTCTGAACCTGCTCGCCATCGGATTGCTCGGCGAGATGCAGGTTCGCCACTACCACGAGCCTCGCCACCGTGCCCCGTACTCTGTGGATCGCGTGCTGCGTTCCCAGAATGAAGAGCACAGCGTCTCCGAGTAAAGACTCCGCGATCACCAGCCTCCGAACAACCGTGCTACCAGACCCGGCACACATTCGCGGCCGGCTTTACCATTGGCTGACCTGCCTTGCACGAAAACGCCTTCGCGAAGTCCGGCATGTTTACAACCACACCGTTGATCCGGTAGCGCGCGGGAGAGTGCGGATCTGTCATCGCGCGCATGCGCAAGTCCTCGGGACGCTCGTTGGCGCAATCCCATTGGGCAAATCCAACAAAAAAACGCTGCTCTGGCGTCAGGCCATCCTTGGGCTCAAGTTGCTTATCTTTCGTGGCATCTTTCCATGCCATGTAAGCGAGGAGCTCCCCACCCAAATCCGCCACGTTCTCCCCGAGCGTCAGCTTGCCGTTTACGTGGACATCTTCCACCGCAACGTAAGCTGAGTATTGGTCCTCAACGCATTTGGTGCGCGCGTCAAATTTTTCGCGATCTTCTTTCGTCCACCAGTCTTTAAGATTTCCTTTGGCGTCAAATTGGCTGCCTTCGTCGTCGAACCCGTGGGTGAGTTCGTGACCGATGGTGCCCCCAGTATTGCCGAAGTTTGGAGCGTCGTCAGTTTTCGGATCGTAGAGCGGCGGCTGCAGAACACCGGCGGGAAAGTTGATGTCGTTCATTTGGGGGTTGTAGTAAGCATCGACAGTGGGAGCGGATATATCCCACTCGCCGTGATCGAGGGGCTTGCCGATTTTGTTGATATCTCGGCGACTCTCGAACTGATGGGCTCGCTCCACGTTCCCGGCAAAATCGTCGCGGACAATTTTTACCGAACTATAGTCGCGCCATTTATCAGGGTATCCAATTTTATTGCGGATTCCCGCCAACTTTACCAGAGCCTGCTGCTTGGTTTCCGGGCTCATCCAATCGAGCGCGCGGATGCGCTGACCCATCGCGTCCTCGATGCCGCGCACCATGTCGAGCGTGCTCTGCTTCAGTTCGGGAGAGAAAACTTTAGCAACATAGACCTGACCCAGGGCTTCGCCCAAGTCGTAGTCGACATACTGCACGCAGCGCTTCCATCTCGGCTGCTCCTCTTTTGCTCCCCGTAGATACTGGCGGTAGAAATGGAAATTTTCTTCAACAAACTTCGAAGATAAATACGGCGAAGCAATGTCAGCCACGTGAAAGCGTAAATAAGTCTTCCAGTTCTCGAGTGCTTCGGAAGCCAGAAGTGTATTGAGTTCTTTGATGAATTCCGGAGCATCCACGTTAAGAATAGGGAAGTCTGGGTACTGCATTTCCCGGTAATAAGCGATCCAATCGAAGTTGGGTGCAAGGCGAACTAGATCAGCCACCTTCATTTTGTGCACTAACTTATGCGGATCACGCCGATCGACTCGAGTTAAAGAGGCTTTCGCCATGGCAGTTTCGAGACGCATGACGGTCTCAGCGCTCTGTTTTGCCACCGTGGGACTGTCTCCCAGGAGTGCGAAAACATTCTGCACATGCTGCCTGTAATGTTCGCGCGTTTCCACCGATTTGGCATCGTCCTTGGTGTAATAATCTCGATCCGGCATGCCGAGGCCGCCTTGGTCTACATCGGCGATCACGTGTTCTGAGTCATCCGGATCTTGCGAAGAGCCGGCCGCAAACAAGATGGAACTGGTGTAGGAATATCGAAAGTACGTAAATTGCAGCCGCGCCACCACCGAAGTGAGATCTTTTGCTGATTGGATCTGCGCAATCGATTTGAGTTCCGGTTCGATCGGTGTGAAGCCCAGCTTCTCTACGGCACTCTCATCCATGCAGGCGGAATAGAAATCCCCTATCTTCTGGGTCACTGCATTCCGCTGTTCGCCTGGCTGGGATGCCTGCTCCAACATTCCACGGAGAAACGCCAGATTGTCCTCATACAACTTGGCGTAGACCGACCATGAAGTCTGATCCGGGGGAATGGGATTATTTTTCTGCCAACCGCCGCAGGAAAAGCGGTAGAGATCTATACAAGGGTCTATGGACTTATCCATGGAGGAGACATCCAAACTCGGGCTGTAGGGTAATGCCGGCCCTGAAGAAACCTGCGCGGTTCGACTTTGAGTGTTTGCTGATGACAGGGCAGCCAGCAGAAATAACAAGAAGTATAAGGATTGTTTACGCATATTCACCTTGGCTTTGGGTAAATTAGCCATGCTACTCGTCGGCTTGCGGGCTATCAAGGGCTGTAGGTGAGGCCGCTCCCCGGCAACCGAGGGCGGCCACTATGCAGCGAGGCGGACAAATTACCGCCATCGGCCTGCGGCGTATAATATGCCGTTCGGCTCTACGAAGGAGCTTCGGCCAACATGCCACAAACCACACAACACGAATTGCAGCTGGCCCGCCGCATGTCGCGACTGGGCACGGAAACTGCATTTGAAGTCTTGAATAAAGCGCGAGCATTGGAGCGTCAGGGCAAGAGCATCATCCACCTGGAAATCGGCGAGCCCGATTTCGACACTCCCGCGAATGTGATCGAAGCTGCCGTCGGTGCCCTTCACACAGGTTGGACCCATTACGGCCCGTCCGCCGGTCTACCCGAACTGCGGCAGACCATTGCGGATTACGTCAGCCGAACCCGTGGAGTAAAGGTTTCGCCGGAGGAAGTCGTCGTTGTACCGGGCGGCAAACCCATTATCTTCTTCACTGTTCTCAGTTTGATCAACGAAGACGATGAGGTCATTTATCCGAACCCCGGCTTTCCGATTTATGAGTCGATGATCAACTATGTCGGAGGCAAAGCTGTTCCCATTCAGCTCCGCGAGGATCATGACTTTTCTGTCGATGTGAACGAGCTCGACGGCCTGATCACCGATCGAACGAAATTGATTATCTTGAATTCGCCACATAACCCCACGGGCGGCGTCATGCAGCGCAAGGATGTCGAGCAGGTTGCCAAAATAATTGGCGACCGTAACATCATGGTGTTATCGGATGAGATCTATAGTCGGTTGCTTTTCGAAGGCGACCATTTTTCGATTATGTCGGTCCCAGGTATGCAGGAGCGAACGATCCTGCTGGACGGCTTTTCGAAGACCTATGCCATGACGGGGTGGCGCATGGGTTACGGCGTGATGCGCCAGGATTTAGCCGCGCACATGACACGGCTTATGACGAATTCGAATTCCTGTACCGCGAGCTTCACTCAAATCGCTGGGATCGAAGCCCTGCGCGGCGACCAGACTTCTGTCGATCACATGTGCGCAGAATTCAAGCGTCGTCGCGACGTGTTCGTCGCCGGTCTGAATAAGATCAAGGGCTTCTCCTGCCGCATGCCAAAAGGAGCCTTCTACGTTTTCCCGAACATTACGAAGACGGGCTGGAAGTCGAAACCACTTGCCGACGCTCTGCTGGAGCAGGCTGGAGTCGCAGCGCTTTCCGGAACAGCATTCGGCGAATTCGGCGAAGGCTATCTACGTTTCAGCGTTGCCAACTCTCTGGAAAACTTGCAACAGGCGCTCGACCGCGTCGATCAGTGGACGCGCAAAAATCTTTGAAGCAACCGCGTACTCGATTACCGTCATGCCAGCCAAAAACTCTGCAGTTCGAAAACCTGGAGTTCGAAAGCCCGGTCTTGAGACAGTCGCAGTCCGAATCAAAGAACCAAAGGCCAGCCGTCCTCACGCCCCTGGCTACGGTTTACCCGCGGGCAACAAAGGCCTCCTGTCTTGGAGTTGGGCTGAGCAGCGTCTCAAGAAATCGCACAACTACTGGATCACTACCGTGAAGCCTGACGGCTCGCCGCACACCATGGTCGTCTGGGGGCTGTGGCAAGACGGGCGCTTTCTCTTCAGCACAGGCAGCAAATCTCGGAAGGCCCGCAACCTGTCGCAAAATCAGAATTGTATTGTCTGCAACGAACGCGCGCAGGAAGCTGTCATCGTCGAAGGCATCGCCGAAATCGCTGACTTAGCAGCGCGCCGAAAGTTTCTGCCCGCCTACGAGCGTAAGTACAAGTTCGATATGAAGGGAATGGCGCAGGATATTCTCTCCATGAAAGAGCCAGTCTTCGCCGTGCTCCCGCGAATCGCGTTCGGTTTGTGGGAAAAAGAATTCGTTGGTAAGTCGACGCGCTGGAAGTTCTAGTAGCGCTCGGCGAGCCCTCACATCACTTCGTGATTTACATCACATCGCTTCTTCCTTTTCCGTTATAACCTCGTCGCAGCTCCGTGTGTTTGCTGTTCTTCCGGCGCGAAGGGGAAGCCATGGCCCTCACAGACTCCGCCACCGGCAAAGTCATTCGCAACTATTCCATCGAACAACTGAAAGATGCAGCCAACCTGATGCGAGGCTATGACCTCGTAGCCCTCCACGCTGCAGGCTCGGGACATGCGGGCGGCACGCTCTCGGTAATGGATATTACCGCCGCCCTTTATCTCAAAGTCGCCAACCATGACCCCAAGAAACCTTCCTGGCCTGATCGCGACCGCATTGTCTGGTCCACCGGACACAAGGCGCCAAGCCTCTATCTTGGCTTAGCCGTCGCCGGTTTTTGCCCCGTCGAAGATGTGATGACTCTGCGCAAACTCGGCTCGCCTTATCAAGGCCACCCGCACTGGCTCAAGTTGCCCGGTGTCGAAGTCTCAACGGGTTCACTCGGACAGGGGCTGAGCATTGCCTTCGGTATAGCCTTAGCAGCAAAGCTTGACGGCAAGAATTACAAGACTTTTTGCCTCATGGGCGATGGAGAGCAGCAAGAAGGTCAGATCTGGGAAGCGGCGATGGAAGCCGGGCATTTCCATCTCGACAATCTAATCGGTGTGATCGACTGCAATCGCCTGCAGATCGATGGCTGGGTGAAAGATGTCATGGACGTGGAGCCGCTCGCGGCCAAATACGCCAGCTTTGGCTGGGACGTTCTTCGGATCAACGGCCATGACATGAATCAAGTGGTAGACGCGTTGCAACAAGCGAAGGAAGTGGTTGGCCGGCCAGTCGTCATTCTCGCGGACACTGTGAAGGGCAAAGGCGTCAGCTTCATGGAGGATCAGGCGGGATGGCATGGCAAGGTGCCGAACCATGAAGAACTCGGCAAGGCATTGCTGGAACTCGGACTCAGCGAGCGCATTCCCGTGCAGCAATTGCTTGAGAAGGCGAAACAATATCAATCCAGGGTTGAGCACGCGCTCGAATCCAAAATGCCGAAGTTCACCCGCGACTACTGGTGGAACGCGGCCGATACGATGAAGGTAAAGATGGAGCCCACGCGTAAGGGATTCGGTAAATCGCTTGCCGAGAACGGAGATGATGATCGCGTCGTTTGCCTGGGGCTCGATATCTCCGGTTCCATCACCATCAGCGATTTTTATGCCGGTAAGCCCGAGCGCAAGAAACGCTGGATCAGCCTAGGAATCGCCGAGCAATCGGCTACTTCGGCGGCCGCTGGCCTTGCCAAGGAAGGCAAGCTGCCGGTCTTTGGAACTTACGCCACCTTTGCCGCGGCTCGTAATCTGGATCAGATCCGTACTTCGATTTGCTACGGAAACTTCAATGTCATGATTGCCGGAGCGCACGGTGGCGTCTCCGTCGGTCCCGACGGAGCCACGCATCAGGCGCTCGAAGATATATTCGCCATGCAAGGTCTCCCCAACATGTCCGTGGTTGTACCCTGCGATGCGGAAGAAACCCGTAAGGCCACGAGCTACCTCCTGCTGCAGCATGTGGGACCAAAATACATCCGCTTTGCGCGTGAAGCCACGCCCGTCGTGACCAACGAAAAAACCCCGTTCGTGTTCGGAAAAGCGAATGTGATTCGACTACGCGGGGAAGCGGCAAATTTCGCCGAAGCTTTTGAAACCACGTTAGCCGCTGACTACGCGGGTGAAGACGAGGATTTAAGCATCATCGCCTGCGGACCGATGGTTCCCGAGGCGATGCGTGCTGCCTACATTCTCAAGCGGGAGTTTGGATACGAGACTCGCATCCTGAATTTGCACACCCTCAAACCGATCGATCAAGAAGCCGTTGTTCATGCAGCGAAAGATACCGGAGTTGTGGTAACCGCCGAAGAGCATCAGATCGGAGCTCTAGCCTGGCGCACCAGCGTTCTTCTCACCGAAAGCCCAGAGCTCTATGGGCTCCCCTTGATCACCGGAGCGATCGGAGTGAAAGATCGCTTTGGTGATTCCGGCGCCCCTTGGGAATTGATCAAGGAATTTGAGGTAAGTGCCGAACACATCGCTCACAAAGCCGCTGAATTAATGGCATTCAAAAAGAAGCGTGCCGAAGAAAAAAAGGAAGAGCGCGAGCATCTCTTCTACGCAGGAATGCGCTAAGCTTAACCGCCGACGAGTTCGATCTCCGAGGAATCGAGCTGGTCGAGCGGACGGCTGCTGTGTCGCGCCAACCACAAACTTAGCAGCGAGATCGCGCCCAGGAGCGCAACGCAGCCCGGCCACCCTCGCCAATGCCAGAACCACCCCGTAACCAGCGCGCCCGCACTTCCTCCCAGGTAGTAGAACGTCACGTAGAGCCCGGCGGCTGAGGATCGTGCTCGTCCGGCGATCGCACCCGTCTGCACTGTGGCGGCAGCCTGCGCCACGAACACCCCCGACGAAAACAGAGCGAGGCCAAACACAGCCATGGGTAGCGATTTCGCTAAGGTGCACAATAACCCTGTGATCATCATGCTGCAGTAAAGAATCGTAGTGCTGCGAAATCCGAAGCGGTCCATGAACCACCCCGACTGCGGCGTAATCACAACGCCCAGAAGGTAGACGAAGAAGATGCTACCCAACTGGGCGGAGTTAAGATGGAACGGCGCAGCCGCAAGGTAGAAGTTTGCGTATGTAAAACATCCGACGAGTGCGAACAGGACGCTTGCCCCCATTCCGAAATTCGCCAGCAACCGCCCATTCCGCAAATGTTCTCTGGCATGATCGATTGCCTGCTGAAGGTCTTCGGCTCGCACAAAGTTCTTGGCCAGCGGCAGCCATGCGCGCACCGCGAACGCTCCTGCCAGATTAAGTGTAGCGAGCACTAAGAAGGTCGTGCGCCAATGCCAGTGCGTCGCGATCAACCCGGAGATGAACCGCCCCAAAAAGCCACCAATCACCGTTCCCGTCACGTACGACGACATGGCGTGCCCCACGCCTCGCCCAGCCCACTCTTCATTCACGTAGGCCAGCATTACCGCAATCACGCCCGGCACGAACAGTCCTTGAGCAAACCGCCAGAAGATGAGAGCCCGCAGGCTGGTTGAAGTTGCCGCCAGCGCGGTAGGAATCGTCAAAAGAAACAGCGAAGGTACGATTACTTTCTTTCGTCCGCGGCGTTCGGCAACCAGACCAATGATGGGCGCTGTGAGGGCTGTGGCGAAGATCGTCGCACTGACGGTAAAGCTGACTTGCAATTCAGATGCACGAAAGATCTCCCGCAGCAGCGGCAACAGCGGTTGCGTGCAGTACACGTTGAGAAAAGTGCACATGCCGGCGAGCGTGATCGCGATTGTCGCCTTGTCGATTTTTCGCAAGTGGGCTCGCCGCTCCGCTCTTCTCACTCCGATGATATGCGATGTCCGGCACAGGTTCCCGATCGCTTACTTCAGGCCGTCCACTACGTAGAGATCGGAGAGTACGCGTAGCGTGGAATAGGCATAGGATTTTCCATCTGCGCTGAATTTCAGCACAGGAATGGACTGCGCTCCGGCGGGGTCGGCGGGAGCGATATCTTTCCAGGGCTGGCGCTGGCTGGTTGCTAGATCCACCCACGCCACTTTGCGCGGTATCCCCGCGGATGTTACCAGCAAGCTTTTGCCGTCCTGACTGAAAGCAATCACGTTGTCATCGGCGTTGAGCGTGACGTCGGCCTTACGGGGATCTCCCCCTGCAATCGGATAAAGCCACAACGCACGTTTCGAGTCTCGAGCCAGAAGGTATTTTCCATCAGGCGTAACGCGGGTTCCCGCAACCCCTTCGGGTGTCAGCGGTCGTGGCGTCCCGCCCTCGATGTCCATGAAATAGGTGCGTTGGGCATGGCCAGGGCTAGCGGCAGTGAAGACAATCGACTTGTTATCCGGCAGCCATGCCGGAGCGAAATGATCCATTTTGTCATCGGTCAACGGTCGAGGCTCCCCGACACCCGTGGGTAGCAGCATCAACTTACTTGGCGCCCCCACCACGGACACCACCCATTGGCCATCGGGTGAAAGATAGGCTTGACTGCCGTCGCCCAGCCGCACCGCGGGCGAGCCATCCGTCTTGCGCATAAAGATGCTGTAGTTGGTCCCCTCGGCTTCGCCAGTTTCGGAGAAGACGATAGTCTTTCCGTCGGCAGACATATCGTTAACCAGAGACCAGTCGAACCACGTCAGGCTTCGTTCTCGGGACTCACCCGGCGGCAGAACTGAGAGGCTGATGCGCGATTTGTCCGCAGTTAGCAGAACGAGCCCGCTGCGGCTGATATCCTGCACCGTAAGACCCCCAGGGGCTCGGTAGATAAGGCGCTCCTTGCTGGAAAAATCCAGCGAATAAATTGAGCGCGCCGACCCGGAAGGAACTGCCGAGAACCATACTTCTTTTCCATTCGGAGACCACGCTAAGCCTTCAACGCTCGAATAGAAAGACGAACTCGCTTTCACATTTCCGTGGGTATCGATGATGACGATGCGTCCATCATCGCCGCCAGGCACATGGTCGGCGATCGCCATATATTCCCCGTTGGGCGAGAACCTCACATGGCTGACCCATCCCCGTGGTTCGTAAATAACATTTCCTGACGGAAACTCCAGATGATATCCCCGCGTACTCGTGCGAATCACCGCCAGGGATTGCCCGTCGGGTGTCCAATCTGCCCAAGCGACTTTGTCGATCACCTCTCGCGGCGCCCCACCCGCAAGCGGAACCCGCGCCAAGGTTCCAATTTGTGCAAAGGTAGCCTTGCTGGTGTTCAGCGAGACCGCCATCTCTCCCTTCGAGGAGACCGATAAAATCTGTGCGGGCGGCAAACCGAGGGTCCGCGAGTCCGAACTATCGAAGCGGGTGGAGAAGACTTCAGCCGGCTGCCCTTCCCATTCCCCGCCATAAATGATGGTCTGCCCGTCGGGCGCAAAGCGCGCAGCCCAGACCGTTCCATTGCGGAATGTTATTTCATGAAAACTAGGATTCGCGGCCACGGTTCCGTGGCGGGCTAGCCGGTAAATCGCCACCCATGATGCCACCAACAGCAGCGCGCCGAGTGCGGGAACAAGCCAGCGGCGGGTCGACGGTTCCTCGGGAATCGCGCGCACGCCCCCGCGAGTGGACGTCGAAATATCGGTGAGCGCTCCTAGATTGAAAGCGACATCGCGGGCCGACTGAAATCGTTCCGCAGGATTTTTTTCCAGGCAATGACGAACAATGCGTTCGAGAGCCGGAGGTACATTGCGATTCGTCTCCGAGAGATCCGGCGGTTCTTCCTTCAAAATCGCGCTCATCGTATCAACAGGAGAATCACCATGGAAGGCGCGTTTACCCGAAAGCATTTCGTAAAGAATCGCCCCAAATGCAAAAATGTCGGCGCGCGCGTCCGCGGGTTTGCCGCGTACCTGCTCCGGTGCCATGTACCCGACGGTGCCCATCACGGTGCCAGCGTCGGTGCCAACGACTTGTTGCGTGGGTGCATCGCCGGATGCATCCACTTCAGGACGTGTGAACTTGGCGAGTCCGAAGTCGAGTATCTTGGCGCGCCCGTCGTGAGTGATGAAAATGTTCTCCGGCTTCAGATCACGGTGGACAATCCCTTTTTCGTGAGCCGCCGCCAGACCGCTGGCGATCTGCCGTGCATAGTCGATGGCCTTGCGGAAGGGAAGCGCGCTCTCGCGCAAACGGTCACGAAGAGTTTCGCCTTCCAGTAATTCTGAAACCACATACGGTGCACCATTGGCTTCACCGATGTCATAGATCGACATGATGTTCGGATGGTTCAGCGCGGCGGCGGCTCGAGACTCCTGCGCGAAGCGCTGCAACCGCTCCGGATCTGTCGAAAATGAGCTGGGAAGAATCTTGATGGCAACTTCACGGTTCAGACGGGCGTCGTGCGCACGATACACCTCGCCCATTCCGCCAGCGCCGATCGCCGCTTGTATTTCGTACGGACCAAGTTTTGTGCCAGAGGTAAGCGCCATGGGTGCGGGCATTATAGCCTGAAGTATAGCTTCCTATCATCCCGCCGCTTCTTCGCGGCCTTATTCTCTCAATATGCTATTTTCAATGTTCGCCCTCTTGGGGCAGCAGCATAAGCAACTGATCGCGTGTCGATACACTCTCAAACACTCATGAAAAATAAATTTCGAATTTTTGTGACCTGCGATATTGGCGAGGCAATCGACCTCCTGCGCAACCGCGGATACGACGTTGAAGTCTATTCGCAGCCGGAAGCGCCGCCAAAGAGCTTCATTCTCGATAAGGTGGCCTCTGGCATCGATGGTCTCATCACGACGCTCCGCGACCCTATCGACGCCGAGGTGTTTGAAGCGGGAAAGAATACGCTCAAGGTTGTGGCCCAGATTGCCGTAGGCTTCGACAATATCAATCGTGCCGACGCCAACCGCTACAAGGTCCCATTTACTCATACGGCGGACGTTCTGACGGAAGCTACCGCCGAGTTCGCCTTCCTCATGCTAGGTATGCTGGCGCGCAAGATGTGGCCCGCCGAGCACCTTACCCGCGAAAATCGTTGGGGATACTGGCACCCGTATCTCCCATTTCTGGGCGACGAAGTCACGGGAAAGACCATCGCCATCATCGGCACGGGACGCATCGGATTGGCTATGATCAAGAAGTGCGCCGGCTTCGACATGAACATGCTGTGCTACGACCCCGCGTATGAGAATCACGATTACATCCACGCCATCCAGGAGACGATGGACTTGCGCCACGCGCGCGGCATTTCGAAAGAAAAAAATTGGATCAAGTACGTTCCGTTTGAAGATGCGCTCCGCGACGCCGATTTTGTCAGCGTGCATGTACCCTTGTTGCGCCCCGACGAAAGTTCTACGCCCACCTATCACTTGTTCAATGAGCGAACTTTACGCCTGATGAGGCCAACTGCGTTCCTGGTAAATAATTCGCGCGGTCCTGTGGTCGACGAATCAGCTTTGGTGCGCGCGCTTCGCGAGAACTGGATTGCCGGGGCGGCTCTGGATGTTTACGAAAAGGAACCGTTGCCCGCCGATTCACCTCTTCGTGATCCATCCATCGCCGATCGCTGCCGCCTCATGCCGCACTTCGCCAGCGCTGCGCGCATCACCCGGCTTGATACTGATCCCAACAAAGGCATGGCTGGACGCTGCGTACAGGGGTTGATCGATGTGCTTGAAGCGAATTACGGCGGCGATATTACGAAAATGCCTTATGTCGTGAATAAAGAAGCATTCGCGAAGTCTTGAAGACTGGCAAGCTCAGACCTCAAGCCCGATCGACCGCATGAGGGCGAGACCATTGCTTTTCGTGACGACGCCGTCCCGCAGTCGGTAGTCGAACGTCATTCTTCCGCCTTCAAACTCTTCCTGAAAGTGGACATTGTGAAGATGACCGTCGAGACCTCCGCCAATCGCAGCCAGAGCTAGATCATGAGTGCTCACTAATCCGATGGCACCACGATTTACCAGCGCTCGGACTACACCCTCCGCTCCAACGCGCCGATCATTAGAGTTTGTACCTTGCAGCAGTTCGTCCAGCAAGAATAGCAATGGCGGCTTAGAAGCTGCGAGATCGAGGATCGCGCGCAGTCGGGTGATCTCGGCATAGAAGCGCGAACTGCCTTCCTGCAAAGAGTCGTTCACCCGTATGCTCGCACCTATGTGAAGCGGAGTCAGGCGAAGTCTCTGCGCTCTCACCGGCGCTCCTGCCATCGCAAGAACCGTATTGATCCCAACCGTACGCAGCAGGGTACTCTTACCCGACATATTCGAACCACTGACCAGCAGGACTCGTCTATCGTCGGACAAGAAAAAGGAATTGCGAACGCAATGCCTATCCGGGATCAGCGGATGTCCCATCCCTGTTGCATTGAAACTCGCCGCCCCCTCGACAAACTCCGGGAATGGATCGTCGGCGCGCTCATAACTGTAACCGGCAAGGGATAATAACGCTTCGAACTCGCCTACGACACTCAACCATGACCGCACTGCGTGCCCGTGAGCACGCTTCCAGCGTTCAGCGGCAAATGCCACTTGCACGGAATACATCAGAGGAATATCCAGAATCCGAAGAAATAAATTATCGCGCGAGTCGATCAGGTCAACAATGTTCCTGAGACGGGCGACGGCGCGGAAGCCTGCTATTCCATGCGATGCAAGCTCGCGGCGCAGCAGATCCAGCCGCGCAGCGCGAAAAGACTGGGTCTCAATCCGCGCCAGGATTGCGGAAAGCAATTCCAGATCACGGAATGCCTTTTCTGAGCCATACAGAACCTCATCCTTCCGCTTGCGCAGCGGATAACTCAGAAATGCCTCAGTTAAAACGATCAATAGGAAAGGTGTAGAAATCCCCCAGTGCCACCAAACCACTGCGCCCGCAACAGCAGCAAGAGCCAGCAGCGGGGCCAGCCACTGAAGCCACGTAAACCGCATCTGTCCGGGCGTTTCGGCCCATCCTACCAATTCCTCGGGAAATACACCTGCGCTTGCACCGCCCCCCAGAACCGCCAAATCTTCCCTGAGGTCGAGTTGATCCCGCAACTCATAGAGTGCAGCGTGCCGCTCTTTGATCTCGTCAACTGCGGAGGGCGAGAGTAGCCACTTCGCTAGATTTTCCTCGCCCATGCGGGTGCGGGCGACGGAGATGAGTTCGAAGATTCCGCCGTGGCCGAACAGATCAAGATCGGCGGCATAGACGTGGTGAGGATCGTTGAAACGCTCGCCCGGCTGCCCTTTTCCGACCCAGCGCCCTTCGATGCGATCGAGTCCTGTTCGATAGAAAGATGCCCCTTGTTGCAGCCGTTCTCGAGTTCGCGAGATGCGCGTGTGATATCCCACGAGAAGTACGAAAATGATTAGCGGGAGAAGAGTCCACAAAACCGGGAATCGATGTCGGACGATGGACTGCCAAGCCGTAAACGCAATCAGGAATGCCGCTCCCAGCCTCGCAGTCGCTACTCGAATGTGAATCGCGTTACAGCGAGCGATGCCAGCTTCGCGATCCTTCAGACGTCGTTGATACTCTTCGCCGGCTGCCACAACTTGAGAATACAACACGGGTTCACTCAAGGATGAAAGGCATCATCCCAATCAAGGCCCGTTCGTTGAGCGAAGTTTTTGCAGCCGACTTCCCGATAGAATGTAAAGTGTTCGTTGGCCCAAGGATAAGCCCAAGGATAAAAATGACAAATCAATCCGTCCTGATAGCCTTGTTTGCACTGCTTCTTGCCATCTCTTCCACTGCTGCTCAAACCTCTCCGCCTGCGGCAATCCCGGTTAAAGATGATCAACTCAAGTTGATTCCCCAACCGAAGGAAATGCAGGTCCACGCGGGTAACTTCCGGGTGGAGTCCTCGACCCGCATCCTCGTGGAGTTTGGACACCAGTCGGAAGATCGAATTGCAGCAGAAACTTTGGCGGAGGAAATTCACGATCAGTCCGGTTTGAACCTGAGCATCAGCGGCGAAAAAGCTCAAGCTAAACAGGAGCGAAGCACAATTACTCTGGCCCGCTTGCAGGATCGCAACATTAAAGAATTTCTCGAATCGAGGGGGCTAAAAGCCGATTCAATCGGTGATCAGGGTTATCTTTTGTTCTCGGATAATTCCCACCTGATCGTTGCGGCAAACACGGGTCAGGGATTGTTCTATGGTGTGCAAACCTTGCGGCAACTGCTTCATGGCGACGGTGGAACTCTCGTTTGTCCGGCGATTTCGATTCGTGATTGGCCGAGTATGGAATGGCGCGGCGTTCAAGACGACATTAGCCGTGGTCCCATCCCGACCGAGGACTTTATGAAGAGCCAGATCCGCACACTGGCAGCCTTTAAGGTAAACCTGTTCGGACTTTACATGGAGCACGTTTTTGATTTCCCAAGCCAGCCTCTAGTTGCGCCCAAGGAAGCGGCGCTTAGGCCCGAGGAAATCCGCTCCCTGGTGGAATATGCCAAAAAATTCTATGTAACTATTCTCCCTGAGCAGCAAACCTTCGGCCACCTGCACCACATGCTGAAATACGAAATCTATGCCGATGTTGCCGAGCGGCCGCACGGCCATGTTCTCACCCCGACCAAAGATCGTTCCTACGACCTCATCAAGGCCATGTATGCCGACCTCGTACCTCTTTTCCCCGGGCCATTCCTGCATGTCGGGGGGGATGAAACTTTTGAACTTGGCCATGGACAAACCTCCGCCCGCGCCACCGAGATTGGTTTAGGGCGCGTTTATCTAGAGCACATGCAGCGAGTCAGCGGGATTCTTCAGCCGTATCACAAGCAACTCATGTTCTGGGGCGATATCGCGGTTAAGTATCCGCAGTCGCTGGGAATCCTGCCCAAGGATATGATTGCCGTCCCTTGGGATTACGATGCCAAACCGAGTTTCGAGAACATCATCAAACCGTACCGCGATGCGGGTCTTCGAGTCGTCGTGGCTCCCGGCGCCAACAACTGGAACCAGATCTGGCCTGACTTTGATGTGGCATTTGTGAATATCCGCAACTTCGTTCGGGATGGCCAAAAGCTTGGCGCAATCGGTATGCTCAACACAACCTGGAACGACGATGGCGAATCGCTCTATAGCATGACCTGGCCCGGTCTGCTTTTCGGTGCCGCCTCGGGTTGGCAAGCCGGCGAGTCTAGCATCGATCAATTCAAAAACTCTTACGACTGGGCCTTCTATCGGAACCGGGATTTCACCTTCCGCGATGCCATTGATAATCTGGATCGCGGGCATGACTCGCTGGCTAAGCTAAAAGTCGACACTGAAACGGACGATTTATTCTGGGTTGACCCTTTCACTCCCGAGGGTGCGAAGCTCATGCAGAGGATCCTACCCGCGGCCAGTGACATCCGCGTGGGCGCCGAACACACCATCGCCTCGCTGTATTTGGATCGCGACAAGGCTCATGCCAATCAGGAAACGCTTTCCGATATGCTGCTCGGTGCTTGGCGCTGGGATGCACTGGGCATGAAAGCCGAGTTCACCCAGGAAATCAACCAATTTTACTGGGACGCTTTCCAAAATCAGACTGATGCCGAGCGAGTAGGCAATGACCTCGAGGAAATCAGCTCCATTAACGCGCGCCTCGAAGATCTTCGCGATGTCACCACCCGTCTCAGCCACATGTATCGCGACGCGTGGCTCCGCGAATATAACCCTTATTGGCTCGATAATGTTCTGGTTCGCTATGACACGCTGGCGCGCGAATTCCAGCAAAAGATTGTCGCGGTTCGTCAGGTCCGCCGGCAATACGAAGCAACCAAAACCTTAACCCCGCCGCAGGATTTAGGATTCTTCTTACAACCATAGGCGGCCCGAGTTCCCGTCTAAACGACAACATCCCCGACCCAATGTTCTCCGACCGCACAAACTGGAAACTCACACCGAATGGTCTCACCCAGACACTCGAAGAACTGCGGGCCGCCGGTGCGACGATTCTTGATCTCACGCTCTCGAATCCAACGCGCGCCGGGTTGCAGTATGACAACGCTGAGATTCTTCAATCGCTCGCCTCGCCCCATGCCATCGATTACGATCCACAACCGAAAGGCTTACTCGTCGCCCGCGAAGCAGTCGCTGCCTATTACCGCGCTGCACACAAGATTCCTGATTTTAATTCAGACCATTTAATTCTCACCACCAGCACCAGCGAAGGATACTCTTTCGTATTCCGATTGCTGTGTAACCCAGGCGATGAGTTGCTTGTCCCGAAGCCCAGTTATCCATTGTTCGAATTTCTAGCGGACCTGCAGGACGTCAAGCTCGTGCCTTATCCGCTGATTTACGACCACGGCTGGCAGATGGATTTTCCCTCGATGCAGAATGCGGTGACGGCTCGAACCCGTGCCGTCATCGTGGTTCACCCCAATAATCCCAACCGGTTCCTACGTTGAACCCCATGAACAGAAATTGCTAAACAATTTTTGCCGGGAGCATCAATTCGCTCTGATTGCGGACGAAGTGTTTCTCGATTACGCGCACGACCATGCGCCGCGCCAGAGTTTTGCCGCCAATCATGATGTCTCACTTTCACCCTTAGCGGCGTTTCAAAAATGTCTGCCCTGCCCCAGATGAAAGTGGCATGGATTGCAACAACGGCTCCGAGCCGCGGAGGCAGATGCGGCGCTGGCACGTCTCGAAATCATTGCCGATACCTTTCTCTCGATGAATGCGCCAATCCAGTGGGCAACGCCGGCGCTGCTGGATCAGCGCCATAGCATTCAGCAGCAACTCTGAGTCGCGTGCTCACGAACCTGGCGGAACTCGACCGCCAGCTTGCCGCACAAAAATCTTGCCAGCGCCTAAGCGTCGAAGGCGGATGGTACGCTGTCTTGCGCGTTCCCGTCACGCAGACTGATGAAGAATTAACGGTCGAGCTTCTTCGCAAGAAATCAGTTCTCGTTCATCCCGGCCATTTTTACGACTTCCCCAGTGATGGATACCTGGTGCTCAGCCTGATCACACCGAGGCAAGAATTTGCTGAAGCCGTGCGGCGAGTCCTGGAGACGCTTAACTTCGGAGCGTCGAGTCCTGAGAGAATCGAAGCAGACATTCGGCGAGAGTTTGTTATCTCTTCATCAGAAACGGATTGCTCTCCCGCTCTTCTCCGATCGTGGTCAAAGGCCCGTGGCCCGGAACCACTACCGTTTCATCGGGCAGAGCCAGCACTGTGTCGTGCAGCGATTGCATGATCTTCTGCATCGACCCGCCCGGCAGGTCGGTGCGACCGATGGACCCGGCGAAAAGCGTGTCCCCCGCGATCAATGTTTTCTCGGCAGGGAAGTAGAGGCAGATGCTGCCTTCCGTGTGCCCCGGCGTATGAATGACACTGGCCGCGTGCTGCCCCGCCTTGACGTTGTCGCCAGTTTATGCTCTGATCGATTTCGACCATGCCCGGCGGCGCCATGCCCATCCACGCCGCCTGTACGTCCAGCATCTTAAGCAGGGCGTAATCGTTCTGGTTGAGCAGGATTGGCGCTCCTGTAGCCGCGCGTAGCTTCATCGCGCCGCCGACATGATCGATGTGCGCATGGGTGATCACGATCTGCTTGACTCTGCAGGTTATGCTTGCGAAGATCGCAAGAACGTCTTCAATGTCGTCGCCGGGGTCTATCACCATAGCTTCGTGCGTGGCTTCATCGCCGATGATCGAGCAATTGCACTGCAGTGGTCCGACCGGGAAAATTTCGTGGATCATGCTCATATTGTAACGAGTTCATAGCTCCGAATCGAGTGGGTAACACCGAGCAAGAAGCAACAACGAAATTTCTGACTTGTCTTGCCACGCGACTGGCGAGACAATACGCCAACGTTCGGGAGGTTTGTGTGGCGAAATACCGTCAGCATGGATATCAGGACCGCGACCGCGAGGATAAGCCGCGCGAAGAGTCGGCGGAAAAGCCGACTCCGGTCCGCTCGCCAGCGCGCCGCGACTACAGCATGGGCCCGAAGCCGGTCAACTTGCCGGGAACGCGCGCTGTCTCGCGCTGTACCCAGTGCGGCACGGTTCTGCAAGGAATGCCGCCAACCGGACTTTGTCCCAAGTGCGGCTTCGAACTTCACTCCTGCAAGCAGTGCACGTATTTCGATCCCGGAAGCCGCTTCGAGTGCATGCAGCCCGTGCCGGTGCGCATCGAAAAAAAAGATGCGCGCAACGACTGCACCTTCTATGAGATTCGTGTGACACGCAGAAAAGGAAACCTCCACTCCAGCCAGCCTGCGGCCGAACGATGCGCGGCAGGCGTTCGAGAATCTATTTAAGAAGTAACCGACTGAGCAGGAATGACCAAGAAGATGTAACGGCCTCTTCACGGCTTCTGTGTGGGCCGCAGCAGAATCTCGCTCACAAACGACTGCGGAGTCTGCGTCACCAGCATCTCCACGGCATGCGCCACGTCTTCCGGCTGCAGCATCTTCGCCGGATCTTTTCCCTCATGCGGGCTTAACTCGGTGTTCGTTGAGCCCGGACAAATCACGCTGACGCGAATGTTATGAGCCCGCAATTCTTCCGCCACGGAATAACTCAGACCGTTCAATCCCCATTTCGAGGCCGCATAGGCCGCGCCGTTCGGCAAGCGCATTCTTTCCCGGCAAGCGACGAAATATTGATGATGTGCCCGGCGCGCGCACGAATCATCAGCGGCGCGAATGCCCGGACGCGTAGTAGACGCCTCGCAGATTTGTATTCAGAATCTGATCCCACTCGTCCGGCGGCAAGTTGGTGCAGCGGGCCGCCAAATCCGCCAATGCCGGCATTGTTCACCAGAATATCCAGCCGACCAATGGTGCTTCAATCCTCTTTGCTGCCGCTTCGACCGATTCCAGACTCGTGACATCGCAAAGCATCACCTTCGGCTTTCCCGCCCGCGTCTGACGATGCTTTTTGCGGCCGAATCGAGCGGGATCCCGGTTGCGGCCGCAGAGCACAGCGGTTGCGCCCAATTCCGCCAGCTTCCGAGCGATCGCGGCGCCAATTCCCGTCCGGCCCGCTGCCGGTAACTACCGACTTGTCCTGCCAGAAGGTTCGTCTTATCTTCATTGCGTCACGTTCATCATGAAATCTTTATCTCCAAGCTGCGATGCTGTCGCAGAACTTCAATCGGCGCCATCCGCATCGCGCTCATCTGCATCTTATACAATGCTCGGGAGGGTAAACCGTGAAGTTGCTTGCCTTCGGAGAAGAGGTACTTATAATCCGGCCAACCGGGAAGTAAGGGTCTAAGCGGCTTTAGATCCGACAGTTTCGCCCCGCTTTCGCAGGGTCCTGCTCCAGGAACGCGAACTTGACGTTTCGCAGCAGAGATGACAGCGCGGTGAGATCCAAGGGACGTGATGTTTCGCTAAGATTACATTTTTCGATGACTTTGTTCAGATTCCCAAAAGGTGCAAGGAGCCATACTGATGAAAAAGATTCTGGTCACGGTTGTGCTTGGAGGCTGCCGCAATGGCGGCCGCCGCAGCAAGCCTGCGCAGCCAACCAGCGCAAGCAACCCGCGCACCGCAACTCAAGGCCAACCAGCCCGGCAGCCCGCCGCATCGGCGCCCGGTCATCAAAGACCCCGCCGAATACAACGCCTATGTCGGCGCCATCCAGCAGAAAGATCCAGCGGCGCAGATCAGCGGCCTGGAAGCTTTTATGACGCAGTATCCCAATAGCGTGATGAAGATCGCCGCTCTGCAAACCCTGATGCAGGACTACCAGCAGACCAATAACCAGCAAAAGACCATCGACACCGCCACGAAACTGGTTGCCGCCGACCCCAATAACGTGCGCGCCATGGCTCTGCTCGCTTACTTCGACCGCTTGAAAGCGCAAGGTGGCGATGCCAACGCCAAGCAGGATCTTGGCTAGACGCAAAGAAATATGGCCAGATGGGTCTGGACGCGATTGCCCAAGTTCACCAAGCCGGATGGCACGTCCGAAGCTGATTTCGACAAGATGAAGGGCCAGATGACCGGCATTTTTAACGCCGCCATCGGCATCGCCGCCCTCACCGACAAAGACTATGCCACCGCGCAGAAAGGCTTTGCGCGCCGCCGCCGATAGCAGCCCCGACTCGCAGAAGGATTTCAGCGTCGTCTATCCGTTGGCGCTGGCTTATGCCGGACCCACTCCCGCCGGATCCGAACATGCCACCCGATCCGCTGAACAGCATTTGGTACGCCGCACGCGCTTCCGTCGTCGCCCCCACCCCGCAGTATCAGCAGCAGATCGAGAAATACGCCAAGAATCAATACATCAAGTATCACGGCGGCGAAGATGGTTGGACCGATGTTCTCGCGCAAGCCAAAGCCAACCCCGACCGCCGGCGGAATTTCGCCATCAAACCCGCTCCCACGCCGGCCGAGCAGGCTCACACTATGGTGGCAGCCACCCCGCCCGACAAGATGGACTTCGCCACCTGGGAGTTCGTTCTTTCCAACGGCATCCAAGGATGACCAGGATGCTGTGTGGAATGCCATCAAGGGCAAAGCCGTGCAGATGAACGGCACCGTCATCAAGGCGACGGCGACCGAGTTCGATATTGCCGGCAGTTCCGATGACATCGACGCCAAGAAGGCGGACATCACTCTTAACTTTTCGAAGAAAAAGTGCCGCTCAGGCTGATTCCGAAAGAAGGCGACCACTCTCGACTTCCAGGGAGAGCCGGCTTCCTACACACCGAACCCTTTCATGATGACGATGGACAAAGGGAAGCTGCTGAAGGCTGCGGCTCCCGCGCCGGCCAAGAAGGCTCCCGTCCATCACAAAGCCAGCTCTCAGTAATAGATCGAGAGCCGGAATAATAAGGCAGCCCGCGAGGGCTGCCTTTTGTTTTGTGACTACGGATTGATGTTGGCCACGGGAATCGCAATGCCGCTAGCGGACCGCCTTCTTCTCCCATGCTCAGGGGCGCGCGCTGCGCGGTGGACGCCTTGCCCCATCCCGCAGCTGGCGCACATCAATCTTGAGTTCATCGATGGTGCGGCTGAGAGTGTTGCGGTGCATTCCCAGCTCGCGGGCAGCGCGGCACTGGTTGCCTTTGTTTTCCTGCAGCACGGTTAAGATAAAGCGCTTTTTGAATTCCCGCACGCCTTCGGAATAAAGAATGTTGCTCTTGTACATCTGCAATATGAGTGCTTCCAATTGATCTTTCACAGTGGTCTCTCTCGTTCAATCTCTAGTTTTGATGTCTTCGTGCAACTGCGATGCGTCCTTATCTATTGCCGCGGATGACAGCTGGCGTCGTCAAATCTTTCGGCGCGCGATGCAGAAAATCCAGACCCTCATAAAACCTCGCCCGCAAAGCCGACGGCGCCACCCAGATCGCGGCTCTTCCCACCACCAGAAAATATGGCGCCAGCTGCGAATTCTCCAGCATCGAGCTTGTCGGCGTAAATGCAGTCATTCCCATCAGAACCACCGCCACCACCAGCGCGCCTTTTACCAATCCCAACAGCGCGCCCAGAAAACGGTCGAAAGCCACTCAGCCCGCCTCCTTCATCAGCTTGCGCGCGATCCTGCCCGCGATGCTGAACACCATCAGAATCACGAAAAAGATAATGAGGAACCCAAAAATCTCTGCCAGCAATTCCGACTTCAGAAAACGACAGCAACCACGCCGCCAGCGCGCTGATACTGCCATGCTGCCACAACATAACCAACAACGAGTCCGGCCATGCTTAAGGCCTCCGCGAAAAAACCATGCATGGCCGCCAGGATTACGTTCAATACGATAACCGCGATAATCAACCAGTCCGCTGGAGTCATGCTGCCCTCCGGCGGCCCGCCACGGCGCCAGCCTTGTACCATCTCAAACATCCAGCTTGTGTCCAGTAATCTGAAGATAAGCATCGAGATACTTTTCGCTCGTGCGGCGCGCAACCTCCAGCCGGCAGCGCGGGCGCAGGCGGCTGCTTGTTCCAGCGAATCTCCTCCAGATAATCGCGAACGTATTGCTTGTCGTAGGACTCCTGCGCGCCACCGGGAGCGTACTTGTCGGCTGGCCAGAAGCGCGATGAATCCGGCGTCAGCACTTCGTCCGCCAGGGTGATTCCCTTGGCTGTCCGTCCAAATTCGAACTTAGTGTCGGCGATGATAATCCCGTGCTTGACGCGCATAGCCCGCCGCCTTCTTGTACACGCGCAAGGTCAAGTCGCGCAGGTGCACTCGCCGTCTCCGTTCCGACGATTTCGCACATTTGCGAAAACGAAATGTTTTCGTCATGGCCGCTTGTGGCCTTGGTCGACGGCGTGAAAATCGGCTCCGGGAGTGCATCCGACTCGCGCAGTCCGGTCGGCAATTCGATGCCGCACACTTTGCCCGTCGCCTTGTATTCCTTCCACGCTGATCCCGAAATGTAACCGCGCACTACGCATTCCACCGGAAACATCTGCGCCCGCTGCACCACCATCGAACGCCCTTGCAACTGATCGCCATACTTCTGCAAAAGCTTCGGATAGAGAGCTACGTCCGCAGTGATTAGATGGTTGGGGACAATGTCCGATAGAAATTCGAACCAGAATAGCGACATCTGGGTCAGCACCCGGCCTTTGTGCGGAATCCCGGTTGCCAGCACATAATCGAAGGCCGAAATGCGGTCCGTGGCCACGAACAGCAGCCGTTCCGTCGTCGAGTTGATAAACATCGCGCACTTTGCCGCTGGCGTGAAGTTGGAGGTCGGGGAAGTCTGTTTGTAGAAGAACGGGGTCGAGAAGTTCTGAGTTCATATTGAAATACTAAGGCAGGAGCGAGCCGTATTTTAGCCCCTCAGAAACTTTTGTCAACGACAGAGATCACACCACGATGGGTGGGGTCTATCCTGTTGAGAAAGAAAACGTTGACTGCCTTCCGCGATGTCGCGCGGCCAGCGAAGTCCGCGTGGAGATTAGTCCGCGGTTGTGGAAAACCTGAGGAAGGGAGTGGATAACGCGTGATCACGCAACCTAGCCGAAACGCGAATCGATTGACGAGCGCTGGAATCGCCAAAAAAACCGTTTGCGCCGACTAAGCAGCCCCAAATCTCACCGATACCAGCTTCGACACTCCCGGCTCTTGCATCGTGACCCCATACAGCACCGGCGCAATGCTCATCGTCTTCTTGCTGTGCGTGATCAGCACAAACTGGGTCTTGACGCTCATTTCCTTTACCAAGTCGGTGAATCGCCCTATGTTGGCCTCGTCGAGCGGCGCATCCACCTCATCCAGAATGCAGAATGGACTGGGTGTGTACTGGAAGATGCCGACTAGCAGCGCAAGCGCGGTGAGCGCCTTCTCGCCTCCGGAAAGCAGCAGTACACTCTGCAGACGCTTTCCTGGAGGAGATGCCACCACGTCGATGCCGCTCTCCGCCGAGTTCTCTTCATCCGTGAGCTTCATGAACGCATGCCCACCGCCGAAGAGCTTTTTGAACGTCGTCTGGAAGTTTTCGTTGATCTTGCCAAACGCTTCCTGGAACTTCTGTCGAGAAACCTCATCGATCTCGCGAATCGTAGCAGTCGTGTTCTCAATCGAAGAAATCAGGTCCTTACGCTGCGTATCCAGGAAGGTATGCCGCTCTACGCTCTCTTTGTATTCCTCAAGCGCCATCATGTTCACGGGTCCCATCGCATCCAGTTTGGTGCGCATCTCTCGATAAGACTGATCCCGCGCCGTAAGTTCTTCGCCCGTCACCCGGGCTACGCTCGCATCTTCCAGCAATGCCGGTCGTTCGATGCCCAACTCATTCAGGCAGGTTTCCGCCATGTACGTCGCATCCGCTTGCAATTTCGCGTCCGCAGCTTGTAACTCACCTCGCCGGTCGCGCGCCTGATCGAGCAGTTGACGTGCTCCGCGCAGCAGTTCGTCGATTTCGGAAAGACGCGCGCGCAGTTGATCCTTCTCAAACTGCAGCAACCCTTCCCGGGCCTGGCCGGCATTGCGCTCCGCCTCATAATCGGAAGCTTGCTGTTCTAGCTGCAGGTTTTCAGTTTCGCGACGTAGTTTTTCTGCAGCCGAGTCCTCAATCTGCGCCACCAGGGATGTCACCCTCTCGTTCATCTCGGCGAACAAGGAATCAATGCGCGCCAGGACGCCTGTGGCGGAACGGTGGCGTTCTTCCAACGCCGCGACCCGCGCCACTCGCTGCGAACTGACCTGTGACGCTTCTTCCCGACGCTGCCGCAGTCCACCTAATGACTCCTGTGCCGTGGCGATCAACTGCTCCAGTCGGATGCGAGACTCTTCCAGTTCGGCGATCTCCGCTTGCCGGCTGCCTATGATCGCTTGCTGCTCCGCGCGCTCAGCCGCTAGCCGTTGCATTTCCGCATGCGAGACTCGCATGCGTTCCGTCACGCGCGCCATCTCTGAGTCGAGTTGCTGCAACATGTGGCGCGAGGTCATCGACTGATGCTCGGCTTCGCGCTTTTCCCCTTCCAACCGCTCCAGCAGGGAACTGAATTCTTTAATTTCTCTCCCCAGGGTGAGCACTTTCATCTCTTCGTCCCGCAGAGCGCGCTCCAGATCTTCCAGCTGCCTTAGCACTTCGCGCAGCTCGCGCTTCATTGATAGCGGCCCCTCGGCGCGCTGCTTGCCGCCGGTCACCGTTACGTTATGGAAACACTCGCCCGACTGGGATAGGAAAAATGCGTCGGGATTTTCTAATGCCAGCCCCCGCGCCGTGTCCGATCCCGGAACAATGTATCCATCGCGCAGCTTGGGCAAAATCACTTCCAGCGATTTTCCAAACCCGTCCAGAACACGAATGGTGCTCTTCAGCGGCACAATCGATGCCGTCGGGGGTGCGCAGTGAGCCGCTTCATCCACTACAAACGAAAATTTCGCCTGCGAATCTTCGGGATGAACCAGGAACGTAGCCCGACCATCAACGTCCGTCCTCAGCATCCGCAGTCCTTCGTCTGCAGCGTCCCAGGACTTCACCACGATGTAATTCAATTCGTCGCGCAGAAAATCTTCCACCACGCGCTCGAAGCGCGGCTCCACTTCCAGAAAGTCCGCCAGCACCCCCACCGGCGCAAGGCCGCCCTGCATTACTCCCGACTGGAAAAGACGCCGCACCGATTCGGTGGAATACCCGTGTTCGGCGATGACCGCCTCCAGTGATCCTTTCTTTCCCAAGGCCGTGGCGAACTCGGCGCGCAGCACATCCAGGTTTGTCTTGGCTCGCGTTTCGTCGAGCCGCTTGCTCTCGATCAGCCGACGCAGCTGGCTGATTTCCTCGCCGATACCGGTCACGCGCTGCGTGACGGTTTCAAACTCCAGCGCTAGCTGTCCCCGCTGCCCCCCGAACGCTTCCACTTGCGTATTTGCGTGATCGATTTCCGTTTCCAGGCGGTGCGCTTCGCGATCCGCCCCAGCCAGTCGCTCCTCGGCCTGCGCCAGTTGATTCCGCAGCCGCGAAGCCGACGAGACTGTGTCGAAAATCGCTACGCGGGATTCTTCCTGCTGATGTTCCAATTCCGCCAGAGCCGCAGCCGCATCGGCCGCCTCTTGTTGAGACAACGCTAACTCCGCTTGTGCGGATGCCAAATCTCCAGCCGCTGATTCGAGCACTTGCCGGTTGGAATCGCGTTCCGCTTCCAGTGAACTCAAGCGATGTCGCGCCTGCGCCAATTCCGCTTCGGCGGATGCCGTTCGCACCACCAACTCGGCACAACGCTCGTCATTATGGCGACGGCGCGCTCGCGCCCGATCAATCTCCATCGCTAATTGGCTCAGGCGCTCGCGATTCTCGCGCAGTTCCGTTTCAATGGCATATCCGCGCTCCGTGCTTTGTGCGTGCTCAATTTCCAGTTGCTGCACGGCTTCGGTCCGCTCCTGCATGTCCTCAGCAAGAGCTTTCAGCTCCACATCCAGTTGAGCGCTTTCCAGTTCGATTGCCGCGAACTTGCTCGCCAGCACCACGCGGAGTTCGGCGCGCATCTCATCGCGCAACTTCGCGAAGCGCTCAGCCTTGGAGGCTTGCCGCTTCAGTGAATTCATCTGCCGCGTGACTTCTTCAAAAATATCGTTGACCCGCGCCAGGTTTAACTTGGCATCTCCCAGTCGCGCTTCCGCGAGACGCTTCTTGGTTTTAAATTTCGTAATCCCAGCAGCTTCTTCCAGAATCGCTCGCCGGTCCGTGGGCCGGCTGCTGAGGATCTGCCCAATGCGCCCCTGCTCAATGAGTGCATAGGTCTCTGGTCCCAGACCGGTACCCATGAAAAGGTCTTGAATGTCGCGCAGGCGGCAGAGTTTGCCGTTCAGCAGATATTCACTATCGCCGGAGCGAAACAGACGGCGCGTGACCACGATCTCGCCCGCACGAAATTGCTGCTGATTGAACTTGCGGCGTCGAATCTTCAGTACCACCTGCGGCGCGACGGTCGAAGCTGCGGTCAACGCAATGTTGTGCGCGGGCAATGCAAATACCGGCTCATCGTCGGGAAAAGCCACTGCAATGGTATTGATCTTCGACCGCGGCACTTCCACTTCCTCGGTTCTCCCCGGCTGCGCGTCTTCCACGGCGCTTTCAGTATCGGCTGCGGCGCGCGCGCGAATCGCTGCTTCATCCCAATCTTCGGCGTGCTTAGAACTAGGGGGATTCATCGGCAGCTCATCCTGTATGTCGATCTCGGTCGGCGCTGCGGCATCCGGTCCCGGATATTCTTCGGGATCAATCAGGGTCAACGACACTTCCGCCATGCCCGTCGGTTTCCGATCGCGCGTGCCGGCGAAGATCACGTCTTCCATCCTCGACCCTCGCAGCGTCTTGGCCGACTGCTCCCCGAGCACCCACGAGATGGCGTCAGAGATGTTTGACTTGCCGCAGCCGTTTGGCCCGATGATGGCGGCCACTCCGTCTCCATGAAACTTGAGATCGGTGCGATCGCAAAATGATTTGAAACCGAGAATTTGAAGCCGCTTCAGTTTAAGCAACGTAAACTCCTTGGGAAAAACCTGGACGGCTCTTCTCACCACGTACCGCCCAAATACTGTGTAGCCAGCTGTTTACCAGGCGGATTCCTCCGCCTCGAATAAGATGCGCGCTTGACCCAGGATCGTCCCAAGGCTGGAAAGGGCGACCACAAATTTAACCAACTGTATCGGTCAAACAGGGGCGGGGTCAAGCAATATAACACTATATATTGTATGGCCTTACCGCCGGGCACGCTGGGTTGCACACACATTGCAGCATCTGCGCATTCTATGGTTGGAGGGAATAGAGAGGTAGGGAAATCGCGAGAGCAAATTTATGGTAACGCAACGGGCAAGCGGCGCGAAGCATATTTCTCAGCTTTCTCTTGTTTAGGTCGCAGGTTCACGAGGCTGGATGGCCAAGTGGTCCGGGGCGCGAAGTATGTGTTGGCCGTCTAGCGTTTCCGTCACACACCCTCATGGTCTGCCAAAAATCCTGATTACACTCACCATGGCTCTACGGCGGGCACTTGAGTGTAAACGCAATAATGATGTTGCGCGGAACGGCGGGGGATGCTAGAAAGATGCGACATCCGATTAGGGTGCGCTGCCGTTTGGCTTCTCCTCACTTATGTGGTCGACCCCCTCTCGTCATGCAAAGGTTCTGACCGGACCCAAGTTTTTCCTACTTTTCCTCTTTCTATTAGCGATGCTTGTTCTCTATCCGTACATGCAAAATGAAGGATTCGGCTATTTCGCATTCCGCGTCGTGAGCAGCGCCGGAATTCTGATCGCGGTATATGCCACTCGCCTGAGGAGAACGTTGCTGATCATTGCACTCATCCTCGCCGTGCCCGCCCTGTTCGAACGCATTCGCCTTCGTCAGCCCGACCCGGGATTTCTTTCCATTTTCAGCATCATCCTTAGCTTCGTATTCGATGTATTTATTGTGGTAGTCATCTTTCGCCGTGTGTTTGGCGAGCACCAACCCAGTTCGGAAACAGTCTTCGGGGCACTTTGCATCTATCTGCTAATCGGCTTTACCTTCTCGAGTATGTACGGCATGGTCGCGACCCTTCAGCCCAAAGCGTTTTTTCTCGATCCAATGACGAATGCGCATACCATCCCCGATCGGTTCGATTTCATTTATTACAGCTTCGCAACCATGACCTCCCTGGGTGCAGCCGGCATTACAGCCGTCTCAGCACCGGCGCGATCCCTGTCGGTCATTGAAGCGATTATTGGCGTGCTTTACCTTGCCGTTTTGATCGCCAGGTTGATGGGTTCGTATCGGTACCCATCGGTTTCGGGTCCTTCCTGATCCCTAGAGGCTTGCAGCCGACTGACGATTGGCGATAAATCACCTGGCTCCACAAACTATCGCTGCGAGCGGAATAGAGTAGCGCACTCTGATGACGTTGGATTTATGGCGTCAGCGCGATTAACGATTGGAAGATGCGCCCGGGTATCAGAAGTGATGGGAAAGTAAGCTGCGCCCGTTTCTGGGGGCGGACGGGCGAATCGCCCGCCCGCGCCGCTAACTATTTCGCTCCCAGCTTTTCGAAGAATAAGCAGATCGTTTCGATCCCGTGATGGAAGTTCGGGATATGAAACTTCTCGTTGGGGGCATGCAGATTGTCGTCAGGCAGGCCGAAGCCCATCATCACGCTGGGAATCTTCAACCCTTCGTAGAAGTCGTTGACGATCGGAATCGATCCGCCGCTGCGTATGAATACCGTTTCTTTCTTGAAGGTGTCGTGCAAAGCTTCCGTGGCAGCCTTGATGTAGGGATTGTCAGTGCCCACCACGCACGCCGGACCTTTGCTCCACACCTTAATTTTCGTCTCGATTCCCTTCGGCGTGAGCTTCTTCACAAATGCGGTATAACGCTTCAAGATGTCATCGGGATCCTGGTTGGGAACGAGTCGCATGGAAACTTTAGCCGCCGCTTTCGCAGGGATCACAGTCTTCGCGCCGGCTGCAACAAATCCACCTGGCATCCCGTGAACCTCAAGCGTAGGTCGAGCCCATGTGCGATAAAGTACGGAATACCCCGGCTCGCCTGTGAGCGAGTTCGATCCGACCTCAGTCTTGCGATAGGTTTCTTCGTTGAAAGGCAGCCGCTTCCAGGCTTTCAGCTCATCCTTGCTGGGAGCCTTCACGCCCTTGTAAAACCCCGGAATCAGCACGTGACCCTTCGAGTCCTTCAGCTTGCTGATGATTTCAATGAGCGCGAAGAAAGGATTCGGCGCGGCGCCGCCATAAACGCCAGAGTGCAGATCGGTCATGGCCCCATAAGCTTCGATCTCCGTATAGACAAGTCCTCGCAGCCCAACACAAAGGGTTGGAAGATTCGGCGCAAACAGCTCAGTGTCGCAGACCAGCGCAAAATCTGCTTTCAGCTTCGCCTTCTGTTTCTTCACGAACTCCGTGATCGACTCGCCACCAACTTCTTCCTCGCCTTCGAAGATCACTTTTACATTGATGGGGAGCTTTCCATTACCGGACTTCATCAGCGACTCGAGCGCCTTGACTTCCATCCACAGTTGACCCTTATCGTCGACCGCGCCGCGCGCATAAATGTTGTTATCGCGTTCCGTTGGTTCGAAGGGTGGAGTCTTCCATTCATCAAGAGGGTCGGGCGGTTGCACGTCATAGTGCGCGTAGCAGAGAACCGTCGGCTTGCCGGGAGCGTGCAACCAATCGGCATAGAGAAGCGGATGACCCTTGGTGGCGATGACCTCGACATTTTCCATGCCGATGCGGCGCAGTTCTTTTGCCACAAAGTCCGCGGCCTTCTGTACGTCGCTCTTGTGCTCGTCGAGTGTGCTGACACTTGGAATGCGAAGAAGATCTTTCAATTCACTGAGAAAACGTTGCTGATTATTGCGCGCAAAATCTACTGCCGGAGAAGCCATGATGGAATCCTTTCTCGTTCGAGAGCGCAACATTGTGCGCTGATGCCGTTGCGGAAACGCTCCAGTATAACTCAAGCAAGTAACACCCGCGTGCGGCTTCAGCCACTCGAAATTCCCAGACCTGGCGTGCCACAAGCTCGCTATTCTAGTATCCTTTCACCGGGCCACGGAACGAACCTATGTATTCTCTCGAATCGAACGTCTGTATCGAAGCTGGATGATCTCTACCCAAGGAAAATGTGACCTATGAAAAATCCATCAAAGCTTTCCCGGCGTGAGTTTGTAACTGTAGCTGCTTCCGGATTGAGTTTGATTACGCCGGGTTTTCTACGCGCCTTCGCGCCCAAGTATGCCAGCGCTCCGTCTCCGGCGCGCATGGGAGCCGACGAAGCTCTGCACGAACTTCTGGCTGGCAACAGCCGTTTCTCGAAAGGGAAGCCGACCAGCCCGCGACGCAGCCCTGAAGAGTTTCGCGAACTTGCGGAGCACCAGTATCCGAATGCCGTCATTGTGAGTTGTTCGGACTCCCGCGTGGCGCCGGAGATCTTGTTCGACGTAGGGATCGGCGACATTTTTGTGGTTCGCATCGCCGGGAACGTGGTGAACGGCGCAGGAGTTACGGTTAAGGGCAGCATTGAGTACGCCGTCGCGGAACTCAATGTGCCGTTGATCATGGTTCTCGGTCACAGCGGTTGCGGCGCGGTTAAGGCCGCGATGAAGCATATTGACGAGAAGGACTCAATCCCTGGATCGATCAACGGGTTGGTAGAACTCATCAAGCCCGCCGTGGCTCAGAGCAAGCAAACACCCGGTAATGCCTTGGAGAACGCGATCCGGAAGAACGTTGAGATTGGCGTCGGCCGTCTGAAGGAAGTTGAGCCGATCCTCGCGCCCGCCGTTAAAGACGGCAAAATCAAAGTTGTAGGCGGGGTGTACGATCTCGCTACTGGAGTTGTAACACTGCTGTAGTGCTGAGGGTGCAATGCGTAAAAGTTAGTGTACAAATCGCTCCGGCGAAAAGGCCGATAGGTCGTAGTCGGGATCTTTTCCCTCGATTAGTCGGGCCATCAGCCGAGCCGTAATCGGAGCCAGGAGTATGCCGTCTCGAAAATGTCCTGTCGCTACGAAATAACCCGGCGTTCTCGTTGCTCCAAGGATTGGCAACGAATCTGGAGTTCCCGGGCGCAGGCCAGCCCAGTCTTCTAGAATCTTGGATTTGCTCAATCCGGGAAGCAGGGCAATCGCAGCGCGATGCAAGCGTTGAATGGTGTCAATATCCGTCCGTTTGTCGAAGCCCGCCTCTTCCACAGTAGTCCCGACGATGATTCGTCCATCACTGCGCGGGATCAAATAAATTTCTGGCGTACGAATTACATGTTGTAGCAGTACACGTGACTGCGAAATCAGGCACAGCATCTGCCCTTTCACCGGACGGGTGGGGAATGAATAAGGTCCAATCTGTCCCGCCCATGCTCCTGCACAATTCACAACCTTCTTCGCACGGAAGGAAGTTTTTTTGGTGGAGACTCCGCTCACCCCGCTGTCAGCTAAGTTCACCTCGGTCACTGCATCCCCAGAAGAGAAATCGACGCCCCGATGTTTCGCAGCCCCAATCGCTGCGGCAACCAGTCCACGCGGATCAACACTGCCCTCCTTCAGAAAAAACGCAGGTCGATGGAGTTCAGCGAGCCCGGGTTCAAGCTCAGACAGAGGCGCGGGGAGTAAAGTTTCCAGGTTGAATCCGGGTCGTTCGAACAGGGGTTCGTCGGGAGGAAAAATTATCGCTCCCTGATCACGCAGGTCGACATGCTGTCCTGACTCCAGCTCTAGTTCTTGGACAAACTCCGGATATAGGCGCGCACTAGCCGTGGCCAGTGGTTGGAGCGCGGTTTGAGTCTCGACACTGTAGTCGGCGAGCATGCCGCCAGCGGCATAAGAAGCTTCGCGGCCCGGTTGCCGTCGCTCGACAATGAGTACGCTCGCGCCGTTCCTCCGAAGTTCGAGCGAAAGCGACAGCCCTATGATCCCGCCGCCTATTATGATTACGTCCCAATTCTTCACGTCTGCATTGTAAAAGACTTGTGTCAAATCGTTTTTCCGGAACTCGATCGATCTTCAATTCACGCAAAACTGCAAGTGGTACAGCACTTACTTTCGTTACCTCAAGTAACCTTACCGATGATCTGGATTTGCCTTCCCGCCTCTTATAATCCCACTCAATCGCAGCGACAATAACGTTCGCCCCACGCAACTGCGCGGGCTTGCGGACGTCTCGTTGAAAAGAAAATTTTGATGGAAAAAACGAACAACCGGCGAGCAGTCAACGGATCACCCTGGATCTACAACCCATGGTTGGATCTGATCGTAGGGTGCGGAGCCTGGTCTGCGCCGCTCTTGCTGATCTCCTACTTGTCGATTGCCTCCAGCGCCCGAGCCTGGTCCATCGCCTTCTACGCGCTGGCCCTCTTTTTCAATTATCCGCACTACATGGCGACGATCTATCGCGCCTACCATCGCGCCGAAGACTTTCATAAGTACCGCATCTTCACCGTCCACATTACGGCATTGGTCATTCTGACACTTATCCTTTCGCATTCCTGGACCCGCATCCTGCCTTGGATCTTCACCATCTATTTGACCTGGAGCCCTTGGCATTACAGCGGACAAAATTACGGTTTGTTCATGATGCTGGCTCGCCGCGCCGGAGCTCAGCCGAGCGAAAACACACGCCGGGCATTGTACGGCGCCTTCGTTGCCTCGTACCTGATTTTGTTTCTCAGCTTCCACACTGGCGCAACGGCCGATCCGCTTTTCATTTCGCTGGGAATTCCTGCGGTTGTAAGTAAGTGGGAACAGGTTGGGCTGATCGTTATCTTTGCGGCCCTCGCGACATTTGGATTGTCACAACTCCTGCTTGAAACCGGATGGCGTAAGCTTCTCCCTTCGCTTACGTTGTTTTCCTCGCAGTTCTTGTGGTTTCTGGTGCCCGCAGGGATCTCGCTAATCAAAGGCTTAGAGGTTCCGCAGAGCCGTTATAGCTCAGGCGTGCTGGCCGTCATGCACTCCGCGCAGTACCTATGGATTACGAGCTACTATGCTCGGCGCGAGCAATCCGGCGAAAGCGGTCGCGACTGGCGAGCTGTAACCTATTTCGGAGTGTTGATGGCTGGCGGCATCGCGCTATTTGTTCCCGGTCCGTGGCTTGCAAGCCGCATCTTCCATCACGACTTCACCACAAGCTTTTTGATCTTCACGGCGTTGATAAACATTCACCACTTTATTCTGGATGGAGCCATATGGAAGTTGCGGGACGGGCGAATTGGGGCCCTCTTGTTGAATTCTCGCGATCGCGTCGCCGAAACTGCCTCCGGCGCTAGAACCCGATTATCGGCGGCGATGAGTTGGATAGCTGGCAGCACCGCAACCGCTCGCAGGCTGCGTATCGGTGCGGTCTGTCTCCTGCTGCTTTTGGGTACTCTGGATCAGGTCCGCTACTACCTTGCGTTGCATGCCAACAGTCTTCCTGACTTACAGCGAGCCGCAGCGCTCGATTCCTACGACAGTTCATTGCAAGTCCGGTTGGCTCGGCGAGAGTTGGAACAAGGGCAGGCTCAACCCGCGGAAGAGGCTTTGCGAAAAGCGATCCAGACCAATCCCTCCGATCCTGCTCCGCGCCAGGCTCTGCTCAAAATCTTAATTGAGAAAAAGCGCTTCGACGAAGCTTACGCATTGACGGAGTCCGCACTAAGTTACTCGCCTAAGGATGCCAACCTGCTTACCGATCGTGGCCTGTTGGCCATGGAACAGGGCCACCTCGATCAGGCTGTCGATAGCTGGACGAAGGCAATCGCCGCAGATCCCGGTCAGGTTGTGCCCCGACTCTATCTGGCGAGTGAACTCGATCACGAGGGCAAAGCGCGAGAGGCTGCAGTGCAATATCGGTCCTGGCTTGAAAGCATTGCGCGGCTGTCGGCGAACCATCGTCCGGACCCGCAAAAGGTTATCGCAATCGTGATTCGCATGGCGGATTGCCAAGCGCGCTCGGCGCAACCGGCGCAGGCCGTTGAATCGTATCGATTGGCTGCGAAAATTGCCGCGCAAACCAAGCAGACCAAACTAGAAAGCGTTGCCACGATGAATGAAGCAGAACTGCAGGGAAGTCTCGGCGCTCCGGGCGCCGCAATTCTGCTTTATCAGCATGCACTGCAACTGGATGAATCGATCGGTGACCAGAGTGCCAGCGCCGAGGATTGGTTTGCTTATGGCCGTTTTCTCGAACGTTCACAGTTTCCTTCCCGGTTGGTGTATGCGTGTTTTGTGAAATCTGCTACCTTGCAGCCTGACCTATCGCAGCGAAAGCTCGTGGACGATGCTGGCAAACCAGCCGCTAAGAAAGTGGGGCCTGACGCAGCCGCCATCCGGCGCAATCCCGAACCATTCTTGAAGCAGGCTCTTGCGATCAGCCCCTGACTGGCCGGACACCCTGCAGCTAATTGACACGACGGGCATCCTGCTGAACAATTGAAGCCATCCCACAACTAAAGAGTAGTTCACTTTCGGAGGAACGATGCCGGACGAAGGCGAAGACCTACACGTAGAACCGCAGTCAAACGCAGGTAAGTGGATTTTGATTATTCTGGCGATCGCTTTTGTAGCGGCGTCGGTGTACGGATACGTGACCACACAGCAGCACATCGATAGGGTCACCAAAGATCTGAGCGACAGCCAGATACAAATTGCTGAACTGAAAAATAGAATGCAGACGGCAGAGGCTTCCGAGGAAACTCTGGGCCACCAAGTGGGTCTCACGAAGAGGGAATTAGGACAGCGTGCTGCTCAACTGCAGCAGCAACAGAAAGAGGGCGAAGCGCGCCTGGAGAAGGAACAGAAAGAACAAATCGGCCAGGTAAGTGGCGAGGTGGCTGGCGTAAAGACGGATGTCGGAGGAGTCAAGACCGACGTTGCCTCGACTAAGGCGGACCTCGAAACGACTAAGGCGAAGCTGCAGAGCGCGGTCGGTGATCTCGGAGTCCAGAGCGGCCTGATCGCCCACACTCAAAGCGATTTGGAGACGCTGAAGCACAAGGGCGATCGCAACTATTACGAATTCACGTTGCTGCGCGGAGCTAAACCTCAGCCGGTCGCGACCGTAAGCCTGCAGCTAAAGAAGTCAGACGCCAAGCACGGCAAGTTTACTGTAAACGTAACTTCGGACGACAAGACCATCGAGAAGAAAGACCGCAACATCTCCGAACCCATTCAGTTCTACTCCGGTCGCGATCATCTCCTATTCGAGTTAGTCGTGTGGAGTGTCGATAAAAACAAGGCGACGGGTTATCTAAGCACGCCGAAAAGCGCGCCGGTTCCGGTGACGGCCAATTGAACGGAGTCCTTTTCCCTGCGGGTGCTCACGTGGGGCTGCAGATTGCGCTGCGTACGGGGGTCGTCTACCTCGTCGTCCTCATCGGGGTGCGGCTGAGCGGCAAGCGCGAAGTCGGGCAGATGACGCCCTTCGATCTCACGCTCCTGCTGCTGCTTTCGAACTCCGTGCAGAATGCCATGACCGGGCCTGACACGTCGCTGGTTGGCGGCGTAATCGCGGCCTCTACTCTCTTGCTCCTGAACTACGTGATCGGAACTCTCTCCGGCGTCAATCGCCGATTTCGGCGCGTCGTGCAGGGTGAACCGAGTTTGCTGGTTCACGACGGAAAAGCCATCGAACCACACATGGCCCGGGAACACGTCAGCATGGACGAACTGCAACGCGCCCTGCGCGAACATGGCATCGCGCATGTGCAGGACGTGGCCCTGGCAGTGCTCGAGGTCGACGGTTCAATCAGTTGCATGAAATATGACGAGATCAAACCGGACGCCAACAATCATCTCGTCCGCCGAAGATTCATTCAGAAAAAGCAGTAGTAACGTCCCGCCTATTTTGCCGGCACAAACACCACACAGACAGGTTGGCTCACCTCGATAGTTTTGTCGGTCGGAGTGAGCCGGCCGGTCTTCGAATCGATGCGAAAGAGCACGATGTTGTCCGACTTCTCATTTTCCGCAATCAGAAATGATCCGGACGGATCAATCGCAAAGTGGCGAGGACTTTGTCCCTTGGTCGGCACATACTCCACCGGGGTTAGGGTTCCCGTAGAAGCATCAATGGTGAAGACGGTTATGCTGTCGTGTCCACGGTTCGATGCGTATAGAAATTTGCCGGAGGCATCGACTTGAATCTCCGCATCGTCATTGTGCCCTGTGAAACTCCTGGGAAGACTTGCAATGGTCCGCCGCGGCCGTAAGACGCCTCCCGCGGCATCGTATTGAAAGACAGAAACGGTCGAAGCCATTTCGTTGATGATGTATGCGAATTTCGCATCGGGCTGAAAGACGAAGTGGCGGGGACCCGCGCCGGCAGCGGCTTTGGCAAAAGGCGGATCATTCGGAGTGAGCGTGCCCTTCGTGCTGTCAAATTTGTAGACGAGAGTTTCGTCGAGCCCGAGATCATCCACGATGGCGAAACGATTGTCGGGTGATAGGTCGATCGAGTGCGCATGCGGGCCCTCCTGACGCTCCGGATTTGTGCCGTGGCCGCTGTGCTGTATGAATGCCGAAGCCTCCCCTAACCTGCCGTCTTCAAGCACAGGAAAAACTGCAACGCTTCCGCCCGTGTAGTTTGCCACTAGCACATACTTTCCCGTTTTATCGACGGTGATGTAGCAAGGGTCAGCGCCCTTGGACGCGACTTCATTCAATAGGGTCAGCTTGCCGGTGGTGGAATCGATGGCGAAGGCGCTCACGCCTCCGCTTTTCTCTCCGTTATAATTCCCGACCTCATTCACGGCATACAGGAATCGATGGTTCGGGTGCACGGCCAGAAAGGATGGATTCGTGGTTTGCGCGGCCAGGCCGAGCGAAGTGAGCTTCGCGCCACCGGGATCATAGCGGTAGGCGTAAATCCCTTTGCTGGTGCTGCTTTCCGCAGTATAAGTGCCGACGTACATGATGTAGGTTTGGTGTTTCGCTGGCGCGGCTATCGCGACGATCGCCGATGCGAGCAGCGTGAAGATGGAAACTAGGCGCAACGAACGTTGAAGCAGTTGTTGAAGCAGTTTGAAAGGTCGATCAGATCGCATGGGATAGCTGTACCACACTTGGCGGGCAATCATCTACGAATGGCCTGCAAAAAACTATCTTCGACTGATTTGTTCCGCAATCCTGGCCACGATTTTGGGAGCGTGGCTCTTCATCAGTTGCTGCAAATTCGGCTCGAACTCGTGCAACAGGTTCATGCCTGCGTCATTGCCTACAGTCGAACCGAAGTCGCTAAGTGGCTCAGCCCGTGACCGTCTCCAATATGGACGCGAAGCCGTGTCCGCCGCCACCGACGTCAACGCCCGCAAGAGATATGTCGTATTCAGCCTGCTTTTTCCGGAACCGTCCCGAGCCACCAGGGATCGCGAAGCCGCAAAGGTGGCCCGGCCCAATGTGCTGCCGCTCGCTAATGGCCTGTAGCCCGCTTGCCGGCTCTTCGATGACGCGTATAAGTATTTTGTGAAGATCGTTTTGGAGCTTTTCTGTCCAGAATTATTCAAACTCGATAGAAATGGGCTGGAAGGGGCTAGCTCGCTAGAATGGGGAAGTGTATCAATCGCGGATCGTGTTTGTGCTTCGAGTAACACATCGGATTTCTTAGATGGGGGCTGGCTCTGCGGCCAGGGAGCGTCGGGAAGATGTTGACCGACTGCCTGGCACGCTGCCACTCCGCAAACAACCGACAGCGTCAACGAAATGACCGCGACCCGTGGAATCCCCGCTGCCATAGTCAAGCTCACCTCGAAAACCAGCATTCCACATGCCAAATCTTGACTTGAACTGCTCGTCCGCCAAGAGCCAGTCACTTGGGTGCCATATAGAGCCCTGGCGGTTGTAAGCACCCCAGATTTTTGAGACTTGACTGGGGAAGCTGCCGCTCAGCGCTCGATTTGGCGTAATCGCCTCCTCAAAATGGCAGGGGATAGGCCATTTCTTCCGAGGCGGGTAGATGCAAACAGTTGGACCGCCGTAAGCAAAGCTTTTCATCCGGATGCTTGTTTCGGGGTGCCTCGGCTCAGGGGAAACGATCCTCGCGATCACTGAGGATGGCGGTCTCGCTAAGTTCATGATCGGCGGACTACCGTAATCGCAGCCTGCCGCTTACCCTGCCAGCAGAGCCACTCCCGCCGCCACGAGCGTAGCCGCGATCCAGCGCCGCCGATCAACTCGCTCATGCAAAAAAATCTTAGCGGCGATCGCATTCCCGATGAAGGTAAGGGAAGCGGCGGCTGGTGCCACCAGGCTTACGTCTCCCCAGGACAGTGCGAATAACAGGCTGAAAAATGCCACGGCCATCGCCATGACACCAAACAAAAAATTCGAATTGCCCAGCGTTCGCCGAATTACCGCCAGCAGCCCTTCGCGACGCCGCAACGCCCCAACGTCGCCCACCTGTTTCATGGCGTGCGCCAGAAGCACGTCGCCCACGACCGAGGCAAAGACGATTACGAGGATGGCGCTCCAGGTATAAAGGCTTCTCATGATTCAATCCCGCTGTGCGTGGGTGTTCCATTTCTCGCCTCTTTTGCAAGAAGCGAGGACGCCAGCACCGTCGGGGTCGCGTCCTTACTCTCCGGCGAGTGAGGATGTTCCGGAGGATGTTCCGTTAGCGCCGGCCCGCCTGCGATAAATCCCACGCCCCCGGTGATCAATGCAATCCCCATCCAGCGCAGCGGACTGACTTGTTCGTGCAACAAAAACCTGGCGACCAGCGCCAGCAACACGTACCCCAGCGACGTGGCAGGGAGAACGTATGTCAGATCTGCCCAGGAGAGGGCAGTCATGTACGTGGCGAAAAATGCCAGAAGAAGCAGAATGCCAACGGCTACCCAGGGATTCAGAATGGCGAAGATCACGCCTTGCAGATGATGAATGGAAATGCTGCCCGTCTGCTTCATCCCGTGCGAAAGCATGGAGTCCCCGGCGGCGGCGAACACCGTCACTCCGGCCAGCACAAGATACTTACGAAAGTTCACTGGAAGAATAGGCGCTGCCGCGCTTGGTTTGTCATTCCGAGCAAGCGCTCCTTGCGCAGCGAGGAATCTGGGTGAGCCGCGCGACGTGTCGCGTTTTCTGCGACACAATACTCGCGCGTTTGGCTCGCACCCTCATCAAGCTTTAACCAGTTCCGCCGCGGCCTCGTCGCTGTGCTTCTTCACCATCTTGTTTCGTGCCGAGCGCAGCTTCATAAACGTCTTGGCTTCTTTGTAAAGCCGCTTGCGGTCATTGCTGTCAAACGCGGCCTTCTTCAGAATACGGAACACGGCCTTGGGTCGGAAATAGTACTCGTCGTAAAAACGATGGACCGCCGAAAGAATCTCATCCGCCGGCAGGCCCGGATACTCAATGTGCGCCAGCTGGTGCCCGCCTTCGTCCACCATCTTATTGTCGCCCACGATGAATCCATTCTTCACCGCGTAGTCATAAAGCTCGGTTCCGGGATAGGCGTGCGCCACCGAGACCTGAATCGTTTCCACATCCAATTCTTTCGCGAAGGCGATTGTATTGTTGATGGTCTCCCGCGTTTCTCCGGGAAGCCCCATGATGAAATCGCCATGGATGACCAATCCCAGTTTGTGGCAATCCTTGGTGAACTGCCGCGCCCGTTCGACCGTCGCGCCCTTTTTTATGTTCTTCAGAATCTGCTGGTCTCCGGATTCGTAGCCGACGATGAGCAGACGGCACCCTGCTTCCTTCATGGCCTTCAGGGTTTCGAAATCCGTCGTGACTCGCGATGTGCAGGACCACGTCAGGCCTAGCGGCTTCAGCTTCGCACATAGCTCGATCGTTCGAGCCTTCTGAATGTTGAAGGTATCGTCGTCGAAAAAGAATTCTTTCACTTCCGGCCAGTAAGCTTTTACCTTCGCCATTTCGGCGGCAACGTCGTCGGTCGAACGCTTGCGCCATGGATGTCCACTTAATGTTTGCGGCCACAAGCAGAACGTGCACTGTGCCGGGCATCCCCGCGTCGTGTAGAGCGATACATAAGGGTTCAACAGAAACGGAACGTTGTAGCGGGTCACATCCAGATCGCGCTTATAAACGTCGGTCACGTGTGGCAAGGCATCCAGATCCTGAATCTGCGGTGCATCTGGATTGTGGACAATCTTTCCATCTTTCAAAAACGAAACGCCGGGAATGTCTTCGAGAGGCTTTCCTTTCGCGTAATCCACTACGGCGTAGTCAAATTCCTTGCGCGCCACGAAATCGATCGCCGTGCAATCCCGCAGGGATTTTTCGGGGAGAACGCTCACGTGCGGTCCCACAAAGGCAATCTTGATCTTCGGATTCGCTGTCTTGATCGCCTTCGCCAGCCCAATGTCCCCAGGAAATCCTGGAGTGCTGGTGAACAGAACTAGAAACTCATAGTCCTTGGCGATCTCAATGGTCTGCTCCGCGGAAGTATAGTGAGGCGGCGCATCCAGCAACCGCGCTCCCTCCAGCATTCCCGCCGGATAAGCTAACCACACCGGGTACCAATAGGACTCGATTTCACGGGTGGCGGGCCAACGCGAACCGGCGCCGCCGTCAAAGTTTTCGAATGAGGGTGGATTCAGAAATAGTGTTTTTAAAGGCATAGTGGGTGAGTATCTATTTTACCATTCCGCTGGCGCTACGTAGCCCAAAAGCAGTGTTTATGCAGGTTCCTGCGTCGAATACATGCTTTGATGCAGTGAACTGCGAAATTGGTTCCGGTTATTTAACTCCCAGAACCCAGGTTTCAAGACTCCCCGTGGCGCGAAGCAGGGCAATCTGGGTACGCTCGAGCTCGAAGGTCACGTCCTGCAACGCGATTAATTTTTCGCTCGATTGGGTGCGTACGTTATCCAGGTCGTGCAGATTCGCGGTGGCGGCTTTCATTCTGGTCTCGACCGCCTCGACACTCTTTTGCGCAATCTCGTATTCCAGGTTGGCAACATCGTGGGCAGCTTGCAGTTGACTGACGGAGCGCTGCAGGCGAAGCGTTTCTTCGGAAACCTGGTTCCTGGCGGCGTCGGCTTGTTTCTTGGCTTTTACGGCATCGGCGTCAGCCACTGCGGCGCGAGCGCGTTGCGTGGCGTTGAAAATCGGAATACGAATGCTCACCCCGACGGTCGCATTATTTCTTTGAAAATTGCTGGCGGGACAAAGAAAAGTTCCGATGCTCACGGTGCATGTGCGCTCTGGAATGTAGTAGTTCTGATAATTATTGAAAGTGGAGAAGAGAGCATACTGAGCTCCGAAATCCGCACTCGGCAACAGGGTCCGGTGTTCGCCCTGAGCGCGCAGAAATTGAGCGCGAGCATGTTCGACGGCGGATTGTACGGCGGGACTCGCCTCAGCCGCCTTGTTCGGTTCATCGTCCGCAGGGACCGCGGGAAAGGTGGGCAGGGAATCGCTCTCGGTTTGTATACCGGCGGCAGCAAGGCCGGTGAGTTTCGACAGATGTTCGCGAAGCACGTCCGCGGCGCCTTGCGCTTCGGCCATGCGCAGGCGGAGCCGAGCTTCAGAGAGCCGCGCTCGAGTTCCATCCAGTTCGCTATCAATCCCTTCCTTCACCCGGTCGGCCACGGCAGCCTGCATTTTCTGCACATCAGGATAAATTTCATGAAGTCGGTCCAGGCGCTGCTCCCATTTTTCCAGTTCTGCATAGCTGAGAACCGTGTCTTGAATGATTTGATTCCGCTGATCTTTGGTGCGGAATCCGGCAGCAGTGGATTCACTTTGCGCGGCATGGACGAAGGACCGCAGTTCGGGATGAAAAAGTGCAGACTGCATATTGACATTGAAGATAGATGGCGCAGAGCCCGCCAGGCTGAGCGGAAACCCGTACGACCATCCCAGCGCCGTGCCCGTCGTCAGTTGGGGAACATAATTGTCGCGGAGCTCACGGACATTGGCAGTGGCGCTCTGTTGCTCGGCGGCCGCGATGGCTGCGCCATTGGCATGCTGCAATGCGAGCTCCACGGCATGCTTCAACGTGAGTGGCTCGGCCAGTAACGAAGTAGGCAGAAAAAGAAGCGCTGCGATCAGTAACTTATGAGTGCCGAGCGCACTGCGGGAAATATTTCTCATGGTTCGCACCTTCGGATGTCTAAAAAGGATTTTACGGGCAATTTGATGCCGCAGGGATGATGAGCATGGGTCAGAGGGCGAAGAACCATCAGCAGGCGAGGTGCTCTTAAGTTGAGGCGCTTAAGCGCCGCGTGATATGTCTCAAAAAATAATCTGTCATTCCGAGCCGCTCGGAGCTGGTGAACCGGCGAGAGCGAGCGAGGAACGTGCTTGCCCATCTCCACAGGTCCGAGTCAACCGTCGTCATCCCGGCAACCGCCCTGACAGGAACCTGCGACGGCCTTTCGTTTTTCGCTCGGGTAAACGAAGTTCCGTCGAGCCGGCGTACAAATTTCGCAGGTTTTCCACAGGCTCTTTGTTCACATGTCACACCTTTCTTTTTGTCATCGGCCTAAACTCGAACCAAATCTCCTTGCTTATTGCCAGGAAAATTTCAGCTCCCTGACAACTCAACGAACAAAGAACAGTCGCAACTCGCTGCAAACAAAGATTTTGCGGCTAAGCGATTTAGAAGCAATATTTTAGGAGAGCAGGGCCAGATCAACGTAGCGCAAGCCACAGGGTTTCTATAATTTAGTCGATTTCATCCGCTTTTTCTTGAGTCCGGACCGCTCCCTAACCAAGACAGCAAACTGGCGCGTTTCGCAGATTTTCTTTCTGCAAACAACCCCCTTCTGGAAACATGCTCCGCAGCGCCGACGCCGGCCCGCCTGCCTAGTCTCGATGGACAAGGATTTGCCCGAGCCGTGCAAACGCGCTGTAGAAAGTCGCAGCGCGTCGGTGCCTCCCTTCCGCTGCTCCCTGGACTGTGTTGCGGTCCGAATGACGGGAGTCAGCGGGCGACAACACCGCTCCAATCCCCACCAGCAACAGGGGCCACAAGGATGCCAAAAGGTGCAGAAACAGAATTTGGAAGAATCGCTCGTGGTCCATAGCGTAATCCTTCGCAACTCGCGAACTAGCGACGATCGCGGCTGGCATGATTCCGAGAGCCTGCCGCGGAAGTTCAGCCACGTGCCCGCTAAGCTCGGCCACAGCCCGATCCAGATTTCCCGACAAAATAAAAACTCCGATGCCGACTAGGAATGGACCCACTACGGATCGCGCGTGTTTAAAGAATGTCGGTTGCATTGAATTGCTCCTACTTCAGTTCGTTTCGCTTCTACTTGTTAGTCGAAACAAGAGGCGAGAAATCGACAAGGGTGAGCATTTTTTTGGAGGAAAATACGGCTACGGTAAACGTTTTTGCACGGACTAACCACGGCCGCGAAATTGAATGATGTGGCGGCGATCGCGTTTTGAAGGGCGGCCTGCGGGTAACTCTTCGAACTGCCTCATGGCTCTGCGGTCAGCGGCAACCTTCTGGCGCAGTTCACGGCTGGCGTCGGTTTCGCAGTAGAGCGTCTGGGCAACAGGGGCGGGTCCGCGCACGTCGCTGAGAAGTAGGACTTCGATTTCAAAGTCTCCACCTTCGTTGGTGATGTTGAGCATGTCTCCGACACGGACTTCTCGGGAGGCTTTTACGGGCTGATGGTTGGATTGAATACGGCCGAGTTCACAGGCGCGCGCGGCAAGGGATCGGGTCTTGAAGAATCTGGCAGCCCACAGCCATTTGTCGATGCGAACGGAGCTCATGAATTACAGGATAGCGAAGGCCCGAGTGTTTACGGAAGTTCGTTCAATGTCAGCGGCCGAGGCGCTGCAAGTTTTCCTGAGAGTGGGTGAAGGTATGCGCCATAGATAATGCCGTGCGATATTCGGCGGCGGCCGCGGAGCGTCACCCTGTCTTTCGAGGAATTCCCCGAGCATATTATGGGCCTTGAATGCCGGCCATTCCTCAACGGGGCCTGAAGTGAGGTAGCGGCGAAGCAGGCGGATGGCTAATGGAGACTCTCGGCGGGTTCGGAACAAGATGCCGGCGCCATCCACCAATGCGGCAGCATGATCAAGCGGGCTCGACTCCAAGGTGTGCAGCGCGCGATCCATGTCCTCGAATCGGCTGTTGTGACTGTAAAACCCGGCCAGGTTGAGCCACGCGCGGGCGCCGCCGTGACTGACATCGATCGCGGCGCGATATTCCTGTTCCGCCGTTGCGACGTCTTTGTTCTTCTCCGCGATCCTTCCTCTCACCCAATGAGCCATGGCGGGATTCAATGGCGCAATCTGTTCCGCCTCGGCACGCGCTTTGTCTTCGCCTCCACCTACAATCCCCGGAGCTTCCACATAGAACTCAGCCAGATCGGTGCGGGCCTCCCAACTGTCGGGAGAGAATTCCACCGCGTGTTCGAACTCACTGTGAACTTTTTTGGCCATACCCGAGCCGCCCTGAAAAATCTCGTGTGATCCGCCTTTTTCTCCGTAAATTCTTCCCAGCCACAGGTGATACAGGCCGTTGTTCGGGGCGAGCTCAGCCGCTTTCTCGCAAGAGGGAATACCGGCATCCCAGGCGCCAAGCTCGAACTGTGCGCGGCAGAAAAGGTTGTAGGAGCTTGCTGTGGGAGCCTCCGGATTTGTTGCTCGAGTACTTGCATCGCCTGATCCACCCGGCCCGGCGGCGAGAAGTTCTTGCGGAGATTGCCCGGCCAGCGCGAAGGCAGACACAACAATCCAATCAAGACGCCGGCGACGCGCACATAAAAGCCGATCGTGTCGAGGGCCTGGAATCCAGGCAAGCCGATCGCTCATTACGGCCGATGAGATTCAGCATCCACTTCATTGGCTACTGCACCACTTTGACGCGCGCGCCATCTACCAGCGGCTTCGAGTCAGCCGAAGAGAACACCACTTCGGCATTCTCCGGCAGCCCGGCCGTGATCTCCACCCGGGTGAGATTTTGCAGGGAGACTTCAACCTCACGTCGCTTCAGCTTGCCATCCACTACCTGAAAAACGTAAGGCTTCTCGTCGTCGGTGCGAACGGCCTCGCGCCGCAAGGTGAGTACCCCGCTATGCTCCGCAGTAATCACGGTGACGCCTACGTTGACATTCGGCAGAAGTCGACGATCCTGGTTGTCGACCGTGCACGTGACCTCGCCCACGTTGCGTGCTCCGCGAAGTTTCACCGTAGAAGGAATCGTGCTGACCGTGCCGGTCCAGATCCGGCCGGGAATCGCATCCCAGGTGACTTCAATCTTTTGTCCCGTGGCCAGGCGGCCAATGTCTGGCTCATCGACGAAACGTGCGCACCAGCATTTTTGAAAGATCGCCTTCCTGCAGCAGCAAATCTCCGGTCTGCACGTATGCGCCCTGCTTCACCGGAAGCGCATACACGATGCCATCGAAGGGAGCGCTGCACGCTGGATTTTTGTAGCGCATCTTCGGCTGCATCATAAGCGGCCTGGGCCTCAGCTCCCTGTGCCCGAACCTTGGCAACTTCCGGTTGTGAATAGCGATCCTTTTGTTTTTGTTCGAGCAGGGTCGCATCGGCCTGAGCGCGCTGCAATTCGTCTTCCGCCTGTTTCACCTCCCCGGCAGAGGCTGCGCCCTGCTGCTGCAGTCGGCGGAGCGCATCCAGATTGCGCTCGTCGGCGTCACGCACATTGCGGGCCTTGAGCAGCTGGGCATCGAGCGTGAGCATCTCTTCGTGTGTGCCGCCGGTAGTAAGATCGGATTGATCGGCCTGAGCCGCCTTCATTCGGGCCTGGGCCCGCGCGGCCTGGCTGCGCAGGTCGGCATCATCGAGCTGGAAAAGCAGCTGACCTCTCCGAACGCGGTCCCCTTCTTTTACAAGCAGTCGCTTCACAGTTGTGGGCACCGGCGAATGTGGGCTTCAAAATTTTGGATTGGCTCGACTTTGCCGTTCGTTGAAATCAGGCTGCGAATCGGTCCGCGTTCTACGGTGGTGACTCGCACTCGCAGCGGGCCCTGGCGGGTAAAGATCGGAATGACGGCAAGAAGGGCAACCGTCCCAATCGCAAGCCACGCGCGGCCTTTGCGGGATGGTGGCCGCCCGTTCGAATTATGATTTGTTGCCAAGTGATTATCTTTTCAGGATGCCACGGGAGCTTCTGCAAGTATCAATTTACCACCCGCAGCGGCGCGACAGAACGTACGCGCCCAACCTGACCTTCAGATGCGGCCGCCGCAAGGGGATGCTCCCGAAAGCCGGCGGATGCTTGATGACAGGACAAGTTTTGCATATGCCCCGCTGACTATGAAAGCGAAAGCTAGCCGTTACAATGATCTGATGGCAAAACAAGTCACGTTATACACCCGAGCACGCCGCTGCCGGGCTGGACGCCAAGTTTCCCGCGATCGAAACTTGGCCCAATAATTTCCCGGATATGAAATTGTGATCGATGATCCAGAGTTTACCTCGGTGTGTCCGAAAACCGGGTTGCCCGATTTCGGAGTCATTACCCTGCGCTATCAGCCGGACAAATTATGCCTGGAATTGAAATCGTACAAAGAATATTTGCAATGTTACCGCAATCTGGGAATTTTCCAGGAGAACATCGTGAACCGGGTGTTGGAAGATGTGGTGCGATGGGCGAAGCCCGTGTGGGCCGAGGTGAAAGGCGACTTCCGTCCGCGCGGTGGGATCTCGACGACGGTGGTGGCAAGATGGCCGCGAGCGAAATCGAAGCGGTTTAGCACAAAGTTTCACATCCAGCCCTGCCATGCTATATTCGCTCGACCCCGTGACCTCCGACGAAACTCTATCCGCGCACGGCGCTGATTTTGCTTACGGCGCTGAACCTGCTGAATTATGTGGACCGCTCTGTGCTGTTTGCCGTGCAGCCGCTGGTGCAGAGCGAATTCCAGCTAAGCAACACGCAAGTGGGTTATCTGACTAGCGCGTTTCTGCTTTTCTACATGGTGGCCGCGCCGTTCGTGGGACCGCTGGCTGACCGCTATTCGCGCAAGACGAATCATTGTGGGCGGAGCGATCTTCTGGAGCGCTCTCACTCTGCTTACCGCGGTCACGCATACTTACACCGAACTGCTGATTCGCCACACGCTGGTTGGCATTGGCGAGGCGACCTTTGTGACGATCGCTCCCACATTTGTCGCCGATCTTTTTCCGGAAGAAAAACGCGGGCGCATTCTTGGAGTGTTCTATCTGGCGATCCCGGTCGGCACGGCCGCGGGATATCTGCTGGGCGGAAATCTGAGCCCACACTACGGATGGAGATTTCCTTTCTATGTTGCGGCAGTTCCGGGATTTCTGCTGGCGCTGGCTGTGCTGTTCTTGCGTGAACCGGAGCGCGGACAGTTCGACTCGGTGAAAGAAACTCCAGAACGAGGGACGATTGCTTGGCTTAGCGCGCAATCCTGCGTTCTGGACCTCGACCCTCGGCATGGCCATGATGACCTTTGCCCTTGGCGGCATACAAGTATGGATGCCCACATTTTTATCGCGCGCGCGTGGCTACTCGCTGGAGTCGGCGAACTTCATGTTCGGGATCATCATTGTCGTCGATGGCATTCTGGCGTCGCTGGCCGGGGGATGGCTGGGCGATTATCTGCTGCCACGCATGAAGGGATCGTATTACTTTGTTTCGGCAGCGAGCATGGCGCTGGGCGTGCCTTTCATGATCGTGGCGCTGTTCACGCGCGGTCCGGTGATGGTTCCTGCCATCGCGGTGGCGGCGTTTTTTCTTCTGCTGAATACTTCGCCACTTGAATGCGGCGGTGATCAATTCGGTGGGCGCGCATATTCGCGCGACTGCGTTCGCCGTGAACATCTTTATCTTTCACTTGCTGGGGGACGTGCCTTCGCCGACCCTGATGGGTTATGTGGCAGATAAGCGTTCGTTGCAAGCTGCCTTCATCTTGCCGGTGATCGCCATGGTCGCTTCCTCTGCCATACTGTTCTATGGGATGAAATTTGCACCGGCGGTCGATTTGAACGTGATAGAGCCGGAGCGCTATAATGCGGGAAGACTTGAGGCAACGATGCATTATTTTCACTGGATTGCCGGCACGATTCTCGCGCTGGCCTGGTTCTCCCGCATCATTGATGCTGGCCTCGGCATGCCGAGCGTCGCCGATATTTCCCAACCGGAATGGAATCGCGATCCTGTCGGACCGAGCTTCCGGTAATCCCCGCGAGTTTCAATCATTGTTCCGGCGCGCAATGAAGAAACTGACATTGAGCAATCGCTGACCCGCCTGCTCGCGCTCGACTACGACAATTATGAAGTCATTGCGGTCAATGACCGTTCGACCGATCGGACTGGGCGAGATTATGGAGGAGTGGTTCCCAGCCCGACTGCCAGGCGGGTCTCGCAAGACGCAGATGGACAGTGTGATTCATCATCAGCGAATTGCCCACCGGCTGGCTGGGTAAAACGCATGCCATGTGGACGGCGACCAATCAGGCAACTGGCGACTGGCTGCTGTTTACCGACGCCGATGTGTTGTTCAAACCGGATTCGCTGCGGCGCGCCCTGGCCTACGCCGAGGCGGAACGCGCGGATCATGTCGTGCTTATTTCCGCAGTTGATCATGAAGCAGCCCGGCGAATACATGATGATCGCCTTTTTTCAGACCATGTTTCTGTTCGGACACCGGCCCTGGAAGGTCGCTGATCCGAAGACCACAGGACCACATCGGAGTGGGAGCATTCAATCTGATTCGGCGCAGCGTGTATGAAGCAGTGGGAACCTATGAAGCCCTGCGCATGGAAGTGCTCGACGATATGAAGCTGGGTAAAGTCGTGAAGAACGCGGGCTTCGCGCAGCGCAATGTTTTTGGTGGAGACTTGATTTCCATTCGCTGGGCGCGAGGCGCGATGGGGCGTTGTCAATAATCTGACCAAGAATTTCTTTGCCGTCCTGTCGTTTCAGTGGTGGCGCACGCTGATCTGCGGCGTTTGGCCTGGCCTTTTTAAATCTTCTGCCATTTCTGGGCGTATGCCTGGCGCACGGATGGGCGCGGGTGCCGTATGGGATCGCGCTGGCATCGATGTTTTCGATTTATGTGGGAATGTCCTGGCGGCTCGGGAGTTCCGGCCGTATTATTTCTGGCTGCATCCGGTCAGCGCCGCATTGTGCATTTACACGTTGTTGCGCTCGATGTTCCACGCGTTGTGGAATGATGGCATCATCTGGCGGGGAACGAGGTATCCGCTGGAGGAGTTGAGGAAGGGAATGGTGTGAGCGGGGCAAACTCCTTCCCGAAAAAGCTACTGTGGTTCACTTTCAACATCCCCTTCGTTCCCGTAAGTAGCGTCGGAATTTATGGTGGCTTTTGTTTTCTTTGGTTTTTTACTGGGACGCATACGCCCAGCGCTGTAGTGGCCCTGCTTTTCCACGTCGTAATTCTTCGGCAGAGGGGGAATCAGGGTCGACCCCCCGGTCAACTGGCTGACGCGGTTCAGGATGATTTCGGCTCTGCCGTCATAAAGTTTGACGGGACCGTGGATTTCGATTACGCGGCCTTCGAGGCGGCGGACATCGCCGACGTCTTTCAAGTTGGAAGAGAAGACGACGACCGAAAACGGACACGCCGCCTGTTCCTCGCAGAAGCCGATGAAGTGAGTTCCCTTGGCCCCAGCTTTCACATGCAGAACTTTTCCGGTGATGCACTTATTCTCGCCGACATGGTGAGCAGCTTCGCCGATGGAAAGACAGTCGGAGGAGGCAGCGAGCGGCGTGGTCAGAGAGATTACTAGCGCAGCGAGGCAGAGGGCGGCGGCGGGACCGAAGGCCGCAGTCCCTAGATGGTTTGCGATTCGTTTCCACATGTCGCAATTCTAGGAGTTGCGAGTGAGAAGGGATGTGACAACGCGAGGAAAAAGCACAGGAGCGTCCCACAATGAAACCGAGAGGCGAAGCTCGAAGGAGTTGGGGCGGCACGGCCGAAGCCGTGCCATATCCCAAGCAAAGAAGGTCGCGAAAACGAAGATTTATTTGAAGCCCTTGACGGCTGCGGTTTCGTCGTCCTTCACGTCAAAGACGGTGTAGAGCTTGGTGATCTGAAGCAGGTCATGGACCTTCTTGGTGAGGTGAAGCAGTTTGAGTTCTCCACCCTGGTTCTTGGTGGTGGTGAAGGCGCTGACCAGTTCGCCGATGCCGGAGCTGTCAATGTAGTTGACTTCCGCGAGGTTCAAAATAATTTTCTTGTTACCTTTGGAAAGCAGGTCACGCACGGTATCGCGGAGGGTAACGCTGCCCTCGCCGAGAGTGATACGGCCGCTGCAATCCACAATGGTAACGCCGTCCACTTGCCGAGTACTAAGTTTCATGCTCACTGAGAACGCTCCTTGTTGCCCACGGATGAACCGTGGACGTGCTTGATCAATTTCACTTCAGTACCTGTCTGAGACGGGCGAATTTCCACCACGTCCATAAAAGAACGCATGAGAAAGATGCCACGGCCGGAAGTCTTGAGGAGGTTTTCCGGGGCCAGAGGATTCGGAATCCCACTCAAGTCAATACCTTTGCCCTGGTCGCGAATCGTGATGACCAGACCATCACTGGTTCGCTCGAAGGCCAGGATTACTTTTTTGTCGGGCGCATATTTGTTGCCGTGCAGAACGGCATTGACTGCGCCTTCCCGTACAGCCATGGAAATCTGCATCACTTCTTCTTCTCCAAAACCCAATTCGGTGGCTATGCGGGTGGCGCTCTCTTCCGCATGGTCCACCGTTTCTAAAGTGGAATCGAGTGTATAGGAGACCTGTTGCTCCATGGTGATGGATTACGTTTAAACCTGTGCCTTAATTCCTTATCGATTACCCGACAGGGGCTCGCCGCAAGTTGCGCGCTGCGAATCCGGTAGTTTGCCTGTCGAAGCGGGAATTGTCAACGAGAGCTTCATAATAGTTATAAGGCGTGACAAAAGCCGTGCCCGCCAGACGGATCCGGAGCCCGGAGCGGCGGATATAATTGTACGCCGTGGCCCCAGCCTTAAGCGCGAGCATTCGACGTTTCCTCAAGCGATTGGCGATCGTCATAATCTTGTCGGCAACTCTGCTGATAGCCCTGGCCTACGCGATCGATTATGGAGTGTATCGCTATCTAGTCTCGGTTAACTCCGCCTTCGGGCAAGTTACCGTGACCAACTACGATGCGGTGCAGCAGAAAAACGGTAAAACGGAGTTCCTGTTCGATCCACCGCAGGCCCAGACATGCGTGAACTCACTTTTTCCGCGAGCTGGATACATGCCGTGCTGGTATCTGAAACGCCATACGGAGCAGAGGACGGACATCTAGATCGAGCAGGTAGGTTGAGCGGCATTGCGTTTCGCTGGTTAAGTCATGTAATTGCAATAAAGTGCATGGGCATACTTCAAGAATTGGCAGATGGTGAAGGCTGGCTGAGCTAGAATAGCGTCCGAACGAGCGCAGAATCTGGACTTGAAAGGCATTTCATGGGGCAGAAACATATGGTCTTTCGAATCGCGGCAGCGGCAATGGTATTGGCGGCAGCTGTTTGTGCTGGGCGAACGGCGTCGACTGGGTCGGCCTCGTCCGACCCGCGGATCGAAAAGGCGTACCGCTTCAAACAGGGAGGATGGACTTATGTTCACCTTGAAGGCACGCCCGCCGAGATTGGCTACCAGCATGGTTTCCTGCTCGCTCCAGAAATTTCCGACGCGCTGGAGGCCATCAAACTCTTCGACACTCACCAGACGCAGCGCGATTGGGAATTTTTTCGCAAAACGGCGCGCGAGGTGCTTTGGCCGCACATCGACAAGGAATATCAGCAGGAGTTGCAGGGCATTGCCGATGGCGTGAAAGCCCAGGGAGCGAATCTCGATGTGTATGACATCGTCGCCCTGAACGCGTTCGAGGAGGTTCCGGACTATTACGTGCCTTGGTTGAATAAGCGGGAAAAACAGGCACACGTGCCGAAGTTGAAAGCTCCGGGAAATTGCAGCGCATTCATCGCTACGGGCGCTTATACGAAAGATCATCAAATTGTGATTGCTCACAATAATTGGACGAGCTATCTGGCGGGAGAACGCTGGACGATCATCTTCGACATTCTGCCGGAGCATGGCCAGCGCATTCTGATGGATGGATTCCCGGGAGTGATTACCAGTGATGACGACTTCGGAGTGAACGCGGCTGGGATCATGATTACGGAGACGACCATTACACAATTTGAAGGTTGGGATCCGAAGGGTAAGCCGGAATTCATGCGGTCGCGCAAGGCGCTCCAGTATGCGGAGACGATCGACGATTATGTGCGCATCATCAAGGAAGGAAACAACGGGGGCTACGCAAACGATTGGCTGATTGGAGATCGCAAGACGGGAGACATTGCGTATCTCGAGCTGGGATTGAAAAATACGCCGATATGGCGAACCAAGGACGGATACTTCGTCAGCTCGAATTTTGCGCGCGATCCGAAGTTGATTCGCGAAGAGACCGATGGATTCGATCCCGGCGATCTGTCGTCGTCGATGAATGCAAGGCACACCCGGGCCGATGATCTGGTGGAGCATGCCAAGGGAACTATTGATGTGCAAATGGCAGAGGGGTTCCTGGCTGATCATTTCGACAGTTTCGAGAAAAAAGAACAGCCGAACGAGCGCTCGCTGTGCGGACACGTGGATGTGTCGTCGCGGGGAGTAAAACAGTGGGGCTGGGAAGACTACAACCCGGGCGGCGCGGTGCAGGGAAAAGCCACCGACAGCAAGATGGCGGCGAACATGAGTTTTGTCGCCAGGGCGGGCCATCCTTGCGGGGCGGATTTTGTGGCAGCAGATTTTCTAGAAAAGCACCCCGAGTATGCATGGCAGAAGCCATTGCTGAAGGACATGAAAGCGGGACCGTGGACTACGTTTCAGGCAGGGCAGAAAGCGGGTCAGTAAGGAGATGCGATGAAAGAAACGATACAGCAATACATGCAACGAATTAGCGGGTACATGGAAGGGAAGAAACCGCTGGCGGTGCAGGCGGCCACGGCGAATAAGCTCGAACGGCTGATCAAGGGTGTACCCAGCGCGAAGCTGCGTAAGCGTCCAGCTCCGGATAAGTGGTCGGTCAGCGAGATTCTCGCCCATCTGGCGGACGCCGAAATCGTGGGTAGTTTTCGGATGCGGTTCATTTTAGGTGCGCCGGGGACTGTGATTACGGCTTTCGATCAGGATTCGTGGGTGGTTAGCGGCCACTACGAGAAACGCGATGCGCGCAAATCACTGGAATTATTTCGCACGCTGCGGGAAGGGAATCTCGCGCTCCTCAAAACCCTAACGCCCGAACAGTGGAAGCACTATGGTATGCATTCTGAGCGCGGGCAGGAAACCATTGAACGCATCGTGATGATGTTTGCGGGCCACGATCTCAACCATCTGCAGCAAATTGAGCACATATTGGCTGGCAAGTAAGTGAGCGCTGCAATCCAGAGATCGACCTCTTGATCTACGAGCCTTACTCTTGCGAACCACAGGTTTAGAAGCAAATTCGATTATCTTGTGCTGAAAATGCGCGTTGGGCGCTCTGTGAATCATGCTACCGTCAGGCTAGATCGAAGTCCGGCAACCCTCGAATGCCGGAAATAGCAAGGCGGTTCCAAAATGTTGACTAAGGCTTGTACGAACAGCAAGTGCCCAGCCTACGCTCACTTTGTTTACACGTTAGCCATGCGGTGCGTTCTGTGCCGATGCGATCTTCAGGGTGCTTACAGGATCAGCGACGCCGCCGGGGATGGCTTGAGCAAGAGAACCAGTAGCAGTCCAGCGACATCCAAGTCTCATCGAACCCAGGCCGCCAGATAAATCCTCATCTGGAATCTTTGCCGCGAAATTAGAGAGCTTGCGGGCCGCGCCGTTTGATCCACTTATCCTGACGATAACGGCTGCGCGTCTGAGGCCGTTGCTCCCCGAACCGATTGGCCAATTTCAGGTGCTTTGCCAGGATAATCCTCAACAGGGCGCACCCTCGCTCGTCAGGCGCGGAGTGACCTACTTGAGTGACCCACTGAAGAATTGGGCGCAGCGCCAGAGCTCCCGTGCGCGAGGGGTGACGCTCAAAGCATTGAGCTTTCAGGCGCTGTCTATTCTGACAGTAGTCGAGGATAGGCGGCGGCCGTACATTGATCCCGCGGTTAGAGGTCTGTCTGGTTAAATGCCTCGCCAGATTTCTGCAGAGTCCGGAGCTCGGTCAAAGGAGAATTTCATGGACGTGAAGTTTGCAGTCAGGCGCGCACGACAACTCGTTTTCGCAACCCCCGCAGCGAGCCGCAAACACCGGGTTGTGATCGCCGCGCTCGCGCTTGCCACTACGGTGCCGCTGATCGCTCAGATGGCCGAGTTGCAACAAAAATTTGCCAACGTGAAAATGGCTGTCGCGCAAAATAAGCGCAGACTTCTTCAGTACAAGTGGATCGAGACCACGCAGCTCACGCTGAAAGGCGATGCGAAGCCGCCATCGCAAAGCATGTGCCAGTACGGCCCCGATGGTCAGGTTCAGAAGATTACGATCAGCGCTCCTCCCCCACCGCCCAGCGGCGGCCGGCTGAAGCAAAAAATCGTTGCCAAAAAGAAGGCCGAAATACAGGACTACATGGGGGACGTGAAGAGCCTGCTTGCTTTCTATGTGCCGCCCGATCCGCAGAGGATGCAGCTAGCCTATGCGGCGGGAAAACTCTCGCTGAATCCCGCGGGAAACATTTTGAATTTCGTTTTCCGCGATTATGCCCAGCCGGGCGATCAGATGACCCTGACGTTTAACCCGGCCACACACGCAGTCGTCTCCTTGAACGTCAACACCTATATGGGGGACTCAAAGGATGCGGTGACACTCGACATCCAGACGGCCAACCTGCCAGATGGCACGAACTATGTGTGGCAAACGGTTCTCAATGCAAAGGCAAAGCAACTCGTTGTAACCACAACGAACTCTAACTACCAGAAGCTCGGGAGTTACTGACGCGGATTTCGGCTTTCTCAGCCAACAGGGTAGTCTGGGATAGTCAGTCGCATCGTAATTCTCGATTCTTGACGTTAATCGGGATGCCGACAAGAAAGGCGGGGCTAGCGGGCGACGCGAGTGTCGTTCGCCGATCTTTACAGCTCATTAGGATAAGCCCTCCAGAATACCTATGTGCGCGATTCCCGCCGAAAACGAAACAGAGGCTGCTGCTCGTGGGCACGCGGTTGCTAAGACCGAGGGATGGGATACTCTACAATCTCACCATGGCAATCATTCCAGCAGTCGCGAACCTGAAGGTCGCACACTGATGACCCAGACCACCGTGCAGCTTGAGAAAGTCTGCAAGAACTACGGGACGGCGAAGTTGTACATGCATTGCGCGATATTGATCTCACGGTCGCACAGGGCGAACGAGTCGCTGTCATGGGCCCATCGGGCTCCGGCAAATCCTCTCTGCTCAATTTGATATGCGGGTTGGATGATCCCACCAGCGGAGCCGTCAGTGTTGCGGGGATCACCCTTTCGGATTTAAACGACGATCAGCGCACGCGCATGCGCCGCGAAAAAATCGGGATGATCTTTTCAGACCTTCAATCTTTTCCTACTTTGAGCGCCCTTGAGAATGCGGCCCTACCGCTGCGCCTGCAAGGTAAGGGCCGTAAGGAGGCCGAAAAACGCGTACTACGATGCTAGAACGCGTAGGACTGAAGGCACGCATCACGCATCGTCCCGATCAGATGTCTGGAGGAGAACGGCAGCGTGTCGCGATCGCTCGCGCCCTGATTTTTTCTCCTCCGCTTCTGCTGGGCGACGAGCCGACGGGCAACCTGGATTCGGCGACAGGCGAAGAAATCCTGGCGTTCTCGACGATCTGCACAAGGAATTCAACAGCACCTTGTTTCTGGTGACGCACAATGACCTTGCCGCCAGTTTCTGCGATCGCGTGATCACCCTTCGCGATGGCCGTATCGTGAGAGAACAGCGGGCCAACAGGGTCGCGGGGGACCACACTAAATGTTCGTGGCTCTCTGGCACATCAGTCTGGAGCAGTGGTGGAATCATCGCCTTCGGCTCTTGTTGACCACCATGGGCATTGCGCTGGGAGTGGCAGTATTTTTCGCCATCCGCACGGCCAACATCACTTTGCTCGATTCTCTGCGGCTTACCGTTGAAAAAGTTGCGGGCAAAGCCACGTTGCAGATCACGGCGGGCGAGACCGGGTTTCCAGAAGAGGTCCTGGATAAAGTTCGGGCTACTCCTGGGGTTAAAGTTGCGGAGCCGATCATCGAAGTCATCGCGCGCACCGGCCTTCGCCGAGGAAGGAAATCTCCTCATTCTTGGCGTCGATACGGCCGGCGATCAGCAACTGCGCGATTACCAGTTCGATAAGTCCAAGATCGCAGGTCTGCCGATCAGCTGGTCTTTCTGGCGCAGCCCAATTCCATCGTGCTATCGCGCGCATTTGCCAATCGGCACTCGCTGAAAATCGGCGACACGTTTCCCCTTGTATACGTCTTTAGGCCGGAAAGACTTCACGGTACAAGGAATCTTCGAGCCAGTTGGGATTGGCGAGGTATTCGGCGGCAACATCGCCATCATGGACGTCTATTCGGCGCAGGTCATTTTCAACCGCGGCCGTAATTTCGACCGCATTGACCTGATGAATTCGCCAGATGTGCCGGTCGAAACTGTGCAGAAGAATCTGCGGGCCAAATTGCCAGCAGGATTTGAGATTGTGCCGCCTCAATCCCGTGGCCAGGATCTGGAAAGCGCCGTCACCGCCATGCGGGTAGGGTTGACGATCACCAGCTTCACCGCGCTTCTGGTGGGCATCTACATTATCTTCAATTCCTTTACGATCGCGATCAATCAACGCTGGAAGGAGATTGGCATACTCCGTGCCGTTGGTGTGGAGCGCGGCAACATCAATCTGATGTTCCTCTTCGAAGCGTTTCTGATGGGTGTGATTGGATCTTTGCATGGGCATCGCAGTTGGCTATTACTTGGCCGCGATTGGGGTAAGAGTCATGGCCAACATGGCTTCCGCGATATACGGATTGATGTCCACCTCGACGCCGGTCGTTTTCAGCATGCGCTATGCAATGATCTCATTTGCCTCGGAGTGGCCGCATCTGTCTTTGGTGCGTGGTTTCCGGCGCGCGCGGCCTCACAGCTGGACCCCACGATGGCGCTGCACAACATTGAAGCGCGCAATCGGGAGGCTGTACTTGGATGGCGGCGAGTAACGGTCGGGCTTGTTCTTACTCTGTCCAGCCTTGCGCTCATGATCTGGACACCTTCAAGCGTGGGCGCTACGTTTCAGTTCTCCTATGCCATTCTGCTGCTGCTGGGGTTGACCACGCTGTTGCCGAAGCTGATCGAGATATTTCGCACGTGCTTCGCCCGATAATGGATTGGCTGGGGGGCGCGGAGGGCAGTCTGGCGGTCGACGCCATGATCCAGTGCCCCCGCCGAAGCTCAGCTACAGTCGGTGCACTCATGGTTGGGCTGATGTTTGTATTCTCGACCGCGGACTACATTCAAAGTTACCGGCATATGGTGGATCGCTGGATGAAGCAATCGCTGAATGCAGATATCTTTGTCGCTACCTCCACTACCATGCGTTCCACCACCTACCATTTCAGCGAGGAACTGGGCCAGCAGATCGCAGAATTCCCGGCGTGAAGCGGCTTGAAAACGTCCGCTTTACCAGCGATTCCTTATAACGGCGATAGTGCCGCCCTGATTGCGATTGAGATGGATGGTTTCATGGCACGAGCAATCGACGCGGTGGAAGGAAGAGCAAAAAGATTCTGGAGACGAGCTACCCAAGGGCGAGGGCGTGCTGGTCTCCCGCAATTTCGCCACGCGCTGGAAGACGCACGTTGGGGATTCGCTCACTCTGAATACGCCTAATGGAGTACTGCAACGACCGGTCCTTGGCATTCTTGATGATTATCGCTCAGAAAAGGGCACCATCTTTATTGATCGGGCGCTCTACAAACAATACTGGCATGACGATGCGGTTGATTTCTTTTTGATCACTCTCAACCCTGGGGTGGATCCGGTTGCGGCCAAGCGCCAGATACAAAACCTGACTTCGAACACGGTCCACGCATTTGTCTACACTCAGGTGGAATTTAAGAAATGGGTCTATGGACTAGTCGATCAATTTTTCGTGCTGAACTACATGCAGCTGGTGATCGCAGTGATTGTGTCGGTGCTCGGAATCGTGAATACGCTGATGATTTCCATTTTTGAGCGTAAACGGGAAATCGGAATTATTCGAGCGATCGGCGGCCTGCGGATACAAATTCGCAAGCTGATCCTTTTGGAAGCGGTTGCGATTTCAATTGTTGGAGTAGCCCTGGGGGCGTTGGCAGGAATGTTGAGCACTGAATTCGAGAATCATACTGTGTCCATGGTTCTGGTGGGATACTCCGTTCCGTTCTATGTGCCGTGGAGGCTGATCCTCATCAGTCTGCCATTTGTCATTATGGTTTCTCTGGTGGCGGGATGGTGGCCGGCGCAGCATGCGGTCGATAATCCGATTATCGAGGCAATTGGATATGAATAATCGGGATCGCGTGGAGTTGAAAATTGGTGAACTGTTTTCTGCTTCCTGTCTACTTTTTTGTATGGTTTCGGCTTTGGCTGCGAACGACGCTGACCCGCGCAAGATTATCGAGGGCGTCTACAAGCAAGATACCAGCCACGATACGACGATGAGGGCGGCCTTTGATATCTATGATAAAGACGGCCACAAAACGACAAAAAAGTTCATGCTTTACCGGTTGGGCCGCCTGGCGACAGCAAGACGCCGCGTGCTCTTCACCGATCCCGCTGAGATTCGCGGGGTGGAATTGCTTTCCTATAATCATAAGGGCGATACGGACCGGCAATGGCTTTATATTCCCGCGACGCGACGCACCCGCAGCGTCTCGCCGAGGGAACTATCCGAGAAATTTGCAGCTACCGACTTTACTTATGAAGACGTTGAGGAGCGTGTGCTGGACGATTTCACTTACACGCTGCTCAGCGACAATGAGGTCATCGACGGGCACAAGACATACAAGATTGAGGCCAAGCCGGTCGATGCAAACCGCTCCCAATATAAATATATCTACTACTGGGTAGCGCAGGATGTTCCCGTCATTCTGCATGCGGAGATGTATGATCCGATCGGAAAAATGATCAGAGAGCTTCACGCATCAGGACTTAAGAAGGCTTCAGGCATCGTGGGCGCGCGCCATGTCGAGATGAAATCGGTGGAGGACAAAACGCGGACAGTGTTGACCATTGACGAGGTCAAGTTCAATCAAAATCTGGATGAAAAACTATTCACGCCTGAGAGCTTGGAGAATTCGCCTCCGATCAAGCCCTAGATGGTTCGATATCTTCCGGACGAATTGAGTTGAGAACAAATCCCGCCTGCATCGTTCTAGTTCAGTTTTTCATTTGGTCAGCGTGATCGGGACTGGTTGGTCGTAGGGCTGAATGACCGCACTCACGGATTTCCGCTGATTGAAAACGTCGAGATTGACGGGAAAACTTACGATCAGAGTGCGTTTCACTTCCTGGCCGGGCTGCAGTTTGTCTTCAGGAGCTAAAGCCGGCTGCGCGTTCTCTTTCAGGGTGGGAAACGCCTGGAAGTAGCGATCGAAATCTATGGCCGAAACCGCTTCGCTGGTCAATTCCCCGGTGGATGTTGCCAGCTTTGCCTGCAGGATCTTCACCCATAGCGGTTTCTCGGGTGAGTTGTGCAGGGTGAAGGTGAGAGCCACTAAAGTTGCGGTTTGGCCGGGAATTTGTACGGCGGCTACGTTGTCGAGAGATCCTGCAGCCTGGGGCTTGGCGCGTTGCACGAACGCAAAGATTCCGGCCACGATCAGCACTCCGGCTAGAGTAAACGCCAGGATCTTGATCGGTGGCAGGTTGCGTTTGGCGGTGCCGAATTCGTCGGCGATGTGAATCGTCGGTCCACGCTGGTAGTGCGCGGCGGCATCTGCAGGTTTAGGCGGCTGTGCTGGAACAGGTGCGGGAGTGGGAGTCTCTTCAGGCATGGACGAGCCTCGATTTTACTCCTTCCCCGGAGTCAAATACGGCAGCGGAACGGCGTGTGCATCAGTCCCACTCATGCTTCATCGTTTTTGCGAACTTCTCTATTGGCAGAGTATTTAGCACGTCGTCTTTGGTGAGCCATGCGCGGCGAGCCTGAGTTACCCCGTAGCGAATTTTGTCGAGATGCGAAGTGTGATGAGAGTCAGTGTTGATGACGATTTTCACGCCGCGTTGTTTGGCCTGCCGCAGGTGAACGTCGTTGAGATCGAGGCGATCGGGATACGAGTTGAGTTCCATCGCGACTTTACTTTTCGCCGCCGCGGTAAGAACTGCGTCCATGTCGAACTGGTAGGCATCGCGACGAAGTTGCAGGCGGCCGGTGGGATGGCCGATCAGAGACACGTTCGGATTGGAAACAGCTTTCAACAGGCGTTCGGTCATCTGTGCGGGCTCCTGGTTGAACGCGGAGTGAACACTGGCAATGACCACATCCATCTGGGCGAGAACGTCGCCGGAAAGATCGAGGGCGCCATCCGCGAGGATATCGACTTCAATTCCAGCGAAGATGGTGATCCCATCAATCCTGTTATTGACCTCCCGAATTTTCTGGATGTGCGCGAGGGCGCGCTGGTCGTCGAGTCCGTTGGCGAAAGCCAGATTTTTCGAGTGGTCGGTGATGGCCATGTATTTATATTTGCGGGCCAGGGCAGCCTCGGCCATTTCTTCGATGGTATTTCGGCCGTCGGTTTCGACGGTGTGCATGTGGACATCGCCTTGCAGATCCTCCAGCGTGATCAGCCGCGGCAAAGCGTGTTTTTCAGCGGCATCGATCTCACCCAGATTTTCGCGCAATTCTGGCGGCACATAATCGAGGTTGAGTTTGGCGTAGATTTCTTCTTCCGTTTTGCCCGCAACCGGTTGCTCGGTTTTTATATCGGCCAGGCTGTATTCATTCAGCGTGTAACCGAACTTCAGCGCACGCTGGCGCAGTGCAACGTTGTGCGCTTTCGATCCGGTGAAATACTGCATGGCGGCACCGAAAGAGTCGGGAGGAAGCAGGCGGACGTCGACTTGCATGTCGGTGCGCAAACGAAAGCTGATTTTGTTGTCGCCCTGGGCGATGATATCCATCAACGGCGGATACTGGGCGATGTATTCGACCGCCTTCTGACGTTCTTCGGCGCTGCAGCAGGCTTTGCCAGTTACCAAAATATCCAGATCGCCAACGGTTTCCCGTCCCCGGCGCAGCGATCCGGCAGGCGTAATGTTCTCGAAGCCGGGGAACCTGGCGAGGTAGTCGGTGAGCTTGTTCGCCTCGGTCTCGGCGGCGTCGATGAGGAACCGGCCGGAGATGCGGCGATAGTCTTCAATGGATTTCAGCAGCTTTAGTTCGTGCTTCTCGCCCATGCGGGGCAACTCGCGAATCTTGCCTTCGCGGGCCAACTTTTCTACCCCATCGACATCGCAGACGTGGTAAGCGCTCCAGATCAGAGCAATCGTTTTCGGACCCAGTCCCTGGATCTTTAAAAGCTGCAGCATGGAAGGGTGATACTTCTTGAGTAGTTCGGCCTGCATCCCCAGGCGACCGTCGCGAAACAGTTCCTGAAGATTCAGCAGCATCCCTTTGCCGATTCCAGGAATTGCCAGAACTTTCTTTGGGTCGCCGATGAGGTCACGATCTGCTCGGTCGAGTTTTCGATGGCTTGGGCGGCGTTGCGGTAAGAGCGAATGCGAAAAGAATCCTGACCGTCGATTTCGAGCAGGTCAGCGGTTTCATAGAGAACCGTGGCGATCGATTTATTGTCCACGGATAAAGATTAAACAAGATCACGGCACCGCGCTAGCGGCCGCCGGAGATTCTGATGCGACGGCGCGTCCACTTCTCCGGGGGCCGCGGCATTGAGGCGGATGGCCCCTTTGCATACTCGATTGCAAGATTCAGGGTTGCTAAATTCAAGCACCCTTCGTAATCATGGAGCTCGAGCAGGTCATGCCACTTCTCACCCTGCTCGCCGCAGCCCAGAGTTTTGGCATGAGGAATCGACGAAACCTTGGACCAGCGCGGCGATTTCGTCTGCGGCCGTATCCAAGGCGAAGTGGCCGCCGTCGACGATGTGGACTTCGGCTTTGGGGACGTCGCGGCGATAGGCCTCGGGCTCGGAGGGGTCGAACGAAGACTCGTACTTACCCCAGATCACCAGCAGGCGCGGCTGGTTCTCGCGCATCCATGCTTGCCATTTCGGTAGGAATCGACGTTCGTGCGGTAGTCGTAGAAAATATCGCTTTGAATGTCAGCCTGGCCGGGCTGATTTAGAAAATAAAATTCGTCGGTCCAGAGATCGGGGTTATGGCGTTCCTGGTTGGGATCATTCCCCGCGTGGCGAGCTTTCGTGGTTGCAAGCGACAGGAGATTTGTTCGCAGCGCGCTTTCGTTGGCTGCGCGATCAGCCCAAAAGGCGCGCCGCGTTTTCCAGTTCTCTCCGAGACCGGTGTTGTGCGCCACCGCGTCCTGAACGATGAGAGCCTCGACTCGGTCCGGGTGATCCAAGATCATGCGAAAGCCAACGGGGCCGCCGTAATCCTGCATATAGAGGATAAAGCGGGAAAGCCCTAGCGCCTCGGTGAAGTGATTCATGACTTCCGCGATGTGATCGAAGGTGTAGCCGAATGTTTTCGGGTCCGGCCAATCGCTGTGACCGAAGCCCGGGTAATCAGGCGCGATAAGATGATAGTGATCGGAAAGACGGGTGAAGAGAGGCTCGAACATCCGCGAAGAAGACGGCAAACCGTGCAGCAGGAGAAGCGTCGGGGCGCCTTTCGGACCAGCCTCGCGGTAGAAAATTGACAGGCCATCGATCTCTGCGGTGCGATAAAAAGTGGGATACTTCATGGCTTTGGCGGCCTCGAATTCCTTAGCTTTATTTCCTTCATGTTTAGGCGGCCACCCGCTCCGCGGATCGAATCTTGTGCGGCGAGCCCACGTAAGGAAATGAGGTGAGCAGATCTTTGTGCGGCCCCACGTTGTCTCGCGTTACCTTTCCGTTGGTGAGGAGGGGCAGGAAGAAATCCACGACGTCATCGGTGAGTGCGCGGCCATTTTCCGGGTAGACCGCGGGGCGCGTGTGATCGTAGTGGAGAACATCCGGTAGCAAGGTTCCGGCAACCCGCGTTGCTTCCTCCGGCGTGTAACCTCCGGCATGCTCTAGCGCGTGCGCGAAGACGGGGATGAAGCGGGCGTCGCCCGCCGGCTCCGCCGCGAGGTAGGCGGCGTTCTGCTCGCCGGCAAGAAAGGGAGTTTGATTCGACCGCGCGCCACGGTCCGCCTGCACCCACTTCCCGCTTGCGCCGTCCACCGTTCGCGCCCACAGCCCCATCTTTTTAGGACCCAGCGCAGAGTTGGGTACCTCGATCACGATGCTGCACACGTCCTTGTCGGCGAAATAGTCGTGACCCGTGAACTGCAGATTATTCAGGGCGCCCTCCACGTCGAAGAAAAAGGGATCGCTTCGCCAGCCCGCAAAAAAGCGGTAATCACCGGCTTCCGTTACCTGTGTCTCGCGAGCGGTCGAGACCGGCGCTCCTTCTATGATCGTCTGCCCACCATCGCCTGTGCCGGCGGCCTGCTCGCCTTCAGCGCGACGCAATGTTGCAGTCTGGACTCCGTTCTTGCCTGAGGCGAAGTGCACTCGGTACGCGATATCGGCGACGTTATCGCCGTTGGTGTCAATCCTGAGTTCATAAACCGCCTCGGTTGCGAAGGGTTCGTCCGTCGTGGGTCCGGCTGGGTTCACACCGGTGGACGGATGCACGTTCATAATCAGGATCGACTTGCTCGCATCTCCAGGCTTCGGAAAAGCATACAAGTCAGTAAGATCGAGGCGAGCGTCCCCGTGGGGGAAGCCAAAGTCCGGACCAGAGTAGTGGTGTGACATAAATTACCTTCTCCTAGGCTTTAGAGTTCTTGGGTCTTCATTTCCCGATGAAGCTGCACATGGTTTAGATCTATTCCGCTCATAACGCGCGCATAGGCCATAGGCACTGCTCGAGCCACGGTAGGGCCATTAACCTCGGGATGGAATCCCACGTCGAGCCAACGTCTAATTTCTTTCTGCCCAAGCTTTTTACATCAAGGTGCATAACGTGTAAAGACGAGGTCGCTCCCTTTGGCCTTCTGATGGCAAGGGAAGCAGCTCTTCATAAACGCCGCGTCGCCAGGTTTGCCGTCCGCGAAGTGACCGAAGCCCCAGCCGCCGGTGGCGGCGTACTTGGTTGAGTCCTTGACCATAAACTGGACGTTCGTGGGGGTGCCTGGAACAAAAGATTGAGCCTGCCCAAACACTTTATTATTTTCCTCCGACGGGACGTTATGGTAGTGCAAAGCAGCAATGATCGTGCCGTCCGGGTAAGGCAGCGTCTTTTCCCGATAGGCTTTCATGGCTATATCGTTCCCTAAGACAGCACCTAAACTGTTCAGGTTGCCTGCTTCATGGGCCGAGGAGACCCACTGCCAGTCGCGATAACCTTGCGGGATCTCGGTGACGTAGGGAGCGGATTGCTCGTCCGCGCGGCCGCGAGCTGGGCCAACGAGTGCGGCAATGCCGCCCACTGCTGCAACTGCGACCAAGAAGAATGTGAAGCGGCTCATAGCGGTTTCTCCAATCAGTATGCTTCGGTAACCGAAATCAATATTTGCTTTAAAGTCGACGCCGATCCTGCTTCACCGGCGTGGGTTTTCTTCAACGGCTTGCACAGAGGATCGCGGTTATCGTCTACATGAAGCATCACACCAGAAGAGGCGAGGCGAAACAATTGGACGAAAGTATTGGCGATACTTTGGTATCAGTTGATGTCGGGAGCGTTCGATGAACTTGCGCTACAGCCAGGCGATTCGCCAACCGAGCCGAGGCTGCGATTGTGACCGCTCGCCACTCTTTCCTCGTGGCTCTGTGCAGGTCATGCATCAGTTCTGACTCGTCGAGCCAGTCCTCGGTCGAAAGCCTAGCCTGCTCTCGACCGAACAATTCCGTCACCGCGCGAATGAACGCCGATAACTCGCGCTCCGCCATAATGATTTGGTCTTCGCAAGTCGAACTCATAGTATCTCCCGGTATCAGGGTGCGTAGCGGGTGAATACGAAGTCACGAGCTTTGACAGGCTCGTGGCAGGGAAAGCAAGTTTTAAGCAGCGCCTGGCCGGCAGGTTTGCCATCTTTGAATTGCGCGAACCCCCATCCACCGGTCGCGGCATACTTCTTAGAGTCTTTAACGATAAACTGAACGTTCGTGGCGGGTCCGGCCACGAAGGATTGGGAACGTCCAAAGACTTTGTTGTTTTCCTCGGAAGGAACATAATTCCAGGCTAAGCGTGCGATGATGGTGCCGTCCGGGAACGGCAACGTACCCTCGCGGTATGCCTTGATCGCTACATCGTTGCCGAGGAGGGCGCGAAGATCGTTGAGATTTCCTTCTTCGTGGGCCACAGAGATCAGCTTCCAGTCGCGATATCCGAGAGGAATTGTGATTCCGAAAACCGGATCAGCCTCACCGTCGGCGCGGCCGGAGGCGTGAGCCAAGTAGACGAGGGTGCCAGTTAGAGCTGCAACTGTAACAAGCAGGCAAGCAGATCCTCTCATTAGATGTGCTCCGTTCCGAGATGCTTTGTCACGTGTGCCTAAAGCGACACATAAACTCGGCCACAACGAAAGGACGCCGGGCAGAAAGCCGTTCCTGTACCCATCCGTTCACCCAACCTGGTCGTAGCAGTTCTGAGTCCGGTCAACGCGAGTCATCAGAACAGAAGCTCGGGAGATGAACAATTGGACGATGGTATCGTCGATACTTTGGTATGGGGTTTGGGTCACTCTTTTGAGCACCCGCGGAGATAGAAATGGGGCTCACCGGAAGTCTGGGACGAAAACGTGGCGAAGGTCAACCCGAATAGTCTCGTTTTCCCTTTCGGTTTAGAATGCCTTGGACCAAAAAGCTTGTGTAAGGTTGCAAAGCATGTCCGCTCAAACACAAGGTGGACGAACCATCGATCCGCTAGACCTGCGGAATATTATCGAGACGATTCCGGCGCCCGTGGTGTGTGTGTTGCCCGACGGCTCGGTTGAGTTCGCCAACCATGCATGGTTGGAATACACAGGCTGCTCACTACAAGAATTGAGTGGATGGGTCTGGCAAAGCGCGATTCATCCGGATGACGTTGCCGGGTTCAAGGATGGATTAAGCGCAGCGCTGGCCGGAGGGAAACCGTTCCAGAGCGAGGTGCGCATCCGCCGCGCGGATCGTGAATATCTCTGGTTCTTGACGCGGAAGCTCTTAGCCGTCGCCCCCACCCCCGCTCACGAATCATCCCTGCGAACATTGATTGTTTGCGAGGACATTCATGCACGCAAAGAAGCCGAGGCCAAGCGGCTGCAGGGCGAGGCATTGCTGCAGGCGTTCTTTGAACACAGCCCAAACCTGATTTTCGTCAAAGATCGTGAGAGCCGTTACCTCTATGCGAACCAGCCCTTCAAGAAGGCGTTTCATATCTCGGGCGAAGTCACAGGCAAGAACGATGATGAGCTATTTTCGGCAGAACAAGCTGCTGTCTTGCAAGCGGCCGATCAAAAAGTGTTGCAAACAGGCCAGCTGATTAAATTTGAAGACGTGGCTGTCTACTCGGACGGCCCCCAGACCAGGATCGTACAGAAGTTTCCGCTGTTCAACACAGAGGGAAAAATCTACGCCATCGGCGGGGCGGTTACGGATATCACCGACCGTAAACGCGAGGAATCCGCGCTCCGCTACAGCGAAGAGAACTATCGCCTGGTGGTGGAAACGGCGCCTGATGCCGTGGTCAGCATTGACGAGAGCGGCGCAATTCTGTTTGCCAACCCCGCCACAGAAAGAATTTTTGGCTATGATCCGACGGAGTTGATCGGGAAACCCTTAACCGTACTCATGCCCGAATTTCTTCGAAAATTGCACGAGCAAGGGTTCAGCCGCTACCTATCGACCGGCGAGCGGCACATCAACTGGCAAGGCACTGAACTCACGGCACGGCGAAAGAACGGCGACGAATTTCCGGTGGAAATCTCGTTCGGAGAACTATCTAGAGAGGGGCATAGGGTATTTAGCGGCTTTATCCGCGATATCAGCGAAAGAAAACAGGCAGAGGATATGCGAGCGGCGCATGCGCGCCAGACCGCTGTCCGCGCGGACGTGAGCATGGCTTTCGGTAAGGAAGAAAGTTTGAGAGCGATCTTGGGTGCGTGCAGCGAAGCGATTGTGCGCCATCTGGATGCAGCATTTGCGAGGATTTGGACTCTAAGTCACGATGGAAAGATGTTGGAACTGCAGGCTAGTGCAGGCATGTACACGCATCTTGACGGGCCTCACAGCCACATTCCGATGGGACAATTCAAAATAGGGATGATTGCCCAAGAACGACAACCGCACCTGACTAACGATGTCCTCAATGATCCTCGAGTCAGTGACAGAGCGTGGGCAAAGAAAGAAGGGATGGCTAGCTTTGCTGGCTATCCGCTGAGCGTGGGAGACCGCACGATAGGCGTGCTCGCCATGTTCTCTCGAAAACCGGTCACGCGAGAAACAACAGAGACACTGGCGTCTGGTGCGGACTTGATCGCCCAGGGAATTGAACGTAAATATGCGGAGGAGAAACTGCGTGATAGTGAGCGCAGCCTGCGCCAGCTAACTGAGACCATTCCGCAGATGCTCTGGAGTGCCGAGGCAGATGGCGCGATTGATTACTGTAACCAGCGCGTGCTCGACTACACAGGATTGTCCGCGGAGCAGGTCCGAGGGGCCGGCTGGATGAGGTCCGTTCATCAGGATGACATTGAAAAAATGGAGCACGCGTGGAGAGCCGCGGTTTCAACCGGAGAGCCCTTTCAATATGAATTTCGTGGGCGGCGGGCGGCCGACCGCGCCTATCGTTGGTGTATTTCCAGCGCGCTGCCTTTGCGTGACCAGGAAGGTCGCGTCATAAAATGGTTTGGGAGCGTTGTGGATTTGCATGACTGGAAAGAAGCACAGAAAGCTTTGCAGTCGGCACAAATAGAGCTTGCCCGTGTTTCCAGGCTGACAACCATGGGCGAACTGGCAGCCTCCATTGCCCATGAAGTCAATCAACCCCTGACCGCCGTTACTAATAACAGCAGCGCGTGCCTGCGACTGCTCGCGGCCGATAATCTCAAAACTGAAGTTTTGCATCGGGCTCTTGAGGAAATCGTTGCGGATGGCAATCGAGCGAGCGCCGTGGTTGCTCGAATCCGCGCATTCATAAAAAAGGAACCTGTCGAAAAGAACAGGCTGGACATGAACGACGTGATTCAAGAGTCGCTCGCTCTAGCCGACCGCGAGCTTCATGAGAATCGAGTTCGGCTCGAACGACAATTAACGAAGGCCCTTCCGCTCGTATTTGCTGATCGGGTTCAGATGCAACAAGTCCTTCTAAACTTAATCATGAATGGCATCGAAGCCATGATTCCGGTTACCGATCAACCTCGCTCACTCTGGGTGGAATCGCGGGTTGACGCATCTGGCGACATATTGGTTGCGGTACGCGACTCCGGCACTGGCCTTGGAACGCAAGCGGATCGCCTCTTCGCTCCCTTCTTTACAACCAAAGCGAACGGTATGGGAATGGGTTTGTCGATCAGCCGGTCACTGGTTGAAAACCATGGAGGGCGCCTATGGGCCACGCCAAATTCTCCCATCGGTGCCGTGTTTTCCTTCACGCTGCCGGCAAGCGCCGGGAGTCCTGCGTGACTACTGCATCCATCGTCTTTGTGGTCGATGACGACGCGTCGGTGCGTTCTTCACTCAAATTCCTTTTAAGCACTGTGGGGCTTCCAGTTGAGAGCTTTGACTCGGCCGATTCCTTCTTGCGTAAGAAACCGCCGGATGTACCCAGCTGCCTGGTTTTGGACGTCAGACTGCCCGGATTGAGCGGACTCGATTTTCAGAGCGAGCTCGCAGCCAGAAAGATGCGTATCCCGATTGTTTTTTTGACCGGCCACGGCGACGTTCCAATGACTGTTCGCGCCATGAAGGCCGGGGCAGTCGAATTCCTCACGAAGCCGTTCCGCGACCAGGATCTGTTGGACGCTGTTCGCGTCGCACTCGAGCGTGATCGTGCGAGACGTGAGCAGGAGAAAGAAGTAACGGACCTGCAACAACGCTTTGACTCGTTGACCTCTCGCGAGCAGCAGGTGATCTCGATGCTTGTCTCGGGCATGCTCAATAAACAAATTGCCGGCCAGCTCGGCACTGCGGAAAGTACCGTGAAAGTCCAACGCAGCCGCGCGATGGAGAAGATGCAAGCGGAATCCCTTGTAGACCTGGTACGAATGATCGAGAAGCTCAAAGGCCCCTCGGAAAAAGCCTCATAAGCTAAAGTTTATCCGCGTCATCCTTTTTAGGACCTGGATCCACCAACGCCCAATAGATTCTTTCTCGCCCTGCGAATACCTTGAGCTTAGTGAGGAATTCGTAGTGATAGAGAATCTGATCTCGGTAGTTGACGACGATGAGTCAGTTCGCAGGGCCACCACGCTGCTTATTGAGTCTTTTGGCTTTCGGGCGGCAGCTTTTGAATCTGCCGAAACTTTTCTGAGATCCGGCCATCTGCGCGATACCTCGTGCCTCATCGTAGACGTGCAGATGCCGGGCATGGATGGATTACAACTTCAACGCCACCTCACTGCTGCGGGTTGCGGTATTCCTGTCATCTTCATCACCGCTTACGAGAGCAAAGATTCCCGTCAGCGAGCGTTGCAAGCCGGCGCTGCCGCTTTCCTGGGCAAGCCTTTTAGCGACGAGCAGCTTCTCCAGATCATTCGTTCAGCCTTAAGGTCGTCTCAGCAAAACGATTGCTGAGGGCCGGTTCAGGAGTGAAACATGAATTCGACGCACGCACTTCGCTATGAATTGGGGACGCCACCCAGGTCGAGCATCGGACCGATCGTATTCGTGGTCGACGATGACATTTCCGTGCGCGAATCGCTGGAATTATTGATCCGCTGCCAAGGCTGGCAGGCGGAGACTTTCTCTTCCGGCCAGGAATTCCTTGCCCGCCCACGAACTTGGGTTCCGAGCTGTTTGGTGCTCGATTTTTCCCTCCCAGGACTCAATGGTCTTGAACTGCAGAAGCGCATCGCGGTCGAACGGATGGACATGCCGATCATCTTCATCACCGGCTACCGGGATGTGCCTATGACAGTGCAAGCTATGAAAGCTGGGGCGGTTGAATTCTTGACGAAGCCGTTCGGTGACGATGAGCTGTTGACCGCCATCCGGGCCGCGCTCGAACGCAGCCGTGTGGCTTTGAGTCAGGAGGCGCAGATGCGAGTGCTGCGCGACCGATACGAGTCTCTTTCTTGTCGCGAACGGCAAGTCATGTCGCTGGTCGTCTCCGGCTTGTTGAATAAACAGATCGGCGGGGAACTCAGTATCAGCGAAATCACGGTGAAGGCGCACCGCGGTAAGGTTATGCAGAAGATGAAGGCCGAATCTCTCGCCGACCTGGTGAGGATGGCCGAAACGCTAAGGCCCGCACCAATTGCGATGGCCGCGGCTTAACAGCCGCGGCGTAACCGCTCAGATGAAGGTGAGAACATGGCCCACTTTACCCAATCGCCTGATGTTCCAGTGGAAGATGAAGATTATGTTCCCGGCGCTCCTTTGGAATCGATTCTTTGCACAGAGGAGTTGGATCGTCGCCCATCGCGGCCGCCGGACTACGAAAAAGAGAACTGTGCGCTCGTTAAGTTGGTGACCGGGCTTGCCGATTCGCCGACTACAATATTTCAGACGCTCGCTGAAACGATTCTAGATATTACGCAGTGCGATTCTGCCGGCCTTAGCTTGTTGACCAAGGATGGTAGAACGCCAGACACGAGCGGTGAAAGATTTTATTGGCCGGCGATCGTCGGGATGTGGAATCCGCACGTTGGAGGCGGGGTCCCGCGCAAGTTCTGCCCCTGCGGAGACGTGCTCGATCAAGATCGTACGCTGCTGTTCACCCACTTCGAACGGCGTTATCCGTATTTGCTGCCCGTCGCTCCGCCAGCCGAAGAGTGCCTCGTGGTTCCGTTTTACGTCGACGGCAAGGCGGTAGGAACCATTTGGGGAATCATGCATAGCGACCTCCGCAAGTTGGATGCAGAGGATAGACGGCTTATGACCTCTCTGGGAAAGTTTGCGTCTTCGGCGTATCAAGCGCTGGTACAGATAGAAAACCTCAAATTCCAGATAGCCGAGCGTGAAAAAGCAGAAGCAGAAGTTCGTGAACTGGCGCGAGGGTTGGAAGCGAAGGTCCGATGTCTAGTCGACGCTAATGTTGTTGGAATCGTCATGTGGAATCTCGAAGGTGCAGTCACCGGAGCCAACGAAGCATTTCTCCGCATGGTGCAATACGACCGGGAAGATCTCGCCTCAGGTCGCCTGCGCTGGGCGGACCTGACACCAGTAGAGTGGCGTGACCATGCTGAAAAGGCCGTCGATGATTTGAAGGCGACGGGCAGATTTCGACCTTTCGAGAAGGAGTACTTCCGCAAAGATGGCAGCCGAGTGCCTGTACTTCTCGGCGGCGCGCTCTTCGAAGGAACAGGGAAAGAAGGCGTCGCTTTCGTGCTCGACTTGAGCGAGCAGAAGCGAGCCGAAACAGCCTTAAGGCGCAGCGAGGCATTCCTGGCCGAAGGTCAACATCTCGGTCAAATCGGCAGCTTTTCCTGGCGCGTGGCGACAGACGAAATCACTTGGTCAGCGGAGCTCTATCGCATCTACGAGCTTGAGGTCGGCATTCCCGTCACGCTCGAATTGATCCGTAGCCGAGTCCATCCGGAAGACGTCAGTTTGATCGAGAAAATGAAGATGCTCGACCAAAAACGAGAAGGCCGCAACGACTTCGAGTGGCAGTACCGTTTGCTAATGCCGGACCACTCGATTAAGTACATGCATGCAGTCGCACATGCGACGCGGGGCCGAGACGGTCAGCTCGAGTACATGGCCTCGGTTCAGGATGTCACGGCGCGCAAGTTGACGGAGCAAGCACGCGACAAGGCTCGATCGGAACTTGCACATGTGGCCAGGGTGATGACCCTCGAAACGCTGACAGCATCAGTAGCCCACGAGCTCACCCAACCGCTCTCCGGCGTTGTCACAAACGCCAGCACCTGCCTGCGGATGCTGGCGGCGGAAACTCCAAATGTCGAGGGAGCACGGGAAACTGCGCGGCGCATGATACGCGATGGCAACCGTGCGTCCGAAGTGATTACCCGGTTGCGCGCACTCTTTAGCAATAAGGACACGACAACTGAATGTGTGAACTTGAATGAGGCTGCCAAGGAAGTGATTGCCCTATCGTTAGCGGACCTGCAGAAAAACGGGGTGCTTCTGCGTCCTGAACTTGCCGACGACCTTCCGCTCGTCACGGGCGATCGTGTACAGCTTCAGCAGGTGATCCTGAACCTCGTCCTGAACGCCTCAGACGCAATGAGCGGCGTGGATGATCGTCTGCGGCAGTTGGTGATCAGGACCGAACGGGAGGGCGATCGCGCGCGATTGACAGTGCAAGATGTCGGCGTGGGCATCGAACCCTACTGCATGGGAAAGCTGTTTGAACCGTTCTACACAACTAAGCGCGGGGGAATGGGAATCGGACTTTCCGTCAGCCGCTCGATTATTGAGAGCCATCGTGGACGGCTGTGGGCAACCCTGAACAATGGTCCGGGAGCCTCGTTTTCGTTCTCCATTCCCCAAGTGGCTGATGGCCTCGTGCTCTCCGATCCGCTCTGTAACACTTCGTCGTCTAGCGGGACCGGAGCGCCTGAAGAAACCGTGAATAGTTGGTAGCGAGTCGATTGCTGACGCTTGAGGGTGTCAATCCAAGTTCGAGTGGCACATCTCCGCATTGCAAAGTCGCTAGCTGTTCAGAAAACGAACTGCCCGCCGAACCGACACCAAAGTGTCATTGACTCGCTCGGTCAAGGGCGATCATGCTCCCGTCATGGGGCGAGAACAAGTTGTGACGATCGGGCGTCCACTCGTATCCGTGGTCGATGACGATGAATCCCTCCGCGAGTCGCTGCCCGACCTGGTACGGGAGTTCGGGTATTCGGCTGAGGCGTTCTCCTCGGCTGAGGCTTTCCTTGCCTCCGATTACGTCGACCAGACGAGGTGTCTTATCCTCGACGTCTCCATGCCCCCAGGAATGTCCGGACCTGATCTTCAGCGGGAATTGTCCAGGCGCAGGCGGCCAATTCCGATCATCTTTATCACTGCCAGCAGCGATGAGACGGTTCGCACTCGTTTACTCAAGCAAGGCGCGGTCGAGTGCCTGTTCAAGCCTTTCACCGACACTGCGCTATTCGAGGCTGTCAATTCAGTACTTCATCCGAAATAATTGTTTCGCCCTGGGTTGATTGCTGGGGACAAAATGGTCCCGGCTCTTAAGTGCCTCTTCAGTCACCGCCCCGTTTCTATGCAGATCTGCCGTCTTTGGTTGCTTATTCAAGCTTGTTGCCATGCCGAGGCGGGCCCACATACCAAGGTATCGCCGATACTAACGTCCAATTGATTCGCCCGGATGACCTGGGTTGTAATCGACGCATCGACTGGGCGAGAGTCAGCCGATGGAATGTTGGTGAAGGTTATGCCCAGACAGAAATCTATTCGATCGGGTTGGCGATGTGATCGTTGTGGCGAAATTGTGTCAGACCTGCAAGCTGGCTGGGTAGAGTGGCTGGCTGCGGAGGGTGCTGAGGGAAAGTCGAGAGTGAGAGGCTTACGGTTGGTGCACCGTCGCAATACCAGCCCGAGAAAGCGCGAGCCATACGGATGTCAGTACAATCCGCGAGACGAATTCAGAAGGAACCGGGGCATTGTAGAAGGATTAGCTCTTGACCGGTTCGCGGGTCCCGACGGCCTCATGTTATTGCTATCGATGATTGCAGAACGTGAATTTCCAACGCAAGAATTGATCGAACTCGCCAAGCGAGTGCAAATCCCCGGCTATGAAGCGGCGCACGAACTGGTTTACGACGCTGTTACCGAAGGAGTCATAGTGCCTTCCATCTCCTCGGGCTTTTGCTTGCAGTGCGAGATCTGGGACGTCCTGAAGTGGGCGGGGTACCGAACTTCAGCGAAGACAAACTGATGACCCGCGCAGAGGATTATTTCGACGCGCCCAAGCGATTCCAAAGCTTCGAAGTTTGCGGGATCCGCCGACCAATTCTCGCCTTGTTCATCAGACATTGTTCATCAGACATTGTTCAGCAGACATTGTTCAGCAGACTGTGTTCATCAGACTTTTTAGTACCTGTTCGCCTGCTTAGCTAAGGGGATGAAAATATGAAAGCAATCGTTGTCCGCCAATATGGCGGTCCGGAAGTATTGAAGTTCGAGGATTATCCTGACCCGGTTCCGGGCTCGGGCGAGGTGCTGGTGCGGGTCGCTGCCGCAAGCGTGAATCCGATCGACTATAAGCGACGTGCTGGGTTAACGAAGGATTTTTATCCCATCCACTTCCCGGGCCTCATAGGAGTTGATGTCGCGGGAACCGTGGTCAAGCTGGGGCCAGGAGTGGAAGGCTTTTCCGTTGGCGACCAGGTGTTCGCTATGGCGGACAATACTTACGCCGAGCTTTGCGTCGTAAAGGCCGCAGTTCTGGCGAAAGTTCCCAAGGGGCTTGATTTGATCCAGGCGGCGGCCCTGCCTCTGGTCACGACGACCGGCAACCAGCTCATGTCCGGTACGGGAATCAAAAATGGCCAGACCGTTCTCGTCGCTGGCGCTTCTGGAAATGTAGGACGTTCTGCGGTATTCACTGGGAAGCAACTCGGAGCCACTGTGATCGCGGGGGTTTTGAAGAGGCAGATACAGATGGAGGATACGAAGACCGTGGGCGCAGATCAGCTGGTCGCAACCGACGATGACACTGCAATCGCGAAGCTTCCTCTGCTCGATGCGGTGGCCGATACGGTTGGGGGAAAAACCGGCGAGAAGCTCATCGTCAAAGTTAAGCCGGGAGGAGTGTATGCATCGGTTGTGGGGGCGCCACAGAACGCCGCGCAATATCCCGCTGTAAAAGTGGTGCCAGTGTTCTCGCAATTCGACCGGAAAACGCTCGAGTTCATGGCCGAAGCGGTGCGAGATGGCAAGCTGGTAATTCCGATTGGCGAGAAACTGCCGCTCCGCGAAGCGGCCAGGGCGCAAGCAATGGCGGAAAAGGGAGGCGTCGGGAAGATCTTGTTGGTGCCTTGACATTTTTGCCCGCTTATTTCAACCAGCACACTAGCTGGCGCATATCGCGAGTGTCTTATTGACGCTGGGGAGGTCCTGGGCGCTCGACAATGATACGATTGTCGCGCGCGCCTTAGCCGCCAAACCTTCAACATAGGGAGGCTAGAAGTGCCAGCCCAACGGCAACGAAGCAGACTAGCGCTTGCAGCCCTCTCATATCTCGTCCTCTTTTCCCTGGCGGCGTGCCTGGATCTATGGACAACCATGGTTGCGCTGTCGCGACCTGGGGTTCACGAAGGGAATTCAGCCGTAAATAATGGACAAGAGTACTTGCCGCGTCGGGCATTAATGGTCAACCTTGCGGGCGCTGCAATCATGACGGCGTGTGTGATGTTCTCTGCGAATCATGCAGAGTGTGTCGAAGCAAAATGGCTGCATAGCCCTATAGCGTCATTTAGCGAAAATCTATCTGAATCCATGGTCGGCTGAAGCGATACGAGTGTCCCCTCTCCACATGCTGAGCATGGCCATTGCGTTTCTTGGAATCCGGGTGATCGCTGCAGTGAACAATCTGCTGATTTATTTCTATGGGATCGGCCCGATCGGAGCGCTCATCAACGGTATGGCGCGACATACTTCCGCGCTCATCGCATTTTCCGTTGTGATTGTACCCTTGTTCTATTTGCTTGCGATTGCTGTTTCGCCATGGGCTGCGAAACTCGTATCTTCCTGGCAAGAAGACTCCCCTGTCGTGCAGAGGCCATAATCATCTCCAGTTGCGCGCTACGCTCATTGGGCGGCGCACACTTACCTGATGTTTAGGCGGCAGCTGCGAACATCAGCGAACGTATTGTTCACTCGATAGTTACTCCCTCCAACACAGTCGTCTCTTTCTCCATCGGTTCTTTCTGGCGTCCCCGAGTCTTATGCCGCTGAAGCCACCTTCCTCTTCCCATCGAGTGCCGGCAGAAGAAGATTCAGAAGCGCTTGATCGGAGAACGGGTTCTGACCTGAGATCAGCTCGCGATCTTGAATGACATAGCTCGACCATGGAGCGAGCACACTTACGTCACCGCCCGCCGTACGCAAGGCGAAGTCGGGATAGAAGAGAACCTTGCCACCAATCTCTTGCGGCTCGCGCTGCTGCTCTTCCGCCGTCGAAAAGATGGTCATCTTATATCCAGCATAGATCCAGCCTTTCGCCTTTTCGTGTGCTCCAGCGGCATCCCCTGCGCTCAACGCGGCGACAAACTCCTTCGAATTCGGAAGCGCCGAGAGAAGTGAAATCGGGCCATGGCAGAGCACAGCCGTAGGCTTGGATGTTTCGTGAAAGTGTCTCATCACTATGCCGGCATTAGGATCATCGAGAAGATCCTCCATCGGGCCATGGCCGCCGGGGACGAAAACGGCGTCATATTGATCCAGGCCCGATGCAATGACATCCGCGATGCGGCTTGGATCTCTGAGCCCAGTCAGACCGTCGCGAAACAGCATATAGTCCTCAAGCTTGGCCGCGTCCCCGCCGAAGAAATCGGCGACCTCCGAATGCACATCCACTTGGGGCGCGTTGCCTTTGGGGTTGGCGAAAGTGATTTCGTAGCCCTCCCTCATCAGAGCGCGAACCGGAACCGTAAGCTCGTTGAGATAGTAGCCTGCGCCCTTGTAAACCTTGCCATCCTTCAAGGGCAAACCGCGACCGCTTGAGACTAATACCAGCACTTTTCCTTTAGCTGCCATTGTTGTTCTCCTTTTTGAACTTGAATCTATTCTCTTGGTTATGAGCTAACTCATCGTCCGCGGCTTCCTCCAAAGTACGCAAAGGGCCGGCCACCGCCGTCCATGGGAGTTATGCCGCCGGGAATCCGAACATCAACCACGACTGATTGGCCACCCAATGCGGGTACAGTTCTGTCATCTGATCGAAGAGCTCCTGGTCGGACTTCGCGGTTTTCTGTAGCCGATCGAAATCCTCGAGGTAACGTTTAGTGTCCTGGATCGTCGAGGGAGAGTCGGGCGCGCCCGGCTTCTTGTGACCGGCGACAACCATCGCCGGGTTGAGCGCGGCTAACCGATCCAGCGCTGCGATCCAATTCTTCCGGCTTTCCGGGGTGGTGTCGCCGACATACATGCGGCATTGGTTGTAAACAACGTCTCCAGCGACGATCAGGCCGATGGATGGGACATACAAAGACGTTGAATCGGGACTATCGGTGCGGCCCTGCTCGATGATGCGCAATTCCTGCCCCTCGAGAGTGAACGTGTCTTGCTCATAGGGCTCGGGTGGAACGAGTTTCGTGGGAACTTGCCCGGGAAACATACGCCGGGCTAGCCGCTCCACTGCGGGAGTGAAAGATATCTGCATGGCTTTCACGGCGTTTGGCGTTGCTATCGCGCGAGCGCCGGGAAAACGGTCGAGCAGAATGCTGAGACCGTAGAAGTGATCGAAATGGGCGTGCGTGATATAGATGGTCTGCAAGTTGCGGTTGTGCAGAGCAACCCAATTCGCGAGAGCCTCGGCCTCAGCCACAGTCCCCATTGCGTCCACTAGCACCGCGTCGTACTCGCCGAAGATTAAAGTCGACGTGATCGGGTCGAAGCCGAGCGCTTCGCCGAAGGATTTTGGCCGCTCGCCGACCATAGCCTTTCCCGGGGCGGTAAAAACGTTCACACTTAATGGGTTCGACTCAGGCGTGTTCGACGCGGCATGCGCGGTCGCGCGCGTGGCCTCCTTAAGTTCATTTGTGACGGCCATCTGGCACCCCTTTCAATGTTGGAGCTAGTGACTGTTCAAGGATGGATTAGGCCAGAACAAAATGGGGCACGCAATTGGACGTTGGTATTGGGTGGTTGGCGGACCTTCAGCAGCTCTTGTGTACAACATTCCCACTGAGGCCGATCTGCAGCACGATCTTGCCGGACTTGTGTGGTGCGCCCGCGAGCATGCGTTGCGCCTGGCGCGCCTCCGAAAGCGGCAGGATTGAGCCCACACGCGCTGTGATTTTGCCTGCGTCAAATAATGTTGTGAGTGTCTGCAGGCGCGCGGTGGTCACCTCCGCGTAGAAGAAAATGGCCCCTGTTGGGAGCGGCTGCGCCGAGACCGAGGTGACGAGTTTGCCTCCGGGTTTCAATGCAGCGACGCAGCGTTTAAGCGTACTCCCCCCGACCGTATCGAGGATAGCGTCCACCTGTGGGAGGTCCCGCTCGAATGCGGGCTTACTCGAGTCGATGATGGTTTTCACGCCCAATGATCGGAGCAGGTCCTCGTCGTCGAGGCGGGCGATGGCAACGACGTGGATTCCGGCGTCTAGGGCCATTTGCACGGCGTAGGCCCCGACGTTCCCCGCGGCTCCGACGACCATTACCGTTTGTCCGCGCGTCGCGTGTGCATACTGGAACAGCATTTGCGAGGCGGTTACGGCGATGACGGGAGCCGATGCTGCTTCCACGTGATTCAGGGATTGCGGTTTGCGAGCGACCATGCCGGACGCGGCCACGGCGAACTCGGCCTGGGCGCCACAGAACTGCGGATTGGTGACGCCATAGACTTCGTCGCCAGGTGCGAAAACCGTAACGCCGGGGCCGACCCTCTCGACGACGCCGGAGAAGTCCGAACCAAGGGTTAGGGGAGGTTGCGGGCTAACCTTGCTCTTCCCCTCCCGGATGATCGCGTCCCTGGGCGCGACGCCCGCGGCCATCACGCGCACCAGAACTTCGTTCGGGCCCGGTGTCGGCGTCGGCACATCCTCGACCACCACGACGTCGGGCGGTCCGAAGCTATGAATCCTGGCTGCTTTCACGGCCAATTCTCCCCGGCCCGAGTATTAACCGTACGTGAGGGTGGTACTCTGTCCGACCTCGATAATGTAGCCGTCAGGGTCGCGGATGTAGCAGCGAATCTCGCCATATTTGGGAATCGGCGGCGTGATGAATTCGGCTCCTCGGCTTTTCCATAATTCGTAGCAGGCTTGAATATCCGCAACGCGGAAATTCATGAAGCTATTGATGTGATTCGGGTCGGGGACGCTGAGGGTGACCGTCGGTTTATCGGGGGTGGGCCCGCCGCCAACGTTCAGAATCATCCAGATATTCGCAAGCTGAAGGTAGGGAGGCGCGTTGCCGTCACCCATAGTCAGAATGCGAGCGCCGAAGACCTTTTCGTAGTAGCGAGCCGATCGCTCGACGTCGGCCACAGTGAGAAAATGCGCGACGCTGATCCCCTCGCGCGGGGGCATCTCATAACTCTGCTGGTCGACTTGTACGGCGTTCATTGATGCTCCTTTCGACATAGTGCTCATTGCGAAGACCGTGTTCGAATCTCGCTCCCTAGCGCGCAATCTGGCTCAGGCTGCTACAGGATTCTCTTTTCCACCACCATTCAGCCAGAACAAAATGCGCCGCGCAATTGGACGATGGTATCGGCCATACTTTCATATCGACTGCCGTGATTCATGCTGAGGCGTGCGGTTTCCTCCATCGCGCCAAAGCCTGAAAGTCGATCAAAGCGAGGGAGACCTCGTCCAGCACGCACGATACGAAGGTATGGCCGATACCATAGTCCAATTGTTTTGCTCCCTGACCTCTGGCCTAATTGCAATCGTTCAATATGCAGGTTGATCGGACTTAGTAAGCTTTTTGCTGAGGAGAACGCCATGTCTAAAGTTGCGATGAAATCTGTGCCGCGAGAACGACAAGAACAGGGGATAGAAATACGCACCGCCGTGAAACGTGTCGGCGGCTTTACCATCTTTGCGGCAGCCGCGACGATCCTCGCCGTCCTCGGCGGCGTGGTCCTTCTCGCCCAAAACCAAGAGAACGACAAGTACTCGCTCACATCGCCGGGCGGAATCGCGTTCTCCGATTTCAGAGGATACGAAGACTGGGCGGTCATCTCTTCTGCCCGAACCGACGAAAGGCTCAAGGTGATCGTTGGGAATCCGACGATGATCAAGGCATTCAAGGCCGGCATTCCGGGCAACGGCCAGCCTTTCCCGGATGGCTCCATGGTAGCGAAGCTCCAGTGGACACCGAAGAAGAGCACAGAGGCTCCCTTCGTCGTGGAGGTGCCAGATGTTTTTAAGGAAGCTTTCGTTATGGAAAAGGACAGCAAGAGATTCGCCAAGAGCGGCGGGTGGGGATACGCGGTGTTCAACTACGAAGCCGCCTCCGACAAGTTCACGGCCGATCCCAAAAGCCTCTCAGACTGCGGATATGCGTGCCATACGCCAGTGAAGGCGAAAGATTACATCTTCCACCCGTACCAAAAGCGTTGAGCCGCTGCGTGCTTTCCTCTGTTTAATCGCAAAATGTACGCCGCCTAAATTACGCGGAGGGTTATATGCCAAATGAAACAACAGCCGTCATGACGAGACCACAACAAGCCATGGTCGTAGCGCATCAGCCGGGCCAGGACGTTTTCAAATCGGTTCTGTCCGAAGACATCAACTGGAAGCCCTTCGCGGCGTTCCCACCTTCGGTTCACCTGGCTGTCATCGTGGGTCAACCCTCACAGGCCGGACCCTACACGATCAGGGTCAAAGTGCCCCATGGGGTTAAGCTGATGCCACACCGACACCCGGAGGATCGGGTCTACACAGTGATCTCGGGCGTTTTCTACATTGGCCTGGGCGAGCAGTTCAATCCGGAAATGCTGCAGGCATACCCGCCCGGCAGCGTTATTGTTCTGCCGGGCAATACGTCCCATTTCCACTTGGCGAAATCCGGTGAGTACATAACGCAAGTGACCGCGATTGGTCCGCTCGGGCTTGAATACGTCAGCGCGGGCGACGATCCGCGAAACCACAACTCTTAGGAGGCTCCTGCGCGCTTTCCTCGACGGAGGATAGGGAGAGCGCCACTATCGCACCGCAATCTCGGCGGTTTACGCTATCAGGATGGACGTATACGGGGGGTCTTAACTGCGGAAAGAAGCTGCTCACGATCGCGCTGATATTATGTGCGGCATCGCACGACGAAAAGTCATGGTCGCAGGGAGGTCGACTTCGCTGATAAACTCCTTTCCGCGATGCGCTATCAGTTTGGCGGGCACCTGGAGAAATCCGACGACGATTTCAAGGCAGCCTGACCGTCGTATGGACCAAATCCGATGAAGCCCGATCCCACGGACACCCCCGAAGCGGCAGGTAGATCGCCTGCACTCGCGCAGGCAGTAGCCGCGCCGCTTACTCGCGCCGCGATCTTCCTGGTCGCAACATTAAATCCGGGTCCTGAGAATCGGGCCATTTTGCGCTCGTTTTGCGGGGACCTTGCCGCGCTGGTGCGCGCCGTAGAATTTCGTGATCTAGAGGGCGGACTATCCTGCCTAATCGGTTTCGGATCCGACGTTTGGGACCGCCTGTTCTTGCATCCGCGGCCGGCAGAACTGCATTCCTTCCGCGAGCTTCGTGCAGGAGCGCGCCATGCGGTCTCCACGCCGGGTGACCTGCTATTTCACATCCGCGCCAAGCGCATGGACCTGTCTTTTGAACTGGCTACACAGATTATGGCGCGCATCGGACATGCCATTTCCCCGGTGGACGAAGTGCATGGATTCCGTTACTTCGACGACCGAGATCTGATGGGGTTCGTCGACGGGACGGAGAATCCCAGGGGCGAGGCGGCGGCCGATGCCGTAGTCATTGGCAACGAGGACGCTGACTTTGCCGGAGGCAGTTATGTCATCGTGCAGAAATATCTCCACAATCTCGACGCCTGGAACGCACTCTCCACCGAAGCGCAGGAACGCATCATCGGCCGCACCAAGCTTTCCGACATAGAGCTAGACGAGTCGGTCAAGCCGACCTCGGCGCACAGCGCGCTCACCACCATTGTCGAGAACGGCAAAGAGATCAAAATCCTGCGGGACAACATGCCGTTCGGCCGTCCGGGCCATGGCGAATTTGGCACGTATTTTATCGGCTACAGCCGTTCGCCCCGCACCATCGAACAAATGCTTGAGAACATGTTCATCGGCCGCCCGCCCGGCAATTATGACCGGCTGCTCGACTTCAGCCGCGCCGTCACAGGAAACCTGTTCTTCGTGCCCTCGGCAACCTTTCTGGAGGATGTCGCTGAAGATCCAGCTCTCGAAGATCAGACGGCGGCCGCAGAAGTCTCCTCCGCACCTGCAGTGGCCGATACCACCTCATCCATCCCCCCGGTGCGCGACGGTTCGCTCGGCATCGGATCTCTCAAAGGAAACACTCGACATGAATAATCTCCATCGCGAGCTTGCACCCATTTCAGATTCAGCCTGGGCACAGATCGAAGAGGAAACCTCTCGCACGCTCAAGCGCTACCTTGCCGGACGTCGCGTCGTCGACCTGAAGGGGCCATCCGGCACGAGCCTTTCTGCCGTCGGCACGGGTCACCTGCGGACGATCACCGCCCCGGCGAAAGGCATTATCGCGAACCAGCGCGATGTGAAGGCGTTGGTCGAGCTGCGAGTCCCCTTCGAATTGGATCGCCGAGCGATTGACGATGTCGATCGTGGCGCGAACGATTCCGACTGGCAACCTGCGAAGGACGCTGCGCGACAGATCGCCTTCGCCGAAGATGCCGCCATATTCGAGGGTTACGCCGCGGCCGGTATCGGAGGCATCCGTCAGGGGACGAGCAATCCAATCATGACGCTCCCATCTGACGTGCGCGAGTATCCGGACGCGATTGCACAAAGCTTAAGCCGGTTGCGCCTCGTCGGCGTGAACGGCCCCTATGCTGTCTTGCTCGGCGCCGACGCCTACACTGCACTCGCCGAAACCAGCGATCACGGATACCCGGTGTTGGAGCACGTCAAGCGGCTGGTCAAAGATCAAATCATCTGGGCGCCCGCCATTACCGGCGCTTTCGTGATGACCACTCGTGGTGGTGATTTCGAACTGCACATCGGGCAGGACGTCTCCATCGGCTACCTCAACCACAACGACGTCGTGATCCGTCTATACCTGCAGGAGACCTTCACTTTCCTTCTGCTCACCACCGAGGCTGCGGTCGCGCTGGGCGCTCCCGCGAAGGTGAAAAAGACTTGACGTTTAGTTCTTTTACGTCCGGCTTAATCGCAATCGTTCGAGATGCATGTTGATCGAGCTTAGAAAATTCTTTTGCGAAGGAGTACACACTATGAGTAAGCACCTCGACTCGCTGTACCAGAATCTTCTCAACGGCAAGCTACCCCATAACCTTAGTTGGAGCGAAACCGTGGAACTGGTCGAGCATCTGGGTGGGGACGTCCAACCCCATGGAGGCGATGAATTTGTTTTCCGCATCGGCAGCGAGCGCGTCTTTTTCAAGCGGCCGCCGACCCATGATCTTGGCGTGGAGGAAGTTTCTCGTCTGCGTAAATTCCTCAAGGAAGCTGGACAGAGTTCACAGATAAAAGAATCGCCCCGGCCAGGCCGGATGATTGTCGTCATCGACCATCACGCCGCCCATGTTTACCGGGATCTCGGTGGAAGTCGTCCGGCAGATGAACATACCGTGCAACCTTACGATCCCTACAATTTCCATCATCATCTAATTCATCGAAAGGAAGCTCACTACCGTGGTGAGCGCGTTCCCGAAGAGGATTCATTTTATGAAGAGGTCGCGAAAGATATCACACCGGCGAATGAGATCGTCCTGATCGGTCACGCCACCGGCAAAAGCAACGCCGCCGATTTCTTGAAAGAATACTTGAAGACCCACCATCCCGATATTTCTCGCAAGGTCATCGCTACCGAGAGCGCGGACCTTTCTGCGGTGACCGAACCAGAAATTGAGGCTCTGGCAAAGCGGCACATGAGCCGAGACGTCGAAAGGCGTGCTTCGTAGCCGGAAATAAAGCACTGCAAAAGTCGCGCCCGGAGGATCCAAGTAAAGTTGTTGAAAGGTTTGGTGGAGCTAGTCGGGATCGAACCGACGGCCTCGTCGTTGCGAACGACGCGCTCTCCCAGCTGAGCTATAGCCCCTTAAGGGATGGATGAATAATTTTCCATCTCATTTTACCAGCGTTCCTTCTTCCGCACCAACAGTACCTTGACGAATCCCCCCGTGCCGCGTCTAACCTGAGAGGAAGCTGTGGGGGAATTCTGCGAGTCATGTTTGCGCAATTAAATCCTGGAGCGCGAATTCGTCAACGCCAAGTCATGACAGCGTCGCTGGCGTTGCACGCTTTATTGTTCGCGTGCCTTCTGCGCACGCCCGAACCTCAACTGCTGAATCCATCTTCCGTCGCCTTGGGACGTAGTGGCAAACTGCTCACCCAGATGTACTTTCCGACCCAGTCTCCCGATGACAGCGCCAGCAGTTCTCCGGACCACGCCACTGAAGCTTACCGCCATCAAAGGCTCGGTCACGAAAAACTAATTCTGAAGCAGAATATAACGGTGGCGAAACTTTCGCCTCTACAAGCTCCTCTCTCGCACTCTTCCGCGCAGGACAAAGCGCAGGCTCCAACTCTCTCCGATGCGGGACACGGCGCCCCTTCCGGACTTCCTTACGGCTCTTTGCCGGGAGGGCCCATCTATGGAGACGAAATTCGTCCTGCTCTGCCCGTTGCTACAGTCGACCCCATCGTTTATCCGTGGGAACTCCCGGACTCCGAGGGCAATGTAGTCGTGGAAATCATCATCGATGAACGCGGTGAAATTGTCGGAAAAACGGTTCTCCACAGCATGGGCCCCAAGCTGGACGAGAAGTTCCTGGCAGCCCTGGAAAACTGGCACTTCCATCCCGCAACGCGGAACGGCGTGGCCATCGCGTCGAAGCAGGATGCGATCTTTCACTACCGAGCCAAAGGCTAAGGTTTTCAAGAAGAGACACGAAATGCGGACCGTCGGAATGTGTTTCTTCCTGTGCAGTCGCTCCGTGACGCTTCGGCCCTCCGTAGGATTCGATCTTCCTGGCAAGCTATAATCGAAGCGTGACCCCTAAAGCAGTTCAACAACTCGCATCAGCAGATTTCCCTACCCGCTGGGGCGTGTTCCGTATTCATGGTTTTCGTTCAGAAACCGGCTCTGACGGCACCCGCCGGGTCGAGGAAGCTGTCGCGCTCGTGATGGGCGATGTTCACTCCGCTCCTCCGCTGGTGCGCGTGCACTCGCAATGTCTCACCGGCGATGTATTTCACTCCTTGCGCTGTGACTGCCGTCAGCAACTCGAAATGGCGCTCGCGATGATTCGCGATTTGGGCGCGGGAATTTTAATCTACGAACAGCAAGAAGGCCGCGGTATCGGACTAATGGCCAAGTTGCAAGCTTACGAGCTGCAGGATGCAGGACTCGATACCGTCGAAGCGAACGAGCGCCTCGGGTTTAAGGCCGATCAGCGGGACTTCGCATTACCCGGTGAGATTCTCAAGGCATTAGGCGTCCGCCAGGTGCGACTGCTCTCCAATAACCCCGAGAAGGTGGAAGCTCTGGAACGCGCCGGCGTCGAAGTGGTCGAGCGTGTACCGTGCGAAGTCACGCCCAGCCCCCACGCCGAGGAATATCTGAAAACCAAGAGAGAAAAGCTCGGCCACCTTTTCACTTCCAGCTAGCACGCCAGCGCAAAGAGGATCGAGGCCCTTAGCCTTCTCCCCATCGGCATGGCTTTGCCCCAATCTTCCTAGCTATGCTCTAATTTGCTGACTCTTTTCTCGCGAATGCGCACACTCGATTCTGGAAGCCTCCGTTCAGCTCTCGCCCCATGGTTACTGGGCCTCGCCCTGGTTGGCGCGGCTTCGATGATTTACTACCAGTTCGGTTTGTTCATGCCGCGAGTAGAAAAAGTTCGCGCCTCCAAACATTTAGGCGGGGGATACGCTTTTGGTGACGACTTCTATCCCATTTGGCTGGCGTCGCGCGAATGGCTCCGAGAGCGCCGCGATCCTTATAGTCCTGCGGTCACGCGCGATATCCAGATCGGATTATTCGGCCGCCCACTGACCGGCGAATTCTCTACCGATCCTCCCGCGGACTACAGAACCTTTGCATACCCTGCATTCACCGTCCTCTTGCTCTGGCCGACAAGCCAAGTGGCGTTTCCGCCATTGCGCATCGTGTTGGCGATCTTGCTTTGTGCGCTGATTGCCGCAGGCGCCATATTTTGGACGCGAGCGTTATCGTGGCGAGTGAGCTCGCCCTGGCTCGTGATCATTCTCCTGTTGACGGTGTGCAGTTACCCCGAGCTCGAGGGCCTTTACGCGGGGCAATTGGGACTGTTGGTTGGATTTCTCCTGGCGGGGTCTGTTCTTGCGCTCGTGCGGGGCCGATTACTCCTTGCCGGAATGCTGATGGCTTTAACTACGATCAAACCACAGATGACGCTGCTCGCGATCTTATATTTACTAATCTGGAGCGCGCATGATTGGCGTCGCCGGGGGCGCTTCACTTTGTCTTTCCTCGGCACCATCTTTCTGCTGGTCAGTGCGGCACTGGCTGTTTGGCCGCGCTGGATTCAGTCCTGGGGCCGAATAGTCCAGGGCTACCCGCAATATTCCATGCCTCCGCTCGCCGGCGAGTTGCTGGGTCTCGGGCCGAATAGTGGGATTGCCCTATTCGCCATCGCACTGATTGCAACCCTGCTGCTCGCCAGGAGAGCGCGTGCTGCCGTGGCAGGATCTTACGAATTCTGGCTGACACTCAGCCTCTTGCTTGCCATCACTACCGTAACGTTGCTTCCCGGACAGTCGGTTTGCGATCACCTGATTCTATTGCCCGGTATTTTTTTGCTGGCCAGCCGAAAAACATCGCGAGGCTCCAGTCCCATTTTTCTTGCGCTGCTCGCAATCGGTATTGCGGTTTTGTTGTGGCCCTGGGTAGCGGCGCTCGGGTTAATCGCGCTCCGCCCATTTCTCAGCCCAGAAGTGTTCTACTCAAAGGCTGTTTTTGTTTTGCCTCTACGGACCGCGGCGGCTTTTCCATTTGTGGTGCTGGCATTGCTTGCCATTGTTCGGCGTGCGACCTCGCGCAGTCCGGGACAACTAGCCTGCGTTGAGTCCCGATGATTTCAATACCTCCTCGAGCCCCTTTTTGTTTTTCCCAGGCAAGTACGCCTGTGCCGCGCGAGCGAGTGAGACATAGACGCTGAGCGCCACAGGGTCTTTACGCAAGGTGCGGAGGTGATGTTTAACCGTGTCAATATCACCCCGGATGATGGGCCCGCTGAACGCTCCGGCCGCATCGATGGCAGCATAATTTGCCAGCGTTTGCTTGAGAATCGGCAGCATTCTTCGCTTTGCTTCTTTGCGCCTGATACCGGCAATAGCGCCTACACGCTCGCTGGTCGCGAGCAGTGCCATCAACAAAGGTGAAGCAAAAGTACCCCACGCGTGATAAGCAGGTTTATCTTCCTTGCGAATGGAATACGCACGACCGTGGAGTTCCTTCACGATTTGTCGCGCCATGCGCACCGCCGCGCGATCTCCCTCCGTGGCGAATGGCACTCCCGCTAGCGTCGGCCGGGATCCGCGGACGAAGGTCATAAATGGATGAACTGATCCCACGGCTGCCCCGCGTCGTCGCAACTCTGCGAGTTCGCCACTCGTGAGTGCGCCGCTCGAGTGCAGAGCCACTTTGCCACTCCAATCCGATGCGTTTTTCAGGGTCTCGGCCGCGCCGGCAATCGCTCTATCAGGCACACAAAACCACACCAGGTCACTCCGAATCTGTGCCTTCGTCGCCGTCACCACAGTGGCGCCCACTTCACTTGCCAGTTGCCGCGCTCGAACGATCGATGCCGGCCGATCGCGCGTAACAATTTGGACGATCCGGTACCCAGCGTCGCGCAAGGCCGCCGCGAGCGTTCGGGCCAGATCTCCGGCGCCAACGATAGCAACCTGCGGCCTCTTTGCGTTCTTAATCAAGCGCTTCTCTAGCATGCCCGGCAGCATAGCAGAAGCCTACAACTCATTCAGACCATCATTCGATACCCACGACGACACTCCGGGAGGCCGTGCTTTATATTGTTGTGATGCGAAAGTCCACGCGCTCTAGGAAGGCCGTCAAGTCCAAAAAGTCTAATCCCAAGGCTCGTATTATTTCTTCTCGTACCGTTTATCGCGGCCCCGTGTTCTGGGTCACCACCGACAACGTGGTAGAACCGGGCGGCATCCGCGCCCGCCGCGATGTCATTCACCACTCCGGTTCCGTCGTCGTTCTGGCAGTTGACGAATCCCGTGCCACTCCTCGCGTGCTTTTAGAGCGCCAGTATCGTCACGCCGCCAATGATTTTCTGTGGGAGCTTCCTGCCGGACGCATCGACCCCGGAGAACAAGCTCTTGCAGGGGCAAAGCGCGAACTGCTTGAAGAAACCGGGTACACGGCTGCGTACTGGCGTCGCATTTTTCATTTCTACGCCAGTCCTGGCTTCGTCGCTGAAACCATGTCGGTTTATCTGGCCACGGGACTTCACGCAGGCAAGGCCCAGCCCGAGGCCGATGAACTCATCCAGATACGCCTTATTTCTCTTGCGGGCGCGGTACGCATGGTGATGAAGGGAACCATCTGCGATGCGAAAACCATATCGTCGGTGCTATGGCTTGATCATCAGATCGCCAACCATGTTCCTCTCCGTTCTCCCCGAAACGCTTGATTGGCGCGGGACGTGGACCGCATCCGCTCTGCGACACGGCACGTTTCCACTCTTGCCGAAGACCATGTCGTTGTGTTCGATTCGTTACATAGTACTGTCACCCGCCGTACGTCTTTTATCTTGACTCGCCATCCTAATCCCTACACAATGCATCCTAACTCAATCACGGCTTTAGGGTTTTCCCTGACAAGGGTCGTGCAGAACTGGGGGTTCTTGGAAAGTGAAAGGCACGGTAAAGTGGTTCAATAACGCAAAAGGCTATGGGTTCATCGGTCGAGCGGATGGTCCCGACGTTTTTGTGCACTACAGCGCCATCACTTCCGAAGGGTACAAAAGCCTGCAGGAAGGTGATGAAGTCGAATTCGAAATCACCGAAGGACAGAAAGGGCCGCAGGCGGCCAATGTAAGCAAGAGCGCCTAAGCAAGAGCGCTGAAAACGCGCGGCAGCGCGTCTGACCAGCGGTTTCCGTTTCGTCCTGAAGTTGCGGGATACTTTTGCCCCACCTCCGAAACATTCGTCTGCCCTGATTGCTTTCTATAGGTGAAAACTTACGCCGACTCGAACCGCGGATCTGGACCGATTTTGATTGCAGGTCGTCATTCGCAACGATGAAGGCCGCCGGTCCGATCCGACTTGCTCCAGCCATTCAAGCGGTCGCCACTGATGCTCCGGACAATCTTCTTTACTTTCCTGTACCTTTTGTTCAACTGTTGTTCGCCCATGCGCTAATGCCGTGTGCTAATGCGGAGGGACCGTGGTCGTCGTTCTAATGGGAGTGGCCGGAGCGGGAAAGACCACCGTGGGAGAGCTATTGGCTGCGCGACTCAGTTGGAAATTCGCCGACGCCGACACTTTTCATTCGGCTGCCAACGTGGAAAAGATGCGCCAGGGGATTCCCTTGACCGACGCCGATCGTGCTCCGTGGCTGGAAGGGCTTCGAACTCTTCTAGTTCAGTGGATAAAAGATGGGACGAATGGAGTCCTGGCCTGCTCCGCACTAAAGGCAAAGTATCGCAAAGACCTGCAAGTCGCGCCGGACGTGAAGTTCGTCTACCTGAAAGTCTCGCCAGACCTGCTTAGCCAGAGGTTGCACGCGCGTCACGGTCACTACATGACCGAAAAAATGCTCGCAAGTCAACTAGAGGCGCTGGAAGAACCGCGGAATGCAATCGTGATCGCAGGGGATGGCACACCGGCAAAAATTGTCGAGGAAATCTTCGAGCGGCTAGGAACCGGAGACAGGCAATAACCGCCATAAAGAAGGCTCGGGCGGATACCTATTCTTTTCCTCTCAGTGAAAATTACTCGGATCGCTTTCTTTCCCAAGAAAGCCGAGCAGAAATCTGATGCCGCGAATCTGAAATATTCACTGTTTTTTCACGCGACTCTTCTTGATCCTCCCCTACAACGTTTGCTATAAGGGCCAGTCCGTTTCAAAAGGAGAAACCTCGTGACCTGGCGCAGACTGCTTATCGTAGTTTTGACGCTCGTCGGAATTCCCCAAATCATGCTGGCCCAACAGACATTGGGAGCCATCAACGGCACGGTTACCGATAGCAGTGGTGCAGTCGTGCAAGGAGTGAATGTCAAAGTTCATTCCTTATCAACGAACCTGGAAGTGAATGCCACGAGTAAGACAGACGGCGCTTTCAGCGTTGCTGATTTGCCGATCGGCACCTACGAAGTCACTTTCAGCAGGGAAGGTTTCCAGTCTTCTTCCTATCCCCAGATCATTGTCCAGGGAAACCGCACGGCCACGTTGAACGCCAAACTCAATCCGGGACGGGTTTCAACGACGGTGACGGTGGAAGCGACGCCGTTGCTCAACCAAACTGATACGACCACGGGTTACACGCTCAACGAATTGCAAATTACTGATATGCCCCTGGGAACGGGCAGCTTCACGCAGTTAGCCATCTTAAGTCCGGGTGTGAGTGCGGATCTGTTGAACACAGCGGGCAGCAATGCCGGGCTCGGCAACCAGGCGATTTGGGCGAATGGCCAGCGGGATACGAGTAACAGCTTCACAGTCAATGGGGTTTATGCCAATAACATCTTCAACGGAAAATCGACAAGCCAGGTTTCTTCCAGCCGAGTCGCCGTCAACATTGGCGAGAATGGAAACGGCAACAATCCCAGTGGACAGATTGTGACCAGCACGTCGGTTTACGGCGCAATCGGCCAGGCCATGCCATCGCCGCCTCCGGAAACCATCGAGGAAATGCATGTGAACTCCGCCATGTACGATGCCTCGCAGGGCGCGAACAGCGGAGCCCAGATCGGCACCACCACCAAGTCCGGAACGAATCTCTTTCACGGCGGGGCCTACGGATACCATCAACAAACCGGATGGAACGCGAACGAGTGGTTTTTTCTGCATAACGGGCTGCAACGTCCGGAGATGCACCGCAATGTCTTCGGAGGTTATATCGGTGGCCCAATCAAGAAAGACAAGTTGTTTTTCTTTGCATCCTACCAAGGCCAGCGTGTCAGCGATCAACTGCTCGCGAACTCAATCGTCGCCGTTCCTCCCGGCTTAACGGACACCAACCGCGACGCCGCTGGACTTGCCGCTTTAGCAAACGCGGATTTCAGCTCGCAAGGTTGCGGAACAGCGGGAAACCCAGCGTGCCTCAATATTCAACCAGGTCAAATCAGCCAGCAGGCGATCAGCATTATGAACACCAAGGCGCCAGGGGGAAGTTGGTGGGTTCCCAATGCAGCTACGGGAAGCCAGTTGGATGTTTTGCAGAGCCAGGGAGGGGACGCTTCCATACTCGGGCCGAACTCGCACTTTACTGCCGACCAGGTTAACGGCAACGTGGATTACAACTTCAGCGCGAAAGATCGATTCGCGGTGAAATACTACTTTCAGAACGACCCGAATACCACCCCATTCGCACAAAGCTCGCTGCTGGGATTCCCCCAGACCATGAAGGCCGGGAGCCAGACCTGGTCGCTCGACAACACAACGGCGCTCACCCCGAACTTCACATGGGAGCAGCGCTTCGGATTTATTCGAGAGCTGGCTTACTCTTCCACCAGCCAGTTCTTGTCGCCGTCATCCATCGGAGTATCGATTCCCGGGACGAATCTGTTTCCAGGAATCAATATCCATAACGCGGATAATTACCCCAACGCTCTTTCGATCGGGCCCATTAATAATTTCTCCAACGCCGGAGTCTTCCAGAACAACTATGAATTCGCCAGCAACGTGAAATGGGTGCACGGCAAGCATTCCGTGGGGTTGGGATTCAATTTCGACAATCTGCAGCTGAATGTGATCAACAAGCAAAACGACGTGGCGCGCATCACCTTCGAAGACTTTCCCGGCTTTCTGCAGGGCCAAGTCTGCGGTCCGAATACTTTCGGTTGCGGAGGGCAGGATCCAACTCAGGTCCTGGTTGGTGCCAGTAACCGTTATTACCGCGCCAAGCAGCTGGGAACGTACGCGCAAGACAACATCCGGCTGAAGTCGAACTTGACGCTGAATCTTGGTTTGCGCTGGGATTGGGACGGCCCACTCGTCGAAAAGTATGGCAATCTCACAAACTTCTATCCGCAGGATTACGCCTATAACATCGCCAGTGACACGATAACGAACACCGGACTTGTGATCGCTGGTGACAACAAGACGTTCGGCACGAAGGGCGTCAGCAACTCTACGCTGACCGGCCGCCAGTGGGGCTTCGCTCCGCGTATTGGCCTGGCCTACAGCCCCGCGATGTTCAATAACAAACTGGTCATCCGCTCCGGCTTCGGCATGTACTACGATCGCGGAGAATACTTTACCGAGTTCTCACCCCCAGCCGGTGGAGGGGTCAGCGGCCCGTTTGGCGTGACGGCGGAGGCGCCGTTTGTAGTTCCGTTCTATGCGATTGCAGGCGGGACCTTCGGGCAACCATTCGGCACAGCTGCTCCGCCACCGCCTCCCGCCAACCTTTCGCAAGTGCTGGCATTGATGCCGAACGCGGCACAGCTGATTTCCAATCAGACTCCTTATTGCTCCTCGATTGGCGAATCCGGCTGCGGCCCGTTCTTCTTTGGCGGCTACGCTCCCACCAACACGTTGCCTTACTCCGAAAACTGGACGCTTGACCTCCAGTGGCAGCCCAAGAACGATCTCGTACTCACGCTGGGTTATGTGGGCAACCACGGAGTTCACGAGCTTATTCCACTTCCATTCAATCAGGCTGGGATCGCCACTCCGCAGAATCCAGCGCTCAAGGGAGGCCCCTACCAGCAGAACTATTCTTATGGTTACAACGTGAATTGTGCGGTGATCTATTACGAATCCTGCACGCCGGCGAACTTGGCGACCGTTCCAGCTTCTCAGGCGCTCTCTGCTGAAAGCGTGAATGCCCTGGTCGCTGGATTCGGCACAGGCAATGCGGCGTTGCGTACTCCGTACATTGGTTACGACCCGAATTCGGTATTTAACAAGTCCGTCGGCGAATCGAACTACGACGCATTGCAGTTCAACGTGACAAAAAGACTCAGCCACGGCCTGCAAGTATCGGGCTCGTACACTTACTCGCATACTCTCGATGAGCAGAGTGGATTGGGACTATTCTTCAGCGGAAATGATCCCAACAATACGCGCTCGTCCTATGCAACTCGGATTTTGATCGTACTCATGTTTTCACCATCAGCTATCACTACGAGTTTCCTTCGCTGGCAACCGACAAGGGATGGGTCAAGCAGGTGGTGAACGGCTGGCGTTGAACGGGGTCACTGTCTCTGCAAAGCGGCCAGCCCTATCAGCGTGTATCGACTACAGCGGCGGCGCGGCCAGCATTTATTGGGGAGGCGGGCAAGATTTGGCTACGAATCCGATCGTCCCTGTGGGCGGATTCGGCGCCACCGCAACCAATCCGATTCTGCAGGGCACAACCGGGGTGAACGGGAACAAGCCTGTCTGAATGCGGCCGCCTTTGGAATTCCCGCTCCTTACACGCCGGGGACAAACGGCGTGCCGCCTTGCGACCCGCTGAGACGGCGTCTGCGATCACTTATCGAGAACGGATACGCCAGCGGCGGACGCAACATTTTCCGCGCGCCCTTCCAGAACGCGCTTCGATTTCGGGCTATTCAAAGAACTTTAGCATTACGGAACGCTTCCAGTTAAGTACGATTTGAAAGTCGTTTAACCTCTTCAATCATCCCAGCTTCGACATTCCGAGCAATAGCGTCGAGTTCAACCCGTGCTTCTCGTATCCGCCTTCGTCCAGTCAGCTGGACAAAACACTGGCTACTCATTCCCGCCCGCGGGGAATCTCGGGCCGCTCCAACACACCTATTGGCAGTCCGCGATTCATTCAGATGGCATTGCATTTGACGTTCTGATGAGAAAATGTTTCCCGATGAAGCAGGGCAGTTGGAATTAACCTTGATCTGAAATGAGAGTGAATAACTTCATGCGAGGGCTTCTCAGCGCATTGCTGATTGCCCTCGTTCTTTTTCCATCCGACGGTGCTCTCGGCTGGGGAAACGAAGGTCACACTGCGTCAATCGGGTTGCGGCGGAGAAAATTCCTGCCAGTATGCCGCGTTTTTTTCGACGCGCTGTTACGAGTTGGCTTATCTTGGCCCTGAGCCTGACCGCTGGCGCAGCCCTTCAGAATTCGCGCTGAAAAATTCGCAGGAGCCGGATCACTACATCGACCTGGAGCGGGTGGAATGGCTCAATCCTCTGCCGCGGGACGCTACGAGTTTTATCGCAAGCTCTACGAGAAGCGCGCCGCCACCACGGACACCCCGACGACTACCTTCCTGAGCACGTCGGTCTGCAGCCCTACATCACGATGGAAGTCTATCGGGCGATTGAAAGTAGGCGTTCCGTGAATATCGCAAGTTGAAGCCGAACAGCAGCCCACCAGGCCGATGGAGGACGCAATATTTTCTATGCAGGCTGGCTCGGCCATTACGTCGCCGATGGCTGCAGCCCTTGCACACGACGATCCAATACAACGGCTGGGTCGGACCGAATCCCAACGGCTATACTACTCAGCACGATATTCACGCGCAGTTCGAGACAGCTTATGTTGGTGCCGAATATCTCGCGCGAATAATTTTGCCGGATTCGTGCACGCTCCGGAACACCTCGATGATCCCTTCGCGGCCTACTTGCTTACCTGAGGCAATCCCACGCGCTGGTGGAGAACGTATATCGACTCGAAAAGGCAGGAGGCTTTCGAGGCAAGGGTTCCGCTGAAGCGTTTGAGTTCACCACGCATCGGCTGGCCGCCGGATCGCAGATGTTGCTGGATCTTTGGTATACGGCTTGGCTGGAAAGCGCCGAGGTCGAGAAGCCTGCGGAACGTCCCGCAACCGCCGCCCCCAAGAATTGATGATGCTTCATCGAACCCAACGACCGACCATTCGAAGCGTGTCCTTGTTACGCGGAAAAAAAACCGCGCTGCCGTTAGCAGCGCGGATCAAGTTAGAACGCGTCGAGAAGGGTTTAGCGACGCGGTGTTCCAGAGGAAAACTTGTTAGTACTACGCTTTGGCCAGCTTGCGCCGCAAAGCGCCAGCCAGACCAACCAGTCCTGTACCCATCAACATCAGACTGCCAGGTTCCGGCACCGCGCTGTAGCCGATGAATTCCTGCGGCAGACCGGCGTTTCCTTGAGTTCCGGCGATCGGCGTGTAGAGCACGAGGCCGTTGAAGGCGCTGTTATTCGCTGAGGCGGCCAATTTTAGATACTGTGCTTCCATCGCGGCGCCGCCTGTTTTGGTGAACAGCGGATTGCTGGCAGCGTTTGCCGAGAACAGTCCCCAAATTGCCCATTGCCCGGCTCCGGCTGTGCCGGGGTTCGCCAGAATGCTCTTAAAGATCAAGCCAGCGGCCTTATAGTCGAGGGACATTCCCGAACCAAATAATCCAATCGCACTTAATAGCGGAGTCGCCGTGGCCTGCCACGTCTCGCCAATATGAATATTGTTGTCAAAGCTGTCGCAGATAAGGCTGCTATAGCTATTGCTGCCGTTGATCGAGACGAGGTAAGGGTAGCCCAAATGATTCGGTTGGCCGTGGCCCTCATACGTCATGCTGACGGAGTTGGCGAACACCGGGGCTGGCCAGAAGCAACGAGAAAACCAGAATTGCGAGTGTGACGTGAAGACGACTGAGGCGCATTTTGTCTCCCAACTGACGAATCGCTAAAAACTGACTCCAGTAACAAAGTGAGATTACCAGTGCGGCGTAGAGGCGAAAATGGCTCGGTCGTGGCGTTACTAATGTCACTATCGGACGCAGGGAACCGAAACAGGCAAAACTGGCGTGACGAGGACGGATATGGGAAGTAACGGCGAAATCCACAACTTATTGTGTGCAAAGCATTTCGCTCTCTGCTAACATGGTCGCCAAAGCGACGCGGATCTTATTCAGTTTGTTGACCCGCGCGCGCTGCGGTATGGCATTTAAACTGCGTATTTGGTCGCGGTGGGATGCCTCAGTCCTTAGCCCAGGGCGGCCGCCGCAGGCAGGAGCAGGTAGTGAGTGATCCCGTGGTGGGGAACGTCCAGGTCAAAAGGCGCAGACGAACCAGTCGTCATCGCCGCAATCGTCTCATTCGTAGGTGGGCGGCAGGAGCGCTCATCGCCCTCTTCGTTACCAGTGTCTCCACGCTAGCTTTGAAGTATCTGAGCCCTTCTCTATTTCGAGCTGAGAATTTAGTAAATCCAACTTTCGAACAATCGGAACTCAGTCGCCGACGCGTCCTCAGCATGAGTCAAATGCTCGCGGATCAAGATCAGACTGCTGACCGTCCGGTGTATCCGTATTCGGTAGTGCCCGGCGGCGTCGCGGATGCCAAAGAGCTGAAGTGGGTCGCAGAACACGATCCGGTGGTAGCTGCGCATTATGCGGGATTTGATTACGATCACGCGCGTGTCGTACGCCTCACCTTAGCGCAGACTGCCTATGTGTCCTACCGCATTGGAAATCGTGTGTACTGGACGCATCGGCGAGTCACACTGCATAAAGGCGAGAAGGTTATTACCGACGGCCGAATGACGGCGCGCAGTCGTTGCGCCAACCGTGTCGAGACCGTTCCACAGCAAGCGGCCGCACCAGTGGAACCGCCCATAGAAAAATTTGATCAACCTATGCGGGCGGGAAGCGGAACCGCAATGCAAGCTCCAGCAACTCCCTACGAATCGGCGCTCTTCAATCGGCCCGCTATTCCCGGGATTGGTGCCGCGGGACCACTTGCTTTGTATGATCCGATTGGCGGCGGTTCGTGGACACCGATTGCGCCTCCTCCATTGCCCAGCGGCCTGTGCGGGCCTGGACGGAAAAAGGGAACTGTCGATAGCGGTTGTTGCGCTGGCATCGAAGGGGAAGGCAAAAAGAAGAATGGAAGTCCTTGCGGCGGCCCCGGCGTCGTGCCAGAACCGGGGACGTGGGTCATGCTGGCTTCCGGCCTGGCATTCATTTTCTGGAACGCGCGACGGAAGTTTGCGCACGCTCTCTAAATCGATAGCATTATCGAATTCAAGATCGAATCTCGAACCAACCTCGAGTTGGCTGCCTTTATTTCCGAAAGTTCATCCGTTTTAAATCGGCACCCGGTTCAGAAATCCCAGCATGGAGCTTGCTTGTGATTTTGAAGCGTCGCTTTTGTTTTTCTTGGTTTCTGGCAGCATGTTGGCTTCTCCTAGGACGATCGCCGCTTCTGGCGCAATCCATCCGGCTGCACGTCGATCTTACCGACGCGCCCCGAAATATTTACCACGCAAAGCTCACCATTCCGGCGAAGGCTGGGTCGATGACGTTGGTCTTTCCCGAGTGGATTCCAGGCAATCACCGTCCGAGTGGACCCATTGCTGGTATGACTGGCCTGCACATGGAAGCCTCTGGCAAACCGTTGGCCTGGCGGCGCGACGACGTCGATATGTATGCCTTCCATGTGGTCGTGCCGGAATCAGCGCAGCGAATCGATGTTTACCTCGATGCAATCACCTCGAACGATAGCGCTGGCGGCGGCGGGCCAGCCGCTTCCAGCAACCTTCTGGATTTGAATTGGAATGCGGTTGTGCTCTATCCGCAAGGTGCGGCTTCCGATGCGGTTGAGTTTGTGCCTTCGGTCAAGCTTCCGCCGGGTTGGAAATTTGGAACTGCTCTTTCCCCCGCGCACGTATCAGGCGACGATGTTGAATTTACCGCCGTCAGCCTTACTACATTAGTGGATTCACCCTTGATTGCCGGAAAACACTTTCGGCAAATCGATTTGACGAGCCGGGCCTGAGACGCCGAAGCATCAGATGGATCTGGTTGCCGACAGTGAATCTGCTTTGGCGATGACGCAGGAAGACCTGGCAGCTTATAAAAAATTGGTTGCGGAAACCGGAGCGACTGTTTGGCGCGCGGCACTACCGGCATTATGACTTCCTCTACACCCTTAGCGGCGACGTCGGCGAGCATGGACTGGAACATCACGAGTCGAATGACAGCGCAGCGCCGGAGCGAACCCTGGTCGACCCTGATGTGCACATGTTGTACGCGGGGTTGCTGCCGCACGAATTCGTGCACTCCTGGAATGGAAAATATCGGCGGCCCGCCGGCCTGGCCACTCGGAATTATCAGGATCCTATGATCGGCGATCTTTTGTGGGTCTATGAAGGACTCACGGAATACCTGGGCGATCTGCTGGCGGAACGTAGCGGATTATTGACCGCGGAACAATATCGAGAAGCTTTGGCTCTGACTGCTGCGGGTTTAGATCATCGTTCCGGCCGCACCTGGCGGCCTCTGGAAGATACCGCGCGATCCGTACAGACTTTGCGGATGCTGGGATCGCAGTGGTCCAACTGGCGCCGCGGGTTGGATTACTATCCCGAAGGCGAATTGATCTGGCTGGAAGTCGACTCCATTATTCGCCAGCAGTCGCATGGCCAGCGCTCTATGGACGATTTCTGCCGTCGCTTTCATGGCGGAAAGAGTGGGCCTCCTGAGGTTGTGCCTTACAAGTTTGACGATGTGGTGCGCACTCTGAATGACGTCGTTCCCTATGACTGGGCAAGTTTGCTGCGAGAGCGCGTTGCCGCGACCAGCACTCACGCGCCGCTCGGTGGAATCACCGGAGATGGCTGGACGTTGGTCTACAACGATCAACCGAACGTGTATGAGAAGGCGCTGGAGAAGGTCGCTAAATTCTCGGACTTCGCCTATTCGGTAGGGTTCACGGTAGCCGAAGATAGCAAACTCGACGATGTGATTGTTGGTTCGCCCGCGTACCAAGCGGGAATTGGCCCCGGTATGAAATTGATTGCGGTGAACGGGCGCAGATACACGCCAGAGGTGTTGCGCGACGCGATCAAGGCCGCGCAGGGGAATGCATCGCCCATCGATCTTTTGGTGGAGAACGGAAAATTCTTCGAAGCCCACTCTGTTGCCTACCATGACGGAGAGAAAATTCCGCATCTGCAACGCGCTGAGGGACACGCGGATTTACTTGGACCGCTGCTCGCGCCTCTGTCGCATTGAAGCTGCCCGATGATGCCGCCCGATGAGGCTGGGACTTGCGAGGCTTACCTTTCTTGATCTGGACGGCGCGCTCCAGCGACCCAAAGTCGTAATCCCTTCGTAAGCGCTAGTCGTCGCCACCACTGCTAAAATCGCGCTAGCTCAACTCCGACAACCTTAAGGACCTATATGGAAGGCTCCCCCCGAAGCGCTGCCCGACTGCTCCGTTCTTTCTTGGTTCTTTCCGCGGCCGGTTCACTGACGTGGATCGCGCAGGCTCAAGCTCCCTCCATACGCCGGGTGCAAGTGCTCGGGAACCGGAATCCGGTTGAAATTGAAATTGAAAGCAGTGATCGGCTGGTCCCGCAAACACAGGTGTTGACTGGCCCTGACCGGCTGGTCGTGGATTTTCCCAATGCCGTTCCCAGCGCTCAGTTGCGCAATCAAACATTAAATCGCGGAGAAGTAAAGAGCGTGCGCGTGGGCTTGTTCGCCTCCAAGCCTCCCGTCACGCGGGTGGTGTTCGATCTGAATGGTCCCCAAGCCTATCAGGTATTTCCCGAGGGCCGCACCGTCATCATCAAGGTGGGCAGTCAAGGTGCGCAGGCGGCCTCGTTCACGCCGGCTTCGTCCGGGGCAAAGCTGGTGAACTCGAATTACTCCGTGCAATCGGTGCAGATCACGCTGCCTGAGCCCCCGCCGCTGGTGGTCACTTTTCAATCGGGATTGCTCACCATCCGAGCCAACAAAGCGAATCTGTCAGAAGTGCTCTTTGCCATTCATCAACGCACCGGCGCTGAGATCGCAATCCCCGCGGGCGCTGAGCAAGAGAGAGTGATGGGCAACATTGGGCCTGCGTCCGCCCCGGAAGTTTTGTCGCGACTGCTGAATGGATCGAAGTTTAATTTCCTGATTGTCAGTGCGGCCAATGATCCGAGCACTATCGATCGCGTTATCCTGAGCGCACGGCCCGATGGACCTGCGCCCGCTTACCGTCCTCAGCCGCAGCCGCAGATGCAAGCCGACAATGAGGCGGAAGCGGAAGTTCCCAGTCGAACCGCCCCACCTCCATCTCCAGCGCCGAATCCCAACCCGGGGAATCCCGAGGCGAAGCCGTCAGGTAACGACGTTCCAGACTAGCCTGAGCGCAACTTGATTTTGTTTCCAGCGAGGTTGTTATTGGCCTCGTTTTTTTGTCTCTACGGCGCAGTGACGAGGCGTATGGGCACGGGCGAAGAGCCGCTGACCGGAGTTGCTGTCGCATTGTTGCTGCATCCGGAGACGTTCAGCACGGTCACGTGGATATTCCCGAGTGTGGGGCCCGGCGTCCCATCGATCTGGTTAATGAAGACTTGCAGGAAGCCGAGAACTGTTACTTGAGCCGGCAGAGTGGGAGCGTTGCTGTCGTAAATCGGTATGGAAACGATCGAATTGCTCGTCGTGATGATGTCGTTGTTGTTCACTAGTCCCGCTTGCACCAGCGGATTTTGCAGTCCGGCTTGTATCTGAAATGGATATTGGGGAGGAGTGCCCGGGGCGTATCCAAGCAGTTGGTCTTCTCCACCAGACTTATAGTGAGTTAGACAATCGAGTGCAGTCCCTGTATCCCCGCCGAGAGCACTAGGGTTCACCGGATTTTCGTTCAAATCGTACGGTACGGCGTTTGGTGTGCCGCATGAGTAGGCTGTGGTTTGATCACATCCAGCGATAGCGGCCTGAAATCCAGCTGCCGGCGTACAGGAAGCAGTCGAAGCTATCGCTGTGGGCGTACCCGAAACTAATGCGGGAAGATACTGCAGGATGCCGCCGGCGCCCGTGGGAGGGTTGTTCTTCAGGTTTGCTCCGAGGCAGTTAGGCGCTCCCACGACGCAATCGGCACTTAGTTGGAAAGTCTCGCCAATCACGCCACCTCCCAGTTGAGAGACGCCAGGGCTCCAAATCTTCCCGCTTATCCTATGAACGAACCTGTTCCCGCTGTTGGGATCAGCGTTCGGGACAATCCACGGCTTTACGCAGCGAGGCTGCACCGGAATCATCTGCGACGCCACGGTGCCCGAGTCCGACGAATTAAAAGCCTCCGCAGTCGCAGTTCCTGTCACAGTGGTCCCAGAAAAATTGCTTCCGAATAACGAAAACACGCGCGCAAAAAAGATGGGCAGCTTCGAACTCTGCACGACCACTGTGACCGTAGGGTTCACGCCGAAGTCTGATCCGAGGCTTGAGCAATCCGTGGCTGTTCCGCCCGCTTTGCCGGCGCCATACGTCACTGTCACGTTAGTCGCAAGGACTGGAACCCCGCCGATCAGGTTTTTCTGCGCCACGACAGTTGCCACTGCGGCGGCAGGGTTATTCGATCCACCGCATATCTGCTGCCAGGAAGATGTTGTGTTAGTCGGGTCGCCGGTAATTCCCTCCATCGAAATCAGCCTGGCCGCCGATAAGGCTGCAGCATCTGCGGCGCGCTGGGCCTCGGCCTTAGCGACGTAAAGTGTTCCAATGTCGATCGCCAGCGCTGCCATCGCAATCATGCTCAGCAGCCCCAAGGCCACCAATGCCATGGTGACGCCCCGCTCGTTCGCTCGCGATTCCGTGGAAGGCAACCCCGCCGAACATGATCCTGAACCATATCGCCGGCGGCGGATTAGAGGTGGCAGCATGAGCGGATCTCAATTCTCGTTGAAGGCAGTAGCATTCGTTGTAATGGACGTGGGTCCGGAAAAAGTCGCGCCAAAAAGCCCCGCTACATTGCCGTACTGCCACCTGTACGGATAGGTCAGGCTGACGCACGTGTTAATCAGTTTCACCGTCGTCCCGCCGATCGTTTGTGTCGTAGCACAACCGCGATTGATGCTGAGCACGACGCTGCTGGAGGCTCCTCCCGGGCAGCTGGTTGCGGTCGCAACCCATGTCAGATTGCTACCTGCAACGGGCGTTGCAGTCTTAAGACCGCAGTCGTTGATTTGTTCGGAGAGCAGATAATTATCCACCACCATCCAGGCATCCGCTACGGAAACGGGTATTCCCGAAGAATTGCCGAGGTCGCTGGCGGGATCCGATGCCGCCACGCGAGCACCTTCCCGCGCGGCATTCGTAAGTTTTTGTTTCAGGGTAACTGCGCCGCTGAAATCGAAAATTCCCACCACAAACAACACCAGCAAGGGTAGAGAGAGCGCGAACTCGACGATCTGCGAAGCACGATCCTCGCTCAACCGACGTCGCAGCCAGGTCCACTTGGCAAACGGTGAATGGGTCAGCGCCATCATTGCGATTCTTCTCTCATCTCAGCCTGCCCCGGCAGAAGCATCTGGCCCAAATCCAAATTCGTCAGAGGAATCGTGAAAGTGTACGGATACTTATAGCGCATGCTCACCGATGTTCCGCAGGTGCCCGCGCCTCCTTGACTCGTATAGGACAGCTGAACATTTTCCTGAACGCAAACATCGGTAACAGTGCCATTGCAGGTCTTCGCTGACGACGAGCACGAAGATGAGGCGCTGCCGCAGGGGCAGAGCACTGGAGCTGTCCAAGTGCTCCACTTGACGAGCTGATTTTTATCGACATGCGCCGCTGCGAGCGAGGCATAGACGGCGGCCTGGGCGTTTGCTTCAGGCGTCGTCGTACCAGTGCACGTCGTGCATACGGGGGTTACGGCGGCTTGCGCCCCGGCCCGTGCTGCCTGAGTAAGCGTGCTGTAAATGCGGAAGGCTTGCCCAAACCAGAAGATCGCCATAAACATCAAGAAGAATAACGGCAGGATCATCGCGGCCTCCGCGATCTCGGATCCGCCCGTACTTCGCGCCAGCCTGCGCCACGTTGGCATGCTCACTCTGTGCATCTCTACTGCGCTCCCCGCATCTTCCATATCCAAAGCCCGTAACAAATTGTGGTCAGCGCCAACGCGACGCCGTACGGAACTTTCAACGACTTCGGATTATCCAGTGAAACTTCTGCCCCCGGCATTCGCAAACTAACCATCGATCCTAGAAGCCGTCCTATATTGCGAAAAGTTTCTAACAGCCGTCCTTTGTAAATCACCAGTCCAAGGGCCATGATGCCGGCCACGAAGACCGAAACCATGAGCAGGTTCGCCAGCACCGCCGGTCCCACCAAAGCTCCGAGCGCGCCGGCAAACTTCCAATCGCCCGCGCCCAGGCTGCGCAAGAGAACAAACGGCAACAGTAGCAGTAGCCCCAAGCCCGCGCCCAGCAGGGAAGTCTTCAACCCGCCGAACCGGCCAATCGCTGTGTTAACCGCCAGCCCGACGATCAATCCCGAAACCGTGAGCCAGTTTGGAATTCGACGGCTACGCCAATCGGTGAAGCCAGCCACTCCCGCCAGGACCACGGCCAAAACCCACGGGATTGCCGTCAAGCCAACTCCACCCGGCCATCAATTTTCCAGGACCGAGCCACGGTTGCGTGACGCTGTCGAACAGGTTTCATTTCCAATGTACCGGACTTTGCGGGGAAGGTAATCTGCTTCACAGGCTTGTATAGACCAAAGCCCCTACTGACGCGGATTTTCACACAGCCAGAGGCCGATGTCAACGAATACGGTCGAGAGCTGACCCCGGACGTTACTGACCATAAACAAAGGCCCGGAACCTTGTCCGGGCCTTCGTGGAAGGGTAGTTTTAGCGATTGAAAGCTCCGGCACTATTGTGTTCGGCAACGATCTTCTTGGCATTGTCGGCCAGCGCCTTGGCTTGCGGCAATAGATCGAGCGCCTTGACGATCTGCGGATCGGACTCCGCCCTGACTTTCAAGCCTTCATCCTGCCCGAAAGCATCCACAAAAATCTCGGCCTTGATGTTGGATTTTATCCAGTCATTGTTATCGACCAGATCGGCTTGCGTGTAGGGAATATTGGCTTCATCGAGCGACTTGCGGAACTCCTGCAGCATCGCGTCGTCTACTTCGAAGGTCTTCGTCGGATGATGAGTCACGACGTAGCGCTTGGCGTAGTTGAAGAAGGCGTAATGCTGCAGCAGTGTGTCCTGAAAGTGATTGCCCTTCACGGGAGGAATCACAACGTCTGGCGTGATGCCGCCGCCGCCGTATACCGTGCGTCCGCTGTCGGTTAGCTTCACTTCACGGTTCACGTTGCTGCCGGATTCGGCGTCGCGATTGTAGTAGTAGTCGTAGAGTGAAATGTTGCTGTAGTCGCGTTGGATCAATCGGCCGCTCGGTGTGTAGTAGTGAGCAGTGGTGAGCGCAAGTCCAGTATTCTCTGAGAGCGGATACACCGTCTGCACCAGCCCTTTACCGAATGTGACCTCACCCGCGATCAAGCCGCGATCGTGATCCTGAATGGCTCCGGAAACAATCTCTGCCGCCGATGCGGTCAGCCGGTTTACCAGCACGACCAGCGGATAATCTTTTCCGCCGTTACCATGCTGCGCCACATAACGCTTCTCAGCCGAAGCGCGGCCATGGTGCGAAACAATCAGCTGACCCTTCTTCAGAAATTTGTCGGCCACACCAACGCCTTCGCTGAGCAGGCCGCCGGGGTTTCCGCGCAGGTCGAGGATCAGACCTTTCAGATCGCCCATTTCATCCAGCGCCTTCGAGACTTCTTCTTCCGTCGTCTCGTTGAAGCCGGTTACGTGCAGATAGCCGATGCCCGGCTTAATCAGGAAATGTACGTCTACGCTGTAGCGCGGAATCTCGTCGCGCACCAGCGTGAACTCCATCGGTTTCTCCACGCCTTCCCGCGAGATGCTGATGTGAACCGTCGTCCCTTTTGGCCCTTTGAGCAGGTCGGCGACGTCGCCGGTGCTCATGTTCTCAGTCGACTTGCCGTCGACCGCCACGATCACGTCACCCGGATGAATTCCGGCTTTGTAGGCAGGCGTCCCCGTGAACGGGAAGATAACGATAACCTTGTTGTTGCGCGGTCCGACGGTCATGCCAACGCCGTAGTATTTGCCGCGCTGGTCCTCGCGCATCAAGGCGTAGGACTTGGGATCAAAGAAGTTGGAATGCGGATCGAGCGCATGCAACATTCCGGGGATGGCGCCGTTGTAAATCGCCTTGTCGGGATTCACCGCCTCCGCGTAATTGTCCTCAATGACGGCATACACATCCGTGAACTGCTTCAGGCTGTCCTTGACGTCAGAGTCGCTGGAGGGCGATGCAGACTGCTGGCCGGTACGCTGGGCAAAAAGAATCCCCAGAAATCCGCAGACCAGCAGAAAAAGAACCACTAAAAACAATGAGCGGCGAGAACTACGTGCCATCTTGAATATTTCCTTCGGTTGAGGGATGTCGGCCTTCCCTGGCTACCGCGCTGAATAACCGCATTATACCATCGGCTTAGACGGCCCCGGACCGGGATAGTCACCATCGGTAACCATGGCCGGAACACGTGTTTTTAGATGCAGCCAGCTGCTGTTTAGGTGCTCTCCCCAATCGCGCAACCGAACCCTCTTCTAAAACCACTGATGTTGGCCTCAGCATTGCCGCCATTCGCTCGCCGCATTATGATGAACCCATGAGTTTTTCCGAGACGATCTTTCTGTTCTTTTTGGCCCTCATCATTTTCGGGCCAAAGAAGTTGCCGGAGATCGCCCGGCAAGCCGGAAAGCTTCTCGCCGAACTCCGCCGTGCCTCAAACGAATTCAAATCACAGATTGAAACCGAGATCGCCCATCTCGAAGTCGAGAAAAAAGCTCAGGAAATTCTTCCACCGCTAGCCGCGCCTCCCGGATCTGTGGCCAGCCTGAGTTTGAATCCATCCACCAGCCAGACCATTTCGCATGAGTCGCGAGCAACCTTGGCTGCCCCCGCGGAGGCAACGCTGGCCGGTAGCAGCGCTGCCACTTCTAATTTGGCGGTAGCCAATGTGATTGCGGAAAATACCCATCTGCCTCCAGCCCCGCCGCCCGCCGCTGATCCCGAAGTAGCTCCCGCCGCGCAGGATTCGCATGTTTGAAAGACAGACCGCTGTCGCCTCCGGTGGCCCGGACGATCCTAAGCCCGACCCCATGCCCACCATGGGTTTTCTGGATCACCTGGAGGAGCTCCGCACCCGTCTGGTTTATTCCATCGGTGCCGTCGCGGTAGGATTCTTCGCCTGCTGGTGGAAAGTGGAAAGCATCTACGACATCATGCAGCGTCCGATCATGAAGGCGCTGAAAGACAACGGGATGTCGGAAAAACTGGTTTATCTGAATCCCACCGAGCCCTTTAATCTTTATCTTAAGATCGCCGCGCTCGCGGGACTATTTCTTACTTCGCCCTTCGTCCTCTACCAGGTCTGGATGTTTATTTCGCCCGGCCTCTATCGCAACGAAAAACGTTATGTTGTGCCATTCATGGTTTCGACGATCGCGCTCTTCACCGCGGGAGGCTATTTTGGCTACAGAGTTGTCTACCCGCAAGCGCTCGGTTTCCTGATCCACTTCGGACGCCAGTTCCAGCCGATGATCACGATCGGGGAATATACGTCGCTCTTTCTGAGCATCATCCTCGGCATGGGGCTGATCTTTGAAATGCCGATCTTGATCTTTTTTCTGGCCTTGATGGGTATCGTCAGTGCCGGCTTCATGTGGAAGAACTTCCGCTATTCCATCCTGATCATTTTCATCATCGCTGCGATTGTGACCCCTACGCCCGATGTGCTGAATATGTGCATCTTTGCCGCCCCCATGATCGGGCTCTATCTCTTTAGTATAGGAATCGCCTATCTGGTCCACCCCAAACAAAGGAAGGCCCGGAAGGAAAAGCCTGCAGCATAGGTTTGGTTCATTGTCATTCGGTTTTTTGAGGTTCGTTCAGTGTCCCGCATCGTCATGAAACTCCCCGCTTTGTTGCTCGCGATGGTGGTCGCCTCGGTGGCCTGCGGTCGTAACAACGCAGCCGACTCGGTGAAGGCGCAGGCTCCGCCCCAGGCTGCCGCATCCGAAACCTCGGCCCCCCAGCTTTCACTTCCCTCGGATAGCGGTCCTCCCCCGGCATTCGATTCCCCTCGCGCCATGCAGTATGTAAAGGAAATCGTGGCTATTGGTCCACGTCCCGTCGGCAGCGAGAATCACAAAAAAGTCGAAGCCTACATTCACTCGCACCTGAAGGGCGACGCAGTGGAAGATGACGTGTTTACCGCGGACACACCTGAGGGTAAGTTTCCCGTGCGAAATATCATCGCCAAGTTTCCCGGCGCGCGCGACGGTATCATCGTGATCGCAAGCCATTACGATACGAATTATCCGCTGCGGAACACCTCTTATATCGGCGCCAATGACGGCGCTTCTTCTAGTGCGCTGCTGCTTGAAATCGCGAATCAGTTGCGAGGCAAGAAGCGCGACGGATACACCGTATGGCTGGTGTGGGATGACGCGGAAGAGGCCATGAAGGCTTGGACGGAAGCCGATAGTTTGTATGGGATCCGCCACCTCGCGCAGAAGTGGCAGGATGACGGTACTTTGAAAAAAGTGAAAGCGTTCCTGCTGGCCGATATGATCGGAGATGCGGATCTGCATATTGATCACGACCGCAACTCGACTCCGTGGCTCGAGGAAGTGGTGTATCAGTCGGCGACGCGGCTAGGTTTTCAGTCTCATTTTTTCGAACGCGATAATCAGGTGTCGGACGATCACCTCCCGTTTATGCAGCGCGGTATTCCCAGCGCCGACCTGATCGATTTCGATTATGGCTACAACAACGTCTTCTGGCACACACCGCAGGATACAGTCGACAAACTGAGCCCTAAGAGTCTCGAAATTGTCGGCGCAACGTTACTCGAGACCGTCAGCATCCTCGACAAAATGGACCCGCTTCCGCCGAAATAGAAACCGACGTCGGATATACTCTCTGCGACCTTCGCAAGAACTGCGCTCGCAACTTGCCTTTGCTCTTTTCCGTAAATTCATTTCTAATTCACACCGATGCGAAACCTGAAAGCCGTTTTTCTTTGCTGCTCCCTGAGCCTTTTCTGCCTTGCGGCGACACCCCCTTCGGAATCCGACGATGCTGCGCACATCATCCAAGTTGCGTTAGGACCTTCGCCGATCGAAAGCAACCTGCGCCACCTCACCGATGAAATCGGGGGTCGTGTTCCCGGCACTCCCGCCATGCAACGCGCCGTGGATTGGGGCGTGCAGATGTTCAAGGCTGCCGGCGCGGATAGCGTCCACACCGAAGAGTTCACTATTCCGAATTCATGGGCCGAAGGCGCGACCGCGATGAGCGTCAGCGCCACCGGCACCGCTCTCGACCCCAAGCTCAGCGCAATTCCTAAAGTTGAGTTTCGCGTGCATTGCGTATCTGTGGCATGGGCTCCCGCTCTCGCGTCTGTAAAGCATGTGCCGGTTGTCGATGTGGGTGACGGCAGTCCTGACGGCTTCAAAAAAGCTGGGGATATTTCCGGAAAGATTGTTCTCGTGCATTCCGTCGTATTGAAAACGTGGGACGATCTGTTCGCCGAATACACCAAAGCGCCGCCCGTCATCGAAGCTGCAGTGAAGGGAAAGGCGAAAGCGGTGGCGTTTATGGCCACGCGCGAGCACCTCATTCTCTACCGGCACACCAACTCTTTTGCCGGCGAAATCGATCGCATCCCGCAAGTAGTTATCGCGCGCGAAGACGGAGAACGCATTGGACGCTTGCTCGGTTCCGGCCACCCGGTCTGGGCCGATTTGAGCATTCCCGATCAACTCGGCGGCCCTATCAAAGCTGCTAACGTGATTGCAGAAATCAAGGGCAGTGAGAAACCCGAGGAGTTCGTGATTATCGGGGCACACCTGGATTCGTGGGAACTGGGTACGGGCGCGCTCGATAACGGTTGCAATGCGGCCCTGGTGATCGATGCGCTGCGCACCATCAAAGCCTCCGGCCTGAAGCCGCGACGCTCGATCCGCTTCATACTTTTCTCCGGCGAGGAAGAAGGACTACTCGGCTCTCGCGCCTACTCCACCGCACACCAGGGAGAACTCGACAAAGCCGCAGGCGTAATTATTTACGATGCGGGCACGGGTAAGACCACCGGATTCTCCACCGGCGGCCGCAAGGATGTTGTTGCTACTGCGAAGCGCCTGGTCGCCCCTCTGCAGCAGTTTGGCGTCAACGACATGAAGACCGATATGGAATGGGGCACGGATCATTTCGATTTCATGCTGCAGGGCGCGCCGACTTTTGTTGCTGATCAAGAGGAGGCAAACTATCTGGAAAACTATCATGCCGTCTCCGACACCTACGACAAGGTGGATTTCTCGCAGCTCAAGAAACACGTAGCCGAGGCCGCGGTGTTCGCGTTTGGCTTGGCTAACCTTCCCGAAAAGATCGGCTCGCGCTATACCCGCTCGCAGATTGAACAGTCGATGCGTGAAACCCACAGCGACGAAATGTTCAAGGCCTTCGGCCTGTGGGATTCGTGGGAAAACGGAACCCTGGGTCGGCCCAAGTAGGTTACGTGCGGTGGATTTCTGGATGATTGATTGCTGATTCAGATTTCTCAGGCCGAGGACTGGGTTTTCGGTAAAACTTCAGCAGTCAACAATCTTATTTCGCAACGGATTTCTCTTGCTTCTTTTCTGGATACTCTTCAACCTTTTCGCTCTGGGCACGCTGTGGTTAGACCTTCGCGTCTTCCGCCGCCGCGGACGAGTGCGCTCGCGGGAAGCGCTCCTTCGAAGCGCAGTGTGGGTTGGGTTGGCCGCAGCTTTTGCCGGATTGGTTTTCTTCTGGCAGGGCCGCCAGGTTGCAATCGAGTTCATCACCGGTTATGTGCTCGAGCTTTCTCTCAGCGTCGACAATCTTTTTATCTTCCTCCTGGTCTTTCGCTACTTCGCGGTTCCGGAGGAGCACCAGCATCGTGTTTTGTTCTGGGGCATTCTTGGCGCCCTGGTCATGCGCATGGGTTTCATCCTTGCAGGGGTTGGGCTGATTCAGCGCTTTCATTGGATCTTCTATGTGCTTGGGGCAATGCTGATTTACAGCGGGATTCGGGTGGGATTCTCCGGCGAACATCAGGTTGATCCCTCGAAAAATCCAATGGTGAAAGCCTTGCGCCGCCTGATGCCCGTAACCGAGACCTATCAAGGAGGAAAGTTCTTTGTTCGCGGATGGCAGGGAAATCCCGGACTTTATGCCACCCCTCTCTTCTTGGTTCTGGTGGTGATTGAAACTACGGACTTGCTTTTCGCCGTCGATTCGATCCCAGCAATCTTGGCCATCACCCTGAACGCATTTATTGTTTACGCCTCGAATGTCTTCGCCATCATGGGCCTGAGGTCTATGTTCTTCGCCATCTCCGGATTGATGAGAGTCTTCCGTTTTCTTCATACGGGGCTGGCTTTGATTTTGATAGTGGTAGGCCTGAAGATGCTTGTCTCTGGTTACTGGAAGATATCCACCGTCGCAATGCTCGCGATGGTCGCTGGAATTTTAACGATTTCCATCGTCGCTTCCGTCTATTTGCCTGAGAAAAACAAGGCGTAGCAATAACACCTGCCTTCTCAAACACCTTTGCTCATAGGCTATTATGTAGGTTCCATGGCGCAAGTCACAATCCATGTCCCGCCACGTCCTTATCAGGCGAGGATCGAGAATGGTCTGCTATCGCGTGCTGGATCCTTGCTGGCCGAGCTACTGCCGCAAGCGAGCAAAGTATTTGTAGTGACAGTCGCACCCGTGCGCCGGCGCTGGGGCGCAAAGTTATTGAATTCTCTGAGCACTGCCGGATTCAAGCCGCAGGTGCTCCAATTGCCCGACGGAGAGCCCGCCAAGAAGTTGGCCACGATTGAGACGATGGCCGAGAAATTGGTTCGCCTCGGCGCGGATCGGAAGGCCGTTCTCATCGCGCTGGGCGGAGGCGTGGTCGGTGATGTAACCGGGCTCTTAGCGTCCCTCTACATGCGTGGCGTCGACCTGGTTCAAATTCCCACCACGGTTCTGGCGCAGGTGGATGCCTCAGTCGGCGGAAAAACTGGCGTAAACCTTGGGGCCGGGAAAAATCTGTTGGGTACGTATCATCATCCACGCGTGGTTCTGATTGATCCCGAGGTTCTGCACACGCTGTCGGATCGCGCCTACCGCGCCGGACTCTATGAGGCGCTCAAATGCGGCATCATCGGCGATGTCGATCTCTTCTTGCGCTTTGAACAGAAGCGCGGCCAGATTTTGAAGCGCGATCCGGTTGAAGTCGAAGGTCTCATCGCCCAGAGCGTGAAGCTCAAAGCTGAAATCGTTTCTGCTGACGAACAGGAAGGCGGCTTGCGCCGAGTTCTTAATCTGGGACATACCGTCGGACACGCGCTCGAAGCCGAAACCGGCTACCGTACCCTACTTCACGGTGAAGCAGTGGCGTGGGGCTTGATCGCTGCGACAAACATCGCGTTGACGGTTGGACGCACTGACAGCGTAACGGCCGGGCGGATTGCCGATGCGGTATTAAGCCTGGGGCGTTTGCCGGAACTGAAAGTCAGCCCCCGCAAAATTCTGGCGCGCCTGCAAGCGGACAAGAAAACTCAAAATGGCGCAGTTCATTTTGTATTGCCTCGCGAGATCGGGAAGGTCGAAATCGCTTCGGATGTGCCAGATAAAGTCGTGTTGGCAGCTATCGAAGAATTGCGCCGCTTATCGCACGGCGGCTGGGTTTGGAAGAAGTGACGGAAAAGAAGTGATGGGAAATAATTGACGGAAAAAGAAGTGATCGGAAAAGAAGTGATCGGAAAGCAATGAATCGTGCGGCCGAAACTCAACGCCCGGTAGTCATCGGTGCCGCTCCGGAAGGCGCTCGGGACGCTCGCTCCTCGGCGCGCGCCGTCCGTGAGATGTTCACTTCGATCGCTCCGCGCTACGACCTGCTCAACCATGTGCTGTCGTTCAACGTGGATCGCCTGTGGTGGCGGCGTACCGCTCGCACCTTCTCGCAAATTTTAAAAAAGCCTGAAGTTCGAGTGCTCGATCTGTGTTGCGGCACCGGCGATATGGCGTTCGCACTGCGCCAGCAGGCAGGGCAGGGCCAGAAGCAGATTTTCGGCGCCGACTTCTCTCACGCGATGCTGCAGCGTGCCCGCTCGAAGTCACTCGGAAAGGCACTAAACAAATCTGCTTTGCCCGGATGGATCGAAGCTGACGCCCTTTGTCTCCCATTTGCCGACCAGCATTTCGATCTGCTGACCTCAGCCTTCGGCTTCCGCAACCTCGCGGACTACGATGCGGGCTTGCGCGAAATTTTCCGTGTGTTGAAACCTGGCGGGGAGTGCGGCATCCTCGATTTCAGCGAACCCCAAGGCCTGATGGGTCACCTCTATCGGATTTACTTCAAGCAGGTACTGCCGCGGGTGGGCACCATGCTCTCCGGCGTGCGCGGCCCTTACGATTATCTGCCCAATTCCGTGGAACGTTTTCCCCACCCCAAGGAAATGCTCGAACGCATGCGGCAAGCGGGATTTCGAGAGGCCACTTGGACCCCTTATACTTTCGGAATTGCAGGTTTGTATCGCGGCAAGAAATGAAAAATGGTCTAGGGCGATGCCGCGCCGCGCGCCGACACCGGCCTGAAGCTGTCTGCGAAGGCATCCGCGATCTTATAACGCATCACGCTGTCGTACTCCGCCCCCAAAAACCTGCGCAGCCGGTCGGTGTTCATGATGTACTCTCCGCTCATGTAAGGCAGAGCCTCCGGAGGAATCGCTGAGATCTGCCGCTTCCACATGAACTCCAACACCAGTTTCATCGCCCATTTTCCAGGAACCCTCACCAGCTTGGCTTGCGCCATTTCGATACAGCGCCCGAATGTGAGGGCATCACCGGGACCTGCGACATTCAAAATAGTTAACCGTTGCGGCTCCGGATCCCGATGCAGGATGTGTGCGATAAGCCGCGCCATATCGTCGACGTGAATAAACTGGATTTTATTGTCGAGAAATTGCTGCCCCCGCGGCAGCATGCACGGTAAACGTTTCCCCTCGCTGCGCATCTTTTCTGCCCGCGCACCCTTGCCGTCCGGCGTTCCACGGAACGCTCCCAGTAAATAGTTCTGCACGCTGGCCCCGGCAAAAATGTGTGGCCGCAAAATGTAAATACTGCAACCGCGCAACGCATGCGAGCGTTGCTGTACCACTTCATCACATTGCTTCTTGTGAATTGCGTAGGGAAGAGTGTGGGCCGCCAGTGGAGATTCTTCCGTTGCGGGCGCAGCCAAGCTCGGTCCGTAGACGGAAACACTGCTGGGAAAAATGAATTGTTTGACGCCCGAGTCTGTGCTCCGGTTTGCCTCGGTGATCGCTTCCATCACCCGGGCCGTGCCCGCAACATTGATCTGCCACATGCGTTCGGCATCGAGCACCCCGGAACGTACCGCGTCAATGACGAATGCAAGGTGAACGACGGAGATGGGGCGCGTGTCCCGCAGCAGTTCGTAGAGGACACGAGTCGAGGCTTCATCGCCCAGATCCAGACGCTCAAACTGCAGCGGCAAATCGGTTTGGGGCGGACTGACGTCCACCCCGATCACCGAGAAATCCCCCAGCAGCGGAAGCAACCGCGATCCCAGGTTTCCCGCAATGCCGGTCACCACGACGACAGGTTTATCGTTGGCCATCAGTTCGGATTAGACGAAGGAGCCGGTTGTGCTGGAGGCTGCGCCGGTGGATTCGCCGCCGGTGGCGTCGTTTGCGGCGCCGTCTGCGGCTGACCTTGCGGAGTTGGGTTCGGACGCGGCATGCGTTGCGGCAGCGGTCTTCCTCCCATTGGACCCGCCGGCCCCGGCGGTCCAAAATAAGCCTCGTTTTGTTCCGCGTGATAAGAGTTGTTGTATTTGTCCATCACGTCCTTCATGTGCTGGCTCTTCAAGGTGTTGTGAATTTCCTCTCGCACCTGATCCAACGGAAGCGTCTCTTTGCTCACCACCTTGTAAATATAGTGTCCACCATTGTCGGTGATGACTGCGGAGATCTCGCCCACCTTCAGCTCGAACACAGCGGCATGCGCTGGAGGCAACCCGGTTCGCCGCACTTTGGGTAGACTCACCGTCGGCGAATCCATCTTCATGTTTGCGGCTTCAAACGCCTCTTTCTGCAATTTCATGAAGTCTTCGCCGGCCGCCGCGCGTTGCCGAAGGGTATCAGCCAGCTTGGTCAGTTCCTGTTCGCCTTGTTCCTGCTTGGCTTTGTCCTCGGCTTCTTTCGCTTTCTTCTGCTCGTCAGTCAGCTTTTCTTCCTCCTCGGGTTTATCGGGAGTCTGCTGCTTGAAACGCGGAACGAAGAGCCGATCCAGAGAATATTGATCGTATGCCGTAGCGTTTGTCTTGTAATAGGTTTCTATTTCCTGCGGACTAACTTTGTCTGCCTCTTCCTGTGCCGAGCGTTGCAGCTGCGTAGTCAGAATCTGCATCTTGGCAATCCGCAAGGTCTCTTTGTAAGCCTCGCTTTGATCGAGACCTTTTGCCTTCGCCGCTTCTGACATCGCCATGAATTTTGGTAAGGCTGTGGCCAGTTGCCGCTTCAGTTGCGGAGTCACGTTTGGCGACGGCGACAGCCCTTTGGCGATCTTTTCAAACTCCGCCCGAGTGATCGTCGTCTTGCAGTCGGCCGGCTTCTTTGCAGTCGCGCTTTTGCCGGTGGCCGTTTTGCCCGCAGCTGTCGTCTTTGCCGACGGCGTACAAACCCCAAAAATCGTCAATACCACTGCGTCTTCTGGCACTTCTGCGGCCGGTGCCGAGCCTGCGGCGCTGGGTGTACCGCCGCTTGGAGCTTGCGCCGAACCTGGTGGCGGCGTCGGTTGCATTTGCCCCCAGGCCATCGTTCCTACCAACAACACACACAGCAGCCAACTCTTACGCATACACAAAATCCTCCAGGATTGGTAACTCAGGAAGTTGAAGCTCGAACCTAGCATCCTAGCATAGGACCGCCCGCCGTTTCCGCTGGCGAATCGCGGTCGCTACTCCTCTGGCGCAAGTTCAGCTTATCGCGGATAATCCCAACATGTCGGGAACTCCGGCCCTCTACTCACCCAACGCCATGCGCGCAGAGAAGCGCGCGGTCGCCGGAAACTCGGTTCTGGCTGCGCTTCTGATTACGGGCGGGAAAATCGTGGTTGGAGTCACCACCGGCAGCCTGGGTATTCTTTCCGAGGCTGCGCATTCAGCGCTGGACCTGATCGCCGCGTTGCTCACCTATCTATCGGTTGGCGTTTCCGATAAACCTGCCGACGCTGATCATCAATATGGCCACGGCAAGGTAGAAAATTTCTCGGCCTTCGTTGAGACCGCCTTGCTCCTGCTGACATGCGTGTGGGTTGTCTACGAAGCCATCGTACGACTTTTCTTCCGGCAGGTGGATGTGGAACCTTCCATCTGGGCTTTCGCGGTGATGATCGGTTCTATGGCAGTGGACTGGTGGCGCTCCCGCGCGCTCGGGCGCATCGCCACTAAATACGACAGCCAGGCGCTTGAAGCCGATGCTCTGCATTTTTCCACTGATATATGGTCCGCAGGAGTTGTTGTTCTCAGCTTGACGCTGCTACTGGTGGGACGGGTTTACCATCTCGAGCGGCTGCGCATCGCCGATCCGATAGCCGCCCTTTTCGTTGCCGGGGTCATCGTTTCCGTCAGCTGGCGACTGGCTCGCCGCACCATTGACGCGCTGCTCGATGCCGCTCCGACTGGAGTCCGGAGCCAGATTACGGAGGCTGTCTCCCACGTTGATGGAGTGCTCGAGATCGGACGTGTCCGCATTCGCCGCGCTGGTAATCGCTATTTCGCGGATCTCGCAGTCGGTTTTGCTCGCACCGTTACCTTCCAGCGTTCCGAACAGTTAGTGGAAGCGGTCACCGCCGCGGTACGAAAGATTCTTCCCGACGCTGATGTTACGGTTCAACCGTTGCCTCGCGCACAACGCTCGGAAAATATCTTCGATCGGATTCGCGCCGTAGCTACTCGCCACAATTTGAACGTTCACGATGTCAGTGTGCAGGATTTGCATAATCAACTGCACGTCGAGCAGCACGTTGAACTCGACGAACGCATGACCCTCAAGGAGGCGCACGACCAGGTTACAGAACTCGAAGCGGCCATGCGGCATGATGTTCCCGAGATTGCCGCGATCCTGACCCACATCGAGAGCGAGCCTTCCACCATCGAAACTGGAGACGAGTTGGTGCGCGACGCAAGCCTCGAACAACGATTGAAGTCGGTCGCCAGCGAGTTTCCAGAAATCGTCGATACCCACGATGTGCAGATAAAGAAAGTCCGAGGACGCATCTATGTTTCCTGCCATTGCACACTTTCCGACGAACTTTCCCTCGCGCGTGTCCACGACATCCAGACCGAACTCGAAATCCGATTCAAGCAGGCTGCGCCGGAACTTTTTCGCGTCTTAATTCATCCCGAACCCAGCACCGATAATCGCAGGTAAAATCGATGAGAGAGGAAAGATGACGAACGCACGCGCCACCTGGATCGAGAAACAACGCTACGAGGGTATCTCCGACAGTGGTCATTCCATTGTCGTAGATGGCGATAAATCGGCTGGCAACAGTCCCATGGAACTCGTGTTGATCGGCCTCTGCGGCTGCACTGGCTATGACGTCGTCTCGATCCTGCAGAAGAAACGCGAGCCGTTCACCAGTCTGGAAGTCCGAGCCGAAGCCGAACGAGCCAAAGATCCTCCTTCCGTCTACACGCAAATCAAGCTGATTTACCGCGTCGGTGGTAAGGTGTCTCACAAGGCCGTCGAAGACGCGGTTCGGCTCTCGAAAGAAAAGTATTGTTCGGTCTCGGCCATGCTGGAAAAGACTGCCAAGATTACCGCCGAAATTGAATACGTCGATGCATCGAGCTGATTATGCCTCTTAAAGTCATCCTCTTTACGCAGCCTGGTTGCCTTTCATGCGAAGTGATGAAGATGTTTCTGGAGGCGAAAGAGGTGGTTTTCGAAGAGCGCGACATGAATCTTGACGCCGCCAGCCGCCTCGAGTTGCTCGAAACCTACCACAGCAACACCGCGCCCACTGTCGTGATCCTCACCGCTTCGGGCGCAGAAGTGGTTCAAGGCTTTGATCCCGACCGTCTTGACCAGTTGCTGCCCGCGGCCTGAAGATCGAAACTTCCAGAGGCTGCCCCATCGTCAACCAGAAACAGCAGAGCTCGCCCCATCCCGTGTGGGGATATGTGTTTATCGGCTCCGCCGCGCTGCTGTGGGGCATTGCCGCGGCACTCGGCCGCGCTGTGTTTACTGGAAAACTGCCCTTGGGCGGCGTTCCTCTGCGCCCGATCGATCCCCTCATTCTTTCGCAAACTCGCACCACATTTTCTCTGCTCGTACTCTTACCGATTCTGATCGCGTCCAAGGGATGGCAGCGGATCAAGCTTCCCGCGCGGGATCTCGCTCAATGCCTCGTGCTGGGCACGCTCGGCGTCGCAGTTTCAAATTACTTTTATTACGTTGCAATTCAGAGAACGAATGTCGCTACAGCGATCACCGTGCAGTACACCGCCCCCATATGGGTACTGCTTTATGTAGTGGCGCGGCGTCAGCAGAAACTGACCCTGCAAAAGGTTTGCGCCGTCGCCATGGCAGTCACGGGAATTGCTTTGGTGATTAATCTTTTCGCGAGCCGATCAGGTGGCCGTTCACTCCACCTCGATCAATACGGTATCATCGCTGCGCTGCTGGCTTCATTTTCATTTGCTTTTTATAACGTCGCCGGACACAACATCCTCGCCCGCCACGATCGTTGGCGCGTCCTCGTATGGACCCTGGCCTCCGCCGCCCTCTTCTGGCTCTTCGTCAACCCGCCGTGGAAAATCGTCGCGGCGCATTACGCGCCCGCGCAATGGCTCTTTCTTTTCGTCTTCTCGATGATTTCGGTGCTGGGAGCGTTCTCGCTTTACTTTTTAGGATTGCAGCACCTGGAGCCCACCCGCGCCATCATCGCCAGTTGCCTCGAGCCGGTCTTTTCCATTCTTTTAGCAGCGCTGCTTCTAGGCGAAGTCTTGCGCCCGATCCAGGTCCTGGGAATAGTTTTTGTACTCGCGGCGATCGTGATCGTGCAGCGTCCAGAAGGTGAGGGCGTTGCGGAGGCGAACACCGTTTTGCTCGAACCGATCGAATAACGCTGCCGTAAAAACTTATCCATCCGGAACTATTGCAGCTGTTTTCCCTTGGTTTCCGGTAAGCGAGTCGTCATCAAAGCGCCCAGCAGATAGCCCGCCGCGCAAACGTAAAATGCCCAGCTCAAACCCCTGGCCTGGCCAATGCGGCCAATCACCAGTGGACCAATAGAACTCATCGTCCGCGCACCGTTGTATGTGAATCCGAGCGCTCTCGCCCGCACCCCGGTAGGGAAGAGTTCACTGCCCATGATTCCTGAACCGGAGAATACCCCGGTTCCGAAAAATGCCACCACCGTGCCCAGGATCATCAACACAACAGGATCGCGTGCTGCCGCATAGAGTGGAATCAAGAATCCTGCGGTCAGACTGTATAAAACGAATGCTTTGCGACGACCCAGATGATCCGCCACCCATCCGAAACTGGCATAGCCGGGGAACATTCCAAACAAATTGAGCACCACCAGCAACGTGGTTGTGCCGATCACTCCAAAGCCGCGTCCGCCTTGCGATATCGGTAACGACAGGTATGGCGGCATCCACGTAAACAACCCCCACCACGCGAACATGCAGAAAAAATTAAAGAACAGCAAACCGAACGTAGATCGGCGATACGGTGGTCGAAAGATCACCGAAAAACTCGTAGAGGCTTGGCTTGCTCCGCCTTGCAAAGTTGGGCTGCCTTCTTGCGCGTCGCGCTGCGGATTTATGCGCCCCTCCCACATCGCCGACTCGGGCACGCCACGGCGAATCCACAATGTCAGCAACGCGGGAAGGATTCCGACAAAGAACACAGCGCGCCATCCAAAGGCACGCGCCACCGGTCCAGCCACCAGCGCTGCTGCGGCAAAACCGAGGGCCCACGAACTCTGAACCACGGAAATTGCTTTCGCCCGAAACTCAGTGGGCCAAGTCTCCGCTACGAGCGTCGCTCCGGTATTCCATTCGCCGCCCATGCCCAGGCCTAAAACAAAACGGGCTGCGGCTAGCATTGCAACGCTGGTCGCCAGTCCCGAAGCGAAGGAGCAAACTGAGTACGTCAAAATGCTCGCCATCAGGGCTCGCTTGCGTCCAATGCGGTCGGCCAGAAAGCCAAACAAAACGCCGCCCATTCCCGACGCAAGCAATGTCAACGTGCCGAGAAGTCCCGCGGTAGTCTTGGTCATGCCGAAATCTTTCATCAGCAGGGCCAGAACCAGCGCGTAAAGCATGGCATCGAAGGCATCGAGCGCCCATCCCAATGCCGCCGCCAACAAGGTTCTCCGCTGTTCCGAAGTGGCCTGTCGAATGAGTTGGATGGGACCAAGCGCCATGCAGTGCGGATTGTACGGCGCCGCCGGAAATTGTCAATTTCAGGTGCGCACTTTCCCGTGCGCTACAGGGCTATTCGCTTTGTGACAATAATCCATGCTCCCAGCGTTCAACCTGCGCCGGAGCGTGGCCCGCGAGCAGGGCGGCAAATGCCTCGAGGGCTTTGCGAGCATCGCCGATGGGATAATAAAACGCCTCCCAATTATCACTGTCTTCGCCGTCGTGATTGGGAATCACATACTGAAATTGCCAGGCCTCTTGCAGTTCGCGGTAGGCACTGGAGGCGCGGGTCTCAATGTTCTGCAAATCTTTCGCCGAAAGTTCTCCCTTCTGGCGCCGAGTTCGACGCAGAAGTTTGCGCCTCATCACATCCGTGAGAAATTCATCGAGCAGCACATTGCGCTCGGTCTCCTTGAGATAAATAATCTCGTCCTTGGAGAGCGGCGAAACAAAAATACTGAGCCGGTCAACCTCTGCTACGCGGGGATGCGTTTGTAAAGCTCGACCCACATATGGATTTCCCTCGTACAAGACGTCTTCGTGTCGAAGCAGGGAATTGAGTTCATCCAGGTCGAGTGCCTGCAGGTCGTCGCGCGCTTCCAGGACGGCGTATCGATCCTGCCCCCGCAACGCCTCAACCTGCGCCCGGGTTCGGAAGTGATAGTCCACGCCATCAATCTCTCCGGGACGAGAACCGCGACTGTTCACCAGCACCAATCTCTGAAGCGAAGAGTACAAATCCGGATAGAACTTTCCCAGAGCCTTACATAGCGGGGTCTTGCCGACACACGAAGGACCACTCAGGATTACGAGACGTCCAGTCTTCTTTGCAGTCATGGCTTTGCCAGGAGGTGAAAATATCTTCGCGCTTTCTTGACGTCGCGTGCGATCTGCTCGCGCAGCACTTCCACCGAGGGAAATTTAATCTCGTCGCGCAGCCGATCGAGGAAGCAAATCTCAACTTCACTTTCCGGCGTCAGCTCGATGGGATGAAAGTTCAGCAGGTGTGTTTCAATCGCAAAGGAATCGGCTCCGAAGGTAGGACGATTGCCTACGTTGGTCACGGAGTCAAAACGCTCGTCCCCTACTCGCGTGCAAGTGATGTATACCCCATCTTTCGGAATCAGTTCTTCATATCGCGCCAGATTGATGGTCGGAACCGTATATTTCGAGCCGTAACCGCGTCCGCGCCCCGGCACGCCCAAAATGCAGAACGGACGCGCCAGCAGGTGCCGCGCCCGACTCACCCGCCCCTCGCCGACCAGCCTGCGAATATGACTGCTCGAAACCGGCTCGCCGCGCAACTTTCGTTCCGGATAAACATTTACTTCGAAACCCATTTCCTGCCCGAACTGCGTCAGCAGCGCCACATCACCAACCGCTTTGTGGCCAAAGCGGAAGTTGTAACCCTCATGTACCTCGCGTGCGTGTAGCTTCTTTTTAAGAATCCGTTCGGCAAACTGCCGCGGCGTCATCAGAGACAGATCACGTCCGAAGGGCAGCATCAGGACTGCGTCAATGCCGGTCGCTTCGAGTAAGCGCAATTTCTCGGGCACGGGAGTGAGGAGTTTCAGTCCAGAGTCGGGGCGCAGGATGCGCGCGGGATGCGGTTCGAACGTAACCGCAACCGCTTTTGCCCCGGTCCTTCGCGCACGCTGCACGATCTCCGCCAGCACGTGGGCGTGCGCCCGATGCACGCCGTCGAAGTTTCCCACACTCAGAATGGATGGTCCGAAGTCCGCCGGCACGTCATCGAGTTTATGAAAAATCTGCATGCAAGCGATGCTGATGAGTTTCGTCCTAACAGATTTAACTCAGCGGTCAAAAACCAGGAATCAAACAGTTCGTTCAGATTTCAAAGTCCAGCTTCAAACCGTCGTACGACAAGCGCACGTTGGCCGGCAGGGTTGCATTGGTCGCTTCATGCGGCAGATCGTGGCAAATGTGGGTGAAGAAAGCCCGCTTCGCCTTCACGCGATCCACGATACGCAACGAATTCTCGACCGTCGAGTGCGTGGGATGAGGCTTGTGGCGCAGAGCATCCAGAAAAAGAATGTCGAGGCCCTGCAACTTATGAAACGACGCCTCGGGAATTTCGCTGTGATCGGTGAGATACGCCGCAGACCCGAATCGAAAACCGTAAATCTCGGTCTCGCCATGAATCAAACGCACAGGCTCGAATCGCACGCCGAAGATATCTACCGGTCCGTCAATGGGACGCAACTCGAGCTGCGGCAGGCCGCCGTATTTGTAATCCGCGTCGAAAATATAGCTGAACATCTTACGCAGAAAAGCGGCCGCATCGGGGCGCGCGTAAAGCGGCAAGCGCCCCGGCTTGTGGCAATAACTCAGCGGGCGTAGGTCGTCAATGCCAAGTATGTGATCGGCATGAGTATGCGTATAGAAAACCGCGTCTACCTGGGTGATTCGTTCGCGAATGGCTTGCGCGTAAAAATCCGGAGTCGTGTCGATGAGCACAACTTTATTGGCGAATTCAATCATGACGGAGGGACGCGTACGCCGATCATGCGGATCGCTGAGTGGCAGACCGCGCAGTCGCAGCCCAGCGTGGGCACGCCCATGGACGTGCCACTGCCCAGCACGGTCAGCGTGGCTTTCATGATTTCATTTGTCCGTGATGCTTTTTCTGACCCTTCATCCCTGTACGGTCTTCCAGTACGATTATCGACCCGTGGTCCCGGTGGCAGCTCCAGGCTGCGGTGGGCGTGAAAGTGCATTGGTTACTTCCACGTAGGCCATGCGCACTTCATAGAGGCTGTTCTGCAGGAAGTTTTCTTCCGTGGGAGTCAGGTTGCCCTTGGTTTTCTCAGCCAGCAGCGAGAGTGTGTCGATGGTCTGGCGCGCCCCGATGATGTCCATGCGAGGCTGCTCCCCCTGCTGGTGCATCAGACCGAGTTGCAGCATCGCGGTCATGTACAGTGACGCCATAAAGCGCTCAAAAGTCATCTCGAACTCTTTTGCGGAGTGGCCACTGAGTTCCACGCGCGAGTCCAGACTCTCGGACGATTTTCGATACGCGTCGGCCTGCGCTTGCTGCTCGGCCGCCGTCGGCATCGGCGGAACTTCCGGCATCTCCGAGACTTTTTCGGTATTGGGAGCGGCTTGCGGAGCGGCAGCAGCTGGAGGAGCCGCAGGTTTAGGCTCAGTGGGCTCTTCGCGACCCTCCGAGCGCAATTCGCCGTCTTCGGTGAACAGGCGGCGATCGGTCACTGTAAATCCTGAATCTTGTCTCTTCTCTGCCATAAAATATTCCTTGAACTCAGTTTTTAAAGATCTTGATTTTCAACTCGCTCTTATTTTTCGTGGACTTCGCGTGCCCTAAGGAGAACTCCGCGTTAAGTCGTCACCGCTGTTGCAACAACGATTCCTCTTCCTTCTTGGCCTTCCATGATGTTGAGAGGGAACTGCGCGATGACAGCCCTGGAGCCGCCAATCTGGACTTCGCGTCCAGGCACTCCAACTTCGCGGCGAATGTATCCCAAAGCAACCGTTCGCTCTCCCGTCGGCGTACGTGCAACACTTGTGCTGGTAACCTCGCCGACTTCCTTTTCGCCGTAAGAAACCTTGGCATCGTTTTGAATATTGACGACGGCGTCAAACACAAAGCCGGCAAATTTACGATGTACGTTTCCCCGCGAGCGAATACGCTCCACAATTTCCTGCCCCACATAGCAGCCCTTGTTGAAGTTGAGCGCTCGCGCTTGTTCTGTTTCCTGAGGCAAATCGCGCTCGCGAATATCTACTCCATAAAGCGGAGTGCCGGCGAGAATGCGACTGGTCTCCACAGCGTCGCTGCCCACGGGCGCCGCCCCGGCGGCGATCAAGGCTTGCCAGGTCTTATAAACATCTTTGGGCGCGAGCCAGATCTCATACGATTCGGTTTGCGAATCCTCTCCTCGCACCACCTTGCACTCCGCGCAACCGCAATCGCACTCACAACGTGGTGTAACCATCTGCAGTGGCTGCATTTCGGGAACTTCAATGCCCGCCGCCTTCAGAATGGCGCGCGACTTTGGTCCAGCAATTCCGAGCGTGGTCCAATGGTCGCTGATGTTCGTCACTTCCACGTCGTCCATGATGATGAAGTGATCGAACGTGGCCACGATTTTCTCCACCTGGCTGCGATCGGTTTCCACCGTCAGAGACGCGCCCTCGTTGTGAACGTACATGTCGCCCAGAATGCGGCCTTGCGGATTCAGAAGAAAGGCGTACACGCCTTGTCCTGGGCCGAGATCACGGATGTTATTGGTGACCATGCCATTCATCCAGCGGATTCGGTCGCCACCCGTAACTGAAAGTCTGGAGCGAAAACCCAGATCGTAAATTCCACATTCATTTCGCAGCGCATCGAACTCCGTCCGCGCATCGGAAAAACTGGCCGTTACCTCGGCCCCGCGATATTCAGCCACGCGGAAAGGCGGCTTTGAATTTGCGGTCTGCGAGAGAAGAGCTTCTTGGAGTGGGGTGCGGAACATGGGAATATTGATTATAACGAACGCGGGATCGATTCTCAGGAACGAGTCGCCGGCTTCCCCACGTTTCCAGCGCAATCAACAACTCTACGAGGTTCCCAAAACCTCCACCAAGAATCAACGACTTAGCCGAAAGTTAACATGGGAGCGTTCTGGGGCGTTTTTGAGGGCGGCAAAGTATGGCAGGACCTCTTGCGCCATCGGGTACGGAAAAGTCGTCCTACGGTCCTTGTAGGTGGCCTACCGTCGATTCTACAGCACCTTCCCGTGCCACGATTCCGCTTCCGTAAAAGCGGTTCGTCATCCCGAGGATGCACGCAGAGGTATAGCTAATAGGCAATGTCGTTGACAAACTACTCATTCTGCTGCGCTTGTGTTAAGTTTCTGCCGTGGACCCGCAAAAGCAGAGCAAGAAACGTATCGCCGTGATTGCCGGCGATGGCATTGGCCAGGAAGTGATCCCGCAGGCTCTTAAAGTAATTAGAGCGTCCGGGGCGCGATGTCGAGACTAGCGAATTCGAGTGGGGCGCCGATCGATATTTGCGGGATGGGATCACTGTCCCTGCAGACGGATTTGCCATGCTGGGTCGCGAATACGATGCGATCCTCGCCGGAGCGTTTGGTGATCCGCGCGTGAAAACCAATATCCATGCCAAAGAAATTCTGCTTGGCATGCGCTTCAAAATGGATCTCTACGCCAACGTGCGTCCCGTTCGTCTGCTCGCTGCGGAGTTGTGCCCGTTAAAAGATGTCGAGCCGAAAGATGTGGATTTTGTGGTGATCCGCGAAAACACGGAAGGGGTTTACACCGACGCTGGCGGAGTCTTCAAGCAGGGCACGCCGGATGAGATCGCGATTCAGGAAGACATCAACACCCGCAAAGGAGTCGAGCGCATCATTCGCTACGCGTTTGAATATTGCGAACGGCATCCAAAATTCGATGGCTCGCCGCGCGGGAGCGTACTGATGTGCGACAAATCGAATGCCATGACCCATGCGGGCGGATTGTGGCAGCGCGTGTTCAAGGAAGTCAGCGCAGAATATCCGCAGATCACGACACAACACATGTACGTGGACGCGTTGTGTATGCAGATGGTCCGCGATCCTCGACCTTCGACGTGATCGTGACCAACAATATGTTTGGCGACATCATCACCGACCTTGCGGCCGGATTGCAGGGCGGTCTCGGCATGGCGGCGAGCGGGAACATTCATCCTGGAAAGACATCGATGTTTGAACCGGTGCATGGGTCGGCTCCGCCGATCGCGGGGAAAAATGTGGCGAACCCGTTTGGTGCGATTCTAACCGCGGCTATGATGCTTGGGCATTTAGGATTCGCCAAAGAATCCGACGAGATTGAGGCTGCAGTACTGGAAGCCGTGCGGCAGAAGAAGACGACGCAGGATATCGGCGGAACGCTCGGGACGCGGGAAGCCGGCGAGTGGGTAGCGGAGAATATCCGGGGTAGGTGAGGAGGATCCGATGTACGAGGTCGACGAATTGGATCGCGTTGTTGAACTCAAAGACCTGCCACAGTCGGATGTTGGTGCGCCCAATCCTCACCTGTTAGCTCATGAGAGAAGCGTCATTCTCGCTTACTACATCAGGCACAGTGAAATTTGGCGAATGCCAAGGGCCGAACTCGCACAGATGCAAGATGTTCGTGAAGAAGCTGCGATCATAAGATTTAATATGTGTTTTGCGAAGATGTTCGGCCCGCCTAACGATGAGACCTTCGCCGGGCATCCTTTGGCGTCGCGAGGTCTCAGGCCGTACCGCATCTTCTGTATCGAAAACTCTTCCTGGATACGCAAGCTGGAGCGCAGGAATTCAGTCCATCCCAGACACAAACCTGAGAGGTACGCCGAGTTGCAGCATCTAGTTTTTGCATTTCACGATTCCACATTCGAATGCATTTGCCGGACGTACGACGTGGCAGTCAGGCGCGGATCGATCAAAAGCCTCATTCCAGAGATGGCAGAACTCCTCGGCTAGCACTCGTTACCACAACCTGACGGGGTCACTAACGGCGTCCGACCAATAGAGCCAGCTCCCGCCACTTCCAGAGACAGTCCACATCTGCAAACCCAATTTCTCGCAGCCAACGCAACTGGGTTTCGAGATCAAGCAATTTGTTTGAGGGATCTTCGGTCTCGACTGTGTGGCCGATGCTGTGCAGGAATTCTTCGTGCAGAACTGGCGTAGGAGAGGCTACGTGCTCAAGATTGCAGAAAACTCCGCCAGGGTTCAGCACGTTATAGATCTCGGCGTAGAGCGCAGCTTTCGCTCGTGCACGAGATGATGAATGGCGAAGCTGGAAACAACTGCGTCGAAGCTGCCTAACGCCGGCAAGGGATGATCGAGATTGTGGGTGGTCAGGGAGATCGATGTATCGCCAGTGAAACGACGCCGCGCGGCCTCCAGCATGGCGGGCGAAAAATCAACCGCGACTGCTTCCGTCCCGGCATTCAAGGAAGACTTAACCAGCGCCAAGAGCCTACCGTCGCCGGTGCCAAGGTCGAGAATCCGGCGCGTACTGGCCGGAATGAGTTCCATAAGTGTCGACTCGCCTTCCCTGCGATGAGGAATGGAATCGGCGCGACCGAGGTAATCAGTGGCGTGATCGCTGGAGGTCCAAAGGTTGACAGGGGCATTTGTGGGCATGGGTGTCCTGAAAGACGTTCGTCGCGCTGCCGTTTCGTTCTTGAAACCAGTATAGGGAAACAGGGTAGACTCGTTCCTAATGGATAACGCTAAACTGCTGGCGAAGAGGGTTCTAAGAACGCTTTTCGCGGTTGTGCTGTTGGCCGGGGGAAGCACCGGAGCTTGGGGATGGGTGCAGCCTCAGTCTGCTCCCGCAGTGGGGCAAGAGCAGAATCAAAACCAAGGTCAGGGTCAAAAGCAGGCGGATAAGAGTGTCCCCACACAAGCCGCTCCTACGCAGGCGCCTCCGCCGCAGAACCCTCCTGGACAACCGTCTGCGGCCGAAAAGCCTGAAGTAAAAATCACGCCGCGGCAGGCCGAGGAATTATTTCATTCGGTGGACGAGATCATGGCGTTCGATAGCAAGCAGACCGGGCTGTCCATCAAGAAGCCGGTGAAGCGCCGCCTCACCAGCCGAGACGAAGTTGAGGGCTATTTAACCAAGCACATGAAGGATGAAGACGTGAAGCGCCTGCAGCGATCAGAGCTGGTACTGAAGAAATTCGGATTGCTGCCGCAGGACTTCGATCTGGAAAAGCTGCTGGTATCCCTGCTACGCGAGCAGGTGGCTGGATACTACGATCCTAAAACGAAGACCGTCAATTTGCTGGATTGGGTTCCGATCGAAGAGCAGGAACCGGTGATGGCGCATGAGTTGACGCACGCACTGCAGGATCAGGCAGTCGGCCTTGATAAGTGGATGAAGCGGGGCGAGAAAGATCTCGGTGAGATGAGAAAAGACCCTACGCCGGAGGATATCGAGAATGATGAAATCGATGATACCCGCGAGGCCGTGGTCGAAGGACAAGCGGAGACAGTGATGTTGCAGTATGAGCTGGCGCCGGTAGGGCGGTCGATCCTGGACTCGCCGGATCTGGTGGATGCGATGGAATCGCAGATGGCCAACGGCACGGACGACTCGAAAGTATTCAAGGATGCCCCGATTTTCCTGAGAGAGTCGCTGACATTTCCCTACAGTTACGGGCTGAAGTTCGAAGTGAAGTTGCTGGAGAAAGGCGGCAAGGAAAAAGCGTTTGCCGGGGTACTCCAGAATCCTCCGCACACCACGCGACAGATCATGCAACCCGATACTTATCTTGCGGGCGAGCAGATTCCACCGATGCCCGTGGTCGATTTCAAACATGACTTCAAGGATTACATGAAGTTCGATATCGGAGCCATGGGTGAATTTGACGTCGCGGTGCTGGTGGAACAGTACGCAGGAAAAAAATTATCGCAGCGGCTTTATCCGGAATGGCGCGGAGGGTACTATTACGCGGCGCGATCCAAGGCAGACACGGCTGCTCCGCTGGCGTTGATGTATCTTTCCCGCTGGTCGGATGCGGAGAAGGCAGCGGAGTTTGCGAATATTTATGCGCGTTCGCTGGGCAAGAGATATAAGAAGGCGGAAGAAGCAGGTAAGACCCAACCCAGTGAAACTGCGGCGCCTTCCAAGTATAAGATCGAACTTCTGCAAGGCCGCCATACATGGACTACGGAAGAAGGTAGCGTGGTGATCGAACAGCAGGGAGACACCGTGCTCGTCACCGAGAATCTGGACGCAGCCACGACCGGAGCGCTGGAAAAGGAATTATTCGCAGCGAGTCGTAAGTAGCGACTATTTCGATTTTGTTTTCGGAGCATTGTCGGCCGGCTCTCCCAGAAAGTGCTGCACGTGAGCCACGACGCTCATTTGCTTTCCGCCTCGCTCAATGGTGAGTTTGCGTTCCTGACCAGCTGTGCCTTCGAGCAGAGACCAGACCTGGCCCATCGTGGAATCCGGCACAGGAATTCCGTCCACCGCAAGGAGATGATCGCCCGGTTGAACGCCAGCGTCTCCGGTCAGAACAGACGGGTTGCCTTCGAAGTCGACGATGCCGATGATGGTGAAACGCGTATCGTCCTCGGGACGCAGCGTGAGCCCGACGACATCGAATTCGGGAAACTTAAACGTGTTGCCGAGATCGAAATAAACCGTGGAGTGCGCGTAATCAAGGCCGACGCGGTAATTCAGTAAGGCATCCGATCCCAAAAGTCCAACGGTGGGGACACTGGAGCGCCTTTTAAATTGTGACGCGGCATCCCCTGCAAGATTTACAACGGGCACATCGGTGAAGTGCAGTGGCCCGAACTGCACGCGGTCGACGCGCATCACCCTGCAAGTCACTTCATTAGGCGAGCCCCAAAGATTCGCCGGCCCAACAGCGCCGGTCATGTGTGCCCAATCGGAGTGCTCGGCCGATAATTGCGAAAAAAGTTCGTCGCTGAGGAAGCTGATGGACGCTCCCAGATCGAGCGCAAGATTGTATTTCTTGCTTTCGATCTGGCTGGGAATCTGGACGAGTCCGTTGTCCGCGTTGACCAAAGCCTTGGCGCTGACGCCCTTGAACTTCAAAGTGCCTCGTGCAGCGATGGTGAATTCGCGATTTGGAAAATCCACAAGGACGTCATAGGCTCGCAACAAGGTCGAAGGCAGTGTGATCTCCGCGCTCATGCCGGGAACCATGATGGCCGCTGCGGCTGGCGCCCTCAGCGGGACCTTCGCCTCCTTTATGGCCGACAGAGGAACTTTCATTTCTCCGATGGTGATTGCAGCGGGAAGGGGAGCAGTGCATACTTTCTCTCCTTCTTTGCAAGTCACGTTCAGCCCCATCAGCGTGGTCGCGCGGGGCGAGAGATAGAGATCAGGATTGCCGTTGTCGACCCAGCCCCGTATGCGCTTGGTGGTTCCATCGGCGAGCGGAATATAGACATCGATGACCACGCGATTGTGGTCGAGCGTGATGGGCACGGTCGCGGACTTCGGTTCGGGCGCGGTGTTCTGCGCCACTAACGCGCTGGTAAGCAGAATGATTCTGAAGAGGAGGGAGACTGCTGCGAAAAGAACTGGGAATCGCATCGGTCGCATAGTTGGGATTGTAATGCGTAGTCGCGAAGGTGTGCGGGGAGCGTCTTGTATAATCACGAGTTTGGCTGAGCGTGCGAGTGTGTTCCGTACGCGTGCAATTTGGGAGGGTAAGTGGCACAGGCGGAGATTGGGATTGTCGGCGGCAGCGGGCTTTATTCGATGCCGGGACTGAGCAAAATAAAAGAGGTTCGACTGAAGACCCCGTTCGGCGCGCCTTCTGACGCTTATGTTTGCGGCACACTGGAAGGACGCAAAGTTGCGTTTCTGGCGCGGCATGGACGGGGGCACCGCATCTCGCCTACGGAACTTAATTTCCGGGCGAACATTCACGGCTTCAAGCAGTTGGGAGTCGAGAGAATTGTTTCTCTTTCCGCCGTAGGGTCCTTGAAAGAAGAACATAAGCCTCTGGACTTCGTTATGCCGGATCAGTTTTTCGATCGCACGCGCCATCGCGTCGACACTTTTTTCGGCGGTGGAGTGGTGGCGCATATTGCGTTCGCAGATCCCGTCTGTGGGGAACTCGGGCAAATTGTGGAGGCTGCCTGCAAAAAAATTGGCGTAAACGGAAAGCGTGGCGGAACTTATTTGTGCATGGAAGGGCCGCAGTTTTCCACCAAGGCTGAGTCCAACGTCTATCGCAGGTTGGGCATGGATGTAATCGGCATGACCAATCTGCAGGAAGCGAAGCTGGCGCGGGAGGCAGAGATTTGTTACGTCACGGTGGCGATGGTGACGGATTACGATTGCTGGCATCCTCATCACGACTCGGTGACCGTTGATCAGATCGTTGGCGTATTAGTGAAGAATGCGGAGAATGCCGCGAGGGTAGTGCGTGAGACCGTGGCGATGATGCCGCGGGGACGATCGTGCAAGTGCGGGTCGGCGCTGGCGCATGCGATTTTGACGGATAAGAAGACGATTCCGGCAGCTACGAAGAAGAAGTTAAAGCTGATTCTCGGGAAATATTTGCCGGCTGGCAAAGCGACCGAGCGCTAGACGCGAGCTACAGAAGAAGCAACGAAGACCGCGGGGGACAGAAAGGAAATGGATCGCGAATGAGCATTGTCGTAGTGGGATCGGTTGCGTTTGATGACATCACATCGCCTTCAGGCACAGTAAAGGGGATTTTAGGCGGGGCGGCGACGTACTTTTCTCTCTCGGCCAGTTATTTTACGAAGGTGCGCATGGTCGCAGTGGTCGGCGAGGATTTCAGCGCGGAGCATGAAAATGTCCTAAAGAAGCGTGGAGTGGATACGCTTGGTATCGAGCGGGCAAAAGGCAAGACTTTTCGCTGGGGCGGATCGTACGCTGAAAACCTGAATGAGGCCAAAACCAATTTCACTGAGTTAAACGTGTTTGAGAAGTTTCATCCGCAAATTCCAAAGGAATATGAAGATAGCGAATTCCTCTTTCTCGCGAACATTCAACCGACTCTGCAGGCCAACGTGCGGCGCAAGATGAATGGAGTGAAGCTGACTGGATGCGACACCATGAATTACTGGATTCAGGGAGCGCGCAGTGAGTTAGCCGAGACCTTGAAGCTGGTGAATGTGCTGCTGATCAATGACACCGAGACCAAGATGCTGGCCGACGAAAAAAATCTGCCGCGTGCGGCGCAGAAGGTTTTGGCCATGGGTCCGCAGGCATTAGTGATTAAGCACGGCGAGTACGGTGCGACAATTTTCTTCCGCGAAGGAGCGTTCGGAATCGGACGCCATCCCTTTCGGGCGCCGACCCTGCCGCTGGATGAAGTGAAAGATCCGACGGGAGCAGGAGATTCGTTCGCTGGCGGATTTATGGGCTACCTGGCCTCTCAGCCGGAACTGAATCGCGAAGTGCTGAAGCGGGCTCTGTTTTACGGGGGCGTGATGGGATCGTTCGCCGTAGAAAGTTTTGGAACTGAACGCCTGCAGGCGCTGACGCGGGATGAGATCGACGCTCGATTTCAGGTATTCCGCGAACTCACACACCTCGAATGAAGCCGCGATCCGCCCGTTCGAAGAGTCGATCCACGAAGGCTCCCACCGATATCGAAATCGTGCGCCTGGTGTGGCTGGCGATTTTCATCTCCGTATTTTCTTTCCTTTTTTACAACCGACAGGGCAGCGTGTTGCTCTACGGTGATGCGGTGGCGCATATCAACATCGCTCGCCGGGTATTTGATTCGCGAACGCCCGGCCTGCTGCAGCTGGGAACGGTCTGGCTGCCGCTACCTCACCTGTTGATTCTTCCCTTCATCGTGTCAAAACCAATGTGGCAGAGCGGGGCAGGGGGATCGATTCCGTCGATGGCGGCTTTCGTGTTTGGAGTGTTGGGAATATTCCGGCTGGTTCGCACCGCTTTACAGAAAGACGCCACCGGAGAGGCCGACGGAATCGCGAAGGTGAGCGCATGGGCGGCAGCGGCCTTGTATGCTGCGAATCCGAACTTGATCTACATGCAAACCACCGCAATGGGCGAGTCGCTGTATCTGGCTTTCTTCGTTTGGGCTGTGGCTTATTTTGCCGAGTATGCGCGGGGGAATGCGAAGGCGCTTACAAAGTGCGGGCTGTGCGTGGCAGCGGCGTGTCTGACGAGATATGACGGTTGGTTTCTAGCGGGCGTACTTGTGATCGTTGCGGTTGCGATTCGCGTGGCAGGTCGGAGCCTGGGTGAGCATGGTCTGGAGAAAGTCCCGGTGGCGTCGGCGCGTGTCATGGCCAGATTCATACTGATTGCAGGAGCGGCGCCGGTTTTATGGCTGGGATATAACGCTGCGGTCTATCGCAATCCTCTGGAATTTGCGAACGGACCTTACTCCGCAAGAGCCATCGAACAAAAAACGGCAACGATCAACCCAGCGAAAGGAAATCTGGTCGCGGCCGCGTCATACTTTCTGAAAGCGGCTGAACTGAACGTGGGCGAGTCGAAGTGGCAGGGAAGGTTTTGGCTAGCGCTTGCTTTGCTAGGGAGCGCGACGACTTTATACGAGAAGCGCGCACGCATTGCCTTACTCTTGTGGACTCCGCTGATCTTTTACACTCTTTCTATCGCGTACGGCAGCGTGCCGATTTTTGTGCCCCCGTGGTGGCCGTTTTCGCAGTACAACGTTCGCTACGGATTGCAACTGTTGCCGGCGTTCGCTGTTTTTGTGCCGCTGGGAATTTCATTCCTGGTCCAGTCCGCAATCCGATTTTCGGGACGCGAAGTTTCATGGAGGCCCTTCGCAACCATGGCAACGGCATTGGGAATCCTTTTGATGGCTGGATCGAGCTACGCGGCGATCTGGCGCGTGAATCCGATCTGCTTTCAAGAAGCCGATATCAACATGAAGGGACGCGTCGCGCTCGACCGTCAGCTGGGAGAGTGGATTAAATCACTGCCGCCGAATTCAACGTTGCTGATGTATCTGGGTGAACACGTGGGCGCGCTGGAGCGGGCGGGTATTGCACTGGAGAGGACCATTAACGAAGGCAATCATCGGGTGTGGAAGCAGCCGTCTGATCCGGAAGGATTGTGGGAGCGGGCACTCGCCGATCCGACGAATTATGCGGACTTCCTCGTGGGCTCACAGGGAGACCCGGTGTGGAACGCGGCGCGGGACGCTCATCTCACGGCGATGGTCGAAATTCACACGACCGGGCAGCCCGCGACGGTGATCTTTCAGGGACGACCTCAACCGGCGTCGAGTAACGTGCGGTAATCACACAGGTTAACCGAGCCTGCGCAGGGCAAGCGGGTTGCGGTGTTAAAATCCGGCCATCGCAGGGGTTTCCGCAGAGCATCCATGAACTGGCAACACATCAACAACTTGCTGCAGCAAGAGATGGCGAGCGGAATTGTCGCTAGCTCTCTGGCGCGGCTGGTATTGGCGGCGGTGCTGGGCGGGATCATCGGACTGGAGCGCGAACTGAGGCATCGGCCGGCCGGGTTGCGCACCAACATGTTCATCTGTTTTGGCGCGGCGTTGTTCACGATTCTCTCGGACGCGCTGGCGGTAGAACATCTTGGGGACCACACGCGCATTGCGGCACAAATCATTCCCGGCATCGGATTCATTGGCGCAGGCTCCATTTTGCACGCGCGCGGGCTGACTACCGGCCTGACCACGGCGGCAACTTTATTTGTGGTGGCGTCGGTAGGAATGGCGACCGGTGGCGGCCTGTATATGACGGCGATTTTTTCCACCGCCGCTGTTCTGATTGCATTGTTTTCACTCGGACACCTGGAGCGCACGTTCAATTTGAAGACACTCCTTACCTGCTACGAAGTGACCGGGGGAAGCGTGGAGCAAATCACGCAGGAGGTCAATCGCATCCTGGAACATCGCCACCGCATGATGCAAAACATTTTAAGCGGCAGTACGGGAGAGCACGTTCGATTGCAGTTCGACGTTTTTGGCTGTAACCGCGAACAAGGAGAAATATTGCAGGAACTGAAAGCGTCTTCAGTGCTGGAAACTGTGACGTCCCTCGGGCCGGTGGAACTGGAGTGAGTCCGCCCACGGTGATTCCCTTCGTGAAAGCCAGCGCCTGCGGAAATGATTTCTTGCTGATCGACTCGCAAATTCTAGGGAGCGATGCGACTCCCCAAGAGATGGCCCAGGTCACGCGGCGGATCTGTGATCGGCACGATGGGGTTGGCGCGGACGGGGTGGAGTGGATGTATCCACATGCGTCGGCGGATATAGAAATCCGCCTGATTAATTCAGACGGGTCAGAGGCTGAGATTTCCGGCAATGGTACGCGAAGCGTGGCGGCGCACCTCTGCGCTATGCAAGGAAAAGATAAGATTACGATTCAAACCGGCGCCGGACTGAAGACTTGTGTGCTGACCAATCGGACAGAATCCGAATATGAGTTTGAGGTTGAGATGGGATCAGCTTCTGTGAGTGCTGAGAAAACCGTGCGAACGGGGGCAGGCGCATTTCGGGGAATTCCAGTTTCGATGGGCAACCCGCATTTCGTGGTCTTCGTGTCTAATTTCGCAGACGATTGGCAGACCCGCGCAGCGGAAATTCAGAAGTCTTCCGAGTTCCAGCATGGCGTTAATGTTGAAATGGTTGTGGTTGAGGGAAAGCATGACTTGCAGGCGCGATTTTTTGAACGCGGAGCCGGAGAGACGCAATCTTCGGGGACGGGTTCATGCGCCTCAGCAGTGGCGGCGATGGTGACAGGGCAAGCGGAATCTGCAGTTCGAGTGCACGCTCCCGGTGGAACGCAGACGGTGCGCGTGGAAGGCAAACAGATTTTTCTTTGCGGCGCAGCGCGGGTTGTATGTCGAGGCGAATATTTTTTAAGGGGATCGACCGCGTCCGCCGTGAACAGCCAATAGATTCTTCTCTCGTCGACTTCTGGTATCTGGTGATTCAGGTTTTTAGTGCGGCGCAGGCTTCCAACTTTCATGGATCCTTCAAAAACTTCGCTGGTCAAACCTCCAGCCCTTCGCCGTGGAGACATGATTGGCATTGTGGCGCCTGCGAGCAACGTTACGCGCCAGGAGCTTGGCGCCGGCACGGAAGCGTTGCGGCGGGCGGGTTACCAGCCTTTTTATTTTGATTCCATTCTCGATCAGGATTTATATTTTGCCGGGACTGTTGAACGCCGGGTGCGGGAACTCCAAACCATGTTTGAGCGCGAGGATGTGAAGGCCATCCTCTGCGCTCGCGGTGGATATGGCGCCAATTATCTGCTGGGAAAACTAGATCTCAAGGGGATTGAAGCGCATCCGAAGATTTTTGTCGGCTACAGCGATCTCACGGCTTTGCTCACCCATTTTCATGAGGCAGCGGGACTGGTAACTTTCCACGGACCGATGGTTGCCAAGGATTGGGCGCATGAGGATGGCATCGACTTAAATTCCTGGCAGGCCGCGCTAGAAAACACCGAGCCGTGGGAAGTCCACTTGGACGCGGCTTCGGGCGTGTGCGGGTTAGTGGACGGAGCGGCACAGGGAATTCTTTATGGCGGGTGCCTTTCGATACTCGTGGCTTCGCTGGGAACTCCGTATGAAATCAAAACGGCCGATACGATTCTGTTTATGGAGGATCTCGCGGAGAAGCCTTATCGGATCGATCGCATGCTGATGCAATTAAAGCTAGCCGGAAAATTCGAAGGCGTGCGGGGGATTATTTTCGGCGAGATGCGGGACTGTCAGCAAAACGCGAACCAAGGATATAAGCTGCAAGATGTGCTGATGCGCGTGGTGGAAGACCTGAACATCCCCGTCGCTTATCGGATTGCCTTCTGGCCATGTGACTGCGGGCAATCTTACGCTGCCCATTGGCGTAAGGGCTGGTTTGAACGTTGCGGGTGACGGGGTCAGCCTTAAGATTTTAGAATCGGCGGTTACGGCGAGGAAAAACTGAAGGACCATGATGGATGAAAAGAAACATATTCATTTGATCGGGATCTGCGGGACGGCGATGGCGTCGCTGGCAGGCATGCTGAAGCAGCGGGAGTTTCGCGTGACCGGTTCGGACGCAGCGGCGTATCCGCCGATGTCGGATTTCCTGGGAGAACTGGGCATCCCGGTCTCGCAACCATTCGATGTGCGGAACCTGGAGCCAGCGCCTGATTTGATCGTCATTGGCAATGCGATTTCGCGTGGCAACGTCGAGCTCGAGTACGTGCTCGATCAGCGCCTGCCATTTTGTTCGTTACCTCAATTGCTGCACGAAGAATTCTTGCGCGGCAAAGAAGTTTTGGTGGTCGCAGGGACGCACGGGAAGACTACGACTACCTCGATGCTGGCGTGGATTTTTCACACTGCGGGAATGCAGCCGTCGTTTCTGATCGGCGGCATCGCGGAGAATTTTGGTTCAAGCTTTCATGTCGGCCAAGGGAAACATTTCATCCTCGAAGGCGACGAGTACGACACCGCATTCTTCGATAAAGGTCCCAAGTTTTTGCATTACTTTCCGGACGCCATCATTCTCACCTCGGTAGAGTTTGATCATGCTGACATTTATAAAGATCTGGACGCGGTGGAAACGGCATTCAAGCGCCTGGTGAACCTGATTCCGAGACGCGGCCGGATCATTGCTTTCGACGGCGCGGCCGGTGAGGCTGTTGAAAGCGGAAGTCTCGAACGCTGCCTCAATAAAGCTTTCAGCCCGGTGGAACGGTATGGAGCCGGAGAACGTGCGGACTGGAAGATCATAAACCTGAAGTTTTCCGCGGGAAGCACGACCTGGACTGTGCTGCATGACAATCGGGTTTGGGCAGACTTTGAATTCCCCCTGGCCGGCGAATATAACGTGTGGAACGCTACGGCTGCGGCGGCAATGGCTGCGGCGTATGGGATATCGAAGGAGGAGATTGCGGCAGCGCTGAAAACATTTAAGAGCGTGAAGCGCCGCCTGGAAGTGAAGGCGCAGGTGAATGGAATCACAATCATTGATGATTTCGCCCATCACCCTACGGCGATTGCGGGCACATTGAAAGCATTGCGAGAGCGCTATCGAGGGGCGCGGCTGTGGGCCATTTTAGAGCCACGGTCGAATACATTGCGGCGGCGCGTGCTGCAGGCCGATCTGGCGCGGGCGCTGGCCTTGGCGGATGAGGTGATTGTGGCGGCAGTGTTTCGTTCTGATGCAGTGCCCGAAAATGAGCGGCTGGAGCTTCCAGCACTCGCCTCTGAGCTTCAGAGTCATGGCAAGCGGGCCCGGTTGCTCGAAAATGCAGATCAAATTGTGCAGACGATCGCTCCTGAATTGCGCCCCGGAGATGTAGTCGCAATTCTTTCCAACGGGGGCTTCGGCGGAATTTATGAAAAATTGCCGTCACGCCTGCGCGTTATAGCGGCGGAAGCGAACGCCAATAATTCCTCGAACGCGGTGGGAACGGTATGAGATTGTTCTTCGCGCGGGGAAGTCTGTGGCGCCCGTTCGTTCAGATTGCCCTGTTGGCATGGATGAGTCTAACTTTCTCCTTCGCTTCCACCGATTATGTCGTCTCGCTGGCTAATCCAGAGCAGCATTTGGTGCAAGTCCAAATATTGCTACCTCACGGGCCAGCGGCGCGTGATTTGCAGTTGCCTGTGTGGAATGCGCTTTATCAGGTCCGCGACTTCTCGCAGTATGTCAACTGGGTTCACGCCAAAGATCGCGCTGGGCGTGCGCTGAGGGTGAGCGAGTTGAATTCGAGCTTGTGGGAGATCTCTGGCGCACAGGGCGGGGCGATCGTCGAATACCAATTGTATGTGGATTCCTTCGGACCGTTCGGGGCACAACTCAATCCTCGCCATGCCTTCTTCAATCTGGCACAAGTGCTGATGTATCCGGTCGAGGCTCGAAACGAGCCCGTGACGGTGCGTTTCAGCCCGGTACCGCAAGGATGGCAGGTTGCTACGCCGCTTGCATCTGAAGGAAACGGCGCGTTTCGCGCTGAGAATTACGATCGCCTGGTAGATTCGCCGGTAGAGATTGGAATGTTTCGCGAGTCGGATTTCGAGGAGGGTGGCGGCCATTATCGGGTGGTAGTCGATGCTGAGTCAGAGGACTACGACATGGAAAAGCTCGACGCCATGCTGCACAAAATAGTAGCCGCGGCAACCAGTTGGATGGATGATCGTCCCTTCGATGTGTACACGTTCTTTTTCCATTTCCCGCGCGGCCCGGCGGGCGGTGGCATGGAGCACTCTTTCTCCACGGCGATTGAGGTCAACGCCGATGTGCTCTCGCGATCGCCGGAAGTTCTCCCCTCGGTAACGGCGCACGAGTTCTTTCACCTGTGGAATGTGAAGCGCATTCGTCCTCAAACGCTGGAACCGGTGAACTACACCAAGGAGAATTACACGCGTGCACTCTGGTTCAGCGAGGGTTGTACCAGCACGGCGGCCGACATCATTCAATTGCGCGGCGGGTTGATGGATGAGCGTCAATTCGAGCGGGCCATGGCGACCGGAATCGCGGAACTTGAAAGACGGCCGGCTCATCTCACCCAATCGGCGGAGGAGTCGAGCATGAATGCATGGCTCGAAGGCTATGCCTATTACCGGCGACCCGAGCGAAGCATCTCTTATTACAACAAAGGGGAGATGCTCGGACTGATGTTGGACTTGGCGGTTCGCGATGCCAGCCACGGTGAAGCCTCGCTACGAGAGGTGTTTCAGTGGATGAATCAGAATTATGCGAAGAAGGGAAAATATTTTCCTGATTCGGATGGGGTGCGCGAAGCGGCGGAGGCGGTGAGCCACTCGAATCTGGAATGGTTCTTCTCGAAATATGTTTCAGGAGTCGAGGAAATTCCATGGAACGACTTCTTTCGCACCGTAGGGCTTCGACTGCAGGAACAGAAGACCACGGTTGCGGATGCGGGCTTCCAGGCTTCGCGCAACTTCGATGGACCCATGACGGTTGCGGCGGTGAGCGCGGGAAGCGAAGCTGATCGAGCCGGTCTTCATTCCGGTGATGTGATTCTGGAAGTCAACGGCAGAAGCCCGGGACAGGACTTTTCCGAGGAAATTGCCGGAGTGGCGCCGGGCGATACCATCACGGTGAAAGCAAAGAGCAGACGCGGAGCGGAGCGAGAATTGAAGTGGAAGGTCGGCGGTCGAGACGAGATCTCGTACGATCTCAAAGATGTGGATACCGTGACCCTGGAGCAGCGGGCTCGCCGCGCGGCGTGGTTGAAAGGCGAGGCGCAAGGTCCTCGACAGGCGCATCCGCACTAGAGCAGGCTGAGGCAATTCATAGCTGATGATTCGCACCCTCGTGATGCTCGTCTTCTGGGTCCTGGCCGCACCGGTAGCGGCCCTGATCGGATTCCCATGGACATTCATTACTGGCGATATTCGCCTGCTGTATCGCTTGTTCATGATTGGGGCATGGGGAGGAGCCTGGTTGACGGGGGTTCGCGTCAATACCATTGGGCTCGACAAACTGGATCCGGCGCGCAGCTATATCTTCATGTCGAACCACGTTTCGAATCTCGATCCGCCCATTACAATTCCTCTCATTCCGAAGAGAACTTCCGTGATGGTGAAAAAGGAATTGTTCAGCTTCCCGATTCTGGGTCGGGCCATGCGGATGGGATCTTTAGTTCCAGTGGATCGTGGCAATCGCGATGCTGGCATTGAAGCTGTTCGAGCCGCGAAAAAGGTCGTGCAGCAGGGCCTGAACATGACGATCTATGTGGAAGGGAAGCGCTCGTTTGATGGCAAACTGCTGCCCTTCAAGAAAGGACCATTTTATCTGGCGATGGAATGCGGAGTTCCTGTAGTGCCGGTGACGATCACAGGTACGCACTACGTCATGCCGAAAGGAAGGTTCGCCATCAAACCGGGGTTGGTGACGGTGAATTTTCATCGTCCGATCGAGCCAGAAGAGTTTGGAAGCCGGGAGTGTCTGATGGAAAAAGTGCGCGCAGCGATTGATAGTGGGCTTCCCGAGGAGTGCCGAGAGAACCGCAGCAACTCGGCAGAGACGAGCACGGAGAATTGTGTTTAGGAATCGCCGTAGTCTGTTTTAGTAGCTAACAGGTCTTATTTCTTTGGGCCCTTCGCCCGTAATGCGCGCGCCATCTCCGGCAACTTCGAAAGCAGCGCGGAATACTTCAGCCACAATTTGTGATCGACAGCAGGCGCACCGCTGACGAGCGCTCCCGCGGGAACGTCGTGGGCTACGCCGCTTTGGGGCGTTACGATTGCGTCTTCCCCAACTGTACAGTGGCCGACGACTCCGACCTGCCCGGTCAAGATCACTCGATTGCCGATTTCTGTAGATCCGGCGAGGCCGACCTGGGAACAAAGGAGGGCATCTTCGCCCACTTGCGATCCGTGACCTACCTGAACGAGATTGTCGATCTTGACACCGCGACGAATGCGAGTCTCGCCAACGCTGGCGCGATCGATGCAGGAATTGGCTTGCACTTCAACGTCGTCCTCAATGACGACGGGAGCGGGCTGAGGAATTTTGTGCCAACGTTTATCTTCTGTCTTGGCGAAGCCAAAGCCGTCCGACCCGATCACCACGCCATTCTGCAGCAAAACATTGTTGCCAATGCGGCAGTTCTCACGCACCACGCTGTTGGCATGAGCGAAGAAGTTGTTTCCAATCTTCACGCCTCGATAAACGACCACATGCGCCAGCAGCACGGCGCTATCGCCGATTTCAACATCTTCATCAATTACCGCGTAAGGACCGACATGCGCATTGCGTCCAATCTTCGCGGAAGGAGAGATCGCTGCGGTGGCGTGGATTCCCGGCGCGTAACGCAGCGGCCGGTGAAAGAGTTCGAGGGCATGCGCAAACGCCAGATAAGGATCCTTTGCGCGCAACATTGCCGTAGGGACGGCGGGGAAGTCCTCGGCGACAATCACGGCAGAGGCCTTCGTCGAGCGCGCCGCGGCCGCGTACTTGGGATTCGAGACGAACGTCAAGTCTCCCGGGCCGGCCTGATCGATAGCGTTGAGTCGATTGATCTCAGTATCGGGAGAGCCATTTTCCAGTCGGGCGTGGAGAGCAGATGCGATGGCAGCAAGTTTCATGGGTTATCGAAACGATGTCCGAGTAAATCGTACACCATGGAATCGGAGGTCTCTTATAGCGCGCGGCGGGATGCGCTTGTTCTGCCAACTTGCTATTGCAGAACCAGCGTGAAGCCCGTTGCCGACACAGCCGATCCGCTGGTTGCGGTGACGGTAATGTTGTATGTGCCCGTCGGAGTGCCGAGATTCGGAGGCGGCGCGGGAGGAGCCTTGGGTGTGCTGGATCCTCCCCCGCAAGCCGGACCGAGCACGATCAAAGAAAGAAGGAGCAGAAGAAGTAAGGGCGAGCGTCTGCGCGGAGAGCCGATCAGCACGATCGAGAAGAGCATGAACGAACCTGCAGCCAGCCATCGCGTCCAATGGCGGTCTGCGGGCGAGTGCAGCGTTGCGCTGGCCGCTGTCGTCGTGACGCTGATGGTGGGGGTGACCGTGGTTAGCGTACCAGTTGCGGTGATCGAGGCCGGGCTAAAAGTGCAAGCAGCCTCCGAAGGAAGACCTGAGCATGCGAGAGCGATCGTCCCCTTAAAACCGCTGGAGTAGACGACTGCAACAGAACTCGACCCGGAAGCTCCCGGCGAAGCGATTGTCACCTGCGACTGACTCGCGGGAACCGCGGCGAAAAAGCCGGGTTGTATGGTGAATGTGATCGGGGTTGTGCTGGTGCTGGCGTTGAAGCTGGCGTCACCCGGATAGCTGGCGGAAATGGTGTGGCTGCCAGTATCGAAGGTGACGCCGTTGGGCGTCGTAGCGTTGCTGCTGCCGCTGTTGAGTTGATCGCCAGCGTTAAGTTGAAAGGCATTGCCGCCCGGAATACTACCGAAGGTGTCAGAAAAAGTGACCGTCCCCGTGGGAGTACCGTGTCCAGAACCGGCGACGTCGGCCCGCAAATAGACGAAACTGCCAAATGGCCCGCTGGTAAAGTTCGACTGGTTGCCGTTCGCGTCGAACGTGAGCACGGAGAGCGTAGTGGTGCTCGATTCCGGTGTAACGGTAACCGAAACCGGAGTCGAGTCGCTGGGCGCGTAGGTGCCATCGCCGGCGTAATGAGCGGTAACGTTGTAAGGCCCGCCGCCAGGAAGGTTGCTGGTGGATTGTGCCACAAGGCCGCTGGCCAAAGAAAAGCCATCCACTGCGGTCTGACCCGATGGGCCGATTCCGACTGCGGCCAGCAGTGACACATTGCCAGTAGGGGTCGCGCCAGTCCCGCTGGTCGGCGCGACCGAGATGTTTACATTTACGGACGATCCGTGAGTAATGCTGATGAGAGGGCTGAGCGCGAGAGTAGTGGTTGTGGGATTGAACGTGACAGTGTTCCACTGACTCACAAGATTTGCGACGTTGACCGAACCGAGGCCAGAGGCCAGATCGTACCCGACGGTTGCTTGATAGTCGGTTCCGACTTCGCCGGGTACGACATTGTTGCCGACGGTAACGTCATTGAAAACGCAACCGCTATTCGGCAATGTAGTTGTGCTGGACGCATTGCAGAGACCGGTGAGCGCGCTGTTCGCCTGTTGGGCTGCGGCGAGCCGATAGAGAACGTAGTTCGGCAGACCTTGCCGCGCCCCCATTTGCTGATCGACGAGGGCCATAATTCCAGCGAAAGAAGGAGCAGAAGCGGAAGTGCCGCTGGCGAAGTAAATGTAAAACTGTCCTTGGCTGTTCGCCTCGCAAGATCCCTCAAGGCATAAGAGATAGGGGTCGTGTCCCGCGGCGGTTAGAGAGACATCAGGCAGGTCGCGAACACCGTCGACTGGAATTCCGGCGACCCCAGACTGCCAGGAAGGCTTGGGAACGCCGGGAGTAGTACCACCCGCCGCAACGTTGCCGGCGCTGGCGCCGCCGCTGCCGGACCACAGGCCATTCGTCAGGCTGCTCTCATTCCAAACATTTTCTGGAATATAAGAAATGGCAGACTCCGTGACTGGCGTCTCGGTTCCCCAGTATTTGGCGTCCTGCCCGTTCTCATTGAACATGGTGCCGCCCACGCCCACAGTAAAGGGTGTAGAGGCGAGCAGGTTTACGGAAATTGGATTGGTTGCCGGCGGGTTCGAGGGATCATCGCAGCCTTCGGCGCCACTATCCCCAGTCGAGACGAAATAGCTGATGCCTTGCGCTGCCGCCTGTTCAGCCAGCGTGTAGGAGCCGGCGAGTTGCGCGTCAGTGGCGAGGTATTCACAACTGCCGAAGCTCTCGGTCATAATTTGGGCGAGATTGTTCTCGATGATGTAAACCTCGGAAAGATCGGTTCCATCAGCGGTGTTGGTGCTGGCAGACACGACCAGGTTTACGGGGGCGCCTGGTGCGACCGCACCAGACCAACTCGAATCAAGCGTCGCCTCTCCTTCTTCATCGCCGCCCAGATCGCCGGGATCGACGCCGTTCAGGACAATGTTGAACAGACCACAACATAGTCCGAAGATGGAGGTGCGAAAATCGCTGACGTCTTGACCGCCGTTATATAGATTGCTACGCCCAACGATCGCAATGCTGGAGTTGGTTCCGTCGATGTTGAGTGCATAGGTAGGGCTGATGTTATAGATGGTGGCGTAATCCTGAGGCGCCAGCGCGTAGGTGACCGGTTGTCCGGCCTGTGCGGGGAATGTGACTTGCGGCCGTTTCCCGGGGACCTTCTGTGCCGCAGCACGTTCCGTTGCCAGATGAATCTGCGGCTTCTTCAAAAAGTTGTGCAACGTGAGAACGCCAGATACCGCAGGAGTCAGCGCGGTCGGAATCTGGGGATCGCTTGCGTTGGCCCAGTGTTGTACTCCCTGAACAATATATTTGTGAATCGCCGTATGAAACGCTTCCTGAACCTGGCTGGCGGAGCCAGAGAACTCAAGCACGCCGCGGCCTTTGGTGGATCCGACCTGAAAGCCATGAGACTGAAGCCAAGCGGTGATGGTTTGAATGTCAGCATCGCCGGGGCCAAATTGTTGTCCAAATTCGGATGGCGTCATCCACTTGTGATAACTGGGTGAAGATTTATCCTGCTGATTGTCGAGCAACTGACGCAGAGCGCGTTCCTGCTCCGGACTGCGCTTCAAAACTAAAAGCATGCGCTCCATGAGCAATGATGCCGGAGCGGTACCGAGGTCAAATTCGGGGCGCGCCAGCGGGTGCGTATTCCCTTTCAACACAGTCAAGCTGGATTCATCGATGGGCCGCGTGATCAACCTGGGAGCGACCAAGGAAGGCGCAGTAGCCTGAGTAGCGGGAGCTTGCTGGGCCCTCAAAGCGCAGGGAAGAAAGCTTATTACGGCAAGCGTGGCGGAGAGAGAAAGACGTAAAGAGAGATGGCAGAGAGCTCTCATGAGTTCAGCACCCTTAATGAAAATTGCTACGCCCGTGAAGAACGGATTGGGCGGAAGAAGGGAGGTGGCCCGATTCCATTCGCCGAGCCGCACACGAATGCGCGCACGGGACTTGCCTTTTTAACCTAAGCGCTTCAGGAATGCAACTTTATTGTGGGCTTAACCGCTCTGGTTCCGCAAGAATTGGAGACGTTACTATCGTTTGGGATTGAATGCACTACCGAGTGAAATCTCCCATGAGGCGGATGGCATACTGGCTTCACTGAAGTTGGGGAGGCAGAAAGATGAAGCAATCTCTGCTGGGGATTTGTGCAGCATTCGCTCTGAGTGCATGCGCAGGGGCTCAAAACTATACGGTTACTGACATTGGCGTCCTGAAGGGCGATAACGAGAGCAATGGTTTCTGGCTCAACAACAGCGGCGCCGTCGTGGGTTGCGCCGATACCGCGAATAACGAGGGCTATCCCTGCACGGGTACGGGCGCGGGACAGCATGCGTTTTACTGGACCAAGAGCGGTGGGCTGAAAGACTTGGGAACTTTGCCGGGAGGAAATATCAGCGGAGCTATTGGACTCAATGACTCCGGGCAAGTGGTGGGCTACTCCAACGTCAGCACCAATCCTTCGCAGCTTTATAACTTCATTGCATTCGAGTGGACTTCTTCGGGTGGAATGGTAAATCTGGGAGAGCTTTCAGGCGGGAATTCGAGCTGCGCTTTCGAAATCAATTCGTCCGGTGAGATTGCGGGCGATTCGTTCGTAAATGCAAGCGTGGTCGACGCAGCAAGTTGGACCAACAAGAAAATTAAGAGCCTGGGTAGTCTGCCGAAGGGCATTTTTACGGCGGCACTTGATATCAACGATGATGGCGAGATGGTTGGGGAGTCGGTTTTCAGCTACACGCCGTTCACCTCTCATGGTTTCCGGTGGACATCAGCCGGAGGCATGAAGGATCTGGGAACGCTTTCCGGTGGAAATACCAGCATTGCAAATGCGATCAATTCTTCCGGCATCGTCGTAGGTCAATCCAATGCGTCGAAGTTCATGAATGCCTGGCATGCCGTGCAGTGGGATGCCAATAATAAAATCGAAGACCTCGGCACGATTCCGGGGGGAACTTACAGCATCGCTTTCGGGATCAACGACAGCGGCGTCGTTGTGGGTTATGGAAACTTGGCCAACAACGCTGCCCACGCCATGATCTGGAGTGCGAGCGCTGGTATGCAAGACTTGAACAATCTGATTCCGGCGAATTCCGGGTGGGTGTTGATCAACGCCAACGCCATTAATTCCCTGGGACAAATCACCGGCTATGGGACGAAGGGCGGCCACAACCACGCATTCCTGCTAACGCCTGACAACTAAATTTAAGTAACGCGGTCTGGAGGGGCAATCGATCAGATTGTCAGTTGCGAACTAACTCGCCCTCTTCTTTGCCGGTGATGGTAACGAATCGAATCACGCCTGCGCTATCCTCGAAAACCAGCGCTGTGCCTTTGGGATTTACGACCGCCCCGACCAGGTGGCCGTAAGCCTTTGGGATGCCGCCATGCGTAGGTGTCTGATCGTAGCGAGCCAATTCTCCCTCTTTCATTCCGGTCATACTGACGAAACGGATCACACCTTCCGTGTCCTCGAAGATCAGGCCAGTCCCGATCTGATCGGGAATGACTGCAGCCACTCGTCCGTAAGCTTTTGGCACGCTGCCTTTGCTGAGAGTTGCCGAATAGTCTGGGGCGTCTTGCATCGGAGTTCCGGCATAGGCGACGGCCCCATTTCTGGATCCTAAGGAGTATGCGGCGAGGGCGAGCAAGGCTGCGCCCAAGGCGACGAAAATGCGCTTTCCCATGGAAATTAAACCTCTCAATTTATGTGCTTCAGTTATGGCAGAACTTGAATCTTGTGCATCATGCCAAGATCTTCATGCAGCAAAATGTGGCAGTGAAACACAAATGTACCGGCGATGGTAGGATCGCGGAAATCCATGCGAACCTTGACGCTGGGATAAGGACCTTTGCCAGACCAATAGGGAATTTCAATGGTGTCTCGCATGTCCTGGTCCGGGACAGGCTTTCCGTTCACCTCGAGAAGCATGAAGTGGATCTGGTGGATATGGAAGGCATGAGTTTCGAGTGCGTGATTTTCGATGGTCCAGTCTTCTACGGCGCCGACGTTGGTGGTGATGACGGGTTTTTCGTTGGGGTCGAAGACCTTCTGCTTCTGCCCATCGACCGTGACATAGAACTGGATGGGGCCGTTGGTGCCGCCAAATTCTTCCGAGAAATAGATTTTCCGCAGGGCGCTTGGTGTAAGGCTGCTCAGGCCGGCGAATTTCAGGTCTTTCATGGCCGTCTTCGCAGGCGGAGTAGCTGTCGTTGTCTGAGCTTTAGGCGCACCGGTCAGTTCGATATTTGCGAGGGGAATTTCCAAATCGGGGTTGCCGGTTGGTCCTGTGTTGTAGGAGAGCGTCATGAACATAGCGCTCACTCCAGAGGGTGGTGCTTGCACGATGAACTCGGCACGTCCGGCTGGAGGTATCAGAATTGTGTCCTCGTTGCGGGGCGTCGCGAGGGGATACCCGTCCAGAGCGATTAATTGCAGCTGCTGCGGGATGCTGTTGAACCACACCTGCAGAGGCATGAAGTTCTGCAAGGTTGCATTGGCTACGCGCCAGAATTGTTTTTCGCCCGGCTTCATCTGGATGATCGGCGTCGGTCCCTGCACGACTCCGGCGTTTTCGAAGTTCACGGTGAGTTCGTATGGCCCAGGCACCCAAGGCACGAGATACTGCTGGCGAATCACGAACACGCGTTCCGTAAGACCGGAGACTTCAGGGCGAACTTTATCCATGCCCTCGACGATGAGGGCTCCGGCAGCTCCGCCATTGACCTGAAACTCAGTGAAGCCGTGCACATGAGGGTGGTACCAGTAGAGGCCGGGAGGTTCCGTGAGCGGGATTTGGGTCGAGTATTGAAATCCCGGGGAGCCGGGCTGAATTAACGTGGTCAACACGTCATCCTGGTGGCAGGTCGGAGGAATGTTCAAGCCGTGGAAGTGAACGTTGGTGGAGTTAATGGTCGCGGTGCCAGAGTCACCGCAGGTTGTTCCAGTGGGGGCCATCATGTCCATGGCACTCATGCTCTGCGGACCCGAAGAAGTGATATCGTCGCCGACGTGCAGTTGCAACTGATCACCCGGATTCAGACGCAAGGTTGGGGCCTCAACCAGGCCAGTGGTGGTTTTGTACTTGTAGCAGTAATGGGTGTAGCCATTCACGTCAACCGAGTGGCCCAAGGTCAAGTTCGCGTTAAGAACTCCGTTCTGCGAAGTGAGGCTTAACGTATCTTGCAAGACCGTACCAGGCTGAGGACGAGGCGGACACTGCGCCGCAGCACTCAAGAAAGAACCCGCGATTAGGATTGCTGCCGCCAACGACCTGTACCCACTACGCATATCGCACTCCTGAACTTTTTAGACGCTCCGTCGTGACACACCGATGTTAGAAGGGACGAGGAGGAAACGTTTCTATCGAAAGTAACCACGAGCTATAAGGATCCGTGACCGGGGAATTTGCCATTTCCGTGAGCGTACATTTTCCGGCCGAGGAACTCACTTGCACCATCGCGACGGCCGATGTCGAGCCGAACTCAGCGACGTATACCACTCCACCGGTGTCCGTCGTTGACTCCAGAGCTAGCGAGGCGACGTACGACCACGCCGTTACGTAATTCTTCAGCTTGCCCGAGGTACATCCGACGCCGAGCTTCCCCGTCGCGGCATCGAAAAATGCAGCTGAAATCCGGTCCCCCTGCGTGTCGCTGATGTAGAGCAACGTCTCATCCGGACTCAGGAGAATATTGCTTGAGTTGATGGGAGTTCCGAGGCTGTAGGAAATCGGCGTGGCTAGTCTGCCGCTCGAAATGTCGGAGACCTCGACCACCGTGGAGGTTGCGGTGTCGCCGAAAATAACGTAATGACCGTCCTTGGTGATGTCGATTCCGTTGGGATATGTGGCGCCCTGGGACTGCACATACGCGGTGGAGTTTTGTTTGTCGCCATTCGAGACGGGAGTACCGGACGAGATATTGAATGATTCGATCGAACCGTCCCCGTAGGTCGCTACAAGAGTGTTTCCATGGATCGCCATCGCCGTAATGATGCCGCCTTGGAGTCCGCCTACGGTTACGTCGTTGATGAAGGTGAGACTGCAGCCCGGTTGGACCTGGAAAGTTCCGATGGTATTCACATCCGTGAAGGTCGCGTAGAGGTACTGCGCGTTCACGGCCAAACCAATGCCGTTAGCGGTGCCAGTGTCCGTGGAAGAGCCGGTTGCGGTGCCGCCGACTTGAAGCGTGTTGAGATCGATTCCAACGGTGTTTCCGGCGCCGGCATTCGATGCATAAACGCATTGCGCACTGGAGGTATCGAGTACTGCGAGCCGGTTGGTTGCGAAATATCCTCCGCCCGCCCCCGATGCATTCGTCGAAACTTCTTGCAGGAAAGTGAGCGCTCCCCCCGAGCCGACTGTATAGAAACTAACTCCGCTGAAAAAGAATGGGGGAATGTCGTCATTGGTGATGACGTAGTGTGGAGTGGCTGCGGCTGCGAGCGCAGGTGACATACAGATTAGAAGCAGCAGGGCAGTAGAACGGGCGAGCCATTCCCTCATCGAAATTCGCACATCCACCTCGAAGCATCCCCCAGAATCACGCGCGAAGGCTCGCTAAGTTAAACACATGCGGAAGCGTCTTTCAATTGCCAAACCCGCTATGGAAGAAAGGCTCTGTACGGAATTACTCTTCGAACATCGGCACCTGGCGCTGGTCGTCGACCGCGCCGCGCCGCGGACGCCGCGTCGCTCCAATTACGGCCAACACGGTTAGTGACTCAAGCGCGGTGCGAGGAACGAAAATGCGCTGCGTATTCGAGCGCTGATCCGGCGGATTGATCAGGAAGCCTTCCGGGGTTGTTTGGGTGAGGTCGGAGGGCATGAGACCTTCAAGGATTTCGTTGTCTTTGAAACGCAGACGAACCCAGAGCCCTTCGGAGCGAGGCCGGGAAGTGAAAGTCTTACGAGTCAGAGATTCAGAGTCGCCGAACTCGCGCACGAAGTAGACGCCTTTGATCTCACGCAGATCCATGGCGACCACATTGCCGGCGGTGTTCAAGAGCTCAAGCTTTCCCTCGTTAACAAACTGAGCGGGCGAGACATAGCCGGAGACGGAGTCTCGATCCATCTTACGGACAATGACTTTCTTATGCGTCGAGGGCATGAATTCGGCAGCGAGGCCCAGCGGCCTTTGGGAAAAAGCGCGAGGCGCCCGCAGGGTGATTCTCGCACTAATTCTCCCGGAATCGCAGGAATCCACGTTGGCAGTAGCCAAATCGTAAACGTTGTGTTATTCCTTTAAGTTGCTTTGGCAGCACTCAAATCTGTATAAGTGTTTTGTATTGAACAGCTTGTGCTTGGTCTGAGGCGGTTTCCCTGGGCTTTGGGTCTATCGAGCTGTGGAAAAGTTGTGGAAATTGCAATTGCGGGCGGGACCAAGCCCTGTATGAAGACGGCTCGGCCGCCCCACCGGATCGCTTGAATACGAATGGCTGATTACATATACACCATGGAAATCCGGTTGACGCCGGATCAAATGAAAGGCGTCAACCTCGTGCAAGAAGTAGCTCGCAACGCGGGAATCACCCTCTATTTAACCGGTGGCGCAATACGCGACATCATCAGCGGGTTCACCATCCGCGATCTCGACTTCACGGTTCAGGGCAATCCCCTAAAACTACAGAAGGACTTTGAACGAGCCGGCGCGAAACTAGTCGGCCAGGACGAAGATGTCCGCACATTATTTCTGGTTCTGCCTGGCAATGTGCGCGCGGAGATTGGCATGGCGCACACCGAGCACTATGAAAAAGTAGGGAAGCCTCCAGTCATTACTCCAGCCAGCATTCAGGAAGATCTGCGGCGCCGGGATTTTACGGTCAATGCTATGGCGCTGTCGTTGAATGAAGGGTCGCGGGGATTACTGCTCGATCCCTTCAATGGCGTGGCCGATATCGAAGCGAAGTTGCTGCGGATTCTACACAACTATTCATTCGTGGAAGATCCGTCGCGGATGATCCGTGCGACGCGTTTTGCCGCACGTTTCCACTGGCCCATGGAGGAGCGCACTCAGCAGCGCTATGACTCCGCCAAGGAAAACAAATACATCGATCACATTTCGAAGAGCGCGATCGGTCACGAGATCGCGCAACTGGCGCACGAGGACGATCCTCTGAACGTGGTGCGCGCGCTGGAAAAAGAAGAGTTCCTGAACGTCCTGCATCCGCATTGGACCGTAGCCAAAGTTGATGTCAATGGGATAAGCCAGTTGATGAAAACCCGCCAGCAGATCGTGGATCTGGGTTATACGGTGGACCCTTCGGCGGCGATGATGCACTTCCTGACGGCGCATTTATCGGACAAGGACGTTCCGATCTGCGGCGGCAGATTCCGCGCAAAGATTTGATCGAGGCTTGGCGCGATATTGAAGATCACGCGAAAGAACTCGCGAAGAGATTGATGGGCAAGGAAGCGGCGACGCCCTCGCGCACGTGGAACCTGCTTTCGTCCGCGCGTCCAGAAATGGTTTTGTTTCTGGCCGTCACGGCGAAACAACAATCAGTGGCGCAGAAGATAAAGAATTTCTTCACCAAGTGGCGGGATGTCCAGAAGCGCATTCCGTTACCCGAGATGACGGAACTGCTGATCACGCCGCAGTTGCCGGAATATCCCAAGATCGCGAACGACGTTTTCATGCTGCTGCTGGACGGAAAGCTGCGCTCGCGAACCGAGACGTTAAAATTTCTGAAGCCCTTCGCGCCGCCGCCACCACCACCACCTCCGCCACCAAGGCGGGGGCGCGGACCGAAGGCGGCTGTTGCCGCGGCGGCCGCACCTGTCGCAGAAGTTCCAGGCAAGCCCGGTAAAGGTAAAGGGAAGAAGGCGACTGTGCCGGTTGTGCCTGCGGCTCCGGTGATAGCGGCCATAACCAAAGCAAAGCCTGAATCCAATACGAAAATTGCGGCACAGACGAAGTCAGCGAAACCCGTGGCAAAAAATGGGTCCAAGCCAAAGCCAAAAAGCAAGCCTGCTTCGAAGCCCGTGAAGAAGAAAGCAGCGACGAAGAAAGCGAAGAAACGCTAGTTCAGCGATTATTTCCGGGCCTGTTTGAGGGGACAGTTCAGAGCTAGGTATCAGAGTTAGCGGAAGATTCCCCATACCTTCAAGCCATTCCCACCCCAAGGCGCAGGGATCAGAATCAAACCAGAATTAGCCGCAACCCGCGTCCCGCGCGGAGCGTATAATTTTGGAATGCGTCGGATTCTGCTGCTTACGGCGATTGTGATCCTGACGGCGTCGGTGCCGCTTGCCGCGCAGCATGGCGGAGGGCATGGATCTGCCGGCAGTCATGGCGGATTTTCATCCAGGGGTAGTTTGGGCGGGGGAGGCCAGGCAACAGGTGGGCACTCTTTTGCTGGTGGGCGCTCTTTTGCTGGACGGTCTTCCGCGCGGGCCGCTTATCCGGGGTCGTATCATTCGCAATCTCCTTATTTTCGCTCCGGGCGCAGCCTGAACTCCCGGACGTTTTCTCATTCCAGCGGTGTACGGATACGAACATACGGTTTGCGGAACTATTGTTACGGCTATCGTTGTGGGTTCGGTTACGGCTATGGGTATCCGTACCTCGGTGCCGGGATAGATCCTTATTGGTGGTGGGATTCAGGTTCCTACGATCAGGACCAGCAGAATCAGATCGGCCTAGCCAACGAGATGAACGCGCAAAGTCTTTACGACAAAAGAATGCGCGAACAAAGCGATCAAGATACGTATGCGCCTTCAGCGCCTCGAACTCCGCAACCTGTGCAAAGCGCCGACCTTGCTCCCGCGACGGTGCTGGTGTTCCGCGATCAGCACAAACAAGAAGTGAAGAATTACGCCATCGTGGGGCAGACGCTGTGGAATTTTTCTGCGCAGCGCACAGCTAAGATTCCGCTCTCGGATCTCGATCTTCCTGCGACGACGAAAGCAAATGAAGACCGAGGCGTGGATTTCCGCGTGCCGGGCGGGAATGAAGGTCAGTAGAGTCTCCAGCCAAGTTGGGAATCGCGCGCTGTGGATAACTTGCTGCTTGCGCGGGTGCGTTTCCCGTTAGAATGGCGCCAAACCAAATTGTTGATTCGCGATTGGTGTTTGCCGATTGAGAAACTTGCTTGGGCAGGGTTCCGTCAGCAATCAATAATCGGAAATTTTCTTTCGGAGCCTATGTCCCAATTCGTCCACTTGCATCTGCATACCGACTACTCCATGCTTGACGGCGCCTGCGACGTGGAAAAGCTTTGCCAGCGCGTAAAAGAAATGGGCATGCCCGCCGTCGCCATGACCGACCATGGCAATATTTTCGGCGCGGTGCATTTCGTGAACGCGGCGCACAAATACGGCGTCAAGCCCATCGTCGGCTGCGAGCTTTACATCTGCAAAAAAGAGGATCACAACATCGAGCGCACGCCCCCCGATGGCGACACTTACAACCACCTGCTGGTGCTGGCGCGAGAATGAAGAAGGCTACCGCAACCTGGTGAAGATCACGTCGGAAGCCTCTTTGCACGGCTTTTACTACAAGCCGCGAATCAGCAAACAATTTCTGGCCGAGCATTCCCGTGGCCTGATCGGGCTGTCCGGCTGCCTGAAGGGTGAAGTTGCAGAGCGACTTACTGGAAGGCAAATACGATGCCGCGCTGCGCGGCGGCGGCAAATTATCACGACATTTTCGGCAAAGATAACTTCTTCCTTGAGATCCAGGACCAAGGCCTTGCGATGGAGCACAAGATCCATCCCGGCCTGTTCCAGCTGGAAAAAGATCTGGGCTTGCCGCTGGTCGCGACCAATGACAGCCACTATCTATGCGAAGACGACGCCCATGCACAGGACGTGATGCTCTGCATTCAGACAGGCAAGTCGATCCATGATACGACGCGGATGAAGTTCGATGGCACGCAGTTTTTCGTCAAGAACCACGACGAGATGTATCGAGTCTTCAAAGACTCGCCCGAAGTGCTGACGCATACGCTGGATATTGCCGAGCGCTGCAATCTCCAGCTCGAAAAAGTCACGACGCCATTTCCCGCAATTCGATGTGCCGCCCGGCTACACGCATCGACAGTTATTTTGTGCATGTTTCGCGCGAAGGTTTTGCACGGCGACTGGCAGCGCTGCGGCCGCTGCACGAGCAGGCAAGCTTAAGCATTCCATCACCGATTACGAGCAGCGGCTCGAGCGCGAACTCGCCATCATCCAGCAGATGAAATTCCCTGGATATTTCCTGATCGTCTGGGACTTCATCCGCTACGCGAAAGAGCATGACATCCCCGTAGGCCCGGGCCGCGGATCGGCCGCCGGATCGCTGGTCTCCTACGCTCTCGGCATCACCGACATTGATCCCCTGCAGCACGAGTTGCTATTTGAGCGCTTTCTGAATCCTGAGCGCGTTTCCATGCCGGATATCGATATCGATTTCTGCATGAACCGGCGCGGGGAAGTGATCAACTACGTCACGCAGAAATATGGGCGCGACAACGTCGCCCAGATCATCACCTTCGGCACCATGGCCGCCAAAGCCGCGATTAAAGATGTTGGCCGCGCCATGGATATTCCTTACGCCGACGTGGATCGCATCGCGAAAATGGTGCCCACGCAACTGAACATCACGCTCGATCAGGCCATCGAAGATTCTCCGCAGCTGCGCGAAGCCATGGAGAAAGATGGGCAGATCCGTGAGCTGATGGAGACGGCGAAAAGACTGGAAGGGATGGTGCGCAACTCCGGCGTGCATGCCGCGGGTGTCGTGATTTCACCGCGGCCGCTCACCGAACTGGTCCCGCTGCATAAGACCAAGAACGACGAAATCGTTACCGCCTTCGACATGGTCGCCATCGAGAAGATGGGCCTGCTGAAGATGGATTTTCTCGGGCTCACTACTCTTACGATTCTGACCGACGCGCTGAAGCTGATCGTGCAGACACGCGGCACTGCCGATCACGCTCGAAAATTGCCGCTCGACGATGCGGAGACCTATGAAAAAGTCTTTCACAAGGGATTGACCTCCGGCGTCTTCCAGTTTGAATCGCATGGCATGCGGACGTGCTGCGCGCTACCAGCCCAACTCGATTGAAGATCTCACGGCGCTGAACGCGCTGTATCGTCCGGGCCCGATTCAGGGCGGAATGATCGATGATTTCATCGATCGCAAGCATGGGCGCGCAAGAAAGTCGAATACGAACTGCCCGAGCTGAAAGAAATTCTGGAGGAGACGCTGGGCGTCATCGTGTATCAGGAACAGGTGATGCAGATCGCGAACGGGCTGGCGGGCTACTCCCTGGGTGAAGCCGACCTGCTGCGGCGCGCCATGGGCAAGAAAAAAGCTGAAGAGATGGCGCAGCAGCGTGAGCGATTTGTGGAAGGCGCGGCGCAGCGAAAATTCCCGCCGAAAAAGATCGAAAAGATTTTCGATCTGATGGCGCAGTTCGCGGGATACGGCTTCAACAAGTCGCACTCCGCCGCCTACGCGCTGCTGGCCTATCACACGGCGTATCTGAAGACGCATTATCCCGTCGAGTTCATGGCTGCGCTGCTGACCTCGGTGACGGGCAGCACCGACGACGTGGTGAAGTACATCAACGAATGCCGCGAGATGGGAATTTCCGGTGGAAGCGCCCGACATCAATGTTTCCGACGCGAACTTCACGCCGCATGGAGAAGCGATCCGCTTTGGGCTGGCGGCGGTGAAGAACGTCGGCGGCAATGCCATTGAGTCGATCGTGGCAGCGCGTAAGAAACTTGGGCAATTCAAATCGATCTACGAGTTCTGTGAAAACGTTGACCTGCGCCTGCTGAACAAGCGGGTGCTGGAGTCGCTGATCAAGAGCGGCGCCATGGATTCTCTCGGCCGGCGCGCGCAACTCATGGCCGTTCTCGACCGCGCCATGGAGCGCGCCCAGAAAACGCAGCGCGATGCGGAATCCGGCCAGCATGGCCTCTTCGGGGTGTTCCAGCAGGAAGATTCCGAGGCTCATAACGACAAGCTTCCCAATATTCCTGACTGGGATGAGCAGGCGCGGCTGGCTCAGAAAAAGAAATTCTGGGCTTCTTCATCAGCGGCCATCCGCTGGAAAAATACAAAGACAAGCTGCAGGACCTGCAGGCCCTGCAGCATCGAGGAAATCGGCGCGATGACGAAATCCACGGGCAAAGATGAAACCATCGCCACCGCCGGAATCATCGGCAACGTGCGCGTGCTGAAATCAAGCGCGGGGATTTCTACGCGCAAGCCACGCTCGAAGACATGTCCGGCTCGATCGATATGATCGTCTTTCCCGAGGCGTACAAACGGCTTGGCGATAAAGTGAAGCTGGAAGTTCCGGTGCTGGTGAAGGCGGGAGTGCGCATCGAAGAAGGCGCGAATCCAAAGATCACCGCTGCGGAAATCATGCCGCTGGAAGATGCGAAGGTTCCGCTGCCGCGCGCGATTCGCATCCGCGTGCCTCTGGAAACTGCTGCGGAAACCACGGTTGACGACCTTCATGCTCTTTTCCGAGAGCGCAAAGGCGAAGCCCGAGTGTTGTTTGACGTGGAACGCGCTGGCGATTTCATGGTGGTGATGGAAGCGGAAGGTTATAATGTGCTGCCAGACCGTAACTTTATCGCCCGAGTGGAACAACTTGCGGACGGGGCAGTGTGCGCGTGATCAGTTGAACTACGGCCAACTGGAATTCATGGAAGCCGTAATAAAGCGCAGCAGGAATTGGACCAGATTGAACGCCAGGTGGCGCTGATCGAAGCCACCCGGGCAGAACGAGCGAGACGCGCCGCCAGCTGGCAAAGCTTGCAAGAGCGCGTCCATTTGCTTCGGGAGGAAATGCAAGCTTCGCAGACTGCCTGGCAAAAGACGGAACTGGCCCGGCATCCGCAGCGTCCTCAGACCCTCGACTACATCGAGCGCCTTTTCACCGACTGGAGCGAGATCCACGGCGACCGCGACCTTCGGCGACGATCCGGCGATCATCTGCGGCATGGCGCGCTTTCACGGCGAAGAAGTTCTGGTGGTCGGCACCCAGAAAGGCCGCGACATGAAGCAACGCGTCCATCGCAATTTCGGAACGCCGCATCCGGAGGGCTATCGCAAGGCGTTGCGGGTGATGCAGGTCGCGGAAAAGTTTCGCCGGCCGATTTTTACTTTGGTGGATACCGATGGCGCTTATCCTGGAATTCATGCCGAAGAGCGCGGCCAGGCCGAGGCGATCGCGCACAACCTGCGCGAGATGGCGCGGCTCGAGGTGCCGATCATCGCTACAGTGATTGGGGTGGGTGGCAGCGGCGGGGCGCTGGCGATTGCCGTGGCCGACCGGGTGCTGATGATGGAGAACTCGATCTACTCAGTGATTTCGCCCGAAGGCTGTGCTGCCATCATGTGGCGAGACGCCACCAAGAAGGAACTGGCTGCGGAGGCGATGCGCATTACCGCCACGGATCTTAGCGAACTGGGCTGCATTGACGACATTGTTCCTGAGCCTGAAGGCGGCGCCCACCGCGACTACGAAGCGCGCGGCGAATTTGCTCGACGTCAGCCTGCAGAAGCATCTGGCGGAGCTGAAGAAATTCCACCGGCGGACTTGACTCGTGTCACGATATAATAAATTCCGCACACATGGCGCAGTTCTTCAAGACTGAGTCCTGAGTCCGGCAGTGATCTCTTCCTCGTTCCCAGACAGGTTCCTCCCCGCCTTGGGACGGGCGATTTGGCGTGTCTGAAGAGCCGCCGTCGCCGTATAATAAAATGTTTCCCTCAAGATTAAATTCGGGCGGATTCACTCCGCCTCCTAATGGATAAGGAAGGTGTCGGGATGGCCACTACGGATGTTGTGCCCCAGGGTAGCAGGCGGGCAATTAGGGCGCAAGCGCATCGTCAATGACATGAGCATTCAGGTTGCCACGGTGAATGGCTCAGGCTCGCAAAGTTCGAACACAGTCTTGTTGCGGGCGATTTTTCAGATGGGCGTGCCGATTTCAGGCAAGAATCTTTTTCCTTCAAACATCGCCGGACTGCCGACCTGGTACACGATTCGCGCCAACAAAGATGGCTACATCGGCCGCAAGAAGGAAATCGATTTTCTGGTGGCGATGAATGCGGAGACGGCCCAGGACGATGTGATGTCGCTGGCCCCGGGCGCTTCTGTTCTCTACGACGAACCACTGGCGCTGGATAAACTGCGCGACGATCTGATCTTCTACTCGGTTCCCTACGACAAGATCGTCGCGACCGTTTGCCCTGAGGCGAAGCTGCGCAAGCTGGTCAAGAACATGGTGTACGTGGGCGTGGTCGCGCAGCTGCTTGAAATTGAGATGGGTGAAGTGGAGAAGGCGATCCGCAAGCAGTTTGCGAAGAAGGTGAAAGCGGCGAACCTGAATCTGGCTGCGGCGCAGGCTGGATTCGATTACGCGAAAGCCAACCTGCAGAAGCGCGGCGTGTTCTACATCGAGCGCATGAACAAGACCGCGGGCAAGATCATCATCGACGGCAATTCCGCGGCCGCGCTCGGGCTGCATGTTCGCCGGATGCACCGTTGTGACCTGGTATCCGATCACGCCGTCGTCGTCGCTGGTTGAAACGATGATCGAGTACATGAAGGAATATCGCATCGGGCCGGATGGCAAAGCGACTTTTGCGATTGTGCAGGCGGAAGACGAACTGGCCGCGATCGGCATGGTGATTGGCGCCGGATGGGCGGGCGCGCGCAGCATGACTGCGACTGCCGGGCCCGGGCATTTCGCTGATGTCGGAGTTTGCCGGCTTGGCTTACTATGCGGAAATTCCGGGTGTGATTTGGGACATTCAACGCGTTGGTCCTTCCACCGGACTGCCTACGCGCACTTCGCAGGGCGATATTCTTTCGACCGCGTTTCTTTCCCACGGCGATACCAAGCACATCATGCTGATTCCGTGCTCGGTGGCGGAATGCTTCAGCATGGCGTCGGAAGCCTTTAATCTGGCGGAGCAATTCCAGACGTTGGTTTTCGTCATGTCCGATCTCGATCTTGGCATGAACAACTGGATGTCCGATCCTTTTGAGTATCCGACCACGCCGATCAAGCGGGGCAAGGTGCTGGATAAAGACGATCTCACGAAGCTGGGCGGTTTTGCCCGCTACAAAGATCTGGATGGCGATGGCGTAGGATACCGCACGCTGCCGGGAACGGAGCATCCTGCCGCGGCTTACTTCACGCGGGGCAGCGGACATAACGATAAATCCAACTACAGCGAGCGTCCTGACGATTACGAAAACAATATGGAGCGGCTGAACCGCAAATTCGAGACGGCGCGCTCGTTTGTTCCGCGTCCGGAGATCTTCAAGGGCACGAACGCAAAGATCGGGATCATCGCCTACGGTACCTCGCATTGGGGCGTAATCGAGAGCCGCGACCAGTTGCGCAACGAGTATGCGATTGAGACCGACTACCTGCGGCTGCGGGCGTATCCCTTTACGCGCGAAGTGCATGAGTTCATCGAGCAGCATGAGCGGGTCTACGTGGTCGAGCAAAACCGCGACGCGCAGATGCTCAGCCTGCTGAAGCTTGACCTGAAACCAGAACTGACTACGCGGCTGCGCAGCATCAGCCATCTCGACGGGCTGCCGCTCGATGCACGTTCCGTCACCGACGAACTGAGCACCATGGAGGGTAAGTAAAATGGCGACCACGCCACTGACCAAGCTCCGGAACCGAAAACGAATCGCATTGGCTTGACCGTAATCGATTACAAAGGCGGCAAGACCACGCTGTGCGCCGGTTGCGGCCACAATGCCATCTCTGAGCGCATCATCGAAGCCATGTATGACATGGGCGTGCAGCCGGAGCGCGTCGCGAAGCTGAGCGGCATCGGCTGCTCGTCGAAGAGCCCGGCATACTTCATGAACCGCTCGCACAGCTTTAATTCTGTGCACGGACGCATGCCGTCTGTGGCCACCGGAGCGATGCTGGCCAATCGCAATCTGATTGCGCTGGGCGTGAGCGGCGATGGCGACACGGCATCGATCGGCATCGGCCAGTTCGTTCATCTGATGCGCCGCAATCTTCCTCTGATCTACATCATTGAAGACAACGGCGTGTATGGCCTGACCAAAGGCCAGTTCTCGGCTACGGCCGATCTGGGGTCGAAGCTGAAATCGGGCGTGATCAATGATCTTCCGCCGATCGATACCTGCGGGCTGGCTATCGAACTGGGCGCGACGTTTGTCGGCCGATCGTTTTCCGGCGACAAGAGGCAGTTGAGCACCATGCTGAAAGCCGCGATCGCGCACCATGGCACCGTGATGCTCGATGTGGTTTCTCCCTGCGTCACGTTCAACGATCACGAGGGTTCGACCAAATCCTATAAATATGTGAAGGATCACGAGGAGACCTTGCAGGAAATGAGCTTCGTTCCTCACTTCGAAGAAATTGATGTGGAATACGATCCGGGAACTACGGTCAGCGTCACCATGCACGATGGATCGCATCTGCAACTGCGCAAGCTGGAAGAAGACTATGACCCCACCGACCGAATCGCGGCCATGACGCGCCTGAGTGAAGCTCACGACAAAGGCGAGGTTCTGACGGGACTGTTTTACGTGAACACCAAAGCGCCCAGCTTTCCTCGACATGCTGAATATGGTGGATCAGCCGCTGGCCACGCTGCCGGAATCGATGACCCGTCCGGGCAGGGAAGCGCTGGAGGCGGCGATGGAAGAGTTGCGCTAATTGGTTGCGTTGGACGGTGCGAGCTAAGAACGAAGTCGCCATCCACAAACAGTTCTTGTCATTTCCGACCTGGGCCTGAAGGCCCGGTGAGGAACCTGCTTTCGCTTCTCTTGCTGTAACAGTCTGCGAGCCGGGATTTCTATTTTAGCTTCCGGGCGCCAGCCCCAGTCCCGCCCCGTAATATTCTGCGAGCGCATGTCGTTCGTCTTCCGTCAGAAGAACCGAGATCGTACGCATGGGCATGTTGATATCGTTCGTGCGACTCCCGCTGGCGAATGCTTCCAGTTGGTTCAAGACGTAATCGGAGTTCTGGGTCATGAGCGAAGGCACCCCGGGACGATAGGCCACCGGGCCATGGCAAGACTGGCAAGGCGGAATGCCACGCTCTCCGTCTCCAAAAGAAATCATATGAAGGCGCATGCGGCCTCATGACTGGCATCGGGACGAGGCTGCGGAAATGCGCGGTTGTCCTGAGGATCCGCGAAGGCGGCAGCTTCGCGATATAGGCGACCACATCCGCTAGTCCCGCGACGAAAGAGACTCCGCGATCGGTTCCATGGCGCGCGAGGTGCGTTTATGGCTGCGAAAATCCTGCAGCTGTTTCCAGATTGCCAGTCTGTCCATGCCCGCCAGATTCGGAGTCGAACCTCGGCACTGAATCCTTCCGCCCCGTGACAATGGTCGCAGCGCCTGGCCAGAAGCATTCCGCGAAAAGCGTCGCCAGAGCGAAGCGGCCGTGCGGTTTCCGGAGTCCATTCCACGTAGGACGGAATCCGATCCGGCGGGTTGTCGCTCGGCAACAAGCAAGCAGCGTGCCGGCGGCAAGAAGGAATAGCAGCGCGACCCGCAGTAACCTTACTGCAACCGAATCGAAATGTGCTGTGCTTTATTGCGCGGCACAGATTCGCCCTTTCTCCCGACTGTAAGAGCAGGGAACTGCCTGCGGGGCTACCACTTTCAATTCGGAGCGCATGGCGTAATGGCCGGCTCCGCAAAATTCGCGACAAACAGTCTTGTATTCGCCTGTCCGGGAAAACTGAAGTTGGCTGGCGCTGATCGTTCCGGGCAAAACCTTACGGTGTATTCCGTGCCGGTGAACGCCAGCGAGTGAACGGCGTCAGCGCTGGTGATGCGAAGATGAACCGGAACGCCGGCAGGAACAAGAATGCAATGGGGAACGAACAGATATTGCTGAGCGATCATGCGCACGGTCACCGAGCCGTCGGGGTTCTTTTCGGTGCCCAGATTACTCTCGACGAACTCTCCCGCCAGATGCAGAGCGACAGAGGATCGACTTCGCGCTTGCCTCGAAATACCGCAGCAGGGTGCGTCGATCTGGTAGTAGCGCGTCGCCGGAATCAGGGCAGAGCCAGCACGGTCAGCAGGAACTTCGTATCTTTCGCCAGTTCACAGTTCGCTTTCGCTCGGAATCAAATCAGATTCCGATTTCTTTCAGGGCGGCGCTACAGCGTTCGCAGACCGTCGGATGCGTCTTGTCCTCGCCGACGTGCGTCGAATAATTCCAGCAGCGCTCGCACTTCAATCCGTCCGCCTTCTTCACCTCGACCTGTACGCCGCTGGTGCCGTTGCCGGAAGCTTGTGTAAGCGTCACGGCCGAGACGATGAACAAGTAACGCAGCTGATCCGCCTGCCGAGCCAGCACGGAATAGACCGGATCGGAAGCGGACAATGATGACGTGCGCCTCGAGCCCGGTACCGATCATTTTATTGTTGCGGGCTTCTTCGAGCGCCTTCAGGACCTCATCGCGGACGGCACGGAGTGTCGTCCACTCCTCGTCAGACTAATGAGCCTTTGGCTGCGGAGGCGTCATGTTCTCGCGCACCAAAATGTCTTCGGCGGTAGGGAATAACGCGAGGTGCACGCTTTCCTCTCGTTTCGCGGTTTTCGGCAAGATAATCCCAAACCTCCTCCGCAGATGAAGCTCATGATGGGCGCGAGCAACCGCACCAACGCCTCTCCGATGCGCCAGATTGCCGTCTGCGCGCTGCGGCGGCCCGCAGACTTGGGCGCGGAAATGTAGAGTCGATCCTTGAGAACATCGAAGTAAAACGCACTCAGATCGACGATGCAGAAATGGTTAAGCCGGTGATAGATCTTGTGAAAGGCAAACTCGTGATAGGAATTCTGCACGTCGGCAGCAAAGCCCAGCGGTCTGCCGAAGCATGTACTGATCCAGCGCTTCCATTCTTTCGAACGGAACAGCATCGGTGTGCGGATCGAAGTCTCCAAGATTGCCCAGAATGTAACGAAACGTGTTGCGAATCTTGCGATAATTTTCCGCGATCCGCAGCATCAGTTGCTCGGAGCCGACGACGTCCTCGCGGAAGTCGACCGACGCCACCCAGAGCCGCACCACCTCCGCGCCCAGGCGATCTGCAATATCGACCGGATCCACGTCGTTGCCGCGCGACTTCGACATGGCCTGACCCTTTTCATCCAGAGTCCATCCCGGCGTGACCACACCTTTGTAAGGAGGCGTGCCGTGAGTGCCCATGGCGCAAAGAAGCGATGACTGGAACCAGCCGCGGTACTGGTCTCCGCCTTCGAGATAAAGATCGGAGGGCCAGGATAACTGGGCTCGTCGGCTCTCAGCGCAAGATAGCTCGCTCCCGATTCCAGCCACACGTCGAAGATGTCGGTTTCTTTTTCGAACTTGGTGCCGCCGCAGTGCGGACACTTAATCCCGGCCGGAAGAATCGTATCGGATTCAGGAGTGAACCATGCGTCGGCGCCCGAGCGAGCGAACAGTTCGACGACCCTGCGATTGACCTCGCGATCATTCAGCGGCTTGCCGCAGGATTCGCACAGAAAGACAGCGATGGGCACGCCCCACACGCGCTGCCGCGAAATGCACCAATCCGGCCGGGTGGCGATCATGTTCGAAAGTCGTTCCTCGCCCCAGCTGGGATCCCATTTCACGCGCTTGATTTCTTCCAAAGTTCGGTGACGCAGCGTGTCTTCGCGCGATCTCCCGCCGGGCATCGGAGCTTCCATCGAGATGAACCACTGCTCCGTCGCGCGAAAAATCACCGGATTATGGCAGCGCCAGCAATGCGGATAGGAATGCTCCGTCTTCTCCGTATGCAGCAGCGCGCCGCGGCTCTTCAGCAATTCGATGATCGGCTGGTTCGCTTCCCACACGCGTTTGCCTGTCATACTCCGCCAGGCCGTTGCGCATGATTCCTTTTTCATCGACGTTGCTGGTAGCGTCCAAACCATATTTCACGCCGGTGATAAAATCCTCGGCGCCGTGCGAAGGAGCGGTGTGGACCACGCCGGTCCCGGTATCCATGGTGACGTAGTCGGCCAGCACGCCAAGGATTTTCCGATCGAGAAACGGATGCTGAAAGTTCAGTCGCTCCAGCTTGCTCCCAGGAAAATGTGCGAGTTCGCGGGGATTTGGCAGGTTGCACTTTTCCGCGACATCCTTCGCCAGTTTTGAGGCCACAATATAAACTTCGCCACCGGATTCCATTGCCACATATTCCTCATGCGGATGGAATGCTACGGCCATCGACGCGGGCAAAGTCCAAGGCGTGGTAGTCCAGATAATGGTTGAGACTTTTTTCTCCGCGAGAGCAGCATCGATCCCAGCCGGGTCGTCGAGCAACCGATACTTCACATACACCGTGGGACTGGTGTGATTCTCGTATTCGACCTCGGCCTCGGCGAGTGCCGTCTCATCGTGCATGCACCAGTACACAGCGCGCAGACCTTTGTAGACGAATCCATTTTCATAAAACGAGAAGAACGTCGACAGCACGACGGACTCGTATTGCGGATTCATCGTGGCGTAGGGGCGGTCGAAGCGGCCAAAGACGCCGATGCGCTTAAACTGCTGACGTTGCAAATCGAGGAACTTCTGCGCGTACTTGCGGCACTCGGCGCGTACGTCGGTAGGCCGCATCTGCAACTTCTTGCCACCGAGTTCCTTGTCTACCTTGATCTCAATCGGAAGGCCATGGCAGTCCCATCCCGGTACATAGGGGGCATCGAATCCGGCCATGGTTTTGGACTTGACGACGAAATCCTTCAGACACTTATTCATCGCCGTGCCCATGTGGATGGGGCCGCTGGTGTAAGGCGGTCCATCGTGCAGGATGTACATAGGCGCGCCCTTGCGAGCTTGGCGGATACGCTCGTAAATGCGCGACTCCTCCCAACGAGCCAGCATTTTCGGCTCGTTCTGGGGCAGGTTCGCCTTCATGGGGAAGGCGGTTTTAGGCAGATTGATAGTCCCTTTCAGGTCGGAGGACACTCGGTTGGCTTCTCCCAATTTGATTGAATTCTTCATTATAGGGAGAGGCGTCGGGAACGTCCATTTGAGGTAGGCGAGCGCTTTGCAGAGGCCTAATGATCAGGCGCATCGACTCGCAAGCGCGCATTACTGTGGAGACATCCGACAAGCCACCGGCATTCGGAAATACACTTCGTAAAGTCTGGCGAAAGGGGTACAATTTAATGAACAGACAACAGGGATCGCTAATTCTGCTGTCGACTAAGGCCCCTTTCACCAATTAGGCGGGAGCGCACAGGCAACTCGTTGGAAAATCTATTCATCTGTGTAGAGCAGGGCGTCGGGGTGGGGTGGGCCGTCTGCCGCCCGACATCACAAATCCGAATCGGGGAACATGGCATCCGTAGAAACTAATCCGCAAACTGGCCAGGAGCCCGAACTCCATCTGCTGCTGGCTCCCGATACTTTTGAGCCTCTGTGGAAGTCCCTGTTTCGGGGCTTGGACGAGTTCTTCTTTCCCAAAAAGCTTCCGCCACTGAAGCTGGAATCAAAGCCTGAGCCGGTCAAAGACATTTGGGGATTCTATAACTACAAAAAGAACGGTGCGCTCGGCTCGACGGCGGCGCACGTCGTAGTGATCGCATTGATCATCGGCGGCACGATTCTTGGGCGCCGCATTGTGACCAAGGTCGAAGCCAAGCCGCAAAGTACGACCCAGTTAATCGATCCCGGCGATTTCATTCCTTTGAAGCCAGCCAAGACTCAAGCCGGAGGCGGCGGTGGTGGCGGCGATCGAGATGTATTGCAAGCCTCCAAAGGAAAGCTGCCGAAGTTTTCCATGCAAGTGCAGCTCACGCCGCCTACGGCTGTGATCCGGAATTTTAATCCCAAGTTGACCGCCGAGCCCACCGTGGAGGTGCCTCCTGAGATTAAGGTGGCCATGAATAATCTACCGAACTTCGGCGATCCGAAGTCTTCCGCGATTATTCCATCCAACGGGACTGGCTCAGGCAGCGGCATTGGTTCGGGCAGCGGCGGCGGCGTTGGTCCGGGAAATGGACGCGGCGTAGGCCCCGGCGAGGGCATGGGGATCGGGGGCGGCGTCTTCCGTCCCGGCCGTGGTGTAACTCCTCCACGTCCAATTTATTCTCCCGACCCTGAGTTTTCCGAAGAGGCGCGCAAGGCGAAGTATCAAGGAACCTGCACGCTGATGATCGTGGTCGCGACCGACGGTCGTCCCACAAATATCCGCGTCGTGAATTCGCTTGGCATGGGCCTCGATGAAAAGGCCATCGAAACCGTGAGGACTTGGCGCTTCGAGCCCGGCCAGAAAGACGGTCACCCGGTGAACGTCGAGATGGCTGTCGAAGTCGACTTCCATCTGTACTGAGTTTTTTGGGCTGTCCCGTGGGCCCGTTGCCGGTCGGCCGGGTTTTTATTCCTTCAAATCTACGTGGTGAACGTCCTGGATTGGATGTCCGAGGAATCGCTCGCCTAGCCGGCGAAACTTCTCTACCGAATCGGTTGCGAAGAATTTCATGCGCGGGAATTGCCGTCGTTCCGCATGGCCCGCAGAGTTCGGTAGCAGCAACGTTTGTAGCCGCTTCGCCACCACCCGCGCCGTGGATTCCGCGGAGTCGACAATGTTCACATGACCGGGCGTCACGCGATGCAATAGCGGCTTTAGCAATGGATAATGAGTGCATCCCAGCACCATCGCGTCGGCGTCGTGAAAGCCATCGGTAAAGGCTTCGTTGAGGTAGATCCGCGCAACCTCCTCGGTCACGTTGTGTTCCACCCATCCTTCTTCGACGAGAGGAACCAGCAGGGGGCAAGCTTTTTCTCGCGCATCCAATCCACGCGCCTCAAGAGCCTTGCGGTAGGCGTGGCTACTAACCGTTGCCTCGGTACCGATTACAACAACTTTTTTATTCTGGCTGACCGCTGCTGCAGCTTCAGCGCCCGGATCAATGACGCCCACGACTGGCATGCGCGTCGCCGCAGTGATCCGGTCGAGGGCAAGCGCAGTCGCAGTGTTGCAAGCAATCACTAACAGATCCGCGCCTTGGCTTTCGAGGAAATGCGCAGCCTCTACCGCATAGCGCGCGACGGTTTCCACAGATTTCGAGCCGTAGGGGAGACGCGCCGTATCCCCAAAGTAGAGATAGTCAGCGCCAGGAATGAGTTCAAGTAAAGCTTTAAGGACGGTCAGGCCGCCGAAGCCGGAGTCGAATACGCCAATGGTGGGCCGCCGAAAATTCGAGTCCGTAGCCCTACTGCCGGAGCTAGCGTTCATTCAGCTCATCTCGGCTAAATTGACGGCTGGGCACGCGCTGAAGCCGCTCGTGATTCGCAACCGCCAAGTCGCAACACACGCCTGGAGGAATTGGAGCACCGTGCGGACATGTTTTTGGGTGTCCGAGGAAAGTGCAAATTTTGTCCGTGGCCTCTGGCGAAAGAATATGTTCGAACTTGCAGGCCTGTTGCTCGATTTCAGACTCGCTATCCATCGCCAGGCTATCAGTAAAAAGCCGCTCGGCCAGGCGATGACGCCGAATAATGTTGCCCGCACGCTCCCGTCCTCGCGGTGTAAGCTCCACGATCAGAGTGCCGTCTCCAATCGAGGTCGCCACCGGCTTCAACGCGTCATGGCAGGGATTTACAAAAGGCTTGTGTTCATGCGCCAGCGGCGGGTGCGGGGCAGACACCACCAGACCCATCTGCATCATTTTTTCGATGGCCAGGCTCACCGGAAGTGCCCCGTGAACTTCCATGCGCTCAACCTCTGCAATTTCTCCGTGCTCGGCTAATACCCATAGTTCTTCCAGCACTTCGTCAAATTGTTCTTCATCGGCCATCGCGAAAACTTCCTGGGATGCGATCTTGCCATGATGGAACTCGATGCGCCGGTCCGCTAACCGCGCCACCACGGGGTCGTGGGTGACCATCACAATGGTCCGTCCCTGCTGGTGAAACTCGCGCAGCAAGCGCAGGACCAACTCTTCATTGAAGGCATCGAGGTTACCCGTTGGCTCATCGGCAAGAATAATTTTGGGATCGTTAATCAGAGCTCGAGCAATGCACACACGCTGCTGCTCGCCTCCGGAAAGTTGCGATGGCAGATGATGTGTTCGGTCTCCCAGGCCGACCCGCTTTAGCGCTTCGGCAGCCTCATTTTCATCCGTCATACTATGGAAATACTGCGCCAGCATGACATTCTCCACCGCTGTAAGAAACGGGATGAGATGAAATTGCTGGAAGATGAATCCGATTTTTTCAGCGCGAACCCGGTTCAATTCGCTGGAGGAAATGCCGGCAACATTCTGACCGTCGAGCCAGATCTCGCCGGAAGTCGGACGGTCAAGGCAGCCGATCAGGTTTACCAGGGAAGACTTACCAGAGCCCGAGGGGCCCATGATCGAGAGCCACTCCCCCTGTGCAACATGCAGCGAAATGTGGTCGAGCGCGTGAATTGCGCCGTTGGAGCCGTCTTTGCCTTTTGCGGCGTCATTCCCTGCAGCCTTGGCCGGATACAGCTTGCTTACGTCTTTGATCTGAATCATTTCACTCTCCCCTCAGGATAACCGCCGGCTGCACTCTTCGCAGCAGCGAAATCGGGAGGATTGCAGAAAGCAACGTTACAATCATGCTACCCGCCAGAATCATAGGCAGGATACTGAACCGCGGCACAACCGGAGCATGGAAGTTAGCCCGGCCGATCCATGCCGCAATGCCGATTCCTAGAACGAAGCCAATCAGCGCGCCCATCGCCCCCAAGGCGGCGGCCTCTGCGGCGAAGAATCCATTCAGCAGCCGGTCGGACGCGCCCAGCGCCTTCATGATGGCGAAGTCTCGCCGCCTGTCAAATACCCATCCCATCAGAGTGGAGAGCACGCATAGCGCCGCCGTTAGGATGATGAGCGCAGCGGCGGCCAGCAGCGTGGCTCGAGTCTTTCCCAACACCCGCGCCTCACCTTCCATGATCTGCCGTACCGGACGAATCTCCGCCGCTGGAATCGCCTGCTGCAACTGTCGCATGACAGACGGTGATTTCTTCTGGCGATCCCGTGGCGGCTATTTCGATGGTTGAAGGCTCGACTCCGGTCCACGACACAAAGTCCGGCAGAGAAAGATAGATTCGGCTGTCTTCCGCCGCGCCCGTCTGAACCGTCCCAGCGGGCGTTAGGTGAATCGTGTGTCCTTGAAATTCAAGATCAAAGGGCTGATTCTTTGGCGAGACTACCGGCAAGGCGCGTACCCCGACGAGTGCTTGTTGTCGAGCCGAGGGCCAATTGCTTACCGACCACCAGTGATCGAGTTGCCGAACGCGGTTGAAATCCGCGCCCGCGACAACAATGGGCTGACCGTCGCTCGTCCGTGCTACCACCAGTGCGAAAGGTGCCACGATGCCTCGATTGCCCAGCACGGCTTCTGTTTGCGTCAAGGCATCGGCGGGAAGGGAAGCGCCGTCCTTTCCGACGAGAATGATATTCGCGCCGTAGTTGCGGAATTCGCGTCGCAACTTGGCTTGCACATCGACATAGAGATTCAGCATCGCCGTCGCCACGGCGGCAGCGACTACCATCGCAAATAGCGCCGAGGCTGCTCGTCCACGACGCAGGACGGCAGCCCGCAGCAGCATTCTCACGAACATGGAAGTGTGCGGAGCGTTTGCCCGGCTTGGCCGCCACATCCTGCGGAGAATGCGCACTCATCGAATCCACGGTACTCATAGTTCGCCTCGCAGCGCATACACGGGATCCAGTCCGACGGCCTTGCGAATGGCGGCAGCGCTTCCTGCAAAAGTTACGATCACTGCGATCGCGAGGATCACCGGCAAAAGTACGGGGGAAATGGCAATTTCCGAATTGAAGATCGAGCGGCCGATCTGATGCGCCAGCATTCCTCCGGCAGCGAAACCCGCGGCCCCTCCAATCAGCGCCAGCAGGGTCGCTTCGGCAAAGAAGACCGAGGCTACGGCGAAGCGGCCCGCACCTAATGCCTTCATCAAGCCGACTTCCGCACGGCGTTCGAAAATGGCAGTCGCCATCGCCGCCGAAACTGCCAGGGCTGAAGCAAATAGCGCAGCCAGCGTCACTAAGAAAATCAAGCCTTCGATGCGCGTGAGGACCGCACCCTCATTCTGAGCCACTTGTCGAATCTGCTCCGCATGCGAATGCGGAATCGCTTCTTGCAACTGAAATGCAATCGATTGCGGATAGGGCGAACAATACCAGCGATCGTAAATCGGCCCGGACATGCTCTTAGGGTCACGGCGCGCCAAAGCATCTTCCGGCTTGGTCAGCGCACTCACATAATACACGTCGAACCGCGCCCGGCTTGCCCAGAATTTCCTGAGCCAGTGCGATCGGCGCAACCACCTGATCGTCTTCCACACTGCCCGTCGAAAGGATGCCACTTACCCGGAATTGCCGGTCGGAAAGCTTAATTTCATCCGCCGGCTTCACGGAAAGCCGCGCTGCCAGCCGTTCTCCCAGCAGGACATCGCGGGAACTATCATCCGGCCACGCCCCCGAAACTTTCCACCAGGGATGGGTCGTCCGCACACCAGTTTCGAATTCTTCTTTGCCGAAGGCTACGCGCTTCGCGAAGTAGGTGCCGAGCAGAGTCAGAATCTCGTTCTTGCCGCCGCGCTGTAAGCGTCACATTCACCGGCAGCATCGGCGCAAAGCCGGTGATGTTGTTATGCCAGAATGTTCCTTTAATTTTCGGCAGATCCGCCTCGTTCAGGAAAGCCCCGTCGGTCGGCGGCTTCAAATTGACGCCGCCAATCTCAACATCCAGGGAATCTTCCTGCGGGGTTACGAGAAGATTTGCGCCGATGGTGCGCAGTTCGCGATTCACCTTGTCGCCAATGTCGGTCGCAACCGCAATCATGGCCGTCGCTACTGTGACGCCGAGAGTGATGGCGGCGCCGGCCAGCAATTTGCGCCGCTTCTGGCGGCGAAAAGATTCGTAGACGAGGCGGACGAACATCTTCTACTGTTTCTCGAACACGTGGCTACCGGCCGCGATGTCCGCCTCCTGGATGATTACGGAATCGGCGGTCTGTGTAGCTTTAAGCGGAATCGGATTGCATCCGCCCGCCGTTCCTACCGACTGCGGATTAATCGGGGCCGCGCAGTTCTTGCAAATCACACCATTTCCAGACTTGTAAAAACCCACCGCGCCACAGATTTCGCATGCGTCCAAAACAGTGGCCATCTTTCCATCTGGCTTTTGATAGAGCCAGAATCGGACGTCCACTCCGTTCTCTTTTGCCTGGAAGCGATGCAGATCTCCGTCAGCGACCTGTGCCAGGGGAATTTTTACCTGCCCGTTGGTGAAGGTGACTTCCGTTGCCGGCGAAAGCGCACTTTGACTCTTGGCATATACAAACTCCGCCGTAAGCATCGCAATGAACATGAAAGAGAAGACGTAGACCGAAGCCATCCACAGCCGTTCTTTGCGAGCGGTCCAAATAGCCTTGCGCCGCACAGCCGGGGATGGAGACTCCAGCACCGGTTCGCGCCGCTTGGCGTCGAACAGAACCATCAGCGCGGCCAAGGCAAAAATCGTGACAAAGAAAAACAAGTCATTGCGCACGATCGGTCCAATAATCGACATTTCTGTTTTGGATGAAGGAAGCACGCCGCTTTCCGAAAGCTCATGCAGCCCCGCAATGACGAGCTGTGCCGCCACCAGAAAGAGAATGGCGGTCGTAACCCGGAAAAACTTCTGCAGATTAATGCGTACGCTGCCTTTCACGAACATCACGCCAAATGCTATCGCGCAGATCACCCCTAGCAGCGTTCCCAGAAAACTCATGAGCTCGGTGGAATTCAGCGATACCGCGGAAAGAATCAACACCGTCTCCGCGCCTTCGCGCAAGACCATCAAGAAGACGAAGAAAAATAATCCAACCCACGCGTCGTTGCCCGCCAGCAGGCCGACCTTGCCCTCGATTTCGCCCTTCAATTTACGGCCCGTCTTCATCATGAAAATGATCATGGTGACTACGAAGAAGGCCGCGACCAGCATGACCCAACCTTCAAAAACATCTTCATTCAGGTTCAGCCGGGAAATGACGATCGCAACCCCAATGCTCCCGAGGAAAGCCGCGACCAGGGCCGCGTAAACGGTTTTCCGCAGATCGGGGCGGCCAATCTTGGCCAGATAAGCGAGAGTGATCCCGACGATCAGGGCCGCCTCGACCCCCTCGCGGAGCGTAATAATGAATGCCTGAAGCATTTAGAGAGTCCGTATCATTTTGAAAATGAATTTCAATTTCAACTACAAGGATATGCTTTGCGCGGCGGCCCGGTCAATCCGTTGCGTCACAATTGCGCGTGATTTGCATCACATGGGGAATCCCTGAATTAAATGGCGCACTCCGCACGGTGCCATCGGGGCATGAAGTCCCAATGGGGAGTCCCACTCGTTTGACACCTGTCCCTCCAAAGTTTCATACTCCCCTCAATCCGCAACTCACTCCTTGGAGTTTCCCATGATTAAGCCCTCGCTCGTCGTGACCCTACTGGCAGCTTTCGCAACGCTCGCCATCGCGCAAGAACCCTCAACCTTTCATCAGCCCACCCTCACGTACCAGCTGAGCGGTACGAATCAACTGCTCATTGCCGTCAGCCCGGTAAATTCCCAGGTTGTATGGGCCGCCGGAACCGGTGGAACGTATGTCGTCACGACCGATGGTGGGAACACGTGGAAGTCTGGCGTCGTCCCTGGAGCCGAAGCGCTTCAATTCCGTGATGTGCAAGGCGTCAGCGACCAGATCGCCTATCTGATGTCGATTGGAAACAACACCACCGATTTCAAGATCTACAAAACTACCGACGGCGGAACAACCTGGACAATTGAGTTCACGAACGAGACGCCGAATGCATTCTACGACTGCTTCGCATTCTGGACGCCCGACCGCGGGATCGCGCACAGTGATTCCGTGAACGGAGTTTTCCCTGACATCCGTACGACCGATGGCTTGACCTGGCAATCGATCTCGGCCAATATGCCGCCGGCGCTCCCGGGCGAGGCTTCCTTCTCGTCGAGTGGAACCTGCATCACAACGCAGGGTACGAACAATGCCTGGATCACCACCGGCGGATCCACGATCTCCCGTATCCTGGCCACCACGGATGGAGGCAATACCTGGAATGCCTACAATACCCCGCTCACCAGCTCTCCGACGGCAGGCGGTTTTTCGGTGGCCTTTCGCGACTCGCTGCATGGCATCGTGGGTGGCGGAGACTTGAACACCAACAACTACGGGCAATTAGCCGTCTCCAGCGATGGCGGCAAGATCTGGACTATGACCACGCCGCCTCCGATACCAGGAGCGATTTTCTGTCTGGCCTATGCGCAGGGTACCCGCACGGCGAAGCGCGACGGCACCTACGCTCGTACGGTCGTCGTCACCTCTGAAACGGAGCCCAACTTCAGCTCAGGATCCGCCGCATGGACTCCTGACGAGGGACAAACGTGGTTCCCGTTGTCGCAAGTCAGTGGCTACTGGGCGGTTGCCTTTGCGAATCCCTCAGCCGGGTGGTTCGTAGGCAACAACGGTCAGATTTATAAAATCAGCTTTAGAGAATAGTTATCGTGGGAGATCGAGCGGATGGGATACACATCCGCGTCTGTCGCTGAAAGAAGGGTGGGACCTTGCGTTCGCGCGAGGTCCTTTCACTCACGCGTGATCCCGGGGCACGGCAGACAAGGTGCCTGCATCCCGATTTCACTCATAGCCTTTTCAAGTACGCATTAGCCTCGGTCAACTGCGGAAATAATTTCTCCTCCGCATGGAACTCCGCGGAGTGCACGCAGCGGCGGCTGCCGCGCAGCTTCACCGGATGTTTCAGGTGCAACATCTCGTGATACACGATGTACTCGACGGCATATCGTGGCACCGCCAGGTGATCAAATACGCGGCTGATGACTATCGCGTTATGGGCCGGATCGTAGTGGCCAAGAATACGACGAGTTTTGGTAGGACTCCAACTCATGCGGGGACGCCCCAGCAGTCCGTTGAAGAAGCGCAGGTTCAGATCCTCAAAAATAACGTCGAGATCGTAAACGTGTCCCTGCGGCGAATGCAGCCGCTTGCGTCCTCGCATCTGCCGCACCAGATGCGCTTTACTCACCACGTCGTGGCTGCCCACGTATTTTCGATAGCGCGATGCGTGCGCGCGATCGATGGGCTTGCGGTACATCTTGGCCAGCAGGATGTGAGCAATGGCGCGGACTACTGGCTCCGGGGCACCTTCCAGTAAATCGGAAAGCCGTACCAGAAGTTTGCCTTCGCGCATCCGGATCGTGTTATTCACGTTGGCGAATGCAAAAAACTCCACCTTCAACTCCGGCGGCGCCGTCCCCGGCCGCAGCTGCCGGTGTTCTTCATGGAAAAGTTCGAGTAATCCCTCACGCACGATGAGCGTAGATTAGCACGCTTGCCACGGCAAAATAGGTAACCCGTGTGGAACCATGCGGATATCATGGCTGCCAAAGTTATTCCGAACGGCTACCCGGCTGTCCGCTCGATTTCTTTCGTGCTTGGCGGCCTCTTGTTGTTCGGTCATCAACTTGCGATGATCATCCGCCGCAGTATTGATCGTATCCAGCGCGTTACTCAGCGCAAATTCATATTGTTGCGCTTCTTCCGGGACACTCCGGCTGCGTCCTTCAACGCCAGCAGCTTAGCCTGAAACTCCGTGTCTGCATCCATGATAGTTTTCAGGGGCTTGCGGATGTCATCTTTGCGATCAACGTAGGTATCGATGTTGTCGTTCAGTTCGTCATAAATCAGCAGGAAGGAGTCCAGCAGGTCATGAGTTTGCTGGGCGCGGTTCTTGGTCTTAGGGTTAGCGCGGATTTCGTCCATTGAAACCAGACGGGCTCGGGCAAATTTGACGTAGAGGGAGAGTCGCAACTGCGGCTCCCAGCTGGTATCCCGGATTTGATCAATCTCATCCTGCGTGAATGGATCCCGATGCCTCTGGCTGAGCGTGGGACGCGCCACGAGCAGGCACAGCAATCCAACGTACGCAAAGCTACGGAGCCGGCTCGTTCTCATTTTTTGTCTCCCTTCGAGAACATTGCGGAGAGTAGGTCGTCCCGAATCTGTTCCAGATGATCGACGGAGTCCTGAATCTCTTTCTGTTCGTCATGGGTGACGGTGTGTTTGAGGGCGGCGAGTTTCCGCGACATTTTTCGAATCGCGATCTCGCTCTGTTTCTCATGCTTGCGCGATTGAATGGCATAGTCGCGAGCCAATCCGGAGAATGCCACTACGTCTACCAGCGAAGCCTGCGCCTTCTCGTCGTCGCCCGCCACATAAAATCGGCTGGCGGCTTCCAGTTGTTTCTCCGAGATTTGTATGCACAAGGGCGCGCGGTCTGGCACGTTGGCATTCGTGACCCGACTCTTCAACTCTTCCACTGTGGCTTCGCCCGCGGCGGCCGCGGCGCATGACACAATCAGCGTCCAGATCAGCCACTGGCACCGTGAATGGGTCATCCGCGATTTCATTGCTAGCTATTTCTTCGGCTCGATTGCAATCAGCCGGTGCTTCGCCTTCCACTCATAATCAGGATACTTCCCGCCCGCCGAACTCAGAAAGAGATGATAATTGACCGCCGCAGTCTTGAAGTCATGCAGGTTGTCGAATGCCGTAGCCCGCAAATAATAAGTAATCGGAATTTCAGGGAGAAACTTGGCGCGCGCATTTAGCGCACGGATTGCCAGCTCATAGTCTTTATTCTCCCCGGCCGCAAATGCCAAGTCCCCGTATGCCTCGCCGAAATCTGGTTTGAGCTTTACCGTGATCAAAAACTCCTGCTGCGCGGCCGGAAATTTCTTCTGCCGCAGCAGCGCCTGCCCGAGGGCCCGATGGAGCTCTGAATCATTTGGATGCGCCGCCAGCAACCCGCGATAGCTCGCCTCCGCCAGATCATTCTTGCCGCTGGTAGCGTACAACTCCGCCAGTTCCTGCTGGGCCCCGGTATCATCGGGAGCGAGCTTGATTCCCGCCTGCAAAGCAGAAATCGCCTCATCATTCTTTCCTTCTGCCGCCAGCACCCGTCCTAATTGAACTTGCACCGGGGCCGATCGGGGCTGTGCCGCCAGCAACTTGCGAAGGTAATCTTCTGCCTCCGGAAAGCGGCGCCCATGCATGAAGAGGTTGGCCAAGGCGATCGTCGCATCGGTCGAGGCTGGGTCCACCGCGAGCGCAGCCTTATATTGCTGTTCGGCCGCAGCGGCCTCATGTTGGCCTTCGAGTAGAAGTCCCGCATTCAGGTGTGGCTCTACCTGCTGCGGCTGAAGGGCCGAAGCGCGTTGATAAGCGTCCAAAGCCTCCTCAGGCTTTGATTTTTCCAACGTATGGCCCAGTGCCAGCCACGCCCGGTATTGACCCTCGGCAGGATGGCTTGTCGGCTTCAATTGCGTCGCAGTGCGTAGAAAATCCGCTGCGTCCGGCTGCCCGGTCTTGGCCAATTGCAAGCCCAGATTCAGATTCGATTCGAAGACATCGGGCTTCGCGATAACGGATTTACGATAGGCGGCAATGGATGCGTCCACGTTGCCCAGTGCATTCTCCACGAATCCCAGATCGAACCATGCTACGTAGCTGCTCGAGTCATGGCCCACAAACTTATGCAACAGCGATTGGGCCGCCACATAATCGTGCTTTTCGATTGCGGCTTCTGCCTGTGCCAGTTCTGGCGCTTGCCGTGGTATCTTCATCCGGAACTCGAATGTGATGGCCGGACTGATTGGGATTCGATGCCGACGAGGAGGATGACGAGGTTGGGGATGACGGCGGGGTAGTTTGAGGTTGAGGCTGACCAGTTTCCTGCCCGTGCACCAGAGTGCTCGCGGCCACAACGACGCAAAAATACGAGCTGAATTTATTTGGCGCCATTGCGAGACGAAGCCCCATTGCCATGGGTGTTCAATACGCGCGCAAGGTACTGTCCGGTGTAGGATTCCGGCAGACTCGCAATCGTTTCCGGCGTACCCGCACCCACAATCTTACCGCCGCGAGCTCCGCCTTCGGGGCCCAGATCGATGACCCAATCGGCAGTCTTGATCACTTCCAGATTATGCTCAATGACCAGAATCGAGCCGCCCGCGTCGATGAGCCGCCGGAAGGCGGCGAGAAGTTTGCTGACATCGTCAAAGTGCAAGCCGGTCGTGGGTTCGTCAAAGATGTAAAGCATGCGCCGGCGCCGCCGAACTTCATCTGCTCGTCCCGCGCTGGGCCTGCCAATTTCTCGTCCCGCAGGCTGCAAATGGGCCGCCAGTTTCATGCGCTGCGCTTCGCCGCCGGATAAAGTTGTTGCCGATTGCCCCAGGCGCAAATATCCCAACCCAACTTCATCCAGCGCACGCAGCTTCTCGGTAATCTTGGGTGCTTCGGCGAAAAACTTCAGTGCCTCTTTCACCGTCAGATTCAGCACTTCATGAATATTCTTGCCGCGATAGCGCACCTCCAGCACCTGCGCCTTGTACCGTGTGCCTTTGCATTCTTCGCAAATTAACTCCACGTCCGCGAGAAACTGCATCTCCACGGTGACAGTTCCATCGCCCTGGCAGGTCTCGCAACGCCCTCCAGGTATGTTGAAAGAGAAATGTCCTGAAGCATACCCGCGTTTCTTGGCTTCGGGCAGGGAAGCGAACAGTTCCCGAATCGCATCGAAAGCCTTGATGTAGGTGACCGGATTCGAACGCGGCGTCCGCCCGATCGGGGATTGATCGACGAGAACGACTTCATCAATAAACGGATCGCCTTCCAGACTCTCCCACGTCGCATTCCCGCGTACCGACCCGGACACTGTTTGCCCCTTCGCTTCGGCCAGCGCCTGGTAGAAAACCTGATGCAGCAACGTCGATTTGCCGGAGCCCGAAACTCCGGTAATCGCCACCAACATGTTCAGCGGAATGCTGATGTCGACACCTTTCAGGTTATTGGCGCGAATGTTCTTAATTCTGATCTTCTCGCGCCCGGCTGTTTCCTCACGCTCGGTACCTGAATCGCAGATCGTTCGAGAGATAGCGTCCGGTCAGGGACGCGGTATTTCGCAAGATCTCTTGATACGTACCAGCCGCCACCAGCTTGCCGCCGTTTTCTCCCGCGCCCGGGCCCAGATCCAGAATCCGGTCGCCATCCGCATGATGTCAGGATCGTGCTCAGCCACCACAATCGATTTGCCAGTATCGCGCAGGTCCTTCAGG
>CAWJVC010000011.1:0-190042 GCA_963846215.1 uncultured Acidobacteriaceae bacterium | reverse complement strand
GAAGCGGGTACTTATTCCAGATTCACCCGGCGTAGTATTGACGCCTTCGCTTCCTTCAGCATCGAGTACGACGTCTAGTACGCAGACGCCTTGAGGAGCACGAAAACCGCGTGATTCACGATGCTGCTGATGAGAGAAGCGGACAAGAACACAGATTTCTGATTATCCCCGATCAAAACTTGTCAAGACTGGCTCGGTAGTTGCCGCTCGCGCGTCGGAGAAAAAATGGCGTTGAAAATAGAAGGCCACGTTGACCAGAGCGATCATCACCGGCACTTCCACCAGCGGCCCAATGACCGCCGCGAATGCCGCTCCGGAGTTGATGCCAAATACCGAGACTGCCACCGCGATCGCCAGTTCAAAATTGTTGGAGGCGGCCGTAAATGCCAGGGTTGTCGTCTTGGAATAGTCCGCTCCCACTTTCCTGCCCATGTAAAAGGACACCAAGAACATCAACACGAAGTAGATCAAGAGCGGCACGGCGATGCGCAGGACGTCCAAGGGCAGACGGACGATATACCCACCCTTCAGGGAGAACATCACCACAATCGTGAACAGCAGAGCAATCAGCGTCAGTGGGCTTACGCGGGGAACGAAGTTCCGGTTGTACCACTCCTGCCCTTTGGCGCGAATCAGGGCAGTACGAGTCAGGAATCCCGCGAGAAACGGAATTCCAAGATAAATAAAGACACTCTTCGCAATTTCTGCGATGGACACATTGACGATGGCACTCTGAAGGCCGAGCTTGGCGGGAAGGACGGTAATAAAAACCCAGGCGTAGAGGGAGTAGAAAAAGACCTGGAAAAGAGAATTGAAGGCGACCAGACCGGCCGCATATTCCGTATCGCCTCGCGCCAGTTCGTTCCACACGATGACCATCGCGATGCAGCGTGCGAGACCGATCATGATGAGTCCAGCCATGTATTCCGGATATCCGCGCAGGAAGACGATGGCCAGAACAAACATCAGAATCGGCCCTACAACCCAGTTCTGGACGAGCGAAAGACCGAGCACTTTCTTGTTGCGAAAGACCTCGTGCAAGTTCTCATATCGCACCTTCGTGAAAGGTGGATACATCATCAAAATCAATCCCGCTGCAATCGGAATAGAAGTCGTACCGACGTTGAAGCGATTCAGAAACGGTACGACTCCGGGCACAAGCCAGCCCAATACAACGCCGCCGAACATGGCGGCGAAGATCCACGCGGTCAGATAGCGGTCGAGAAAACTGAGACGACTCGTTGCGTTCATTTGTGATTCCTGTAATGCCGCAAGCCGCGAAGTGCAGCCTCTTGTCGAAACCCGTTGCTATTCGTGGGTGACGGGTGTCATCGTCTGGCCGATGTTGTCGAGCTCTCTCTTGAGTGCAAGGCTGTCGAGAGTCTTCAGGGGAAGACAGAGCAATAGACTGATTCTGCGCTCCAAAATAAAAAACGCCTCGCGAAACGCTCGTTCCACCTCGGCTTCGCTTCCGTGAACCGCCGCTGGGTCGGGAACGCCCCAATGCGCGGTCATCGGCTGTCCGGGCCAGATTGGGCAGACCTCTTTCGCCGCGTTGTCGCAAACCGTAAAAACAAAGTCGAGCTTCGGAGAGCCGGGCAGAGAGAATTCATCCCACGCCTTGCTGCGCAGACCCTCGGTTGGCAAGTGCGCCATTTCGAGCTGTCTCAATGCTTCCGGTCGAACCTTTCCTGAGGGATGGCTTCCGGCGCTGTAGGCCGTGAAATTGGGGCGGCCTTTGGAGTTGAGAATTGCCTCAGCCATGATGGAGCGCGCCGAATTGCCTGTGCACAGGAATAATGCGTTGTAGTGTCCTTGCATACTGGTTGTCTCCTAGTTGCAGCAGGTCGGTCCACAACAAGCCTTCGTTCCGGTGTTTGCCGGTTTGACGGCCCGAACGAAGGCGCTCAAGAATTTGCCATCTACCTCGGGTGCAATCGCGTCCACATCGACGCCAGCCGCCGAGAGAAACTCACGCGCATCTTCTGCGCGATAGACTCGCGTCGGCTCGATGTCAATTTGCTCAAAACCCGCCGCGGAGAGTTTGCTGCGATATTCGTCATCTCCGAGCGCCCCTGCCACGCACCCGACCCACAGAAGCACGCTTTGGCGGATTTCTGGTGTGATTTCGCCTCGGGTCACAACATCGGAAACCGCAAAGCGGCCGCCCGGCTTCAGCACGCGAAAGGCTTCTCGCAACACGCGATCTTTGTCCGCCGAAAGGTTGATCACACAATTCGAGATAATCACGTCGACCGAGTTGTCCGGCAGAGGAATGTGCTCGATCTCGCCCTTCAGGAACTCGACATTCTCAGCGCCAGCCTTGCGCTTGTTTTCATTGGCTAGGGCGAGCATCTCGTCCGTCATATCGAGACCGTAAGCCTTGCCAGTGGGCCCAACCCGCTTTGCCGAAAGCAGAACATCTATGCCACCGCCCGAGCCGAGATCGAGAACGACCTCTCCCAGATTCAACTTTGCCAGCGCGGTCGGATTTCCGCACCCTAACGAGGCGAGCATGGCCTCCTCAGGGACTTGTCCCGCTTGGGAAGAGTCGTACAGATTGGAAGTGATTGGGTCGCAGCCCAAGCCGCTTGCCGCGGTCGCTCCGCAGCAACTACTGCCGCCAGTCTTCACGCGCAAGGCTGCCTGGCCATACTTTTCTTTGACTACTTCCTTGATGTCGGTGGTGCTCATGATGGCTTCTCCTATTTACAAAGCTGGACGATATCTTGGGGTTTGACGGCCTTATTTCGAGTGCAGCATTCGGCGTAGAGGAATTGCAGAAGTTCCTGGAGTGCTTCCGTATTGGCCGTGTATCGCAAAAAAGTGCTTTCGCGGCGCACGTTCACGAGTTCTTCATTTTTCAGTTTCTCCAGGTGGTGGGAAAGCGTGGAATTCGGAATGTCCAGCTCGGACTGGATATCGCCTACGACCAACCCCTCCGGATGCGCGGACAGCAGCAATTGCATAATTCGAAGGCGCGGTTCGGTGCCCATCGCGGAAAGCATGTCGGCGAACTTTGCAACCTGCTCGGTACTCTTCTTGCTTGAGGCGGCTGGCATATTTCGATAGTTGCAGAACTATGGGCAGACTGTCAAGTCGAATCGAAGAGTGGTCGACTAGAAGATCCAAACCTATCGCGAATGGTTGGCGCTTCTGTCCAAAACGCTTGCGTGCGGAATAAACTACTCGGAAACGAGAGTCCACAGTATTTGGAGACACTTTGTGGGAAAACAACTACCCGGACGCCGGGACTTTCTCAGAATGACGGGGATGATAGCCGGTGCTGGAGTGCTCCGCTCCAAAAACCCGCTGAGCCTAGGGGCTGCGCTCGGATTGGAGACTTTCGGATCGAGTTCTTCTCAGACCGATTCGAACCGACCCGACTACGTCTTACGAATTTCGGCGAGTCCGGTCGAGATCGCCCCGAAACACATCGTTTCGACGATCACATACAACGGTCAATTCCCAGGCCCCCTACTGCGTTTCAAAGAAGGTCAGCCGGCCACGGTCGAAGTCCACAACGAGACCGACACTCCTGAGCAGTTGCACTGGCATGGTCAAATGGTCTCCACCGACGTGGATGGCGCTGCCGAAGAAGGAACGCCTTTCATCCCGGCGCGCGGAGTGCGCCGAATAGTTTTCACTCCGCGCCCCTCAGGCTTCCGTTTCTATCACACGCATAATCGGGCCGGCGCCTATCTTCACGCGGGACAGTACAGCGGGCAAGTCGGCCCCGTGTACATCGAACCCAAGGGGGAGGCGGGGAGTTATGACCGGGAAGTCTTTCTGGTTCTAAAGGAATTCGAACCGTCTTTCAGTCAAGGCGGCGATATGGCTCAAGATTTCCTCTCTCCTTCCACGCGAGTGAAGGAACTGGAGACGAATGGTGAGTCCGCGATGAAAGCCTCGCTCGCCAAGGGGATGCCGCACGGATATGAAGTGGGCTATCGATATTTCACGATCAATGGTCGCATGCTGGGACATGGCGAGCCGGTGAGGGTCAAACAGGGCGAGCGGGTGCTGTTTCATGTTCTCAATGGCAGCGCAACCGAGATTCGCAGCTTGGCGTTGCCAGGGCATTCTTTCAAAGTTGTCGCGTTAGATGGCAATCCAGTCCCGACGCCTGCGGAAGTTCCGGTGCTGTGGTTGGGAACAGCTGAACGCATTTCTGCCATGGTCGAGATGAATCATCCCGGTGTGTGGATCATGGGTGATCTTGCGGATGATGACCGGAGCCACGGTGTGGGTATTGTCGTGGAATATGCGGGACACAAAGCAAAGCCGGTGTGGACACCGCCGAAACCGTTTCACTGGGATTATTTGCTTTTCGCAAAACCCGGAGCAACTGCACTTTCGCCGGACGAGACGTTCGAGATGATCTTCGCAAAGAACAATGCCGCCGAAGAAGGTTTCAACCGATGGACGATTAACGGCGTAGCTCACCCGATGACCCAAGAAGTAGTCCCTGCCTCATTTCGCTTGCAGCAAGGCAGGCGCTACCGTCTTCGTATGCGCAATGCCAGCGACGACATTCACCCCATCCACCTTCACCGTCACAGTTTCGAATTGACCAAACTCGCTGGCAAGCCGACCGCTGGCGTGATGAAGGATGTTGTGATGGTGGGCGGATATCAAGAGGTCGAAGTAGATTTTACGGCAGACAATCCTGGCCTCACACTGTTCCACTGCCATCAACAACTGCACATGGATTTTGGCTTTATGACCCTGTTCGACTACGTCTAGCCTGTTTAACTTGATGCTAAAACTATTGATTCTAGCGAGGAGATAGCAATGCCCATAAAAGCGGACTCACTCTGGGAGAGCCGTGCGTCGAAGGCCGTCATGCTGATTCGCGTCCTAGTGGGCTGGGTTTTCCTTTCCGAAGGTATACAGAAATTCTTGTTCCCCGACTCCCTCGGAATCGGACGCTTTGTGAAAATCGGAATCCCGTGGCCGCAGGTCATGGCCCCGTTTGTAGGAGTGGTTGAGATTGTTTGTGGCTCTCTGCTGTTGATAGGACTTGTTACCCGGCTGGCAACTGTGCCACTTCTCATTGATATCGCGGTTGCCATATATTCAACCAAAATCGTCACTTTCGCAAAGAACGGGTTTTGGGGAACACTGCATGAAGCCCGCACGGATGTGAGCATGTTGCTGGGTCTCATCTTTCTGCTGGTGGTGGGTGCTGGCGCGTGGTCTCTTGACTTGTGGTTAGCGGAAAGACGGGCCGCGACTCATGGCTGAGCAGCCAGCCCGTGAATCTCCAGAATCTATTTCCCAAGAGAAACAAGTTCCTCTCGATGAGCTCGCTTTGTTCTTTCTCCGGTTGGGCACGACCGCGTTCGGGGGACCAGCGGCACACATCGCCATAATGGAAGACGAGCTAGTCCGCAGGCGGCATTGGCTTTCTCGCGAGAAATTCCTCGATTTGATCGGCGCAAGCAATCTCATACCTGGACCCAGTTCAAGCGAAGTGGCGATTCATATTGGATATTTGTGCGGCGGTTGGAGAGGTCTGCTGATTGCTGGTATCTGCTTCATTCTTCCAGCAGCCTTGATGGTCGCCGGTATTGGATGGCTATACGTCCGTTTTGGCAGGCTCCCCGCGATGGCAGGCATCCTCTATGGAATCAAGCCCGTCGTCATCGCAGTCGTCCTTCAGGCCCTCTGGAGCCTTGGACGAACGGCGGTAAAGTCAACGTTTCTTGGATTTGTGGCGGTGCTCGCTCTTGTGCTATTTGTTCTCGGTTTGCATCCGCTGCTATTGCTTCTGCTGGCCGGCGGAGTGGCGTGCGCGCCTGCCTTGAGAACATCGCGTGTGTCCTTGTCGGTGCTTCCTTTCCTGACGATTGGAGGCGGCATCCTGGCGACCACAGCATCGTTCAGTCTAGTTTCGCTTTTTCTGGTCTTCCTGAAACTAGGAGCGACCGTATTCGGCAGCGGCTATGTGCTATTGGCCTTCCTGCGTGCCGATCTGGTAACTCATCGAGGCTGGTTGACCGACGCGCAGCTTGTAGATGCCGTTGCGGTGGGGCAAGTAACGCCAGGACCTGTTTTCACAACGGCTACTTTTATTGGCTTCATTCTTGGAGGAATTCGCGGTGCTGTCATTTCCACCGTTGGCATCTTCCTTCCTGCGTTTCTTCTAGTAGCGGTGAGCGGTCCACTGGTGCCGCGTATTCGAAAGTCCAAGCCTGCCGGGGCTTTCCTTGATGGTGTGAATGTTGCGTCACTCGCGTTGATGGCTGCTGTCACTTGGGAACTTGGGCGAGCATCGCTTGTTGACACTCTTACTGTTCTTTTAGCCGTGGTATCGTCAATCGCACTGCTTCGGTTTCGCGTGAATTCCGCGTGGCTTGTCCTGGTCGGCGCCGCCATTGGCCTGATAACGAGCGGACTTCACCTTCGATAGAAGCGCTTATTGTTCTCTCAAACGCCGGAATCCGCAGTCAACGCGCGGCTAGCTTGTATCCCCAGAGTGTCCTCGGTGTGGTGGTCCGCGATCTGAAAACGAAGAAAGTCGTGAACCGCCTTCAGCGCTTCCGGGTTCGTTGTCTTAATCCTCACCCTGCCACCCGACGGCAACTCTTCGAAGGTGTAAGAAATCTCAGCGTGTTTTTCTTTCATCACAAGTACGCCGGGCGGCACCTGGTCATGGACGAACATTGGAATGGAGAATTCTCCATTCGAGAACATCGTGACAATATGTGTCAGATGCGACCGAATTGCCAGCAGGTTCTGGGAATCCTTACTGTCGTTCACGGTCACTTCGATTGCGCCACCATCGGAGTACAGACGGAAATGATGGGTCGTTTTGTCATGCGGAAATCCCATCGCCTCATCGCCGTGCTTTTCCACATCGGCCTGGTGCTGCGCAGCCTCTTTCATGTGTTCTTTGTGCATGGGGCAAGACTGCATGTCTTGTGCTGCCAACGGCAGCACGCCGAAGATCAGAAACGCGATTACGGTTTTCATGTTAATTTCTTCCTCCGAAACTGATTTGCTGGAGTGCCAGCCTTCCCTACCGCGTCAGTGAGCGAATAGAGCAAGTGCGATTTCTCTCCCGAACCCGCATTCTCAATGCGCTGTTCCCAGTCGCACAAAACTTTCTTCACATATCGCCTAGTGCGCTTCAGTGCCTCAATGTCTGTCTCGATACCCTTGAGCTTGTCCTGGGCAAGTTGGTACACGCGACGGCATGGAGCACCCCCGGCATCACGAGCTTTCAGAACCTCAGCCAACTCGGCCAGAGTGAATCCAATCCGGAGTGCCCGTTGCACGACAAGAACTCTCTCCAACGCGCTCGCAGGATAGACTCGGTAACCAGACTGCGTTCGTGAGGCTCGTGGCAGAACGCCGATCTTTTCATAATGTCGAATCGTGTCCGGACTCACGGCCGCCAGCTTCGCCAAATCACCGGAATAGAGAGTTTTGGAACCGCGGCTTTGCACCATAGGAATTATGAAGCCTGGAATGCATTCCAGAGTCAAGATGCATCGGTGTCATAATGCTCCTCAATGGACTCCGTACTGCCAATCCCCGCAGGCACCACGATCCACCGAATCCGTCGCATTCAAGTGATCACGATTGCCTGGATGAGCGTCGAGGCTGTTGTATCCCTCGCGGCAGCATGGATGGCTCACAGCCCCGCTCTGCTGGCTTTTGGTGGGGACAGTGCCATAGAACTCCTCTCCGCGGTAGTCGTCTACTGGCGGTTTGGGTCAAAACGTAGTGACGAGCGGGCAGAGAAGGTTGCAGCCAGAATCGCGGGAAGCCTTCTGTTCGCATTGGCAGCGTACGTGGCGCTCGTCGCCGCGTTGGCGTTGCTCGGACATCGTGAAGTAAGGCCAAGCTATCTTGGCATCGTCATATTACTTGTGGCGGCGATTGCGATGCCCGCGCTCGCACGGCAGAAGCGCCTACTATCCGCGGTGACCGCCAGTGCGGCGCTGAGAGCTGATGCAGCGGAGTCCGCGCTCTGCGGCTACTTGTCAATCATCGCCCTCGCAGGTCTGGTTGCGAATGCCTTCTGGGGAGTAACTTGGGCCGATCCCATTGCTGCACTGTGCCTGATACCGCTGGTTGCTTGGGAGGGCTGGCAAGCTGTTAAGGGAAGGCCGTGCGAGTGCTGTTGAGAACGGTCATCCTCGGGTGACCTCTGCAGGTTCCGCGCGGTTGCCTCTAAGACCGAGATCGAAATCTTTGGTGGTGCGCGCCGCCCGCGCGAAGCGCAGTTCCATAGCGACCCCGCCTTTTAGGTAGTAGATATCGATGACACCTTTCTCGATGGCGCTCTCCAGAACGCCGCAAAGTGCGAGAAACGAGACCCAACGGCGCAGCCGTTCCTGATCGAGACCCTGCTCGCGAGCCACACGTCCAAGAGTCTTCTCCAACCGCTCAACCTGCTTCGGGGTCATGAGCTAAACTCTCCCCACGTTCGCCTCTTGTGTCCCTTTCGCGTGTACGTATCGATTGAGACGGCGAGTGAGCGCTGAGGCTTTCTCGGCGCTAATGTAGCCTTGCTTGCGCGCATCTTTCAGAGCGCCTCGCGCCAATCCGACACGGCCGGTTTCTTCCACAAGTTGGGAAATGGCTTTTTCGATCGTGGTCACTGGAAGTCCTTCGCGATTGACGATGTCCGATGCCCGCAAATCAGCATGATGAATTTCCACCCACTTGGGACGGCGGCGGCGGAGGCGGGCACTCTTCGGCACTGTGATCTGCACGCGTGACGGATTCGCATCAGAAATGCCATACACCGCCAACGCGGTCTCGTGGGATAAGGCTATTTTTTTCGGCCCACTGTCAGCACGCGCCCACAGGATCGCTTCGCGATATTGCCCCAAGCGATCCGACGGGAAGTAAGGAATTCGATACACTCCGCGCGCCACCCGTTGAAGTCTTCCCCGTTGGGTCAGGCGCGCCAGGACTGAATCCTTGATGCCAAGGCTGCGTGCCTGCGCCGCTGTCACGAAGCCCTCGTTTTCTTCGGCAAACGGCAGCAGTTCATCAATGCGAGATCGCATGTCTCTAGTATCAGCAGCAGTAGCGGATTTTGTCAATATAGTTCCATAATAGAACTATATTGACAGGTTAGGATCGAGAGGATGTAACTGTCCTTTAACTGTCCAATAAGGATTCCGTAACCCTACTTACAAGGCTTTTCGAGGGCCACCCGCGTCTTGTAAGTTGTTGAAAACACTAGTCTTCTTGGACTCATAACCCAAAGGTCGGTGGTTCAAATCCACCCCCCGCAACCAACCTTAACACTCCGCAAAATCAACGACATCCTTGGATAACGGCCAAAATAAGCGCAACAAAGAAGCAATCCTGCAGTGGCTCTTCCCCGCATGTCTAACGGTGGTTCCTTGACCCTTGAGCACCGCCTCTAAACGAGTGCTTGGCAGCAGGCTCGTATCCTTCGTGCAGCGGTAGTGCGTATTCCCAGTGGCCAGGCCCGCGCCCCCTCAGTTCGTCCTCACTGATCACCGGAGCTACGGCGACTGCGCGAGCCTGAGATTGTGGATACTATTGTTTGGAGTGCTGCCATGGCCAAAACTGCCAAGACAATTGCCCTAGTTGTCGCCACCTTCATTCTCGTTGTATTCATCATTTTCTTGTTCAACCAGACGATGCAGATCGTCCAGTCGGCGCGGGCGGTCAACATCTTCTTCGGCAACGCGGTGCTGTGGTCTCTCATTTTCACCTACTGCGTTCTGCTGACGACGCCATTCGTCCTTTGGTTCCGATTGCCAAGGCGGATGCTGCCACCAGAAAAAACAGAGGGTGAAGCTTATGATCGCTTCCTGCTGGACTTCAAGAAACGGTTGTTGCGCCATCCTCGCCTTCGGGGACTGGCCATAAATTCCACGGCGGACATCGAAGCCGCACTTAAGACACTCGACCAGCACGCGGACGATGTCGTCACGTCCACGGCATCCGCGGTATTTCTCAGCACCGCGGTTCTGCAAAGTGGCCGATTAGATGTACTGGTCGTATTCGCGGCTGAAACACGGCTCATTTGGCAGGTTGCCCACGTGTACTACCAGCGTCCTTCGCTGCGGGACTTTGCGCAGCTATACGCAAATGTGGCTTCGACCGCCTTCATCGCCGCTGGCATTGAAGACATCGACGTTGATGTACTGGTGGGAACGATTTTCGGCTCGACCGTTGCTGCAATTCCGGGAATGCACCTTCTCGCCAGTTCAGTCTTGTCCGGTTCTGCCAATGCCTTCCTCACTCTCCGCGTCGGAATGATCACGAAGGAATACTGTCGCTGCACCGTTCGGGTTGAGAAGACGGGTCTCCGTCGGGCGGCTACCCTGAAAGCTGCGAAGTTGCTTGGTTCGATCGTTAAGGAAGGGACCGTGAAACTGTCGAAGGCAACGATGAATGCAACGAAATCAAAAATGAGCCAAGCCTTCGACCGCGTAATCGGACGGCGTGGAACCGTGGAAACGTCGTAGCGTGCTCTCACAGCCTTACCCTCGTTGCCCAACGCGGTCAGTCAATCCGCAACTTGGGATACGGGCAAGAGATACGCTGGATAAATGCGCTGTAGAAGTTTACGGTGGCCACAAGAACGAGCACTGCAACGACGGACGCGAGTCCGCTTCGAATGATTGGGTCTTTCGTCCTTCTCGAAGCTCTGCCGAACCTGTCTTTGGGATCGTCATGAGGGCTGCGGCAGGTTAATCATTCGCGCGATCTTCGGCCAGCGGTGGCTGGCTCGCAGGTCTTTACAGGCCACGAAGCGAAGATAAACCATCCTCATGGACATATCTTCTTCTGCGATCGCCTTTTCCGCCCAATCCGCCCCCTCATTCAATTCACCGGAGAGTAGATGAAAGAGCGCTTGCGAGCGTGCATCCCCGAGCAATCCGCCTGAACCAATAGTCTTTGCGATTGACTGGGACTGGGTTTCCTCTCCACTGCGTCGCAGTAGCCCGGCAAGAACACCGGCTGTTTCCGGCAGCCACGGCCCAATGGAGTGAGCGCGCCGCGCTATCACCAGCGCTTCCTCGAGGTTGCCCTGGTCCGCGAGGATCATTGCCATCGATACCATGGCGACGACTTGATTCCCGTCGAGTTCCAGAACTTTCTTCAATTGCTCAAGCGCATCCCGCTCCCGGCCGGCAGCCTGCAAGTAGGCATGCAGATTCATCCGGGACCATAAGTCGAGCGGGTCTTCTTCGATTGCACGCTCTGCCAGCGTAATCGCCTCAGCGACATTGCCACGCAAGTATTGGAACCATCCATAGAGCGGGCGGGTGGTGGTCGTGCCGACTTGCTTGGCTAGCGGAAACTCGAAGTGCCGCTCCGCCACCAGCCAATCCAAGTCGTAGATTGCAGCCGAGTATCCCAAGAGTGCATGCGCGTCCGGAAGCGCGGGATCGATCCGCAGCGCCCGCTCCGCCTCAGTGCGCGCCGCCAGGACTGCTTGACGCGCAGGGCACCTGCCGAAAATCGTCATCGCCAGCCAGTAAAATCCCACGCCAATCCGGGCAAGTCCGAAAGCCGGATCGAGCTCAATCGCCTGCTCGAAGCACCGTTTGGCCAAGTCGAGCGACTCCGGCGTTACCGTGGCCTGGTGATACTTGCCCTTCAGGTACGACTCATAAGCCGCGAGCTTCGGTTCATAGCGTTGCGGCAAAGCTTCTCCGGAAAACTTTACCCGCAAAGCACGGGAGATCGCCGTTGATATCTCGTCCTGCACGGAAAAAATGTCGCTCAGTTCGCGGTCGTAGCGCTCGGACCAGAGATGGGTGCCGTCAGTTGCATCGATCAACTGCCCCGTGATGCGGAGCCGGTTGTCGGCGCGGCGTACGCTGCCTTCGAGCACGTGCGTAACGCCGAGTGCGTCGGCAATGCCTCGAATGTCCTGCTCCTTGCCGCGAAACGCGAACGCCGACGTGCGCGCTATGACTTTCAGGCCAGGAATCTTCGCCAGCAGGTTGATGATCTCTTCCGCCAAGCCGTCGGAGAAATATTCCTGATCTTTGTCCGCGCTCATATTGGCGAAAGGCAGCACCGCGATGGAAGGAGGTTTGGAATCCGTGCTGTGCGCAGATGTGCTCGTGAATCTGGCAAGTGCGGGCGCTTGCCCATCGGCTTGTGAATCGGCGATCTCCAACCCCGCCTTGCGCAGACCGTCGAGTAGATGCTCGACTAGCTCGGGGCCGTACCATTTGCCATACTCCTGGCGCACGGTGGCGCCGAAGTCAGGACGCAGGGCCAGCAGAGCCCGCACGGCCTGCTGCGCCTCCTCCAGCCGGCCGAGCTGACCAAGAGCTGCCGCCCGCATCGCAGGAACCTGGTAATAATTCGGCATGTTGATGCGAGCCGCGGCTTCGAGCACTTCCTCATACTTGCTTTGCCGATAGGCGTTGCAAGCTCCGGCAAAATAAAAATATCCCGGATAATTGGGATTCAACCGCAGGGCGGACTCAACCATCTGGCAACCACGTTCCCAGTCACCCGATGTGGCCGTCAGCAAGCCAAGATAGCCCTCGCCCCTGCATCCAGGGATTGAGCGTGAGGGCCCGCTCGGCCTCGACTTGGAACGGAATCATTTCCTTGCGGAAAAAATAAACCGTGGCTAGCGTGTAGTGGCCCAGCGCATGAGTGGGGGCAATATCCACAGCGTGTTGGGCCGCTGCCAGCGCCCGGTCCAGCGGATTCGGTCCCGCATTGTATCCCTGGGCGAACTCGCCGCGGTACAACATCGACAACATGGCCCAGCTGTCGGCATGATCGGGTGCCTCGCGGACAGCCCGCTCCAGGATGCTTCGCACCTCCGCATGCTCCTCCGCCGTGATGCGGGTGAAGTAGCTAAAGGCGCGCAGAACCGCTTCGTGGGGCGTCAGTGCGTCTGCGCTTTTTTTGCGCAGCACGTCGCTCATGCTGCGGGGCAACACACCATACTGGTCGGCCACCGTGGAAACGATGCGCGGCACAAGATTGTCCTGCACTTCGAACACGGTTTCAGGCGTAAAGGAATGCTCGTAGGTTTCCGCCCAAAGGTGCCCACCGGAGTCGGCGTCAGCGAGTTGTACTGCGAGCCGCAACTTGCTTCCCGCATGACGCAGCGTGCCTTCCATTACGTAGCGTGCGCCGAGTTCCCTGCCGATAGCGCGCACGTCTCCCGATTCACTGGAGTATTTTGCCGTCGATCCCCGCGCGATCACGTGGAGATAGGAGAAGCGGGACAACCCGGTGATGATTTCGTCGGACAACCCTTCCGCGAGACCCTTCGCTTCAGTAATCGCGCCCGCATACTTGAACGGCAGCACCGCGACCCAGAAGCCTTCGTCTTCTCGAACTCGCGGCGCGCGACGCGGAAGTGGTTGTCTGTGTAGAGCGTCCTCTGACTTGCGCCCGCCCCTTCTTCCGGAATCTGCATCCCCGCCTTGCGCAAGCCATCCACAAAACGCTCGCCGTATTCAGGATTCCAAATCTTCGCCACCTGCTTGCGCATCAATGCCGGAAGTTCAGGGCGGAATTTCAGCAACTCTGCGACTGCCTTTGCACCATTATTGACGTCTCCCAGCTGGCCACAAGCCGTCGCGATAAACATGGGCGCCAACGGATTGCCTCCCAGCTTGGCTTTGAGCCCGAACGCGAGTGCGCCGCGGTAGTCGCCCTGCGAATATGCGTGGTAAAAATCCGCGAACCAGTAGGATCCCGGATGGTTCGGATTCAGCTGTTTGGCTCGGCCGGCGAGCTGCATGCCACGTTCCGCGTCGCCGGCATAGGTCAGCAACTCACCGAGCAGCGCCACAGAGTTGCCATCCATCGGATTGAGCGCGGCCGCACGCTCCGCAGCATCTCGGAAGGAGTCGAAATCTCTCTGGTACGAGAGCGCCTGCGCCAGGCTGAAAAGGCCAGATGATTGGAGGGGCCGAGCTGAACCGCCCGCCGTGCGGCGGTGGCTGCAGTCTCCAGCGCATTGGCTTGAAGCTCGTACCCTTGCACATAATCCTGGGCACACAAGTACGAGAGCATCGCCCAGGCATCGGCGTATGCCGGAGATTTGCGCACCGCCGTTTCCAGCCCCGAACGCGCGGCCGACAATTCTTCAGCCGTGTATCGCTCGAAGTAGCCGAAGCTGCGCAACACCGCCTCGTAAGGGCTCAACTTCTCCGGATCGCGGCTACGCACGGCCTCACTCATGCTTCGCGGCAGCATGCCGTTCATATCGGCTACGGTAGAAACGATCCGCGGAACCAAGTCGTCCTGTAATTCGAAGACCGCTTCCGGACTAAACGCCCGCTCATAATTTTCCGCCCAGAGATGCGCCCCGGAAACGGCATCCACTAACTGTACCGCCAGCCGCAGCTTGCCGCCCGCTTGCCGTAGCGTTCCTTCCATCACGTAGCGCGCATTGAGTTCTTTGCCCTGCACGCGCACGTCGACCGACTCGCCGGCATATTTCGCGGTCGAACCGCGGGCGATCACGCGGAGGTAAGAGAAGCTCGACAAGCCCTGTAATGATCTCGTCCGCCAATCCTCGGCCAAAGCTCGCCAGGTCCGCATGCTTCCCGCGTACTTGAACGGCAGCACCGCGACCCAGAAGCCTTCGTCTTCTCGCACTGCGGCGCCAGACGCACCGGATGCCGGCGCAGTGGCAATCGAAGCTGAGGTGGCAGCCGCCGTTGAGTCACTTTTCAGTTCGGGCTCGATCTTTATGGCTGTAGAATCCGCTGTCGCCGCGGAATCCTCCGAGCCATATTTCAGGCCCGCCTTTTGCAGTCCCTGCAAGAGCTGCTCCACCTCATCTTTGTCCGGATCCCACAGCTCGACATCCTGACGGACATTCTCAAGGTCGCAAAACGTCGGATTATATTTGCGTAGAGACTCAATGGCCTTGCGGGCTTCCTCATGGCGCCCCAGCATGCCGCATGAGGCGGCAGTCATCAGGTGCATCCAATGGAACTCCGGCATATTGATCTGCTTGGCCGCTTGCAACGCGGCTTCATACTCGCCTTTCCGATAGTGATGGTGAAAGGCGACGTTGTGATACCAGCCAGGATGATGCCGATTGAGTTCAATCGCTCTTTGCGTCAGAGCCATGCCGCGCTCCCAATCGCCGGAGAACGCAATCATGAGCGCCATAAAAGCCAACGTCGTACCTTCCCGCGGATTGAGCGACATGGCTCGCTCGGCAGTCTCGCGAAAGGCAGTGAAGTCGCGGCAAAAGAACTGCACACCCGCGAGTTCTTTCCAGCCCATCTGGCTGGCCGGATCAATCTCGACCGCCCGCCATGCGGCCTCACTCGCGCGCTCCAACGGTTTCTCCCGTGGATTGAACCGGTCGAAATACTCCAATTGGTACAGGTTCGACAGACAGGCCCAGGCGGTGGCGTGGTTGGGCTCGCGTTCCAGCGCCCGTTCAAATCCCGTGCGGAGCACGGCATGCTCCTGCGGATTGACCTGCTGCATGAAGGCATAGTGGCGCAAGACAAGTTCGGACGCGCTGAGTTCCTCCACCTTTCGACCCCGGGTGGGAGCAGCCATGGAGCGAACCAGAACTCCATACCCATCCGCGACGGAGGTCACAATGTGATCGGTGAGGTCGTCCTGAATCTGAAATGTGTCCGCGTCCCGAGCTTCGCGATCACCGATTTCGCGGTCATACGTCTCTGCCCAAAGCTGCGTGCCGGTCGCGGCGTCCAACAGTTGCGCGCTGACGCGAATGGCTCGGCCTCTTTTGCGTATGCTCCCCTCGATCACATAGCGCGCACCCAGTTCATGGCCCAACGTGCGAATGTCTCCTGTGCGGCCTTTGTAAGCCATCGCCGAATTGTGGGCGATGACTTGAAGATACGGAAATCGCGAAAGCCCTGTGGTGATATCTTCAGTCAGCCCGTCGGCCAAAACTTCGAGCTCCATGTCCCCGCTCGCCGCCTTAAACGGCAGCACCGCGACCCAGAAACCTTCGCCGGCCCGCGATGCACTCGAAATTTTCTGGCCCGCAGCCGCCCCCGCCGCCGGAACCTCCATGCCCGCCTTGCGCAAACCTTCAAGAACATGCTCGGTGAGCTCTGGGTTGTACCACTTTTCGATATCCTGTCGCACGGTCCTCGCAAAGCTCGGACGCATCTCTAACGCTTTGCGGAGAGCTTTTGCCGCTTCCTCGGTTTCCCCGAGCTGGGCGTGGCACACCGCCATCATCCAGGGAGTGCTCCAGTGACGCGGCAGGTTCGCCTTCAACACGAAGCCAAGGGCACCTCGGTAATCACCATTGCCATAGGCGTGATGAAAATTCGCGAACCAATACCATCCGGGATGGTTGGGATTGAGTTGCTTGGCCCGCCCGGAGAGCTCCATGCCGCGTTCGAAATCCCCCGCCCCCACCAGCATTCCGCCCAGCGACGCCACGCAATTTCCGTCCATCGGGTTTAGGGCCATGGCCTGCTCCGCTGCCGCGCGGAAGGCATGGTATTCCTTCAGAAAAAATGAAGTTTGGGCCAGAGCGAAATAAGCCAAATGATTGGATGGCCCCGTCTCGACGGCCCGTTGCGCAGCCGAGGCCGCCGCCGACAGAGCGTCTGCCCGGAGATCGAATCCCTGCGCGTAATCGTGGACACACAACAGCCCCAACAAAGCCCACGCATCGGCGTAGACGGGCGCTTTGCGGAGTGCTTCTTCAAGGCCCGAACGGGCCGCGGCAAGTTCATCCGGATTGAGACGTTCGAAGTAGCCAAAAGCGCGCAGCACCGCCTCATACGGGCTCAATTGGTGTGGATCGCGGCCGCGCACCGCCGCGCTCATGCTGCGCGGCAACGCTCCGTTCATATCCGCCACGGTGGAAACGATCCGCGGAACCAGATCGTCTTGCAACTCGAACATCGCTTCGGGGCGAGCAGCCCGCTCATAGTTCTCCGCCCACAGGTGCGCACCGGTCGTCGAATCCACCAGCTGAACCGCCAGGCGCAGCTTGCTTCCCGCTTGCCGAAGCGTCCCTTCCATCACGTAACGGGCGTTCAATTCCTTGCCGGCCACGCGGACATCCACCGACTGGCCGGCATACCGCGAGGCGGAACTGCGGGCGATGACGCGAAGGTAGGAGAATCGAGACAGACCCGTCACGATGTCTTCGGTCAGTCCTTCCGCGAGCGCGGTAAGGTCCGCGTTTCCTCCGCTGTATTTGAACGGGAGCACCGCAACCCAGAAACCTTCGTCAGCGCGCGCGCCAGCGGAATCGGCCTTGGCTGGAAATTGAGAGATGTTGTCGCGCGCTGGAACCGCCGCCGTCGACGCAGTAAACCCGGCCTTGCGCAGATCGCCGAGCATCTGTTCCACCATCTCCGGTTGCCACCAGATGAGGAGATCCTCCTGCGCGCGCGTGGCAAAATCAGGACGGGCTGCCAGCAAGCTACGAAGCGCGCTGCGTGCCTGATCCATTCTTCCAAGCTGGGCATTTACGACCGTGAGTGCTACCTGCGCCGTCCACAGGCCGGGCATGTTGATCTTGAGCGCATGCTGCAGCGCTCGCTCGCCGTTGTTTTGGCGGTAGGCGTTGATGACCAGCGGTAACCAGTACCATCCGGGATGATTGGGATTAAGTTCGGTCGCACGTTCCGCCAAGGCACAACCGCGTTCCCAGTCCCCGGAATAGGCGAAATGCAGACCCAGAAAAGCCGTGGTATATCCCTGCATGCGATTGAGGGCCAAGGCCCGCTCTGCCGCCGCCCGAAACTCGTCCGGTTCTCCACAGAAGAAATGAGCCGATGCTAGCGCGGCGTGCGCCAATTGACTGGAGGGCGCGAGGTTTACGGCGCGTCGTGCTGCCGTCAGCGAACGAGCCATCGAATCAGGCTGCGCATGATATCCATGAGTGTATTCGGCGCGATAGAGCCATGAGAGCATTGCCCAGCAATCCGCGTGATCTGGAGCTTTCTTCACGGCACTTTCCAGGGCTGTAATTCCCGCGAGGTGTTCCCCTTCGCTCACATGCTGATGAAATCCGAAGCTGCGCAGCAGGGCCTCGTAGGGTGTGAGCGATTCCGGATCACGATGGCGCAGCGCTTCGGTCATGCTGTGGGCCAAAATACCCTGAGCGTCGCCTACCGTGGCCACGATGCGCGGCACGACGTCGTCGAGCACATCGAGCGCTCTTCTCGCGTGAACGAACGGTCGTAGGTTTCCGCCCAAAGGCTGGAACCTGCATTGGCATCGACAAGTTGCACCGCGATTCGCACTTTGGTTCCCGATTGCCGGATGCTGCCTTCCATCACGTAACGCGCACCAAGCTCTTTGCCCGCCGAGCGCACGTCCCCGGACCCGCCGGCATAGCGTGTAGTGGAACTCCGTGCAATGACGCGCAAGTAGGAAAAACGCGACAGGCCAGTGACAATGTCCTCCGTCAGCCCTTCAGCCAACCCTGTCAGTTCGGTGTTCCCACCGATGTACTTGAACGGAAGCACGGCGACCCAGAAGCCTTCGTCGGCGCGCGCAGAGCCGGAGTCGGCCGAAGCTACAGCACGGATCGTCGGAGTTTTAGTCGAGGTTAATTTCTGCGACGTGTGTCGCGACAAGTCGCGAAACTCGTTGCTTACATCGCGCGCGGTTTGCACCCGGTGCCGCGGATCCTTCTCCAGACAACGTCTCACAATGCGTGCCAAATCGCTCGGCAGGTCGGGACGCGTCTCCGTCACGGACGGAGGATTGTCCCGCAGAATTGCGGAAACGAGTTCGGCAGAGGAACTCCCGTTGAAAGGACGCTGTCCCGTAGCCATCTCGTACAGCAGTACTCCTAGCGAGAAAATATCGGTGCGATGGTCGAGCGAGCGGCCCGAGGTCTGTTCCGGAGACATGTAGGCCGGCGTCCCCATCACCACGCCGACTTGCGTGCGGCTGTCGAAGTCATGGTCGCATCGCTCAAGTTGGCCGCGCGGATATCTTTTGCTAATCCGAAGTCCAGAACCTTGACCCGCCCGTCGTTGGACACCATGACATTGGCCGGCTTCAGGTCGCGATGGACGATGCCTTTTTCGTGTGCCGCCGCCAGAGCGTCGCCGAGCGCGGTGGCGATCTCGAATATTTGTTCGACCGGAAGTCCACATTGAGGAATCAGGCGGTCCAGTGGAAGTCCTTCGACTAACTGCATCGTCAGAAAGTGGATGCCGCCATATTCCTCTACCGAGTGGATAGTGACGATGTTCGGATGATCGAGCTGGGCGAGAGTTTTTGCCTCACGACGAAAGCGCCCCAGACGCTCTGGATCTTGAGCCATCTCGGCAGGAAGCACTTTAAGCGCGACGTTGCGTCCGAGCTTCGTGTCGGTGGCGCGATACACTTCGCCCATACCGCCAGCCCCGAGCGGAGACTGAATCTCATAGGGACCGAGTTTCGTGCCAGAGGCGAGCGCCATGCGTGCGCGTAATTATAGTCCGTGCAGCACTTGCACGCCTGAGGTTGATGACGAGAGGTGCCGTGATAGCGGAAGTTACTTTGCGCCCCGGTCACCGAATTGTTGAAACGAGTGTATAAGTAGAATGCGACTGAGGCACACGTGTTCCAGATGAACTTAAGAATAATGTCGCAACCGCACCATGCGGCTGCGCCGGTTAAGGCGCTGCGATCGATCGTGACCGCGGCACAACTGTGGTATTGCTGATTCCTGTGGCTGAGTCAGCAGGCCTTTCCTAACGCTGCGCATTACGAGCAGAATATGAGTAATTCAATCGGCCGGAACGAACCGGGAGATGCAATGAGAATCCTTTTGCTGATGGCATGTATGTCTCTAGCTTCAAGTCTACTTGCCCAAGATTGCGTTAAAAACGCACGCGGTGAAACAGTTTGCGGAAATGGCAAGAGCGCTGCCGCTTACAACCCGAATACTGGTAAAGCTGCGGCCTCCCAAAGGAACTCCAACAACGGAGTAGCCACCACTAAAACCAGCACCGGCGGCGAGGCCAAGACGAAGAACGGAAAGGGCGTTGCCCAAGGTCCAGGTGGCACGGTTTGCGCGAAAGGCGAGAATAAGCAAGGCTGCACAAAGAAGTAGTGAAGGCGGTCGCGAAATATCAGACATCGACTTGCAAGCAGTTGATGCAACAAAAAGCCCAAAAACAACCGCCTTCCGCCAGCGAGGAGAAGGCAATGGAAAGGCTGCGCACCGATCCCCAGATGCGTCATAAATTCGTGAGCATTGTCGCCGCTCAGGTCGTCGACAAACTGATCCAGTGCGGTATGATTCCCTGACAACAGTCTCAACCAATCTCGATTTATTTTGCGTGAGCAGGGCCGATGGACCAGTGCGTTCGAGTCTTCAATAGGCGAAAAGAACCAATGCGAGTTTCGAACGAGGCGACACCAACCCGCACCCTGTCGACTTCACTTATGAAATGGAACGAGGCGGAGGCTCCTTTCCACACCGTAGGCAGGCTCTCACTCTTGCCCAAATCGCAGCTTCAGCCGGAGGCTGCAGATGTAACCTACATCGATCTCACTGCGCACTCGACCCCCTGACAGTACCCCCTCGGGGAGCATAAATCGCGCCCGCTGGGCAGGAGAGGTTGCCAGCACAGAAGCTCGCATGCGCACAGACGCCAATCGAAGGCCACAATTGCAGGCAACAAAAACAGTCGGAGCACTCGACCAGGACAGCGATACCTCTGAAAAAATATTCCAGAGCAACGGACGAACCAGAGCGGCCGGGTAGTAGAGTAAAGACGAAACCTTATCTAGCGAATGAATCACAGACTTAGGAGAATCCTATGAATCGAATGATTGCACTTAAGCCGAAGTCGCATTTTGATGCCGAGAGCGTAAAGGCCTTCGGTAAGCGCTGGATGTTAATTTTCGTCTTAACTCTGGCAGGCACGATGCCGCTGATTGGGCAGAATGCCATGCTGCAAGAAAAACTTGCCGCAGTAAAGCAATCCGTAGCAGAGAACAAGCAAAGACTGCAGCAATACCAATGGATTGAAACGACTCAGCTCACGCTCAAAGGAGATGCAAAGCCTGCCTCTCAAAGTCTGTGCCAGTACGGTCCGGACGGGAAAGTTCAAAAAACTCCCGTCAGTCCACCTCCTCCACCTCCCAGCGGCGGCAGACTCAAACAAAAAGTCATAGCGAATAAGAAGGCCGAGATGCAGGACTACATGGGAGATGTGAAGTCTCTTCTCGCAATGTATGTTCCACCCGATCCCCAAAAAATGGAGCAAGCTTATCAGGCTGGCAAAGCCTCCTTGAACCCCGCCGGGGACGTTTTGAATCTGGTCTTCAAGGACTACGCCCAGCCGGGAGATCAGATGACCCTTTCTTTCAACACAGCCACGAAAAAGATCGCGTCGCTCAGCGTCAACACGTACATGGGCCAGTCAAAGGATGCGGTCACCTTGCAGGTCCAAATGGCTAGTCTGCCCGACGGTACTAACTATGTGCAGCAAAATGTTCTGACCGCAACCGCTAAGCAACTAGTCGTTACCACGACGAATTCCAACTACCAAAAGCGCGGCGGCAATTAAATCGGGGGACTCCCGGCAAAGCCCTTCCGCCTGTGTTTGTATTCCGAGCGGCATGAGAGAAAAGATGCGCTCCAAATCGGAAGCCTCGTCCGCCTCTTCGCAACGCACCCTCCCCACCCAGGGATGGTGTGGATTAGCGGTGAATTTTCCATGGGCGCGATTGCTCCCAAAGCGCGGTTTCACCACGGATCTCGGCTTGTCTTTCCTCAATCCGCTTGCAGGAGAGTAAAATCCAAAACATGACCAGCCATCCCGATGAGTCTCCCTCAATTGCGGAAGTTTGTGCGAGCGTGAAGCGTCTCGGCTACGGTACCAGCCAGAGCATTCGCCTTTACGGCGAGGAGTTCGAAGTGATTTCCGATCCTTTTCCCGAGGAAGGCGGCATTGCGGTTAACGTGAAAACTAAAAAAGGCGAGGGAGTCCGAGTCATCCAAATACCGGCGACGGTGCTGCAGAGCGTGAAGCGGTCAAACGCTGCGTAAGAGTGTGCGACCCAAGCCCAACAAGATCATCAAGGCAACAACTCTCACCTATCGCCTTCCAACATCGCGCTTGTCGCCTTAAAGCAAACGAAGGCCCGCCGTCACTTAGCCGCAGATCACGCGCTCCTCGCACCATTTCACGTCAAAAGTTCCCCCGAGCGTTTCATCACCCTTGAAGTGCAACTCGTAGCGGCCTGAAGCGCCGGAGCCCGCCTCATATCGGTCAAACGTGATCGTGCCCGATTGGGCTCGTTCACAGTTCCCTTCTTTCTTGCAGCGTGACGCAAAGCCTGCGTCCGATCCCGGACCGAACTTCACCACCTGGCCTGACTGAACCGGCAGCCCTCGCCATATTCCGACGGAAATGTATGGCTCGCTGGTTCGTTTGCACTGCGCTGGCTCGCTGGTGAGCGTGATGCCAATCGCGGGGCCGTCCCACGGCGCACAGGAGCTTTGAATTGTTCCATACGAGAAGGCAGCGGGCGCGGAGGTCGCCGTCGTGGCTATCGCGACTACGGCAACAAAGGTGGCAAGCACAGCCTGTATCCGCCAATGCATTGAAATCAGCCTCCCAGCCTTCTCTATTTGCCAGAACGATACCATGAACGAATCTTGCGCATTCGGCCCGTGGTCAATGAGTGCATACGCCTGTTGGCGACAGTTTCAGTTGAGTGCAGAGCTACCAATTGCCGCAAATGTAATAATGAAGCGTCTTTCTTGCGGACCCCTGTGATAGACCTCCCAACGCGAGTAGCAGTCGGTAGCCAAGCCCTACCGTTCTCCATCGTGCTCTTGCTTCTCATTTTTGCGGAGATAGCGTTCGCCTTCATTGTTTTTGCCGTCCTCCGACCTGAAGAACCATTCTGGTGGCTTCTGTCGGGAATCGTGACAGCGCTCATTTGCGTTGTTCTTGGAGGGTTCGCTTACGGCCGCCGCAATTGGGATCGGATTCCTCACCTGGAATTGGGTAACGGAAGGATTGCGTTCGTACCTAGCCAAAGAATGCGTCAAATGGGCTACGTAACAGCTGAAGCCCCTTTTCCGATTGGGGGTAGCTTGGAATACCACATCGAAACAGGCGACCAGTATTTTACGGGAGACCATGGGCAGTTCCTCAAAGCCTCGTTGTGGATTGCTGGGCCAAACAGAATGAAGCGACAATTGCTGAACTATGTACCTGGAGTGAGGCCAGACACTATGGCGACCAATCTATCCGCGGCCGGGATTTCATTTCGCGTCGTCAAGATTTACGACGGTCAAATCGGAGAGCATGTCGAATCGGATGTCACTGCCCGTTACACTCAAGCACCCGACAATGCTCAAAAGCGGACGGCTTTGGGGATTCTCATTGGGACATCAAACCTATGGTTAGGTGTTTTGTCGGCGCTCCTCTTCTCCCAGGTTAAGACCGCCGTTGCGATTGGCGTCATCAGTTATTTTTTCATCTCAATAGCCACACTCTACTCGAAAACGTCTAAGCGAGCTGCCCTTGTCCAAGCTGCAACAACTCTGCCTCTCTATTCGGCAGGATATGCATTTGCAGTAATAGCGGTTTGGTATCTCTTTCGAAGGTAAAGCAAGTTCTCCCGCAAGGATCCGACTGACTTTGTGCGCGGCTGGGTTGGTTGTCGTAACATCGATCGCACTCACGCCCTCCGGATAAGCCAGGCCCTCCGCTGCGGAGCCAGTCAATCCGTTTTTCATTCAAGGACAGATGAGTTGCGCTGTGCCCGAAAGCAGGACCGCCGTGCAGCCCGTCCCGCTGCACGTTCCCGACGCGCTTGCTTTTACTGCCACCGATCCCGCTGCACCTGGATTGCATTGCGCCACCCCGTTCGAGCTGATCGTCGCAATCGTCGGATCTGACACCGACCATCCAGACGGGGTTACTGGGGATGGAGAAGGCGGTTCGCTGTAGGCGCACGTAACGGTGAATTGCACCTCGCCGTTAGGAGAACTCTGCGCGTCCGCGCTCGTCGGAATTACAGAAATTGACCGCAGAACTCGGGGGCTTCCGCCACCACACCCACTCAATGTGACTCCGATACAAGCGAGCATGAACACTAAGAGCCATTTCCTGAATGGAGCCATAGGCCCTCCTGATCCTTCATGCTGAGTAGCCCACAAAAAGTCGTACCCGTGATTGACCGTGACCCGTAAGTTTGCCTTCAACCCCTTGCGCCTGTGAAATACCCACGGCACTCAAACATCCAACCCGCAAGCGGGAATTTTAAGGCGAGAATCCGCAAGCATTAAGGCCGGAGCCCTCTCAACCACTAGCAACGGCCATGATATCTTTTTCTCCATGCAATTCAAAAAGTTCCCTCGCCGAATTCTGCCGATTACATTCCTTTTAGCGGTCGGTTGCTTCATATCTTTGACGTCGACGCGCTCGTGGGCGGCCAAAGATGCTTGCTCTCTAGTCACAGCAGAAGATGCGCAGTCGGCGATTGGAGAGTCGGTCGGGCCCGGGCGGAGCCAGCCGCGTCCGCTCAACGGGGCAGAGGCAACTAACTGTCGCTTTCGCTCACTCAGTCACGCAGCGGGTGGCAAATCCGTCTCCCTGACGGTCGCTTACAGTGATTCCGATATTCGGGACGCCATGAAACAGATGCTCGATAGCTTAAAGAGCGCTGGAATGCAGAATGTCCACGATGTGCCCGGCGTGGGCGATTCAGCTGTGTGGGGCATGACCACCGTGATGGGCAAGCCCTCCGTTGAACTTACCGTCCGCAAGGGCAACAACATCATGCTGATCATTATTATCGACGGTCTTGACGAGGCTACGGCGCTCGAGCGCGCCCGGATGCTGGCTGCGAAGGTTCTTCCCAAAGCCTGACTTCCCTGCGGTTCCGTCCATCCGATGTTTCGTCGCTTGTCACAATCAGCCTGTGACATCTGCCCTTGTTGTCCCTCTACGATCGGCTCATGATTCCAAAGTGGCGAGACTGACCCAGGCTTCTGATCAAGATCTAGCTGTTTGGAACTCAGGCAAGCGAGAAGTCCTGGAATCGATCCTGCGGATTCAAAAGCACTTAGACTGCGAGGCCTAGGCCACAACATTCCCAAGTTGTTGAATTTACAGATTTTAGCGATAACCCCTTCGGAATCAATATTTTGGCCTCTGCCGTTTTATGTAAGCATCTGATTCCAGGGATTTTAGCTCACAAGAGGCGATTTTTTATGTGATCCGGACCGAAAAGAACTGAAGAAGGATGGTTGCAGGTTGATCACTCATTCCCCCGCCTTTACCTTCAAACGCCGCTGTAGAGATGTGGGGTGGATTCCAAGAATGCGCGCCGCCTGAGTTTTATTATTCCCGGTCGCCGCCAGCACTTGTTCGATGTAGTTATCTTCCAGGGCGCGCAGGCTGAGGAACTGATCGCCGGTTGGAGAAATGTCGTCATCGGAGAAAGCTTCGATAATCTTTTTTTCTGGACGCTGATCACGAATTTCTTCCGGAAGATGAGTCGCATCAATCTCACCTTCTTTATTAAGGATCATGGTTCGCTCAATCACATTGCGCAATTCGCGGATGTTTCCGGGCCAGGGATAATCCGCAAGTAAATTTGCGGCCGCCGGACTGTATCCGGTGAAGTTCTTTCTCAACTCGCGGTTAAATTGCAACAGAATTTCAAGCGCCAGTGGGACGATATCTTCTCTGCGGTCCCGCAGGGGAGGAATTTCAAGTTGCACGACATTAATGCGGTAATAAAGATCCTCTCGAAAGCGGTTCTCGCTCACGGCTTCTTTCAGCTTTTCGTTGGTTGCGGCAATCAGGCGGATATTCACTTTGATCGTGCTCGTTCCGCCCAGCCGCATAAACGTGCCTTCTTCCAGCACCCGCAAGATTTTCGCTTGTACGCTCGCGGACATGTTGCCGATTTCGTCGAGGAATACTGTGCCCCCGCTGGCCCGCTCAAGCAGTCCTTCTTTGCGGCGGCGCGCATCGGTGAAAGCTCCCGGTTCGTAACCGAACAGCTCGCTCTCGAGCAAAGCATCGGGCAGTGCGGCGCAGTTGAGTTCCAGCAATGGCATGGAGGTGCGGGGACTGGCATAGTGAATCGCTTTTGCCAGTACCCCTTTCCCGGTACCGCTTTCGCCCTGAATCAGAATTGTCGTGCGATCGGCTTCAGCCGCCATCCGCGCCATTTCGAGCATCTTGATGGTAGCGGGATTGTGCGTAACAATGCGCCCAAAATCATACCGGCCTTTTTCTGATTCCACCGAATCCCGCACCCGCACTCGCAGCGCCAGCACCTCGGCGGCACGATGCAGAATGTTCATCAGATCTTCAAGATGGAACGGCTTCACCAGATAATCAAACGCGCCCAGCTTCATCGCTTCAACCGCGCGCTCCACCAAATGGTAGGCGCTCATCATGACCACGATCGCAGTAGGATTCGCTTCTTTGATCTGCCGCAGAACCTCGACGCCGTCGATGCCAGGAAGAACGATATCCAGCAGGATAAGATCGGGTTTCTCCTCCCGGAAGATCTTCAAGCCTTCCTCGCCGGAGAGCGCCGTGAACACTTCAAATTCATCCTGCCGCAATCCGCGCGAAATCGTGCGGAGCGTGAGCTCTTCATCGTCGATGATCAATGCGCAATATGGCATGTCAATTCACAAATCAGGACCATGTTCAAACTACGAGTTCTGAATGTTCCACTCCTTGATGCAACTCCTCTTGACGAATTGGAAGTGTGATGGTGACGGTGGTACCGCGTTTCAGAACGCTGTCGATTCGAATCTCTCCTTTATTTCTGCGCACGTAAGTGGCGCTGATGCTCAGCCCCAGACCAGTGCCCTTGCCCGGCTTGGTGGTAAAGAAAGGCTCAAAGACATGAGGCAACACATCCGGAGGAATGCCGCAGCCAGTGTCGCTGACGCAAATTTCAATGCTGTCGACGAAAGTAAGTTTTCTTGCCGAGACGGTAATCTTCCCGCCATCCGGAGTTGCCTCGGCGGCATTGATCAGCAGATTCATCAGTACTTGAGAGAGTTGATTGGAGTCCACGAGGATGCGCGGCAGATCTTCCGGAACCTGATTCTCCGCCCGCTTGCCGCGCAACGCCGGCTGCCCTTCCAGAAAGCCGAGCGTGTCCGTCACCAGGCGATGCAGGCTTAGATTGTTCAATACCAGGGGTCCCGGACGAGCGTAATTGACCAGGCCGCGCAAGGTCGCGGAAATGCGTTTCGTACCGGCGATGCACTGTTCAATTTCCCATTTTTGATCGGGATCGGTGGCGCTCTTCAACTCCAACTCAAGATGAGAGAGGATGCCGAGCAGAGGGTTGTTGATACCGTGCGCCGCCCCCAGAGCCAGCTGGGCAAGTGTCGAATACTTTTCGTACTCTGCGAGCTGCGCCTGAAATTGGAATTTTTCTTTGTTCAGTTCCCGGTCTTCATACAGACGGCGATAAACTTCTTCCTGCGCCTGATTGCGCTCAAGCTCGAAACGCTCTTTCAGCGTGGTAGCTTCTTTGAGAGATTCGCACGCTCGCTTCCATTCAATCCGCTGGATCTCCCATACGACAATCATGATTACGAGCGCTACGAATGCGATGGGCAGGGCGTAGCGGATGGCGGCGAGTTCCATGCCGGTCGACATTCTCGCGGCGGGAAAACAGCTCGTTCGCATCTGCACCAAGGCACGAGCGTCGATCCAGAGCGTAAACATCCTTCGTTAGCATGAAGCGAATCGCCGATAGCGGCAGTGATATGGGTCACCCAGATGAGTGCGACTTAGACAACCTGCCAGACGCTGTCGAGCACGGTGCCATCCACCCATTTGACGATGGCCACGGGGCGGTCGACGCGATTGAGTCGCTGAGGCTTCCCTCCGCAAATGCGCTCCACTTCCGCCTTGATATCCTGCAGGGGACGAATAGGAAGCTTCGAACCCTTGAGCGCATCCAGCAAATCCTGACGCCGTGGGTTGATGGCGATGCCGCGCTCGGTCACGATGACGTCGATCAATTCGCCCGGCCCGCAGAGCGTAGTCACTTGATCGATGATGACGGGAATGCGATCGCGAAATGAAGGCACAGCTAGGATGGTGCATCCCGCGGCCAGGCAGTTTTGCCAGCCGCCGATGCCGTGCAGCAACCGTCCGTCCGAGTGGGTGACAACATTCGCATTGAAGTCGCAATCAATCTCGGTCGCACCCAGCACCACGGCGTCTACCATCGAAGCAAAGTTTCCTTTTCCGTGATAGTTGTAAGAAGTAAATGGAGAAGTTGCAACATGCCGCGGGTTGCTGGCCATCGACTTGACGCCGGCGAGGTCGAAAGTCTGGCCGTCGAGGATGTAATCAGTGAGTCCTTCTTCCAACAGTTCCACAAGATGCTTCGTCGAGCCGCCGCGCACGAATCGCGCTTTAACGCCCGCGTCCTTCATCATCTTCTTGAGATAGCTGATGAAAGCGAGTGCAATCCCTCCCGCGCCAGCCTGGAAAGAGAAGCCGTTGCGCATGATGCCGGCGTCGCGCATAAAAAGCGCGACCAGTTCGGCAATGCGAAGGCGATCAGGCGAACGCGTAATCTGCGTCGTGCCTGAAACAATCTTGGCGGGATCGCCGATGGAATCGACGGTCACAACATAGTCGACGTTGTTGCCTTGAATCTGCCATGGAACGCAAGGGAAAGGGACGAGGTTGTCGGTTACAGCGATCACGTGATCGGCATAGGTGGAATCCGCGAGCGCGAAGCCGAGAGAGCCGCAGGCAGATTTTCCATGCGAGCCATCACAGTTCCCAAAGGCATCCGCAGCGGGCGCCGCAATTACCGCGATATCAATGTGAACTTCACCATCCTGAATTGCCTGCCAGCGTCCGCCATGCGAGCGCAGAACACCCTTACCGCGCATTTTTCCCTGCGTGCAGTAATCGCCTAAAGGCCCGTTCATGCTGCCTTCGATGTGATCGATTACGCCTGACGCCATCAGATCGATGGCGGCTTTCTGCGACGGAAACGAGGCGCTGGGGAACCACGTGAGATCTTTGACACCGATTCTTGCCGCCGCTTCAAGCATCATCATGGCAACCCGATCGCCATCGCGCAGATGATGGTGCGAAGAAATGACCATGCCATCCCGCAGGCCACATTTGCGAAGCGCAGTTTCGAGATCAGGCATGCGCTTATCGCCATTGTCGGGATAGTCAGCGGCGGTACGGATTGGCGGCGAAGCCTTACTTCCGCTCGGATGATACTTGCCGACGCCGAGATAAGGGACTTGAGTGCGCCCGTTAACGCTCTCGGGCACCGTTCGCCCCGCGGCGTTGACGATTAATTCCGTTTTTTCCAGAACCGCCATGAATACTCCCGCGTGAACCATTCCCGCATCTACGACGACGACAATCCCATTGCTACAGCGCGTGCCATGAGCTTTAAAGCTCGCTGCACGACAGGCGCATCGATCATCTTCGATCCCAGACTTACAACGCCCAGCCCTCGCTTTTTGGCGTCGTGGTAAGCGGCAACAATTTTCTGAGCCTTTGAAATTTCCTCAGCCGTTGGAGCGAAGGCTTGGTGAATGACGGCGATTTGCGACGGATGTACGCATCCCATACCTTCAAAACCCATCGCGCGGGAAGCCAAGCCCCATGCCTGCAAGGCATCCAAATTACCGACGTCGCCGAAGACGGAATCGATCGCCTGCACTCCGGCGGCATGGGCGGCGTTTACGAGGCGTTGACGCGCATAAAGTGACTCAGAGCCAGCCGATGTCTTCGCTACTCCCAAATCCGCGGTGTAGTCTTCAAGCCCAATCGTCAGTGCGACAATCTCGGGACTAGCCGTGGCAATTTCGTAGGCCTTTTCGATTCCGAGGGCCGACTCGACGATTGGCATTAACCAGATAGGGCGCGCGATGCCATAACTTTCCGTGACCTGCGCAATCTTGCGGCTGACATCATGCACCTGGCACGGATGTTCGACTTTCGGGATCAGGATCAAATCAGGAGACTCCGGGACGATCTCCTCAAGATCTTCCAATCCCAGCGGCAGCTGGTTGATGCGCACCATCCGCTCGCATTGCTGAAAATCGACTGCACCCAGCGCGTTACGGACCAGCACTCGCGCTGCATCTTTTTCATCCGCGTGGACGGATTCTTCCAGATCAAGAATGATTGCGTCCGCGCCGTGAAGTCCCGCGTTGATGAAATACTTCGGTTCGCTGCCGGGAACGTAGAGTCGCGAGCGCCGCATGCGATCGCGAGCGGAATGCTCGGGGAGTAAGATCCGTTCGGGAAGGACGCGCGTACCTGCCCCGAGCCCGGCGCGACGTGCGGCGGCTTCGATGCGCGCCGAAATGACAAACGGAAGCGCGCCCTCGTCGCGAATATTCACCTGCGCGTGACGAACGCCGAGAGCCTCGAGCACCGCCTGGGCTTGTTGGCGAATGGACTCTCCGTAATAGGCCTTGACGCGAGATTCAATCTCAACCGCGATCCCGCCCCGCTCGCGCGGCTCAATCCGCACGTTCACGTCGGAGCGAATTTCGGTACCACAATGTCCGGCTTCGCCCGCGTGCTGCGTTTGCGATTCGATCGCGGTGCTCGTATTCACATGTCCCTCTCGATTAGCGGGGCCCTCTACCGTTGCCGGCTGCCGCCAACTCCGGAGGCGCTTTTACGGTCTCGGGCTTTTCCAACTTCGCCAGAACAGCATCGGTCATTTCGAAGGTGCTGGCGGCGCCTCGGCTAATGGCCTTTGCACCACCCGGGATGCGCATCATGTCGTAGGTGCGCACTCTGCCTTCTTTCACGACATCAGCGATGGCATCACGGATCAAGGCAGCCTTCTCGATTTCGCCAACATGATCCAGCAAAAGAACAGCTGACAGAAACATTGCAATGGGATTGATGATGGGAGGATTCAGTTCGGCATATTTCGGTGCCGAACCATGCGTCGGCTCGAACACAGCGACTTCATCCCCGATGTTGGCGGAAGCAGCAAAGCCCAGGCCCCCGGTTAATCCAGCGAACGCGTCGGAGATCACGTCGCCGAAAAGATTCGAAGCCACGACCACGCCGTATTCTTCCGGATTTTTCGTGAGCCACATGGTCTGCGCATCGATGTTGGTCGACCATAGCGCGATCCCTGGAAAAGCTTTGGCCACATCTTTCGCTTCGTCTTCCATCATTCCGGAAGTTTCGCGGAGCACGTTCGGCTTTTCGCAAATGGTGACCGACTTGTATCCGCGCTTTTTGGCCCATTCGAAGGCAGCCTGGCAAATCTTGCGCGCCGCCGGGCGAGTAATAATTCGCACTGAAATTGCGAGGTCGGCGCCTGGAGTTGTGGTGAAGGCTTTGAACTTCGGATGTAGAGCAAGAGCATCGCGCACCTGATCCGGAGGATTGGTCCACTCGACCCCGGCATAGAGTCCTTCGGTGTTTTGCCGGAACACAACCACATTTACAAAAGGCTCGTCGATTCCGCCCGTTGGCCGGCGGCGAATAAAGTTCAAAGGATTACCAGGAAACGAAATGCAGGGCCGAATGCAGGTATCAAGATGAAAGCGCTGGCGCATGGTCACGATAGGACTGAAGTAGGAATAACCTTTGCCCTTGAGCTGGGGCTTGAGTTCGGCTTCGGCTTCTTTCTTTGGCTTGGAAGTAATCGCTCCGAACAAAGCCAGCTTGTGCTCGGCTAGCAGTTCGACCGTTCTCTCGGGGAGAGCGTTCCCTTCTCTACGCCAGCATTCCCAACCAATGTCACCGTGAATGTAGGTGGCATCAAAGCCAACCGCCTTCAGAAGGCGCAAAGCCTCAGGCAGAACCTGGTTGCCGATTCCGTCTCCGGGCATGGTTACGACCGTATACTTCGCCATATTCAACCTCGCTTCCCTTCACTTCTGTTCTCTATTGCTGAACTAATTTCGAGCGCAGACCCAATTTCCTGGCGACCAGATTCTCCGCACCTCCCGCGATCACCAGGGACTGCGGCACGCTGCCGAGCGGCGGAAAAATAAACTTCTCGCCGCGCCACGTGATTGTGCCGGAAGTAAAATCCACGTCGACATCTTCGCCGGGGATGAGCGTCTTTTCTTTGGCCGCAATCTCGCCGGCAAACTGATCTCGCAATCGATTGACGAGCTTGGGGACCTCAATGCACAGGAAGCCGTTGTTATAGGCATTTCGCAGGTAGGTTTGCGAAAAGCTGGCGGCGATGACCAGAGGAACGCCTTTTGCCTTAAGGCATGTAACCGCCTGCTCGCGGCTCGAACCGGTGCCAAAGTTATAGCCGCTGACGATCACATCCCCAGCATGGGCGCGCGCGGCAAACTGCGGGTCGTAGTTTTCCATGACGACTGCTGCCATCATGGGCGGCGTCATGTCGTCGCGATAGGTGTAATCTTTACCGTAGATCGCGTCAGTATTGAGATTGTCGTGCGGCAGAAAGACCAGGCGTCCGCTTACCCGCTCAGGGAAGCCGGGAAGAATCTCAACTTTTTCGGAGTGGCCATTTCCGTTGCTGGGGAATTCCGTGATGCGGCGAGTCGGCACAAACTCCGCGAACGTATAACGTCCCGCGATATATCCCGCTATGGCTGACGCCGCAACGACTTCCGGACTCGCCAGATAACACTGAGCGTCGCGCGATCCCATGCGACCCTTGAAATTACGGTTGGTAGCCGATATGCCAACTTCGCCTTTTTCGAGCAAACCTTCGCCCAGGCCAATGCACGGGCCGCATCCGGGAGGCAGTGGTTTGGCGCCCGCATCGAGTAACGTCCGCCATGCGCCACTTCGCTCGGCCTCTCGTTGCACCCACGCGCTGGCCGCACCCATATAAAACTTCACTCCGCGCGCAATTTGTTTCCCCTGCAAAACCTTGGCTGCGGATTCCAAATCCTCCAATCTCGAGTTGGCGCAGGAAATCAGGTACGCCTTCTGGATCGCTACCTTTTTCTCTTGCAGGGCAGCAACCGATTGCATTACCTGAACCGTGTCGGGTCCGGAGACTTGCGGTATGACTTGCGTCAGGTCGAGTGTGATGCGGGCCGCGTAGGAAGCGTCGGGATCCGGCTGCGGCGGATGTGCAGTCCAATGATTGATTTCTTGAGAGTTGAAACGTTCGATACCTTGTGCCTTTAAAATCTCCCGCATCCGGAGCAGAAAAGCGATCGTGACTTGATCCACAGGGAACCAGCCAACGAGAGGTCCCCACTCCGTGCTCATGTTCGAGATGGAGAAGCGTGCAGCCATGGTTAAACTGGCGACGCCCGGCCCGGAGAACTCGACCGCCGTGTTGAGCGCTTCGTCGTGGTTGTAAAGTCCGCAAAGAGTAATGATCACGTCTTTGCCGGTCACGCCCGGACGCAGATTCCCTTCCAGCACCACTTGAATCGACTGGGGAATCTGCCACCAGAATTCGCCGGTGGCCCACACGGCCGCAGCGTCAGTGCGCACAATCGGAGTTCCAATCGCGCCCAGTGCACCGTACATATTCGAATGGGAATCGGATGCAACCACGAACGACCCGGGCAAAACATAGCCGCGTTCCACCATGATCTGATGTCCGATGCCCGAGCCCGCTGGATAGAAATCGACGCCGTGTTCCTTGGCGAAGTCTTCAATCAAGCGATATTTCTTAAGGTTGGCCTCGTCGCGGTTCTGGATGTCGTGATCGAGTGCGAATACAAGCTGTTGCCGACTATAAATTTTTGTCGCGCCGATTGCTTTGAACTTGCTGATCACTGCCGAAGTGTTGTCGTGCGTCATGACCCGGGCGGGACGGATGGAGACAAAATCACCCGCGCGCAAGGGACGCTTCGGACCTTCCGTCATGTGGGCCTGCGCGATTTTTTCAACGATGGTCTGAGCCATAGTGCACTCCATGAGAATTCGCAACTGCTCGCAAATGCTTGCGGTCTAGACCAAAACCGGGTTTCGACGCTTCCCCTTGACTCTCGATTTTCCGGTGCCCTTGATGTGGACCGGCTTCTTCTGCTTTTGAGCATCGGCTTTCATCAGCGCCATCAACTTGCATACAGATTCGCTGTCTTCCAGATTCCAGATTGCCTCTTTCAGTTTTTTCTGTGCGGCGGTGGAAAGTACGCCATCGGCAAGTGCTTCGAATTTCTCTTCTACTTCCTGATCCGTGAGCGGATTTCGCGGATCGCCTTTTGGGAAATCAAGTTGTTTGCTCAACATACGTCCATCCGTAGTGGTTATATTCACGATCACTCTCTGTAATGCTGGAAATGCTTTTTCAATCTCCGGATCTGCGACCACTTCTACTTTCTTCAACTGCTCGCGGATTCTGGGTTCCATGATCTTTGCCATGGTGAACTGAACGGGCGTGACCTGGCGCTCCACCAATGCTGCAGCGATGACATAAGGCAAAGAATGGTCCGCCGTTTCTCGAGTGTGCGGATCGTACTTGCTGGGGTCGGAAAGAATATCGGCGGCGCGCGCTAGCGATCGAATCTGAATCTTCGCGACTTGTTCGGGCTGTAGATCATTGTTTTTGACCAGGTCAAGTACAGCTGAGATCGGCGTGTGCGTCAGAGCTTCGGTAGGAAATGCTTTCATCCCGCACTGCGTGATCCGCCACGACTCGCCGAGACCATCCGTTAGAAGGTTCAACTTCCATTCGGGACCGAAGACATGCGTCAAACCTTCTTTGCCGTCGATTACATGCTCTGGGCCGGTATAGCCCTTCTCTGCTAACAGCGCCGCAAGCACGCCGCTCTGCGTGGCCAGCGGGTCGACTGTGTTCTTCATCATGGTGAGTTTGCCGGCTGTGACGGCGCCCAGAGTGCAGTGCCGGCTGGCGGAGATGCCGATGGCATGCTGAATTTGTTCCCACGTGAGATGAAGCGCGCGTCCCGCAACGATCGGCGAAACAAATGCGGTCAGAGTCGCGTGGTGCCATCCGCGCTCGCGGATGCCAGGGAATGCGGCTTCGCAAAAGCGCATCTCGAATTCATGGCCGAGAACCAGTCCAACGATCAACTCTTTGCCGCCGCTGCCCGCGCGCTCACAACACGCCAGTGCCGCTGAGAAAATGTCGGAAGGATGGGAAGGATCCTGCTTCCAGTAAATGTCGTTGTAATCCATGCAGCGGATCATCAGCGCATTGGCCAGCGCCGCAGAGACCGGATCAACGCGCTCTCCCGTCCCAATCACAGTGGCGAGGCCGCGTCCGGCAACTTCTCGTAAAACCTCTAGAGCAATCTTCACGTCGTGTTGCCGATATCCTCCGAGAGCGCAGCCGATCGAATCCAACAAAAAGCGTTTGGCTTGGTAGATCGCATCTTGCGAGAGATCGCTGTATTGCAAGTTCGCAGCCCAGCGAGCCATTCTGGCGGTAACTGTTTCTTTCACGACGGAGACTGAGTTCGGTGCGGTCAAGCAAGTTCTCCTTAGGGTTTCACCTTGATGTTTTTGGGATTCTTAAAGGGCAAGAAGGCCATGAAGTCGGCGTGATGCACGATGAAGGCTTCGGTGGTGCGCTTGACCAGGTCGCCTTCGCCGGCATGCGCGGCGATGATGTGGCAGACGGAATCCGGAATACCACACTCGATTGCCAGTGCGACTCCGGTAAACGGATGCCGCAATGCTTCTCCGCGCTCGCTCTGGCGGCTGCGGCCATCCGGACCGATTTCGTATTCCAGCAGTTTGCCCACATCCGCGAGAATCGCTCCCGCGATGACTGTGTCGATATCGATTGATAAGGCGCGGCCCATGAACTCCTGCATCGACTGAGCGCTCGCGCGTGCAATGTGCACCACGCAGCGTTTGTGGTCCATAAAAGTAATTGGGCAGTTTGGAACCAGCAGGGTGAAGGGGATCTGATTTAAGTCTTTCGATTGCAGAGGACTGCGTTGCAGCGCCTTGATCCAGGTTTGGGTTACCTGTTCGCGCAGCTGAGGACTGGCGATCCAATCGATCTCGGGCCATAGCTCCTTGACGACTTCGCGCACTCGTCAGCTCCCATCAGCGAACGCCCCAGCCTATCTCGCATTCGCGGCTTCGGCGACGACCTGCGTCACATTGGGCTGTGACTGGGCATATCGACAAGAATCCTAATCACTGGTCTCCTTCAATATGGATAAGACTACGAATCGCCATAAGGCGATTTAGGCGGAGGCGCTGCCGTGACCACCCAATACTTCCAATGCACTGAATGTCAAAAAAAGATTCCCACTTTTTTGAAGCTCTTCGAAACGCTGTACCAGTTTTCGAAATCGGATCCAGAAGCTTGTCCCGCCTGCGGAGGAATACGGGAGTTGCACGTCTCTCTCGACTTTCAACTCGGCGTCGGCGACGGCGAATTCAAAGTGGTGCACGCATTCCTTCCTGAAAAATTGGAGTCGTGGCTGGGAGAAGAGGAAGAAGAGGTCACTTTTTATCCCTTCATGGTGGTGCTGCAAGGCGCGAGCGAGAGCAAGCAGTTTTACTGGATGCCTTACTGGCACGTCATCGGCAAGGATACCCGCTATGGGCAACACGCAATCTGCCTGGACCATACGCAGTTCGAGAGCCTTCTGCGCCAGGCGGAGAAGAAGATGTTAATAGCGGTGTAGGGGTCGCACCTCCGGCGTCCTCAATCGAAGCGACGGGATTTCCATGCACTACGCTGTAGGGTCGTAGTTCAGATTTTGGCCGAGCCAGCGCTCGACTTCTGCGACGCTCATTTTCTTACGCTCGCTATAGTCGGCGACCTGGTCGCGATCGATTTTTCCCAGGCTGAAATATCGCGATTCCGGATGGGCAAAATACAGGCCGCTCACGCTCGATCCCGGCCACATCGCGAAGGATTCAGTTAGCAACATTCCCGTATTCGCTTGCACGTCGAGCAAACGCCACAACGGACCTTTCTCCGTGTGATCCGGACACGCCGGATAACCTGCGGCTGGCCGGATGCCTCGATACTTCTCCTGAATGAGATCCGCGTTACTCAGGCCTTCATCGCAACCGTAGCCCCATTCGCAACGCGCTCGCTTGTGCAGACATTCCGCGAAAGCTTCAGCCAGTCGATCGGCAATCGCCTCCGCCATGATCGCGTTGTAGTCATCGTGCTCGGCCTTGAACTTGTCACACAGCTCCTTCAGGCCAATTCCGCTCGTTACCGCGAATGCACCAATGTGATCGTGAAGTCCGGTTTCCTTCGGTGCGATGAAATCGGCCAGCGACCGACACGGTTCACTGCCTTCCTTATTGGACTGCTGGCGGAGGAAGTGAAATCTTTGCAAAACGTCTTTGCGTGTGTCGTCCGTGTACAACTCGATATCGTCGCCCACGGCGCTGGCGGGAAAGAAACCGTAAACGCCGCGCGCCGTGAGCAAGTTCTTTTCGATAATGACATCCAGAAGAGCATTGGCCTCGGCGAAGATCTGGCGCGCCTGTGCGCCGTGCTCCGGGTGCTCGAAAATGCGGGGATAGACGCCTTTCAATTCCCAGGTATGGAAGAATGGCGTCCAATCGATGAAGTCGCGCAACTTCGCCAAGGGAAAATTGTCCAGCACGCGCACACCATGGAACGAGGGTAAAGGCAGGTCCTCGGCACGCCACTGGATCGGGGTCCGTCTTTTTCGTGCAGCTTCAAGGGAGACAACCGTCAAGCGAGGTGCGGAGTGAGCCTTGCGAATCGTTTCATAATCGGCGCGATGCTGCGCCACGAAGGCCAACTTGCCGTCGTCACTCAGCAGACTGGTCGTCACGGGCACTGCCCTGCTGGCATCCAGCACGTGGACCACAGGCTCGCTGTAATGCGGCGCAATCTTAACGGCGGTGTGAGCGCGGCTGGTAGTTGCTCCGCCGATCAGTAGCGGCAACTTGAAGCCCTGACGTTCCATCTCACGTGCCACATGCACCATCTCATCGAGGGATGGCGTAATCAGGCCGCTGAGTCCGATCATGTCGGCCTTTTCCGCCTTGGCGCGTTCGAGGATCTTTTCACATGGGACCATCACGCCCATGTCGATCACTTCGTAGTTATTGCAGGCAAGCACGACGCCGACAATATTTTTGCCGATATCGTGAACGTCGCCCTTGACCGTGGCCAGTACGATTTTTCCTTGTGCCTTCACCACTTGCCCCAAAGCAGCCAGCGCAACCTTCTCGGCTTCCATAAACGGGGTCAGGTGAGCGACCGCCTTCTTCATCACCCGGGCAGATTTCACCACTTGAGGCAAAAACATCTTGCCGGCGCCAAACAGATCACCGACCACGCTCATGCCAGCCATGAGTGGCCCTTCAATCACTAATAAAGGACGGCCCAGTTTGACGCGAGCTTCCTCGGCATCGGCCTCGATGTGGGTGTCGATCCCCTTGACCAGTGCGTGAGAAAGGCGCTCTTCGACCGTGCCGTTGCGCCACTCTTCGGCTTTCTTTTCCGTAACAACCACGTCGGCGTGCTTCAGGGATTCGCCGTGCTCCACCAGCCGTTCGGTCGCGTCGGGACGGCGGTTCAGCAAGACGTCTTCGACCAACTCTTTCAGCTCAGGCTCAATCTCCTCATACACCTCAAGCATGCCGGCATTCACGATGCCCATGTCCAGACCAGCCGCGATGGCGTGGTAAAGAAAGGCCGAGTGCATCGCCTCCCGCACCTTGTTATTGCCCCGGAAGCTGAACGAGATGTTGGAGACACCGCCACTCACTTTTGCGTGGGGCAGGTTAGCCTTGATCCAACGCGTGGCGTTGATGAAGTCGACCGCGTAGTTGTTATGTTCCTCCATACCGGTCGCAACGGTGAGGATATTCGGATCGAAAATAATGTCTTCCGGCGGAAAGCCGACCTCATCGACGAGAATGCGGTACGCGCGCTCGCAGACACGGATCTTGTCCTCGTAAGTTGCGGCTTGGCCCTTCTCATCGAAGGCCATCACCACCACAGCCGCACCATATTTCAGAACCTTACCCGCGTTCTGGCGAAACTTCTCTTCCCCTTCTTTCAGCGAGATCGAGTTCACGATGCCCTTGCCCTGCAGGCACTTCAGGCCCGCCTCGATGACCTCCCACTTCGAGGAGTCCACCATGAAAGGCACCTTGGCGACTTCGGGTTCGCTCGCCAGCAATTGCAGGAAGCGCGTCATGGCCGTGACGCCGTCGATCATGCCTTCATCCATACAGATGTCGAGAACATTCGCGCCATTCTCGACTTGCTGGCGGGCCACGCTTACGGCTTCTTCATACTTGCCTTGCTTGACCAGTTTTGCGAACTTGGGCGATCCCGCCACGTTGGTCCGCTCGCCAATCATGATGAAGACACCGGATTGCTGAGTGAACGGCTGGGATCCCGAGAGCCGGAGTGGCTTCGGCAGCGTGAGCCCTTCAGAGCTTGCGCGATCGGACAAGCTCACGCGCGGCTCTCAATCGGTTGGCTGAAGGATTCTTCGGAGCGCTGCGCTCTCCACTTTCGCGGAGGCTGATTTTCGAGTGCTTTGGCTATCGCCGCGATATGCTCGGGTGTGTTGCCGCAACATCCCCCAGCAATATTGAGCAGCCCGGCTTGCGCAAAGTTTCCCAGAGAGCGCGCCATATCCTGCGGACCCAGATCGAAGCCGGTTTCAGAGAGCGGATTTGGCAACCCCGCATTTGGATAGCAGGAGATTGCAACGTCCGCCTTCTCCGATAGCTCTTCGAGGAATGGATACATCAAGTCCGGGCCTAGAGAACAATTGAGTCCCACCGAGAGCGGCCCGACGTGCCGCACCGCATTCCAGAATGCTTCGGTGGTCTGCGCAGAAATCATTGTCTCGCCGCCGCGGCCTACCGCCGCCGAAATCATGACCGGCAACTTCTTGCCGTCTTCATCGAACACTTCACGGACGGCGACGAGCGCCGCCTTGGCATTTAACGAGTCGAAGATTGTTTCCACCAGGAGCAGGTCTACGCCACCGGCGATTAGAGCACGGATTTGCTGAGCGTAGGCGGCCTTTACCTGATCGAACGTGACGACGCGAAAGCCGGGATCGTCCGCGTCGGGAGAATTCGAAAGAGACACGGTCAGCGGACCAAGCGCTCCCGCCACGAATCGTTGACGCGAGGTTGCGGTTCCGACACGATCGGCCCATTCTCGGCATTGCCGCGCAGATTGCTCATTGATATCCCAAGCCACGCTGCCCAGAAAACGATCTTCGACGATCTTCTGGTAGAACTCCGGATCTTTCCGCCCGCCGCGCTCCCTCGGATCGTCGACGAAAAACTCGCTCTGCGTAATGCTGGTTGCGCCGAAGGTGTTCGTCTCGATGATGTCCGCCCCTGCCTCCAGAAACCGGCGATGGATGTCGCCAATCATTTCCGGCTTGGTCAGCGAGAAGAGGTCCCCGTTGTTCAGCAGGCCCTTCTTCGAATTCTTGAAGCGCTCTCCGCGGATATCCGCTTCCGTCATGCCATAGGTGCGGATCGTCGTCCCCATCGCGCCGTCGATGATGGCAATTCGACTCTCGAGAATCTTTTCTAGAGGATGGGGATATGCTTTCGTCATGTCTCTTAGATGACCCTTAGATGCCGCAGGAAGCGCCTTCCTTATTATAGCGATTGGATTAGAGGGATTGGAGTATCGCGTTTCGCGGCCCGAGTTGTGCGGCTAAATCAGAAATAGAAGTGACGGGACCCGGCTGCCGAGGCTCAATTTCGCATTCTTTGGGAAAAATTACTGCGGCTACGCTCAGTGTGTCGAGCGCGTCAGGATTTCCGAGTCTTCTTCGGCTTCGGCTTGCCCTTCGTCTGGCTTTTGCCTTCGAGATTGAGCGCCACCGCAGCGCGAATGAGATCTTTCAGGGCCGCCTCATTAATCCTGTCGCCTTCGTGAATGTCGATGGCGCGCCTGACATTCCCTTCCAGGCTCGAGTTGAACAGGCGTTTAGGGTCCTTCAATGCCGCGCCCTTCGCAAATGTCATCTTGACGACGTTCTTGTGAGTCTCCCCCGTGCACACGATGCCGCCGTGAGAAAACACGGGCGTCCCCGGCGATGTTGGCTTCACCCATTTTCGCTCCTCGACAATCTCTGGGTCGGCTTCATGGATGAGGTCGCGCACTTTCGCGAGCGTCTTGCCGCGCCAGTCTCCAAGCTCCTTGATCTTCCAGTCGATGAATGCAGAGGCGGATTCCATGGGTCTAGTCCTTATTATGTCGCTCCAACTCTCCCTAATCTAGCTGCGCTTCGCGTAACCTGCAATCTATCCCCGCCCCAACTGAAATTGTTCGAACCTGTGCAATGCACCTTCCACCAGCCGCTTATGGGTGCGGGACTCATTTTTGCCGATCCAGTGCCAGCGCTGCATCAGAAGTTTTTGCTGCAACCGATCCGTTTTGAGGTCGAGGGCGGCAACGATCCGATCTCCGATCAGAACCGGGCAAACGAAATAACCAAAGACCCGCTTGTGCTTGGGAACGTAGGCTTCGAAGCGATACTCGTAATCGAAGAAGAGCCGGAATCGTTTGCGCTGGATAATCAGCGGATCGAATGGCGACAGGATATGCACCTGTTTCACTGCCGGAGCGGGAATTGCATCGGGCGCATCCGGACGGACCCAGTACTCCGATTCTCCCGCCCCTTCCAGTCTCACCGGGATCAGCTCCTTTCTGCGGACGCGCGACTCCACCAAGCGCTTCATTGCCAATTTACGTGGAGCATCCATGTAGCAAATCGATTCCACACTCACGATTCCCTGCGATTGCAGCCCGCGATCGAGCAGGTAGTCCAAAGTTTCCCGTTCGGTCGCCGCGCGTGGCAAGCGGTCCCAACCGAAGTGGCGAGTCATGAGTTCGTACGTCTTCAGCATGCCGGCCCGCTGGCTGATCGTCACCAGCCCCTTGTAGAAGGCCAGTTCCAGAACGCGCTTGGAAGGTTTGCGACTGGCCCACGCATATTCTTTTTCTACCGGCTCATCCGCGATGTCGCGGATGGTGAGCGCACCATCCCTGCGGATGCGTGACACCACTCGCCGCAGGTCCCCATCGGAAACCTTGCCGAACCAGCCGTTGCGACGCTGCCACTCCTGGTGCGCGTGGCGCATATCGCGCACATAAAATCGGAAGCTCTCCGTCGGCACATACGACAGGGCATGCGTCCAATACTCGAACACAGTCTTGTCGACGCACTGTGCCTGATGCAGATGCTCGCGCCGATATGTGGGGATGCGCGTGTATAGGACGTGGTGATGGCTGCGCTCGATGACGTAGATGGTGTCGATCTGCAGGTAGCCCAGATGGGCCACTGCTTTAGGCGTTGCCTTGGGGCCGGAGCCGAAGGGCTCGGCGGCGTCCAGGCGCTGGGCATGCATCCATATTCGGCGGCCCTGCTCGGCGGTCAGTTGGATGGGATGATTCATCAATAGCGATCTCTAGCGACTCATCAAAAAAATCCTGATAGCCTAGTACGGCAAAAACGCGCGGCCAGTGGCATCACCAAAAGAACGCACACGCGACCGCTGGCAGTCTAGCGCGAAGGAAATCTATGTCACGCTCTGAGGCGAACGGAAGAAATTCGACTGTAACTCTGCACATGGTTGCAAGCCTTGATGGCATCATCGCCAAAAAGGATAACAGTGTTTCGTGGCTGGACAGTACCGGCGACGTGTACGAAAAAGGAGTGTCGGACGACAATGCTGGCGAGGTCGTTGCTTCGATCGACTGCTTTGTGCTCGGTTCCCGCACCTACGAGCACGCGCTCCGACTGGGCTGGCCCTATGGCGACACGCCAACCGTCGTGGTCACAAGCAGAGAGCTGCCGTCCACGAGGAAGAGCGTTGAATTCTATTCCGGTGATCTCACCAGGTTGGTCGATGAGATTCTCGCGCCGCGCTACCAAAACATTTGGCTCGTAGGCGGGGCGATGCTTAGTCAGAGTTTTCTCAGGCTCAATCTGGTGGATGAAATCAGCTTGATGATCGTGCCAGTTCTGTTGGGGGAGGGATTGCGCCTTTTTGACAACTTCGGTATCGAAACACGATGGCACGTGAAGAACGTCGTCGCTTACAAGACAGGTCTTGTGGAGTTGTCGTATCGAAAGCACAAGTGAAGTTGAGCTCGACGGGTGGGACACTCAAGCCAAAAAGCAGGCTTGAATCGGTCACCCCATTCTTGCCGAAGCCACTCTAATGACGATGAAATGCGGTCTCATAGATTACCCATGCGATAAAAGCCATCGTCGCGAGCAGAGGCATCGCGAAAAGAATTGCCAGCGGCCAGAAAATCCAGGACCACGATTGTCTTTTTCTGATCTGTTGTATGGCGTTGCGCAATGAGAAAGCCGCAGCCACTGCGCCAAACGGAATAAGACCAAATGCGGGCAGAAAAGCATCCAACTCACCCGGTCCCCGGCATCCCTGGCGGAGACAGTAAAGAGCCGGCAACAGAATCGCAAGGATGTAAAGGCTTGCAATGAAATACGCAATCGCGAGCCCCACTTTGCGTAGCATTGGCTATCCTCGAATCGTATTCTCGTTGGAGCCCAGATAGGCACGTTAGCACAGAGGATCTCTTGGTGACAGCAACTGTTGCCGCCATCGCTGTCGTTCGTTTCCACCAACGCATGCGAGGCCCTAGCCCTCGGCGATGACCGCGATCGACACTCGCATGCCGGGGATTCGGACAGGTAGCTTTGCCCCTTGCCGCGCCGGCGGATTCTCCGGAAACCACCTCACCCACTCTTCATTCATTCCCGCAAAGTCTGTTTCCTCAAGCAGGATCACTGTGGCACTCACCACACGTTCGAGCGAGCTGCCCGCGGCTTTGAGAATGGCGGAGATGTTCTCCAGACATTGTCTCGTCTGTTCCTGGATGGTATCCCCAACAATCTTTCCTGTGACTGGATCGTGCGGCCCCGTGCCCGAGACGAACACAAGTCCCGCTGCCCGCACGGCCTGGCTGTATGTCGGCGGCGGAGACGGCGCGTTCGCCGTTCGTATGATGTCCCTTGCCATAAATTCTCCAGATCAAATCCGAGTGTTATTGACTTCGAACGCAGATCGTCTCACAACTGCCGATTTCCGGAAAGTGCCGAGGCCTCCGATGATCAAGCTTGACGCTATCGAGCCTAAGGGGCGATATTTTCTTGCATCGAAAACCGAATGACTGGATTATGAAGACTTGTTTTGAAGGGAGACACCATGGCCCTTGATCATCGTCGCAGCTTTGAATCAAGCCGTCGAAACTACCTCAAGCTCGGAGTGGCTTCCGCATTCGCTGCATGGCTGCCAGCTTCGCGGCTAAATGCGCAATCCACACCTCAGTCCTGCGCCCCGCCCATTCCGCAGAACCACGAACCGTCCAATGGCGGCGCGTGCCCGTATCCCATTCCCTGGCTCGATAAGAACGGCAATCATAACCAGCCCGCCATGCCGAACGTCGAGCTTTCAAGCATTTATCACTTCAAAGGAAAGCTGGCACGCTGCAGTGGCTTCCGTGGCATGGGCACGGACAACAAGGGCAATCGCCTTGCATGGGGCACCCCTACTACGGACTACAGCTACATGGCCGGCGAATACTGGGCCGCGCGCCAGCCGCACCAGGGGATTTTCGCCCACACATGACTGACGGTGTTCAAGGGACCGGCGGTCCCTGCGAACCAGATTCACGATTTTCATTCGCCCATTTCGCCGGAAGGACTTTACTGGGTGACGCCCGTGCCGTCTACGGGCCTAAACTTTGCGGCGGACGGCAAGGTGGCCACGCTTCAGATGGTGAACCTGCCAATCATTGACCAGCCGCGCTGGCCAGCCATGGATGCTGAAACTACTGCTGCATTTTTGGATTTCAAGTTGGTCTTTACCGCGAGCGATGAGCCCGTCAAGTACGAAAACGCGATGCAGCAGTACCGCTTTGAAGGCTTCAAAGCCAGTGCGCAACTGGAAGCCACGATCCGCGTGCCATCCATCGACTTCACCTTCAAGACGGATCCGCTGGAAACTTCAAAGTGTGATTTCGCGGTCATGGGCGACGAAGTGAACGGCCGCTATTATGAACCGCCAAAGTCTTGAGCGAATATAGCGAATATGATGTTTGCCTGAATCACTGGAGGGACGATGCGTCACCCAATTCCGCACCTGATGTGCCTGGTAACGTGCGCCGTAATCTTTATGTCCGCAGCCTATGCGCAGCAAAGCCATTGGGCCACAGCCGACGACAAGACCGCGAAGTACATGATCGACATGGAGCGCAAATGGGCCGAAGGCGTTTGCACGAATAACGGCGTGATCTCTGAGCTGTTGGCCGACGACTTCCAGGGCACCAGCACTCGCGGCGAGCGCTACACGAAAGCGGATGAGCTGCGTGATGAAAAAGGTCCACACTCGGCGCACGGCTGTGGACTCGACGATGCTAAGGTGCGCTTTTTTCAGCGAAGGTGTAGCCATCATTTACGGCAGCGAACACGCCATCGGCAAAGACAAATCGCATCCCGACGCGAAGCAGTGCCAGATCTGGACCGATACATGGTTGAAACGTGATGGCAAGTGGCAGATCGCTGCCGCGCAGGACAACAAGGTCGATTGCAAGTAGCTGGGGGAAGAAATCCACAGACCGCTTGTGACGTCCAACCTTGCGTGAGCCCTCTCAATGCTCCATGATTGTCCCAGCAGAGGTAGTGCATTTCGCAATTGGCGCCGAGTGCTCCCGGCGAGAAGTCGCCCCTAAGTCCTTGGCTGTCTAGATTTTGACACTTAAGTCCTTTAGACGGTAGGATTTGCAGGGGCTTTCGCGCTAACGTGATGATTCCAGAGGACCCAGTGGGAGGGGGGAGGGGTACTGGAAGAGAGGCTTGCAGCCCAAAACGGAACGCCCAGATGATCGCCGGCGCGACTGCAGCATCTTCTTCAGAAATCTTTTTCAGGCCGATCTCCTCGAAAAAAGTCGACGAATCACGTGGCCTTTCCACATCCACAATCCCGAGAGCACCATGACAGGCACAAAGACAAACCGAGTTTTGAAGGCGTAGTCGGGAAGTTTTTCAAATGGACTGTAGATATAGCCGAGTATGGGAATGGCAAGGATAATGTGAATCCAGCGAACAACCGAACGTGTGATGCCTCGGTTCACGATGTTGGCGGTATTGGCGGATGTAGCCATAATGTTCTCCTTGAATTTCGTTGAGTCTCTTTTTTCTTGAACCTCTTTCTTGAATTTGCACGCACGCAAATTCAGACCCTTAACCAGCCACGAAACGCCCGAGCAGCATAATAAGATTCCGCACCGTTGTGATACACAAAAACGGTGTTGAAGCGGCGATCACAAAAGAGCGCGCCACCGAGTTTTCTGACTTCAGAAGGTGTCTTCACCCAGCTCGATGTTTTCGAATCGAAGTTTCCCATTTTCTGCAGCCCTCGATATTGTTCTTCCGTCAAAAGCTCAATGCCCATCGCGGCTGCCGCATCAATCGCATTGCCTTTTGGTTTATTTTCTTTTCTTGAGTCCAGCGCTTCCCGGTCGTAGCAAAGACTTCTGCGATCTTTCGGACTTTCGGCCGCGCAATCATAGAAAATGTATTCGCCCGTTTTTTTGTCCTGACCCATAACATCCGGTTCGCCACCGGTTCTTTCCATTTCACTTAGTGACCACAATTTTTCGGGATTCGCGTCCAGCCTAGCTTGCACTTTCGCCCATTCAACACCTTGATGGCGGCTCATGTTTTTCTCAAAGCGGGCCTTCAATAGTCCGAGCAGTTCCTTACGCTGTTCTGGGGATACTTTATTTCCCTTCGACGTTTGGGGCATGGTTTTGCCTTCCTCTCTCGATTCACGACTTTGGAGTTGCCTCGAGGTGGCAAGTTGGGCGTTTCAATACCGAACTGCTTGGCGTACTCCGCGTTCAGCCGCTGCCAGCCGAATTTCATCGCCTCGGGACCGACAATTCGTCCGAGAGGAGTTCCGCCGAGCATGTGATCCAGAACATCGAAGCAAATTTGCCAGCCAGCAGCACCCATTGCAATGAAGCGGCGACCAATGTTGGTCCAGAGCGTCAGGCGGGTCCCGCCATCAAGGGCTTCCAGTTCCCATCGCATATCGTGGTCGCCCCAGTTGTACTCGAGCACCTCGGGAGCTTCGGCTCGAGTCACGCGTGGTTTCGGAAACCTGCGCCTTGGGTGCTGCCACCGTGGTGAGCCGCACGGTAGATCCAACCGCACCCAGGTTCCCATCGGCCTCGAAGGGAGCCCACTCGCGGAGTTGCGCCGGATCGGTAAGGGCCTGCCAGACTTTTTCCGGTGAGTGGCGAAGTTCACGGACAAGAACGAGCGTCCACTTCTCTTCACCGTTTTGTCCCCGGTCTTTTTGTATCCGCGCCAAGTTGGCCGGACCCGGTGTGTATTGTGCGCGATCGCTCATGACCAACGCTTCAAATGGGTGAGTTGAATGAGGTTGCCGCACGTGTCGTTCAGCATCGCAATGGTCGAGCCGGTAACGTCGGTGGGCGGCATCGTAAACTCGGCGCCGCGGGCCTTGATCCGCTCGCACTCGGTCTTGATGTCGTCGGTGAAAAAATTGGCCGCGGGCTGGTGCTGTTGAAACATCGCCTGCTGATAGGCTTGGGCTGCGGGGTTGTTGTTCAACGCCAACTGCAGTTCAGTGCCCTCCGGCTCCTCGGGCGAAGCCACGGTCAGCCATCGATATGGCCCGTTACTGAAATCGGCTTTCTTAACGAAGCCGAGCACTTCCGTATAGAAGCGCAGGGCCTTGTCATGGTTGTCAACGTATACGCTGGTCAGTTTGATTTTCATTTCTTTTCTCCGGTGTCACGCAGCGTTCGGGGCCGTGTGGTTCGCTGCTTGGCCTGCTTTTTTGTTAACGCCAACTTCGTGGATGATGAGCGGTCCATATGGTCGAGGTGACGTTCGAGAGCATCGAGGTGAGTGGACCAAAAGCGACGGAACGGAAGCAGCCATGCATCCACCTCCTGAAATGGTTCAGGTTTCAATCGGTAGAGACGGCGCTGTGCATCCACCGCAAATTCCACGAAGCCAGAGTCGCGCAGCACCCGCAGGTGCTTGGAAACGGCTGGCTGCGTCATATGAAGTCGGCGCTCGATCTCTCCTACCGACTGTTGGGACGAGACCAACAGGGTTAATATCGCTCGCCGGTTCGGCTCCGCAATGATCTCGAAAACGGATTCCATTTCATTTATATACTCTATCGTGCATATACCTGTCAAGGCATGTTTACAGCAAACGGTTGAGACTGCAGGTGGAATACTCATAGAGAGCTACCCCGTGAGAGTCATCAAATCGGCCGTATGAGTTGAGTTGTCTGACCCATTACCAACCCATTTGGCCCATCCGCTTAAGGATAGTGGCACTATACGTATTCATGCGTTCGGGCCTTCGCCTTAGAGGAGCCGGCAAAATGGCGGCGAGCCGCGCCGACTCTTGCCGGCCGATATTCAGGGCTGAGGTTTCATCGTAGTAACGACACGCCGACTCTGCGCCATAAATCCCAGGACCCCATTCGACCACGTTCAGGTATATCTCCAGAATCCGCCGTTTACCGAGGACGATTTCGGCCACCGGCACCAGCGTGACCTCCGCACCCTTGCGGAGGTCGAGCGCCCTGTTCCGAAGAATAGATTTTTCACAAGTTGTTGCGTGATGGTGGAGGCTCCCGCGAGTTCGATCACCCTCCAGGTCGTCTTCGGCGGCGATTTGGATTTCGTGCCAATCGAATCCATGGTGCTGGTAGAAGCGTGCATCCTCCGCGGCGATCACGGCGTGCTGGAGATCGGGTGAAATTTGGCTGAGGGAAATAGATTTGAAGCGCTCGTGATATGGCGTGTTATGAATCCAGGCCTGAACTCGGCGTTGGATATGGACCGCGGTTGTTGGTGGGTCAATCCACCGCGCCGCCACAATCATCAGGGCGGCAGGAGTCCAAAGAAGCACCATGCCGAGAAGGATCCATCGAAGAAGGTACCAGAGAAAACCCCCGCGGAGAGGAGTCTTCAGGCGTATATCTGTCTTTGCAATCACGTTCCAGAATAATAGCTTGGGGGATTACAGCGACGAATGAGAGCGCGAACCCATGATGCTGGCTTTACGGTGAAGTTGTCTTCAGTTGTAAATGTGGGGGTGGTACGTTTCGCCTCTTTGGTGCGTTCAGCGTACAAGCGCAAGATGTAAGGAATAAGGCCCTCATTGCCTCCTTCCAGCAGCCCGAAAACATGCAGGATACTTCTCATACTTGTTCATAAGATAACGATATGCATCAGCAACGTTGTCGAGCAAGCCGGAACCGAATCCCAACCCCTTCGGCTCGAGTCCACTCTTTCTCGATGCGACTTCGCGCATTGGGCGCTGCCATCGTCCCAACGCCCGGATGGTAGTAAGCGATTTGGTCGGAGCCAATGACCGGTGTGCTGTAAAGTTTGACTACGTTTGAGTCATTATCCGGATTGTCAAAGCCGTTTCCCGTGCCGTCGCAGCACAAGACTATGTTCTTGGACATTCAGCCCCTTCGAACCGCCCGAAAATCAGGAGATCAATCTTCCCTGTTGCCCTGTTGCCGAGCCAGATATTTGGCCGAACATAGTACGATTCGTGTCATCCGGCAAATCATCAATCACTGTCTCTATTGTGCTTACGTAGGCAACGATATTGCATATTAACGGAAATCGATTAGTTATCTTCTTCCTATAGGCGTTTACCTTGGCCTGGGGCCGGATTTAAAACTACAAATTTTTAACACAGGATATCTTGACGTCAGGACACTGTTTACGCGCAAGTAGAGGAGCGGCTTTTGAGATAGTTTTCTAACAGCTACCTCGCTCGGACGGAACCAGGTTTCAGAGCGGGCTTCTGGCACATGTTTGGCGTCAAGACCGTCGCGCAAATTCCGCAATTTTGACACATGGCTGACCGACAGTCAGCCGGTGGTTGTTTGCCAGTCGTCTGTGCTGCCGGGATCAATCCTGCACACAGTTGGCACACTACGCTTGTTCGTGAACGTGGTTTCGCGGTCGGACTGGGAATGCATTCTTTCACTTCCGAGAAGCCCGTTTTACTCGGTACTAATCCGGCGGACAAACCGATAACTAATGGGATGGTCCGCCGCCTTTATCCAGCCAGCAGCTGGGGTATACAAATGAACGGAGGAGGCGTCCCATGGAGCTACATACTATCGGCATTGATCTTGGCAAAACAGTTTTTCATCTAGTTGGGCTCAACCAGCTCGGCGAGGTTGTGGAGCGCAAGAAGTTTTCGCGTAAACAACTGTTGCACTTCACAGCGAACCTGCAGGTGAAGTTAATTGGTATGGAAGCCTGCGGAGGGGCCCATTTTCTAGGTCGAGCTCTGCGAGAGCAGGGTCATGAGGTACGACTGATGCCGGCTCAGTATGTGAGGCCGTACGTGAAGACGAACAAGAGCGACTACATTGACGCCGAGGCGATTGCGGAGGCAGTCGGGCGGCCGAAGATGCGCTTCGTACCGATCAAGAGTGATGACCAACTGGATCTACAGTCCCTGCATCGGGTACGGGAGCGTTGGGTGATGCGTCGCACAGCGGTTATCAACCAAATTCGTGGCTTGCTCCTCGAACGTGGAATCACTTTGCGCAAGGGGCGGTGCCATGTCGATGAGGCATTGCCCGGGATCCTGGAAGACGCCAGCGCCAAGCTATCGGGCGCATTGCGTGTGCTCCTGGCGCAACTGAAGCTGGAGCTGGATCACTTGCAAATTCGGATCGACGAAGCCGATGCGGTGATCAAGAAGACGGCTGGAGAGAACGAAGCCTGCCGCCGACTGGTGGCGATCCCAGGCATCGGACCGATTACGGCGACCGCAATCATCGCCGCCATCGGCAACGGAGCAGCTTTTAAAAAGGGGCGAGAGTTCTCAGCCTGGCTCGGAATCGTCCCGGGCGAATATACCACCGGGGGCAAGCAAAAGCTGCTCGGGATTAGCAAACGCGGGAACTCTTACTTGCGAAGACTCTTCGTGCACGGGGCTCGCGCCGTCCTGCAACAGAGCGCGAAGCAATCTTGCGGTTTGAGTGCGTGGCTGGCCCAACTCACAACCCGCACCCACCGTAATGTGGCCGCAGTGGCTTTGGCGAATAAGCTGGCGCGCATGGCCTGGGCCGTGCTCGCCAAGAATGAACCTTATCGGCCACCGATGTTGGCTGATGCGGCGAACGCAACTGGTCTGCAGATGACGCCTGGCTGAGGCCAGGCTTGGAAATCGCATTCGCGATTCCCACATCCTCAGACCAGCGGCTACCACGGAGTTGATGATTTCTGCCAGGTCTGCTGGCGAACTATGAGATGACACAACGGTCGAACCCGGCGCTCTCGAAACCTGCTAACCGGAAAAGTCTTTCCAGACTGCCTAACTAAATAGGACGAGAGCGCAGCGCATTCCATCATGGCCAGGAGCCTTGTGCTCCAACGAAGGCCGAATACATTTGCGCAGACCAACCTGTTACCTCATTTTTCGCTTGCGACAAAGCGGCGGACCATACATTCCGGTTTGCCCGTAACTCACCAAGTGCAGGAGTTCTAAGAAATCCCGCGAAATCCGAACTACCTTGTCCCGCCTAGTGAATGTCTTTGGCAACGAACAGGGTGGAGTAGATTCGCTGGACCGCGTAGAGCGACTGCGCACCATCGGGTGTGATGAGCGGGTGACGCATCGTAACCATGGCGGTTTTATCGGTCGGCGAGAAGTGCGTCCAGACCTTTTGCTCGCCGGTCGTGAGGTTCAGATCATAGATATCGATCGCATCCAGCCCTGCGCGTCGCTCAAAAAAGATACTTTGCGAACCGTTGTGCCACTGCAGGGGAAGATCTCCCTCGAGCAGACCTTTTATTGGCTTGGGCTCACCGCCATTCATAGGGTGTAGCCAGTAATGGCGCGCACCATCTGTAGTTAAGCAATATTGGCCGTCGGGCGAAACGCTCATAGTCACGTCGTGGATGATGAGCGCATACATTCCCTCGCGGGTTATTTGGCGTGCCGCTCCGCCAGTCACATCCTGAACATACGTAGCGGGAGCATGTCCCGCAGCCGACGCGACCACCAAAATATGCTTACTATCGGGCATCCAGGTTGCGACGATATAGCGCAATCCCGGCGGCGCGTTGATTGTGCTGCTTTCGCCCACGCCGGTTGGAATAATTCTGAGACGTTCCAGATGAATCGGGTCCAGAGCAAGTGCCCATTCACCGTTGGGGGAGAACCCCATCGCTGTACCCTGGCCGATCAGAACGGGCGAGGAGCCTGCGCTCGTGGCTTGCGTGTAGAGGTTGTAATCGGAATTCGGACCACTAACATAAGCGTTCAAAAGAAATGTTCTGCTGTCGTCGGAAATCGCCGCGATGTTTTCGAACGGGAAGAAACTGAAATCGCGGACTTGACCGCTTCGCGTCTCAGCAAAGACCTGCTGGTCACGCATCGTATCGGAGTTAATCAGGACGTAGCCACTTTTCGATATGTCCTGGAAGTGCAGGACCGACGGACTCGACAGCAACATGCGCTGCTTGCCGTTGAGATTGACGGAGCGGAGGGATCTGGGCTCGCTTCCGTCCGCGGCAGTGAACCAGATTTCGCGGCCATCCGGCACCCACGCCAGCCCCTGGACAGAGCTGAATTCGCCGGTCAAGGCCTTTCGATTACCGTGAAGGTCAACGAGGGTAACTATACCCCGGTCATCGCCGTAGGTTGAGTGATCGAAGAACGCAATCTCATCCCCAGCGGGTGAGAAACGCAGGTCGCTAATGTAGCCATCGTTTTGGTACAGCACCTTGCCCGGCGGAAACTCAAGCTGGACGTGATTGCCAACCTTGCGGCTGACCGCCAGGTTGGAACCGTCGGGGTTCCAGTCCGCATCGATCACCTGGTCGAGTAACTCGCGTGAGGACCCGCCCCCCAGTGGAACCCGCGCCAACCGCCCGATTGGGGTCCACTTCACGACAAAGTCGGGATTCAGAAGCACGGCCAGTTCTCCCGTTGAGGAGATGCTCAAAATGCTGGCATGAATATTGAGCGCTTGCGACTCAGCGGTATCGGTACGCGTAGAAAAAAGCTCGGTTGGCTTGCCATCGCTAGTTCCGTCGTACACCACAGTGCGTCCGTCGGGAGCGAACCGGGCACGGCGAAGGTACTCCTGCCGAAAGGTGATCTGAGTGAAGGTGGGATGGATTGTGGCAGGATGATTCAGTAGCAGAGTCGCAATCGCTCCAGCAGCCAATGCCGCTGCGAGTGACACCGTAAGAAGAATGCGCGATCGTGTTTTGCTCGTGCCCTCCAGTGCGCGCAAACTCGTAGTCGAACTTCCTGCACTGCTTAAGGAGTCCAGCGCAAAAGCGAGGTCGCTCGCCGACTGAAAGCGCGCCTGCGGTTTCTTCTCAAGACAGCGTTGCGCAATCCTCTTCAAGCCAAGGGGCACCTGCACTCCACTGTCGGCCAAGTCCGGCGCTTCCTCTTTGAGGATCGAATTCATAACCTCAATTCCCGAGTCGCCGTGGAACGCGCGCTTGCCCGAAATCATCTCGTAGAGGATCGCGCCGAAACTGAATATGTCAGAACGATGGTCGAGCGGTTCTCCGCGCACCTGCTCCGGAGACATGTAACCCGCCGTGCCTAACACGGTGCCTGCGGAAGTTCGGTCCACACTGGTGAGCGTCTGATCGCCGTCGGCGGCCGCATTCGCCACTTGCTTGGCCAATCCGAAATCGATAATCTTTATGCGTTCGTCCGCAAGGATGAAGACGTTTTCCGGCTTAAGATCACGATGAACAATGCCTTTCTCGTGCGCTGCCGCCAGTCCCCTTGCCATTTGCAGGCTGTATTCGTTCACCCGTCGCTGCGGAAGAGGCCCGGCCTCCAGTCGCTCGCGAAGCGTCTGGCCTTCAAGAAATTCTGAAACCAGGAAATGAATGCCGTCCTGCAAGCCAACATCATGGATGGCCATCAGGTTCGGATGGTTAAGAGAGCTAAGAGTGCGCGCTTCATCCTGAAAGCGTCCCAAACGATCGGGGTCGAAGGCGAGCGATTCGGGCAGGATTTTAATAGCGACGATACGGGACAGGCGTGCATCACGGGCTCGATAAACTTCGCCCATACCTCCCGCGCCGATCAGGGACTGAATTTCGTAAGGGCCAAGTTTCGTGCCGGTGCTGAAAGGCATGTGGGAGCCATTATACGTGCGTGCCGGCTAGCGCCAAGAACAGCTTTCATCCAAGATCTATTCCGGCGTTCACGCCCCGCTCCCGAGGACCATGCATCCCGTCGGGCCCGAGTTTCGTCCCGAGTCACCATGCGCGCGCGCAATTACAGACGTGTGCCCCGGGTTGCACACCGGATGGCAAAGGTTCTTGGTGTATTGTCGGCAACTCGGAAGTAATCGAAACGAGGCTCCACGGATTAGTAATGGGAAGCCGGCTTCTGGGAAGTGTCTTCCACTATGGCGTTTTCAAAAATAGATGCGTGGTCAGTGACGCGACTCTTTGGGTTGCAGACCCAAAGATCTGTATTACTTCCGGATTGCTCGTGATTTGGGATCAAGCGCAGTTTTCCGCACGGCGCCGTGCTGATTGAGTCCTATGGACTTCACGTGTGACGTTGTGGGTACTGCCGTGACGGGATAAAGACGCTTGGTCTATTTTGTCGCCGGCTGCATCTGCGCCGTGGCGATGCGCTGGCGCGTGGAGGCCAGGATGGCGGCGAAGCGCGGGTCCGCATGCAGTGATTGGAAACTATCGTCCTTTTCTGGCATTCTGGATGCTTTCGACGGAACCCTCGACCTCCGCAAAGGCGCGCAAGTTGACTAAGGCCTCATCCCGCTTACCCTCCAAGGCAAGGACGCGAGCCAACTTGTAGGCTGCGCCTGAGGTGACCTCATGCGAGGGGCCGAGAACACGAAGCAGGGCTGCAAGGGCTTCACGCAGAACCTTTTCCGCTTCGGGATAATTCTTTTCTTCGATCAGGACGAAACCCAAATTACCCATGGTGAGCAAGGTGGAGGCATGTTCCGGGCCCAAGGTCTGCCGTTGCGCTTCGACCTATTTCCCGGTACAATTTCTCGGCGTCGGCGAAACGCTTCTGGGCTTATCAAAACCATCGCCATATTACCCATGGCGGCGAGGGTGCTGGGGTGCTGCGGCCCAAGCATTCGCCGGGCGGACTCAATCAACTCTTCATACATCCCTTCCGCTTCGGCGTAAGTGTTGCTCCTCGGTAAGAATGCTGGCGAGATTGAACATATCTCGCAACACTGACGGATGATCGGAGCCAAGTGCTTTCCGATCCATTTCGAGCGCCTCTCGAGCTGCCTTCTCCGCCTCCGGGTACTTGCCTTCATGAGTGAGCGTGTCGGCCAGAAGCGACAGCGCGGTAGCGGTCAACCTGTCTTGCGGCCACTTTCGTGTTGCCACTTCGAGCGCATCGCGATTCAACTTTTCCGCTTCGTCGTATCGTGATTCAAACCCAAGAGTTCTGGCCAACTGCACCATCGAATCCATGGTGTCATGATGCTCGGGGCCAAGTACCTGGCGGCGAGTCTCCATCGTCTCCCGGCACAACTTCTCCGCCTCGGGATAGTGACTTTCCGCCACCACTGCGACGGAGAGATCCTGCTGCGATTGCAGCGTATCCGGGTTCCTGGGGCCGAGAATACGCTGCCGAATTTCGCATGCGCGCCGGAGCAGAGGCTCGGCCTTTGAGGTGAGCCCCAGGCTCTGATAGACGGTGCCCATCACGTTCATCATCTGCGCCTGCAGCTCCGGGTCGTTCGCCAGCCCGGTGTCGATGTCTTTGGCCGACTTATCCAGAATCTCGCGGGCGCGGATGTCGTTGCCGCGGGCTTCACTCGGGTTTGAGACCTTGAACATGCCGGTCATAAAGGCGGTGACGCGATCGGCGCGATCGCGCTCCCGCGCTAATCCGCCGCAACTGGATCGATTGCATCACCGCGAACGCGATCAGCAGCAGCGCCATGGCGGTTGCCGCCGCCACTCCAAACTTGTGGCGCTGGATGTACTTCTTCGTCCGGTATGCCGATGCTTGCCGGGCGCGCCACCACAGGCTCGTTCCGCAGATAGCGATAGATATCGGCGCCCAGTTCCGAGGGCGTGCCATACCTGCGGGCACGGTCTTTTTCCAGTGCCTTCAACGCGATCCAGTCAAGGTCACCTCGCAACAGGCTTGCCAGTTGTCGTGGATCCGTATTCCGGCGTTGCGCAACGGTCGTCGAGGCGGCGTCTTCGCTGATTCTCGTGCTCGGACTCGGCGGATCCTCTTCGTGCAGCTGCCGCAAGACCACATGAAAGGGTTTGGTCTGCCACTGCCTGGCATCAAAGGGCAACACCCCCGCAAGAAGTTCATAAAGCACCACGCCCAGCGAATAAACGTCGGTACGAGTATCTACATCGAGCACGGTAGGATCCGCTTGCTCCGGGCTCATGTATCCCGGCGTGCCCACCATCCCACCGGCACGGGTTATCAGTGTCTCGTCGTCAGGGCTTGCTGCTGAGATGGCTTTGGCGATGCCGAAGTCAATAATGCGCGGCATCGGCTTGCCATCGACTTCAACCACAATAATGTTGGAGGGCTTCAGATCGCGATGCATGATCGCTTTCTGATGCGCATGTTGCACGCCATCACAAACCTTGATGAAAAGGGCGAGCCGCTCTGGGACAGATAGGTGCTTCTGGTCGCAATAGGTAGTGATGGGCAAGCCGGGGACATACTCCATTACAAAGTATGGCTGGCCTTCGGGAGTCGAGCCCGCATCGAAAACTTTGGCGATGGCAGGATGGTCCATGATCGCCAGCGTCTGCCGTTCCAAGTCGAAGCGCAGCAAAGCGGAGCCGTCGTAGCGTCCCGCTTTGACGATTTTCAGCGCAACCTGCCGCTTGACGGGCGCGGACTGTTCGGCTAACCACACCTGCCCCATCCCGCCTTCGCCGATTTTTCGGATCAGCCGATAGGGCCCAATGGAACCTAAGTCAGGTGCAGGTATGCCAACTGGAGGAGCGGCCGAGTCGAGTGTGGGTTCGGGATCGGAATCGCCGGTTAAGTCGTGGGGGTTTGGCTTGGATCCGGGTCGCTCACGCTTCCCTCCGGGATGACAGTGCAAATCGACGGCAAGTTTAGCATTTGAGGGAAGGTATCGCTCAGATGGCGCAATTCGTAGAGTTGGCTGCAACTGGGTATTTTCGATCAGAGTCACCGTATGATCACTGCCGGATAGTCGGCTATACGGAAGTAATCCAGTTGGGCATCGTGCGGATCATTACCGACAAGTCGGCATAGCGCCACAATTCCAAGATCAGCTAGATCAGATGCGTCGCTCGATGGTGCGTTTATAGGTACTAATCCGGCGGACGAACCGATAACTTCCGGTTTGCCCGTGATACGACCGGAACTAGTCAAATCACTTCTATAGTGGGTCGGCGATATGCCGATCATGGAGTAGTCGAGAAAGGCGGAAACTCGGGGGTTCTTGCGAGAACGGCAGGCGCGGCGCGTACGCCAGGCCCGCGTCAGTCGAAGGTCAATTTGCGATCAGCTCGGCTGTTGCCATTTGTTCAGAAAGCCTTCTAATTGCAACCATTCGGCAAACCGGTCGATCCAGTGATCCGTAGGAAGGTTTTGCCTTCGCATTCCGAAAGCATGATTACCCTTCGCATAAATGTGCAGTTCGGCCGCTTTTTGGGCGGAAGTCCACTTCTCATAGAGCGCAACGCTCTTTGGCGAGAGCGAATCGTCACTCGCGGCCGCAATGAACATGGGCGGTGCATCCGATGGGACGAGAACATCGTTCGATAATCCGAACGAGTAGATTGGAGCTACAAACGCGGGCCGACCTTCGGGTGCGTAGTGGACCGCAACTTCGGCCGTAACCGTTCCGCCGGCGGAGAAGCCGATGATTCCGACACGATCGGGAGAAATCCCCCATTCCGCCGCATGCTGCCGAACCCAAGTGACCGCGGCTAACCCGTCTGCAACGGCCAAAGGTTTGATCTTCTTCATGGCCTCAAGATACTTCGGTCTATCCGCGAACAATGGCCCGTATTCCTGGGTGGCGTCCTCGCCGGTATGCATCAGGCGATATTTCAAAACGAATGCGGTCACGCCTTTCGCGGCCAGATACTGGGCAACTTCAGTACCTTCAGTCGCGATGGACAAGGCCATAAAGCTGCCCCCTGGGCAGATAACGACTGCGGTGCCATTTTTCAACTCCGGAGAAGGTTTGAACACGGTAAGGGTGGGCCGGGTCACATTGGTGACGACGTCTGTGTTCCAGACTTTGGAAAAGTACTGCTTCTCCGGGTAATTCTCCTGCGTTGAGCCGGGCGCGGTACCGGCATAGAGCGGGATCACTTCCTGTGCGGTTCCGACGGCCACCAGTGACAGCACGAAACAGAAGACTCGAACGGCGAAAGATTCCATGGTCTGGCAAGATTATCAGCTAGAGAGCGAGACGACCAGTTTCTCTACCGTCTGTTGGACAGCTGTCCAACAATGGAGAACTTGCTTTCGGAAGTCCGCTCTTAATGGGCAATTTCTCAGTGAATGACTGCGGGCCAAGGCGCTCAAGAGGCGTTTCAACATGCTTCTTGCGGGGTTTTGGGTGGATGGTCGGCAACTCGGAAGTAATCGAAACGAGGCTCCACGGACTAGTAATGGGAAGTCGGCATAGCGCCAAGGTTCTGGACAACACCGGATCCCTTTTCCTATGTCCGTTTGTGAGGACTGATCGGTGCGGTGTGACCGTCGTCTTTTAGGCTTTTGGTTTGAAGTGGCATTGGCCGGATTGCCAGGTCAAGAGCTCTACCCACTCTGACAACGATCGGTAACAATGCTTCGATATCTGGAAGCGATGTGTGAAAGTTGACGATGCAGGCACGCAGAGCGAATTTTCCGTGTACCACGGCGTTTGACAGATAGGCCTCGCCGCTCGTCTGCAAGTCAGTCAGCAACGCAAGATTCAGCTCATTAAGATAGCTCGCCGTTTCGTCAGCACCCGAATCGAGGTCCGACGGTACAAACCGGAATGTTGTGATACTGAGGGAATGTGTCAGCGCTTCAAGTTCGGCATTCTTCGAAATCAGCTCGAAGAGAGATCGAGCCAGGTGTATATCGTCTGAGATCATCTGCTCGTAGCCATCGCGTCCAACCTGTTGCAGAGCGAGCCACACCTTTAGCGCGCGAAAACCTCGCGAATTCTGCGGGCCGAGGTCAAAATAATTGGTAGCTTCGACTCCGAAATGATAGTAGACAGGATGATAGGCGAAAGCAGCGCGCAGCTTTTCGGGATCGCGCACGAGCGCGCAACCGGCCTCGAGCGGCGCATAGAGCCACTTGTGCGGATCAACGGCGACTGAGTCTGCCTCTTGTAATCCAGCTAACGCACTTGGCCCATCCGGTAACGCCGCAGCCAAGCCTCCATATGCCCCATCCACATGAAACCAGACACCAAATTCCTTACAAAGGGCCGCCAGCTCTGGCAGAGGATCCACAGCCCCAGTACTCACCGAACCTGCATTTCCCACAACGAAAGTCGGCGTGTCTCCCGCTTCAATATCCTTGAGTATTTGTTCTCTGAGGGCCGATACCTCTATTTGCATCTGTTTATCCACGGGTATCCACCGAATTGCCTCCGTTCCCATGCCTGCGATATCCGCTGCCTTCTGAATCCAGGTGTGCGTCTCGTTCGAGCAATAAACGCGCAGACGCGTGCCGTTCATTCCCTTGGTGCGCACATCCCATCCCGCCTTCGCCTGCCGCGCAGCAAGAAAGCAAACAATGTTCGCCATATTGCCGCCGCTGACAAAAAGACCTCCGCATTCCGGGGGATAACTCAGCATCTCGGCAATCCAGCGAACCGTTTGCCCTTCAATCTCGCTAGCCATCGGCGAAAGCAGCCAAGCTCCAACGTTGGGGTTGACGGCAGCAGCCAGCAATTCACCTAGCGCGCCGATGGGTGCAGCCGATGACGTGATGTACCCCCAGAATCGAGGATGCCCATTGAACAGGGAGTGATCAAAGAGCAGGTCAGAGGCATGACGGAGCAGTTCCCCTGGGTCCGCACCCTGTTGCGGCAATGTGCGCTGGCTCCCAAGCGCATTCCGGACCTCGGCGGGAGATTCGGCGGGAGTTACGGGGCGACTGGGAAGCGATTCGAGAAAATCCCCGATGCGACCGATAAGCTCGTTGCCCAGCTTGCGAAATTCCTCCGAACTCATCGCTAACGGTGAGACGCGTTTCTCCAGTCTGTCGTCGCTGTTCATTGAAATCCTCAGCAGAATGTTATCCGGAGAAGAGTACATGAGTATTGCTCTGCTATCTGAATAACCGCATTATTTTCGGCTCGTTATGCTTTCAGACCGTGTTACTCCCGGGAAGTCGGCATAGCGCCACAATTCCAGGATCAGATGGGCGGGAAAATGCATGCATCCATGCGCGTTCCCGAGTACCGATCCGCTCTCCTTAGCGGCCAACTTCCAGTTCGCCCGTAATGCGGGAGGAACCCTAACAGAGCTTCTCAGGACTATAAGAGGCCTGCGCGGATTCGCCCTACTGCTCCACGACCTTCATCTGTTCTTCGTTCATACGACCGCCATGCACCTTGAACTTAGCCAGAGCACTGTCGATCTCTTTGATGTCTTCCGCAGTCAGTACAAGTTTGGTGGCCTCGATGTTCTCCTCCAGGTGCTTGACCTTGCCCGTTCCCGGGATCGGAACGATGAACGGCTTCTGCGCCAGCAGCCATGCGAGCGACAGCTGCGCCGTCGTAGCGTCTTTTCTCTTCGCAAGTTCGGTGATGCAATCGACAAAGGGCTTATTCGCTGCAAGGCTCTCCGGCTTGAAGCGATCAAAACCCGAACGAAGATCGGATTTCGGATCAAACTTGTATCCGTGTTGAGCTTCTGTGTCAGATAGCCCATGCCCATCGGACCCCACGGCACGAAGCCGATTCCCAACTTCTCGCAAGTGTCTAGCAACCCGTTCTTTTCCGGGTCCCGGTTCATGAGCGAATATTCTGTTTGTAGCGCGGTCACCGGCTGAACTGCATGGGCTTTCCGAATGGTTTGGGCTCGCTTCAGAAAGACCAAAGTGCAACACCTTGCCCGTCGCAATGAGTTCCTTGACCGCACCGGCGACATCCTCAATCGGCACATTCGGATCAACGCGATGTTGGTAGAAGAGGTCGATATGGTCCGTTCGAAGCCGTTTTAGGCACCCGTCCACCATCCAATTGATGTGATCCGGCCGACTGTTCAGACCGCCCTTCTCGGTCAGGTCGAAGCCAAACTTCGTGGCAATCTTTACCTCGTTACGGAACGGTTCGAGTGCTCCGCCGACGATCGTCTCACTCGTATATGGTCCGTACACTTCCGCCGTGTCGAAGAATGTGACGCCCTTGCTGTGGGCCTCGCGGATGACCTTGATGGCATCGTCGATCGGCGCTGCCGGGCCATAATTTGACGCCAGGTTCATGCATCCGAATCCAAGCTCCGATACTTCCAGCGTTCCTAGTTTTCGTTTCTTCATATATCCACCTCCGCCTCAAGATTAGGCGGATGAGCTCGTTTGCCGGTAGCCTGATCGACTGAAATCATTGCCTATTTGTCCGAGGCATTTCATAAATCCGTACAATGGCGGCGCGAGCGGCTTATCTTGAGAAGGTCGAGGAAAACAGTATGATGGCTCGCAAATCGGGACAATCTGAGGACTCTGGCGTTTCGCAAGTGCTCAAAGAGCTAGCCGACGCAATTAGCAAAGCGATGGGGCGCTCCGCAGAACTGTCAAATGTAGTTCCCGGACTTTCGCTCTACCAAAACACCACTCCGACCGCGCCGAATCCCTGCACCTATGAGCCGAGCCTGCTGATCGTTCCGCAAGGAAAGAAGCACGTTGATCTGGGCAAACAGAGTTATGTTTTCGGCGAATCAACCTTCCTCCTCACATCAATCGAACTTCCGATCGTCAGCCGGGTATGCGTCGCCAGCGTGGAGAAGCCCTACCTTGCTTTCTTCCTCAAGCTTGATATGGGCATGGTCCGCGACGTTCTTCACACCGAGGAGGTGCGGATTTCTGCACCGCCTGTTGGAACACGCGGCATGGTTCTGGGAGAGGTGACAGTAGAACTGCTTACGCCATGCTCACGCATGGTTCAGCTTTTAGACACTCCGCAGGATGTCCCGTTTTTTGGCAAGCTGCTCCAGCGAGAAATCATCTACCGGCTTCTGCAAGGGCCCCAAGGAGGTCGTCTGCGTTCGGTTGCAACGAAGGAGGACCAGAGCTATCTAACGGCTAAGGCGGTCACTTGGCTGCGTGAAAACTTCGAGAAGACACTGAATGTGGATGAGCTTGCATCGATGGCAGGTATGAGCAGATCGACTCTGCATCATCACTTCCGTGGTCTCACGGCAATGAGTCCTCTTCAGTTTCAAAAACAGCTTCGGCTCCGTACAGCACGGCAGAAGATGCTTACCGAGGAACTCGATGCTGCGAGTGCAGCCTTCGCGGTGGGATACGAAAGTCCAAGCCAGTTCAATCGGGAGTACAAGCGCTTCTTCGGAAAACCCCCGATGCGCGATGTACAAGCATTGCGGGCGTCCCTGTGATCGTCGACCTGGGCATCCCGAGTGGATCGTCGGCCAACAGGAAGCAATCCAAAACTGAAGAGCGCGCCCGATTTGTCCTGACAAGTCGGCATGTGGGAACCCCATCTCAGAAGGCTGGCTGCCGGCTGACCGACAGTCAGCCATTCCTTCGGCTTTTGGCCCGTGCCAGGATTGACCTAATAAGTCGGTGCCTATAATAAGGACCGGCATCATTCCCCAAGCAGGCACCGATGGCATACCGGACCGAGATCGAGCGGGCCCTCGACGAAATGGTTTCTGACGAGGGAAACAGGTTTCAGACCATTGCCGTCATCCGTGCCCAGCAGAAGTGGCCGCGACTGATTGCGTGTGAGCGCAAATGGGATGGCGGTCTGGACGCACATGCGGATGGAGCCCTTGAGCCGGACGGGAAAGGCCTCGGTGTCGCCTGCTCGACCACGGCGACGATCAAGAAGATCAAAAGCGACGCAGCCAAGACAAGAGAACATTATCCTGACGTGCGCGTGCTGATTTTTGCGACCACGGGGAAGGTCACTGAACACACAAAGCGCAATGGGCGCAAGAGATCGCCGACGAGTTCGATTTGCTGCTCAAGGTCATTTCGGCGAAGAGTTTGTTGTTTGGCTTTTCGATCCAGCGAACTCCGACATCTGCAGAGATCAGTTAGGAATCGCGCCTTCGATCACGCCTGATCTTACAGCCGCGTACGAACGCGCCGGGAAGCCGCTAAGGATGTCGCGGCCAACTGGATCGCCTTAATTCGTCGGATTAGCCGGCCGCTGGCACTGTTTTCGACTTTCCTTCTCGACCCTGCTGGTGGCGAACGACAATGATGTAAAGACGGTGCAGCACATGATGCGCCATGCCAACCCGCGGATCACTCTGGAGCTCTACACGGAGCGATCGACGGGAAAACGCGGACAGCACAGAGCCAAGTCGTGCAGCAGATGCTTGCAGATCGGCTGACGTTGGCTCCAGTGGTGGTCGGAAATGCATAAACTAAGCACTTTACGAGCGATCTGTGTCCCTACTCGTGTCCTGCAAGAATTACACAGTCGCTCTAAGTGCTTTAGAATATGGCGGGGACGACGGGACTCGAACCCGCGGCCTCTGCCGTGACAGGGCAGCGTTCTAACCAACTGAACTACGTCCCCACTCGTAATCGCAAACTAATACGACCGGTTCGCGATTCGCGCGACTGCTGGTTATTCAGCCGCAGATAAATCCTAACACATTTTTGTGAATGCTCTGGTTGAGCTACGGCCCGCTGCCCTATTGAGATCAATGCATTCTCTAGTTCACGTTAAATAGTCCCAAGGGTAACACCGAGCCGCTAACGGGGACGAACTTCCAATTGCACGGGCCGGGCCAACGAGCTCACATCCGGATCGTAATATTCGTACACTCTCGACTTAAACGTAAGGGCGCGAATCGGGTATTTCGCGCGTAGCCGAAAACGGAAGGTTACGGTGTCTCCGGCGGCGACGGAATTGAAATAAAGAATGGCCTGAGTTGCGGTCTGACTGAATTTCTCCAGGCGACCACTTTTTTGCGCTGCCGTCTTTTCGATGAAGGCCTGCAAATCTTCGCTGAGCAAATCGAATCCTGGGGGGATGCCGAGATCGATCATCACCATGTTCGCGTTCTTCGGCAGATTGTTTTTGACAGTTGCAGTGGCAGTGGCGATATCGTCCTGCGCAAGATGAGTTCGATCGTAGTCAACGTTGATGGACAGGGCTTCATTCACAGGTTTCTCATCCCAGTGAACGAAGTACGTTCCCACAATCTGATAGGCCAATCCGCCTTTGCCTTCGAAGCGAATCTCGACCCGGTTCGGATGTGACGGCACTTCGACGATCTTGGGCTCTTCACGATCTCGTTCGGGACTTGATTCAGCACGCTCCGATTCAGGACGAATAGGATTTTCTCTGCCCGTGTCGATGCCCTTGAACACAAACTGGTGGAGCAGATCGTTGTTGTCCGGTGTCAGCGCGAGTTTCTGGACGGACTTGCCATTCAGCAATACTTCGACCGTCCCGCGAACGTCGGCGGCGCCTTTTTCGGTGGCGAGAAGTAAGGCCCGCAACGCCATAATTGTGGCCTGCGTCGTGCCCCACGCTCCCGACGCATCCTTTTTGGAAGCAAGGTAAGTCATCGCCTTGCGAGCTGTACCCGAGGCTTCTCCCCACTTGAGCAGTGCTTGCACCGCAAGTCCTGTGGTCTCGACACTGGCGCTCGCTCCCGTAGCGTATACGCCGGTTTCATCTGCACTCCACCATGCTTGCTCATCTTTTTCCGTGTGTGCATCCAGCAGCAATTGCATGGCACGGCGTGTGAATTGGCGATCTTTTTCGTGTGCGGCGGTTTGGTAATCCACGGCAAAGTTAGCCAGCACGGCCAGTGTGTAAGTGTCGATCTTGCCATCTATGTGAGCTTCGACAAACTGCTTGGCTTTCTCGGCGGCAGGCCCTTGATAACCTGTGTTATCGAGTGCCCACGCGATGTAAGCGGTGATGCGAAGCACATCAGAGTTGTATCGGTTCGTGGCGCCTTCATTGATGAAGGAAGTATCGGGCTTCCAGCTGCCGTCCGCTTGTTGCTGGCCAGCGAGCCACTGTTGAGTGCGGGCGATCAGCCGGGGATCGACATCGTAGACCTTGGACATGTCGCTGAATTCCATCAAGCCGTAGGACGTCAATATTTTGTTGGCTGGAGCTTGGCCGAACCACGAAAAGCCGCCTCCGGGAACTTCAAATGTGAGAAGGCGCTGGTAGCCGTTCGCGATATAGCCCTCCGCCTTGGCATGCACCTCGGGCGTCAGTTTCTTCGTGCGCTTCATATAATCGAGCGCCAGAACGTTGGGGTATGTGCTGGAAGAAGTCTGTTCAAAACATCCGCCGGGCATGCGGAGAATGCTGTCCATGCCTTCGATAACCTGGCTGAGTGGGCCGGGATACAGTCTGACGAAAATCTTGCTGGCATCCGGGATAGAACTGGCGGGAAAATTCAGTTCGTGCTGGACGGCGGTTTCCAATCGTCCGTTGAAAACGAGATTCTGCTCGCGCCCGTTGGGAATCACTTCAATCTCGCGCACGACGATATCAGCGCGCTTGGTATCGCCATTCATCCGCGCGGAAAGTGTCAATTTGAACTTGCCGATCCGCTTGGCTTGTAAAGTGAATTGCGATCCGCCTACGCGCTGCGAGTCAACCACGACTGACTTTTCCGCGGCATCCTCCACCAAAGAGAACCAATCCTCCGGTTGCAGGCGCAGGTTAACGTCTCCGCGAGAGGCCGAATAATTGTAGACAGCGACTGGAATCGAAACGCGATCACCCTGCGTGAGCGTGACGGGTAGATCAAGGTCGACAAAGAAATCCTGGAAGACTTTCAGGCTGGAGGTCGCGCTACCCAAAGCGCCGTGGGTGGTGGAGGCTAGCATTGCCATGCGCCAAGTCGTGATGGAATCCGCGATGGGAATCGTAATGCTGGCGGCGCCATTCGCGTCGGTGATGATCTCCGGATTGATGTAGAGGGCTTCCGGAAAATAAGAGCGCACGTGGGCGTCGGGCGCATTAGACTCGGCTTTCTTGTCTTTAACCAGAATTGCACTGTTGGCAGCGACTTGCTCTTTCATGACGCGCATTGGGGCCGCGCTCGCGGTGGGGACAGCGAGATCCGTCATGTTGCCGTTCATCATGAAAACGACGCCGCCCACTCCTCCAGCGATGCCCGCCGCCTGGGTGTGCACGACTGCGCTTGCCGCCGATACTTCGATCGTCTGCGTCGATGCACCAATATCCAACCTGACGCCAAGGACTGCTCGATCGCGAGGGTGCAGAGTGAAATTCTGTGCAGCCGTTTTGAAACCTGGGCAAGAAATCTGAACCTCATAGTCTCCGGCTGGCAAGCCCGAAAGGCTGAATTGACCGCTAGCATCGCTTTTCGCGATACGCCTTTTTCTGCCCGAGACTTGGTGGACCTGGATGCTGGCCGCTGAGATGACCGCTCCTGTTGGGTCGATGACAGAACCAGCTACCTCAGCCAGACCGTTGAAGGGGCCGCGATCCTGTTCGATTTTGAGATCGACGGTTCCCCCAAACGATTCGGCACCCGGATGATTCAGAATCTTTCCTCTTCGGACTTCCACGTAGACTGCCATGTCATCGTTGGTGCTGAACTGCTGGTCCGCACCCGCGCTACGCACATAATATTGGTTCTTACTTCGGGACCAGGGGATGGGCTCGATGCGGAGTTCGGTTCCCCATGCGTCACGAAAATCGGGGCCACCGGCTTCCTTCAGCTTTGCGTAAATTAAGTTCAGATCCCCGCGTACGGGATCTTCCCGATAGGCGCGCGTCAGACGTTCCGCGAGATAGTTCACCTGCTGCAGAAATTGAGCCTGGTAGCGAGTCGCATACTCGGCATATTTCGTCATGGGCACGGAGCGGCCATACTCGGTTTCAAATTTATTTGTGTTCACCATCTCGGTGGCGGAGAACAAAGCTTGGGCGGCGCGATCCTTTTGCCCTAAGTTCGATTGCTCCGAGGGAGCGATGACGTCCGGCATGCCGATGGAATGAATCTCGTAGCGGGGCTTCATTATCTCCTGCTCAAGATAGAAAAAGACCTTGGCGAAACCAGGTTGCTTCTCGGCCAGAGCAAAAACAGCTTCGTCGACGACCTGCAGACCGAGGACGGCACGAACGCCTTCACCGTGGGCATTGGTTACGCGAAAGCGGATGCGGGCTTCCGCACCAGGCTTGTAGACAGCTGAATCCGCCGCTGTTTCAATTTTGAGTTCGTCGGCAGGCTGTACGAAGATCAGTCGATGATCGCCGACGGGACTGGCATCACGACCAAAGAGATAAGCGCTGAAGTCGACGGCGCCTGCCAGCTCTGGAGTTGCAATCAGCGAGAGTTCTGCGTGGCCATTCTCGATATCGAGATCGCGGGTGAGAACGGTTTGCCCTTCTTTGACGATATCCACATAAGCGGTTCCATGCTGTCTGGTAGAAAACACGCTGATCGCAATACGTTCTCCGGCGCGATAAATGGCCCGGTCTGTCCGCAGCAGAACTTGATCATCCCCCGTACGGGATTGCAATTGAACGCTGCTCGATGCGTGATTTCCCTCCTTGTCGCTGGCGGTAATCTCGATTGAGTCGGTTCCTGCGGGTGGCGTAATTCGGATGATCGCAACGCCGCCGCTATCGGAACTCACCGCCTGATCGCTGCTGCCTTCCGCATGAATTTTTAAGCTGGCGCTAGCGGGCGTCCCATCTGAATAGGAAGTCAGGATAAAAATCTGGTTCTCAAGATTTGGAACGAGCGTGCCTCCCTCAGGGACAGCGGTTATGAGCAAGGGCGATTCGCTGACCGTGATGGGCTCGCCGCGGGTTTCGGAGTGATTGGCGGAATCCTTTACGGTGGCCTCTATCAGAACCCGCGCTGCGCCTTGGCTTAAAGGTTTTCCCGTGAAGTAAGTGGGTAAACGAAGGTCGAAGTGATAACTTCCATCGCGATTAGTCTTGCCCTGCGCGGAAGCTGCTTCGAATACTTGCACGTCCATGCTGGAAGCTTTGACTGTGATCTCCGATTCGTCCACCGGCTTCCCGAAGAAATAGTTGGCGTGCACGATTCCGACGACGTGATCCCCAGGACGATAGCCCCGTTTCTCGTGATCATCTTTGCCTGTGAAATCGATCGAGACTTTGAATTTAGGCAGAACATATCGTTCCACGTTCAAAGCGACTTCAGCGGTATTGGTTGGGGTGTCGCCTTCGCCCAACAAGGCGCGGAGGTGATACGTTCCGAGATTTACTTCGTCGGCAAGCGTAAATTCGGCCGCAGCGATTCCAAACTTGTCAGTCTCGGTAGCTTTCTTGAAAACTTTGTTACCGCGAGAATCTTCGACCTCGAACACGATTCCCTTCTGCGCGACGGCCTCGTGATTAGCACGCTCTAGAGTCAAGGCCCGCGCATGAATGGTCTGGCCCGGCTGGTAAATTGGCTTTTCAGTTGTCAGCAGGATCGAAACTTTGTCTTCCAGCCGAACCGGCTGCGTGTATTCCGTAGATCCGATTTCGGTATCAACGACGTAATGCAGACGATAGTTGCCCGCCGAACCGGCGGCGAAGCGAAACTGCGCTTCGGTGGTTCCGCGACGATTCAATCGCCCACTGAAAAGCGGGATGGACTTTCGATCTGACGAACCATCGGAGTCTAGAAGTTCAATCCGCACTGAACCGCCGCCGGGAATGACTTCATTCTTCGAATCCGTCACGATCGCGCGCACTGCAGCAGAACTACCCGAAAGGTAGGATTGCTGGCCGAGAATGTGAAGAACTGGGGTACGCAGGATCTGTGATATCGATTCCACGCCTTGGATTTTCCGAGCATGATCGCTGCTATATTCGAAAACATAGCGCAGTCGATGCCAGACCAGTTCGTCCATAGCCAAAGGCTTTGAAAGCTTTACCGGTTCGCGCCAAATCCCCTTGCCCGCGGCTACCTCAACCGAGCGCCGGCTGCTTCCGACGACGTGTTCCTCGGGATCCAAAATCTCAATGGTCAGCTGCCCCTTACCTGATTGAGGTGCATCGTAGGGTAAGGCTACGTTGAGCGCCCCGTGCGAGTAGATCGCACTGACCGGAGGCCCGCCACCGGCGGCCTGAAACTCTTGAACCGCAACGGTTGCGGCGATCAATAATAATGCTGGAACGAGAAAGAACCACACTCTAGGGGGGTTGGTGTCACCACTGGAAGCTCCCATGGCATCTCCGTGACTGTCATCGGCCGCTACAGCTTTTTGGCACTCAGCTTAAGAACGCATGGGGCCAAGATCCTTGCGCCCATTTATGCGCCTTTCAATGCTGCTGTGCGGCATCCTTGATTACATAGACACCGCTGGCGGGAGAAGCGTCCTGCGGTGCTTCCAGATAAAAATTTGTGCTGCGCAGATGGTTTCAGCGAGCTGTGGAAACTACACTGTTCAACCCATATAAACTAGTCTTCCGGGCTGTTAGAAACGTAGACATAGTTTTTGGGGGAGGAAGTTTCAATTGCCACTGAGTCAGGATGTGCTTTGGTATAAGGATGCGGTCATTTACCAAGTTCACGTCCGCACGTTTTTCGACAGTAACGGCGATGGCATCGGGGATTTTCAGGGACTCGAACAGAAGCTGCCCTATTTGCAGGAGTTGGGAATCAATGCAATCTGGCTGATGCCCTTCTTCCCTTCTCCGCTGCGCGATGATGGCTACGACATTGCGGACTATAACTCCGTGCACTCCAGCTATGGAACGCTGGAAGATTTCCGCAAGCTACTCGATTCGGCGCACAGCCGCGGAATTCGCGTCATCATTGAGATGGTGTTGAACCACACATCCGATCAACATCCGTGGTTTCAGGAGTCGCGAAGTTCGCGAGACAATCCCCGGCGTGACTGGTATGTGTGGAGCGACACGGACGAGCGCTACAAGGGCACCCGCATTATTTTCCTGGATACAGAAAAATCAAACTGGGCGTGGGATCCGATTTCGAAAGCCTACTACTGGCATCGTTTCTTCAGTCACCAACCTGACCTTAACTACGACAATCCGGCCGTCCGCGAACAGATGTGGAAGGTAATGAGTTTCTGGCTGGAGATGGGCGTTGACGCCTTTCGACTGGACGCGGTTCCTTACCTTGTGGAACGAGAGGGAACGAATTGTGAGAACTTGCCGGAAACCCATGCGGTTCTGAAAGACTTGCGACGACGTCTGGATGAGCAGTTTCCCGGGAGAATGCTTACTGGCGGAGGCGAACCAGTGGCCCGCCGATCTGCGTCCTTATTTTGGCGATGGGAACGAATTCCACATGGCGTTCCATTTCCCCTTAATGCCCCGAATGTTCATGGGCCTTAAGTTGGAGGATCGCAAACCCATTACGGAGATTCTTCAGCAAACACCGGAAATCCCGCCTACCTGCCAGTGGTCGCTATTCCTGCGCAATCATGACGAATTGACGCTTGAAATGGTCACCGACATGGAACGCGACTATATGTATGACTCGTATGCCGAAAATAAAACCATGCGGCTGAATCTGGGCATCCGGCGGCGATTGGCGCCGTTGCTGGATAATGACCGCAGAAGGATCGAGTTGATGAATGGGATGCTGATGTCGCTTCCCGGAACTCCTATCATTTATTACGGCGATGAGATCGGGATGGGCGACAACATCAACCTGGGCGATCGTAACGGCGTACGAACTCCAATGCAATGGAGTGGCGGATGGAACGGTGGCTTCTCCACCGCGGAACCCGATCAGTTGTACGCGCCGCTGATTCAGAATCCGGTTTACGGTTATCCAGCAGTGAATGTGTTGTCGCAGGTAGGAAGCGGACACTCGCTTCTACACTGGATGCAGCGCATCATTGCCGTTCGGAGATCGACGGCTGTGTTTGGCAGAGGATCCATTGAGTTTCTCCATCCAGCCAATCATCGAATTCTGGCCTATGTTCGACGACTGGGCAATGAAGTCGGTGCTGGTGGTCAATAATCTTTCGGGGGCGGCGCAGGCGGTAGAACTCGACTTAAAAAGCTATAAAGGGAATATTCCGATCGAGATGTCCGGCAAAAATATGTTTCCGCGAGTGGGCGATTTGCCCTATCTGTTCACTCTGGGACCGTATCAGTTTTTCTGGTTTCGGCTGCGACGAATCTGATTACCGAATGTAGATTTGTGGAAACGATGTCACATGACGCCATGCATGGCGGCGCCAGTGCTCGCTCGGAGATGAAGTTGGCAGAAGAAACTTTTCTAACGGATGACTTTCTTCGCCAGTTGATCAACGTGGGCGAAGTGGACATTCTGGTGGGCTTACCGACGCACAATAACGCCAAGACCATTGGCGCAATCGTCCAAACCATTCAAGGTGGCATCCTGCGCTGGTTTCCGCGCGAGCGGGCCGTCATTATTAATGCGGATGGGGGTTCGCGCGATGGCACTCCGGAATTAGTTACCGGCATTTCGATCGATGATGTTCGTCCCGTCTCCAATCCTCAATCTCTCCGCACCCTGCACTCCATCAGTACTCGATATGCCAGCAACCCGTCGAGGCACCAGTGCATTGCGAACGATTCTGGCTGCGGCAGAACTGCTGCAAGCCAAAGCCTGCGTGATGATGTCTCCCGACTCCTCCACTATGGAAGCCGAATGGATCTCAAAACTTTTGCGCCCGGTTCGTTATGAAGGCTTCGATCTGGTTACTCCCACCTATCGCCGGCACAAGTTTGAAGGACTGCTGATCACCAATTTGCTTTATCCCATGACACGCGCGCTTTATGGACAACGAATTCGCGAACCTTATACGCAAGACTTCGGATTTTCCGGACAACTGGCGGGACGAATTTCTCTTGACAGAATGTTTGGGAGGATGGCGCCGACGGGACGGCATCGGACTCCGCTTGACCTTGGCGGCGATTACAGGACAGCAACGAATCTGCCAGTCGTTCCTGGGACAAAAAGAGCATGTCGAACGCCATGCCTGCCGATCTGGTGCCAGCCTTGAGACAAACCGTGGGACCCTTGTTCTCCGCGCTTGATCCGACTTTGCGTTGTGGAGCGCTGTTTCCGGCTCGCAACCGGTTCCTACTTTCGGCGCCGAGCATGAAGCAATGCTCGATCCAGTCAGAGTCAATCGCAAGCGTCTGCGCGAAATGTTTTCATCCGGAGTGGCCGAACTGGCAGGCGGTATTTCATTCCATTCTTTCTCCTTCTACTCTGGCGGACCTGCAGCGGATCGCTCATTTGGAAGAAGCGGATTTTAACTATCCCGCGGAGTTGTGGGTCAGAACGGTTTACGAGTTTGCCGCTTCCTATCATAGATCTGTAATTAATCGGGACCACATCATTCAGGCTCTTGGCTCCTTTGTTTCGCGGAAGGGCGCTAACTTTCATCACCGAAAACCGAAATGGATCCGCGCTGAGATGTCGAAAATAATATTGAAGCCTTATGTCTGGAGTTCGAGCGATTGAAACCATATCTTGCTGAGTATGTGGAAATCGAGAGAGTGAGGCTAACCATGCGGGAAATGATTATCAGTGAACTGAGTCAGGCGCTACACGAATTGGCGAGAGGATTCGCCCACTATCTTCCTCGACTCATTGTGATGTTGATCCTCGCCTTGGCGGGATGGGCTGCAGCCTATGCGGTAAAGGTGGTTCTACGCAGCATTCTGCGGCTCATGAAGTTCGACAGGCTTTCAGAAAACGCCGGGGCTTCGCAATTGCTCAACAAAGCGGCTTTGCCGCCGGCTTCGGAAGTGCTAAGCCGCTTTGTCTTCTGGCTGGTATGGCTTGGATTTATTCTTCTGGGAGTAAGCGTCCTGGGAATTCTTGGACTGCAGGAACAAATCCAAAAATTCTTCTTTTTCCTGCCACGCCTCTTCGTCGCGATGTTCATCATGTTTTTTGGATTGCTGGCAGCCAGTTTCTTCTCCCGCGCCGCACTCCTGGCTGCGGTGAATGCCAATATTCCCTCGCCGCGGGTGTTGAGCCTGGCGATCCGCAGCATCATCATTGTTTTCGTTTTGTCTGTTGTTTTCGAAGAAATCGGCATCGCCGAGCAGACCATGCTGATGGCCTTTGGAATCGGTTTTGGCGCTCTCATGCTTGGGCTGGCGATTGCCTTCGGTATCGGCGGCAGAGGTTTGGCGCAGCATTTTCTGGAGAAAAGATTCGTACGCACCCATAAAGAGGAAAACGAAGACGAACTGTCACCCCTCTAAAGGGAGGGTGTCGCTGGACGTGTCAGCGATCGTAGAGACGGCTCATCGATTGCAGACGATGGCTCAAATCTTTAGTCAATGCTCCCGACCGATAGCGCCATTTCCAATTTCCGCTCACCGTTCCCGGCAGATTCATTCGCGCTTCGCCACCCAGTCCTAAGACATCTTGCAAGGGCACGATAGCGATCTCGGCCACGGAGGCGAGTATTGCTCGAATAAACACCAAATTCACAGGGTCGTGTTCAAATCCTAAGTAGGCTCGCGCGAACTCGCGTTCTTTTCGAATGTCTTCAGCAGTTCGCGTGCTGTCGCCGCCCTCCGAACTCGTCCACCAGCCAACCGTCGTGTCGTTATCATGGCCGCCAGTATAGGCCACGAGTTCGCGCGCATAGTTGTGGGGACGAAAGCTTGGACCTTGAGGGTCGTTCCCGAATGCAAATTGCAGCAGGCTCATCCCCGGGAAGCCGAATTCCGCGCGCATCGCTTCCACTTCGGCCGTGATCACGCCCAAATTTTCGGCGACGAAAGGCAGTTGCTTAAGTTCAGCTTTCACGGTACGGAAAAATTCTGCTCCGGGACCCTTCACCCACTTCCCTGCCTGCGCCGTCCGAGCGGTCGCGGGAACCTCCCAATAGGCTTCGAACCCGCGGAAGTGATCGAGACGCACCACATCGAACATTCTTAAAGAGGCCCGGAAACGTTCGATCCACCAACGATGACCCGATGCGGCGGACACATCCCAGCGATACAGAGGATTGCCCCACAGCTGACCAGTGGCGCTGAAGTAATCTGGCGGAACGCCAGCAATAGCAACGGGTCTGGAGTGATCATCCAAACGAAATAACTCTGGATGGCTCCACACATCTGCGCTGTCATGAGCCACATAGATGGGCACATCTCCCATGAGGCGGATTTCGAGACGCTTGCAGTGAGCCTTGAGTTTCTCCCATTGGCGGAAGAACTCGAACTGCGCAAATTTGTGGATCTCGATCTGCGGAGCCAATTTCTCGCGATACTCTCGCAAGGCTGAAACGTCTCTTTGACGTATTCCTGAATCCCAATCGGACCAGACAGAGCTAGGATTGAGATTCTTGCACGCCATAAAGAGCGCATAGTCGTCCAGCCAATCGGAGTTGCTCTGACAGAAGATTGCGAAAGAAGCTCGATCGGACGGAGCACCATCAGTAAGAAATGCGTACGCAGCCTTACCCAGCAGCGATTGCTTGACCTCAATCACGCTGCCGTAATCCACGTAGTCTTCAGGCAGATCCGACCCTGCCTTGAGGTCGACCGCCGACAGTAATCCTTGCTCCTGCAGGGATTTCAAATCAATGAGCAAAGGATTGCCCGCAAATGCGGAGAACAGTTGGTAGGGAGAATCGCCATATCCGGTCGGACCAAGCGGTAATACCTGCCAGATTTTTTGCCCGGCGGCTGCCAGAAATTCGACGAACTCGTGGGCTGAATCTCCCAGATCGCCTATGCCATGGCCATCGGGCAAGGAGGTTATGTGAAGAAGAATTCCGCTACATCGGGGAAAGATTGAATCGTTCACGTTATGTCTTGGAGTATTTACCCGAGAGCAAGGTTGCGAAGCGCTCTAAAAATCGTCGCTCAAAAGTCGCAGCCGGCATCGATGCGGCCTATTCATAGCGCAGAGCTTCGATCGGATCGAGGCGTGAGGCGCGAATAGCGGGAACCATTCCACTGATCAACCCGACCACCGTCAAAATGAGCGTGGCCACAATCAGCGTCTGGGGCGCGATGATCAAGCGTATGTCGCCAGCCTCAGCGTTCTTCGCCATGGCACTGTAAAGCGTGAGCCTCCCGACAGACAAGGAAACCGCATAAGCCAAAATCACTCCGAGAGCGCCTCCGATGAAAGTGATGGTAAGTGCCTCCGCCAGGAACTGTAGCAGGATGTGGCCACGGCGAGCGCCCAGCGCTTTCTCCACACCAATTTCGCGCGTTCGCTGCGTGACTGAAACCAGCATGATGTTCATCAGCCCAACGCCTCCGATGCCCAGTGTCAGCGTGCCGATGAAGCCTAAAAGAATCTTCAATCCAATGGTGATGACCTCGAACTGGTGAACTTGCTCCATCAGATTGAAGACACGTACGGCCCGCCGATCCGTGGGACTGAACTTGTGCTCGCCGGCCAGGACGAGACGTGCGGATTGCTCCAGGCGTTCGTAATCCGGAGTTTCGTAATTGAACCAGATGGAATCGAGGTAGTGCGTGTCTTTCAAATCACTCATAGTAGTGAAGGGAACATAGATCTCGCTGTTGATGTTATCGTCGCCCTCCTGCATTTTGGCTTTGAGAACACCAACCACTTCGAAGCTCAAGCCGTCGATGCGTATGCGTTCGCCAAGCGCATTCCGTCCGGAGAAAAGCTTTTCCTTGGATTCGGAACCGATGACCGCAACGCGAGCCCGCTGCATCTGGTCCTGCATATTGTAGAAGCGGCCTTCGCCCAGCTTCAGCGCGCGGACAGAATCGACATTAGGATAGTTTCCGGTCACATTGAAGGTGTAGGTCCTCGTATCAAATTGTGTGACCGCTTGCTTATCGACTTCTGGAGTGATGTGGGTGATCTGGGGAAGATTCGTGGTCAGAGTATCGACATCATCGAGGGTAAATCGAATCTGCATGCCGGCCTTTTGTCCGCCTGCCTGCATGGAGGTGCGCCCCGGCACCATGATCATCAGCTTGGTGCCAAAGTTGGCAAAAATATTCGCGCACGCCTTTCCAAAGCCGTCGCCGTAGGCCAAGAGCATCACGACGGTGGCGATGCCCCAAGCCATGCCGAGCATGGTGAGAGCAGTGCGGCGGCGATTGTGCCGCATCGCGCCGTAGGCTTCATGAAATAAGTCGCGAAACATAAGTCTTTTCTACTCTTGCCGCAGAGCTTCTACGGGCTGCAACTGAGCCGCCTTGCGCGCGGGATAGAGTCCAGCAATCACTCCGGCGAGCATCAGACTGCCAATCGCCAAAGCTGCCGTCTGGGGAACAAGCTTGGGAGGATCAAAACCTCCCGGGCCTTGCTGCATACCGAGAACGGCCATCAGGCCGGCGGCGAGCACCATGCCGATCAGTCCACTGAATAAAGTAAGGATTATTCCTTCCAGAAAAAACTGTGCAAGGATGCTGCGCCTGGTAGCGCCGAGAGCCATGCGCAAACCAATCTCCCGAGTGCGCTCGCTGACGGTCACGAGCATGATGTTGATTACGCCGATGGCGCCAAGGGCTAGCGTGACCATGCCAACCGCGCCCAGGAACATGCTCATCGCATCGAAAATGGTGCCAATCGCTCTGGAGTTCTGGATCGTGTCCCAACCCTCGAAAGCATCCTTGTCGTGATAATCAAATCGATGATTGCGGGCAACAAGTTTACGAACTTCATCCTGTGCCAACAAGTGTTCATCCGTCACGCGAGGTTGATAGTTGATAAAAGAAATCGAATTCTCGTGGTTCTCACCTTTCAGCGGAAAAAGAGTCGCCATGACTTGATAGGGAATGTAGCCGCGCATGTTGGTAGAGTTATCGTCACCTCGACCAACCCGCTCCACGGTGCCGATCACTTCGAAGGTGATGTCATTCAGAATGATGTCGGCGCCTACAGCCGGGCGCCCCGGGAACAGATTCTTCACCAGTTCATCGCCCAGAACGATGACGTTGCGCCTTTGCGTCTCGTCGAGGCTGTTCAGCCAGCGTCCCTGTTTAAGCGGCAGGTAGCGGATATCACTGAATTGGGGTTCAACCCCTGCAATTTCTCCGCTGGCACTGGCAAACTGGCTGACCGCACGAACATCTGTACGAATCAGGACTGGCGAAGCGTTGCGGACGTGCGGAGCTTCCTGGCGTATATCGACGTAATCCTTGTAAGTAAGCAAATAGTTGCGGGCCGAGCTCATACTGCCCTGCACCACGGGAGCGCGCCCGGGAAAAATAAACATGATGTCCTTGCCGTATTGCGCCAGTTCGCGTTTATTGCCAGAGCGGAAACCTTCCCCCAGCCCGACCAGGAGAAGCAAAGACCCAACACCCCATGCGATACCGAACATGGTGAGAAATGAGCGAAGCTTATGCGCCCAGAGGGTGCGAAAGATTTGCGCAAAAATGTCTAGAATTATTCGCATGAGCTGTAAACATTCTATATCTGATATATCGTTTGAGCTTTTCTGAGTGCACGAGATTCGCCTTCAAAGTGCGCGCGAAAACCGTTCGTGCAGCTTGAGAATTGGACGGGAGGGAAAGGCAATCGTCACCGACTCACGGGCAATAGGGTCGGGAAATCACGGCATCTGCAGAACGATGGCACAGGCTATAATTGCGGCCAGTGATGGCCTTAACCTCTGGCGCAAGACTTGGTCCTTATGAGATCCAATCGCCGCTCGGTGCTGGCGGCATGGGCGAAGTCTATCGCGCGCGCGATACCAGGCTCGATCGCACCGTAGCCATCAAGGTTTTGCCTTCGCACCTTTCCTCTCATCCGGAATTGAAGCAACGCATGGAGCGCGAGGCCAAAGCCATTTCTGCGCTTCAGCACGCGAATATCTGTACGCTCTACGACATCGGCACGCAAGACGGCATTGACTTCCTGGTCATGGAGTATCTGGAAGGCCAGACCCTCGCCGAGCGCCTTACCAGGGGACCACTACCCGTCGAGCAAGCTTTGAAAATTGCCACCGAGATCGCGCAGGCTTTAGAGAAGGCCCACAGACAAGGCATCATCCATCGCGACCTGAAACCGGCAAACATTATGCTCACCAAAGCGGGTGCGAAGCTGATGGATTTCGGACTCGCAAAACCCGAGTTGTCGGCGGCCTCACGCGCGGTCGGGCCGCTGACTCCGTCCACGCCCACGATGAATCTGGCTTCGCTCACCGCGGCCGTGTCGCCACTCACACAGAAGGGTTCGATCGTCGGAACTTTTCAATACATGGCACCCGAACTCCTGCAAGGCGGAGAAGCCGATGCTCGCAGCGACCTGTTCAGTTTCGGATGTGTGCTTTACGAAATGCTCACCAGCCGCCGCGCATTTGACGGCAAGTCGCAACTTAGTGTGTTCAGCGCTATTTTGGAAAAAGATCCCGAGCCTATCAACGTTAGCCAACCGCTCGTCCCACCTATGCTCGATCGAGTGGTCCGTGCGTGTCTCGCTAAGGACCCCGCCGAGCGCTTTCAGTCCGCGCATGATGTCGCGATGGATCTGAGCTGGATTAGCGACAGAACGGAAACCGAATCGGCAAAACCGTCTCAGGAATTCAAGAAGGCCTGGGTAGCCTGGACGATCGCAATCGTGCTCGGTCTGATTGCTCTTGCGGGATTGTTCGGATATCGGTGGGCAAAAGCATCGGGAGAATCAGTATCCATTCACGCGGAAATCCCTCCGCCGGACAAATTTTCGATGGACACCACCGGCGACGCCGGCGGCATGCCGGTGCTTTCGCCCCAAGGCGACAAGATCGCCTTCGTCGCACATTCCGGCGAAACCAAGTTGTTGTGGGTCCGGTCTCTCAGCAGCGACTCGGCGCATGCGATCGAGGGCACTGCCGGAGCTGCGCATCCCTTCTGGTCGCCTGACGGCGTCTACATTGGTTTTTTTGCCGGGGGTAAAGTGATGAAAGTCTCGGCAGACGGTGGCGCGGTCGCCGTCGTGGCCGATGCTCCCAATTCACGCGGCGGAAGCTGGGGCGCGAATAATGTAATCCTTTTTGCTCCGGACTTCACGGGAGCGTTGGTGAAAGCGAGCGCACAGGGAGGAAGTACGGAACCGGCAACCGTCATGGATACCTCTCGGCACACGACCCATCGCTGGCCATGGTTTCTGCCAGATGGTAAGCATTTTATTTTTCTTGCGACCAGCCATACCGGCGGTGATCCGAAGCAGAATGGGATTTTCTTCGGCTCAGTCGATAGCACCAAAACCCACCAAGTGTTAGCCACTGATTCGGCGGCGCAGTATGCCAACGGATATCTGCTCTACCGTGCCAACACAGCGCTTGTGGCCCAGGCCTTCGACCCGAAAAACGGGACTCTTTCCGGTGCGCCGATTTCCGTGGTCAACAGTCTTCGCGACGATGTGGGCGTGTGGCGCAGCATCTTTGCCGTATCGCAGAACGGGCTCATGATTTACCAGCGCGGAAGCGCCGACGCGGAAAAAAGCCGCATCGTGTGGTTTGACCGTGCCGGTAAGCCTCTGACGAGTTACGACCCGCAGGAAACCACGACCACCAACACGCGAGCGCTCCTGGGAGTGCGTGATGTCCGCCTTTCTCCAGACAATAAGCGAGTTGCTTTCGCGAGCGGCACGGGCATTTGGACCCTTGACCTAGAGCGGAAAACGAAAACCCGCATCACCTTTGATCAGCAGGTAGTTCAAGAACCCGACTGGTCCGCCGACGGCAAGGCGCTCGTCTTTGTCGCTCAAATTACCACCGGCGGTGGAAACGTTGAAATCCGCTCCAAGGCCGCAGACGGAAGCGGCAGCGAAAAGACTCTGTTCGCCGAACAGAATAATTATCACTACCCGAGCTGGTCACCCGACGGGAAATATCTAGCCTACCTTTGGGGTGAGGGCGAGAAAATGGTTTCCCTTTGGATACGCCCCGTCACAGGAGAGGGCAAGCCAATCGCCGTCGTGCAACCGCCTTCCCAGCAATCCAACATTATCACCTATCGGATTTCGCCGGATGGCCATTGGGTCGCCTACCAATCCGACGAATCAGGTCAACAGGAGATCTACATCACGAGTTTTCCCGACGGCAAAGGGAAATGGCGAGTATCGACGGCTGGCGGCGCTTATCCAGCTTGGAGTGGAAATAGTCATGAGCTTTTTTACAAGGATCTGACCGACGACATTTGGGTATGCTCCGTCACAGTGAAAGGATCTGAGGCAGAACCGAGCGCACCGCAGCATCTGTTCCACGCTGCCTCGCCCGGAATCGGCACCTCATTCGACGTATCCTTGGATGGAAAGCGCCTGCTGGTCAACCACTCTGAGGAAGAAACTCAGGCACCGCTGCAGCTGATCACCAACTGGACAGCCGAATTGAAGAAGTGATCCGCAAGTGTGATGGCTGTGAGAGTTCAACGCAAAAGTGGTGGGCAGTGCAGGACTCGAACCTGCGACCTCCTGCTTGTAAGGCAGGCGCTCTAACCAACTGAGCTAACCGCCCGTGCGAACTCAGCGAGATTCGATCGCTTCAGCTGGGCTTGGGCAAGCACTCGACTACTGCGGAATTGTTAGAGAGATCCGCGAGGTCGCGCCTGAATGAGTATAGGCGACTCGTGAAAAGACGGTCAAACAGGCCGCGACCGGTCGCCCTAGAAAGCTTCTTCCTTCCGGCGAAAATCCCCTCTACGTTTCCAATTCTTTTCTCCTGCTAGACTGTCGCGGTGCGACGTCTCATCGTCAACGCAGATGACTTCGGCTTTACAGTGGGTGTGAATCGCGCGATCGTTGAGGCGCATACGCACGGTATTGTGACTTCCTCCACCCTGATGGCGAGGGGACCCGCTTTCGAGGACGCGGTGCAACGGGCCAAACAGCTTCCGCAATTAAGCGTAGGTTGCCATGTGGTCTTGATCGACGGCGAACCCGTCCTCGATGCCTCCCGTCTAACTTCCCTCACCGAGAAGAAATTAGAACCGGCTCGGTTCGGCGACAGCCTGAAAGTGTTTGCGGCTCGGGCGTTGTCGGGACGTTTGGATCCGGAGCAAATTCAGGCAGAGACTACCGCGCAGATTCGTAAGCTTCAAGGCGCTGGCATCGCTGTCTCTCATCTCGACTCGCATAAACATACTCACCTTTTTCCCGCTGTCCTGCGGCCGGTGTTGCGAGCTGCGAGGGATTGTGGCGTCAGAGCTATACGCAATCCCTTTGGTCCGCGAAAGCCCTTGAAGTCGGGCGATCTGCTGGCGCGGCCAACGCTCTGGACCCGCTATGCCGAGGTTCGGGTCCTGGGAATGTTGGCGGGAAAGTTCCGCGACGCGGCGAGACGGGAAGGCATGGAGACTCCAGATGGCACTCTCGGTATAGTCGTGACCGGCGCACTGGACGAAAAGCTCTTCCGTGCGATCGCCGGCATCATTCCGGAAGGTACTTGGGAATTTGTATGCCATCCGGGCTACAATGATGCGCACTTGCAACGAGCTAACACTCGTCTGCGCGAGTCGCGAGAGATTGAGTTGCGAGTTTTAACCATGCCGGAAGCTCGGGAAACGTTAGAGCAATACGGCATCTCTCTGGTTTCGTATCGTGATCTGGTTTCGAGTTGAACGTGGCCTTTAGAATCTTAATGTTCAAAATTGACGAACGTCTTTGCCATGACTTTGGTAATCTTCGAAACCATCGGCGACGCGCTATGATGCGTTAGATCCGGCTCAGAAACTTCAGGCTGGGAGGGTGTTGATGATGTCGGCTTCAGGGGCGGCCCCGCGCGCAACGTTGGACCTACGCGTACGTGTGTGGGGAATGGGCTCCGACAACCAACCCTTTCATCAGAATGCAAATGCACAAAACGTCAGCGCCACGGGAGCGTGCATTTGCGGACTCGAACACGAGTTAAAGGTCGGGGACGTTATCGGCGTCCAGTATGAAACGAAAAAAGCCCGGTGCAAAGTAATTTGGATCATGGAAGCAGGCGGGCTGAAGAAGATTCAAGTTGGAGTCCAGTTAGTGGCAGACCAGGAATGCCCTTGGCTCTCCAAGTTGCCCGCTGAGATTCGTTCTAATCTTCCCGCAGCTGCTCCAGACAACCGAAGACGCTTCCAACGTCACCGAATTTCTTTTCCCCTCGAGTTTCGCGACGAACGCGTGAACACGCCTATGCGGGTGAACGCCACCGACATCAGCGGTAATGGCTGTTATGTTGAGACCGTGATGCCGCTTCCCATTTCCACCGTGTTGAAGGTGGAATTCTGGATGGATCAGGAGCGAGTGAATGCCACCGCGACCGTGCGTACTCGGGATCCTGGCGTAGGCATGGGCATTGAATTCTCAGGGCTTCCCGAAGATGGCAGGAAACGTTTTCAAGCTCATCTCGATAAAATAGACCCCGGTATTTCCGGTGGCGGACGTCCCACGTCCGAGTAAGCTCGGCCTTCGCCCCGCTCGATCGCGAAGCGCTCTCCTATCCAGCAATCAATTCTGCATCGTATATTGTTCTGAGCCATCGAATACAGAACTTGCAGGAAGAGCGAAGGGCGGAACTCGCAGAATGAAGATTGGGATCACGTGTTATCCCACTTACGGCGGCAGCGGCGTAGTGGCAACGGAACTCGGACTGGAACTGGCGCAGCGCGGCCACGAAATCCATTTTATTTCCTACGCTCAGCCGATCCGCCTGCGCGGCGAAGAACCGAATATTCACTACCACGAAGTGGAAGTGTCGCGCTATCCATTGTTCGACTATCCTCCCTATGATCTTGCCCTGGCGACGCGCATGGCGGAAGTATCGCAGCTCTATGACCTGGATTTGCTGCACGTGCACTATGCCATCCCTCATTCGGTGAGCGCGTTGCTGGCGCGGCAGATGCTCGCCGATGGTCCGCGTGGACGCCGACTTCCATTTGTTACCACGCTTCACGGCACCGACATTACGTTGGTGGGTCTGGATCGCTCTTACCTGCCGATCACGCGTTACTCGATCAATCAGAGTGACGGCGTCACAGCCATCTCTAATTATTTGCGCGATCGAACCATGCGGGTCTTCGACGTAAAAAAAGACATCGAAGTCATTTACAACTCAGTGAATTGCGACGTGTATTGCAGGTGCAAGAACTCCGCCGAACTTCGCGCCGAGTATGCCCCGAATGGAGAGCGGCTACTGGTGCACCTTTCCAACTTTCGCCCCGTGAAGCGCGTCACCGATGTGATCGAGATTTTTGATCGTGTCCGCAAACAAATGCCGGCGAAATTGCTGCTGATTGGTGACGGCCCCGACCGTTCTGTAGCGGAATGGCTGGCCGTACAAAAAGGGTTGCACGAAGATGTTTTATTCCTGGGCAAGCAGGATCAGGTGCAGGAGAAGTTGGGAATCGCCGATATTCTGCTGATGCCGAGCGAACTCGAATCGTTTGGCCTGGCAGCGCTAGAGGCTATGGCTTGTGAGACCGTCCCAGTTGCGACTCGAACCGGAGGCGTGCCGGAGGTGATCGAACATGGCATTAGCGGATATCTCGCGGACGTAGGTGACGTAGATACGATGGCGCGCTATGCGATCGACCTGCTCGGTGATGAAAGCGCATTGCGCGCCATGGGCAAGGCTTGTCGCGAGGTTGCGCGCGCGCGTTTTTGTTCCAGCAAGATTGTTCCTCAATATGAAGAATTTTACCGCCGAGTGATCGAGCGCTCTTCGTAGAATCCTTCCGGCACCGCTCCGGCATTCTGCAGCAGCGGCAGCCGAATCCTCACCAGCGTTCCCTTCCCCTCATGGCTGTCGATCGTCATGCGCGCCGTGTCACCGTATAAGACATTCAACCGCTCGGAGATGTTCGCCATTCCGATTCCCGAGCCGCGCGAACTTCCGGTTTCGTTCGGCACGGTTGCGTCCATGCCGACTCCGTCATCTTCGACCTCAATGACCAAACCGGAGTTGGAAAGCCGGCTCCGGATGTGGATGCTGCCGCCTTCCACCTTGGAAGCCAGTCCGTGCTTGATCGAGTTTTCTACCAGCGGTTGCAGCAGCATGCTAGGGACCATCACGTCGAGGGAGTCGGGCGCGAGTTCCTTCACAACTCGCAGCTTATCGTTGCCAAAGCGAACCACTTCGATATCGAGATAGTTGTCGATAAAGTCCACTTCTTCGCTCAGAGGTACGAACGAATCCGTGCTGTTCAGCAACCTCCGGAGAATGGTCGCCAGTTTTGAAATCACTTCGCGCGCGGTATCCGGATTCAACCGCACCAGCGATGAAATTGAATTCAGGGTATTGAACAGGAAATGCGGATTGATCTGGTTCTGCAACGCTTCCATGCGCGCATGTAGGAGCAGTCGCTCCTGCTCTTCCAGTTTGATCTGGATGCGAACGCTGTTGAAAATCTTGAGTTCGATCCCGATCGCTGTCACCGAAGCCGCGTAGATCGCCCCCCAGATCCAGAAATTGTCAGGACTCTCGATGCTGAAGATGGAATGGGGGAAATATCGTGCCAGCTCAGTTTGCACAAAGCGCAGTCCTACAACCGTGATGAAGAACATCACCTGCCAGTCAAAAAGGCGGGGACGCGGAAGATTGCGCCGGATGAGCCGGAAAATGCTTTGATCGATAAATGGAGAGAAGGACCAGATGTCGTCTTTATCCGCAGCCATGGTGCGCAACTGGCCAGCGAGAAAGCCACAGAGAACCAGGAATGGCAGGACGGCCCACTCACCATGCAACAGTGCCGGAGTTCCCATGAGAGCGCCGCCCAGGGAACCGGCCCAACGTCCTCCGATCACCCCTAAAAGAAGAGCGGTCTCAAAACTGAGATCACCCGCGAGAAAACTTTTTGCGGAGAATCTGATCCAAACGCCGATGGTGATGGGAACCGCCATCCACAGCATCAGGTAGACTTTCTGGCGAAAGTCGCGCTCCTCGCGAAACAACAGCGACTTGAAATCCTTGGAGCGCACCAGACTGCTGGACACGGCCGCCGCCACGCCCAGCTTCACCAACAAGTTAATCCAGATGAGACGTGGTTCCATGAAATTCAAACCCGCGATTGCCCGCGAGAAAACTGTAGCACGACGGCACGTCAGGAACTTTGGTAAGGTCGGCGGAGTCTAGCAAAGACTAGAATCGTCTTACTAGCACTTTCTGTTCTTTTGGAGTAAACATGCGCCACTTCTGCTGTTTTATCCTGGCCATTCTCGCAATCAACATTCCCTTCGAAGCCCAGGAGCAACTTCCGCCTCCAACCCCTCAGACCGCCCGACAGGCGTTGATTGAAATGTTTTTTGGTAAAGAGCCAGACGCCTTTGCCAAGCACCTGCCGGTCGAGGCGCGCCACGCGCTGATCCACAAAGGTGAGACACCAGAGACTTCCATCGTACAAAGAATCTCCATGCTCGGTCGCCAGATGACCGCGCAGGGCAGACACGTCGATACCTTCGATGTCGGGCCAACCTTGCTGACATCCGAACCGGAGGGCCGCGGGCAAGATAAGTTTGAAGTGCTGGTTGATCACGATAGTTTGATGGGTGAAAACGACGAAATCGAACTGTCGATCCAGATCGAGAAAAACGGGCAGCCCCAATTTCTTCCGGTTATTCCAAGATTGATTTTCTCTCTGACTATGGAGAAGGAAATCTGGCGACTAAGCGAAATTACAATCGCTGGCCACTTTCCCCTTACCGATCCCGACTATCTCAAGGGAGTCCGCAAGGAGGAAGACGAGGGGAATGAAAGGGCTGCATCCATGCGTGTAGGGATGATAGTTACAGCTGAGAAAACCTATTTGGCCGGCAACCCTTCTCGTGGATATACATGCAGCCTCACCGATCTCTTCGGCAAGAGCGAAACGTCAGAAGGTCAAGATCCAATCCAAACTCCCCCGCCTGGTTGGGCGGCGAGCGATTCCAACGGATACCATTTCTCAGTCTCCGGCTGCGATAGCAACGCGGCGTCGAGGTTTCAGATCACTGCGGTCCCCGTGGAGTCAGAGTCGGACATGAAAACGTTCTGCGCCGACGAGTCTGGCACGGTACGATTCGAAGCCCATGGCAAGGGCCCGGATTGCCTTAAACGAGGGCAGCCCATTTCCCAGGCCGGCGCGGAAACAGATTGAAAATCTTAAATAGCGGACACTCTAGTAACGTCACGGTTTCTTTACAAATGCCCGAAGGTCGCTCCCCGTCATTTCCTTCGGCTCATCAACGCCCAAGATTCCCAGCATCGTGGGAGAAATATCCCGCAGCGAGCCGTTAGGCCTGAGCGCGAACTGTTTGGCATTTTCCGCGACCACGATAAACGGAACGGGATTGGTAGTGTGTGCTGTGTGCGGCCCTCCGCTCACCGGATCGATCATCATCTCGGCGTTGCCGTGATCAGCGGTAATCAACATTGCGCCACCCTTAGCCCGCACTGCCGCTTCAATGCGGCTCAAACAGGCGTCCACCGTTTCAACTGCTTTTATGGTGGGCTCAATCTTTCCGGAATGGCCGACCATATCCGCGTTCGCAAAGTTGACGATGACCACGTCAAAGGTGCCGTCCTCTGTGGCTTTTACCACGGCGTCGGCAATCCCCGCAGCACTCATCTCCGGCTTCAGATCGTAAGTTGCAACCTTAGGAGATTGCACCATCACACGCTCCTCACCGGGAAACGGCTGCTCGACGCCGCCATTAAAGAAATAAGTAACGTGCGCGTACTTCTCGGTCTCAGCAACGCGCAGGTTGCGCATGTTAAGCCCACCCATCACGTTGGCCAGGATATTCGCCATCGATTCCGGCGGAATCACAACCGGCAGACTGAAATGTTGGTCATACTGCGTCATACAAACGTAATACAGACTTTTCGGAACGCGATCCCGGGGAAGAGTCGCGTCGAGATCCGACGCGCCGGGAAGATCGCTGCCGCCACTCGCATTCAACCCGCTGTTGCGGGCGAGGGCTCGGGTGATTTCTCGCACCCGATCAGCCCGAAAATTGAAACAGATGCAAGCATCTTCATCGCGAATCGTCGCCAGCGGCATCCCGCTCTTGTCGGTGCAAACGAACGGAATGACGAATTCGTCCGTCACTCCACGGTTATAAGAGTCTTTCATTCCTTGTACGGGGTCTGGAGACTTTCCGCCTTCCGTGTCTGCAAAAACCATCGTGTTGTAGGCCTTGGCGATCCGCTCCCAGCGCCGGTCTCGGTCCATCGCGTAGTAGCGTCCATTCACCGTCGCGATCTTGCCAGAGTTCAACTCGCGCATTTTCTGTTGCAACTGTTCGAGATATCCAGCACCGTTGGTCGGCAGCGTATCCCGGCCATCCATAAACGCGTGAACGAAAACTCGTTCCACGCCGTTTTGCTTCGCCATCTTCAAAAGCGCGTAGAGGTGCGCTTGCTGTGAGTGCACGCCTCCGTCGGAGACCAGCCCAAAGAGATGCAGTCGTCTCTCACCCATGCGCGCGTGCTTCATGGCGGCAAGCAATACGGGATGCGAGAAGAAGTCTCCATTCTGGATCATCAGGTCGATTCGCGTGATGTCCATGTGCACGATGCGGCCAGCGCCAATATTGAGATGGCCTACCTCGCTATTGCCCATTTGCCCTTCGGGCAAGCCGACGAACGGTCCACTCGTATGAATCAGCGTATTGGGATACTCGCGCAGCAAACGATCATAGGTAGGTTTACGGGCAAGCGCGATAGCGTTGGCTTTGGTCTCGGCGCGATATCCCCAACCGTCGAGAATGATAAGAACGAGAGGCTTTGGTCTAGGCATAAATGTATGAAAGCTCCGACCGACTAGCTTACAGGATCGGCTGATCGCATCAGCGCTTCGAAGGGATTTTGAATCCTTCTTCCGCTTTTTTCTATCGAAGCCTCCGCCCATCACCATAGATACCAGTTGGATTTATACTCTCCTATGGAGAGAAATCATGTCTATTAACGAGTTGTTGTTGCCAGAGCTTGACGAAGAAATGAAGAAGACGCGAACCGCCTTGGAGCGGGTACCTGTCGACAAGAAGGATTTTGCACCTCATCCCAAATCCATGCCTCTGGGCAAGCTGGCACCGCATGTGGCGCAGCTATCGGACTTCGGTTTCATCATATTGACAACGCCCGAGCTGGATTTTTCCAGGGGTAGCATCAAGCCGCTGACGTTCGAATCTTCCGCTCAGCTTCTGAAGGCTTTCGATGAAGGGGCAGCCAAAGTTCGCGCCACTCTGCAAAAAACTCCGGACAGCGCCTGGAAAGAAAATTGGAAGCTGAGCTTCCAAGGCAAGACGATCTTCGAAGGCCAGCGATTCCTGGCTTATCGCGAAATGTTTCTGAATCATCTGGTGCATCACCGAGCCCAGCTCGGCGTATACCTGCGCTTGAATGAACAGCCCGTACCTGCCACTTACGGGCCTTCGGCGGATGACAAGATGGGCTTCTAAGGGACCTCAAGGTTCGATCAACCTAAATCTTCACCAACTGACTGAAGCTTAAACTTCTTTCATCTCACTCGGGGACACGATAACTATCTCTGGCTTTACGAGATACTTCGCTTGAAGCCACTATCTCTCAAAGTGAGAACTCTCTAACGAGGGAAGGAACTGGAACGTGTCTCCTGATTGGATGTTCAAGCGAAGGGGAACGCTTGGTCAGATCCATGCCTGGCTCCGAATCCGGCATTCGACCGTGCTCCACGACGAAGCGCCGAAATTCTCTTGGCGTCATGTGTCGCGCTTCTCGAAAGCGCCGGTTGAAGTTGGACAGATTGGAAAATCCCGTTTCTGCTGCGATCACGCTGATCGGCCGCTCTGTTTCCACCAGCAGCATGCATGCCCGCCCAATCCGTAACCTGCCAAGATAGTCGCTGAAGGTCTCTCCGATATGGCGAACGAACAGACGATGCAGTGATCGCGCCGACAAGTTCGCCAACTTACAAAGCTCGTCGAGTCGAATCGGATGATCAAAGTTTTGATGCAAGCGTTCCAGCACACAAGCAAGTTGTCGGGATTCGCTGGACGACTCCGGTCTGGTTGCCGTTTGGGTTGCCAGCGGCATTGCTTCGGTGTCTGCCAATTCGCATAACAGCTCCTGTGCGGTGAGTAGTCGTTTCAGCGGCGAGTCTGAAAGCAACTCAAGCAGGCGCGATACCATCCTGGCTGCCGCCTGCACTGGAAAACTAAGGCCTGCGCCAGATCGATTGATCAGCTTGCGCAGTGGAGCGAGCTCACGACATGCATCCGCGGCCTTGAGCGCCCATTCTCTTGTGAACCAGATGACGAGAGCTGTGTGTGGAAGGGACTCATTGATGGCCGCAGTCGACGCCCAGGTGTGGGGCATATCGGAGGGCACCAGAACCAGATCGTGCGCGTCATAACGGGCCATGTGATCACCGATGAAACGCCAGCCGCAGCTATTCATCGTTAGCGTCAATTCATACGCGGGATGATGGTGCCATTCAAAAGGAATGGAGGGTACCTGACGGTGATAGATACGTATCGAGCAGCCTTTGGGAAAAGTTACATGTTCAAACTGGCATCTCATCTCGATCTCCCCAATTCAGACATCGCAGGCCCACTTGGTGTCCGAATAGTATCAATAATTGACCTTTCCAAGTCACTCGCTGTTTTCGTAACCCCGTAGACTCGCTTGGCGGTGCCCAGTGTGGTTACGGCTCAGTCTGGCGAACTTCTCGCGCACCCCGGCCCGACAATTACGAGGATCAAAAACCATGTCTCTAGTTATCGAAAATCTCTCTCAGGCTATTCGAAGCTCGAAGGCAACTCTGCGGAAGGCACTCCCAAACTATTCCGAGGTCTTCCACGAGGTCGAGGCTGAGATGCGCCGCAAGATCGCGCAAATTGCAAGGGAACGCGAGGCAGGCGAGGCCGTGATTCCTATCCTGCAATATGACGAGATCGTCAGCGGAGCGGTGACTGCAAAGGCCAGCGCGGCAATAAGAGAGCGTGGTGCGTGCGTCATTCGCGGCGTTTTCCCTGCTCAACAAGTTCGCGACTGGGATGATGAGATTGGTAAATACGTCGAAGTAAACGGCCTGGACGAAAAACTGATGCATCGAGCTGAGGACAAGTACTTCGGCACGCTAGCCTCAGCCAAGCCACAAATCTATGGAATTTACTGGTCCCGTCCTCAGGTCATGGCTCGCCAATCTGAATCGCTCACGCGCACCCGCGTCTTCCTGAACAAACTGTGGAAGTCGGAGAGCGAGGGCCGCGTACACTTTGACCCGGAACTAACGCCGGTGTATGCCGACCGCATTCGCCGCCGTCCTCCGGGTTCCGCATCGCTAGGTCTTTCGCCGCATGTCGATGGCGGATCGGTTGAGCGCTGGCTCGACGAAAACTTCCGCAAAGTCTACCGACATGTTTTCTCCGGCAATTGGCGGGAATACGATGCATTCGATGCAGCCTATCGTCCGGACGTGCAGGAGATTCCCTCTCCGGCCGTTTGCTCAATGTTCCGTACATTCCAGGGTTGGACCGCGCTCACCCGGCAAGGCAAAGGAGACGGCACCCTGCAGTTAATTCCCATTGCCAACTCCATGATGTACATACTGCTGCGTTCGCTCCAGGACGATGTAGCTGAAGATGATTTGTGCGGAGCAGAACCGGGACGTGCACTGTCAGTTCACCCCACATGGCACACGGCCTTGGCTAACGGTCTTACATCGATTCCGTTGATGCAGCCGGGCGATGTCGTGTTCTGGCATTCGGACGTAGTGCATTCGGTCGAGGATGCGCACAATGGCGATGGCTACAGCAGCGTCATGTACATTGGCGGCACCGTTGGATGCGCTAAGAACACCGCTTATCTTCCAGGGCAACGCGCTTCCTTCCTTGCGGGCAAGACGCCTCCTGATTTCCCTGCTGACAACTTCGAAGTCGATTTTGTCGGCCGTGGCACCGAGGCGGACCTGACACCTCTTGGCAAGAGCCAACTCGGACTCTCGTAACGGCATGGAATCTTGTGGCCTCGATCGCGGCCGTCCCATCAATGGGTTTGGTGTGGCTCTAGGAAAGGAGGGCGCTTGGCATTCAACGCGCAGCACGTAGCGGGGTCTGGAACGGAGAACGAGTTGCGCTCTGGAACCGATGGCCGAGCGATGACGGTGGCCATGATCCTCTTCTTCATGGTCGGATTTCTCACATGTCTGAACGACATCATCATCCCGCATCTCAAGAGTATTTTCGAGTTGAGCTATATGCAGGCGATGCTCGTACAGTTCGCCTTCTTCTCGTCGTACTTCGTGTTTTCATACCCAGGCGGGCGCTGCGTCGATTGGCTTGGGTACAAAACGACGATGGTTCTTGGGTTGATGACCATGGCTGCAGGCGCAGCCGGTTTTATTCCTGCCTCTTACATCGCCATCTTTCCGGTCTTTCTTGGTGCGCTGATCTTGCTTGCGGCCGGCATGACGACCGTACAGGTTGCGGCCAACCCTTACGTCACCATAATCGGACCTAGTTGCACGGCGTCCAGTCGTTTGAACCTCGCCCAAGCGTTCAATTCTGTCGGAACCTTCATCGCGCCTTTCGTGGGTGGAATGTTCATCCTGAGAGGAGCACCACAGATTGCGCCAACCCTGCTCCACTCAATGACTGCCGTGGCGCAGCAAGCCTACCGCCAGGCGCAGGCTTCTTCGGTTCGCCTTCCGTACACCGGAATGGCAGTTCTGCTGGCTTTACTCGCCACCGCCCTCGGGCTCTTACGCCTCGGGTCAAGTTCAGGGCGCGCACTGCCGGTCCAACACTCAAGGACCGGAGTGCTGACCCAGTTCACTCGGCAAGAAATCTGGCACCACCCCTGGTTGCTTTGCGGCGCCCTCGGCATTTTCACGTATGTCGGCGCGGAGGTAACGATTGGCAGTCTGCTGGTCAACTACATGGGGCTTCCGCAGGTTGCAGCACTGAGAGAGCAGACTGCGGCTAATTACTTGATGTTCTATTGGGGCGGAGCAATGATAGGTCGCTTCATCGGCTCGGCGATCTTGCAACGCGTCAACACCGGTTTATTGTTGTGCATTTTCGCGGTCGGTGCCTCCGCTCTTGTCTTGACCTCGATTCTGAGCAGCGGCAGAGTGGCGATGGACGCGATGCTGGGTGTTGGCTTTTTCAATTCGATCATGTTCCCGTCCATATTCACTTTGGGAATCCAGGATCTCGGCCCCCTGACAAGCAAGGGTTCGAGCTTGATGATCGCGTCCATCGTGGGCGGGGCGCTTATTCCGCTCGGGACAGGAAGGTTAGCCGATCGCATAGGTCTTCAGCCGTCCTTGATCGTGCCCGTCATTTGCTACATCTATATTGCTTTGTTCGGTGCCGCCGCGATTCGCCGCCGGGTGTTAACACAAGTGCCGCCGGAAATCCCTCCCGCATAGGACCTGGGCATAGGAAACTCAGGCTAGCAACGCGACTACCTCTAACCCCTATAATTCAGCGCCTTCAACCCCAGGAATCTTGCCGAGTCGCCCAACTCCTCTTCAATACGGAGCAGTTGGTTGTATTTGGCTATGCGGTCGGTACGGGATGCGGATCCGGTCTTGATCTGTCCTGCTCCGGTCGCAACCGCAAAATCTGCGATGAAGGTGTCTTCGGTTTCGCCCGAGCGATGCGAAATCACCGAGGTGTAGCCATTGCGCCGTGCCAAGTCAACGGCATCGAACGTCTCACTGACGGTACCAATCTGATTCACTTTGATCAAAATCGAGTTGGCAACGCCTTTGTCGATTCCCTCTTGCAAAAACTGGATGTTGGTCACAAAGATGTCATCGCCGACGAGTTGAATCTTGCCGCCAAGTTCTTTCGTCAGATTCTGCCAACCTTCCCAGTCACCTTCGGCAAGGCCGTCTTCCAGCGAGACGATGGGATAATCGTTCACCCATTTCGCCCAGAATCGAACCATGTCGTCGGAACTTTTCGCCGACTTATCTGATTTCTTGAAAACATACTTGCCATCCTGATAGAACTCGCTGGCTGCCGGATCGAGTGCAATCGCAATGTCCTCTCCAGGCTTGTAGCCAGCTTGCTGAATGGCTTCGAGGACAACCTCAATGGCTTCGACATTCGATTTCACAGACGGTGCGAAGCCGCCTTCATCGCCGACCGCGGTGTTATATCCGCGCTTCTTCAGCACTCCTTTAAGCGTGTGGAAAACCTCCACACCCCAGCGCAGCGCTTCGGAAAAAGACTCCGCTCCGACGGGCATCACCATGAATTCCTGGAAGTCGACGTTATTGTCCGCATGCGCTCCGCCGTTCAGGATGTTCATCATCGGAGTCGGTAGCGTATTCGCACCCACGCCGCCGAGATAACGGTAAAGCGGCAGACCAAATTGCGTAGCACTCGCACGGGCCGCCGCCATCGAGACGGCCAGAATCGCATTGGCGCCCAGTCGCCCTTTGGTTTCCGTGCCATCGAGCTCAATCATCTTCTGATCGAGACCGCGCTGATCGGAAGCATCCCAATTCGCCAGGGCATCGGCAATCTCGCCATTCACGTTTTCAACTGCCTTGAGCACGCCCTTACCTTTAAAACGCGAAGCATCCTCATCGCGAAGCTCCACTGCTTCGTGCTCGCCAGTGGATGCACCACTGGGCACAATGGCCCGCCCCACAGTCCCGTCGATCAACTGTACTTCCGCCTCTACGGTTGGATTCCCGCGCGAATCCAGAACTTCGCGTCCGATGATTGCTCCGATATTTATCATGTTGCGCTTACCACCCTTCTTTGAATGAATGATTTTTGAATCGTCGTCCACCCGCACGGCGTGCCTTGGGCCGGAGGAATTAAAACTGAGACGCCGCCCTGTTAGATAGCCGACGCCTCTATAGTCTTTGCCCATAATGAGTAGGAAACCTCCGATTATATCGGATAGAGTTCTGCGCCCGTGTGACATCCCTCACACAGACCGCCGACGACCTTACAACGAAGGGACGCTCTTACCTTTGCTGGTTCCAAATTCGGACCAGACATTGTCCCTGCGGTTCAACTCATCTAGAGTCAAATTGAAGATCGAAAGATCAAAAGGCGAGAATCTGTGGAGGCGTTATGAAGGCAAAGTGGACGATTTTACCCTGTATGCTGCTGTTGTCCGGGATAGCTACGGCTCAGCTTAGCGTTTCCGTACCGGCCGGCACGGCCTTGATGGTGAAGTTGCAAACAACTTTGGCCACATTCAGTAATAAGGCTGGAGATCCTTTCCAGGCACGCCTGACGCAACCGGTGGTACTGGAAGGAAAGACAATCATCCCCGCCGGCGCTATGGTAGAAGGCCGCGTCACAAAAATTTCTGAACCGCGCCGAATTTCCGGCAAGCCGACCATTGGGATCATGCCGGAAGCCCTGGTTCTTCCGACCGGAGAACGTCTATTTCTCGACGCAAGTTTGGTCGATACAGACCTCGGCCGCGGCACCGACGTTAATCAGGAAGGCATCTTTAAAGGCGCGGGGCACGATCGGAAAGATACTACTGGAAACTGGGGGAGCCGCAGCCGGAGGAATGTTAATTGGAGGTCTGATTGGCGGAGGCCCCGGAGTGCTGATCGGAGGGGCGGTCGGAGCGGGAGCCACGACGGTTCACTGGCTCGTAAAACACCGTTCAGCCACCCTGCCTGCTGGCACGGAGCTGACTATCGAGTTGAATCGCGCCATGGCACCGACCACTGCGGTGGCCAGCGCGGGACAATAAGGTTTATCTATCGGCGCTGAACAAACCGGACCAGCATGGTCCGGTTTTCTTGTCTCTAAATATCATTAGACGGGTCGAGCTATATGGCACTCAACTCCCATTCGCTCACTAACTGCAATTCGATCCAGCCTTCCATGGGCAGTGCATCCACGGGCAATCGGTTATGCCAGAGACTGAAACGGAGCTTTAGCTTGCTGGTGGGAGGGACCGCGCCGGGAGTCCTCTCCGCCGTACTTCCAGATACAGGCTTCGCCAGCAGTGAATTCAACGGCAGTCGAAATTCAAAGTTGCGCAGCAAAGCCGCCTTCCCAATTTCCTCTTTCTTCATTTTCTCTGTAGCTGCGGAAGCTGTCGCCACCTGTTCTCCCTCGACCTTCCAGTCAACCAACTTGCAATTTTCCACGCGTGCGTCGAGACGCAAAGTGCGCCGGGCGCGGTCCTCTCCGTGCGCCCACGATTCGAGATTCACCACCAAATCAAATTCGATCTCGGGAACTGGACCGGCAAAATCTAATCTGCCGTAGACGAATGTGCTGTCGATTCCCGCATAAACGGAATCCAACAGGAATTGTTTACCGTGCATGGCGCCGGCACGCTGATCGGCCGTAAAGACCGCAGCACCCATCCATTCAAAATAGCGGATCTTTTCGCCCGTGATATGGGGATGAATGTAGGCGGTCTGCGGCGTAAACGCCGGACGCACTTCCCCTCCCGTGATCGGTTGCGCCAGATAATCCGGCGGAGTCGCTCCCAGCGCCTGATAAACATTCGACAGATGTTTTCGGTAGAGCTCGTCAAAATCGCGGTCGTTGGCCGAGTGATGCTCCGGACCATACCACCAGTTCCAGTCGCTGCCTTCGGCAATCAGGATTTCTTCATAAGCTAATTTTCGTTGGGCTTCACTGGCGCGGCCGGCATTCTGCGCATAAAATTCCCGCGCATGGTTCAAGTAATCCCACGCCCGATTATCTTCGGGAGCCCCAATCCACACATTGAAGTTGGCATTAATCCAGGAGCCAGGCACCAATGACTTCAGAGGAGAGACGTGGCGCTGGCGGGCAATCGCTTCGGAAATCGTGATGGCCTCTAAGCCGCCTTCCCGCTGCAAGGCATCGTAAAAGTGGCGCAGGAATTCCCGTCCCGATTTCGGGTAGTATTCCCAGGCATTTTCGCCGTCAAGGATTACCGATACCACGGCGTCCCGACCTTGGGCCAGAACAGGCTGCGCCGCCTGCTTGATGTTCTCCAGCAAATGCCGGGCAGCATCTCTCGGATCCATTCCGGAATAAACGAATCCGATCAGGTCGGAAATCGTGTGGTCCCGGAAAACCAAGTGCATCTGTGTCTGCCCGTTTTCGTAGCGATGTACGTTATACAGCCGATGCGCCAGATCCGCGGGCAGCCTTCCATTGCCATCGCGCTGGAAGAAAACGCCCGTACTGCGTCCCAAAACACCTTCATCCGTCGCCATCCATTTAATCCCGAGGCTGTGCGCAATCGCCAGGACTTCTTCAGAAAGGCTGCCCTCTGAAGGCCACACCCCCTGCGGCCTCACGCCGAAGACCTGCTGGTGCAGTTCAAGAGCGCGTATTAACTGTTCGCGTGCGTCCTCGGGATGGCGAAAACGATTCTGCGGCAAAGGCAGTCCGGGCGATGAAATTCCTCCTGCGTTGGTGTCGCAGACGAGTGGGAGAATCGGATGATAAAACGGGGTCGCGGAAATTTCGATCGAGCCTTTTTGCGCCGCCTCCGCATACGCGGGAAGAACCCTCGCCATCAATTCCTGCTCACGCGTTATCACGAACGCCTGGTCTTCCAGCGTGTAGTCGCGCTCTTTGCCGACCAGTGACGCAATTTCTTTCTCTTCCAGGAAAAATTCATCGAACCACGCGATCTGGGAGAGTACCTGCAAGTCAGTGAGATCCCGCGCTGGAAAATATCGTTCCGCCCGCTCTGGCGAAAAACCATGTTCCCTGAAACGCTCGTAGAGTTCACGATAGCGGGGATAGCGACCAATTACGTTCGCTGGGTTCGCTTGAAATAAATACTGCAGCGCAAAGAGCCGTTCTTTCTGCGTCAGGTCTTTCGCGGGGGTTGTAGCCACGCTCAGGAAAGGGTCCTGCGCTTTGCCCCCAACGTAGTCCTGAATCTGTGTGATCAGCGAGGGCACCAGGTTAAAGTTCTGGTGAACTTTGGGAAACTCGTCCAGCAGTTTCACCATCCCGTAATAGTCTTTGAGCGCGTGCAGCCTCACCCAGGGAAGACGGTATTCCCCGGTAACCAGATCTTTGTAGAGAGGCTGGTGCTGGTGCCACAGAAAAATCAAACGCAAGGCGGGCATGAGGGAAAATTTAGTCTAGCATGACGATTCCCCCACCCTTACGTACGAAGGAGAGAGGCAATTCGTGCCTCCCCTAATAGTCGTATCCACGGCCCGACCGGTGACAGGAACGACCCTCGCTCTGAACGATTATCTATGCGCCTACCGGTCTTCACGCTCAGAACCCCGCTAACTCCCTCTGTCTGGCCGTCGCTATCTTCCGGTACACTGATACATCTGAAGTGCTTACACCTGAAAATGTCTGAAACTCTCACCCCCGCCGGTTCCAAGCCTCAAACCCTCCTGTCCGATCAGGATCTCTACCTCTTCAACGAGGGTAGCAACTATCGCATGTACGAAACCATGGGTGCGCATATCGTCTCGCGCGACGGCGTAAGCGGAACCATGTTCAGTGTATGGGCGCCGAACGCGCGCCTGGTTTCGGTGATCGGCAGTTTCAACTCCTGGGGCGCTCGCAGCAACTTGCTGGATCGCCGTGGAGATTCCGGAATTTGGGAAGGTTTCATTCCGGGCGTGAATAAGGGCGCGCTTTACAAATTTCATATCGAATCCAATCGCCACAGTTATCACGTCGACAAAGCCGACCCGCTCGGCTTGCTGCACGAGAAACCTCCTCGTACCGCCTCGGTGGTGTGGGATCTGGATTACCAGTGGGGCGATCAAGACTGGATGCAGAAGCGCGCAGCCCGAAACTCGCTGCGGGCACCGCAATCCGTCTATGAAGTGCACCTGGGCTCGTGGATGCGCGTGCCCGAAGAGCACAATCGTCCGCTGACGTATCGCGAAACTGCACCGCGTCTGGCCGAATACGTTGGCCGTATGGGTTTCACACATGTCGAGTTCCTTCCGGTGATGGAACATCCTTTCTATGGCTCCTGGGGATACCAAACCACCGGGTATTTCGCTCCGACGTCAAGATACGGAACGCCGCAAGACTTCATGTATCTGGTCGATTATCTGCACCAGCACGGCATTGCCGTGATCCTCGACTGGGTTCCGTCCCACTTCCCTTCTGACGCGCACGGTCTCGCTTACTTTGACGGTACGCATCTCTATGAGCATGCGGACTCGCGCCAGGGGTTTCATCCTGACTGGAAAACGCACATCTTCAACTACGGCCGCACCGAAGTTCGCAGCTTCCTGATGTCGAGCGCGATGTTCTGGCTGGACAAATATCACATCGATGGCCTGCGCGTGGATGCGGTCGCGTCCATGCTTTATCTGGATTATTCGCGGAAGCAGGGCGAGTGGATTCCGAATAAGTTTGGCGGACGCGAAAATCTTGAGGCGATCGATTTTCTGCGCCGCTTTAATCAGGAAGCCTACAAAGAACATCCTGAAATTCAGACCACGGCGGAAGAATCCACCTCATGGCCAATGGTGTCCCGTCCGGTCTATCTGGGCGGCCTGGGCTTCGGCTTGAAGTGGGACATGGGGTGGATGCACGATACGTTGGAATATTTCAAACAGGACCCCATCCATCGCAAATATCATCACAGCAAGCTCACCTTCCGCATGCTGTACTCGTTTCAGGAAAATTTTGTCCTGCCGCTCTCGCACGATGAAGTGGTTCACGGCAAGGGATCGCTGATCGGCAAAATGCCTGGCGACGAGAAAGCGCGTTTTGCGAATCTCCGGCTTCTATACGGCTACATGTTCGCGCAGCCAGGAAAAAAATTGCTTTTCATGGGATGCGAGTTCGGGCAGGTCCGTGAGTGGGCGCACGATACCAGCCTGGAGTGGCACGTACTTCAATATCCACTGCATAGCGGCATGCAGGAGTGGGTCGGACAATTGAACCGCCTCTACCGCAGCGAGCCTGCTCTGCACCTGCTTGATACCAATCCGGCCGGCTTCGAGTGGGTGGACTGTAATGACAATCTGACCAGCACCATTTCGCTTTTGCGCAAAACTGAGTCTCCAAAAGATACGGTGCTGATTGTCTGTAACTTTACCCCGGTGACTCGGGTCGGATACCACGTTGGCGTGCCTCATGGGGGCTACTGGCGAGAATTGCTGAACAGCGATGCCGGGGCTTACGGGGGCACGGGCGTAGGGAATCTGGGAGGCGTGAATGCCGAAGCGGAACCTGCCCACGGCCGTCCCTATTCGTTGAAACTCACGCTTCCACCGCTCTCCGCGCTTTTTCTGAAAGCTTAGGAAAATAGCTCGCCGGCGATCCCTCTCATCATCTCGCTTGACTTCGAACCCCCTCCGGTCGATACTGACGCCCTGCGTTTTTCCCTCTCGCAGGAACCACGGGCCACGGAAATTACCTCGATTGTAAAGTTCCAGGAGCGACCTATGTCTCAAGCGCCGTCCCGAATCCTCTCAGGAAACCAGTTCCCTCGCAAGAATCGAATTCCCACCTCATTGAACCGCAAGCTCGATCGCAAGTTGGTGGGTTACACCGTAGCAGCAACAGCCGCGGGTGTAGGACTGATGGTAACGTCGCAAACCAGCGAGGCCGAGATTGTCTACACGCCGTTGCATCAGACGGTCTCGCCGGGTCAAGTGGTAGCGCTTGATCTCAATGGCGACGGGATCACCGATTTCAACTTAGATAACTTCTATTTCACGGCTGCTGCGGCCAAGGGCCGGCAAGGCGGTGTATTTCCTACCAATGGCTCCTATACTGAGGGTCTTTTGCAGGTCATTCCAGTCCGGCCAAACCACGTTCTGGTGAACTCCGCTTCCCTTGCCTCGGCGTTGACAACTGGCCAGAGGGTCGGGCGCACTGGAAAATGGGACCAGAAGTTTGGAGACATGGCGGTCTGCGACTCTCTCTCTGGCTCGGTTTTCCGAAGTTTCGGCCTGTGGCGGAACGTGGAATCCAAATATCTTGGGTTGGAATTTTCTATCGAGGGGCAGGTTCATTTCGGTTGGGCGCGGCTGAGTGTAACCCAAACGAAATGCCAGTTCACCGCGGTTTTGACTGGCTATGCTTACGAAACAATAGCTGGCAAAGCCATTCCTGCGGGGAAAATGTCCGGCGCCGATCAGGTGAGTGATCATAACGTCAGTGAGAATGTCGGTCCGGGCGAGCGGTTCGGTGCAACTCTTGGAAACCTGGCGCTTGGCAGCACCGGACTGTTAGCTTGGCGACGCGATGCGGACCCCGACTGAGAGACGATTCAGAACGTACCCGCAAATCGCATTGATCGCCGCCCGGCAGCATAGCGGTAGCGCGGTAATGGTGGCAACCCTCCCATGCTATCCTGCCCTGATACGCGTCTCCCATGCGGATTCTGACCCGCTACATTCTTCGTGAGGTCGCCTCACACGCCCTGATCGGCGCGGCCATCTTTACCTTCGTTCTATTCACACGAGATCTTGGACGCATTCTCGAACTCGTGGTTCGCGCCAGCGCACCTCTTCCTAGCGTTGCCGAAATCTTTTTCTATACCGTACCGCTAGCTCTTACCTACACCATCCCGATGAGCGTGCTGGTGGGGATTCTTCTGGGACTTAGCCGCCTCGCGGCAGACAGCGAAATCACAGCCATGCGCGCCAGCGGCATGGGCGTATGGAACTTTGGCCGCGTGCTGTCCATTTTTGTCGTGGGCGCCTGGTTGCTTGCTTTGGCCAACGGCGTATACCTTGCTCCCTGGTCGCTGGCTTCGCTGGGTCATCTCGAGGAACAACTCAAGGGCTCGCAAGTTTCTTTCGAAGTGCAGCCGCGGGTTTTTTACGAAGGCTTTCCCAAAATCGTGCTCTATGTGCAGGACGTACACACTGCCCAGGGAGCGGCCGTGTGGAAGGGCGTTTTCCTCGCAGACATCTCCGACGCAGCCAATCCTCGGATCACGCTGGCGCATGAAGGCATTCTCGTCCCCGAGGGTCAAGATCGCCTCCACCTGCATTTAATCGATGGCTCTACGCATGAGACCGACCCCAAGCTTTCCGCTCACTATCAAATCTCCACGTTTCAGCAAACCGACATTCCCATCGAACTGCCTTCCACCGAAAACAAGACGGACGAACAAATTCCTGTTGGTCTGATCAGCACCTCGTCGCTGCGCGATCACGCCCGCCGGGTCGATCCGGTGTCCGCCCGCTGGTATCTGATCGAATTTCATCGTCGCTTTGCGTTGCCTACGGCTTGCCTCGTGCTTGCCATGGTCGGAATTCCTCTCGGACTTTCTTCGAAAAAGAGTGGCAAGTCCGGCGGATTCGTCCTCACCATCGCATTGGTATTCATTTATTATTTTGTCTCGCTGATCGGAGTTTCGTTGGCACGACAAGGAAAAGTCGGCCCTATGTTCGGGGCCTGGCTGGCCAATATCGTTTTCTTCGTGGCGGGATCGATCCTATTGTGGCAAGCCGAGCGGCGGCCAATCGCATTATCCGCGTTTCGACTATCCGGAAAACGCGACCCCCTACGCCCTAACGGCCACGTGCCCACCTTCCGATTAGGACGCAGAGACAGCGCCAATGCGTTCGAGCGCGCTTCCACTCGTCGCCGCGTCTTCAGCGCAAGCTTTCCAACCCTGCTCGATGACTATGTGCTGCGCGATTTCTTTATCTACCTGGGAATGATTCTTTCAGCATTCCTGGTGCTGCTGCTGGTCTTCACCCTGTTCGAATTGTTGGGCGACATTCTCCGCAATCAGACTCCTTTTCTCGTGGTTACCGAGTACCTGGTGAACGTCGCTCCATACCTGCTCTATAGCGTGGCCCCGCTCATCATGCTGCTGGCCGTCCTGATTACTTTTGGCTTGATGAATCGATCGAACGAGATCACCGCGATCAAGGCGACAGGAACCAGCATCTATCGCATCGTCACGCCAGTCCTGGTCGCGGCGGCATTTCTCGCCGCAGGATTATTTTTTGCCGATCAGTTTTACCTTCCCCACACCAACAAGCGCCAGGAAGCGCTACATAACCAGATCAAGGGCAAGCCGGCGCAAACCTATCTGCGCCCCGATCGCAAGTGGATTTTCGGCCAGCACAATGACATTTATTACTACCAGTTCTTCGATCCCGACCGTGATCAGTTCGCTAACGTCACCATCTTTCAAATCGATCCTGCCAGCTTCTCCATCGCGCAGCGCGTCCATGCCGAGCGCGCCCACTGGGAAGAAAGCCTGAATCGCTGGATCTTCGAACAAGGGTGGCAACGCTCTCTGAATGGACCGGCCATCGCCGCTTTCCGCAACTTCGACGTTTCCACATTTCCCGAGCTTAGCGAGTCGCCTTCGTATTTCAAAAAAGAAGTAAAACAGTATTCCGAAATGAATTACGAAGAGTTGCGCCGTTATATTCGCGATCTGCAGCAGAGCGGCTTTGACGTAGTACGCCTCCGGGTGCAACTGAACAAAAAGCTTTCTTTCCCTCTGATCACCTTGATCATGGCTGTGTTGGCCGTCCCGTTCGCACTCTCGGCGGCAAAGAAGGGCGCCATCACGGGGGTCGCGGTCGCGGTAGGAATCGCAGTCGTCTATACGGTCGTTTCGCGATTATTCGAAGCGATGGGAGATCTCAGCCAGCTCCCACCCGCGCTGGCGGCATGGTCCCCAGACCTGATCTTCGCGCTGGTGGGCGCCTACTTGATTTTGAAAGTGCCGACGTAGTTCGTTTTCCCGAAGATACGCGAAACTACTTCACGGCAACTCCCCACGGCTGGTTATCCGATTCAATGGGGGGCTGCGGGGTCAGTTGGCCGGTCGCCGGCGTGACCGCATATTGCGACACGTTGGCCGAGTTGAAGTTGGTCACGAACATCCACGTATCATCGCTGCGAATCGCGATGGAAATCGGACCCGCATTCGTCGCCACCGACGCCGGACTCAGTGAAGTGAGACTTCCGGTGGTAGAACTGATTTTGTAAGCCGAAATTGCATTTTGCCCGTAATTTACGACGTATAAATAATTTCCCAGCGGATCGACCATCAAGGCGCCCGGCTGGCTCAGCGCCGCGAAGGGCGATCCCGCGACCGCAATTAGACTGTAGTCCGCGGCCAGACAGCTTGGCAAAGACACCGCATTGCAAACCGTGTAAGCGTTTACGTTATTAGAGGTCGAGTTGGAAACGTATACAAACCGATTGCAAGGATCGACGGTCACGCCTGAAGGAACCGTGGCCGTAGCAATTTGCGAAACAAAAGTCAGCGCGCCCGTCGATGAAACGCTGTAGTTCAAAACCCAGTAGTTTAGAGAATCCGTCACATAAACATTCTCAGTGCTGGGGGGGACGTTCGCGGAACACACCGAATAGGCGGGCGGGAACGACGTTGAACTCACCGCAATCGCCGATGCGCTCGGCGCGACTCCACCCACCTGGGCCGGCAAAAGGAACGGCGAACCCGCTACCTCGGTAAGACTGCCACTGGCGCCAACCGAGAGAACGGAGACTGCTCCCGGCGCCGTATCGGAAACAAAAAGGAATTTCCCGGCGGAGTCGATCACCATCCCCGTGGGAGTTACCCCGCCGTTTAAAGTCGTCGTCGTTCCCGATCCCAGCTTTCCATCTGAGGAAACGGGGAATGTTTCGACCCCGGTGGCACTGTTGTTCACCACTGAGCTCTGCGATACCAGAACGAAAGCAAAATTACCGGTCGGATCGAGAACCACCGTGGTGCCGTTTCCGTTCGTGGGCGGCCCGTTAACGTTATTGATCTCCGCGGTGCGGCCGGTGGAAAGATTAAGGCTGAACGTGTCCATCACCGCGCTGCCCCAAGTTGAAACGACGATCAACCCGTTCGACGACGCTGAATATTTTGTGCTGCATGACATCAGCAATCCGACTGCAATCAGAACCGCAATTCCCCCGAGCCAGGTAAACCTTGTCCGCATTCTTCGCTTTATCTCCTGTGAACAAACTGCCGCAATCTCCGGGATCAAACCGGACGGGAAGTCTTTATGAAGGCGTTAATTACCATCCATTTGTGTATCAGGAATACGCGGGAAGAGCAAACCCCACCCAGCAACTTGGAACCAGACCTGGGGTCGCGAGTTGCCTGCATGACGCAGGTAGACTCTGCAGGGCCTTAAAGAGATTGCCTTCAAAGAAGAGTGGAGTTACTGTCTTACCCTCATCCCACTTCCTGCGCAGCCGGCAAACTCTCTGAGGTCTCCGGGCTTCCGGCCCTCGCCAGCAGAGGCAGGTGGATCTCCACCAGAAGGCCACCCTCAGGACGATTGAAGGCTGCCACGCGCCCGCCGTGAAAGCGAACCGCGCGCTCCGTGATCGCTAGACCCAGACCGACTCCGCCGGTTTGCCGGCCTCGGTCCTGATCCAAGCGGTAAAAAGGCTGAAACAATTTTTCCAGGGCATCCTGCGGAACACCCGACCCACAATCCGTAACGCTGACGATCGCCTCAGAACCCGAAGAGGTGGTCTTACACTCGAGGTGAATCTCCACCGTCGTGCCTTCGTGCGTATAACGGATGGCGTTGCGCACAACATTTTCAATCGCACTGTGCAGCAGTGATGCCTGCCCGCGCACCGCCCATGTACCGGCTGGAATATCGCTACGCACGTGGCAGTGCCGCGCCTGCGCTTCGAATTCTGCATCCTCGGCCACATTCAGCACGACTTCATCGAGCATGACGGGCGTAGAAGGAACGTGCTGCTCACCATCCTCGAGCCGCGCCAGCGTCAGCAACCGGCCGATGAGTTCGTTCAGGCGGCTGGCTTCCAGTTCGATCCGCTCCAGCATGGCCGCGCTTTCCGGTCCGGACCGCTGCCGCACCAAGCCGAGAGCCACATTCAGACGGGCTAAGGGAGAACGTAACTCGTGAGAGATATCATTCAGCAAACGGGACTGAGCTTTGACCAGAGTCTCAAGCCGTGCTGCCATAGCATCGAAATCCCGCACCAGACCCGCAATCTCGTCGTGCCTTCGGCTATTCGGATCACCCGCGCGGGCGGTCAAATCTCCCGCAGCCAGTCGCTGGGTCGCCGCCCGCAAGCGGGCCACTGGTTTGGTCATATACCATGCGAGAAAATAACAAATCAGGCCCGAAGAAAAAATTGCGATGATCAATCCCGGCACGGGAATTCCGCGCGGTCCAAAGAAAACGCGCGGCCCAGGAGGCAGTCCCATTACCAGCGTATAGCGATGTTTTCCATCAGAGGAGGCTCGTGAATCTCGCTGCACCGGTGGAGGAGGAAACACGATTCCGTCACGGGGTGCGCGTGGTCCACCCGAAGCAACACGCACGGCCCAGTCCGGAGCGCCGCGGTGGGATATCTCCTCGCCTTGTTCGTTGAAAAGATAGGCGCGCACATGCTGCGTGGCGTCAAGATTTTCCAGATACTGACGAAGTTGGCGATCCCCTCCTTCTTCGTAAGCATTGACTGCTTCATTCAGTGTCGTGTTGCGCAGCGCCTCCCATGTAGCGCTACGGGGACGAAAGGCCAATGTAACGAGGATGGCCAAAACAATAAACAAAGCTTGCGCCACCCAGAAAGATAGGAAAATTTTGAGGAACAGGCTTTTCATGAAGTCTTTGCTTTTTCCCCAACCCGCTCGCGAGGCCGGGCGAAGATATATCCGACACCTCGGATGGTTTTGATGTGCTCGTCATTATCCGTATCGCCAAGTTTCTTGCGCACTTTGCTGACGTGCATATCGATGCTGCGGTCGAAGGGCGAAAATTTTCGGCTCAGCACTGCGTTCACCAGGCGTTCGCGCGGCACCACCCTCCCTGCTTCGCGTAACAGAACCTCCAGCAAATTAAACTCCACCGAAGTGAGATCAACGGGTTGGCCGTCGCGGCGCACACTACGGGTGGCAGGATCGAGCTCAATTTCGCCAACCCGCACAATATCTGGAGTCCCTGGAACAGACTTATCTCCTCGCGTACGACGCAGAATGGCGCGAATGCGCGCCACCAATTCTCGTGGATTGAAAGGCTTTGGAAGATAGTCGTCTGCGCCAATCTCTAAGCCGACGATGCGGTCCACATCCTCTCCCCGCGCAGTAAGCAGCAGCACCGGGAGTCGCGACGTCGCGCGAATCCGGCGCAGCACCTCAAAACCATTGATGCCTGGCAACATCACATCCAGCACAACCAGCAGATATCCCCCCCCAGTGGCGCGCTGCAAACCGCTCTCGCCATCGTGGGCGGCTTCCACCACGAAGCCCTCAGCCTGCAGATATTCGCCTACAAGCGTACAAAGCTCAACGTCATCGTCAATTACCAGAATGCGTTCCATGTTTCTGGTTTTCATTGTGCACCGGCAGCCCGCATGTCGAGGTAAAGAATTGTCAAAAGCCGTTCTGGACCTGTGACAAAACTTTACTCGGTTTTACTCAGTTTTTACTACTTTCCCCTTCGAATCGTGTTCCTATAAGTGTACGCAAACAGCCGAGTTCCTGAAACACGCTCTGAATGGAACCGGATTCAAGGAGTGAAAGCTTATGAAGTCGATCAGTGTTCGGTTCCTCGTTGCCGCCTTGGCAGTTATTCTCGGCACTGCGATCGCCAAATCGCAAACTGCGGACGCGCCTCCGCCGCCTCCAATGCACGGCGGAATGCACGGTGGCATGGGATTCGGTATGGACGGGCACGTACTGGAGTTCTATTCAAAAATGCTGAATGTCAGCGACGACCAGAAGGCCCAAATGAAAGCTGTTCTGCAAAAAGAGCGCCCAACAGTGAAGCCCCTCATGATGCAGATGCACCAGCTGGATCAGCAACTCAAGCAGTATGAGGAAGGTACATTCGATGAAGCAAAGGTGCAGGCTCTGGTCTCACAACAGGGACAGACCCTGGTCCAATTGAAGGTCCAGGAAACTCGCATCCACAACGAACTCTATCAATTGCTCACTCCCGATCAACAGAGCAAGTTGAAGGAGTTTGAGGCTAATCGCGAAGCGCGTATGCAAAAGCACATGCAGAACGCACCCGCGCCTTCTGAACAGCAGTAAGTGAGTCAGCCTCTACTCGAAGCGCGGGACCGGCACTCTCCCCGGTCCTGCGCTGTTTCTTCTAAAAGAGCGAGGAATGTGGTATGGAAATGCCTCTAAGCTTCGTCTTCGATCTCGGATGGATCTTTTTCGTCACCTGGGGAGCGATTCTGGCGGCTGTCAGCGTGATCGCTTTTCGACGTGATTTCCTTCCTATGAATGAACCCCATCCGGGTCGGTCGGAACATCAGTAAAGCCTTGTTTGGGCTTAACCCCATCCCTTCTCGGCATCTTTGAACCCCGCCTGCTAAAATTTCATCTACACAACCTGCATGATTCCCGAGAGACTGCGCCCGCTGCTTCCCTATCTCAAGCGATATCGCTGGGGCTTCGTGGCCGGCACGGTGTGCATTGTTCTGAGCAACGGCGCTTGGGCTGGTTTGCCGCGAGTCATCGGCAACGCCGCGCAAAGTTTGGAGGGCGGGGTCACACGGCACAAACTTCTGATCTTTGCATTGCAGGTGTTGGGGCTGGCGGCGCTGCGTGGGATTTTTCTTTTTCTCACTCGCTGGATTGTCATCGGCATCTCTCGCGATATCGAATTCGATCTGCGCAACGATCTGTTCGCCCACCTCGAGACGCTTTCCTATTCTTATTATCAGCGCATGCGCACCGGTGACATCATGGCGCGGGTCACAAATGACCTGAATGCCGTGCGCATGTTGATGGGGCCGGCGATCATGTATTCGGCCAACACCCTGGTCTTTACGGTGGCAGCGTTGTGGTTCATGGTGCACAACAGTCCAAAGCTGACTTTGTATGCCTTTATTCCGCTGCCCATCGTCAGCGTGACCATCCAATATTTCGGGCGGCGCATTCACGAACGCTTCGAAAGAATTCAGGCGATGTTCTCCGACATTTCTGCCCGAGCTCAGGAGAATTTTTCAGGCGCTCGCGTAATACGTGCGTACGTGCAGGAAGAAGCGGAGATTGCGGCCTTCGAAACCGCCAACCAGGAATACGTTGCGCGCAGCCTCAAGCTCGTACGCCTGATGGGCATGCTGTGGCCCACTCTGGAATTCATGCTCGGCCTCGCCATGGTACTGGTGCTCTGGATGGGGGGACGTGAGGTGTTGGCCGGGCGTATGAAAATCGGGGCGTTTACCGCATTCAATATTTATATGATGCAGATGACCTTCCCGATCATCGCCCTCGGCTGGGTGGTGAACATTTTTCAGCGCGGCACAGCCTCCTTGGTGCGATTGAATGAAATCCTTCAGGAGCGCCCTGAAATCAAGGATGAGACCGCCGCAATCGATCGCGAAGTACAAGGAGAGGTCGAGTTCCGCGGGCTGAATTTTAAATACGACGGCAAACAGGTATTACACAATCTGAACCTTCGCATCCCCGCAGGCAGCAGTATGGCGATCGTGGGCCCCACCGGCTCCGGAAAAAGCACCCTGGTTCACCTGATCCCGCGAATTTATGATGCGGCGCCGGGAACGGTTCTCATCGATGGCCGCCCGATCCGCGAGTTTTCCCTCGCTTCCTTGCGTAAGAATGTTGGATTCGTGCCGCAGGAGACATTCCTGTTCAGCGACCACATTCGCGAAAATATTGCCCTTGGCGTAGACAGCCCCAGCGATCAGGCGATCCATGATGCCGCCCAAGCTGCCAACATCGCCAATGACATCGAATCTTTTCCTGAGGGTTATCAAACCATGGTGGGCGAGCGCGGCATCACGCTCTCCGGAGGCCAGAAGCAACGCACCGCGATTGCGCGAGCCCTGATTCGCAATCCCCGCATTCTGATTCTGGATGATGCGCTCTCCAGTGTGGATACCCACACCGAAGACCAAATTCTGAATCACCTCCGCGAAGTAATGCAGGGACGCACTACCATCTTTATTTCCCACCGCGTTTCCACCGTAAGAAATGCCGACCGCATCGCCGTTCTGCATAATGGCCACATCGTTGAGCTCGGAACTCATGATGAACTGTTGGCCTTGAACGGCTACTACAGCGACCTGTATAACAAGCAATTGCTGGAAGAAGAACTGGCGGAAGTCTAGCGGCGGATAGCCCGCGGCTTAAACAGACATTTTTTCAGCATCATCTTATGCGGCGAGTAGATGCTACGGAAATCCTCGATACCGACGGCTGCACGCCCGCCCAGGCGCGAGCCACTCTGAGGGTAATCGGTCGTGTTAATCGCTGGTTCGGCGGAATCTCCACCACGCAAAAAATGGTGGAGCGCGTGGCTGAAACGACGGGGACGAATCACCTGTCGCTGTTGGAAGTGGCAGCCGGCCTGGGCGAAGTACCCACACCGTGCAGAAGAACCTGGAGAATCGCGGCATCACGCTGCGAGTGACCTTGCTCGATCTAGCCCGCTCCCATCTGCCAGCGGGAGATATTCCACAATGCGGTCAACCGGCTCACTGCGTCGTTGCCAATGCGCTCGACCTTCCCTTTGCAGACGGCTCGTTTGACCTGGTCAGTTGCAGCCTGTTCGCGCACCACTTGAACCCTCAACAACTCCGCCGATTCATGAAGGAAGGCTTGCGGGTCAGCCGACGCGCTTTGCTGATCAATGACCTGGTGCGTCACCCTCTGCATCTGTTCTTGGTTTACGTTAGTTACCCCATCATGCTTGACCGGGTGGCGTGGTTGGATGGTCTAACCTCCGTTCGCCGGGCTTACCAGCCAGGCGAAATGCGCATCGCATTCAATGCGGCGTATTCGCCTTCATCCGCACAAATGGAAATCTCCCGCCACTATCTTTTTCGCATGGGTCTGATCGCGTGGAAAAATCGGAGCGAATGAGAACGAGGGTCTAACGAACGACCAGCACTTCCCTGACATTGTCGCGGGCGAGGAAGAACTTGATGGAAGCGAAGTCCCGGAACAAGGTTTCAATGTGACGGTTATTGAACACGCGCTGCAACTGAAAGCCGTCTGAGATGGCAGTGTGGACCGCGCCGGTTGGGCCACGCCGGGCTTCGCGGCGTAATTCAATCTTCTGCATTTCAAGCGTGTCCGCGCCCACAATATGAAATCGGTGACAAGGGGAATCCGGTCCTGCATCGCGAGTATGAAAGAATGCCAGCAGCATTCCGCCAGGTTTCAGCACTGACCATAAACGGCCCACCACAGGCTTCACCAAACTTTCATCCAGGTAGTCGGGCAGATTCCAGCACAGAACAACGTCGAATTGAGCCGCCGGGTAAACCAGGTTATCCGCAAGAAACTTTCTGCTGTCGAGAATCGCAGTTCCCTGCTCGTCCTTGATCAGCAACTCGGGGTCGGTGGATGCTGTCAGGAGGTCTTCGCTGTAGATTCTGTGGCCGTGCTCAGTAAAGTGGCGAATGTTCGTAGGCGAGGTCGAACCCAGATCGAGGACACAGAGGTTTTCAGCAGTGTCCCATGTACGGGACAATTCGCCCAGGCCGCTAGAGCGCCGGGTGAGCTTCTGCGAGCTCTGCGCCGGTCGAGTTCCGTTCCAGATGAACCGCGAAATAATCTCATGAAAGTCTGCGAAACCGACGACACCCTATTTTCCTGACTGCTGCTTACAGAGAGACACTGCCCAACTTGTTTATTTTAATCGACGCCAGGCAAATTGTAACTACTTGGAATCGGTGCGCTGAATGTCAACCTTGCCTTTCAAGAATGCGCCTTCTTCGATGGAAATGCGTTGCGCCGAAATGTCGCCGGTGACCGTAGCGGATTTGCGCAAATCAACCCGGTCGCTGGATTGAATATTCCCCTCAAGTTTGCCTTGCACCACCACAGCCTTAGCATCGACGCTGCCCTTGACCTGGCCATTCGGACCCACCGTTAAGCTGTTGCCCTTGAGTGCGATACTGCCTTCGACCTGGCCATCAGATATAAAGGTCTTCGCTGCCAGAAAGCTCGCCCTTGATGACGACTGATTTACCGATTTGTGCCAAACCACTGGCTGCAGCTGCAGTGCCCATGGACGCGCTCCTGTTCAAGAGACTGGTTCCACCAGATTTACGAAGTCAGTGCAACTGGGTCAGGTCTGGTTTCCTCCGGAAATCAGCGTTCCTGCCGAGAAATCCGCAAACCAAGCACTTCAACGACTATACGCAAGGCACGGACTGCCCGGCAAGCCTCGCTAAAGTAACCGAAAATACTTAATTTCCTGTAGAGCTTCGCTTCATCGCAGTTGCTAAACTTAGCGGAAGTGGGTGCGTAGGAGTCCGAGATGCTGATGTCGGCCCGAAGATCTGCGTGTACACGACTCGCGATTCTGCCGGTCATCTTGGGCACCGCGGTCCTAGGCATCCCTCGTTCCGGTGCAACCGCATCTCCCTCTGATCAAGATCCGGTCTCCGGAGTGGAACTGGTACGGGCGGCGGTAGCGAATGAAGTCGCGGCCAGCAATGATCCCACGAAACACATGTTCCGCTCGCACAAGCAAACCCCCCAGGGTTCACAAACACGGCTGTATGTCGAGACTCAGCAGGCCATGGCCGGACATGACCGTCGCCTATAACGATAAGCCTCTTTCGCCAGGAACAAATGCAGGAGGAGGAGGATCGCCTGGCCGGGCTGGCAACCAATCCAGAGCAACTGAGCCGCAAGCATTCGCAAGAGAAAGAGAACGCCGACCACACCCTGCTGATCGTAAAAGCTTTGCCCGACGCCTTTCTTGTATCAATACGACGGCGAAGAAGAGGGCAACACGGAAGTCGGCGGACCAAGACGCTTAGTGCGATTGAAGTTCAGGCCCAACCCCGACTACCAGCCGCCTTCACATGTGGAACAAGTTCTGGTAGGCATGGCTGGGGTTTTGGTGATCGATCCGGTGGCTCGCCGAATTGCCAAGATCGACGGGACATTATTCAAAGAAGTTAGCTTTGGCTGGGGCATTCTCGGGCACCTCGACAAGGGCGGACATTTTCTTGTCGAACAGCGCGACGTAGGCAATGGCTGCTGGGATGTTTCGCGTATGTCTCTGAACTTTACGGGAAAAATTCTTCTGTTTAAAAGTCTCGCGATCAAGTCTGACGAAGTCTTCAGCGACTTCCGGCGCGTTCCTGACGGACACCACTTTTGCGCAAGGCGTGGAAATGCTGAAAGCGGAAGAAGTGAAGCTGGCACAAAACCAAATCGGCGAGCGGACAAGCCCGAAGTCACAGTCATAAATCGCACCGCGTTAGCTCGAAGAATAAACATCCAGGCAAACCGATTAAGACTAATCTGCGCGCGAAGCGTTTCCTTCCGCACCGTCAGTTTCTCGATCAGATCTTCTCTGATTTGGTAGCCGGTTCCCGGCGTGGTCGCTGATGGCGAATCATTCCTTGGGGAGAGACTTCCACCTCCGGATCAATAATGTCTTCCTTCCAATAGCGCTTCGAAGCCGAAACGTCTCCCGGCAGGCTGAAGTTCTCCAAAGTTGAAAGGGCGATATTGTGGGCGCGGCCAATGCCGGATTCCAGCATCCCGCCGCACCAGACCGGAATTTTTGCGACTGGCAGATGTCGTGGATCTTTTTTGCCTCGGTGAAACCGCCTACCCGTCCAACTTTGATATTGATAATCCGGCAGGCGCCGGTCTCAATGCCGCAGCTGCAGCGCGCGCGTTCACGATCGATTCGTCCAGGCAAATGGCGGTGCGCAATTCTTTTTGCAGGCGCGCGTGGTAAAAGATATCGTCATCCCACAGCGGCTGCTCGATCATCAGCAGATTGAATTGGTCGAAAGCTTCGCAGATGCTCCACCTGATCCAGCGTGTAGGCGGAATTCGCGTCGCAGCTCAAGGTGATGTCAGCCCAGCGCGAACGAATTTTCTCCAGCACGTTCACGTCCCACCCCGGTTTCACCTTGACCTTGATGCGGCGGTAACCAGCTGCCAGTTCTGTCTGGATTTTGTCGAGTAACTGCTCGACCGAGTCCTGAATGCCGATTGAAACGCCGCAAGGAATTTCTGTCCGGGTTCCACCGAGCAACTTCCACAACGGCTGATTTTTCTGTTTCGCTTCGGCATCCCACAACGCATTTTCGATGGCGGCTTTCGCCATGCGATGGCCGCGAACTTTCGAAAAAAGAGAGGCGCAATCGCGAGCGGATCGATAGTTCTCGCCCAAGCACGGCGCGGGCAAGGTAACGGATAATCGTGGGCCATGAGGCTTTCGATCCACTCGCTGCTGTAAAAAGGATCTTCTCCGGCCACGCACTCGCCCCAGCCATCGACCCCGTCACAGTGCGCGGTGAGCAGCAGGATGCGGCGGCTGTAGGTGCGTCCAAAACTCGTCTCGAAGAAATGGACGAGCGGCATTTGAATCTCGCGCAGCGTGATGGCTTCAATTTTCATAATAGTGATTTAATTCAGGCTGGTTAGTACGTTGATTATCGAACGCCTCCTGCTGTCTCCGTGGCGGATTATTCTCGATGCGTATGACCAATCTCTCATCCCAACTACCGAGCAAAAACTTGCCATTCCCTTCCGAGTCTCGCTCGTAACCTAACACTGCGAGCCCGCGGTTGAATGATCGCAGAAATTGTCCGCGGTTGCGTTCCTGCACCTGCTGGGCTTTACCTCGTGTTTCGATCGCAGCTTTCCACTCATAAATCTGCGCCGGAACTTCGATCGCTACCGCTGGTTTCGAACGCCGGATTCTTTCCGTCGTCAGCAAGTTTTCCACGCGCTCGCGACTTCAGCCACCATTCGGCGATAAGCCGGTCGCTGGGAAGTCCGCCCTTGCAGCGGCGACGACGTGATCCCATATTGATTGATGTTGTAGCGCCGTGCAATTGCTCCCAGCTTTTCAATATTCAGATAAGCGTTCTTGATCTCCAGCGGATCGAATGTCCATTCGATCAATTCAATTCCCCGAGCCAGCGCGTCTTCGCGCTGCAACAACTTGAGCCGGCGGCCGAGTCCGCTGTTGCGATGGTCCTTGCGCACTGCCAGCATGTGCGAGTGAAGATAGACGCGGCCAGAGCGCGTGCCCGGCACCGAAAGCGCGAAACCGACCATTTCCTCGCCGTCGAAGGCGCCCATCACCTGTCCGCCAACTTTTTCCGCCACCACGAACATGCGCAATGGAACCAGCTCCGCGTCCGTAAAGTTCCATACTTCTTTTTGCAAAGCAACGCAGGCGCGCAGCTCGTTCAAGCCCTTCACAGCGGCGGATCACAATCGCATCCGGCCTTCACGATTGCTTCTCCTGCTGCTTAGCTTGCTGCCACAGTGATTCAAGTTCATCCATGGAAGCGGTTTCGAGATTGCCGCCGCTTTCATTCAGTCGCTGCTTCCATCCATTGGAAGCGGCGGCGGAATTTTCGATTGGTCTTGCGCAGCGCTGATTCCGGATCAAGCGAGAGATATCGTGCGATGTTGACCAGCACGAAAAAAAGATCTCCAACCTCTTCTTCCAACCGCGCTCGCAACTCTTCCGGAACTTCTGCCGTCCGGAACCAGCTATGCCTCGGCCTTCCGGGCGCGGACCGGGAGCGGGAAATTCCTGCAAGTGCTCGCGAAGCTCGGAAGTCTCCTCGGCAAGTTTATCGAACAATCCTTCCATGTTCGGCCAGTCAAAGCCCACCTGCGCCGCGCGCGAACTGAACTTGTGCGCTTCCAGCAACGACGGCATTGCTGAAGAAACCCCCGACAGTATCGACTTGAAGGAAGCTCTACTTTCGCCTTATCTTCGCAGCATTCGCGCCTGCACCCCGCCGTTTCTTTCGCTCTTCAACCTTCAGCGCCTCCCAATTGCGCTTCACTTCGGCAGAAGTATCCGCCTTCACCTCCCCAAACACATGCGGATGCCGGTTCACCAGCTTGTCCGAGAGCCGATCGAGAACGTCATCAATCGAAAACGTTCCCTGCTCCTTTCGCCATTTCGGAATAAAAAAGCACCTGCAACAAGCAGATCGCCGAGTTCGCCGGGAAGCTCGTCCCAGTCGCGATTATCGATGGCTTCGAGAACTTCGTAAGTTTCTTCCAGCGTATACGGCTTGATGGAATCGAAAGTCTGTTCGCGGTCCCACGGGCAGCCTCCGGGCGCCCGCAGGCGCTCCATGATGGCGACTGCGCGTTCAAAACGTTCGCCGGTTGTGGACATTGGAACCACTTTAAATGACTCGCCTCGCGATGCCGCAATTCAGCGCTCGCTTACTTTCTCGACTTATTTCTGATAAACCGCCCCTACCCGCATGGCATCCAAATTATCATCAGCGAATCCAACATTAAGGAGAAAATTCCATGGCAAATACTCTTCAACGAAAGACCATTGCAATCCTGGCAACCGATGGCTTTGAGCAAGTCGAACTGCACGCAACCGAAAAAAGCTCTCGAGGAAGCCGGCGCCCGCACTCAGGTGATCTCTCCGAAAGAGGAAGAAATTAAAGGCTGGAATAAAAAGGATTGGGGAGAGGAGGTGCCAGGTCGACGTCCCGCTGAACTCCGCCGATCCAGCAAAATACGACGCTCTTCTTTTGCCGGGCGGGGTGATGAATCCCGATCAGTTGAGAATGATTCCGGAAGCGGTCCAGTTTGTGAAGCACTTTTTCGAGCAGGGCAAACCAGTGGCGGCGATCTGCCATGGACCGTGGATGCTGGTAGAAGCAGGCGCGGTGCAGGGACGCACGATTACTTCCTGGCCCTCCCTGAAGACCGACATACGAAATGCCGGCGGTACATGGGTGGATGAAGAAGTGGTTTTGAGTAATGGAGTGGTCACCAGTCGCAAGCCCGACGACATTCCAGCGTTCAACCGCCAAATGATTGATTTATTTTCGAAAGGGGCGAATGCCAGCGGGAAGGGCGAGCGGAAGGCGGCCTAAGTTACGTGAATTAGCGGTTACCTAAATTAATTGTATTCAGTTATTCACCGGCCCGGCTGTGTCCCGCAGCGGGCCGGTGTTTTTGGGATTACTTCCAGATGTCTTCAGCCCAGCCACGTGATTTTGGGCAATCCCTTCGCAGCACCAAGGTTACCTGTTCCACTGGCATTACAGAGTTCACACTCTACGAGTCGAAGTGTGAGTTTTCACGGCTAATTTTAGTAACCTTTTGCGGGTTACTCTGGTGCATTGCGCCCCTATGGTCTTAACAGCCAATCCACGGGCAAGTGTTGAAGGCCAACGCTTTCATGTGGTCGTGATTGGAGGCGGCATCAATGGCGTGGCAGTGGCGCGCGAATGTGCTCGGGCCGGCAAGCACACGCTGCTGGTGGAACAGAATGATTTCGCCTCGGGAGTCACCAGCCGCTCTACGCGCATCATTCATGGCGGATTGCGCTATCTGGAGCACGGAGAAATCGGGCTGGTGCGCGAGTCGCTGCGCGAGCGAGAAAAATTGCTGCGGGAAAAATCTCATCTTGTTCATCCCATGCATTTTCTCCTGCTTTTGAATGAAACCAGCCAGCGCAGCGCGATGAAAGTGCGCGCCGGATTATGGCTTTACCAGCGAATCGCCGGAAAAGCTCCGCGTCCGCGGATCTACCGAGATGGAATTGAAAAGGCTTGAGCGAGCGCTCGACGCTGGACATCGCTGGTCGTTTTTTAACTATGAAGATGCGCAGTGCGAGTTTCCTGAACGTCTGGTTGCGGAGTGGCTGATGGATGCCGTCGAGGCTGGCGCCACAGTTCGCAATCACATGGAGGCCCTGGCGGTGGATGTGGCGCACGGCCGGGTGCACGGCGTTTTGCTGCGCGATCAGATTACCGGACGCGATGAGCGGGTTGACGCGACTTGGGTGATCAACTGCAGCGGCCCATGGGCCGACCGGGTTTGCCAGCGCTCGTCGATTCGTATGTCGAAGCCAATGCTGGGCGGAGTGCGCGGATCGCATATCGTCCTGCCACGCTTCTCCGGCTCGCCCAATACGGCGATTTATACCGAAGCGCTCGATGGGCGTCCCATTTTCATTCTTCCCTGGAATGATCAAATTATGGTGGGCACCACGGAAGTGGCCGACACGGGCGATCCCGGGATGACTGCTCCCTCCGTGGACGAAATCAATTACCTGGTGCGCTCTGTGGCGAATCTGTTTCCCAAGGCGAAAATATCGCCGGAGAATGTGAAACACGCATTTGCGGGAATTCGTCCGCTACCCTATTCGCCGAATAATAAGCCTTCTGCGGTCACGCGGAATCACATCCTGCACGATCATGCCGATGACGGCGCAGCGCACATGATATCCGTGATTGGAGGCAAGTTAACCACTGCGGCTTCGCTGGCTCGTGAGTGCGCGAGAAAAATCGGATTGAAAGTCGCGGAACCGAATGCCATGGCGATGGGCCCCGGCCCTGCGCTGATCCTTTGTTGGACGATGCGGTTCTGGAAATCGCGAGGATTGGCGCCGTCAGCGAGGAATCTGCGCGAGGCATGCTCGAGTGGCATGGCAAGCGCGCCGCCGATATCGCACGCATGGCGCTGGTCAGCGCGGAACTGCGAGCGCCGATCTGTCCGCACACCTCACACGTGATTGCCGAAGTGGTGGAGAGCTATCGCAGAGAATACGCCGTCACGCTAGGCGACGTCCTCTTGCGCCGTGTACCGGTGGCCTTGGGACCGTGCTGGTCGGAATCCTGCAGCCGCGAAGCCGCATTACGCATTGGCGCAGTCCTGGGCTGGAATGATCACGCCATGGGCGCAAATCTGGAAGCGTTTGAAATGGAGCGCGCAGCTTTCTTGCGTCCAGTCATGCGAGCAAGAGCAGCGCTCGAAGCCGCGGCCGATTAAGCGATTCGCTGTCCTCTAAAACTTAGAGATGTCCCGGCCTGTCGCTCCAAATCGAACCGACAGGCCGAGGCACGCTTGAATCTACTGCATGTTGGCCATGTTGTGGGCTTCCCGCCGTGTACGAACTGAAGAATAAGAAAAAGTTCGAGGGAGCAACAATTGCCGTACCAGCCTGCTTAGCGGCGATTAATGCTTTGAGTGACGTGATTCCGCTGCTTCCGTCCTGCGTCGGCCAGTCGCTCTGGCTAGTCACCAGAACCGGGATCACCTGCCACCATATCGCTTTGACATTGATATCGGCATTGATCACAACGTGACTGTGATTGGGCGTCGGAAGAAACACGTTGGCAGTGGGCGGCTTACGGAATATACCCCAGTTGGGCAAGCACTGGAGCCAGATCCAGACGCGAGGCATGCATGGTGCAGGTTCCGGGCGCAGAACCGGGTTCGGGACACTGCGTGTAAACCACCGGTGTCGCCTTATAAGCCTCCGGGACCGCGCCGAACAGAGTGATCAATTCGCTTCCCAGCGCGGGACCGCACAGAGTTCCGGCGACCACGTTGTCGCAAGAAATAGCGTCGTTAGGATTCTGATCGTTATTAGTCGAAAACAACGGAACCAGCACGTAGAGCGGTTCGGTGGTGTTGAAAGGATTTCCCACCTGACCCGGCGGGTTAATCGAAGGGTTGACTCCGGCCTCGCAGATGGGCGTTTGCAATTCGCCCGGATCTTTAGCGGCGATGATGCCGTTGAAGTTGAGGTCGTCGAAGGGCTGGTCGATGCAATCGAAGTTCTGCGTATAAGTGAAGCTTCAAGTACTTTGCTGTCGCCAAAACCGAGAGTCTGGTTGGGCGCTAGATTCTGCGCGGACGCGGTCGCCGCGATTAGGGCCACGGCCGCAAGCAATGCGCGACGGAATACTGAAAGCTTCATAGTGTCCTCCACAGCGGTATTTAGAAAGCCGCTCTGAAGGATGTACGGAGGGCTGAGTCAAATCGGATTTCGCTCGCGGCGAAATATTCGCGATTTTATTTTCTCGAGTTGGATCCTCTGGATTGCGAGCGCGCTGAGCAAGTCGCTCGGGATGGTCCGAAATGATGCCATCCACGCCCCAGGCGATGAACCGCTTCATGTCTGCGCTCGAATTGACGGTCCATACAAATACCTTCTTGCCGCGCTCCTGCATCTCGGAGATCACCTTCTTACGCGCCAAGCTGTGATGCGGGATCACGTATTGGACCGGCAATCTTGGCCAATGCTGTAGTTGAGCCGGGGTTTCGCAAATCAGCCCCAGCGGTATTACGTGATCCTTGCCGTCCACGCTTTGAAGGACCTCGGGAAGAAATGAAGAGATTACATAGCCGCGTTCGGGAGGATAAGCGCGCAACAAATCCAGCGTGATGGTCTCCAATCCGGCAACCTTCAGTTCGATGTCCAGAAAAGCGGTAGTTTGGTAGCGCTTGCAGAACTTCACGCAGAACAGGAAGAGCGAACTCTTCCGCTTTGCCACTGGAAATTTCCCGGCGTCGAATGTGGCGTCATGGCAGATCACGGCCTGACCATCGCCTGAGAGTCGCACGTCGAACTCGAAGCCATCGCACCCATGGGCGAGCGCTCGATCGAAAGATGCCAGAGATATTTTCGGGGATAGATTTCTCGCCGCGCGCCCCGCGGTGGCCGAGAAGTAAGGGACGAATCGGACATGCCTTGACTCTACCGAGGAGCTAATCCAAATCGAAATCGCGAATCGGCTTGCCGGTGTCCGGCGACTCTTTGGCTTTCTTGACCGCTTCCTGAAATTTCTTTTCCAGAAGTTCGGAAGCATGCTTTTGCGCTTCGACCGATTGGCGGAAGATGGATTCGCGGCGCGTATCCTGCTCTTTCATGGCGCGGGCGGCATCTTCCATATCGTTAAACATGCGCGGCTTCACGGCAGCGGTATGGGCGATCACCGAGCGAGTTTCGATGTCCACTTTCAACAGCGCGCTGCAGCAGGGACAAGTAATTTCGAAATTTGGGGACTTCTTCGCCATTTTGCGAATCATACCCCAAAATGCGTCGAACGCGCCTAGCGTTGCAGTTTGATCGGGAAGATGTGAAACACTTCAAGCAACTCCCAGCCCAGCAAGAAAATAGAAAGCAGGACGATCAGAACCGCCATGAGCTCCCCGAAGGTGAGCCCGCGGCGATTGGGTTCGAAACGCCGCGCGGCCAGGCTCAGGATATTCAGCGTCGCGAATCCGAAAACAACCGCCCAGAGAATGTTGTAAATATCGTTGCGGCGGCTGGGATGACGCTGCAACAGCAGCATATGCCGCACAATCACCGGATGCACATGGACGAACCTGTAGACAGAGACGGCAGCGATACTTGGCGCGAGCCAACGCTCAATCCAACCGGTTGTTAAAGGAACTTCCATAACGCGAGAATGTCGCCCGACTGGGACTCTCCGAAACAGGTCCAACGAAACACGCCCAATGACTTGGATATTACATTTTTTTCGGCAACGGGTCACCGATTCGGATGGAAACGGCGACACATAATCCTCGGGAACGATTGTTGCTCGAGATTCGGAAGCATTCCATTAGCGCGAACGCATTCGTCGCACCTGTTCCAGTCGCACTTTTCGCTAAGATTGAAAGATGGCTGAAGTATCGCTTCATCTTCTTCGATGTCGGCAATACGCTGCTGTTTCCAAACCGAGCGAAAATGCTCGCTCCAATCCCGAGTGATCGTCATCCCACTCTCGCACAATGGCAGGCTCTGGAGCGCAGAACCAAGGCTGAGTTTGACCAGAGCATGCAGCAGCGGTCGAAGCGATCACGTTTCTGGTCGATCTTCACAATCTACCTTCTGTCCGACCTGGACGAAGCCCGCCGATGGCGTGGTCCAGGAGTTTGGTGCGGAATACGCAGAACTCGGCAAACTGGGATCAGATCCTGCCTGGGACCCGCGCTGCGCTGGACCGAATCCGCACAAAGTTTCGCATCGCCGTGATCTCCAATGCCGATGGAAAAATCGAGGAGATCCTTTCCCGCTGTGGTATCGCGGACTGTTTCGAGACAATTACCGATTCAGGAATCGTAGGTTATGAGAAGCCTCGACCGTGAGATCTTTTACGCAGCACTGAAAACCATGAATGCCCGCGCCGACGAAAGCTTCTATGTTGGCGATGTGTACTCCGTGGATTACGTGGGCGCGACAAACGCCGGCATGCAGGCCGTCTTGTTCGATGTGGCGGGAGCGTATCGCGACCGGCAGGAACCTCGTGTGGAATCCTTGGCCCAACTGGAAAGTTGGCTGCATAATAATTGTTGCAGTAAAATCTTCCGCATCATGCCCGATCCCCGCAAGGTTGATGCTGTTTCTTACCGCCGCATTGTCTGCTGGCCATTGCGCCCGGACCGGGAATGCTGTATGTGCTGGCCCGCAGCTCTGGCTGGAGGAAAGCGCGAGGGCGTACTGTCGGCGCTGGGAACGTTTCTCGGAGGCATGGTGCATGTCTTAGCCGCGGCATTAGGAGTTTCGGTGATCCTGGCACGTTCCGCTCTGGCATTCTCCACGGTGAAATATTCCGGCGCGGCTTATCTGTGCTTCCTCGGCGTGAGGATGATCATCGATGCACGAAAGAACGGAGAAAAAGAAGCAGTCCCGGATTCCTTCGCCACAATCACCGTGCGGCGCGCAATCCGCTATGGCAGGGCGTTGCAACGGAAGTCGCTCAATCCGAAGACAGCGCTGTTCTTTCTTTCCTTCATTCCACAGTTCGTGAACCGCGGGGCCGGACATGTCTTCTTTCAGTTCGTCACTCTGGGAACTGCTTCAGTGATTCTGAATACGTCGGCGGATATGATTGTCATCCTGCTGGCAGGACCGCTGGGAAAAAGATTCGCTCGTCGGCTGTTTCCGCCGTCGACAGCGAACGTTGACGGGCGCCATCATGATTGGGCTTGGGAACTTATCTGGCGACCAGCGAAAGCCATTAGACGACTGTTTATTCCAGGAGTTCTTACTGTTTACAACTCCAGGATCTGATGGTCAAGACAATCGGTTCGCATCGCGTCGTAGAGGCTCCTTCAGAAGTCCCGGTTCCATAGCGAGCCACGTAATAGACGCCCGCAACGCCTCGCTCCTGCAGGCCATCTTCGGGATAAAGAGCTTGATTAAGCACTTCCGCTTTGCGGGCAACCACTTCGCTGCGGCGCAATTCTGCGGCCATGGCGCGCTCGCGGAGCCGGTCCAGCTGATAATGTGCTTTTGAGGCAGCGGTCTGGCTGGCCTCGACGAGCGTGGGGTCGAGTTTAGCGAGCGGCATCTTGCAGGCTGGCAAAAGATTCCTCCACCGATTGCTTCGCGCGCTCGAACGCCGTCTGCAAATCAGCGGGCATACTTCGCTCTGCCAAAGTACGGCGAAGCGTCTCCAGTCCCTGGAATGTGTCGCGCACCGCGATCCCGTATTTCTCAAGCGCGCGCTGGACTTTCGGTTCTACCAGCGTGGCTGAAAAACGAGGCACGATCGGGGTTACGCGGCCGAGCATCTTTTCGTAGACCGCCCCCGCCTGCGCGAAATATGCAGCCTCCGCCGCTCCGCCTGCATAGGCAAGCGTGGGCAAAAGATAATCCTGCACCACGGGACGCAACAAAACATTGGGACTGAAATTTTCTGGCGCGGTCGCAATGCGATCCATCAGCTCAGCCGGCGGATAACTTCTCGGTTTCGGCGGCACTGCTCGCAATTACAAATTCAGACGTCGCCCCCGTCTGGGTGCGCTGAATCGGCGTGCGCGCGCCGTTTTGCAAGCGTGAATACCAGCACTGACGAAGCAGTGACCTTTACTTGCTGGTGATAATGCAGCCGCCTCCAGAGCTTGTCCCCGAGCCAGCAACGCGTCATCGATTTCAGACACGCTGCTCGATCGCTTCGCGATAGATCGGCGCAGCGATTCGATGCAGTTCGGGATCGGAGGCATCGAGAACAATCACTCCCCATGCCGCAAACAAACGCGCATAGAAGCGCGCGAAAGCCGAGCCCAGTGTTTCCCCGGGACGATAGGACTCGCGCAAAATTTGCGAAGCCTCCGAATCGCCCAGCAAGCGATACGGCTTCTTCAACGACTGGCACGATCTCATCCCCGAGGCGAACTTCGCTTACCGGAGCGCCGGGAATGCTGTGGCTGGAAGTGGTGAGCGTACGCAACGAGCCGTCCGGACCAGGAATGGAAACGTGATTGACCTCTGCAAGATCGTGATCGTAAGTCGCCAGCCAAAAAATGGGAACGGCATCCACGCCCGCGGCAGTAGCTTCGTCCGCCAGCTTAACGGCGCTGAGCGCTTTGTAGATGGCGAACATGGGCCCGCCAAACAGTCCGACTTGCTGGCCGGTTACGATCGCGGCGGCACCATTTCGAAAACGATCGAGATTGGCAAGAGTTTGGGGTGAGGCTTCCCACGATTTGTTCTGCCGCTCGAGAATCGCGCTCACGCGCTCGCGCCGGCCAGGATCGTATTTCAAGCTTGATGCTTCCGCCATCACCCATTCCGAGAAGTGCGGAGAATGCGGATAAAAAGGCTTTACCGCAGGAGTGTATTTAAGGAAATCAGTGAAAAGGCGCGTGGTATGCGGAATCTGAGCGAAAGGCAGACACTGCGATTTCACCGGCAACACTCCTGACACTACCAATTTGTAAAGTGTTGGACGGACGACATCATGCCGGTCAACCCTCTGTTTCGAAACTTGCCGAAAACCGTTATGAAGCCATACTACAGATGCCCGCAAATCTCCGCGAGATGCAACATAATGGATGATCGGCCTGTTAGAAAGGAATTCCTCGATGAGTTTGTCGGTTGCCCCGCTGAATATCGTAACTCCAGTCACACTGGAGGGATTGGTTGTTCGTCTGGAGCCCATTCGCCACGAACATGCGGAACAATTCTGGCACGTCGCCAAAGACGCGCTCGATGACATCTTTCATTGGATTCCCTACCGCATGAAGACGCGCAGATGATTTCAAGCATCTTGTGAGAAAGCACTGGGCGAGCAAGAACGCGGCGAATCGGTGGTATTCGCAACGATCGAGCGAAGCTCCGGACGCGTGATCGGCAGTACTCGCTTCATGAACATCGATCGTGCCAATCGCCGAGTCGAGATTGGTTCGACGTGGATCGCCCCACCCTGGCAACGCACCGCAGTCAACACGGAGGCAAAATATCTGATGCTGCGGCATGCCTTTGAAGTCTGGCAATGCTTCCGAGTCGAACTGAAAACGGACGCGTTGAATCACAGGTCGCGCAACGCGATACTGCGCCTCGGCGCGAAAGAAGAAGGCACGTTGCGCAGGCATCGTAGTCACCTGGACCGGCCGCGTGCGCGATAGCGTCTACTTCAGCATCCTGGATTCGGAGTGGCCAGAAGTGAAGGTAAAGCTGGGGAGCAAACTGGCAGCCCGATAATGCAGCGCGGGTTCACCGGCCGATTCTCTACTCGCAGAACACTTTCACCTTCACCTTAGTCGCGTGATCTTTTTGATCGACGTCAACACTCAGATCATTGAGCTGATCGATTAATTCCTCCAGATTCTCGGGCTTGATCTGGCTCAGATCAAACGCAATGCCTTTCTCGTGGATCGCAACATTCGCGCGCTGGAGCGCTTGCGCCGGAATCAGCCCAGCCAGCTTCACACCCGCGCGCAACAATTGCATCGGCACTCGGACGTTGACCTTCGTCGGGCCATCATGCCCACCATCTTCCGAGTCGACCTGGACGCGAAGATACTTGGGCCGGGTTTTGGTTCCTGAGTCGGAGACGCTTTGCGAGGACTGGCCAGACGGCCGATCTTCAAGCGCCGAGATCAATCGCTCCGCTTCTTCCGAGTTGATTTTTCCTTCCGACAGCATCTGCAAAATCTGGCGTCGATGTTCATTCATGGACGGCTCCTAGAAAACACAAATCGAGATTCCCGCGCTGGGATGCTCAACGTCGAACTCTGCATCATTCAGCGCGGAGACTATCTGCCACGCAACCGAGAACGCGCGGAAAGGGTTCACCCGGCAAGCCAGCAAGACAATAAAAATCACAGGGGATAACAACACAGCAACCGGAACCAGCAGCAGCCACAGAAGGATCAGGGGGACCCATACCCGCAGGGTGCGGCTTTTTCGGCCGCGCAAACTCACAACCGCCACAAGCGGAATCATTGCAATGCCTCCATTTCCCGGATCGCATCCTCTGCCGTGATCTCCCCGCGTCGCAACCGCTCCAGGATCTCATCCTTCGACGGAGCAGGGTCCGTCTCCACGAATTCCAGACTGCCGGCAATCCGAGTCAGCCGCGCCTTGATCGTCGGGTAACTAACCCCAAAGATCCGCTCCATTTCCTTGATCGAGCCATGAGATCGAACGAATGCCGTGATGAAGATCTGATCTTCAGGGGCGAGCCTGGCTAGCTGCGGAAGCTCAAAGCTGCCCTCAATAGCGAGGTCCTTGTCCGCAATCCGGACACGTTCCACCACGATCCGATGGCCGCCGGTCAGTTGGGCCAGATTCTTGCCACTCTCGGGGGGACTTGTTCGTGTCACTCATTACGATCATCAAATTAAATTAAATAAGTTAATTTGTCAAGCTTATTGTATTGATTTTGTCAATTTTTAAAGTATTTTTGTTTAACTCCATAAAGATATGGTCCGCGTGCGGGCGGTCGATCATCTAAAGAATTGACTTCCGCTCGGGTGACCCCTAGTCTGGAAGTAGTTCTTTGAGTATGGCCATACCCACCAGTGGGGGCGTCACGGCTTCGACGGAGATGCTTGCGGCCAAGAGGCATGCCGGGGTGCACACACCCGTAATCGTGAGCAAAATGATAATTGCCAATCAACAAATGGCATACGCAGCCTAATTAATTAGGCAGCCGCTTTCCACCGCTTCGCCCTTGGGCGGTGAGCGAGCGTCACACAGAGGGCTGCTCTTCCCCGTTACGTCTGGGCGGGGAGGCTAAGATCACAGGCTAGCGGCTAGCGTTTCTTGTCCGTTCTGAGCGTGGGCCGCGAACGTCTTGGGTAGGGTGGAAACACCTAATGCCCGGGGCATGAACGCGAATAAGCATGTAGTCTCTTGACCAGTAACATTTTCGGACGCGGGTTCGACTCCCGCCGCCTCCACCATTTCCCGCCTCCTCTGTTTGTTCCGTTCCAATCGCGAAGTGTCCAAACGTAACTCACAAGGCCCGTGCGCTTCCACAATCGCTATGTAATATTGAAAACACGTGCAGTTGCTCGAAAACATTCCGCTTGCACCCCTCACCACGATCCGAATCGGCGGTTTGGCGAGATACTTCGTTGAAGCTGGGACCATTGCCGAAGTGCAGGAAGCAGTGGCGTTTGCTCGCTCGCGCGACCTGCCGCTATTCGTTCTCGGCGGCGGAAGTAATTTAATTTTTTCCGATTCAGGTTGGCCGGGCCTTGTTCTGAAAATCGCAATTCCTGGGATTGAACAGCACACCGTCGACGATGGCAAAGTGCTTTTCAACGTCGGCGCGGGCGAATCATGGGACAAATTTGTTTCCCGCGCAGTCATGGCGCGGTGCGCCGGCGTCGAGTGTTTAAGCGGCATCCCCGGCAGCGTCGGCGGCACGCCCGTGCAAAATGTGGGCGCTTATGGGCAGGAAGTTTCCGACACGATTGCAGCAGTTCAAGTCCTCGACTTAAAAGACGGACAGGTCCGCGAACTCTGCGCCGAAGCCTGCGGGTTTGCCTACCGCTCCAGCATCTTCAACTCCAGCGAGCGCGGACGTTTCATCGTCCTTCGCGTCAGCTATGCGCTAACCCCCGGCGGCAAGGCTCGAATCCTTTATGCCGATCTCAAACGGCACTTCGCTGGCCGCGAAAATCTGCCCGATCTTGCCGAAACCCGCGAAGCGGTTCGCCATATACGCGCTCTGAAAGGCATGCTGATCGTCCCCGGGGATCCGGACTGCCTCAGCGCTGGCTCATTTTTCAAGAATCCCGTACTTTCGCAAGAGCAACATGAAGATTTAGAACGCCGGGCAAAGGTCCGCGGATTACACGTGCCCAGCTATCCCGCCCTTGAAACCCAGAAGAAAGTATCCGCGGCGTGGCTGGTCGAGCACTCCGGCTTCGCCAAAGGTCACGGTTTTGGGCGCGTCGGAATATCCAGCAAGCATGCCCTGGCCATCGTAAATCGCGGGGGCGCAACCGCCACTGAAGTTGTCACTCTACAAGAACAGATTCAGCAGCGCGTTGAGGAAATATGGGGTATCCGCTTAGAGCCTGAACCCGTTATGGTTGGCTTCTGAGCGTTTATTAATTCTTTTTTGCAAGTTCACTCCTCGCCGCACGTTCTTCCCTCGAATCAGGGAGGATCATCACAATGTTAAAGAAAACATTTGTGTCATCAGCGTTGGCGTTGGCATTTCTGGTCGCCGGCGTTTACACGTTAACCGCGCATGCAGCTGACACAGAGAAAACTCCAAAAATTGAAAAAGCGATGAACGCTTATCGCCTGGATTTTTCTGTAAACGAATTAGAGTCCGGGAAAAAGATCAGCGCCCGCCAATACTCCATGAATCTGAACTCCGACAGCAGCAACGAATTGAAGATCGGCACCCGCGTGCCTGTCGAATCGAAGCCGGGCGAATTTCAATATCTCGATGTAGGCACCAGCATATGGAGCCGAGTGGAGGATCGAAACGGAACCCTCGATCTTTCGGTTCGTGCCGAGATCAGCAATTTCGCTACGCAGGAGCCGGCCGCTGGACATGAAACCCGTCCCGTCCTGCGCCAACTCAAGATCAGCGGAGGCACCTTGGCGTTGCTCGGAAAACCCGTCGTGTTAGGGAGTGTGGACGATCCCAATTCCAAGAGACAATTCCAGTTGGAAGTAATCGCGACGAAACTTCAATAGCCGCTCCGTGATTCTTGACCTGGCTGGCCGAAAACTTACGGCGCCGCCCCGGTTCGCGACCCTAGCTTTTGCGGCTTAACCCCAGATCAAGGGGTGGTCCCGCGATCCGGCCCTGGCGGCGCCTCAACTGAATCATCGGCAAGTTTTACCGCCTCTTTAAATATCTCAACAAACATCTCCCGCGTCAGCTTCCCGGTCTGCGTATTTTGATTGGAAGGGTGGTAGGAGGCCAGCAACACCTTACCATCGGGTAACCGGTAACTGGCGCCGTGTTTGAACATATACCGCGCTCGATTGAGCAGCGTCCGTTGTCGTTTCACGTAATTCAAATAAGCGTCAAAGCCGATCTTGCCTAAAGCCACTACAACTTTCACTCTTTCCAAACCAGCAATTTCACGATCGAGAAATTGCGAGCATTCCGCCAGTTCCTGCGGACTGGGTTTGTTGTCCGGTGGCGCACATCGGACCGCGGCCGTGATGTATAGATCTCTCAATTCGAGTCCGTCATCCCGATCGGTGGCGTTCGGCTGGTTCGCGAATCCGGTCTCGTACAAAACTGGAAACATGAATTTTCCGGAAGCATCTCCGGTAAACGGACGCCCCGTGCGGTTGGAACCATGCGCTCCCGGCGCCAGACCCATGACGAGAACTCGTGCCTCCGCATCGCCGAAACCAGGCACCGGCTTGCCCCAGTACTCGCAGTCGCGGTAAGCGCGGCGTTTCTCGCGCGCAATCAATTCGCGATACGCGACCAGCCGCGGGCAGCGCGTGCATCCGATAACCTCATGATTGAGTACGGTCAGCCAGTGCGGCGTCTTAAGGTCGTGCTTTTTAGTGGCAATTCGCATCTTTTGAAGTTTAACGTTGCTCTCAATGCTCGCGAAGAATCCATCGTCAGGACCGTCAAAAACCGACGCTACCCCTGCGTTCCCAAGTTACAGATAAATGAGACCTACCGTACAGGATCGAGGGTATGGTTGTTATCTCTCACGCGGACTAGCGTGTAGACACCCTTCCTCGGAGCCGCTCGGACCCGCGCCAGTGGTCCGGCCGTCAGCTTGCCAAGGGCAGTTTCACTGGGAGCTTGATGCGCAGAATCCTCATCGTCGATGATAGCTCCATGATCCGATCTTCGCTCCGATCCTGGTTTGAAAAAAGTTCCGACTGGCAGATTTGTGGCGAAGCCGAGAACGGTCAGATGGCCATCCAGAAAGTCGACGAGCTTCATCCTGACCTCGTCATTCTCGATTTTCAAATGCCGGGAATGAATGGCCTGGAAGCGGCGCGGCAGATCAACGATCGTGCTCCCCAAACCGCCATGTTGATGTTCACCATGCATCCCTCAGGCGAATTATTGCGGGCTGCCCGTCAGGCCGGTGTGCGCGACGTTGTCTCCAAATGCGATCAGCCTCTCCGACCATATGTCCCGAGCTCTGAAGCAGATTTGTGCCTGATCTTGCCCGCCCTTGATACTCGATCTCTAACCAGGATGGGAAATTCTTCGCGGAAAGCAGCGCAAATCTTTCCCGCGCGTTTGACGCTGCTCTACCTCTCTCTTTACACTCAAAGGAACACCGCATGAAATTCCAGACGGTTTCCATTGCTGAGAAACTTCCGGATGGAGCGGGTCGTGAAAGGCACATTGTGAGCCCTACTGAAACCACCGATTCGGCAAAAACCGAAACTAACAAAGACATCAAGAAAGAGATTTCGGTCGAAATTCCCGCCTCTGAGGTCACCCGCGAAACCGAGTTGCAGATCCAGCGCTATCAGAAGAGTGCGCGGTTGCCGGGCTTTCGCGCCGGCCATGTTCCCGCCTCCATCATTCGCCAGCGCTTTGGCGATGGCCTGAAGAATGATGTGATCGAGGCTCTCGTTCCACGATATTTCCGGCGAGAAGCGGAAAAGCAAGGGCTGATTCCAGTTTCCCAACCCCAGATCACCGACCTTCACCTGCACGATGGCGAGCCGCTGCGCTTCAAGGCCACCTTCGAAGTGTTGCCCGAGATTCAGGTCGAAGGCTATAAGGAATTGCGCGCTGAAAAACCAGATATCGCCGTTACTGATGAGGATGTCGAAGCCTCCCTCAACAGCGTCCGCGAGCAGCACGCTACCTATAACACGGTCGAAGGCCGCGCCTTGGCCGAGGGCGACTTCGCCCAGGCCTCCATGGATGGCAAACCAAAAGATAGCCAGGATGTCAAAGAGGCCGCTGCCAACCCCGTTCGCATGGATGATGTCCTGATCGAGATCGGCGGCAAGAATACGGTTCCTGAGTTCACTCAGAACCTCACCGGCGCCTCGGCGGGCGATGAAAAAACCTTTGACGTGAGCTACCCGGAAGATATTTCCGACAAGCGGCTGGCGGGAAAGACCTTTGTTTATACCGTAAAAGTGAATGGCATCAAGCAGAAAAGCCTGCCCGAATTGAATGATGATTTCGCCAAGGAGTTAGGCGAGTTCACCAGTCTTGATCAGGTGCGCAAACAGATCCGCGAGAATATGGAAGCGGAGAAGCGCCACACCGCCGAGCATGCGGCGAAAGACAAGTTGGTCGCCGACTTGGTGAAGCGCAACGATTTTGAAGTACCTGAATCTTTGGTGGACCGCCAGATTGATCTGCGCCTGGAACGCGGTCTGCGAGCACTGGCCGCGCAGGGCATGAAGATGGAAGACTTGAAAAAAATGGATCTGCCTCGCCTCCGCGTCGGTCAGCGGGAGCAGGCCGTGCACGATGTCAAGTCGTCCTTGCTGCTCGAGCGAATTGCCGAGCTCGAAAAAATCGAAGTTAGCGATGAAGAACTCAATCAGGAACTCGAATCTCTGGCGAAACAGTCAAAACAAACGTCGGAAGCGGTTCGTGCTCGTTTGACAGAGGATGGGGGGCTCGATAGAATCCGGATGAGAATCCGCAGCGAAAAGACCCTCGAATTTCTTTATCACCAGTCCGCGTAGTACTCAAAAACGCGGGCGCTTTCAACCCTCCCCGAGCAACGATGGCGTTACGATGGGGCGGAGTGTGACAGTCCGGTGACAGGTCCGGTAAATAATGAAACCAAATGATCCGCAAATGATGTTGGTACCGATGGTCATTGAGCAGACCGGGCGAGGCGAACGCGCCTACGATATCTATTCCCGTCTGCTCCGCGACAACATTATTTTTATCGGCACTCCGATTGACGACAACATTGCCAATCTGGTGATCGCCCAAATGTTGTTTCTTGCCCAGGAAGATCCTGAAAAGGATATTCAGCTCTATGTCAATTCGCCAGGCGGTTCCATCACCGCCGGTATGGCGATCTACGACACCATGCAGTACGTGAAAAATGATGTCATGACGCTCTGCGTGGGTCAGGCAGCCTCCATGGCCGCTCTGCTGTTAGCCGCCGGCGAGCCCAAGAAAAGATTAGCCCTGCCCAATTCTCGCATCTTGATTCACCAGCCTTCCATGGGAGGATTGTCCGGTCAGGCCACCGATATTGACATTCATGCCCGTGAAATCCTGCGTATGCGCGAGATTACAAACCAGTTACTCTCCAAGCACAGCGGGCAGAAGCTGGATAAGGTAGAAAAAGACGTGGAGCGCGACTTCATCATGAACGCGCAGCAGGCTAAGGAATACGGAATCATAGACGATATCATCTATAAGACCGTAAAAGCGGTATGATCTGCCTTCGCGCTTGAAACCGCCATGCGGGGACGGGACGCGAAAGCGGCGATAAACGGGTCGAGGTAGGCGAGACCCGGGACCGACCGTGAAAAATTTAAGGAGTGGATCTGAGTGAAAAACAAGTCAGGCTCCGAGGAGATTTTGCGCTGTTCGTTCTGCCATAAATCGCAGGACGCCGTTGCCAAACTGATCTCATCGCCCAGCGACTATCCCCGCGCCTACATTTGCGACGAGTGCGTTGCGGTCTGCAATTCCATCCTGGAAGATGACCGCACCGCTACTCCGCAAGCCACCACACCCAACCAACTGCCCAAACCGCAAGAGGTCAAAACCTTCCTCGACGAATACGTCATCGGGCAGGAGCAGACCAAGAAGAAGCTGGCCGTCGCGGTCTACAACCACTACAAACGCATCTTCATGAACCGCCAGAAAACGGCGGGCGATGGGATCGAACTCAGCAAGTCGAATATCCTGCTCATCGGTCCGACGGGCACCGGAAAGACGCTGCTGGCGCAGACTCTGGCCCGCATGCTCGACGTGCCTTTCGCCATCGTCGATGCCACCACGCTCACCGAGGCCGGCTACGTCGGCGAGGATGTCGAAAACATCATCCTCAAACTCCTGCAGGCAGCTGAAGGAGATGTGAGTCGCGCCCAGACCGGCATCATCTACATCGATGAGATCGATAAGATCGGCCGCAAGGACGAGAATCCGTCCATCACGCGGGATGTTTCCGGCGAAGGTGTGCAGCAGGCTTTGCTGAAAATCCTCGAGGGCACCATTGCCAATGTTCCACCGCAGGGTGGACGCAAGCATCCCCACCAGGAATTTACGCCCGTCGACACCACCAACATTTTGTTCATCTGCGGCGGAGCTTTTGTTGGCTTGGAGAAAATTATCGGTCGCCGAGTCGGCAAAAAGTCTCTCGGCTTCCGCACCGGCGAAGAAGCAGAAAAAGAAGATGTCAGCGTCGCTCGCAAGCGCAACTTCGAACTGCTTAGCGAAATGCAGCCCGAGGACCTCATCAAGTTTGGCTTAATTCCGGAATTTGTTGGTCGTCTTCCCGTTATGGGCATGCTCGAAGATCTGGATGAGTTTGCCCTCATCGAGATCCTCACCCGCCCCAAAAACGCCATCGTCAAGCAGTACCAGCGGTTGTTCGAATTTGAAAACGTGCGCCTCAAGTTCAGCGAGGAGGCTCTCCGCGCCGTCGCTCGCCAGGCTATGGCTCGCAAAGTCGGAGCTCGCGGTCTGCGCATGATTCTCGAAGAACTCATGCTCGATCTTATGTTCCATCTGCCCAGCCAGAAGAAACTAAAGGAGTTCGAAGTGACCCGGGAGATGGTCGAAAAACGCAATGCCTCGCTTTCGATGATGGAAAAGGCCGGATAACCAAAGGGCCCTAAAAGAGTAGTAGACTGAGTGTTAGGTAGGCTGTGTGAGAATGCGCGCGCCGCGCGTTGCTATCCCACACAACTTCGTTTGACCATAATTTTCAGCGCGTACGACCCAGGGAGATCGAGTGACTACATCCAAGGAAAAATTCGAAAGCAAGAAGCTGCCCATGATGCCCATACGGGACGTAGTCATCTTTCCTTACATGATGACGCCGTTCGTGGTGGGCCGCGAGTCCAGCGTGCGCGCCTTGGAAGAGGCTCTGGCCGCCGACAAGAAAATTTTCCTGGCGACGCAGCACGACGCCTCGATCGACGAACCCAAGTCGAATGAAATCTACCAGGTCGGCACTATCGTTAACATAGTCCAAAGTCTCAAGCTGCCCGACGGAAACATCAAAGTTTTGGTGGAAGGCATTGAGCGCGGACGGCTCCTGCAGGCGACCGACGCCGATGGATACATGCAGGCCAACGTCCGAGTGGCCCGCTATCCCACCGAGATGAATGCCCAGATCGAAGCGGGCATGCAGCGCGTCACCACGCTCTTCGAGCAGTACGTGAAGCTCTGCCAGGCTCTGAACTACGAGACCATGATTTCGGCTGTGCGCATGGAAGATCCCGCCAAGCTCACCGACATCATCGCCGCCAACCTGCAGCTTTCCATTGAAGAGAAGCAGGAACTGCTCGAAATCTTCGATCCCTCAGAACGCCTGAACCGCATCGCCGACGTGCTCGACGTCGAAATCGAAAAGCTCAACGTCGACCGCACCATCCAGTCCCGCGTGAAGCGCCAGATGGAGAAGGCGCAAAAAGAGTACTACCTCAACGAGAAGATTAAGGCCATCCAGAAGGAACTCGGCCGCGGCGAAAAAAGCGAATTCGACGAACTGAAGAAAAAGGTCGAAGCCGCCGGCATGCCGAAAGAAGTGAAGGACAAGGCTCTGCAGGAGCTCAAGAAGCTCGAAGCCATGCCGCCCATGTCCGCCGAATCCACCGTCTCGCGCAACTATCTGGATTGGCTCCTCGCCGTGCCTTGGAAGAAACGCTCCAAAGAAATCCGCAACATCTCCCGCGCTGAAAAAGTTCTCAACGAAGATCACTATGGGCTGGAGAAAATCAAGGAACGCATTCTTGAGTTTCTTGCCGTGCGCCAGTTAGTTAAAAATCCCAAAGGCTCGATCCTCTGTTTCGTCGGACCTCCCGGCGTTGGCAAAACTTCACTGGGAATGTCGATCGCCAAGGCCACGGGACGCAAGTTCGTTCGCATGTCCCTCGGCGGCGTGCGCGATGAAGCCGAGATTCGCGGCCATCGCCGCACCTATATTGGCGCCCTGCCCGGCCAGATCATTCAGATGATGAAGAAGGCTGGCACCAAGAATCCCGTCTTCATGCTCGACGAAGTCGACAAAATGTCAATGGATTTCCGCGGCGATCCCTCCGCAGCTCTCCTCGAAGTGCTCGATCCCGAACAGAATTTCATGTTCGTCGATCACTACCTCGACGTCGAATACGACCTGTCTCAGGTTTTCTTCGTGGCCACCGCCAACGTGATGCACACCATCCCTCCTGCGCTGCAGGATCGCATGGAAGTTCTGCGCCTCCACGGCTACACCGAGCAGGAAAAAGTCGAAATCGCCAAGCAGTTCCTGGTCAAGAAGCAGATGCTGCAGGCTGGACTTTCGGAGAAGAACGTCAAGTTCTCCGATGATGCCATCACAACTCTGATTCGCTCCTACACCCGCGAAGCCGGCGTGCGCAATCTGGAACGCGAGATCGGCAACGTTTGCCGCAAGGTCGCCCGCAAGGTGGTCAAAGAAGGCGAAAACTATACAGTCGCTGTTACCGGTGAGAATGTTACGGATTTCCTGGGAGTCATCAAGTTCCGTGACACGCTTGCTCATGAAAAGTCCGAAGTCGGGCTCGTTACAGGTCTCGCTTGGACCGAAGTCGGCGGCTCGATTTTGAGTACCGAAGCGACCGTCGTCGATGGCAAGGGCAAGCTGACTCTGACCGGCAAGCTCGGTGATGTGATGCAGGAATCGGCGCAGGCCGCCCTCTCCTACATTCGATCCAGAGCCAGCCGCTTGGGCCTGACACGCGACTTCTATCGGAACCTCGATCTGCACGTGCACGTTCCTGAGGGAGCGATTCCAAAGGATGGTCCTTCCGCTGGCATTACCATCGCCACCGCGATTGCCAGCGCGCTCAGCAAGATTCCCGTGCGACGCGATCTGGCCATGACCGGAGAAATCACACTCCGTGGCAAAGTCCTTCCCATCGGCGGGCTCAAAGAGAAATTGCTGGCAGCTCATCGCGCCGGCCTTTTCGAAGTGATCCTGCCCCGCGACAACGAAAAGGATTTAGCCGAGGTTCCCGAAAACCTGCGCAGCGCCATGAAGATGCATTTTGTCGACACCATGGACCAGGTCTTACAAATCGCTCTCGAGACCCCCTTGCAGTCCCTAGTTGAAGAAGAGGGCGCGCGGCCGATCGCTCCTCTGACCTCCGGCTCGGAAGACACGCCAACGGCTCATCAGTAGGAAACGCTTGGCTTTCAAAAAATGCCCGCAAACGCGGGCATTTTTGTTTTGCACGCTCTTAACAGACCGTCCGCTTGCCAGATTTCGCCTTTGCATTGCACACTGGATCATGACACTTGGGAACCCAGCTCCGAATACCCCGATCAGACCTGAGAGCTGCGCATGCGAGTGATGGCTCGATTCATGGCCGCCGCCACCGATGCGGCCCACTTCCCTGCTCCCAGCCTGCCCGAGGTCGCATTCCTGGGGCGCTCGAACGTCGGCAAGTCGAGCGTCATTAACACTCTGGTCGAGACCAAGCTGGCGCGCACCAGTTCCACCCCCGGCCGCACCCGCAGTATTAATTTTTTTGAAGTCCGCTGGCCCGGAAAGCCGCGTCCCGAAGTCATCTTCGCCGACCTTCCCGGCTATGGATACGCCAAGCTCTCCCGCGAGATTTCCCAGGAGTGGCCCAAGTTTATTGAGCCTTATCTCAACGAACGTCCGACCTTGGCTCTCTGCGTTGCGCTGGTCGACGTCAATGTACCTCCGCAGGATAGCGATCGCCAACTACTCGACTTTCTGAATGCTTCGGGCCGGGATCTTCTCCTGATCGCAACCAAAAGCGACCGACTTTCTAATAATCAATTGCACAACGCGCTGAAAAAATTGACGGATGCCTATCCCGCTGCTCCCGTGATTCCCTTCTCCGCAAAAACTGGCGTTGGTCGGGATGAGGTCTGGAGCCAAATCCGGAAATCGGCAGCGAATTTCCCGGCATCCTAGTTCCATTCCTAAACCACGTCCCTTTCTGACAACTGCCTGAGTCCTTCGTTAAACGTCGATTCGCGTTTCCCCTCCACCTCCACTTTCAAAGCTCCGTAGAGTAGTAGAGAGACGCTCAACGCGACCCAAGTTCCGGGAGAAACTGCTCGATCGAAATACGCCCTGATCTTTTCGCGATGAGCCGTTCGGTCTTATGTCCGATGAAAATGGCGCTGGAGCGGCCTACCTGGCCGCATTAAGGCAAACGACTCCGCAAGCGGCTGGCGCGGCGCCGGCTCGCGCAACCTCCCCTTCCGAAACTAGTACTGAAAATATTTTTCCCGCTGGACGCCCTGCTCCTGTCGCGGCCGAAAAACGCCGAAGTCCCCGCTACCGCTGCCAGGGCAGCGCTCACTTGCGCGAAGTGAGCAGCAGCGTCGCCACCTGGGCTACCTTCACCGACATCAGTTTGCACGGCTGCTACGTGGAAGCCATGGCGACGTTCCGCACGGGTGCCAAACTGAGTTTGACCATGGAGGTGAACGGCTTTCGCGTCGAAACCGGTGGCGAAGTTCGAGTGGTGTACCCCAACCTCGGAATGGGAATTTCTTTTACCTCCATGTCAGCCGAAAATCAGGAGCAACTGCGCGTGCTCTTGCAATCCCTCTCACGGCCATCCGTGATTCTGTCCCCTTCAGCTACGAATTACTCGGCGCCGCCTCCGTCTGAAAACCTTCCTCCCGCTCCAGACCCGCAAGTTGTGCTGCAGGCATTAATAAAGTTTTTTGACGAACGCCACATCCTCAGCCGGGAAGAATTTTTTCGCATCTTGAAAAAGAGTCAGAACTCCGGCACCTGAGACCTCTTCCTTGGTTCTCAATTCTCCGCTCCAACGGGTCCCGCCGATTGGTTATGATGAAAGCCTATGGCTCTTTATCTGATTACTGGCATCGGCGGCTTCATTGGATCGTCTCTAGCACGCGAGCTCTTGCGGCGAGGAGAGCAGGTTCGGGGAGTCGACAATTTCTCCACGGGAAAGCGGGAAAACCTCGCTGAGATTCTAGGACAAATCGATTTCCGCGAAGCTGACATCCTCGATCTGAATGCCATGCAAGCCGCTTGCGCCGGGGCCGATTACGTTCTCCATCAGGCCGCAATTCCGTCGGTGCCAAAATCTGTCCTCGACCCCATCGGCAGCAATCGGGCGAATGTGGATGGCACGGTGAATGTCCTGGTCGCGGCCCGCGACGCCAAGGTGAAGCGACTTGTTTATGCCGCATCTTCCTCTGCCTACGGGGACACCCCAACCCTTCCAAAACATGAAGGCATGATTCCCGACCCCATCTCGCCTTACGCCGTTGCCAAACTCGCAAGCGAACACTACTTGACCTCTTTTTACCGCTGCTACGGGCTGGAAACCGTAGCCTTGCGGTACTTCAACATCTTCGGACCCCGGCAAGATCCCTCGTCGCCTTACTCGGGTGTCTTGGCGAAATTCACCTTGATGATGCTGAATGGAAAGCAACCCACGATCTTTGGAGATGGCGAGCAGAGCCGGGATTTTACTTACATCGACAATGCTGTCGAAGCCAATCTGCTTGCCTGCAAAGCCCCTGCCGCGCAGGTCGCCGGAAAAGTTTTCAATGTGGCAACCGGGCGGCGTGTCACACTAAACGAAACTTTCAAACTTCTTCAGGGGCTCACTTCCTATTCGGGTTCAGCAGTTCACAGCGCAGAGCGCGGTGGAGACATCAAACATTCACTCGCCGATATTTCCCTGGCCGAACGGCACCTCGGATACAAGCCAAAAGTTGATTTCGAAGAAGGCTTGCGGCGCACTGTCGAATGGTATCGAAGCGAAAGCCGCGCCGCCGGCGCTTAGGCTCCCGCATTTGCTCATTTCCGCACATCATTACGTTGGTGATCTAGGTCGAGATTACCGCTGTCGATAGAGTGAATGTATGACACTCTCATCGATGGTCGTTTCGCGCGATTGGCAGGAAGTCAGCGTTCTGGAATGCATTCTCGGCGGTCTCCACATGGATGTAGCGGTTGAGAGCGAACCGCAACAAGCATTGCGCCGAATCACAAAGTCAAAAGTCGACGCGCTGATTGTTGACTGCGACCTGAACGGCAGCGGACAGTTCTTTCGTCAACTGCAGCAGGAAGGCGCCCGCTCCAATACAGTTCCGCTGGTGATTATGGGCGGCCTCCAGGGGCGGCCAGACATGGAAAGCACCGGAGCGATGTTCGCCTTCGATAAGCCAATCTCCGTCGAGCAGGCGGTTCGCACCCTTTCCGCGGCGCGCAATATGATCCTCGATGGACGCTTGCGCTATCATCGCGCCGGCCTCGAAGTTCCCGTGACCCTCAAAGGCAAGCGGCAGAAATACGTCAGCGCACAACTCATTAACCTGAGCCAGGGCGGCTTGCAAGTCCGTGTCGATGATGGCTTCGACACGCGCGACCTGTTGCGCGCTTCTTTCGAGCTCCCCGGAACCAAGTGCGGCATGAAAGCGGATGTGGAAGTGGCCTGGTGCGACGATCGCGGCAATGTCGGCATTCGCTTCGTAAAGATCGCTGCGCAGATGCAGCACACTTTGAGAGTCTGGCTAGCTCAGCAATATTTCGCAAACTGAGAGAAGTGTCGGCTCGCAGTTCTTTCAGCTTTCAATTCCAACTTTCACCGTCGAACCGGCTAGCGCAGCCGAACCTCGTCATCTCTTTCTTGTTCGACTTCCGGGCTTGCTGCGGCTTCGGCCAGGCGAGCGCCCAAAGTTAATCCCCCAAATACAAAAAACAAGCCCCAGTAAGCTAAGGCAACAAAAACCACGGTAGAGACAGCAGCGCCCAGATTCAGCGGCCAACGTGGGAGTTCGTGCGCAATCGATAGGAATATGAACGTGAATAACAACAAGCCTGCAAAGACGATAAGACTGTCGATCAATCCCGCGAGCGTCCTCGCTGAGATCGGGCGCGCCAGCCAATTCAGCTGGACCTCGCGTTCGGCGTCAGCCCACGTGGCTCTGCGATTCCGATAAAACTCGTTCGGTCTGTCTGCAATGACATCACTTGCCACTGGACTTGTCACTGGCGCTATCGACGGACGCGGACGAGTCCATGATGCCAGTCCCTGGTCCCCGACAGTTTCTGCCGGAACGCTTGTCGTCGCAGCCGTTGAGCGTGAAGGAATCGTAAAAATCGAGTCAGGGTTCGCAGCTTGCTGGGCCATCGTATCGAGCAAGTTGGAGAAGATCCACTCGTCAATCTGTCGACCGGTTCTAAAGGGTAGGTCGGTAAAGCGGATACCGCACTGGCCTGAGGAACTGGACCAACTGACCAGCCCATACGTCTCCACGCGCAGGCGCGGAAGCCTTAACTCAAAGCGAACCCGCACCCGTTGTTGCGGACGCAGCGGAGCAACCGCTTGCACCGCCACTCCTTCGCTATTCAGGTTCCGGATGATTCCGCCATTCGCGGCATCCAGCGTGACGTAGGTCAACGAACGTAATTCATGCCGATAGTGTTTACGGGGCTGCCGCGAAGGAAAAGAGACGACCTGCATAGATCTACCAAGAACCGAGCCGGTGAACGATATCGGTCAACCGTGGATAGAAAGAACCCAATTGCAGCGATTTTAGTTGCGGGTGGACGAACCATGGCAGTGACTGGAAAGGTTCTTCAGCGATTAGCATCGAATCTGAGGGCTGCTGCCTCTTAGGCCCGCTTTTCTCTGTCATTTCAGCTCCGCACCCCTTGCTCTTACTAAAGTCTATGGTCGACAGGTCATGTCCCTGGCAGCGCTAAGTCGGTTAGAATCCGGGATAGTTCCTGCTAAAGCCTGCCGAATCAGGCCGAAGCCGGGGCAACGGCGGTTCTCCGGAAGCCGCGGCAAGAGACTACGCCAAGTGGTTAATTGACAACGGCTAGTTCGAATGACCACACTTCCGAAGCAGATTGGCCGTCCAGCACGCAATGGCAACGATTCCGACCAAACCGAACGTGGAAGCAGGTAATGTCCTCGCTGAGGCGAGGATGCCTGGATGGCCACTCGAACGCGGCCGCCAATCCTCGCCCGGCGCCTTGTCATCCGATTCCGAACCTGCGTTTCGTTCTGAAGAGCGTCGCTTGCGGCCGGCGGGTGGCGATGCTTTACAGGGTTTACTCGCCTTCTCCGCTCTTCATCAGCAAGTACGCCAGCGGCGCGCCTTGGCTTCGGGCCGTGGCGGATTCGAAACGATTGCAGCCTCTCCCGAGTTTGAACGCACAGAACAATTCGTTCTGGATGAAGTGCTGCAAATGGTGGCCGAACGAGCCATCGCAATCACCGGAGCAGATGGCCTTGGCATCGCTCTCGCGGAAAATAATGAGATCGTCCTGCGCGCCTCGGCAGGCACGGTCAAGCCCGACGTGGGCGCCCGCATCCAGCGCGACTCGGCCTTTTCCGGAGCTTGTTTCCGCACCGCGCAAATTATCCGCTGTGACGATACCGAAACCGATGACCGCGTAAACCTTTATGCCTGCCGCCAACTGGGCGCGCGCTCCATGGTTGCGGTGCCGTTGTGCGGCCGCCGCCGCGTCATTGGATTGCTCGAAGCTTTCTCCGCGGAGCCGTTTGGTTTTAACGATAGCGACGTCGGAAGCCTGGAATTGCTCGCGGAATTAATCCTCGCGGCTCTCAAGCCCGAGGATGAAGATCGCTTTGCGGAATCCGCTCTGGCTGCAGAGGTGGAACTGGCCGCACCCGTGATTCCGGTTCAACCGCCCCATCCGATCGAGAAAGCTGTTGAGAATAAGATTCCTACTGTCAGTTTTCTTGATAAGAGTGCTCTTGAGAATAAAATCGAGGCCGCAATTTCCCCGATCATCAGCGATCACGCGGACGTTGCAGTCTCGCTTCCCGCATCGACCGAAACTACCGCGCTGCCCGAGCCGAGCCAGAAAACAAATCTCGCTCTCGACGTTGCCCCTGTCGTCGAAGCTGAAGTAGAAGTTAGTCCCGAGACGACTGCGGGAGCCACTCCCGAAAAAGTTGCCGAACATCATCCCGGTGTCTTGCTGGTGCTCATCCTGGTCGTCGTCGCGACTCTGCTGGGCGGCGGCCTCTGGTGGAAGCTGAAGAATGCGCAGTTGAGCGAGATGGTCGTTCAACCTGAGGCGAAGATGGCTAAGCCGGCGACTACAACGGCCGCACCACCGAGCCCGAGTATTACGACGACGCCGTCGGTTCCCGGTCCCGGCAATATTCAAAACCCGGCGACAACTGGAGCCACCATTCCTTCCGGTGTCGAAACGCCCGCACAACCTGCGCCCGGAACCACGTCGGTCGTCGAGCCTGGAAAACTTCCGCGCATCACCGGCATACGCCACTGGTCTGCCGCTGATTCCAGCACGGTTGTCCTCGACTTGGAAGATCAGGTGCAATACGAGGCGCATCGCCTGGCAAATCCGGATCGAATTTATTTTGACTTGCACGATACCGCACTGACGCCTGAGCTGGCCGGAAAGTCGATCGAAATTGGCGACGCGCTTCTCTCTCGCATTCGCATTGCGCAACCCGTCGCCGGTTCCACGCGCGTGGTTCTGGAGACCAGGGGCAATTCGGATTTTTCTGTGAGCCTCGAGCCAAACCCGTACCGGCTGGTGGTGCAACTCCGGAAACAAGGTGCCACTCCAAAGGCGGAAATAAATCTCTTCCCCGGGACCGCGCTCAGCGAGCACCCAAAGCTGGCGATCGTTGTGCCGCCTCCCTCGCACGAAGACTTGCAATTGCGGGCGCGCGTGCCGAAGATGCGCATCGTGGTGGACGCGGGTCATGGCGGCTGGGACCTGGGAACGGTAGGCCGCGGAGGATTGCTGGAAAAAGATCTGGTCCTCGAGATTGCGCAGAGGCTCGGCAAACTGCTGGAGAGCCGCCTGGGCGCGGACGTCATTCTCACTCGCAACGACGATAATTACATCCCACTCGATGAGCGCGCGGAAGTGGCAAACCATTCGCAAGCGGATCTGTTTGTTTCGGTTCATGCGAACTATAGCGACCTGCCTTCCGCCCGCGGTGTGGAAACGTACTATACCAACTTTTTCACGGCGCCCAATGCCAAGGATATCGAGACGCGACCCGGGACAGCCAGCATCAAGAATTCCGGCGGCGCTTTGCTCTCGCCCGCCGATTTGCATGACCGCATTGAGCAATCGCGACGGCTCGCAGCCAGCGTTCAACGCTCCCTCTATGGCACGTTGTCCGTGCAGAATCCGGGGCTGCGCGATCGCGGCGTGAAGGAAGCTTCTTACGTTGTTCTCACCGAAACGGCGATGCCGGGCATCCTGGCCGAAGTTTCGTTCGTCAGCAGTCCCACCGACGAGCAGAAGCTGCGCAGCGACGGCTACCGCGAACAAATCGCCGAAGCCCTCTATCGAGGCATTGCCAGGTACGCAGTCAGCTCCCGCGGATTAAAGATGGCCAGCGCCGCCAAATAGAAGCGAGTACCGAGTTCCGAGAAAAACCGGGAAGGGCACGACTTCCAGTCTTGCCGATTCAGCCGCAGAATAAAACTGGCTTTAGCCGCTGAGAGCGCGAACCTTCTTGCGCTGATGAATTTCGTCTCGATTGAAAGTCCAGCCGCTCGAGTGGCCTTGACCCGAAAGCCGATTGAACTCTTCGACGCTGAGCTCGACGTGATCTTCATCGGCTTTTGATTTCACCGAATTGCTCATTCGCTGATCCATATTCCTGCCCCGGGCCCTCACCCGATTAACGCAGCTTGTGGATTTCTTGCTGAAATAAAGTTTGCGGCGGTGTTCCTGAAGCGGGAGGATTTGCGCTTGGACACGCTAAATCGGATGGTACCCCCCCTCCCCACACCTTTGGAAAGCCTTGCTGGGCGCGGGTTCCACAAAAGTGGCGTGCAAAATCTTGATGTCAAAGAACTTAGAGGTCAAAAGCCTGAGAACACATGACTTAGGACAGGATGATGCGGTCTCCTCGCACCGTCACTGCCTCGACTATGATTGCGCGCTTGAGATGGTGGGAGCAAGGTTAGATGTCACATGGGGATTGTGGAAAAATTATTTCGCTTCCGCCGGACTACGACCGGGGCTATCCTATGCGCCCTTATGGGACTGGGATCGGGTGATGCGGGCTGCGTCTTTGCCTCAAGCGGTGCGACCGCGGACTTTATCTCGACTCGGGACACTCCCGCATGCAAGGGAGTTGCATAGGTCCTTCGTCGGCAAAGAGCGCCTCCTCAGGATGACAACTTTTTGTATGTGCTATCAGGTGCGCAATCAGTCCCCTGCCGGAACGCCGCCGTACTTGTGCAGCCACTTCAATTCTTCGCGCACTTTGATTTTTCCGTGCCAGGGATTCTTGGAGAGAGAATGTCCTTCGCCGGGGAAAATCAATAATGCGTTTGGAACACCGAGAGAGTAGAGAGCATGCTCGAGCAAATAATCTTCCAGCACGGCAACGCGGATGTCGTCGGCGCCGCCGACTATGTGCGTCGGGGTGCGGACTTTGTCGATCTGGAAGATGGCCGCCTCGTCGTGGTAGCGCTGCTGCGCTTCCCAGGGACGTCCGCCGAGGAAATAGGAATCGTCAAAAGTGGTGTCGTCGTTGCCCCAGTTGCCCACGTGCTCGACTGCGCCCGCACCGGTGACGGCGGCTTTGAAGCGCGGGGTTTGCGTGATGAGCCAGTTCGTCATGTAGCCGCCATAGCTGTAGCCACCGACGGCGAGACGGTTCGGATCAGCGATTCCTTCTTCCACCAGCGCATCGACGCCTTCGAGAATATCTTTGCCGGGACGTGACACGATGACGGGAACAATCTGTTGCAAGAACTTGTCGCCGTAGCCGGTGGATCCGCGATAGTTCGGCTCGAAGACCAGCCATCCGTTGGTAGCCGCCAGCGCGGCCCACTGGTACCAGTCGGCTTCAAAATGATTGCCATCGGCGTCGGCGGGACCACCGTGGATGAAGGTGAACATCGGAAGATTCTTCTGCTCGAATTTTCCGGGCGGATAAATCAACATGCCCTCGACCGTGGCGCCATCGTCGGCCTTCCAGCGGTAAGGCTTGCCTTGAGGAAGATCGCGCTCGGCGAGGAGATGATTGAGAGATGTGATGGGACGGGCCTGATCGAGTTTGTCCGGGCTATCCGCCAAATAAACTTCAACGGGCTTTTGCAACGACGAATAAACGAAGGCAACGCGCGAGGAGCGGAGCCCGGTTGAAACATTTTCGTAAGTCCCGCTCAGGCCATCGAACTTCTTGAAAGCGGCCTGAGGTCGCGCAGCGCTATACATTTGGACTTCGGTGCCGAGGCGCGCGGTTAGCACTACGCCATTGCCGTAGATTCCGTAGCTGTTAACCTCGCCGATGAAGTCCTTGCTCCATTGCTCGATTGCGCCGCCGGCTGCATCGACCGAGTAGAGGTGCGGCTGAAGGTCGCGATAGGGACCGGCGATATCGCCAACCTCAACGCTGAACAGCAAGTGGCGACTGTCACTGGCCCACTGCAGATGAGTTTCCTGAGCCTGGTTGTGGGTAAGTTGGCGAGGTGCTGGATTTGCCAGATCGATTGCATAAATTTCGTAATCTTCAAACTTCTCCTGGCGCTGGTTAATCGCGCTGCTGAAGAAAGCAAGCTTGGCACCATCGGGTGAAGTGACTAGATCGTCGACCCGCAGCGGAGAAGTTGTGATGGCGCGCGCGCCCGGAGTAAGATCGGATTCTTTTTCTGAATCGCTCTCTACTTTTGCAGGAGCTGCAGTTCGGAGTGAAAGAACGTTGGCCACGTCGAGGGCGAAGATGGTGTCCCCGCGTTCGGCGGTGCGATATTGGATGACATCTTTCCATTGCTTTTTGTATTCGTCTTTCTGAGCCTTGGTCCAGGGATTGCGCGTGGAGAAATAAATGGTGCGTGAATCGGCGGACCAGGAAAATGCGTGCACCTCCTCCTGACCTTGCGTGAGCTGAATGGCTTCGCCGCCGGTGGGAGAAATCAAATAGATCTGGCTGACCTCGCCTTTGTCGTCCGCTTTGCTTTTAGCTTTGTCTTCATCGTCGGAATCGGAATCCTTTTCGGAAGCCGTTTTACGCTCGGACTGGAAGGCGATCCAGCGACCATCGGGCGACCATTTGGGATCGACGTCGTGTCCCGATTGGGTGAGTTGGATCAGCGATCCGCCCTTGCCATCGTCGTGATAAAGCCAAAGATCATTGCGGAAAATCTGCTGATCCCAATCCGCGCGTTCGCTGACGATGACGACCGAGTTGCCATCGGGTGAGAGCTCCACGGAAGGATAGCTGACCGAATTGAAAAATTCGTCGAGCGTGAGCTTGGGTTTGTTTTGCGCAACGGCTGCAGAAGAAAAACAAACGATCAGCGCCAACATCAGAGAATTAAAGATTTTCATAGGGCCCATGGCGGGAAGAGAGTTTATACAACGTTAGCTTTCATCAACGCAACTTCGATCATGCAATTGCATAAGTGAGTTGACTGCTGGTCATAAGCCCGAAGCCAGCGGGAACTTTCGCGCGCACTCATTGGACGGGTCTGGCGTTATCGAGAGAATCTTCAAGGGATTCTGGGGCTTTGGGAAGACGCTCTACGATGCGCCAGCCATCGTCATAAGAGCGAAAGCGTGCAGTGGATCTGTAGCGAGCATCGCTGGGATAGAGGGCTGCGCCAAATTCGTTCAAAGGGCTCCAGCGCCAGGTAAACTCCACGTCGGCAACATTGCCTTGTTTGGCGATGCCGCTGACAGCCACCAGTTCTCTTCGGGCCGCAGGGATGGTGAAAGTTTGCTTGTCGGAATCCCCGGGAAGGACGAGAGTGCGAAGCGTATCGACGCCGGAGGGAGTGAGCGCCACATCCCAGCACGGGGGTGGGGCGACCGATGCAGGGCAGGGCGCGTTCGACCCGGAGATCCAACCATGATGTTGCAGGGCGAGATAATCCTGCGAGAGGTAGTCGGAATTGGAGATGACGCCAGTCCGCAGAAGAAATTTTCGAGGAGCACGAAACAATTCAGAGCGCACAATTAAATCGGAGGCCAGCCGGCGTGTAAGAAAATCGCGAGGAGAGCAGGATGGCAGCAGAAAAAGAAATGCGGCGGCCAGAGCGAGGCTGAAAAGATTTCGCATCAAGGGTGACGAAGTGACAGAGGGTATTCTGCGCATCAATGTTTTGGAATCAATGCTTCTGGATTGTAAACAATCGCGCGTCCCGGCGGGGAGTGAAAGGTCGGGAAGCAATCTGACCTTCAAAGCGATGGGACCAGCGGCCGGGGATCGTGGCGGAACAATTAAAGCAGCGGCCATCGGGTGTGAGACGGTAGTTCTTGATAAGGTAGCCGAAGCGCTGAATGAGAATTGAATCGCATTGAGGGCAATGTGTGTCCTCCCATGGACCGACCATGCCGGGAAGATTGCCCGCGTAGATGTAGCGCAGGCCGGACTGGCGGCCGATCTCGACAGCTTGCAGCAGGTCATCGGGGCGTGTGTCGCGGGGATCGGTCATTTTGTAATCGCCGTGGAAGGCGGTGACGTGCCACGGGATGTCGGGTGAAATGGCGGCGAGAAATTCCGTGAGACGACGCAGTTCGTCGGGGGAATCATTGAAGCCCGGGATGAGAAGCGTGACCACTTCCAGCCAGAAACCCATCTGGTGGATGCGGCGGATGCTGTCGAGGATGGGCCCGATACGGCCACCGAGCTCGTGATAATGGCGATCGTCAAAACTCTTTAGATCCACTTTGTAGAGATCGATCCAGGGGCGCAGGTATTCAAGAACCTGCGGAGTGGCGTTGCCATTGGAAACAAAGCCGGTCGAAAGTCCGGCAGCCTTGGCTTCCTTAAAAACGGCAACCGCCCATTCGCTGGTGATGAGGGGCTCGTTGTAAGTGCTGACCAGAATCTTTGCGCCTTGAGCAATGGCCTCGCGCACCAGATGTTCGGGAGAAGCCTGCCGAGGAGGCGAAATCGCGACGGGATCGCGTAGAGCTTGCGAGGTGACCCAGTTTTGGCAGTAGGAGCAGTGAAGGTCGCAACCCATCATGCCGAAGCTGTAAGCAAGAGCGCCCGGATAGGCGTGGAAAAATGGCTTCTTCTCGACTGGGTCGCACTGGGTTCCGGCGGTATATCCCCAGGGAACATAGAGAGTTCCGCCTCGGTTATAGCGAACTTTGCAAACGCCGGGCTGGCCATCGGGGATGGGACAACAGTGCCCGCAGGAGAAGCAACGGACTCGATTGTTGTCGAGTTTCTCGTAGAGCCTCGGTTCGGCTTCGCGAACTCTTTCATCGAGGATGCTGCGGAGGGTGCGCACGGAAAGCCTCTGCTTCTATTTTAATCCTTCAATGGGAGTGGGATCGATCCAGTTAGTGAACGGCAGCGGTGGGATTGACGGGAAATTCGTGCTGCTGGAGCCACCGTTCGGCTTCTTGTTCGATGGCGGTCCGTTGAGCGGGAGTGAGACGAACGGCGATGAAGGGGGCGAGAGCCTTGCTGGCGTCGTCTCCGCTGGCGCGGGCAAGCACGGTCCAGAAGTAAGCACGGGAGTCATCTTTGGCTACGCCGCGACCACTCCAGTAAAGCGATCCTAGTTTGGATTGAGCAGAGACGTTACCGTTCTCCGCGGCCTTGGTAAACCAGCGTGCGGCCTCGTTCTCGTCGCGCCGGACTCCCTGTTTATCGTCGCCCACGGAATAAAGAAGGCCCATGGCATTCTGCGCCAATGGATTGCCTTTTTGAGCCAACTCCTGGAGTTGAGGAAGATTGGCGGCATCGGGGGAGAGGTTGAGAGAAGAAAGGTTCAGCGAGTCTACCGGCGGCTTGGAGGAAGCGAGAACAGTGTGATCTCCGTTACGCTGGCGCGAGTGAAGCTTGTCCTGAATCCAAGGTCCGGTCAAATAACCGAGGGCCAAAAAGATGGTCGCCGCGGCAACGAATAAAAGGTAAAGGTGCGCCCGGGGCAAGCGAATGCCGCCGACATTATCTTTTTCCTGAGCCTTTTCCTGATCGGAGTTTGACTCTTGCTGGTCTGCTTCTGCGCCGTCTTCCCTCGTGGAAGCAAAGAGAATACTGCTTGGCGAGGCGGGAAACGGGTAGGGAGGAGGTTGGGACGGGGGATGTTGAGCGCGGGTTGCACGGTTGACGGCAACCATTATCGTCTCAGCAAAGCGCTGGAGGACGGCACTGTCTTTGTCGGTGAAGGCGGCGGGAGCTTCGGAGAAAACTTCCAGCAGGCCGATTACTTTTTCACTGGACCGCACGGGCGCAGCCAACATGGAGCGAATGCCGAGAGCGCGGCAAGTTTGCAGATCGACGCGCTGGTCGGTCTCGCTGTCATCGCAGCGCAATAATTTTCCGGAGCGCACGCATTCTGCAGAAAATCCCGAACTCAATTGGAATCTCATGCCGAGCGGCGGAGCACAAGGGCCGGCGCAGGCGCGACAGGTCATGAAATCGGCATCGTCTGATTCGCCTTTTTCGTCCAGTCGCAGAGCAATGGCGGAACCCGCAGCGCGTAGCAGTGATCGGGAACGGGCGGCAATCAACGAGAGGACGGCTTCGAGATCCGAGCCTAGCGATTCGGCCTCACGTTGAACAGCGGTGGCGGCGGTGAGGGTGTCGGTATAGTTCGTTGGCCGTCGGACGGCGTCCATCTCGGAGGCGGGGGAAAAGGCGCAGCGTGGTTGGCGGCAGCAAGGGCATTGAGGAGCAACCACTCCTGCAGGCAACGCGCGTCGGAATCGGGCAATAGAGGAAGGCTGAGACCAACGCGGCCGGTGGCTTCGACGCGGGCAACGCGGGCGGTGGTGGAGATCCGTTTGTTGGACTCGGCGAGATCTAAACAGAGCTCGACGGTCTGATCAATTTCCACTGGGCATGAGCATTGTATTGCCATGCCGCGCTCGCTGATGTCGAGAACTTCGTAGAGGTCGAGCATCTCGCCGGGGGGAGCGGAGGTGAAGGTCGCGTAGGCGGGGACATGAACTTTTTGCCGCACGCGAGCGCGACGATTCGACGATGGAGATCGAGGTACTTGAACGGTGGCGCCCATGGGAGAAACCTGACAATGATGCTCGTACATATTAGCGCGAGACCGGGAAAAAGTATGCAGGAAGAAACTACTTCATAGATTTACCGGGAAAGCACTGATAACAAAAGGACATCAGCAGAGGCCGGCGGGCCTGAGGAGTTCGCGCAAAGCTTTGGAGAATGGCGGCAAATACAACCCGAAGCCCGGCGGGCTGGCTCTAATTCCATATCACCCTCAACTCAGAGTTCAAGGCAGGTTTCGACATCTTAATGTCTTTCATTCGATCTCTCGCTCGATCAGGGCGTTATTGCCGAAGACAATTAAGCTTCGGCGCAACATTTTCAATATTTGCAATTTTGTTAACGGCAGCTCCATCCTGGGCCGCATTGGGAGGAGATGTTTCATCGGTTGAGGCGGACCGAGTGCACATGCAGGGCACTCGCCGTGTAACAACGACTGAATCTTATGCGGTGCACGAGATTCAAGCGGGCACGGGCACATTGGTTCGGGAATACGTCTCAGCCGATGGGAAGGTTTTCGCGGTGGCGTGGCAAGGGCCTTGGCCACCGGACATGCATCAGCTTTTGGGAGACTACTTCGATCAGTACACGCAGGCGGTGAAGGCTCGGAACACAGGGCGGCGGGCGCGCAGACCGCTTTTGATCGAAGAACCAGGGCTAGTCTTTCAAATGACTGGTCACAGCCGGTCGTTCTCCGGACGAGCGTTTATCCCGGGGCAGTTGCCTTCGAGTGTCACTACCGAGGCAATCCGATGAAGGCGATCAAATGGATTCAGGCAATCGCGCTCTGCGGCACGTTCGCGCTTTGCGGCGCATGTGGCGGCGGCAGTAGCACTCATACGGCCGCAACAACCCCGACCAGCGGGACGGCAAACAACGTCGCTCCGATAACGGTGAATTCCGGGCCCGCGGGCGGATATGTGGATGGTGCGTTTGCGAGCGTCACGGTGTGTGTTCCGGGAACGTCCACGTGCCAGACCGTCGATGGCCTGTTAGTTGACACGGGATCAACTGGCGTAAGAATTTTGTCAAGCGCTCTTACCATTAATTTGGCGCAGCAGAAAACCTCGAGCGGGTCTGCGGTAGTAGAGTGTCTTCCCTTTCTGGATAGCTATACATGGGGGCCGGTGGAGACCGCGGATGTTGAAATCGCCGGAGAAAAGGCGAGCTTGCTCCCGATCCAGGTCCTGAGCGATAGCGATTTTACAGTGGCGAGCGGCTGCGCGAATTTCGGCCTCACCTCGGCAGATACGCTGGATACACTGGGAGCAAACGGCATTCTGGGCGTTGGGTTATACGCACAAGATTGTGGATCGGGATGTGAGCAGACGGGATCGGCAAATCCCGGGCTTTATTACGCATGTTCTTCATCCACAAGCTGCCAAGTTACTGAGGAAAGTACCGCGCAGCAAGTGCAAAATCCGGTGGCGCTGTTTGCGACCGACAACAATGGAGTGATCATTGAATTGCCGGCGGCTTCTACGCCGGAAGCGAGTTTAAGCGGATCGCTTATTTTTGGGATCGGAACGCAATCGAACAACGCACTGGGTACGGCGACGATTTATACGCCGAATGATTTAGGGAATTTCACGACAACGTATAAAGGAAAATCCTACTCGAACAGCTTCATCGACAGCGGATCGAATGGATTTTACTTCCTGGATACCGCGACCACTGGCATGGCGGAATGCAGCGATGCCACGGGTTTTTATTGTCCGGCAAGCACAGAGACTTTTGCGGCAAGCGTTCAAGGAGCGAACGGGACTAGCGGGTCAGTGAGTTTCAGCATTGCGAATGCCGACACGCTGTTCAACGCGAATGGTGCGGCCGATACCGTGTTCAACGATTTGGGAGGTCCATCTCCGAACAGTTTTGATTTTGGATTACCGTTCTTCCTGGGTAAAAACGTATTCGCGGGCATTCAGAGCACAACCTACCCCAACGGCTACTGGGCGTATTGATTTCGACAACCAGCACCATGGGCGATTGACAGGGCATGGCGTCAGATAGATAATCGCTGCCACTTCGGGAGGAAAGCCTGCCAATGCTACCGGCCGCTGAGACGCGCAAGACTGTCAAGCTTCATAAGTGCCTGCAGCACAAGCTGACCGGGTATGCGCTTGCCGCAGGCTCGGCTGGAGTGAGTCTGCTGGCGCTCGCACCTCATTCGGAAGCCCAAATCTTTTACACTCCCGTCCATGCGTGGATAAACCAGAATTTTCCAATCGATCTAAATCACGACGGCATACCTGACTTTCACGTCACGAGCTACTATTTCAGTGGTATCGGTGAATTGGCGGTATATCCGCTCGTCGAAGGCAACCGAATCGTCGCGACTCCCCAATCCTGCAAATCTGAGCCCTACAATGCCGCCGCCTTGCCAAAGGGTGCTGTAATTGAGCCGGGCTTGCACCTCGATGCGAAAGCCAACTGCATGGCTTTCAGGGATGGTTCCTTTTCCACAGCTTCCAGCGGAGCATGGCTGCACGCAACAGACCGCTACCTCGGTCTGTCCTTTGTGATCCATGGAAGAGAGCATTTCGGCTGGGCACGTCTCAGCATGCGCACTTTCATCTTCGAACACACTGGAATGATCACCGGCTACGCCTACGAGACCCAGCCCAACACACCGATCAGAGCGGGCGATACAGGAAAAAGCGAAGAAGATACCGTTCCCTCAGGGGAGCCATCAGCGCTACCGATGCAGCGAGCAACGCCATCAGCAACTCTCGGCGCGCTGGCTCTCGGCGCAGGCGGCTCGCCTGTGTGGCGCCGTCCTTAAAAAAGCCAACCGAGAAAAATCCGAAAGAGGCGTCAATTACTACTTAACGGCCACGCGAGATTGATGCAGGCTCGAGATGCGCGAGATGGCAGCGACCATCATGCTGGAAAGCAATTGCATGGTGGCAACATCTTTTTCGTCGAATGCGCTGGGCGACGAAGATAGAACTTCGAAGACACCGAGCGTGCGGCGATAGTAGCGCAGAGGCGAAACCAAAATAGAGCGAACGCCTAAGCGGCGACAGCTGGCGAGATCCACGCGGGGATTACGCTCGGCGTCATGACACAACATGACTTCTCCGGTGCGAACGGCCTCGGCAGAGATGCCAGCGTCGGATTGCAGTCGAACTCCAAGATCGGGAGCGGTGCGGCCGGCGCGAGCGCGGCACACGATTTCGTCGCCGGTTCGCAGAGCAATGGCTGCCCCAGTGGCTCCGGTGAGGTGCTTGGCGCGCTCGGTGATGGCGCTAATCGCGGGCTCAAGATCTAATTCTGCAGCGTGAATTTCTACCTCTTCTCCGACATGAACCGCACGAAATCCTGAGACGTGGTGAGCCGCATTGGCGACGCGCAACTGGCTGCGCAGGGCGGTCGAAGGCGCGCGATTCTGATAGTCGGCGATGTTGAGGACCTGAGGATCGGGGACGGTGCGGAGAAGATCACGCACCAGACTGTCGAGTTCGCAATCGGTGATGAGATGGGCAGTCTGCTGGTTACGCAGCGTGCCTCCCAACACCCGCGACAAACTAATCAGGGTAGGATTGCCGCAGGCCAAACAGTAAGAGCGGGTACTAGTGCTGATCAGCTCACACTGAATGCAAAACGTGGCGGATTGAAGCGGAACAAAATTTACGTCTTTGAACTGAGTGCCGTAAACCGACTTCTTCGACATGCTGAACATGAGTGCCTATCCTCAAATGAGTCCCTCGAGAAATGCAGCGACGACTAAAGTAAACAGGGGCAGGCGAAATGAAGAAGTAGCCGCACTGGTTCGTCGCTGTGGAAAAGCCGGATTAAATGCGAAGAGACATCATTGCAGTGAGCATCTCAGGTTTAATGGGTGTGGAATCAGAGAGTTGGCCGCTCCCGCGGGAAACTGCATCTTAAGTTACGAGACTTTGCTGTAGAGACTTATTTCTTTGCCTTGGGGTATTGATTAGGTCGGCAGGGTCAACTAAACTTACAGAATGTTCGAGGCAGCAAATGCCTCGATTGGGGGAAACCATGCAGTGGACAGCACCAGTATTCGAAGAAGTTTGCTTGAATTGCGAAATCAACTCCTACGCCAGCGCGAAACTGTAACCGCCAGCCCTCCCTGTACGACTCCGCTTCACGTACCTAGGACCACGTCAGTTGACGTGGATCTATTACGCGTTGCCTAGATCAAGCGACGCCCAGCAGCAAGCTGTAGCGGCGCCAGTAGCATTCCTGATCACGCCAGGCGGAGCAACTGATTAGCCTGCCTGGGCGGCGATGAATCCTTGATCATTCTGAGTCGAGCTCGGTATCACTTCAATATTATGTTGAAGTGTACGATCCAAGGCATCGGCCAGAGCCACGGGAAAGACTGAAGTTAACAGGTTGATATCCAGTTGCAGCCCGCGCTGAGAATAAACGCGACGGACGACGAGCGCGCCGCGGTGGCGATTGGATGAGCTGACCAGATCCAGAGATAGAGTCCAAGCCGCTAAACCTTCCGACGATCTCGCGGCATTTCCCTTACTCCAGTGATATAGAACTTCCGCCCGTCGCTGGGATGGATTTGCCTCCAACGTTCCGTATGGATTGGACTCTCCGGGAAAGAGTTTGAAGCGGACATCAAATCCGTCAAAGTCGTTTGAAGTGAAAGCTGCCTCAAGCACTCGCTCGATCTGGGGATAGTCGCGCGCGACTTTTAGTTCTTCAGTCGCTCGGCGAATCGAAAGGTTATTGATCACGATCTGGCGTTGCTCAAGGGTGCGCTGAGCGACCCGAGCCAGTTCACCCAGTTCCAGATAGCCGAGGCGCTGGACTCCAATCCAGATGCCGGTACCGAGTACCGCTAGAACCAGGCCAAGGGAACTGCCGGTTGGCCAGAGCAAGAACAAACTGAGCAAAGCGAAAACTGCAGAGACCCCGTAGAGCACGATGACGACCTGACGGTGAGTCAGGCCGTGTTGTAAAAGTTTGTGGTGGATATGCTCGCGGTCCGCGGTGAAAACTGGCCGGCCGCTGATCAGGCGTCGCAGGATGGAGAGCGAGGTTTCGAGGATTGGCAAGCCGAAAGAAACGACAGGAATTGCTACCGCAACAATGGTGGGAGCTTTCTGCGCGCCGGCAAGGGCGAGGGCGCTAAGGAGGAAACCGATGAAAAGGCTGCCGGAATCTCCTAAAAAGATAGTTGCAGGATTGAAGTTGTAGCGCAGGAAACCCAGGATCGCGCCAGCCAGAGCGATGGTCATTACAGTGACCAGGGAATATCCGTTCAAGAGCGCAACCGCGAAAGCTACCAAGGTGGAAAACAGGGCAGAGCCCGCTGCGAGTCCATCCAAGCCGTCGATTAAGTTGAAGGCATTGGTGATGGCCAAGACCCAGAGGATGGTGATTGGGAGTCCCACAAACCAGGGAAGCTGATGTTCGCCGAAAAGAACCGGGATGTTAAGAATGCGGAGTCCGCCCATGAAAAGCATGGTGGCGGCGAGGGATTGGACGGCGAATTTAACGTAAGGACCGACGGTGTACAGATCGTCATAAACTCCGAGGAGAAAAACGATCGACGCAGGCACCAAGATGGTGAGCAAAGTTTTTAGAGGAAAGACGGAATGCATGCGCGGCAGATAGGAGACGAGAAGGTCCGCCGCCAACATACTCAAGGAAAATGCGATGAAGATTGCGACGCCACCCAATCGTGGCAAGGGGCCGGCGTGCAGATGCCTCTCATGCGAAGGGACAGCCACCCATCCATGGCGCGACGAAACATCCCGCACATAGCGAGTGAGGATGAATGAAAAGAAGAGCGATAGGAAAAATATCGCGAAAAATACTACCGTCAACTGCTCCCCCTCGAGCCCGTAACGAAATCAAGATCGTCAGATGCCGCACGGTCATCCGATGAGTCAGTATTGCAGCGGCTCGGGCTGCCTGGTAGTGATTTGACGGATTCCCATCTCCGTTCGTCTGCGATTTAGAAGATTGTTCGGAATCTAACAGTGTTGTGCGCCCGGTTCAATTGCTGCAAGGCGAAAAGCTGTGGAAAACGCGGTTGTGATGATCAGATTGCGGAGCGAGCGCCGGATACGCTGTGCTAAACTTCCTGCGACCCTGCTCTTACTTGAGGCTTGCTGATGAAGTTCGGCCGAATTGATTTCGCGCGCAGCGGCGGTGTGTTCGTGCTAAGCGTTGCTTTGTTTTCCGGCTCAGGACTAAAAGTGTTGGCTCAACAATCTCCCGGAACAGCATCCCCTTCGAAGGGAAATGTTGCACCGACCCCGGCCCCGGTGCGGCCAATCTCGGAAGCAGCCATTGGGAGCGCTGGCCAAAATCCGGACTCCAAGCAGCCACCTCCCACGGTCGCTTCGGACACTTCGGATATTCCATCCTCAAATGTGCGACTTGGCCCGGGTGATCTGCTCGAGGTGAACGTTTACAACGTTCCGGAGCTTTCCACGAAAGCACGAATCGGCAATTCGGGCGACATCTATCTTCCGCTGATTGATTACGTACACTTGGGCGATTTGACCGTGGAAGAAGCTCAGATTCTGATCCAGAAGCGATTGGAAGAAGGTGGCTTCGTGCACGGAGCTCACGTCACGATCTTACTGGATGAGTCTGCGTCTCAAGGCGTAACGGTATTGGGGGACGTAGTGAGACCCGGGATCTACCCGGCGATCGGAAATCGGAAGTTGTACGATCTGATCTCCGCTGCGGGGGGATTTTCGCCGACAGCAGGCCGCAAAGTAAGCATCATCCGGCAGCACGCTAGCGCGCCGATTACTCTGACTCTGGCGAGGAATCTGGCTGACGATTTGCAAGATAATATCGACATCCTTCCCGGAGACACGATCACGGTTCCGCGAGCCCCAATCATTTACGTGGTTGGCGACGTGGGGCGGCCTGCAGGCTTGTTGGTGGATAATGGGAGCCTGACGGTGCTACAGGCCCTGGCGCTGGCGGGGGGAACGAATCACACGGCGCAAATGGGAGGGGTCCGCATCATCCGAAAAGGCCCGAACGGGATGACGGAGACGAAGGTTCCGCTGAAGAAAATGCTGGAGGCTAAAGCGCCTGACCTGAACCTGCAGGCCGATGACATCCTGTTCGTGCCACTCAGTGGCGCACGGGTAGCGGCGAGTCAGGCCATCCAGGCGGGAATCTCTGCAGCTGTTGGAATTGCAGTGATCGCCGCTGTCCCATAGCAGCTTGCCTGGTGCGATCTGGAAAATTCAGGCAGCCACTTCTGCCTGGTCGTGTGCCGGCAAGTTCAGCAGTTTTTCGAGCACGCGAATGTACTTCTCGGCAGTTTGACGTCGCGAGAATTCGCGCACGATATATTCCCTGCCGTTCCTTCCCAACTGGCGACCGTCTTCGCGATTAGCGGCAAGATGCCGAATCGCACTGACGAGAGCCTCTGAATTTTCGGGCTCGATGATCAGACCAGCCCGTGCATCTTCCAGAATTTTTCTAGCCTGGCCATCGACCCCGAGAATGACGGGCCGCGCGCAGGACATGAACTCCAGCATTTTGGTTGGGATGACAGTCTTGAAGACATCGGACTTCTTCAGCAGAACGAGACAAACGTCGGATGCGCCAATATAGGCGGGAATATTTTCGCGAGGTTGCTGACCGACGAATCGAAGGTTCGACAAACCGCGTTCACGCGCCAAAGAGACAATCTTTTCTTTCTCGGCACCCTCCCCTACGATAAGAAACAGAACATCGCGATTCGTAGACTGCAATTGCGCGGCGGCAGCGATTATGGTTTCCAGGCCATGGGCCATTCCCATGGTACCGATGTAGGAGACGACAAATTTTTTTTCCGCAGCCCACTCCGCTCTCAAGCGCGCTCCTGCGTCCGGGCTGAACAACTGGGTTTCGACGCCATTCTCGATTACGGAAATCTTCTCGCGAGGTACTCGGTAGTGTTCGACGAGGTAATCTTCAAAGGCGGGAGTAACCACCACGATGCGATCGGAGCGGCGGTAAAGGAATTGGGCAATTTTGGCGAGAGTCCGGTGAAGCAAGGAATGGGAGTTTGCCACGCCGACGGCTGCCAGAGATTCCGGCCACAGATCACGAACCTCGAAGACAAAAGGGACGCGCTTCCACCGCGACAGCCACCAGCCGGATAATCCAACCAACAACTGGGGTGAGGTTGCTATGATGACGTCGGGCCGCGGCAGGAAAAGACCCGTGCACGCAGCCGACACGCAGAACGAGGCGTAATTCAATATCCGCTCATAGGCCTTTCGATTGGGAAAAGGGAGAAGCCACGTGCGTACAACGCTCACGCCCAGGGTGCGCTCGCGAAAAACCAAGCGCCGGAACTGGCTGCGATATTCAGGAGGCACCACCCCGGTTGGATGGTTCGGGAAACCGGTGAGCACGGTTACGTCGTGTCCCGCATCCCCCCAATGGCGGGACAATTCCACGGCGCGTGCCGCGGGTGCGCCCATCTCGGGCGGAAAATATTGCGAGATGTAAAGAATCTTCATGCTGCCGGAAACGAAGTCAGAAACGGTAAGTCAGGAAGCCCGATCGAAGCCCTTGGTATCGGAAGAAGGAAGGTCGGTGAAGATATCCCTTACCGAAACGCGTTGACCTAAGCACCGGGATTCCTCAAGAGCAAATGTTGCCATCATAGTGGCAGCCGCTTGATGGAAAGAAATCGGAGACCTCGTTCCGCTTTGAATCGCTTTAACAAAAGCCTCTAACTCGGCTCGATGTCCTTTGTCCTGGCGCAAGGGGGAACGAAAGACATGCTTCTTTCCGGCGCGCACGAGTTCTAATCGCCGAAAGTCCTCCAGCACCGCTACTCTTCCGCCGCCGAAGACCTCGACGCGCTCTTTGGAAAAAGACTTATCTCCATTTGCAAGGTAGGCGATGACGCCCTGCGAGCCGTTGGCGAAGTTTAGCGAACACAGCACATTGTCATTGCTGTAGCGGCCGGCGTTTGGAAGGCTGCGAGTTTCAACTTCCACTGGCAGCGAACCGGTGAGGAAACACAGGAAGTCGACAAAGTGACAGACCTCGCCGACGATGCGGCCTCCTCCTTGCGCGGGATCGTTTAGCCAATGGTCTACGGGAAGGAAACCAGCATTCACGCGGTAATGAATCGCTAGAGGTTCGCCAGCGTCCTGTACGAAAGTTTTCATTTTGGTCGCTAGCGGAGCAAAGCGGCGATTGAAGCCGACCATGAGGATCGGACGGGGCGAAGCCGGCTCGTCGTCACGGTGATCGCGGCTATCGTCGTCATGATCACCAGCGGAAAGAATTGTTCTGAGCTGCGATTCATTCAGGCAGAGGGGCTTTTCACAAAATACGTGCTTGCCGGAGCTGAGCGCGGCTGTAACCTGCTCCGCATGCAAATTATGGCGGGTGGCGATTACAACGGTATTGACTTCAGGATTGTGGAAAATTTCCTGCTCGTCGGTGGCGCAGGAACGGAATCCGAATTTGCGTGCTGCGTGCCACGCGTGAGAACCGCTGGCCGCAGTTGCCACCACGCATTCGACGCCGCTAACCCGCCGAAGAGCCGGCAGCAGTGTGCTGATGGCGAAGGAACCTGTCCCTAAGAGCCCAATGCGAACTGTTTTTTCAGACACGGCTGGCGGAGCAAAAGTGGGCCGATTGGAACTCTGCCGATCAATCGAAGGCGGATCGATCGTAGACATTTTGACGTGGCGAGCGTCGTCGGCATCCTGGGGATAAGAAATCAAAACTCCCAAGAACCGCTCTGGAGTTTTCCCGGTAATCAGATCGTAAGCAGATCCTGCGCGGAGGATTGGAAAGCGATGCGTGATGAGCGGCTGCAGATTCAGTTTGCGATCCGCGAGCAGCTTTAGAAAAGCCTCCATGTTGCGAGTTTCAGTCCAACGAACATATCCGATGGGATAGTCGATGCCCTTCTGCTCATAGGCCTGGTCGTACCGGCCGGGACCGTAAGAACGGGACACACGGAAATCGATTTCCTTCTCATAAAAAGAGCGCCGTGGAATGTCCATGGCGACGGTTCCCACGGCAACGACTACGGCGCGATTGCGGGCGACGGCTCCGGCGAGATTTACCGGATCGTTGCTGGTTGTTTGCGCAGCAATGAGAACGGAATCCACTCCATGACCAGCGGAGTGCCGCAAGCATAGATCGAGGAACTCGGAAGAGGACTGGCTTACGCCGTCCGCACCCAGCCGCAAGGCCAGCTCAGCACGATCAGCGGAGATATCCATCCCTAAGACACAGCAACCGGCGGCTTTGAGAATCTGGACGACGAGTTGGCCGAGAAGTCCCAGACCGATTACGGCAACAGAGTCGCCCAACTTCACGTCAGCGTTTCGCACGCCGTGCAGGGCGACTGCGCCGAGCGTCGAAAAAGCGGCTTCATCAAAACTGACGGTGTGGGAAGAAATCTTGGCAGTTAACAGGCGAGGGATGCAGGCAAATTCGGCATGAACAGCGTGACCCGCGCCGGCGCACGCGACGCGATCGCCGGGGATGATATCCGTGATGCCTTCGCCGACGGCAACTACGGTTCCAGAGCTGCTGTAACCGAGCGCGCTGGGCTGATCGAGACGGCTACGAACCGCAGAGACGGTCGCCACCAGGCCGTCACGGGTAATTTTGTTTAGAACGTCGCGCACCAAGTCAGGCCGCATTCGGGCTTTCTGCAGCAGGTTCTTACTGGCAAACTCCGTGGAGGCTCGCTCGGTTCCAGCAGAGACGAGGGAGGCGGCGGTACGAACAAGCACACATCCAGACAGGAGTTTCGGGGCCGGGACATCGGCTACGGTGATCTCGGCGCTGCGAGCATCCTGGAAGAGTTGTTTCATGCAACGGGCGCACTCGCGCGAAGGCTTCTGTCTAGTGCTGATTCAACAGCTGTTGCTGAGAGGTTCACGCGATACAGGACCGATTCATGCGGTAAGTCTTCTCTGGTTTCTTCCAAAACCACTATTTCGCCACGGCGCGCTTCAACTTTGCATCGTTCGTTGGTAAGCACCGCTGTAACGAAACGAACTGGGAGTTGCGACCGAGTCTGATGAATCAAGGAAATGGCGGGCTGCAGAGCACCATACGTAGGCGCTTCCCATCCCATTCGTTCTTGATGCCCGACCTCCGTTTGATCCGCGAAATTTTCCACTTTTTTACCCGCGCGAATGAGTGATGGCTGCGCCGCAACGTTTGAGAAAACATTCCATCTAACTTTTGAGCTTCCGAGATCAAAACCGACGTGAAACGGCGATTCGGTTGCGTGAAACGGCAATTCCGCGACTAGCCAGTGCAAGCGAACATCATGTTCGCCGGTCCCCTCGATGTCATCCACAATCACCCACCCATTCCCCGCAAGCCATTGAACCAAACGACGATGCGTCACGCCGAAACGTTGATATCCATCGTGCTGCCCTACGAACCGATCAACCGGACCGCGTTTGTCAGAAGAGTAGGCTCGTCCGGACCCTTGGGCCCAATCGACCCACAGGAAGCGGCCGGCGCGACGCATCTGATCTTCGTTATCGACTGAGACAGTGTTTTGAACGGCGGTTCCAGCCAGACCATTATTCCACGGGAACGCGCCGTTGTAGAGATATGTTCCGGGATCGCGGGCGATATTAATGCCGTGACACCACAAATCCACGTGCAATTGATCCGCCTGAAAGGGGCGCCGAGTATAGGCTCCAGCACGAATCAAAGCCCAGGAGCGGCCGTCCCCCAAGCGGAAGTAGCCGGTTTCAGCGTGCGGAGGAGAACAAAAAGCATTTTCTTCGGCCACAGCTTTTTTGTCGGCAGAGGTGAATGTGGGCTTGGCTCCGAACCAAAGTGCGGCTTCATCCCAAGGACCTGAATTCAAAGGAGGCCGATCGAGAACTGCAGCGCCCAATTGCCGCAGTGGGCGAAAATCGCGATACGAGGCATCCGCGAGAGGAAAAATCAGGCTGCCATCGTCGGAGCCAAAATTGGGGACGAGGCCACTGATGGGATCGACCCACGCGTTCATGAAGTCATAAGCGGATTGCGTACGGGTACGGATATCTTCATGGATCGACGAGCGGTGAATCTCCGCAAGACGCAGGGTCCACAAGAGCAATTGCAGGATCATTCGCTGGTAGTTGAAGGAATGCTGGTGTGAAACGCCCTGGGGTGTGATCTGGTCAAGCACGGCGTCGCGCAAGAGTCGCGCGCCAAGATTCTGCCAGTCCTGCGCGTCACGCAATTCCGGATAGAGCGTGCCCGCAGTCCATAGGCCGACGGCCTCGGTGATGAGGTGGTTACTCCGCTGGGAACGCGCATAGCCCAGAGTCTGTGCCGTACGCCAGGCATGCGCTGCAATCATTGAGACCAGGAGGCCGGTGCGCTTCGACGTGGTAGAAGGCGAGTTGATAAAGGCGTGAAGTGCGAAGGACAGACCGAGAATTCGCAAAGAGGATTCCTGTCCGCAAATCCAGAGCGGACCATCCATAGGAGGATTTTTTAGAATCCAATCTTCCAAGGCACTCCAGAAAGCCTGAGGAAAGCGGTCGTCGCCGCTGAGCGCGTAGGCGCGAACCAGGGGATAGATGAAGAGAAATCTGGACGGCTCCAGAATAAATTTCAGATCACCGTAGATGGGCGATGCGAAGCGCATGTGAGTCCACGATTGCCGCGGGGAAACACTCTGTCCGGTGCCCGGATTCTGCAGCCATCGTGGCGGAAATCCACAATCAAAAGAAAGTTGGCCAAAGAAAGGCAACTCTCCTTTCAGTATGCGTTCGGCTTGTGCGAGAACAGACTGTTCGCCTTTGAAGCCGACGACCTTCCGGATTTCCGCACCGAGGGTTCGCGCATCGCAAAAAAAGAATGGCCGAACGCCATCGCGCCGTGAAGAAAGAATGTCGTCCACCGAGAAACCGGGCGCGGCGTTCTCCGGGCGCCAGGAATCCCAGCCTTGCACCGTTCGCATTTTTCGCGACATGAGCCCGCTGACGCGCTGCAATTCGTATTGCAGGCGAAGCATACCGTTGCGCACGCCAAAGCTTCGGCCGACCTCCAGCATGGTGTCGAGCTTATTCATGTGGCTGTCCATGCATTCTGGGCAAAGGCGGAACGGTTTTCATCAGGCATGCAGCCGCCTGGGCACGGAGCCAATCATGCATGACAAAATATTGCCTGTCACTACCAGACTCGGGCTGCGGATTGGCGGAGATGGTGCCGCGATCGATTTTAGCAACCACCTCCAGCGTTTTCTCGATGCCGAAGGCGATGAGGCGATTGCGCAGGTCAATCAACGATTCCGATCGACCAGCATCGGGGAGTTCAGACCTGAGCAGGATGGGGCCGGTATCGATTCCCGCGTCGATGTAGTGGATCGTAATCCCTACCGGAACATCTAGTAGAAGCGACCACTCTGGAGCACTCATGCCTCGAATTTCGGGAAGCAATGCGAGATGGGCATTGAGGACTCCGAAACGAGGCACAGCCAGCAATGAGCCGCGCAGGATGTTTCCTCCGGTAAAAATAATTAAATCAGGGGACCAGGCTTTCAGTTGCGCAATTGAATCGGGAGCATTCTGATCTCGGCAAACGGCAACGGGAAAATTATAGAAAACCGCGAGGTCGCGCATATTGCTAAAGGAAGTGGTGTCGTGCTCGAGAAGAGTGTGAAGGTAAGGATTCATCGCTGACGATTGTTCGGCGCGGCGCTGCGGGAGGATTTTTGTGCGCGCGTAGCGAGTTGTCTCTGCCCAGCCCCACTGTCCCAGCTTACGCAGCAGAGTTCCGCGGTCGATCGTCCGCGTAGCGAGAACTCCAACGGGAACATATCCCGTTTTTGCGAGACTCGACGCCATGGCACAAGCGGTTTCGCTATAGACGCTGGAGCTCAAAACTACGATGCGCACGGGACAACCTCTAGCACTGAGGCCTGAAATGCGCGGGTGAGGCGCATTTCCAAGATGAGAGCGTCGGCAAAGAACTTGCAGCCCCAGCTGATGTAGCGCAGCGGCTGGTAGCGCCCCCAGATGGGAAAGGATCCACTGACGCCTCCGGCGATCCCTTGCCCTCCACCTGAGGGAACTCTATGCTTCAACATCTCATTCATTTTCAACGCAGCGTTCAGATATCGCAGGTCGGCGGTAATTTCGAACAGGCGCAACCATACACAAGACATTTGCGCGTTGCCTGTGAGGCAAGAAAAGTGTCCCACCGCCTTGAAATTAGAATCGAACGCGCCGGGCAGATATTTGTCAGTTTCGAATCTTCGAAGCAGGATCCAAGCTGGCTTGGCTACTGCCTGAATCGCGTCTTCACGCTTGCGGAGGATACCGCATTCCAGAGCACCCTGAAGCACATAAGCGATGAAGTGGAGGTAACTGGGGTGATCTCGCAGATTAATTCCGTCAACCCAGCCGCTGGGTTGGAAATGAGATAGAACCCAATCGAGATTCTTTTCCGCCGCGAGCCCATATCGATCATCCGAGTGTTCCGCCAACAGAGCAAGCGCCCATGACACCATGCTGTAGTAAGTATGCGGTTGGCCCTGGTACGTGGCGGCGCCAGACCACGATCCTCCGGGCTGCTGCATACGGATCAACCAATCTCCGGCAGCACGGGCTCGGTCCATAATTGTGGAGCGACGAGTCTCGACGAAGGCTCGGACTAACCCCTGAAGGATTTGGCCAGTGTTAAAGATCGAAGGCAGGGCGCGGCTTCCGTGGAGTCCACCAGGGAATGCTCCGGTTGACATCTGTAGCGACAACAACCAGCGCGTTGCGGATTCGGCCGCAACGACCGCGCTGGCATCGACTTGCAGGCGCGCATAATCGTACAGAGAAGGGATGATGTATCCGGTAACTTCGGGATACGATTCGGAATACCCCGTAAGGAGGCTGTAGTAGGCCGCAATTCCACCATCGGGGCGTTGCGCGTCGAGAATCCAGCGCAGCAAGGACTCCAGCGTTTCTCTGCTGGGATGTTTGGTGGTGGTGTAGGAATATAAATGTTTCTGCTCGATCGTGGCTTTGATTTTGTCGGAGAACAGTTTCTGGGCTAACGGAATAAGGCGCTGGGGAGCACGTAATAAGCCCGCTGATTCACTGAGCGCTTTCGCAAATGTTCGTAGCGCGGCGTCTTCTTTGCTTCCGTTCCTGGTGGCGTTGTCAGTCATGTCGACCAGCGGCAGGATTGTTTTGCCATTTGAAGCCAGAATTCACGCGGTGGCAGCCTGGGGGAGATGGCCGAACTCCTCGGCGCTCTGCTGAGCTCCGGTGTCCAAAAAGATTCTCATCCAATTCTCAAGCGTAAGGAACTGCCAGATTTGCATGGACCAATCCTCGGAACCGCGCCGATGTTCATCGACAAAATGGCGAACGGATTCCGGCCTGAACAAGCCGCGCTTATTAATATTGGTATCGGAAAGCAGATCATCGACCATTTCTTTTAAGTCGTGAGCCAACCAGTAATCGACAGGTGCAGCAAACCCGGCTTTCGGTTGCCGCAAAACTTCTTCGCGGCAGAATGTCGCGCATCGCCTGGCGAAAAATGTGTTTCGTGGTTGGACGAAAAACTCCCTTGAGTTTTAAATCAGGCGGAATATTCCAGGCTGCGAACTCAGCTAACTCCCGGTCCAGGAAAGGAACGCGCACTTCTACCGAAGACGCCATGCTCATCTTGTCGTTGTAGTTCAGGTTCAGGCTCACCATGAAGATCTTGGTGTCAAGATAAAGCATCTGGTTCAGAAAGTCAGCGTTATGGACGGTGTTGAAACTGGCATGATGTCGCAGGGCGGGATCGGATGAGTAAAGTTGGCTCTGAACGTCGGTTGCGTACAAATTCATTTTCTGCTCAGCATCCAGGTACGTGCAGTTACGAATAAAGCGATCTTGCGAACCCAGCGAAGCGCTACGCGCCATTTTTTTTACCAAGCGCACGCTGCCTTTCAACGCATTCCCACGAAAGCTGGGCAATGCGTTTACCCCTGTCTCCATGCCACGGCGCAAAAAGCCAGGGAGGTTCTGATAGGCTTGCGCCCAGCGGTGGGCGGCATGCTTGCGATATCCCGCAAACAATTCATCGCCACCAATTCCGGAAAGCAGCACGGTGGCCTGCTTCCGAGCCTCGCGGCAGACGAGATATGCGGTGATAATCGCGGGATCGGCGGTAGGTTCGTCCATATGCCATGTGAGGCGCGGCAACAAGTCTGCGACCGCCGGCTCAACCACAATCTGCTGATTCTCGCAGCCCAATTCTCGCGCCAAGCGTAGCGGCACATTGGGGTCGTCGAGCGCAGTCTCGCCGACCCGGTATTTTTTGGGGAAGGTAATTGTGTAAGTGCGAACCGGCCGTTTGGTTGATCGGCACATCATGGCGACGATGCTGGAGGAATCCAGGCCAGCGCTGAGAAAGGCGCCGATGGGGACATCGCTCACCATCTGCTCTTCGACGGATTTCCGGAAGCGCTCGCGCACTTCTTCGGCAAGATCAAACTCAGATCTCGCAAAGGTGGCTTCAGCATCGGGAAAAGTCAAATCCCAATACTGCCGGATCTTCAACTCGCCGTTACGGAAGGTTGCGCAATGGCCTGCAGGAAGTTTGTAGATACCGCGGAACATTGTCTTGGGGTCCGGGACCCAAAGGAAAGTTAAGTATTGATGCAAGGATTCCAAATCGAGTTCGGCTTCAACCTGCGGCACCTGGAGTAGCGATTTCACTTCAGAAGCAAATGCCAGCCTTCGACCATGCTGGGTGTAGTAAAACGGCTTGACACCAAAATGGTCTCGCGCCAGGAATAGTTCAGGCTGGCCCGAACGCATATCGCAAATGGCAAATGCAAACATGCCCTTCAGCCGATGAACACAGTCCGCGCCTTCCTCTTCATACAAGTGGACCACTACTTCCGTATCGGTGTTGGAGGCAAAACGGTGGCCTTTCCCTTCGAGCTCATGGCGAAGGTCGGCGAAGTTATAAATTTCTCCGTTGTATGTGATCCATACCGAGCGATCTTCGTTGCACATAGGCATGTGCCCGTCAGCGGAAAGATCGAGAATAGCCAGGCGGCGGCTGCCAAGGCCAATGTAGGAGTCATCCGGAAAACGTCGATCCCACAGCCCGAAATCGTCAGGACCGCGGTGAGCCAGAACGCGCGTCATTCTAGCGAGAACTTCCCGATCCCCACTGTTCGCGAGCCCGGCGATACCACACATGATCGAAGGATCCCTTTGGTCCCTTGGCTTTAAGTGTTTATTCTTTTCGATTGATTTCGTAGATTTTGGCTTTTGTATGAAACATCTGAACCGCCTGGAAACCGCAGTAAATCAGGCCAGGCACACCGTCCAAGAATCCCAATCGCAAGATATAACGATACAGGAAAAGCAATACTGGAGAACCTGGCACCACGAAGAGTTTGCGTTTTAACCAGCGCCGGCGCTGCGCTTGCGTGCCGAAGAGTGAAGGCGGTAATTCTTTATCATGACCGGACTGGGCGAGCACGCGGGCTTCCCAGTTGGAATACTCGTCATGCTTTTGTATATAACGCGAAAGTGACTCCAGATTGTGGTGAATGAGCGGATTATGTAGTTTGGCCGTGGTCCCGCTGACAACCACGTGCTCGTGCACCTCCATATCAGCCATGGAAGCGTCCTGGTCTTTGAGGCGGCATTCGTATCGACCCTTGCCCCGGCGAAAAAGTGACGTCTTCCATAAACCGACATCGCCGTGGCGCAGGGCCCGGCCCATAAACCAAGTGAGAAGCTGCACTGAGTAGCCGTCGATTTTCGGGTTCTGAATTGCCGCGCGCATCTCTTCCGTGAGTTCGGGCGTGAGTACTTCGTCGGCATCGAGCAGAAGAATCCACTCGTGTGCAACAGGCAAGGTTTCGATGGCCCATTGACGCTTCTTCGGCCATCCCCCTCGATAATGAAATTGGACGACCTCGGCTCCGTACTTTCTTGCCACTTCCACTGTATCGTCGGTGCTCTGAGAGTCGATGACAAATACTTCCGCAATGGGACGTAAGGCCTGCAAACAACGTGGCAAATTCTTAGCTTCGTTGCGGGCAGCAATGATGACGCTAATAGGAACTTTTTCGACAGTCCCGGGCGTTGCGATCTGTGGGCCCTCTTCAATCTTTTCCATCGCAATTAACTCGAAAGATTTTGCTGACACCAGCCTTGCAGAACGTACAAAGACCAGGGGCGAGACCAGGAAGTGCGACCTTCCAAAAAGTCATGCCAAATGCTGCGGGCCGCTGGTTCACTGATCAGGCCGCCGAGCGCGCCGTCTCCGATCTTACTGAAAGACGATTCGAACATTGGACGCAGTTCATTCCGCAACCAATGCTCGAACGGCAGAGTGAAACCGCGCTTGGGGCGGCGAACGAGCTTATCGGGAAGCCTTTCCCCTAAGGCTCCAACCAGCAAAGGCTTCGGCGTAGCCGCATCCAGCTTCCACGATCCGGGCAAAGCGAGGACTTGACGCGCCAGTTGATGATCGATCAATGGCACTCGAACCTCCAAGCCGTGGGCCATACTCATGAAGTCGGAGTCGCGCAACAGTGTATTGAGCATATAACATCGCGACTCTAGATACGAAACACGGTTCACTGGGTCGAGGCTGTGGGCGCGGCTTAGACTGGTTCGGATTGATTCGTACGCCCGGAGGAACGCGGCAGAGCCACGCTTGGTCACAAGCAGCAATTTGTCTTGCTGTTCCGGGGTAAACAACATCCGCGAAAAGAAATAGGGATGGAGGTCGCGATCTTCATTCCGTCCGATCGCGGCCAACTTGCGATTGCGGTCATTTAACGGAACCAGAGTTAGCAAAAGACTTGCGAGTGAAGATCGGACCATCGCTGGAAGTCGCTGCCAGGAGTTTGTAAAGCGCTCCATCCGCGGGACCGTGCGAAAGCTGGAGTAGCCGGCAAAGACTTCATCGCCACCAAGCCCGGAGAGCGCCACTTTTACACCTGCGGCGCGAGTTCGCTCCGAAACAAAGTAAGTATTGATGCCATCGATCGTGGGCAAGTCCATTGCCTGAACGGCTGGAGCAATGGCATCAAAGAAGTCTGACTGAGTTACGGTGATTTCGTGATGATCGGTATGAAACAGCGCCGCAATGGCACGCGAATATTCCGCCTCGGAGTAATCTGCCTCCTTGAAGACGATAGAGAAGGTGCTGGGCCTCACGCCACTTCGGCTGAGGATGCTGACCAGGCTGCTGGAATCGATGCCTCCGGATAGAAATAATCCCACCGGGACATCGCTGACGAGTTGCATTCGCACCGATTCGTCAAGCTTCTCCGCGATTTCGCGTTCAAGATTTGCACGCGTCTCCGTGCTGGCAGCAGAAGATCGGTCGCCATCCTCAATAACATTTGCACTGACAAGATCCCAATATTGGTTCAGAGCAATTTCTCCGCGGCGCCAGGTAAGAAAATGGCCGGCGGGGAGTGCGCTCACCCCTTCTATCAGGGTGTTTGGATCGTAAAGTGATCCGAACGTCAGATAGTTAACGAGACCGGCGGAATCGATGATCGGCGGCACGAGGCCTGTACCGAGTAAAGTGCGAACCTCGGACGAAAATAAGAAATAGCGATCCGATCGGTAATAGTAAAGCGGCTTGATTCCCATCGGATCACGGGCAAGGAAAAGGCGATGTTGCTTCGCATCCCAGAGTGCGAAAGCAAACATCCCGCGGAATTCATCGAGGCATTTTTCTCCCCATTTCGTATACGCCGCAAGAATCACTTCGGTGTCGGAACCACTCTTGAAGCGCTGTCCCGTAACTTCCAATTTCGCGCGGATTTCGCGAAAGTTATAAATCTCTCCGTTGTAGACGATCCAGTTCCCTGTCGTCGAATCGTGCATGGGCTGGTGACCGTGTGGAGACAGGTCGAGGATGGCGAGGCGGCGGTTTCCTAATCCGATCTCAACCTCGCCTTCTGCAGGGTCGTTCAAGATCACAGTACCGCCATCGTCAGGCCCACGATGGGCAAGAGAAAGCGTTGCGCGCTCCAGCACATGGATGGGCACACGAGCCCTATAGCCCACGATGCCGACGATTCCACACATTCGCAGCGTTCTCCCCGGTAACTTTAGGAATCATCTTACGTGAAGCTTTAGCAATTTCTCGCGGCGATTCTTATGTGGGCCCTTGCAATTCACAATTCGGCGATTGGTGTGACGAATTGCTTCATCAGGAGCAGCAGCTTCTCGACGTGGAGATCCCAACTGAAATCTCGCGAGCGAGAAAGCCCTGTTTTTATCATCAAAGTTTTAAGGTCAACCGAAGTGCTAACTTGTATGATTCGCTCGGCCAACTCCTGAGGCGCAAAGCGCGGGAAATACAAAGCTGCGCCGCCACAGATCTCGCGGTGCACAGGCAAATCCGACGCAACGACGGGAAGTCCGCTCGCCATCGCTTCGACCAGGGGGTGCGCAAAAGTCTCTGCGTAAGCGGGCGTCGCATAAACATCGCAACTGCGATAGAGGCTATGCAGCGCGCCGTAAGGCACCGTCCCCAGTTCGACAACTTCCTTCCGCAAATTAAACCTGTTGACGAGGTGTGCGGCACTTTCTGCCAGGTAGATTCCGGGATTGTCCTTCGAATTAAGTTTGCAAGTCAGGAGCAGACGAACGGCTCGTGGATGTAACTTTTCTTTAAGAATTGCGATTGCGCGAATGAGAGTTTCGAAATTTCGATAATAGTTGTAATGGCTGACGAACAAGATTCTGAGGGCGCCCTCTGCGGCGAAAACTTGTTCTTGCACACGATCGGGCAGCGGGATCGCGGCTTCTTTGTTGCAGAACGAATCATGATCGAATCCGTGGTGGATAGTGGATACTTTCTTTCCCGTCCACTGTACCAAGTCGTCCGCAAAAGCTTGGCTGGGAGCAACTGTGCAATCCGCGACCTGCACCGACCAACGCGCGAGTGCACTTTTTACGTTAGTGTCAATCCACAGGCGATAATCCCCTCTTTCACGAACGTCACGAAGGAAATCCGACGAAACGTACAACGCGTTCCTGCTCAGCAAGACTTGCGGCACGGGCGAGCGGAACAGTGCGAAATTGCCGGTCGACAGCAAGACATCAGCACCAGAACGACGAATGAGCCCTGGAACCTGGAGTTGCTCATACCAGAATCTGGAGATGGAACCATTCGGATAGGGATCACCCAGAACGCGAAGGCGATCGGAGGTTGTAATTTCAGCCCGCAGTGCCGCACCGATCAGCAACGTGGTGCACGCATCATTGCGGCGTGCCAGTTGTGGTACAACATTGCGAATGTAGGTTAGGCCTCCGCCAGCACTCGCCGAAAGCGCGTTGATAAAGAGATGAATCATGCGGACCGTTACGGCGTACCCGGCGAAATCAGCAGTTTATTGCGAAGCCGTTTCCTCCGGCCGCGCCACCATAGATCCACAAGTCCCGAATACGAAAAGTGGAACTCCGGCGCGGAATACCTGACTTCGATCTCGCGCCGCCATAACAATGACGGGTGATCGCGCCGGCTATCGATGAAGCCCGCGCACGGGGAAAAACAAAACTTGTGATGGCGTCGGATTGTGTCCCAGGCATTGTCGTCAATCGCGTCCCAATCAAACGTCCAGGCAAAGGCGTCTATTGGCTTACGGGTCCACGAGGAAAGTGTGCGGGCGCTTTCAACAATCTCGCTTTTCAATTCGTCTGCCGACAGCCCCACCAACCTTTGATGGGTCAGCGTGTGGTTGCCAATCGCATGGCCTCGAGCGGATAAATCCGCAATTTGCGCAGGATTCATCGGCGTCCAATCCTCGCCCGCCTCGTCGCCGGGTTTGGAGTTGGGATTGATTCTGCTGCGGTAGAAAGGGAGCGCCCGGTCCGTGGCTGCCGATTCCGCGAATGCCGGGACGATGAAAAACACACCACGTCCACCAAAGGATTCCAGCAGAGGCGCCGCCACCGTGTAGTTACTTTCCCTGCCATCATCAAAGGTAAACAGAAGCAGAGGCTTGCTTCCGGGCTCGAAGCAAGATGGTTTCTCCCATAGACGAGTAAAACCTTCGAGGCTCGTAATCGTAAAGTGTTTCGCGGCGAATTCCAGTTGATCGCGGAACTGTGCCTCCATTGACATGGGAGTTTCGTGCATGGCAACGATCAGTCCGCTGGGTTGGCCTCTTTGCTGCAAAACGCGAAATGCTAATTTGTCCGCATGGGTGAGACTCGCAGCCTGAATCAGTAACGTCCGGACTTGGCTTCTGAAGTTCATCTCGCACGCCGCATGGTTAAATGAGCCCGTCGCCATCCGCCGCAACTGGATACCAGTCGTACCCAGCCAGCAGGTTTCGTTTGTCCAAAAACCATCCGTTCGGAGCATCGAAAAAGCGCAATTGAAAGCCGTTGGCTATCAAAAGCTTTTCGTGAATCGGATTTACGCTGCGCAAAACCAATGCATCTACGGTGTTTTTGTAACGAGCGGCAAGACCGCCAGCGATACGCAGCAAATCGCCGGCAGAAACTTCCGGATAAACGTCGAGAATGTTTAGAGTCGCAATTTGATCACGATATCCTCTTGGACGCTGGTTTACAGTAACCAAAACTTCCTGATCCGGCTGGTGGCTACGAAATGAAAAAGCTGCCACGGTTGCATCTCTGCCGGAGAAATAACGCCAGCGGAGGTAGGGCAGATCGCGGAATGCAGTGAGCTTGGGCGAAGCAGCGTCAATCGGGAGATCGAGGGCCTCTTCAGCAGAAGTGATTGGTCGAAGCGGGTTGGAGTCTACATCATCAATACGAAATGGCCACAAGAGGCCGCCCGCGCGTGAGATTGAACTGCCGGCTAACCGAGTTAGAAAACTGCCGGCATGGCGACGATAAACAAATTCCTCCGCAACTGGCGGCCAGTGAAGTACGCCGAAAAGTTCGCGATCCGAATATAGGATAGGATTTCCGCCGGCTGCCTTCCATAAAGCTGCCGCATCGGCATTGGCTGAGGTCCCAAAAAGTGGGCGCTCTTTACCCAGCTTCGAATACTGCAAAAAGATTCGCCCTCCATGACCGCGATGAGCCTCGTCTACGTAAAACGAACTCGACCCCATGAAAGGGACCTTTCGATTCTGAAATCGAAAGATCTGCGGGCTGCACAGGATACAGCCGACGAGTTGATCCGCAGACCGGAGCCCAAAACCCAGGGGATCTTGCGACTGCAGCGCAGGATTTTCAAGCAAGAACCAACGAAGGTGAGCTTCGACTGACTCCTTGGTTCGGCCTGACTGCGCAGCGATAAAGCCTGCAACCTCGGCGATATCGGAAGCCGTGAGAGACACCAAGTCCGCACGCGAGGGTTGCCGCAGCGGAAGCGGCGTTTGGCCGCTCATCGTGCGACATCCTCATAGATCGCTTTCAAATGTTGCGCCTGATGCTCGAGCGTTAGATGATCCAGGATCGTCTGACGGGCTGTTCGGCTAATTCGCGAACGCAGCTCGGCGTCTCCGAGTAGAGTTCGCAAACCCTCAACCAGCTCGTCGAGACCGTCCACGGGGATCAACCATCCGTTGACGCCGTGATGGATAATCTCGTCGATGCCTTGCCCCGAACATCCGATCGCGGGCTTGCCGCAAGCCATGGCTTCCAGATACACACAGCCCAAGCCTTCGTAGCGGCTGGGCAAAACAAAAACCGTACATTGCCGCATCGCGTCGGCGACTTCGGAACGGCTTCGTCGTCCCAGGAAGAAAACACGGTCGATGATATCGAGATCGTTCGCCAAGCTGGTGAAACGGCTTCGATCGGCCCCTTCACCGATGATGTGGCATTGCAGATTGGGATACGAATCCTTCAGTTTGGCAATCGCTCGTAGGAGCAACTCATGCCCTTTACCGGCGAGAAGGTTTCCAACAATCAAAATGGAGGGCGCAGCGTCTTGTCCGGAAGCTGGCGCGAACATTTGGGGATCAGTGCCGTTGTAGACGAGTTCAGCAGCCACTGCGGAGCTGGTTTCATGCTCGAGTAAGCGCTGCACTTTTTGACTGATACAGATGACCTTTCGCGCGCTCTTGTAGGCGTGCAGCGAAGACTCTCTACGCCACGAGGAAGCGACCCCATCTTGAAAGCAGCGATTGAAGACATCGAGCCCATGAATGGTGACTACGAAAGGAATTTTCAGTCGCTGCGCTAGAAATGCGGCGGCGTACCCGGACGGGAGTGCGGCATGGGCGTGGATCACACTGATGGGTGCGCGCCGATGCAATTTCCTCACTTTTTTCAGCAGGACCGCACCCAAAAATCTTCCGGCGCTGGACAGTCCAAAGTTCCCCGGAAGTTGCGGATAGCGGATCCATTCAGCAGGATACTGGGAGCTCGCATTGCGCTTGGCATGATAGATCGAGTCAACCGCCATCACAGACGAAGTGACACCTAAAGAATCGAGTTGACGAAGCGACTCAGCGATAAAGCAGCCGCTCACTTCGTCCCCTTCAGAGGGATAAAAGGGAGTCAGGGTTAGCACGTGCAACTTCGGCGATAGACCTTTCTCCACTTGTTCCTGTCGATTCGAGAGGTACGCACTTTTACGTTACTTGCTCTCACGGGCCTGAGTCGATTCCAGAATTAGTTCCGCTAGCCCGGCAATGGTTACGAAGCGCGAGTCTTGTAAATCGCGATCGGAAAACTGCACATCAAAACGGTCTTCGATTTCGGTCACGAACTCAACCACTTCCATGGACGTAAGCCAGCCTGCCTCAAAATAGTCTGTGTTTAGACATTCAATTTCTGAATCGCGAATCTTCCCCCGGGCGAGGAACCAATCATGAAGCCAACGATGAATCTCTTCTTTCAACTTTTGTTTACCTTTTTATTCTATTTTCTATCTTTCGATGGCGACACAGCGTACTGGCGAACCGTCGCAGCCTTTCAGCTTCAGAGGCATCACGAGAAGTTCCACCTCAGGCGCAGTCAGAGCCTTTAAGTTAGCGAGGTATTCTACGAGAACGACACCGGCACCCAAAAGGACTTTGTGATTGGGTGAATCTTTTGGAGTTCCGCGCGAATGGGCCGGATTGTCGGGCGAAGGTGTGTCCATGGCGATGAGGCGAACGTCCTTTTCGACCAGCCATCGCGCCGCATTCTCCGAGAGAAATGGATAGTCGTTGTAGAACTTCATGTCGCCAAAGTATTCCGACCAGCCAGTGCGCAGAATCAAACGAGCAGGCGTCTTATTTCCCAATTTTTGCTCGAGATCAGTGGTGTCAATTTCTTGTAAGGGTCGGCAGCCGGTGAAATCCAGCACCGTGGCTGGACCAATGAGGATATCCAAAGGAACTTCATCGATGGTTTTTCCGTTGGGAATGAAGTGGCGGGGCGCGTCAGCATGGGTGCCGACATGGGTTCCCAGAACCACTTTGCGGGTTTCCCGACCTTCGATGCCATGGCGGCCGAGAATCGTGACCTCGACCACGGGGTGCCAATGAGTAGGGAAGGTCATCATGCCTTCTTCGATAGGCAGGGATAGGTCGATAATTTTCATATAAGTTCAGTGCAGATCAAACTTTGCGTGGATCGGCTAACGGGTTAGCCCGGCGCTCTCCGTGTCTAGTCTACGTGTAGCAGGAGTTGAAGAGACTTGCAATTTCTGTACCACCAACTCCCGGATGAGCGCCTTCTGAACCTTTCCATTAGAGGTCTTGGGCAATTCATCGATGGTGATGTATCGGGCGGGCTGTTGATGCTCCGCCAGATCGCGCTTCGCATGCGCAACGATCTGATCGAGCACGGAATCGAGTTCCAGTCCCGCCTGGAGTTTGAGGACAGCCACAATGTCCTCCCCATAAAGTTCATGCGGAACGCTCACTACTGCGACTTCGAGAACACCATCGATTCGCATCAAACTCTCTTCAATGGCGGCTGGACTGATGTTTACGCCTCCGCGAATGATGATGTCTTTTTTACGGCCAGTAATAGAGAGCGAGCCTCGATCAAGCTGACCCACGTCACCGGTGGAGAACCAGGTTGAGGCATCAGTTTCCATCAGGCGACCGTTTGCGTCGAGATACCCCGCCATGAGATCGGGAGTTAGAATTTGCACTTCTCCGTCCACGCCTGGCTCGACGGCTTCTCCCTTATCGTTTGCGACTCGAACTGTCAGGCCGGGCAGCGGCTCACCAACATAGCCGGGACCGTCTGCCGCAGATTGGGATCGAGCGGTTACAAACAACGTTTCTGACAATCCATAGTTCTCAATCAAGCGAACGCCATAACGCGACTCGAAGTCGTTTTTTACTTTCAAGGGAAGCGGCGCGAAGCCAACAAATATCTGACGTATGGAATTTCGACAAAACTGCTCGCCGGTGCGGCCTCGATCCATTCTCAACAAGATGGATAAGACGGTCGGAGCCAACCAGAGTGTATTGACATTATTATTTTTAACTTTATCCCAAAAATGAAGACTAGATCGGGCATCGAACACGTGATCCACGACAACACTGGCACCACACAAAAATGGAAGCACGAGGAGATTGTAAAATCCGCCCATGTAGGACATGGACAGAGTCAGATAAAAGCGCGAATCGTGGTTAATTCCCTGGGCGGCGGCGAAGACGGTTGCGTTACGAAACATCCGGTCGCGCTTATGGGCCAAACCTTTGGGCTTGGCAGACGTACCGGACGTGTACATGATCACGACTAAATCTTCGACGTCGGTGTTTTGAAGAGGGACGAAATCCTTTGCCTCCGCCAGATCACCGATTCTTATCGAGTCAGGAGAACTCAAGCCTTTGATCTCATCTTGCGCCGTCACGAAGCGCAGAACATTGGGATGCATCCTTCGGAGAGAATCGACATGCAACGCGCTCGCGACAACGACAGAAGGCCCGCAGCTCTGCAGGATGAACTGGATTTCCCCCTTGCTGAGGGATGGATTGATGGGGATGATGACTGCGCCGAGATAGATGCAGGCAAAATAAAGGGCCGCCAAGTCGCAGGAATTGGGAAGCAGGACAGCGACGCGGTCGCCTTTAAGAATACCTCTCTGTTGCAGGTTCGCAGCCAAAGCACAAGTTTGCTGGTGAAACTCGGCATAGGTAATCTCGCGGCTCGTCGGCGCATCCACCAGGAATACGCGATCGCGGTGCCGCTCGACGATATTGGCCATGGTTTCACGAGTCGTCATGGCACCGCCATGGGGCTCGGCTGAATTGACTTCATAAGATTCGAAATGGCAACCCAGCGGTCCATCTGGCCGCGATAAGCCTGATTCGGGTCGAGACGAACAATGGAGCGTGCAGGAATATCGGCTTCGAAACGTTGGAAATGGCCGGCGGTGATCGCAACGCCATCCGGCAACAGAAGTTGGTCAATCGAGGCAGCATCAGCTTCCCCAGGGGGACAGAGAAGTAAAGCGGCGCTGATGCCAAGATCGAAATGCATGCGATCGGAGAAGTCCGACATCTGCCAGCAATTCGGAGGGGCGGCCTCCGGCATTTCGCCATGGACCACAACATTTCCGAAAAGCTCACAGCAGTGTTGCAGCAGAGTGCCGTGCGGATTTCCATAAATCATCAGGCAAAAGCGGCCACAGCGCTGGGCCACGACGGTGATGACGTCTTCCATGTAGCCCTCAAAAAGGCGCTTGGAGCATACGGGGAGAATTCTCTCTTCACCGACAATTCCTATCAGAGACGCAGGCCACTCGGCACCCCATGCGCCTCCGTCCTTGTCATTCAGAAACAGAGGAACAGCGCTTCCGGTCATCCGCAAGACTTGTTCGAGAATGTCGAAGGAACCGAAAACCACTCTGCCGAGCACGACCGGGCCCTCGGCGAGAATAAGATCGGCTAAAACCAGATTCTCGGTAGGCGAATCGGAAGCCACAAGCTCCAACACTGGGCGGGCGCGGCGCTTGGCGCAGGTGACAGTCATTCCATCGATTAGCGATTGCACGGCGGCGAGCGAACTGCTGATGCTATTGCTTGAGATGCCCGGAGCGCAGAACGAGGTGAGCTGTTCGTGCGCTTTCCTTCCCTTCGCTTTGGGCAGGCTACTGGCAACCCGGTTCAGGTTTTCTTCGTCCAGACTTACCGGATCAAACTTGCCCATGGCAACCACGAGCCGACGCAATTCCACGCCATGCTTGTCGGCCGCAGCTGCGACTCTGGGCAAGAAGGAAGAATGAAATTGGCTGCATCCCATCGCTACCGACATCATGTCGTAGAGTTGCATTTGCGACATCAGGGGAGCCATAAATTCTTCCGCCGCGTCCATGACGTCGAACAGGTCGATTCCAGTTTCTATCCCGAGATTCTTAAACACGGCTACAGCAATTTCAGTGGGAACATTGCCGGCGCTTCGGCCCAGGCCATAAAGCGTGGTATCGATGAAGGACGCTCCGCAACGGACGGCCTCCACGCTATTGGCTACGGCAAACTGGAGATTGCTGTGTCCGTGAAATCCTAAAGCGCACTGGCAACGATCGCGCGCCGCGCTGAAATACGCGTGCACGTCATCCGGCAACATACTGCCCGCGGAATCGACGCAGTAAACGACATCCGCTCCAGCGGCGGCGCCCGCTCTCGCTTTCTCGGCGAAAACATCGGCTGATATGCCGTACGTCTTCATGAAGTTGAGGCAGACCGTCAGGCCTAATTCTTTGGCGAAGGTCAGATAAGAGAAAGCATCTTCGATTTCGGGAGCGTTGTAGCCGATGCGAATAAAATCAAGGCCCGCCTCACGCGCCGATCGTATTTGTTGAAGGGTGCCGATGCCGGGGATGAAGAAGCATCCGATTTTTGCTTCCGGGGCCGCACGCTTGGCGGCCTCAATGAGCCTTTCATCGGTGGACGGCATTGAGCCTTTGCCGGCTAGAGCGGCCCCCAATCCTAAGCCGTGACCGACTTCAATCCAATTAAAACCGAGTTGCCCGAGAACGCCGGCCAGAACCGCAGTATCGTTTTCGGTAAATTTAAAATCGACAGCATAACTACCGTCCCGCAGAGTACATTCCAGGATTTCAATTCGCTGATTGGGCGTTCCCTGCTGTGGCGACTGCTTTTTCACGCTGGAACTGGCGGAATCCGACATCCTGAAGTCTCCACGGCGCAGCGAACACGCCGAGTGTTAGGGATCAATGGAATCAGTATAGTACCAGTTTCAAAACGTGCGGGGCAGAGTCGCCAACGGTACGCAGCTGAAAAAATCAGACGCGACTATTCAGGCCGCCCGGCGCTCCATCAACTTGGCGGCGCACGGATAGCACCGCCTTCAGCACTCCGGCGGCCCAAGCCTCTGGCGAGAAAGCCTGGATCAGATGCAGACTGCGGTCGGCCATCTGGATCCTAAGGTCATCCTTTTGCGCCAGGCTAGTCATGGCGGCAGCGAGTGCCGGAACATCCTCGGGAGGAACGATGAAGCCGTTCCAGCGATCGCGCACCAAGTCCAAGGCGCAGCCCGCAACCTCAGTCGTAACAATTGGCAAGCCGCAAGCCATGGCTTCGTTCACCACAAGTCCCCAAGGGTCACTGCGGGTAGGAAAAATTAACGCGTCGGCCAGAGCATAGAGCTCTGGCAATTGTTCGCGATGAACGAAGCCTAAGAACCGGATTGTTCCGGGAGCGATTCTGCGACTCTGCTCAGCTAACTCCGGGCGATCCACGCCGTCGCCAACCAGAACTAAGCCGACTTGTGCGCGGATTGCGGATTCGAGTTCGGCATAAGCGGCCAGCAGTTCGCGAACTCCCTTTTCTTTGATCAAGCGGCCGACAAAGATAAAATATCGGGCGGGAAGCTGATGCCGAGCACGCACTTGCTGAGGATCAAGGCGTGCGGCGATTGCGGATTGCGAATAAAAGGAATTGTCCACGGAGTTCGGAGCTGTGAAGATTCGGTCCTCTGAGATCCCCAGGAACTTCAAATAATTCAGCGAAGATTTTCCAGGCACCACAAATGACGAGCACAGTCGCAGAAAACGCCGTTTTAAAAACTCGACCCATGGATAACTGCGCCTGCGATCGAACGCTGTGCTTTCGGACCAAAGCAGAACGGGTACTTTACGTTCCCTGCCCCAGCGGGCTGCAGACCAGGAGGCAAGATAGTTATAGCCCCCACATATCAAGACGTCCGGACGCATGCGATTCAAGGCAGAATGGACACCGCTATTGAACAAAAAATGGTATCGGCCCAAGCGAGAGCGAAAAGATGGAAGCACCTCATATTTAAATTTGATTTCATCCGTGTACACCTTCCATTGGCGCAAGGTAGGATCGTTGTCGGAAAGAAAAATAACTTGCAATTCGATTTCTGACTGCTGTGCCAAGGCATTAAAAATCGGGATGCGATAGGGCGCGATAATCTCAGTGACGATGACGAGTTTGGGGGTCACGCGGATTTCTCCGTGCGTTCGAGCAGAGTCATCCAGGCCTGTGCTGTTACGCGCCAGTCAAACAGGTTTCGACACCGCTCGTATCCCGCTTGACCGAGACTTCTGCAATAATCCGGTCGGGCGAGCAGATCTGAAATTACCGCCGAGAATTCTGTTACATTCTCAGGATTAATCAATCGCCCGCACTCCCCGAGCACTTCGGGAATGCCGCCTCGGTTTGCTCCGACCACAGTCGTGGCACAAGCCATCGCCTCGGCGTTTACGAGTCCAAAAGGTTCCTGAAAAAGAGATGGACAGGCAAAGATTGTGGCCTTCTGAAAGTGCAGAGGCAGATGGCGAGCATGGTCCAGATAACCGGTGAAGTGAATCTGAGCGCGTTTGTGTTGTATAAGAGAACGCGCCAATTCATGAACCTGTCCAACATAAGCGTTTTCGTCGTGCGCTCCAAAGCCGGTCGTCCCACCGATCACTAACTTCGCATCGGGATGCTCGTCAAGCACTCTTTCGTAAGCCTGTAGTAATTGGAATACACCCTTTTCCGCATCAAAACGGCCCACGAAGAAAATGGTCTTGGGTTCCCGAACTTCTTCCCGCGGATAAAACCGTTGCACATCGGTCCCGTTCAGCACGACGTGACTCTTGACGTGCAATGCGGCAGACCTCGATGTGAAAGTGCTGCGCAGGTATTCGCTGCAGGCGGCAACCGCGTCCAAGTTGAGAGCCAACTTGTCCAAAGCAGGACCCGACCAGTGCCCGAGATGATCGTTATGCAAGTGAAGTACGATGGCTCCCTTGTAGCCCAAGTCGCGCAATGACGAGACCCATTGCGGACGGTTGTGGATGTGCACAATATCAAATCTGCGAAGCTGAGAGATCAGAGCCCGTAACCATAACAGTTCCTCGTAACGTCGTACCCCCGGTACCCGTGCGATCCACTCGCAAATCTTCGAGATTCCGCTGGTCTGATGCGGAAGGGGATATAGATCTTGTGCTTTTGTGGGAAATCCGAACACGGTGACAGCCACATGATCGGTTAGACGGCTATAGACTTCATAGGTCCAGCGGGCCACCGCTCCGCCGTAATACGAACTGAACTGCTCGCGGCCCGAGAGCAACACCGCGACGGACACGCGGGGGTTCACTTCGAGGCTCCAAATTGCTCCATCAGCAACGTTCTGCCCAAACCGGCCGTAATAAGGGAGTAAACGAGTGCCCCAGCCGCCACGACGATGATCGGACTTGAAGTGTATGCATTGGCCAATCGAACCGCAGCGACCATGATCAGCGCCGAAAAACCGGCGACCGCAATGAAAGGATTTTTCCAGAGATCTCGCAGGTCGGCAGGGATCAGGAAATATGCGGTAGCGGCGACGGCGGCTTCCCCCAGAACGAATGCCACACATCCTCCGGGAAGGCCAAAAAAATGAACCAGCAGGAGTGCGGAAAGCACCGCAGTTACAGCGCCAACCGTAGCTGAGATGAGATAGGAACGATGGCGACCCAGTGCATACAGAATGGTGCCAGAAAGTAGAGATGCAAGCGGTGCGGCAATGAGATAGGGCGCCATCCAGCGAACCGGACCGACGGCGCCTGTAAAACTCGCGCCGAGAACGAAGGGGACAACCAAGTGTGCGGTGACGAAGGTTCCGAACGTGAGCGGAATGCTCAACGCGGCCACAGCCGAAACCGCTGCACGCACAAGCCGCTTTAGCCCCGCGCTCGATTGTGCGGATAGCGCCATTCTGGGCATGAGAACTGCGAGGGCGATATTCACGAAGTTTTTCAGGATGTCAACGAAACGGACCGCCGCGGCGTAAAGCCCCAGAGCGTAATCTCCCAGAAACCAGCGCACAATCAGATGCCCGGCCCTGTGGTAGAGAGTGTTCATGGCACTTGTCGCCGCATAGTGCAGGCTGGGCTCGATGATTCCCCACCAGCGGCCGGGGCTAATCTTCAGCGTGGGACGGAATCCGTTGTAACGCAAAACGAGCCACCCCGTCAGATTACAAGCCAGCGCCGAACCCAAAATGCTGGCTGGGAGCCAGAAAATATCTTTGGGGGTCCGGACCAGCAGCAGAATGCCCGCTCCATACAGGGCCTGCTGAATCAAACTCAACAAGGAACGAATGTGAAATAGCTCCAGAGAATTCAACAAAAAATCTGAGCCGGTCAACCCTACACATAGGGCGCCTACGCCATACCAGCAAAACAATGAGCGAACGTCGGGGCGGCCTTCGAATCTTGCGAGCGCCAGCAGAACGAGGATTGCGGTGAAAACGCTCAAGACTCGTAACGCCAGAAAATCCGCGACATTCTCAGCGGCAGGATTCCGGCGAGCCGCAACTTGCTGGGCCAAATGCGTAGTGAGCCCGGGGTTTGCCGCAACCTCGAAGAAAGCAACCAGCGCCACCACATAGCTCCAGAGTCCGTAGGTCTCTACTCCCAGTCTGCGCACGAGAACTGGAAAGGTGACAGAGGTGATGGCGAGGCCTAGCACGCGCGCCATCCCGACCGACACGAAGAATCCACCGTAGCGCACTATTGCACTATTCCGCTTCATGGTTACGCGATCACGCGGGACAAACGCAGTTCAAGAGGCCTTTTTCTGGAAACCAGCCCGGCGCTTTTGCAAGACTTCTTCGAACACTGTGCCCCATTGACGGGCGATTCCGTCCCAATCGAAGAGGCGCGCGTGTTGAGCAGCGGCCGCAGCAAAATTGGCGCGTAACGTGGCGTCGCCCGCAAGGCGATCCAGCCACAGCGGCAGCTCGGCGTCAGACCGGGCCAGAAAGCCGGTTCTCCCGTTCACCACATAGTCGGAGCGATAAAGGTCCATGGCAATGCAGGGCAATCCACAGGCGCTGGCTTGCAGCAGGACTTGGGGATTTCCCTCCAACACGCTGGGGAAAAAAAAGATGTCAGCCTGACGCATTTGCTCCCCTAGTTGTTCAGCCGACAAATGCCCGAGGAACGACACATTGCGGCAGCCCAGCTGTTGTACGAGGTCCCGGCAGGATTTTTCTGTTTCGCCTTTGCCCGCTAACCTGAAATGCAAACCTGGCAGCCGGGCGGCCTGCGCGATCAGCAATTCGACGCGTTTGCGCGGCTGGAACGATCCCGCATAAAGAACGACGGGCGCCGCGTTCTCGACTGAAGATTTGCGGGGAAAATAGTAGCGCGTATCCACGCCGTCATAAATGGGAGAGGCATTCACTCCGAACATTTGGTGGATTGTCTCGGACACGTGCCTGGAGTTACCAAACACCCGGTCCGCCTCCACGATGGATCTACCGATTAGCCCGGCGCCGGTGACTGCGTCCATCGCCATGACAATATAAGTGATCAGAGCAGTGTTCAGCCTCATCCGCATTCGCAAATCAAAAACAATTCGATCCAAGGGACCGGTGCGAGGGAAAAAATAAATATCCGGGGAAGGAAACAGGCAATGCCGCAGGAGACGGAGTGTATTTCCGTGTTTGGTCCACCTCACGAGGCGGGTATTGGGTCTTTCGCGCAAACGTGGATCGGGAACGTCCCCATTGCAAAGCATGGTTACGTGGAAGCGGTCCTCAGGCAGTCGGGCAATAACCTCTTTGACCGTGAGGGCCTGGGCATTTGTGTTGCCCACATCCGCATCTGACGGGGTGAAGATCGTGATGGGACGATTTTGAGCGCGACTCATCGTGGCTTGGAGGCTAGTCTAAATGCTTTTTGGTTTCGCGTGTGCCCCGGCAATGTGCCTTGAGGCTGCTAGCTTGGGACGAATGGTCGAAGCGCACTGCGGATCATCGACTCAAGCTTTGGCGATCGTTTCAAAAGGCTGGCGGCACGATATCTGAGAACTTCCCTTAAATAGCGGAGCGACGATCTGGTTACAGTGACATGAAGCGTTTGGCGCGTACTATTTCCAAATCGTTCTTTGTAGCCCTCGGCACCGAGACCCAGATCGACGACCTGCAACGCTTCCAAGTCAGCGGCTTCCAACACAATTTTCGAAAGCAAACAGTGCCCTGGGGAATTTTCTTCGTATTCGCTGTCGAAAGTAGGTTGATACCAGAACCAGTTCCCGTGAAACTGAAATCCGTAGTTCCAAGCAATCGGCTTGTCTCTTATTTTGAGAACGCTCAGGGTAACCACGCCGCTGCCATTAAACCGTCGGGTGAGTTCTTCCAGGAAGAGCCGACGTTCCTGAGTTGTAAGACTGCTGGTTCGTCCGGTTGCGGCAAAGCGCGCTACATGAGCATCTACGAATCCCGCGAACGCAGATTGGATAACTGATTGTGTCTGGAGATGCGCCACCGTCAGCGGCCCTTCGCGTTCCATCGCGCGAAGATAACGACGCAACTTTTTTTTCCCCAGTAGAGAGAGTTTCAACTGCTCGCGCGCTTGTCCGCTTCCTAACTCAACCTGAGCACACAGGTAAGCGGGACGCATGAACACTCTAAAGTCTTGCTTCGCTGCCACCTGCCGGATCGCCTCCGGCGTTACGGAATCGGCCGGGAGATTTGCGAGCTTCAGGGATGCAACTCCGATTTTTTGCAACTCGTTGAAGACCGCTGCGAGGAATTCCACACGCAGTTGCGGCGCCGTAAGAAAGTCACAATAGTCGGCCGTAGTACCGGCAAGGAAGGTGGCACTTTTGCCGGCAGCATTCGTGGCAAGCGATGCGACACCAACCAGATTCTCCCCGTCGTAACCGAGAAAGAGTAGTGGACTTAACGTCGAACGATAGGCCGCCTGAACCGCAAGCGCCCACTCACACGTGTAGAACACCTGAGGCCGCTCGGTCTGGAGGGCAACGGCGTTCCACCTACGAATCCACTCTCCATCTTCGGGAATCTGCCGGTGCGTAACGATGCGCAAAGTCACTTCACTCCCACATTTTCAGGAAACAGCATCACATTGCGGGGCGCGTCGCCGTCAAAGTAATTAGACCAGCGTCGTTCTTCACACGCATGTTCTACTATCGTTTGGTAGAAGACTTCCCTTTTGCGGAGTCCAAACCTGATAGTGCTTTTTGGCAACATTGCAGGAAATTCGCGTTATTGAAAACCAAAAAACATACTTCGCATCTCAAGTGATGATGAATCGAGACATCCTTCACACCCGTTTGATCGCGCCCATCGTCGCCTTGCTGACCCAGGGTATTACTCCTGAAAAGATTGCATGGAGCATGGCCATCGGTGTCGTCGTCGGGGTGTTCCCTGTTCTGGGGACGACGACCATTCTGTGCGCAGCCGCAGCTCTCATTTTCCAGCTGAATATGCCGGCGATTCAACTGGTGAATTACCTGATCTACCCTCTGCAACTAATTTTTCTGCTGCCGTTCGTGCGCCTGGGGGAGAAACTATTTCGAGCCGCGCCGCAGTCGCTATCGCTGCCTCAGATGCTGGCGTTGGCACGCTCCAATCCTCCTCAAGCGGCAGCTGCGCTGTGGCTCGTCACGATTCATGCTGTTGCCGCATGGCTTTTGTTGGGCGCGCCGGCGATATTTCTGCTTTATTTCGTTTTAAAACACATGCTACGCCAGCTAGCCATCACCTACGGTCAGCGAAACAAGGCCGCCAGACTTCAGTGACAACCATCAGTGACGACCATCATCCTGCGCAGGCTCACGTCGATTCCGTCACTTTAATGCAGGCTGCAGTGGCGTCGTTGAGTTGGCAGTGGAAACGGGCGCAGACAGAATGTCCTGAACGGACTTCGGCAACTTGTCCGCCCCGGCCGCCAATAAACTCACTTGCCACATTTGCGCATCGGACAGCGTTTCCCGGAAGCCAGGCATGCCAGTGAGACGAATACCGTTGGCAACCTTCCAATACGTTTCACCCGGCTCGTCGTCTGTGACCCCTTTCCCTTCCATCAACTTCGGAGGATGAGGATACATGCCGGCGGCGATAAAAGTCTGCTTCTGCCCCGGCAAACCATGGCAGACAGCGCAATGTTCGCGATAAATTGTGGCCCCGGCGGAAAGATTCGGCTCATCCGCCTGAAAGGGTACCGTCTTCGGCATTTCGCGTCCAACTCTGGCATTGAGCGCCATGTGCGCGAACTTTTTTTCAAGCGGCATCGGCTGAGCGGACGTTGCCGCGGGAGCCTGTCCGGTGGAGAAATACCAATACAGGCCGAAAGCTACGGCAGCGATACCCAGGATCATTCCAAAAATCAGCGTCACGAACATTCGCATGCGATGAAGAGTCCCCTTCATCACAATAATTTGTTCTCGTGGGACGGGCAAGTGGACGGCAGAGTGAAAGCGTGAATTCGAAGGGCGATTCATGGAATCGCTGCTCCTCAGGTCTACCACGACAATCGTGTTCACATCAGATGTCCAGTTGATAACCGGAGAGCCGGACGACTTGCTGGGCGAGTTGCCGCCGCAGTCTAACCAAGTCATTACAAAGCACATCAAGAACAAGCCAACTAATCCATAGAACCGTTGGCGATTCTTCCGGCGAGACCCGAGAACTCTTCTACCCAGCACGACGAACCCGAATGCGCCTGGCATTGCCAGCCACAGGGCAGGGGGCAAGACCGATATCGCACCTTCGCTTAATCTGACTTCAGGCGGCTCCTGCGCCGGAATAGCTGGACGGCTGAGACCGCAAAACTTGACCCTGTGGCGGCAGTATCGCCAGGAGAACAACAAGGGCGAGAGTCGCAAAACTGACCAGTTCGCGGGTTATTAGCACCTCGGATTGGGAAAGCTTGTATGAGCTGATAACACTTTTTTTGGATGAGACGATGCTCTTGAGTTTCCAACCCCTAATCTCGATGATTTTAGTTTCGGAGTCCAACAAATGTGTGCTGGATCACGAAGGTTCCTCTCCGGGAGACTATGCTTTAAGTGTTAAATACCAATCGTGTATCCACTTTGGTGGATTCAAGAGGGCAGGTGCGCTAGGAAACGAATTTTTCTCATTGGGCACTCAGTGCTCACGATCATCTCCTGTTTCGCTTTCTACTGAACGATGACGGTCAGTGGGACTTGATGGTTCAAGCTGCCGGAAGTTGCCGTCACCGTAACCGTATACGTGCCTGCGGGTGTTCCTTTTGAGCCGTAGGAGGTGTGGATGACGACGAGCCACCGCAGCCCACCGCGGTCAGAGATGCCAGAATGATTATGGCGGTTGACAAGGTGGACCTGACCTCTTGCCGACAAACAAAAGGCTCATAGAGGCTAAGGCCACCATCCATGGAATGAGGCCGGTGCCAATCGGGTCTTTGGCCGACGGCCCACCGGTTACACTTGCAGAGGCGGTGGTGCCCACGGTGACTGTCACAGAAGTGGCAGCACTCCCTGTCACGTTAACTGACGCAGGCACGCTACAAACCGGCGCTGGTGACGCAGCCGGACTCACGTTACTCCGCAAGTCAGGGTCACTGTCCCGCTAAACGAACCGGACGGCGTGAGCGCCAAACTGAATGACGCAGTTTGACCGGCTGGAATCGTTGAGCTGGATCCTCCGCCCTGTACCGAAACCGAAATCGGGCGCAGCGAGGCCTGTTCCGCTCAGGGTGACGACCTGGGGTGAGTTCGGTGCGTTATCGATGATCTGAATCAAGGCTGCGCGTGCGCCAGCCGCTTGCGGAGTGAAGGTAACACTAATGGCGCAACTGGCCCCCGGAACCAGGCTGGTGCCGCAATTGTTCGTCTGCTGATAATCGCCGCTAGCCGCGCCCGAGGTGGCAATGCCCGTAATGCTAAGAGCGGTGGAGTATGTGTTGCTCAGGACGACGGTTTGCGCCGCACTCGCCTGACCCACATTCTGACTGGTAAAGCTGAGTGCGGTTGGCGAGACCAGCGCCGCCGGAGCCATTCTTGAGCCATTCAGCAAAAGGTAATATTGGCCGTTTCCCGACACCGCCAGATCAAGACCTCCGTTGCCGTCGAAGTCAGCGACGACCATAGCGCGCCGCCTGAGGTGTATTGCGTAGGGGGCTGAAAAGTTCCATCTCCATTACCGAGAAGCAAAGAAACGTCGTCCCAGGCCGAGTTACTCATGGCAACGTCTTGTTTTCCGTCGCCATTGAAGTCGGCAACGACGATGGTTGAAATCGCATCGCCCGCATAGGTGGTGATTGGGCTTTGGAAAGTTCCATCTCCCTTCCCTAGAAATACAACCACGGAGGCACCATATACCTGAACATCGGTACCGCCGGAAACCGCAACGATGAGGTCGGGGATACCGTCGCCATTCAGGTCCCCGGTCGCAATCGCAGTTTGGGGGAAGTTGAAGTTGAATGTTTGGCCGGTCGAAAAGGTACCGTCACCTTTGCCCAAAAAACGGCGACCTGAGAGTAGGGAAGGGTATTGGTAGTGATCGCTACGGCCACATCCAAGTTCTTGTCTTGGTTAAAATCTGCGACTGCCAAGTTTGTCAACGGAGAGACTGGGCTGCTGGTGGGAGAATTCACTGGCAATCCGAAAGTGCCGTCGCCGTTTCCAAGGAGTACGGCGATACCGTTGCCGGCGCCGATGACGTCAAGTTTTCCGTCGTTGTTAAAATCTCCCGTTCCAACGGGGATCGCCATACCTGCGCCGTAATAGACAGGTGGCTGGAAGGTGCCATCGCCATTGCCAAGCAGAATACCTATGTCACTGGTCGCAGATGCTAGATCAGCGTGGCCATCCCCGTTAAGTCGCCTACTGCTATCGCGGATAGGAAGTCTGGCCCTGTATCTGGATTTGCGTTGGGGTGGAAAATCCGTTTCCGGTGTTAAGCGAAACTCCTATGAAATCATCGTAGCCGATTCCCTCCGAAAGCGTATTGAAACTGTTAGCGACATCGATCCTGCTGTCGCCGTTGAAATCTGCAGCAACCGAAGCTCCTCCCGGGTAGGAAGGAAAGGTCGCAAGTTCCGTCTCCGTTGCCATGCATAACCGAAACAACACTGTCCGCCGTAATGAATCCGCCTTGTGGTTGCCGAATAGATCGAAGAGAGCGGTATATCGCCCTGGCAAAGAAGACTGTACGATTGTGAAAGTCCCGTCGCCGTTATTGAGAAGACTCTGTAGAGTCGCCGCCCCATTAGAGGAACCAATAAGAAGATCCGGTTTCACATCGCCGGCGACAACCGGCACGCCTAATATCGAGAGGGGCTGCTGCACTTGAAACGATCCATTCCCATTTCCAAACAACAAAACCAATGCTCCTTCCGGCGACGAGCTTCCGCCGTAAGAGGTGGCAATATCGAGATTACCGTCTTGATTAAAATCAGCAATGACCAAGCCCGCCGGGAAAAAACTAAGCGAAGTATTGATAGCGGCCTGAAAGGTACCGTCTCCGTTACCCAGCAATACTGCGAACGCATTGGTTGCGTTGTACCCGCCGCCGGTCGCGACCAATCGAGCTTTCCATCGTTGTTAAGGTCGGCAGTGGCCAACAGTAACGTCAGATAAGGCACCGCATAGCTGACCAACGCTTTGAACGTTCCATCTCCATTGCCCAGAAAAACGCCAATGCCAAAAGTTCCTGCTTGTGGCAAAGGAACGCTCGCGGCGACATCAAGGAAACCATCTCCATTGAAGTCTCCGGCCGTCAGGGTGGTGGCCGTGCTAACGGAGCCAGGAATAGTCGTCACCTTTGTGCCTGAAACGTACCGTCGCCATTCCCTAGGAGAACCGAGAAAGTGGCATCTTGCGAGTTCAATACGATGAGGTCGAGCTTGCCGTCGCCATTAGCGTCGCCAATTTGCAGGGAGGTAGCGCCGTTGCCAACGGTATAGTTCACCGGTTGGCCAAAAGTCGCGTCGCTGTTTTGCAGGAGAACTGAAATACTGGGCGAGTTGGCAACAGCGATATCGGCAGTCCATCGCCGTTAAAATCGCCCACCACCACGGAGTTTGGAAACGATCCAACCACATAATCGCGTGGGCCCGTAAAAATGCTTTGAGCCGACAAGCTGGCAGTGGTTAGAAACAAGAGCCCAAGAAAAAAATTAAGGCGACGGTAGGACGTGGTGACGCAACTACCGAGAGACGAGGGCGCGGGCTTCATGGCGTTGCTCCTCAAACAGAATTGAGTTCCGGGGATTGGCCGGATAGAGGTAGCTTTTGAAACCGGCAATGATAACCCAGAACGTAAGAAACAATTTCGGAATATTTTGGCGGCAATAACTTGCGCCGGGAAGGCGCGTTCCGCAGATAGGCGTGATGCAATGGCTAAAAGTCGCTGCGGTAGGAGATTCCCCATCAAGTCGGGAGCGGGAGCGCCCGGAGGCGCCCCCACAGCCACTAATATTGCCAGGTCACCCCGGGATACGACTGGGCACGCGATAGCACGATAAAAATTCTGAGTGGATGATGTGAGGTCCATTTTCCAAACGATTTGCGGAGTGGACGTTTGCGTCACTTCTTGCACCTCCGACGCTAGATCCGGGGTCGGCGGCGGGGAGAGGGCATTCGCGTCAAACTCAATGTTCCCGTTTGTGAGTTCATTGATGCTGCGGCCCCAGACGCCGTAATAACCGGGCTGGGTGGTCCACTCTAAATTGGCCGACAGGGTGCTTTCATCCAGATTGAGAACGCTGGCGCCAAAGGCAGCCAGGGAACGACGGCGGCTTGCCGCACATCGTTCCGCTGTTGTCGAGCACGCGAAAATCGCCATTGTCCCACAATGCGATGTTGGTCAGCTCACCCGATTGACTGATGAGCGAGGGGAAATGCTGGAAAGAAAACCAAAGACTCGGATCGTCAGTAGGGACGCCGCCCTGACTCAACGAGAAGTCTCCTGGTATCCAAGCTTCCACAAATGTCTCCTGCGCCCGTGCCATTGTTGTAATCGATCTTTAAGACAAACGACTGATGGCGCATAGAAAGCAGAAGATTCCGTCAACTGGCGTATAGACGATGCCGTTGCTGTGAGTCCAATCTGGTAAACCGTTCAAATGGCGATTCACATTGAACACGCTGTC
>CAWJVC010000010.1:0-316942 GCA_963846215.1 uncultured Acidobacteriaceae bacterium | reverse complement strand
ATCGGTGCAATCCTGACCTTTTTGGTAGTTGGCGGGATGCTGGTGAAGCCCGCGAACTGGGTGCCCTTCGCGCCTTCTGGCTTCGCTGGAATCGTTACCGGAGGGGCGATCGTCTTCTTTACCTACATCGGATTCGATTCCGTCTCCACCGCTGCAGAGGAATCGCGCAATCCGCAAAAAGATTTGCCCTTCGGTATCATCATGTCGCTGATAGTTTGCACGGTGCTCTATGTCGGCGTGGCCGTCGTCCTGCTGGGCATGATGAAGTACACAACTTTCGTCTCAGGTGCTGCCGCCGAAGCGCCCGTCGCCTACGCGATGAAGTATCTGGGGGTGCATCCGGTCTTCCGCTCGGTCATCGTGATCGGAGCGCTCACCGGCATGATCTCGTCGTTGCTTGTCTTTCAGTACGGGCAGGCTCGCATCTGGTACGCCATGTCGCGCGACGGCCTGCTGCCGAAGCTGTTCTCCGCGGTCCATCCGAAATATAAGACGCCGCACTGGTCCACTTGGATCGCCTGTTTCGCCGTCGGAATTCCCGCAGGCCTCGTCGACATCGGAGACGCCGCCGACCTCGCTAACATAGGCACGCTCTTCGCCTTCGTTCTGGTTTCACTGGGAGTGATCCTCTTGCGCCGGCGGCAACCGGATCGCAAGCGCGCGTTCCGCGTCCCGTTTGTCCCATGGTTCCCGCTGCTTTCAGTTCTTTTCTGTGGCGGCCTCATGTTCGGACTCACCATCATCACCTGGCTGCGTTTTTTCGTCTGGCTTGGCCTCGGTCTCCTGATCTACGTCTTCTATAGCCGCCACAGAAGCGAGTTCGCGAAGAAGTAGCGGAGAAGCCATCGGCCATTAGTGAACGCGCGTTGTCATCCTGAGCGGAGCGAAGGACCCATGCATTCGTATGCGGCGTCGCAACCTCATTGTGCGTGACCGGCTGGTCGCACCACGCTGTCTAGCGCACTCTCCCCCGCCGCTAAGGCGAATTTGTTTGACCCACCTCGCAAATCTGCCTCCAAGAATCTACAATCAGGTGGTGATGTCCTCCGCACTCGATCGATCGCCCAGCAGTTTTCTGCGCCAACTACCGAAGGCCGAGCTGCACCTGCATCTGGAAGGCGCGATCGAGCCGGCTACACTTCTGGAACTTCGTCGCGCCCAAGGAGAGCGCACCACGCAGGCTGAGGTCGATGCGCTCTATCGCTACGAAGATTTTCCTGGTTTTCTGCTTGCCTTCAAGAACATCACCGAGCATCTGCGGACTCCAGAAGACTACGAACTGATTACTTACAAGCTGATGCAGCGCCTTAAAGAAGAGAACGTTCTTCACGCTGAGGTCTACATTTCGGTTGGAGTTTGCCTCTGGCGCAAGCAGGATTTTGCGGCCATCTTCGAAGGCCTCGACCGCGGCCGGGCCCGGGGCGCGCGCGACTTCGGTATCTCGCTTGTGTGGATTTTCGATGCGGTCCGCCAGTTCGGGGTTGAAGCGGCGCAAAAAGTTTTCGAGCTTGCGGTTCGATATCATGACCGCGAAGTCGTCGGCATCGGCATCGGCGGTGATGAGCAAAAAGCTCCGCCTGAACTTTTTCGCGACCCGTACACGTGGGCGTCGGATCATGGCATGCGCCTGACCGCCCATGCAGGCGAGACTGGCCCGCCAGAATCGGTCTGGGGTGCGCTCAACCTGCGCGCCGAGCGCATCGGCCATGGGCTCACGGCTTTCCATGATCCTGACCTGGTGGAAGAGCTTGCCCAGCGCCAGATTCCAGTTGAAATCTGCCTGACGAGCAACCTGCGCACCGGGCTTTGCCCGAATTTGAACGATCATCCTGCGAAGAGTTATTTCGATCAAGGCGTAATGATCACGCTCAACAGTGACGATCCAGCCATGTTCGGCACCACTCTGGCGCGCGAGTATCAGATCGCTCAGCAAACTTTTGGATTCACCGACGAGCACTTGCGCGAACTCGCGCGCAACTCCTTCGAAGCCTCATTCTTGCCGGCGGAGAAGAAGCTGGAGTTTCTGAACCTGTTTGACGCGGCGGCTGCGAGATAAGGTGGCATGGTTTTTTCGCGAATGATCATCACTGATTAGTCCTGGCTGGATAAGCATGGCGGTTAAGAGCATCCTCCAACTTGGCGACCCGCGCCTGCGGGAAGTCGGTCTTCCAGTGGAGAACCCCTGCGCTCCCGAGGTTGCGGCACTCGTCACGGACCTCTCCGACACGCTGGCGCACTGGCGCGCTGCAACGGGCTACGGACGCGGGATCGCAGCCCCGCAACTGGGCGTGCTACAACGGGTTATCTTTCTGCAGGTGCCGGGCGAGAAGCCTCGGCCGATTGTGAATCCGGAAATCATCGAGCGTAGCGCGGAGAAAATTATCGTCTGGGACGCATGCCTGAGCTTCCTTTCGATCTTTATGCAGGTTGAACGCCATCGCGAAATCACTGTCCGCTACTGGGATCTTCAAGGGATGAAGCACGTCCTCCACGCTGGCGAGGACCGGAATCTCTCCGAACTCCTGCAGCACGAAATCGATCATCTCGATGGCATTTTGGCCGTCGACCGCATCATCGATATCAAAACTCTCTGCACACGGGAAGAGTTCGAAAAGCGCCACCGCGACTCGAGTCCATACGCCGTCGCTCCAGCTACAATGAATAGCTGAGAATTAGCTGGAGAACTGGCGCCGCGGATCTCCGCCTACTGAAAAACTGCGTCATGAAAACTGTGCCTCTCCACATCGGGATCGTCGCGTGTAGTACCGAAGGAGCTGCGCTTTGCTACCGCACTATCTCGCTTGAGGGCGTGCAGATGCTGGGCAAGCATGATCATCCGGAAGTCTCGCTGCACTCCTACCCGCTCGCGAAATATATGGGACACGTTATGCCGGCGACTGGGCGGGTGTGGCGGAACTCATGCTTTCTCCGCGGAAAAACTGGCCCGAGCTGGCGCGGATTTCCTGATTTGTCCCGACAATACCATCCACCAGGCCTTCGATCTGATCGAGCATCGCTCGCCGCGTCCCTGGCTGCACATTGCGCGAGAAGTCGCCAAGGAGGCGCAGCGCCGTCAGTTCAAACGCCTCGCCGTTTTGGGTACGCGCTATCTGATGGAAGGTCCGGTATATCGTGAAGCGCTGCGATCGGCGGGTATCGAATACCGCATTCCCGGTGCCGACCAGCGTGAGCGCCTCGACCAGATCATCATGGACGAACTGGTCAATGGCCAGTTCCTGCCGCGTTCGCTCGCCTATTACGTCGAAGTCATCCGTTCTTTCAAAGATGAAGGCTGTGACGCGGTCGTGCTCGGCTGCACCGAAATCCCGCTGCTGGTCTCGCCGGAATCTTCGCCGCTCCCAGTGCTGGATTCCACGCGCCTGCTGGCAAAAGCTGCGGTTCGCAAGGCAGTAGAAGGCTGAATGTTTGTCACTTGAATCCGCCACCTACAAGCCCGATAGGCGCCATTCACCCCGCGATTCTCCCCGAAGGCTGTTACCGAACCTGACACCGAGCGCGCATCCATGCTGTAATAGTAGTAATTCAATTCATGGCATCTACACTTACATCTCTGCGCCGCCGCGCCAAAGCGATGCACCGCAACCTGCGCGGAGCTTCCATGGCCGCGCGTGCGCTCGCTTCTAACGATCACCCGGTGTTGGCACACATTATTCCCGTCCGCCGGTGCAACCTGGCCTGCACTTATTGCAATGAGTTCGATGATTTCTCGAAACCGGTGCCGACGGAGGAGATGTTCCGTCGCATCGACAAGTTAGGCTCACTTGGGACATCGGTCGTCACCATCTCTGGCGGCGAGCCGCTGCTGCATCCGGAACTGGATGATGTGATCCGCCGTATTCGCGCCAACGGCATGATTGCCGGACTCATCACGAATGGCTACCTGCTCGTAGCCGATCGGATCCAGCGCCTGAACCGCGCCGGACTCGAGTGGTTACAGATTTCCATCGACAACGTGAATCCCGACGAAGTGTCGAAGAAGAGCCTTAAGGTTCTAGACAAGAAACTGCAATTGCTGGCCGAGCACGCCGACTTTCACGTGAACATTAATTCCGTTGTGGGCAGCGGCATTCACCATCCGCAGGACGCGCTCATCATCGGCAAGCGCGCCATTGAATTGGGATTCACTTCGACGATCGGGATCATTCATGATGGCGGCGGCCAGTTGCAACCGCTGGGAGAAGAAGAGCGCCGCATCTACGACGAAATGAAATCGTGGGAAAAGCGCAGCTTTACGCGCGTCAACGCCTTCCAGGACAACATTGCGCAAGGCTTGCCAAATGATTGGCGCTGCCGTGCCGGCGCGCGCTATCTCTACATTTGTGAAGACGGCTTAGTTCACTACTGCTCGCAGCAGCGTGGTTATCCCGGGCGTGCCGCTCGCAACCTACACACGGGACGACATTCGCCGTGAATACCTCACGGAAAAAGGTTGTGCGCCGCACTGCACGGTTTCATGCGTCCACCAGGTCTCCATCTTCGACAACTGGCGCGACCCGCAGCATGCCGCACCTCCCAGTTCGGTGGCGACCTCTGCGGGCGAACTCGTCCAAATCAAGTAGAGGCCGCGCTACTTCTTCGGCTGTGCGCTCGGCGGCGTAATTCCATTCAGCCGCAAATATTGTGCCGCAGCCGCGTAGTGGTCAGCCCATCCGCTGGCCAATCCCAGCGCAGCCATCGCTCTCGGAAACTTGCGTCCGCCGAACATTTCAACGGAGTCTCCCAGCTTCGAGTCGTCCATCTTTCCGAGCGCATCGGCGCAGAAATCGAACGAAGCCGTTGCCGCCGCCAGCATTTTTTCCTTGGAATCCGTCTCCTTCACCTCTTCTATTTTTGGCTCGGCAATATCCGCAACCTTGGCGCATAAGGAATTGTTCGACGTCAGGATGTGGACGACCAGGTGGGCGAATGTAATCTGATCGGGCGTGGGCTTGTAGCCGAACTTGTCAGGTGGCATGGCGGTGATGGCGCCGATAATATTATTTCGCGAACGCGGCAGCAGCATGCGCAGTGAAGTGGTCACTGGATCCTTCACCGGGGCAGTAGCCTGTGGAGTGGCGGCCGGAGCCGGCGCAGTCTGTGCCGACGCGGAAATCAGGCAGATACAAGCAACAAACAATGCAACGAACGTATGCTTCATGGAAATCCCCCAGGTTAAATAGATCGATCTCGATCAACTTCTCTTCAATTTATCGGAAAGCTGCCCCAATGGCGGCGCCCACTAATGTAATACCGATCCACCATCCAAATACAATCGCGTAAGACGTTCCTCGTTTTACTTTGCTGACGCAGGTGAAGCCAATCGCAGTCAGGACCAGAGTCCAGATTAAAAAAATGTCCAGCGCCGAACCCAGGCTGCGTAAGAGCGGAGAATCCAGGCCGCTTACGAAGTAGCCGGGATTCGTTGCTACCGGGTTGTCTAACGAAAATGAATCGGGATTCGATCCCGCGGCGACCGACACCATTGCCAGCAAAAGTTTCAGAACTCCCGGCAAGGCTGCGTACATCACGATGGCTAGCGATGTCTTGAACTTCACATCCGCCCCCGCCGCAAATTTGTACGTGGCATACAGAACAGCTGCGATGAGCAAATTGAACAGAAGAATCACGAGAGGATATGCGTAAAGGAAATACTGCGTGCCCTTCGCTTGTCGCTCCAAAGCCTGGTCACGCTGGTCGGCAGGTAGTTGATCCATGCGCGCTGCGGCCTTTGCTGAAGCTTGGACCTGATTCTCCGCCACTTTGCGGTAGCCAATTTTCTGCCCCACGATGTAGAAAAACGCGAGCGACATAACCGAAAGCAACAAGAACGGCGCCCACCAACTCGCATTGCGTCGCAAGTCGGTGAAAGTTTTGGAAGGCGCGATGTAAGTGTCCAGAATTCGCGCGCCCTCAGATAGCGGCGCGACCTCTGCCGTCGATGTAGGTGCCGATACAGGGGGAAGCGGAGCTGCAGCCATGGTGCCTCCTGCGGTTGCGATGGAAATTCTAGTCGGCAGGCGGGTCGGAATCAAGGGATTGAAGACTTCTTCTCCCGCCAAAACTTGCCTCCCGACCCGATAATTCCTGTAACGAAATCGACATGGCCGTCACCATTTCATCAGAAGACCCCGGCACGTGTGCGGATGCCGGAGAGATTCGGGAGCCCTTTTCGAACCGCTGAAACGGCTCCCGTCGTTGGTAGATCCCCCCTTGCGGCGAGCCCTGGTTAGTTCAAGCAAACAACAGGAGGTTGTTATGAGACTGCTTCGTGTCTGCATGTCCGCAGCGCTATTCCTGGCAGCGTCGATTCTATTTGCCCAGACCAAGCCGGGAGATCTTGTGGCCGATGTTCCATTTCCTTTTGTCGTGGCTGGGCACTCTCTGCCGCCCGGACACTACATTGTCAGCGGCCTGAACGACACTGTAAGTATTTATGGCACTGAAACCAACGGGCTATTCGTGCCGACCCATAATGAGCAGCGCCCGGCGCACGAGAACAGCAGTAAGTTGGTTTTTCATCGCTACGGGGAGACCTACTTTTTGTCCGAAGTTTGGGTGGGCGGAAACTCGATCGGGAAAGCCCTCTTTCCTTCGCGAGCCGAGCGCAAAATGCGCGAAAGTGGAGAAGAACGAGAGATTGCTGTCGTTCGGATAGGAAAATAAATTAGTAGAAAATAGTTCAGGCCGACGTGAGCCGCTTCACACAACCGGGTAATCGCCTGCGAACGATAAAATGTCGTCATGCAGAACGTGACCCCTGCTGCGATTGTAGCGCTCGCGCTGGAACTTGCTCCCGCCGTCTTATTCGGATGTGCTGCGGAGCGTGTGGCTCGCGCAGTGCAACGATTGCCGGTGGCGCTGCGCGTGAGCCTCCCAATGCTGGCGGTTGTGCCGTATGCATTGGTGTCGATCTCGGCCCACGTGTTCCAGTGGACGTGGTTCGCGCTCTATGCGGTGCTGCCCATGGCGATCGCGTGGCTTCTGACGCGCGCCGCCACTGCCGATCCAGAACAACGCGGCGATTGGCGGGATGGCTTCATCTTGCTCCTCCTCGGCCTGGCTGTCGATCTGCGCTGGTTCGAAGGCGCATGGCCCAGCGGACTTCGCGCCTTGAATGAATTGCTCCTGGTGGACGCAGGCTTGTATGGATTTCTCGCGATAAGACAGCTGCAGGGCACCGGATTCAACTTTCATCTGCGGTGGAGTGACTGGAAGACTGGCCTGCGCGAACTCGTGTTCTTCGCGCCGGTTGTGATTCTGCTGGGACTGGCGCTCGGCTTCATTCATCCACATCGAAACTTGCCGGGGATCGGCAGCGCACTCTTGCGCTGGGTGGCAATATTTATCTTCACCGCCATTCCGGAGGAACTTTTCTTTCGCGCGTGGGTGCAGAATTTGCTGGAGCGGCGGCTAGGACGTCGGACGGCTCTCGTCGTCGCATCGGTTTTATTCGGACTGTCCCACTTCAATAAGAGATCAACACATTTCAACTGGCGCTATGTCTTGCTGGCGACCATCGCTGGAATCTTCTACGGACGCGCCTGGCGCGAGAATCGGCGCGTGCCTGCTTCAACCATTACGCATGCCACTGTCGACTGGTTATGGGGACTTTGGTTCTGAGTCTGATTCGTTCGGCGTATCCTCACACTCGTGCGCCACACATAATCTCGTCTTGATTGCCGCTCTAGTGTTAATCTTCTGGGGCAATGAAAAATCTTACTCGTCGTCAATTCAGCACGACTCTGGCTGGCACGGCCGTTGCCGCTCTTACCACCGCCTCTCTCCCCCGAATGGCTCTCGCACAGCTGGCCTCCCCGGCGGCGAGACAGTTCCCATCAAATTTCTTATGGGGCTGCGCTACTGCGTCCTATCAAATCGAAGGCGCAGTCGATGAAGATGGACGCAAACCATCCATCTGGGATACTTTCTCCCACACTCCAGGGAAAACGTTTCAGGGAGAAACCGGCGACGTCGCCGATGATTCTTATCACCTCTACAAAGAAGACATAAAGCTTCTGAAAAATCTGGGCGTGCGCGGCTATCGCTTTTCCATTGCCTGGACGCGCATCTTTCCGGATGGAACCGGCCAGCCCAATCCCAAAGGCCTCGACTATTACCAGCGCGTCGTGGATGAACTCCTGAAAAACGATATCGCGCCCTACGTTACGCTTTTCCACTGGGATCTGCCGCAGGCTCTGCCGGGCGGATGGCAGTCGCGCGACACTTCAAAAGCCTTCGGCGATTATGCCGGATATGTTTCGAAGCATTTGTCTGATCGCGTCGGACACTTCTTCACCACCAACGAGTTCGTCTGCTTCACCGACCTTGGTTACAAGAAAGGGCAGTTCGCTCCCGGCTTGAAACTACCAGACGCGCAGGTGAACCAGATCCGACACCATGGAATCCTTGGCCACGGGATGGCCGTGCAAGCCATCCGCGCAAATGCTAAGTCCGGAACGCAGATTGGCCTCGCGGAAAATGCTAATGTCTACGTTCCCGTGATCGAAAATGCCGAGCAAATCAAGGCGGCACAGCTCGCCACGCGCGAAGAAAATGCTCCCTTCCTTACTGCCGTTATGGAAGGCAAGTACACAGATGGATATCTCCAGCGTGAGGGCGCGAACGCCCCCAAAGTAGAAGCGGGCGACATGAAGATCATCGGCAGTCCGCTCGATTTCGTCGGCCTGAACGTTTACGAGCCTGAATATGCCCGCGCCGATTCATCGGCCGCCGGATATGCCGTTGAGCCGCGTCCCACTTCTTTTCCGCACATGGCTTCGCCCTGGCTCTATATCGGTCCCGAAGTAATCTACTGGGCTATTCGCAACGTCAGCGAGATTTGGAAACCGAAAGCTCTCTACATCACTGAAAACGGATGCTCGTCCGACGATGTGTTGACCCCGGATGGACGGGTCGATGATACCGACCGCGTGATGTATCTGCGGAATCACATCACAAACGTGCACCGCGCCGCATCCGAGGGGTATCCCATCCGGGGCTATTTCCTTTGGAGCCTGCTGGATAATTACGAGTGGGCTGACGGATACAGCAAGCGTTTCGGCCTGCACTATGTTGATTTCAAGACGCAGGTGCGCACGCCCGAAACTCAGCGCGCAATGGTATCGCGAGGTGATATCGCGCAACGCGGTCGAATAATGATGAATATGGTTCTGGCGGACTAAGCAACAACCTCTGGGGTCGCGTCCAGCAAGCTGCGCGTGTAGGGATGCTGCGGCCTCTCAGTAATTTCTTCCGTCCGGCCGACCTCCACAATCTTGCCGCGATACATTACCGCGATCCGCGTTGAGAGATACCGCACCACCGGCATCGAATGGGAAATGAACAGATAGGTTAAGCCGAAGTCGCGCTGGAGTTGGGCCAGCAGGTTCACGATCTGTGCGCCCACGCTGACATCAAGCGCGGAGACGGGTTCGTCGGCCACGATGAACTTCGGCCTTAGTGCGAGGGCCCGCGCAATGCCAATGCGCTGCCGCTGTCCTCCGCTGAATTCGTGGGGGAATCGCCGGCGGATGGATTCATCCAGGCCGACGGCGCGAAGGAGTTCAGCAACCCGCGCGCGAACTCCATCTCGCCCGCGTGGCTCCCCATTCTGATTGCGATGAATCTCCAGCGGCTCGGCGATAATCTCCTCCACACGAAAACGCGGATCGAGCGAGGCAAACGGATCCTGAAAGATGATTTGCATATCACGGCGCAGCCGGCGCATTTCGCCACGGCTGGCCGCCAGCAGGTCCGCGCCTTCAAAGCAGATACTTCCGGACGTGGGCTCAATCAGTCGCAGAATCAACCGCCCGAGCGTACTCTTCCCTGAGCCCGATTCCCCCACCAGTCCCAAAGTTTCACCCGCGTGAATCTCCAGCGACACGTCGTCGACCGCCCGAACTTCGCTCGCACCTTTGCGCTTTCCGCCGATCGCAGACTCGCCCTGCGGGTAAATTTTGGTCAGGTTGCGGATCTCGACAAGCGCCATAAATTTTTATCCGAAATTCTAAAGCATGCAACGATCGCTGAAACCTCTTACCCCGCCGCAATCATGGGAACCGCGGCCAGCGCGGCCAGAAGTCCCACGAACCTCCACCGCGTGAAATGTTCTTTCAGGAACATCCGAGCCAGTAGCACGGTTACGGCAGGGTACAACGATGAAATCACAACTGCTTCATCGAGGCGTCCCGTCTGGCTGGCGCGAACAAACAGGATGGTTCCGAGAGAATCGATACACCCAGTCAGCACACCCCACCGCACTCCAGCCGCGGTGATGTCCGTAAAATTTCTGTGCAGCAACACAATGAGACCCGTAATAAGCAAGCCTCCTAACCGCGTAAATGATGCCGTCCACAGAGCCGAGCCGTTACCTGCCTGACGAACACAAAGATAGAAGCCGGCGAAGCCGATTCCGGCCACCACTGCCAATCCGATACCTTCGGGAGTGTTGCCGTCCTCGGCACGCGTAATCAGCCAGAGTCCCATTGCAGCGACGAAGAAGCCGGCGATCGCAATCTTGCCGGGCAAGCCTTCGGTGAACATGGAAAAAATTGTCGGGATCGCCGCGCTGAGCACGGCAGCAACCGGCGCCGTTAGTCCCATCCTCCCCGAAGACAATGCGCGGTAAAAAATCGCCAACGCAGCTCCGCCGGAGATGCCGCCAGCCAGCACCCACACGGCGCTTCGTCCCGAAGGAAATTGAGCATGCGTCGTCGAAGCCAGTGCTCCGACCAGAAGCAAGCCACCCAGGTTGACCACGGTGGTGAACAGGAAAGCGTTAGCGCGGCGAGTCGCGAAGCCGCCAAGAAAGTCGCTAGTGCCCCAGGCAACCACCGCTGCCATACCGTAAACAGCACTGACGATTTGGGGACTCGCGAGCATGAATGTGCAGGGTAACATGCGTTCCAGTGAATGCCCGAAATGCCGCGCCGCTCGCCTGCCAATAGACAATGCTCCACGGATGGAATACTCTGTCGCCGTCTGCTGGGAGAATTGTCATGAGAGTTTTTTGTATCGCGGCTGTCTGCCTTGCCTTCACCGCGCAGGTCTTTGCGCAAACTCCTGGCAGTGAGCCGGCGTCACGAGACGAGGTCATTCTCTACCTCCGGACCATGCACTCTCACGACATGATGCGGAAAGTTCTCGAAGTCCAGTCCAAATCCATGCAGCAGTTGCTTTACGACCAGGTGAAGGACCAGCAGGGTAAAGTTCCCAAAGATTTCGACGTGCAATTCAAAAAGGCGATGGATGAATTGATCAAAGATATGCCCGTCGACGAACTGACGCAGGCCATGATCCCCGCGTATCAGCAGCACTTCACGAAGAGCGATATTGAAGCCATGAACACCTTCTATGCATCCCCCGTCGGCCAGAAAGTTCTGGAGGAACTGCCGGCCGTGATGCAGGAAGGCCAGAAAGCAGCAATGCCAATCTTGAGCAAGTATCTCTCCGAATGGAGCGCACGAATGCAGCAGGAACTAAAGAAACCCGCGAAAGATCCGTCGCCTGCTCCTCAAGGCGCGGCCTCGCCGCAATGATCGGTCTACGGATCAAATTGCATTTGTTTGGCAAGTTGTGCGCGCGGCTGATCTTCACCCTGTTTTTCGCCACTTGTTTGCTCGCCACCTCGTTGATCTTCATTTACTTCATCGGGCCTTCCCCCATTTTGCAGGCTCAAAATTCCGCAAAGCGCAGCACATCCTACCCAGGCTCAAAAACAGAAGCGGTGTCGCAGCCGGACCCTCCCCCCTACTGGGCTTATGTACAAAACACTCCGGCTTCTTCCGAGGCTGCTTCGACAAAGCCGGCAGACGATGCCTTGCTTCACGTCCCCAACAGCGATATTGCATTTCGGCTAGCCCAAATTCAGAATCTTTTTTACGCTCCCGACTGGCATCCTGACGGCCATCCCGCTGCGCCGTCGATCGTAGCCATCGGTCGAGCTCCAGAAGTCTATGCATGCGGCTATTGCCACTTGCCCAACGGTCAGGGCCGCCCTGAGAACGCCAGTCTGTCTGGCTTGCCCGCGGGCTATATCGTTCAGCAGGTATCCGACTTCAAGAGCGGAGCTCGTCAATGCTCTGAACGTGGTATTCCCCACAAATTCATGGTCGAGGTGGCCACAAAAGCCAACCAGGACGAAATCCGCGCTGCTGCTGAATACTTTTCCGCACTGAAGCCCGCCCGATGGATTCGCGTGATTGAGACCGATACCGTTCCCAAGACTCACGCTGCTGGCTTTATGCTCGTTCCCACCGAAGGCGGAGAGACGGAACCGATTGGCCACCGCATTATCGAGACCCCAGAACTTGTGGAACTCACCGAGCTGCGCGACGACCACTCCGGATTTATTGCCTATGTGCCCCTCGGTAGTATCAAGAAGGGTCAAGCGTTGGTCACAACCGGCGCGGGAAAGACCGTTGCCTGCTCCACCTGCCATGGTCCAGATCTGAAGGGCATGGGTTTGGTGCCCAGACTCGCGGGCCGCTCTCCCAGTTATTTGGTCCGGCAACTTTATGACATTCAAAGCGGATCGCGCACCGGACTCGCCGTTCAAAAAATGAAGCCCGCCGTCGCCAAACTCAGCCTCGACGATATGATTGCGATTACGGCTTACCTTGCCTCTCTCGGTCCCTGAGTGGCGCCCGCGTACCGCGCCATCGTGTTAGAATTTTTCGAAGCCACTTCCTTTGCCGGATTCGCAACTAGATCTCAGGTTAAGAGCCCAAGTTGATTGAACTCGCACCTTCGATTCTTTCGGCGGACTTCGCCCGTCTGGGGGAACAAGTGCGCGCCGCATGCGAGGGCGGAGCCAGTGTCATCCATGTCGATATCATGGATGGTCATTTCGTTCCCAACCTCACCATCGGTCCGCCGGTGGTCAAGTCGTTGCGCAAGGTCACAAAGTTGCCCCTCGATTGCCACTTGATGATCGAAAATCCTGACGAATTTATTCCCGCCTTCGCCGATGCCGGAGCTGACTGGATCTCAGTTCATCAGGAAGCCTGCCGGCATTTGAATCGCACCCTGCACCTGATCAAGAGCCACGATTGCCTTGCAGGCGTGGTCATTAATCCGGCGACTCCGGTGGATATGCTGTCGGAAGTGCTCGATATCGTCGACTACGTTCTCGTCATGTCCGTGAATCCTGGCTTCGGGGGACAGAAATTCATTCCAGGTGCGTTGCATAAAATGCGTCGTCTCGCGGACTTGCGCGGACAACGCGGCCTGAACTACCGCATCGAAGTAGATGGCGGGGTGGCGCTCGATACCGTGGCCGAGGTGGTACGGGCGGGGGCGGAAATCCTGGTCGCAGGCAACGCCGTGTTCGGCAGCGGTGATCCAAAGAAGAATACCGAAGCATTGCTGAAGGCGGCGACGGAAGCAACTCTTTCGAGAGTCTAGCAACCGGGCGGCCTCTAATCAGATGTTGGAAGTAATCCGGAAATCATGAGTCGAGGTTTTATGTCGCGTCGGTTCACATCTATTGCAATCCTGGCTGCGCTGCTTACCATCACGGTGGCCTGCACCAACAAGAAGGCTGTCAATCCCCTGGCGAATGTCGGGTCGAAGCAGCCGGACAAAGTCCTTTTTGATAAGGCCATGGATGCGATGAAGCACAATCGCTTCGATGTAGCTCGCATGACGCTGCAGACATTGATTAACACTTATCCTGATTCCGAATACATTGCCCGCGCCAAATTGGCAGTCGGCGATTCCTGGTACGCCGAGGGCGGTACCGCATCTCTCGCCCAGGCAGAACAGGAATACCGCGACTTCGAGACCTTCTTCCCCAACATGCCGGAAGCCGCCGAAGCTCAGTTGAAAATTGCCAACATTCAGTTTCAGCAGATGGAAAAGGCGGACCGTGACTACACGCACGCCAAGCGGGCGGAAGACGAATATCGAAACCTGATCATGCAGTATCCGGATAATCCCAAGCTGGTGAAAGAAGGCAAAGAGCGGTTGCTGGAAGTGCAGGAAGTATTGGCTGAGCGCGAGTTTGATATTGGAAAATTTTATTATCTGCGCCAATCTTATCCCGCATCGATTGCCCGCCTGAAAACTCTGGTGGAAAAATATCCACTCTACAGCGGTGCGGATGAAGCACTTTATTTGTTGGGGCAAAACTACGAAGGTCAAATCGCGCAGTTGCGCGCCCGGCCCACTTGCATCAAAACCAGCCCTCAACCCGGCTGCATTGGCGAGCAAGTTAAAGCCAACATGATCGAAGAACTTACCAAGCAGGCCTCGTCAGCCTATGACCAGATCATCACGCGGTATCCGGTGATGGAGCGGGACGACGATGCCAAGAAACGCCTGGCCGCTCTGCATCAGCCGATTCCCCGTCCAACCAAGGCGGCCGTAGCGCAGAATCGCGCCGAGGAAGACAGCCGCCGAGAGGCGAACTCCCTTGACAAATTAATGAGTGTGGTCAAAAAAGGACCTGATACTTCCCTCGCCTCTCAAGTCGGAGACCCCACACTAGTAGACCCCACGCCGATCGCAGCGAATCAGGAAACGTTGCGAACCACGCGACAGGCAATGGGCCTTCCCGCTGGGGACAACAGTGTCGGAGCGGAAGTGATCAAGGGTGGAACTCCCGCAGCCAATGCTGACGCCCCGCGATCGACAGATGCACCTGCAGCGACCACTGATCCTTTCGCCCGCCCGAACACTACCAACGGCCCAGATCCGAACGAACTCAAACCTGCTGCCGATGCCAATGAGATGAAACCCAATGGGCCGCCCGATCCCAATGAGTTAACCCCTACTGCAAGCAGTCAAAGCGCAGCAGCGGGTGCACCGGCGTTACCCCCTCCGGTGCAGGTGAATGAGATCCAATCCGGGCAGCCTGCCTCCAGCAGCACTGCTACGGCGAGTGCTGACTCGAGTTCGAACCTGGCTACGGATCAGGATATTTCTACCAGCAAGAAAAAGAAAAAGAAGGGCTTAAAGAAGGTCCTATCTTTCTAGCCCAACGTCTTGGTTTGACGGTAATCCCGCGTTTTTCAGGACGAGCTTAGGCTAACGTACCGCCTTTCTCCTCTGCCCACTAGATGCTGACCGCTAGTAACCGGGTAACCCCCCGTTGGATCATTGACTTACGTGGTGGCTCAGGTTACCTTCGCGATATCTCCCCTCATACGAGGATAATTTTCTTGGCCCGGAAGATACTGCTCGCCGACGACAGCGTGACCGCCCAGAACATGGGGCGCAAGATTCTCGCGGACGCGGGTTACGAGGTGGTTACCGTGAATAACGGTTCCGCCGCGTTGAAGAAGATCGCAGAACTCAAACCCGATCTCGTCATTCTCGATGTCTACATGCCCGGTTACAGCGGGCTCGAGGTGTGCCAGCGCTTGAAGGAATCGCAAGACTCATCCCGCATTCCCGTGCTGCTGACCGTCGGCAAATTGGAACCCTTCAAGCCCGAAGAGGCGCAGCGAGTTCGCGCCGAAGGTTTCATCGTAAAGCCATTCGAAGCGAGCGAATTGCTGAGCGCCTTATCCAAGCTGGAAGATAAAGTCGTGCCGCGCGCCGAACCTTCCAAGCCCGGCCGCTTCGCACGAGCCATCGCCGCTCAGGAAGAAGTCAGTCGCAGCAACCAGGCCACCGGCGAAGATGGTGGATGGAAAAGCCGCATCGCTTTTCCTCATCAGAAAACCGAAGCCGAAGAGAAAGTCGCGGACGAATCGGCAATCTACAATCCGATCAACCGGGACCTCCGCACCGTGGTGGAAACTCCGGCCGAAAAGAAAGAAGAACAAAAACATCGGACGGAAAACGTTCGCGAAACAAACGTGGACGTTGCCGCGTTGGCGCCAGAAGGACTGCCCCGGGACGTCACGCCAGAAGAGATTGCTGCGATCACTGCCGCGGCTGCGCAGATTAACGCTCTCAAAGAAGCGCAGCAAAATGTTGAAGCCTCCAATCAAGCCAATGAGCAGCCTGTAGCCGCCGGGAAAGATGAATTGCCAACCAAGGAAGAACAACCTTCCCTGGTAAGTGCCGAAGCGGAAGAACCGATCCAGAAACCTGCGGAAGCGAAATCCGCGCGATCAGAGGAAGAGGAATCGGAAGACGCGCCGATGACCATGGCGGCTGCCTTCACCTCGAGCGCATCCATGGCCGCGAATCAAAGCGTTTCGCGGTGGACGGCCGTCGCTGTCGCTTTGGAAGCGGAAGATGCCGGCATCTCGCTCGACCAGGAGATGCAGAAGGCGTATGCCGCTTTCGTGGCCCAGGAGACAGCGTCTGCAACGATCACAATGCCCAGCGGAATTGCGTCGTCGGACACGCCGGTAGAAGCGCCTTCGGCCACGATTTCAGATCCGCAAATCGCAGGCGAATCTGCTCCCGCTGTCATTGTCGAGGCCGCACAGACTGCCCCGAAGCCTGCGACGGAACCAGAACTTCCTGCGGCTGTTTCGCCGGTATCGATCGAGCCGACTTCTCCACCGCCAGCGGAATCAGTTTCTTCTCCGGCCGCAACCGATGTTGTGCCAACAGAAGCGCATGCCTCCGAGGCCGCGGTGGTAGCGCCGACAGACGATGGCATGCCGCGAGAAATGTCAGCTCCGCAATCCGCAGAAGTGCAGGCGCCAGCCGAGGTTGGGAACGAGACAGCGGCACAAACTGTCGCTTCCATTCCTGAGCCGGAGAAGACGCCTGAACCCGTGACTGAAGCCGTCTCCGCTAGCTCGGAAGCCTCCGATAATTCTTTTGCCCCGATCGTTCAAGCAGAGGAACCGAAAATCGAGGAACAGAAAGTCGAACATCCGAAGGAAGATTCTGATGTGGTGAAGAACACAGCGGCCGCGTGGGCAAGCTGGCGTCAGATTCGCGATTCTGGCGACGCGCACCCCGGGGAACCGAGCAAGGAAGAATCCCAACCACCCGCGCCGGCAGCGGAGGAATCTTCAGTGATGGCCGCAGCCGCCGGGGCCGAACAACTCCTGCACGACGCCACTGCCTCTCCTGAAACCCCAACTGACGTTGCCAGCATCGTCGATAGCGTTCTGGCCGATCTCCGCCCCAAGCTTATGGCGGAAATCACCCGCAAGATGTCAGAGAAAAAATAACAGCTCCCGCAACAAGTTTGCCCCTCAACGTAGTTGTAGAGTCGTCAGATTATGCGTTGGAGGGATTCGGCGGGAAAATAATTCCCCAAAATGTTTCCGCCCGTTCGCCCTGCTCAACAAATTCGATAGCATACGTGGAAACGCCCTCGATGGTCGCCAACTGCGAGACCACGCGGGCGGAAAGTTCGGTGCCGTGCTTGTTATCTACGGTGACGACCGAGCCCACCTGAAGCTCGCGGCTGAGTTGAACGGCTGCGCCGTGCTTATTCAATTTTGTAGCCTTGGCCGCCATCGTAAAGGAACATTTCTGCCGGTCTTCTCCGGATAACCCGACGGCAGCGTGTAGCGCCATGCGATTGCTTCGGCGTTTTGAGACCTGGCTGCGGGTGGCGATTGAGTTTGCTGACAGGTGAGGGCGGTTCGGTTTCGTATGGGGATGTGCCGGTTTCAGATTCATTCTGATCGGGACATTAGAATGGGCTCCCGATCACTGCAATGTGCCATTCGTCACCTCCAGAGGTTACCCTGCAGAACTCCTTGATTCTTCGAACTGAAAGGCGCCTTGCTTCACGCCAGGAAATAGGACATGTACCGGATTGGGCTCGGGCACGCTGCGCTAGTGTTCCGTTGTTCGGAAAAAAATTCCTTCAACGCGTCAGTTAGGGAGCTGTGCCGCCGGATCGATCCGGAATAAAAAATACGGATCAAAAGCGCCTAAATTCTAGAGAACGCGCTACTTGCACTTCAGGTATCTAGCGGCATTTCTTCTAAAATATAGTTTCTAAAGAGCTTAGCGGTTAGATCTTTGTTTCCAGCGAGTTGCAAGTGATTGCTATTCGTTGAGTTGTCAAAGAGCGGCAATTTTCCTGGCGCTGAGCGAGGAAATTTGGTTCGAGTTTAGCCCGATTCCTGAAGGAAAAATGTGACATGTGAACAAGGAGGCTGTGGAGAACTTACCGAGTTAAATACAGAGCCAGGAAAATTTCGTTTCCAACTACCTTGGCCGATTCCGTGATCAAGAAGCGTGGATCACGAAGTCGTTATGTTCAATATGCAGCATGAAGTCCTGACGCTTTGATGTGATGAAGCAACATGGCATTGAGGTCCGTGGTGAGGGATTACGACTCGACGCGTCTGCTAATGCGGCGATTTGGAGGGAGTGGGAGCGATTTCGCTTTATCCGGGTTGTAATAGAAACTGAACCGCAGATCGAGATCGGGTCCAGTAAAACTATCAGGCAACGCAGGAAATGGATCTGATGCGATGACGGCTCCGAAAGCTGGGCGGCCCAGCGAGACGTTGCCAAGAGAAGGGGCCATATTCAATCCGGGAAGTTTTCCAGAAGGAGGGATTACTTCAAGTCCGCGCACGCTTCCATCCTTAGTAATTGCAAACTGGACCATCACTTTCCCTTTTTTCTTTTGCGCGGATTGTGGAACCAATGCCAGCCAATTCTTGCGCACATCCTCCAGTACGCGCTGCATGTACGGAGCAAAGTCCACGCCTTGAGTATCGGTGAGAATCTCAAAGCTGACCAGCAGATGCCCCTGCGTGCCGGTCTCGCCTTGCGCTGCATTCTGGGATTTCTGGTCAGGGGGCGAGGTATTTTGGCCCAGAAGAAAGGCACCGCAAAGAAGCATTATTGGCAGCCTCATGATGTACCCCTTTACGAAGTGAACAATTCCAAGGACGGGAGGGAGACACAGATGTACCCTTGAGGCTCGATTCCTGAATCAACTCTCACCATTGCACTGGGCGGCCCGGCAGTGTGTGTGTTCTCAAATCTTGTGATCGTGCCAGTCTTGCCGGCGTGAGGATGTGGCGTTCCGTCTGGACGAAGCGCTTTAACCTTGACGTGCGCTCCTTCCAGAAGAGCTGGTTTTGACAATTCCTTATGTAGGGAGTGCTGCAGCCATTCCTGTTGTAGGTTGTGCTTTGTTCCCTCGCCACCGACGTTCGGCGCCGTGTTCAAGCGGTCTGCGCGTTTCTCTACTCGCCTAACCCTGATGGTCGTTTCATGACTGGCCAGTACTCTTTCCAAGTAGGCGCTGAATCGTGCAAAGAAGGTACCCCTTGGGTGTTGCCTATGCGGATCTAATCGCCGAACCGGGATGGTTCTGCCGTAGTAAGAAACGGAGTCGGGCTGCTGTCGACGCCGGCGACCTCGACGAATCGCGAGAGTTTCGCCGCATCCAGTGCAGGTCACTGTTCTTTCGCCGGTCACCGTGATGGCGCCACAAGAGCAGTGAAAGCGGAATTGTCGCTCGACCGAGGGCCTTGATGTCATTTTTTTCTCCCAGCCCTTTAAGGCTGCGGGAAGACTCTTAATCAGTCAGCACGTCGCACACGTATTGCCCGAAATCGTAAACATAGTATGCCAAGAAGAAAAATAGGACGATTTGGAGTACCAGGGGGCCTAAGTCTCCGAGATGCAACCTGCGGTGAGGAGTTGTGCTCCAAACTCTACGGCCGTTCCGGCGAATCCCGAAATTTCTGCCACAGTCGGCACAGGTTGCAGTCTTTTCTGTCGCTCGGATGGGTGCACCGCAAGGGCAACGAAAATGGTATTGAACGAGAACCCGCGCATTGGCTAGTAGCATTTCTCGGGGCTCCAACCTAAGTTTGGAAAACGATAACCGCGCCGCGGATGAAAAGTAAAGCGAAGATTTACTTGGGGCTAAAATTGGCGCTCTGGGTGGGGTGCTGGGCCAAACGTAGGCCGGCCCCCGCGAAACCTTGTTTCGAAGAGTTTCTGTAGGGCAAAAGGGGGTCCAGCCCGCGACACGCTCCGGCGTCCACGCCGGATGGACCTGTCGATGGAATATCTCCGTAACGGCAACGTCCGGATCGTCATTCACTCCCATTTGGTAAAAAATCCAACAATGATTGCCACGCAAACGGTACTCCTCAACTAAAGAATTGCGGAAAAGCGCCAATTGAGGCGGATTGATAAATCGACATCCATCGCTCCCAGGTACGCCGGGTGTGAAGCGAGCTTGCTTACTGATTTGCTGATGTCCGGTTTTCTGGAGTTCATGTTTGGAATAGCCACAAAATACGGTTACTTTCCGTTGCGTTGCATCTCAATCGATCAGTTAAATCAACAGATTCAAGTTTCTCATGGTCGATTTTTTGCACTATTAATGCAATTAAATGTGCAATGGTTCGATCGGTTATCTGCTGCTGACGGCCCTAATGTCAGAATATCCCCGATCGAAACCCACAAAATATATTGCGATCAATGCTTTGAAGTATGTTTGAACTCGAGGATGTCCTCGACACAGTATGCCACCATTCATAAACGAGGCTCGGATGGTCGGAATTGAACAGCAGGGCGACATTCATACACGCACCGTCGATTCTCGGGCAAACCTAAGTCTACAGAGTAAATATTTATTTCAGGCAGAAAAAGGGGGTGCATATTCCATCCCGTTATGTTCTCACCCCGGACGGGGTTTGACCCTTCTTTTCCTTGGCCTGTAAGATCGAACTTCATCGCAATCGAGAAAATTGCGCAAGGAAAAGCTGGAAAATCACAGATCGAAGCTGTGGTCTCCCGTTTCCCCTTGGGTTTGGGACTCGGAGCGATGACCGCAAATTAATTCCCATGCCGCACGAATTGCCAAAATCCTACGAGCCGGGCGCGATTGAAACGCGCTGGGCCGAATACTGGATTAAAGAAAAACTTTTTTCCGTGCCGACCCCGCCGGAAGGGGAGACGCGTCCCGTCTTCACGCTGCTGTTGCCGCCGCCGAATGTTACGGGACGCTTGCACATGGGGCACATGCTCAACCAGACGCAGATGGACATCATCGTGCGCTGGCATCGCATGCGGGGATTTATCACGCTGTGGCTGCCGGGAACCGATCATGCCGGCATCGCTACGCAAATGATGGTGGAGCGCGATCTCGCGAAAGAAGGAAAGAAGCGGCGCGATCTGGGGCGTGAAAAATTTATCGAACGCGTGTGGGAATGGAAACGGCATTACGGCGGGGCGATTCTCGACCAGATGAAGCGATTGGGCGCCTCGGTGGATTGGGATCGAGAATACTTCACGATGGACGAAAATCTTTCGCGTGCGGTGCGCGAAGTTTTTGTACGCCTTTATGAAGAAGGCCTGATCTATCGCGGAAAATACATTGTGAACTGGTGTCCGCGCTGCGAGACTGCGATCTCGGATCTCGAAGTGAAGCACGAAGATGTTGCGGGGAAGTTGTGGGAGATTCGCTATCCCGTGGTGGGGAGTTCCGAGTTCATCACCGTCGCGACCACGCGGCCGGAGACCATGCTGGGTGACACTGCGATTGCGGTAAACGAAAAAGATGAACGCTACACGCATCTGCATGGCAAGAGCGTTCGGCTGCCGCTGATGAATCGCGAAATACCGATTATCACGGATGAATTGGCGCAGCCGGAGTTTGGGACCGGCGCGGTGAAGGTAACTCCGGCGCACGATCCCAACGACTTCGAAGCCGGGAAGCGCCACAACCTGCCGCAGATTGATGTGATGGACGAGCACGCGCACATGAATGCGAATGCGGGGATCTATGAGGGTCTGGACCGCTACGAAGCGCGGAAGCGAATCCTTGCGGATTTGCAGGAGCAAGGGTTTCTGGTTGCGGAAAAAGATTACGCGCTGGCTCTTGGCAAATGCGATCGCTGCGGAACTGTGGTTGAGCCGCGGCTTTCGGAGCAATGGTTCATCAAGATTCAACCGCTGGCGCAGAAAGCGATTGAGGCGGTGGAATCGGGCGAGATCACCATCGTCCCGGAAAATTACAAGCAGATTTACCTGAACTGGATGAATAACATCCACGACTGGTGCATCTCGCGGCAGTTGTGGTGGGGACATCGCATTCCCGCATGGCGCTGTGCTTGCGGCGAGATCATTGTGGCGCGCGAGACGCCGCAGCAGTGTCCGAAGTGCAAGGGATCGAAGCTTGAACAGGATACCGACGTTCTCGATACATGGTTTTCATCGGGATTGCTTCCGTTTACGACTTTGGGATGGCCGGAGAAGACGCGGGATCAGGCGGTGTTCTATCCCACCACGCTGCTGATTACCGCTTACGAAATTCTTTTCTTCTGGGTGGCGCGCATGATTATGTTCGGCTGCCACTTCATGCAGGGGCACGAACAGGATCCAGCAATTAAAAAGGCGAGTGGATGGGAAGGGAAGAAGAACGACAGCGTGCCGTTTCGCCAGGTTTACATTCACGCACTTGTCCGCGATGCCGAGCGCCAGAAAATGTCGAAGACGAAAGGCAATGTGATCGATCCGCTCGAAATCATCGAGCGCTTCGGCACGGACGCGACGCGCTTCACTTTGGCAGCCATGGCAGCACCCGGAACTGACATTGCATTTAGTGAAAGCCGCACCGACGGCTATCGCGCCTTCGCCAACAAGATATGGAACGCGGCTCGATTCATGTTTATGAATGTGGATCGAATTGAGCCGGGCCTTCGCCCTGAAAGGACAGCTGAGGCCAGCCCTGCTCGGAAGGGGGTCGCGAACTTCGAGGTCCAAACGCTCGAAGATCGTTGGATTCTTTCGCGATTCAATCGTGTGACCGCGGAAGTAAATGACGCGCTGGAGACCTACCGCTTTCACGAGGCGGCGAACCGGATTTACGATTTCTTCTGGGGAGAATTCTGCGACTGGTACATCGAACTCATTAAGCCAAGATTGAATTTCGAAGAAGGCGCGGATAAGACGCAAGCTCGCATCGCTTGCGGGAATCTGGTGAATCTGTTCGATGCCTCGTTGCGCCTGCTGCACCCCGTGATGCCGTTCATCACCGAAGAAATATGGCAGGCGATTTACGAAGGGCAAGCGCCTTTGAAGTCAGTGGCCCTGGCAGGCTATCCGCAGGCGGATTCAAGCCAGTTCAATCTGGCAGCCGAAGCGGAGATGGCGATCTTGCAGGATCTGATTGTGAATGTGAGAAACGTTCGAGCAGAGTTGAAAGTTGAGCCCAAGGTGAAAGTTCCGATCGTCGTGTTCGCGCATGACGCTGGCATTCGGGCCATGATCGAGCAGAATCGTGCAGCAGTCGAGCGGCTGGCGAACGTCGAAAAGATTACCTTTGTAGAGAGTTCGCTGGCTAAACAGGCTGGCGCCCGCAGCACGGCGCGTTTCGACCTTCACGTAATTTACGAAAGAAAGATTGATGTTGCTGCGGAGCGCGAGCGCTTAAATAAAGAATTGGAGAAGGTTGAGAAAGAATTCGCGAACAACCAACGGCAATTAAGCAATGAACAATTCCTGGCCAAGGCCCCGGAAAAAGTGGTTGAAGGTTTGCGCCGACGGGAAGGCGAGTTAGTCGCGCTGCGCGAAAAGATAAGGCGTCAGGTCGATGGCTTGAACGGCAGTGGACCTGGCGACGGGAACAATTGATCACGGACATCCAGCTAACTGCTCTATGGACTTTAACAGCCGACGCATTACCGCAATTCTGGAGAATGCTCTGCTCGAAGATCGAGCCACGAGCGACGCGACCAGCTATGCCTGCATCGATGCGAATCAGCGCGCGTCTGCGACGATTCTGGCCAAGCAGGATTGCATTCTGGCCGGCATTGGCGTGATTGCCGCGGATCCTCGACGTCTACGCTGTGCTCGACGGGGCGGTCACTTCCCATTACGAAGTCACTACGCATCCAGAAATTTTCGATGGGGTGAGGCTTCATCAAGGCCAGTCGGTCGCGGTGATACGGCACAATGCGCGGGTGGTGCTTTCGTGTGAACGCGTAATTCTGAATTTTCTGCAGCGCATGAGCGGGATCGCCACGCTTACACGCAAGTTCGTTGAAGCTGTTTCGGGGACGAAGGCGCGCATTCTTGACACTCGCAAGACTGCTCCGGGCCTGCGCGTCATCGACAAATATGCGGTGCGCTGCGGCGGCGGACAGAATCATCGCCTCGATCTTTCCGATGGCGTACTCATCAAAAATAATCACATTGCTCTGGCCGGAGGAATTGTTCCAGCGCTCGAGCGGGCTGTCCGCAACCGGCGCGGCTCACAGCCGATCGAGATCGAGGTACGCACTCTGGCCGAACTTGATACTGCGCTGAGCCACGGAGCCGAAGCCATCCTGCTCGACAACATGACTCCCGAGGATGTGCGCCGCGCGGTTGAACTCTGCACCAAAACGGAGCGCCGCATTCCCGCTGGAGTGTTCGGGAGGGATTCGTCTGGAAAATGTCCGCGCCTACGCGGAGACCGGAGTGGATTTCATCTCCGTCGGCCTGCTCACGCATTCCACCCATGCAGCCGATATGAGTATGCGAGTGTCGCCCGCGTAGGTCAGTCTTTTCGCGGGTCTTGCCATTGTCCGCGTGCTTAGCCTTAACCTGTCCATGCGTACTACTCCGCCTTGCGCCACCGCATGGTCGCCGCTCTGTACTTCCGAGTGAGGCACAACGCGATTCCACGCGGTAGATTATGTGGAACGGAGGCCCTCCCCCATGACTCTCCTTTTTCGCCCCGTGGCGATTCTGTGCTTGGCATCTTTCTTGGCAAGCAATTCGTCCGGCGCTGGTAGCGACTTCCAACCGAAGTCAGATACTTCTCTCAACGAAGCTGGCGCTGCCGAAAATTCCGCGAACTCAGCAACTCCCGCAACCACAAATGTCAGCGTCACGCTTGACGTTCTCACGAACCGGCATGCCATCAGCCAGTATGTTTACGGCGGAGCTTATCCCCAGGACGCTCCAACCATTACCGACAGTGGACTCACTGCAGTACGCTGGGGCGGCGATTCCACCTCGACATATAACTGGCAACTCTTCACCAACAACGCTGCGAATGACTACTACTACGAGGACTTTGATTACACCGAAATCGGCGATGGTGATTCCACAAAATACATTTCGGATGTGAAGGCAGCGGGCAGCCATCCCCTCATGACGATGCCCATGCTGCCCATGGGTGGCAAAGAGTGCGGAGGGCTCGGGCAACGGGCATTGGAGTTTTTCGGTTGCCAAGTATGGTCCGCAGTGCAGCGTGGATCATTACAACCCGGATGCCGGAGACGGCGTTAAATCAGATTGTGTTACCGACCTCACCGCGAATCCGAATGATGCCTACTGGCCACTGCTCGACCAGCCAGGAACCAACGATCCGCCGGGAAGCGTATATCGCAATCAGTGGACAGCCGCGCTGGCTGCAGCTTTTGGGAGTTCGCCTCATTTTTACGACATGGACAACGAGATCGATATATGGGGCAGCACGCATCGCGATGTCCATCCCAATCCATCGGGTTATGACGAATTGAGTACAACTTATCTGGCGGAAGCGCGGGCGCTCAAGGGTTGGGATGCGAAGGCTGTTCGTTTTGGTCCGGTTAGTTGTTGCTGGTGGTTCTACTGGAACGGCGAAAACAATAATGACAAAGCTGCACACGCGGGAGTCGACTTTCTGCCCTGGTGGCTGAATCAGGTTTACTGGCAAGACAAGATCAACAAGACGCGATCGCTCGATGTCTTCGATATTCACGCCTATCCGGACGGCCCTGATACTTCAGGTTGGACGCAGGCGCAGTTGCAGGCACTTTCGGCACGAATCTATCGCGACTATTGGGATCCCACCTACGTCAGCGAGTCGGGAGACATCAATCAGATCTGGACGACTTTCCTGCAACCGAATAAGACGATTCCATTCCGGTTGCCGCGCATGCGCGCAATCGTCAACATGATCTATCCTGGAACGCCCTTGAGCGTGACGGAGTGGAGCGCGGCTTTCGCCGGGGAATCAGATTTCTCCACCGCGCTGGCCGATGCCGACGCTTATGGAATTCTGGGCCGCGAGCGTGTGTATCTCGCATCGCGCTGGGTGGCGCCTCTTCCTGCTAATCCAAATTATTTGGCGCTAAAGCTCTACCGGAATTACGACGGCAAGCACAGCGCATTTGCGACCACGTCGGTTTCCGCCGCGAATACTGGCGATCCCGATCTTTTCAGCAGCTATGCTGCGCTCGATTCCACGGGAAAGATTCTCACCGTAATGGTGTTGAACAAAGATCCGAACAACGCAGTGCAGGCGACCTTTGCGGTGAATGGGTTCACGCCGCAACAAGTCACCAGCTATACGCTTTCTTCTACAAATCCCGGCCAAGATTGTGGCGTCATCTTTGCAATCCTGGACGTCGACGATGAACTTCGCCCCGTATACCGCAACGCTGCTGGTGGTGAATGGGACTTCGCAATTGCCGGGAGCGGAGTGGGATCTGAACCCCGATACCACGATGGTGGCAGCCGGCGGAAAAGTTGTTCTGCATCCGAAAGTAGTCTCTGGATCTGCAACCGTTACCTTGGGGATGCCGCAATCGGATAGTGGAATCACGATGGCCGTAACTCAGTCGAGTGTTAGTGCAGGCAAGGAAGGCGCTATCAGTGTGACGGCGGACGCGACTCCGGGTTTCTATCACTACACCGTTCCCAGCGATGACAGCATCGGCGTAGCGCAAGTGCAGGGCGGCTGGATATTGGTCGGGAATCCTCCGGCATCGTTAACCAAAACGGGCGACAAGCAGAAAGGCGCGGCGGGATCGCAACTGAATCTCTCCGTGACGCTGAATCCGGGGCAGTCAGGCGGCAGCGCGGCTGGCGGTACGATATTGTTCACCACGACTGCAGGTTCGCTGTCCAGCCCGACCGTGGTCACGAATTCTTCCGGCATAGCTGCGGTTGTTTTGACGTTGCCTGCGAAAGCCGGCACCGTGCACGTTACGGCGGAAGGACAGTATGGGTTGGGGCATCCGGTGGTCACATTTACGGAAACGGCAGAGTAACGGCCAGCAACTTTCTTGATGGATTCCAGTGCGATGATTTGTTGTTTGGGGGGAATTCCCGCATAATTCCTGCATCAAGAAACCTGCGCCAAATCGAAGCAGTCGAATGTCGCGAGCCATGGAGCCAGCGCCCCACGAACAGGCTACCGACATTCGTCTCGGTCGCATTGTGCGCCTGTTGATGGAACATGCCACGGTGGTGGTCAGCGGTACGAAAATCGCGCAGGAGATCTCCTCGAACCGCTCGGAAGTCTGGCGTCTGATTCAGCAATTGCGCAGCCTCGGCGTGGATGTTGCCGGACATCCCGCCACGGGATACCAACTCAAGTCGGTGCCGGATCTGCTGCTGCCGGAAATTCTCGGCCCGTTGCTGCATGGCACCATGTTCGACGGTCAGTTGCATCACTTCTACAAAATCGGATCTACCAACACTTCGGCGATGGCGGCTGCAGCAGAAGGAGCTGTGGAAGGAAGCGTATTTCTTGCCGAAGAGCAGACCGCGGGGCGAGGCCGGGGTGCAAATTCCTGGGAGTCGTCGCGATCGGCTGGAATTTACTGTTCGGTAGTGTTGCGGCCGGCACTGCCGCCCTCGGACGTCCTGGTAATGGCTCTAGCAGCCGGATTGGCCGTTCGAGCCGCGATTACAGGGGTTGACTCGCGCGTGGTCCCCGATCTGAAATGGCCCAACGACGTGCTGATTGCGGGGAAGAAGGTCTGCGGCATTCTCACGGAGATGAACGCGGAAATCACACAGGTGCGTTACGTCGTTGTAGGCATTGGCATCAACGTAAACCATTTGGGCTTTCCAAAAGAAATCGAGCATGAAGCGATTTCCTTACGCATGGCGACGGGCAGTGAATGGTCCCGGGTAGAAGTTGCCGCGGCTTTGTTAAAATCGCTCGACCGGGAGTATCGGCTGTTGGTTGAAGAAAAAGACGCGCGGCGATCCATTCTGCAGCGATTTTCAGAACAATCGTCATGGCTGCAGGGAAAGCACGTTCGTATCGAAGATGGTGGCGCCAAGGTTGAAGGAACGACGGAGGGCCTTGACGAGCGCGGCTTCCTGCAGATCAGGACGGCGCGGGGATTGCAGAAAATTCTGAGTGGCACGGTACGAGCACAATAAACGTTTCCCATTTCTAAAAAAGATCATGCTCTTCGTCCTGGATGTCGGTAATACGAACACAGTGCTTGGAGTCTTTGACCGGGCTGCGAAGCCTCACCCGGACGGAGGTGCCGAGGACTTTCCACGCTATGATCGGCTGGTAGCGAACTGGCGCGTGGCCACGCGGCAAGGCAGCACCGTGGACGAGTATGGGGTGTTATTTCGCAATTTATTTTCGATGGCCAAACTTGAAGCGTCAGGAATTCACGGCATCGTGATCTCGTCCGTAGTGCCGCCGCTCGATCCCGTGTTGCGCCAGGTTTGCGAACGCTACTTCAACTCCAAGCCGCTGTTGATCGAGCCTGGCGTGAAGACCGGCATGCCGGTGCATTACGACAATCCTGCGGAGGTGGGGGCGGACCGCATCGTGAATGCGGTTGCCGCTTTTGAAAAGTATGGTGGACCTTGCGTGATCGTCGACTTTGGCACCGCAACGACTTTCGATTGCGTTTCCGCGAAGGGCGAATATCTCGGTGGAGTCATTTGTCCCGGCATTGGCATTTCCGCAGACGCTCTTTTTCAGCGCACCGCTCGCCTTCCACGGGTTGAGATTCGCAAGCCGGCTCGCGTGATTGGAACTAATACGGTGGGCAGCCTGCAATCTGGTCTTTACTACGGCTATCTTGGATTGGTCGATGGTATTTTGGCGCTCCTGCTTGAAGAACTAGGCGAGCAGACGAAAGTGATAGCGACGGGTGGCTTGGGGCCAATGATCGGCACGGGCTCGAAGTTCATTAAGCAAGTGGATGATTTTCTAACGCTGGAAGGCCTGCGGATTATTTGGGAGCGAAATGTTGCCGCCCGGCCTAATCTCGCGCCGAAAGGCTTGCAAATTCCGTCGTCTCCGATCGCTTCCAAAGCGAAGCACTCACCCTCCAGTTCCCGCTCTGCCCGCTGAACGCCGTGGAGGATCAATTCAATTATTTCAATTACTTTACGGAAATCGAGGACCAGTTTCTGCGCCGGCGCGGAGGCGGCCTGCTGCTTACCACCCTCGACTGGGCGCTGATCGAAACGTGGAAGGAGGCGGGCATTCCGCTCGAAGCAGCGCTGCGTGGGATCGATGCCGCATTTGACCGCTATGACGAACGACCGTCAAAAAGCAAGAAGGTGAATAGCCTGGCATACTGCTCTCAAGAAGTGTTGGCGGCCGCGGAAGACATGAAAGAAGCGGCGGTGGGTGCAGCAGATTCTCCGCCGACGAAACCTGTTGCTTCGCAAGGTTTTGAACCGGATACGGTGGCTGCTTTTCTCAGGCGCAACGCGGATCTTCTCGATGCGGCGAAGCTGCCGCATAGCACAGGCATTTCAGTTCACGCAGTGGCGAGCGACTCTGCCGCCACACTCCGCAAGCTGGCGCAGGAAGCGCTGAGTACAAAGCCCAAATTGGAAGACCTGGAGCGCCACCTCACCGTGTTGGAAGAAAAGCTTTTCGCCGCGTTGCTGGCCGCCACGCCGGACGGGGAAATCGTCAGCGTTCGCGCGCAAGCCGATCATGAACTTGCTCCGTATCGTCGTAAGATGGCGGCGCCGCAAATCGACCAACTGCAAAAGCAATATGTCCACAAGCGCTTGCTTGAAAAATACGGTCTTCCGCGGCTCAGCCTGTTTTACATGTAATGAACCATTCTTTCGATGCGCTGATTCTGGGTGGTGGGGCAGCGGGGCTGATGTGCGCCATCGAAGCCGGCAAACGTGGACGCCGGGTCGCGGTGCTCGAACATGCGGACCGGCTTGGGAAAAAAATTCTAATTTCCGGCGGCGGGCGTTGTAACTTCACCAACGTCAATTGCCAGCCAGAAAACTTTCTCTCCTCGAACCCGCATTTTGTTAAGTCGTCGTTGGCGCGATATAGTCCTGCGGATTTTATTGCGCTGGTCGAAAAGCATGGCATTCCCTACCATGAGAAAACTCTCGGCCAGCTCTTCTGTGATCGTTCGGCGCGCGATATTCTCGGCATGCTCGAAGCCGAATGCCGCGACGCCGATGTTTCTATTTTTCGGAATGCCAAAATTGAGAGTGTCAGGCGAGCAGACGAATTCATCGTGCATGCGCTCGATGCGGAGTTCCGCGCGCCCGTTCTGGTTGTGGCTACCGGCGGACTTTCTATCCCAAAGATCGGCGCCACGGCATTCGGTTACGATCTGGCACGGCAATTCGGGCTCGCTATCCGCTCACCACGGCCAGCCCTCGTGCCATTCACCTTCGGTGCGGAGGATGGTTCGCGCTACTGTGATCTCGCCGGAGTTTCGGCGGACGTAATTGCCTCAGTCGTGTCCGAAGATGGCAGGCAGCACTTTCGCGAGAAAATGCTGATCACACACCGGGGTCTGAGTGGCCCTGCGATTCTGCAGATTTCGTCCTATTGGCAGCCGCCCGATCCTGTGTTGATCGACCTTGCGCCCGAGCAGGAAATCACTTCGCCATTCCACGATTCGAAGACGCCGAGAACTGTGACTGCACTTCGGACGGAGCTGCGCAAGGCCCTGCCCCATCGCCTCGCAGATCGCTGGCTGGATTTTCACCAGCCGAAATCCTGGACAAACGACGGGCTTGCCGATTTCGAAAAACAGTTGCATGCGCTGGTCGCTTTCTCCGGCGGGAACCGAAGGGCTCGAGAAGGCTGAAGTCACCGCCGGAGGCGTGGACACCGACGAACTTTCCGCCAAAACGATGGAGAGCCGAAAAGTTCCGGGACTTTTCTTCATTGGGGAAGTGGTGGATGTTACGGGCCAGCTTGGAGGATTCAATTTTCAGTGGGCTTGGTCCTCCGGCGCAGCTGCGGGACGCGCCCTGTGAGGTAGGACTCGCGAGCCGCTCTTCTTGGGCAGACTCCGGACTTATTGCACAAGCGGAATTACAAGAGTAAATCTGCCGCTAAAACGTTCTCGCACCAAACCCGCAGTCAAGGTTAGAATGCAGCGCATGGCTAAGAAAACTGAAATGAGCGATTCGTCCCTTTGGATCGTCGTGATTGTTTTGTTGGCGCTATCGGCGTGGATGTATTTCAGACGGTAAGCCAGCAAGCTCAATCACCAGGCCCTGTGCGATTCCATTTGCACGTAATCGCGACGTTTTTGATCAAAGGATGACTGAATAGCCGATTCCAGGCGCTGTTGATCGTCGTCGTACAGTTGGACGAACTTGAATGCCTGCAGAGTCCATGAGATTGGGCTCAGCATTTCCGCTGCGCCGAGCACGGATCCTTTTCCCGTCAAAAACATCAACTTCACCTTGGAACCTTGATCAAGTGGCTTGGGCAGGCAGAGCAATCCTCCGGTGATTGAGACGATCTGTAGTTTGCCTGATACGCGACGACCATCTTTGCAGCGCAGAACAGCGGGGGTGGTTTCTGCGAAGGATGTGCGCGGGGCGCGCCGCGGAGGCCGCTGCTGGGGGAAGTAGGTCATGGCGGGTCGAGTAGGAGCGTCATCGTTAGATGATAAAACTATGGAACCGTGGGCCGGGCGTGTCCTCGTCCGGCATCGGTCACCAGCAATCGATCGGTCCGTCGCATCATTCTCCAGTCGTACTCATATGCTGTGCCGCAACGCGGGCATATCTGATAATGACGGCCTTCGGCATCGATGCGCGGCCAGGTGAACTTGTGGGAGCAACCTTGTCCCAAGAACCGCTTCAAAAAATTCATTGCTTTACCCCTTGATTACGACTTTTCCAGGCATCGAGCCAGCGATCGAAGAAGGGTTTTGCCCGCGTGTCCAGTAGTTCCCGAAGTGTGGACAAAAGAATATTCGGCGGCTGAGACTTGGAGAGGAATGTGTCCACCGCTTGCAGTTTTTGCTCGGGCAGCGGTCCGTAGGCCGATAACAACATAATCGGAACATGAGACTTGGCGCGCTTCATCTTTGTCGCTACCACGTCGCCAGTCATACCGGGCATTTGATAGTCGAGGACTACCGCATCCACCGAGTGCGAGAAAAATAAGTTCAGGCCTTCATCGGATTGGGTGGCATCCAGCACTTTGTAGCCGTCATTTTCAAGCAGCATCTTGCGGCCAAGCAGCCCATTCCAGTGATCGTCGATGCAGAGAATTGTTGCTTTCAGCCGAGGCATAACTCCATCTGCTACATTCTGTTCGGCCAGGTTAATTGTTATGAGGCAGCCTCCTGCCCTGGATGGGCCGAAGTTGCCTGAAGAAGTGGCGGGCAAGTTGATTGAACTACGTATGGACTATCGTTTCAAATTACGAACGTCCAGTGGCGCATCGGTAAGAACCAGCAACGGCATGCGACTAGCGTCCGACGGCTTTGCAATGCGAATTTAAGGGCTGGTACGGGACTGAGCCGTTTTGTGTCCTTCGCATACCGTAGAATCAAGACTTGCTCCTAAACATTGAAAAGCTCATCTATGGCGGCGACGGACTCGCTCGCCTTGCTGCCGACAAGCAGGGACGCGGCAAAGCCGTATTCGTTCCTTTTGTTTTGGCGGAAGAGAACATTGAGGCAACGCTCACCGAGCAGAAGCCTGGCTTCGCCCGCGCCCAGGCCACAGCGATCCTGCAATCTTCGCCGCATCGCGTCTCTCCACCCTGTACTTATTTTGCCCGCTGTGGAGGATGCCATTACCAGCACGCCACTTACGAGTATCAACTCGAGATAAAAAAAGAAATTCTGCGCGAGAATCTTCGACGCATCGCCAAGCTGGAGTTGCAATCCGAGATTCGCGTGCATCCCTCCCCGCCCTGGAACTATCGCAACCGTTCGCGCCTTCAGGTACGCACGCGGCCTGAATTTCACCGTCGGATACTACAAATTCGCTTCCCACGAAGTCCTTCCGGTCGAAGAATGCCCTATCAGTTCGCCCTTGATTAACCGGGGCATTGCTGCGCTGTGGAAATCCGGTCGCGCCGGAAAAGCAGTGGAAGGGGTCCGCGAGGCTGAATTCTTTGCGAATGAAGATGACACGCGCCTGCTGATCGAGTTGTTATGTGCCCCAGAGGCGAGACGAGCCGCAGTGCGAGAGTGGGCCGAGGAGTTATGCGCAGCTATGCCGGAGATCGCCGGCGTAACCGCTTTTCGCGAGCCCCAGAAGGGTGTGCTGGAGCCACTAGTCACGGTCGGAGCTCCGGATTTGACCTATAAAACGAAAGCTGCCGCATTTCGAGTCAGCGCCGGTGCCTTCTTCCAGACCAACCGTTTTCTGATCGATGATCTCGTCGATATCGTGACTAGCGGCCGTTCTGGAGAAGCCGCGCTTGACCTCTATGCGGGAGTTGGATTGTTTTCCACAGCCTTGGCCGGTAACATCCGTCACATCGTTTCTGTAGAGTCGTCACAGACAGCTGCAAAAGATCTTCAATACAATTTGCCTTTAAACGGGAAGGCAGTTCATACCGCGACCGAATCATACCTGACCGAACTGGCCGATAAAGGTCGGGCCGGCAGTGGCGCAGTCCTCCCCCAGTTGCTCCATGAGCCTGACTTGGTGGTCGTGGATCCGCCCCGAGGCGGCTTGGGCGATCGCGTGGCGCGTTTACTCGCGGGATTAAACGCGCCTCGCGTGACCTACGTGTCCTGCGATCCCGCCACATTGGCGCGTGATCTGGTTCCATTGCAAGCGGCAGGCTACCGCGTAGAGGAGGTCCATCTTGTCGACCTGTTTCCCCAGACCTATCACATTGAAAGCGTCCTGCATCTAGTGCGCTGATAACGCTGCGCTGAAACGAGGGACGGCTAGCGATTTGCGCATTGTTCCGTGTCTAACAATCGAACGCAACCGTGTGCGGGCGCGGCTGAGTATCCGCGATCCCCAACCGGCGACTCCTGAGAAACTTAGTCCCGCATTCCTTCACGCCTTAAATGCCGCCGCTCCCGACACTCGCACGGACTCCTGCCCCACAAACTCCCCATGACTTCCAACTCAAGCCCACGCGGCAACCTATGCTCTGGGCTGCCCTCGCTTACGCGGCAGGAATCATTGGCGGGACGTATCTTTTGAGAGCTCCTTCCTGCTGGGCTTTCGCCGCCGTGGCTTTTCTGGCAGCATCTCTTTACTTCATCCGAAGGCGTGAAAGGGTCGCCGCCGTCCTTGCGCTGGGAACGATATTTTTTGTGGGCGCCGTGCCTGTGCAAGTAGGACGATCTTCCAATGGTCTCGACAGAGGCATTCAGGCCTTCGCGTACGGGCCGGAAATTCAGATTACGGCCCACGTAATCCGCGAAGGAAAGTTAAAGCCAGCATCTCCTGGGGAAGTCGCGCAAAGCCTCGGACGTCCAGACGGAAGAGGTCTTGACGAGTACGGGCCTGCGAATCCCGATTCGCTCGGGCGTGCGCGTTGGGCTGTATGGCGTTCGCGATAATTCGTCCATCCCAACTCCCGCGCCGACGCGCCTTTTTCGATATGGCGAACGGATTCGTCTTTCCGTCAAAATAAAGCTGCCGCGCAACTTCCGCAATCCGGGTGCGTTTGACTACGAAAGTTATCTGGCGGCAAACGGAGTCGTTGCGCTCGCCTCCGCCAAGATTGACGAGGTAGAGACTGCTTCCCGGCTTCGTCGGAAATCGCGCGGAGCTTTGGCGGACTCGCATTCACTCCAGCATCATCGCCCAAGTTCACTCTCTCTGGCCCGCACCGCAAGCCGCGTTGATTGATGCCATGGTTATCGGAGAAGCTGCTTTTATCGACCGCGACACACGCGTTGACTTCCAGCGTTCCGGTACGTATCACATTCTGGTTGTCTCGGGGATGAATGTCACGATCCTTGCCTTTGTCGTTTTCTGGACATTGCGCCGTCTTCATCTTCCCGACATTCCCGCCACCCTGCTGACAATTTTATTTTGCGTTGCCTACGCGTTGCTCACGCAGGTTGGCGCCCCAGTGTGGCGAGCTACACTGATGTGCGCCTTATTTCTGGGCACTCGTTTGCTTTACCGCGAGCGTGCGATGGTGAATGCCCTGGGGGCCGCAGCGCTGGGATTGCTCGCATTCGATCCCAGCCAACTTTTTGCCGCCAGCTTTCAGATGACGTTTCTATGCGTTCTGATCGTGGCGGCTATTGGTCTGCCGCTGGTCGAGCGAACTTCGCGCTTCTACCGCCGCGCCCTCTTTCATTGGGATGCCAATGAGTACGCCGCATCATTGCCGCCATCGGTCGCACAATTCCGGGCGGACCTGCGTATGATCGCTGGCCGGATAGCACTTTTTCTCGGCAAACCATTCGCATCTCGATTGGTAAGGAGCGCTGCATCCTTCACCCTATTTGCCTTCGAATTACTGCTGGTCTCAGCCGTTATGCAGATGGGACTCGCTCTACCCATGGCATATTATTTTCACCGCGCCACCACCATAGGTCTACCCGCCAATATCGCGGTCGTTCCCCTCACTCAACTCCTCATGCCCGCGGCTATTGTGGCAATTTCACTGGGATATATCTCTCCCATCATTGCGAAACTGCCGACGCTACTCACGGGATTCGCTCTGCAAGCCATCACCGGCACGGTGCACGGATTAGGAGCCCTCCGGTTGGCTGACCTTCGTGTTGCAACTCCGTCGCTCATCATGATCGCAGTAGCCTCCACTGCGCTGGTTCTTGCCATGACGCTGGCGAGGCGTCGCGCTCTGCTCGCCTTCTTCGGAGTTCTCACTTTGTTCGTTACATCGTTGGCGCTGGCGACACTACCGCCCCAACCGCAAGTTCGATCTGGAATCCTCGAGGTTACTTCCATCGACGTGGGAGAAGGCGATTCCATTCTGCTGGTGACGCCGGAGGGCCGCACTCTACTCGTCGATGCTGGCGGTCCCATCTGGAGCTCTGGATCGCAGCTCGACTTCGGTGAAGATGTTGTCGCCCCTTACCTATGGACTCGCCGCATTTCTCGTCTGGATGCGGTTGCCATCTCGCATGGGCACTCCGACCACATCGGAGGGATGTCTGCGATCCTCAAAGATTTTCGGCCGAAAGAATTATGGGTAGGCTTGCTCCCGCCAAGTCGAGCTCTCGATAATCTGGTCGCGGAAGCGTCGCGCTTTGGGAATCAAAGTTGTGCGTCACTGGGAAGGAGACGATTTCAATTTAGGGGGCGCGCAAGTGGATGTGCTTTTCCCGCCTCGAGACTGGCCCGTGGGACTCGAGCCCAAAAATAATGATTCCATGGTCTTACGCGTCAGTTACGGAAATACTTCTGTGCTGTTGGAGGGCGACGCCGAGAAGGCCGTGGAGCGCCGCATCTCCGTCCTCCACCCATTGCACGCCGATCTTCTGAAGGTAGGCCATCACGGGAGTGCCACATCCACCACGCCTGAAATGTTGGCCGCGACGAAGCCCATGTTCGCCGTCATCTCGGTGGGATACCATACTTCGTTTGGTCTTCCAAAAGCTGACGTTCTCGCCCGCCTTCAGGGTGCCGGAGTTCGCGTTTACCGCACCGACCTGGAGGGGGCCGTCACTTTTTACTTGGACGGCCGCACGGTTACTCCTTCACTGCCGGATATTCCTTAGTCTCATCGTCGTCCGCAGATCCGGACGCCGGAGTCGACTGTCGCGATTCAGCAATAAGATTGCGAGCCTTTTCCGCATCATCTTCCCGCACCAGAATATTCGTTCCTCCCAGCCCGGGAAATGGGTCTTGCGAGAGAGGAGAGGTGAGATCGCTCTCGATCCCTGCCGAATCCAGCAACCCTTTTACGACCAGAGCCTCGGATTCTTGCTCGGTTTCAAACACTTTCACAAGCTTCTCATCCGGATCCGGGGTTGTCTTTTCCGGTGTTGCCTTCGATTCGTCTACCATCACATCTCCAATTCTCCGAGCGGTCTGTGACTGCTCAGCCTGTACCTCGTTCCAACGATTCTAGTCCGACCTCTACTTGAGATGCACGAGTTGGACAACTGGACGAATGCCTCTCATTTTTTGCTTCCTGCAGCCAGTTCACCAGAATCTCGTGACCGCAACCCCAGAAAACTCCGTTCCGTGCGCGCAATTATAGACCTGGCAGGATATTTCCACGGCCGGTTCCAGAGGGTTATGTCCTGCTACCAGCACTTTCGAGCCGTTCATTTTATTGTCCGACGGGTGAATCATGGGTCAAAGTGGGCGCAACGTCCACCGGCGTTGCAACATCCAAAGTTGTGGGGCAGAAGTGGGGGACCATCTGACTATGAATTCCGGGTCACACTCCGAGGAAAATCAGCGTCACGGCGAACAGCAAGCTCACGCAGCCGACGATGAAGCCCGACTTATCCGGCGACTGCAGGTGATGATCAACATGGTATCTTCCGTCATCAGCCAGGATCCCAGCCTGACCGTCGAAGAAGCTTCTGAACTCGCAGCCGGAGCAAAACGTGCTGCCCTCGCGATGTTTCCCGACAAAGAACTTGCTTACGATTTGCTATACAAACCGCGGCTTCAACGCATTATGCGCGAACGCTTCAGGCTGCAGTGAGTCAGGTTGAGTGTTCGGCTGAAGTGAGATTTCCCGCCAGCTCATCGTGGCCGAAACTACTTGGTTCTATTCGTCCACCACAGAATTCCGCAGCGTCCCCACGCCTTCTACGCTGATCTCCATCACGTCTCCGGCTACTAGCGGGCCTACGCCCGCCGGCGTTCCGGTTGCGATCAAATCCCCGGGGAGCAGCGTCATTGCCTGCGAGATGAAGCGGATCACCATGTCCAGCGGGAATATAAAATCCTTCGTGTTCCCGGACTGGCGCACCTCGCCATTCACCCGCGTCTCCACCCCTACGCCCGCCCACGGATCGATTCCGTCCACCACCACGGGACCCACCGGGCAGGATGTATCGAAGCCCTTCGCGCGCGCCCACTGATCTTCTTTTCTCTGAATGTCTCGCATGGTCACGTCATTCAGGCAGGTGTAGCCAAGGATGTAGGAACGCACGTCCTCACCCTCCGGCACCAAGTGGCATTTCTTTCCGATGACCACGCACAGCTCGCCTTCATAATCGACACGCTGCGAGATTTTGGGGCGACGCACCACCCCGCCGGGAGCCAGCAGCGCCGAGTTCGGTTTGAAAAATAACAGGGGCTCGGTTGGAACTTCGCTACCTAGTTCCGCCGCATGCTCTCGATAATTTCTTCCCACGCAAACAATCTTCGAAGGTCGCACCGGCGGTAACAGCGTGGCTTCTTCCAACGCGATCGGCTCGATCCGGCGCGTGCGTAGTCCCTCGACGTCGCCATCGGACTCTTCCGGCGCCGCCAGCAGGATCCTCAAAATCGAATCGCGTCCTGCCACCGACTCGACCAGCCCATACTGTGCTTCTCCGTTCACTTGAAATCGGCAATATTTCATGATTTCTATCTAACCACGAGACCTCGAAATTGCGCGAGAATTTTCCTGCGAAATTTACATTACAGTTGAACCGGGTGGGACAGCCTATGGCACGCTTTCACTCGCTTCTTCAGAACGCGCACTCTCATTTCCGCGCTGATCAACCGCCGAAACCGAATAAAAGTAGGTTTGTCCGGAGATCACCTGCGGGTCGCGAAATGCCGGAGTCTTCACCAACTCGGCATTGACCTTTACAGGAGCGGCGCCTGGCTCATGGCGGTAAACGTTGTAACCGTCAAGATCCGCGTCGCCGACCGCGGCCCAGATCAGATCGATGAACGGCTGCTGTCCCGGTCCCGAAAATACCGCCTGCACTCCGGTCGGCACGGCCGGAGGAAAGATGTCATGCGCGAACACCTTTACCTCAGGAGTATCATCGCCCTCTACTTCCGAAGGCTTTGCTGGCGCTTCGACCACGCTCACCACTGTGCCCCGATAGAAATACGTTTTTTCCCACTCAAAGGTCTGATCAAGAAATGAGGTGTTTATTTTTTCGGGTCCGGTCACCGCGAAGGCACAAGCGGCCGCGTCCAGTTCGGCGATCTTCGTTTCACTCGAACTTCCATCCAGACGCCGGTCGATTCGAAAGAGGTATTTGATCCCGTTCTTACCTTGCGGAGTCGTGGGACACTCCCACGAGATCAGCACTCCCTGATCGACAGCTCTTGCCGCAAAACGCTCGAACGGCTGTAGAGTCGGCACCAGAGGCACACGCACCGGATTGGAATTGCCGGCGGTGCGTCCCGCTGTGTTGCGAACTTCAACCGCATAACTGGCGAATTCGTTGATGTGCTCCTCTTCCAGGGTGGAACTGAGAGTGTCAGTAAAAGCGGCAGTGAGTTTCTTTCCGGATTTAGTTGCCTGTTCAAAATTCGCGGGCGCCTCTACGCGTCCCACTGGCGTTCCGCACTGTTTGAGTGCAGCGGCAACGCTTCTGCATACATCGGTCGTCCCGAGATATCGCACGCTTTGACGATCTGTGGTACGTGAAGGGACACTCCATGTAAGCGTCACTCTGTCGCCTTTTCGGGATGCATGCAAATCGGAAGGCGGCTTGGGAAGTTCCAGAGAAGGCGCTTCTGGCGGTCCAATCGAAGCACATCCGGCGAGCACCATCAGCGCTCCCAGCGTCAACAGGAATTTCCACTCGGCAATTTTCATGCAGACACAAAAGGTACATCAGTCGCGAATAAGCTCAATCGATGCAAGCGCAAGTAAGGATCGAGGCTCTAGTTGGTCACCAACTCCCGCACCGCGTCCCGAAACACTTTGCTGTGCTGATCCACATCTTCTTTCTCTGTCTGTGGCGACATCAACGCCATGTTATGAAATGGCGTCAGGAGGATTCCTCGATTCATGGCATACAAATGCATGAACCGCTCGAGTTCAAAATCCATTGCATCGTGCGCTTCCGTCCCGTTCTTTGGCGCCTCACGCTCAAACATATACTCCGCGCGGCTTCCCAGCCGTGTGACGTACCATGGCAACCCGACCTCCGCGACTGCCTTGGCCACGCCCAGCGTCCAACGCTCCGCCATCGGTATCATCCGGTCAAAGGCCTCTTTGGTTAAAACTTTCGTCAAGGTCGCGCGCATGGCGGCGAGCGAAAGCGCATTTCCTGCGAGCGTCCCGCCAATTCCTCCAACATCGCAATCTTCCAAACTCTCGGCCACAGTAATTCGCTCGGCAACTTCCTGCGAAAATCCGTAAGCCGCGCCCGGAATCCCGCCTCCAATGGCCTTTCCAAAGACCAGCACATCAGGATCGAGATTCTCCGCTCGCGTATACCCGCCCGGTCCGGCACAGATCGTGTGCGTCTCATCGATGATCAGCAGCGTCCCATGTTTGCGGGTCAACTCGCGCAGCGCCTTATGAAATCCGGGCTGCGGGTGCACAATCCCCACATTCGTCATGGCCGGTTCGGCCAGAACGCAGGCCACATCTTCGACCGCTAAAGCCTGTTCCAGTGCAGCGATATCATTGAACTCCACCACTTTCGTGGTCACCGCAGGGTTCACCGGAGGTCCGATATTCCCGCGTCTCGGGCCCGCTTCGCCATTGCGCCCCAGGGTGATAAAAGTTTCATCCACGGTGCCGTGATAGCACCAGTTAAAAACCAGAATCTTCGGTCTTCGCGTGATCTGCCGCGCCAACCTAATCGAGAACCGGTTCGCGTCCGTTGCCGTCAGCGCGAATTGCCAGTAGGGCAATCCAAACGCTTCTGCAACTCCTCCGCCACGAAAATCGAATCTTCGCCCGGAAGCATCAACGTCAGGCCGCGCCGTGACTGCTCCTCCACCGCCTTTACGGTGGCAAACGGCGAATGCCCCGTCATCGCGCCGGTGTCGCCTAAGCAGAAATCTGCATAGCGATGGCCATCCACGTCAAAGAAGTGCGCGCCCTGAGCCTCCCGCACAAACGGAGGAAACGCTCCCGCCCACTTCACCATCCAGTTCATGGGAACGCCCGCCAGCAGCGACTTCCGCGCCCGCTCGAAAAGAGACTTCGATTTCGGACGCTCGTCGACAAACTTCTTCTGCTCGCGTTGCATCAGGGACTGCAGGCGGTTCCGATCGATAGTTTTCATGACGAGGCAGAATACCAGAGGTGGAGGACGCCAGCGTGGTTACAAAAAATGGTGGGGACTGGCGCCCGTTTCGAAGGGGCGCCTTCAGGCCTACAGAATGTACCTGGACAAATCCTGATCCTTCACAATGTCCGTCAGCATCTTGCGCACGTAATCGGCGTCGATGTTCACATGCTCGCCTTTTCGTTCCGGGGCATCAAAGCTTAATTCGTCGAGCACGCGCTCCATGATGGTATGAAGCCGCCGCGCTCCGATATTTTCCGTGCTTTCATTGACGCGGAAGGCAAAGTGCGCAATTTCCTGTAAGGCCTCCGGAGTGAATTCGAGCTTCACCCCTTCAGTCTCCAGCAGAGCCGTGTACTGCTTCACCAGCGAAGACTTCGGCTCGGTCAAAATTCGCACAAAATCTTCCATGGTCAGCGACTGCAATTCCACGCGAATGGGAAAGCGTCCCTGCAACTCGGGAATCAGATCGCTCGGCTTAGAAACGTGAAACGCCCCGGCCGCAATAAATAAAATGTGATCCGTCCGTACCATGCCGTAGCGCGTATTCACTGTCGTTCCTTCGACGATGGGAAGAATGTCGCGCTGCACTCCTTCGCGCGAAACGTCGGGACCATGGCCGCCTTCTCGGCCTGCAATCTTGTCGATCTCATCGAGGAACACAATCCCGGAATTCTCGACACGATCGATCGCCGTCCGGGTCACGTGATCCATATCGATCAGGCGCTGCTCTTCTTCCTGAATCAGATATTCAAATGCTTCGTTCACCTTCATCTTCCGCTTCTTGGTGCGGGCGCCGAAGATGTTGGGCAGCATGTCCTTGATGTTGATATCCATCTCCTCAACACCCTGGTTGCTCATGATTTCAAACGTCGGGAAATTGCGCTCCCGCACATCGATCTCGACCTGACGCTCGTCGAGTTTTCCCTCACGCAGTTGCTGGCGCAATTTTTCCCTCGTCCGCGAGGACGATTCGGCCAGCGCCGTGTTACCGTCAATCACCACGCCGCCTGCAGTCGTGGTCGCCTCTCCAGGGCGACTGGGCGGAGATGGTGGCAGCAGAATATCCAGCAAGCGCTCCTCCGCATTCAACTCGGCCTTGTCGGCAACGTCCTCTAACTTTTCTTCACGCACATTGTCGATCGCGATCTCCACCAGATCGCGCACCATCGATTCCACATCCCGGCCTACGTACCCAACTTCAGTGAACTTCGAAGCTTCCACTTTCAGGAATGGGGAATTCGCCAGCTTCGCCAGCCGTCGCGCAATTTCCGTTTTCCCCACGCCGGTGGGCCCAATCATGATGATGTTTTTGGGAATGATCTCTTCGGCGAGTTCGGGTGTCAGTTTTTGCCGGCGGGTGCGATTGCGTAGAGCAATAGCCACGGCGCGTTTCGCGTCTTTTTGTCCGATAACGTGTTTATCGAGTTCTACGACAATCTCGCGGGGAGTGAGTTCGTCGAGTGCGAGCTGTTCTTCTTCAGCGCTGCTAGGTAAATAAATGGCCATAAGAAATTCATGTCAGGACGGCCACCCTCGGCCGTCCTAGTATCAACCCGGTAGTTCAAGCAATCTAAGAAATCGGTTTCCTGAGCCCGATGGACGGCCGAGGGAGGCTGTCCCTACACAAGCGCGTTACAACTCCTCAATTGTCACCGAGTCATTGGTATAGATGCACATTTTGCCGGCAATCTTCATTGCTTCTTCGGCAATTTTGCGGGCGGAAAGCTCGGTATGCCGGGCGAGGGCTTCGGCGGCGGCCTGGGCGTAAGGACCTCCGCTGCCAATCGCCGCAACTCCGCCGTCCGGCTCGATCACATCGCCCTGTCCGCTGAGCAGAAACGTTTGCTCTTTGTCGCATACCAGCAGCAATGCTTCCAGATGCCGCAGAAACTTATCGGTACGCCAATCTTTGGCAAGCTCGACGGCGCCGCGTCCCAGATTACCGTGATACTGCTCAAGCTTGGATTCGAACCGGCTGAACAGGGTAAATGCGTCGGCGGTTGAGCCGGCGAATCCGGCGAGAATCTTGTCGTTGTAGAGTCGCCGTATTTTTTTGGCGGTGTGCTTGATGACGGACTCGCCGAGCGTCACTTGGCCGTCACCGGCAAGGACCACGCTGCCGTTGCGGCGTATAGATAGAACGGTGGTGGAACGTATCAGTCGTTTCGTAGACATGAGCGCAATCCTTGATTATAACAGCGCCGGAAGATCCGCTCGCGAACCCTGGACCGCTGGATCGTTCGAGAAAATCGTTCTTCTGGCAGCTTCTCTCTGCGAGTGAAATCTCCTGCATGGGGGGAATCTAGGTTCTACCGTTAACTAACTCATTATCAGGCTATTATCCAGTGGTCATCCGTGATATAAACGGCGCTGAGCTATCAGTGGTCGATCCGCCTGCCAGGAGCGTAGTTTGATGGTATTGGCCTCGTTTGTGAAGAGAGATGGACCGAGCCACGAAAGAGGAGGAACTGTGTCCGAAGAAGCACGGACCGGAAAACGATTTCCGCTGGAATTGCCAATCAAGCTGCACAGCGACAAGGGCAGCGGCGACGCGCAAGGGACGACGGGAAACTTGAGTGCGGCGGGAGTTTACATTCGCGCCGACGCGTCGCTGGATGTGGGTTCGCCGGTGGAATTTGAGATCACGCTGCCTCCGGATGTTACCGGGGGACAGGAGAATGTTGTGATCCAGTGCAAAGGCCGCGTGGTGCGGACCGATCCCACTGGAGCCAGCGAAGATGGCAAGGGCGTAGCTTGCGTGATCGACTCCTACGAGTTTGTAAGAAACTCGTAAGCCGTAGTTGATGGTTGATCAATCGTCAAATGCACGCGGAAGCAGGCGAATTTTAAGACGAACTTTGGAGCTCCAACGACATGCTCAAACTAATTCTGGCCGATAACCAGGCAATCTTCCGAGCCGGCATTGCAAAGGTGCTGGCGGTGGAAGACGAGATGCGTATTGTGGCGCAGGCACAAACGCCGGAGCAGATGTTTATGGCTCTGGATAAATTTCGTGCCGCCGTGCTGGTAGTGGCAGCAGGCTTTCATAACGATTTTGCTGCTATCGTGCAGGGCGCGAACAAGGCCAAGACGCGCGTGGTCGTTCTGGCCGATACCGGCGAAAGCGCGCAGCGGCACATGGCGAACGGCGCGCACGGCGTGGTGTATCGCAATGTGACCAGCGCGGCCTTGGTGGATTGCGTTCGCAAGGTGGCGCGCGGCGAAACCTGGGTGCAGGACGTCGCGGTTCCGAGCGAGTTGACCGAAAACGATATGGTCGGGCTGCGGGTTCGCGACCGACTGACGGCGAAGGAACTGCGCATTGTGGCTTTGATTGTGCAGGGCTACAAGAACAAGGAAATCGCCACGCAGTTGGGGACGACGGAGCAGGTGATCAAGAATTACCTGCGCAATGTTTACGACAAGATTGGAGTGTCGGATCGGTTGGAGCTTGCGCTTTTCACTATTCATCACAGGATTTTGAACGAGGCGGCAGCGGCGACGACGGCGGGACCAGCGCCCCAGACGCCGGCGGGAGTAATGCCATAGGTTTATTTCCCTGAAGAAAAGAAAAGGCCGCCTGCGGGCGGCTTTTTGCTGTAATGTCCCTTTTCTCAACGTGGCTCGGCAATTAGAAATTTCAACTTGTTGTTGTCGTCAGCAGACAAGAAGGTGAAGCGATCTGGATTGTCTGAATAGCAGGCAAACGCCAGCCCAAGCTCACCGTATTTTGCTTTGCCGTCTGCGGTGGATTGGGAATAGGAAGCAATGTCATGACCTTCCAAGTCGACGACCTTCAGAAGTATCTCTTCACGCTCCTTCTCGGCGAAGAGGACGGCGGCACGGCCCCCTGAGACGTGCATTGTGACCGGACGATAGCTGGAGTCACCGGGATCGACATTGAAGCGGCGTATGACCGCACCTCCCGGCGATACAGCATAGAAGATGGCCGGATTGGTCCATCGCATCAGGTAGATGTTTCCATCCATCGCTGATTCCATCTTGCTGAACTCGACGGCGTGATTTGCCCAGGGATTCGTCGTTGAAGTTACGCGAGCATCGCCGGCCACGGCTAAATCATGAAGTGAATCATCATCTTCGAGCTTAACTTCCTTCAGTAAGGTGCCGTCCGAGGCAAAAACTCCGGTGAAGGGCCACATCGCCGGGTTTTTGCGGTCGCGGTCATACTCTAGGCCCGAGACCAACAAGTTACCCTGCGGGAAGACAGCCAGTGCGGACGGTTGCCAAGGGAAGCCAGGATCTAACTTGATCGATGATTTGTAGGTTCCGTCAGGCTTGTAGACAAAAGCGTATCTGGTAATTTCCTTCGGGAAAACTAACTGGTAAAGTTCGCCGGTCGGACTGAGAGAAAAGGCTAAGGCCAGATCTGCCTTCAAATCTGGATTGGCGTCGGACCGGAAGGTAGCTACCAGCTCCGCTTTCGAGTTGAGTTTGTGAACCGAGTCTGTCGCATAGGGGTCGGCCATACCGAGATAAATGTTTCCACTGGAATCGCAGGCTAAACGTCCGACGTTTCCGATCATCTCGGAGGGCGCCACTATCGTCTGCACGACTGCGAGATGTGTATTGCTGGAAGGTCTTTTCTTCGCTTTGGATCCTGTCTTCGCGGCGGACAGACTTGAATCCGGTGACGACTGACCATAAAGGGTCGCAGCCGACAGAAGACAAAAAATGCAAAGAAACCTGATGGTGGATCGACGCATGCTTAGGTACCTCTATAACGCGGAAAATCGTAATTGTCCTCAAGAAAACGTTTCTCGTTACGAAAAACGAACAACGCCCCGCAAATCCTCATTCTAGTTAGATCCGAGTTTGATGGTTAGAAGGTGAAAGCCCCATTTGCCAAGAAGCAAAGAATTCCGCCGTCCAGTTGTTCGCATCGTTCCCTTTGCGCGTCGCATCTACTGGCTATGGAATATAGAACGTTGGGACGCTCCGGGTTGAAGGTGCCTGTGCTGAGTTTCGGCACGGGAACATTTGGTGGATCGAATGAATTCTTTCGCGCATGGGGCGCGAGCGATGTTGCCGAGGCTACACGGCTCGTCGATATTTGCATGGAAGCTGGCGTCAACCTCTTTGATACCGCTGACGTTTATTCCGATGGGATGGCCGAAACGATCCTCGGCAAAGCCGTCGCTGGACGCCGCGCCGATATCTTGATCTCGACCAAGGCTACCTTCCGCATGGGAGGCCGAACAGGGCCGAACGACCTCGGGTCTTCGCGTCATCATCTAATTCGGTCTTGCGAGGCCAGCCTGCGGCGGCTGGGAACGGATTACATCGACATCTATCATCTGCACGGATTCGATGCCCTGACGCCCGTCGATGAAGTGCTGAGCACACTGAATCAGTTGATCGTGAGCGGGAAAGTGAGATACATCGCGTGCTCGAATTTTTCTGGCTGGCATTTGATGAAATCTTTAGATGTTTCGGAGAGATACGGCTGGGCACGGTACGTAGGCCATCAGGTCTATTACTCGCTGATCGGCAGAGAGTATGAATGGGAACTGATGCCGCTGGCGCTCGATCAGGGTGTTGGTGCGCTGGTTTGGAGCCCGTTGGGATGGGGGCGGTTAACCGGGAAGATTCGGCGCGGCAAGCCGTTTCCTAAGGAGAGCCGTCTGCATAAGACAGCCGAGCTAGGGCCGCAGGTGGAAGACGAGTATCTGTACAAAGTGGTCGATGGCTTGACCGAGGTTGCGAAGGAGACGGGAAAGAGTGTGCCACAAGTGGCGCTGAACTGGTTGTTGCAGCGGCCCTCCGTTTCGACGGTGATTATCGGAGCCAGAAACGAAGAACAGTTGCGGCAGAACTTGGCGGCGGAGGGATGGAATCTCTCTCCAGAGCAAGTGGCAAAGTTGGATGCCGCAAGCGATGTTGCGCCGGTTTATCCCTATTGGCACCAGCGGCAGTTTCTGGAGCGGAATCCCGCTCCAGTCCCGCTGGTTACAAAACCGGCCTAGCCGGCTAGACTTTTTCCGCCACCGATTTCGCCTGGGTAAACAGGTATAAATAATCCGGGCCGCCGGATTTTGAATCTGTGCCGGACATATTGAAGCCGCCAAAGGGATGTGCGCCTACCATCGCGCCAGTGCACTTGCGGTTGATATACAGATTGCCCACGTGGAATTCCCGCGTGGCGCGATCAATCTTGTCCCGCGACTTGGTATAGATAGCGCCGGTGAGTCCGAATTCGGTGTCGTTGGCGATTTCGAGCGCGTGGTCAAAGCCGCGCGCTTTGATGACCGCCAGCACTGGCCCGAAGATTTCTTCCTGCTCCAGCTTCGATTTCGCCGGAATGTCGGCAATCACGGTGGGCCGGATGTAATAGCCCTCTCCCGCTTCTGTGGCGCGCTCGCCGCCCGTGATCAGGCGTCCATCTTTTTTTCCTTGCTCAATGTAGCCAAGGATGGTCTTCATCGACCCCTCGTTGATTACAGCTCCCATGCCCGTATTTTCGGCGGGATCGCCGATAATGATTTTTTCCACGCGTGCTTTTAGTTGTTCGAGAAATTTGTCATAGACGCGCTCGTCCACAATGGCGCGCGAGCAAGCCGAGCACTTCTGACCCTGGAAGCCGAATGCAGCTTGCGCGACGCCTTCCACGGCGGAATCGATATCCGCATCGGCGTCGACGATGATCGCGTCTTTGCCGCCCATTTCGAGGACGGTACGCTTGATCCAGATTTGACCGGGAGCTTGTGTAGCGGCGACCTGGTTGATGTGCAACCCAACTTCACGAGATCCGGTGAAGGCAATGTAGCGGGTTTTCGGATGCGCCACGATAGCGTCGCCAAAGCTGGCGCCTGCGCCCGGACAGAAGTTGACTACGCCCTCGGGCACGCCCACTTCCTCGAGCAGTTCAACAAACTTTGCCGCGATGGTCGGCGAATCGCTCGATGGCTTCAAGATCACAGTATTGCCGCTGACGATCGAAGCGACCGTCATGCCGGCCATAATCGCGCAGGGAAAATTCCATGGCGGGATGACCGCGCCAACACCCAGCGGGATGTACGTAAGGGAATCGCGCTCGCCGGGCATCTGCACAGGAGGTTCCGCTTTGGCGAAGCGGAGAGCCTCCCGTCCATAAAATTCCAGAAAGTCGATGGTCTCGGAAATGTCGGCGTCGGCCTCGCCCCAGTTCTTGCTGACTTCGAAAACCAGCCAGGCCATGTAATCCATTTTGCGCTCGCGCATGCGGTCGGCGGCGCGGAACAGCAGGGCCGCGCGTTCTTCCACGGTGGTGCGGCTCCAAGTGGCGAACGCCTTCAGCGCCGCGCTCATCGCCGGCTCGACATGCTCTTTGCCGGCCTTCTGGTGGATTCCGACAATCTGCGACGGGCGCGACGGATTCAGCGACTTGATTTTGTCAGTCGTCTTGACGCGCTGCCCGCCGATGATTAGGTCATACTCCCGGCCGAGCTGGCCGCGGACGCGTTCGATGGCGGCGCGCATCTTCCGCGCATTCTCTTCGTTACGAAAATCAAAAAAGGGCTCGTTGACAAATGGGCCTTGATGGGACGATTGCGAGGATGACGTGCGCGGCCGGACGGGGGCTTCGAGCGTTGCCATGGGGGATCCTTTCAGAGCGATGCAGTATTAGGACCTGAAACAATATTTTACACCCGCTCGGGCGCGGAAGATGGGCGAGCCGCGAAGCGGCGAAAGAATACAGCCCACGGCGCGAGCCGTGGGAAGAGTTGTGGAAGGAGAACAAGCCCCGGAGGGGCGAAAGAACTAGCTCCAGATATATCGCTCGTCGTATGTGATTTTATTCTTCTTCAAAAATGCGACATATTCCTCTTGGAAGTTGAGCTTCTTGTGATGTTCTTCCTGCGTCGCGATGTACCGCGAGACGGCCGGAACATTCGATTCGCTGACACTGAAAACACCGTATCAGTTTGCCATGCAAACGTATACATCCATTTTTCGTGGACCCATCGCGACGAGTTGGCCTTGAAGACGCGTGCAATCTCCGCCACCGCTTGTGCGGCGGATCAGCATGTGGACGTGATCGGCCGTGCCGTTGATGATGAGCGCAGTGCCTCGCATTTCGCGGATAATACCTCCGAGGTAGGCGAAAAGATCGATGCGAATTTCGGGCGTGATCAATGGCTGGCGATCTTTGGTGCTGAAGATCAAGTGAAGGACGAGATTGCCAGTGGTATGGGACACGTTTCTTTCGCTCCTTCGGAGCTTGCGGCTTTTTCTGCTCGTTACCCATGGCTTGCGCCGTGGGCCGCATTCTTGCGCCGCATCGCGGCTATGGGAAGGATACCGATGACGGAATGCCTCAGGAAGGTAGGATGGGAGGAAATTCCATCAAGGGTTTCATCTCGGCACGAGTGAAACCGCGTGCCTATGTAGTTCCGGTCACTCGTGCGCGAAATCTCGAACCACGCATCGCAGATTGTAACTTGGGCCACGCTGAATGTTAGACTCAAGCGTTTCGACAGGGACGGATATGGAGATTAAACGCGTAGGCATAATCGGCGCGGGTACGATGGGCAACGGGATCGCTCACGTGTTCGCACGCAGTGGATATTCGGTGGTGTTGTGCGACGTAGAGCAGCGGTTCCTGGATCGCAGCCTCGCCACCATCACCAAGAATCTTGATCGCGAAGTCGCCAAGAATAAGATCACCGAAGCGGACAAGGCTGCAGCGCTGAAAAATATCGAGCCCGTCACCGACCGCGCCCGGCTGGCCGACTGCGACTTTATCATCGAGGCGGCCACCGAGAAATTTGAGATCAAGACAGAGATTTTTCGCGATCTCGACCAACTGGCGAGGCCGGAAGTCATCCTTGCCTCTAACACATCCTCGATTTCCATCACCAAGCTTGCTGCCCTCACCAAACGTCCCGACAAGGTTATTGGCATGCATTTTTTTAATCCGGTGCCGGTAATGAAACTGGTGGAGGTAATCCGCGGTCTGGCCACTTCGCAAGAAACATTTTCTGAAACTCGGACCTGGCCCTGAAGCTCGAGAAGACTCCGGTCGAAGTCAACGATGCGCCGGGATTCGTCTCCAACCGCGTGCTGATGCCGCTGTTGAATGAAGCCATGTTTACGGTGATGGAGGGTGTGGCCACGCCGGAGGCCGTCGACGAAGTTTTCAAGCTGGGCATGGCACATCCCATGGGTCCGCTGACGCTCGCGGACTTCATCGGCCTCGACGTCTGCCTGGATATCATGCGGGTCATGCTGGATGGGTTGGGCGATCCGAAATATAGACCGTGCCCGCTGCTTATCAAAATGGTGGATGCGGGCTGGCTGGGGCGGAAGAGCGGAAGAGGGTTTTATAAATACTGAGCAGACTCTGATCAGGAATGCTGGGGCTAAAGCTCACTCCGTAAAAGAGCCTTACGCGGCGCTGAAGCGCGGTCTTCCACGTTGTTGCAGGAATTTCTAAATTGGCGCCGGCATTTCTGTGTTTTTCAAATGACAACCGGAACAGTTTCGCAGAGTGGCCGAAGCGATCTACCCTTTTACATCCTGGCTGCCCTTGCGGGCATGGGCACGGGCTTTGTCGACGTCAGCGTGAACGATCTGTTATTCACCGCGCTGCTGGTCTGTATGGCGTGCATGCTGCTGGGAGTGCTGCGTCCGCGATGGCCTTGGCGCTGGGTGGTGGCCGTGGTGGCCTTCATCCCGCTCGCTGAAGTGGCCGCTTATGCGGTCCTCACCGTGAAGCCTACGCGGGGACAGGTGTACGGGTCGTTTCTCACAGCATTGCCCGGCATGGCTGGCGCTTATGGGGGCGCGGTGGTGCGGCGTGCGATCGACAACCTGCGACAGGGTAAATGAAATCGGCTTCCGGCTTCCGCTCTCCGGCATCCGAACAGGAAATTACTGCTGCTGATCACGGCGATCCAGAACCAGAAGCCGGAAGCCGGAAGCTGTCTCTCAAAGGTATCGGATAATCAAGAAGTTACTCCCTAATCCACAGGGTCGGCGCGTATGCTCCAAGCATGTGTGTGACAGTTTCGATGCTGGCCAGCGGAAGTCGCGGAAATTGTGTGTTCGTGGCCAGCTCCCGGACCAAGATTTTGGTCGACGCCGGCATCTCCTGCCGCGAAACTTTCAAGCGGATGAAGTCTCTGGGCGAAGATCCGCAGACGCTCTCCGCGATTCTGATCACTCACGAACACTCCGATCACGTATACGGCCTGGCAGTGTTGGCGAAGAAACTGAATATCCCGGTTTTCATGACGGGAGCTACTCATTCGGCCTGGTCGCGATCGCAGCGCAACGACAAAGGCGAGCGTCCGCAACTGCAGAGACTGGAACACTTCGAATCAGGGCATCGCTTCCAGATTGGCGACATTGAGGTCAAGCCGTTCACCATTCCGCACGACGCCGTCGATCCCGTGGGGTTCACGTTCCGCGTCGAAGGCACCAAGGTGAGCGTGGCTACCGATTTGGGATACCTCCCGGTGAATGTGCGCGACCACCTGCGGGGCTCCGACGTTCTAATCATGGAATCGAATCATGATGTGGAAATGCTGCGGGGCGGCCCTTATCCCTGGACCGTGAAGCAGCGTGTGGCAAGCAACGTGGGGCATCTCTCGAATGAGAAACTCGCAGATTTCTTCACGGGCGACTATGATAATAATGCAGCGTTTGTCGTGCTGGCGCATCTCTCTGAGCAGAACAATCATCCGGAAATTGCGCGACGAGAGGCAGAAAGAGCGTTGGCACGGCGCGGTGGGCTATTTCATAACCGCGTGCTGGTGGCAGTGCAGTCCGAGGCTCTGCCGCCGATTCAGCTGTAGCCACTTATGAGCCAGCAGTGCGTTGACCCCATAGTAGGCAAGATTCTGGCGGGCTGGCGGTACGATATTTCCGGCCTGGCGCCAGAAATGCGTGGCGACTACGAAAGCCACTTTGCCGAATGCGAACATTGCCGGAGCCGGCAGCGGATTCATCGCATCATTGACGTTGGGTTGATCGCGCTGGCCTCGGTCTCAGGCGGGGTGTTTTTGCTGGCCTTCGGAGTCATCCGGCACTTTGGGCCTAGACACGCCTTCTGGCTTGAAATTGCTGCTCTCGCTGGATTTGTCCTATCTGCGCTGATCTGGCTGGTGGTTGCTGTGGCTACGCCCGCGCCTGTCACCGTACTGGACGCCGCTAAAGAAGGGGCGCGCCGCGTGCATGACCGTCTACCCCCTGAGATTCGCGAACGTCTTCCCGAAGAACTGCGCGTGAAGATTACGGGGACGTAACCATATGATTGGGCATCTTTCAAGAGCTGTGGCGGCCGTTCTTCTGGGAACCATCCTGTTCGCGGGCGCGGGATCTACCTGCTTTTTGTCGGCCTCGGCGGTGCCCGCCAGTGCCTCGGGATGCCATTCCGGCAAAATTCCTTTGCATCCGCAACCGGTCCGGCCTCAGCCAGCCAACCACATCTGTTGCATGAGTCGTCATTCCGACGTTTTGTTAACAACTGTTTTTACGATCGATCCGGCAAGGTTTGTTGGGCTGGTCGAAAAAATTGAATTTTCGCCGCTGGTAAGCGGGTTCACACTGTTCGTCCCCTCGGCTGCTTCTCCCGGCCCTCCGCCCCGTTTTTCCATTCTCAGAATCTGATACAACTCCTCGTAATTTTTCTGACAATTCGTGTCCAGGCTTTGCCTGGGCAAGTATCGTATGGCCGCGTGCTATTGAGGATGGGAGAGTTTCGTGGCAAGAATCATTTGGTGCTGGATCATTGCGATCTTTGGGCTAGGCCTCTACACGGCTGCGGCGCAGGACCAGAGTCTAGCACCCATGAGCGGAATGGACATGCACATGTCCATGCGAAGAGAACAACCTGACGAAACCTGCCGCTCCAGCGAAAGCCGGCTCCGGGACCGCATGGGAGCCGTTGTCCACTCCCGAGCATGAGTGGATGTGGATGCCTGGCGGCTGGGACCTGATGGCCCACGGAGTTATTTTCGCCGACTACAACCAGCAAGGTGGCCCACGAGGCGAAGGCAAAGCCGAGTCAGTCAATTGGGGCATGCTGATGGAGCAGCATAAGTGGGGACTAGGAACGATTTTGTTTCGCCAGATGTTTTCTGCGGAATCGTTAACCTCGCCGCATCCCGGATTTCCAGAATTATTTCAGACTGGCGAGACCTATCACGGCATCGGGTTGGTCGATCACCAGCATCCGCATAATGTGTTCGCGGAACTGTCGCTGACCTACACCGTCCCACTAAACGAAAAAATTTCCTGGGAGTTTTACGGCGGACCGTCGGCGGAGCCGGCGCTTGGCCCCGTCACGTACCTGCATCGAGCCTCCGCGGCTGAACTACCCATGGCGCCGCTGGGGCATCACTTGCAGGATTCTACCCATACCAGCTTCGGCGTCGTGACCACTGGTTTCATCATCGAACGTGTGAAGCTCGAGGGCTCCGCATTTAACGGCCGCGAACCGAATGAGGAGCGCTGGAGCATTCAGCCCGGACCTCTCGATTCCTGGTCCGGACGAGCTAGTGTTGCTCCGTCGCGCGATTGGACTGCGCAATATAGTGTCGGGCGGCTCGAACATCCCGAGGCATTGGAGCCAGGGAGCCAGTGGCGACAGACTGCGTCGGTATCGTATGACCGGCCGTTGGCAGAAGGGAATTGGGCGACCTCGCTCGTATGGGGACACGTCCACAAGATAGCTACTAGCGCTGATCTGGATAGCTATCTGTTGGAATCTACGCTAAATTTCCTTCGCCGAAACTACGCGTTTACCCGAATGGAGCTGGTGGACAAGGACGAACTCTTTCCCCGTTGCAGCGGGGCGGCCGGTCTACCGGATCGGCGCTTATACTTTCGGAGGCGTGCGCGATCTTGTACAGAATCGAGCGTGGCAACTCGGAGTGGGCGCGGACATAACGGTTTATTCCAAGCCTGCCGCGTTGGATGCGGCTTATGGCCTCTACCCTGTCTCTTTCCAGATCTTCTTGCGCGTGCGTCCAGGAATGAGAACCACCCCTTAAAAAATGAGTCACATCTATTGGCTAGATGGATTCTTTTAGAAAAAATGAACCCGCCCGGCACATACCTGAGTCAGAATAAATACAGCAATGGATGTAGCCCTAAAGACCCTCAGGCTAGTGCAGCGAATGATGTTAGTGAGCATCGCACTTTATGCGATTCTCGGGGAAGTCATTCGCCCAGCGCTGAGAGCGGTGGATCCGTCTGTCAGTTACATCTTCACGACCGCCGGAGTCGCGATTGTGGGCATCATCTTTGTGCTACGACGCACTCTGGTCTTGAACTCCGAAAAAAGTCTTAAGCTTGGCCCCGACGACCAGATCAGCCTGGGTCACTGGAAGAACGGATATTTCTATACCTATGCGCTGTGTGAAGTTTTGGCCTTGTTTGGCCTGATCCTGCGATTTTTCGGTGCAAGTTTTCAGCAGAGCTTGCCCTACTATGTCGGCGGTTTTATTTTGCTTTTCTTCTTCAACCCTCGCGATCCCGCCACCGCCCGCACCTGATTGCAGTCGTGTACTTGCGATTGAAACTCCACGGAAATCACAACAACCTTTCACCCTTTTCCCGGCATCCATCTCTGTGCTCCGCCGAGAAAGTTTGATTCTCTCACAGCGTCGATAGGCGCTCGCGCCGGGTTCGACAACCTCCGTGGCCCCCTGTCGTTGCAGCCGATTCGTTATCCAATTCCCAACCAGTGAAATGAGGTGAGACATGCCGGGAACCGCGAATGTGCTGGTGGTCGACGATGAAGAAAATGTCAGAACCATGTTGCGCCACGTGCTTCAGAGTGAAAACTTTGACGTAACCGCCGTGGGCACCGTGGCCGAGGCATTAGCCTTAATTTCGCAGGTGCATTTCGATGTCCTTATTTCTGATCTGAATATTGGACATCCCGCGGACGGCTTCGTGGTGGTCAGCGCCATGCGGCGAACCAATCCAGAGACCGTGACTTTCATTCTGACGGGATACCCGGCCCTGGAGACCGCCCTCGAAGCCATGCGGCAACACGTCAACGATTATTTGATTAAGGGAGCGCCCATCGAGGAATTGGTTGAAAAAATCAAGACCAGGCTCGCCAGCGGGCAGCCTCGAAGCCGCCAGGAAGGCAGCAAGCGAGTCCCGCGCGTGATTGAAGAACATAAAGACTGGGTGATCGCGCACTGGTTGCAGCGGGTGAAGGCGCAAAAAGAATTATCGAGCATACCCCTTTCAGAGGAAGAGAGAAGAGATCATGTGCCAGGGTTGCTCGAGGAAGCAATCGCGCATGCCCGCGACGAATTCATCAGCCAGAAGCGTCAGGGAGCTGCCGCCCAACACGGCACACTCCGCTATCATCAAAACTACACAATCCCGATGCTTATCCTGGAGTCGCGCCTGCTCCAAAATGTAATTTCCGATTGCGTGCGGAGCAATTTCCTGGTTCTCGACCTCAGCAATCTGGTGCCGGACTTGACCAAGATGTGGGAAACCATCTCCGTCGAACTGGAAGAATCCGTTCACGCCTACACCGACCAGCAAGTTTGGCGCTCGCAACGGAAATAGGTCTCAGAGATGGCCGGCGCTTACGTCTTGATGTGGCAGCTGGCCATGCCGCGCTTCTCCAGATATTGCTGGTGATAATCTTCCGCCGGATAAAATGTCACCGCCGGAACAATCTGGGTGACGATCGGCTTGGAGTACCGATGCGCTTTCTCCAACGCATCCTTAGAGGCCTGCGCCGCCGTTTTCTGCTCCGGCGTGTGATAGAAAATGGCGGAGCGATATTGCGTGCCCCAGTCCGGCCCTTGCCGGTTCAGTTGAGTAGGATCGTGATTCTCCCAAAACACTTTCAGTAGATCCTCGTATCGAACCTTGGCAGGATCAAACTCCACTTCGACCGCTTCGGCATGGCCGGTGCGATCGGTGCAAACTTCTTTGTACGTCGGATTCTCTGTGTTTCCGCCGATGTAGCCAACCCGCGTCGATGACACTCCCGGCATCTGCCGAAAGGTCGCTTCCACCCCCCAAAAACATCCTGCTGCAAATGTGGCTTTTTGCATCTTAAGAATTGCTCCCCTGCGCAGGGCATCGCTCGCCCCAGAATTTTACGAATGTCAGCACTTACCAGCACTTTATTAGATGACGAAGTCGGAAGAAAGTCACGCACAGCCTACGCGCGATGGCCTTTCAGTGCAATTGACGTTATTGAGCCATTCAGGATAGAGTTCGTCCAAGGTTTTCGCAGGAATTCCCCCCAGGAGAAGTCTGTGGTTTTAAGGTCCAGGCGCGCCGGTCGTGTCCGGAGGTTTGCCATCCGGCTGCTTGCCATGTTGTTACTGGGGCAGGGCCTTTATGCTGCAACCTTCAGTCCACAGCGTCGCATCGGTTATCTGAATGGCGATCAATGGGAACCCGCTCTGGCCGCCGACAACCACGGGCACATTTACGTCCTATTTCCTCAATACGGCGGTGTGACCGACTGTCCCGCTTGCTCGGCTCCCACCGTTTCGCTACTCATCAGCAATGACAACGGAATTACGTGGGAATCCCCCCGCGTCCTCGCACCCTCTTCGACCGGACAGTTTGACCCGCAGATCGTGGTCGATCCCGTCGATCGCCAGACGGTGTATGCCTCCTGGCTGCAGAACAATAAGCGGGATGTGATGGTGGCTCGGTCTCAGGACTTTGGCCACACCTGGTACTTTTCCACCGCGGAGCGCTCCGCCGACGACGCGGATAAGCCGGTTCTAGCTGTGCATGGTCCCGATGTCTACGTGGGATTCAATCATGAGCAGAATTTTGTGGTTGCCGCGTCGCATGATTACGCTCAGACGTTTGCCTCCGCTGCAGTAAATCCGGGCGCCGAGCCGGGATCCTCTTTGGCGGGAGGCGCGACCGTGGACAGCAATGGAGAGGTTTACTTTTCCTGGACGGCTTACGCCCGCAAAGATTTCAGCGCCCGCAGAGTCGGAATTTTTGTAAGCCGATCCTCCGACGCAGGACGCACCTGGAACACGGTATTGCTCGATAGCTCGAGTTCCCCTCCGGACTGTGCGCTCGAAGCTTGCGAAGCTGGATATTTGGGACCGCAAGTTGCACTCACGTCCGATGCCGCCGGGACTTTGTATGCCCTATGGAATGCGGGCAGCACCAATGGCGGCCCGGAGCGTATATATTTTTCCTCTTCGACCACCTTAGGAGCGAGTTGGTCGGCAAGAGTTGCAGTTTCGTCGGCCGATGCGTCCGTCGAGCATTGTTTTCCTGCGATTACCGCAGGCGTCGCTGGAGACGTTCGCATCGCGTGGATGGACACGCGAAACCATCTTCCCGATGGTCAACCTCTGTGGAATGTCTTGCAGCGAAGTTCCAGTAATGGCGGGGCAACTTGGTCCCCCGAAAGCCAGCTATCAGGACCCGTTCGCGGCTACGATTACATTCTTCCTGAAGGATTTCGCTTTCCGTTCGGCGACTACTTCTCGATCGCCATCGATAACCTCGGAGCCACGCATGTGGTCTGGGGAGCAGGCGGCAATTACAAGTCTCCGGGCTCGATCTGGTACGTTCGAGGCCGCTAATTAAAGTTCGCGTTAAGCTGCTTCTTCTTCCCTACGCCAAAGATCAACGCCATCCGCTCCGCGCGCCAACATACCTAACGTTGCCATCCGCGACATTGGTTCCGCCAGTTCAGCGGGATCGGTCGCAGCCTGCTCGTCTTGGCCCGACTCCCTTCCCGCAGGAATCGGTTTGTTGGCTATCGTCTCATAGGCATAGCCCGTCAGAATGGCCCCGGTGTGGGTGACGGTCAAGCGTGCCCAGCCATAATGAACCTCGCCATCGATGAGGAACTTCAATCCCAGATATTTCCTAACGGCATTGGCCCACGGCCCGTTGAACCAAGTCTGTGATCCGTAGCCGCCCGACAAGGCCATAAAAACGCCGCCGTAAGTTGTTTTCGAGGCAAACTTGCGATTAGGCCCAACAGGTATTCCCATGGGCATCGCGGCGGCCTCATCGCTTCCTTTCGCGGTTGCCACAACTTGATTGCCCGTCGCGTCGAGAGTCGCCAGTAGCATGGATGAATGGTAGATCGGGAGCCACTCCAGACCAAAATCGTTGATGCCATCATGATTGAGATCGACTTGGTAAGTAGAGCCGCCTGCGAGTTTCACGTGGGCCGGGGTGTAGACAACCTCAGCTTCGGCCTGCGGAGCTCGCAGCGAAAAGGACCGCTCCTGCCGCGCCTGCGGCAGCCACGTACGCGGCCAGGTTCTTTTCCAACTTGCTGTTGATCTTTGTTCCTGCGCGCAATCTGCGGGGGGATTTCTCATTCGGCATGGCGGGGTAACTCCGGATGAAGATATGCAGACGACAAGCGGCATGAATTGTCCTTCGGGATTATCGAAAAGTCAATCGGGTAGATTGGGACGACCTGACGGTTTCGTTTACTCGACGATCAGCCCACCGATGAGGTCGGCGATCCGGGGGATGCGGCGGTCCTGACACCAGCTTCGCAACTCGTCGACGATCTTCTCCGTGGCGCATGGATCCCAGTAGCTGGCCGTGCCGATCTGCACGGCGGTTGCGCCGGCCAGCATAAATTCCGCGACGTCGCCCGCCGTAGAAATCCCGCCCATGCCGATGACCGGAATACTCACTGCGTGCGCCGCATCGTAAACCATCCGCAGGGCGATGGGTTTGATCGCCGGACCGGATAACCCGGCTGTCACATTCGCGATGCGAGGCTTGCGGGTATCGGGGTCGATCGCCATCGCCACGAACGTATTCACCAGAGAGATCGCATCAGCGCCCGCTTCCTGCGCGATGTGAGCCATCTGCGCGATACTGGTCACGTTCGGCGAAAGCTTGACGATCAGCGGACGCTGCGCCACGCGCTTGGCCGTCGTCACAACTTCGTCGAGCGACCGCGGATCGCACCCGAACTGCAATCCGCCGTGTGCGGTGTTGGGACAGGAAACATTCAATTCATACGCCGCAATACCTTCGCCTTCGTTGAGAATTTCGATGGTGCGTTCGTAGTCCTCGCGCGCATAACCGAAAACATTTGCGAAGACTACCGCGTCCTTGATCTGACGAAGCTTCGGCAGTTTCTCTTCCAGAAATGCAGCGGCGCCAATGTTCTGCAGGCCGATGGCGTTGAGCATGCCGGCAGCTGTTTCCCATAGCCGCGGAGGAGGATTGCCGATCATCGGCTCGCGCGAGAGTCCTTTCACCACGAATCCACCCAGCTTGTCGAGATGGACGACATCTTCAAATTCAATGCCGTAGCCGAAGGTCCCGCTTGCCGCGATGATGGGATTCTTGAGTGGAATGCCGACGAGGTTCACGCTGAGATCCGTAACCGAACCGCCGTTGTTTTGAGGCGAAGCATTCACTGCGGACCTCTTTCAGAACCGCCTGTTGCTCCTGCAGTATTTTCCGTGTGATGGGAAACGGCAATCGCTTCTGTCAGCACTCGACCCACAGAGTGGCTGGGCGCATTGATACCCAGCAGTGACGCCAGCGTAGCCGCCATGTCGACCGGTTCGGCGTGGCTGCGATACGTTCCCGGACGAAACGGGAGACCATAAAAGGCCAGTGGGACGTGCGTGTCATAAGTGTAAGGCGAGGCGTGATCCGTGCCCTTGGCTGGACCCACTGAGTAGAGATCGGGCACTCCCATCACATACCATCCGCCTTCGGGAGAGTAGCTATGCGAGAATTTTATGCCCAGAGTTGTATTGGGTACCGAGCCCTCCGCCAATTGCGCCTTGGTAAAAAAATCGCGCATCCCAGCCTGCTTCATCGCTTCGCCCACAGCAGCTTCGGCGTCGCGTTCTTTGACATGAGCGGCGGAGAAAGCGTCCTGATCAAGCCATGCCAGCGGGTAATCAAACTTTATATACGCCGCCGAGTGTCCGGGCGAAAATTTGGCGGCCAATGCCGCGTTGATTTGCGCTTCAAGTTTGCCCGCATCCAGGTTAACGGCGGGAATGCGCAAGTTTCTTCGCCGCATCCGGCAAAGCAGAAACGCCGTGGTCGGCGGACAATGCGATCCACACGTTCGCGAGCCCTATCTGATGGCCGAGGAAGTTAAAGAATTCCGCAAGCTCACGGTCGAGCGCGAGGGCCATCGCGGCCATCTCCGGTGAATCGGGACCGACCTGGTGTCCGAGAATATCATTCGCAGAAAGACTGATCGCGAGCAGATCCGTAGCCTTGCCGGATCCCAGATTTTCATAGACCACTAATTCTCTCGCGAACTCGAATTCGTATTCGTTGGCTAACGGGGTCGAACCGATTACCTCGTAAAAACCTGCGTCGGCTCCGTTTTTCCCCACGCGATGCGCGGTGGTCCGTAAGAGATCGCCGTTACTGCTTTTCCACTCGCGATCCCAGTATTTCGCCGTGCGATTGCCGGAATTGAAATCCGCTGCCCATTTCGGCAGGTCGGGACGATAGTAAGTCGAGGTGATCCATGCACCGCTTTTTGGTTCAATCCAATAGGCGGCATCCGCTGCGAAACCACCCGGCAGCACCGCCGCGCGATCTTTCAAAGAAACAGCGAACACTCGAGCTTTACCCTGCGTCGCTAACTTCAACTCGTCTCCGAGCGTGTCGGCCAGCAAGTTGTGCGGAGAGGCTCCCGCTTTGCCTTCTCCAACGCTTGAGGCGACGCCAACGGGTTTCGCATCGTCGTCCTCTACCGAAGTGACCATGCGTTTTTTCTTTTGGTCCCACCACTCATTCGCCGCAATGCCGTGGCCGTCGGTGTATGCGCCAGTGAATAGGGTCGCGTGCCCCGGCGCCGTCCGCGTATTGGCGTAATCGTAGTTGCAGTCCGTGAAGTTCGCTCCGTGATCGAGCAGCAGGCGAAATCCCCCTTCTACGAATTGATCGCGGTAACGCTCCAGGTAGTCGCCCCGGAACTGATCGATGACAATCACAACTACGAGTTTGGGATGGGCGTTATAGGCCGAGGCAAAGCTCGCCGGCACGGAGATCATCAGCAGGATCATGCTGGACAACCATGCATTCCCGGGAAAAATATGTACACGTGCAGAGCGGGGGAGGGATGTCATCGCGAAGCTAGTTTACACAGAGGAGCCAATCGCTCCAAAGGTCAATTGATTGGCGGCAATCCTAGCTTAGCCACTAAGTCGTGGAATTCCTGACGCTGCTGAATCGTCCGGAAATGACTGTTGACGACAAGCGTCGCAAGTGAAAGGTCGTGTCGTTGGTAGGCAAGGTCCAGATATTTTAGAGCCGCGTCATTATTCCCGAGCGCAGCCTGTGCCTCGGCCACGTCGAAGGCCGATCCCGCGCCACGATCGAAGGACTGCTGAGCGTTAACAAGCCGTGCTTCAAGTAGTCCGGGCAGACCACGCTCTTTGTAGCCCTTCTCCTCAGCATCGAGGTTTTTTGCGGCACCTGAATCGTGACGCAGTCGTGCCACGAGTCTCTTTTGCTCAAAGTAGCCTGAATAATCTCCTTCGTCGAAATAAATCAAGTCGGCCAGATACTGATGAGGGTGTATGAAGTCCGGCTGAGATGCGACGAGTTTCTGGAGTAGCGCTCTTGCTTCTTCTCTCTTGCCGTTTGCCGCGAGAATGAAACCTTTATCGGCAAGAATTGGCGTGGACGAGGGATTCAGTTGCCGAGCCTTTTCGATCTCACTCAGCGCTTCTGGCGCTCGCCCGACTTCGACCAGAAATGTTGCGTACCAATGATGAGCGCGAGGCAAAGTTGCATCCAATTCGATGGCGCGCCTGAACTCCCGCTCTGCAGTCGTGGCGTCAAAAAATCCCCAAAAACTAGCGAATGCCAGAGAGTTGTGGGCTTCAGCGGAGTTGGTGTCGAGTTCCACTGCCTTGCGAGCTGCCGCAAGCGCGCGCGGATAAGCCTCCTGAGGGGGCATGACGCTGTATTCTCGAAGTAGGTTATAGGTGTCTGCCAAACCCACGTAGGGAGCTGGGTACGCCGGATCATGCACGATGGCCTGGGTAAAAAAGTCTACAGCTTTATTCAAATCTTCAGGCGTACGCTTTTCAAAATAATACCGGCCGTCCAAGTAAAGATCTTGCGCTTCGATGCTCGGCACATGCGGCGCCGCGAGCGCATTCCGGAATTTTGGTTCGCGATGACCGAATGATAATACTAAGAACGAGCCGACGATCAGGATCAGGGGCGCAAGCCAGAAAAAGGGTTTGGCAGCCCCGAGCAGAGAGCCGTCGCTGACCTCAGCGTCGAGTGAATTGAATGCTGGGACCTCGCCGGAGAACTCGCGCGCAACTGGACCGACTATCGTGATCTCTTTTCCATTGTCACGGAGCGGCGCTGACAAAATTTCCGGGGTACCATCCGGGGCTGCGTCTGGGGCTTTCAACCAGTCCCTCAGTTCGTCCGCATAGGCGAAGACACCTCCGCGAGCGCTACCCGGCACCCTGTACACGGGCAACCGGCGCTCCTTCTCCCAGCGTTTAACCGTACGCTCGTCGCGGTCAAAGAACGCAGCAATCTCTTTCCACGAATCTAAGCGTTTCTTCGGCGCAAGCTCGCTGTGAGCAGCCATACGGACTAATGCCCTTGCATGATTTTTGAATTTCCCTGCTGGGGGGAGCGAGGCCTCCGTAGTATAGCGCGATCTTCTGAAGAACGGACCACCACGAACGTGCGCTAGTTGCCCGGGGTTGATCGAGGCCCGATGACTCCTCGCAATGGAGACTTTCTTCTCTTGAGTTCGCCACTCCGAATGTTGACACGGTTCGACGAACCCGGCATACTTTCGCGCTAGCCCTGCTCCGTCTGCTATCGCTCCCGCTACGCCAAGATGGGCGCGGCTTTCGCCATCATCTCCCAGGAGGAATTCGCATGCCCCGCATTGCTCATGTGGCCCGGACCATCTTTCCGCTCTTACTCCTTATTACAGCCCTCGCTCCTTTCGCATCCGCCGATGGCCCTTATCAGCTCGGATCTGCGAACACGGTCACTGCCGATCCCAATGTGACTCGGCCCTCCACCACGCCTTGCGTCGTGCAACTTTTTAGCGGAGCTCAGTTCTTCGATTTCAATGTCGAAAATTTCACTTACACTCCGCCTTCTTCATGCCCTGGTCCTTGGGCCAAAGTAGTGTTGGAAGCAGACATCAACTTGAACCCGGGAATTCAATATGACCGCACCGCTAATTTCTGGCTGGGCCCCGTGAATATTTATTTCGGAACTACGGCCGAGCCTTCGCCCAGCGAAGGTCCATCCTGGCATATCGAAAATGATTTGACCGATTACAGTTCGATCTTTTACACGGCACAATCCGGACAGGCAGACATCGGCAACACCTTGTGCTGCGGCCTCACTTCAACCATTTATGCCTCGGCGACGCTGGAATTTTATCCTCTAGCCGAAGGTCAAACGGCCCCGGTAACGGCCAACGTCGTGTTGCCACTTTCGGCCGGCCCTTCCGGAGGAACCGTTAGTTTGAGTTCGACTTCGAGCACTCTCTCCGGCACTTTTACGATGCCCACGAACGTGCAGGCCGCTTACCTCGACGTGTACTCGCAGAGCCAGTCCTCAGACGAATTCTGGTACACCTGCGTGCCCAATGATGTCTCATCGGAATTGCAGAGCTGCAGCAACACTGCGTTCCGCGAGACTGAAATTACAATCGATGGCCAGCCCGCCGGCGTTGCCCCGGTTTACCCGTGGATCTTTACCGGCGGCATCGATCCCTTTTTGTGGTTCCCCATTCCCGGTGTGCAGACTTTGAATTTCACGCCGTATCGCGTGAACCTTACTCCGTTTGCCGGACTGCTCAGCAACGGTCAGCCTCACACGGTTGCACTCAGCGTGTACAACGCGAATAATTATTTCTCCGCCACCGCCTCGCTGTTGCTCTACACGGACCCGGGTAGCACACAAACCACAGGCGCCGTCACGCAAAACACTCTGACCGGGCCTTCTCCTGTGGTCACCGAGAACCTCAACGTTCAACCAAACTTTATCAAGGGAACGGTGGATGTGAGTTCGAAGCGCAGCTTCGTGATTTCCGGTTACGTCAACACATCTCACGGCAAGATTACGACCAAGGTTTCTCAAAGCGTGAATTTCTATAACAACCAAAACTTCGATATCACCGGTTATCAAGTATGTGCAGGACATTTCGCAGGGAACAACCTTGAAATCGAGTACCACGGTTTCGCAGACCGGCGTTGCCAGCACCGTTTACAACCAGAATTATTCCTGGCCTCTCGTCGTCGACATCACGCTAGCTTATCTCTCCAGCGGAAACATTAACCAAACCACCAAGGCCGATCAGACTTATCAACTTAAGTCCAGCACCACGCAGTCCGGTAAAGTCACTTACAGCAGCACGCAGGAAAACACGGCGCAACATGTGGATACGCTCGAGTTCGATTCATCGTTTAACTTGCTGGGGAACACCGGGCAATCCAGCGCCCAGCAATACAATTCGTTCGATTCCACCGGCAGCGGCTTATAACTGCGACCTGGCTGCCGTCGCCAACGTGCTCACGTCATTTAGCCCGGGCTGCGCACAATAAGTTGGAAGCAACGAAATGAAAAAAGGAGCGGCCATGGTCGCTCCTCTTTTTATCTCTCAAGCTGGTTTAGCGCACTTTCATTTTGGCGGTCGCGTAATCGCTCCCTGCGATGCCGACGAAACCAAGGCAGCATATTTAGCAAACACTCCAGTCGGATAACGTGGCTGCGGCGGCTTCCACGTCTTCATTCTCTGCTGAATTTCCTCCGCGCTGAGCTCGACTGCGAGCACGCGCTGTTGCACATCGAAACGGATCACGTCCCCATCGCGGATCGCGGCGATCGGTCCGCCCAGCGCGGCTTCCGGCGATACGTGACCGGCCATAAGTCCGCGCGTCGCGCCGCTGAATCGGCCGTCGGTCAACAGGGCCACGGACGATCCTAGACCTTCGCCAACAATCGCGGCCGTCACGCCGAGCATCTCGCGCATTCCCGGTCCGCCCTTGGGGCCTTCGTTACGGATGACCACGACATCGCCAGCATGAATTTTCTTGCTGGTCACAGCGCTCATCGCATCTTCTTCCGATTCAAATACGCGCGCCGGACCACGATGCTCCAGCCGCTCATGACCGCTTATCTTGGCCACGCATCCTTCCGGAGCAATATTTCCCTTCAGAATGACGAGTCCTCCAGTCGCCTTCAACGGTTTTTCAAGGGAGGCGATTACTTCCTGATTAGGAGTTTCGACTGCGCTTTCGCTCTCGGATCCAAGGGTCTGTCCGGTCACCGTTTTCGCCGTGGGATGAAGAAAGTTTCCGCGCTGTAATCTCCGCGCCAGCAGGCGCACGCCGCCTGCCCGGTGCATGTCCGCAGCCACAAATCGTCCGGAAGGTTTCAAGTCCGCAAGCAGAGGCGTCCGTTCACTTACGGCCTGGAAATCTTCAATCTGCAAATCGACTTCCGCCTCGCGTGCAATCGCGAGCAGATGCAACACCGCATTCGTCGATCCTCCGGTGGCGGCGACGGATGCGATTGCATTTTCAAATGCGTCCCGCGTCAAAATTTGCCGCGGCCGAATGCCATCCCGCAGTAGATTCAGTACCACCTTGCCGCAATCAAAAGCTACCTCATCTTTCCTGGCATCCATCGCGGGCACACTGTTGAAGCCCATGGGGGACAGTCCGATCATTTCCATGACCGTGGACATCGTGTTGGCCGTGTATTGCCCCCCGCACGCGCCTGCTCCGGGACAAGCTACATTTTCCAGATCGAGCAATTCCTGGTCGGAAATTTTTCCCGCGGCATTCGCCCCTACCGCTTCAAACACATCCTGGATGGTGACGTCCTTCCCGCGATAGCTGCCCGGCGCGATGGTTCCGCCGTAGAGAACAAGCCCGGGCAGGTCCATGCGGGCGAGCGCCATTGCCGCCGCTGGAATGGTTTTGTCGCATCCCACCACGCACACCACGGCGTCAAAGAGCTGTCCCCGGCAAACCAATTCGATTGAATCGGCAATGAGTTCGCGGCTCACGAGCGATGCCCGCATCCCTTCGGTGCCCATGGTCTCGCCATCGGAAATTGCGATGGTATTGAATTCCATGGGAGTTCCTCCCGCAGCGCGAATCCCTTCTTTCACCTTGGCGGAAAGCCGCCGCAAGTGAAAGTTGCACGGCATCGTTTCGATCCATGTATTGGCAACGCCGATCAGAGGCTTGCGCAGGTCGTCATCCGTAAACCCGATTGCTTTGAACATGGAGCGTGCCGGAGCCCGGTCGCGCCCGTCGGTAATTCCGTGGCTACGATGCTTAAGATCCATGGGAAGAGATTACAACAGGAGTTGTCATTCCTTGCTCGGGATGACGGTAACAAAAACGGGGAACCTGCGATCCAGGGACTCAAGGCACACCAGAATCGCAAGTTCCCCAATTTGCATGACACTTACCCAGGAGGTATCACGCTCTGACACTACAACCCAAACTTATGCCAACGCGGCCCTTGCCGATCGCTCTGAAAGATTGGCCGATCCCGGCGGAAGTGGCGCCCACTCCGCTTCTCCGTGCTGGCTCAACCCGTTCCCGCATCGCACGTCGATGACATCCACGACCGAATACCATTCCCGGCACAGCTGCCCGATCTGCTTGTGAGTCACATCGAGCGTCACGCTCACGGCGTGTTGGTTCCCGGCGGCATCGGCATGCACCGATTTAAGATCGAGCCCTCGGCGCGAAATTGCGTTCAAAATTCGCATCAATGCGCCTTGTGCGTTGCGATAGCGGATGTGAAAGACTTGCATGTTCGTTCCCTCGAACCGAATTTGATTTCTGCGGGCCTTGGAATCACTCATTGCTTAATATTTTCTTATTCGTCTTCGAACACCATCTCCGACAATGCCGCTCCTGCCGGGACCATCGGAAACACTTGGCCTCGCGCTGGCAATCGAAAACTAAAAGCTCAGGCTTGGTCGATCGCAGAAAGCGATCCAGCAAATCTCCGGTTTCATCCGAAACCGGGAACTCCGCATGGCGGCCTCATCCAGATTCGCGGCATTAATCTTGTATGCTTTAGCGATCTCGACAAAGTCGGGATTGTCGCTCAAATCGGTTTCCGCATAGTTGCGCTGATAAAAGAGCTGCTGCCACTGCCGCACCATGCCCAGATATTTGTTGTCCACGATCACCATTTTTATAGGAAGGCTCAAACGGTGAACCGTGGCCAGTTCCTGTATGTTCATCTGGAAGCCGCCGTCGCCGGAGACACAAAGGACTCGGTGCCGGTTTTGCCAACTGCACGCCAATGGCAGCGGGCAAAGCGAAACCCATCGCGCCAAGACCTCCTGAGGTAATAAAGCCCCGTGGAGAATCGAGAGTGGTAGCGCTGTGCGGCCCACATCTGGTGCTGGCCGACATCGGCCAATACGATGCTATCTTTCGGCAAACGGCTGAAAAGCTCATCGAGGAATCGGATGGTAGGTTGCGCCAGGCCGCGAGGGTCAAGTTCGGCGCGATCCTGGCCGCAAGCGATGGCCCGCCACGATTCTCCAGTCGGGCAGAAGCGCTTGCGGATTGCGCGTGAAATGCTGGGATGGTCTCGCGCCAGATCGCCGATCACGGGCATATCGCAAGAGCGCACGCGATCAAGCTGCGCCGGATCAATTTCAAAGTGCACAATCCGCGCATGCGGCGCGAAACGGCGTAAGATCGCCAGTGACCCGATCGTCCAGACGCGCGCCAAACACCAGCAGCAAATCGGTTTCGTGCAGCGCCATGTTAGCCGCGCGGGTCCCGTGCATGCCCACCATGCCAAGGTAGTATGGCATTGCGGGATCAACCGCGCCCAGGCCATGAACCGTCGCGAAGGTGGGAATTTTCAGATCATCCAACAGTCGCCGCAGTTCAGTGATCGCCGCCAGACAGTTTGGCTCCGGCGCCGATCAGGCAACCGGCTTGCCGGCTTTTGCCAGCATCGAGGTCGCGTCTCCGCAAAACTATGCGCTCGGTGGTGTCATCCACATGGCGCGGCCGGGGTGTGAACTTTACCGGGCCGGAGAACTCCATCTTGGCCTTCAGAATGTCGGTCGGAATGTCCATCATGACCGGCCCAGGGCGGCCACTGCGCGCCCAATGAAACGCTTCGGCAATGGCCGACGGAACCTCTTCGATCGTCTGCACCAGACGGCTCCATTTGGTGATGGAGAGCGTCATCCCAAAGACATCGGTTTCCTGAAAAGCATCGGTACCAATGATAGCGCTGCGCACCTGGCCGGTGATGCAGACCAGAGGAACCGAATCCATTTTTGCGTCGGCGATCCCGGTGACGAGATTGGTTGCGCCCGGACCGCTGGTCGCGATAGCGACGCCCATCTTCCCTGTGGCGCGAGCATAACCCTCAGCGGCGAAGACTGCCCCTTGTTCGTGACGGGTAAGAACATGGCGCACGCCGCTGCCTTCGAGTGCGTCATACAACGGCATGATCGCCCCGCCAGGGTATCCGAACACCAAGTCCACACCTTCGGCGCGAAGGCACTGTAGAACAATTTCGGCTCCCTTATGCATTAGTCTCCGGCTGCCTGTTAGGCATTGACGGCCTGTCGGTTTGCGGCTTCGGTCTCCGCCGAGTCTTCTTGCCGGCTTCTCTTCCGGCAGCCATGACATCATGCCACGAAGTTCGGCCCGACTTTCTCCACCTGTTGACTCTTTTCGTTTTCACGCAGTTTGTTGAAGTTCTTGCCGCCGTCCTTGTTTTCCTCGATCCACTCTCTGGCGAACTGTCCGCCTTGAATGTCCGAGAAAATCTTCTTCATGGTGGCGCGGGTCTCGTCGGCAACCACTTTTTCGCCGCGGGTCAGGTCGCCATATTCCGCGGTATTGGAAATTGAGTAGCGCATGCGGTTCAGGCCGCCTTCATAAATCAGGTCCACGATCAACTTCATTTCGTGGATGCACTCGAAATAAGCGATCTCCGGGGCGTAACCGGCCTCGACCAACGTTTCGAATCCTTTCTTCATTAACGACGTCAAGCCGCCGCAGAGCACGGCCTGCTCGCCGAAAAGATCGCTCTCCGTCTCTTCGCTGAAAGTGGTTTGTAGCACACCGGCGCGGGTCGACGCCGATTCCGTACGCGTAGGCGAGGCCAATTCCTTAGCGCGGCGCTTGCATCCTGCTGAATCGCCATCAGCGACGGCACTCCCCGGCCTTGGGTATACACCGCCGCAGACAGATGTCCTGGGCTTTTGGGCGCAACCATCAGCACATCTACATCGGCTGGCGGAACAATCGTCTTGAAATGAATCCTGAAGCCGTGCGAAAAGCCGAGAACCTTGCCCGTGCAGATGGCATTGATCGACGGATCATAAACTGCGGCTTGGTTTCGTCGGGAGTGAGCATCTGAATCCAGTCGGCTCTCTTGGCGGCCTCCGCGGGAGCACATGACCATGCCGTCGGCTGCGGCTGTTGGCGCTCTGGCGGTTGGGGTCCAGGCCGACAATGACGTTGTAGCCGCTGTCGCGGAGGTTTTGCGCCTGGGCATGTCCCTGGCTGCCGTATCCCATGATGGCGATGGTCTTACCCTTCAGGACCTCAGGTTTTGCGTCACGCTCGTAAAAAATAGTAGCCACCGGTGTGCTCCTCTCGTGCACAAGGGGAGGAAAGGAACCCTTGCATTTTAGGGATAAGATCGTCCGCGAACCGACCGGTCGGTCGGTATCTGGAAATGCTACCTTCGCTCCGTACCGATGTCAAGCGGGAAGTTGGGTTCCACCGCCCCCGGACGGTGGGGATACCGAGGCGCCCTCTTCTCAGCTTCGAAAAGGGAAAAGGATTCGCACCACTGGAGTACTAGGCAGGTTTCTAGCTCGCTACGACTTCGTCTTCCCGCCGCCAGGCCTGCAGCCCGGGCGCTCCTTGCGCCAATCGGCCAAGAGTCGCGGGTTCAGGCGCCTTCAGATCCAAATCAGCATTCGGATCGAGCAAGCTGGCATGATTGGCATCGGCTCCCGAAGTGTCGCCGGCAATGATTCCGTTGTTCGGAATTGTCTCGTAGGCGTATCCGTTGATGGTGGCTCGAATGCCGTCGACCGTCACCCTGACCCAGCCGTAATGAACGTTGCCGGCGGTATCAAGAAATTTCACACCGAGAAAAGGTTTGGCCCCGGTTCCGCCGCGCCACGGACAAAATTGGTGGCCTTCGGACGTGCCCGAATCGACGTACATCGCCATCGCCCCTGTCCCGAACGGGCGCAGGTGACCGATGCGTGCTCCGCGACCTAAATCCGCCGCGCATTTGGTGCCATACGATGTGCCGGCCTGCCATATCTCATTGGCGGCCTGTGCCGGGATCACTTTTAGCCGATCATCGAACGGACATCCCAGCGGAGGCTTCTGCTCTTCTTGCTTTGGGTGCCGCTCCGCGAACGTGCAAGTCTGTGTCGGAAAAGCTTTGGCGGACAGTCCAAAATCCATCTGTCCGTCCCCATTGATATCAAACTGAATGAGCCCGCCATTGACGGGCACCACGATGTTGGTTCGGGTGAAGACAATCTTGGCTTCCGAAGTTTGCGCACAGGCCAGCAAGGCGACTCCCGCCGAACCGGCCGCGATCGCGTAGGTGGAAAGATTTTTTTCTAATCCGGCGGCGAGGCGGGATCGGTTCCGCTGGTTGGGCTGAACAACTCCCTTGGTGGCGGCTCGGCTCATATCGTTATCCTCTCGGTGAATAATCCTGCTCGCGCAAAGTCGGCGCCGACGCGGAGTTTCGGCAGTCCGCGATTTTGCCCCACCCCCGAAAATCTGTCAAGAGTGAAAGATCCTGCCACTAGATCGTTGGCATTTATCCGGTCCTGCCGTTACCATGTCACCCGATGGCTCGTGAGACTCTGATTGATTCCCGGCAGGAAATCCTGCGTACCGCCGCTCGCCTTTTTCAGCAGCGCGGCTATGATGCGACTTCCATGAACGACGTCGCCGCCGCCCTTCGACTCAGCAAAGGTGGCCTCTATCACCACTTTCAGAGCAAAGACGAGATTCTTTTCGAGATCATGGATCACGCCATGCAAATCACGGACGAACGGGTATTGAGTCCGGTGCGCGCCATTGCCGATCCGGAGGAGCGATTGCGAGCCTTGATCCGGTTGCACATCGAAGTCGTTCTCAGCCCGCGCGACCGCGAGATCACCGTCATGCTGCACGAAAATCATCCCCTCCCCCCCGCCCTTCGAAAGCGCATCAACACCCGCAAGAAAGGATATATTCACTTCCTTGAAAGCCTCATGGCCGAGGTACAACGCAAAGCTCGTCCCCATCAGGCAAAAGCCAAAGTCAGCCCTCGCGCTGCCGCTTTCGCCCTGCTGGGGATGATCAACTGGATTTATCAGTGGTATAAGCCAGAAGGAGAACTGCAAGCGCAGAACTTGATTCCGCAATTTACCGACCTTATCTTCGGAGGCATTTTCGCGTGAAATCGCTTTTCGCCCGGCTTGCTGAGATCGATCAACTCCGCATTAAGAGCGGCAAACCTTATCGCGAGTTCCTGCGCGTGCCCGCCATGAGCGGAGGTCTTTACGTTTTAGGTGTTGGTGCCAACGATTTGCAACGCCCGCACCACGAGGATGAGATCTACTACGTCATTCGCGGACGCGCCCGCTTCAAGGTCGACAAGGAGGATCACCAGGTTTCTTCAGGAAGCGTGATCTTCGTCGCATCCGAGGTCGAGCATCACTTCTACGACATTGAAGAAGAGCTCGCGGTGCTGGTCTTCTTCGCGCCTGCGGAAACCTAACTCCGGATTACTTCGCGGGAATCCAGTAGATTTCCTCTTTGATTGCTGTTCGATCGACGAATCCTCGCCGCTTCAGAATTGCTTTGCTGTTCGCGATCATGTCCGGATGTCCGCACAAATACGCCGTGGTGTTGGTAGCATCCAGTTCCCAGTGGTCGGCATATTTTCGCAGCACATCGTCAGCCCGTCCGATCTCCCCCGGCCAGTCCGCATGATCCCACGGACGGCTTACCGTCGGCACGTATTTGAACCACGGCAATTCTGCGTCGAAGCGCACCAGTTCCTCTTTGTAACCGAACTCCCACGGACGGCTGGCGCCATTCAGTAGATACAGTTGGTGAGTGCCGTCAAACCTGCCCTCTTTCCAATCTTTCGAAAGCGTACGCACAAAGCTCACGAAAGGCGCAACTCCCGTCACGGTGGAGACCAAAAGATGATTTTTCCTCCCACTCTCCGTATCCAGCGTGAATTTTCCTTTCGGAACTTTCCGCATCACTAATTCATCGCCCGGCTGCAGCTTGTAAATACGCGGCGTCAGCGCCCCTTCCGGTACCAGTTCGAAGAAAAATTCAATCTCACTTTCGAAAGGCGCCGAGGCTATCGAGTAAGGGCGCTCCGTACGTTTCCCATCATGCTCCACCCCGAGCGTCGCGTATTGACCGGGGACGAACTTGAACTCGCCGTCCGGCTGAATGCGTATCATCCACAGGTCAGGCGCGAACTCCTCGCGCCGGGTGACCCTTGCCCGATAAAACTTTTCGTCCCCCACCGTCATCAGCAAGCTCTCCAGACACCAGCGCGCAGGATCGCTACACCAACTTGAAAGTCGACTTCGTGCGTCGCTGAAGTTTTGCGATGATACACGGCAGGTTGCAGTTTGACAACCGAACGGTCGTTCGAGAGCTGGAAAGATCACCAGGCAATCAGTGTTTCTGGAAGGTGGACCTAAACGAACGCGAATGTACCTACCCTGACCGGGCGCAGCTCAAGGGATCTCCACCTCGGCCAAATCCGCGTTAATCACTCCGAATTCCTGCTCATCCCCGAGCCCCGCTTGCACGGTTGGCTTGGGCGGTGCGATTTGCAGGGCCCGCAGTTTTTCCAACTCGTCCTGGATCTTCGTCCACTCGGCGGCTTTCTTCTTAAGCGCATTCGGAGCGTTCGGATCGCTGTAAAACGCCAGAATGTTCGCCTTCAATTCCGGAGTGATCTTGTCAAAATTATGGCTTGCCAACTGATCCAGCAGGCGCCCGTACGCCTTATCGGTCAACTCGTATTCGCCCGATCGCGTGTCATGCCCCGTATCGAAATCCGTGTTGGTCAAGTGCAAATCGCCCGCCGAGGTTTGATGCAGAAGTTTCGTATAGTTCTCCACCGTCTTGTCTACGCTGGCGATATAAAGATCCTCAGTTTTCTGCGTGGGAATTTTAAAGTCGAGCGCTTTAAACGGACCTATCTTGGGCATGAACTTGAGAAAAAACGCCAGCAATCTCGTTCCAAAACCCGGCTTGCGATAAGTGGTCCCCCACTCTTTCTGATAATTGGCCCGCGAAAGGTAGTAGCGAAATTGGCGTGCATGGAAATTCGGAGTTTCGGCCACAATCTCTTTTTTGCGCGCCGTTAAGGCGACGCGCGTCATCTCCGGCAGGATATTGCTGATCGCTCGGCGAAAAGTCCCGATCGCAAGATCTTCCTTCGAGATTACATCCGTCAGCGGTATGCCGTAGGTATCTTCAAACGCGCGCTCCAGCACAGGCTTTGAAATTTCAAACCCAATAAAGTCGTGATATGCGTCGGACGTGTAACGATTCTTCGCAACCTGGGTTACGTCGAAGCCAAACTCGGTACGAATGTGCGCTTTAGGATTATTTTCGTAGGTTACGACGTTCCCGTACTTTTTACGCAGCTTCGGAAATTCCAGCGCCACCGCCTGGTTGACCGTAGGATGTCCGCAATTATCCGCCGAATAGTGCGCCAGCGCTCCCAGCGCGAAAGCATATTCGTCCAGGTCGGTCGCTTCATTCACCATGTTGACGATGAAGTCACCGCTGCGCACATAATGCGTTAGGTCGCTGAAAAACTTGCTGCCGAATGGGTAATATCCCATATCTTGGACCAGCGATCCGCCGTAAGCGAAAGCATGAGCCTTTTTCAGTTCCTCATCCGTGGCGGCGGGGAATCGCTTCTTCAGCAGCGGAAGCAACTGATCCTTCCAGCTCAGATCTATGATTTCCTCGTGAGTTAGAACCGAATAGGCGGCACACTGCCGCACGGCACAGACCGGCAACACCACGAGAGCCAGACTAAGCCAGAGCAAAGTTTTCCGGAAACCGAACATGAGCCTCATCTGTTCAGGACCATGAATTCATGAGTTGTGGGATCAGGATCGTAAAGAATTGCCGCAGGATGATATTGCTCAGTTTCATTTTGCAGTCAGTCATCAAAGCTTTCAGATCAAAATTGCTCACTGTCGTTCCGTGCGGTAGCGCGTACCTTCGCACCCATGGCACCCTACTCCGATGCCAATTTGCCGTCTACGGTAGCCATCCCATGCCGCGAACTTCTCCCGAGCGCGTTCCCGGAAGTAACTTTACCCGATTCCAGCCCCTCCCTAAACTGGACATCATGCAGTTTTTTACTCCCGAATCGCCGGGGTTGCGCGGATCTGAGAATTCGCAAGGGGTTTTTTTGCAGACTGCGACTCCGCAGCCCTGCGACCCGCGCTTGCAGCCGACGCCGGATTACGGCACTCTCGGCCCCGACTCCGATATACCTCGCCCGGGTCTGGCCGGCAGCAGTTCGGTTCAACCCAGAAACCCGCGACTGCTGTATCTTGCCGCGATGATGGCGGGCATCGGTTTTGCGGTTGCAGTCTCCACTGCTGGAGGCATCCGCTCCATCCTAAAACTCGGCCGTCCATCATCCATGTCCTCACACAAAAACTCCTTCAGGAATGCATCGCTCTCCTCCGACGTTGATCTCGATCGCCAGCAGCCCCAGCGGCAGGCAGAGATACTACTCGAACGCGCCGTAACTCGATCCCATGGAGCTTCCGATCAAATTGAAACGGAGATCGAATCTCGCGTCGAGACTTGGCGGGGAAAATTGAAATTGGATTCACAACTGGGTCAGTTAACGACCGTCGCTCTGAACTCACCTGACGCGAGCGTGCGCAATTCTGCCGTGGAAGTGCAGCTCGCAGCCTACGGAGTTGCTAAAACAGATTCAACCGTCGAGTCGCTCATCCGACAAGCTGATTCTTCCAATCATGCCCAAAAAATCTGGGCTCTGTGGACTTTGGGTCTGCTGGCAAATCGCGGAACTCAAACCGATCGCATTGTCTCGGTCCTCGGTGTCCAATTAAAAACGTCCAATCAGGGATCGGATAAAACTTCAGAAGATGCGCGCCGCTGGGCCGTCGAAGGCTTGGCCTTGGCGGGAACCACATCAGCAATTGCTCCACTGCTCGAAGCGATGCACGACGATCCCTCGCCAACCGTGCGCGAGCGCGCCGCATGCAGCCTGGCCGAGTCAGGAATGTTGAGTCACGAGCAGCGCCTCACCGCGGTCCCGCAGCTAATCAACTATTCTGACGATCCCGCGCTCGATGCCCAAACCCACGGCTGGGCTTTTCAAGCGCTGGGCGATATCACGAAACAGCAGCTCCCGAATAACTCCGCCGCCTGGCGCAACTGGTACCAGAACAACAACCCCAACAACTAGACGGATCCATCTCAACAGAACGAAGAAATTTCCTTTCCTTGCGGCGAAAAATCGTCATTACAATGGTCAAATGATTAGTAGCATCAAACGCTACGCTCGTCGTAATCTCTTCTCGTCTGTATATGCGTGCCACGAAACCTATCTCAGCCCCGGTGCGATCCGCGCTTTCAGTATTGCTGCCGGAATTGCATGCCCAGAGCGGCTGTGAGAAATTCGGGCTGACGCGCGAATCACTGGCGGAAATTCTTGGCGACGTTGCCATGAAGTATCTGCCCGCTGAAGCCAGCGAATCGGACGCGCGCGCCTTTCTCCAAACTTTGCGCGTCGATGAACTGGCGCTGGCCCGGTCCTGTGCCGCCGGCCACAATTTAGCTTGGGAAATTTTTCTGACCCGTTACCGGGAGAAGCTCTACCAATCCGCTCTCCGCATTGCTCGGGAAGACTCTGCCGCCCGCGAGTTAGCGGATTCTCTGTACGCGGAGCTCTATGGAACCAACACGCGCGATGGCGTGCGCGTCTCCAAACTCTCGTCCTTCACCGGACGCGGATCCCTCGAAGGTTGGCTCCGCACCGTGCTTGCCCAGGAGTTCGTAAACCGCTATCGCCGCACCAAACGCCTTGTCAGCCTCGACGAAGAAGGGGAGGAAGGATCTCAGTTCGCCGCACCCGAACCCGAGCCCCTCACGCCCGTAGATGCCCGGCTGGAAATTGCTACCACCAGGGCCATGACCTCGCTTTCCGCAGAAGACCGCCTGATTCTGTCTTCCTATTATCTGGATGATCACACTCTCGCTGAAATCGCCCGCATGTTGGGCGTGCACGAATCAACCATCAGTCGAAAGGTGGATAAGCTGGCGAAGCAATTGCGTAAGAAAATCCTAACCCACATGATCGAGCAAGGCATGGCCCGGCGCCAGGCCGAGGAATCCCTCGAGGTGGACGTGCGCGATTTTCGCTTGGATATTCGCCGCAACTTGGCGCAAGATTCCTCCGCTGCCACGTTCTCTGAACAGAGAGAAGCAATAGTGAGGTCTGAAACTCCTCGCCCTCCCGACAGCGGCTTCAAGCCCGTGAAGGAAAAGCTGGGAGGCAGAAGCTAGCCGGTCATGCAGAACGTTCCCCAATCCGTGTTGAGGCAGCTGAGCGAAACGGCGAAGATTTCGTCGGATTCCCATCCCGACGCCGACCTTCTTACCGCATTCGTCGAGCACACTCTGGCCAGCCGCGAACGCGCCTTCGTGATGGAACATCTTGCCACCTGTGGCGATTGTCGCGACGTGGTGGCCTTGGCCATTCCACCAGAAGAAATGATTTCCCCCGGCTTCGACGTTCGTAAAGCAGGTTGGTTTACTTGGCCCACCCTTCGCTGGGCAGCTCTGGCTGCCGGAATACTGGCCGTCGCTTCTGTGGGGGTTCTGCAGTACGACCGTCGGCAACCGGAGAAATTAGTGGCCTCGAACACGATGAAACCAGAGGCCGCAGCGGTCAGTCCGCTGTCGATCCAAACAAACTCGGCCCAAATCCCGTCTGATGAGCAGCAACCTGAGAGTCAAAGAAAAGCAGCTCCTCCGACTAAAACTCGCAGCTTGAGTGCACCCAGACCTGCCCAACCAAGTTCGGCTTCGAATCCCGCGGGGTTGGTTGGTTTTGGGCATACTTCGGCGGAGCCGTCTGGATTTGCGCCGGGCTCTCCGGCAACTGCGAAGAATTCCGCCCCTGAGGATCCATCGACAGGCTCAGGCTGACCAGTCTTCTACGGTGGTTGAAGTGCAATCCGCTTCGGGATTAGTCAATACAGAATCCGCTGCGGCCAATCTGCCTCAAAATCAACTCGCCCAGAATCAGGCAAATGTGCCTCTCCTAAGCAGGAACGTCACCAATCTGGACGTAGTCAAGGCCAAAGATCCCGTCCCGGCGCAAACTGCATCGGGCGCAGCGTCCAGTCCATCGATCGCCTTCCCCAACGTGCCTCTGCAAACGTCCCCCGCACTCATGTTAAAAACTTCGCCTCGTTGGACCGTGACTTCTTCCGGAGCCTTGCAGCGCTCGTTTGACGGAGGGACTACGTGGCAGAACGTCGATCCCGCCGCAAGTTCGAGCGTCCCCCTCAATCGCCCAGCGACCCAGGTAAGCAACAGCACAGCAGCCGCCCAAGCCGCACCAGCCAATGCTGACGCGCGAGCCTATAAAGATAAGAAAGCCCAGTCCTCACCCGCCTTCCGCGTAGTTGCGGCCAGCGGATTGGAAGTCTGGGCCGGCGGATCAGCGGGGCTGCTCTTTCATACCGGCGATGGTGGCAACCACTGGACTCAAGTCACCGTCTCCTCGGGCGGAGCCAGCCTTACCGGAGATATCGTCGGCATCGAGTTTGTAGACCCGCAGCACGGAAAACTAACTACCTCGACGGCGGAATCCTGGACGACTTCCGACACCGGCGAGACGTGGCAGAAACAATAAAAATCTATCCCCCATAAGGCATTACCTAAGTGACGTTTACAGAAAAAACACCGCTCTTTACTATCCATGAGTGGTTTGGCAGTTCTGGGGGAGGGCTGCCGAGGCGTCTTGGACTGTAGAGTCCGAGGCGCTTTTTTTTGCAATCCATGCGCGGAAAGCTGCCCTCGGATGCGTGCCGGTAAGAGCCTGGTTTCTCTTTTTCTTCTGTCCTACTTCGAGCACCCCGCGCAATATCCGCCGATCTCCAACCTCGACACCACAATCCGAAAACGGCAATCTTTCTCTACCTGTCCTTTTAATTTCTCAAAAATATCGCTGACAAACTCCATGATCTTGCCGCAACGCAGGCACGCCATGTGGATGTGATCGCGGTTCAACTTACGCTCGTAATAGTGCCCCTCGCCGTGAATGTGCATCAGATCGAGTTCGTCGACCAGCCCCTGCCGCTTCAGAAGTTGCAGCGTCCGGTACACCGTGCTGCGATCCACGCTGGCATCCAGCTTCTGAGCCTTGCGCAAAAGTTGAGCCGCGTCCAGATGCTTCGACGCGGTTTCCATCACGCGCAGGATCGCTCGCCGCTGCTGCGTCATTCGAATTCCGCGTTGTGCAAAGTGTGCCTGCAAACGCCCCGGCATCTCGCTTTGAGGTAATGGCATCCGCTTTTCCTGTCTAAAAAATCCTTGTCGCAACTGGTCGCAATCCGGTTGCGACGGATTCTTGCGTCGGAACTGGACAGTGCCAAGCCCGCTCCAGCATCATCGAAGGGTAATCCCAGATGCGACCCGGTTGCAACTACTGAAAGGACTTATTTTGCCGATGCCGAACTCGGTGCGCCAGCGGCTCTGGTTTCTACTTACGACCCAGTTGCATCTAATTCTCGTCCTCTTTGGCCTAACTTCCCTCGCTCACGCCCAGGAAAGCCCTTACATCGTCACCTACGACCACTATCTCGAAGAACCCGGCAGCCTCGAAGTCGAATATTTCTCCACCTTCGGCAGTCAGCGTCAGGGCAACGACTTCCTCGCCTTTTGGGGCGAATTCGAGTACGGCGCCACCGCCTGGTGGACCACGGAACTTTATGTCGACGGCCAAACCACATTCAACGACAGCACCCTTTTCACCGGCTTTCGCTGGGAAAACCGCTTTCGCCTCCTGCAGCGGGAGCACTTCATCAATCCCGTGCTGTACATCGAATATGAGCAAACCAGCGGAGCCGACAAAATCCTGAAGGAAGTGGAAGGTCACGACGTCGAAGCCGACTACGCTGTCCCCAACGCCATCGCCCGCCAGGAACACGATCACGAACTGGAATTCAAACTACTTCTTTCCAAAACCTTCCAGGGCTGGAACGTTGCGGAAAACACCATCGCCACCAAAAATCTCACCGGAGGCAATCCATGGGAGTTCGGCTACGCCATCGGAGCCAGCCGCCCCTTATCGTTGAAAGCCTCCGCCAAGCGTTGCAGTTTCTGTCGCGAGAATTTCATTGCGGGAATTGAAATGTACGGCGGACTCGGTGACCGTTACAGCTTTGGCCTGCACGACACTTCGCAGTACCTTTCCCCGGTCGTGGCCTGGAACCTGCCCTCCAGTTGGACCCTGCGCCTCTCTCCCGGCTTCGGACTCAACGACAACAGCCACCAATTCCTGCTGCGTTGGGGAGTTTCTCGCGAATTCTCCGGCTTCGGCGACATGGTCGCCCGCCTTTTCGGAGGCCGCAAATAACTATGGTCCGCATCACCTCCATCACGCTCGGTTTCTACGCCTCGTTAATCGCGCTGTGCACGTTTTGGCTGGGTTCACTAACCGCATCCGCGCAGAAACAGAAAGTCACCTACAACCCGAATAGCAAAGACGTCTACGCCGAACTCGCCAAGGCCCCGAAAAAAGCTGTAGCCCGCCGCAATCCCATGGAGTCTGACCCTGACGCCGTGGCCGCCGGCGCCAACCTCTTCGATCAACACTGCGCCGAGTGCCACGGTGAAATGGCCGAAGGCGGCAGAAAAGGCCCCAGCCTCCGCGCCGATCCCGTCCAGCAAGCCACTCCGGGAACGCTCTTCTGGATCCTCACCAACGGCGTCGTCCGCCGCGGTATGCCCGTCTGGTCGAAACTGCCGGAACCTCAACGCTGGCAACTCGTTACCTACCTGAAGTCCCTTAAGCCCGTCCCAACCTCGCCCCAGTGACCGCTCCTCGTTTTTGCGACTTTCCCCAATAGGCGGGCATCAAAGTGAAGTGCGATAATAAGTAAGGCCGGAAAGGCCAAGCATTTATTCGTTACAGATCGCCGGGTGCCGCCAGACAGCTCGTTGTTTCACGACATGGAGCGTCCACCGACAGCGCGACGTTAACAACGAGGAGAAACTTCAATGGCAGGTAATGGAATCGTCGAAGTCACCGATGCAAACTTCGACCAGGATGTTTTGAAATCAGATACGCCCGTGTTGGTTGACTTCTGGGCTACCTGGTGCGGCCCTTGCCGCGCCCTCGCTCCCATCGTGGACGAGCTCGCCAAGGATTATCAGGGCAAGCTCAAAGTCGGCAAAATGGACGTCGACTCCAACAGCTCCACTCCCATGCGTTACAAAGTTACCGGCATTCCCACGCTGCTCGTCTTCAAAGGCGGCCAGGTCGTCGAACAACTCGTCGGCTACCGCCCCAAAGATGCCATCGCGCAAGCCATCGACCGGCACATTGGGTAAGGGCTTCTAGCTGCTGGCTTCTAGCTTAGGAATTACAAACGCACGCAGACTTTTTTCAAGTCGCGTGCGTTTTTTCTTTTCTCATCCTTCTTATCTTTGCCTCGTTTGAACTGATCGACTGGTAATCCGAACCCTACTGCGTCTCCGGCAGCGAGTATTCGAAGTCGTATGAATGCTTTCCCGCGTCGATCTTGATCGTGAACGTCCCCGCAATTCCTTCCAGCTGACCTGTCCCGGAATCTGGCACCACCGTCACGCTCAATTGCGGAGTGCCGCGCGTCATGGTGCCGCTGTGCTGCAGGACGAATGTCCCCGAGCGCCCCTTCAGTGTTCCCGTCACCCGCTCCATCGCGACGTATCCCCCGGAACCTTTCACCACCGTAGCGGACGAAGCCACCATGATCCCTTTACTGGTTCCCTCCAGGTCGCCATGAAGCTGCTTATCGATGGTCATTCTCGCCAGCCCCGCGTCCGCGCCTTCTTCCGCCGCCTGCGGCGTCAACTTCACGTCAAACGTTCCAGTCGCATGACTCGTCACAACTCTCTCCTTCGCGGGTGTAGCCGGTGCCGCGTGATTCTGCGCATTCGCATGCGCGGCAAGCATCGCGCAGCAAAAAATCCCCAACATGATTTGAATTCGAAACCGGAAATGTCGCGGCATGAAATCCCTGCAGTTGACGTTGTCAGCTAAAAGCTAAGAGCTAAGAGCTAAGAGCTGAAAGCTGAAAGCTGAAAGCTGAAAGCTGAAATCTAGAAGCCAGCAGCGCCCTCAATACTTCCTCAACACTCCAATCACCCGCCCCTGCACCTCCACCGACGCCGCCGGAACGATGATCGGCTTCATCGTGACATTCGAGGGTTGCAGGCGGATATTGTCGCCTTCACGATAAAAGCGTTTCAGCGTCGCGTCACTCTGCTCGACCAGCGCAACCACGATGTCGCCGTTATGCGCCGTCTTCAGCTTCTCGACCAGCACATAGTCTCCGTTCAGGATGGCTTCATCCTGCATGGAATCCCCGCGCACTTCGAGCACAAACACTTCTTTGGAACGAACGAAGTCCGCCAGCGAGATGGTCTCATTCGTCTGCATCGCCTCGATCGGCTGACCGGCGGCGATGCGTCCCAGCAGCGGCAGTACCAGCCCGGTATTCACGCTCATCGCCTGCTTGAGCCGGCCCTTCGGAGGCAGCAGGTCAATCGACCGGCTGCGGTTGTAATCCCGCGTGAGCAATCCCTTTTTTTCCAGGTTGGTGATGTGCTTGTGCACCGTGGCCAGCGACGTCAGCTCCAGCCCCGTGCCAATCTCCTCAAACGACGGAGAATATCCATGCTCCGCCACAAACCGCGAGATGAAGTCATACACTTCGCGCTGCCTGCGTGTGATTGCCATGCCGTCATTGTTGGCGAATATAAAGCGAATGTCAAGAAGAAACAGACTTTAGCTCCGAACCACCTTTGGATGATGGTTCATCACATTTCTCTGAGCCACACTCCTGTTCTGCGGAGATTGACCTGCTTCCCCAACTCTGGATACAGTTCCAGCATTCCATCCCAGCGAAGGCTTCCATGCGTAGAATATTTGGCATGTTTACTCGAACCCTCCTCATCGCAGCACTCTTTGCGACAGCGCCCATGTTATCTGCCCAGCAAGCAGCGCCTCAGCCGAAACAGTATCCCTGGTCTGACCCCGCACTGTCGCCCGACGCGCGTGCCGACATGGTCATCAAGGAACTCACGCTGGAAGAAAAAATCTCTCTTCTCCACGGACAGGGTTCCCCCTCCAACACCGCAGGTCCAACTGAGTCGAACGGAGGCGCCGGATATTCCGTTGGCATTCCGCGCCTGGGCATTCCCGCAATTCAGATGGCTGATTCGGCATATGGGGTCACGCGGGGCGCCGCTTCCGGACGCTACTCCACGGCGCTGCCCAATAACCTCGCCGCTGCCTCTTCCTGGGATGCCCAATCTGCCTTTGAATATGGCGCGCTGATCGGCCGTGAGTTGCGCCAGCAGGGCTACAGCATGTCGCTCGGTGGAGGCGTGAACCTGCCGCGCGAGCCGCGCAACGGACGCACTTTTGAATATCAGGGCGAAGACCCGCTGCTGGCTGGCACTTTGGTTGGCAATTTCGTCAAGGGAGTGCAGTCGCAACATGTAATCGGCGACCTCAAGCACTATGCCGTCAATGATCAGGAGAGCGGCCGCAACGCAGTGAATGTGAACATCGATAAGCGCTCCATGCGCGAAACCGATCTGCGCGCCTTCGAGATCGCTCTCAAAATCTCTGACGCCGACGCCTTCATGTGTTCCTACAACCGCGTCAACGGAGACTATGCCTGCGAAAACAGCTACCTGCTCACCGAAGTCCTGAAGAAGGATTTTCACTTTAAGGGTTTTGTCGTTTCTGACTGGGGCGGAACGCACTCGACTGCCAAAGCCTCGCATGCGGGCCTCGACCAGGAGCAGCCCGGCAAAAACTTCTTTGGCGACGCTTTGCAGAAAGCGGTCGAGGGCGGGGAAGTTTCCCAGGACGAACTCAATGACCACGTCCATCGCATTCTGCGCACCATCTTCGCTACCGGCCTGTTCGACAATCCTGTCGTCAGGCAGGTTCCGGATGTCGAAGGCGGTTACGCGCTCGCGCAGAGACTTGCGGAAGAAAGCATTGTCCTGCTCAAGAACCAGCACAATGTTTTGCCTCTCGACGCCTCCAGCCTGCGTTCCGTCGTCTTGATCGGCGGCCATGCCGATGTGGGCGTCCTTACCGGTGGCGGATCGGCACAGGTCGATGCTCCCGGTGGCTCCGTCGTTCCCCAACCACCGCCGCAGCCGGGCGCGCCGCCCGTGCCGAACTTCGCCAGACGCCAGGTTTGGTTGCCCAGTTCGCCTTGCGCGCATTGACCGCCAAACTGCCTTCCAGCAAAGTCACCTACGTCTCCGGCGATGATCTCGCCGCTGCCGCCTCCGCCGCCAAAGACGCCGATATCGCCATCGTCTTTGGCTATCAACATGAATCGGAAGGTATGGACCTGAAGTCGCTCGAGTCTCAGCGACGATCAGAACAAGCTCATTGAAGCCGTCGCCGCCGCCAATCCAAAAACCATTGTCGTTCTCGAGACCGGCAGCCCCGCCACCATGCCGTGGATCGACAAGGTCGCGGGCGTGGTCGAAGCCTGGTATCCCGGAATCCGCGGCGCAGAAGCGCTCGCGAATCTGCTCACTGGCGAGGTAAATCCCACCGGCAAACTCGCCATCACCTTCCCCAAGAGCGACGCCGATCTGCCCCATCCCACGCTGGTATTGCCGCCGCCAGCCTCAAATCCTCCGCGTCCTGCGCCGGGACGGACAACTCTGCCTTCCGGGCTCGGATGGCCAAAGGACTGCCTCCCTTTGAAATCTATTACGACGAAAAGCTGAAGGTCGGATACAAGTGGTACGACGCCGAGAAGAAGCCTGTCCTCTTTCCATTTGGCTTCGGCCTCTCTTACACGACCTATGCCTACTCCGCACTGGCCGTGAAGAACGGCGATGGGATTGCCATTTCATTCACCGTGAAGAATACCGGCAAGCGTGCGGGAACAGAGATTGCACAGGTCTACGCTTCGTTGCCGGATTCAGCCGGCGAGCCGCCTAAGCGTCTCATCGGTTGGGCTCGTGTTGACTTAGCGGCGGGAGAGTCAAAAATGGTTACGATCTCGGTCGATCGCGATTTTCTCACAGTCTTCGATGAAGCAGCGGATGCCTGGAAGCTCGTCCCCGGCACCTACACCATCATGGCCGGAACCTCTTCGCAGGACCTGTCTCTTCGCCAGCAGATCACGCTGCAGTAGATGGATTTACGCTCCTACAAGAAAATGGCGTACCATCGCACTGCACTCACGACTGATGTGGCTGAGGACTAAATGATTGAAGACTTATTTGACTTGATCGGCGGACATGCCACCATCGAGGCTGCGACTGAACTTTTCTATAGCAAAGTCTCACAGGATGAGACTTTGCGTCATTTCTTTGCCCAAGCCGACCTGGCGCACCTGCGGTCCCGGCAGGCCATGATGATTTCCATGCTCCTCGGCGGAAGAGTGTATACCGGGAAAAATATCCGTGACGCCCATGCTATCTCTAGAGATCACGGTCTGAACGACGCCCACTTCGACCTTTTCCTCCAACACTTTCGTTCAGCCTTGGAAGAGGTTGGAGTCGAGCCGGAGAATGCCCAGAAAGTCATTCAGCGTTTGGAAAGCACGCGGGCGACCGTGCTCGGAACATAGGAATGCTCTTCGCTAAGAACGATACGGCGAGGATGCGCCGTCAGACTTCTGGTCTCGATCACGAGTGAAAAGCTTCGCTAGGTTTTCCCTTGTAAGTCGCAGGCTCGGATTCACGATATCCGCATTTCATCGCAACCCGAATCGATGCCAGATTCTCCGGGGCGATGATGCAAGCTGTCTGCGGGGATGAGAAGTGTTCATCACCCCAGGCAACGACGGCCCGAACTGCTTCCGTTGCCAGACCTCTGCCATGCGCTTGAGAAACTAAAACCCATCCAATTTCCGGCACGCCTTTGATGGACGGCTGCAAGGCGCGCTTGTAGTCAGCGAAACCAACCTCTCCCACAAAATTGCCGGTGGCATTTTCTTCAGCCACCCAATACCCAAAGCCGAGTACTAACCAGTGTCCAAAATAACGCAGAAACCTTGCCCATGATTCCTCCTCGGTCAAAGGCTTCCCTCCGATGTGCCGAGTCACGTTCGGGTCGGCCCACATCGCGGCACAATGGATGAAGTCGTCCATGGTATGGCCGCGCAGTCGTAGACGGTCTGTTTCAATCGTCGGCACTGCTAAGGTGGGCTGGAACTCAGTTGGCATTCGAGGAGTTTATCCGTGCGTATTGCTTGCAGCAAGAGAGGGAAGCGAAGCTGCGCGCCATAACGCAGACAGCAAAAAGCCGCCCCGCAGGGCGGCTCTGTCCTGCTCTTTGCAATCCTTTATTTCAAAATCACTTCACGCGCCAGCGAACTGCTGAGAGTAGGTGATATTTCGTTGCGTTTTTTAGCGGCATCCATCATCGCTTGTCGGCTGCCGTAGTGCTTTTCGGCAATCGAGCCGGCTTTTTCCGCCATTTCGTCCAGAGTTCCCCAACTCTTGTATTCGATCGCTATCGCCACGCTCCAATCATTCGGATGCTGCATTGCAGGGTTTGTGTAAAACTTGTAGTCCACCACCCAGCCCTGTTTTTTGTATTCTTCGTAAATGGGTTTGAAATTCTGTTTAATGTCGCTCCAGAAAGCGTCACTCATCCCAGTCTTTACGTCGACGTAAATGACGCGCCAAACCGGACCGTTGTTGTAATTGGGATTCTGCGCAACTACTGCCGGGACCACAACCAACAGCAACATCATCAACATAAACAGACGAAGGACACACTTTTTCATATTGGTCTCTCCTGATGCCTACAATTAGGCCGGGATCGGTCAGCGTATGTAGGCACGATTATTTTTGTTAGGGAACGGCGAGCCAGAGTATCACGGAAACTGGCCATCCTCCACTCACAGATGCGAAACGCCCGACACGACATCTCGACAAACCATCCCGACAAGATATGAAGAGATCGGGAAGGGCACGACTTTAGTCGTGCCACAAACTCGCCGGTAGAGAAGTCGGCTTCAGCCGCTGAGGTACGCCGTTAGCCTCCGAACAATCCCAAGCTCTTCCCCGAAGTTCGCAGAGGCCGAACCCTTTCGAAACGATTGCCCAAGAATAGGAACGTCCGAGAAAACACGAAACGCCAGAAGATGCGAAACGCTCGACACGACATCCCGACAAGGCGTCCCAACAAGATATGAAGAGATCGGGAAGGGCACGACTTTAGTCGTGCCACCAAATCGCCGGTAAAGAAGTCGGCTTCAGCCGCTGAGGTACCTCGCCCCACGCATGTGACATCTGACCTTGCCGCCCTCGTGAATTCAGTCCATCCTTGTCGAGGCAAAGGCAATACAGAAAACGCTGACGATAGCGCGCTAACCCTATTGTTATCAAGATTTTGATATCTAAGCCGTTTGCAATGAAGCTTTTGCAAGCACTTTTTGCGAACCCCGCGCCCAGCAAGATTTCAGGCGGCGAGGGGGGTGGGGGGTACCCAACTAAAGCATGGATTTTCACTCGCCTCATTGGCGTTGACCCGTACGAACTCGACTATTTTCACCAGCAAATATCCACAGGCCCGCACACCATACGACATCCGAAACTTCCGTCCGATTCGTAACTCTAATAGGAACAGAGAACCGATGGGAATTCTGGGGAGGATTTATGTCGAGAACTTCGGTGCGAATGTTTGCCATGGTATTGACGGTGTTAGCGGGCGCAGTCGCTTGTCGCGCCGGAAGTGGAGCGAGTGCCGCAGTTCCCAGTCCGGTGGCGAATGAGGCCAAGGCCACGGCGCCGGGCAAAGAAACGGCGGTCGTAGCCGGCGGATGTTTCTGGGGAGTCCAGGCTGTGTTTCAGCACGTGAAGGGCGTCATCAGCGCCACGTCGGGATACTCCGGTGGGACGATGAAGAATCCGGATTACGAGGCAGTGAGCAGTGGTGAGACGGGACACGCGGAAAGCGTCCAGATCGTTTACGATCCGTCGAAAGTGACCTACGGAGAGTTGTTGCGCGTTTTCTTTTCGGTGGCGCTCGATCCCACGGAAGTGAACCGTCAAGGACCGGATTCCGGCACGCAATATCGGTCCGTGATTTTTTACGGCAACAACGACCAGAAGCACATTGCCGAGGCTTACATCGCGCAACTCAATCAGGCAAAAGTTTTTTCCAAGCCCATAGCGACGCAGGTCGTTCCTCTGACAGCGTTTTATCCGGCCGAGACCTATCACCAGAATTATGCAACGTTTCACCCCGACAATCCTTACATCGTCTACAACGACTTGCCGAAGGTGGCAAATCTTCGCAAGGAATTTCCGGAGCTGTACACGGGGAAGTGAGCGAAGGAGAAATCATGTTTGAATCAGATCGTGAGGACGTCAATCTCGGGCGGCGATTGTTCCTGTCCGGTATCGGAGCCGCACTGGGCGGCGCGGCATTGTTTTCCCTCCGCCGGCCGCACGTGATCGCAGAAGCGGCGAAGACCGAGCCGGCGGAAGTGACGGTTGTGCAATTCTCCGATGCCGGCAAGCGTCTTCAGAAAGTGAAGATCGCGCGCGTGGTGAAGACCGACGAAGAGTGGAGAAAGCAGTTGCCTTCCGGAGTATTCGAGATCACGCGCCACGCCGACACAGAACTCGCTTACAGCGGGAAATATTGGGATCTGCACGACAAAGGGATCTTCCGCTGCATCTGTTGTGACAACGCGCTGTTCAGCTCTGCGACCAAATTTGATTCCGGCACCGGTTGGCCCAGCTTCTGGGAGCCGATCGCGCGGGAAAATGTTCGCGAAATAACCGACAGAAGCATTGGCATGGAACGTACCGCTGTTGCCTGCACGGAATGCGATGCGCACCTTGGCCACCTGTTCGATGACGGTCCAAAGCCGACGGGCTTGCGCTATTGCATGAACTCGGCCTCGCTGCGCTTCGTGAAGTCGGTGTAGCGGTTTTGCGGTCCAGTCACCCTTCGCCGTTCATGCCTCGGTGACGAAGAACTTCTCGTCCGATTTTTTGTCAGATTTGTGGGAAACTCCGTCTAGCGGTGACGTCTTGGGCAAATTCGCGGCGGCGTTCTCGGCCTTTGTGTTCGATTACGCGCACGCGGCGAGCTGGAATGTTGCTCGGTTCCAGGCTGAGAATGCGCCCATCGCGCACCTGGATGTGAGAGCGAAACCAGTCAGTGCGAAACATGCGTCCCGCGCAGTAGAAGGTCATCGAAGCCGCAATCGGTCCATCAAAATCCTTACCTGTACATGCCACGATGCGTTTACCCATCGACTGAGTCCATGTCAATCCTCCGACCAGCGGATCATTCAATCGACAACGTTCGAAGGGAAGAGCATGCGAAAGTTTTCGCAGCTGCAACAATTGCAGCAGGACCGAACTCTTGGCCAGGTTGGTGACGATGACGTTGGCTTCCGTGGCGGACACGTGCTCCAGTTTGATATGCAGGTCGGGAGACCACTCGCGCTCGAAGCCTTCGCGCGCCAAGGCCAGGCCTTTATCGGTTGATTCGACATAACGGAGAGTTGCGCGGGCGAGAATGACGCTGAAAAGACAGGTTACGACGGTTGCGATGAGTGGAATGTAGCTGGCGAAAGTGGTGAAGGAAATTCGGAACGAGTTGATCCACTGCACGGGCATGCGGTTTTCGTCTCCTCGCTGCGATCGAAAGAGTCTAGCGAGAGATGCAGTGCTGACCCAGATGCGCATAGTGAGGAAGGCTTTGCCCCGCGAGTCCAGCGACTTTGGTAACTGGGAAAAAGATCTTTAACACAGGGAGCACAGAGGAACACCGGGTAAAGCTAAGGCGGAAAGCTATTCGAGGACGCTGTCGTCGAGCTTCTTGCGTCCCCAGTCAGCGGCGGCTTGGACGAAGGCGAGGATGACAGGGTGTGGATTTTTTTCAGTGGACGAGAGCTGCGGCTGGAAGAGGGTGGCGACAAAGAAGCGGTGAGTGGGAGATTCGATGGCGCGGATTTCCCCTTGCGCGCCGCGAGCGACCACGGGGAAACCAGCCTCCATGGTGGCCCATTCGTATTCCGGATTGACTTCGAAATTGCAGAAGAACTCTTCGCTGACAACTTCTTTATCTTTCCCGTAAAACGATTGCAGGTAAGAGCCGGGACGAAGACGGATCTCGGGCACTTTGCCCGATAATTTGGGGGCATTGCCTTTGCGATCAGGCACGGCGCAGGCCACGGGGTAGATGACGATATTTTTTGAGCCGGAATTATTTTCTGCGCTATCGGCATCGGGAATGTGAAGAACGTTACGGGCGAATTCGATCAGGGCGTACTGAAAACCTCCACAGGTGCCGAGAAACGGCCAATCGCGGCGGCGGGCGAACTCGATGCCCTTGAGCATGCCGTCAAAGCTTTTGTAGGGACTGCCCGGCGAGGCTAAGAGTCCATCGAAGCTTTCGAGAATCTTTTCCGCGCCAGGAGCGGCGAGCGATGGAGTGGGAATCCACTCTGATTCGATCTTGAGGTCTACTTTTCGAGCGGCGTGTTGCAGGCAGTTCGTGGTGGCGTGGTGGGAAGGGAATTCGGGATTGAAGTCGCCAAGAATTCCGATGCGCACGGCATTACTCACGGAAGCATTGTACTAGAGGTGTTCATGAGCTTTGTAATTTCCGCAGGACGCGACGGGAAACCATGGTCCCTCGCTGCGCTCGGGATGACAAGAGCGCAAAGCTAATGACGTGACGTTTCGAGCCGAGGCTAGATCAGGTGGGTGAGTGTGAGCAGGCCGTAGAGGCAGAGTAGTGCGAGGGCGGGACCGCCCCAAATCATAAGGGCGCATTTCCAACCCAGCGAGCGGGCAACTTCGCGCTGGCTGCGCCATGAGATCAGGAAGGTCGGACTGTTTTTTCCCTTCATCATGACAACTGCAGGACGCTGGTCGAAAACGTCTTTCATGGTCGTGGCGGAGTTTACGGGAGAGGTGGCAGCAACGGAGGCAGTCGAAGGTGTGACACCTGCCGCGGCCCATGCTGCTGGATTTGCAATACCTGCCCTCATCAAGGCCGCGGCGACCTTCTGCTGCTGCGTCATGTCAGCGGATCGCGTTGGAGCGGAATCGGGCGAGAGTCGGATGACCTGCATGGAGGCCGAAGGGGACGATTCATGATCGGCAGAATTTTCGGCTGGAGACACAGAAGAAAATTCCAAGGACGAGAGTTCGTTAGCGGCGCCCGCGAACGACATTACCGTTTCCCCGACGAGAGACCGAACCGGATTGAACCATGTCCCCACGCTGGACGTGAGGGTGTTGTGCTCGTCGTCGCAGATGGGTTGCGGGCTCACTTCCAGGCCGGGATTTTCGGCGAGTGTTCCCAGTAAGAAGAGAGCGTTCTTCGGCTTGATGCAAGACTCTTCAACCTTGATTTTATTGCTGGTGCTGATGCCGTGACGCGATAGAAGAAGTCGAACGTTGGGCGGTACTTCTTGTTTGGTGGTGAAGAACGAATCGCAGAATTCCTGCTGGAAGTCGCGATGAAGATCGAGTTCTGCGCCGCGGGGATCGACGAGAACCTTGCCGGTGTTGTCGTCGAGAAAGAACGGAACGTGGGTGCATTCGCTGGCGATTTTAACCCACTGATTGCTGCGCCCCTGACGCTTCCATTCCCAGACGACGGTGCGAAAGTAGTAACAAGGGCGAGCAGTTACGGGCGCGACGATGGTGTACGGTCCGAGGGCGAGGCCGCTGAGTTCGACCATACCCATGGAGGCACTTCGAATTTTCGAAAGCGGAGTGTCAAGCACGAGGTGACGGCGTTGCAGAAGACGAAATCCGTTGAAGAAGAGATAGAGGCCTCCGCAAAATCCGATGGCGCACCAAGCGATCAGCCGGGCGGGCTCGGAATGAAACAATATTATGAAAGAAATCATTTCCAGAAAAACCAAACGGCTTAGCCTGTCGGCGCGGTGGGGACGCACCCGTTCCAAGGCTAGCGGAGGCGTGTTGGGGTGGCAGCAGAAAACGAGCGAATCGGCTTACGTTGGTAATTGAGTTTGGGGGAGCCTTGGCACTGGGGCGCTCGTCCAGGTCTCCGAAGGTTTTGTTTACATGGTGTGGTTAGGATTTCGGGCGCGTTTCAGAAAGAGATAGGAGATGGTCAACACACAGAAGAATATGAGTCCACTGATTTCGTTGATGGGCGATGAGAAAAGAGTATGGAGGACGGCGATGCAGACGAGCAGGAAGCCAAGCACGGATCCCCAGATCCCAAAAGGCGATCTCATCGGAAGCGCGGCAAGTTGGAGGGGGGTGAGACGCCAACGGAAACTGATATGAGCTGCGAGAGATATCACCCAAGAGAGGATGAGGCCGAAGAATGCGGCTCCCATAATGTAGAGGAAAGCTTGCTTGGGAGCCCAGTTTTCGATGATGAGCGCGGTTACGATGCCGTAGGAAGAGACGAGCAAGGCGAGCCGCGGCGAGCCTGAGGAGTTCAACTTACCCATGCTGGCGGGGGCCCATCCGTTGCGGCCCATGGAGAACAGCAGCCGTGAAGCGACGTAGAGTTTGGCATTCGCCCCGGAAAGGGCGGCGGTGAGAACGACGAAATTCATAAAAGCAGCGGCCGCCGGAATTCTGGCCGAACTCAGCACGGTGACAAATGGACTTTCGCCGGCACCAGCGTGATTCCATGGCATCACACCTACGAGGACGATGATCGCTCCAAGATAAAGGCCAGCGAGCAGAAAAAATGTGAGGCGTGCGGCGCGAGGGATTTCTTTTTCGGAGCGCGATTCGCCAGTAGTCACGGCTAACATTTCGACCCCACCGAACGCGTAGATAGCCAGGAAGACAGCGAGCAGCGGCGCAAACGGACCCTTGGGAAAGAATCCGCCCTGGGTTGTGTATTGCTGGGCGACGTGGCCGCTGCCGAGGAGAGCTGCACCGGCCAGGATGAAGGCCACGATTGTGGCAAACTTGATCATTGAAAACCAGAACTCGAAGCGACCGAAAGCGTTCACACTCCGCAGATTGACAAGCAGAAGGATGAGGGAAAAAACGATCACCCAGACTTCCCCGGGGATTTTTGGAAGCCAGAAGCTCATGTAGGTGGCGGAGGCGACGAGTTCCGCGCCGATGGAGAAAGCGATGGACGCCCAATATCCGGCGCGGCAAAGAAATCCCAGATATTGATTGAGGTAGAGTTCCCCGTAAACTCCGAAGGATCCGGCGGCCGGGTGCATGCTGGCGAGTTCTCCCAGAGCCATGGCGACGGTATAGGCGATGAAGGCGGCGACGATATAGCTAAGGATCACACTGGGGCCAGCGATTTCCAGCGCGGCCGCGGAGCCGAGAAGAAGTCCGGTGCCGATGGAGCCGCCGACGGCAACCATCGTCATCTGTCCAGCGGTGAGTTGGTGATGAAGCCCCTCTTCGTGAATATTTTCCTGAGTGACCTGTTGGCCGGGAGCAAAGGACATTCGGGCACGATAACAAATCGGGCGGAGATCCCCAACTTTCGGAGGCAGAAACCAAAGAATCCTGTTAGTAAGGGACACAGTGTGAGACAGGGAGGGCAAGGACTTGAGTGACTTTCGTAATCCGTAGAGGACCCTTGCGGATTGCTGGCACATGGGGTGGCTCCTAGAATCAGAGCAGCAGTAGTCTGCCTAGACCCGACCCATGGCTGAGACCACAACACGCCCGGACCGAGCCGAGATCATGCGGCGTGTGGAGCGCGCGGAAAAACTTCTGCAGAAGGGAAAAGCTGCTGAAGCGCTCGAAGAATATCTGCAGGTCCTGCGGGACGATCCGGATAACGATAAGGTACGAGAACTGTCGGCCGATTTGTGTCTATCGCAGACACGGGCGCGAGATGCGGTTCGGCTGCTCGGCGAATTGTTTGAACGGCAGGTGAATGCGGGAGATGCGACCCGAGCCAGCCTGACTTACAAGAAACTGGCGCGGCATGGTAGTCCGACATGGGAACAGAAATTTCGCTTCGGGCAACTGCTCGAAGGTTCGAACAAAAAGTTGGCGGTAGGCACTTACGAGTCTGCGCTAAGCGATTTGGCGAAGGCGGAAGACAGAAAAGATGCGCTGCTGGTGCTGGGGCGGGTGGTTACGATTGATCCGACTTCGGCCAACTTTTTGCGGATTGCGGAGTTGTCATCCGAACTGGGGGAAAGCAAAGCCTCGGCGGAGGCGTTCAAGCGGGTGGCGCAGATAACGGCCGAGGAAGGTGGCGATCCGGCACAGTGGTATGAGCGTGCTTACCAGGAAGACTCCGCGGATGAGGAGATCGCCCTGGCGTACGGCAAGAGCCTGCTCGGCCAGGGGCAGATTGGGGCAGCGATTTTCATTCTTGAAGCGCAGGTGAATGCGGGCAAGAAGTCCCCGATTCTCCGCGACATTTATGCCGAGGCTTTATTGGCGGCGGGGCGTTATGCCGACGCGGAGCCGCTGGTGTGGGAAGTGTTTGAGCAGAATCCGAACCGAATGTCGCAGGTGACGGCGCTAATCGGCCAGTTGGTGGATTCGGAGCAGGACGATGCGGCGGTCGCGCTGGCGCGCAAGTTGGGACAAGCGCAATCGAAGCGCGGCGAGCGACGGCAATTTGTCGCGGTGATGCAGGAGATTGCATCGACCCGGCGAACGTCGCCGGAGATGCTCGAGTATCTGAGCGAACTATTCAACTCTTCGAATCGTGAAGTGGATTATTGCCATACGTTGCTGCAGCTTTTCGACGTTTACTGCGGTACCGGCGATTTTGCCAAGGCGGCGGAATGCCTGGACCGGGCGGCGGAAGTGGATCCGTATGAATCAGGGCACACGAAGCGGCTGGAAATGTTGCAGGGAAAAATCGACGAGAAGAAGTTTGATGCAATCGCATCGCGCTTCACTCCGGTGAGCAAAACCCCGGCCGCAGCCGGCGCAGGCGCACGAGGCTACGCTGGGAGCATCTACGTTGCAGGATCTGATGTTGCAGGCGGAGATCCTGGTGCAGTATGGAATGCGCAACAAGGCGGTGGAGAGGCTGCAGAGAATTCAGGAATTGTTTCCTCGCGAAGAAGAACGCAACGAAGATTTGCAACGGCTTTATCTCTCTGCGGGGATGACGCCAAGCTACGCAGGTACGTCGACGCTGAAAGCGGCAGTGACGGCCGTCCCTCAGGCCGTAGCGGTGACGCCGGCTCCTCCACCAGTGGTTGCAGCGCCGGTTCCAGATCCCAATGCTGAGATGCGGAACGTAACCCGGGTGGCGGAAATTACGCGCAAGCTTTATCACCAGACGACGGCAGCTGCGGTGCTCACGACAGCGGTGAATGAAATTGGAAGCCACTGGGAAGTGTCGCGGTGCGTGGCGGCGATGCGGACTCCGGGCTCGACTCCTACGGCGGTGCAGGAATTTTGCGGCAAGGGAGCGAAGCCAGGAAGCGCCGGGGCCATCAGAGAGGTAATGTGTGCGTTGCAGGATTTGTCGTTGATGTCGTCGCGGTCATCGTCATCGGGCGAGCCTATCATTCTTGCCGACGCGCAAAGTGCGCCCGAGTTGCAGGCGGTGCGCAGTGCGGTTCAGGAATTGGGGGCGACGGCGGTGATGGCGTTCCCCCTTAGCAATGGTGAGGATTCTGTTGGCATGCTGGCGTTGCTTCATAACAAGGCGCGGGCGTGGCCGCAGACGGACGCAGTGGTGCTGAAGACGCTGGCCGATCAGATGGTGATTGCCTTGAATAACGCGGGCTTGCGGCGGCTGGTGAAGAACCTTTCCGTGACCGATGAGAAATCCGGTTTGCTGAAGCGAGGAAGTTATCTGGATCTGTTGCTGGCGGAGAGTAAGCGCGCGGCGCAAAACGCTTCTCCGTTATCGGTACTGTTGTTGCAATTCGGACGCAGCGCAGCGCTGCTGAAAGAATATGGCGACACGGTGATTGAAAGCGTGATGGAAAAAATTGGCCAGCAGTTCGCGTCGAACATACGGACGAACGATCTGGCGTTTCGCTACGATACGACAACCATTGCGCTGATTCTCGGCGACACCGCGGAAAAAGAAGCGCTGCAGGCAGTGGAAAAATTGAGGAAGGTGGTCGCGGAAGTGCGATTGCCCGCCAAGGATGGAGCCGAGAAGGGGCACTCGTTGGAGTTCTCGGCTGGACTGGCCGAGGCCGTGGTGCGGGAGAGTTACGATCCCATCGACATTGTGACGGAAGTGATTAATCGGGCAGAGCATGCGCTGGCAACTTCGCTAGTGCAGGGTCCGGGTAAAGTTGTGGCGCTGGCAGCGGCGCTGGCCGCAGGGGCAGTGGCCTGAAATTGACTCATTGGGTCGATTGCTTTTCCTGGGGCGAGAGTCGGGACGGTTCCCCTCACGGGCTTAAGCCTCGCCGATACTGATTCTGAGCAGCACGACTAAAGTCGTGCCCTTCCCGAACTCATGCCTTCCCGAACGCGTGCCCTTCGCGACTTGTCTTTCCTCACGTGTACTGAATTCCTTCCAGAAATTTTGTTATTTCGAATTCACCTGCGAAGCAGCCGAGGTCGGCTGTTCCCACGAGCTTCTCGGAAAACTGGCGGTGGTCAAATCCGCTTTCGCGCTGCTACACTAACCAGTTTGCTAGTCAATTTTGATGCGCTCTGGGAGCGTGTCTGTAAGGAAAACATGTTGAAACCGGGTGATATTGCCATTGTCAGCGGGGCGCGGACGCCCTTTGGCCGCTATTGCGGCAAGTTGAAGGATTTCACGGCGCAGGAGTTGGGCGCGGTTGCGGCCAAGGGAGCGATTGAGCGCTCGGGGATCGACGCCAAAGAATTCGATCATGCGGTGTTTGGCAACGCGCAGCAGACTTCGGGCGACGCGCTGTATGGCGCGCGGCACGTGGGATTGCGGGCGGGATTGCCGATTGAAACTCCGGCGCTGACGGTGAACCGGCTGTGCGGGTCGGGGATGCAATCGATTGTGAATGCGGCACAGATGATCCAACTGGACGAGGCGAAGATTGTGCTGGCGGGCGGGATGGAGGCGATGTCGCAGGCTCCATTTGTGATTCGCGGGCGCGATGGATTCACTTTGTCGCCGGGCGGCAAGCTGGAAGATTCGCTGATGGTGGCGCTGCTCGACAGCTATTGCGGGCTGTACATGGCGAACACCGCAGAGTTGTACGGCGAGCAGCAAGGGATCACGCGGCAGGCGCAGGATGAATTCGCACTGCGCTCACAGCAGAAGGCGGATGCGGCTTATAAAGAAGGGCGCATTCAGGAGGAACTGGTTCCGGTGCCGCTGCGAAATTCCAAGGGTGAGGCGACGGGAGAGTCGCTGACGGAAGATGATCACCGGCGTCCGCAGACCACGATGGAAGGTTTGGCGAAATTGAAGGCGGCGTTTGGGAGAAATGGAACGGTGACGGCCGGGAACGCGAGCGGCATTGTGGATGGCGGCGCGGCGGTGGTGTTGATGTCGCTGGAAGAAGCGCGCAAGCGAAGCATTCAGCCGTTGGGAAGAATTGTGAGCTGGGGCATTGCGGGAGTTGAGCCGAAGGTGATGGGGCGCGGTCCGGTGCCGGCGACGAAAGTGGCTCTGCAGAAGGCGGGGCTGTCTTTGGACTACATCGATCTGATTGAAGTGAATGAGGCGTTTGCGGCGCAGTATCTGGCCGTCGAGAAAGAGTTAGGACTGGATCGGGAGAAAGTGAATGTGAATGGCGGCGCGATCGCGCTGGGGCATCCGCTGGGGGCGACCGGAACGCGGCTGGTGATTACGCTGTTGTATGAGTTGCGGCGGCGACGAAAGAAATATGGGCTCGCTACGGCTTGCATTGGCGGGGGGCAGGGGATTGCGATGATTGTGGAGAGCTTGAGATTCTTGGCACAGATTCACGGATAGACACGCGGATACGAGAGTTCTTGTGAAAGGGAAACAGACAATGCTGAGATTTGGCGTGATTTCTTGAGCGTCGGTTTTGTGTATGTTCTCCAGAGTAGATTCACAGCTTGTGAGTAATGTGAGTTCGTTGCCAGAATTTTCAGCCTGGGCTTTGAGGCATCTGGAGTGACGGTTGTGATCACGATGACTGCAATCGCGTTGGCGTTCTCGATTGGTTGCTGGATTGTCGCACTTGGGGTCCGCTTCGATATGAGAGGCAATCTGGACCTGTGGTCCAGTGATCACGATAGATCAGTGCTTGGCAAGGATCTTGCAGTTTTGCTGGTGCCGGCAAGGTGCATAGGTTCTTCGCTTCGCTCAGAATGACAGGGGCATTGATAATTAAGGATGCAATTATGGAAATTAAGAAGGTTGGCGTACTCGGTTGTGGGTTGATGGGATCGGGCATTGCGCAGGTTTGCGCGATGGCTGGATTTGATGTGACAGTGCTCGAAGTCGAGCAGAAATATCTCGACAAAGGGTTTGCCGGGATCGAGAAATCGTTGGCGAAGTTTGCCGAGCGGCCGGTCGAGAAGGGCGGGATCACCGCCGAGCAGAAGGATGCGATCCGCGCGCGGCTAAAAGGGACGACCAACAAATCGGACCTGGCCGATTGCGACATCGTGATTGAAGCCATCATCGAGAATGTGGAAGAGAAGAAGAAGATGTACGCGTCGCTGGATGGGATCGTGAAGAAGGATGCGATCTTTGCGTCGAATACGTCTTCGATTTCGGTGACTGAGCTTTTGACGGCGGTGAAGCGGCCGGAACGATTTATCGGGCTGCACTTTTTTAATCCGGTGCCGCTGATGAAGTTGGTGGAAGTGGTGAGGACTATCGCCACAGCGGACGAGGTTTACGAGACGGCTTACGAGTTCGGGAAAAAGCTGGGCAAGGTTCCGGTGCGGACGTCAGACAAGACGGGATTCATCGTAAACCGGCTGCTGGTCCCGTATCTGCTCGATGCCATTCGCGCCTATGAAGAGGGCGTGGGGTCGATTGAAGATATCGATAACGCGATGAAGCTAGGCTGCGGCTATCCGATGGGGCCGTTTACGCTGCTGGATTTTGTGGGACTCGATACGACTTACTACATTACGCATGTGATGTATGACGAGTTCAAGGAGCGCCGGTTTGCCTCGCCTCCACTGCTGAAGCGGCTGGTGATGGCTGGGTGGTACGGGAAGAAGACAGGCAAAGGGTTTTACGATTATTCGGATCCGAACAAGCCGAAGGCGAATAAGCTGTAGAATCGGACGGGCCGTAGGCGGGCGGCTGGTTCCTCAGGGGCTAAAGCCCGCTTCCTTGGGATCGGCGGTGGCGCCTTCGGCACTGAGGAAAGGCTACGCTCGAAGATGCCCTCCCAAGCATTTTTTCACATCGAACGGATTGAAGACACAATGGTCAACGCAGAAAAACCGATCAGCCGCCGAGTGAGGCGAGCCCCGAGGAAGTGAAAAAATATCGGCGCTCCTGGCATAGCTATGTGGCGCGGCGAAATCTTGTGGTTGTGCTCTTCCTCAGCTTTTTGTTTCTCGGGTTTCTGGTGGGAAAACTGAAGCTGGGAGAGCCCACGGACTTTGCGCTTTTACTGGTCTGGATCGCGGTATACCTGGCGGGCGGATGGTGGCTGACGGAGTGGAAGTGTCCGCGGTGCGGGAAGGTATTTGGCCACCGCCTGTGGACACAGCGCTGTATCAGTTGCGATTTGAGCAAGGATGAAGTGGCGGCGGTGGCGCGGAGGAAGTAGGTAGAGACTTTGTCGCGGATTTGCGCGGATCTGCAGGGATTTAAAAGATCGAGTACGGAACCACGGCGCTGCCAGCGGTTGCATAGGTTCTTCGCTCCGCTCAAAATGACAAGGCTTTTTCTGTCAAAGACAGTGGTTGATCCGCTTGAATGCGTGACAGACTGGAACTTATGAACTTTGAAAACATACTCCTCGAAAAGAAAAACGCGATTGCTTACGTCACCGTAAACCGGCCGAAGGTGTTGAATGCGCTGAACATGGCCACCATGGAAGAGCTGCGCGCGGCGTTTCATGACATTAAGAACGATGCGGCGATTCGGGTCGTCATTTTTACTGGCGCGGGCGAGAAGGCGTTTATCGCAGGCGCAGATATTGCGGAGCTGGCGAAGCATGACGCGGTGTCAGGCAAGGAATACACGCATCGGGGGCAGAACGTGCTGAACCTGATCGAGAACCTGGGCAAGCCGGTGATTGCCTGTATTAACGGATTTGCGCTGGGCGGCGGGTGCGAAATCGCGATGGCGTGCACCATGCGGCTGGCGAGCGAGAACGCGAAGTTCGGGCAGCCGGAGGTGAAGCTGGGAATTATTCCGGGATACGGCGGAACGCAGCGGCTGCCGCGGCTGGTGGGCAAAGGCATCGCGATGCAGTTGGTGCTGGCGGGAGAGATGATCACGGCGCAGGAAGCGCATCGCATTGGGCTGGTGAATGAAGTCACCGTGGCGGCCGAGTTGATTCCGCGGGCGGAGGCGATTGCGGCGAAGATCATCGCAAATGCGCCGCTGGCGGTGCAGTATGCGATGGAAGCCGTGAATAAAGGGATGGAGATGACGTTGAGCGAGGGGCTGTATCTGGAGGCGGTATTGTTTGGAGTGGCCTGCGCGACGGAGGATAAGAAGGAAGGGACGACGGCGTTTCTGGAGAAGCGGGCGGCGGTGTTTAAGGGGAAGTAATTCAAACCTTAGACGCAGAATCTTCAACACAGAGGTCACAGAGGACCACAGGGTAGAGCGAGCGAACCCCAGCCCGGGAGGCACCGAGTCACGGAGAAAAAAAACAAAAAGGATTTTGTTGCCGGGCCTGTTCCCTCGCCTGAGGTTCTCGCGCTCGAAGGAAGGTTGAGCGCGTCCGGCAAGCGATTTGCCATCGTCGTTTCTCGATTCAACGCATTCATTACAGAAAGACTTTTTCTCAGCGCATACGATGGACTATTGCGTTCGGGTGCGAAGAAGAAGGAGATTTCATTGGTGCGCGTGCCGGGGGCGTTTGAGATTCCGCTGGCGGCGCGGAAGCTGGCGGAGACTGGGAAGTACGACGCTATCGTTTGTCTCGGGTGTTTGCTGCGAGGGGATACGGCACACTACGACGTCATTGTGAACGAAGTGACGCGGGGAATTGGGCAGTCGGCGCAGGAGACGGGCGTGCCGCATGCCTTCGGCGTGCTGACTTGCGAGAATCTGGAACAGGCGATTGATCGCGCTGGGCTGAAGATGGGGAATAAGGGATTCGATGCAGCGCTGGCAGCGGTGGAGATGGCGTCGCTGAAACAGGCTATCAGCACTCAGCTCTCGGCTATCAGCAAAACCAAGGTTCCTCGCTTCGCTCGGAATGACAAGAATGTGGCTCGGAATGACAAACGCAATGACAGAAGATCCAAGCCAAGGCGAAGCGCAAATAATCCCTCCTCTGCAGTAAACTGGCAACGGACCACGACCAGCGACAACTCTCTTATGGGCACTCGTCGAAAATCGCGCGAACTGGTTTTACAGATGTTGTTTCAGGCGGACATGGGCAAACAGACGGTGGACCATGTGCGGCAGACGTTCTGGGCGGAGCATGCTTCGACGAGCGCGGACGTGCGTGGATTTGCCGATGATTTATTCCGCGTGGCAAATGATCGCGGGCCGGAGATCGACAAGCTGATTGAGCGGCACGCGGAGCACTGGCGGATGGAGCGTATGGCAGCGGTGGATCGTAATCTGCTGCGGGCGGGAGTGGCGGAATTCCTGGCCTATCCGGAGACGCCGCGTGCGGTGGTGATCAATGAATCGCTAGAGATCGCTCGGAAGTTTTCCAGTCTGGAGTCCGTGCAGTTCGTAAACGGCGTGCTGGATAGTGTTGCGAAGGAATTGCAGAAGTCCGCTTAGTGCAAAAGCGCAGAGGCTAAAAGCTCGGTTTTTGCCCCAAGGTTATCGGAGCGCTGAGGGCTGCGCCAGTCAAATCAGACTGCCCGGCAATTCGCGCACTCAAGCAAGACCGACCTGAAAAGTACTCATCCAAGAAAACCCCACAAAAATTATTCACTCAAATTAAGCGAGCATCGCTTACCGCAATCCCTACTCCCTAGGGTTTTACTGCGACTATGTTCAGCGCACATTTGAAGGAGTCGTAGCAGAAGTTGTTCGAAGAGTTGGGGAGCTGGGTGAAAGAAATATCGTTTTCATCAGTAGCCAAAAGAGTGTTCAGCTGGTGAAGAACGCCATCCGTACCAGCCACGTAGAGCAAAGTTCCATCCACGGTCATGTCGGCGGCAGTGGGAGCGGCGCCGTTGGTGAGCGGAATGGCGCTGACGGATTGCGTGCTGAAACTATAGACAAGCACGCCCAGATCGCTGGTCACGATGTAGGCCTTAGAGCCGTCCGGTGACATGAAGAAATTCAGGGGATGGAAGGGGCCTTTCTGAAGATCGATGTGGACGGGAGCGAACGGTAGCGCCGCTAAAGTATTGGCGAGGGCGATGGTTTGGAGCGGACATAGCGTGGTTGGAGCAGGCGTCAGAGGCGTGATGTTCGTAGTCGCGATGACATCGATGCCAGTGTTATCGACGCCAATCAAAACGTCGAGGCTGTTCAGATCGTTCTCTATGAGCGTTGGAACGTTGGCATTGCCCATGGGAGCGCTGCCGGGAGGAACCATCTTCAGGAATAAGGGCGTCGCGGGCAGACCGACAAGGCCTGGATTCGGAGTCACAGCGGTGTTGTTGCAGGTATTGAACACGCTGATGTTGGAGGTGGAACTCCCGCCGGCCAGAAAGGCGAATGCTCCATTGGAAGAAAAAGCGATGGCATCGGCAGGCGCGCTCAAAGGATATTTTTGCAGCGCCTGAAGCGGAGAGTAGACGTAAAGAGTGTTGCCGCCATCGCCCAGGATGAATGCCTTTAAGTTATCGGGTGAGAAAGCGGCGGTAATCGCGCTGTTGATATTCAGCGCGGTGGAAAATGCGGTGCCGGTGGTGTTGACGACGTAGACCTGGTTGGGAGTAGAGATCGTGTCAGAGAATAGGGCCAGACTTCCGTTTGGAGAGACGGCGATCACTTTTCCAGTGACTTGACCGAGAGCCGTACCGGCTGCAGGCAGCGATGAAAATGGACTGGTGGATGTGGATCCGATGTTGGCGACGGTGATGAGCGCCGCCCCGTATTCGCTGCCGTAATAGGCCTTGTCTCCTGCGGGGTCAAATAACAGCGAGTTGGGAGGAGTGGGCAACGAGATCGGGCTGCCGGACAGATTCGACGAGGTTGAGACGTTGTAAAGTCCGACGCCGCACAGGGAGTTGCTGTAACAATCCTGAGTAGTGGCGAGAACATTCGTTGCCGAGGTGGCTCCGGTTACCAGCCCGGAGATAGCGCCGACGGAGAATATCGGCTGGGGAAGATAGAGTGGCGGCAGTCCCGGGTCATTCAAAGGGAAGCCGACATTGCAGGTCGGGGGAGTACAGGAGGCTGTGATCGCTGCGGATCCCGGCTGTGAAGTGGAGACAGAACAGGACACTCCAGTGCAACCGGTCGTGCTGCTGCCCACAGAGAGGGCGGCCGGGGCTGTAGAAGTCCACGTAAGAGGAGCCTGGGGAACGACGCAACCTTGAACGTCCACGGCGGTGGCGGTGAGGGTTTCGGCGGTTCCCTTGTTCGTGGTGAAACTCGTCTGACCTAAATTCTGAGTGCCATTCTCCCCGAGTTCGAGGGCGATGCACTGAACGGGACACGTCTCAGCAATATAAGGTTGGCTGGAAACACCGGATGCGGAGGCGATTAGCGGTGTTGCTCCCGGCGTGCCGGCTATGACGCTGACTTGGTTTGTGGGAACGTTGGTTGACGAAGTCAAGATAGGAGTGGTCTTCACTACATTCAGATTTGCCTGCGTCCAAATGAAGGGGCCGACCGAAGCGGTGATATCCACACCTTTGCTAAGAGCAGTGGCTTGCAAGGTCTGGACCTGGTTCTGCGAGAGGCACGCGTTGGCCGCCAGACCCGGATTGAATTTGAGGTTGCATGCGTTGGGGAGCGGTGCCTGATTCGGGCACGCCGGAGGAGGAGGATTTACCGGTGGGACAACGGTGATTTCAATGGTGTCGATCGGGGGATGAACAAAGACGAGAGTAGGAGGGCTGGTAGTCCCTAGCGCCGACGCGGTGATTTCCGAGGTTCCGACGCCGCCGGGTGTGCAGATATTGAAGTAGGGGGCGTTCCAGGTTCCGGCGCAGGCGAAACCTGCGGGAGAAATATCGACCACGCCGGGGTTGCTGGACTGATACGTGAAGGTGGGGGAAATATTGGCATTGGTATTATTCTGCGCACTAGCGGTAAAAACGATTGCGGTTCCAAGTTGCATAGAAGCGCTGGTGCCGGGGTTTAAAGTGATTCTGACGGGAAAAGGAGAAGCCGGAGCCGGCTTGCTTTTGCCGCCGCAGGCAGGCAGCAAGATGAATAGAGTAATTATGACCGCAATCCACGCACACTGAACGCAACGCAACCTTCCCATGCACCCTCTTTGCCGCTGGCGACGATTCGCCGAGCGAGCCGCTTGTGTGAACAACCTTGATTTACGAATGAATGTCAGCAGCGAATCGGAACGGAAAACTTTTAGTGTAGAGGCTGGGCGGATATTCAGCAAGCCGATGGCGCGTCGCCTCTAGACGATTAAGTTTTTCGTAGAATTTTTGGTTACTCGCACTGGGATGCAAAAACATGGGTTGACGATGTTTCCCCAGAGTTGCTATAGTAGTTTGGTTCCGCGAGTTAATCCAAGCTTGCTGTAGGCCATGCGTTCCGAGAAGTGTGCGGGAACTTGTGGTTGAGCTTTTGAGAAATGCGTTTCCGGTGCAGGTAAAGTAAATCCGGAAACATTCCTCGCTGAAATGTTCCTGCGCTGCCTTTCGCCCTCGGGCCTCCGGAAGGTGTTCAATCCCGGAAGTCCGCGAGAGGATATGCAGGACAGAGCTGGCGATACGGAGTACTCCCGTAGTTTTGGCCGGGTGCCACCGTCGACAGTTCAAATCTAGATCGGGAACCCAGAATCTCTCCTCGCGATTTCTAGCGAAGGGAAGCATGATTGGCTTCAGGGCCGGTCAGCCCGGAAACTGCGATCAGGCCGGGAAAGCGGATGAGGCTGTGCGCTGCCTGCCCGGAAAAAGCGGATTGCGGCGCGGAGCTTAAGGAGCGGCAAGAGTGCCTACTTTTAATCAATTGGTAGCAAAGGGCCGCAAGCGGCCACGATACAAGACGGCAAGTCCGGCGCTGCAGGGATGTCCGCAGAAGCGTGGAGTTTGCACGCGGGTTTATACCCAGACGCCCAAGAAGCCGAACTCGGCGCTGCGCAAAGTGGCGCGCGTGCGGTTGACCAATGGAATTGAAGTCACGACTTACATCCCCGGCGTGGGACACAACCTGCAAGAGCACTCGATTGTGCTGATCCGCGGGGGCCGCGTGAAGGATCTGCCGGGAGTTCGGTATCACGTGATTCGCGGGACGCTGGATGCGGTGGGCGTGGCCGGCCGGCAGCAGGGTCGTTCGAAATACGGCGCCAAGCGCGCCAAGAAGGGTTAAGCGGAAATGCCTCGTAAAGGACATACATCCAAGCGGACCGTGCCAGCCGATGCGGTTTATGGCTCGAACCTGGTGACGAAGTTCATTAACTCGATGATGTGGCAGGGTAAGCGCTCGACTGCGGAAGGCATTTTTTACGAAGCCCTCACCAAAGTGCAGGAAAAGGGCGGCGACGAAGCTTTGAAGTTGTTCACGAAAGCCGTTGAGAATGCGAAGCCGCTGCTTGAGGTGAAGACCCGCCGGGTGGGCGGCGCCAACTATCAGGTGCCGGTGGAAGTGAACGCCGACCGGCGTACGTCGCTGGCGATCCGCTGGTTGCTGACTTATGCGCGCGGACGCGCCGAGCGTGGCATGGTCGATAAGTTAAGCAATGAGTTGCTCGATGCCGCTGCCGGAAAAGGCGCGGCCATCAAGAAGAAAGAAGATGTCCACCGTATGGCGGAAGCCAATAAGGCTTTCGCGCACTACCGGTGGTAAAGAGTTGCATAGGTCCTTCGCGCAAAGAGCGCGCTCAGGATGACAAGAAGTTTTTTGCCGAAGGCTGAGAGCTGACAGCTGATTTCAGAGCCCCAGAAAGAGTTAAGAGTCGTGCCCAGAACAGTCCCATTAGAACGCTGCAGAAACATCGGCATCATGGCCCACATCGATGCCGGCAAGACCACCACGACGGAGCGCATCCTGTTTTATACGGGGAAAACGCACCGCATCGGAGAGGTGCATGAAGGCACGGCTACGATGGATTGGATGGAGCAGGAGCAGGAGCGCGGCATCACGATCACGTCCGCGGCGACAACCTGCACCTGGCGCGATATTCGCATCAACATTATTGATACGCCCGGCCACGTGGATTTCACGGCGGAAGTGGAGCGGTCATTGCGCGTGCTTGATGGTGCGGTAGCGGTGTTTGATGCGGTGCATGGAGTGCAGCCGCAGTCTGAAAAAGTGTGGCGCCAAGCCGATAAGTACGGCGTGCCGAGAATTTGCTTCATTAATAAGATCGACAAGATGGGTGCTGATTTCGAGCATGCGGTCGATACCATTCGCAAGCGTCTCAGCGCGAAGCCGGTCGCGATTCAGATTCCGATCGGGCAAGAGGACAAGTTTAAGGGCGTCGTTGATCTGATCAACATGAAGGCCGTGGTTTGGAATGACGAGACCATGGGTGCCGAGTATGTCACCGAAGAAATTCCTGCCGAGCTGAAGAAAAAGGCGGAAGCGTTCCACGCTCAGTTGGTCGAGAGCATTGCGGAGAACGACGACGAAATCCTGCACAAGTTTTTGGAAGGCGAAGAGATCAGCGCGGATGAGTTGCGCGCTTCGCTGCGTAAATCGACGATTGCTTTGAAGGTTTTCCCAGTTGTGGTGGGGACTTCTTTTAAGAATAAAGGCGTGCAGCCGCTGCTCGACGCGGTGGTGGATTATCTGCCTTCGCCGCTCGACGTGCCGGAGACGCACGGCCTGAATCCCGATAACGGGGAGACGATTTACCGCAAGGCGAATGACAAAGAGCCGTTCTCGGCACTGGCATTCAAGATTATGGCTGACCCGTTTGTCGGTCAGTTGACCTTTATTCGCGTGTACTCCGGGCAGCTTAAGACTGGCGACTCCGTGTTGAACACGGGGCGTCGTCGCACGGAGCGTATTGGGCGTTTGCTTAAGATGCACGCCAACAAGCGGGAAGAAATCAGTGAAATTCTTGCTGGCGATATCTGCGCTGCAGTTGGCCTTAAGGGCGTGAGCACGGGCGATACGATCTGCAGCGAAGAGCACCCCATCGCGCTGGAAAACATTACGTTCGCGGTTCCTGTGATTTCGGTTGCGGTTGAGCCTAAAACGAAGGCCGATCAGGAGAAGATGGGCATGGCGCTTGGGCGCCTGGCGCAGGAAGATCCAACGTTCAAGGTGCACACGGATCCCGATAGCGGACAGACCATCATCAGCGGTATGGGCGAGTTGCATCTGGAAATCATCGTCGACCGCATGATGCGCGAGTACAAAGTCGAGGCCAATGTCGGCAAGCCGCAAGTGGCGTATCGCGAGACGATTCGCAAACACTCTGAAGCGGAAGGCAAATACATCCGGCAGACGGGCGGACGCGGCCAGTACGGACATGCCAAGATCAAGCTCGACCCGCAACCACCCGGAACGGGTTACGAATTCGTCAACGACATCGTGGGCGGTTCAGTGCCGAAGGAATTCATCAAGCCGATCGATCAGGGCATTCAGGAAGCGCTCGAAGGAGGAATTCTTGCGGGCTATCCCATGGTCGACGTGAAGGCGACGCTTTACGACGGCAGCTATCACGACGTGGATTCGAATGAAATGGCGTTCAAGATCGCCGGCTCGATGGCGTTCAAAGAGGCTGCCCGGAAGGCTTCGCCGGTACTGCTGGAGCCGGTGATGGCAGTTGAAGTGGTTACGCCGGAAGATTATGCGGGCGTGATCATGGGCGACTTGAGTTCGCGGCGGGGACGCATTGAAGGCATGGAGCATCGCGCCGGTTCGCAGGTGATTAAGGCCATCGTCCCGCTGGCGGAAATGTTTGGCTACGCGACCCACATGCGTTCGTCGACGCAGGGCCGCGCGGAATACTCGATGCACTTTGCGCGTTATGAGGAGGCTCCGCGGTCGGTGGCGGAGGAAATCATTGCGAAGGTGCAAGGCACGACGAAGTGACTGCCAGCGCCGCGGTTCGTCGTCGACCGCAGATTCTGGGTCCGCGAAGGTAAGCGAGCTGAGTTCGAATTTGTTTTTAAGCGCGACGGGCTTTGGGCTCGGTTTCTGAAGCGAGCTGAAGCTTACGTCGTTACGGAAGTGAATTGCGAGTCGGCGTTTGAGGGGCGGTATCGGGTTCGGGATTTCTGGAGAGGGCATCGCGGTTTCGAGATTTTCCGCGAACGGTTTTCAGAAGATTTTGCCGAGTTTGACCGGACGGTGAGCGTCGACCTGGTGGAAAAAGAGGAATTCGTCGGCGCCTATTACGAAGCTGACGAAGATGACAAGGCTTGAGCTAGAAGCGAAGAGCTAGGAGCTAGAGGCAGGATATGGCGAAAGAGAAATTTGATCGGACTAAGCCGCACTGCAACGTAGGGACGATTGGTCACATTGATCATGGCAAGACGACGTTGACGGCGGCGATCACGAAGGTATTGTCGAAGCATAATCCGAAGAACACGTTTCGATCGTTTGATTCGATCGATAACGCGCCGGAAGAGAAGGCTCGCGGCATCACGATCGCGACGGCGCACGTGGAGTACGAGACGGCGAACCGGCACTACGCGCACGTGGATTGCCCGGGCCACGCCGATTACATCAAGAACATGATCACGGGCGCGGCGCAGATGGATGGCGGCATTCTGGTGGTGGCTGCGACGGATGGTCCGATGCCGCAGACGCGGGAGCACGTGCTACTGGCACGCCAGGTGGGTGTGCCGTATCTCGTGGTGGCATTGAACAAGGTGGATGCAGTCGATGATCCTGAGCTGCTCGAGCTGGTGGAGCTGGAAGTGCGCGAGTTACTGAAGAGCTATAAGTTTCCGGGCGACGATGTGCCGGTGGTGCGGGTGTCGGCGCTGAACGCGCTGAACGGGGATGCCAAGGCGGAAGCGCAGATTGACGAGTTGATGGCGGCGGTGGATAAGAGCGTGCCGCAGCCGGCGCGCGAACTGGACAAGCCGTTCCTGATGCCGATTGAAGATATTTTTTCGATTCAGGGCCGGGGCACGGTGGTGACGGGACGAATCGAGCGCGGGAAGGTGAAAGTCGGCGAGGAAGTGGAAATCGTGGGCTTCCGCGAGACGCGCAAGACGGTGGTCACCGGCGTCGAGATGTTCAAGAAGCAGCTGGACGAAGGCATGGCGGGCGACAACGCGGGGCTCTTGCTGCGCGGCATTGCGAAAGAAGATGTGGAGCGCGGCATGGTGCTGGCGAAGACGGGATCGATCACGCCGCACACCAAGTTCAAGGCCGAAGTCTACATTCTGACGAAGGAAGAAGGGGGACGGCATACGCCGTTCTTCAAGGGATACCGTCCGCAATTTTATCTGCGAACGACGGACGTGACGGGGGTGGCGGAGTTGCCGGCGGGAACCGAGATGGTGATGCCTGGGGATAACGTCAGCCTGGTGATCGAACTGATCACGCCGGTGGCGATGGAGAAGGGTTTGCGCTTCGCCATTCGCGAAGGCGGACACACGGTCGGCGCCGGAACCATTACGGAGATTGTGCAGTAAGGGAAGTTGCATAGGTCCTTCGCGAGACAAAAGGCGTCTCGCTCAGGATGACAATTCAACGAAGCGGCTTGCATCCTGCCGCAAGTTCTTTCCTCCTGCGGAAAGTGGGAGGGGTAAAGAGAGTGAAAAGTGATTGGAAAAGAGAGAATTCGCATCCGGCTGAAGGCTTACGACTACCGCATTCTGGATCAGTCGACGGGCGAGATTGTGGAAACCGCGCGACGCACCGGAGCACAGATCGCCGGGCCGATTCCACTGCCCACGATGAAAAACAAATATTGCGTGCTGCGTTCGCCGCACGTCGATAAGAAGTCGCGGGAGCAGTTTGAGATCCGCACCCACAAACGCTTGCTCGATATCCTCGAGCCGACGCAACAGACCGTGGATGCGCTGATGAAGCTCGATCTGCCCGCTGGCGTGGATGTGGAAATCAAGGCATTCGGAAAAGAACATAAATAGCCTTCGGCTGTCAGTTGTCGGCACGAAAAAGGCTCCCAGCCAATAGACGCCGCGTAATCGCGACGAGCCAAGCTGGGCGGAGATGAAGATGGCGATCAAGGTTACAGGCATTCTCGGAAAAAAAGTCGGCATGACGCAGCTGTTTGACTCGAAGGGCGACGTTCGTCCGGTCACCGTCCTTCAGGCTGGTCCCTGCGTTGTGACGCAGCATAAGTTGGCGGTGAAGGACGGCTACGAAGCAGCCCAGATCGGCCTGGTGGAGTTCGTAAAAGAGTCGCGCTTGACCAAGCCGGCCCGGGGACATCTGGCGAAGAATAATCTTCCTCCAGTCAAATTCATGCGCGAAGTGGCGCTCGAGAGCGACGGCGACGGCGAGGGATCGGTGAAGGTTGGCGACCGGGTACTGGTGGAGATTTTCGAAAGCGAAAAATTCGTCGATATCGTGGGCGTCAGCAAGGGTAAGGGCTTCCAGGGCGTGGTGAAACGCCATCATTTTGGCGGTGGTCCGAAGTCGCACGGATCGATGTTTCAAATTACCGGTTCGATTGGCTCCTCCGCGTTTCCTTCCCGCGTGTTCAAGGGAATGCGCATGTCGGGACACATGGGCAATGCCCGGGTAACGCAGCGCAACCTGCGCGTGCTGGGGGTCGATAAAGATGAGAATTTGCTGGTGGTAGAAGGCAGTGTGCCGGGACCGCAAGGCGGGTACCTGATTATCACGAAGTCGAAGAAGCCGCCGAGAGAGCGTCGTGGATTTGCGGGTTCGGCTACGGTTGATCCGTTGAAGGCGGCGAAGAGAGCAGCGAAGAAGGCTTAAGCAATATGGCGACGATTGACATACACGATTTGAGCGGCAAGAAAGTCGGGACGTTCGATCTCTCCGATGAGATTTTCGGGGCGGTCAACGAAGACTTGCTCTGGGAAGCGGTGAAGCATTATCGCGCAGGGCAGCATCGCGGCACGCACGCCACGAAGGCCCGTTGGCAGGTTTCCGGCTCCGGCAAAAAGCTGTGGAAGCAGAAGGGAACGGGGCGCGCGCGTATCGGCTCCATCCGTTCGCCGCTCTGGCGCCATGGCGGCACGGTGCACGGTCCAGTTCCGCGCTCCTATGACTACGCGTTCCCGCGCAAGAAACTTCTGGGCGCATTGCGCTCGGCGCTGGCCTCGAAGTTTGCCGATGGCAAGCTGACGATCGTGAACGCGTTTGATGTGAAGGAGCCGAAGACCAAAGAGTTTCGCGGCGTGCTGGATGCGTTGAAGGTGGAAAAGACGGTGCTGATCGTAGAAGCGCCGAACGCCGGCAATCGCAATCTGGAGCTGAGTGCGCGCAACATTCACGGCCTGGAGTTGATCGCGGGTAATGAAGTTCATCCTTATCACCTGTTGAAGTACGATCGCGTGATTTTTTCTCATCCCGCGATTGAGAAGCTGCAGCTCACGTTGAAAGATACTTTGCCGAAACAGCAGCGCAAGGCAGCGAAGGAAGAAGACGAGGGTGCGAAGAAGGCGTCCGCTTCTCCGCGAAAGCGCGTGCGGCATGAAAAAGCGGCGGAGGTGGCCTAAGTGAAATCCGCATACCAGATTATTCGCCGTCCGGTGATCACCGAAAAAGGGTTGGCGATCAAGGAAAATCAGAACACCCTGGTCTTCCAGGTCGCCCCGCTGGCGACCAAGACCGAGATCAAGCAGGCCGTGCAGAGCATTTTTAAGGTAAAAGTGTTTTCCGTGCGCACTGCGATGTATCCGGGAAAAGAGCGGCGGCGCGGGAAGTTTGCCGGCTATCGTCCCGATTGGAAGAAGGCGTATGTGCGGCTGCGGGCCGGCGAAAAGATGCCGGAGTACGCGCAGAATCTGTAACACAGGCAGCTATCAGCCGTCAGCTATCAGCACGAGCGACGGTTGAAACATGAGAAACAAGCTGAAAACTGAGAGCGATTATGGCAATCAAGACATATAGACCGACAACACAGACGCTGCGCTACCGCACGACGATCGTCAATGACGACATCACGACGAGGCATCCGCACAAGCCTCTGATCGAGAAAAAGCAGCGCACTGGCGGACGCCGCAACTCGGGCGATATTACGAGCTGGCACCGCGGTGGCGGACACAAGCAGAAGCTGCGCATTATCGACTTCAAGCGCGAGAAGGCTGGCATTCCCGCGACCGTGACGACGATTGAATACGATCCCAACCGGTCGGCGCGTATTGCGTTGCTGGCCTATGCCGATGGCGAGAAACGTTACATCCTCGTGCCCGAAGGAATGAAGGTGGGGCAGAAAGTCGTAAGTGGGCCCGATGCCGACATTCTTGTAGGCAATGCGTTGCCGCTGCGCAATATTCCACCTGGCACATCGATTCACAATCTTGAATTGAAGCCAGGCAAGGGTGCGCAGATGGTGCGATCGGCGGGCGGTGCAGCGCAGTTAGTTGCAAAGGAATCCGATTACGCGCTGGTGAAGTTGCCTTCGGGCGAAACCCGCAAGATTTCGCAGGACTGCATGGCTACGATTGGCCAGGTAGGCAATCTGGATCACGAGAACATCACCATCGGCAAGGCGGGACGCATGCGCTGGATGGGATGGAAGCCGGTGAATCGCGGCGTGTCGATGAATCCCGTGGATCACCCGCACGGCGGCGGTGAAGGCAAGACTTCAGGCGGACGGCATCCGGTGACGCCTTGGGGACAGCCGACTCGCGGATATAAGACACGCAACAACAAGCGTACAGATAAGTTCATTGTGAACCGGCGGCCGAAGTAGCGCCGGGATAGAAGCTAGAAGCAGGTTCCTCCGGAGCGCTTCGCGAACCGTCGGAACAACAGGATTTTGAGGCTGAGAGCAAATTTATGGCACGTTCAACCAAAAAAGGCGCGTTCGTGGATGGCTTCCTGATGTCACGGGTCGAGGGCATGAATTCGCGCAACGAAAAGAAAGTTTTGCGCACATGGTCGCGGCGATCCACCGTGGTTCCTGAGATGGTCGGGCACACGATCGCGGTGCACAACGGCAAAAAGTTTATTCCGGTGTACGTCACCGAGAACATGGTTGGCCACAAGCTGGGCGAATTTAGTTTTACGCGCAACTTTAAAGGCCACTCCATGCGGGCGGCGACGGAAGTTGCGGCGAAGCCGGCAGGCATTCCGGGCGGCCCAGGAGCAAGCGCTCCAGCAGCGCCCGCGGCGCCGAAGGCATAAGGGGAGACGCGAATGGAATTCAGAGCGGAAATGCGTTATTTACGAGTCTCGCCGCAGAAGGCGCGCCTGGTGCTGGAACTCATCAAGGGGCGCAGGGTCGAAGAAGCGCGCAACACGCTGTTGTTCACGAAGAAGCGCGTGGCAGAGCATGTAGGCAAGCTGTTGCAGTCCGCGCTCGATAACGCGAACTATTTGAGCACCGAGAAGAATCTGGATATCGAGCTCGACAATTTGTACGTGAAGAGCGCGATCGCGAACGATGGTCCGCGCATGAAGCGGATTCGTCCGGCGCCGCAGGGCAGAGCTTTCCGCTATCAGCGGCGCATCTCGCATATTGAGTTGGTGCTGGCGGAGCGGCAAACGGGGCGGCTCACGCTTCGGGAGAGAAGCGAGCGGCAGCGGCTGGCGCACCGGCGAAGAAGCGGGCTCCGGTAGCGAAGAAGGCTGCAGGGAAAACCAGCAAGAGCAAGAAGAAGGCAGCTGCGAAGTAGTAGAAAAGCAGGTTCCTCGCCCGCGTTGTGCGCGGGTTCGGAATGACAAAGATCTTGGTTGTGAAAAGCGTTTGGCGTTACACAGGTTTTGGATTGAATTAGGAGAAGCAATGGGACAAAAAGTCCATCCTTATGGTTTTCGCCTCGGCTACACCAAGCCGTGGAAGTCGCGCTGGTTTGTGGAGCGCGACTACGACAAACTGTTGCTCGAAGACGTCAAGCTGAAGACTGAGTTGAAGGAAAAGCTCAAGTCAGCGGGCGTGAGCTCGATCGAGATTGAGCGGCCGGGCAACAAGTTGCGCATCATCATCAAGACGGCGCGACCCGGAATCATCATCGGACGCAAGGGCGCGGAAATCGACAAGCTCAAAGCGGACTTGCAGAAGCGGACGTCGCGGGAAATGTTTGTCGATATCCAGGAAGTGCACAAGCCTGAGCTTGACGCGCAGCTGGTTTCCGAAGCGATCGCGCTGCAGCTTGAAAAGCGGGTTGGATTCCGGCGGGCGATGCGCAAGGCGGTGGATTCGGCGCTGCGCTTCGGTTGCAAGGGCATCAAGGTTCGAGTGAGCGGGCGTTTGAATGGAAATGAAATCGCACGGTCGGAATGGTACTTGCAAGGCCGGTTGCCGTTGCACACCCTTCGCGCCGATATCGAATATGGCTTCACGGAAGCCAGGACGACGTATGGCGTGATAGGCGTGAAGGTCTGGGTGTACAAGGGAGAAATCCTGCCGACTAAGAAGAAAGAACAGACAACCGGCGTTGGCGCGTTTTAGACGTCTGACGGCAGCAAGGGTTGCAGAAGTTTTGCCTGAGATCGAAGAGTGAGAGCTGATTTATGTTAATGCCAAAGAAAGTAAAGTACCGCAAGCAGCAGCGCGGACGCATGACCGGCAAAGCGTGGCGCGGAAGCACGCTATCGTTCGGCGACTTCGGATTGAAGGTGCTGGAGCCCGGTTGGATCACCGATCGTCAGATTGAAGCCAGCCGCGTAGCCATGACCCGCTTTGTAAAACGCGGCGGAAAAATCTGGATTCGGGTATTTCCCGACAAGCCAGTCACTAAGAAGCCGGCTGAAACCCGTATGGGTAAAGGTAAGGGAGCGCCGGATCACTGGGTCGCGGTGGTGCGTCCCGGCAAGATCCTTTTCGAAATGGAAGGCGTAGCGCTGGCGGATGCGACGGAAGCGATGCGGTTGGCGTCGCACAAACTGCCGCTGCGAACCACATTGGTGAAACGAGACACGGCTCATTAAAGGCGAAGATCATTAAGAATTTGAAGTGGAAACTGGAAACGGATTTATGAAATCGGACAAGATACGCAATTTAACGGACGACGAGCTTCAGCATCAGGGGCGTGATCTCGCGGACCAGCTGTTCAAGCTGAAGTTTCAGATGAATATGGGGCAGACCGAGAGCCTTAAAAAGATGCGTGGACTGCGCAAGGATATCGCGCGCGTCAACACCATTCTGGCCGAGCGCACGCGCGCCGCAGCAACGGAGAAACGATAATGGCGGAAACCGCAACAGGAAAAGCTACGCCGCAGACCGAACACGTGCAGGGCCGGCGCAAGGAAGTGGTGGGAGAAGTCGTCGCCAACCGAATGCAAAAGACGATTGTGGTCAAAGTGACGCGGAAGAAAGCGCATCCTTTCTACGGGCGCGTGGTGGCACGCAATAAAAAGTTTTATGCGCACGATGAGAAGAACGAAGCGCATGTGGGGGACGTGGTGCGAATTGAAGAGACGCGACCGTTGTCCAAGCTGAAGCGCTGGAAGCTGAAGGACATTGTGCGCAAGACGGCGTTGGTGCCGGAAGTGGTACTGGATCGAGAATTAAGTAGTTGGATCGAGGACGAGGGAGATTGAAGCCATGGCTGTGATGATGAGAAGCATGCTGGAGGTCGCCGACAATTCCGGCGCGCGCAAGCTGCAGATGATTCTGCCGCTGGGCGGTTCGACTGGCTTGAATGCCGGCCTCGGCGACATAATCACTGCCGCCGTGAAGGAGGCTTCGCCGGACGGACAGGTGCAGAAGGGCAAAGTGGTAAAGGCGGTGATTGTGCGGACGCGCAAGGAGCACAGGCGTCGTGACGGCACTTATATTCGCTTCGACCAGAATGCCGCAGTGCTGATCAACGATGCGGGCGAACCAGTAGGAACGCGTGTTTTCGGTCCGGTAGCGCGCGAGTTACGCGATAAGAGATTTTTGAAGATCGTTTCACTGGCGCCGGAAGTTATATAGGGCGAACGCCGGGCACGGAATAGGTAACGAGAAGAACAAAGAATTCAGGAATTGAGAGCAGGAAATGCGAACAGCTAGCACAGTACAAAAGCGAGTCGACATCCGACGGAACGACAACGTGAAAGTCATCACGGGTCGGGATAAGGGCAAGGAAGGGCGCGTGCTGCGCGTGTTTCCGAACGATAACAAGTTATTGGTCGAGCACGTGATGATGGTGAAAAAGCACGTGCGCCCGAATCCGCAGCGCAATATCAAAGGCGGAATCGCGGAGCAGGAAAGCCGCATTGCGCTTTCCAATGTGCAATTGGTTTGCGGGACCTGCGGGCCGGTGCGCATCGGACATGAAATGCGCGGCGACCGGAAAGTCCGCGTATGCAAGAAGTGCGGAACGACTTTAGATAAGTAAGCGGCATCAGCAAAACATTAAGTCTCACGCAGCGGTACACGCAAGAAGCTAAGGAACTGTAGGCTTTCTGCAATCCGAGACCGTGAGAGGAAGTTGAAAAACGAAGATGGCAAAAGATAAAGAAAAGAAGGGTTCAAAAGAGTCGTCGCAGGAACAGAAAGCTCCTGCACAGGCGCATCACAGTGCGAAAGAGCGTCCACGGCTGCGATCGAAATTTGAAAAAGAAGTGGCTCCGGCTCTGTTGAAAGAACTGGAACTCAAGAATTCGATGGCCGTTCCCCGCCTGAACAAGATTGTGGTCAACATGGGCATGGGCGAGGCGACGCAGAACTCCAAGATTCTGGATCCGGCGGTGAATGAACTGGGGCAGATCACGGGCCAGAAGCCGATCGTGACCAAGGCCAAGAAATCGATTGCGGCTTTCAAGGTTCGCGAGGGCCAGGCGATTGGGACGATGGTGACACTGCGCGGCGATCGCATGTATGAGTTTTTCGATCGGCTGGTAAGCATTGTTCTGCCTCGGGTCCGTGACTTTAAAGGAGTTTCGACGAAGTCGTTCGATGGCCGCGGGAATTACACCATCGGACTGCACGACCAGTTGATTTTCCCGGAAATTTCCTACGAGAAGGTCGACAAGATGAAGGGCATGAACGTGACGATTGTGACCACGGCGGCGAATGACAATCAGGCGCGAACGCTGTTGAAACATCTGGGCATGCCGTTCCGGACGCAGTAGCGGGTCAGAAAGTTACAGTTCAAGATTTGAGATAAAGATTTTCTAAGGAACGCATGACAACAGCAAAACGAGTAAAAGACGCGAAGATCGAGAAGAAGTTTGAATTAGCGCGGGAGAAGAAAGAAAAGACGCCGAAGTTCTCTACGCGACGGCACAATCGTTGCAAGCTATGCGGACGTCCGCGCGCTTACTTGCGCAAGTTCGGCCTATGCCGCTTGTGCTTCCGTGGACTGGCGTTGCGCGGGGAGATTCCCGGAGTCTCGAAGTCGTCGTGGTAGGACGCTAGCGCAAGCGAGAGATCGTCGTAGAAGATTGTTGTAAGAAGATCGTGGTAAAGAGTTGATAGACAAGCCGCCGCAGGTTCTCCGCAAAACGCGGAGCGAACGGGTGGCTAGAGGAGAAGCAAACAATGAGGTTGACCGATCCGGTCGCAGATATGCTGACGAGGGTGCGCAATGCGCTCCAGGCGCGGCACCAGAAGGTAGACATTCCCGCCTCCCGCTTGAAGTTGGAGATTGCCCGCATTTTGAAAGAAGAGGGATACGTCTCGAATTTCAAAGCTACCGAGGAAGAAGGTCATAAGGTCATCCGGATTTATTTGAAATACGGCGCGCACAATGAAGCCGCGATTTCAAAGGCGGAGCGCGTGTCGCGTCCCGGCTGCCGCGTTTATGTCAGGCGCAGCGAGATTCCTCGTGTGCTGGGCGGCATGGGGATCAATATCCTTACGACTCCGCGCGGCGTGATGACCGGACGCCAGGCTCGTAAAGAAGGCGTGGGCGGCGAGTTGTTGTGCGAGATTTGGTAAAGAAGTAGCTGTCAGCTGTCAGCCGTCAGCCTGAAGTAAGGGCCCGGCTATGAAGAAGCTGAGAGCTGAAAGCCGAGAGCTGAGAGCTTATGTCACGAATTGGAAAAAAGCCGATCCCGATCCCTAAGGGGGTGACGGTCAAATTTGAAGGGCACAACGTGATGGTGCAGGGGCCGAAAGGCAAACTGGACACCACACTTCCTGCCGGTATTGTTGTCGAACAGAAAGACGGAAATCTGGTTGCGATCCGCCAAAACGATTCGCAGGCCGCGGTGCACGGGTTAGCGCGAGCTTTGGTCAACAACGCTGTGGAAGGCGTAACCAGGGGCTGGACGCGCGAACTGGAAATCGTTGGCATCGGGTACCGTGCCGAGATGAAGGGTAAGGGGATGGTGGTATTCAACCTCGGCTACTCGCATCCCATCGAATATCCGCTGCCGACGGGAGTTGACGCGACGGTGGATCCCAAGCAGACGAAGATCGCGCTGACTGGAATCGACCGGCAACAGGTTGGTCAGGTCGCGGCTGAGATGCGATCGCTGCGTCCTCCCGATCCGTACAAGAATAAAGGCGTACGTTACGCCGGCGAGCGTTTGAAGAAGAAGGTTGGTAAGACCGGAGCGAAGTAGCGGTGTTTTGCGGGCCCGTTCGACGACTTCGCTTGGCTCAGTTGCTCAGGGCAGGCTAAGAACGAGCGAAGTGGGAGCCCACAGCCGCAAGTGAGGAATACGAGCAATGTTAACCAGAATTTCGAAAAATCAGAAACGTGGGCACGTGCATGACCGCATCCGCAAGAAGATGCAGGGCACTGCGGCACGTCCGCGCTTGAATGTATACCGTTCTCTCAATCATATTTATGTGCAGGTCATCGACGACCTGCATGGCGCGACGCTGGTTTCGGCCAGTTCCGCGGAAGGCAAGAAGGAAGGCCGGCGCAGTGGCGGCAACGTGGCCGCGGCGAAGGATGTCGGTAAGGCCATTGCGGAACGCGCCAAGGCGAAGGGCGTAAGCAAGGTTGTGTTTGACCGCGGCGGCTATATCTATCACGGGCGCGTAAAAGCGCTGGCGGATGCGGCGCGCGAGGCGGGATTGCAATTTTAAGAACAGCTCTACGCTGTCAGCTTTCAGCGGTTCGCTGGAGCGATAGCCTCGGAGCTGAAAGCTGATAGCTGAAAGCTGGGTTTAAAGAATGCCAACAGTGACGAAGAAGCTCGATGCAAATTCCTTCCAGTTGAAGGACCAGGTTGTAGCCATTAACCGCGTCACCAAAGTGGTGAAGGGCGGCAAGAATCTTTCATTCGCCGCGCTGGTAGTGGTGGGTGATCCCTCGGCAGCGGTGGTGGGGCATGGCGCGGGCAAGGCGAAGGAAGTTCCGCAGGCCATTCGCAAGGCGATTGAGTCGGCGAAGAAGAATCTGATCAAGGTCAATCTGACGCAGACCTCGATTCCGCACTTGGTTCTGGGGCGCTACGGGGCAGGCAAAGTTTTGCTGAAGCCCGCTCCGGAAGGCACGGGAGTGATTGCCGGCGGAGCGGTGCGCGCGGTGATGACTTCGGTGGGAATTCAAAACGTGCTCACGAAGTCGATCGGCACGACGAATCCTCACAACGTGATCAAGGCGACTTTTGCCGCGCTGCGGGCGCTGAAAAGCCGTGAGAGCGTCGCCGCCATGCGCGGCAAGACATTGCAAGAAATTTAGTGGCAGCAAGCGATTTAAGAGCCAGAAGGATCAGCGATGAGACCGAAGAAAGTAGTGGCCGTTAGCGGAAAGATTCATCTTAAGTGGGTAGTTTCCGCCATTTGCTCTCCCGTGAAACAGAAGCTGGTGGTGAAGGGACTGGGGTTCACCCGGTTGAATCAGGTGATCGAGCGTCCCGATAATCCGGCGATTCGAGGCATGGTGGCGAAAATTCCGCATCTGGTAAAGATTGTGCAGGAGTAGGCGGCGAATCATGAATTTATCGAACATTCGAGCACCGAAAAAGGCGTCGGAAAAGCGCAAGCGCGTAGGCCGCGGTATGGGCTCGGGCATGGGCAAAACGTCCACTCGCGGTCATAAGGGCCAGCGTTCGCGCACAGGTATGCGCCTGATCCGCGGCTTTGAAGGCGGCCAGATGCCGCTGCATCGCCGAATGCCGAAGCGCGGCTTCACTAACATCTTCCGCAAGGAATTTAATATCGTCAGCCTTGAACGCCTGATGGAACTGAGCGAAGAGTTCCTTGGTTCGCCCATTACCCCTGATGTTTTGCGCACAGCGGGCGTGATCAAGGCGAAGCATCCGGTAAAAATTCTCGGCGACGGCGAACTGACGGTCGCGATCACCGTGCACGCGCACAAGTTTTCCAAGGCAGCACAAGAAAAAATCACCAAGGCAGGCGGCAAGTTTGAGGTCTTGCAGTAATGTTTGAGAAGCTGGCGAACATTTTCCGTATCCCCGACCTGCGCAAGCGGGTTCTGTTTACGCTGGCCATGCTCGCGGTCTACCGGCTGGGCGGACATCTTCCGACACCGGGCGTGAACTTTCTCAAGCTGGAAGACTTTTTCAATCAAAACCGCGGATCGCTGCTTGGCTTTGTGGATCTGTTTTCGGGCGGTAACCTGCGTCGCCTGACAATTTTTGCTTTGGGGATTATGCCGTACATTACGGCATCGATCATTCTGCAACTTTTGACGGTGGTATACGAGCCGCTGGCCAAGTTGCAAAAAGAAGGCGAGCTCGGACGCAAGAAAATTACTCAGTGGACGCGCTACATCACCGTCATTCTTAGCGCGGTGCAATCGTTCGGAATTGCCATCGGCCTGCAGAAGGCTGGAGACTTCGTGCTGCATCCGGGGCCGGGCTTTATTTTAATGACCATGCTGACCCTGACGACGGGCAGTGCGTTCATCATGTGGCTGGGCGAACAGATCACGGATCGCGGGATCGGCAATGGAATGTCGTTGCTGATTTTTGCCGGAATCGTGGTCGGTCTGCCCCGGGGCGTGCAGGATCTTCTGGAGAAAGCGAAGAACGGCACATGGGGAGCGATCACGCCGGTGCTGATGGCGGGACTGGTGGTCTTCATGATTGCCGTGGTGGCGTTCATTGTGTACGTCGAACGCTGCGAGCGGCGCATCCCGGTGCAGTACGCCAAACGTGTGGTTGGACGCAAGGTGATGGGTGGACAGTCGACTCATCTTCCGCTGCGCGTGAACGCTGGCGGCGTCATGCCGGTCATCTTCGCGTCTTCGATTCTCACTTTGCCGCAGACCATCGGTTATGGGTTGCGGAATAGCCGCTATTTTGGCGATTTGATCCGCATGCTGGGGTGGGGAGAGCCGCTTTATACCCTGCTCTACGCGCTGGGCATCATTTTCTTCGCCTATTTTTATGTGTCGATCGTGTTTAATCCCAGTGAAGTTGCCGACAACATGCGGAAGTATGGCGGCTTCATTCCGGGCATTCGTCCCGGTAAGCGCACTGCGGATTACATCAATGAAGTCTCGACTCGTATCACGCTAGTGGGCGCGCTCTATCTGATCATTATTTCGTTTATTCCGGAATGGATGATCACCGGCATCCACCTCAACCATCTGCCGTTCTGGCTGGGAGGGTCGCTGTTCGAGCGGCTTCCGGTGTGGGTGACGAACGGATTGGGAGTGAACTTTTATTTTGGTGGAACTTCGTTGCTGATCGTTGTGGGCGTGGCGATGGATACGGTCACGCAGGTGGAAGCGCAACTGATCATGCGCCATTACGACGGATTCACGCCGCGCAGTGGACGCATTCGCGGTCGTCGAAACTGGTCATAAGGAATTTGGTAATTGGTAATTTGAACCGGCTGGTTCTTAGTTCGGATTGCAATTCAGATTTTTGGGGTTGCTGCACCTGGATGACGCGGTGGAAGTTATCCGGGAACACTGTTCGGGAGGCTTTGGCCAACTCGATGGCGCAGGAAACCTCACACGATTTGGGTCCCGTGGTATTGCTTGGCCCGCCGGGCGCCGGTAAGGGCACGCAGTCCAAGCGCATCATGGAGAGGTATCTGATTCCGCAGATCTCCACCGGAGATCTTCTGCGTTACAACGTGGAGCAAGGAACGGAACTGGGCCGAGCCGCCAAAGCTGTGATGGCGCGCGGCGAGTTGGTTTCCGACGATCTGGTTTGCGAAATGGTTCGGTTGCGGCTGAAGGAACCGGATTGCAGGCGCGGATATATTTTGGATGGTTTTCCCCGGACTGCAGCTCAGGCCGGATGGCTGGATGCATTGCTCGACGACAAGCTCTTTGATAATTCGCGCCCGACTCGGGCGTGGCCAATTGTGATCCGGCTGGACGTGGATTATAATCAGTTGTTGCTCCGGATTACTGGACGCCGTTCTTGTCCCACCTGTGGGCGGATCTATAACGTCCACTTCCAGCCGCCTCGGTCGATGAAGTTTGCGACTGGATGGATCGAAGCTGGTGACCCGTAATGACGATCGGTTGGAGGTAATTCAGCCCCGGTTGGCGGCTTACCAGGAGCAGACTCGTCCCGTGGCCGATTATTACCAGCGAACGGGCAGGCTGATTTCGATTAATGGCGATCGGCCGATGGATGCGGTAACGGCAAGCAGATTTTTCGGATTCTTGAGGATCATCACGCATAAGTTAATGGCGATCGTTTGCAAATCGGCGGCTGAGATTGAACGCATGCGGCAGAGCGGCCACATTGTGCGCCAGGTTCTCGATCATGTGCGCACGATGGTAAAGCCCGGCATCACGACGATGGATCTGGAACGAGTCGCGGAAAAGAAGATTGCGGAACTCGGGGCCAAGCCGGCATTCAAGGGATACTACGATTATCCCTGCGTGCTGTGCACCTCGGTGAATGAAGAGATTGTGCACGGCATTCCGTCGGAGAAGCGGATGCTGAAGGAAGGCGACATCGTTTCCATCGATTGCGGCGTGGTGCTCGATGGTTATTACGGCGACGCGGCGATCACGGTGCCGGTGAGTGACACGGTGAAGCCGGAGTTGCGCAAGCTGCTGACGGTGACTGAGGAATCGCTGTATCGCGGGATCGAACAGGCGCGGATCGGAAACTCGGTTGGCGATGTGGGAGCGGCGGTGCAGGAGCATGTGGAAGCGGCGGGATTTAGTGTGGTGCGCGAGTTTGTGGGACACGGCATTGGAACGCACCTGCACGAAGAGCCGCAAGTTCCGAACTACGGGGCGCGTGGTCATGGCGCAAAGTTGCGTGAAGGCATGGTGATCGCGATCGAGCCGATGGTGAATTTCGGCAAGCCGGAGACGCGGGTGCTGGGCGACAAGTGGACCGCAGTGACGGCCGATGGCAGCTTCAGCGCGCACTTTGAACATTGCGTGGCCGTGACCAAAGACGGTCCCGTGATTTTGACGAAATGAGCTTCTAGCTTTTAGCTCTTGGCTTTCAGCTAAGGGCCAGGAGCTAAAGGCTAAGAGCTGGTTTCAAGGAGCGAATGAGTAAAGAAGACGCGATTGAAGTGATGGCAGTGGTTCTGGAACCGCTGCCCAACGCCATGTTCAAGGTGGAACTGGAAAATAAGCATCAAGTGCTGGCGCATGTGTCCGGCAAGATGCGCAAGAATTTTATTCGCATTCTGCCCGGCGACAAGGTTGCGGTGGAGCTTTCGCCCTACGACTTGAATCGCGGCCGGATTGTTTATCGCTATAAATGACCTTGGTGCTGCCGGCTGAAGAGCTGAGCAGCTGAGAGCTGGATTTATGAAAGTACGAGCATCGGTAAAGAAAATCTGTGACAAGTGCAAGGTTATCCACCGCAAGGGTGTGGTGCGGGTGATCTGCGTCAACACGAAACACAAACAGCGCCAGGGCTAAGAAGGCCTCGGCGGCGGAGTGAAGGACGCTAATATGGCACGTATTGCAGGCGTCGACTTACCGCGCCAGAAGCACATCAACATCGCGCTGACGTACATCTACGGCATCGGGCATCCTCGCGCCGGCAGCATTCTTGACGAGGCCAAAGTGGACCCGATGAAGAAGGTCCAGGACCTGAGCGAAGAAGAAGTCAACCGCATCCGCACCGTAATCGAGCAGCAGGGGATGGTGGAAGGCGATTTGCGCAAGGAAGTTTCGATGAACATCAAGCGGCTCATCGAAATCGGCTCCTATCGCGGATTCCGCCATCGCCGCAACCTGCCGGTCCGCGGACAGCGGACGCATACCAACGCGCGTACCCGAAAAGGTCCGCGTAAGGGTACGGTATCGACCAAGAAGAAGGCGACGTCGAAGACATAAAAGCAGTTCCAGCCGTTAGCAGTTGTACTGCGGCATGGAACTGAAACTGGCAACTGAACGACTTTATGGCAAAACCAGCAGCAGCGGGCGGCAGCCGCACCGGAAAAAAAGGCAAGAAGAAAACATTCAAGAAGAAGGAGCGCAAGCACGTTCCGCACGGATTGTGCTATGTGCAAGCTTCTTTCAATAATACGATCGTGACCATCACCGATATGAACGGCAACGTTCTGTCGTGGAAGAGTTCCGGATCGCTGGGCTTTCGTGGATCGCGTAAAGGCACTCCGTTCGCCGCGCAGCAGGCTGCCTCGAACGCGGCCAATATGGCGCGCGATCACGGTGTGCGCAGCGTGGATGTCCGCGTCAGCGGCCCCGGGTTCCGGCCGCGAGTCCGCGGTGCGTGCTCTGGCGTCGTCCGGCATTGAGGTGCGTTCGATTCGTGACGTTACGCCGATTCCGCACAACGGATGCCGTCCGCCGAAGCGCCGAAGAGTGTAGGAAGTGTCCGAGTCTTGGTGCAAACCCAAAGTGAATCGGGTTAGCTAAGAGCTAGAAGCTAAAACTGATTTTGTCCGGGACGAAGGGTGAAGCCAAACCCGTAAACCGGTCATCTAAAAAGGAGAATAACTTGGCACGTTATACCGATGCAGTCTGCCGTCTATGCCGCCGCGAGGGCATGAAGCTGTTCCTCAAAGGCTCCAAATGTTTCAGCGATAAGTGCCCCATCGAGAAGCGCAACTTCGCTCCCGGACAACATGGGAAAGACCGCAAGGCCAAGATTGTTGGCTACGGCTTGCAGTTGCGCGAGAAGCAGAAAGCCAAGCGCATCTACTTCACGCTCGAAGGCCAATTCCGTAACTACTTCGAGAAGGCCGCGCGCACGCGTGGCGTCACCGGCGAATTGCTCTTGCAGCAACTCGAGCGTCGTCTCGACAACGTGGTTTTCCGCCTTGGGTTCGCGCAATCGCGGCGCCAGGCGCGGCAGTTGGTGCGGCACGGGCATGTCGCGGTCAACAATCGCAAAGTCAACATTCCTTCGTATCGAAGTGAGTGCGGGCGAGGAAATTTCCATTCGCGAGAACAGCAAGAAGCTCGCCGTCCTGGAATTGGCGAAAGAATTCGCCAGCCACGGCACGCTGCCGAACTGGCTGGAAGTGAATCGCGACAATTACACGGCGCGGGTGCTTTCCTTGCCCAAGCGTGAAGATATTCAGTTGCCGGTTAACGAGCAGTTGATCGTCGAGTTGTACAGCAAGTAAGAAATTGAGTGATTGGTCGTCGAGTCATTGAGGATTAAATCACGCAAACGTCTCATATCGAGATTGCGGTCCATTATTTCGAGCCAGATCAGCCTGTGTCCTGGCGCTTGACCTGAAGTCTGGACCTCTTCAGGAAGCCGGGATTGAGCCAAACGGCCGAAGGAGAAACAAATGCTTTGGAGAGGTTTTCAAAAACCGAAACGTCTCGCAGTCGATACTTCCACCCTTACCGACAAGTACGGAATTTTCTGGGCGCAGCCTTTTGAACGCGGCTTCGGCACCACCGTGGGCAATGCCCTGCGGCGCGTGCTGCTGAGCTCGATTGAAGGCGCGGCCGTTACCGCGGTGAAGATGGAAGGCGTGCTGCACGAATTCCAGTCGATCCCGGGCGTCGTGGAAGATGCGACCGACATCATCCTGAACCTGAAACAGATTCCGTTCAAGCTTGCGGGCGATGCGCCGAAGGCGATTTATCTGCGCGCCGATCAGCCGGGCGTTGTAACCAGCGGCATGATCGAAGCCGATGGCGACGTCGAAGTTCTTGACAAGGATGTTTATATCGCAACCGTCAGCGAAGGCGGCAAGCTCGATATGGAAATGCGGCTGAAGCGCGGCCGCGGTTACACCTCCGCCGACAAGAATTTCGACGAGGACTTGGGCATCGGATTTATTCCAATCGATTCCGTCCACTCGCCGGTGCGCAAGTGCAATTACACCGTGGAAGCAGCGCGTCTCGGCCAGATTACCGACTACGACAAGCTGACGCTCGAAGTCTGGACCAACGGCTCGATCACGCCCGCCGATGCGATCGGCTTGGCTGCGAAGCTGATGAAGGATCACATGAACATCTTCATCAATTTCGAGGAAGAAATCGAGACCGGAACTTCGTCTTCGGACGATCGCAAGCCCGAGATTCACAACGAGAATCTGAACCGCTCCGTCGAAGAGCTCGAACTCTCGGTGCGCAGCTATAACTGCCTGAAGAACGCGAACATTCAGACCATCGGCGAACTGGTGCAGAAGACCGAATCGGAAATGCTCAAGACCAAGAACTTCGGCCGCAAGTCGCTGAACGAGATCAAGGAGATTCTTTCCACGATGGGTCTGAGCCTGGGCATGAAGATCGACGAGCACGGCAACGCCGTGCCCGGCCCGACTTCGAACATGGTTCTGCCGGCTTCGGCCTACGGTCCGGACGACCAGCTGTAATTGGCATTCAGGCGCCCGGCTTCCAGTTTCGCGGAAGTCGGGCCGTGATAGCTGTTAGCAACTGAGATTCAGGAAATTAGATTCTGGTCTTTGATTTGAGCTAGCAGCTAAGCGCTGGCAGCTAGAAGCTGAGGTTTCCCATGCGTCACAAAGTTGCAGGTTACAAACTCGGACGGAACACATCGCACCGGCGCTCGCTGCTGCGCAACCTGGTCACCTCAGTGATCGTCGAAGAACGCGTCGAAACCACGGTTCCCAAGGCGAAGGCCGCCAAGCCCATCGTCGAGAAGATGATCACGCTCGGCAAGCGCGGCGATCTTGCGGCGCGGCGTCTGGCAACTTCTTACCTGATGACCAGCGAAGCCGTGGCCAAGCTGTTCGACACGGTCGGCCCGCGCTTTGGCGACCGCAACGGCGGCTACACGCGCATCATCCGCACCGGCTGGAATAAAGGCGATGGCGCCGACAAGGCTTTCCTCGAATTGCTGGGAAGCGAAAAGGTTCTCGACGAAAAGCGCGAGAAGCGCGCCGAAGCCCGCGCCAAGAAAGCTGCCGAAGCCCGCAAGGCGATGGAAGACGCCGAAGCGCAGGCGCAGCACGATGGCGGCGTGGAACCAGTGAAGGACGAAGAAGAAGAAAGAAGTAGTCTGATTTTTGTGACGAGGGCGCGGCGGAAGCCGTGCCCTTTTTCTTTTCCACGGACAAGATCAGACAAAGCCGGTTCCCTCGGCTATCGCCGAGGTCGGAACCTGACATCAATGCAAACTTGCACGGCACCCGTTCGTACATGTCCTCCTGCGGCTCCCGCCGGTAATCTTGCGGGAACCTGCCATCCCTATAAACTTTCTCTCAGATGGGGTTCACTCGCACACAGATCGGCATTGCTGTCGGCGTTGGCGCGCTGCTGGTGTTTGGATTTCTCGGCTACATCTGGTGGCTGAGCAATCAGGGACCGGTGCTGGCGCGCTCGGAAGATCACGATCCGCTCACCGGGCTGCCTGTGAGCATTCGGATGAATCCTCTGCGAGACCGCACGATTGAGCACAGTGCCAACAAATTCCTGCATGAACTGCGCGACGGCCACTGTGACGAACTTCTCTACGAGTGGGAACACGACTACCGCAAGAAGTACGCGCACTTCATCTGCGATTCCGAGGCGCAACACCCGCTGCTCTCGTGGGAACTGGCGGAGTGGGAAAGCGCGCCGCCGCTGACCATCCTTCATTATCGCGGCAAGCGCAGTACGGCAATGGGCAGCCCGGGACCTATCAGGAACTCTTCACCGTTACCACCGAGAATAAAGATGGGCAGTGGGTGGTGACGAAGTACGACGCGATGTATTGAAAGCGGTCATCAGTTGCTTGGTATCAGTTCGCATGTCATCGATGCCTCTCGCCTTTTCTCCGTATACTCCGTGACTCGACGTGGTAAAAATTAATCATGTCTGCCGCTCCCCCCGAGCATGAGCCTTCCGCTGCTCGCAACATCTACGCCTTCGGCATCACTTCTTTTCTGAACGACACAGCTACCGAAATGGCGTACTGGGTGCTGCCGGCGTTTCTGGCGTCGCTGGGCGCGGGGCCGGCGCAGTTGGGATTGATTGAGGGCATCGCGGAAAGCGTCGCCTCGTTCGCAACTTTTCTCCGGATATCTGGCCGACCGCATCAAACGCCGCAAGCCCGTCGTAGTCGCGGGATATTTCGTCGCGAATGCAGTCAAGCCTCTGCTGGCGATCGTCACGGCGTGGCCGCAAATTCTAGCTGATCCGCTTTACCGACCGTCTCGCAAAAGGTTTTCGGGCCGCGCCGCGGGATGTGATGGTCGCCGAGTCCGTTCCGCAAGAACCGACTGGGTTCGGCGTATGGGCTGATTCAATCGATGGACTCTGCCGGCGCGATTGCGGGGCCGCTGATCGCACTCGCTGATGCTGTCGCGCTTCGGAATCCGCAGTGTGTTCTGGGCTGCGGCTGCGCCGGGGCGTTGTGCGTGCTGGCGGCGTGGGCTGGAATTCGTGAGGTTCGAAGGCGCGCAAACGGCACAATGGAAGGTGCCGAGAAATCAGTCGCTGCGAAGAGCAAGGTTCGTCCGACGCTATCGACGGCCAGCAGCGTCAAACTTCCGGCGACGTTTTTATCTTGTGCTGTTCGCGGTGACGCTGTTTTCGATTGGCAATTCCAGCGATATGTTTCTGGTGCTGCGAGCGCAGAATGTCGGGATCCGGGTGGCGCTCGCGCCATTGCTCGGATTGGTTTTCAACATCACCTATACGCTTGGTTCATGGCCCGCGGGATGGTTTAGTGATCGGGTTTCGCGCCGGTTGATCGCTTCGATGGGCTATCGTGATTTTTGCGACAGTTTACTTTGTGTTTGGACGCGCGCCCTCGACGCTGGCGATCTGGATCGCGATGGCAGCGTACGGATTCTATTATGCGCTAACGCAGCCGGTGCTGAAGGCTCTGGTTGTGGAGAGCGTTGGAGAAGATGTGCGCGGACGCGCGTTAGGGATTTATTTTTTCGTGACCAGCGTAGCGACTCTGGCGGCGAGCCTGATCACAGGGCAATTGTGGAAGCATTATGGCGCTGGGATTCCATTTTATTTTTCGGCAGCGATGGCGTTGGTCGCGGCTGTTCTGTTGCAGGGGGCGAGGCGTAAGGAAGTCGCACAGGGGCTAAAGCACATCTCTTTTCACGCTTTACGCGGCGCTGAAGCGCCACTCTTCCGTGTGCGGACGGGCCGATTCCTCGGGCTGATGATCTTTCTGCTGCCGAAGGCTGACTCAAGGTCTCCAGCGGCGCTCTTCTATGAGCTGAAAAAACTGGCTGCACGACGCGAGAATTCGCCCTAGGGCTGACGAACTTCCTCGAGGTCGTAGCGTGCCGTCTGCCAAAGCTTCTCAACCACAGAAAGATAAGAATCTGCGCCGCGACTCCGGCACTGGTGTCGAGGACTACATCTTGCCATCGGCCGGTGCGGGATGGAATGAAACTCTGGTGCCACTCATCCAGGCTGGCTACGAACGCAGTCATGAGGATCGCGATGCTGCTCCATCGCATCGTCCACAGACGATTCCCGCGTGCAGGAAAAGTCTCGCGCCAGGCGCGAAATGCCAAGATGCTAAGGATGGCGTAGCCGACGACGTGTCCGCCTTTGCGAATGTAGAAGTGCCATTCGTGAAAATGTTCCCAGTCGAGGCCGAAGAGATAATGAAGCAGTGGGTAAAGAATGCGGCTGGTATTGCTGGACGAAAGCAGGGCGGTCGATTCAATGGCGATGACGATCAGCCAAAGGAACGCGGCGATCCATGCTTTCAGAAGATTGTCGCGGCGGGAGTTCAAGCGCGCGAGCCGAGGCCCGGCTGGGCCAGGCGGGACAGCCGGAGGCGGCTGTCCCAACATAAACTATTCGATGGCATAATTGGGGGCCTCTCGGGTGATCATGACATCGTGAACGTGACTCTCGCGAAGTCCGGCTCCGCTGATGCGCACGAAGCGGGTTTTCTGCAGGAGTTCGCCGATGGTGGCGCAGCCGCAGTATCCCATGCCTGATTTTAATCCGCCCACCATCTGGTGAACGATCATCGCGACGGAGCCGCGATAAGGCACGCGTCCTTCAATGCCTTCGGGAACAAGTTTGTTCAGGCGATTGGAATCGCCGTCCTGCGAGGAAACCGCTGCTGAGGAATCGCCTTCGGTACTTTGAAAATAGCGCTCGCTGGAACCCTGAGCCATGGCGCCGATGGATCCCATGCCGCGGTACGACTTGAAGGAGCGGCCCTGATAAAGAATGAGTTCGCCGGGACTTTCGTCGGTACCGGCGAAGAGCGATCCGATCATCACAGCGCTCGCACCAGCTGCCAGCGCCTTCGTGATGTCGCCGGAATACTTGATGCCGCCGTCGGCGATGATGGGCACGCCGGAATCTTTCGTCGCCCGATAAGCCTCAGCGATCGCGGTGATCTGGGGAACGCCTGCGCCGGTGACCACGCGTGTGGTGCAGATGGACCCGGGTCCGATGCCAACCTTGATGCCATCGGCTCCGGCTCTGGCCAACTCGCATGCGCCATCGAAGGTGGCAACGTTGCCGGCAAGCAATTCCATCTCCGGTAGCTTCGCTTTCACTGCCCTCACGGCCTCGAGTACCTTGGTGGAGTGGCCGTGCGCGCTGTCGATGGCGACTACGTCTACTTTTGCCCTCGCTAGTTCCTGGGCGCGCTCCAGAAAATCCCCGGTGGCTCCGATTGCCGCACCAACCCGCAGACGTCCCTGAGAATCCTTGGCGGCGTTGGGGTATTTCAATTTTTTCTGAATGTCTTTGACGGTAATAAGGCCCTTGAGATTGTATTTGTCGTCGACGACCAAAAGTTTTTCGACGCGGTGTTCGTGGAGGATTTCTTCGGCGTCCTCGAGAGTGGTGCCGACGGGCACGGTGATGAGATTTTTTTTGGTCATCACGCGATCGATGGGGATATCGAAGCGAGTTTCGAAACGGAGATCGCGATTGGTGAGGATTCCGACCAGCCTGCCATTCAAGGTGATGGGAACGCCTGAGATTTTATATTTGCGCATCACTTCCAGCGCATCACTCACTTTATCCGTCGGCGACATGGTGACGGGATCGACGATCATGCCGCTTTCCGAACGTTTCACTTTGTCGACTTCGTTGGCCTGCTGCTCAATCGTAAGATTGCGATGGATTATACCAAGACCGCCCTGCTGAGCGAGGGCGATGGCCATGTGCGATTCGGTGACGGTATCCATGGCTGCGCTGGCGATGGGGATATTCAAGCGTATATTGCGGGTGAGCTGAGTTTGCGTGTTCGCAGTCGCGGGAATCACATCGGAACGCGCGGGTAAGAGAAGGACATCATCGAAGGTGAGAGCTTCGGGAACTGGAAAATGAATCATAAGTTTCTCGGAAATCGACCCAGCTTGTGGGGATGAATCTTCATTCTAGAGAGTGTGCCGGGATTCAGGCAAATCACGAGTAATCGAGGCTGCTATTATCGCTAGTCGTTCGGGAGGAATTATGCGCGGTCTGATGCTTTCCATTGTGCTTCTGTTTTCAGCGATCATTGCGACGGCGCAACAGTACGACCTGGTGCTCGAAGGCGGTCGAGTGATGGATCCCGAGACCGGTCTGGATGCGGTTCGGAACGTCGGCGTACAGGATGGGAGGATCATTCGGATTTCGGCGGACGAACTCAGTGGAAAGCGTGTGCTTCATGCTCAAGGGCTGGTGGTTGCGCCGGGATTTATTGATCTTCACCAGCACGGACAGGACTTGGCGAGCCAAGGGGTGAAGGCACTGGATGGCGTGACCAGCGCGCTGGAGCTGGAAATCGGCGCTCCCAATGTGGCTCAATTCTTGAAATCGAAAGAAGGTCATTCGCTTATTCACTATGGGACTTCGGCGAGTCATGTTGCGGCGCGAGCTTTGGTTTTCGGCGCGCCATTACCAGCCGAAATCATCGGGGCGCATTCCGGCGCTCCTGAGATCTTGCCGAAAAGCGGACCCGCCACCGATCAAGCTGCCACGCCCGAACAGATCGAAGCGATACGGCAGCGTTTGCGGGCAGAGTTGGATGCCGGAGGATTGGCCATTGGGATGGGGATTCAATACACGCCTGGAGCGACGCGGCTGGAAGTGATTGATATGTTCAGGCTCGCCGCAGAGCGAAGGGTGCCCGTCTACACGCACATGCGGAGCGCGGGGCGCATCGAGCCGGGATCATCGATTGAAGCGGTCAGCGAAGTGATCGGAGCCGCGGCCATGACGGGAGCTGCGCTGCACATTGTGCACATCAACAGCACTTGTTTGCGTGATTCGCTGGAATGTCTTTCGATGGTGGAGGGCGCACGCGCGCGCGGGCTGGACGTGACCACGGAAGCATATCCCTACATCGCGGGCATGACGGCGGTGAACTCGGCGCTTTTCAATCCGGGATGGCGCGAAAAACTCGGCATCGACTATGGCGATCTCGTGCTGCCCGACACTGGAGAGCATCTTACGAAGCAGCGTTTCGAAGAACTGCATCAATCGAACACGACGCGTTGGGTGCTGATCTTCGCCAATACGCAAGAAATTGTGGATGAAGTCATTCCTCATCCTCTTGTGATGATTGCCAGTGATGGCGCTGAAGGGCATCCTCGGAATGCCGGAACCTACTCGCGGGTGCTGGCTCAATATGTACGTGAAAAAGGGAACCGTATCGTTGATGGATGCGATCCGGAAAATGAGCCTGATGCCGGCGGAGATGCTGGAACGTTCAACCCCGGCGGCTCGACGAAAAGGAAGACTGCAGGAGGGTGCTGACGCGGATATCGTAATCTTCGACGCAAACACAATCAGCGACCGTTCAACCTTCGCGAAGCCGATGGAGCCTAGCGTCGGCGTGCGCTACCTGTTAGTCGGAGGAACAGTCGTGGTGGACGAAGGGAAGATTGTACCGAACGTTTTCCCCGGGCGAGCGCTGGTGGGGCCGGGTAGGGCTGACTCGGGCGGGGACCACTGACCGGCTGAAGATGCGGGGGCAGGTTTTCAGTTCACGGTCAGGGGAGCAGTGACGCTGCCGACTTTGCCGGTGACATTATCACGGATCACGACGCGAACGGTGTAGTGTCCGGGACCAAGCTCCAGCGTGTCTTGCATCGCGATTCCGTTGGCCCGTAATTTAGCCAGATTCGCGTCGGTGATGGCGGCGCTAACGGTTTTATTCGATGTAATAGCTGGCTCGCCCTTCTTGCTGTTATCCAGAAACGCGGCAGAGGCGACATCGAAGTTAATACGGTTCTTTCCTTCGCTACTTTGCAAAGTTACGCCATTAAGCGGCACATTAAGTAAGAAATCCGTTCTCTTCTTGTCGCCGCTCCCCGTGGTACTTAACCATTTCATGGTGATGGGGACGCCCGTGCCTTCGATGGGAGAAGTGAGAGCATAAGTCAGGTCTGCGCTGCGTGCCATTTCAAGATGGATGGTGGCGTTGGTGATAAAGAAGCCTTTCCGCGCCCGAATTTCCGCATCTTTCTTGTCCACCTTGACTTTCAGTTGCCTCCATCCAGCGCGGTTATTGCTTTTATCGAGATAGTAGCCAGCAAGGTAGTAGGACGAAGCGTCATCATCGGCACGTTTGAAGCTTGAGGCCAGGTCGTTGGTGTTGTAAAAGGCCTTGCCGCCGGTCATGTCGGCGAATTCGCCGAGGGTCTCAATGGTGGATTGTTGCAGCCATGACCGATTGGTAAGTTGCTGCATGGCCGCCGGTCCAGTTTTCTGTCGGCCTTGCCCGGCGTCGGGAACAGCGTTCGATACCAGCCCGCGAACGTCCACGGGGTAAACAGATATCTGAGCCTCGGTTAGTGCCTCCATGGCTCGCTCGTAAAGTCCTGAGAGATATCCGCCCGGAACGGCCGCAGGATAAGCGATGGTAAAGGGAAATCCGCCGGTTGCCCAAATTACAGACTTACGCCCTGGAACCCCTGACAGGGCCCAGGCGATTCCAAGGAAGGCATTCATCGTTGTTTCGATAGCATTCTGCTGTTGGAACTGGGCATAGATTGCATCTCCGCGCTCGATGAAGTCATCGATGGCGGAACCGGGATCGTTGCCGGTTGCGAGTGACGGAGCCACGTCCGCCATATCGTTGACGGCGGCATCGGCCTGAGCGTCGACAGGCACGCTTTGCATGGCCGGGATTTCTCCACTTGCCTTTTTCAACACCTTCAAGAGCTGTTCGGGATCGCCAGTTAACCCCTGCACGATTTTCAGGCCGCGGCTGGTGATGATCATGACTGCCCGCACCTGCGTGGAGTCGAGATTGTTGGCCAGATACTTAATCAACTCGCGGCGGCCGGTGGACTGATCGAGGAAGGGTGTGTTTACCGTGTCGAGAACGATTACTGTTACTGCGCGTGGCGTCTGCTCGTTGATTGTTAAGTTCGTGAACTCCCCGGGCTTAGGCGCACCTACAGGCAGCTTGGTCGATGTGGTGACGATTTCTTCGAAGGTCGCAAGTTTCTGTTCTTTGCCGTTTTCGTAAATATGAAAATCTGCTTTCTGCAAGTTGCGAATGTGGTTGCCGGACTTATCGGTGATGACGATGGGAATTTGAACCAGAATTGTCTCGGTCCGAAATTCGAGTTTCCCTTCATTATCGGCGCTCGCCGTTGGGACGCTACCACTGAGGTCGTTAGCGGCTGGCGGCTGAGGTGGGCTGTTAGGGACAAGGGGAGTGGCAGTTGCCCTGCTGGTTTTAGAGCCACCACCGCCACGGCTCTGAGCAGATGCAACCGGGGAGAGCATTAGTAGAAGTGCGAGAAGAGAAAGGGAAAGACAACGGACGAACATATTGCCTCCAACCCCAGTCCGGATTGTAGTCTTCAAAGCGCCAAACTACTGATAATTCTAGTGGGGACATCTGTGCTGAATAGCGATTTGCCAAAGTCGACGACCGCTTCGGGAGTAGGTCTGAATCGAGCCTGGTGCGTTTGTCTTTTACCCCCTTCCGGGCGTATATTAGAAAACTGAGAACTGGTGTGTAGTACCAGCATTTGGCGAAGCACACAGTGGGCGCAAGCCCACTTTTTCGTTGTAGAGGAATTTGACAGCGCAGTTAAGTTCCAAGTTATTGCATGCATGGCACTTGAGCTTGATCGAGTTCGTGAGATTGCGGAGCGGGTAGCCGCTTCCAGCGGGCTGGAAGTGGTCGAAGTGGAGTTTCGCGGGAGTGGCAATGCCCGCATGCTGCGCATCTTCCTGGACAAGCCTGGGGCGGCGAGTAGTGATCCGCTGTCCGGAGTGACGCACGGAGATTGCGTCAATTTTAGCCGGGAATTTGGAACCATCCTTGATGTCGAGGATGCGGTGCCCGGCAGCTACACGTTGGAAGTGTCGTCCCCTGGGCTGGACCGGAAATTAACTAAAGCTACGGATTTTGAACGTTTCGTCGGAAGCAGGATGAAGCTGACGACGAAAGAACCGGTGAACAATAACCGGCATCTGGAAGGGCGGCTGGAAAGCTTTAGAGACGGCCGCTTGACGCTGGATTTGAGCGTGGCGAGCAAGAAGTCGCGCAAAAAGATGGGCAAGGCGGCAACCGAGCCAGGGCAGACGATCTCGGTGGAATTCGCGAACGTGGAAAAGGCGAATTTAGTGCCGGAGATCTGATTACCGGTATCCGGCTTTCGGGATCCGGATCGCGGTTCACATAGGTTTTCACTTTTTTCGGAAGCCGAGCACCGGAAGCCGGTTTTAAAAACGGAATACTTTTATGGCGAGTGAGCTCTACAACACGATTGACGCGTTGAGCCGCGAAAAGGGAATAGATCCGCAGATCGTGGTGACTGCGGTCGAAGACGCCATCGTGATGGCGACTCGTAAGTATTACAAGACGCAGGAAAACTTGCGCGCGGAGTTAGACAAAGATACCGGAAAAATCAATGCGTACGCCGTGAAAACAGTGGTGGAGACGCCAGAGCAGGTGGAAGATCCGCTCTTGCAGATCACGCTGGCAGATGCGCGTAAGGCCGATCCCAACCTCGAAGTCGGAGGCGAGTTGCGAATTCCGAAAGTGACGGAAGGAATTCTTGGCCGCATTGCCGCGCAATTAGCCAAACAGGTCATTTTCCAGAAAGTCCGGGAAGCAGAACGCGACACCGTTTACAACGAATACATCGGACGTGTCGGTGAAGTGGTGAATGCCACGGTGAAGCGCGTAGAAGGTCCCGATGTGATTTTCGACATCGGAAAAGCCGAGGCGCGAATGCCGCGTAAGGAACAATCGCGCTTGGAATCTTTCGCCATTGGCGAGAGGGTGCGGGTGGTGATTGCGCGGGTCGAAAAAGCCTCCAAGGGGCCGGGTGTGGTAGTCTCTCGCGCCGTGCCCGACCTGGTGCAGCATCTTTTCCAGACAGAAGTGCCGGAAATTTATGACGGCACGGTGGTGATCCGCGCTATCGCGCGCGAGGCGGGTGAGCGTACGAAGATCGCCGTCATGTCCAAAGATAAAGATGTCGATGCGGTGGGCGCTTGCGTGGGCATGAAGGGAATGCGGGTGCAGTCGATCATCCGGGAATTGCACGGAGAAAAGATCGACATCATCGAATATCACGAAGATGCGGTGACCTTCGCTGAGAAGGCGCTACAGCCGGCCAAAGTCAGCAAGGTGACTGTGGTCGATTCCGGTGGGAAGCACTTGGAAGTTGTGGTGGATGACAGTCAGCTTTCCCTGGCGATCGGAAAGAAGGGCCAGAACGTTCGGCTCGCCGCCAAACTGCTGGGCTGGAAGATTGACATCAAGAGCGAAGAAGAGAAGCGGCAAGAAGTTGAGCAACAGATGTCCGCGATGGTTCCACAATCTGCGACGCCTCTTGAAAGCGTACCGGGCTTGGGTGATGGCTTGGTAGAGAAACTGAACGCCGCGGGCGTATCCACTGTGGAGGCTTTGGCCGACATGACGCCGGAACAGTTGGAAGCGATCGAGGGCATTGGGCCGAAGACGGTGGAAAAAATCAGTCTGGCGGTCAATAATTACTTTGCCAGCTTGGAACCGGGCGCTGAGGTCGAAGGGGAAATTGCCACGGAAGGCGAAGTGGCGGCGGAGGGTGGCGAAGAAGTCTCGGCAGAGTCTGCGAACGCGGACGATGTGGCCGCATCCTCCTCCTCAAGCGAGGCCGTTGAAGAAGCGCCCGCAGAAGCAGAAGTTGCGGACGATAAAGACGATAAAGAAGAGCGGGCGGAAGATCCTGCCGCGGAAGAGAAGTCAGCTTCCGAAACCAGAGAATAGTTATGACACGCTCGCACATGTTCGATGGCGTGGCAAAGAAGAAATTGACTCCGTGAGGTCGCAATGAAGACCTAACTACAACACGGGGAATCGAAAGGCCGGATGAGTAAGGTTCGAATTAACGATCTAGCCAGGGAACTGGAAGTCAAGAGTAAAGCCATTCTGGATACGCTACCGCTCGTTGGGGTGACCGAGAAGAAGACGCATTCCAGTTCTCTGGAAGAACATGAAGCAGAGAAGGTACGTGTGTACATCCGTGCCGCTGCGGAAGGTGCGTCCTCGGCAACTGGTAAGTCCAGTTCCCGGACAGCTCGCGGCGAAGAAGAAATCAAAACCAAGATTGATCTGTCGCACATCTCGCGTCCTGGAGATGTGTTAAAGGCGATTACACAGCAGAAGGAAACGGTGGCACCGCCGGTTGCGCCTCGGCCTACACCTCCTGCGGTTCATACGCCGGTCGCAGTGCCGCCTGAAAGACCAGCAATTGCGCCTCCAGCAGCAGTCAGCCGACCCACACCGGCAGCACCGCCGGTTGCAAAACCTGCGGCAGAAGCGCCGACAGCATCGGTAGTTGCGACACCACCGCCGCCAGCGACAACGGTACGGCCCGTGGTAGCGACTCCGCCTGTATCCGTCCCAGCAGCGTCTTCGCCTGTTGTCGCACCTCCGGTTCGCCCTGCGGCACCGCCGGCAGTCACTGTTGCTCCTCCATCTCCATCGCCGGTTGCGCCAGCGGCCTCCGGGAGCGCTCCGATTCCGCCTCCTGTTGCGGCCAAGCCGGCAATTCCGCAGCCACCCGCGCCGCGCATGATCGTTCCGCAGACCGGTCCCCGACCGGTTTACAAAGCTCCAGTTCGTCCCGCGCCCCCGCCGGTGCAGCCGGGCGTCCCGATTGGTGGCGCGATGCGTGCCGCTCCCGGGCGTCCCGTGCCGGGGCAGCCAATTTTTCAGCGTCGTCCTCCGGTGCAAGGCGGAGGTCCGGGAGGACCACCGCGTCCACCACTTCGTCCCGGCGAACGCCGTCCGATGCATCCCACTCGCCAAGCTCCAGCGGGCGCGCGTCCGCTGGGAGTTGGACCCGCGCTTCCGCCGCCCGGGACCACTCGACCTGGCAGCCGTCCGGGAGGGCCAGCCCGCCGTCCGGGGCAACGCTACGTTCCGCGTGGGGTGAAGGAAGGCCCAATGAAGGGCTACACGCCGCCACCGCGCATGGTGGTGTCGAATGAGCCCCAGCCGATTACGCGCAGCATCACCATCACGGAAGGTATCAGCGTAAAGGATCTAGCTGAAAAGCTGGATATTCGAGCCAAGGATCTTATCTCGCGCCTTCTGTCGAAGGGTGTGTTCGCTACAATCAATCAAACCCTGGACGCGGAATTAGCCAGCGAGATGGCACGCTTTTTCGGCGCAGACACAAATGTGATCACGTTTGAAGAACAGACTGCTAAAGAAATTGACGCAGCTGCCGCCGGCGAAGAGTCGGCTCCGGAGACCGGAATACGTCCGCCTGTGGTTACGATTATGGGCCACGTCGATCATGGTAAGACGACGTTGCTTGACTCGATTCGTCTTACGAATGTCGCGGAGGGCGAAGCCGGCGGAATTACGCAGCATATCGGCGCCTATAAGGTGCGCATCACCGACAAGGAATCTCCGGCATTCGGGCGCGAGATTGTTTTCCTCGACACGCCTGGCCACGAAGCTTTTACACGCATGCGATCCCGAGGAGCAAAAGCGACGGACATCGTCGTGTTGGTGGTCGCCGCTGACGATGGTGTTATGCCACAGACCATTGAGGCTATCGACCATGCGCATGCTGCGGAGGTTCCCATCATCGTTGCTGTTAACAAGATCGATAAGCCTGATGCGTTACCCGACCGGGTCAAGAAGCAACTCGCCGACCGCGGACTGATGCCGGAAGACTGGGGCGGGTCTACAGTCTTCGTCGACGTTTCAGCGAAAAAGAAAACAAATCTGAACCTGCTAATGGAGATGATTTGCCTGGTGGCTGACATCGGCGAATTGAAGGCCACGCCCGAACGCGCGGCGACTGGCGTGGTACTCGAAGCGAAACTCGATCGCGGTCGCGGTCCGGTGGCTACCGTGCTGGTGCAGAATGGAACGCTGAACGCCGGCGACAATTTTGTGGTGGGGAACGTTTACGGCAAAGTGCGAGCGATGTTTGATGATCGCGGCGCGCAACTGAAGACGGCTCCGCCTTCCACTCCGGTAGAAATCATCGGAATGGAGGCATTGCCACAGGCGGGAGATCAATTCGTGGTGGTAGCCGACCGAGACAAGGCGCGCGGCATTTCGGAATATCGCGAGCAGAAATCTCGGGAAGCCGCATTGGCCAAGAGTTCCCGTGTATCGCTGGAAGGACTGGCGGAACAGATCAAGGCTGCGGGCACTAAGGAACTCAACGTCATTCTCAAGGGCGACGTGCAGGGATCGGTGGAAGTGATTACCGACTTGCTGACTAAGCTCTCGAATGACAGAGTCCGATTGAAGCTTTTGCGCTCCGGCGTTGGCGCGATTACGGAGACGGATGTGCTTCTGGCTTCCGCGTCGAATGCAATCATTATCGGATTCAACGTGCGCCCAGAGCGCAAGGCGCAGGAAATCGCAGAACAGGAAAAAGTCGATATCCGTCTCCACTCCATCATTTACGAGCTGCAGGATGAGATTAAGCGCGCGATGAGTGGATTGCTTGAGCCCACAATCAAAGAGACCTACCAGGGCCGCGCAGAGGTGCTCAACGTTTTCCGCATCCCGAAAGTCGGGACTGTTGCGGGTTGCAGGGTGAGCGACGGATTGATCAAGCGCGATTCTGAAGTTCGATTGCTGCGCGACAACGTGCAAGTCTTCAAGGGCAAGGTGGGATCGCTGCGACGTTTCAAGGACGATGCCAGCCAAGTTACGAACGGCATGGAGTGCGGGATTTCAATCTCTAACTACGGCGATATAAAGGTTGGAGATGTGATCGAAGCCTTCGCGACCGAGCGCATCGCCGCGGAAGCGATGGCTTAGGCGCAGCTATCAGGTTTCGGTGCGCAGCTGGTCAGCCGTTGGTGCGGCTGACTCTCTGGGCACTGAGAACTGTACCTGGAACTGAATGCCGATCGCATTTCTCACGCTCGAACTTCACATCGAAGCGGCCCAATCGCTTAAAGACAAACGTCAAGTCCTGCGCAGTCTTAAAGACCGTCTGCGCGCCAGCTTCAACGTGTCAGTCGCAGAGCTCGAAGCTAGTAACCTGTGGAATCGTGCCTCCGTAGGCGTAGTAAGTGTCTCCGATTCGCGCGATTATCTGGATGGATTAATGAAAAACGTGGAACGGCAGGCTACCCGCATCGCCAACAATCACGGCGCGGATATAGCCGACTCGTTTGTGGAATTTTTATAGCGCAGTCTGAAACCCGGTTGTTAAGTCCGGCTGTCTGGGTGATTCGCACCTCCCCTCCCTCGCTATCACATTGTTACCTCTGTACTTACCGGTAGGCCAGCGATGTGCGCGACAATGGCACAGGAAGGTCAAGACGTAAGGTTGGTTTTCTGATATTCTTCTTCGTTTTACTCTGAGGTGAAGAGTGGAAAAGCGCGCGCTCAAGTATCATCGCGGCCGGTTGGGGGAGGCCCTGCGCGAAGAAATTGAAACGTTGGTTGAAGGTGAACTGGCGGATCCGCGCATCGGACTTGTTGGGGTGACAGCGGTTCACGTTGCCTATGATGGTAGATCCGCGCAAGTTCTGGTGGACGTAGATGGCGATGATGAGGAAGCCGAGCGAAGTCTCGAGGGCCTGCTCGCTGCCAAAGAATACATCCGGCATGAATTGGTGGAGCGCCTGCGGCTGAGGCGCGCACCAGAATTGTATTTTCGTTTGGACCGTTCGGAACGCGAGAAGGCGCGAGTGGAAGAGTTATTGGCGCGGGCAAAGAAGAGGGTGAAATCGCAGAAGAAGCCGGTTCCGAAAAAGGTGTAACAATGTTGCAGGACGTTCTCCACCAAATCGAGCGACGCGATCGCTTTGTACTGACCTCGCACGCGCGGCCGGATGGCGACGCGATTGGGTCGGCGCTGGCTTGCTGTCAGATATTGCGGTCTTTGGGTAAGCAAGCCGACGTGGTGCTGCATGACGGTGTCCCTCGGATTTATCGCACGCTGCCGTTCGCAGACCAGGTTCTTCAGGCGAATCGCGTTGACGGGAATTACGAAGCTGCAATTATTCTGGAATGCGATAGCGTGCATCGCACCCGGCTGGAAGGTCTGGAAGATCGGTTTCTCATCAGCATCGATCACCATGTGAGCGGACGTCCTTTCGCTCACGTGAACTGGATCGATCCTCAGGCTGTGGCAACCGGGGAAATGGTGTTCCGACTGGCGCGGGAAGCTGGAGCGCCATTTTCACCAGAGATTGCGACGTGCCTCTACACCGCACTCATGACCGACACGGGTTCGTTCATGTTTCAGGGAACGAACGAACATACATTCGCACTGGCACGCGAACTCGTGCTTGCGGGTGCCGATCCTTCGCACTGCGCACGCAATATCTATTTTGCCCACTCGGTGGCAAAGATGAGATTGCTCGGCCAGGCACTGCGTAATCTGAACACCGAAAACCACGTGGGTTGGTCTTGGGTGACTCAGGAGCAAATGGAACTTTACGGAGCCAAAGAAGAAGACTGCGAGGGGCTCGTAAATTACATCCTTTCTATCGGCGAGGTCGAGGTGGCAGTATTTCTCCGCGAACTTCCCGAGGGACGCCTTCGCGTAAGTTTGCGCAGCAAGGGCAAAGTCGATGTGGCGAGAGTGGCCGAGCGTTTCGGAGGAGGCGGTCACGAATGCGCGAGTGGTTGTTCACTGGATGGCCCGCTGACTCATGCGGTGCACGAGATTCTGCAAAACTTACGGCCTGTTTCTTCCATCCAATAGCCGCGTCGATCGTCAATCCAGTCTGACCACAGTCGAATCCGTTGATTCTTGCTCGTTGATTCTTGCATTGACGATCCTAAACTTTGTCGATCGTAAATTTTGTCGACATAAATTCGAACCAGGTTTTAGATCTTTGAATTGATAATCTGGATGATGACGCCCGCTCGCTCGGAAATTACCGCGCCATGACAAACCGCACTCGCGCCGACGCTCTCTTGCTCGCGGGGTTCTGCGCGTTCCTTTTTTTCTATGGTCTGGGACAGTTTGGGCTGATCGGTGCCGATGAACCGCGGTACGCCCAGGTAGCGCGGGAGATGCTGCAACGTCATGACTGGGTTACTCCCGTGCTTGGCGGAGGCGCTTGGCTGGAAAAGCCGCCTCTCTATTACTGGCAAGCAATGCTCGCGTATTCGGTGTTCGGTGTAAGCGACTGGGCTGCGCGGTTGCCCTCCGCGATCGACGCGACACTCCTCGTGTTGACGATGTACTTTTTTCTGCGACGGTTTCGCCAAGGGTGCGAAGTTGACGGTGCGCTGATGACGGCTTCCTGTGCAGGAATTATCGGTTACGCACATGCCGCATCTATGGACATGGCGCTGGCAGCAGCTTTTTCCGTGGGAATGCTCGCTTGGTGGGCTTGGCGCGAAGGCGGGAAGAGAATATATCTCGCCGCATTTTACGCGCTTATTGCGTTAGGGATGCTGGCAAAAGGGCCAGTAGCAGTGCTGTTGGGAGCGACCGTCATCGTACTCTACGCGACTGCTGTCCGCGAGCCGCGACTTATTCGTGAAACGCTCTGGCTGCCGGGCATTGCGCTTTTCTGTGCCATCGCGCTGCCCTGGTATTTCGCCGTTCAGATTCGCAATCCTGCATTCTTTCGCGAGTTCATTCTCGAGCACAATCTCGGCCGTTTTTCCAAGAATCTTTATCACCATACCGAGCCCTTCTGGTATTACCTGCCGGTTATAGCGCTGGCATTGCTTCCGTGGACAGTGTTTGCTGTTTCAGCGTTCGTCGAGTCAGCGCGAACGTGGTGGAGAGCACGAGGATCGAATACGGCAAACCCTAAGGGTTTCGAATATAGATTAGATATTTTCGCAGTTTGCTGGCTGGCCACTCCGGTGGTTTTCTTTTCGGTTTCTCAGTCGAAGCTTCCTGGCTACATTCTGCCCGCAGTTCCCGGCGGTGCTCTGTTGTTGGCGGATTATTTAAAACGTCGACTGGAACAAGGTGAGGCTGCTACGGCTCCAACTTGGCTAGCGCTTTTACATGCGCTGTTTGCCTCAGCTTCAATCGTACCCGCGTTGTTGATTGCGTACCTGGTCACGCAGCACCGACTTCCCGGCGGCCGGCCGATGCTGGTGGCTCTGGCAATTGCGTTTATTCTCTGTGCGGGAATCGCGCTGACACTAGTGCGGAAGTCAGGCCTGCGAATGCTGCGCTTTGTGACCCTCATCCCGCTCGTGTTCACAGTCGGAGCCGTGATGAAGCTCGGGTCCGTGTCGATTGACGAAACGCTTTCGGCCCGCCCGCTGGCCCAAGAAATTTCTGCGATCGAAACAGGCGCGCTGCCGCTCGCGGTTTATCACATTCCGCGCGAACTGGAGTACGGACTCACCTTCTATCGCAACCATCTCACGTTCAACTACGATTGGGGCAAGGTGCCGCAAGAAGAGCACCTGGTCGTGGCTCCGGAAAATTCGCAGTTAGAGATTGCCAAGCTGGTAGCAGGCCGCCGCGTGTCCTATCTTGGCCATTACGCTCCCCGGCACGTGGACTATTTTTGGGTCGCGGCGTCGACTGCAAACGCTTCACCTTAATCTGCAGGCTGTTGTTGCCCCATGTTCCGACCGTTTGCCTCGCATCCCTGAAAGACACTAAACTCGGAGTTCTGCCGCCGCGAAGTAACCTTGGATTTCAAAGGGACTACGCAGGAGCTCCGTGGAGATTCTCGACCTCAGGCATTTCTCTTCCGCTGATTTGCGACCGCTGCTCGACGATGAGTCTCGAGTCTGGGCAAGCCTGCTTTCATGGGACTACAGCGGTTCTGCAGAGATGATTCTCCGCTACGTTGACGCAAAAATTCTTCCCGGATACGCGGCAATCGATCGTGGCCGTATTTTCGGTTACACCTTCTTCGTGTATGAGGGCAGCAAAGGCGTGGTTGGAGATCTCTTCGTGACCAACGGCAACCGGGTGAATAATATCCGCCAGGTTGAACTTAAATTGCTAACGCATGTGATCGAGACGCTGCAGCAGTCGCCAGGCATTCATCGCGTAGAGGCTCAATTGCTCGCACACGAAGCCGGGAGCGTGGCCCGGCCGTTCCTTGATCAGGGATTCCAGCGCCATCCTCGGTTATTCATGGTTCTCGGGCTGAGTCAAGTTCCGCCAGCTGCGCCTCCCACCCATCCCGACGTGGAGATTCGTCGTTGGACCGAAGCTGATTATCAACCCGCCGCGGCGGTCATCACGGCCGCCTATCGAGGCCACGTCGACTCGCAGATTAACGATCAGTACCACACGCTCGGAGGCTCTCTACGTTTTCTAAATAATATTGTGCGCTTTCCAGGATGCGGATTGTTCGACGCAGAATCGTCATTTGCCGCAGTGGATCGTAAGGCAAAAAACTTGATCGGACTCATTCTGTGCTCGCGCGTTCGCGGGGACGTTGGCCATGTTACACAAGTCTGCGTGCTGCCGGAATATCGTTCTCATGGAATTGGCGAGTCGCTTCTGGCCGCGACCCGAAGCAATCTTCGCAAGCGCGGCTTCTCTATGCTCTCGTTAACTGTGACGGAAGCCAATGCCCGCGCAGTCGCCCTCTATCGCCGCCTGAATTTTGAATCAAAAAGAGTGTTTGACGCGTTTGTTTGGGAGGGATAAGCCCCGGCGCGTTTACTTGCGATTGGCTAAGAGATGCTGAATACTATCTGCGCACCAGCCACATTGCCCAGCCTGCGGCTAATGCACCGCCGAGAAACATCACGAAACAGTACAGGCCGTAGCGGATCATCTCGCGCGAGGTTTCGCGATGTGTGATGCCAAAGACGATGGAGGCAAAAAGCGCGAAAACAAACGCCGCGCTGAAATGAGTCAGTTGAACCGTCATTGCTTCTTCCCGATGGCGATGTGATATGCGTCGGCCACAGCAATAAAATTCAAAAGTCCGGCCACAATCATGAATTTTGTTCCATAGTCCGCAATCGCAAAAGCGATAGCGCCTTGGCCGCCGTTCAGCGCGAGTGTCGCGATGTACATTCCGCCCGCGCCCAGGTCGCCAATGAATCCGAGAATGTCCAGGATGTCACCGCCATTTGCTTTATAAATGTGGCCCTGCATGAGCAATCCCAGAAGGAATAAACTTCCGATGGAAATCAGCAGCAATAGGCCCCGAATCCAGCGCCGTTGGATGAGATGGCCAGCGCCAGGAATAAACCAGCCAACGGCTGGGGCTATCACCGACATCATGCTGGCGGGTTGTGCTGGTTCCACGGCTTTACTCTTGGCTGAAGTTGAATTTGCCATCAGATGATTACGATCTCGCGCTGAATGTTGCCAGTGACTTCAGCTGACTTCGTCCGAACCAGCATATTCACCTCACTGCGCACTCCAAATTCCGGCAGATAAATTCCTGGCTCGATCGAAAAGCAAGAGTTTGGAAGCAACCGGCGCTCGTCATGGATCTCCAAATCGTCCATATTAGCTCCGTTGGAATGGACGTCCGTGCCGATGGAATGTCCGGTACGGTGAATAAAATATTCTCCGTAACCTTTTTGCTTGATGTAACTCCGGGTGGCGCGATCGACTTCCCATCCCGCAATCGATCGGCCGGCGCTGATGGCGTCCGTTACTGTCTTCACGCCGGCGTCGCGGGCATCGCGTACGACTTCGAAGACTTCGCGCATACGACCAGAGGGAGCTGCGCCCACAAAGCCCATCCAAGTAACGTCATAGTAAACAGCGTTCGGAATGTTTTTCTTCCCCCACACATCGAGCAATACCAAATCGCCTTCGTGAATCTTCACCGGATGATCGGCCCGCGGCTCGTAGTGTGGATTCCCTGCGTTGGCGTTTACAGCCACGATAGGAGGATCGTCCGTGAGTAGATTCTCCCGGCGAAAGGATTCCATGAACCACTGTTGAATCTCGTGCTCGGTGGTGCCACCATTTCGCACGCGCTTGCCAATTTCTTTAAATGCCGCCGCGACGATTGAATCCACACTATCGCGTGCTGCAAAATGCGTCTTGATCTGCTCTTCGCTCCAAGTTGCCTCGAACTGTGCGACCAGATCGGCTGAACTGACTACGTTCTTTCCTAGTCCGCGCAAGAGCTCTACCGTTCCCGCATCGACCAAAGAAATTGTGAATACTATGTTGTTCGGCGAGTATTGCATGGCGATGTCGCGATACGATGCGAGCATCGCTTTCAGACTCTCAAATAGTTCCTGCCATCCCGAATATTGCCGCTTGCTGCCCGGCAAGGAATCGAGGTGACCGGCTTCGATCTTGTGGACCAATTTCAACGGATCGCCCTGAGCGGGGATCAGGTAGAACCAGCGGCGGGTGACCATTAAGTCAGCCGGCAGGCTCAATACGCGGTAGGCGATCGGATCGCGGTGATGATGGTCGTAAAATAACCAAGCATCAATATTGCGTTCGCGCAAGGCAGATTGTATGGCAGCCAGATCCATGGGCAAACCTCTATTGTAAACAATGGCAAGGATTTGGGCGAATCCGCTGGGGCAAGCCGGCTCTCCCAACCGTCACGATTCAGGAGCCTTCTTTGCTAAACTTCGCGGATATTTGCCATGACTACGACTGAATTTGCCACCGGAAAGCGCAGCCGTATCGACTCCATTGACGTAGTTCGAGGCGTCATCATGATCCTGATGGCGCTCGATCATACACGGGATTTCTTTGGCCACCCCGGCGTGAATCCTACCGACCTTGCCACCACCGCCATCCCACTTTTCTTCACGCGCTGGATCACGCATTTCTGCGCGCCGGTTTTCTTTCTTCTCACCGGCACAGGCGCGTATATCTCACTGCGCAAGAAATCAAAGGCCGAGTTATCGCGATTCCTGTTGACTCGGGGGTTGTGGCTGATTTTTCTGGAAATTGTGGTGGTCCGGTGTTTCGGTTGGCAATTTAACTTCGACTACCATTTAACCCTGCTCAACGTCTTGTGGGCGCTAGGATGGGCGATGATTACGCTCTCAGCCCTGGTTTATCTGCCAGACTCCGCGGTTGCGACAATTGGAGTGCTCATGATCTCCACCCATAATTTGCTCGACCCTGTGGAGTCCTCCAACCGGCTTTGGTTCGTACTGCACCAGCCTAATTTCCTCTTGAACCGCCCTGGGCATATTATCTTTGTCGCGTATCCACTCATTCCTTGGATTGGCGTAACGGCGGCAGGCTACGGTCTGGGGCAGGTTTATCAATGGACGCCGTCCCGTCGGAAAGCGTTCTTATTGCGATTGAGTATGGGATTGATCGCCGCGTTTTTGGTTTTGCGCGGAATCAATCGGTATGGCGATCCCCTGCCTTGGACCACACAGAAATCAGCAGCCTTCACTGTCTTGTCATTTCTGAATACTGTCAAATATCCACCGTCCCTCCTCTACCTCCTTATGACTCTTGGTCCGGCGCTGCTCTTTCTCTGGGCGGTTGACGATGGTACACCGGAGTGGCTACGGCCCTTGCTCACCGTCGGCAAAGTGCCGATGTTCTATTACCTCCTGCATATACCATTGATCCATTTGCTGGCGATTATGGTTTGCTACGCCCACTACGGGCAGGCAGGGTGGATGTTCGAATCGCCGGGGCTAGGGCAGTTTCCAATTACACCGCCGCCCGGCTGGGGATTTTCCTTGCCGATTGTTTATCTCGTCTGGGCGGTTGTGGTGCTTATGCTCTACCCGGCCTGCCGCTGGTTCGCCGCTTTGAAGACGCGGCCTTCGGAGGCGTGGCTGAGCTATTTCTGAATTTTATTCCGCCTTCTCTGGAGTATGTAACGCGAGCTAGAACCTTCTTCTTTGCCGCCGCCGGCAAAGTCTCGCAAGCTGTGCGCAAAACTAGTCGTGGGGCGTGTGCCCGAATCTTCATCAGGTACGGAACTGTTTTCCCAGGATCGGACTTCGCGGTTTCGCGCAACAGCCAGCCTAATCCTTTCTGCACCATATCGTCCTTATCGTTGAGGAGCGAGTTGGAGAGTTTTGTGATCTCAGGAAAGAACATCCTGGCGCGCGTTCCGCGAATGAGGGAAACGCATGCTGCTCTTCGATGCCAGCGCCTCGGCGACGCTGCCCAGCGAAACACCCTCTGAATACGCGCCGGTTTTCTCGCGACCAGCGGAGCGATTAAAGAATGCACCAAAGCATCATGATCGGCCCAACTTGTGATGCGGTCCAACCAGGACTCGAACAAGTTGAATTCACGATCACGAAACTCGGCTTCTAACTTTTCCAGGAGAAAAACCGCTGCTGCTTTTTCCTCCAGATTAGAGCCGGCGAAAAGCTGGTCGGCAACCTCGACCAAGAAATCCAGGCCCTCTTCTTTTCGAATATCACGTCGAAAACCGATGGCGGCGCGGCGCAGATCAGCCGTATACCATCCGTGGGATTTGACCGCGTCTTTGAAAAACGACTGCACGCCTTCCGCGTGCTTAGCGGAGCCGCCCTCTGTCAACGAACTACGAATTTGGGCCGCGACATCGGCGGGTGTGCCGCGAACTTTAGGCGAGAACGCTTGCTTACCGTTGCCTCGAGTTCGCATCCTCATGACTCGTCTATGGTCTCCGCTCGGACGACTTTGTCGTAGATCCAAAGCAGCAAAGTTGTCGCCAATCCCACCCCAATCACCCACCACCAAACCATTTCTGGCCGGTGCAATTCTTCCCCATAGTGCTGCATCAGCCAACCGCTGAACTTGCCTGCGATAAACGAGCCGATGCCCAGCGGCAGAAAGGCAAATCCCATATACGTGCCTTGCTGACCGGGAGGCGCGAGCCGTGAAATGTAGTCGTAGTATCGCGGCTGCTGAATGATTTCTCCAATCGCAACCACCACCAGGGTTGCCACCGCCATCCATACCGAGGGATGAATGATCAAAAGAATCCAGGCGAGGCTCGAGACCAGGGTTCCCAGCACAACTGCGTTAAACGCGTGCATGCGCTTGGTGAGAAACCCAATCACCATGGTGAACAAGATGACCACGATAGGATCCGTAGCCAGGATCCGCGCAGTGTTGGCCTTGGGATCGATGTAAGCGGAGATGTAAAGCGGCAGCGCGATGAATTCCTGCCAGAAGACAACCCAGTATCCCGTGAAGATCAACAGGAACAGCATAAAGCGGGGGTTGGAGAGTACGGTAAGAAAATTTTTTCCAACCTGACCAAGGCTGGCCGCTTCTCCTTCTTCCGAGCGTCGTGGTTCCTTGAAAAACAAAAGCACAAAAAAAAGCATCAGGAAGACGCTCAAAGCCGCAACCCGAAACAGCCCAGGAGCACTGCCATGATCCTGTTCCCAGCCCGCCAGCAACGGTCCTAACGTGCTTCCCACATTGACCAGCGTGTAGTAAATCGAATATCCCACCGAACGAACGTTCGGATTCGATGCCCGTGCCGTTGTCCCGACAACACTCGGTTTCACGAGGGCCACACCCAGCGCCGGCAAAATCAAGACTAATCCGACCAGCGAGGGCAGGGGCACCGCATTTCTCACCGGTGCAAACCACGACGCACCGAGCGATCCCAGCAGAAAATACGAAAAGCTCAGGATTAGATACGCCAGCGAAAGCGCCCGCCGGAAGCCAAGCCGGTCGGCGATCGCGCCTCCCACTACCGCGAGGAACCAAACCCAGCCGCCGAACATCCCGGTGAGGCTGCTGGCCTGTTCGACTCCGAAATGCAGCCCCTCGTGCAGGTAGCGAGCCAGCACCGCAAAAACAGCGTAGTAAGAAAGCCGCTCAAAAAGCTCGCTGATGTTTGCGACCCAGAAGGGACGCTCGAAGCCGGTGCGAATTTCCTGAAAGCGTTCGGAAAAGCTCAAGAGATCGATCTCCTAACCCGCTGCTGTATCAGAGCAAGTTCCGCTGCTCAAGCGGAAGAGCGGAAGCAACATGATGCATGCGTTCTTTAACCTGATCGACCGATAATCCATTCACGCGGATCACTTTATTGCGGCTGGTCTGGCCGGAGGCAATGGTAACGGAAGATCGAGGTACCTTCAAAAGTTTTGCGAAGAAATCAATGCACGCGGCATTGGCTTTGTCATCGACAGGTGGCGCGGTAAGAGAGAGTTTAAGTGCGTCACCGAGCTCGCCGGTAACGGCATTCTTTTTCGCGCGCGGGTGAACTTTGACCGCAAACGTCACCCCGTCTGCCGATACCTGAAGGCGGATCAAATCCTTTTCCGCAAGGAGAACGCGGCCTCAGCCAGCAGAAGAACTCCGACGAAGGGCACCTGTGGATTCGCCAGCGAGCGCGCTTTTCCAATGCTCGCCATCAACGCCATCGCGAATACCAGCATGGTTGCATTTGCCGTAATGCAGAACAGTCGAAGGCCGTTTACCGTAAGGCCGTTGCGAAGTCGCAGGATGTTTAACATCGCCGTGAACAACAGAGCCAATCCGGTTCCGAAAATCCAGATTCTACCGGTGTAGGTTTTCGGTACGAGCAGGCAGTCCACGATCGCCAGCACAAAGAGCGCCCCCGCGCAAAGCGAGTCGAAAACCTTCATAGCTTTCGCACCGGTGCGGCTTGACAGGGTTAAGCCTTAGGCCTTTCGCCGAATATAGCTGTTCCCACGCGGACGCAATTCGATCCTTCTTCAATTGCTACTTCGAAATCGTGAGACATACCCATGGAAAGCTAGTCCATAGTCGATGGCTGGCAATTTGCGAGCGGCGATCGTATCGCGGAGATCGCGCAGTTTGCGGAAGTAGGGGCGTGTGTCTTCCGGGTCCTCGGTGAAGGGCGGAACGGTCATCAGGCCGCGGAAATGCAATGCCTCAAGCTTGGGTGCGGCCAGCAGCAGTTCTTCGAAAACACGAGAATCCGGTGCCACGCCGCTCTTAGCCGATTCGCCACCGACATTCACTTCAAGCAGGACATTTAGTTTCTTCCCAAGAATACGGGCCGCGACATCCAGTTTTTCTGCCAGCCTCAATGAGTCTACGGAATCGACAGCATGAAACAACTCCGCCGTCTTCGCCGCTTTGTTAGTTTGCAAGTGCCCTATCATGTGCCAATTCGCATCGTGCAGATCGCGAAGGGCCTCCGCCTTACCAGCAAACTCTTGAAAACGATTCTCCCCGAAGATTCGTATTCCGGCTTCGTACGCTTCGCGAATGCGTTCGGACGGCTGGTTCTTGCTGACGGCCATTAATAAAATGTCTTTGGGATTCCGTCCGGATCGTTGAACCGCTGAAGTAATTCGCTTTCGAATGGAGTCAATGTTCTGCGAGATCGACATAGAAAAACATTTCTCGGCGAATATAAGGTGCAGCTTTTTTGACTAGCCCAGCGCAATGCGGTTTAAATCTTTGTGGCCGGAGATCCGTTCTTTTATGCGGAAGAGGCGGGAACGAGCATCCGCCCCGCCCAGGTTCGGTCGACACAACGCCCTACATGATCGCGGTCGGTGGCGCTGGTTCATCCGGGCTTCCCGCGTTCGCCAAAGGTACGCGCACCATCACAAGGATGAGTACGGCAAGCGCGGCTAAAGCTACCCAGAAAGAAGGCGTCCAGTGGATCAGTGTCACATCTTTGCCGGAACCCACCAGCCCCGCAATCACCAACCCGCAAAGCGCCTCGCCGGCGATCAGGCCGGATGCCGTCAACACGCCGGTGTTCTCCACTCGCGCTTTTTGGGCCTCGTTGTAGCCCCGACGGTCGCGGAGCTTGTCAGTAATCCAGCGAATCACTCCACCGACAAAAATCGCAAACGTGGTGCCCAGCGGTAAATACATTCCTACTGCAAATAGCATCACGCTTTTTACTTCGATCATGATCATGGCGAGCCCGAGCAGAATGCCCACAATCACCAGCGGCCAAGCCATGTCACCGCCCACAATACCTTTCGATAGCATGGCCATCAATCCTGCCTGCGGAGCTGGGAGCGCCGCGCTGCCGAAGTGATAAGCCTTGTCGAGAATTGCCAGGGGAAAAAACAGGACCAGCGACGCAACGACCACGCCGAACAAGTCTCCGATCTGCATTTTGGATGGAGTTCCGCCCAAAATGTGTCCAACTTTCAAGTCCTGCAACATCTCTCCGGCTACCGCCGATGAAACGCACACAACCGCGGCTACGCCCAGAACTGCAGCCACGCCTCCCGTGCCGGAAACCCCCAATGCCACCATCAGCAGCGCGGCAATCACCAGCGTGCAGAGCGTCAGGCCCGAGACCGGATTGTTTGACGAGCCGATCATGCCCACTAGATTCCCGGAGACTGCGGCGAAGAAAAATCCCAGAACTATCATGACCAGCGCGGCCACTACCGCTGCCGTGATGACTTGCGATGTTGAAAGATTTCCAGCGCCGCCGATGAAATAGTAATAAAGCCCGATCATTGCTAGAAATACGAGACCGACGCCTGCGAAAATGGCCTTCGCTGGAAGATCGCGTTCCGTGCGGTTTGTGGCCTCATGGGCGGCGGCAGACTTCTTCAAGTCGGAAACTGCCCGCGCCATGCCCGCGCCTAGTTGCTTCCGCATTTTGAAAAGCGTGTAAGAAGCTCCAACCAGCATACCTCCCACTGCAATCGGCCGCACAACCGAGTAATAGATGGCGCTGGCCAGCAAGGGCCATGACAACAGTTGTCCTGACGGCTGGGCCGCTTGTATGTAAGGACCAATGGTGAAGGTTAGGAGTGGGACCAGTAATCCCCACGCAAGCACTCCTCCTGCGAAGTTGAGTGCCGCCAGGCGAGGGCCGATGATGTAGCCGACGCCAAGATAGGCGGGACTGATATCGGGGGCGGTCAGCAGCGTGGCGCCCCCAGTGATCGTCGTCGCGACATTTGGATTCGTGCTGGTGCGCAACAGCAATTTTTTGCCCAGCGCACTGATCGTGACCGGGAAAGTATTGTTTGCAGAGAAAACATTGACTGCGCCCAGCAGATACATGATTCCGCCAAAGCCCATGTTGGCGAACAGAATCTTGGCGGCCTTTGCGCCTTGCTGGCCAGCTTTATGAATCTCGGACGCGGCCACCGATTCCGGATAAGGGAGGTCGGGGTCTTCTACCATCACGCGTCGCAGCAGTGTGACGAAAAGAATTCCAAGCGTTCCCCCGATCACCATCAGGGCCACGGAATTCCAATATTTTTCACGAGTCAGACCCGGCCACAATCCCGCCATCACAAATGCTGGAATCGTAAATACAGCACCGGCGGCCACCGATTCGCCAATTGATCCGACGGTTCGTGCGATGTTTTCCTCGAGCAACGATCCCTTCATCAACCGCAAAAGCGCCATGCCGATGACCGCTGCAGGATAAGTCGCCGCAATGGTCATCCCGGCTTTAAGGCCGAGATAAGCATTTGCCGATCCGAGAATCGCCGTCATCACCAAGCCAATCAGCAATGCTCGGAAGGTGAACTCCTTCATCTCCATGTTTTCGGGGACGTAGGGAACATGCTTCTTGCGGACCGGTGGTTGGGCGGTTGTACTCATAGGCAAATCCTCACGATGGGATGATTCCCGACACTATTACTTATATTCGAAAGCCGAGAACCGCGCACGTTAGCATGCGGACATCCCGTTTTACAAGTAGGCCGCCGGTTCCAGAGAAGATAACGGGAGCCCTTCGTCTCCTCTTGCTTCCTCCCCGCCTTCGAGTAAAATAGCATCAACGTTTGTTCACCCTTCGTAGTCCATCTGTCCTGAGGTGTACTGTGACAAGCAAGTCCCCCGACCAGCTATGGTTCCAGCGGTATTTTGAGTTTCACTGCGGTGATTGCGGTGGTGACACGGGTTTTCGTTCCCGGCGTCGCACGTTTTCCGAACGTTTTTTTCTGCCGATCTTTCTCCTGCAACCCGTGCGTTGCGCGGAGTGTTTTCGCAGAGATTACCGTTTGATTTTTGTGCCCGTCCGGGAGCGGCTTTCGGAAATTAAGAAACAGTCCGTGCCGGAAATTCCCGTGCGGGATAAACGCCACGTTGCTTAGCATACCCGCTCGCCGCTATACTGGCTGATAAGCAGCAAGCGTTCGATTCTTGCGGGGATCACGGAGGCCGTCTTCAGCAGTAGTGGAGACCGAATTCGGGCTATCCAGGCCGGCGCGGCAGTCACGGGGCCTCCTATTGCTTCCGCGCCAGCACAATCCTGGACCCGACGCTTTTCGTTCAACCTCGCCGAAAGTCTTTTCACCGTCCTGTTTCCCTCCGATTGCCGCATTTGCCGCGTGCCTCTGATCCACATTTCCCGTCTCCCGGTGTGCCAGAAATGCCTCGATGCCATGCAACGCATTGACGGAGGAGTCTGTGCGATTTGCGGCGAACGCCTCTTTTCCCCTTATGCGACGTCGGAAAATGGGGATGCGGGCGAGCCGCTCTGTGGATTATGCCGCCGCATCGGACCTCCTTTTGCGCGGGCCGCGGCTTATGGCAGTTATGACGGCGGACTGCGCGAACTGATCCATCTGCTGAAGTACGCAGCGGTGCGTCCGGCGGCCAACGTTCTCGGGCGCATGTTGGCCGAGGCGATTGCTGAACTGGAACCGCACTTCCAGAAAGCCAGCAGTATCACGGTAATTCCTGTGCCTTTGCACCGCATCAAACTCCGTCAACGGGAATTCAATCATGCGGAACTGATTGCCAAAGCAGCGATAAAACTTTGTCTCGTGCCGAGTCGTTTTCTTTTGTGCCCGTCTTTCCTTGAGCGAAAGCGCGAGACGCCATCTCAGACCGGCCTGACCAGCCACCAGCGCCGCGAAAATGTCCGCGGCGTATTTGGCGCGATTCAGCCTGACGCGGTCAAGGGACGGGAAGTGCTAGTGGTCGATGACGTCTACACTACCGGCGCTACGGTTTCAGAATGTGCGCGCGTTTTGCGGCGCGCGGGCGCAACCAAGGTGTGGGTCGCAACCGTTGCCCGAACTTTGAAGTTGCAAGGACAGGCAGTGGAGATTCGGTTGTCCGGCGACGCGACTGATGACCAGGGGCTTACAGAGGAGCAAAAGCTCACCCTCGCCCATGCGGCGGGGGGCTAGCTTCGATAGCTAGTCCATGCGTAGCAACAAGATCGGATGCGCAGGTCGATTGCGGCATCTAAATAGTGGAGTTAGAACGAAAGCCGCGCCAGACCGGCCCGGCGCGGAAATAGGAGACAGGCAGAATATCATGTCAGCGAGGATCGAATCCGACACCGGACTTGCCGGCCGGCATTCTGCCGGCCTGTTCGCGGCTACGGCCGTACATCGTGATGGAAACGGCCACGCGCTGCACGCTCCTGTGCTGGTGCTGAACGCATCTTACGAGCCGATCAATGTCTGTGCCGCGCGCCGCGCCTTGGTCCTGGTGCTGAAGGGCGTGGCCATGACCGAGGAAGAGAACGGACATTTTCTGCACGCGGCTCGCATCGCCATGCGGGTGCCATCCGTGATCCGCTTGCTGGAATACCGCCGCATCCCGCACCAGAGCCGTGCGCTCTCGCGGAAGAATATTTTGTTGCGGGATCGCAACACCTGCCAATACTGTGCGACCGTTCTTCCGTCTGGAGAGCTAACACTCGACCATGTCATTCCGCGCTCGCGTGGTGGCTCGTCGACTTGGGAGAATCTTGTCGCGTGCTGCCATACATGCAATCGCCGTAAGGGCAATCAATTCCCCCTAGAGGCTGGCATGAGGCTGATGCGCGAGCCCCGCGCCTTTAATCTCCACACCAGTCGCCACATCATGCGATTGATGGGACGCTCGGACGATAAGTGGAGGAAGTATTTGTTCTACTAAGCTCTCGGAAACGAGCTCTCAGCTTTGATTTCTGATGGAGTGCGAACTGACTGTCGTAGCCGCACCGCGCCGAGGCGACATCGCGATGCCATCCTCAGCCGTTGCCCTCCCGAGTGCAACGAGGGACCCTGCTTCCGTCTCATAGCTGGGGCTAATAGCTATTTTTGCGGAGGCTGCGGTGTCGCGTCCGGTTTCTTCTGATCTGGATTCGGATTCTGATCAGGCGGCGTTTTCTGATCCTTCTGATCGGCCTTCGGAACTTCCTGGCCGTTATACAGAATCCTTACATTCGAACCAAATCGTTTGTAGTCCTCGTATTTCACGATCTCGCGGATGTGAATGTCCCCGGTATTGAAATGAAGGGTGTCGTCGGCGCGAGTGTAGGTAGGGAACCAGTACTTATTATCGATCTGCTGGCGCCAGGTCGTGAACTTCGGGTAAAGGTGTTCTTCCTTGCCCTTGCGCTTGCTATCTCGAATCTCGGGAACAGCCTGCCCGTATGTTTTTACGATTTGAAAATCTTTGTCATCCACCCAGATGCGTCCCTGAAAATAGCGCTTCTTGCCCACGATTTCTTTAGGCGCAATGTCGAAGACGTAACAGTGCAACTGATCTTCCTGCTGTTGTCCGACATAAAGAATGTTGTACTCGGGAACCTCTTCGGTGGTCAGAACAAAAGGCAAGCGATTGCGGAAGTCCTGAACGTCTCCCTGATCGAGCGACAATCCCCCCTGCTCCAGGGACGACTGGGGAGCGAACACCACGTTCTCGATGCGATGCCCCTTATCGTCGTAGAGTACGTCGAAGACCTCGTGATATTCACCGGTAACCGTATCACCGTCGCGAGTCTGGACCTTGATGTCCTGCCGGTAGGTGTAATGCTCGCGCGCTTCTTTAAACAATTTTTCCTGGGCGGCAAAGCGGGTAATGATTTCCTCCGGCGTCGCGCCTTTGGGGGGGGCATTCTCTAGAGGGCCCTCTTGCGCCATCAATGGCGAAGCAAAAGAAAGACAAGCGGCGACGAGAATAAGGAGGGAAATACAGTACGGCCGGTTCATCCGCCTATTTTATCGGATTTTAAGGGAAGAAAGGATGGCAGACCTGCAGGTCCACTGGGACCCCTGCTGGTGTCCACACCGCGGCAACCCTCCCCTGACCCCTCTCCGCTCAGTGAGGCCAGGGGTAGGGCGCTGCAGTTCTGCCGCTATCTTGGATGCCTTCTTGGCAAAGAGGTTGCCGCCGAACCCGATGCATCGTCATCGAGCGTCAATTGTCATCCTGAGCGACATTATCCTCTTGAGCGAAGCGAAGGACCCATGCAGTCCTTCGTCAGTTGCATAGGTCCTTCGGCCTGCAAAAGCCCAGGCCTCAGGATGACAAAGCTGGGCGAGCTAGACCTCGAACTAGAAGCTGTGCGCCGCTCCCTGATACACTCATCCGTTTGCTGTCGAGGTAACTTTTATGCGTCGTTGTGTGCTCTTTTTTCTTGCTCTCGTCGCCTTCTCATTTCCCTCCTTCGCTCAAGCCAAGCATCCCTTCACCTTCGAAGACATGATGAAGCTGAAGCGCGTCGGTGAGCCCGAAGTCTCCCCCGACGGCAAATGGGTGATCTTCAGCGTGGTCGATGTCAACCTTGAGGCCAACAGCAAAACGCCGCACATCTGGATCGTGCCCCTGAATGCTCGTGCGGAGACGGCTCATGTGGGGACGGCCGCCCCCGGCCGTCCGGCGGAGCAAAGCTCCGCAGGTTCTTCGTCGCCCGAGAGGATACTCATCGCCGATCAGGATGCCGACCGCCCGCGCTGGGCGCCGGACGGCAAGCGATTCGCCTTTCTCTCTACGAAGGAAGGCGGATCCCAGGTTTGGATCGCTGACTTCGATAGTGCGGCAGGGACGGTTTCGCAAGTCTACAAACTGACTTCAATGCCGACCGAAGCCGGGGGCGAGCTTTGGTCGCCCGATGGGAAGAACGTTCTCTTCACCTCGGACGTTTATCCCGAGTGCGATGGACAATCCGATGAAATTGCCTGCAACGGCAAGAAAGTCGATGAAGCGAACAAATCGAAGGTGAAAGCTCAGATCTTCACTCACTTGCTCTATCGCCACTGGAACTCCTACAAAGAAGGCAAGCGCAGCCACATTTTCGTTCTTCCGGTTCTGACGCAGGTTCACGCGTACCGCGACCTGACCCCCGGAGATTACGACGCCCCAGTCTTCTCGCTTGGTGGACAGGACAACTACGCCTTTTCGCCTGACGGCCACGAGATTTGCTACGCCTCGAATCATGACAAGAATCCGGCGGCCTCTACTAACAACGACTTGTGGATCGTTCCGGTCAGCGGGGGGACGGCCGGATCTGTTCAAGCCAAGAACATCACCGCCGACAATCCTGCCAGCGATTCGACGCCGCTCTATTCGCCCGATGGCAAATACATCGCCTACCGCGCCCAGCAGCGTCCAGGATACGAGAGCGACCGCTTCCGGCTGATGCTGTATGACCGCAAGACGGGTGAGAAGAAGAATCTCACGGAGAATCTTGACGCCTGGGTTGGGACATTTATCTGGTCCCGCGAACCCAAACACCTCTACTTCAGCTATGAGCTAGCGGGATATCAGTCCGGGGTGTCTATTTCAATCGATCGGCCTCTTAAACTCCCTTCGGCATGGGAGCGGGGCGAGCTCGACCTCACCGATTATCCGCCGGCCTCTAAGCCGTTCGATGACGACTTCGCTATCTCGCCGGATGGCAGAACGCTTTTCTTCACGCGTATGTCGCTTCGGCACCCTCCCGAAATCTTCAGCGAGTCACTTGAGATTTCAGACTCGGGGCCCGAGGACAAGCAACTCACGCATCTCAACGATGCGGCCCTCTCCAAGGTCGCCATGTCCCCACTCGAACCCTTCTGGTTCACCGGCGCGTACGGCGACAAAGTCGAAGGCTTCCTCGTCAAACCGCCGAATTTCGATGCCTCGAAGAAATATCCTGTGAAGTTCCTCATCCACGGCGGGCCCGAGGGCGCTTGGGGAGACGACTGGAGCTATCGCTGGAATCCCGAACTGTTCGCCGCGCCAACTTCTGCGACGAGCAGCGGATACGTTGTCATCATGATCAACTTCCACGGCTCGACCGGATACGGACAGAAGTTCATCGACGCCATCAACGGCGACTGGGGCGGGGCTCCGTTTGAAGACCTGATGAAAGGCCTCGACTACGCAGAGAAGACTTATCCGTTTATCGATAAAGAACGGGAATGTGCACTGGGTGCCAGCTATGGCGGATACGCCATCAACTGGATCCTTGGTCACACCGACCGCTTCAAGTGCCTGGTGTCGCACGACGGCATGTTCAACGCCGAGTCCGCCTGGGGCACCACCGAAGAACTCTGGTTCAACAACTGGGAATTTAAAGGCACGCCCTACGACAACCGCGCCAGTTATGAGAAGTGGTCTCCGCACCAATACGCAAAGAATTTCAAGACACCAACACTGGTCATTCACGGACAAAAAGATTATCGCCTCGATGTAAGCGAAGGCTTCCAGCTTTTCACCACGCTGCAGATGGAAGGCGTGCCGTCAAAGATGCTGTATTTCCCTGACGAAGGTCACTGGGTGCTGAAGCCTCAGAATTCGCAGCTTTGGTACAAGACGGTCAACGATTGGGTCGATCAGTGGACGAAAAAATAGCTTGAGTCGGCAAGGTCCATGTGCTGACAGCCGCCCTCGGCTCTCCGCAAGCGAAGCTCGTGTTATTCGTATGGAAAGCCGATGCCGTGTGATGGCAACCCTGCACCGCCTGATTCAGCCTCTATGGGACGTCAGCAACGCCCTATCAACCACCCTCGTCCTTCACCGCTGAGCGATACTCCCGCTGCCGCTTTGAGGCAGGCTTTCCAACACGTCCTGTAGCGTCGCTAACGATCCCGCGGAGACTTGTATCGCCACCTCAAGTAAGCCAGTAAACTCGCCCACTGAGGGCAAGATGCTGGCTAAACCATCCGCATCGCTGACAACGCTACTTTGGCTTTCACTCAATAGAACGGGCATCCCAGATGGAGATTCCGCCTGGTCTCCGGTCCCGAGGGAACTATCTTGTCCCGGCGGACGCAATACCGTGGCTTGAAACAAGACAACAGCCCCTAATACCGCATTGGGGGGAACTGAAGAATCGGTCACGCGCACCGTTAGTGGCTGAAACGCCGAGCCCACGACGAACTGGTCGGCGCCAGCCACTGCTTGCAAATTCACCAGCGCCGGAGACACTGCCGTCCCGTTCACAACCTGGCAAGGACTGTTACCCGGCGCGACGCACGCTGTGAGCTGAAAATTTCCTGACAGATTGGCTTGGGTAAGAGTGACAGACGCATAACCGTTGCTGTTCGTAACCGCGCTGGCCGCACTGAGCAACCCCGGTCCCTCTGTAATTACGAAGTTAATCGTGACACCCGCCTTCGGCACGCCGGTGTTCAGCACACGCGCCGTAACCGGCACACTTACGCTCGCCCCTTGGGCGATCCACAGAAAAGGATTCGTCACGCCCATGTCCAGGGAGGAAGCCGTTGCGTTTAGAGTACCGGAAACTGTTTGCGCAGGATTGTAAACGGCGGGAGCGAGGGACGCGGTAATGTTGGCCACCCCGCTGGCCGTCGGCGTTGGCCAAGCGGAGGCGATGCCGCTCTCGTCGGTTGTCACCGAACAGCTTGATGCGCCGCCGCAAGCGGACAGTCCCACTCCATTCGTTGTGGTCCAGCCTATGGTCGCGCCGCCGACTGCGGTAACGCCATCGGACGCGACGACTTTCACGATGACTGGGTAGGTGGCCTGAACGCCCACCGGCGTGGGAGGATTTCCTCCTTTTAACAGCATGATCTGATCCGTTGCCGCCGCTCCGAAAGTAAGCGCACCGGTCATGATGGAAAATGCACCGCTGACCGGATCGCTTATCGTGATGGTCTGCGTGCCGTCAATCTGCGCGGGAGCAGCCACCACAATCTGGCTTGCGTCGGTTCCCAATAGCGGAACGTTGAGAGTTCCGATCGCAACGTTGACGCCGGGAGCCAATCCAATTCCCTGCAAACTGATGGTGCCACCGCCTACCGGGAGACGCGATGGAATGACCGTATCTCCATAAAGAACGTGTGCGTGATAAGAGTAGTCAGGCCTGCCGTCCCCGCGGAGATCTGCAATGCCAATGATGAAAGTATTAGAACTCAGGACTTGCGCGTCGAGACGGCTGGTGGCGAAAACTTCTGAATTGAACGGAGCGGAAGTGAAAGCGGCCGGAACCGACCCTTCCGGCGCGCCGGATGTCCACACACCCGCCACTGGCTCTGCCTTCGACTCGGTCGGTGCGCCGGTTTCGTCCAATGCAGTAACGGCCACTGACAAGGTGCGATTCGCTTGAGCGGTGATCTGAAAGAAGGACATATCGCCGTAACCGCTTAGCGAACCCACCCAGTCCCCGGGCGAAAGGAGTGGCGCGGGCGAAGCCCATGTCTCCGTCTCAGTCCATGGCGGCGTGGGTTGCGCGCTTCCGACCATCAGTATGTCTTGCTGAAAGTCACCTCCAGCGCTCACTGTTACGACAATGGGAACAAAGGTGCCAGATGGCTTCACTTGCGAATAATCATACGGACCGATTCCCGTCGACCACGTTGGATCGAGAGCCTCGACCGAAAGCTGATATTGTGCAGAAGTTCCGCCATTCGGAATCGGCAAATCGCCCAGATCGAAAAAACCTTCAAGCGACTGATCGTCGGATCCAAACTCACCGAAAGCATTTCCGAAAGAATCCGTCAGGCCTGTAATGGTATTCCCAGCATTGCCGACAAAAAGAAAACCAGACACTGACGAGGCCGCGTACCGATGAGAAGGCAAGTTCGTGGAAGGATCAATCCAGCGAGCGAATACATTGACTCCTTGCATTGGCTGACCTTCAGCCCCTTGATGGTTCGAGAAGTATACAGAGCCATGAATTCGGGCCCGATTCCCACCGGAGTTGCTGGTTGGATATAGGCGCGAGAGGGCCGCAACGTCGTCGGCAGCCAGTGCATAGGGGTTGGTGTAGCAAAGCGTAATCGGTACACAGCTGACCGGATCCATGTAATGCATTACCGGAAATCCGGCATAATCGTCGAGCGTAGGTGCCGGCCTACCGGTAATTACATTCAAGTTCAACTGCGACCAACCCAGGCCTAGAACGCCACCCAGCACACGTACTAACCGATACTCCAGGTCTGTGAGCTGAGAAGACTGCAGCGCGCATTGCCCGTTAATGATCACGAGAGCATGCGAAAGACTTGCATCCGTTCCGAAGTTGTCTATGCCTCCTGACACTGCATTCCAAAAGCACTGCGAGGCGCCGCCCGCGCCTACACCGAGCAAAGCGTCGGTGACCGAACCGTCGTAGTCGTAAACAATTCCTACAGGAGTTTGCGTGGAAGAAGGTGTGATATCAAAAGGGGCCGTGACGATTCCCTCTACATCGACGGCGATATTGCTGCCATTCACGTCTTCCGAAAGCTGTCCCGCGCCATTGGCCACTACGGAGGCCGTGGTCACCGAGGTCCACTGCAGGAATGCGTTGGCTACGAGTGCGTTGGCTGCGGAGTTGGGCAGGATAGGGCTCAAATCGCCCTGATCGGTATAGTAGTTCACTTCGCCCTGCGGCCAAATCAGAGGTTGTCCCATACTGGAAGAATTGAAGTAACTAGACCCAGCTACATATTTTGGCCCCCCGGCATGGGTTACTCCGGCAAAATACAGAAAAATGGTCGCGAGGGCCAGCGGTTGGAGGGCCGACTTCACGACAAAAGCCGCAACTTTTTTTGTGGGCATGGGAATCTCACTCTGTGGCGACACGCAGTACCGCGCGTTCGAACTCGAAGTAGGGAATACTGCTTCTTCCACGAATCGTCGGATCTGACGCCAGCGCAGCGTGCGTCCTCGGGTTCAACATGATCCTGTCGTGAGTATCGACGACGAACCTACCCAGGGCTCCGGAGACGGGGCTGGTGAGACCTAGTTTGCTTGGAGGAAAGAGAAAAAGCAGCACGCGCTCGCCGACACGATAGCGCTCACCGCGCGCCGACAATCCAGCCCATTCATGAATGGTCAGTTGCTGCCCGGTGACCACCCCTCGCATTCCATGTTCGACCCGGAATGTGACGGAGGTGACGCCCGCGCCTCTCAGAGATGGAGCAGTGGAGACAGTCGCCCTGCTACCTACTGAGACCACATAGCCCGAAAAAATGATTCCAGCGCTGCGGGAAATCTGCGGCAGTGAGATTGTGCCCCGCGCTGGCGCAAGACTGGCCGCACTATGCGAATTCAGGTCCAAGTTGGAGAGGGAAACCGCCGGGGGTCTTGGGGGAATATCGACGCGATGCGCTTCCGCAACCTGTCCCCGCAGGAAAACGGAAGACGCAAAAATGAGTGCAACAAAGGCGAGCAGACGCCAACCACTCCCGGTCATCACGGTCACCTGGGAAATGAAAATCTGCTCAGAGGGCTTTGGGAAACCACGGCTATGCTAAAGACAAAGCCTCAATTGCACGGTGACGGATGTCACAGCGAGACTGTGAATTGTTGGGCTTTTCCCGTTACGGCTAGAAGACGGCCCCCCCGGTTAAGAGTGAAGGTTTGAGAGCGCTGGCAGTTCGCACACCGGCGCCGCGTCAGTTCATCGAGCGAACCCGGCTAATCTTTTTCTTTCTCTCGCCGATAACAAATGGAGACAGGATCCTGCGTGAAAATCCTTTTGGTCGACGATAGTAAACCCATCTTGCGAGAGAACGAACGCATACTGCATAAAGCTGGCTATGAAGTCGTGTGCGCAGAGGATGGTGAATCCGCTCTGAATTTGGCGCGACAAGAGAAGCCAGACTTGATCTTGTTGGATATGATTCTGCCGAAGGTCAGCGGGCCCGAGGTGCTATCGCGGCTGAAGAAAAATCCTGCAACCGCGGATATACCCGTAGTCGTGCTTAGTAGTCTTACCGAAAAAAACCGGCAGAAGCTGATTGAAGCTGGAGCGGAAGATTACATCGAAAAGAATTCGTTGTCCCCAGCGCCGGGCGTAAACGTGTTGCCGAAGATTTTGGAAAATCTAATTTGCCGGATTAATCGCAAACACGGAGTCGCCTTCAGCAACATCCCGCTCAGCCATAGTTAAGATGCGACAGTTAAGATGCGACCGGCAGCTCCGGAAAAGGGCAGGCGGCCGCAGGCAGATTAATTCCTACCTAATCTCCCTGTTAACCACGGGGCAGCGGTAACAGCCTCCCAAGGGGCTAGAGCAATACTCCCAGCTCCATGCATCTCCCGGCCGAGCGTAACATCTAATAACACAGGAAATGGAAAGACAGTAGAAAGCTATGGGAAACACTTTTAAGACGGCGTTTTTGCTGACGGCATTGACCCTGCTGCTTATGTTTTTTGGGCGGTACTTTGGCGGAGAGAATGGGATGCTGTTGGCTCTGGCGTTTGCGGCAGTGATGAACTTCGTGTCTTATTTTTTCTCGGACAAGATTGCGCTCTCGATGTACCACGCGCAACCCGTGACGCGGGAGCAACTGCCGCGGGCGTATGCAGCGGTTGAGCGCCTCACTCAGAAGATCGGGCTACCGATGCCGAAGATTTACGTGATCCCGACGGAATCGCCGAACGCGTTTGCGACCGGGCGAAATCCAAAGCATGCGTCGGTAGCGGTAACCCATGGGATTCTCGGTCTGCTGAACGACGAAGAATTAGAAGGCGTTCTGGCGCATGAACTAGGGCATGTCGGAAATCGAGACATCCTGATCAGTTCGGTGGCGGCGACCATTGCAGGCGCGATTACGATGCTGGCCAGCATGGGACGCTTCGCCATGATTTTTGGCGGCATGGGCGGCAGCCGCGATGAACGGCGCGGCGGCGGTCTGGCCGGACTTTTTATGCTGATTGTGGCCCCGATTGCTGCGGCGCTGATCCAGATGGCAGTCTCGCGCTCGCGGGAATACCAGGCAGACGCGACTGGAGCGCATTACACGGGGAATCCTTATGCGCTGGCGAGCGCATTGCAAAAGCTGGACGCTTATTCGCGGCGGGTGCCGATGGCAGCTACCCCGTCAACCGCGCATTTGTTTATTATACAGCCCCTGTTGGGAATGAATTTTGCGAATCTGTTTTCGACTCATCCTCCCATCGCCAAGAGGATCGAGCGGCTGACGGGACAGCCAGCGGAGTTTACGCAGTAAAGTTTCTTGTCGTGCAAGATCCGTGTTTCCTGAACGTTCTGATCGTGTGACCGCGCGAAGACTTCACGTTTAAGTGGTGTTTTTGGCTGAAAGCTGACAGCTAAGAGCTCGCAGCTGGTCTATGACATCGGTAACTCCGGCGTCTTCGCGCCAGATAGTAAAATCCATTTAATGTCTCCTGAAACTGCCGTAGCTGTGTCTCAAAAGGCCGCTGAGTTAGAGAAGGCGCTGCGCCGCGTGATTCGTGGAAAAGACGACGTCGTGCGGCTCGCGCTGGTCAGCATTTTTGCCCGAGGACATCTTCTAATTGAAGGCGTGCCCGGCGTGGGAAAGACGACGCTGGGGCAGGCTCTCGCGCGCGCCATTGATTGCACATTTCAGCGAGTGCAGTTTACCAGCGATATGCTGCCCTCCGACGTGGTCGGGATCTCGATTTATTCAGCGCTCGAGCAAGAATTCGAGTTCAAGCGCGGGCCCGTGTTCACTAACGTCCTGCTTGCCGACGAAATTAATCGCACCACCCCGAAGACACAGTCCGCTCTGCTGGAAGCCATGAACGAAGGCCAGGTCACGGTGGACGCGCATTCCTACGAATTGCCACGGCCGTTTCTGGTGATCGCGACCCAGAATCCGGTCGAGCATCACGGGACCTACCCTCTGCCCGAATCGCAGTTGGATCGATTCCTGATGCGGGTGCGGATGGGATATCCCGACGCGGCGGCTGAAAGAGTCATTTTGCGCTCGGAGGCGGGAGCGGCGCACTTGCAGGAGCTGCGCCCGGTGCTGACTGGCGCGGATGTGCTCGAGATGCAAGAGGCTGTCAAGCTGATTCGCGTGGACGAGTCGCTTGTGACCTATGCATTGGAGATTGTGAAGCGGACGCGCGAGTCTGAATACTTGTCGCTCGGGGTGTCCCCTCGCGGAGCGCAGGCACTTTATCGGGCCGCGCAAGCGATGGCTTTTCTTGACGGCCGGAGCTTCTGCACTCCGGAGGACTTTAAGCCCCTGGCCGTGCCGGTATTCGCGCATCGCGTCGTAGTAAACGGGCAGTACGCTTCGACGATGAAAAAGTCAGAGCAGGCCGATCAGGTGCTGGGCGAGATCATGGAGACGGTGACTGTTCCGGTGTAGCGGTTCGCGCCGAGTTCTTAAGAGCGACGCAATTGCGAAAGCTCGATACTCGGTGCTGGATGCTGAGGAGCGGGACTATAATTCTCCGCTATGTCCTTCCTGCGTTTTCTCATGCTGCTCTCGCTCGTTTGCTGGATTGGCGGGCTGATCTTTTTTGCGTTCGTGCTAGCCCCGACGGCCTTCTCGGTTTTGCCTACCTCGCATCTCGCAGGGAACGTGGTGGGGCGAGCGCTGGGCAAACTGCATTGGATTGGATTCATCTCCGGCATTGTGTTTTTGGCCAGTTCTCTTCTGTACAGCCGATTTACCGACGGAACCGCGCATGTATTTGCGGGGCGCCATGTGCTGCTGTGTCTGATGCTGGCCCTGACGTTGGTATCGCAGTTCGGCATCATTCCCCGAATGGATGCGTTACGGGCATCGCTTGGCGAAGTACGGTCTGTTCCTCTGGATAATCCTCAGCGGGTGCAATTCGATGCGCTGCATGTGTGGTCGACGCGGGTGGAAGGCGCGGTGTTGTTGTTGGGATTGGTCGTGGTGTATCTGACAGCTTCTAGCTTCTAGCATCTGGTTTTTAGCCCAACCATCCGGTCATATTGGGCAATATCTCCTACATCATTTATCCTGAAGTGTTCTCCGATGTTCGCTGAGGCTGCTGTGCGCCTCCGCTACAAGCTAGGAGCTGAAAGCTAGAAGCTTCCCTTATGAAAACTGGAATCATTGGTCTGCCTCAAGTGGGCAAGACGTCTCTATTTCGCATTCTTACCAAGGCGCATCTTTCGGATCAGGCGCGCGCCAATCCGCGCGAGGCGCATATTGGCGTGGCCAAGGTCCCCGACGATCGTCTCGATCGGCTTGCCGCTCTCTACAACCCGAAGAAGCTCACTCACACCTCCGTCGAGTACGTGGATGTTGGAGCTATCGGCCAGGAGGCGCTGAAGGATAGTGCTTACTCAGCGCATCTACGCAATGTGGACGCTTTGGCGCATGTGGTTCGAGTGTTTGACGATCCCTCGGTGCCGCATGCGGGGGGAATCGATCCACTGAAAGATATCAAGAATGTTGAGTTCGATCTGCTGGTGAGCGATCTGGGGCAAATCGAGAAACGCCTGGAGCGACTGGAAAAAGATCTCAAGAAGATGAAGACGCCCGAACTCGAGAAAGAATTCGAGTTGCTGAAGCGCGCCAAGGCACAGGTGGAATCGGATAAGCCGCTGCGCGAGATGGAAATGACTCCCGAGGATAAAAAGCGGATCAAAGGCTTCATGTTTTTGAGCGAAAAGCCCATTTTCTATGTGCTGAACATTGGCGAGTCGACCGACCTGGGAAGGGAACTGGAAGAAGCAGTAAGCAAATACGGGCTCACGGAAATTGCTTCGCGCCCGAACGCCGCTGCAACGGCGATTTGCGGCAAGGTGGAAGCGGAACTGGCGGAGATGAGTGACGAAGATGCGGCTGAATTCCTGTCCAGTTACGGACTGACCGAAAGCGGGTTGGTCCGCCTCATCCGTACGACCTACAAATTGCTGGGTCTGATCTCATTTTTTACCGCCGGAGAAGACGAGTGCCGGGCCTGGCAGGTTCCTGCGAAATCGCGCGCCCAGGAAGCGGCGGGAGCGATCCACTCCGATCTGGAAAAACATTTTATTCGCGCGGAGACGATCCGGTGGGATCAACTGCTGGAAGCGGGATCGGAAGCAAACGCGCGCGCGAAGGGCACTCTCCGGCTGGAAGGCAAGGACTACATTGTGCAGGATGGGGACGTAATGCACATTCGGCATTCGGGATAGAACTTTCACCACAGAGACACAGAGAAAACCTAATTTTGATTTTCTAGAGTCTCGCTGCGCCTGTAGTAATCAGCAAGAATGCCTTCTGCTATCATCCTCGCCTACCGCAAATGAGCGCGATTCTAATTAGCATTCTGCTCGGCCTGACGGCCGCCGCTGCTAACGTCTTCGGCGGGGCGATCATCGTTCAGCGCAGTTGGGAGCGCAGATATTTGCGCTATTTCGTTGCTCTGGGCGCAGGGTTCATGCTGGCCACGGCCCTGGTGGAGATGGTTCCAGAGAGTCTTGAACTGCGTGGGCGGAGCGCCGCCTATCTAATTCTGCTGGGCTATCTACTCATTCACTTCTTCGAGCACACGGTCACGCCTCACTTTCACTTCGGCGAAGAGACTCATAAAGATGAGTTCATGCACTCGCATAAGGGGTATTCCGTGCTCCTGGGGCTGGTCATCCACACATTTTTTGACGGCATTGCGATCGCTTCCGGATTTCTGGTCTCGAATGCTTTGGGCTGGATCATTTTCTTTGCTATCTTTCTGCACAAAATCCCCGAAGGGTTCACGGTAAGCTCTGTGATGCTGGCGAGCGGCCGCAGTCGAGGCATAGCCTGGGGCGCATCGGTCATTCTTGGCGGAACGACTTTGGCGGGCGTCCTTACGATGGCGCTATTTCGGCATCATGTTGGAGCGGGATTGCCCTTGGCAGCCGGCGTCACCATTTATGTAGCTGCCTCCGATCTGATTCCGGAAGTCAATAAGGAACCGGGAGCGAGGATGGCTCTTCTGGTGTTCGTGGGTGCGGGGGTAGTTTTCCTGCTGGATGCGTTGTTTCACGTTCACTAAGGCTCGTCCAAAAGCCGGCAGCGCAATAGAAAAGCGCGGGCAGCAACGCCCGCGCTCAGAATAACCGTTACGAATTATGCGTTCGCCAGCACTGGCTCAACGCCGTAGATTGAGTACCACGAGGTCGCGGCCTTGAGTTTACCGTTGACGTTGTTGATGTTCTTTACGCCTTCAGTCTCAAGCCATTTCCGGAATGCCGCGGCTCCCTGCTTAGCATAGATGGGAATGCCGTCTTTCCAGGTTGCACGTCCACAGAGGACGCCGTTGAACTTCACTCCAGACTCTCCTGCAAGTTCGAGCGTCTCGCTGAATTCTGCGTTGCTCACGCCGGCCGAAAGGTAGATGAAAGGCTTGGTAGCAACACTCGCTGCTTTGTGGAAGAGGTCGATCGCTTCCTTCTTGGTATAGGCCTTTTGTCCGCCGAAGCACTTGACGCCTTCGACGAACTTCATGTTGACCGGAACTTCAACTTTCAGGACGTCGACGCCGTAGCGATCTTTGCTGAACTCGCGCATGCTCTCGGTGACGATTTCCGGCTTTTTCTTCGCGTACTCTAATCCCTTCTCGTCCGCACCTTCCTGATAGCCGACGAACTCGAGGAAGTAAGGGATGTCGTTAGCTCGGCATTCGTCGCCGATTCGCTCGACCCACGCATGTTTTTTGTCATTCACCTCTTTGGGATCGAAGGGAGTGTAGTAGAGAAGAATCTTGACGCAATCCGCTCCGGCCTCTTTCAAGCGGCGGGCCGACCAGTGGTCGAGAAGATCGCCGAGCCGCCCAGGCCCCGTCTTGTCGTAGCCAGTTTTTTCATACGCTAGCAGCAGGCCGGCATTCTTGGCGCGACGCTTGGAGGCAGGTAGCCCCCACTCCGGGTCGAGCAGAATGGCGCTGGCATGAGGGGTCAGCACTTCGGTGACGAGGATTTTGAATTCCTCCATCATGGCGTCACTGACATCGCCGCCCTTTTCCTTGGCCAACGACTTTTGCAACGATCCGCGTTGATCCATGGCTGCAGCTGCGATGACGCCGTGATCATTCGATACTTTCTTAAGACCGGCAAGTTTGCCCGGGGTGAGCTTCATAGATTCCTCCAGAACTGCTTAAAAAGAAGATGAGTGCCCGAAACAAACAATTGTAAACCTAACAGGCAGGGAAAGGGGACACAGGTTCACCGGATCGTGCATCGAACCTTCCCGGAATAAAACTGCGCACAGATTTCCGCGCGGATCTTACAGATTTAGTCCACAGAATGGCGCGCGGTGTAGCCGTCACGGGCAACGACGTCGATTTTCTGATCTTTACCCTTTTGATCTTTGACTTTCAGCGGGCTGCCATCGGGCGCCACAACCTGTACTTTCAACTTGCGATAAGTCCCGTCAAGCTTGTCATTGGTCGGGCGATAGGTGATTGAGTACTGGTTGCGGATGTCGTCGGATATATCGCGGAATAACTCCGGCATCTCAGCCGAGAAGCGCGGGAAGTAAGCACGGCCACCCGTCATGGCGGCGAAGTTCCGCATTTCATTGTCTGCCTGAAGGTAATCCATGTTGCTCACGGGGATGCCCATTCCATGAGGAGCAGCTCCGCCGCGGGCTTCATACATTGTGCGGATAATCCATCCCACGCTGATAGGGAAGATGGTCACATCTTTTGTATCCCGGATTTTCTTCGTAATCTTATCGAGGGTGAGCTTGCTGAAAGTGTCGACGCCGGTGGTAACGAGGATGACGTATTTCTTCCCCTGCACGCGATCCAGCCGATCCAGAGTGTCGTACAAAGCGTCAAAGAGATTCGTCTCGGAGAAGCCGGGAATCCGCATCTCGTTCAGAGCGCCGTAAATTGCCTTCTTGTCCTGCGTGAAATCGACGAGTATATGCGGCTGCATGTCGTAGTAGGCGACCGCGACCCAGTCATCTTTTTGAAGTGTGTTGGCAAAGGCATAAGAGGCCTGCAATGCCTGAATCATAAAGGCGTAGTTAGTAGACGCATACTCTACCAGCAGTACAGCAGTGATTGGTGCTTTCGAGACCGTGAATCCATTGATAGCTTGCGGAGCCCCATCCTCAAGGATCCGGAAATTATCTTTCTTCAGCCCGGGGACAAACTGGCCGCTCTTGGTGGTGACCAGAACGTCTACATTTACCAGCGGCGCGTTGACGCGGATGGAATAATCCGGCAAGCCTTCAACCGCTTTGGGCTTGGGCGGGGGCGGCGGCGCTGGCGCTTCCTCGTTATTTTTCTTCGGGATGGCATAGGGGCCGACGCTGCTGTCGGGCCCACCGGCCTCAGGAGGCGCATCCTGCTTCTTGCCATTGTCGGTCGGAGTTTGCGACTGGTCTTGGGCGATCACGGGAATGGCCGCTGCCAGTGAAGCAATGGAAATCGCCAAAGCCAAGGCCCAGGTATAGAAATTCTGCGAGCGGAAGCTAGAGGTTTTCGCCAAAAAATTAGCCAACATTAGGAACCCCGGGGAACTGGAATACTCTATATGGGAGCAAAAGTCCCTGTGCTAGTATAGACGCAGGGATTCGCGATTGGGATGTTTTGCCACGGCTCCCGTAATCCCCTCCTGGCAACACCTTACAATTTGGCGAAATACAATCCAGTAAGCGGGACTTCTCACAGTCCTGTTAGGCGTCGTACATGAAAAATTTGGTTTGCACCTTCTCCGTTGTTTTCCTGTTTCTCGCCTTAGTCTCCAGTGCTCAGTCCACTCCGCCTGCCAAGAATCCTGCGATCATCCCGGTTAGCCAGATTCATCCCGGCATGCGCGGTGTTGCCTATACCGTGTTTGAGGGCGTGAAGCCGGAGTCCATGGACGTGGAAGTATTGGGCGTATTGCACAACGTGAACGGGCCTAAAGGAGACGTGATTCTGGTGCGGTTGCACGGACAGAAGGTGGAATACACGGGTGTGGTGGCAGGAATGAGCGGAAGCCCTGTGTACCTCGATGGAAAGCTGGCGGGGGCGTTGGCGTTTCGCATCGGAGAATTTTCGAAAGAGCCAATCGCCGGAGTGACGCCGATTTCCGACATGCTGGAAATTAATGCTCTGGATCGCTCGCCTGCCGAAGAAAGTGCGGCGGTTAAACCTGGCGTGAATATTGCTGCCGGCAAGACCAGCTCGCCGGGTGAAATTTCTTCTTTGCCAAGCTCTACACAGGAGATCGCTGGAAGCGGATTCGCGAATTACTTGAGACCTATTGAGACACCGCTGGTGTTCAACGGATTCTCTGAACAGGCAATTCATCTCTTTGCAGGACAGTTAGGATCCGCCGGCATCGTGCCGGTGATGGGCGCAGGATCGGTAAGCAACGACAAGCAGCCCGAGCCGGTCGAGGCTGGTTCGGCCATCAGCGCGATCCTCGTGCGCGGCGACATGAATATTGAGGCCACCTGCACCGTGACGTATGTCGATCCCCAGCGATTGCTGGCGTGTGGACATCCACTTCTGCAGTTTGGTGTGGTTGATCTCCCCATGAACAAGGCGGAAGTGCTGGCTACCTTGGCATCGCCCATGAATGCCTTCAAGATCGTCAACACCACCGAACCCGTGGGAACATTTATTCAGGATCGGCACACCGGAATCATGGGTGTATTCGATCGCCAGCCGGAGATGATTCCGGTTACGCTCAGCATCCACAGCAGTACCGGAGTGAAGCAGTTCCAGTACGAAGTGCTGAACAATGCGAAGTTGACGCCCGTGGCACTGATGGTGACGGTGTTTAACGCCCTGCATGGAGTCAATGAATTCGGCGAGGAGATTACGTACCGCCTGACGGGCAGCATCGGCGTGAAGGGATTTCCTGAGGTCACCATGCGGAACATGTTTTCCCCCTCGGAGGGTGGACAACCGGCCGCGATGCAGGCTGCGATGTCGCTCGGCGAACGCTTTGGACGAATCTACGACAATCCCTATAACGCAGCCGCTGTAGCAGGCGTGAAGCTCGATTTCGATCTGGTTACCGAGCGGCGATGGGCTCGCCTGGAGAGCGCTCGCACGGATGTAACAGAAGTTCGACCTGGAGAAGAGATCATGCTGGAGACGGTGTTGGCTCCCTATCGCGGAGAGCGCGTCGTGCAGCAGATTCCGGTGAAAATTCCGACATCAGCAAGCAAAGGCACCTTACGTATTCTGGTGAGCGATGGCGATACTCTCGATCACATCGGACGTTCGAATCCCGCGTTCGGTCGCAAGCTCGACCTGGCGTCCACAATTTCCCTATTGAACAAAGAACACTCGAATAATCGCGTCTATGTTTCGTTCCTCGAGGCGGACCCTGAAGCACGCGTCGCCGACAAGGTGATGCCCACGCTCCCAATCTCCATCATGAATGTGATGGACGGTATGCGAGGCAATCAGGAGATGATTGTCAGTGGCGAATCGAACGTGGATGAGACGGCAACCGCTCCGCTGGATTACGTGGTTTCGGGAGCGCAGTTGTTGACGGTTACGGTGAAGTAGTTGGTGACGTAAGACGATGAAGTAAACAGTATTGTCATCCCGAGCAAAGCGATGGATCTTGATGTTTACCTTCGTCAGCACTGACGATGCAAGTAAGAACTCGGTTCACCGGATGACAATCGATTCCTGGGTTGAACCTACTCTTCGTTCTCGCCCATCTGCTGCGTTAGATAGCGTTCATACCCGAGCTCTCGAATCTGATGCATTTGGGCTTCGAGGAAGTCCACGTGCTCTTCTTCGTCTTTCAGCAAAATCACAAACAAATCACGCGAGCCGTTATCGCCTTCTTTGGTAGCGATTGCGATGGATTCGTTGTACTGCTTAACGGCACCCACTTCGAGGGCTAAATCGCTTTCGAGCATCGATTTGACCGTCCCGCCGACTTTTAATTCCAGCGGCATCATGGACGGGCTTCCATCCAGAAACAGGATCCGTTCGATCAGCACCTCGGCGTGTTTCATCTCGCCGATCGACTGTTTCTTGATGAAGTCGGAGAGCTTGTGGTATCCCCAGTTTTCGCACATTTCCGCGTGCAGGAAATATTGGTTGATGGCCGTCAGCTCTTCTCGGAGCGCCTTATTCAATTCAGCGATGACTTTAGGATTACCTTTCATAGCGGACCCGAGTATACGCCAATATTAGGCAATGTGCGGTGAGGCACATTACTGCTCAAAGCAAGAGGGCGCTACTTTTTCGGGAAGGACATCCCGTCGATTGTGTCTGCCAAAATTCACGCGGCTTTTTTCTGAGAGTCCTTTAGAAGTCCGAGCTGTACCAGACTTTCGGCCGTCGCAATCACGGCTTCCTCTCTCGATCGGGGCTCCCAGCCGAGCATGCTCACGGCCTTTTCATTGGTGGCGTTCTTTTCTTTACCTAAATCTGGAATGATCTGCTTCACCGCGGGATCGCGGAGCGCCGCCAACCGCACCAGCCAATCCGGTAATTGACGGGTTGGCACTCTCCTAGCGGCTGCGCCCATACGGTTCTTCAGCAGCTTGGCGATGTCGAGCATCCAAATGAAATCGCCTGCAACAGCAAGAAAGCGCTCGCCTTTGGCGGCAGGATTGGTCATCGCGCGAATATGCAAGTCGGCCACATCGCGTACATCGACGGCTCCGAAGCAAAGTCTGGGAGCGCCGGGTACAGCGCCGTCCATTAGGCGCTGTACGATCAGTACGGAAGTTGAATAATCAGGACCCAACACCGGGCCAAACACGCCCACCGGATTGATCACCGAAAGTTCAAGGTTCCCGCCTTCGCTGGCGATGAAGTCCCATGCGGCTCGTTCGGCCAAAGTCTTCGACTTGACGTAAGGTGTGATGCCTTCGCCTTCGAGATCCGCCCAGTCGCTCTCCGTGAACGGCTCAATCCGTGGCGGGTGTCCGTAACCGATCGCCGCGAATGACGAAGTCATCACCACTCGGTTGACTCCAGCGTCGCGTGCGGCCCGCAACACCCGAAGCGCTCCTTCGCGCGCAGGCACGATCAGTTCGTCTTCATTTTTGGGGACGTTTGGCGGAAATGGAGATGCCACATGCAACACATAGTCGCAGCCTGCTACAGCCTGCGGCCAGCCTGCATCGCTTTCGAGATCGGCGGCGATGAAAGACAAGCGATTGCCAGCTTCCGTGCCTCCTTGTTTCAGCATGGCGCGCACGTCGTTCTCTCGTTTCAGGCTTCGCACCGTAGTGCGCACCTCATATCCCCCGGCAAGCAGTTGCAAGATCGAATGGCTGCCGATGAAACCCGAACCGCCCGTGACTAGAACTCTGCCCATTGTTGCTCCGTATTATTGCTGACAAATGCTAACTCGTTCGTACCCTGACTCTCGAACGAGGTCTCCTTGTGGAACATTTCCGTTAGAACAAAACGAATCCAGCTTTTTCCATATGGCGAAAGCCATCCGTGGCCCACGCCGCGAGCGCCATAAGCGTTGCATTGTAGCCAACATGGGCCAGAAAACTTGAGGCCACGGACTTGGTGACGGCCCGCACCGCGGTAAGCACAACCCCGACTAAAACGATGATGAATACGGCCGACCAGGAACGATACTGCAGGTAGTGCATCAGCCCGAAAGGTAGAGCCGTCAGAACGATGCCCCAAAAAGCCCCCGTGCGGCGCGCAAGCACAGGATAGAGAAATCCCCGGAAGAAAAGCTCTTCCATCAACGGGCCAAACGTGATGGCGAAGGCTGCCGTGAGGTAAGCGTCCATAGGGCGCTCGAAAAACTGATCGAACGGTGTGGACTTCGGCATGGGAAGAAACCGACCCAGCATGTCGAGGCCAAGCATCAGGACGCCGATGCCTACCAGGCTTAGTCCCGCGATCCCCGGCCAGTTCCAGCGAATCGCAGGCCAGAAGCGCGTGTGATATTTCCCTTCGATAAGCACGACCATGTAAATCGCCACGAAGGCATAGGCCACAAGCTCGGAAAGCAGCGCGAGGACGGGCTTTTGCGCGACGTCACCCAAACTCTGATGGGGATAGGCGAAGCGTCGGGCAGCCAGCACAACTCCAAGTTGAACCACGAAGAGTATCCCTAACGAAAGCAGGGCGAGCAGAAGCACGTCCCAACCGGTCCAAACTGGATTCTCGCCTGCGCGCGTTGGTCGAGAGATGGTGGGTACTTCGACAGGCGGAAACGAATAGGTGATCGGCGGAGCGGACAGCTGCGGCTCGGCGCCGAGCGGCTGGGGATCAGGCTGCGGATTGTCGGGAGATGACAAGAAGCTCTTCCCTTCAACTTAACTCGGAGTAAAGACTAGCATTGCCAGCCTTTATTGATCGTGGGTCACGACTTTCTGCGGATGTGGGATACGATTTTCCAGATATCGTCCATGTCCGCGTCGGTAGCCATGATATGCATCTCAAGCCGTCCGGAAGACCAGCATTCCCAGGTGTTCGGATCATTTTCAAGTATGTTCGGAGATTTCAGCATCCGCTCAAACTTCCCTCCACCCACGCACGACATAGTCTCGCCATCGAAATTGAACGTTCGAACCACGGGATCGATGCCATCTTCCTTTAGTCTTGATGATTGAACGGAAAGCCATCTCTCTGTCTTCACCAACGGGTGGGTGGACAACACAATAATTGCGTGGGCCCTCCTCCTGTCTCGCCTGGAGTCGCCCGTTCGATCCTGTGTGTCCAGCCGAATCAGTAGGTGGAACTCTGCGTCGGAGTCCTTCACGTACCAGTTCCCGGGCACCGGGACGATGTATTTCGCAAACACATCTGCCTTCCCATGCCGGAGGTGCCAAATCCAGGTCTCAATACGAATGCGATAGCTGAACGCCAGCCATACAAACATCGGTATGAGCAGGTAAATCACGATCCTTGTGATCGTTGATCGCTTCACGCTAGCTTATCCTGTCGCCACTTTCTTTCCGTTCGAAAAATACCCCGCCAGTGCCTGCCCCGTATACGACTTCTTCATCCTCGCCACCTGCTCCGGCGTGCCTTGAGCTACCATGCGGCCACCATCCTCGCCGCCTTCAGGGCCGAGGTCAATAATCCAATCGGCATTGCGGATCACATCCAGATTGTGTTCGATGATGATGATCGAGTTCCCCAAGTCGGTCAACCGGTGCAGAACGTCGAGCAACTTTTTCACGTCGTCAAAATGCAGGCCGGTGGTGGGCTCATCGAGCAGATAAAGGGTCTTGCCCGTCTGCCGCTTGCTTAACTCGCGGGCCAGTTTGATACGTTGCGCTTCGCCGCCGGAGAGCGTTACAGCAGATTGCCCGAGATGAATATAGCCGAGGCCCACGTCGACCAGCGTTTGCAATTTTTGTTTGATCTGCGGAATGTTTTCGAGAATCGGAAGCGCGTCTGAAACCGGCATCTCCAGCAGGTCGGCGATCGAATTGCCGTTATACTTCACGGCCAGTGTTTCGTGATTGTAGCGGCGTCCTCCGCAGACCTCGCACAACACATAAACGTCCGGCAGAAAGTTCATTTCGATGCGGCGTTGGCCTTCGCCCTGGCAGGCCTCGCAGCGTCCGCCGGAGACATTAAAGGAAAAGCGTCCCGGCTTGTAGCCGCGTTCCCGCGCTTCGGGCAACATGGCATAGATGTCGCGAATTGCCGTAAACACACCCGTGTAGGTGGCCGGGTTCGATCGCGGTGTGCGTCCAATCGGCGATTGATCGATGCGAATCACCTTGTCGATATTTTCCGCGCCCACAATGGATTTGTGCTCGCCTGCTTTTTCTCGTGACCGGTAAAGCTGGCGCGCCAGCGCACGATAAAGGATGTCATTCACCAAGGTGGACTTACCGGAACCAGAAACTCCCGTGACCACCGTCATCACGCCGAGCGGGAAGGTAACGTCAAGATTCTTGAGATTGTTTTCTTTCGCCCCCAGAATCGTGAGCGCAGCGCCGTTCTTCTGCCGGCGCTCGGGCCGCATTTCAATCTGCACCTTCCCAGAGATGTAAGCACCAGTCAGGGAATCTGGATCGCGCATGATTTCTTCCGGAGTGCCGTGTGCCACTAAAGCTCCGCCATGACGCCCAGCGCCCGGTCCGAGATCGATGACGTAATCCGCGCGGCGAATCGTCTCTTCATCGTGCTCAACCACCAGACTGTGTTGCCCAGATCGCGTAGATTTTCCAGCGCCGTGAGCAATCGTCCGTTATCGCGATGGTGCAGGCCGATGGAAGGTTCGTCCAACACGTATAGAACGCCGCGGAGTTTGGAGCCGATCTGAGTGGCCAGGCGAATACGTTGGCCTTCGCCGCCGGACAAAGTCGCAGCCGACCGATCGAGCGAAATGTAATTCAATCCAACTGCATTCAGAAATTGCAGGCGCTCTACTACTTCGTGCATCACGCGACCGGCGATTTTTTCTTCCCGTCCTGCCAGCTTGATGCCTCGTGCTACTTCGAGTGCTTTGGAAATTGGCAGCGCGGTGAAATCGGCGATGGACATGCCATTCACTTTCACGGCGAGACTTTCCGGTCGCAGACGCATACCGTGGCATGCGGGACACTCGCTCGCAGACATGTGATCCATCAACCAGTCGCGATAGCCCTCGGAAGTGGACTCTTCGAGATTTTGCTTGAGATATCCGAAGATCCCACGGAAGCCGGTCTTTCCGCGGCCGGACTCGCCGTTCAGAAGCAGGTCCTGAATCTTTTCCGGAAATTTTTCGAACGGAGTGCTGAGATTGATTCCGTGGGCCGCCGCCGTGACTTGCAAACATGAATCAGCCCTTGCGACGCTGAACCCGGCCCAAGTCCGCCATCCAGCAGCGGTTTTGACCAATCTGTGATCACCTTCGCGGGATCGAAATCATAGCGGCTGCCGAGCCCATGGCATTCCGGGCAGGCGCCATACATGCTGTTGAACGAGAACGACCGGGGCTCAAGTTGCGGGACGCTGATTCCGCAATCCGGGCAGGCAAGTTTCTCGGAATAAAGTTGTTCGTCGCCGCCCACCACAGACACCTGCACCAAGCCGCCTGCCAGCTTCATCGCCAGTCCGACTGACATTTCCAGACGATGCTCGATGCCGGGCTTTACCAGCAAGCGATCGATCATCACTTCGATGGTGTGATTCTTACGCTTGTCGAGATTGAGATCGTCTTCAAGGTTGACTAGTTCACCATCCACGCGAGCGCGGGTGTAACCGTGCTTGAGCAGCGTCTCCATCTCTTTCTTGAACTCACCTTTACGCCCGCGCACGATCGGCGCCAGAACCATGACCCGGTCTTCCGGCGTGAGCGACATGACGCGCTGAACAATCTGTTCGGCGGATTGACGGCTGATCGGCTGGCCGCATTTAGGGCAATGCGGAATGCCGATGGAAGCGAACAACAAGCGAAGATAGTCGTAGATTTCGGTGATCGTTCCGACGGTGGATCGCGGACTGCGGCTGGTGGTCTTCTGTTCGATCGAGATCGATGGGCTAAGTCCATCGATTGCGTCCACATCTGGGCGTTCCATCTGATCCAGAAACTGCCGGGCGTAGGTGGACAGCGTCTCCACGTAACGGCGCTGGCCTTCGGCATAAATCGTGTCAAAGGCGAGCGACGACTTGCCGGAACCGCTCAGGCCGGTGACCACGGTGAGAGTGTTGCGCGGAATCTCAACGTCGATGTTTTTCAGGTTATGCTGGCGCGCCCCGCGCACCGAAATCTTGGTAATGGCCATTTATGTTGAAAGGGCAGGATTGCCCTTACGTAACGTCGACAGGCCTACAGATATGTCCGACATTAGGAGTGCACAGCTCTACTCCGTATCTTACTACGGCGCATCTGGATCGTCACTAGCGGCGCGCCTTAACACAGGTAGATTGAAGATGCCGCGTAGACCAAAGTCGGACGGGCTGCATCTGATTGATTGCCAGTCCTTTTAACGAGTTTTGATTGAATTCAGATAGGGTGGTTGACCGTGATTTCGCTCTTCATGCCTCTCATTCTCTGCGTCACGTCGTAGCGTCGGTAGGAATTGGCGTCATCGCGGCTTACGCCGCTGTCATCGGCATCCTGCAAGCCTTCGGGCGCGCCTCGCAACAGCGCCCGGCAGAAGCTAGACCGCGACTGGTTCTCGTGCCCACCCAGAACCACGCCAGCGGCGACTAGCCTCTCATTCGTTGACTGCGCTCGGACCCTCCGTAAGATGAACCCACCCGAAGTTCGGGTATTTCTTCGCTGTAAACCTTAAAAAATCAGTGATGGATCGCTTGATCGACCAGACCATCTCGCACTACCGCATTGTGGAAAAGCTGGGCGGCGGCGGCATGGGCGTGGTCTATAAGGCCGAAGACACGGAGCTTGGCCGCTTCGTCGCTCTCAAATTCCTTCCCGATGAACTGTCGCGCGATCCGCAGTCGCTGGAGCGTTTTCGCCGCGAAGCGCGGGCGGCTTCAGCCCTGAATCATCCCAATATCTGCACCATCTACGAAATCGGGAGGCACGGTGAGCAGTCGTTCATCGCCATGGAATTCCTGGATGGTGTGACGCTGAAACATCTGATCTCAGGAAAACCGCTAGATAACGAGACTGTTCTGGACTGGCGATTGAGATTGCCGACGGGCTGGACGCCGCGCACTCGCAGGGCATCGTTCATCGTGACATCAAGCCAGCTAATATTTTTGTGACCAAGCGCGGGCATGCCAAAATTCTGGACTTTGGTCTGGCGAAGATCGCCGCTCCGCGCTTCCTCCAGTCAGTCGCATCGGAGAACACGATGACCGCTCGACAGCAGCATCTCACCAGTCCCGGATCGGCCATCGGCACCATCGCTTATATGTCGCCGGAACAGGCGCGCGCCAAAGAGCTGGACGGGCGCAGCGATTTCTTTTCCTTCGGCGCCGTGCTCTACGAGATGTCGACCGGCACGATGCCGTTTCGCGGAGGCAGTTCGGCGGAGATTTTCAAATCCATTCTGGACACCGCACCAGCTCCCGCGCTGCGCCTGAATCCTGACGTGCCGGTGGAACTGGACCGCATCATCAACAAAGCTCTGGAGAAAGATCGCAACCTGCGCTATCAGTCCGCTGCTGATTTTCGAACCGATCTGGCGCGGCTGAAGCGCGATTTCGATTCGGGGCAGTCCGCCAGCGCCTCAGTCGGATGGCGGCGCGGCGATCTTCCTCATCTTCTGCTCCCGCAGCGAAGTCGGCTACAGTTTCGGCCAAGTTCATCGGCGGCTGTCGCGGCGGTTTTGGTCATCGCCGTGGTCGCAGCCGCAATCTATTTTTTGCGCGGAAAATCCGCCGACGCAGAATATCGACTCAATCGCAGTACTGCCTTTCGTCAATGCCACGGCCGACGCGAACAATGAATATCTCAGCGATGGCCTTACCGAGAGCCTGATCGGCACGTTATCCCAACTGCCCGATATGAAGGTGATGGCGCGAAGTACGGTCTTCAAATTTAAGGGCAGCCAGGACGATCCGCAGAAGATCGGTCAGACGCTGCAAGTGGGCGCGGTTCTGATGGGACGCATCACACAGCGTGGCGACGCCATGGCCGTGCAGGCGGACTTGGTTAATACAATCGATGGAAGCGAGCTTTGGGGCTCTCACTACGAGACTAAGGCGGAGGAGATCACGCTACTGCAAAGCGAGATCACCCGCGACCTTTCTGCGCGGCTGCGCCACACCGATTCCGCCAAGGTGCCAACCGCGGTCGGAGCCGCAGGCACCACCAATCCTGAAGCTTATCGTTTGTACCTAGAAGGACGCCAGCTCTGGTATGGACGAACTCCCGAAGGTCTGAAGAAAAGCATCGATCTATTCCAGCAAGCAATCACTGCCGATCCCAACTACGCGATCGCCTACGCGGGCCTCGCTGACACTTACAACGTTGCCCCCAGCTACATTCCCATCACCTCAAAACAAGCGAGTCTTCTGGCAGAGGCGGCCGCGAAAAAAGCGGTCGAGCTGAACGGCGCGCTGCCGGAGGCTCATTCCGCTCTCGCTGCGGCGCTGGCCAACGAGTGGAAGTGGAGCGAAGCGGAGCCGGAATTTCGCCGCGCCCTCGAACTGAACCCTAACAGTTCACCAACCCACTACTTCTATGCCATCTCTCTTCTTGGCCCCCGCGAACCGAACCGAGGAAGCGCTCCAGCATTACCAGAAAGCGCTGACGCTCGATCCGTTATCGTCGATCGTGAATTCGAATTACGCCATGCTATTGATGCAAGTCCGGCGCTATCCCGAGTCGCTGGCCGAGTTTCGCAAGGTTCAGGCGCGTGACCCGAACTTTGGCCCGGCGCATTACAAGCTCTCCCAGTTTTACGCGAGCACTGGGGATTTCGCCGCGCCGTATCCGAGATGCAGAAATGGCTGGGAACGAAGATCGCCGCAACGCCCGATGCAAAGGGCTACCTCATCATGGCAAAAGCAATGAACGGACCCGATAGCGCGGACGCCTCCGCCACTATAGCAATGGCGTATGCGCTTCCTGGGAGATCGCGAGCAGGCGTTCCAGTATTTGCAGAAGTCGTATTCCAATGAGGACTCCCAGTTATTGTTCGCCATTCGTCTTCCAGGACTCGATTCCGTGCGCTCCGACCCGCGCTTTGCGGAGTTACTGCGAAAAATGGGACTTCCGCAGTAGAGCGCCGAGCTCCGTGTTAGCATTTTGTTAATAGCGTTCTTCGCGCGGAATAGGTATGGCCCGCACTCGTCCCATCCCGGCTTTCACCGTCTTTCGCTGAGCCTCCTCGCCCATTTTTCCTTGTCCTCACCCGCTCCCGCTTCTGAGCCTTCGCCCTGGCTTGAGATCCACTCCAAGAACTTCACCGTCATTACCGACGCGGGTGATAAAAAAGGGAAGGAAGTTGCGCTGCGTTTTGAGCAGTTGCGCGCAGTGTTCGCGATATGCTGATGAAGGATCGGCTGAACCAGCCCGTACCGCTCACCATTCTTGCATTTAAGAACGACAAGAATTACTACCAAACCGCGCCCCTGCAGCCAGCGGCAGCCGATCAGCGCTCCGGGATTTTTTGTACCGGGCTAAGATCAGAATTTTTTTGTCTTGAACTTATTCGAGGAAGAATCATGGCGCGCTGTTGCCCACGACTTCGCACACCTGCTGCTGAACTACAACTATCCGCCCGGTGGAGGGATGGTTCGACGAAGGTCTCGCAGAATATTTCAGCTCTATCCGCCTCGAGAACAAGCAATACGAAATTGGCGGAGATCCTGAACTGAACAACGTGTTCAGCCAGGATTTGCTGGAAAATCAGAAAGAGGTTCGCAATCCCCCAAAGTCGTTGACGGAGTTGCTCGAAGGGCAAGTCTGGCTCACGCTGCCCGATCTTCTGACCTTAAAACACGACACTTCCGCCTACAACGAACGTACGCACCACACCCTTTTTTACGCCCAGTCATGGATTACGGTGCACTACTTATTGCATGAAAAGAAGCTGCCCGAAACCGGAACTTATTTTGATCTGGTCGAGAATCAAGGCGTCGCCGGTGCAGAAGCCATTCAAAAAGCGTACGGAATGACGCCTGCTCAATTCGATCAAGCCGTGAAAGATTATTTTCATTCCTTGAAGCTACTGTTCCTCGCGCTGGATGCTTCCAAGCAGCCGAATCCCCGGCGAATTCACCTCAGGTCTATCAGTTTCCAGTACCAGTAGAATGAATGACAGTGCCATCATCTCCAAGCCGATGCGGGAAAGCGATGCTCGCGCCGTACCGCGAAATAAAAGTCAGGATCCCGGAACGCCGCGACGCTGGACTGCAGGAGTTGCAGGCTCTCGCAACCGCCCCTGAAACAGCGACCAGCAAAGCGACGATAAGAAGCAGAAGGCAGTAAGATGATACGGAGAATGGTGCCGCTTGTCCCGGCGGCGGGCAATGAAATCGCACATCGCGCGCTGGCCTGGGATCATTTGCAACGCGGAGAGTTCGATGCCGCAGCCCAAGAACTTGGCGATGCCGCTGCGCTCAACCCGCGCGATATGTGGATTCGTTACTACCTGGCGGTGATGAAATATCGAATCGCCAAAGCCAAGCACACCGACATTCAGGGCCTGCCTAACATGATGCAGGATCTGAGGGCGGTGCTTGAGTGGTATCCGGAATTCGCCGATGCTTATGACCTGATGGCGATGGCGCGCAAAGTAGGTGGCGGCCCGGTGGCAGCCATGCAGGCGGAACGGGCTGCGATGCAACTGAGCCCGCGCAATCAGGAGTATGTCTATCATCTCGCAGAAATTTATATCGAAGCGAAGAAATGGGAAGCGGCGAGAGCCTTCTGGAGCGCCTGAAATCAGCAGCAACCCGCAAGTTGCGGCGGAAGCGCGCGGAGAACTGACCCGGCTTTCAAATGAGCAGAAGTATGGACTTTCAGCCGCTTCGACGGCAGCCCCAAAAGTTTCTCCGCAGAGTTCTCCTTTTGATGTGCTCGAACAGGATGCAGCCAAACGTGCGGCAGCGACTCGCAAGCTTCTCAGAACGCCGGGGGCGGGGACAGACGAGCCGCGAAATTTTTTCACGGCCGGCTGGTAGGCGTGGATTGCTCCCAATCCCCAGCCGCCATTCTAACCGTAACCTCAGGCGGCACGGTTCTGAAACTGCGAACAGCCGACTATAAGTCGCTGCTACTGATTGGAGCTGATGCATTCTCTTGCGCTTGGAACGATCGCTCGGTCTCCGTGAACTACAAGCCCGGCGGCCTGTCCGATGGAGATCTGGTTTCGGTCGAATTGCGGTAAAAACCCGCCCCGAGCTTTTTGTGCCCTGTGATCGTTGCGTACTGCGCAACTCCCGGATGTCACAAAATAAAAAACCCTCCCGTTCGAGACGGAGAGGGTAAAAATACTCAACCGAGCACGTTAGGCGCGGACGACGTTGCCGGCCTGAAAGCCCTTGGGGCCTTTCAGTAAATCGAACTCCACGGTCTCGCCCTCATTGAGCGAGCGGTAGCCGTTCTCCTGAATCGCGGAAAAATGTACGAAAACGTCCTCCCCCGTGGAGCGCTGGATGAATCCATATCCCTTCGCCCCGTTGAACCACTTTACTGTTCCCTTCTCTCTCACTGGAAAAACTCCTTTCACTGTCGTTAAGAATTGTTCCCCGAATCTTCCGTTGTTGCTCCGGTGAACCGGACGCCCCCTCAGGAAAACAGTGGAACTCGGTTGTGCCCCTTCGCTTCGTAGAAGTCGCCCAAAGAAAAAGACTCCTAGATTCAGCGGCGCGCAAACGAATTGCGGCGCGAACTTCCGGAGCCTTGGCCTCTCGACGCTGTTTCTACGGCACTACTCAAGACATCAACCTGCCTTAAAAACTCATCACGCGGCATTCACCGGGCAATGAGCACTCGCGATAATAAGCACTACTAAATCGTTTGACAAGAGGAATTAGAAGACTTTTGACAAATGTAACCTGCAGTCATGTTTAATTCTTTAACGAAGTATAAGAAAAGGTAACTCCCGGGGCAAAACTTTGGTTTTCTCCTGGAACCACCGAGAAAGCCAAACCCTTGATACGATTAGGCAACCTGATCATGGGTGATCAAAACACCGCCACGATTGCTCCGCCAGCGCAAAGCTCGACGCAAGCGCGCCGACCTCGCACGCGGCCGTCGGTGGTCGCGTTCGACCGTCAAGTACTTGCTGCGCACCGACGTGCACACTTTTGCATTCTCGGTCGCCGCCAATGCGATCCTGTCATTTTTCCCGTTCGTTGTTTTGTTGATGACCGCTGATTCGCCGCGTTTTTCATTCACGCGTAATGTATGACGTCGTAGTGGAGTTGTTGCGTGACTACCTGCCTGCGGGGCAGGATTTCGTGATCCGCAACCTGAATGCCATGGTAAACAGCCGTCACCGCGCGCAAGTAGTTTCGCTTGATTATTCTGCTGGTCACTTCGTCCGGAATTTTCATGCCGCTGGAGGTCGCGCTCAATCGAATATGGAAGTTCCCCGATAACCGCTCGTATTTCGGAAACCAGCTGCTTTCATTAGGGCTGGCTTTTGGTTGCGGCGTGCTGGCTTTGCTTTCGATCGCTATGACTGCTGGTAACGTTGCATTGCTGGAATTTTTGTTGCGCGGACACGGCAGTGCTTTCATACGTCTGGTGGGATTCGTCACCATGAAATTATTCGCCATCGCCGCCAGCATCGCAATTTTTTTCCTCATCTACTGGGTCCTGCCGAACGGCAAGGTTCCTGCGAGGGTGGTGCTGCCGACGGCGGTAATCATGGGAGTTTTGTCCGAAGCATTGAAGTACGGATACATTCTGGCGCTGCCCTGGCTGAATTTTGGAGAAGTCTACGGCCCATTTTCACTCTCCGTCAGCATGATGTTCTGGGCGTTCCTGACAGGATTACTTCTTCTCGCCGGCGCACACCTTAGTGCCGAAGAGCACTCCCGCCGCGCTGTCTAGGATTTTTTCTTGGGGCGGGGCTGGAGCAGAGGCGCGCCCCAACTGCTCGCGGCCAGCAACGCTCCAAATAGGATGATCGCGTCAATGCTTGTTCGCCCTTCCGGGGACCAATAGACATCTCGCAAGTTGAGCCACAAGGCAAACTCGTCGAGCGTTAGCGCCGCACCCATGCCGTAAAGAATCGACATGATCCGGCTCAGTAGAATCGACGAATCATCCCCGCCAGTGCCAATTTCGGCGAGCCATCCGTATCCGACCAGAAGGAGAATGAGAATCCCGAAAACCAAGTGATGGATGTGCCGGCCCCCTGCCTGAATGAAATGAAAAGGTGGAATTTGATGCTCAATGCCAAAGACAACGGCTCGGACTCCGGCGAAGGTAAGGAAGAAGCTTACGGATGCGACAAAAAGCCTTCGCCGGGGACGGTCAGGAATACGCTCATGGAGCGCATCCCCGAACGATGTTCCCTGCAGCAGCAAGAGAAGGAGCGCCGATCCGGCGATCGACAGCAGGATTATGAACCAAGAGTAGGCCATGCGAGCATTAAAGCACGGCGGAAGTGTTACGCTTTTTGCGCCTCTCGTTTTAGCGCGCGCTCCAGAGTTTGGTCGAGAGCAGATTTAGCTTTTTCATACTCGGCTGCCGTAATTTGCCCCTGCTTGCGCTCCACTTCCAATTGAAATAGTTCTTCCTTGATTCCTTCCATCAGCATGGACGAGGAACGCGCGCCTGCCGGTTCGCGAAGGACCTTCGCAGCGCCGGCCTCAGCCAATTCGTAATCATCTTCTTCTTGCATTGCCCCCGCCATGGGCAATCCAGTTCGTTGACGCCTCAGAGCGCGTGCGGCGGATTGCTGGCGCGACGCCACATACACCCCCCCAAGCACCAGCACTGCCGCGAATCCGCCCAAAATCCACCAGCGATATCTTTGCAGCGGGTCGGGAGCGTCAATGGGTGGCCCTAAGCCTCCGCCGGGACGCGCACTCGACCGAGAAGCGCCCGAACCCGGCGCGGCGGTCTGGGTCCCTTCATCAGACCCTGGGCGCCGCCAGCCTCCTGTCCGCCTTCGAGAGTGCCTTCTCCGGAGATCTTGAACGCAAGCTTCTGGCCGGGCGTGGTGTTGGATGCCACCTGCACGCTGGCTTTGGGCTCGTTCGGATAATTGATCGGCTTGAATCCGGCTGCAGGACTCGCGGCGGTGAACTCCATCGCTTTCGGCAGCATCACTACAAAGTGTTGCAGCGGATACAGCGACTTGGGATCCAGGTTGGCGCTGCCGCTGTAAGGCATTTGGTACGAGACTTCAAAACGGGTCAGGCCAGGACGCAACGGGAAGATAAACGAGTAGCGATTCTTCTCGCCTTCCGGCACCGGGGCCGACTTCAGAGGGTTTCCGTTCTCCGTCGTCGCCGTGGCTGAGTCATCAATGATGTGCGCCCCTTCGGGAATGTAGAACTCGAGATTGTGCTCATTCATCTGGGTTCGCGGAGGCTTGGAAGTAGTTCTGCACGCCGAACTCGCGGATCATCGCAATCTGTCCTTGCGCAGCCTGCATCCGCATGATGTCGGCGACCACTTCGATGCCATCCACTTTTTTCGCGACATCGTAAACTTCAAGTTCCACGGACGTTGTTCCCGGAGGCGCCATGTGGTGATAAGTAACGTCTTGATGAATGGCCCGAACCAGATGCGGGGACTGCGCGTCATCCAGTTTGAAGCTGAATTTTCCCTGCGCGTCGGTTTTGGTGCGTCCGGACTCCTCCATGCCCTGACCAAGCTTGAATATGACGATTCATCGCCGCTGGAGGGTTTACCGGTCGTGGAATTCTTGACCGTGCCTGTGAGAGTCTGGGCACCGGCAAGCGGAAACACAGAGAAAAATAACTATAGTTAGAATGCCGGCATAGCGCTTCAAGTATGACATGCGAAGTCGATTTCAAAAGCGATGTTCCTTTCAGACTCTGGTTCGGCGGGATGCCGGCGCAGGATTTTGCTTCCAGTCGGGCAATCTCGGCCAAAATGGTCGCGGCTTCGTCCTGTAACGAAGACTTCAGTGAGGCGTAATCGGCATCCGGAACTTTGCCGGCCTTGTATTCAAAATTGAGATCGCGCAGGTTTTCGTAGACTGCATCCTTCCGCTCTTGCAAATACCCCGCGCGAGTCTTCTCCGGGCCAAGAAAAAGTCGTCCCGGCATGAGAAGAAGACATAATAAACAGAAGCTACAGCCATCATGATGCAGAGCGGAAGCCAAGTCATAAGTCAGTCTCCTTGCGAGCCTGATCGCGAAATTGTTCCAATTCCGCGCCGCGAACCGGACGCAGACCATCAGCGATCGCGGGGGCGGGACGATTCTTCCAGGCGCGAATCACCAGAACAATCAAACCAAAGCCTAGAATCAGAGCAACGAATGGAACGATGTAAGCCGCGCGGTCGAAGCCCTTAGTGGTAGGAGCAGCCAACACGGTTGGACCGTACTTCTGCACGAAGCCTTGCTCCACCAGGCTATCGCTGTCACCGCGTGTTACCGCCGCCATTAGTTCGTTGCGCATCCCATCGGAAGCGGGGCAGCCAACGTGATTGCATTCCAAAAGAATCTGATTGCATCCGCAGATGCACATCATCTGGTGGCCGATTTCGTTGAAGCGAGTGGCCGGGTCGCCGGCTCCCAGCAATAGAAATAACTGCTGCGGACAAAGACAGGTTTGCGCGATTTCCTCGGATCCACTTCTCGCAGCGGCGAGGCATGGACACCCGATTTCGCAAATTGAAATTCTGACGGCTGGACATCAATCTCCTGTGACCACTGGCCCGGCGTGCGCGGGCTCCAACCGGGCGGTCGCGGCAACGCGGACTGGCGCAGGCGCATTCGGAATCAGTGCCAGAACCGTTCCAATCAACATGATCCACACCCCCATCCAGATCCACATCACCAGCGCGTTTAAATGCGCTTTCAGTATCGGATGGCCGTTATCCGGATTCAATCCCTCAAACACGATGTATAGATCTTCATTCAGCGTGGAACGAATGTCAGGCATGGTTGAGGTCTGCCGGCTTGCTTTATAAAAGCGTCGGACTGGCGTCATCGTATCGATCTGCTTGCCACCCTTATAGACGTCCAGCACAGCCCACTCGCTGGCGTAGTTTGGAGCATCGTCGTCCGTGTAGGAGCGGCAGATCAGGGTGTAGGGACCGATGTTCATTTTGTCGCCGTATCCCATCTCCTGCTCTTTATCCAGATTGAATGCGGCGCCGGCGAAGCCGATGATCACTACAACCACGCCGAAATGAACGATGTACCCGCCGTAGCGGCGCGTGTTGCGGTGCGTCAATTGCACCATCGACGCGAACATGCCTTGCCCGGTGTGTTTTGAGATCACACGGCCGCCGCGGTAGAACTCGCTGGCAACCGTGAGCGTTACCAGCACACAAAGCGCTATCGCCATCAGCGAGTAGAAGTACGAAATATCCTTCCACGGCTTGAGTCCGAAGGCCGATCCCCAACTCTGCGGCGTGATCATCAGGAAAATTGCAACGACGATGGCGCCAATAGTCGGCCACATGAAGTTGCGCTTCAAGCTCTCGATCGAAGTCTTACGCCAGGCCAGCAGCGGGCCCACAGCGGTCAGGATCAGCAGCAACAAAGCCACGGGAATCGCTACGCGATTGTAGAAGGGCGCGCCAACTGTGACTTTGTTGCCCTGCACCAATTCGGAAATCTTCGGAAACCAGGTTCCCCAAAGCACGGTGAAGCACAGCAAAACGAAAAGAAGATTGTTGAAGAGAAAACTGGACTCGCGCGATACCAGGGATTCCAGCTTGTGCTCGCTGCGCAGATGCGATTTATTCTTGAAAAAGAAAACTAGAAATACAACCAGCGTAATGACCAGGAACCAGGCAAACCAGTCGCCGATGGAAGATTGCGCAAACGCGTGCACCGAACTGATAATGCCGCTGCGCGTCAAGAAAGTGCCGAGAATTGCCAGCCAGAATGTGGCGAAGACCAGCCACATGTTCCACATCTTCAGCATGCCGCGCTTTTCTTGCATCATCACGGAATGCAGGAATGCCGTGCCGGTGAGCCACGGCATCAGAGAAGCATTCTCCACGGGATCCCATCCCCAGTACCCACCCCATCCCAGCACTGAGTAGGCCCAGTGCGCGCCCAGAAAAACGCCGCAAGTCAGGAATGCCCAGGTAACCATGGTCCAGCGGCGTGTGATATTGATCCACTTCTCGCCGGGATACTTCATGATCAAAGCGCCCAGCGCGAAGGCAAATGGGATGGTGAACCCAACGTAGCCCAGATAAAGCATCGGCGGATGAATCACCATCTCCGGATACTGAAGAAGAGGATTCAGGCCGTTGCCGTCCGCTGGAATGGTGCCCGTAACAATGGCGAACGGATGCGCCGCAAAATTAAGCAACAACAGAAAGAAAATCTGCACCCCTGATAAAACCACGGAGGCGTAGGCGAAGAGCCGCGGATCGGTCTTGTAGCGCAAACGCAAAACGAATCCGTACGCGGCAAGCAGCAAAGACCAGAACAGAAGCGACCCTTCCTGTCCGGACCACAAAACTGCAAACTTATAAGGACCCGGAAGATCGCGATTGCTGTGGTGAAGAATGTATGCGATCGAGAAATCGTCCCGGAAGGCGCAAATCACCAGGACGATCGAAGCTAAAAGCACCCCGCCGAAGGTGGCAATCCCGGCGCGGCGAGCAGTTTCGCCAATACGCTCGGAACCTTGACGCAGCATCGCGAACAGCGAACTGTCACCGCTGGAAACAACTCCCACATTTCCGGCGAGTGCCGGTTGTGAAGAAGGCTTCCTCTGGAAGGCCAATGCGACGATCCCAGCCAAGAACGAGTAAACACTCAACGCCAAAGCGAGGAGCAGTGCAAAACTACCTATTTCCGCCATGTGGGGGAACCCCAGCCTATTTTTTCAGAAACATCCTTAGGAGGCAACCACCAAGAACCGGTAAAGGGAAAGGCAAGCGGTTCTTGGCCGCACATAGCCATGCCGCGGATCGCCGTCCGCGGCAAGACCAGTCAGATCGTTCGGTGCGAACGCGTAAACACCAGTCCAGACAGAGGTAAGCCGCCACAGCACGGCCGCCTCGTGTATTACTCCATCCTGAAACCGCTAGGCGCTGTGCTGACGGTAACGCTGCATGATTTCACGTTCCGCATTCGCCCAGTCCTCGGCTTCGTTGCCCGAACCGGATCCCCGCTGCAGATACAGTTCATATGCACGCCGCCGGATCTCTTCTTCCAGGTTGATGGGAACTACCGTTTTGCGCGGATCGGTCTTGCGAACTTCAAACATCTTCGCTTCCGGCCGGATCTCTAGCTTCGCGTCCTTGGGTTCTAATTTAGCCTCAGTCTGAGTGGCGGCAGGTTGAATCGCCGGCGCGACTGCTTCAGTTGCGACCACTGGGCTTGCATTGGTAACGCCGGTTAAATCGCCGGCTGTTTGGGTCTTACTCGCACGACCCTTGCTTGAAGTGGATTTTGCTCTTGCCATCTTTGGATACTCCTTACATATGCCTAAATATAGGAATGAATTGAATTGATTAGCGAACCACATACACTTGCCCACAACCTCGACGAGGAGGACCCTGGAGTTATTAGTAAGGTTTGATCCCAGTATAAACCCGACAAGGCTGTGGAAACTTCATGTCGATAAGAAATCGACTCACCGCGCTTTGTTATAATCGAAGCTCTCAAGATGGCGCTATCGTCTAGGGGTTAGGACGGAAGATTCTCAATCTTCAAACCCGGGTTCGATTCCCGGTAGCGCTACCAACTACCTTCCGGTTCTCGCTGATTCCAAGCGATATGTTCAATCTCCCCATGGCTTGTATCCCCTTTGTAGCGGCTTCCGCTATTTTTATTCGAGGACGGCGCAAGTTGGACTTGTGCGCGTTGCGGGGACAAAAGATCGATGAAGCGTTGGATGCCGTGAACCCTGCTTTGTCAGCACAAGCGAATTCGGCCGCATTGCTGGCGGCAAAGGGCAGGCTTTCTAGGATTTGCCATGCTCAGGCAACTGGAGGTGCAATTGGATTACCGCGACGGACTCGTGGATTTTAAATACGACCCGAAGCGGGTGAGTCCGCTGGCCAGATAAATGAATGACGAGAACAGTGTGCCCGCGGAGTCTAGACGACAGCGGCCGTTTGGCTGTGCGGAAAAACGCATGCGAGCCGGGCATGCGGCTCATGCGGCTTTTTGATCAGGTTGCGGGAACGCAGGGTGGCCCAGAAGCTCTTGCCTCAGTCGCTCCATTTGTGCGGCTGTTTCTTTCAAACGTTCGGCACATTCATGGCCGTGCCGTGGAAGAAATCCTCCATATTCCCCCAGCAAAAGTCGGGCGTCCGCCTCAATTTCAGTCATCTTCGAGCGAGCTTGATTGGCAAGGGCGGACGTTAATTTTTCCAGCTGCGAATCTCGCGCAGCGAGCGCTTGCCTGCTTGCAGCACTGTCCTTTTCGAGCACGGACCCGTGGTAGCGGATGAATCCAAACAGACCTGCCGCCAGCAATAGCAAGCAACTGTTGGCGATAATCGTTTCCGACAGCGCCTTACTCAGGATTGCCGCCCTCTCTCTGTCGAATCTCGCGAAGTTGCTGCTTTCTGCCGAGGACAGCGAAGATGTAATGCCGCGAATCTCATCCATGTAGTTCTTGCCTTCATTTGTATCAATAAGCTTGAAGGAACGAAGGCGATAACCCTGCTGGCGCAGACTGATAGATTTTGCCATCTCAGCTTGTTTCGAAGTAGCCAGAGCCTCAAGCTTCGATTCCATTGAACGTTCCTGTTCCGTCCTATCAGTAAGTCCAGCGCGGAGGCTCGCAAAACTGCTCCCGATTTTGCTCTTCGCGTCAGTGTATGGAAGCAAGTAATCAGCGTCGCCGGTGAGCAGGTATCCGCGTTGGCCTGCTTCCATATCAGTTAAGGCCTGCAACACAGCGGAGATATTGGTTTGGATGGTAAAGCTTTCCAGCGTGAGGGCGGCTGACTGCTGAATGCGTCTTAAGCGGTTAATCGCAAGATACGCATTCAAGGCCATCAACACGAGTAGAGCGGCGACCGCTAATCGCAGTGCAATTTTTCGAATCATTTTAGTTGCGCCATCCTTCGCATGGGCGTGACAGATGATCGTATCAGAGCCATCCGCGCGTACCATGGCTGCCCACTGCGCAATTCTCCCAAGGTTGGCGAGTTTAGTCCGCTGCGGTCCGGGAGGAAATGCAAGCGTGTGCGTTTGCGAAGCCGACGGTGGCTAAGTCTGCGGCTCCGCATTGAGTGAAAGGGGAGAGCTAACTTTGCCGGCGCCACCAAATGCCAAGTCCATAGAAGCGCCTTGGCATTTTTTCGCGCGCCAACCCTCTACGCGTCGACGCCCGGCGGATTGGGCATCGGTTGAATGACGTGGAGACCGCATTCGGTCTTGAGCGAACCTGCCCAACGTCCCGCTCGCGGATCTTCCCCGGGATTTACAGCTCGCGTGCAATGGGTGCAACCGATGCTGGGATAGCTGCGGTCGTGCAAGGCGTTGTACGGAGTGTCATGCGCGCGAATATACTGCCATACTTGCCGAGAGGTCCAGTCTGCGAGAGGGTTGACTTTGACTAAACCAAATTTTTCGTCCCACTCGATTTTGCCCGCGCTCGCCCGCGCAGTGGTCTGATCTCGACGAATGCTCGTGATCCAGGCGTCCAGTTCGCCGAGTTTGCGACGCAAGGGCTCAACCTTCCTGAAATTGCAGCATTGGTCGGGATGCCGTTCCCACAGTGCGGGACCGTGGGCGCGTCCCTGTTCTTCCGGGGACAGCAGGGGGTATACCCTTTCGATGGAGATGCCGTATTTAGCTTCCACCTGGTCCATCAAGTTGTAGGTCTCGGGAAAGAGAAATTCGGTATCCAGCGTAAAAAGCCGAAATTTTTGGTGACTGCGGAAAGCGATGTCGATCAGAACCATCCCTTCGGCGCCGAACGCCGATGAAATGGCCACGCGATTCCCGAACGTTTCAAATGCCCATCCCAGAACGCGCTCGGGGCCCCATCCTTCAGCAGCGACCTGTAGTTCAGCGATTTTATCTCTCATCACACGATTCCTCTCGGTTTACGCGCACTTTCCAAAACCGTTCATAAAAAGAACAAATCTCCACGCTCAGTCTCACCACGTCATGCAGACGCACGCTTTTCGCCAGTGATCCCAGACGCAGCTTCAACCTCATGAGTCAAACTCGGAGCATTCACGCCCTGATCGGCAAATCTTGCGACTTCACCAACTACCAGTAATGTGGGAGCCGGCAATCCGGGCGAACGATGAAGCTCCGCAATTGTGGTCCTGTGAATCTGCTGCTGCGGTGTGGTGGCGCGCGAAATGATTACGCACGGTGTTTCTGCCGCGAATCCACTGCCGGTGAGCCGAGTCACCATGCCGGCGTAGTTGTGGCCGGGCATGTAAATCACAAGGGTCGAACCCGATCCGGCGAAATTCTTCCATTCCGCATCGTCCTTTTCAGAAGCCCGCTGACCTGTCGTCAGCACGAGCGTCGAAGCTGCTTGCCGATGCGTAAGAGGGATTCCGGCCGCAGCTGCTGCACCTAATGCGGAGGTGACCCCGGGGACGATTTCGTATTCAATCCCGGATCGCCGCAGCGCTTCGATCTCTTCTCCGGCGCGACCGAAGATTAATGGATCCCCGCTCTTCAGCCGCACCACCTGCTTGCCCGAATCAGCCAGCGCAATCAGCAGGAAATTAATTTCCTCCTGCCGCATCGTTTTCGTTCCGCAACGCTTGCCCACGTTGCGGACATCAGAAGCGCGGGGAATCAATTGCAGGATTTCTGGCGATACGAGATCGTCGTGAAGTACCACATCCGCGCTCTGCAACAAGCGGAAGGCTTTAACTGTCAGCAACTCGGGATCACCCGGACCCGCTCCCACCAGATAGACTTTGCCTTTCATGCCAATATCCTCCTGTCGTGATTCGCTTCGTGGTGATTCCCGTACTGTTCCGCAAGGGCGGCATCCAGAGCCTCCCGGCTTGCCAGCGATTGCAACAACTCCCGTTTGCGTTGCGGGTCGAGATCACTGGCCAGCACAAGCTTCCGCGTAGCTCCCAATTCGGCTACCCACTGTTCGTAGGCGGGACCAAATTGTTTCTCAAGTTGTTGCCTGAGTTTCTGGGCGAGGGACGGGCTTTGCCCGCTAGTCGAGATAGCGATCTGAAGATCGCCCCTCCGAACCACCGCCGGGTAATAGAAATCGCAGCGGTCAGGAACATCGACAACATTGCACAGAACGTTTCGCCGCTGAGCCTCGCGATAAATCAAATCATTGAGCGAGCGCGACGCCGTGGCCACGACTGCAAGGAATATTCCATCCAGGTCGTCCGGAACGAAGGCGCGGAGTTCGAGTTCGATTTTTCCTTCTCTACTCCACTCCCGCACGCTTTCTGAAGCTTCTAAAGCAATCACGTGAATTCTCGCGCCCGTATCGAGCAAGCCGCCAATCTTGGGCTCGCCAACCTTGCCGGCGCCCACCACAAGGCAACGCTTGTCTTCGAGTTTTAGAAACATTGGGAACAAGTTGCTCATTACTTCAGCCCTCCACGCTGCTAGGGACGCGTCCCTCGGGTAGATCGCGGGGAACGGCTTCGACCAGTTGACCCGCAAGGTAATCGCGCAATTCCTGATCGGAATGGCGAGAGAAAAATTGCCGAAGATTCTCACCTGTGTTGCCGTCAGCGAGATATGCACGCAGAAGACGCTCAATTGCCTCAGGAACCTCGGTCGCCAGACAACGGTAGCCCACTGGCCGTGCGATGGACTGATGAAGTCCCACTGCACCGCCGAGGCAGAAGTAATACGCATCCACCATGGCGCCGTTAGCTTTCAGTTTCTTGCCCTCGATTCCGATGTCTGCGATCCAGTGTTGACCGCAACTGTTGGGGCATCCCGTGACGTGCAATTTCAGGTGCTGATCAAAGCCGGGCAATCGCTCCTCGAGTTCTTCGACCAGCCAGCGAGAGAACGCCTTCGTCTCTGTGATCGCCAGCTTGCAGAACTCACTGCCGCTGCAGGCAATCGCTCCCCGAAAAAATGGTGATCCACTTACCGGAAGCCCGACTTCGCCAAGTTCTTTCGCCAGTTCATCGGCCTGCAGGCGCGGTACGTTGATGATCAGAAGGTTTTGCATGTTCGTGGTGCGCAACTCGCCCTTGGCGTAGCGCTCGGCGAGGTCGGCTGCAGCATCCATCTGTTCTGGCGTGATTCGCCCGCGAAGAACTGCGGATCCTACATAGCAAAACCCGGGCTGCTTTTGCGGATGGATGCCAATGTGATCCCGATACACGTCTGAGGGCGCCTGCTCGGGTTCGGACGGATCAAGATGAAATCCAATACGGCGATCGAGATCTTTCTTGAAATCACTGGCCGTCCAACCGTGGCGAATGAATAGAAATTTCAAGCGTGCTCGTTCGCGATGTTCCCGCAGCACGTCCGAAGCCCGAAACAATTCCGCGATTCCCTGGATGACTGGCAGGACTTGGTTCCAGCGAACAAAAGCGTCCAACCGCGCACCCAGGTAAGGTTCGGTAGATAGCCCGCCGCCCACGCGCAACGAAAATCCAACCTCCGGCTTACCGCGGAGCACGCGCGTGATCGCCGTAAGGCCCACATCATTAATTTCCGGATAGGGGCACCAGACACGGCATCCTGTAATGGATATCTTGAATTTGCGCGGCAGATTATAGAACTCAGCATTGCCCGCGAGCATGCGATCCGTCTCAATCGCAAGGGACGATGCATCGCAGATCTCATCCGCATCCACGCCCGCCACCGGGCAACCGGTGATGTTGCGAGTCACGTCGCCGCACGCGCCGATGGTATTCAGGCCGACCCTCCAGAGTTCTTCGAGCACTTCGGGAAGGGCTTCGATCGTGATCCAGTGCAGTTGAATGTTTTGCCGTACCGTCAGGTCTGCCGTGCCACGGGCGTACTTCCGGGTGAGTCCGGCGATCGTCCTCAGTTGGTCAGAGCGCAGAATGCCGTTAGGAATTCGAATCCGCAGCATGAAGAACGGCAATGCCCGTCCCTGGCCGCCTTGGCCCCCCACGACGCCAGCCCCGTCGCCCTGCGTGTAAACTCCCCACCAACGGAAGTAGGTCCCAATCCATTCGGGGGGAATCGAATCAAAACCTTCGCGCGCGAAGCGGCGAATTTCAGCGAGACCTTCCCACGGGTTCATGGCACGCTTCAGGCGCTCTGATTTCTGGGCCTTGGTTTCTGCAATTGGAGTAGTCATAATTTTGTCCAAATAAAAAACCACCGCCAGAGGATGTCTGGCGGTGGTTTTATAACTGCCGATAACTATGAAAGTTCTAAATCAGCAATTCACCTCTGCCAGAGCACACGAGTGCGCAACAACAACATGCACACATGCATTCTTGGCGGTGATTGCTGAAACTTGACATGCTTCGCAGATACTAGTCCCGGGCGAATGCCGCGTCAAGCTTGCTTGGCAGCCTGGTTCATGCAAAATTTCGATGTCAACGATTACAATTTCGCGGAATGGGTAAAATCGTCCGGGTTGGTAGGGCCCGACATACCCAACGGCTGATGTTTGATATGGGGGATTCATGGAGGGGCGCGATAACGGCAAAACGGTGAAAACTTCAATAGCTCCCATGCTTTCGGTTCGAAGGGGAGCCAAGGCGATCGACTTTTATAAAGCGGCTTTCAGCGCGCAGGAAATATTCCGCCTGGATGATGACAACGGATCGGTCCTGGCTCACCTGTCCGTCGACAGTGCCGAATTCTGGGTCGCTGACGAATCACCGGAAAACCTTAACTTCAGCCCTGAATCGATCGGCGGGGGATCGGTGCGAATGGTGATGGTGGTCGACGATCCTGACCGCGTCTTCGTCCAAGCCGTTAAAGCCGGAGCCTCTGTCGTCTGGCCCGTCGACGACCAGCCTTACGGCTGGCGCGTAGGCAGAATCGTGGATCCATTCGGACATCATTGGGAGATCGGCAAGCCATTGCAGCATGCCGCCTAGCGAAACTGCCCCGAAGAATCGTTGTTAACTGTTTCGACATCAAAGAGGCTTTCGGAAAGGAACTGCTATGTCGATCCGACCTGTTAAGCGACTGATCAAAGCCAAGCCGACTCTGGAAGGTGCAGGCGTTCATCTTCGCCGCGCGTTCGGCTTTGGCAATACGAAGGACTTTGATCCGTTCCTCCTGCTGGACGATTTCCGCAATGATGTTCCAGAGGATTATCTGGCTGGATTTCCCTGGCATCCTCATCGCGGAATCGAAACCATCACCTATGTACTTGCCGGAACCGTTGAGCATGGCGACAGCATGGGAAACCGCGGCGCCATCGCTGCCGGCGACGTGCAATGGATGACCGCGGGCAGCGGCATTATTCATCAGGAAATGCCAAAGGGTGACCCGCAGGACGCATGCATGGCTTTCAGCTATGGGCGAACCTTCCTGTCGTCGCTGAAAATGACTCCGCCTCGCTATCAGGAAGTGAAAACCGGCGAGATTCCGGAGATCACTGACGACGACGGCACGCATGTGCGAGTTGTCTGCGGAAGTTTTGGGGAAAGCCTGGCCCCGTCGACGGCGTGGCTGCTGATCCGGTTTATTTGGACGTGTCCAGTGGCCCCGGCAGACGAAAGACACTTCCCGTGGAGACTACTCGCCACGCTTTTGCCTACGTTTTTGGCGGCAGTGGGAAGTTCTGCAACGCATCCGGTCCGCTTGCTGTCCCCACGGAAGCTATGAAGTGGGCTGATACCAATCCCCCGGTTGAAGCCGACAACCGGTCGCTGATTCTGTTCGATCGTGGAGACGAAGTGACAGTGCAAGCCGGAGACGATGGAATCCGTTTTCTCCTGGTCTCGGGAAAGCCGCTTGAGGAACCAGTTGCCTGGTATGGGCCGATCGTGATGAATACCCAAGAGCAGTTGAAGCATGCATTCACCGAACTGCAAGAAGGAACTTTCCTGAAAGAAGGTCAGCACAAGTAATCAGATTCACAATTGCTGATCCCCCTTCGGTTGACAATTTTCCGGGACCGCCCTACCTTTCCGTGGGTACGGTCGGGAGGTTTGTCTTGCATGGATTAGTTCGTGATGCCAGACGCATATGCGCTTTGGCCGCCATTATCCTGTTCTTCCTTTTTTATAAACCTCCGATCGTCGCTCAGACTGCGCCTTCTGCGCTTGGTGTGTTTCAGAACCATTCAGATATCGGAACAGTGCTGCACCCCGGCTCCGCGCAATACGATCCCGAGCCTCAGACCTACACCATCACAGGGAGCGGTCAAGATCTCTGGGCGAGTTCCGATGATTTTCATTTTGCCTGGAAGCAAGTCTCCGGCGGCGATGTTGCATTGGCTGCCGATATCGCCTTCCCGCAAAGCGGTGGGAATCCTCACCGTAAGGCCGTCTTGATGATCCGGCAGAGTCTTGACACTGACTCAGCATACGCAGACGTTGCCTTACATGGCGACGGACTCACCTCCCTGCAATATCGCGAAGCCAAGGGTGGTGCGACGCACGAGATTCAAGCGAATATTTCAGCGCCTAGCCATTTGCGCATCGAACGCCGCGGGGACTTTGTTTATGTATTTCTAGCCCCAACTGCGGGCGCGCCTTTGCGGTTTTCAGGAGCGTCCATCAAGCTTCCAATGCAAGGATCCTTCTACCTCGGGATCGGCGTTTGCTCGCATGATAAGGACCTGCTTGAGAAAGCCGTGTTCACGAATGTCAAGGTCACAGTGCCGGCCGTAAGCACGGCCTCGCCGGTTCTTCACAGTACTCTGGAGACCGTGACCATCGCATCCACCGATCGCCGCGTGGTCTATACCGATGCCAGTCACTTCGAGGCCCCGAACTGGATGCGCGACGGGACTAACTTCCTCTTCAATCAGGAAGGGCACATTTTGCGGCTCCCCGTCTTAGGCGGCACGTCCGCGACCATCGACACTGGTTCTGCGATCCATTGCAATAACGATCACGGGATTTCTCCCGATTCGCACTGGATCGCGATCAGCGATGGTTCGCAACCCGATCACCAGTCGCGGGTGTATGTCGCACCGATCGCTGGCGGGGCGCCTCGTCAAGTCACGATGAATGCACCCTCCTATTGGCACGGCTGGTCGCCTGACGGCAAGACGCTGGCGTTCGTGGGGCAGCGCAATGGTGATTTCGACATCTACACGATCCCCTTCGCGGGAGGGGATGAGACTCGCCTGACAACCGCCAAGGGTCTGGACGATGGCCCCGAATATTCGCCCGACGGCAAATACATTTACTTCAACTCCGAGCGCACTGGACACATGCAGATCTGGCGCATGCATGCCGATGGCACCTCCCAGGAGCAGGTAACCTTCGACGATTTCAACAACTGGTTCCCGCATATTTCGCCCGACAGCAAGTGGATGGTCTTCCTCTCCTACGGAAGCGACGTCGTGGGGCATCCGCCCAACAAAGATGTGCGGTTGCGCATCATGAACGTAACCGATGGAAAAATCGATGGCCCGATCACGGTGCTCGCCAAGCTTTTTGGCGGGCAAGGGACGATGAACGTTCCATCCTGGTCGCCGGATAGCTCGAAGATTGCGTTCGTGAGTTATCAATTACTGCCTGCCGAAGAAGCTGAGACAAAGTAAGCGCTATTTTTGTAGACGGCCGCTCGTACTTAGAACCGAACACGGAGACCTAGATTCTTATGCGCGTTGGAGTCTTCACGCCTTTGTTGTCGCAGCTTTCGTTAACCGAAGTCCTGAAAAAGCTCAAGACTCTCAAGATCGATACCGTCGAACTCGGCACGGGCAACTATCCGGGCGACGCGCACTGCAAGCTCTCGATGCTGGACGATTCTTCCGCGCTCGTCGAATTCAAGAAGATACTTTCCGGCCACGGTGCGACCATCAGCGCACTGAGTTCTCATGGGAATCCACTGCATCCTGACCAGGCCCGTGCACACCATGACCGCGAGGTGAGCCGAAAAACTATCTTGCTTGCTGAAAAGCTCGGCATACCTATAGTGGTCGATTTCTCTGGATGCCCAGGTGATTCGCCTCATGCCACGGCCCCGAACTGGGTTACGTGTCCATGGCCGCCCGACTATCCGAAGGTCCTCGACTGGCAGTGGAACGAAGTCGTCGCTCCGTATTGGATCGAGCACGCCAAGTTCGCAGCCAATCATGGCGTCAAAGTCGCTATCGAAATGCATCCCGGCTTTGTAGTTTATAGTCCGGAGACGATGTTGAAGCTACGCTCTATCGCAGGACCAAGCGTGGGTTGCAACTTCGATCCCAGTCATCTTTTTTGGCAGAACATCGATCCCATTGCCGCGATCCGTGTGCTCGAAGGCGCGATCTTCCATGTGCACGCCAAGGATACGCAGATCTATTCCGCCAACTTGCCGAGGGCTGGTGTGCTCGACACCAAACCGTACACCGACGAGCGCGCGCGTTCGTGGATTTTTCGCACGTGCGGCTATGGTCATGGCGCTGAGTGGTGGAGCGAATTTATTTCTACGCTTCGCATGTTTGGCTATGACAATGTTCTATCAATCGAACACGAAGACAGCTTGTTGTCGCCGGAAGAAGGCCTCACCAAAGCCGCAAACTTTCTCAACCAGATCGTGATTCGCGAGCAGCCCGCAGCTGCCTGGTGGGTCTAACCGTATGAAACCGGTCAGAACGGCCGTCATCGGCACAGGCTTCATGGGACGTGTTCATCTGGAAGCTCTGCGCCGTCTGGAATTTGTTGAGGTAGTTGCTACCGCCGGACGAACCGAGGAGGCCGCACGCAAGTTGGCCGCGGGATTTTCCATCCCTAAAATTACAGGTAACTACCACGACGTGCTGCGCGATACCGCGATCGATGCAGTACACATCTGTACCCCCAACGCTCAGCATTTTCCGATGGCGAAAGAGGCGATGCTGGCAGGGAAGCACGTGATCTGCGAAAAGCCACTAGCTACAAAAGTTGAGGAAGCCGAGGAACTTTTCTCGATCGCCGAGCACCAAGGGGTGCGCAATTGCGTGTGCCACAATTTGCGCTACTACCCCATGGTGCAGCAAATGCGAAGCATGCGCGAGACCGGAGAGTTAGGCGAAATCCTGGTTGTTCAAGGCACATATTTTCAGGACTGGCTTCTGTACGACACCGATTGGAATTGGCGTGTCGAGGCTCAATCGGGTGGCCCGTCACGCTGCATGGCCGATATTGGGTCACACTGGTTTGATATGGCGGAGCACGTCACCGGACTACGTGTGACGTCTCTTTCCGCCGACCTTAAAACCTTTTATCCCACCCGCAAGAAGCCGAAACAATCGGGAGAGACTTTTTCCAACAAAAAACTCCTTCCCGATGATTACGTCGAAATGGCGATAGATACAGAAGACTTTGGCGCTGTTATCTTTCGTATGGGCGAACGGACGCGGGGCAGCGTCACCGCCAGCCAGGTTTCAGCCGGTCGCAAGAATCGGCTTAGCATCGAAATCTGCGGCACTCGAGCCTCTGCCGCGTGGAATCAAGAGCGGCCCGATGAACTCTGGGTTGGCCACCGCGATGTGGCTAATCAAATCTTTGTGAAAGATCCGTCTCTGCTCCTGCCAAAGGCCCGCAGCTATGCCGATCTTCCCGGCGGGCATAGCGAAGGTTACGACGATACCTTCAAACAAGTGTTTCGGGGCTTTTATTCGGCGATTCGTGGGGCGCATGGCGTTCCAGAATATCCGCAATTCGCCGACGGACTGCGGCAGCTCAAAATCGTTAACGCCGCTTTGCAAAGTGATCGAACGCGAGGATGGGTAGAACTTTCCAAAGATTGAAATCAAGGATTGAAAGGAACACACATTGATCCTCGCCGCCATACTCGCCATTTTCATTTACGGCATGATTAACGCGATGTTGGGCACGATCTTGCCCGACCTTTCGGAGCGCTTTCATCTCACTCCCAGCCAGAATGGCACCATCGCTTTTGTGCAGGCCCTGGGCCTGATCATTGCCTCGCTCGCGGTCGGGCCGCTCCTCGATAACGAGGGCAAGAAAGCGGGTCTTATACTCGGCCTCGCCTTAATTTCGATTGCCCTGTTTGCGCTTCCACGTTCGACTGGTTTTCGTGCCATCCTGCTTCTGCTTTTCCTGCTGGGGCTCGGTGGAGGCATAGTGGTGACTGGTGCGAACGCGTTGGTCAGCGATGTCAGTGAGACCCATCGTGCCGGTGCACTCAATATGGTCAATCTGTTCTTTGGACTTGGAGGCCTTGCTACGCCGTTTATTGCGGCCAATCTATTTCGCAGAAACTGGATACGACTTTGTTACACGATTGCAGCCCTCACCGTGGCCACACTGATTATTCAGGCAGTAACCAAAATGCCCGGTCCTACGGGCGCGGGGCGCTTTGTGCTGGCTGACGCCGCGCCAGTCCTGGGACGCCCGATGCTATTCCTTCATCGGACTTTTTCTGTTTTTATATATCGGTTGTGAGGTCGGCATCTGGAATTGGTTGCCGCGCCACTTGATCGCGCAAGGCATTCCGGAATCGCGCGCTCTCAATATCCTTTCTCTTGGTTTTGCGCTCGGGTTGCTCATCGGTCGCGTCGCTGTCTTGCCGATTCTCGTTCGCGTGCCGGCCGTAACTGTCACGCTTGTTGCCTCGGCCGCAATGGCTGTCACCACCTTTGTCTTATTTGCGAACCCAACAAGCCGGCAGCGGCCTACCCCCTCGTTTTCATCGTAGGAATTGCGATGGCCCCCGTATTTCCCACCACGCTGGCGATTGTGGGGGACGCCTTCCCGCGCATGACGGGCACGGCAATCGGCTTCGTTGTAACGTGTGGCTGGATCGGCCTTGCGGTGAGTTCGCGCGTCATCGGCGCGATTGCTGGCGGAGACCCTCGTGGGCCTGAAGAAGGCGCTGCTCGTTGATTCCAGCGTCAGCCGTACTTGATGGTCGGACCTAGACTTTGGCCATCCAGACGCGCACTTCACTAACCGCCAAATTAAACTGTCAGCGCCCGCATGTAGTCGGCATCGACCTTGAGGGCTTCCATCGCTGGCATGTCAAACTCTTCCTGCTCCACAAAGGCATGCTTGATGCTGGCCTTTTTTGCTGCTTCGAAGATGACGCTGATAGTCGATTGAGCCGTGACCCATCTCGGTGGAACGCGGCGGATTCGATGCTGTTACGTCCGGAGTCATCTTGAAATCTTTTACATGTAGCATCACGACTCCTCGTGGGATAGCGCGTAAGTAACTTCGGCCGGCTTCGCTCCCGCCACCACCGCCCAGCCACAGTCCAATTCCATGCTCACTTTTGCCGGATCGGTCGCGCGCATCAATTCGTCGTAAAACACCACGCCGTTTTCGGAGCGGAATTCCGGGGTGTGATTGTGATACGCGAAATGCATCCCGGCTGCGCCTACTTTTTCACCGATGTGGTTGAACTGATCGGCGTTCCAGCGCCAATCCTCCAGCGTCATCGATTCTCTGGCCGCGCGAGATCCGGAATCCTTCACCCGTGAAGAATCCTTCAGCATGGGCGATGAGCAGACAATGTATTGCAGCCCAAGATCTTTGCCAAACTGAATTGTTTCATCTACCTTCGGAAGCAAATCTTTGAGCGGATAATGTGCACTCACGCAGTGTAATCCAGCGTGATCCATAGCCTGCTTCACTTCAGACGCGCTATGTCCGAAGAATCCCGCGGCCTCTACCTCTTGGTAGCCCAGTGCAGCCAGTTGTTTGAGCGTCCCTTCATAATCTTTCGGCAAAATGTCGCGCACAGAATACAACTGCAAGCCTAGCGGTAGACCCATCGGGTTCGCCATCAAACGCGGTAGGCTATTCCATAAACCAGCGGCAGCGGCCGATGCCGCTGCGGTCTGTAAGAAAGTTCTTCTGGAAATTCCACGCATATTAAGCCTCTCACTTGTCCGATTTGTTTGGACGAAACCTCTCGCTAGCCTCGAATCGTCTTTGCGTTACCATCCCAGGTCGCAATTGTATTCTTGAAATAAGCGTAGTTTGCGAGGTGGCATCCGATGGCAGCGTTGTTGCCGAACACCTCGTTCTCAACCGTAGGCTTGCGAGTGCGGACGGCATCAAAAAACACCGCCTGATGGGCCGACACATCGCTATAGCCTTGCGGAGCGTTGTAGGTTATGGCCTCGACTGGCTGGTAATCCAAGGGGTTGGGCTGCGGGTGCTCCGCTGCCCACTGCTCCATATATTGTTTTCGCAGTCGGGCCGGCCACCCTTTCGTCGAATACTCTTCCGGCCGCTGGTGTACGTCCTGCGGGATAAAGGTGAGCGTTTGCCCGTTGATTTCCATCGTGCCCTTCGTGCCATGGAACTTGATCGGCTCACCGCCTCGTTGTTTAAGTTGCAGCGCAGCGCCACTCGGAACTCCGGATAATCGTAAAGTGTTTCCATAACATCGGGAATTCGCGGCCATCTTTCCAGCGGAATAGTCCACCACTGGTTTCCGCTCGCGTCGCGGGCTCATTCGTTCCGGATATAAAATGAATTCCAGAGAGCAGGTGTACGAACAAGTCTCCGGCGAGCCCCTCGCCATAGTCGGAAAAACACCGCCATCGAAAAAATCGTGCCGCGTCAAATGGCCTTGCTGGCGCCCCCACCAGAAATTCGTTCCAGTCGATCGTCTGTTCGTTCGCGTCGGGTGGAATGGGATAGACCCACGCGCCGCTCGGCGAGTTCCGGTCCGACGAGCCCTCAATAAAGAAAACCTCTCCGAGCGCCCCCGTGCGTAAAGTTCCCGCGCCTTTTCGTACACGATCGAACTTGCGCGCTGGCTGCCCACCTGCATGATGCGGTTTCCCTTGTGCACGGCATCTACCATGGCAAAGCCCTCTTCCACGTTGTGCGACATCGGCTTCTCGCAGTAAACGTCCTTGCCCGCGGCGCAAGCATCCACCACAACCCGCCGGTGCTGGTGATCCGGGACTGCCACAATTACCGCGTCGACATCTTTGCGGTCCAGGATTTCTTTATAATTCCGCGTCGCCGGTACTTGCTTCTGCACCATTTCCTGCGCGGCTTCATGCCGGCTATCGTATAAATCGCAGACAGCAACGCACTCGATCCCGGGCACGGCGAGAGATGCTTGCAAAAGTTCACAGCCACGAGTGCCCGTTCCGATTGAGGCAAATCGAATTCGATCGCTTGCCGCGACCTCACGACCTGCGCCCCACAACGCTGCCGGCTGCAATAGCGTGTACTTCACCGCGGCTCCCGCAACCACCGATCCGCTTCCGATACGCATGAAATCCCTGCGGGTTAGAAAATGCATTCTCATCCTTTCGCCTTAGTAATGCGACGCCACTAGCGCGTGCTCAAGTCAGCATAGTGGGCAAATGTAGAGAGCGCCACCTGGTCATTGTTAGGAATGTAAAAGCCAAACTTTCCTTGACTCAAATTGCTTCCCGATTGAGTCCATCGATCGAGCACTATCCAGCTATCTCCCTGCTTGATCTGGTGCACGATTTCGTTCGGTCCCACGCGAATCTGCAGTGTCCACAGCTTCTTCTTTTCGTTCTTGTGAGGAATCTTGATCTCGTCGCCCTTTTGACCTTCTCGGATGGTGGTGCGGTAAAAATTATTGTCGTCCATCTGGAAGAGGATGTAGTTGTTTACATTGATGCAATTAAGCACCCACTGCAAACGATGTCCTTTATTCAGCGTTGCGGAAAAAACGAATGTGCCCGATGCCGGAGACAAGTTGTACATCACAAAATCTCCGCCCTTTCGAACGAACGACCCTTTATCCGGCTTCCACGCAGAAAGGTCATCCCACTTCGACATGCCGTCAGGCGCGAGCGACAAGTCGATATTCTTGGATTGGCCCGTAGCGACTTCCACGGTAGTGGACCGTACAAAGTTATCGGCAGTCTTCGCGGTGAGTGTGTAAGACCCTCCCACTAAACTCATCGCACTCCCACTGATTACTTTCGCGGGCGCTTCTCCCGTCTTTACCAAAGTGACTTGAGCATCCGCGGGAGTGAAGGTAATTCTCAATTCGGCCGGTGCGGCTTCCAGAGCCACTTCCGTGGCCGCCAGAGAAACCGCGGTCCCAGCCACGAAATGTCTCTTGATTTGCTTAGGCTTGAACCGATCCTTCCGTACTTCGATTGTGTGGTCCCCAGGGTTCACCGTCGCCACGTTTAGGGTGCCGTCGGGCTGAACGATTCCGACTGACGTTTGATCAATCAAAATCGTCGCGCCTGGAACTCCGCCTTGAATCGCCAGCGACGCCAAGTTCGGAATCGGCTGCAGACTAAAAATCAGCTTCGCTTGTTCGCCCTTGCGAACGCGGACCTTCTGCTCGACTGGATCCTGAAAACCACTCTTGGAAACGCGAACGACATAGTCTTTCTGGTCAAGGTTGGGAATGCGTAATTGTCCACCTTGGGTCAGTCTCGACAGCGGCTTTCCATTCAGAAAAACCCTCGCCTTATCCTGGCCCGCCACCACAATCAGCGTGCCTGAATCGTTGGCACTCACCTTGTTCCCGCCGCTATCGGAAGGCAATGCCGACTCCGGCGAGACAGGCTCGGAAGAGGCAGGTTGCGACGAATTAACTTCAGAAGAAGTGGGTTCGGATGTCGTTGCCGCTTGCGGCGCAGCGATGTTCTCCGGGGCAGACGCGACTTGAGTTGCTTCCGGTGCAGAGGTCGCCGGCCCATTCTGATGCTTCCGCGCGAAGAGAAAAATAACGAACAAAATAACCGCAGCCGAGGCGGCGATCGCAACGTTTCGCTTCGATGATGCCGCGGCTCGCGTTTGACCAGAAGAGGAAGGCTGCTTTCCTGCGGCCGAGGTGCTCTTTGCCGCCGCCAACACCGGTGGTACGAGCGAGATCTTTGATGTGGCCGCTGACTCAGACCCATCGACCGCATCAACAGCTTTTGAAACGTCAGGCTGAACATTGCCTGTCGCCTCTAACGACGTCGCGGGTGGCTTGACTGGAGGAGTGTGGTAAGTCTGAGTCGCGCTATCGCTGTCCGGTGAGTCGGTTGGAATCGGCTGGCTCACTTCCAGCAGTCCGAGCCGATGGAGCAGCCCGTTTGCGATGGAGAGAACTTCTCCATCCTTCGAATATTTATCTGCGACAACCCGCACACGACTCCCAAGCGCTTGTTTCGCGGCTCCATCCGTAGCGCCTTCAATTTCACCTTCCATGCGGCGCAACTCTTCCACATCGCGACGGCGAACCTGGCGCCGTTGCGTCTGCAAATCCCTTTGCACTGTTTCCTGGATCTGGATCAGCCTGGGATCGCGCGGATAAATCGACAATCCTTCTTCGATTCGCGATAAAGCTCCTGCAAGGTCTGTGGACGTTTGCAGTTTTCGCGCTTGCGAAACACATTCTTCGACAAACGTCTCCTTCTTTTTATCGAGGATCAAAGTCCTGATGGTCTTGCCCATGGGATGCGAAGGATTCAGATCGAGCGCTGCCTTCGCCAGTTTCTCAGCTTCCCGCCAGTCGCTATCCACAATTGAATGCGCCTGTTCGACCAAAGCGTTTGCCAGCACGGCGCGAGTCAACGAATTGTTTTCATCCAGTTCATACGCCTCGCGCAGAAGTTCAACTGCCTCCGTGGATTTGTGTTGCGCGAAGAGTTCCTGCCCTTCAGTCATCAGGCGGTGCGCTTCAGCCCTGCGCTTTATCCCATCCTGCGCGAGTTTCTCTAGCTCTTTTAATTCCGTGTCATTTGGGAACTCCGCCTCCGCTGCTTGCAACAGGTCGAGTGCACGCGCGTAATCGCTGGTGTGCAGGCAGGTGTCAATCTGTTCTACGAGTCGCGTCTTGGACTCAATCCGCGTCTGCTGGTCGCGGCGCTTCTGCAAGCGCTCGATCTCAAACGTCAGGCCCGGATACTGGCTATAAATGGTCCGCAGGATTTCCCAGTCATTCAGCGCATCGCTATACGCTCCCTGTTCTTCATGCAGGTGGGCTCGCACCACGATGGAATTCACCAGATCGCGCTTATCCTGAACCAGCCGTAGCGCCCGCTCAAAATGCGACTCTCCCGGGTATTGATCGAGCGCCTCGCGCAGGATGTTGACGCGCTTTTCGAGATCGGGTTCCGTCTCCACCTGACGATCCACCGAAGCGATGAAGGCGGAAAGCTCCTGCCGCTGCTGCTCTTCAATGTCGTAGCGGAGCGCTTGAAAGATTGCGTTGTTTGGATATTTGGTCAGATAAGCCTGGCACGCCGCCATGGCCTTGGCGAAATTATGCTCCGTGAGCTGCCTTCGAGCCTCTGCATACGCGGTATTCATCGCATCGTGTTCCGAGCGGACCTCGTTGTAGAAACTCTGATACGAAGCTCCACTCTCGCGATTGATCGAATCCGGGGCGCGGCGATCAAGCTCGAGCACCACGCCTAGTTTCGAAAGCGCGTTACTCACATCGCCCTTCTGCCAGGCTTCCATCGCGGCCCGATGGATTTGTTCTTTTTCCTGGCGAAGTTTCTTGTATTCCTGTTCCTGCCGATCAACCTCCGCCAGGAGCTGCAGAGCGCGTGCCTCGTTCGGCCGGATCTGCAAGACATTCTGCAGGGCTTCGCGGGCGTGACCATAGGCGTGATTGTCGATGTGCTGCCGGGCCAGCCGGTACCAGTTATCGATCTGGCGCTCACTGCGCCGGTTTTCAATTCTGCTCTTCAACGCCAAAGCGGTCGCGTTGTCTGGCTCGATCTGCAGAGCTTCTTGCAGCTTCTGCAACGCCAGTGGATCTTCCTCTTCTTCAAACCGCGCCCGGGCCGCGTCGAGCAATTGCGAAAGTGTTTTACGCCGCACCGCTCCGTCAAGCTGGCGGCGAAGAGAGCCAATGGAAGTATCCATGTGACCCTCCGCCTCAAGTTCGCCGAGGATCTCTCCCGCAAACTGGTAGTCGCCTTCCTCCAGCGCCTTCGTGGCGCGCAGCAGGCGGGGACGCGTCCGCTCCGGGTCGAAGAATTCAATGGGATCGTTGCGCAGCGCCTTATTGAGCGTGTCCCCGAAATCTCGGGCGCTCCCGAACCGATGCCACGACTGCTTGGCCATCGCCTTGTGAAGTACCCGGCTTACCGGTTGAGCCACCGCGGAATTCAGTTCGGTCGCCAGCGGTGGAATGTGATGAAGAATGGCCTCCACCACCTCATCGGCACGCGCTCGCTGGAAGGGATTGCGCCCCGTCATCGCTTCATAGCAAACCACGCTGAGCGAAAAAATGTCCGAGGACGGGGATAACGCCTTCAGCTCAATCTGCTCGGGAGACATGTAGAGCAGAGTGCCTTTTTGTGCGCGTGTGGTGTGCGTGTCCGCCATGTGAGCCACGCCAAAATCGATAATCTTGACCGAGTCATCTTCCATTACGAAGATGTTGCTCGGCTTTAGATCGCGATGCACCAAGCCGCGTTCGTGCGCCGCCTGCAAACCTCGGCAGGTCTGCGAGATGATGTCGACGGTGCGCTCCACGGTCAAACGATGGCTGGCTTTCCGTATGAAATATTCGAGCGTCGTGCCCGGCAACAGCGGCATTACGAAGTAGGGTTTCTTTTTCCCATCTTCTTCGAACTCTCCAATATCAAAAATCTCCACGATGTTGGGATGGCTCATGGACGCGAGCACATCGCATTCTTTGTAGAAGAGCTGGAGCGAAGCTGGATCGGGGATGTCGAGAATCGTCTTGACTGCTACTTCGCGGCGCACCACGGTATCGTAAGCACGATACACAAGTCCCATGCCGCCCTGGCCGAGGATCTGCCGGACTTCGTAGCGGCCTGCCAGTTTTCTGGGCGATGAAGGACTGTCCATGGCGCTCCTTGGTTCGGGGGCCACAGCATCTTACTAGATTTATGGCGGAAAAGTGCGCCAGTCGCGCTTTTTACGCTCGCAAGAGATTGCGAGCAATGAACAGCACGTTAGCCGGGCGCTCACCCAGTCGCCTCATGAAATAGGGATACCACTCGCTGCCGAATGGGATATAAATGCGGATGCGCCAGCCCTCCCGGACCAGTCTCTGTTGTAAGTCGCGGCGAATGCCATAGAGCATTTGAAATTCAAACGAGTCCCGCGGAAGCTTTTCCTGGGTCGCAAAAGCTTGCGCCTGCTTCACAATATTTTCGTCGTGGGTTGCCAGGCCATGGTAGATGCCACTCTTCATCAGAATTTTCATCAGCCTGACATAGTTTGCATCGACGTCGGACTTCGCTGCGAAGGCGATGTCCGAAGATTCTTTGTACGCGCCCTTACATAAACGAATGCGAATACCTTCCGCAAGAAGTTTATCGACGTCACTCTCGGAGCGCTTCAGATACGCCTGAATCACCGTACCGACCGAATTTGCGTGGCCCGGGATTCGATGCAACTCATGGACGAAATCGAGCGTGCGCTGGGTGTAGGGCGAGCCCTCCATATCGACCCGAACAAACCCGGGAGGATTCATGGATGCGGCTTTGGCCACCAGACCGCCAACGATTTCACGGGCAAGTTTTTCATCCACATCCAACCCCATGTGGGTCAGTTTCAGGCTGATGTTCGCGTTCAAGTGGTTCTCTGCGATGGCATCGAGAATCTGGTGGTAGAGCTGGGCGCTGTGCCGGGCCTCGTCGGGATTCGTGACATTCTCTCCGAGATTATCAATGGAGACACTCATGCCCGCGCGATTGATCGCCTGCGTGGCGCGAACCGCGTCGGCAATCTCCGTGCCCGCAACGAAGCGTCCGGAGACCCGCCGCCCTAACGAGGAACGCTCTGCAAAATTGCGTAAAGATGGGTTTTCAGAAAGACGAACGAAGAACGCTCTTAACATGCCTCACCTGGAAAATGGTAAGCCGCCGTAACAAATGGGTGCAGGAAGTTCACAGAAAGTTGTATCACAAGGAGGGGATCGCTTAGATAGGACCGCGATCACAATATTCCGGCTGACGAAACTTGCGCGCAGAAACTAAAGAGAAAATTTTAATTCTACAATTTCATGAGTGTCGTGCGGTGCCGGCTCCCATTTCCATTCCCGCAACGCGTTCTGCGCCGATTGCACAAACAGCGGGTGCCCTCCCTTTACTTCCACTGACTTCACGCTTCCGTTGGCCGCAACCAGAACGTCCGCTTTCACCACCCCTTGGATTTTCATGGAATGAGCCAGGTTGGGATATTGCGGGGCAACACGGATCACGATCTTGCGCCCACTCTCTGTATGATCCTGATCTTGAGCCTGAAACCGGTGAGGGATTAGGAGCACAGCAGCTGCCAGGGCAAGGATCGCAGCTACTACTCGAAGGCGAGATAGAAGCTTCATGGGAACTATCGGCAGACTAAGGCCGATTTGGTTAGATTCGTAGATTACGTGGGTAATCTCGCTTCAACTCTTTGGTTAGAGGGAACTTGCAGGTGCGTTTCCAAAAAACGCAAATCATTTGCCATGTTCTTCCAGAAACTTCTCCACCTCGATGGCGGCCATGCATCCACTGCCGGCCGCGGGGGGGGAGATTCTCAGCCCCTCGTGGCGGCCATGCATCCATGCCGCCGCAGTGATCGCCTGACGATAACGACGGTCCTGTACGTCGCCGCAGGCGAACACACCATGCACTCGCGTCATCACATAATTGTGTGTTTTAAGGTATCCATCGGCGTCGGTATCGAGCTGCCCAGCGAACATTGCCGCGTTCGGCTCATGGCCAATTCCAAGGAACATTGCACTGGTGGGGAAGTCGGAGACTTCGCCGGTTTTCAGGCTGCGCAATTTCAGACCGGTCACTTCCTGCTTGGCCGGATCGTAGATGTCTTCCACCACCGTGTTCGTCAGGAAGTGAATCTTCTCATTGTGCTGAGCCCGATCCAGCATGATCTTGGAGGCGCGGAAACTGTCGCGCCGGTGAATGAGCGTCACCTTCGAAGCAAAGCGCGTCAGGAAGAGCGCTTCTTCCATGGCGGAGTCGCCGCCGCCAATGACCACTATTTCCTTTCCAGAAAAGAAGAAGCCGTCGCAGGTCGCACACGAAGATACTCCGTGTCCGATCAGCTTATGTTCGTTGGGCAATCCCAACCAACGCGCCGATGCGCCTGTGGCGATGATCAATGTCTGCGCGTGTACCTGATGTTTGCCGAGATGTAGCAGGAATGGCCGCTGGCTGAGATCCGCGCTCGTGAGATGCGCCGTGCGATATTCGGCGCCAAATCGTTCTGCCTGCTTGCGCATGTTCTCGACCAGTTGCGGCCCTATGATGCCTTCTGGAAATCCTGGGAAATTCTCCACCAGGGTTGTCAGGGAAAGCTGGCCGCCGGGCTCGTGACCTTCTACCACCAGCGGTTTCAGATTGGCGCGGCCAGTATAAAGAGCGGCCGTATGTCCCGCGCACCCCGAGCCGACGATCACAACATTGCGAATTTCACTCATGTTTTTTCAGACGTTCCGTTCGTTCGTGTTCATTTAGATTGCTAATTCTAAGATTTCGATGCACCGCGTAGATCACACAGCTCGCTCCGTCTCATCTCTGTTCTTGTGGAGACCGGACAATCTTGTTCTTCGTCCCTGGTTTCGAGCTTGGTCCGGGAATCTGCGCCAGCTCGGCGGGCACCGTGTGTCCTACGCCTAGCAGCCGGCGATAGTTGGCGATCACTTCCGAGGCGCTGCGAAAGAGCGGCTCATACGCTTGTTGGTCCGGTGCAGGGCCGTTTTCCGAGCCAGAACATCGTGCCAGCGCAACCGATGATTTTCCGAAACGTTCCAGCCGGATGCGGCTCACCGGCGTATTCGCCGCAACCATGGTGGCGACACTGCTAATTGCCGATGCGCTGTCTTCCATTGAAACCTGAATCAACTCCTTCGGATCGCGCACGTGCAGGACCAGCGTCTCTACCATGTTGTGCCCATCATTGCTGAAAGAATATTGCACGCTGGAGAACAAAGCCTGCACCGAGAACTCTCGCCGGATTCGAACATAACGGGCGACGGACGGTTCGCCGGAAATCTGTGCGCCTTGTCCCGGCTGCAGAAAGTTGGGTGCGTCCGTCAAAGTCGAGAGGCCATGCGATATTTCAAAATCGGATCCGAACAGCGGTTGTTTCGGGATCCGGGCCAGAGCTGAGGTGATTTCCTTCTGCTCCTCGGCCGAAGGAGTACACACGTTTAAGACGTTCACCTTCACCTGTGGCTGGGCCGACGGAGGCTCACCAGCCTGCTGAGCGCAGAGCGGAATTGAGCTCAGCAAGCCAAGCAGAATTAAAAGAGATTTTGGGATCACTGCCGAATTCTAAATGATGGAAAGAAAAAAGGCTCTTACCACTCTGAGGCTCAGCGATGGGTAGGCTTTCCCAAGTTCGTATCCCGAAGGCGCCCAAATGAGGTGCATTTTGCCACGGCAACGAAGACGGTTAGAATTGCGGAATGGCGAATCTAACGTTGGTCTACGGTATGCGCCTGTTGCCTTCCGACGACGTAGTCGAAGTGGGTCAAGCTCCGGTAAAACTCAAGAGCGGACGTGAGGCGCATGTCACCATGCATGTACTCGAAGGCAGCAAGGAAGAAATCGAAAAACAATTGCGCACGAGCCTGGAAGCGTTCTTCGATCTATATCCAGAGATTTAACGCGTTCAAGGGGAAGTGCACAAAGCTCGAAGTATCTCCGCTTTGCAGCAAGCACGAAGCAGCGAGTTAAGTCATGAGGGAGTCCTACTGGAAATTACGTGCGAGGATGACGGGTGCCGGCCTGTGGCCTGAGAGTTGGATCGCTCGTGGTGCCTGCTACTCCCTGGGATTGGCCATCGCTCTCTTCCTCCTGGAAATGATTTTGAAAGCCTTTGCTCCGGAGGCTAGTAGCAGTCTCGGAGGCTGGGTAAAGTTTCTTGTTTTTGACGCTGCTCTTCTTTTTTCCATCCTTATCTTTCGTGCTACTAGGCGAAAAGTCCTGTGGCGGCTGCGCAATCGCCTCATCGTTACGTACGTCTTTATCGGAGTGATTCCGGCGGTGTTGCTGGTGGTTATGGGCCTTATCACCATTTACCTTTTTGCCGGACAGTTCGCCAGCTTCGTGGTGACTTCGGAAATCAACTCCCAACTGCGCAGCATGCAAGCCGTGAACGCGGCGGTCAGCAACGAACTCGCGGCGCGCATCGAAAAAGGACAACCTCCAACCGCGGAGTCTCTCGCCGGATTGAGAAAGCGTGACCGGGCTTGGGGACGGCGCCGAGTGGGGGCTTGGCACGGCCAGCGGGTCTTACTGATCAGCAACGGAGTCCAAAATTCAACGCCCATTACTTTCCCCGATTTTCTTAAACAGGACAATGGAGAGTTCGCTAAGGCGATTCACGCCGGGCAGCCATTCAAGGAAATCGTACGCGACAATGACGAGCTCTATTTGCGCGTCGCTACAGTATTCGATGTCGGTCCGGAAACGCTCACCGTGGTCACCGGCGAGCCTTTGGATAAAGACCTCATGGCGGATATTGCCGCGAACCTGGGCGAAATCACTCTCTATGCAGCTGGTATCCCTCTGGAAGACCACAGAACGAAAGATCCTAACCAGATCTCCAAAGACGGAAGCCCGCAGCCCAATCAGTCTGCAAAATCCGAGAACGACAAATCCGGCATCGTGATAAGCGAGGGCAAATCGGGCGCGAAAGTCGAAGGCGACCAGCAGGTTTTGCACCCCACTTTCAGTGTGGGAGCCCTCGCCGAACCCACGACTATGCTGGACCGCGAGATCACGTTTGGCACTCCACTCTCCGTGGTGGACTGGAAGACCGGCGAACGCTCGCGAGCGGGCGCGCTGGTCAAAGTTCGGACACGACCCTCCGTGCTCTACACGCATTTGTTTGCGGCTCTCGGCGATATCGCGCGCGGCGTTGAGTACATACTGCTGGCAATCCTTATCTTCTTCGCAGTCATAGAATGCATCGCGCTGATCATCGGGGCACGCATGACGAGCACGGTCACGGGAGCTGTCGCTCATCTCTATAACGGCACCAGAAATGTGGATCGCGGCGATTTCAGTCAACGCATTCCGGTCAAATCCTCCGACCAGCTGGCGCAACTGTCGCTGTCTTTTAATTCGATGACGGCTTCGATCGAGAAGCTGATTCTGGAGCAAAAAGAGAAGCAGCGGCTGGAGGGCGAACTCGCCATCGCGCAAGAAGTGCAGGCGCAACTTTTTCCGCGGCAGGTTACGGAACTGGAGTCGCTCGAAGTTCATGGCTTCTGCCGTCCCGCGCGCACGGTGAGCGGGGATTACTACGACTTCCTCACCGCCAGTTCTCACAAGCTGATACTCGCGGTTGGGGATATCAGCGGCAAGGGAATTTCGGCAGCTCTTCTCATGGCGACAATCCATTCCGCGGTTCGCGCCTACAGCGTGGAAAGTCTTCCGCAGATGCGCGAGCCCGTGGCCGTGGGCGCAGTGGCGGGTGCGGGCCGAATCATGGCGGCGTGGCCGGAAGGCATTGAGATTTCTCCCGGCGCGCTCTTGGGTTTGCTCAACCATCAGCTCTACGAAAGCACTCCTCCGGAAAAGTATGCGACGTTGTTTCTCGGTATCTATGATGGCCGAAGCCATCAGTTGACCTACAGCAACGGAGGACATCTTCCGCCGATCCTGATTGGCCAGAACGGCGAAGTGCGGCGGCTTGAAGCGGGTGGAACCGTGGTTGGCCTGTTCGACAATATGACCTACGACGAAGCCTCGGTGCAGATGCATCCGAGCGAAATTTTTCTGGCTTATAGTGACGGGGTGACTGAGCCGGAAAATGAATTCGGCGAATTTGGCGAGGCCCGACTGATCGACCTGGTGAGTGCGAATCGTCATCTGCCGCTGCTGCAAATCAGCCAGGAAGTTACCTCTGCCGTCGACGATTGGATCGGCGACAACGAGCAGCCCGACGACATCACGCTGGTGCTCGCGCGGCCGCGATAATTCTCCCTAAAATAAAGTCGGCAGCTGTGTTCTGCGCGCCTCGACAAGGCCCTTTCTTCGACCGAGAATAGGGGCACCCCCCTCCCCCTCCCGCTATTGCAATCATCACGTTAGCGCGAAATCGCTTGCAAAATACTGTCTTCAAAGAGCTTAAATACTAAAATCTACAAAACAAAGGGCTTCGAAGGGGCAGATTGCGCTTGTACCAACCGTCATGGCCTCGACCATGGTTGCGCGATTCTTCGGTTGCGGGCAAGGTCGGATGTCACCGTGGGCTGTGGAAATTTCTTCTCGGCCCCGTTTGGTTTATGGCGGCGAACTCTGTCAGCAGACCTTGACCTAACCGCCTCGGAGCGCGAGAAGGAGGTTCGTCAGCCCGCCAGTTCGTTAACCGCCGTGACGTCATCCGGAGCGACGGAATCATCGTTGCTGCACGCTGCCATCTCTAGACCAACGTTTTTCCAGGAGCATATGCCACGCAAAAAAAAAATGGCTCCGCCATGTCGATTCCCCGCACCCCGTTCGACTAATAACAGGAGCCGCACCGCGCACTCGGCGTTTGGCAACTTTCCAGGCCCAACGTGGTCCGAGCTCTTATATAACGGTAGCGGCCCTGATACGGTGTCCGCACAACACTCAATACTGATTGCACAAGGAGAAGACCAATGCGATTCATGATGATCATGTATCCGAAAGACTACGCAAACGCAAAACCAGGCACAGTACCCGACTTCAAAGACATGGAGGCAATGGGCAAGTACAACGAGGAACTAGGGAAAGCGGGAGTGCTGGTCGCGCTCGACGGGCTCACCCCGCCCGCGACGATGAGCGCGCGGGTTACCTTCAAGGGCGGAAAATCGAAAGTGACTGACGGTCCGTTTACCGAGGCGAAGGAAGTAGTCGGCGGCTACTGGATTATCCAGGTGAAGTCGCGCGAAGAGGCACTGGAATGGGCCGCGCGCATCCCCGGAAAGGATAACGAAATGGTCGAAGTTCGCCGGATGTTTGACATGACCGACTTCGATCCCGAGACCCAGAAGGAGATCCAAAAAAGGTTTGGCGACGACGTGGCCGCCGAGATGCGCCAGTAGTAAAAACGTACTGCGGCTTTTGCAATCGTGACGAGCCGCGGGTATGGCATCCATGCTTCGACGGGTCAGCATGACTGGCGCACAAGTCAGGCGAAAAGAAACCAGCGGACGCTCGTTCGGAACGTCCGCTGTGGATTGAGCCGGCCTGCGAAGACCGACCGCTTATTGTGGCAGGACGCTGGTGCCCTCCGCACGAACTGCACTCAGGGACGATGGGTTGAGACCTAAGTATTGGAGGATGGTTGGTGCAACCTGGGCGGTGCCGACCGAGGCGCGAACTGTCTGGGCTTGGAATGAAGGGTTGGACAACAGTAGAACGACGTTCGTGTCGTCGTGCGCGAACCCGCCGTGCTCCGCCTGTTTCGCGGTGCTGCCGGAGTAGGTTACGCCCACGTTCGGCGTCACAATTATATCCGGCGTGCGCGGGTCTTTGGTTGGATCGTTGTAATTCAGCTTCAGCGAAGGTCCGTAGTAGATCTGCCCAAGCGCGATGCCGGTAGCGCTTGCGTTCTGCTCCAGAATGCTGACCGAGGCTAGCGTGTCGGAAGAGTTCGAGAGCCAGACCAGCGAGACATCATCTTCAGTTGGTCCGATGCCGGTGGGGTTGTTGGTGGATTCGGAGTTCGGGATGTAACCGGCATTGGAGAGTAGAGTGACGGGCGAAGTCCCATTAATGAGTTGGGAGACGTAGCGGTTAGGATCGATCGGCGACTGACCGTGCTTGGCAGTGATCACGATCAGGGTCGAATTATAGAGGCCCTGCTTCTTCAGTTCGTTGACGAATGCCGCGATGGAAGCGTCCACGAACTGGAATTCAGTTAGCAACGCCGCGCTGGGAGTTGCCGCAGCATCAAGGTATCCGCCGGTTGTGCTATTGCTCGCCTCAATCAGCTTCTGGCCAACGCTCAGTGCCTGGAAGTTCATGCCAAAGATGGTTGGAACCTGGGTTTGCTTGGTGCCGAGGTGGTTCTTGCCATCGATCTCGTTAAGGATGGCGTTGACCTTCAAGGTGTCATAGCACTGGATATTCTCGAAGCTGTTGGTCCAGGCAGTCAGGTCAGCACCGGGATCGCGGATCGGGTTGCACGATGCGCCGAGAGGCGTCACCACGCCGGGAAGAGCGATCACGGTGGAGTTAATTTCCGGCGCGTAGAAGTCGTCGAGGGCGATGGGCCCAAGGCCAGATGCCACTGAGGAATACGCGGGATGCTTGTCGGACCAGGCGGCGTATCCGCCAGCCCGGTGGATGACGCTGAAAATGCTGTTGGCGCGGACGAAATCCCACGGCCAAACTGGGTTGCAGCCGTTATTGGGGTCACGAATCAGCTTCTTCGGGTCGATCGACGCGATGCCGCCGTCGGTCAGCGATGCGCCGGGGGCGCCCCCGTTCAGCTTCGTCTTATCGAGGTCGATGCCCTCTTCGTACTCGGAGGTGGTGCCGGTAGGCGCACCAAAGGGAGTGCAAGGACCGGCCGCGAGGCCGTTGCCGGTCGTTTTCGCGGGCGCGTCATAGTTCCGTGAATAGGCTACGTCGTAATAAACACCCGTGAATGCCGGGCTTCCGCCAGTAATAATGGCAGTCAGGCCGGGGAAGGAATCTGAAGGTTTTGACGTGCTGGCGGCGACGTAGTTGACGCCGGTCTTGCTGAGCGCAGCGAGCGCCGGACAAAAGGGTTGGCCATTATTAACCGTGCTGACGCCGCTCGCGCAGTTCAGGTAATCAACTGCATGCATGCCGTCAACGCTGATCAGCAGAACTCGTTTGATGGGGCCTTTGTTGAAGCTATTGTCCTGGGCGATTGCGCCGCCCGTCCAGCACAGGACAGCAAGGGAGAGAAAAACAAATGTCTTTTTCATAGGGGGACCTCCGGAACAATCTATCAACGCGGTTTCGCCAGAATGTTACGGAGAGTTGAATTTTGTATGAACAAATTGTTATGGGAAGATTCGCTGAGTTTGAGGATCTTCCAAGGAATGTTTTCGCAGCATGACCGAGAATCCCGTTTATTGCTCGGACGAAAAAATTCGAATCAGATCTTCTTCTTCTTCCAGCGGCCCTGCTTGAAGAGGATTGCGCTAACCACGGCCATCGAACTCTCCGAGATGGCGATCGCGGCAAAAGCGCCGTTCGACCGCATGTGCAGGGGAATCGCCAGCCAATAGGCGAGCGGGATCTCAAGCAGCCAGAAGCCGAAGAAATTCACAATGGTCGGAGTGATGGTGTCACCGGCTCCGTTGAATGCCTGCATCATCACCATGAAGTACGCATAACCGAGATTGCCGTAGCTCACGATGCGAAGGCAGGATGCGCCCAGGGGAATCACTTCCGGATCGTGCGTGAAGAGACGCACAATGGGCTCGGCGAAAAAGATGAAGAATAGTCCGACTGTCCCGAGGAACAGCATGTTGTAGAATCCGGTGCGCCAAACCGCTTTTTCAGCGCGCTCGGGATGGCCCGCCCCCAGGTTTTGGCCGACCAAGGTCGCAGCTGCGTTGCTCAATCCCCACGAAGGCAGGATGACAAAAATTACGATGCGAATGGCAATCGTATAACCCGCGAGAGCTGCCGCGCCAAAGATGCTTACGATGCGCACCAGGCCGATCCAACTGGTGTGAGCGATGGCGAACTGTAGAATTCCCGTCACCGAAACCCGGACCAATCGCAGTAACACTTCGAAATGGATGCGGACCTGACTCCGGAGAATGCGCAGACGCTCTGTGCCTTTCAGCAGGCGATAGAACTGATAAAGGACGCCGATGCTGCGTCCGGTGAGCGTGGCCAGGGCTGCGCCGGTCACGCCTAGTCGCGGAAACGGCCCCCAACCGAAGATCAGGCAGGGATCGAGTATTAAATTGATGATGTTCGATACCCAGAGCAGGCGCATCGCGATGGCTGCATCTCCAGCCCCGCGAAAGATCGCATTATTGAGAAACAGCAGGAGCACCGCGAAACTGCCACCCAGGCAAATTCTGGTGTAGCCGCTTCCGGTTGCGATGATCTCCGGAGACGCGCCCATCAAGCCCAGCAGGTTCGGTGCAAAAAGAAAGCAAGGCACACCGATGGCCAGGGAAATAAAGAGGCCGAGAGCGATTGCCTGAACGCCGGCAATCGCCGCGCCCTCGGGATCCTTTTCTCCAATGCGTCTTGCCACCATGGCGGTGGTCGAGAGACTTAATCCCATGGACACCGAAAAGACCAAGGTGAGCATCGACTCCGTGAGCCCGACCGTCGCCACTGCATTCGCGCCCAACCGTCCCACCCAAAAGACGTCGACGACAGCGAACAAGGATTCCAGCACCATCTCCAAAACCATGGGAACGGCGAGCAGCAGAATGGCGCGGTTGAGACTTCCTGTGGTGTAGTCCTGGTGCGAGCCGCGAACGGCCTCGACTAGCGACGCCCATACGGTGTGCGGCTTCTCGGGCAATGGAGTTGTAGTTTCCATAAAAATATGAGCACCCGTGTCCGAAATCCCCTGCTGGGGTCGAACGACATTACTGAGATAAAAGGGGGCAGTCCGAGCTTGATGCTTTCGGACTTAATAAGGATGGGGAACTACCGCGGGACAAACATGGTGTTTTCCTTGTAGCCAATCATGCGCACGCTTTCGGATCCATGCGCCGCAAATTACGTGTCGGAATTGTACCTCGACGGTCAAAGCCTGGCAAAATCAAAATTCGAAAAAAACGGTGCGGGTACTTGTTTACTTTTTCGCAAATAGCGAGACGCGGGCGGTAACCGCCAAATTTTTCGCCATCCCGCCGAGAACGACGGGGCCCAGAGGGGTATCGAGAAGGCCGCGGCCGTCAGCGCGCGGATCATACGTATTTTCGTTGATCGTATCCCAGCGATGGCCGTGCAGATCGTAAGCGAAAGTTACGAGCGAGACTTCAGCAGGCTTTCCGTCGTAGGAAACGCCTTTGTAATCGTGAGGAGCGGTTGTACCGCCGGAGAAATAGACTTTATGCTCCCGCTCGGCGCCTCCGCCGGCAATGCCGAATCGCGCGGTACCCGGATGAGGCGGTAGCTTGCTCCACTCAATCTTGCTGGGATCTTTATGATCGATTTTGCCGAGCCAGCATTCATCCGACGTTATATAACGCGGACCACCTTCGGGACCGGGTTTGGCGCCATCGACAATCACGATATCTTCACCGGCCACACCTCCCGCCAAACCGAAGACGGGAGTGCCGGGGAATGGAGTCGCCTGACTCCACGAATCTTTTTCAACGTCGTAAACTTGGACGTTATTCACCGGACCATTCGGGGAACGGCCGCCGATCAAATAAATGAAACGATCATGACTCACGCCGGTGACCGCGCTATCGACCGGGACAGGAATATCTTTTCCACGGGACCAGCGTCGCGCGCCGGGCTCATACACATTCACGTCGGGGACGGTAAGTTCCATATTCTGACCGTCCACTACATAGCCGCCCATGAGAACGACGAGTCCTTTGGCGCCCGCCGCGGCTGCATTCAGGCGCCCCGCGACGCCCGGGACTGGGCGGCCTTGTCCCCACTTCCCCGAGTGCGTCAGAGTCATCACGTAGACTTGATTCGTAACATCATCCCAGTTTTTTTTGGGTCCGACGCCCATGATGGAAAACAATTGGAAACCGCCCTTCAGGCTGGCCACGGCGTTGTTGGAAACGGCGGCAGGCATGGAAGGAAATCTGGGTTCCTCGTCGGCTCCGAGAAGCACGCCTGCCCACAGCATAAAAAGCAAGAAGGCAAAGGTTTTTTTCATTGCTGAGATCTTACCGCACCTCACGGGCCGACATTGAATGTTAAGTACAAATCAAAACCACGTTTTGCGGCGGTAGTCGCGGTAGGCATCTCCGAACGCGGCCTCGAGAACACGCGCTTCTCTATGAGCCCGGATGGTTTGCATAATCACGATCACAATGACGATCAGCCACCCGGCAGGACGGTGGATGACCAGCACAAATCCCGCAACCAATACGGTTCCGAAGACATAGATAGGATTGCGGATTTTTGCGTAGATGCCGCGGGTAACGAGTGCATGAGCGTCGGCCTTGATGGAGAAAGACCGGCCGAGCTGATAGCGAGCGACCGCAATTCCACTGAAGCCAACTAAAACCATGAGACTGCCGAGATAGCGCTGCCGGTCCCAGGGACCCGGCAGCGTGCCGACAACATAAAGCACGAGGCAAGCGAGAAGCACTTGCACTACGCCGAGCACATAATTTTGTCGGGCTTCCATGGTCTTGCCTTTCAATTCTTTTGCGATCTATTCGATGAATCCTTGCCACACCGCGTGGATAAAATCCGTGTGTGCCGGCGTTTGACCGCTCGACCTTAACAGAGTTGCAATCTGGCCTCGATGGTAGGCGGAATGCAGTGCAACATGGGTCAAGACATCCTGAACGGTGCTAGTCCAGGTTTCGCCTTTACTGTTCTTGTAAGCGATCGGCTCACTAAGTCCAGAGGCTGTAAGCTGATCGAAATATTCGTGCCAAAGCCCAGCCAGCGCGCCCATTTGAGTTTCACACCTCTCAAGGTCAAACTCAGGCCAGACGGGTAGGCTTTGAGGCTGCCGAGTAATGCGCTCCAGCCAGAGTCGCTCGGCAGAGAAAATGTGAGCCATGAGCTGCAGGACTCGCTCTGGCGGTTCGGAGCCAGCCCTGAGCGCAATCAATATTTCACCGTTAGCCCACGCATCATATGCAAACTGGCGACGCAAACACTCGAGTAAGTCCACCCTAAAGCTCCGCGATCGTTATCCTAAAAATCGTTATCCTGATAGCCGACGAATTCTCGCTACCTTAGTTTAATCGTTCAGGAGTGTCGTCTTAACATCAGTTTTCGCACTTATTCACGAGACTTTCATATTTCTCGAGTAGACTGCGGGCTGGTCGATCGTGAAATAGTTCTAATGAGTCGCAATAAAATCAGAATCACCGCCGATCGCAACATGGCCAGCCATGCCTCGTAAAGCTTCCACATCGCGGATAGCCGCTGACGATCCTGGTGCCTCCGATCCCGAAGAAGCCAGTCAGGTTGAGGGCACGGGAAAAAAGACTGCGAAAAAGGGCACCGGATCGCTCGATGATCTCGCTCGGACCGCACTGAAAGCATTTCTGATTGCTCGCGATGCAGCTTCGAATGTGCCCGATCTGTTCACGGCATCTTCGCGCATGGCATTCCTGGCCATCAAAGAATGCGAGCAGGAACTCGATGTCATTGAACGCTACGTTGACGAACGAACTCCTGCCGCGATCACCCGAGTGAATGAAGCGCGCGCGCGCCAGCTGCTGACGAGCCTGAAATGCACCACCGATCTGGAACGCATTGGCGACCTGGTAATGAGCATGGCGATGAGGGTGCAGGCGCGTACGGCGAAGACGGCGGCCTCCGATGTGCGGCAGTTGGTGGAAATGTCGACCCTGTTGCGCGAGATGTTGGACCTGGTTTATCGGGGGTTTGTGGAGTTGGATCTGGATTGCGCCCGCAAAGTTCTCCAAATGGATAAGGACATTGACCGCGTCTGCCATGCTCTTTTCCAGAAGCATCTTACGGAACATGCCGCGCAGAGCAATCCCTCCAGCTTTGAGCTGCTCTTGATGGCCCAGGCCTTGGAACGCGCCGGAGATCACACTACGAACCTCGCTGAAGATTTGTATAGCCTGATCGAAGGCCGCAGCCTGCGACACGCCCCCAAGAAGCGGGCGTCTTCGTAGAACCCTTCTGAAATTCATCATTCGTTAACATCCGGGAAACACTCTCGCAACATTTCCCCCATAGAGTCTAGGAAAGCACTCTCAAAACAAGGTTCTTTGTGCATAAACGCACGAGCTTACGATGCATTCTTCCATGGGATCTCACGAGCCGCGGGGCGATTTGGGGATGAGTTCGGCTCCGCGCTGTCTGGTTTTCGTGGTGGAGGATGAGGAAGACATTGCCCGGCTGATTTCCCATAATCTGCAAGCCGCCGGTTTTGACGTGCAAAGTTTTGTGAGTGGCGGATCGCTCGTCTCCGAAGCCTTACGCGAAATGCCGTCGCTTTTTCTTCTGGATGTGATGTTGCCGGGAGCGGACGGTTTCGACCTCTGCCGCCAGATTCGCCAGACCCCGGCACTGGCGGCGATTCCTATCATCTTTCTAACGGCTAAGACCGATGAAGCCGATCGCGTGAAGGGCCTTGAACTCGGCGGGGATGACTACATTACTAAGCCGTTCAGCCCGCGTGAACTAGTGGCCAGAGTCCGCACCGTCTTGAGGGGGGTACGCCAACCCACGGTACCGACAGAAGTCCTTCGCGTAGGTGATTTGGAAATCGACGCGTGGTCGATGACAGTACAGGTTCAGGGCCGGTTGATTCTCACCACAGTGCGGGAGTTTCGCCTACTGGAATACTTGGCAACTCATCTCGGCCGCGTTCTCACGCGGGACCAGGTGCTAGACGCGGTTTGGAAGGAAACACCCTTTGTGACGCCTCGCTCCATCGATGTCTACGTTCGCCGGCTTCGGGAAAAAATTGAAACCGATCCCCGTCATCCCCGGTATCTGAAGACCCTGCGCGGAATCGGTTACCGTTTCGAATCGCCGAAATAGATTTGATGCGGGCTCGCTCGCATCGTGCTCATTCGCTTAGCGAGCGATGCGTGCCGGCCCCGCTTGCTGATCGACCTACCATTAATCCACCTTCCCCGCTTGCTCCTTTCGTTTATGCTGTCGTCTACCAACTTTAGGCGATTGCCCTGATGATCCGGTCAAAACCACTCTGGAAGGCGGACGACCAAAAGGCCCGTCTGTCCGAACTTACGGCGCAGTCGGACGATTCCGCCAAAGACAATGCACTGCGACGCGATGTTCGCTCCCTGGGCACTTTGCTTGGCCGTGTGCTGGTGGAGCAAGTGGGACAAGACTTGCTCGATACGGTGGAAAAACTCAGGCGGTTGATGATCCGGCATCGGGAAGAAGTGAGGCGAAATCCGGCTGCCGGCGCTCGCAGCGAGCTCATGGCGCAGGCCCAGGCAATGATTTCGGGGATGGACATTGTCCGTGCCCATCAGGTAACCAAGGCCTTCGCCATCTATTTCGAGCTGACAAATCTGGCGGAGACGAATCATCGCAAACGAAGGCGCCGGGCGCGCCAATTGGTTCGGCAACGCGGCGCATTGCCGGGATCGTTCCTTGGAACTTTGCTGCGCATGAAGCAGTCCGGGGTGTCGAGCGAGGCGGCGCTCGCGGCGCTTCGCGAAATCCTGATTACCCCGGTCTTCACCGCGCATCCCACGGAAATTGCGCGGCAAACCGTGCTGCTGAAGCGCCGCCGAATCGCGGAACAACTGGAGCAACTGGATCACTTGCCGTTGGCCGACGGCGAAGCCTTTCGACGTGAGCAGATTATCCAGGCGGAAATCACTTCGCTCTGGCAAACGGACGAAGTTCGCCAGACCAAGCCGACCGTAAATGATGAGATCCGCATGGGCCTGCGTTACTTCAGACTTTCCTTGTTCGAAACTTTGCCCCGAGTTTATGCCGAAATGGCGGAATCGATACGCGAGGTGTATGGGACGGTTCTGGACGTAGCTGCGTTGCCGAATCTCTTGAGTTTCGGTTCGTGGATTGGCGGCGATCGCGATGGCAATCCTCTGGTGAAGCCCGAATGTTTGAAAGAGGCTTTGAACCTGGCGCGCAGCGTGATTTTCCGCGAATACATACGGCAAGTTGAATTCTTGAGTGATTGCTTAAGTTTGTCGATGCGGCAAACCGATGCTTCCGCGGAAATGTTGTCGCGGTCGACGCACTATGAGCGCACCTTGCGCAATGTTTCTATGCTGTGGGGCCCGGGCAGTAATAAGGAACACTACCGCCGCTTTCTTTCCTACATGGTTCACCGATTGCAGCGCAGCCGCGAAGGTGCTGGTCGGGATTCGTACGAGAACGAGGCGGAGTTCGGATCCGACCTCCGACTACTGCGTGAAAGCTTGATGTCGCATCGCGGGCAGCGCCTGGCGGAAAGCTTCGTGGATCCGCTACTGCGCGAATTTAGTACGTTCGGTTTCCACCTGAATGTTCTCGATGTCCGCCAACACGCTCGTGTGCACGCCGACGTTCTTCGGGAAATCGTCGAAAACAAAATTGATGGAAGGCAGGTCGGACCGGCAGAACCAGAAATAAGAAAGACAAAGCTCAGAAAAGCGGAGTTACGAGAGACTGCTCCGGTGCTGGTAAGTGGAGCTCCTCTGCCAGCCAGCCGCGAGCACGCGTCTCCTCAGGCGCGAGAATTGATTGACACCCTTCACACCATTCAAGAACTCAAGCACACGTATCCCGCGAATTCGATCCGGCAGTACGTCATTAGCGGCGCCGAGTCAGAGGAGGACGTGTTGAATGTGGTTCGCCTGGCGAAGGCATGCGGAGTCGATTTGGCGGCTGCTGGCGACGATCCCGGCCTGATGCCGGTTCCGCTGTTCGAATCGATCGGTTCGCTGCGCGGAGCGGGGGAAGTGATGCGACAGCTGTGGCAGCATCCTGAGTACCGGCCACTGCTTGAGTCGTGGGGGAACTGGCAGGAAGTGATGCTGGGCTACTCCGATTCGAATAAAGACGGAGGAATGCTGACCAGCACATGGGAGTTGTACACAGCGCACCGCGAACTGCATCGTGTAGCCAAAGAATCCGGGGTGAAGCTACGACTTTTTCACGGTCGGGGAGGCACGGTTGGACGCGGCGGTGGTCCCACACACTCGGCAATCCTGGCCCAGCCGGAAGGGTGCTTTTCCGGTCACATGCGGCTCACCGAGCAGGGAGAAGTTCTCAACTGGAAATACGCCGACACCGTGCTCGCGGAATGGAATTTGGAATTGATGATCGCTGCCAGCTTGGAGGCGCTGACTCGCCCGTCCTCGCAACCGGCGAAGAATCAAGCGCTCTGGGAAGAGGCCATGGAGGAAATGTCGCACAAAGCCTATCTCGTCTATCGGCGCGACATTGCAGAGAACAGCGACGTTCTGGAATATTTCGAGCAGGCAACTCCAGTGCATGAATTGGACGCGGCGCGCATCGGATCGCGTCCCTCCCGCCGAACCAAAGGTCGCCGGTTGGAAGACTTGCGGGCCATTCCATGGGTGTTTGGATGGATGCAGAGTCGTCATGCTGTCCCGGCTTGGTATGGCGTTGGATATGGATTGAACGCGTTCGCGAAAAAAAGTAGAAGCCAGGAACGTCTGCTCCGCGAAATGACGGAACACTTTGCGCTCTTCGCCGATCTGGTGAACAATGTTGAACTCGGAATGGCGAAGGCGGATTTAGATATTGCTCGCCGTTATTCGGGCCTGGTAAAAAACGCGGCCTTGCGCGATCGTGTCTTTGCCATGCTGGAAGAAGAGTTTCTACGCTCGCGTCGCATGATTCTGCGAGTTTCCGGGCAGCGCGAGTTGCTGGCGCGCAACCGCGTGTTGTCCCGGTCAATCCATTTGCGCAACCCCTATGTCGATCCCATGAGCCTGATCCAGGTCGAACTACTGCGCAGGAAGCAGAGAGGAGAAGATCCAACGAACCTTGAATATCCGCTGGGAGCTACGATCAACGGCATCGCCGCCGGGTTGCACAATACCGGCTAGGTGAAGGTACGTCATAGGTTTGCTAACCTCCCGTCGAATGGCCCGTCTGTAGTATTGTTTTATGGGAGAAGTGTTTTTCTCACTTCGCACGGGAGGTTGGCGGTAGCGGCTCCCGATCGCGACGCACGGCTTGTGATTCACGCCGATGTAGGGACTCAAAGATTTGCATTTCTGCTCCCATCCTTTTCGTTTCAATCGAGGACCCATGTTAATTTCCAGAATCATTCTGTGCTTTTTCCTGGCCCTGCCTGCCGTGATGTTCGGGCAGAACTCGGAGCCATCTGCGGGCGCTGGCGCAAACGGGGCGGCATCCCAAAATAAAGAAATCAAGCTCGATCATTTTGATCCCGCTCTGGTCGACAAATCACTCAATCCCTGCGACGACTTTTACAAGTACGCTTGCAATAAATGGATTGCGGCCAATCCGATCCCGGCAGACCAGGTTTATTGGAGTACCGGGAGCGGCCTGGAAATGTGGAATGACAATGTGCTACGGGAGACGCTAGAAGCGGCCAGCAAGAATGACTCCAATCGTAGCGCCGTGCAGCAGAAAATAGGAGATTATTGGGCCGCCTGCATGGACGAGAGCGGTATCGAAGCCGCGGGGTTGAAGCCTTTGCAGCCAGAGTTGAATCGCATTGCCGCACTCAAATCGAAGCAGGAAATCACTTTAGAAATAGCGCACCTTCATCAATTATTTCCGGGCGCATGGGAGCAGGGAGACAATCAATCGAACTCGCCCTTCTTCGGGTTCACCGGCTTGCAGGATTATGATGACGCCTCGAAGGTGGTAGCTCAGATCGATCAGGGCGGCCTTAGCCTGCCCAATCGCGATTACTACATCAATACCGACGAAAAGTCAGCGGAAACGCTCAAGAAATATCGCGCTCACGTGCAGAAAATGCTGGTGCTTGCGGGAGAATCGGAAGCGCAAGCCAGCAGCGACGCCGATGTGGTTCTCGAACTGGAAACCGCGCTGGCTAAGGCGCAGATGGACAACATCAAGCGCCGCGATCCTAAGAACATCAACAACAAAATGAGCCTGGCTCAGATCCGCGAACTGGCGCCTTCGATCCAGTGGGACGTTTATCTGAAAGCGGTGAACGCTCCGGCTAGCGATCACTTCATAGTCACTTCGCCCGACTTCTTTCGCGAAGAAAATAAGTTGCTCGCCGATCATCCGCTGGAGCATTGGAAAATTTATATGCGCTGGCAGGCGATTCATCGTGCGGCTCCTTACTTGACGAAAGCCATGGAGCAGGAGAATTTTGATTTCTTCTCGCATACTTTGGCAGGCGCAGAGGAGCAACTTCCGCGCTGGCGGCGTTGTACCCACAATGCAGATCGGGATCTAGGGGAGGCTCTCGGCCAAGCGTATGTGGACCGCGCCTTTCCGCCGGAAAGCAAAGCTCGCACGCTGGAAATGGTGCATGCCATCGAGCATGCCATGCAGGACGACATTCAAACCGTTAACTGGATGACGCCTGCGACGAAAGAACAAGCCCTGGTTAAACTGAAGGGAATCGAAGATAAGATCGGCTATCCCTCTCATTGGCGCGATTATTCCAGCGTCAAGATTACACGCGACAATTATCTGGGCAATGTGCAGGATGCAACGTCGTTTGAGTTCGAACGCTGGGTGGCGAAGATCGGCAAGCCCGTTGATCGCAGCGAGTGGACCATGACTCCTCCCACCATTAATGCCTACTACGATCCGCAACTAAACACGATTAATTTTCCCGCTGGCATTCTGCAGCCACCGTTTTTCGAAAAGAACATGGACGATTCCGTGAATTACGGCGCGATCGGGATGGTGATCGGGCACGAATTGACGCATGGCTTCGACGATCAGGGTCGCAAGTTCGATGCTCACGGAAACCTGCGCGACTGGTGGACCGCCGAGGACGCGAAGCAATATGACGAGCGCGGTAAATGCATCTCGGATGAGTACACCCAGGAGGTTCCTGACGCTGGCGCCGGAGTTAAGCAAAATGGCTTGCTGACGCAAGGCGAGGACACGGCGGATAACGGCGGCATCCATCTGGCATTGATGGCGCTGGAAGCCGATCTCAAGAAGCAAGGCAAATCGCTAGATGATAAAGGTCCCGATGGCTGGACTTACCTGCAGCGCTTCTATCTGTCAAACGCTTACTCGTGGTGCTCGAACATACGGCCTGAAGTGGCGCGCTTGATTGTCACCACAAATCCGCACTCGCTGCCGATTTTCCGCATCGACAACGTGGTTTCGAATATGCCTGAATTCTCTCAGGCCTTCGGTTGCAAGGCTGGTCAGAAGATGGTTCGGGCCAATGCATGCCGGGTTTGGTGAACTGAAGCGCAATGAAATGGGGCCAGCTTTCGGGCTGGCCCATTTGCTTGTTTCAAGTCTCGCTCCTCAGCGGTTGATATCGTCCTTGGATTGCAGCCGTTTGATGTAGTTCTCCAGGTTTGATTTGTTTGCATCATCCGGCACGGTGGTGAGAGCAGCCTGCATCTCCTTTACGGCTTTATCGAAGTCTCCCTGGCCGCTGTAAACCCGGGCCATACCCACATGCGAGGTCCAATAGTCGGGATACTTTTTCGCGTTGGAGCGATAAATCGCAAACGCTTCTTCCTGCTTCTTCTCTCCCTGCAACTGACGTCCATAGAAATAAAGTTGCTGCGGTGAGGCTTTCTCCAAAGCCTTATTGCGGAAGGCTGTCGCGTCATCCTTGCGCCCCATAGCCTCCAGGATGAGCGATTTGTTCATCACGTTGTCGTATCGTTCTTCGGTCTGAATGGATTGGTCTTCGTCCTTGAGAGCCTCGTCCAAGTCAGTTTTGTTCGCCAGGAAGTATCCAGCCGCGTCGTCCCAACCTTCCCAATAGTATTGATTGAGCCCGCGTATTTGTTTGGGGATGCTGGCTTTGACGATGTCGTTCACTTTGACTGTAACTTTGAAAGGAACTGCCACTTTTTCCCAGCGCATCGTCACTATGGTGGAATCGGGCTTCAGGTCGTCAAAGTCGTACGTGAGCGCATCATGAAACTCGGCAGGCTGGGGCTTTACGGTGACCCGCAACGCATCTTCGTCCTGCTTGTAGCTGAAACTTCCCCAGGCAGTGGAGATTTTTGAAAAAATTACCGTCCACTGATTCTCCCCCGGAATCATGTGCACGCCATACGTTCCCTTGTCGAGCGGCTGGCCCTCGATGCTGACCGGATCGGTGAAGGTGACGATGGTATTTTCGTTGGCTCCGGCGCGCCATACTTTCCCGTAAGGCACCACTTTGCCCCAAATCTGGCGGTCATTAACGAGTGGCCGGTGATAGTTCACGGTGATGTCGGTGATGCCGATGCGCTGCGTCACGACGGCATGCTGGCTCTGCCGGGGCAGATCGAGCATCAGGGTTTGAGTGTGGCCGAGGCGAGCAACCGGCGCAAATGTCAAGAGCAGAAGCAGGAAGCGAACTCTGTTCATCGACGGATCCTCTTTGAGAGTGATTCGAACCGCCAAGTCAGCCGCAATTCGGATGAAACGAGGTATGCTGCATCCGCAACCGACCGCTGTTCTGTTTCGCTTAGACGGATGGCCCGCGCCAAAGTGAGCGCCCGCAGGATGGCCGGAGCCACTGCTTCGCTTTTTCTGTCGCCCAGGTTTTAGCCTATCTTCCTGATCGTTATCATTCATTGACTGACAATTTTCATCCAAGTAAGATTCGCGCCAGTGATCGGTTTAACCATCTCGCACTACCGCATTATCGGAAAGCTTGGCGCCGGAGGTATGGGCGTTGTCTATGAAGCGGAAGACGTCGCGCTGCGGAGGCATGTAGCGCTTAAATTTATCTCCGACGATCTGGCGCACAACGCGGTCGCTCTAGAACGCTTTCGAAGAGAGGCGCGAGTTGCGTCGGCCCTGAACCATCCAAATATTTGTACCATCCACGAGATCGGCGAATACGAAGGACGAACCTTCATCGTGATGGAACTGCTGGACGGATTAGCGTTGCGGCATCGCATCGCGGGAGTGCCTCTGCCGGTCGACGAAATACTGCGAATCGGCATTGAGGTGGCCGATGCTCTGGATGCGGCACATGCGGCCGGCATGCTGCACCGCGACATCAAGCCGGGAAACATCTTCTTGACCCGGCGGGGCCACGCCAAGGTCCTGGATTTCGGCTTGGCAAAAATGCTCAAGAACGAGAGCGCGCCAGAGTCCGCGCCTACACAGAGCGATGATCGCGGGGATCTGACCGGCGCCGGGAACGCCGTCGGCACTATTGCCTATATGTCGCCGGAGCAGGCGCTAGGCCGGCCGCTCGATGCGCGCACCGATCTGTTCAGTTTCGGACTCGTGCTCTACGAGATGGCGACCGGGCGGGCGGCGTTTTCCGGTACGACTTCAGCGGCGATCTTCGATGGCATCCTGCATGGCGCTCCCGTGGCGCCGGTCTACTTAAACCCAAACGTGCCCGCGGAACTTAGCAACATCGTCAACAAGGCTCTCGAGAAAGATCGCGAGTTGCGCTACCAGAGCGCCGCGGAGATGCGAGCCGATCTGCAACGGGTGCGACGCGATACATCGCAGTTTCCGGCCCGGGGCGACTCAGGTTCGAAGGGCCAGCGCGACGCCGCGGTCACCGAAGACGCGTTGGTTTCTTCGCAGAAAAAGATAACCGGAGCACAGGGGACCGAGACACTCGGCGTCCAGACGAGAACCCTCTCTGGTCGGGCGCCGGACGAGCGCACATCGCATCGGTGGGCGCTGGTTGCAGCCTGTCTTCTTGCATTGATTGCGGGCGGGGTCTACTACCGGTCGCACCGAAACCGGAACTTGAGTGCGAGAGACACCATAGTTCTGGCTGATTTCTCCAACTCAACCGGCGATCCGGTATTCGACGACACGTTAAAGCAGGCGTTAAGCATGGCGCTGCTCCAGTCGCCATTCTTGAATATCGTCTCGGACGACCAGGTGGCTGCAACTCTGAAGCAGATGACGCGCCCGCCCGATACCCCGCTGGATCGTGATGTCTCCCGTGAAGTATGCCAGCGCTCTGGAAGTAAGGCTTACATTGCAGGGGCGATCGCCAAACTGGGCACCGACTACGTCTTGAGCCTTAAGGCCGTGAACTGCCAAAGCGGAGACATTCTCGCGCAACAGCAGGTCACCGCCCCAGCTAAGGAAAAAGTGCTTGAGGCACTCAGTGATGCCGCTTCCAATTTGCGCCGAGGCTTGGGCGAATCTCTGGCCACCAGGCAAAAGTTCGACGTTCCCCTGGAGCAGGCCACCACCTCATCGCTGCAAGCGCTTAAGGAGTACAGCCTGCAATACAAAGCCATGCGGGAGAAGGGTTCGGCAGTGGCCTTGCCTCATGGCCTGCGTGCCATCGAACTGGATCCGAAATTTGCCTTGGCTTACTGGGCAGTGGGCGGAAACTATAGCGACATCGCCGAGTATGGACAGGCGCGCGAATACTATCGCAAGGCGTTTGAATTCCGCGACCGCGCCAGCGAACGCGAAAGATTGCTGATCGCTGGCTACTACTATTTGGATGTAACTGGCGAACTGGAAAAAGCTGCCCAAACTTACCAGGAATGGGTGGATAGCTATCCGCGAGATTACGTCGCTTATGGCAGCTTGGCGATGGCGCAGTCGGAACTGGGGCAGCACGAAAAAGCGCTGGAAACGAATCGAGAATTCCTGCGCCTCTCGCCGGACAATGTCATCGGCTACGTCAACCTCACCGCCGCACTCTTGGCAACGCAGAAATTCGGGGAAGCCAAACAACTTCTCCTACAAGCCCAAGCGCGAAAATTGGATGATCTTAACATCCACTTAAATTTGTACGGAGTCAGTTTTCTTGCGGACGATGCGGCAGGCATGGCGAAAGAATTTTCATGGCTCGAGAGCCAGCCGGAGTACCGCAGCCACGGACTTTCACTGGAATCGGATACTGCCGCTTACGGAGGCCGGATTCGAAAGGCGCGGGAACTCACCGCGCAGGCCGAAGAGGGGTCAGTTCGAGCGGCTAATAAAGAAAACGCCGCCATGTGGGAAGCGAACGGAGCCTTGCGCGAAGCAGCTCTCGGTAACGCCGCTCAAGCCAAACAGTCTGCGGCTGCTGCCCTGAAGCTGTCCTCCAAAAGTCCGGGAGCACAGATTGAAGCAGCGCTTGCTTTCGCCATGAGCGGAGAGAAGACGCTAGTTGAAGCGCTGGATAAGGATCTATCGACAAGATTTCCCGTGGATACGCAGATGCAATCGTTGTGGCTGCCCGTGATCCGGGCGCAACTCGCACTTGAAAAAAGGAACCCGTCTGCGGCGGTGGAGCTGCTGCAGCCCTCGGTGCCGCTGGAATTGGCCTTGATTCCCTACAGTGCGAGTGGCTCCTGCTTGTACGTCCCCTATGTACGCGGTCAGGTATATCTTGCAATGGGACAGGGCGCAGCCGCCAGCACGGAATTCCAAAAGATTCTCGACCACAGCGGGTTGGTTTGGAATTGCTGGACGGGAGCGCTCGCTCATTTAGGAATAGCGCGGGCGAACGGATTGCAGGCAGCGACTGCGCATGGTGTCGATGCCACAGCGGCTCGCGGTCAGGCGCTCGCTGCCTACAAGGACTTCCTCGCACTCTGGAAAGATGCGGACCCCGATATTCCTATCCTCAAACAAGCCAAGGCGGAATACGAGAAACTGCAACCGCCCGCGCAAGCCGTAATCGATAGGGGCGAACGGTTTGAATCTCAGAATTAAGGAATCACGGCTTTAACCGGCGGCGTCTTCGTGCTTTCCTTGCCGTGTACATCCACTGCAGTCGTCGCATAGTAGTACGTAGTATTGTTGGCGACGCTGGAATCGGTATAAACCGTTGAGCCCACCAGGCTTCCGTTGAGCTTCGACAGACTTGTTCCATTCGGACCGCGATAGACGTTGTACCCAGCGATATCGTCCGACTTCGAAGCGTTCCAGCTCAGGTCTACAACATGGTTGGCAGAAGGTTGGATGACGATTTTGAAAGATTTATCCGCGGTTTCTGCATTACAGCTCGTGACCTTCACCGTAAATGTTGCGGTCTCCGCCGTGGTAGGGGTGCCAGTGAGGTTCAGGGTGGTCGTCGAGCTGGAGGCCTTATCGGTAATGCCTTTGGGCAATGACCCAGCAGTAATCGACCATTTGTAGGGAGTGCATCCGCCGCTGGCCTTGATCCCTGCGGAATATGGAACTTTCACCGTACCGTTCGCCACGGTGGTGGTGGTAATAGAGATGCTGGACGCCAGGCATGTAGATGCGCTTGCGAGCAGCATGAGGGAGAGGATGTAAGACTTCATATCTCCATGCTGGCGTGATTACAGGATTACTGACAGATTTCAGAGGTTTGCGTCCTTCCCATTTTGCGTTTATGGCCAAATTCACGTACTGCTCCGTGACCTGAAACCCTCGTCTTCGAGTTTGGCTTTGGGGCGACAATGGGACTACCATTAGGGACGATGCGGCATCTCATAACGGCTTAATTTTCGTTCGAGAGCGGGGATGTGTGGTTGGCTTGAGGTCGCATCCATTTCTGATCGTCGCTCTATCCGGGCTAGCAGCCCTTCTTGCGGGTTGCGGGGCGGGTGGTGCGTCCCATTCGCAGACCCCACTTGCGACTTACACCGTGACGGTCACCGCACCAGCCGCCGGCACGGGCATCGTGACCAGCTCTCCGCCCGGAATTAACTGCCCTCCTACATGCACTGCCGCCTTTCCACAGAACTCGCAAATCAAGCTGAACGCAATTCCGAGCGGGAGCTATGTGTTTGGCGGTTGGGGCGGGGGGTGCTCGGGCGCAAGCACCTGCAACCTGAAGGTTGACTCGGCGGAGAGCGTCTCCGCCGTCTTCTCCGCCGGTGCGGCCAAACAAGTGGTGGCTTATGTCTTTACTGCCGATGCTCTTGAATTGAAGTCCCTGGAATTCGCTCTTCTCGCGGACGGAGAACTCAAACCCACAACGCATTCCATACAGCCTCTGTTGATGACGGGCACCACTCACGGGCTAGTGGTCAACACTCCTGCAGCGAATGGCGCACCCACGTCCAACTTGCAGTCCTATGCTGTGCAAGGCGACGGTTCCTTGCGAGCGCAAGGTACGCCTGTAAGTATCGCAATGAATCAATCCGTAAGTCTCGCCAGCGACCAGAGCTACGTTTACGCCGCCACCGATGAAGGCTTGTTCGGATTTGTAGATGCCACCAGCGGGCTTAGTCCGCTATCGCCCATCCAGCAGACCGTGCCGCCACCGCAGCCATGCACCGTTGCCCAGGAGAACGCGAATCAATGTCGCAACGCCTCGCTGTTGCAACTCAGCAGCGGAAATGCCTTCCTCATGCAGTACTGGACAAGCCCGTCCACTTCAGCGCTTTATCAGTTGAGCAGTTTCACTCGCGCCCAGGGACAATTGACCGCCGAGCAGCTCTTCGCGGGTACGGAGTTGAGCACCGGGATCTTCGCATCGACACCCGACGGAAAATTCGTCTACGCGATGGATCTTGCCAGCAGTCGGGTATTCCGTTATGCCATGGGTGGAAATGGATCCTATGAAACGAACATTCTCTCCAACGGCCAGCCGCTGTCGGACGGCTTCGTGCAGCTGATCATTAGTGATGACGTCTCCACCAACAATGGCTGGTGGCTGTTTGCTCCAGTATCGGATGCAGTTGAGTCGCCCCGCATTCGCGTCTTCCACATTGATCCCGCTTCAGGGGACCTCACCGAGATCGCGGGATCTCCTTTCCTGACAGGCGAGTACTACCTGGTAGGAGCCACACTCGATCCCAGCAGCCATTTTCTTCTCGCAATCCATTCGTATTGCGATGGTTCTCCGCCCTGCATGGGTCCGGGAAAACTTGTCGCCATGAGTGTCAACTCATCGACCGGAGCATTGTCCGTGACCAGCGACGTCGAGGACGGCCAGAATCCCTTCGCGGTCACTGCGGTCTCCATTTCTCACTAGATGTCGCAATCGTGATCAGGGCGGGTTGTGATCTGCGCCACTTGCCCGCGAAGCCCCTCCTGATTCTTGCCTGGATGGGCCACGCTGCAGTCCACCCAGAAGTGCGCGCCGACTCATATGGCACGCCGGTGTGTTGGACATTTTAAGGGCGGGGTGGCAAACTGTAGAAACTGCTAAAGTTGGGCGCTTAACTCAGCGGTAGAGTGCCATCTTCACACGGTGGAAGTCATAGGTTCGAATCCTATAGCGCCCACCATAAGCCATCTGACTCCACGGACGTTACCGCATTGATCCGGTTCGTGCGAGTTCCAGTGGCTGAGTCTCGGTCATAGGTGACCGGCATAGCTCTAAAAAAGCCGGGGCCAGCACTAAGAAGCCTTCTTACCGCCATTTAGACGGGAACGATGCTCTTCTTTCCGTTCCTCCATCGACACCACCCGTCGGCCCAGATCGGCTAGCTGGGCCAGTTCCTGTCGAATTCCTTCCAATCGCTCGTGCCTCTGGCCGTGAGCGACTTGATCCTCGGTGGCATGGTGCGATTGACGGCGGTACTGCTCGTTCAGTTCCTGCAGGTGAGCGATCTCCAGGCGGAGATTCGCAATCTTTTCACGAAGCACTGCGAGGTGATCCATCTCCATAGAATACCTCATGGCGCGACATGGCCGGGCCGGGCATGGCTTGCGTCCGGCCGTTCATGCGATGGGAGGGTTCAGTACGGCCCTTGGTTATGGGGTGCTTGCTCGTGGTCGACCCTTCAAAAGCGTGAGTTTGGAGCGCGAAGCAGAGCGTGTTAGCCTATCGGCGGCAGGGCACGGGCGCGCTCCGATGAGCCTATCGTCATGCCTAAAAGTAACCCTCCATGCCCGACCAGCTTCCTACAACCCGCCCAGCCGTATCCCCCTCATCCTCGGGGGCTTCGGAGGCATCGGAGGAGCCAAAGACCGAGCAACTTTCCGGCCCAGCTGGGGTTCGAACTAGTGTGAGCACTGCTGCCATGGACCGGAGTGTCTTGATGGCCGCGGCTGGACCTCGTCCGGTCGATCTGCAACCGGCGATGGCAGGCGTCGAAGGGTATACCGACGCCGAAGTGATGCTGAAGGTGAAAGCGGGCGACGAATCCGCTTTCGACTACCTGGTGCAGAAATATCGCAGGCCGCTGGTGGGCTTTATGTATCGCATGGCCCGCAATACGGCAGTAGCGGAAGACCTGGCGCAGGAAGTTTTTCTCCGAGTCTACCGTTCTCGCGAGACGTACGAGGCTAGCGCCAAGTTCACCACGTGGCTGTATCGCATTGCCACCAATCTGGCGGTGAATCACGCCCGCGATACGCGTCACGAACGGCCTGAAGTCACAATTAGTCTGGACGAGCCGGACGAGGAAACGGGCACCACGCTCGACGTGGCCGACGGCACGATTACTGCTGAAGAAGCTCTGGTGCGCCGCGAACGGATGCTGGCCATTCGCAGCAAGGTGGAAGCCCTACCGGAGCGGCAAAAAGTGGCCGTCCTTATGCATAAGTACCAGCAAATGGATTACAAGCAGATCGCCGATGTATTGAAGTTGAGTGAGTCTGCGACCAAGTCGTTGTTGTTCCGGGCGTATGAGACTCTGCGAGAACAGTTAAAAGAATTTGTTTAAAAGCATTTTTATTTTTGGTTGTCAGTGCGAGCAAGGGCGAGGCAATTGAGGGGAGCAGGTTATGAAGTGCGAAGAAATTCGAGAAGTGATGCCGGATGTGGCCTCAGGGCTGATGGAAGTGACACCCCAGATTGAGGGCCATCTTTCGGGGTGCGGCCTCTGTGCCGCGAAGATGAAAGAGTTTCAGCAGACGATGGCGCTGCTTGACGAGTGGAAGGCGCCGGAGCCTTCGCCGTATTTTGATGTTCGCTTACGTGCGCGTTTGCGGGAAGAAATGGCGCAGCCTCACAGTGGCTGGCTGGCTTGGTTTCGTCGTCCTGTTCTGGCTGCAGCGCTCACGGTTTTGATGGGCGTTGGCATGGGTCTATTTTTTACCAAGGGCAGCGGAATTTATGGCCCGGGCACGAACGTAGTGGCGCGGGTGGATTCCCAAATGCAGGCTGCAGAACCGGGCACTGCGGTGAGCGATCTGCAGGCTTTAGAAACAAACCACGACTTATATTCCGACTTCGATTTACTGGATGACCTGCAGGTGCAGCACGATGTAGTGGCGAATCCGTAAGGCTGAGTTGTTGGAAGAGACAGAAGAGTTAGCTGCAATAACCGAAAATGGGACTAAAGAATTCCAGGGCGGGATGGATTGCGACGGCGGTTGTCATAATGGCGACTGTAGCTTCGTCCTATCCCTGTCTGGCGCAGCATAATTATTCTTCTCGGTCGGTCCAGCCAAGGCCCGTTCAGCAACATCAGGGAATGCCTAATCAGAATCGGGCGCCGAATCGTCAGCCGCAAGGTCATGCGGGAGATTGGCTCCGCCACTATCAGAATGTCCCACCCAATGAGCGCGAGCGGGCGCTGCAGAATGATCCTGGGTTTCGACGCTTATCTCCCGAACATCAGCAGCAGTTGCGGCAGCGGTTGCAGCACTTCTCCAGTCTTCCGCCGCAACAGCAGCAGCGCATGCTGAACCGGATGGAAACCTGGGAGCATTTGACTCCCGAACAGAAGCAGCAAGCGCGCCAGGTTCACGGGCAGCTGCAACAACTTCCGCCCGATCGCCGCCGCATGGTTACGACCGCGGTGCGGGATCTGAGCGCGATGCCTCCGGGACAACGCGAACAGATTATCGACTCGAATCGGTTCAGGGGAATGTTCTCGCCGCAAGAGCGCGACATCATGCGCGGAGCTTCAAGGCTGCCGCTTGCCCCTCCAGATGAACATGCGCCCTAGCCCCAGCGTGAGTTTCTTCGCTTGTCCCTGCAAGATTGCCTGCAAATGAAAGAGTTGGGAAGGGCACGGCTTGTGCCGTGCCGCTACTGCTGATAACGATTGGGCTTTAGCCACTGCGGGTCGCGGCCGCAACTAGTGAAAATCGTGCGACACGGTCGCGGCTTTCGTCACAAACAGCGGCAACACCCGCTCCGCCTTGACCGAGATCACATTGTCTTGATTCTGCAGAATCCCTTCAATCGCAAGAAACTTTTCCGAAGCCAGCAGCAGACGGTTGCTGTGAAAAAGGTCGGGAGCGATGATTGCGTTGGCCACTCCAGTTTCATCTTCCAGGCTGAGAAACACAAAACCTTTCGCCGTTCCTGGACGTTGGCGCACGATCACGCAGCCTCCGATGCGCAGCCGTTTTCCACTGGGAATCTCACGCAGTTCGCTGGCCCGGCGAATGCCCATGGCATTGAGCCATTCGCGGCGGTAAGCCATGGGATGCGGTCCCACGGTAAGTCCCGTGCCGCGAAAATCCGCAACCAGGCGCTCTTCGTAACTCATACGCTGAAGCGGTGAAGGCGAATCCGCTTCGGGCAAATTTTCCAGCAGCGGCCCGGAACTGCGCACGGCGCGTTCTACCTGCCACAGCGCATCGCGGCGGTGAAGTTGCGACCGAATATTTGATTGCGAGTTCCGAGATTCCTCCACCCCGTTGTCTTTGTGAATAGGTTTTGAGAAGGGCGCGGCTTCAGCCGTGCCGCCGGGAACTGTCAAAAATTGGGGCTTCAGCCCCTGAGGAACACAACCCTCTAACCTCCCGATTTCATTCAGCGCTCCAATTTCCGCCAGCGTGGTAAGTTCATCTTTCCGCAGCTCCGGAACGCGGCGCGTGAGGTCGTGTATCGAAGTGAATGGAGCTTGGGTCCGCTCCCGCACCAACGCCCGCGCTGCATCCTCGCGCAATCCTCGAGCAAAACGGAGCCCCAGGCGCAGCGCGATTTTACTGAGAGCGGATGGCTGAGAGCTGACAGTTTCCAGCGTGCACATCCACTCTGACCGCGTCCCATCCACTGGCAGAATTTTCAATCCGTGGCGTTGCGCATCTTTGGTGATGGTTGCGGGAGAATAAAAACCCATCGGCTGGTTATTGAGCAAAGCAGCGGTAAACGCAGCCAGATAGTGGCACTTCAAATAAGCGCTGGCATAAGCAATCAGCGCAAAACTTGCAGCATGCGATTCAGGAAATCCATAGAGCGCAAAAGATGTAATGGAAAGAATAATCTGTTCCTGCGCTTCGCGAGAAATTCCGTTGCGCGTCATGCCGGCGCGCAATTTCGCCTCAATATCTTTCATGCGCGCTTCCGAGCGCTTGAAACCCATGGCGCGGCGCAGATCCTCGGCTTCGCCGCCGGTGAAATTGGCGGCAATCATGGCGATGCGAAGCAATTGCTCCTGAAAGAGCGGCACTCCCAATGTGCGTTCCAGCACCGGTTCGAGTGAAGGATGCGGATACGAAACCTCTTCGCGTCCCTGCCGGCGCAACAGAAATGGATTCACCATCTGCCCCACGATCGGCCCCGGCCGTATGATGGCCACTTGCACCACGATGTCGTAAAAACGTTTTGGCAGCAATCGCGGCAGGCATGAAATTTGAGCGCGGCTTTCCACCTGGAACATGCCGACGGTATCGGCCTTCTGCAGCGTGGAATAGACTGCAGGATCATCCACCGGAAGATGCGCCAAATCGACTTCTTCCTCGTAATGGTCACGAATCAGTTCGATGGAATCCTTCAGCACGGCCATCATTCCCAGACCAAGCAGATCAACCTTGATGATCCCCATGTCGGCGCAATCTTCTTTATCCCACTGCACCACCACCCGCCCCGGCATGGACGCGGGCTCGAGCGGTACGACGGAATCGAGTTGTCCCTGGCAAATCACCATGCCGCCGGAGTGCTGGCCGAGATGGCGCGGCATGTCCTGCACGGCGAGGCACAGTTCGTAATATTTGCGCATTCGTGGATGTTTTAAATCCAGTCCCGCATCGCGAAAGCGGCGATCGAGCGCATCGTTCTCATCGCGGAATTCCCACGTGGCAACCGCAGCGGAAATCTTGCCGAGCGTCTCCGGATCGAAGCCCAGCGCCTTACCCATTTCACGCGCTGCCATGCGATTGCGATAGGTGATGACGTTGGCCGTCATGGCCGCGCCCCGCTCACCATAGCGCCGGTAAACATACTGGATCACCTTTTCGCGTTCATCGCCGCTGGGCAGGTCAAGATCAATGTCGGGCCACTCGCCGCGTTCCTCCGAAAGAAAGCGTTCAAAGAGCAGTTCCATGCCGATGGGATCGACTGCAGTGATTGCCAGGGAATAGCAGACAGCACTGTTGGCGGCTGATCCGCGGCCTTGTACCAATATGTGTTGCTCGCGGCAAAAGCGAATCAGATCCCACACGATCAAAAAATATCCCGCAAGTTTGAGCTTCTCAATCAGAGCCAGTTCGCGCTCAATCTGGCTGCGTGCGCGAGCCTGCAGATCGGCACTCCCACGCCCATAGCGCTGGCGAAAGCCTTCCCATGTTCGCTCGCGCAGAAACGAATTCATCGTCTCCCCTTCCGGAACGGGATAGCGGGGAAATTCGTATCCCAGATCATTCAAAGTGAATTCCAGTTGCGAAGAAAGTTCGAGAGTATTGGCGATGGCCTCGGGAAGATCGGTGAAGAGTTGCTGCATCTCCTGCGGAGATTTCAGATGTCGCTCGGAGTTTCGGGCCAGCAATCGTCCCGCGGTCGAGAGCGTGTGGTGATGGCGGATCGCGGCAAATGCGTCGCAGAGCTCGCGATCTTTTGCCGTTGCGTAGCAGACCCCGTTGGTGGCCAGCAGCGGAAGATTCAGCGCGCGCGCAATTTCGATCGCGCTACGGTTGCGGGTTTCTTCCTCTCGATGAAAATGGCGTTGCAATTCGATATACACATTGCCCCGGCCGAATAGACCGATTAATTGCTCGATCTGCTGGTGTGCTTCTCCAGCGCCGCCATGCTGCAAGGCTGCAGCCAGTGGACCGTCCGCGCCGCCAGTCAGGCAAACCAGGCCGTGGGCATGCTCTTCCAGCTCTTCCTTCTGGACTGCACCTTCGCCTTTTTTCGCCCGCAACTTCATCTTGGTAATCAGCCGGCAAAGATTCTGATAGCCCACCCGGGAGGAAACCAGCAGAGGAAGGCGGAATTTTTGTGAGGAAACAAAACTCGTCGTGACTTCCGCTCCGATGTGTGCCTTGATTCCAACTTTGTCAGCGGCCATGTGAAAGCGCGGCGAGCCATAGACGCCATCGGTATCCAGCAAAGCCATCCCGGAAAGATTGAGCCGGCCACCCATACCAACCAGATCCTCGGGCAGGGAAGAGCCTTCGAGGAAGCTGAAAGCGGAACGGGCATGGAGTTCGACGTACGACATAAAAATCAGTCTCACCACAGAGACACAGAGAAAATCTAAAAATGTTCATTGGGTTTTGCTTGTTTTTCTCTGTGTCCCTGTGTCTCTGTGGTAAAAAGGCTCTTGTTTTTCAGTCATACGTTCCTTCCACGAACCACCCTCCCCCAAGCAAATCGTGTACCAGTCGGTAGAGTGCGACGCTCTCAGCATTTTGCAAAGCAATGTCCCACTCATCGCGCGCCCAGGCCTCGCGCTCCCACCAGTCTCCGGAGTTGCGCCAGGGGCCAGCCTTCCACAGAATGCTGCCGTGCACTTCTTTTTTCTTCGGACTGACCACGCGTGCCAGTTCTCCGTTTTCCAGACTTACGCTCACCCGCAACGGCGGACGGAACCTGCGAAGAGCAGCCACGGCAGATTTATTTTTTGTCGGCGTAGAAGCTTGTGCCACGCGGTCTTGCGGCATGGGATTCCCCTGTGCGGCGTTCGGCATAAAACGCCGCATGCGGAAGCCCTCCGTGCGATAGGTGTCCAGCAACTCCAGAGCGCCTACTTGCAACTCGCCAACCAGTCCCGCAATGCGCGCCAGCGTGAGTTCTAATTTTTCAGGTTCGGGCGTCGGCGGCAGAAAAAGATCTCCCTGCGCCGACCGCGGCCGCGCCGCTTCCGCTGCCAGATGAATCTTCAGGATGGGCGCGCCCGGAGGATGCGCATTCAATTCCAGTTGCAGCAGCTTCAAGAAAAGTTTGGCATCCAGCATGGGAAGAGGCAAAGTTAGAGTCCTGCAGAACTTGGTTTGCTGACCCGAAACAAAATGTTTTGTCGCATTGGATGGGTTGCACGACACTTCACTTTCGCAGGAAGTCTCAGAAGCATCGAGCCGATGATCCCCTCGGGTAAGATCCTGCAATTCCAGTGTGAGCCGTAATTCTTGCGTATTCAGCGCCCGCGACGCCAAACGTGTACAGATTTGTTCCAGCAGGCGATTCAGCAGAAAGGCCAGCGGCTCAAACAACACGATAGGGAATTCCAACTCGACTGCTTCTTCAAAAACTACAGGCGCTTCCACCGGAACCAGCGTGCGCGAAGCCGCACCCCGCGCCAGTTGCTGCAGCCGCAAGCCTTCCTGTCCCAAACGCTCGCTTAAAGCAATCTCTGGCAGGGCCGCCAGCGCACGTAAATCGCGCACTCCCCACCGCTCCATAGTTTCGAGCAGGCTGGCTGAGTTTTTCTGATTAGCCTCTTTCTTTTCCCCTTCAGCCGGCTCGATAAACAAAACGCTCACCGGCAAAGATCCCAGACACTCACTTTCTTTTCCTGTTGGAATCACGGTTACGCCGGAAAATCCGCGAGCGGCAATCGCGGCCGCGTCAGGATTCGAGGCGATGGCAATGTTTCCGTCGAGGCCAAGTTCTGCGGCCCGGCGCGAAAGTGCATGTGCAATTTCTGTGAGTGAACCAAAAAGAGATTCCATGCCGGCCAGATCAAGAATCGCCGTATCCAGTGCGGCATCCTCCACGCATGGCGAAAATGATTCAGCGCAATCCAGCAAAACAGCGTGCGCCACGGATTCCTGCAGCAGAGATCGCGGACACATCGTCAGCTCCGAGCATAATTCAGCCTGGGCCTTGGTCATCCCCATCGTGATCCCGATGCGCTCTGCGCGCTCATTCACCGCCAAAATTTTCTCCAACGGCGGCTTACCTTCAAAAATAGCCAGAGTTTGTGCGCGCAACTCCGGTTCCGCGCGACACACCGCGGCCACGGGAAAATTCGGCACGAAAATGCAGGCAAATGGCATGCGGAAATCGACTCAGACTCAATGGTTCCCTTATCCCGCCCACGCGGTTTTGCCGGCAAATGTAATCTCGACCGATCCCGCTGGCTTACGCTCCAGGCGCGAGCGCACTAACTCCGCGGTGATTTCTATTTCGGCCAGCAATTCTGCATGCGAAGGCGTCAAAATCCCTGCTTTCGCATTGCTTTGCGCGGGCAATTTTAACGATCCCAGCCTCACCAATAATGATGAACAGCTTCCCGCAATTGACTGGCGTTCAATTGCCAGCAACACGGTGGGCGTATGTTCCACCGCCCGCCGAAAACGGAACCATGTAGCCAAAGGGATGCGACGTGCCGTTTGTGGCGGCAGATCCCCCAGATCGAGCACGATCATTCCAAAGCCTCCGCTTTCGAGCAATAAATCGGTGACTCGCAAAAGCAGCTCTAAGCGATGCTCAGCCGCCTGCGATTGATCCCCGCAGCGCACCCAGAGCAGCCGTTTCATTTCAATCCCAGCGTCTGCTACCGAGCGCGGATCGAGAGCATCGCTGGCATCGATCACCGCGCAAAATTCTCCGCGCAGGGTGGCAGCAGCCAGCGCAGACAAAATAAAAGTGCTGCGGCCGGATGATGCGGGCCCGCAAATTTCCGTCAGGCAGCCGCGAGGCAGACCTCCAGTCAGCGCATCCATTTCCGCGATACCGCTGGTAACCATTTCCGGCTCGGGGCGCACCGCCAATCGCGAAGCCTGAGTAATACCGGCCAGCCTGGAATCGGTGAAAGCCCCATGAAGTCTTGGGCCAGCCACCCGCTGGGGCGGCCGGGGTTCGAGAAAGAGCTCCGCCTGGGAGGGTGCCGGGCAAACTTCGGCGCCATTTTCACAATCAAATACAAAAGGGCGGCCCTGGGCCGCCGAAGTGGAAAACACTGCGGAAGACATAATTTCCTCGGAAAATTTCAGGGAACACCGGAGCCGGGAAGCTCCGCAGGCAGTTTCGCTTTTTATTCGCCTTTAAGAATTCTCCGCCAGGCGGCCCGAATTGTCAAGCAGGATTAAAAAAGCCTCGCTGGCCATCCCCTCGTTTGAGCCGGAAATATAAAGTATCGTCCCCAACAACCGCCTCATCCTTTACCTAATTCACCGTCTGGCTGCTTTGCGGTAGTTTTTCGGGTTTTCTTCAGTTTTCCATCAACTTCGGGCCAAATCACAACTTAACTTAAGGAGGTTATCGATGCCTACGTTCAAGACCCAAGATGGTACGCAGATTTTCTACAAGGATTGGAGTGAGGGTCAGCCCATCGTTTTCAGCCACGGCTGGCCTCTCACCGCCGACGATTGGGACTCACAAATGATGTTCTTCGGCCAGCTCGGCTATCGCGTGATCGCCCATGACCGGCGCGGACACGGCCGCTCCACCCAGACCTGGGACGGAAACGATATGGACACGTACGCCGACGATCTAGCGGCGCTTACCGAGCACCTCGACCTGCAGGATGCGATCCATGTGGGCCACTCCACCGGTGGCGGGGAAGTTGCCCGCTACATTGGACGGCATGGCTCGAAACGCGTCGCTATGGCCGTGCTCATCAGCTCCGTCCCGCCGCTGATGGTGAAGACGGATAAAAATCCCGCCGGCGCGCCCATCGAAGTATTCAATGACCTCCGAACCCAATATTTGAAAAATCGGCCGCAGTTTTATAAGGACATCACCCTCCCGTTCTACGGCTACAACCGGCCGGGCGCCAAAATTTCCGAAGGCATCCGGGACAAGTGGTGGCTGCAAAGTATGATGGGCGGCGTGAAGGCAGGCTACGATTGCATCAAGGCTTTCTCGGAGACGGACTTCACTGAAGATCTCAAGAAGTTCGACGTGCCCACCCTCATCATGCATGGCGATGACGATCAGATTGTGCCGATCGCCGCTGCAGCCTTGCAGTCCGCCAAGCTGGTAAAGGGATCCACGCTGAAGGTGTATCCCGGTTATCCGCATGGAATGCCAACAACCCATGCGGATCAGATCAATGCAGATTTGCTGAAATTCTTAAAGAGTGCGCAGCGGAAGGCTGCTTAACGAATCAATAAAAAGGCCCGGCTTCCGCAGTGCGAAGGCCGGGCCATTTTCTCCGCTCGCTTACTTCCCGCTGTAACTCACTCTCCAGATCGAGTTGGATCCGTCGTCGCTCACCAGCAGGGAACCGTCCGAAGCCACGGTAATGCCCACCGGACGTCCCCACGGGTTGCCGTCGGGCAGCACGAAGCCAGTCAGGAAGTCTTCATATTCGCCGCTTGCGTCGGCCTGTTGATGCAATGGCACGCGAATCACCTCATAGCCCACGCGCACTGACTTATTCCACGAACCGTGCTGCGAAGAAAAAATGTCTCCTTTATACTCAGCCGGGAACTGATCCCCTTGGTAGAAAGTTAATTCCAGGGATGCGTTATGAGGTTGCAGGAGAACATCCGGAACAATCGCTTTATCCTTTAACTCGGGATGTTTGCCCTGATGCCGTGGATCCTGATGCCCTCCGATGTACCACCAGGGCCAGCCGTAAAATCCGCCCTCCTGCACGTGTGTGATGTAATCAGGTACCAGATTGTCCCCCAACCCATCCCGCTCGTTTACCGAGCACCACAACTCCCCAGTCTGCGGATTTACCGCAAGTCCGCCTCCAGCATTGCGAATGCCCGAGGCATAGACGCTCAACCGGCAATTCGTCGGATCGCACACCAGAATATCGGCCCGATCCTTTTCTCCCGGCGTTGTGTCCGGATCATCGACGTTTGATCCCGACCCCACCGCGACAAACAATTTCTTTCCATCCTGTGAAAAAGCTACCGCCCGCGTCCAGTGACCGCCCGGTCCGGGCAGATCGGCGATATGCTCTGGCGCTCCGGTCGCTTTCAGATCGCCCTTGCTGTAAGCAAAGCGCACCACCTCGCGCTCGCTCCCGACATACAAATATTGCGGATCGGGCCCCGGAGGATAGAACGCCAATCCATAGGGACGTTTCAACCCGGTGGCGAAAGTAGATGACTGTTCCGGCTTGCCGTCACGGGTAATCCCACGAAATACCCGAATGCGTCCCGCGTCGCTTTCTGTCAGGAAAATATCGCCATTCGGAGCCGTGCGTAGCGTTCGCGGATTATTTAATCCCGAAGCATACAACTCTACCTTGAATCCGGCTGGCGCTATCGGCCACACGTTATCGGGTCGCGCCACTACCTTCGGGCCATTTTCCGCGGATTTTGTGGCATACGGCTGCGGTAGGTCGTTCCTCGTAATCTTGCGCGTTGTGCCCGGCCTTTCGTAGCGGAAGTCAGTGAACGGAGCAGCCGGTGGCGGCGCTTTCACCTTGAACGTACTGGTGTCGACCGGCGCATTCGCGTTCGCTTCCGCCGGACCTTCCGCGGAAGCTTTCATCGACTTCACATAGGTCACAACTTGCCAGCGCTGCTTCTCCGGCATCTGCGCCCAGGAAGGCATCCCATTGTCTTTGCTTCCTTTGGTGATGAACCAGAACACCTCGCCCGGCGTGACTGTATCCAGTTTGCCGTCCACTAAAGAGGGAACGTTGCCAGTTCCCTGACCCTGTCTGCCGTGGCAGGAGAGACAATCGCGGGCATAGAGCTCTTTCCCGGCATCGGCCGCCGCGGTCTGCCCCTCATACGGATTTTTCATCGCCTGCGCCGACGCCGGCGCGTTGTGGAACTTCGCATCTACATCGGCCGCGACCAAAACCGCAGCGGGTAACAGAATCGCTCCCGCAATGAGCGCGCGATAACTAGCTTTCAAGCGCATGGACTTTCCTCTCGAACTACTCCACTCTGGATTTAAGCAAAATCAGATTTAGACCAAGATTTAAAACAAAAACCGCGATTCACCAAAACTTTTGGATGCAGGTAGGCTCCGTCGGGATTGCGGAAGTTTCTATCCCAATAGCTTGCCCCATCAATATTTACGGGATAGACCTTTCCGAATACGAGGCACTTGTTCGACCTTCAATCCCCTCCGGCGCCGACCTCGGATGTCTTTCCGCATACGCCGCAAAGGAGTACTTCCGTAATGTCGCGACTTAATTCTCAGCAGTGGGTTTGTAACTTTCTGGCCGCGATACAACCATCTTTGCCTTAAACTTGATCACAGTTCCATAAAGCCGTATAAGCTAAGCTTTAAAATTACGACCCAACCCACCATTTCAGACGGAGATTGAATGCGATCCTGGAAGTTTCTGCTGCCGCTTCTAGCCTCATCCCTGTGCTTTGCCGCCCAACCTGACCGCATAACCGTTCCGATCGATTCCAATCAGGTCACGGTTTTGCGAGGGAGTATGCACGGCTTGGCGCAGCCAATTTACGATATCGGCCGCACCGACGGCAACAAGACGCTTTATGGCGTGTCCCTGGTGTTCCATCCCTCGGCCGCGCAGCAGCAGGATCTCAACAATCTCCTATCCGAGCAGCAGGATCGCTCCTCCCCGAATTATCACAAGTGGCTGACCCCTGCCCAGTTCGCCGACCGCTTTGGTATGACCAAGGCCGACATCACCCGCGTCACCTCGTGGCTGGAATCCCAGGGTTTCACCGTTACCGCCGTCGCCAACAGCCGCAACCAGATTTCTTTTGACGGAACCGTGGCGCAGATCGAATTAGTCTTCAAGACCGAAATCCATGACTACGTTGTCGACGGAGAAACCCACTTCGCCAATGCCACCGAGCCCTCAGTGCCGGCCGCGTTGGCGGGATCAGTTTTAGCCATCGGACATCTTCACAATTTCAACCCTAAGCCGCGCGCCAAGGTTCAGAGAATGGCCGCGGATGAGACTGACCCGCACTACACCTCTTACATCACCGGAAACCATTTCGTGGCTCCCGGCGATTTCGCGACGATCTACGACGTCGCTCCCTTATATACCGTGGGTTTTGATGGCACGGGTCAGAAGATCGCGATCGTAGGACAGTCTTCCGTTAATCCGAGCGACCTCAGCAACTTCCGCAGCGCAGCCGGACTCAGCACAAATCCCGCAACCTTTATTCTGTATCCGTCCACTTCGATTTCGACCCGTTGTTCCGGCGACGAAGGCGAGTCGGACCTTGACTTGGAGTGGGCCGGTGCGGTGGCCAAGAACGCCAGCATCATTTTTGTTTATGCTGGCCTGGTCGGTTCCGATACCTGCTCAAACCGATCGAATAGCGTTTGGGAGGCGCTTCAAGACGCGATCGACGCGAATATTGCTCCCGTCATCAGTACCAGTTACGGCTACTGCGAGCCATTACTTCCATCTGGCTTCCCGGCAACCGTACAAGGATGGGTGAAGCAAGCGAACATCCAAGGCCAAACTGTTATGGCGGCTACCGGCGACGCAGGCGCTGCAGACTGTGACGCAACGGGAGCGGCTTCCGCGAAGGGAGGAATAGCCGTCGACGTTCCCGCATCCATTCCCGAAGTCACTGGAATGGGCGGTACCGAATTTACTGGCGACAGCGCCGGTGCCGTTTCAGGGGGAAACGCAGCCGCCGATCCTCCTTATTGGAGCGGCACGACGGGCGGTGTCGACACGCTTTCTTCCGCCCTCGTATACATTCCCGGGATCGCTTGGAATGACACTAGCACGTCAAATGGCATCCTGGCCTCGGGTGGCGGAGCTAGCGTAATTTTTGCGAAGCCAAGCTGGCAGTCAGCCGCGCCCGGCAGCCAACGCGACGTGCCTGACCTTGCCCTGAATGCCTCACCGATCCATGACCCCTACCTCTTCTGCTCAGAGGACGGAGCCAACGGCGCCATTCAAGCAAGCTGTACCAGCGGCTTTCGCACCGGCGCAGGCGGCGATTTTACCGCTGTCGGAGGAACCTCCGCGGCTGCGCCCACCTTTGCCGGGATCGTTGCGCTTCTTAATCAATACCTGGGTGCGTCCGGATTGGGAAACATCAATCCTGACCTTTACAGCTTCGCCGCGAGCAACGCATCTGCCTTCCATGACATCACGACCGGCAGCAATATCGTTCCCTGCACGAGCGGAACGCCAAATTGCCCGGCGACAGCCCCATTCCAATACGGTTTTAGTGCAGCGGCGGGTTACGACCAGGTCACAGGCTTGGGTTCCGTCGACGCTGATGTTCTCGCCGTCGCTTGGGGAAATTCGCGCCCTTCCACCAGCACTTCTATTTCAACCTCTTCAGCTAGCGTTTATCAGGGCGTCAATGTCACTTTCACCGCGACCGTGAGTCCCGCGACCGCGACTGGCGTCGTCACCTTCTCCAATACAAATGGCAATACCACAACCTCCGTAGGCACGGCCACGCTTTCGGCCGGCACAGCCAGCTTTACTACACCGGCGTTGCCCTTGGGTTCGAACAGCGTCACGGCAATCTACAACGGAAACTTGTCGAACAATACTTCGACTGCGGCTTCGCCCGCGATCGTCAGCGTGTTGCCGGCCGACTTCTCGATGCAGGCAACCGCGTTGAATCCCGCATCAATTCCCGCTGGGCAATTCTCCGCAGCTAAGCTAACGGTCACAGCGGTAACTGGCTCCGGTACCATTAACTTCACTCCCAGCAGTTGTTCCGGATTGCCCACAGGCGCATCTTGCAGCTTCAACCCTTCCAGCGTGACATTTGGTGGCGTTGGTACGGGTTCGACAACCTTAACGGTATACACGACAGCGAACATGACCGTGCCCACGGGAGCGCAAACTATTACGGTCACGGGCACCACTGGCGTCGGCGGCAACACCCACACTGTTCCTGTCACCCTCACCATTACTGCCACCAATCAGAAGTTCACCATTGCCTCGACCGCCGCCACTTACTCTATTGTCGCGGGAGGAAGCGCTTCGGTTCCCATCGCAGTCACGGGCACCAACGGTTTTATCGTGACGAGCACTTCGCCCACGACCACCGCCTTGCCGCTTAACTACACATGCGGAACGGTCCCAGCCGGATCCCAATGTGTTTTCAGTCCAAGCTCAGGGGCATTAGTGACGGCAACCGCGGTCACGCTCAAGATCACAACCACGCCGCCTACCGCAAAGCTGGTTTTCCCCGGACACCCGCAGCACCTGTTCTACGCCTTACTGCTTCCGGGGTTGTTCGGAATCGTCTTCGCAGCCGGCTCGCGCACCCGTGGCTCGCGCCTCCTGACTCTGGTCGTGATTCTGGGTTTCTCCACCTTATGGCTTGGCGCTTGCGGAGGCAGTAACAGCAGCCAGAACAATGCCGGGACGCCTGCCGGAACCTACGCCATTACCGTGAATGCCTCTACCGGCGGCGCTAATCCCCTAACGAGTAGCTTTACGGTGAACCTGACCGTCACGCAGTAAATCAGCCGAAGCAAACAAAACGCTCCGCCCACTTGCGGAGCGTTTTCTTTGGCTAAGGCAAATTCGACGCAAATGAGTGGCGAAATAAAATGAATGGCGAAATAAACTGGGGGAACGAACACACGTCGTTCTATCCTTAGACCGCCTGGTGCGTCTAAGTCGGTTGGCAAAGCACGGAGGCTAATATGAAACGCTCCCTTTCCGCAGTCGTTTTACTAGCCGGAGTTTTCACCATGCTGGGCGCAGGTCCTAGTGAAAAATCCGACAAGCCGCAGTACGACGCCGCAGGCCAATTGCTTCGTCCCGATAACTATCGTGATTGGATGTTCCTGTCCGCCGGCTACGGCATGAATTACAGCCCTGCGCCCGGTATCCATGAGATGTTCACCAACGTCTTCGTGCAACGCTGGGCCTACCGGGAGTTCGTTGCTTCCGGTAAATGGCCCGAGCAAAGCATGTTCGTCATCGATGAACGGGAGGCGCAGAGTAAAGGCTCAATCAACCAGACAGGTCATTTCCAGACCGACTTGATGGGGCTGGCCGTGGAAGTCAAAGATTCTGCCCGCTTCCCGGAAAAGTGGGCGTACTTCGCCTTTGGCGAAGAGGCAAAAACCTCCGAGGCCATGCCGAAAGGGAACCCGTGTTGGTCTTGCCACGATGCGCATGCTGCCGTCGAGCACACTTTCGTTCAGTTCTATCCCACCTTAAAGCCGGTGGCCAAAAAGTTCGGAGTGTATGACGAGAAAAGAGAACAGGTGAGCGACTCGAAATAGTGGACGATTCACACATCAACCGGACGACGCAATTCGGCAGGCATTAAGTCGTTCTCATACACCTGCTGTTCCAGTTTCTATCTCAGTTTGCCGATGTATGCAGTGTGTCAATTTCCTCCGCTGCGTCCGCACCAGCTCACGACAGTCCTAAGGGCATCAAGCTGCGTTACGTGGCGCGGCAACCCATCTTCGATCGCGACGAAAAAGTGTTTGGCTACGAACTCCTTTTCCGCGATGACATGGAAAACGTTTTTCACAATGTTGATCCCGACATCGCATCTCGCTCCACTCTCGATAGTTCGCTCCTGGTGGGACTTGACGTCCTCTGCGATGGACGCCGCGCTTTCCTGAACTGCACTCGCGATACCTTGATCGGCGGCCTGGTTACGCTGCTGCCCTCGCACTCCACCGTTGTTGAAATTCTTGAAACCGTTCCCGTCGATGACGAAGTCGTCAAGGCCTGCCAGCGGCTCAAAGAGGCTGGGTACCTTATCGCGCTCGACGACTACATCAGCGGAGATCCGCGCGAACCGCTCGCCGAGATGGCCGACATCCTCAAGGTTGACCTCAAGCTCACTACCCTCGAACAGCGCGCCGCATTAGTCAAAAAGCATGGCCCCTGGCGCTGCCGCATGCTGGCCGAAAAGGTCGAAAATCACGCCGAATTTGTCGCCGCGCGAGATCAAGGCTTTGTCTACTTCCAAGGCTATTTCCTGCGTCGCCCGGAAATGATGACCACGCACGATGTTCCGGCCAACCACGTGAACTACATGCGGATGCTGCAGTTGGTTTCCCGCCCCGAACTGGATGTGCCGGAGCTCGACAAGCTGATTAAAACGGAAGCTTCCATCTGTTACCGCCTGCTGCGCTATATGAATTCGGCGCGCTTTGGTTTCAGAAATGAAATTCATTCGGTGCGTCACGCGCTGGCCATCCTGGGGGACTGCGAGGTCCGCCGCTGGGTGCGCCTGATCGCAACCGTTGGCGCTGGACAGGATAAAACCAGTGACCATGTGTTATGTGCTCTGGTCAGAGCGCGCTTCGGCGAGCTTTTGGCTCCGCTCGCCAGTCATGGGGAGTCTGATCTCTTCCTGCTTGGCCTGCTTTCCATGCTTGACGTCATGCTCGAAATTCCCATGTGCCAGGTCTTAGAGAAAATTCCTCTGGATTCCGAAACCAAGGCCGTGCTTCGCGGCGAGCCCAGCCTCCTGCGTCCCATCTACCAGCTTATGCTCGCGCACGAAAGTGGCGAGTGGGAGGCTGCCCGTGCGATCTGCGACAGTCTTCACGTCGATACCGATACCGTCGCCGCTTCCTACTGGCAGGCTCAGCAGTGGGCTCGTGAAGTTTCCAGCGGAGCGTGAGGTCCTTGCACCTCCGCTTTGCGCTTCTCGCCCCAGCTTCCGCACTCCGCCCTCGCATCCCCAGAGTCGGGTTCCTCGAAACCCCGGACTACAATCCAAACTCTCGATACCGTCCTCTTGTGCAAAACTGTGACTTGCATGACTGGGGCGGTGCGAGTACCATTAGCTTGTTCTTATTGGCCTCGTTCCCGCGTAGGCCTTCCGCGTCCCAGGCCGTTCCCGGCGGCGCGACGGATCCGACAACGGATAACCGATACGCAAAAACATTTTTACTTTTTGCCAATACGAGTTGCTTCATAAGAGAGCGGTTGATAAACATTGCGCTTGCAGTTGAGGATTATGTTCCCGCCCAAAGCCTTCCGCACGGAATGTGTTGAGCGATGAGGGTTGCGTCAATCCGATGTCTTGGCCGATGTAAGGTGCCGGTCCGCTAGCGTTTCTGCGCCAACATTGCCAGAGCCTGCCGCAACCAATGGGACTGGAATTTGCATACTCTGAAGTGGGGAATCTTAAATACTAAAGTCAGGCAACACTGCACCGGCTGAAATAATCCGGCACAGCAGGTTTGAGAGGACTATGAACGCAGGACCAGGAAGGCCTTCCGGTGGCGGAGGGAGAAGTCGACGGCGTCGCGGACGCCGCCCCAACAATGCACGCGGGCCTCGCCCCAAGGGACCCAGCCAGTCGCGCCACAACCAGGACGGCATCTACACCGCACCCATGGATCACAGTTACCGCGCCGCTTTGGCCGGCAATGGAAACGGGCAGGGATCCCGCCGCGGACCGCGTCCCGGCTTCGGCGCGGCTTTTTCACCCGCCGATCCTGAACCTTTACCCGCCCTTCGCGAAAATTCTTCTTCGCGAATCTTTGCCTTCGTCGATGACTTGTTCTTTGCGGCCAAGATTCAAGAGACCGCGCGCAAGCTGAACGTTAAGGTCGAGTTCGCCAAGAACGATAAGGATCTCGCCGAACGTATGGAGCAGAATGGCGAAGGGAAGCCATCGCTCATCATCTTCGATCTCAACAACGCCAACGCCAAGCCCCTTACCCTGATCCCAAAATTGAAGAGCAAGCTGAAGAAAGGAACCTCCATCATTGGATTCCTCTCCCACGTGCAGGGTGATCTCAAGCAGAAAGCTCACGAAGTGGGATGTGACATGGTGTTGCCGAGGTCGGCCTTTTCCCAGAACCTTCCTCAGTTACTGCGGCGTCACGGCGCACCCGAGGACGAAAATCCAACGGTGCAGTAGTCGGCATTGCCGGAGAATAGTTCTTTAGCCCGGCGGCCAGCTCAGAGAGCGTCCTCCCAGCAAATGCACGTGCAGGTGAAACACTGACTGCCCCGCACCCGGGCCTACGTTTAGCACGGTGCGATACCCCTGCTCGATTTTTCGCTGGCGAGCGATTTCCGCCGCGGCCAGGTGACAGCGCCCGATCAATTCCGCGTCATCCGCCTGCGCTTCTTTCAGGCCGGCAAAGTGTTTCTTCGGGACAATCAGTACGTGCGTTGGCGCTTTCGGATCGATGTCCTCAAACGCTAAGACGAATTCGTTCTCGTAAACTTTTTTGCTGGGAATCTCGCCGCGCACGATGCGGCAAAAAAGACAACTGCCGGTCGGATCCGTCGTCACTGGCTCACCTCCGCCAAACCATAACACTTGAACGCATGGTTGTCAGTCCAGCCTTACCAGAAACACCGCGCCCTCCGGGGTTGTAGTTTCGGTCGCCACTTCGCGCGCACGCTTGCGATCATCGTCCAGCACTCTCACCCGCACCCAGAAGTCCCCCGCGGGACTGCCAAAATGTTGGACCTTCGCCGTATGGTAGCGCCGCGAAAGATGATCGGCGAATTTGGTGGCTTCTTCCGAGTGCGCGAACGCGCCAATCTGTACTGCCCACTTTCCTCCAGTATCGAGCGGCGCCGGAGTCTGCATCACTTCTACTTTCACTTCCGCAACCCCAGGCACGTAAACATCAATCTTGTGCGCTGCGGCCAGCGACAAATCCAGGACACGCCCTGGGATGAATGGCCCGCGATCCGTAATGCGCACCAGCACGCTATGTCCAGTTTTGAGATTCGTGACGCGCACGATGGAACCCAGCGGCAACGTGCGATGCGCCGCCGTCATGGCATGCATGTTGTAGACTTCGCCGTTCGATCCCCGCCGGTTGTGATAGGGAGGCCCATACCAACTCGCCTTTCCAGTTTCTGTGAACAGCGGCGTCGCATTGGCGGGAATCGTAGGCTCCGCGAGATCAGCATCGCCGTTCTCGGGTCCCGGCAGATGATCACTCTTCTCGGCGCCTTCAGGATGGGACGGCGATGCCGCCGATGGTTCAGGCAGCGGCGGTGGAGGCACAGAACTGTGAGCCTGCTTGGAGTGGCCACATGCCGTGAGCATTGAGGCCACGGAAATCAGCGTCAGAAATGCCGCCAGCACGACGAACTCGCCGGGGCCGCGCCCTCTTCGAGACTGGGGGAGAGAATTCAAAAAGTTTACTTGGGAGGATGCGGGTGTTTTTCCATGTAATCGGCGAATTCGGCAAGCTTCTCCGACGCCGCGCGCAGCGCCTTGGTGGAGTGTTGGCGCACCGCCGGTACCACCTCGTCGTTAAGATACTTGATCAGCTCTGGAATTTCTTTCTCGATCCGTTGAGCCGCCTCGCCCATCGTCTTGCCGACGCGCGCCGATGCGTCTTCCACCTTGCGGTTGAAGTCGTTCATGCTGTTCCTCGATCCTGCTGGGCTCGATCGAACTCAACTCAAAGTCGCGACTGCCAAGCTTTGCTATTATTTCCTGCCCGGAGCAAGCGGTCAATGTGTGCAAGGGCAGAGAACTGCGAGACCGAGACGACGCTGACCGACGACGACGCCGGGACGACGATCAGCGCTCTCAAAACATAGCGGCTTCAGCCGCCGAGGCAACTGAGGATTTGAAGTCAACGCCCAAACCGCACTCGCACTCCCGGAATGAAGCGCTGTTTAGCACCGGCTTGCTTTCCTGGTATGACAAGCACGCTCGCTTCCTACCTTGGCGCCAGGACCATGATCCCTACCGCGTCTGGCTCTCCGAAATCATGTTGCAACAAACCCGCGTTGCAGCCGTCATCGACCACTATCACGAATTCCTGCGTCGCTTTCCCACCCTGGAGAAATTGGCGGCGGCTCGCGAGTCCAGCGTGCTCGCCGCCTGGACCGGCCTGGGATACTACCGCCGTGCGCGCATGCTGCACGCCGCGGCAAAAGTCATCGTGCGTGAGCACGCCGGAAAATTTCCTTCAACCGCGGCAGGATTGCTGGCCTTGCCCGGCATCGGACGCTACACTGCCGCCGCCATTGCCAGCATCGCCTTTGATGAGCCGGTCGCCGTCGTCGATGGCAATGTCGAACGCGTGTTGCAGAGAGTGCGCGGCCGCCGAATGGAAAAAGAAGAGTTGTGGCAAGCGGCCAGTGAGCTTCTCGACGCAAACCGCCCCGGCGATTTCAATCAGGCGATGATGGAATTGGGCGCAGTCGTCTGCACACCCCGCAGCCCCGCATGTTTGATGTGTCCTGCGATCGACTTATGCGCGACACGCGGAGAACTTCCGGCAATCACCAAGTCTGCTCCACAAAAAAAACGCGAGATTCACTACGCGCTGCATCGCCGCGATGAGGCGGTTTTTTTATTGCAGCGACCCCGGGATGCTTCGCTCATGGCCGGCATGTGGGAGTTGCCAGAAATGCGCCAGCGAATCGCACCTCAGATTCCCGCACCGCGCTTGGCGAATCGTCGTCATGGTCGCCGGGATGACAAGATAAAAGCAAAGAGTCAGAACCACGCGGCTCCATCAGAACCTCTCTTCACCCTGCGTCACTCAATCACCGTTACCGATTACACAGTTCGGGTGTGGCCCGTGGCGACCCCGCCTGACATTTCTGGAAAATGGATTCCTCTCAGCCGCCTCCCGCGCACCGCTCTCACCGGGCTGGCACGAAAGATTCTGCGCCAGGCCTCGGTTCTCTAGAGATCATCTTTCACTGCTCAACGTCAGACGCTGTTAGCATCAGAGCATGGGCTCGCCGCGAATCACTCCCGAGGAAATCGCCAACAGCCTCACGCACGGTGTTGGACTGCTGCTGAGCCTGGCGGGACTTGTGGTCCTCGTCGTGGTTGCTGCGCTGCACGGAGGTCTTCTCAGCATCGTCAGTTGCAGCGTCTACGGCGCAACACTCGTTTGCCTTTACGCGGCTTCGACCATCTACCATTCTGTGCAATCCCCGCGCCTCAAGCGCGTGCTCAAAATCGTCGACCATAGTTGCATCTACCTGCTCATCGCCGGCACATACACGCCGTTCACTCTCGTCGCCTTGCGCGGAGGTTGGGGATGGACTCTGTTCAGCGTGGTATGGGCTCTGGCTCTCGGCGGCATCATCTTCAAACTCTGGTTCGTCGATCGTTTCCCCATTGCCTCGACCATCTTTTATCTTCTGATGGGATGGTCCGCCGTTATCGTGCTGAAGCCGCTGGTTCACATCATGCCCGCTCCGGCTCTCTTGTGGCTGCTGGCGGGCGGACTTGCCTATAGCGCAGGCGTAATTTTCTTTGCCATGCCGCGTGTCCGCTACAGCCATGCCGTTTGGCACGGATTCGTTCTCGCCGGCAGCATCTTTCACTACGTCGCAATTTTCCGTTATGTGGCTCTAGCCCGAGTGTAAGTTTGCGTACTCGCAACCTGAGGACTACCATTCTCCAAAATGACGAACCACTTCCGCCCTTCGACCGCACTCGCGATTCTCTCAGTGATCGCGGTTTGGTCCGTGACTGCCATTCAGGCATGGTCTCAAGCCACGCCCGATCCTGCGGTTTCGTGCGGCGATATTGTGCTTGACCAGCTGTCTCTGCCGATCTACCCGCCGCTGGCGCGGCAAGCCGCAATTTCCGGAGATGTGAAGATTAAGGTTCTCATTCGAAAAGATGGCCGCGTCGAGAGCGCGGAGGTTCTCAGCGGAAATCCCATGCTGAAGCAGGCCGCACTAGAAAGCGCACAGAAGTCGACATTCAAATGCAGTGGATGTGGCGAGGCGGCGGAGCCGTATCCAATGACGTACACATTCGGGTTCTATGACGACGTCGGCTGTGGTAAAACGGTCCGAGTACCCTCCTCTCGACGTGTTTATATGTGGAAATGCGGCGAGCAATGGCACTGGCCGGAGAGTCGCCTGCCCGAGGTAACGCAGTCGCAAGGGCACGTCTCGATTCTTGCCTCTTCGCCGTGCATGCAACCTGAAAGTTGAATCAATTCACGGAGGGGCAACGACCTATTTTCCCCTTGCACTGGTCTCCTTTGCCGACTGCGAACTGCTCCTCGCGCTCCGCATCATCTAAAATAGAAGCATCTCCAGCATTCAACGATGGATGCGAATATTGGCAGAACTGTACCGGAGGACCACTGATGGCAGCACTTACCGTGGGCACCCATGCCCCCGATTTCGAACTCAAAGCAATGGATGGCAGGCGTTTCCTTCTGCGCGAAGAACTGGTGCACGGTCCAATCGTGCTCGCATTTTTCAAAGTGTCATGCCCCACTTGCCAGTATGCATTCCCATTTCTCGAACGGCTCGAGCGCGCCTACGGACACAAAGGTGTCCGCATCATCGGCGTCTCGCAGAACGATCCCAAGCAGACAGTCGCTTTCACCAAGGAATTCGGAGTCACATTTCCCATACTGCTCGACGATACCCACCACTATCGCGCATCGAATGCCTACGGCCTCACCAACGTCCCCAGCATTTTCTGGATCAATCAGGATGGCAAAATCGAAGTGTCTAGCGTGGGCTGGGTCAAGGCCGACTTCGAACAGATCAGCCGCAAAATGTCGGACTCGGCACAAATCCCTCCAGCCGCCATCTTCAAGCCGGGAGAAGATGTCCGCGACTTCCGCGCTGGTTGAGGCTCCAAGAACTAATCCCGCGGTCGCGGGATTTACATCGCGACGAACATCGCATTTCACTGGAAGAACAGCACCTCAGGTACAGTTCCGCTATAGACCGAAAGTCGGGCCACCGACTTGGCCTGCGGTACCCTGAAACTCGCTACTCTCTTACGTCGATTCGCGTTTCGTCCGTTACAATTTATTAAGTCATAAAAACAACATTCCTGGCCGGAATAATTCCCGCTCGATACGCCATTTCGTTGGGGGGAGATTACTGACCTATGCAAGTTTTTGTAAGAATAAGTGTGTACCTGCGTCTGCTGGCCGCTTTCAGCGTGCTGGCCTGGGCTGAGGGAGGCGCAATCCCGGCCCCCACTCCTCCGCCCAGCCGCGAAGGGGTCTCGGTGCGCTTGCCCGGCGATGCTTTCGCTGCCATGGAGACCATCAATCCCGAGCACATCCGTTGGCATGTTCGTTATCTCTCGCATGATCTGCTCGAGGGCCGCGGCACCGGTCAGCGTGGCGGCGATATCGCTGCCGAATATATTGCGACGCAATTCGCCGAGTATGGATTAAAACCTGCCGGTGACAATGGCACTTATCTGCAGAAGGTTCCTCTGGTCGGAATCACAACTCTTCCTCAGACCCAGTTTGTTCTGCTGCCCAAGCAAGGCTCGTCCATGGATTTGAAGGCCCTCGATGAGTATGTTGCTTACGATCAAACTCAGCAGCCGCAATCGGATGTTGATGCCGATATCGTCTACGTTGGTTACGGAATCGAAGCTCCCGAATATAACTGGGACGACTACAAAGGAATGGACGTCCACGGTAAAGTCCTGTTAATGCTGGTCAACGAGCCGCCTTCCGACGATCCCAAATTTTTCAAGGGCAAAGCCCTCACTTACTACGGTCGCTGGACCTACAAATTCGAAGAAGCCGCCCGCAAAGGCGCGGTAGGCGTCATCCTGATTCATCGCGAAGACTTGGCGAGTTATCCCTGGGAAGTGGTCCGCAACTCAAATTCGGGTGAGAAATCCTATCTGAAGTTGGAAGGTCCGGCGCTGAAAGCCGCGTCCTGGGTACAACTGGATGTGGCGAAAAAGCTGGTCGCTGGCTCCGGCATGGATCTCGACAAGATGATGGCGGACGCTCGCTCGCGCGACTTCCACCCCGTAGACCTTGGCGCCAAGCTGCGTACTCACATGGTCAGCAAGGTGCGCAACTTCGAATCGAACAATGTGCTGGCGATTCTGCCGGGCTCCAATCGCAATCTTAAAGACGAAGCGGTTATATTTACCGCGCACTACGATCATCTCGGCGTTCGTCCCGACATGCCGGGCGACAACATTTACAACGGCGCCGCCGACAATGCCACCGGCTGCGGCATCCTTCTGGAATTAGCCCGCGCCTTCAGCGTCGCCAAAGATCGTCCCGCGCGCTCCATCATTTTTGCGTCCGTCACCGCGGAAGAGCAGGGTTTGCTCGGTTCCGAATATCTGGGCAAGCATCCCCCCATTCCCGCGAGTAAGATTTCTCTCGACCTGAATTACGATGATGTGAAGCCCCTCGGCGCGCCCGAAGAAGTTGAAGTTTCGGGCGCTGAGCGAACTACTTTTTATCCTTACGTGCAGGCAACTGCCAAGGAATTCCGCCTGAACATTCGCCCGGACGCCCGCCCCGAAGCCGGACACTTCTACCGCTCCGATCATTTTAGTCTCGCTCGCGTCGGCATTCCATCGTTTTCAATCAACCAGGGCATGAAGTTCAAAGGTCACAACGAGGCCTGGGGATTGGCGCAGGATAAGGAGTACACCGAGAAGCACTATCACCAGCCCAGCGATGAATATCATCCCGAGATGGATTTCACCGGCGATTCGGCGATGGCGCGTTTCGGCTTCGCCCTGGGCTGGGAAGCTGCGAGTTCTTCGAAACTCATCGGCTGGCAAAAGGGCGACGAGTTCGAAGCCGCGCGGGAGAAGAGCCAGTAGCCAGTGATCTTGCACCTGCAACCCGTCGAAGGTAAAGTAAGACCGGCGTCAGAAAACAGTCGAACGTTCCGATCGATCATGCCCGTCCACACGAAGCCCTTGCCGAAGGCACTTCTATTTTGTCTGGCAATCTATTTTCTTATCACCCTTCCCGCGGCCGCGGAGATCAAACCCTCCGCTTCTGGATCTTGGTCAGGTGTTCTTGTCACCAGCGCGTGCAACGCCGACGAGGCGTTCAACGAATCTCCGGAGTGCAGCAGGGACGTTCCCGGCGCAAAGATCAGTCTCTACGATGACACCACTCGCGTTGTGTACAGCCTTGAACCGCAGAAATCCATAACCGCTCATCTGGGAGACGCGGTAACCGTCCACGGTGCCCTGGATGCAAACACGATTCGCTTCCGTTCGATGGCGCCGATGTCCATCGGGCTCCCGGTCGGCCGCAAGGCTCCAGATTTTTCTATCCCAGATCAGTTCGGCCATCTGCAGACTCTGCAAACCTTGAAAGGAACGAACGGCACCGTTCTCCTCTTCTTCCGTTCCGCCGATTGGTGACCGTTCTGCAAAGGGCAGCTGGTCCAGCTGCAACAAGCGATTCCGCGATTTGAAAAGCAAGGCATCAAGCTGGCCGTGATCAGCTATGATTCGCCCGAGATTCTGAAATTCTATGGCGACCGGCACAAGATTGAATATCCCATGCTCGGGGATCCTGCTTCGAAAACGATTCGAGCCTATGGTGTTCTCAATCCGGAAGCCACGGGGATGCAGAAGGGATTTGCCCGTCCCGGCTATTTTTTCATCGACAGCAAGGGAGTCATTCGTGAAAAGTTTTTCGATGCGAAGTATCGCGAAAGGCTCACCGGAAACAGCATTCTTTCCGAGCTCTTCCCGGAATTAGGCGAGGAAGTCACGCAGACGGTCGCAGCGCCGCATCTGCAGCTTGCTCTCGAACAATCCGACTCCACCGGCGTTCCCGGCACTCGCTTTACGCTAACCGCCGCCGTGCATCTGGCGCCCGACGTTCACGTTTACGCGCCCGGTGCCAAAGGATACAAAGCCATTCAGCTGGATCTCGATCCGATGCCGGAAATGCACTTCCTGCCTGCGGTCTACCCGCAATCGACCATCCTCGCCATCCCGGAAATCAACGAGCGCATCCCGGTTTTCGACGGTACATTCCGCATCACGCAAGATGTCCAAGTCAGCACCAGTGCGGATTTCTGGGGCTCGCTCGGGAAAGACGGAAAAAATTTCACCATCTCCGGCCAGCTTGAATATCAGGCTTGCGATAAAACTACCTGCTTCATGCCGATGTCCGTTCCCGTGAAATGGCAACTCAACATCCTTCCACTGGATCGCACACGGGCGCCCGAGGAAATTCGCCACAAGTAGCAAGGCGTTCTATTTAGCTGGACAGGGCGCTCCCGCCGCCTGCCATGCCTTCACCTTCGCGGAAAATTCATCATGCGGAATTGGCACGGGAGTTCGTCCCTCACCCGGATTCCATCCCCACATCACCAACTTATCTTCCGTCAGGTGCTCGACCAGTTGATTCAGATTCCTTCCGCGGTTCTGCTTTGGATCTTTGATCGATTCGCATAGCTGCCCATCGCTCAAGCCTTCCCAGATCATCGGCATCGCCGGAGGCGGCAAGTGCCAGCCCGGCGCGCCCGGAGGCAGATGAACGCCATCAAGGTTGTGATCCTGATGGCACGTATTACATTTTTCCGCGGTTACTCCAAAGCCCACGGGACCGCGCCGTACATCCATGGTGTGCGGATGGCTGTCGTCGCCCTGCCGCGGATAGTCTCCCTTCGAGTGGCAATTCATGCAGCGCGGATGCCGCAATACCGGAACGAAAGCGGTGAACAGCGCTCCATCCTCGCTGGCCGCAACCGCAGGCGCTGCCGAGACCCGCCGCGGCCGCCGACCCCGACATCCATATTGTTGCAGCCAGGCCGCACAACATCACACTCCAAAGACTCCAACTCAAACGCTTCATACGGCCTCCGACATACGGATGGGCAACTTCCGGATTCGTTTTCCCGTTGCCGCGAATATTGCATTCGCAATTGCTGGCGCGGCGCACGGTACACCCGGCTCTCCGATGCCGCCGGACTTCTCATGGTTTTCGACAATATGGGTTTCAATCTTGGGGCACTCATTCATGCGCATCACCGGAAATGTATTGAAGTTCGTCTGCTGCAACCGTCCCTTCTCGAACGTCAGCTCCTGGTGGAGCGCGGCAGACGCGCCGAAGATTGCGCCTCCTTCGGTTTGCGCCGCGATGATGCCCGGATTCACATACTGGCCGCAATCAATCGCGCATACCATCCGGTGCACCCGAACCTTGCCATCCTCCACGGAGACTTCTGCCACGTGCGCCGAATAACTTTCAAATGCAAAATGGACCGCAATGCCTCGGCCCATCCCTTCCGGCAGCGGCTTACCCCAGCCCGCCTTTTGCGCCGCCAGATCGAGTACTCCCAGATGCCGCGGATGCTTCTGCAAAAGGCCGCGCCTGAACTGATAAGGATCCTTCCCCGCAAGCCCCGCCAGTTCATCCATGAAACACTCGGTGGCGAATGCCGTGTGCGAATGTCCTACCGAACGCAGCCACTGTACCGGCACGTTAACCTCCGCCTGATGCGATTCCACTTCCAGGTTCGGAATCTCATACGGTAGGTCGTCCACTCCTTCTACCGACGCCGGATCGTATGCTTTCCCTTTCATCATCGTCGCGGCGAACGGCGTTCCTGCCATGATCGATTGTCCAACCAGTCGCGATCTCCAACTCACCGCGTTGCCGCCTGCATCCACGCTGCCCTCGATCGCATGCAGAAATGCTGGACGATACCAGCCGCCCTGCATGTCGTCCTCTCGCGTCCAGATTACTTTGACTGGAACTCCCGCAGCCTTGGCGACATGCACCGCTTCCACGACGAAGTCCGATTGCGGATTCGCCCTCCTCCCAAACCCTCCCCCCAGAAAAGTCGTGTGCAGCTGGACTTTTTCCGGTGGAAGGCCCGCGATCTTCGCCGCATTCGCCCGGTCGATGGTTTGAAACTGCGAACCCGTCCACACTTCGCAGGAATCCGCCCGCAAATCCACCGCGCAATTGAGCGGCTCCATCATCAGATGAGACAGATAAGGGACTTCATACACCGCCTCAATTTTCTTGCCTCCATTCGCCAACGCTGCGCTCACGTCGCCATCTTTTCGCACGCTCGCTCCCTGCGACTTTGCCTTTTCGCGAAACTGCTGCATCATCTCGCCGGTATTAAAGCTCTGCATGCTGCCTTCATCCCACCCGACGCGCAGGGCGTCCCGCGCCGTCTTCGCCTGCCAGAATGTGTCGGCGATCACTGCCACGCCTGCCGGAATGGCAACAATCCTTTTCACCCCTGGCATCGATCGTGCCCGCGCGTCGTCGAAGCTTTTCAGCTTCGCCCCGAAGATCGGCGGACGAGCGATCACCGCCGTCAGCATTCCGGGCAGCTTTACATCGATCCCGAAGACAGCGCCACCATTCAATTTTTCCGGCGTATCGAGTCTCTTGATCGGCTTGCCAATCAGAGTGAAGTTTTTCGGATCTTTTAATTGCACGTGCTCGGGCGGCGTCAACTTTGCGGCCGCATCCACCAACTGACCGTACGTCAACCTTTGGTTTTTTCCGCTTACTACCGCTCCCGACTCCGTCCGGCAAGTGGAAGCATCCGTATTCCATTGCTGCGCAGCGGCGGCAATCAACATCGCGCGCGCAGCTGCACCGGCCTCGCGGAATTGCTGCAGCCCCGAATAAACGCTGGAGCTTCCTCCCGTCATCTGTATGCCGAAGGCGGGATGGTTGTATTTCGGGTCCACCGGCGCAGGCTCGAAGCCCACCTTCGTCCAATCCGCATCCAGTTCGTCCGCCAACAGCATCGGCAGCGATGTATAAACACCCTGCCCCATCTCCGAATGATTCACAATCACCGTAACCCGTTCGTCGCGTCCGATCCGCACAAACGCGTTCGGCATGAAACTTTTCGCGGCCGCGTCGTGCGCGGTTGATTGGGCCGCTAGCGTATTGATTCCTGGGAAGTAGAATCCAATCACCAGCCCTCCGCTCGCCGCCACCGAAATCTTCAAAAAGTCGCGCCGCTCCATCTTTCGGACTTCCATCCCTTTGCGCCGGATCATCGCGCACCACCCTTCGCCACCATCTCGGCCGCCCGATGGATCGCTCGTCGAATCCGCGGATACGTCCCGCATCGGCAAATGTTTCCCGTCATCGCCTCGTCAATGTCCTCATCCGTAGGCTTCGGCTTATCCCGCAAAAGCACCGCCGCGCTCATCAGTTGCCCCGACTGGCAGTAGCCGCACTGCGGAACATCTTCTTCCAGCCATGCGCGCTGCAGCGGATTACTCAGATCCGGCGATAGCCCCTCGATCGTCGTCACCGATTTCCCATTCGCCCGCGACACCGGGGCCACACACGAGCGCACCGCTTCTCCATTGATGTGCACCGTGCATGCGCCGCATTGCGCCATGCCGCAACCGTATTTCGTTCCCGTCAGCCCGAGTTGCTCGCGGATCACCCACAGCAGCGGCGTCGAAGGATCAACCTCAAGGTCGACATGCTTGCCATTCACGGAAAAAACAATCATTTGCGGTTCTCCTGAATTCTGCTGCCCCTTGTCATGAAAAAGTGATTAGAAGTCTACACGTTCTCTGCCAGCGCACCTTGTGCAAAAGCGCCGTCACAAAAATCCCCTGTCATTCCGAGCCGGGCTGAAAGCCCAGTGAGAGCCTGCCCTGAGCGAAGCCGAAGGAAACCCGTTCCTTCCTCCGCGAACGTTCCCAGTCTTTCCACCCTCGATAACCTCGGTAACTTTAGCCCTTCCCGTACCCATGCTAGCCTCGTTATGTACATGTGTAATCAGTGTGTTCCGCAATTTTAAGCTAGTCGCGCATGCCTCGATTTCCCATCTTTCGCCTCGGTAAAGAGCCGGAGAAGTTGGCGCTGCCGGATCTAGTTGCCGCTACGCCCGCCATTGCTTTGGAAGGGTTGGCCGTCGGCGTCGACAATCTCCGTCACGATGTCGCCCTTAGCCCGCGCTGTGTCGACGCGGTCCGCGCCCAGATCATGCGGATGATCGTGCGCCACGGCGAACTCGAAGGCCTGCTCGCCGCCGAAGCTCCGCAAAAAAATCAGGCCCCGTCATGGATGAAAGCCGCCGCCGGTTCCGCTCGCGGCGATGTCCGTTCCCAGGCCGATCCTTCCGATTGCAAAGCCTTGCTGGCCGAACTCCATCTTGCCGCCCTGAATCGCGCCAAGAGGGAAGAAAAAATCTCTATCGATCTCCTTGCCCGCCTGGCCATCACCAAGTTCTTGCGGACTGAAATGTCACAGCAATTTGCCCAGGTGCTCGAGCGCTGCCGTGTGCTGCTCAAAAGCTACGACAGCATGCGCCAGGGAAAAGCCGTGGAGTACCGCGAGCGCGTCGCGGCTTTTCAGGTGAGAAAAAAAATCATCTTACGCAAAACCGGGCAAGATCTGTTCGAGACCCTGCGCGCCATCGAGAAGGAAACTCTGGCTCGCACTCGCCGATCTTTTTTCGGGGAGCCCAAATCTAACGACCCCGGCAGCGCTGGACTTAACAGCTACGGTCTATTCGTGAATCGCCTCACTTTTTCCGATGATGGCCGGGACGACTACCTTTGCGCCGAACACTACGTCATGCTCGGCAACTGGGACCGCGATCCCGATCGCTACCCCCGTCTGCAGGACGTGGTCTGGAGTTTCATTCGCTCGCTCTACGGCGACGACGTCACTACCGAGACCATCGATTCCTGGTTGTGTGCTCCAGAAAATTCTCGTGCGCTTGTCGGCACCGGCACGCCCGATGGTTCCACTCCCGAGGGCCTCGCCCAGCAGGAGCGCCTGGCTCAGTGGGTGCGGTTGCTCGAAGATGAGCAAGTGATGGAGTGCGTCATCGCCTCATATCACACCGTGCCGTTGCTCGGTGAATATGCTCCCCGCATCAACCCGCAGCAGTTGAAGAACGCGCTCATCTCGCGCCCGGAGTGCGACCGCGTCGAGCGCATGATTCAGGAGCATGGCAAGCTCTCGCCCGCCAGTCTCTACACGGCGGTGGCCAAGGTTGCCGGATGCCGCGGCACCGAACGCACCAAAATTGCCGCGCGATTCCTGCAGGACTTTTCCCAATATCATCGCGATCTGCGCCGCCTGGAAGCGCTCAACGCTGCGCTCGATTCTGTCAACGTAGTCGCCACCGAAAAACTTCGCGAGCTTTCCCGCATGAATGGAACGCTCTACGAATTCCTGCTGCCCGATGAGCAAGAGCAGCAGCCGGAACAGGAACGCGTTCTGCGCCACGTAGTGCTGAAGGCCGACGTGCGCGATTCAACTCGCCTGACCCGCACGCTGATGGAAAAAGATCTGAACCCGGCTTCCTATTTCAGCCTGAACTTTTACGATCCGGTCAATAAGTTGCTCAGCAAGTACGGCGCGCAGAAAGTTTTTCTCGAGGGCGATGCCATCATCCTCGCCATCCTCGAGCGCGAAGGCGAGCCCGGACTCGCCGTCAGCCGCGCCTGCGTGCTGGCCCGTGAAATCATCGAGATCGTGCGCGGCTACAACCAGCTCATGCAACGCTCCGGCATGCCCGAACTTGAGTTGGGCATCGGCATCACCCTGCAGGAATCCGCTCCACTTTATCTGATGGATGGCGAACGCCAGATCATGATTTCCGAGGCGCTCAACGAAAGCGATCGCCTCTCTTCCTGCAACAAACGCGCCCGCAAAGTGATGGAGCCGGTCGCCGGACCCTTCCACGTTTACGTCTTTCAAGCTGCGGATGCCGGGGCAACTTCGGAGCACGCCAATCCCGAAGACATTACGCTGAGCTACAATCTCGGCGGCATTCGCATGAATCAAGCCGCATTCAAAAAGTTAGAGCAGGAAATTTCGCTCGTTCCACTCACCGTAAAATTGCCGCAGTCTGCCTCCTCCGATAAAGGCGAATTTCGCCTGTCGAGCGGTATCGTTCCAGTCGATCGCGACATCTTCCGCAAAATTGTGGTCCGCGAAAGCCGCGTCCCCGTCGTCAACACGCAAGACTTCTCGGTGCAAGGCTGGAGTGACAGGAACTATTACGAAGTGTGCACCGACCCCGCCATCTACGCCGCCCTGGAAAAGAAAAAATCCGCCAGAGCGTAATTAAGCAAAGACCATGTAGCGACAGCCGCCCTCGGCTGTCCCGCCAGAGCGAAGCTCGGCGCCCCTAACCAGTTGCACCGGCCAGTTCGCCGCACTCGGGCAGGGCACGAGCTCACTCGTGCCACACAAGCCAGAAAGAGAAATCCCGGCTTCAGCCGCTGAGGTCCACCGCCCCGAGTCCCCACCAACCCCCTTACCTGGTTTCGCCCGGGTGATACCCCGTCGCAGCAGATGCCAACGGAATACTCTTCCCAGGCTTTTCCAGGAAATGCTTAACAATCGGGATCACCCTCTCCGGTTCCGAAAATAACGCAAAGTGGCTCGCCGACGGGATCACCGCCAGTTCAGCGTTGGGAATGAACTTGACAGTCTCAACGGCGTGCTCAACCCGTACAAAATCGTGATCTCCTAGAACGATGAGTATCGGTGCTTTGATTGAAGCCAGCTCTTCGTTCGAAAATCCTTGCCACTGCATGCTTCCCAGCTTTTCAAAAATTTTGGGCCAATAGTTTGGATCAGGAGCCACTTTCTTGTAGTTCTCTCTCTGAAATTGGATGTTCCTGGAATCAGCCGCGGGCGCGCGGTCAAAGTGTGTTGTCCGGGGGTTTAAGGCAATCTGAGGAGGACCGAAGGTTGCCGCGTAAGTCACCACACGATTGACAAGCTTGGGATAGCGAATTGCAATCATAGCCGCCGTATTGCCGCCGTAACTCTCTCCAAAGAAGTCTGCCTTTGCGATTCCAAGATGTTTCAACAAGCCAATCACATCATTGGCATATTGCTCGATCGAAAGCGGACGCTCTGGGATATCGGCTGTGTGGCCGTTTCCCTGAAGATCGACCGTAATGACCGTGTGGCTTTCAACCAGCGCTGGATAGAGGTTTACTCCCGCGTATCCGAACGCGGGAGGGATGCAGACCAGCGGATCGCCAGTTCCCTCAATTTCGTAATACATCTCCAGACCGTTAACCGGTGCGTATCCTCGGGCTTCCATTGTCTTAACATTCATAACTGCTCCTTTGCATTGAACTTCACCGCCTTCGGATTCCGGACGTAGCTTATTTCTTCTTGGCCTCTTCCGGATGAGCTTCTTCCCAGCGGTATTTCTTGCCTGAGCCATTTCCAAACTGTTCCGGGAAAACGTCTAAAAAGTAGTTCCAACCTTTCTCATGTCCCCTTGCCAGTTCATGGTCCGGAAGGTCGGAATGCACGAGCGTCATCAGCGTGCCTTCTCCCTGTTTCTTGAAGGAGAGAGTAACGATCGACTCTTCTCCCAGGGTTTTTGGAGACACCCATGTATGCTGAATTCGACTCGGGCGCTCGACCACCGTGAACCGTCCATAATGGGCTGTCCCCTTGAGCGCCCAGTAAAAGAGCCCATCGACTTTCGCGTCCAAAATAAATTTCTCAGCAGCATTCCACGGGTTGCCAGGGATCGTTGGATCCAGCCATCCATCGAACACGTCGCTCAAAGGTGCAGGGATGGTTCGTTCAAACTTAAATTCCAGGGTCTTCTGGGAGTTCTTCATCCTTTCTTCTCCTCCTTCTTCTTGTTCTTCCTCTTGTTCCTAAAATGCTGCTCAAACTGATCGAGGCGTTGATTCCAGAACCGCTCGCACTCATGCATCCATCCAGAAACTTCGCGAAGGGGCTTAGCTTGAAAAGAAATGTAGACCTCGCGACCCTGTTTCCTGCGTTGGATAAGCCCAGCTCTTTCGAGCAGCTTCAGGTGCTTCGTCACCGCGTTTAAAGCCGTGTCGAACTGATTTGCGATATCCAGGAATCGAGCAGGTCCATTTGCCAGCTGGCCAATGATTGCGCGACGAGTCGGGTGAGAAATGGCTGTCAGCACGTTGCTCAATTGATCCATGCCTTTATATTACACCATAAGGTGTAATGTAGGCGAAGACCGCTGGCGCACCTTTGGTTTTTTTTGAGATTGGCCCCATCACGACTACGGCTGCCCCATCCGTCGCGCTTTTCGACGGATGGGTATCACAAATGCGTACGCCCGCCCACCCCGCTGGGGAAGGGCACGAGTTCACTCGTGCCGCACGCTAGAAAAGGAACTCCCGGCTTCAGCTATTTATCCAGAGCCCACATGTGACGTCTGACCTTGTCCCCGCTCAAAAATCAGCCCATCATGGTCGGGGCTAAGAATTCAGACAGGTCCGAAGGAATTAGATTCAGGCCACGCGAAGCCTCTAACCCCTTCATTCGCAATATTTTAGGAATAAGTTGTCTGTTCTCAATATTTTAGCGGCGGCCGCACCGCCCGATACCCTGCAACTCACTCAGAGCAGGGATATTGCAACGAGGTCCATGATTTTTTTTATCCGGATCGAGGGACGTCCGTAAATCGTAAGCAGGCGAATGGGAAACTAAAAATTCGATCTTGTACGTGTCGGTCGGAATGGAATCCAGAACGTAGCTTCAACGTCGACCGGAGTTCCGTTTTTCGTGGAGGGCTGGAATTGGCACTTGGCAATGGCTTCGCTGGCGAATTGATCGAGCCGGTCGTCCACGCTGCGCAACACGCGGACATCCCCGACCGTCCCATCAGCGCGGATCACGGCATAGAGGATGACCGTGCCTCCCACATTTTGGCGCATCAACTCAAGAGGATACGCGGGATCGACCTTGCGCGTGGCCACCGGGGATGAAAGTCCGGGATCAGAGTTTTGACCGGGAGTCTCGTTGACGGTATTCGAATCCGCCTTAAGCGCGGCGAAGTGGATGACCCAACTCCCTCCGCCGGAATTCAGATTGGGCATATTCAGGCTGAGTGAATAGACTTTGCGTCCTGCAAACACGGCACGCTCTGCCTCGGAAATGTTTGCGGTCGCTTCAGACGGTGTGCGCGAAACGCGCGGAGGCCGCGCACTGGCCAGCAAGTTCGGATTGACATCGTTCGAATGCGCGCTGCTCGGTCCCGGATCGCCAGCAACGGTGGACGTTGGCTTCGAAGTTTTGCCAACATAGAGTCCGGACGGAAGATTGCTGGAAGTCTTGCTCCCCGATCCGCCGCCATTTGCCGATGCGTCTCCTCCAGAACTGCCTGGAGCGCCGGAGGCTCCGGGATGACCCTGTGGAGTGGAAGCGAAGCTGCCTCGCCGATTTCCTTCTGGCGGTGCGGGGGGCGCGCCGACTGCCGGATGCAAGCTCAGCGCAATCATCTCTGAGCCAGAGCGCGACCCTCCGGAGACTCCTGCCGATGGAGGCGGAGCAATGACCTTCGGAGCGTGACCCGTCAAAGCGGCGGAACGTCCAGAAGGCACGGCGCGTTGCGCCTCTACTGAAAGCTCTGGCGCGGGTGCAATCACAGCGCTGTGCCCGATGTTGATGTCACTCAGCCGCCGATTGGAGTTGGCTTCGAGCGCCGGTGGCGGCGCGATGACGGAAGCTTCCGGAGCCTGCATGGTTTTCTGCGACGCGGTTTCGTCGAACGTGGGAGGTGGCGCGATCACGGAGTGATCCATGTCCGGCGCCAGGCGCGCGGTCTCGGACGCAGGCACAAGAGGAGCGGGCGCGATCGGCATGCGTGGTTTGTCCGACCAGGCGACCGTATTGGGCAACGGCACATCATGTTGCAGGCGAACGTTTGGAGCGGTGACGATGGTCTGCGAATGGTTACTCGCCTCCGGAGGTACGGAGATAATGGGCTGCTCGGAAAATTCGGGATCAGATTTCTCGGGACGATCCGGTGCGGACGCGCGCGTGTCCAGCGGCGGCAGGTATTCGGACGGCGTGTAGTAGATGACATCGGCGTGCGTAAAAACTGGTTGCGCCGTAACTTGCGGCTGCAGAGAGGGAAACGCGTCCCCGCCCAGATGATGGTGAGTGCCAGAAGATGGTAGCCACCGGACTCAAAGAATCGCCGCCACGGGAGTGAGCGTTCGACGAAGACGTCTGCCCAGAATGCCGCGGGAGCGGACTGCAGGTCGAGAGGAACGGATTGGTGCTTGGAAAAAAGGTTCCCAAAATTTTGCAGAAAAGTTCGAAACCAAGGTTCTCGCGGAACCAGCAAGCGCAGCTCCACGGGCGATGATTCGACCTCTTCCAGCAATGGTTCCCCCACATGCAGCATTGCTCTATCTTAGATGCTGCGCGGCCCGAGTGCAGGGAATTCCTTCCAAATAATCAGGAAGGGCAGGATGATTTGGCGAAGGTAGTACCATATGGTTCTACTGGAGAATTGTTATGAAATCCCGGAGCGCCATTATCGTTATCGCCTTTGCCGTTATTGCCCTTGCCGGCATGGCTGTGCAGGATTCCAAGCCCGCTGTGCCGAAGGCGGATGCGACTTCGGTGCGCGCAAAAGGCCATGAATATTCCGGCATGTATACCTTCTTGAAAGATGGTGAGTTCGTACAGATCACGGTGGAAGATGAGGGCCGTGTCACGGGGTTCGTCTCTCGATACGGCGAAGGAGAAAGCGATCAAGGCGCGTTCCTTGACCAATACTTTCGCAGCGCGAAACTGGAGGCCGCGAAGCTTACTTTTACGACGGAGACGGTGCACGCGGTGTGGTTCGATTTCAACGGCAGGGTAGAACGCGGGGAAGGAAAAAATCCCGGCGACGAAGCCTACTTCGTGTTAAAGGGAACGCTCACGGACAGCACCAGCGACGCGCAAAAGAAAGTGACATCGCATTCGCAGGAAGTCGTGCTGAAAATGTTTCCCGCGAATGCGACGCCCGTTCCATCCGCTAGAAATTAGTTGAGGTAGGAAAATTTAAGATTCGTTCGAGATAAGGTATTTTAAAACTACTGACCTGCGCGGGCGGGGGAAATGATCAAACGACTAGGCGTCTTTTTCCTGCTGTCAGTTTTTTCCTGGGCGTAGACGAGATCGAGACCGCCTTCGGCGGTTGACGATGCATCCGCCAGGGCGGCGGCCAGCGAGCGGAAGGAACGGCTGACCTCAGAATGGTCCTGCAGGACAACCGGGGTTCCTTGATCAATGGCTGGCGATATCGACTGATAGGCGTTAGGAATTTTCCACAACACCTTGCAGCGGGTGGAGTGCTGAATGTCTTCGTCGGTGAATCCGGGAATTTTCTTATATCGATTCAGAACAATGCGCAACCGATTACGCCCGGTGCCTTCTTCCAGAAACGCATGAATTCGGCCCGCACTCCACAGGGACACAACATCGGTCTGCGCGACCATGAGCACGGCATTCGACAAATCAGACAAGATGCGCGTGGTGGAATCGAGTCGACTGGAGGCATCGACCACGACGTAGCGATAGTGGCTGGCCAGCAAATCAAAAAGGCGGGCCAGTTCCGCGGGCGTTGGGATCGAAGGATAGGGTTGTTGCGGTCCAGCGAGAAGATGCAATCCCTCTTTGGAAGTGGTCATCAATCCTTCGAGCAGAGATTCGTCGAGGCGATGAAGATTCTCGAGAGCGTCGGGCACTCCGAAATTGGGCCGCAGGTTAAGATGGAGCTGGGCGTGACCCACCGGTGCGAAATCGACTAGAACCGTATTGCCGTAGGCTTCCTGTAGGGCGGCCGCCGTATTGACCGCGGCCGTGGTGGCGCCAGCGCCACCCTTCGCGCTGAGAAACGTAAAGATTCGGGCTTTTCCGGCTCCGCCGCGAGTGCGCGTGCGATTCGAGCTGTAGCGCGTCAGTGCTTCCAACAGGGCTTCAGCACCGGCAGCCTCATCCAGGTATTCTCCGGCTCCGGCGCGCATGCTGGCCACAATCGTGGTGGCCTGATGCATGGTGCCGTTGGCAAAGATGGCAAGCTGCAAGGTGTTGGATTGGATGATTTCAATTGCACGAATCGCGGCTTGAGGATTTTCCGGAGAAATATCGACGACGACTACCTCAGCCCGCACGTCTTGAATTTGCCGGAGAATGGAGTCGGTCGGACCTGAAGGAAATCCGACATGACTGAACACGGCTTGGCCCAAGTGCGTCGATTCAACTCGACGCTGCAGTTCTGCCAGGTGTTCGCGGTCTTCACTGAGGAGGGCTACTGCGATCCCATGCATTGCGCGGTTCTCGCTGATTTCTCTTGGTGTCTGCATGTTAGAAAGAGACAGTACTCTTCGCCAGATGACCTAAGTAACCACGTTGCAGCTTGGAGGAGTGGATACGGTTGACAAGGGGAGAGACAGCGAACTGCAAGATAGAAAAACAGCACCACAAGCCCACAGCTGGTTTACTCCAATATCCAATCCGCACTATTGATAGGCATTCTAAGCCAAGTCTAAGAGATTGAAAAGGTCCGGGAAGTACAACCAGAAAAAATCGTCGGCTGGACCCGAACTGGAACAACAGGGTTCCGACCTAAGAATGCGAATAAGGAAATAGGAACTAGTGAACGGTGGCACGCGGGACGCTGGGTGCTGGCGCTACGTTTCGTTCATTTCCACTCACATTGTGGAGGCCGGAGATGCGACGAAAATCAGCGGAGTTATCCTCGGTTTCGGGAAGATACTCGTAGCCTTTCAGGCAGACCGCGACGCCGATCTTGGTCTCTGTTTCCGGCGCTTTAGGGCGGTCCTCAGCGGAAGTCCAATTCCGGTTCTGGTCGGTCGGTTTCGAAATGCGGAGAACGCGGCCCCGGCAGCGAACGCGCATGGTTTCTCCGAGCGTGATTTCCGAGGGCATCTTTAGAGTGAGCTCGATTTCAGCGCCTTCCGTCAATGCCATGTCGGTGAAGAGAAACGCGCCGCGGGAACTGAGGTCCTGAGTAAAGCCAAGCCCTTCGGCCGAGGAGGCGACATCACGCAGGGTTACAGGAGTATTAAAGGGGAAACGTTGACCGATGCGACGTTCAACACCAACCGAGGAGGTAGTCATGGTCGCGTCCGTTTCTTGAGGATTCGACGGAAAAGAGCAATTGCCACTTTAGCGCAGTCTGGACAGTCTGGAAAGGCCAAAAATTCGATGCGCAAAATTCGCCCAACGCTAAGTTGCCATATTGGTGAAAGAGGTTGGATTGGCAGCAGTCAAAAACGCCGCCGGTTGATTTTGTTTTATCTTAGATTCTGAAAGTCGATTCTGAAAGTCGTAATAAAGCCCGCCCGGTGGAAGCTCAGCGACCAGCGAGTGCGATAAGCGAGTTACCCGCGCAATTATAGTTGGTCTGAGTATCGTTTTCCGACATCCAAAAGAAGCGAACGTGTCTGAATCGAAGGGCGAAACAGAGAAAAACAGTGCGGCGAGCGAAATGGCTGCGGCGCCGGAATCCCGCTGGCAGGTGGCTTGGCGCGCCTTGCGTCACCGCAACTTTCAGCTTTTTTTCAGCGGGCAACTGATCTCGCTCATCGGAACGTGGATGCAGAGCGTGGCCCAGTCATGGCTGGTCTACCGGCTTACGGGTTCAGCGTTGCTGCTGGGTTCGGTGGGGTTTGCCAGCCAAATCCCGGTGTTCCTGTTCGCGCCCCTGGGAGGAATCACCGCCGATCGCTTTAATCGCCGCTACATTGTGATTGGGACGCAGGTCGCGTCGATGATGCTGGCGCTCATTCTGGCCACACTCACGTTGACTCACCGCGTTCAGGTGTGGCATGTGTTTGTGCTGGCAGGGCTGCTGGGCATCGTGAATGCCTTTGACATTCCAGGACGGCAGTCTTTCCTGGTGGACATGGTGGGCAAAGAAGATTTGATGAACGCCATTGCGCTGAATTCCTCCATGTTCAATGGAGCGCGCGTGGTGGGACCGGCAATCGCGGGGATTCTGGTGTCGAAGATCGGGGAAGGTTGGTGCTTTTTTGCCAACGGAGTTAGCTACATTGCGGTGATCATCGGGTTGTTGCTGATGGATGTGGACAGCCCCGAGCGAGTCTCGAAGGCTTCGCCGTTGGAAAATATGCTGGAAGGATTCCGCTTCGTGAATCGGACCAGGCCGATTCGGGCGCTGCTGACATTGTTGGGGATTGTGAGCCTGGTGGGGATGCCTTATGTCGTGCTGATGCCGATTTTCGCCGATAAAATTCTTCACGGTGGCGCCCGGGGGCTAGGTATTTTGATGGGGGCTACGGGCGTGGGGGCGCTGATGGGAGCGCTGACCCTCGCCTTCAGACAGGGCGTAAAGGGACTGGGCCGCTGGGTGGCATGGTGCAGCGGAGGGTTTGGAGCGAGCCTCATCATTTTTTCTCTGTCGCATAATTTCTGGGTTTCCGTGATCCTGCTGCTGCCGGTGGGCTACACCATCATGCTGCAGATGGCTTGCTCGAATACGCTGATTCAAGTGATGGTTCCGGACGCGCTGCGGGGACGGGTGATGGCGGTTTATTCCATGATGTTCATGGGGATGGCTCCGATTGGCGCCCTGTTAGGGGGCGCGCTGGCTGACCGCCTGGGCGCCCAGTTGACGGTCGCGATTGGAGGCCTGGCGTCGGTCTGCGGTGCGTGCTGGTTCGGGTTACAACTGCCAAAGATTCGCGTCGAAGCGCGGCGACTGATCGTGGCGCAAGAGATCGCGGGCGGGGAGCCATCCCAGATGACGGCACAGGCCGTCGACGACTAGCCTGGTGAACTAGCTTCACAATCCATCTAAACTTTTCATCCCACGCATTCCAAACGCCGCAGCGAATCCGCGAGTATTTCTTGAACACCGGGGGAGGGTCGTGATATATCGGCATAAATCACTGCGCATGGTCCGTCGCGACCACCAGTAGCCGTGCAATTGGAGGACAGTATGACTTCCCTTCGCAGGTTCATTGCATCGAGTCTCTTGTCTGCAGCCTTTACCGGAATGATGTTCGCTCAAGGGGGTGCGACAGGCGCAATCGGCGGGGTGGTGCAGGATGCGTCCGGAGCAGTGATTGCGAATGCCAGGGTGAGCGTCACGAGCGAAGCAACGGGCGAAACGTTGCGGCAAGTGACGACCGATTCCTCCGGCTTGTTCACGGCCACACTGTTGCCGGTTGGAAAATACACGGTGGAGGTAAACGCGAGCGGGTTTCCGGCCACGAAGTTTCCCGGAGTCGTGGTTCGCATCACGGAAACTACGCGCATGACCGCGGTGGTGAAAGTGAACTCGGTAAAGGAAGTGGTGGAAGTGCAGTCGCAAGTAGAGCAGGTGAATACCACGGACGCGACCACGGGCCAATCGTTGGGAGCGCAAACCATCACCGACCTGCCACTGGCGACGCGGAACTTCCAGCAATTGCTGACGCTCTCGGCGGGGGCATCCTCCGACTTAAATGGGGCTGCGCAACTGGGCCGCGGCCAGGTGTACATGCACGTCAATGGCGGCCGAGAGGATAACAACAATTACCTGATCGACGGCATCACCGTAGCAGACTATGCCTTCGGCGAATTGACTTACACGCCGCTGCCTAGTCCAGATGCGATCGAAGAATTCAAAGTCAGCACCAGCCTTTATGACGCGACCCAGGGACGAAACGGCGGCGGAAACATTAACGCCACACTCAAGAGTGGAACCAACCGGTTTCACGGCGCGCTCTGGGAATACTTCCGCAACACGGTTCTGGACGCGAACGATTATTTTCTGGGAAGGGTGATCGTCAAGCAAAACATTTTCGGTGGCGACATTGGGGGGCCGATCGGCCCCGGAGCCAAGCTGGGTTATTTCTACTTTAACCTGCAGGGCACACGGCAGCGCAGCGGCGATTCGCCCGGAACCTACATCAATATTCCTGCGAACCCGGGCATTCCTTATGTGCCGCTGGCGGCGCGCGCATCGGCGAGTGCGCTGGCGGCGGCATGCGGAGTACCGAGCATCGATCCGGTGGCCTTCAATTTGCTGAATTGGAAAAGTGATCAGTTCGGCGCGCAAGCCGGAGGATATTTGTATCCTCTGCTGACGAACGTGCCCGCAAACACACCTTGCCTGACGCCGGAGCCATTTGTCATTACCGATCCCGGCAGGTTCAGCGACAACCAGTTCACGGCGAACTGGGATCGCGAATTCCGGGGCGGCAAAGACCGCGTGTCCCTACGCTTTTTTTGGTCCAATTCTGACACTTTCCAACCGTTCGGAGCCGACTCTTACGGCATACAGACGGGAGGCCAGCCCGGCACCAACAACCTCAATTTCCCGCTGGACATTCCTCTGCACAGCCGCTTCGGCAGCATCACGGAGACGCACATATTCACCAACAGCCTGATCAACGACTTCCGCTTTGGAGTCAACATTATCAGCGACAAGCTGAATAATCAGCCGCCGGTCACGAATGCGGAGGTAGGCATCAACCTGCCTACTGCGGTAGGAGTGAATGGTCAAGCGGGCAACCCGAATATTTACCGGTTTCAATTCGACACGTTCGCGTTTGGTGCATACCCCACGCAACTGCAATCGGCACTGTCAAACAATTACACATGGCTCGACACCTTGAGTTGGAGCCACGGTCGGCACCAGTTGCGCCTGGGCGGCGAGGCCGATCGCGTGGCGATGCGGCGAAGTCTCCCGATCGCGGATAATGGGCTGCTGTTTTTTGTTTCAGGAGCGACCGGACCCTACACGGACTTTCAGAGTTTCCTGATCGGTTCTCCGCTCCTCGGGGAAGGCGGCGGAGGGTTGGGCAACCACGACTACCGGATTCCGGGATATGCGTGGTTCGCGCAGGATGATTTTCGTGCGACGAAAACTCTTACCCTCAACTTAGGATTTCGAAACGAGTTTGTAGGAGCGCCTTACGACACGCTCTGCCACACCGGCAATACGGATCCGAATTTGGCGATCACGACAGGACAACCTTACGTCTATCCGAAATGCATCAGCAAGTTTGGCCTGTCTGGCATTACCGGAACGCTGAACCGAGCGGGGCTCAATAACGAGTACGCTACCGTGTGGGAACCGCGCATCGGTTTTGCCTACGACGTAGGAGGCCGTCACGTTACTTCGATTCGCGGAGGCTACGGGATATACGCCGTGCGAGAGGATTTGGGAGCGGTCGATAATCTGGCTATCGTGCCCCCGACATATCCATTTCTTGTAGGATTTGTTCCCGGTCCCGGCAGCCTGGCGAACCTGTTTGCCTCGAGTGCGGCGTTTCCCAATGGCATCCCGCCGCTGGGCGCGAATCCAACACAGACTTACGTTCCGACCGCGGCAATTCTGCAGAGCGTGAACACGCCCTGCACGCTGGGAAACACGTTCCCGGGCGTGGGAACGGCGTGCGGGCCGAGCTTCAGTGGCAATGTGAATGGATTGATTCAGCTCGCCGTCCCGCTGCATTGGGTCGTAGGGACGACGCAGCAGTGGAACTTCACAATCCAACACGAACTGGGACGAGATTGGTTCATGGAACTCGGCTACGTGGGCACAAAGGGCTCGCGTCTGCGTTCAACCTACGATCCTAATCAGGCGACGCTGGCGTCGGCGCAGAGTCCGGTCATCGTTCCTGGCCAAGGCTGCGCCAATTTGCAGGCTCAGGGACTCTCCTGCACGATCACCGATACGACGGTGGAGAATGCGTCTTCGCGCGCACCTTATATCGGAATTGCGCCGGGAGATTTCGAAGACTTCGCTCCAAACTCCGACTCGCATTACAGCGCGCTCCAGGCGACGGTGGCGCACCGCTTCGGGAGAGGGCTGTATTTCCAGAGCGCCTACACATGGTCGAAGTCAATCGATGATGTCTCCACTGCTTCAGTGGCGTTCCTGACCCGGGTGAATGATCAGAATGACCCGAGAGCCTCTCGCGGCCTCTCTGATTTTGATCGGCGACAACGTTTCGTGACCAGCGCAGTCTACCAGTTACCTTTTTTCTCCAGCGCCAGCGGCTTCAAGAAGGGACTGCTGGGCGGGTGGGAAGCGAGCGGGGTAGTGGTATTGCAATCGGGGGCGCCATTCACGGTTTACGATCCTGCGGGCGGGACGGCCTACGCACTGGCCAGCACTCCGTCGTCGACCGCGACTTTCACTCCGGGTTCTAATTGTTACAATGCGCCGAGCCACGGAAGTCCAGAAGCGCGGCTTGGGAATTGGGTGAATGCGGGAGCTTATATGCCTGACCCGTTGGCGCCCACGCTTTCTAACGGCTCTCCAAGCGATGCGACGGTTTACGGCAATACTCCGCGAAACTGCATCATTGGGCCGCCGCAGAAAAACGTGGATCTCACCATTGGAAAAACGTTTCGATTGGGCGAACGGCAGGACTTGCGGTTCCGGACAGATTTCTTCAATCTGTTCAACCATCCTTCGTTCGCGATTCCGGCTCTCGCATCGGTTTCGTCGACCGGTGGATCTGCGCCGATCAGTTCAACTATTGGGACGCCGAGGCTGATTCAGTTTTCGCTGAAGTATTCGTTTTAGTGTCGAGGGCAGGAATTTTATTCGAACGCCTGCGGCGGCAGACCGGTGATGCGGATGCCGCCGTGGCCTTTGTGGCGGATGTTCAAGCCGATGAGCAGGGCAGTAATCTGCTCAAGGATGCGGGCATTCTCCAGTTTCCCTCCGTCCAGAGCGCGCACGCCCGGAAGCTTGGATGCTAGGGTTCGGGTGAGTTGAAGGGTGTGGGCGTCGTCGCTGCACACGATGACGTCGCAGTCCAGATCCGCATCGCCGTTGAGCAGATCAGCGGACAAGTTGTGAAACGCCGCAGCCACGGTAACGCCCTTAGGAACAAGTTCGGCGGCTTGCTGCGCGGCCGAGCCTTGCCAGACACCGAGAGTGCGGGAGGCGCGACCGCCAACTCCAGCAGCGAGGGCGACCGTGGCGTCGATGAGAATACTTCCGGGACGAAGTGCAGGCTTGAGTTGTTTCAGCAGGGTGGCTTGCGCTTCGAAGGGAACGGTCAGGACGAGCAGCTCGGAAGAGGCACAAGCCGCGGAATTTTCCAGGCCAGAAATTTGCGCGTTGTTGCCAGCTTTTTGTTTAATCTGATCGGCCGCTTCGTGCGCACGTTTGGCGTCGCGCGAGCCGAGGATGATCGTTTCTCCGGCGCGGGCCCAGCGCAGTGCGAGGCCCATTCCGGCTGGGCCGGTTCCTCCGAGAATTGCGATAGGACTCGGAATTGCGCTGGCACTCGAATCGGCGCTCATGCTTTTTTCTCAACAGTATGGTTGCAGCGTGCGATCCGCATCATGCGAATTCCGGTTCCAGCGTTTCTTCTGAGCTGAGCTCCTCGAGCGGAAGTTTGATTTTGAGGCGCGTATAGGTGGTGTTGCGCTCGGCGGGAATGCGGCCGGCTTCCAAAATCAGCGCCTGAAAATCTTCTGGACTGGTGTATTGGCCGGCGGTGGCGCCGGCTTCGCGCGAAATATTTTCTTCCATCAACGTGCCGCCGTAGTCATTGGCGCCGGCGTGCAGGCAGAGTTGAGAAAGACCGCGATTCAACTTTACCCATGAAACTTGAACGTTATTGATGGAGCCAGAGAGAAGAAGCCGCGCGAGCGCGTGCACCTTGAGATGTTCGGAGAGCGTGGGTCCGGTCCGCGACAATCCTTGTTGAAAGAGCAGGGTGTTCTGGTGGACGAAGCCTAAAGGAACGAATTCGGTGAAGCCTCCAGTTTCGTCTTGTATAGCGCGCAGGAGAGCCGTTTGGCGCACCCAGTGGCCGGACGTTTCTGTGTGCCCGTACATCAAGGTCGAGGTAGAGCGAATACCGCAGCGATGAGCGGTGCGGATCACCTCGACCCATTGAGCGGTGGTGAGTTTGTTAGCCGAGAGGATGGCGCGGATCTGGTCGTCGAGAATTTCGGCGGCGGTGCCAGGAAGTGTTCCGAGGCCGTTATCGCGCAGCATGGAGAGATAGTCGGCAAGCTTCATGCCGGTAAGTTCGACGCCGTAGACGATCTCCATGGGCGAGAAGGCGTGGATGTGCATGCTGGGAACGGCGTTCTTTACGGCGCGCAGAATATCGCGATAATAAAAGGGAGGGAGACCGTGCGGGAGTCCACCTTGAATGCAGACTTCTGTGGCTCCAAGCTGGGCGGCTTCGACGGCTTTCTGAGCGACTTGCTCGGGACTTAGAAAGTACGTGTCTGATTCACGGGGACCTCGGCTGAAAGCGCAGAATTTGCATCCCACGAAACAGATGTTGGTGAAGTTAATGTTGCGGTTGACTACGTAGGTCACGAGGTTTCCGGAGATTTCCTCGCGCAACAAGTTGGCCGCGGCGAGCAGGCCAAGCAAATCGTCCCCTTCGGCGAGGGCTAGCCCGTAAGCTTCATCGAGCGAGATGGCATTGCCGTTTTGAGTCTCGAGGATTCGTTCGATTGAAGAGCGGATTCCGGGCGCAACTCGAGCAGCGATATCGAACCAGCGGAGAGCAGGGAAATTTTCGAGTTCCGATACTGAGAGTTGGCGGGGCACAAACTCCTCCGAGTCTTCTGACATTCAAATTACTACCAGAGACTCCCTTTTGGCGAGGGGCTCAGCGAAACAGGTCGGTGGCCGGAGGGCGAAGAAGATCGCGTGCGGAGCCTCGAGCGGGTAAGTAGGGGACCCCGCGCACAATGCAGGCGGGAGTTTGGTTAAGCTTGCCGCAAACCAGTCCGGCAGCTGCAGCGAGTTCGTCGGCAACGGCTTCGACGCTGGCGTGCAGAGTGTAGCCGTGGGGATCGTGGCGACCACGGTCGTCGCGCAACGGCTTCATGCCCGCGATGCCAATGCAGAAATCGACCAGGCCTTCTCTCCACGCGCGACCGAAGGTGTCAGTGATGAGAACGGGGATGGCGAGACCGGTCTCCTTTTTCAAGTCGCGATGAAGTGCTTGCGCGGATCGATCGGGATCAACGGGCAGAAGCAATGCGTGTTGGCCGCCGTCGACGTTGGAGATGTCCACACCGCTATTGGCGCAGATGAACCCGTGATGACTTTCGGTGATCAGCACGCCGTTCTTGCGACGGATGACGGAGCGACTTTCTCTCAGGGCCAATTCAATGACGCGGGCATCGAGCTTGTATTTCCTAGCCCAGGCGACGGAATCGGCGGAAGGTTTTATCGTTGCCAGATCAACCAGGCGGCCTTCCGCTTTGGAGACGATTTTGTGTTTCACGATGAGAATGTCGCCAGCTTGGAATTTTTTTCGGGATCGTCGTAACGACTGAAGAATTTTTTCAGCCAGGGAATCGCCGGGTTCGATATTGGCGGCGACAGGAATCGGAATGAGTTGTAGCTGCGGGGGTTCGTTCGCACGACTGGCGGATCGGTTGAGTTCTTTCTCCGTCTGCTTTTTCACGCCCGCTCCGCTTTTCGCGTGGGGAGCAAGCCGGCACGAGTCCACAGCCGAAGGAGTTGCTGGGTGCGGGTTTCGCCGGGCTGGGTAAGAAGTGTTTCTAAATCTTCGGGATTATCGACATCGATCGCGATACTTCTAAGTTGCAGCACGTGGCAGGGTTTTCCCGTAGACTGCGCGGCGGCAAGGTGTGGTTTGAAGCTGTCATTGCCGAAGCGCAAAGGGAAGAGGTTGGCGGGGCGGCGGAAGGCCGCGTTGGTTCCGCGTCCGTCCGCGGCGGGGACGAGCACGGAACCCTCGGTGGGAGCATGCTGGAAAACTTGCGCGAGCTCGCTGGCTTGAATCAGCGGTATATCGGCGGGAATCACCAGCGTGCTTTCGATTCCGCGCGTCACGCAGAGTTCGGTGGCCAATTCGATGGCGCCGGTTTCGCCAGGATTTGCCGGGTCGGCAATGATTTCAAAGTCGTATTGTTTAGCGAGTTCGAGGGCAAAGGGATCACTGGTGACCAGAGAGCAAGGTGGTCGCGCTGTCCAACCGGCGAGTGCGGATATCACGTCCTGCAGCATGGTGCGCGCCAGTTCTGTGCGCGCGGACTGATCAAGAGCCGCAGCCAGCCGTTGCTTTGCGGTGGCGGAATTTTTTACAGGAATGAGGATCACGACTTGTCAGAGGCCCGGACCGGCGGTTCTACGGCATAGGTATCGGCCGAGAGTGGATCGCGGGAATCAGGTTCGTCAGATCGCAGCCCGCTAATCGCATTCGTCAGGACGGTACGAGCCAACGAGGCGCGGTCTTCGGGAGTGCGCATGATGGTTTGAGCGCATTGCACGCGAAGTCCGTTGTTGCGGAGCGCTTCCGCGGCACGAGCGTCGCGGGAATCGCAGATGAGGACATCGAGGAAATCTTCATAGACTTTTGCAACGCCAGCGATTGAGCAAGGCAGGCCCTGGGCCGTCATCAGAATGCCGGCGGGACCCGCGACAGCTGCATTTCCCACGATTGGGCTAATGGCGGCAACCTTGCCGCGAGCGCGCGTCAGCGCATCGCGGACTCCGGGAACGGCGAGAATTGGACCGATACTGGTGATGGGATTGCTGGGAGCGATGAGTACGGCATCCGCAGAGATGATCGCTTCGAGAACTCCCGGAGCCGGTTCGGCATCGGAGGCTCCCGCGAAGCGCACGGATTTAACGGGATCCTGATACCAGCGTTGCACAAAATATTCTTCGAAACTTAATTCGCCCGAAGGAGTGTCGACTCGCGTCTCAACGCGCGAATCGCTCATGGGCAGAATGCGCGCCTTCACGCCCAGCTTGTCGCAGATGGCGGAGGTGGCTTCGGACAATGTTTTGCCTTCTGCTAACAGGCGGGAACGCAGCAAATGGACGGCGAGATCGCGGTCACCGGTGTGAAACCACGTGGGCTCGCCGAGTTGCCCCATGGCCTGTAGACAGAGAAAGGTGTCGCCCTTCACGCCCCAGCCTCGCTCCCGGCTGAGCATACCGGAGAGCACATAGGTAATGGAATCGATATCCGGAGAAACATACAATCCCCACCAAAGCAAATCGTCGCCGGTGTTGACGATCAATGTGATTTCTTCGGACGGGATGACTTGGCGCAGACCATCCACGAACTTTGCGCCGCCGGTACCGCCAGTCAGCACACAGATCATGCAGCCCTCGTTTGCCGCGCGAGCCCGTGAGCGTCGCCGGCGCTGGCAAGTTTTTGGGATAGCAATCCTGGGGTCGAAATCAGTGCAGGCACAAATTCTGGATAGACAGGTAACCGCTGGCGCAACTCGAACCCTTTTTGCTCAGTGCGCAGACGCAGCTGTTCGAGATGAGGCCAGGGTTTTTCGGGATTGATGTAATCAGGGGTCAGCGGAGAAATTCCTCCCCAATCGTTTATGCCAGCATCCAATAACTCTTCATAATACGGTGCATTCAGGTTGGGCGGGGCCTGGAGATTGACCCGGGGCATTAGCAAACGAGCTACCGCCACGGTGCGCAGCATCTCGCCTTGGCTGGGCTCGGGGACATGGGCCATGGGGATGGTGGGCTTGGCGCGAAAGTTCTGGACGATCACTTCCTGGATATGGCCGTAACGGTCGTTCAGGTCGCGAATGGCGAGTAGGGCGTCAACACGGTCTTCGGGCGTTTCGCCAATTCCGATCAATAGTCCGGTGGTGAAGGGTACTCGTTGTTTTCCAGCCTCTTCAATCATGCGCAAACGTTTTGCGGGAACTTTATCGGGGGCGTTGTCGTGAGCAGCGCCGGGAGCCAGGAGCGCGGAACTAGTGGTCTCAAGCATCAAGCCCATGCTGGGCGAAACTCGGGCAAGGCGGGTAATCCACTCTGCGCTCAGTAAGCCGGGATTCGGGTGTGGCAGCAAATTGGTTTCACGCAGGACCAATTCGCACATGGCTTCCAGATAATGCAGTGTCGATTTGTAGCCGAGATGTCGAAGGGTGTCGCGCATTTCGGGGAACAGGAGTTCGGGCTTATCGCCCAGGCTGAAGAGAGCTTCCGTGCAGCCAAGTTGTTCGCCGGCACGGGCGATGGTGAGCACTTCCTCCGGCGACATCGTGTGGGCTCCGGCTTGGCCTGGATCACGGCGGAAGGTGCAGTATCCACAATAGTCGCGGCAGAGGTTGGTTAGTGGCAGGAAAACCTTGCGAGAATAAGTAGCAATTGCGGGTTTGAAATTCTCTCTAGCCGCCTGTGCCGAGGCTAGTAGCGCGGGTAGAACGTCGTCGCTGCAAGTGATGAGTTGCAGCGCCTGGGCGCGCGAGATAGGCGCGCCCGGCTGCAAGTGGTGTAACTCGTGTTCAAGAGATATCTCGTGTTCTACGGAAATGTCGATCCTGGGTGACGTCGAGGGCATGATGCGAGGTTCCAAGAGGCCTGCTGATGCATCGAATCATACATCAGGATGAACCGCCATGCGGCACAACCGCGGCTGCGAGGCGGCGTGGTAAGGTAGGCAGTCTCGATGGGAAAAACGTAAGACATGGCTCTCACTCAAGCAGCGTTTCGCAAGGCAATGGGATGCTTCGCCACAGGGGTAACCATCATCACCCTCAATTTGAATGGCGAAGTTCATGGGATGACCGCTAATGCCATTGCGTCGGTATCCCTAGATCCGTTGCTTATCCTGGTATGCGTTAACCATAGCGCGCGCACCCACGCACATCTGCACTCCCAGAAGCGGTTTGGAGTAAACATTCTGGCGGAGGATCAGCGAAAGATTTCAGAGTACTACGCGCTCGCGGAAAGTATTACCGAGCAAGAGCCAAGCGCGAGTTTTCAGCGGACGGTGCACGGAACTCCGGTTTTGAACAATGCGCTAGCGTATCTGGAATGCAGGTTGAAATCGGCCCAGGACGCGGGAGACCACACCATTTTTATTGCGGAAGTGGAAGATGTGGTGGTGCGGGAGGGTGAACCTCTGCTGTTTTTTCGAGGCAAGTACCACGAAATCGGGGAAGAGGTGTCGGACTAAAAATTGGGCCCGGCGCCTCTTGAGGGAGCTACCGGGCCTGAGGGACTCGCAGACGTTTCATTCATACTTGGACGATCACCCTGTGGAAGACAAGGTTGGATGTCACGGCCGGCATGTGACGGATGTCACAGTGATGAGTAAAGAGTAGAAAAATTGGCAATCATTATCGAATGGAGGATCGCATTTCATGGCAAACAAGCTGGAAAAAAACGAATCGGAGTGGAAGCAGAAGCTGACGCCGGAGCAATATCACGTAACTCGCGAGGCGGGAACCGAGCCGGCATTTACGGGCAAATATTGGAAGACCAAAGATGCGGGCATGTATCACTGCGTTTGCTGTGGTGAACCGTTGTTTGATTCGTCGACTAAGTTCGATTCGGGAACCGGTTGGCCGAGTTTTTATAAGCCGGCCGATGCAGGCAAGGTCGAGGAGCACAAGGATCGCAGTTTCGGGATGGTTCGTACTGAGGCGCGCTGTTCGAACTGCGGCGCTCATCTGGGACACGTGTTTGAGGATGGCCCGGCGCCGACCGGGCTGCGTTACTGCATGAATTCGGCGGCACTGGACTTAAAGCCAAAGGACGAGAAGAAGTAAAGGGTTATCAGGCGAGGTGCTGACGGCAAAAAAATCAGGGGCCCGCTGTTTTTCGGTGCCCCTGGCTCGTAGCTACTGTGTTGCAAAACTGATTAGGCGCCCGCGCTCGCTGCCAGGGCCTTCGATGGATCGGCATTCGCGATCTTCGGCATCTCCGGAGATTTCTCCTGAGACTTGGCGGGATGCTGATGTTTTTGGTCGCCGCTCTTTACCTGGATGCCGCCCTTCAGCACAGCGCCATCTTCGACGCTGATGCGGGTGGTGGAGACATTGCCGTTTACCACGCCTTCACTGCGGATATCGACGCGGTCCGTGCATTCGATATTGCCGGTGACCTTGCCCATGACCACAACTTCGCGAGCGGTAATGTCGGCCTGTACGGTGCCGTTGCGTCCGATCGTCACGCGATTGTCGGTCAGCGTGATTTTGCCTTCGATGCGGCCGTCAATATAAAGAGCTTCGGAACCACTGATCTCGCCCTTGATGACGAGTGACCGCCCGATGGTGGCCTGCTCAATGGGCGCGGTGGTGGTTTTGACGGGGTTATAAGAGTTAGGGTTGGAGGCTGGCGAAGTGGATCTGACGCCGTTGGAAAATTCTGAGGACTGAAGCATGCGACCTTCCTTATTTCCTGCGTGCGGCGCGTCCCTTGGCGGCGCCAGTCCATACAGGTGGTCTGGGATTTAGGCCTCCGGAGAGTTCCTGTCCCTTTGGCCATCTTGACTATCGCACAGGGGTAAGTAACTCTTCGAGATTACGGAAGAGAGTGTACGTTTGCGGCTAGGTGTGCTGACGGTTCGCTAATCGGTTTCCTGCAGGAACTCGCTTAACTCTTCCCACTCTTTGAGGAAGGCGGCATGGGCAGCCTTTCGTTGATCGAGTTCATGGGACTGGCGCTGGCTTTGGTCAGCGCTGACGTAGTTCTGCAGCGCGGTTTCGAATTCTGTGATCAGGGTTTCGGCGCGGCTGATTTCGGCTTCCAGTTCCTGAATGCGGTCTTCAATCTTCTTGCGCTTGATGGGATTTAGGCGCTTGGCCTTGGCGTTCTGTGCGGCAGCCTCGGGCGCTCCGTGGTTACCATTGGCAGGAACGGGCGCAGGCTCAGGAGATTTCAGCTGCTGACGGATAGTTTCCTCTTGCTTGGCGCTGCCGCCTTGCTTACGCCATAGATAGTCTTCGTAGTTGCCGGGATAGACTTCGACTTTTCCGTCGCCGATTTCAAAAACACGAGTCGCGAGTTTGTCGATGAAGTAGCGATCGTGCGATACGAAGACGACGGTGCCGGTGTATTCCATGAGCGCCTCCAGTAAGACGTCTTTGGCGCGCAGGTCGAGATGGTTCGTAGGCTCGTCGAGCAGGAGAAAGTTTGCCGGGTGAAGAAGCAAGCGGAGCAGGGCATAGCGACCGCGTTCGCCGCCGGAGAGGACGCCGATTCTCTTGAAGACGTCATCTTCAGAAAAGAGGAAACATCCGAGAAGGCTGCGAAGCTCGGTTTGCGTCGAGCGGGGAGAAGCGGCGCCTAAGTCGTCGATCATGCGAGCTTCCGGATCGAGTTCTTTATATTGATCCTGCGCGAAATAATCAGCTTGAACGTTGTGGCCGAGGCGGAACTCGCCTTGCGTTGGTGGCTCCGCGCCGGCGAGGAGTTTAATCAGAGTGGACTTGCCCGCGCCGTTGACTCCGACGAGAGCAATGCGGTCGCCCTTCTCGATCATGAAGTTGACGTTGCAGAAGACTTCTTTTTCTACGGAAGTATGAGCGTCGGGCTTGCCGGGGTAACTCTTCACGGGGTAACTTTTCGCGATGCCTTCAAACTCAGCCACAATGCGGCCGCTCGGCTTGGGCTGGGGGAATGAGAAGTGGATCGTCTTTTCTTCCGGCGGGACCTCGATCCGCTCGATCTTCTCCAATTCCTTGATTCGACTTTGAACCTGCTTGGCTTTTGTAGCCTGGTAGCGGAAGCGGTTGATGAAAACTTCCAGCTGCTCGATGCGGTCGCGCTGGTTGCGGTAGGCGGCTTGCAACTGCTCGTTGCGTTGCGTCTTCTGCGTCAGGAACTTGTCGTAATTTCCGGTGTAGAACCAGAATCGCTTGTTCCAGATTTCCGCGATCTTGTTGACGGTCACGTCGAGAAAATAACGGTCGTGCGAGATCAGCACAAAGGCGTGGGGATAGTTGTGAAGATATTCTTCCAACCAGTTGCGCGCTTCCAGATCGAGATGGTTAGTGGGCTCGTCGAGCAGCAGCAGGTTGGGCTTTTGCAGCAGCAACTTGGCGAGGGCAAGCCGCATTTGCCAGCCGCCCGAAAATTCATCAGTCTGGCGCTCCCAATCTTCCTTTCGAAAGCCCAGGCCCATCAACACACGGCCGACTTCGGCTTCGATCGAGTAACCGTCGCGGGTGCGAAATTCATGCTCCAGACTGTGGTAGCGGTCGGCAACGTCGGAATATTCCGGGCTGGTGTGATCGAGCTCGGAGATCTGATGAGTGAGCGTTTCCAGTTCCCGTTCCATGGCGTGCAGTTCGGTGAACACGGCCATGCATTCCGCGAAAACGGTTCGGCCAGAAAGCGTGAGGCCATCTTGTGGAAGGTATCCGGCGGTGGTTCCTTTGGCGACAATGAGCGAGCCGTAGTCGAGGGTATCGAGGCCGGCGAGAATTTTCATAAGGGTGGATTTGCCGGTGCCATTCGCGCCGACGAGGCCCACGCGGTCGCGAGGCGTAATCAGCCAATCGGTGTTTTCAAAAAGAAGTTTGTGGCCGAAACGTTTTCCGGCGCCAGAAAGCTGAATCATGGGCTGGAATCATCGTCTCATAAAAAGCGACGGACGTTCACACACCCGGCGCTGTCACATGGCAAGAAGTGCATAGGGCAAAAATGCAGAGGTCCATTCGTCGGGAGTTCTTCGCTAAGGCGAAGAACTCCACTTCCTCAGGATGACAAGCTATTGTGGGGATGACAAGCCATTGTGAAGATGACAGGCTCTCGGCTGAATCAGGATTGTGCGGCGGCGCGGGAGTTGCGGCTTTCGGGAGATTTCCCCCACAACTCGCCGGGGAACTGAATGCGTTGGAGCGCGCGATCGATCACGGTTTCCATTTCGCGGGCATATTTCACTTCGCGTCCCTTAGCCAGGCGTTTCTTGGCCTCTTCCGGAGTGAACCATGTGGGATTGCGCTGGGGTTCGTCGGCGCGGCGCGATTCGTGGACCTCCATCAGAAAAGCTTTGACCACAAATTCCTGCACGCCGCCGGGCTGCCAGAACACTCCCTTGGAATGAATGTAGAGGTGAAAGTGGCGAGGCTCGATCGTGCCGAGAGCGCCGGCTTCTTCTGCCGCCTCCCGTTCCGCCGCCTGACTATGAGACAAGCGCGCGTCAGTGGAACCTTTGGGAAATGTCCACTTGTTCCCGCCGTTGGTATTGACCAGCAGGAATTCCACGGCTGTGCCGCCCCTGCGATAACAGATCGCGGCCACTTGCAAAGGCAGCGATTTCGAGCCGCGCAGCGAAGCCATGGCTAACCTCTCTCCTGCAATAGATGCCAACTGCTGGATAGATGTTACTCATAAGATATTTCACGAATGTTAAAGTGCAGCAAATATTGTGCAGTGGCCGGTTACGAAAGGGATGCAGAGGGTTCAGAAGTGGTGCGGACTGGTCGCGCTTTTACCTTCTAGTTGTTCGGGGAATGCGAGCGAATCGACTGGGCACGAGCTATCAGGGGTTGTGCCTGCGCCTCCTGTCCCTCCATTGCGTATACGCAGGCCAGGTTTTCCAGGCTGGTGGCGATCCAATTGGCTGGGGCATGTCTCCTTTCGCGGATTTCCAAGGCTCTTTTCAAATTGACCTCGGCTTCCTTGAACTTGCCCAAGTCTCTTTCTGAAATGCCCAATCGGTTCAAGGTTGTGGTTATGGACAAGCTATCTAGGCCAAACGCCTTCTCTTCCACAGGAAGTGCCCGCAAGGCGAACTCTTCGGCGGCCGCTGGGTTTTTCTCGTAGAAGTAGAGTAAAGAAAGGTCGCCCAATATTCTTGCGGTTTCAGGGTGCTGCGGTCCTAGAGTTTTTTCGCGTATCGCCAAGCTGCGCTTTAGCGGAGCTTCGGCCTTTGTAATGTCAAACTGCTGTTGATCGCGATAAAGATTGCCCAGGTTCTCGAGCTCAGTTGCCAGACGCAAGTCGTAGGGTCCACCAGATTTTTCATAGGCCTGACAAGACCGCTGAAAGAAAGACTCAGCGTCTGCATATTGTTTCCGTTCCTCCGCGAGACTTGCAAGGCTGTCCAGGGTCTGGCCATCAGAGTCCGGAACATTTGCGGAAAGCGCTGCGAGGCTATCCCCCTGACTCGCGTTGGGCGTCGCGCCGTGTTGAACGGAGGCCAAGCCAGCTGTGGCTGTGGTTACATCTCGACCTTGAGGTCCCTCAACCCTCTCAAAGATATTCAGTGCCGCCTGATAGTGCTCGGCGGCTGCCGCAAAATTATCCACGTGCGTGTAGAGGTCGGCCAGATTCTTGTGGGCGTTTGCTACGTCTAGTCCCGGGTTCTTGGAAGACATTTTGTCGTATCCTGCAACTGCACGGGTCTCGTACGAAATGGCCTCCTCATAACGGCCTTTTTTGTACGCAAGATAACCCAGGTTAAGGAGAGCAGAGAAGTCGTCACCGCAAACCTCAGCCGAATGCTTTGCGAGGATCTCCGCAGACTCAGAAAAGAGCCGTTCCGCTGCGTCATCGTCGAGTTCATCACGGGCGATGATACCCAGATTCATCTTGGCGCGGCCCGCTGCGGCGCTGGAGGAATCGTTCTGCTCCTCCGATGAACGGACTGCCCGTTCGAGGATAGGCTTAGCGACGTCGTACCTGTTTTCCACCCGCTCGATGATGCCTAGCCACGAAAGTGTCTCTACCAAATGAGGGCCGGCGGGCCACCATTTTTCGGCGTTAGGGAGTAATTCTTGCAGAGTCTGTTCAGCCTCAGCCTCGTGGTGCGCAGAATAGAGTGAAAGCGCCTTTCCCATTTCCGTTGCAAATGCGTTCTCGCGCGCCTGTTCGATCCGGTTTTGCATGGATTTGCTCCGGTTCGATATGAAGTTGTAGGCCATCGCTGCCAAGACCGCGACAAGCACTGCAAGAGTTGCAACCCTGCCATAATTTTTCAAAACGATAAACCTCACCGACATGGGAGGCTAATTTCGAATCTTAGAAGAAAACAGGTTACGGAAGTCTGCTCGAAGGCAGAACGGAAGGCTCACTATGCGTGTGTCGGCCTAGGGGCTTAGATCGATTCACCGAGTTTAAGCGAGTTTACCTTGCAGAGATTTCCGATCCAACTCGTTTTCCCAGAGCGCTACGACGAGCGTGGCTACGCCGTTGCCGATCATGTTCACGAGTCCGCGGAACATGCTCATGAAGCGGTCGATGCCGAGGATCAGCGCCATCCCCGCCACTGGAATCGTGGGAATCACCGACAAGGTCGCGACCAGCGCAATGAACGATGCTCCTTGAACGCCGCTAGCTCCTTTTGACGTGAGGGTAGCGACGGAAAAAATTGTGAGTTGTTGCATCAGGGATAGATGAGTATTGGTGGCTTGCGCTACGAAAAGCGCCGCGAGCGTCATGTAGAGGCTGCTGCCATCGGTGTTGAAAGTGTAGCCGGTGGGGACCACCAATCCCACCAGAGAGCGCGAGCAGCCGAGCTTTTCCAGCTTTTCCATGAGCGTGGGAATGGCCGTCTCGGACGAACTGGTGGCCAGAACGAGCAAGATTTCTTCTTTAATGTGCAGGAGAAACTTCACGATATTGAAGCCGGCGACTGCGGCAATCGCTCCCAGCACAATCAGCACGAAGAGAATCGAAGTAATCCAGAAGGTCGCAATCAGCTTGACCAGCGGTCCGAGGGAAGCGAAGCCATATTTGCCGATGGTGAAAGCCATAGCCCCGAAGGCGCCGATGGGCGCGAATAGCATCAGAATATTTACGATGCGGAACACGACTTGAGTAAGCGATTCGAGCAGTGCGATGATCGGCTTGGCGCGAGGTCCTGCGGAGGATAATCCAAAGCCAAACAGAATCGAGATGAAGACGACCTGGAGGATGTCACCTTTGGCGAAGGCGTCGGTGACGGTGGTTGGGATGATGTGCATCAAAAACTCGACCACACCCTGTGACTTGGCTTGCCCGGCATAATCTACGACGGCTTTGGCGTCGAGGGTGGCGGCGTTCACATTGAATCCATTGCCGGGATGAACGACGTTGCCGACAACCAGGCCAACGGCAAGGGCGATGGTGGAGACGATTTCAAAATAAAGCAGCGCCTTGCCGCCGACGCGTCCCACTTTTTTCAAATCCTGCATGCCAGCGATGCCGGTGACCACCGTGCAGAAGATGAGCACGGTGATGATCATCGTGATCAGGCGGATGAAGGCATCTCCGAGCGGCTTCATGGCGACGGCTCGGGTTGGGCTGAGAACCCCCAGCGCGATGGCAAAGGCCATGGCGATGAGCACCTGCACCCATAGCGAGGAATAGAAGGGCTTCCGGCGCGGAGCGGCTGCGGGGGAAGCGTCGGATTCGGATTCGGTTGTTGCGTTCGTAGCGGGCATGAATGGGTATGGCAGCGGGTCGGGTGAGAGGCAGAGCGCGGCGACTAAGAAATGCTGCCGCGGCCCTGCCTGCCCACTAGTTTGCCGGAACCTCCAGCGTCTTCACCAGCCAGGGAATGATGACCTGTTTGAAGATACGAGGATCGGGCCAAACTCCAACCTGCCGGCCCAGATGTCCGCCCTGGGGATTGATCCACGCCTCTTTTGGCACGTCACCCTTACTCAGCAAAAGGTATTCGTCGTCGATGGGGACCTGGGTGTCGAGCACGCCCGCCAGAATGAGCATCGGGGCCATGGGCTTGCCTAACAATCCCTGTTGCACGAGGGACATCTTCGGCAAGAAGTCGGCCATTTCGTTCAGCGTGTGAACGCCTTCGAGAATGTTCATCAGCGCCGGCACCTGATCGAACAAATATTCGCGATTGCCGAGAAGAGAATTCATCAAGAAATCTTTCTGGAAAAATCTATCGACCGGCGGGGACTGGGCGCTGCAGCCGCGCAGGCGTGCTCGCTCGACAATTGCCATCTTGGTGGCCCAGTATGCGCCCCAGCTCACGCCGTGCATTGCAATTCGGTTCTTGTCGATCTCCGGGCGCGACTGCGCGTAGTCGATGACTTTCGAGAGCATGCGGTCCGCGGTCTCGCTGACCTTGATCGGATTCTGTCCCGTGCCCGGGCCGTCGACGGCGAGATAGCCGACACCGAAGGGAAGGATTGCGCCAAAACTTTCGGCAAGATCTTCTTTGCGACTGTCGAGTCCATTGACCGCGATGACGAGCGGCACCGGGCCCTTGGCATTCTTCGGTAGGCGCAGGTAGCCAATGATTTCCTTTCCTTCGAAGGGAATGTGAACGACCTCGAGAGGAGGATCCATGAAACGCGCGTGGGCTAGAAATGACTCCAGAGCCTTTTCATACGAGCGCTGCTTGCCCGGCGATGCGGGGATAGGCCACCGACCGAAGGAATAAAGGCGCCATGCCCGGATGTAATCCGCGTTGGCCTTCGCGGGGTCAGATTTTTCCAGAGACTTTGCTTCGTTGAAATACTTGTCCGCGACGGCCATGAATGCGGCAGCCCACTCGTCTTTGTCACTGCTGTGAATGCTTACGAAGGCTTCTTTTACGTCGCCCGGATCGAGTCCGATCAGCGGATATTGGCCCACTTCAGCACGCCGGATGGCTTCCACTCGAATTTCGTCGATGGTGCGCTCGCGGCGCTGCTCCTGAGCAAAACTTCCAGCGGAGACTGCGAGGAATACAAAGAGGAATGTTGCGGAATAGAATGCATTTTTTATTTTCACGGCTTAGCCCCTTATGATTTGCCCTTAGCGGGCGACTCAAGAAAAAAGGCCGGACGGAATTGCGTCCGGCCCTGATCAACCCACGTTGAACCCGACAATAAAACTAGAAAATGAACTTCAAACCAAGTTGAATGGCGCGGCTGCCGCCCGATCCAATGACCGGGTTGGCCGCAGCGACATCTGGTGTGGCGCATCCGCAACCGAAGGGCTGCACGGATGGGTCGTTCAAACCGAATCCATTCTGTCCGCCATACGGGTTGGCAAAGTTGGGATGGTTAAAGATGTTAAAGAATTCGGCACGGAACTGAGCATGAACGCGCTCGCCGAAGTGCCAGTTCTTCGCGAGTGAGAAATCGAAATTCCTGAAGCCGGAGTCGGGGAAGAGATTCCGTCCCATATTTCCGAATTGACCGAGTGGAGGCGGAATCATGATGGAATTGCCTTTGGCATAGCAACCGAACGAGGTAAGCGAAGCCGTGGATGCTCCGGGAGTGCCACCATCGACCGCCAGAGCCTGAGCGGCGCAAGCCGGGTTCGATGCGCCGGGGTAGAAAGGAATCGCGGTGGGACCGGATTTGAAGTCGGACGGCTTTCCGTAGAAGCTCCAGCGGATGGGGGCGCTAGCCGGCGGACTGACTGGCAGCGGTCCGGTTCCTGCGGCATCTGTACCCAAATCGATAGGACCCCAAGGTTGCGAAGTTTGCAGAGTCACGATCGAGTTGATTTCCCAACCTTCCAGCATCTGCGCATAGCCAGTGCGGCCGGGGATGGCGTAGGTGAGCGATAGCGTGAAGCGATGGCGAATGTCGAAGTCGCTATTCGCATATTCCTTCGCCACGTTATAAGAGTCTTGCGGAAGTCCCGCGCCATAACCGAAATCCCAGTTAGCTCCCACATCGTCGAGCGCGTGGGAGTAGGTGTAACCAGCGACCATACTCAGGCCGTGAAAGTTGCGCGCGTTCAGCGTAACTTGCAGTCCGTTGTAGTTTGAACGGTAGACGTTTCCCATCTGGAAGATGTTGCTCAGATAGGGAAATCGGGCGTTATAGGGCCGGCAAGCCTGGTCGGACGAACAGGCAGGATTGTAGTCCGTTCCAACCGGGGGCTGATTGATATCACGAATGCCTGTCAGATTTGAGCCGTGATTGCCGACGTAACCGGCTTCCATCGACAGAGTCGGAGTGAAGGCGTGTTGCAAATTCAAAGTCCAGTTCCAAACGTAAGGCGTTGTGATATTGCGGTCCACGCTCATGATGGGACAAGGATTCGCAAAGCAATTTGGAGTGGTGGTGCTTACGTTGGCGCCGTAGATCGGATTACCACTATCCCATTGCGGCATGCCGGGGGGAATGGCCAGGTTAGCAGCGGTGATGGTGCCGCCTGCCGTATCGCCGGCTGCATCGATAATTGCCCCGGTGGGAACGTTATTGAGGCCGAAGGCATTGTTGAAGGCGAGCAGCGCTTCCCAGTTGATGGTTTCGTAAATCAAGCCGAATCCACCTCTTAGCACCGTATCGCCTTTACCGGTCACATCCCAGGCGAAACCTAAACGCGGAGCGAAGTTCTTGTGATCGGGATTATAGACACCGCCCACGCCCTTCATTCCTTCCTGAATCAAGCCAGTTGGCGAATTGGGATCGAAATTGCCGAGAAGGTTGTGAGTTTCCGAGATGACGGAATTGAATTCATAACGTATTCCGGCGTTGATGGTGAGATTCCTGGTCGCACGCCAGTCATCCTGGAAGAACAAGCCATAGGCCCAGTTGTGAATGTCTCGGGTGGCATTGCCAACCTGGACGGATGCCTTAAAGGGATCACCGGCGAAGAAGTCTTCCAATGCCGTTGAGCCTGCTCCCGTTGGAATGGCGACGCCACCAAGGAACGTGATGCTGCCGCGTACGTTGCCCATAGCCGCACCGGTTACTTCGTTGCGATGCAGTTCACCGCCGAATTTCAGGGAATGTTTTCCCAACGAATAGGAAACGTGATCGATGAATTGAGTAATCGAATCGGGGCCTTGAAATTTTGGCCATTTGAAACCGCCAAGTCCGGGAACGAAGGCGCCGGCAAATCCAATGCGAGGCAGACCTCCTGTGAACGGGCCGCTGACTCCTGTGTTCAGTCCGTAGCCGGAGGCGGGTGTATTCAAGTCCCCGGGGAGCGTCGGTTGATAAAGGCGGTTATAGCCTACGCGGGCTTCATTCACCCATTGCGCGTTGGGAGTCCAAATCCAGTTTCCACCGACCACCTGCGCGCGAGTGTGGATATCGGACTGCCATTTGGCTTGCAGTTCGGGGAAGTCTTCCACCGTTCCATTATTGTTGCCGAAAAAATACATCCCGCTGATGCTGTTGCGCTGGTTGATGGTGTAGTCGACTTTCGCAATCACGTTGTCGACGCCAACATTGTTCGGGAAGCCCTGCACCACGTTGATCGACGGGGTGTTGTTGATTGGAAATCCTGTGCCCTTGCAGTTCACGGTGGCTCCAGTAACCGTGCAACCCGAGATGGTTTGGCTGGCAGCGCTGATGGGGACACCATTCGCCACCAAGTCGGCAATCGCATTAGGAATGCTGGCGCTGCAGTCCACATTCGCGAGAAGAGGGGAAATGCAAGTCGGCGTTGCTCCCGCTGCAAGTGGCACCGAAATTGTCGAAGGAGTCGTAACGCTGTAAGAATTCCCGACGTTGTAGCGCTGCCCTTCATAAGCGCCGAAGAAGAAAGCTTTGTCCTTCACGATCGCTCCACCCACACTGCCGCCGAACTGCTCGAGTGTGCGGGGAGTCTTCGGAGCGGGAGCATCGTTGAAATAATTGCGCGCGTCCATGGCGCCATCGCGGCCGAAGGCAAACGCTGTTCCGTGAATCGAATTGGTTCCGGATTTCAAGCCCACGTTAATAATTGCTCCGGGTTTCCATCCGTATTCTGCGGGCGGATTTTCCAGAACATTAAATTCCTGAATTGCGTCAATGGGCAGGATCGTTGCCGAATCTCCGGCGATGCCGGCCCCGTTGATGATGCCCTGGCCGGAGAAAGGCTCGCTGTTGAAAAGTCCTTCAACAAAATAAGCATTGTCTTCGGCGCGTAACCCATCCGTGCTGGTGGTCGAGAATCCGCCGCCGGGATAACGCATCACTCCAGGCCTAAGCTGCAGCAGGTTCTCATAATTACGACCATTCAACGGAAGATCATTGATTTCCTGGTTGCTCAAGGTGCCGCCGAGGGTGGATGAGGTTGTATTAACCAGGGGCACGTCCTCCTGGACCACAACGACCTCTGACACCTGTCCGGGCTGAAGGGCGAAGTCTGCTCGGACGTCCGAGGCAACTTCAATCGCTACGTTCGGCCGTTCCACTGACTTGAACCCCTTGGCTTCCACGTGGATCTTGTACGAACCGGGAGCGAGGTCGGCAGCCACGTAGGCTCCGGCCTGGTCGGTAGTGAGAGTTCGGGAGGTGCCGCGTTGCGCGTCAGTAACAATTACAGATGCCCCCGCCACCGAAGCGCCGCTTTGGTCGGTGACCGTGCCTAGAATGCGGCCCGCAGTCGTCTGGCTCCAGGTGGGAAGGCACAACGCGGAAAATACAGAAAACGCGACAAGGATTCTGTAGGCTGCTTTTGCGATGTGATCCGCGGACAGGGCGGTGCAGCGGAATTTCATGAGGCCTCCGTAGTCTGGTCCGACAGCCATACCACCGCTGCGAGAATGAAGTCAAGAGAATTCGGGTTTTGGCCGGTTACGAATCATCTACCTCGGCGTGGCAACAACCGTTTTGCCTCAGAAAATCGATAGTTCGGCGGAAAAGGGGTTGCACTGGGAAGCAAGGGGATGGTATCTTGTGTGGTCATACCACCATACCTATAGTCCGTTTCATGACTTCAATCATTTCTAATCACGCAGAAACGCTGCCTCCACGACTGGACCTGCGGTATAGTAACCGGACCGCCAGTTCCCCCAGACTGGTTCGCTCGGGAGAGAACCCAGTGTACAAAGTTGTTCGGACTTCGCGACTGTATGAGCAAATCGTGCAGCAAATCGAAGATTCGGTTCTAAAAGGCACGCTGAAGCCTGGCGACCAATTGCCTGCAGAAAGGGAATTGGCACAGCAACTCGGAGTGAGCCGCACTGCCGTTCGCGAGGCGGTGAAGACACTCCGCGAAAAAGGACTCGTCGAAGCTTATTCCGGACGCGGCACCTTCATCACGGACGGAACGTCGCAGGCCGCACGTCAATCCTTTGATCTGATGGTGAAACTGGGGCAGCAGGAAGGGTCGCCGCATCTAGCCGAGCTGCGGTTGATTCTTGAGCCAGGAATCGCTGCGATGGCTGCAATCCGAGCTAAAGAGGAAGACATCGCAACCATGCGCGAAGCTGTCGATGTGATGGAGCGCGCTCAAAAAGATCCTGAAGCTTACATCGAAGCCGACCTGGATTTCCATTTAGCGCTGGCCGAGGCAGTTGCGAATCCACTCATTCTTTCACTGATCGATTCCATCGTGGGGTTACTGCGCGAGCAACGTATGAAAATCTTTAACGTAGAGGGCGGTCCGCAGCGCGGGCAGGTTCATCACAAACGGATTCTGGAAGCGATGGAACGGCGCGATGCAGAGATGGCCCGAGGCGCGATGCGCGCTCATCTGGAACAGGTGCGCGAGGATTCGAAGGCTCCGAATGGCTTGGCTTCTGCGCCATCGCACGGCAAGCGCTCGCCCGCAGGTCCCAAAATCACTTCATAAAGATTTGCAGAAAAGGTTCGGGCAAAGACTGGCAGATAGACTTCGGAGGCTCGGGGCGGATGGCGAAACTCGGATTCGTTGGTTTGGGAGTGATGGGCAGCCAGATGGTGAATCGGTTGCTCAGCAAAGGTCACACAGTGACCGGGTACAACCGCACGCGCAACAAGGCGCAGTGGCTGGTTGAAAAAGGAATGCAGTGGGCGGATTCGCCACGCGCTGTCGCGAGCGCTTCCGATTTCACCTTTGCCATGGTGACGAACTCTGCGGCTATTCAAGCTGTCACCGAGGGCCCCGATGGACTTCTGGCGGGCTTAAGCGCGGGGAAAATTTTTATCGACATGAGTACGGTCAGTCCCGCTGTAAGCCGCGCGCTGGCGGCGAAGGTGCGGGAAAAGGGCGCGGACATGGTCGATTCGCCGGTGTCCGGCAGTGTGATCACATTGCAGGAAGGCAAGCTTTCGGTGATGGTGGGCGGACGCAAAGAAACCTTTGAGAAAGTGAAACCGCTTCTTCTCGATATCGGGCCTAAGGTGACCCACGTCGGAGATAACGGACTGGCTCTCTCGATGAAGATCGCAATCAATCTAAGCCTGGCGGTGCAGATGCTGGCGTTTTCTGAAGGGGCGCTACTGGCGGAGAAAAGTGGAATCGCGCGAGAAGTTGCCGTCGATGTACTGACGCACAGTGCGATCGCTTCTCCGATGATTCAATATCGGGGGCCTTTCGTGCTGCAGCAGCCGGAAGAGGCATGGTTTGACGTGAACATGATGCAAAAGGATATGGTTCTGGCGATGGATCTGGGGCGCCAGCTGGATGTTCCGCTTCCGACCACGGCCGTGAGCAACGAAATTCTGACGGCGGCGCGGGGCATGGGTTGGACAAAATACGATTTCGCTTGCATGTTCGATGTCCTCGCCGCGATGTCAGGGGTAAGCACGCCCGTCACGCAAGGAGGTAAGAAAATATGACCACTTCCACCTCCCGCCAAGAATCAGGCTCCGAACAAAAATCGGTCGGCGAATCCGCAGCTTCGGCTACCCAAAAAGAGAAGTGGCTGCACGCGCATCGCCAGATGGTAAGCATTCGCCTTTTCGAAGAGCAGGTGAATGAGGTTTACACGCGCGCGCTCATGCCTGGCCTGGCGCATTTATATAGTGGCGAGGAAGCGATCGCGGTGGGAATTTGTGAAGCGCTTCGGGTCGATGACTACATCACGAGCACACACCGGGGCCACGGGCATTGCCTGGCGAAGGGCGCGGCGCCCGATCGAATGTTCGCCGAGTTGCTTGGCAAAGAAGCGGGGTACTGCCGCGGCAAAGGCGGATCGATGCACATTGCTGATCCTGCGACTGGAAATCTTGGCGCGAATGCAATCGTAGGTGGCAGCGTTGGAATCGCTACCGGCGCGGCTTTTTCCGCTAAAACACTGGGCACGGACCGCGTCGCCGTTTGTTTCTTTGGCGAGGGTGCGCTGGGTCAGGGATCGTTGTATGAAGTGATGAATCTGGCGCAATTATGGAAGCTGCCGGTGATCTACGTCTGCGAAAATAATATGTACAACGAGTACACGCATTATCAGGAAACTACGGCCGGGACCATCCTCGGCCGTGCGACTGCCTTCGGAATAGAGGCTGCGAGCGTCGATGGGCAGGATGTGCGGGCAGTGAACGAAGTTGCTACCAGGCTGATCAAACGAGCGCGTTCGGGTGAAGGCCCGGCATTCCTGCAATGCGATACCTATCGGTACAGCGGTCATCACGTGGGCGACATTAACCGCGAATATTATCGTTCGAAGCAAGAAGAGCAAACTTGGAAGACGAATCGCGATCCGATTCTCGTGTTGGCGAAGTGGTTAATCGATCATGGCCATGCCACCGTCGAATCGCTCGAGCGAACGACGACGGAAGTGCGAGCCATCATGGAATCCGCGGTGAAATTCGCGATCGCCGCTCCGTATCCGAATGTAGACGAAGTGGAGAAACACGTTTATGCCTGAACGCGAGTTGACGTTTGCGCAGGCGGTGCGTGAGGCCCTGGCGGAGGAAATGCGGCGCGATTCGCGCGTCTGCATCATCGGCGAAGACGTAGCCGAAGCCGGCACACCTTTTAAAGTGCTCTCCGGACTGGTAGAAGAATTCGGCGCCAAGCGCGTGGTCGATACTCCCATATCAGAAGCTGGCTTTACCGGAGTGGCCGTCGGCGCAGCCATGACTGGTTTGCGGCCCGTTGTCGACATCATGTTCGGCGACTTCATCACGCTGACAATGGACCAGATGGTGAATCAGGCGGCCAAGGCTCATTACATGTCCGGTGGGCACTGGCGCGTGCCCATGGTGATGCGCACCACGCTGGGTGCCACCCGGCGATCGGCCGCACAACATTCCCAGTCGTTGCACGCGTGGTTCAGCCATGTGCCGGGATTGAAAGTAGTTTTACCTTCGACGCCGTACGACGCGAAGGGTCTGCTGAAGACGGCGATTCGCGATGAGAATCCTGTCGTCTTCTTCGAAGACAAGATGATGTACAAGTTAAAGGGGCCGGTGCCGGAAGAGGATTACACCATCCCGCTGGGAGTGGCCGATGTGAAACGCGCGGGGGACGACATCACCCTGGTTGCGACCAGCAGCATGGTGCAAGTGGCGTTGGGCGCGGCGATTATTCTGGAAAAAGAAGGCATCAGCGCCGAAGTGGTGGATCCGCGAACCACTTGGCCACTCGATGAAAAAACTTTGATCGAGTCGGCGAAGAAAACCTCGCGAGTGATTGTGCTCGATGAAGGCTATGGGCGATATGGTGTCACGTCGGAGCTTGCGGCGGTGATTGCGGAAGGCGCATTCTACGATCTGGATGCCCCGGTGAAGCGAATGGGTGCGATGCATGTGCCGATTCCATTCTCGCCGCCGCTGGAAGATGTGACGGTTCCGACCGAGCAGACAGTTTTTGAAGCAGCCCGATCGATGTGTAAACGGGCCTGATTAAAAGGTCTGAAGCTAGCAGCGAAGAGCTAGCAGCCAGGAGCTGAATTATGGGATTAAAAACTTATGGAACCATGGCGGTCGATTGGGAAAATCGAATCGACTTTGATCGCTTGCGTCGCGAGCGGCTCGCCAAGGCCAAGGCGCTGCTGAAGAAATCCGAGATGGGCGCACTGCTGTGCTTCGACATGAATAATGTGCGCTACTTAACCTCGACGCACATTGGCACGTGGGCCCAGGACAAGGCTAATCGCTTCACATTGCTACCGCAGAATGACGAACCCATCTTGTGGGATTTTGGTTCAGCCGCCAAACATCATCAACAGAATTGCCCCTGGCTGGATGGACGTTCGCATTCCGGGATATCCGTTCTCCGCGGCGCGATGACGCCGGAGATGGGCCGCGCCGAAAATGTAGCGAAGAAAATTCGCATCGAACTGGAGAAGCGAGGTCTGCATAAAGAGCCGGTCGGCGTCGATATCGTCGAACTGCCAGTGTTGTTTGCGCTGCAACGCGAAGGCATCACGGTGGTCGACGGTCAGGCGCTGATGTCAGAAGCGCGCGTGATCAAAACGCAGGACGAAATATCTCTTCTGAACACTTCCGCCATGATGGTCGATGCCGCGTACGACGAACTCTACCGCGCCATGAAGCCGGGCTTGCGGGAGAACGAAGCGGTTGGACTGGTGAGCAAAGTTCTTTATGATCTTGGCTCGGAATACGTGGAAGCGGTGAATGCGATTTCCGGCGAGCGCTGCAATCCACATCCGCATGTTTTTTCCGATCGCGTGTTGCGCCCCGGCGACCCCGTCTACTACGACATTCTGCATTCTTACATGGGATACCGCACCTGCTACTACCGCTGCTTCACCATCGGCTACGCATCGCATGCCATGATCGACGCCTATAAGCGCTGCCGCGATTATCTCGATGCGGCGATTGAACTGGTGCGTCCGGGACGGACGACGACGGAGATTGCCGCCGTGTGGCCGAAGGCACAGGATTTTGGTTTCCCCGACGAGGAAGCCGCATTCGCGCTGCAATACGGCCATGGGATCGGTTTGGCGATTTGGGAAAAGCCCGTGATCAGCCGTCTCGTATCGTTTGAACATCCGGTTACGATTGAGCCTGGCATGGTCTTTGCACTGGAAACTTTCTGGCCGTCTACCGATGGCTGGAGTGCGGCGCGCATTGAAGAGGAAATTGTTGTTACTGCAACGGGCCACGAAGTGATCACGCGATTCCCGGCGGAAAAGCTTCTGGTCGCCGGCGCGCATTATTTCACCGTGGATGGACCACTGCCCACGACGCGCGAGAGTGAAGCTGCCGCCAGCACGCATGTGCTCGACATGATCGAAGCCAGCGCCAAGACTGAGCGTGTGGGAGTGGGAGACTGAAGGAAGTAATAGAGCGCGTCGCGAATAGAAAATATTATGGCTTTCAGCGTAGTAATGCCCGCTCTCGAGATGGCGCAGGAAACCGGCAAGCTCATTGCCTGGCGGAAGAAGGAAGGCGACCGCGTCACCAAAGGCGAGCCTCTTCTCGAAATTGAAACCGATAAAGCGGTGATGGAAGTCGAAGCCACCGCCGACGGAATTCTGGCTGGAATTACCGGTCAAGTCGGAGCAGATATTCCCGTGGGGCAGACGATCGCGTGGATTGTTGCTCCGGGAGAAAAAGCTCCACAGAGAACAGAGGGGGCGTCCGCGCCAACCGCACGCGCAAGCTCCCATGCAAAGACAGAAACGCAGCCTGACAGAACCGCTGCCAAGCCTTCTGAAGATTCTGCGGTTCAGAATGTAAGGATCTCCCCGAAGGCACGCCGCCTGGCAAAAGAGTTGGGTGTCGATCTTGCGGCCGTGCACGGCTCCGGTGCTGGTGGTGAGATTCTCGCGTCAGATGTGCAGGCCGCAAACGGTACGGCAAGCGCTACCCAGGTTCCAGCAAATGCGACCAGCGTCGAAATTCCCAGCACGCTCGGCCGCCTAATGGCCGAACGGACCACGCAGAGTTGGACGACGGTTCCCCATTTCTTTGTTACGCGAGAAATCGAAGCCACAGCGCTTAACGAATATCGCGCCAAGGTTGCAGCTGAAATCGAGCGAGCTGATCAAGCCCGCGTGACGCATACCGATTTGCTGATTGCATTGGCAGCGCGCACGCTACTCAAGCATTCGCGTCTGAATTCGAGTTGGACGACTCAAGGCATTCGTCTTCACCACCACGTCAATATGGGAGTGGCCATCGCGGTCAGCGATGGAGTGGTGGCCGCGGTCATTCCGAATGCTCACACAGCAGGATTGGCGGAGATTGCCAAGCAACGGCGGGATATTGCTGAGCGCGCGCGAGCAGGAAAACTGCGTCCAGCCGACCTTGCCGATGCCACTTTCACCATCAGCAATCTTGGCATGTATCAGGTCGACCAGTTCAGCGCGATCATCACGCCGCCACAAGGTGCGATTCTGGCCGTCGGAGCGATTGCGGATCGTGTGATCGCGGTGGAAGGCAAAGCCGCTGTGCGACCCATGATGACGCTGACGCTTTCCTGCGATCATCGTGTTGCCGACGGAGCACGCGCTGCGATGTTCCTAAAGGATTTGGCCGAGGCGCTGCGCGAGCCTGAGAAATGGCTGAAGTGATCGCGAACGCGATGCATCGCTACGAATCGCCGCGAGCTGCATTCGCATCCTACTTATAGAGCCAGTCGTGAAAGCCGCAATCCTTAAAGCTCCGCAGAAGCCTCCTTCTCCTACTCCTCTTCACACGGAAGAAACTCCCAAGCCACAGCCAGCAACTGATCAAATTCTTCTTCGGATTCGCGCCTGCGGTGTGTGCCGCACAGATCTGCACATTGTCGAAGGGGACTTGCCGCCTCGAAAGCAGCTACTCATTCCCGGCCACCAGATCGTCGGTACGATTGAAGAAGGCGCAACCGCCGAGTTGCCGCGCGGTACACGCGTCGGGGTTTCCTGGATTGGAGGAATCGACGGAACTTGTCCTTATTGCCGACGCGGTCTGGAAAACCTTTGCGATGCGCCGGTCTTCACCGGATATACCGTCGATGGAGGCTATGCGGAATACGCCACCGCGCGCCGGGACTTCGTATTCAAACTTCCGCAGGAATTGGACGATCTTCACGCAGCGCCGCTGCTATGTGCGGGCATTATCGGTTTCCGCAGCCTGCGCGTGGCCGGAGTGGAACCTGGCGAGCGGGTCGGACTGTTCGGCTTTGGCTCGTCCGCGCATCTGGCGATCGCGGTCCTGCGATCGTGGAACTGCGACGTATACGTCTCGACGCGGGGCGCGTCGCATCGCCGCCTGGCGGAATCTCTAGGCGCGAAATGGGTGGGGAGTGAAACTGACAAGCCGCCGGTCGAACTCGACCGGGCGGTAACCTTTGCTCCCAGCGGCGATGTGGTCGTCGCTGCTCTGTCGAGCTTGCGAAAAGGTGGCATCGTCGCCATCAATGCAATTCATCTCGACCACATGCCTGAGTTTGATTACGACCGTCTGCTGTGGGGTGAGCGGCAAATCCGCAGCGTTGCCAACATGACTCGGCGCGACGCTCAGGATTTTCTTAAGATCGCTGCCGATATCCAATTGCAGCCAAAAGTGACGGTGTTCTCGCTGGCGCAAGCTAACGACGCTCTTGCCGCCGTCAAGAATGATGCTATCGATGGAGCGGCGGTGATCGTACCCTGAAGCGATGGGCGACCCGTAATGGTCAGAAGACTTATGCGCGAAGGAGGAAGATAGAGAAGCTTAATTGGTCGGGGCGCGCGGATTTGAACCGCGGACCCCCTGCGCCCAAGGCAGGTGCGCTACCAGGCTGCGCTACGCCCCGACTGTTAACATCGATGACTCTTCCGAATCAACCATCTGATGATTATAAACGACGAAGCGCGTTATAATTTGTCCCGGTCTATGCCGAACTTGCGGTATGCGTTAGTCGCGTACGTTAAAGGTCCCATGGGAGAGTTTGTGGAGAACCTCCGGCGGGAGCTTCATCCTGATTTGCCCCATTTTGCGGCTCATCTCACGCTATTGCCGCCAAGGCTTTTGCAGGGAACCGAGAGCGCCGCCCTTCAGGTGCTGGAAGGAATCTGCGGGCAAACGGGCCCCTTTGAAGTGACCCTGGGCGATATGGACTCTTTGTGCCGACCACTCCGACCGTTTATATACGAGTGGCACACGGGTCGTCGCGGCTGCATGAACTTCATGACCAGTTGAATACCGGGGCACTGAAGTTTGAAGAGGAGTGGTCCTACATTCCGCACGTGACGATCGCGAAAATGCCTTCGTTAGAGGCGGCTGATCAGGCCCTGGAAGTCGCCCGCGAACACTGGCGGCTTTACGCGGGCAGTCGCCGCATCCTGCTGGACCGGCTGACGTTCGTGCGGGAAGAATCGCCCAACTGCTGGGTCGATCTTGCGCCAGTCTTGCTCGGCGGTACCCTGGTTACGCCGTAACCACCCCTGATTACCCTAAATTATGTTACCGCGGACCGGCCTGATGGGCCCCAGGTACATGTCACTCCCGTGCGTTGCGCGGGTGTGATGCGCGCTGTAAACAAAATATAGGGAAGTGCGACACTTGCGCCAGTAGCCGCTTCGGGCGCGGGTTTCAGAGACGCCCCGGGGGCAAACAATGCAGATTGGGGTCTATGGCTCGGGTTTTCTGGGAACGGTAATTTCAGCCTGTCTGGCTGATTTTGGCACGCCAGTTTCCTGCTGTCATCCCGACCGGTCGCGTATGGTCGAAATGGCTCAGGGTAACATTCCTTTTTTTGAAAAGAACCTGAAAGAGATCATCCGACGAAACGTTCGCGCAGGCCGATTGGCGTACTCAACCGACATCGAATCTTTTGCGCGGAAGGCTCAAGTCATTTTCCTGGCCGAAGATTCACCGGACACACTTTCCGACGTGGTGATGCGCATCGCGCGCATCGCTCCCAAGCCTCCCATTCTCACGATTGTGACCCCGGTTAGTGTAGGCACGGCATCCGCGTTGGAAAAAAGTTTGAAAGATGCAGGCCTGCAGGCCACGATTGTTTCCCAGCCCATGTTCTTTACGGATGGGTGCGCCGTAGAGGACTTTAACTGGCCAGACCGCCTGATTCTGGGCTCAGCGTCCAATGAAGCCGTACATATCCTCAAGCAGATTTTCCATCCGCTCGTGATGCGGGGTGTGCCGGTGATCGTTACCAACCAGGCCACGGCGGAACTGGTTCGCGAATCGGCGACCGCATTTGTAGCAACCAAGATTTCTTTTATCAACGAAGTCGCTGCGTTATGCGAACGCGTTGGCGCTGACGCGGTAAACCTGGCGCTCGCTTTAGGGCTGGACAAGAAGATAGCTCCGCGTTGCTTGCAACCCGGCGCTGGGATGGGCGGCGTATTCGCCGAGTCCGACATGGATTCTTTGGCGCAGCTAGCCCAGGCCAACGGAGTGCCGCTGAAGGTGTTGAGCGCTGCTCGGGACGTGAACCACACCCTGGCGGATCGCCTCGTCGAAAAGATTGCAGTCGCCCTGAATTCGGTGGAGAACAAGGACGTTGGAATTCTCGGTCTGGCGTTCAAGCCGAATACGAATTCCGTGGCAGGATCCTCAGCCATTCGACTGGCCGAGACTCTGGTTGCGAAAGGCGCGCGGGTTCGAGCCTACGATCCAGTTGCCCTTACCGATGCCAAAACCCGGCTGAATGGATCGGTGCGCTATTGTGAAACGGCTTATGCAGCTGCGGAAGGGATGGACGCGTTAGTTGTGGGCACGGGCTGGCCGGAATTCCGCGCCCTGGATTTTGATCGCATCAAGCATTTACTCAAGAAGCCGATCATCGTCGACACCAAGAACCTGCTGGATTCTTCTCGGCTACGCGCCATGGGGTTTGAGTATGTTGGCGTGGGTCGCGGATAGTGCTTCCGGACGCCTTCGAGATCCGCGCTCCGCATAACTCACGGTTGTAGAAGGTTACCTGCTTCGTCTCCGCTTCTAATTTTCCTGCCCAGTTATATTCTTGGAACATCCGTTGCTATAATCAGCATGGTGGTGGGAATAGCTCAACTGGCAGAGCACCGGACTGTGGCTCCGACGGTTGCGGGTTCGATTCCCGTTTCCCACCCCAAATTTTCCTCTCGAACTCTGCAGTCTCACCTCGAGTTAAGATTTTCCTGACAGAAAACTTCGGTCTTCCGATTGGTCTATGCCGATCTCTAATTCTGTATTAGTCCCAAATTGGGAAGGCGGGCATTATTTTTGAAGCATTGCGTTGACCTCGAACTGTCTGCCTCCTAAGATTCCTAAGTCTTCCTTGATGCGCGTTCGTGCATCTCCTAGCCGATCAGGACGAAGCTGTAATCGCTACTCCAGATTCTCCGCTACAGAGGAGTTCCATGGAAAGCTCGGCACGCAAGAGAAAAAGCAAAACCATCGGTTTGGCTGTGGTCAAGCATCGTCTGCCTAAGCGCCCCGCATTTTTTCCGGTCGTGGGCATTGGTGCGTCCGCGGGTGGTCTGGAAGCTTTTTCCGAACTGCTCCATAATCTGCCAGAAAAAACCGGCATGGCTTACGTTCTAGTGCAACACCTTGATCCCACGCACGAGAGCGCGCTGCCCGAAATTCTGGGACGAACCACTACTCTTCCGGTCGAGGAAGTAAGCGATGGCATGCTGGTGCGTCCTGACCACGTTTACGTGATCCCAGCCAACACGAGCATGGTGATCTTGAATGGATCATTGCGGCTTAGCGCCAGAGCTGTAGCGCACGGGCAGCATATGCCTATCGACAATTTTTTCCGTTCGTTGGCCGAAGGCGTGGGACAACGTGCGATTGGTGTGGTTCTGTCAGGCACGGCGACCGACGGGACAGAAGGATGCCGAGCCATTAAGGCTGCGGGAGGGCTAACCTTCGCGCAGGACGAGCAGTCCGCCAAGTATGACAGCATGCCGCGCAGTGCGATCCACGCCGGCTCTATCGATTTCATTCTTCCTCCCAAAGACATTGCCCGAGAACTGGGAGGAATCGGCCGGCATCCCTATGTGACGCGGATTCTTTCACGCTCCAAAGATGAATTTCGCGGGATGGTCGGAAGCGACCTGGATGCGTTGTTTGGGCAGTTGCGGGAATCGACGGGCGTGGATTTCACTAACTATAAACACAGCACCTTACAACGTCGGATCCGACGCCGCATGGTCGTGCACAAGGTGGAAAAACTAAAAGACTACCTGCACTTGATCGCGAAAAAACCAGAAGAACTACAAGATCTCTATCGCGATCTGTTGATCAACGTCACGGGATTTTTCCGCGAGCCGGAGTCATTCCTGGCGTTGCGCAAACACGTTTTCCCAGCGCTGTTCGAGGGCCGCAGGTCGGACACACCCATCCGGGTTTGGGTGGCTGGGTGTTCCACCGGAGAAGAAGCCTATTCGATTGCCATCACCCTACTCGAGTATCTATGGGCGCACACGCGAAACATATCACAGGCGGCCACCGCTATACAGATTTTTGCCACGGACATCAGCGACGTAGCACTCGATCGTGCCCGCAGCGGCTCTTATACGAAAGCAGCGATGTCCGGTGTCTCGCCGGAACGACTAAAGAGATTCTTTGTCCGTCAAGAGGGTGGTTATCAAGTCAACAAATCCGTGCGGGATATGTGCATCTTCGCCCGCCAAAACCTGGTGAAGGACCCACCCTTTTCCAACCTTGATTTGGTGAGCTGCCGTAATCTGCTCATTTACCTTGGGCCAGTCCTGCAGCGAAGGGTGATTCCGACATTGCACTATGCGCTCAAGCCCAATGGTTATCTGATGCTCGGAGAGGCGGAAAGCCTGGGGGCTTCGGCGATCACTTCTCTTTGGTTGACAAGAAAGACAAAATTTACCAGAAGAGGAAGACCTCAGCGCGCCTGGCAACCTACTTTGCCAGCACCGACTATTCTCCACGCAGGATGGAAGACGCGAGAACCGGCCTGCATTTTCCTGCTCCCTTCAGCATCGAGAACGAAGTTGAGAGATTGCTCATCGATCGGTTTGTTCCAGCCAGCGTAGTGGTCAATGACCAGATGGAGATTGTGCAATTTCAGGGAAAAACGGGAGCTTATCCAGCAATTAAGGCTGGTGCTGGTGGACATGCTTTGGACCCGTACGTCTTTGCTAAAATCAACAACTGGATCTCCGCGACAGCCACATGCTGCTTTTGCTGCGTTCACACAATGTTCCAGGGTCAGTGGACATTCCTAGCGGACAATGCTCGGAGCGGCTGGGATCTCTTCCAACCCGGACTGTGCCATGGTCAAGGAGAGCTCGAATGAAGTCCTTGCGGATCTCGACTCCCAGACGGATGGACACTGCGGAACGGCCTTTCAACCTGCAACATGCGCTGGACTGCGCGGCTGGGAGGCTTTCGGATAATCCAGCGATAGGAGTTGACAATACAATAGATCAGTTCATGCAGGCTGGGCACAATGCGGTGGAAATCAGACCCAACTCCAGCAGCAATATGCGTGCCTCGGTTCAGTTAGTATTGCTGAAATATGAATTATTCCTATAGCTGAAGATCGTCGTTTTCGTGCTTCCATCGGTTGATGGCAGGCGTTTTGAAATCAAACCAAAGAAAGGAGGCCCCATGGTCTCGCTCAAAGTATTCAATTCGGTCGGCGAGGAACTTCGCCGCATCGAGCAGGCTTACGACGTTCGCGTCCTCTATGCCTGCGAATCAGGCAGTCGCGCCTGGGGCTTTGCTTCCCAGGACAGCGACTACGATGTCCGGTTCATCTACGTTCACTCCCGCGACTGGTACCTCTCCATCGAGGACCGCCGCGATGTGATCGAGGAGCCGATCAGTGACAGCCTCGACATCAGCGGTTGGGAACTGCGCAAGACGCTCCGGCTCCTGCGCAAGTCCAACCCGCCGCTGCTGGAATGGCTCAAGTCGCCGGTGGTCTATGCCTGGGACGAGGAGTTCGTCTCCGACTTCAAGCAACTGGCCGACGAGTACTACTCGCCCGCCCGCTGCTTCCAGCATTACCTCCACATGGCCCTCGGCAACGCTCGCGATTATCTCAAGCACGACCAGGTCTGCATGAAGAAGTACCTCTACGTGCTTCGTCCGCTCCTGGCCTGCCGATGGATCGAGCGCAACATGGGCCAGGTGCCGATGCTCTTCGACGAACTGGTCGAAGGCATCGTGGAAGATGCGGACGTCCGCGCCGCGATTGCCAATCTCCTGGCCCGTAAAAAGGCCGGCGATGAACTGGATCGCGGTCCCAAGGACGTCGTGCTCAGCCGCTTACATCGACGCGGAACTCGCCGGCCTGGAGAAAATCCAGTCTGAAGACGAGCCCGCGCCCGATCCGGCGGTGCTCAACCACTTCTTCCAAAGCTATTGCCTGAGGTCACCGGCATTGGCGCTGGCTTGCAGTGGTTAAAAACTGCACTAACCCGGCCCTCAATTCGGAGGGTCGGGATTGCGTAGTAAGCACCGCCAACTTGTACATCCGACGGTTCGAATCCGATCAACGGTCTGTGTGACTCCCGACGTTGCTCGCATGGCAGCTTGTGGTCGCCCTGTGATGCCTTCTTCGGAAGGCATTCCCGCCTGACCGAGGTGAGTTGCGGCAGGACTCAATTTTTCACGAAAGGATAACTAAATGACATTCTAGATCGCATTCTTCCTGGTTGTCGCGGCGCACGTGCTGCAACAGCCTCCAGCCCATATCGTCGTCGATGGCGGAGGCTCTAATGTATCGGGCGAGCCACTATGTCGGCATACTGACGGTGGCACCCATCGGGTGTTCGCTGGAAGATCGGTAAAGTAGCTGTTCGTGAGGCCAATTTCACAGCGTCTAGGTCATGGGATCTGATCTCCGATCTGCTGACCCTACGTCAGGTGTCCTCCTTCCAGTGATAAGAGATCGGCTCTGCGTTCCGTTCAGAACTACGTCGAACAACTGCATCTCGCTGTTCAGGAAGCGCTTCGCGCCACCGTGGCGACGAAAAAGCTCGATTTAACTGCTGACCTTAGCGTGAGCAGATTGTCGAAGCATGACGCTCTCTGGTCGACGGTAGCAAGCCGAGCGTGTTGGACGCCAAAGTGCTGCGTCTCACCTCTGCGCGACTTCATGCTCTCGGGTGAACTGAAACAGGCCTATGCCGATACGGTCAAGTCGCGTCTTGATGGTCTGGCTCGCCTGGAACGCGCATCGCGGCGAGACGGCGGCGATTCCGCCATCTCCTGAATGCGATCCCAGCTGCATCGGAAGCGCATCCTGGCCTGTTCCAGCTGCGTTACCTGCAAACCATCGATCAGGCCGTCACCGAAGGTAAAGGCCACACCCTCATGGTGGGCTCCGCTGATGTGATCACGCCTGTGATTCAGAGCTTCAAATAACCAGCGGAAGGAGTTCGATCCCTGCCATTTCGCTGCCATCCGCAAATCACAATAAAGAACGAACACCGTTATGAGTTCACAGATGAAGAAGAATCTATGGACGACATACTCAACAGACCGATTGTACTGGTGCTTAACCGCAACTGGCAGGCGATCAATGTGCGCACGCCCCAACAGGCGTTCGTGCAGATGGCCACCGACGTGGCCACGGCCCTCGACATCGACGGCGAGAACATGGTGCCCGTTCGCTGGGCCGCAGTGGATCAAGCTGCCTGTGCGTGAGAACGACTATGCCGTTCGCACGCCGAGCGGTCCCGTGCGCATTCCGCACGTCATCGTGCTGAGCCGCTTTGCCAAGGTGCCCAAGCGCCGGCCGAAGTTCAGCGCCCGGGCCATCTGGGCGCGGGATGGCGGCCGCTGCCAGTACACCGGCCAGTCGCTGCGCCCCAGCGAAGGCAACATCGACCACGTCCTGCCCCGCTCACGCGGCGGCAAGACGTCGTGGGAGAATTGCGTCCTGGCCAGCAAGGACGTGAACAGCCGCAAGGCCGACCGCCTGCCGGAGGAGGTGGGCCTGCGCCTGCTCAAGCTGCCGACCGCGCCCCGGGAACTGCCCAGTACGCTCTTCATCCGGAACGTCAACGGCATCCCGGCGTGGAGGCATTTCCTCATCGAGTAAGGAGGAATTGTCAGGCTGGTGCCGGTTCAATCCCGGCACCAGCATCCCCCAAGCCACGCAATTTATCACATGAAACTCATTTGGATCAGCGATACTCATCTCGAATTTCCCACCGACAAGGTGGTCCGGACCTTTATTGCCAAGGTTGCCGGAGAAAAGCCCGATGCCGTCCTCATTACCGGCGACATTTCCAATGCCCTGCGGATTGAATATCACCCTGGGTCTGCTGGCAACTCTTTCGTGCCCTATTTACTTTGTCCTCGGGAACCACGACTTTTACGAAGGCAATTTTGCTACGGTCGATGCGACTGTCAAAGAAGTGTGCCGCAAGCATCCCAACCTCATTCACTTGGGGGCGGGAGAGATTGTGCGCCTGACCGATGAGACCAGCCTGATCGGTCATCGGGGCTGGGCGGATGGCCGGGCAGGCTTAGGATCAAGATCGACGGCACGGCTGAACGACCACCTACTGATTCAAAATTTGGTTCGAACCGATCCCACCGAACTTTTTGCGATCCTCAACGCGCTCGGCGAGCAGTCTGCCGAGTACATTAAGGCGACTGGTGCCGAAGCCTTGTCGGCGTGCCAGCGCTTGATCATCGCGACCCACGTTCCACCCTTTCTGGAGGCGCTTTACCAGGGAAAGCCTTCGGAGCCCGCCTTTGCCCCGCACTTCGTCAATCTGGCCATGGGAGAGGCGCTCCTGGAACTGGCCCGTCCTAACCCCGACAAGGAGATCACCGTTCTTTGCGGACACACGCACCATCTAGCCCGTTACTCTGTCCTTCCCTTCACGGTCAGGGTGGCGGGCGCTGAATACAACCGGCCAGTCATCACA
>CAWJVC010000009.1:0-1308835 GCA_963846215.1 uncultured Acidobacteriaceae bacterium | reverse complement strand
TCGGCGCCATCCGCCGGCCCGTCGTGGTTGCCGCGGATCCAGGTCAGGCGGAGGTCGTCGCGGTCCGAGTTCCGCCGGATGATCTTCAGGCAGGCGAAATGCCGTTTCGTCAACCGCTTGAAGTTCAGGTCGTCGAAGATGTCGCCGTTGATGACCAGCTGCGCGTCTGGTTGACGACCCATTCGAGGAACTCCTCGAGCAGGCGTGCCTGGCAGACCTCGCTCCCCAGGTGCAGGTCGCTGATCACGACGCAGTCGTAGGGAAGTGCGGGGCGAAGCTTCGGTGGCGTGGAATCCGTTCATGAGGGAGATCCCATCAGAGGCTCACGCGAAGATCGCCGCAGAGGGAAGCACGCCCAGATCCTGGCCGCGATCCGAGATCGCCAGGTCCTCCGCCGCACCGGCGGTGCGAGTCTCGCGGTAGAACGTGCCGTCGGCATCGGCATAAGGGGACCAGTAGAGCTCGACCGTGGCATTGTCCAGGTTCACGATCCAGACATGTGGGATTCCCGCACGGGCGTAGACCGCGAGCATCTTACGGTCCTCATACAGCGAGTGGTCCGCCACCTCGACCAGCAACACGACCTCGTCGGGAACGGGATGGCGTACTCGGAAGAACCCGCCGCCTTGCTCCCGACGGGCGAGCAACACATCGGGTTCAGGCGTGCTGTCGCGACCGCCGTCCCGGCCGGGGATGACGATCGGTGCCTCCTGCCTCACGCGGTAGCCCGCCGGGGCGAGCCCCTTGAGCTGTTCGACGACGTTCTCCACAGTCGTAACGTGGCTCGGCCCCTTGTTCATCTTGGTCACCAGCAATCCTTCGATCAGGACGACCCGTTGCTCCTTGCTGAAAGAAACCGAGCCGGCCCATCTCCGCATACGCTTCGGTCCGTGAAGCGGTGCAGGCGTCCGTCGGCCGCGGGCAGTCGCTCGCGGCTGGCTGCGTTGCGGTTGCCATGATGATCCCTCCTGTCTCGGGTCGACCCTCGGCGGTTCCAGCCTCAGCCCACCGCTCGGGATTCCCACGGGTGGTCTTCCCTCCGCGACAGGCCGCCAACTGGCAAGGGTGTCCAACGGCAGCGATCCTCCGAGCAGATTGTAGTGCTGGAGAATTGGGATTCACCACCCCGGATAACGATTTGCCGGTCCGATGCGCTCTCGGACGTCGCGCGGCAACGCGGCGAGCTGCTTTCCCCGCGCCGCGTTGGTCAGGATGACGCGGTACCGTGATGCTCCCGTGGCCATCGCTCGCCTTGGTCAGAGCTCTAGCTCTGCCCTTACTTGGTCCCAAGGGACGCATTCCCCTGGCCCCGGAACTGCTCCTCGTCCGTCCCTCGTGGCCGCTCTGTCGTCGGCGTCCTGCCGCTCGATCTCGGCCAGCGTCTCAGCATAGGCGGAGACTCAGCTCGACTATCTCAATCGTTCCGTCGTCCGCGGCGATGGCCGCCCTGCACGCCGCGGGGGCATGAGCGATGCGACCGAGGGTCGGTACGTAGAAATCCCCTGAGTCGGTGCACAGTGCGAACGGTACGAAGGGAACGGCGTGCATCATCCGTTGAAGGTCTTCGCTGGTCATTGTGGGTCCCCCCGTTGCTTGCTTCAATCGGGCCACGCGTTGCAGACGAATGATACGCCTGCAGTGCTCGACCAGGTCATAGCCCGAGATAATCGCAGGCGGAGCCCTGTGCTGACTTGCGGGACAGTGAATCGACCCGCATTGCCATTCAACCAAACCGATTCTACCGTGCCCCGCACCTGCCCACCATCCCGCGTAATACGCCATCGCCGGATGATCCCGCACGAACCCCAGCGGCGTCCTGGCGAGCCACGCTGTTCGCCCTCTCAGGAGACGAGGCCGACCTCATCGCTGCCTTCCACACCTGGGCCGCTGACAAAGCCCCCAGAACTTCCGCCATGGCCGCCTGCCCGGGGGCTTCGCCGGCCTGAGGCCGCCTCGACCCCAGGCACTCTTGGCTTGCTCCCAGATCCGGAAGTTATCGACGGCCTGATCCTTACTCTGGTCTCCTCCGGAGGGCCTGCGGACTCGCTCTTCGACGTCCTTGGCGCACCGGACGCTAACCGATGATAAGACACAACCGAATTGTCAAAGACCAGGGTTGGCCTGAAGGAAAGGCCCCGCATGACGCGGTGCGGCCGAGAAGGCCCTTCCCCGACTACGTCGCCAACGATTCTGCCGGCTCGATCGGAGCTGCCGCCGGACTGTGCCTTCGTCATCTCCCTCCTCAAGTATTTTCTAAGAGGAAAGAACTTCAGATGGACTGACTTAGTTTCAGGAAACCTGAAAGAGGAGTAAGGATGCTCACTCAATTCGATTAGTGCATTTCAGTGGCCCTCTACAATCGACGCCCAACTTGTTGTTTACAAGCCAGATCCGATGTCGCCGAGTCTGGCCCGTCGTGTACGTTTGGCGGAAAGCGAGCCAAAACGGGAACTCCTGTTTGCTCTCGGCCAACTGATCGATGACGTAACTGTCGTAAAATCGCGATTACACTCACCAACCCTCAATGAGTGCTAATCGCCTGTGGGTGTTGAAAAAGTCACGTCGATTAGCGGGATGAGATTCAGCAGAAGCATGTTAGAAGAAAGTATTTGCCCATGCTCTGTTGGATTCTCATCGTCGGAGGCCTGCTGATCATGATGGGGCAACACGACCGCTCCGAAGCGCTGTTCTATTACTTCCGCCTGGAAGATCAGGTTCCTGAGACCCACCTGCTGCGGCTCATCGAAAAGCACATCAGCTTTGCCTTTGTGCGGGAGAAGCTGAAAGAGAGTTACAGCGAGACGGGCCGTCCTTCCATTGATCCCGAGCTTCTGCTGCGCATTCTGCTGATCGGCTATCTGTACGGCATCACCAGCGAACGGAAGCTGGTGGAGGAACTGCGCATGCATCTGGCGTGGCGCTGGTTCACGGGCCTGGGCTTCGATCAGGAGATCCCGCATCACTCCACGTTCTCGAAAAACCGGCATGGACGGTTTCAGGAATCGAAGCTGTTCGAGGAGTTGTTTGAGCAGATCGTGCGGCAGTGTGTGGAAGTGGGATTGGTGCAGGGCAAGCACCTGTCGGTGGATGGCAGTTTCGTGGAGGCGAATGCGGCGAAGGAGAGCCGCATTCCGCGCGAGCAGTTAGCGGAAGCGGCGCAAGTGAACCACACCGTGCGGCAGTATCTGCTGGAACTGGAAGCAGCAGAATCCGGTGGAGGAGCCGGTGCATCAGCAAGACCAGGTTTCGACCACCGATCCCGATTCTACCTACGCCACCAAGGGCGGCACGCCGGCGCGGCTGGGATACTACGACAACTATCTGGTGGACAATCACAGTTGTGTGATCGTGGGAGTGCAAGCCACGGCGGCGCGCATGAGTCAGGAAACGGTGGCCGCGCAAGACATGCTCACCCGTTTCGCTCAATGGCAAGGACGAGAGCCCGAATCGGTGGCGGCCGATACGACCTACGGGAACGGGGAGTTCTTGCAATGGCTGGCCGATCGGAGCATCACTCCCTACATGCGGACCCGCGACAGTATCCACCGAAAGAGGAGCCCATTCTTTGGCCCCGAGCGTTTCACCTACGAACCGGAAAACAATCGCTATATCTGTCCTGCTGGCCAGTCCCTCAACTACGGTGGCCGAGTTTATCGCAATCGCGCCTTCAACTACATCGGGACACGCAAAAAGTGTGGCCCGTGCTCGCTCCGACCACAATGCACCAGTGCTGCCTTCCGGGGCCTTATCATCCACCAGAACGAACCAGCCCGACAACGTGCGCGGGAGTTGGTCAACACGCCAGAGTTCGCCAAAGCACAGCGGCAAAGAAAGAAAGTGGAAGCCTTGTTCGCGGAACTGAAGAATCAGATCGGATTGCGGCGCTTGCGTCTGCGGAGACTGAAGTTCGTGCGCGAGCAGTTCTTCCTGGCAGCGGTAGCCCAGAACATCAAGCGACTGGTGCGCTTCCTCAGTCAGCCGACAACACCGGTTCTGCCGGCCACCACTTAGTCGAACGGAGACAAGAAAACCGGCGACGGCATGCTCGCAGATGAAAGACGTTCTGTTGAGGGACTTTTTCAACACCCACGCCTGGTTACGTCAATTATCCCCGCCGCAAGCAATCCTCTGGCTCAGCGACTAATCTTTGCCGAGTCGGCGACTACAGCACTTAAGTTTGCTTCCAGTTCCTCTGCAGGTGTGAGCCCACCTATGCGAAAGCTGAAGTCCTGTTTCGGACGGTAGAGAATCTGCCAGCGGCCTGAACGATCGATTGCCATATCGGGCTGCACCCGCGGATGGCCAGTAACGTCGCCGTCGCTCTCTACTGCTATAACGGTGCGTCGCCAGCTACGCTTGCCTACGCCAACCTGACAATCAAAAGCCATGACTCTGGTTCCGAGTGGTTCCCCATCAATCACATTCCACGCTTTCGAAACGTGATGAAACGGCGTTCCATCTAGCCCTAAAGACTTGGGCAGAGCGTTCCCCAGATAGTGCATCCGCGAATGAGTAGCTAAAGCTCGAATCGCATCTGCTCGGTACCGATGGGATGCATGGAGTAGGTAAAACACGAACACTCCAAGGCCCCCGATCACGATAAAAGGAATTGCGTTCATCCGATACGGAGTTTACATCAGTATGGCTGGACGTAATATCCTTGCTTTCGTCATTTGTGGAAACTCAGCTCGCTTCGGCGTAGAGTCCCGCTATAGGTAAATGCCGCAATGTCTACTTTGAGGTGGTCACCAGCGAAGTTGCGTAAGCTAATGTGGGGTGCCGCCGTTTTCGTCGTCCTTATGCTCACCGTGCCACATTTCATGGCGACGAGTAGCGGAATCTACAAGGTGGCCGTAACAACGGCACACCAGTCGCCGCAATTCGAGCAGGCACTCGGCGTCCCGGTTTCGGAGGCTTGGTTCACCGAAGGCAGTTGGCAGTTGGGGAACGGTGGAAGAGGCGAAATCCTGATTCCTGTGCAGGGTCGAATGCGAAGAGGAAGCCTGCGGGCACGGGCTATCAAAGATGATGGGCGCTGGCGGTTGACGGAGTTGACATTGGAACTCACGCAGCCAGAAGAACACATCGACCTCTTGTCGAAAGCGCCCATCTGACGACTGCTCTAGCCGATGACTGACGAAACATCCCGATTACACTCACCATGGACTTGCGCTGGCCGCTGTAGTGCAAACAAGGCCCCGCGTCATTTAGCCGCAGAATACGCGCTCCTCGCACCATTTCACGTCAAAAGTCCCACTCAGCGCTTCATCACCCTTGAAGTGCAACTCGTAGCGGCCTGAAGCGCCGGAGCCCACTTCATATCGGTCAAACGTGATCGTGCCCGATTGGGCTCGTTCACAGTTCCCTTCTTTCTTGCAGCGTGACGCAAAGCCTGCGTCCGATCCCGGACCGAACTTCACCACCTGGCCTGATTGAATCGGCAGCCCTCGCCATATTCCGACGGAAATGTATGGCTCGCTGGTTCGTTTGCACTGCGCTGGCTCGCTGGTGAGCGTGATGCCAAGGGCGGGGCCGTCCCACGGCGCGCAGGAGCTTTGAATTGTTCCATACGAGAAAGCAGCGGGCGCGGAGGTCGCCGTCGTGGCTATCGTGACTACGGCAACAAAGGTGGCAAGCACAGCCTGAATTCGCCAGCGCATTGAAGTCAGCCTCCCAGCCTTCTCTCTTTGCCAGAACGATACCATGAACAAATCTTGCGCATTCGGGCCATATATCGCCCGCTTACAACAGTAATCTTGCGACCGATATGCCGTTGCACCTAGCATTGAGAAGCTCAGTGTTTAATCCCGCCTATCGACTCGAAAGGCCGCTTAATCGAATGGAAGGTTACGATCCGAGGGTAGCAAATAGCATCGGGCATTTTACGCTAGTGCTTTCAGCGATAGCGTGTGCTGTAGGATTCACTCGTGTTCCCGTGTTCCTGTGGATCGGCGCCTATGTGCTCTCAGCCTTCGGGGCTTCGAAGGCATGGAAGAAAAAGCCGAACCTGTCGCCGTTTGGCTGGCTCCTCGGAGTGGTGTTGTGTGGAGGTTTGACGGCTCTATGTTGGCTTGACCAGTCGTGGGTGGTATCTCGGTTTTATTGGATTGCCCTGGCCATGCTCGCATTAACTTCCGTCTCTGGCTTTACGAGAGCGCTGTACATTCGGTATGTGGCGTAACATCCCCATTGCGCTCAAAATCGCTCAATGAGCGCTAAGGCTGATTTCAACAGTTATCATAGAGCCGCCATGTTGCTTGACGAACTCAAATCTCAGCGGCTTTGTTCAGTCGAGTTCGTGCAGGACTACATCCAACTTCACTTTGATGACTACTCGATGTCGATATACAACCCGGTCAAAATCATTCAAGCATCAGGCAGCTTGCGGCAGGAACAGTTTGGGTTCAAGGATGCCTTGTGCAATCTTATCAACTGCATTGTTCGTGACGTTTCTTATACGAAAGGCGATAAGGTAGAAGTCGATTTCGAAAGTGGTTTATCGGTGGTCGTTTGCATCGCAGACAAAGACTACTCAGGCCCTGAAGCTCTCCTGTTGCGTTCCCGCGATCCGAAGACTCCAATGCTGGTCATCTAAGGGGTTGCCATGGAGTTGAATAAGGGGTTGCCGTGGAGTTGACGTAACATCCCGATTTCGCTCCTTGACCCTATGGAGGGAACGGTTAGCGTCTCCGCTGACTAAGCGGTGAGGTCCATCAGTTTCTCAAATCCTTCAAGAGATAGACGGCCAGTGCGCCCATTGAGGCTCCAATTATAAAAATCACCGCTCCAAACCAGCCCATTCCAAAAGAAACCTCGCCGAACACGATTGCCATAATAAACGCGAGAATCATGAAGACAAACTTTAGAAGGCGTCGTATGAACTTCTCGCCGGGTTCCATGTCACAAGAGTATATGCGCGGTCCGTCACCCGTTAGCCTTAACTGTCGTAAGATCCTGATTACACTCATCGTGGTCAATGAGTGCTAAGGCCCTGTTAGCAACAGTTAGGCCACGCGGGAAGGATGCGAGTTTGCGTGAACTGCCTAATCGCGCTTTTCACCTTTGCGAATCGCGCCGATGGCTCCTTGAAAACTCTCATCTTTGGCCTCACGGTCGAGGCGCATGGAATCTGGATACTCTCTTTCAGGGATTACGGGAACGCCTTTCCAGTATTTGTGGAGATAGGGAAGCTCTCGGCGGCCCCGATTTATGACAACATCTTCGTTGTCGCCGGATTCGCCCGTGTAGTAGCACATCAGCACTACCAGAGCTTCGTCAGCGGCTGCTGTTTTCTGAGAAGCGAGATGGGCAATGCCCTCTCCAACCTTCCAAGACCGTTCCTGCTCACGTTCGTAAGCGATTCCGCTGGCACAGCGGTTCGCCTTTCCCGGTTCCGCGCATTCCACTATCGACTGCTGCCGTAGGTCGAGAATTGGGCGGAGCAGCGCAACTACCCCTTCTGGAACGGTCACTGTCTGCTTACTGCCTGTCTGCGCTGTCACCGTGCTGAGTACAAGGACTATGAATAAGAACCAACGAAAAACCGGCATGATGAGATAGTACGGCTGGCGAACGGCCAATCCAAGTTACGTCGGTTGAGGAAATTGACAACTGTTGTAACATCGCCTTTACACTCAAAATGCCCATGCTTTCCGAGTTCCAGCACGAATACGCCGAACTAAGTGACGACGAACTACTGCAATTAGCTTCTGATCGCCAATCGCTCACGGATGACGCAAAGTCTGCGCTAGATGCTGAGATGCGCAACCGTAATCTCACATCTGCCGACTTGGCCAAGCACCAAGACTTCGTCAAGAAAAACGAGCAGCGCGAAACGAGAAGAAGAAACAGGAAGTTGTTCGGGCGTCGGCGGGGTCTACTCGCTTGGGTCCAATTCGGGCTCTGGACCCTGCTCGGGCTATCAGCTACAGCGCTGGTGGCACTATGGCTCGCCAAGCGATAGGTCAACTGTTGAAACATCGCGATTACACTCGTCATGCCCCCGCCGGGGGTTCTGAGTGTAATGGCCTGCTTTTCGTCAATCATCTTGCCGTACCATACGCTTGTGAGCGACTGGACAGCCAAAAGAGCCGCGATCCTCGGTGTCGTATTTACCGGAATAGCTGTCGTACTCCTCTTTGCGACCGCGCTTGCAATGAATTGGCAGCGATCAGGGGGCCGCAAGGATTGGGGAATGGTGTTTGGCGTTGCGTTTGGCGTTACGTTCGCGTGTTGCGGTGTTGCTGCCCTACTCAGCTTCTTCGTCAGCGTCTCCCTCATAACCTACCAACGATTGTTTGGAGTGCGGACGGGTTTGCCTGTCACTGAGGCCATCTCCGAACCGCTTCGCCGAAGAGTACGAACCCCGGCTATTATCACGCTCACTGGTTGGGTGGTGCTGATCGCATCTGCGAAGTTCGGTACTGCGGCTGTGTTCCTTGTCGGCATTCCTACGGTGCTCGTTGCGTCCGCTATTGCAGGCGGTGCGCGGTCACCAACGAAGATTCCACTCAGAGATGCCATCCTCTACGTTGGTATATCCGTTGCAATCGTCGTCGGAATCCTCGTGTTCGCGATGTACCATCATTGATAAATCTTATTGAACTCATGTTCCGAGTACTGAGGAATCCGTCGAATCTGAATGGAATCGAAAGCAGTCGAAATTTAAGCGCTAACGCCTGCTTTCGACAGTTATCATGTTGTGCATGAATCGACAGCTCATCATAGGTGGCGCACTGGTAGTGGTTTGCATGGTCTCAATGGTTCGCTCTCAGGAGTTGAAGCTCAAGCGCGGAACGGTGTGCTGGCCACTGAACTTCTCCGGCGTCACGCTCGGCGTGACATCTGATTCCGAAGTGCAGCGGCTCCTCGGCAAGGGAGTTGCTCGTGGGAATGAGGGCGACGGTGTTGGACGCTACTTCATCGATGAGGCACACACCGCAACGCTGCACGCTGTTTCATACACCGACGAAATTGTTGGCGAGCTTACATTGAGAGCGGGAATCGACCCCGCCGTACACGCGAACGAACTAAAACAAGCGGAAAGCAAATGGTTCAACCCAACCGATGGCTTTGGGAACCGGCACGCGTTGCGCCTCGGTTCCTCGCGAGACGATGTTTTGAAGAACCTCGGTGAACCCAAGAAAAAAATTGCTGTAAATGACTGGCGGTACGGAACCGTCTGCGAGTGCGAGTTGCCGGAGTTTTTCGACGTGTTCTTTAAAGGCAATACCGTCGTGAAGGTCCTATTCTCGGCCCCTGCGGGATGAGATTGGCGTTACATCGCACTCAAAAACCACGGGAGGGGCGAACTAGGTCGATATGGACACCACCCCACAAAATGAAGTTCACGCCATGACGGGGCTTTTCCCCGGCGACTACTTCATTCATGAGTTTGACTTTGACGGCCAGAGTTTTTTCGCCTACGGGCTACTTCGCAGCATAGACGGCACGAAGTATCATGCGGACTACAAGTGCAGCAATCCACCGTCACAACCGTTGACGGCATCCAAACAGTCACACCGGGTTGTTGGTCGCATTAGCAGGCGTGCATATCAGTTGGCACGTTTGCGGCGATGGCCCAATTCGCAGACAGCGGTTTCTGCGTTAATTGATTTCTCGGCTGGAAAGAAAATACCTATGTCTTTTTCAGAGAGGTTTAGCTTACTTTTCGTCAAATGACATTCGGATCGGTCTAACAAGCGCTGGGTCAACCGCCGATAACTGTTGAAACATCGCGATATCACTCGTTGACCCTATCCACGGCGATTGTTCATTCCGAAAGGCGATACTTTCTGCCGCCGAAGAGAGGCTGGATTCTGTGATCGTCCCACGTGATACCTTGCGGGATGAGGCTGTGGGCCTTCGCAATGGCTTTCTCAATAGAGTGAAACGCCAGGCCAACGCTCAACACCTTGCCGTCCTTGGCTACGACAACTTGGAATAGTTCCCCGTCTTCGTTTAGGTCTTCTGGCGCATCTTCAAATCCCTCATCGTAGTAGAAATCAAAATTCTGCTTAACGATCCAGACCTCATGGAGAACGCAGCCGTCATATTGCCAAGTGCCGGATTTCACGATGTCGGCAGTGTCCGCCATTTGCTCGATTCTAAGCCACGTTCGCCACGATTGGAGTTATATCGCGATTACACTCATTGACCGGATCGTCCAATTCTCAATGAGCGCTATCGCCGATATCACTCATCAACCGTGAGTCAAAATGTTTTCTTCGCGCTCACTTGTGTAAACGCCTTCCATGAGAAGGCCGGTCGGAGTCAAGAGGGTTCTTCTTGTTTTTTGTGAGTCACTGTTTTTTCCTCCCGCCGAGTGAGCCACTGTCGCCATGCTTCCATCCGCACTCTCGAGGAGCGAATCGTTTCGCTCGGTGCATGTTGGGCGTTCTCGGTTCAGCCGGCGCTGCTATCTGATTGGCGCCCTGTGGTTCTGCTCCTGAGAGAGTGGAACCTGGGCCAGGCGATTAACGCAGTCGCCGGAACTCGGCTTTAGGCTTTGTCTTTTCTCTTCCTGGAACGATTTTGTTTCTTACGCGGCCGCTGCTACTGTAGTTTCGCGGTGGTTGTGCAATGGTTCGTACCCTTGAGGGTGTTCCGTCGTAGGAAATCTCAAGTTCGGAATCGCTCTTCCATCGAATGTTCTGGGCTCTGACTGACCTGAACTCACCGAAAAACACTACATCCGAACCAAAGCCATGGGCTGTAAACACCTTTACGGTGTCGTCTGCGCCGCCGAGGCCAGATGCGTTGTATTCGGCGATTCTGGCTGCCATCTTCCTGCTTGGAGAATAAATCGGTTCGGAGTACGTATTGCCGGGCAAGGTCGAAACAAGCGTGACGACAGCAAGTAGTGTGAAGAGCGACACCCCTAAGAGCAACTGGATTGGAAAGCGAATGAACCAACGCTTCTTACGCACAGACCAGATACCCAAGCTCGCAGTCGCGACAATCAACACCAGCAGGCAAAACCGTTCTACGATCCACCACTCAATAAAAATCACCTTACGAAACTCCTCGACGAAGACGGCGCAAATAGCTCATATCGTATCTTAGGAGTAGCCGGGAGGGTCAACTGTTGAAAAATCCCGATTTCACTTATCATCGGGTCAATAAGAGCTATCCCGTACATCAATTGTGTTTCGTATGAACATGCGGCATAATTTGGCCCGATGTCAGACGAACTGCGTTGGCTGAGCCGGTTAAAGTAGTGGCACGAGGATGGACCCATGTGTCCTTTCGGAACACTGCTTTGACACCGGGCATTGTTCGACGCGGCGAGTAGGACTGCTTATTTAGAGATACTTGCATTGGATGAACTTCCGCACCGGCCTTCTCGCGATTGATTATTTCCAGTATCCAAGGTTTCCATACGTGGGAAATGGCTGGAAATTCGTACTTGCGCCACCGGCAGCTCGTCCCACGAATTCGGTTTCGTATGGTGGTAAAACGTATCCTGAGCGAGAAGTCATCATCAATTCTCCAACGGAGAACACTGCTCACGCTGCGGCTGACCTTCTAACTGCTGCCCTCCGCGCGATTGATGTCTTAGCGGTGCTCCCCCAGGTTCGTCTCGGTGAACACTCTCCGATCGTCGCAATTCCCAGTATCCGTGCGATGAAAAATGAGGCACTTCCGGCCCGGCAAATTCGTCTGGCGACTGGGGCAATTCCACTCGCCTGCCTTATTGCGACTCGCGCGTCAAAGAGGCTTCGGCTTGTGTACTCAATATCCAAACTGCTCTTTAGCTTCGATACCGTTTCAGTGCCTCCTATGGAATTGGACCCCGAACACAGGCCGCATAACATCCGAAAGTCGCTTATGCCCGACCACCATGTCAGATACGCATTTGCAATTGTTGCTGCATGGTCGTGCATTGAGGAGCTAGGATTCGAAATTCGAGCCAGCCAAGCAAATCCTTCCAAAATAAACCACATTTGGAACTCGAAAGTGAAGCTAGAACTAGAAGAACGCCTCAGGCGGGGGCATATTAACCTCCACGAGAGGTGTCTCTGGAATCTCAGAGGGCCGCGCACACGGATTGAGAGAATCCGGCCGCCCGAAATCGTCGCCAAATCCGAGTGGGCTCGTCACCCTATTCGGGATGGCGAAATCGAAATTATTGACGCAATTAATTACGTCAGCTTCCTGCGAAGCAGAGTCACGGCCCATCGGTTTAGTCACTCCACCGTCAAGCTCTTGTCTGTCTACGATGTAGTCAATTCACAGTTCTTAGCGCGTCGGCTTTTGTTGGAAACTATGGGATTCTGGCGCTACCCACCAGAATTCAGTTGAGTAAAGGGGCGCTCGTCAGAAATTTTGTGTCCCAACTTGTGTCGTGACTCCCCGATCTCTGCCCATGTCGCGCGAGTTCGTTCGGTGTCGCTCGTGTACAAGTAAAGGGCAAAGAACCTGCGTTAATCCGCATGCACACTGCCCTTTGGGTATCGCGCGCTCTCTCTCGGTGTCTAGCGGCTACAATCCGTTGAGGGAAATGGCATGGAAGAGGTCGTCGGCTCGATCCCGACCAGGTCCACCAAATCCCTCAATGGTTCAGCTCCCATCGCCATTCTGATCCCGAAATTCTTACCTGTGATTTCTTACCTGTTGCCTGTTTTTACCTGTGTTTACTGCACCAAGCGCGACTCAAACCATTCCAGCGCCCGTCCGCTGGCCGGGTCCCGAGCGTGGGTGTAGAGTTCACGGTCAATCCGGCGTCGGTGTGGCGTGCGAACATTTGGTTCGAAAACGATAATCCACTTTCCTGCCGCTTTCAGTGAGGCTTAAGGTTCGCCCACTAGCCTTAGGGAGTATGAGGTGGACGGATCGAAATCTCCGCAGACTTCCTGCACTTCTCAGCGTGAGCGCGTCCTTTATTATCGGTAGTCTCGTCGCGCCGGCAAGAGGGCAGGACACGACTGCACAGGGCACCATCTCTCAGGAAGCCAAGCCAACAAATGCGATCGTCATCTCGCTTTCCGACGCGATACATCGAGCACAACAGAATGAGCCGACGTTTGCAAATGCATTGGCCAGCCAGAAAACAGCGGCTATCGACGGGTATCTCGCGAAGGCGTCGCTCTTGCCGTCTGCGGTTTATCACAATCAGATGCTTTACACGGAGCCGAATGGAAAGACGAATCCCGTGGGACAGCCGGGGACGCAACTGACGCCCGTCTTTATCGCGAACAACGCGGTTCACGAATACATCAGTCAGGCATCGATCAATGAGACGGTGGGCCTGAAGCAGTTTGCCGATGCACAGGTTGCGGCGGCGAATGCCGCGCGTGCAGCGGCGGAATTGGAAGTGGCGCGGCGCGGGCTGGTCTCGACTGTGGTTGCGCTTTACTATTCGGTCTCAACGTCTGAAACGAAAAAGCGTTTGCTCGAAGAAGCTTTGCGTGAAGCGCAGTCATTCACGGATCTGGCGCAGAAGCGGGAGTCGGCCCGCGAAGCTGCGCGCGCCGACGTGGTGAAGGCTCAATTGCAACAGCAACAGCGCCAGCGCGACCTGAGCGATGCGACGGTGGAAGCCAATAAGGCAAGGCTTGAACTGGCAGTGTTACTTTTTCCCGATCCGCGGACGCCTTACTCAACCGAAGCCCCGGCAACAGCTCCCGCCATGCTTCCGACGCGGGAAGAGGTGAACGCCATCGCGGTCAAACATAATCCTGAAATTCGTAGTGCCCTGGCGGCGTTGCGGGCTGGAAATGCTGAAGTGAGATCAGCGAGAGCTGCATACCTTCCCGATATTGGGTTGAACTTCAGCTACGGAATCGATGCGCCGCAGTTCGCCAAGATGGGACCGGAGGGCGTGCAGAATCTGGGATATTCCATCAGTGGAACGGTGGACATTCCGCTATGGGATTGGTTCTCAACGCAGAAGCGCATTAAGCAAAGTGAGATCCGCCGCGACGCCGCGAAAGTTACGCTGACCGCGGCACAGCGAAAACTGATTGCGACTCTGGAAGAGGTCTACGACGAGGCGGCTGCGGCGCGAGACCAGATGGAATTGCTCGATCTCAGTGTTCGCACGGCTGCAGAAAGTCTGCGCTTGACGAAGCTTCGTTATTCGGCCGGCGAAGCGACCGCGCTGGAAGTGGTAGACGCGCAGGGTGCAAATCTCTTGGCTGAAACCGCTCAGGCGGATGGAGCAATTCGTTACCAGAACGCCATGGCTGGACTACAAATCCTGACTGGAACATTGTGATCGCAAACGTGAATACTGCTGAGAAATCTACGGCCCATCGTCCCGCGATAGCGTTGGCCCTCCTGCTGCTGGTGGCTGGACTGCTGCAGGGCTGCAAGAAGAACAACGAAGCAGAAGCTGGTGCGCTGGTGACGGTGCAGGCGGAGCATGCGGAGATCGGAGAAATTTCAGAGCACATCATCGCCGACGCGACGTTGTCCCCGTTAGCACAGGCGTCGATCTCGCCCAAGATTACGGCGCCGATCAGAAAGTTTTACGTTCAGCGAGGATCGAAAGTAAAAAAAGATCAGCTTCTGGCGGAACTCGAAAATCGCGACCTCAGCGCGCAGGCGTTGGACAATCAAGGTCAATATGCAGCGGCGCAGGCGTCATTCGAAATGCAGACCAAAGCGCAGGTGCCGGAGGACTACCACAAAGCCGAATTGGATGTGGCGCAAGCCAAGGCGCAACTGGATTTGCAACAGCAGATTGTCGATGCGCGCCGGAAACTTTTTGCGGAGGGCGCCATTCCGGGCAGGGACTATGACACGGCGGCGGCGTCCCTGGTGCAGGCACAAGCAACTTACGACGTAGCGCGAAACCACATGGAGTCTCTAAAGGTGGTGAGTCGAGAAGCGACTCTGCAGCAAGCGCAGGGTCAACTTTCTTCCGCCAAAGGAAAATATCTCGCTGCGCAAGCGCAAGTCTCTTACTCTGAGGTTCGCAGTCCGATTGCGGGAGTGGTCACCGACCGACCTCTGTTTCCGGGCGAGACGGTGAACTCGGGCGCCACGCTCATTACCGTGATGGATACGTCGTCACTGATCGCCAAGGTTCATCTGGCGCAGACGGTCGCACAACAACTGAAGGTGGGCGACGAGGCGACAGTTCAGATTCCCGGAGTGGAGAAACCTTTACCGGCGAAGGTTTCGCTGGTGAGTCCTGCGCTCGATCCTGGGAGTACGACCGTGGAAGTATGGATCAAGCTAGAGAACAAAGGTGGCAAGTATAAAGCGGGAACTCCAGTGAGAACTTCGATCAATGGAAAAACGGTCGATAAGGCGGTGAAAGTGCCGCTGTCCGCAGTCCTCACTGCTCAGGATGGATCGAAGTCGGTCATGGTGATTGGCCCCGATGGGGCTGCACATAAGAAACCGGTAGAACTCGGCATCAATGATGGAGAAGACGTTCAGATCACGAAGGGGCTGGACGGCTCTGAAACCGTGATCACGGTTGGATCCTACGGACTGGACGACGGCACGAAAGTAAAAGTCGGCAAAGCTGCGGAAGATGATCAAGCGGGTGGAGAGTCCAAGTGACGGAATCGTCTTTCTCGCCGCAGACACAACCTTCGGAGGTGCCAGCTTCAGAAAACCAGTCCGGCACGCGGCCCGAGCCGCGGCAAAAGCGCGCGCCGCACGGCGACGGAACATTTTGGCTGGTTCGCTACCGCGGTCCCATCTTCTTCTTTCTGATTGTGCTTTCGCTCGCAGGGATTTACGCGGCAGAACAGGTGCCAATCTCCGTTTTCCCGGAGACGAATTTCCCCCGCGTAGTGATCGGCGTCGACAACGGCGTAATGCCCGTCGAACAAATGCAGGTGACCATCACCAAGCCGATCGAAGATGCGGTGAATTCTGTTCCTGGTTTGGTGACGGTTCGTTCCACCACCAGCCGCGGCTCGGCAGAAGTGAGTTTGTTCTTTGACTGGAGCGTCGACATGTACCGAACGCTTCAGTTGGTGGACGCAGCGCTCAGCAAGGTTCGGCAGGCGCTTCCTACCACGGCCGTCATTACGACTAACCGCCTTACGTTCGCTACCTTTCCGATTCTTGGTTACAGCTTGACCTCCGACCGGCTCTCGCAAACGCAGCTGTGGGAGTTGGCTACCTACCAGCTGAAGCCGCCACTGAACCGGGTGTTGGGCGTGAGCACAATTACGGTGCAGGGCGGCAAGGTGCCTGAGTTTCACATTGTGCCGGATATGGCGCGGATGCAGAACGCCGGAGTGACGATCCTAGATCTGGTCAACGCCGTGCAAGCCTCGAACATCATCGATTCGCCGGGGCTCTACGAGGCCAATCATCAGCTGATCCTCGGTCTGGTCGGAGCGCAGGCACACGACGCGGAACAACTTGGCCACCTCGTGGTGAAGACGACTCCAGCGGGAGTAGCGGTCCGCGTTTCGGACGTGGGCGCGGTCCAGTCAGGAGTATTGCCGGTTTACACCGCAGTGACGGCAAATGGTGCCCAGGCAGTTTTGCTGAACGTGTCTCGCCAGCCCTCCAGCAATACCGTCGCGGTCGCAGATGCAGTCGCGGCCAAGGTGCAAGAACTGCGAAAGACTCTGCCTCCCGGCGTCAAGCTTGAACCTTATTACGATCAATCAGAACTGGTGCGCGAGAGCATTCGAAGCGTGCGAGATGCGATCCTGATCGGGCTTGTGCTGGCATGCATCATCTTGTTTCTCTTCCTTAGCGATTGGACGTCCTCTGTGGTTGCGGGCTTGGTCATTCCGGTTACTGTCGCGATCACCATTCTTTTTATGTGGGCGATTGGGGAGAGCTTCAATCTGATGACCCTCGGGGGACTCGCTGCTGCGATCGGATTAGTCATCGACGACGCGATTGTAGTGGTGGAGAACATCGTTTCGCATCGCGATCGCGGAGAGACTCGCGCACAGGCGGCGCGCCTGGCTTTGCGAGAGATCGCCGTGCCGCTCGTAGGATCGACGATCACGCCCGTTGTGGTTTTCCTCCCGCTGGTTTCAGTCACCGGTGTGACTGGAAGTTTTTTCCGAGCGCTCGCGATCACGATGACCATCGCGCTGCTCACGTCTCTTTTGCTGGCGGTCAGTTGGACGCCAGCGCTCAGCCTGGTTTTCCTGCGGGAACGTGGAGGCAATGCCGGGGAAGGTAAGTCGCACGAGGAACACGGCCGCTTGATGCGCAAAATATTGCATTGGCACGAGCGTGGCCTGAGTTGGTCTCTGAGCCGTCCCTTCATGCTTCTAGGACTCTGTGCGGTTCTTGCCGTCAGCAGTTTCTTTTGCTATCGAGCGCTAGGCTCCGACTTGCTGCCGGAGATGGATGAAGGCGGATTCATTCTCGACTACATCATGCCTGCGGGCAGTTCGCTTTCAGAAACGAATCGTGTGCTCGACCACGTCGACCGCATGCTGCACGCAATGCCAGAGGTCGAAAGTACATCGCGGCGTACTGGGCTACAGATGGGCCTTGCAGCAGTGACTGAAGCCAATACTGGCGACATCACGGTGAAACTGAAGAGCAAACGCGATCGAGGAATCGATGAAGTGATTGCCGATGCTCGCGCGGAGATTAAGAAAACCGAGCCGGCACTTGATGTGGAATTCACGCAAGTGCTGCAAGACATGATTGGCGATCTGTCCAATGCGCCGGAACCGATACAGATCAAGGTCTTCAGCGGCAATCCTGCGCTGCTGGCGGATCTTGGGCCGCGTATTGGCCTGGCTATCGCTAAGATTGGCGGCGTGGTCGACATACAGAATGGAATCGACAATACGATCAGCGGTCCGGCTACGAACTTCCAAATCGATCCCAGTGTCGCTGCGCGGATGGGTTTCACACCGATGGAGATCGCCGAAGATGCGACTTCGATCCTCGATGGCGTGACCACGACCGACCCGCTGATTGCCAATGGGAAGCCTTACACGGTTCGCGTGCGCCTGGGAGATGAGACTCGAAAATCGCTGGACACCATCCAGAACACTATTTTCAACAGCGCAACCGGCAAGCTGGCGACGCTTGGTTCCCTGGCGCAAGTGACGCAACTACCTCCGCAGAACGAGATCAAACGCGAAAACCTGCAGCAACTCATCACCGTGACGGCTAGGCTTGAGGGCTCCGATCTTGGAACCGCCATCTCGAAAGTTCAGCAAACGATAGCCGCGATGCACCTGCCGCCCGATGTAAGAGTTGAATATGGCGGAACCTATCAGGAACAACAACAATCTTTCCATGAATTGCTGCGGGTTCTGGTGCTGTCGCTGGCGCTGGTGTTTGGCGTGCTATTGGCGGAGTTTCGCAACTTCTCAGCGCCCATCGCGATACTCACCTCGTCCGTGCTCTCCATTGCAGGCGTGGTGCTTGCGCTGCTTGTAACGCGAACAACTTTCAACGTGGCGTCGTTCATGGGGCTGATTATGGTGATTGGAATTGTGGCGAAAAACGGAATCCTGCTGCTCGATGCCGATGAACGATATCGCCACGAAGGCGGGTCCGCTCGGGACGCCATGGTTCACGCGGCGCAACGCCGGCTTCGTCCGATTCTCATGACCGCGTCCGCAGCGATTTGCGGCATGATGCCGCTGGCGTTCGCACTGGGCTCCGGATCACAGATGCTGCAACCGCTTGCCATCGCGGTTATCGGAGGGCTAGCGATCTCGATGGTGTTAAGTCTGATCGTTACCCCGGTGATCTACTACTTGCTAACCCGCTCGCACTCAGAGCCTGCAGCGTAAAAAAGCCTGCGATTGAGATCGCAGGCCTTGATTCAATTCCAACGGTTAAAAGCTAATCACGGTGCCACAACGATGATCTCGAAACTATCCGGCACCACGGTTCGCCGAGGATGGGGCATGGCGTCGGTGGGGGCGGGCGCGGGTCCGAACTGCGCGGTCACGAGATAGACTCGGCCGGTGGAAGCGTCAAGAGCCATGGTTCGGGCTCCTTTTTCCGTCTTCACATTTTGCAGCGCGGGGAATCCGGGCTTTGTCGGCATCCACAACGGTGAGTGTTCCGTCGCCTCCATTCGAGGAGAACGCCAGATCGTGTTTCGGATCGAAACCGGCCGCATCGGGCGAATCGCCGATCGCAGCCAGACCCAGTACTTTCCCTGACTCATAATCGACCACCACCATTTTTCCGCCATCGCAGACGGAAAACAGCCGATGCTTGGCGGTGTCTATCGCCATTCCGGAAGGCGATTCGCAGCCGGGCAACGGCCAAGTGGCGACGGCTTTGCGGCCGGCCGCATCCAGTTTCACGATTTCATTTTTGTCTTCGATGTTCACGAACACCGATCCTTTTTGATCGACCTGCGGAAACTCGGGCTTGCCGGGCAACGGAACGGTGGCGACGACAGTGTTCGAAGCTTGTGTCCAGAATGGAAATATTGTTGCTGCGTCCGTTGAACGCCCATACGGTCTTGGTTGTGGGTTCAAATGCGATGCCATCGGGATTGGTGCCGGCGGGAACCGTGGCCTGCACGGAGAAGTCTGAGCGATTGAATACGACGATTGCATTGCCTGCGCCGTCGCTGATGTAGCCCGTTTTCCCGTCGGTATTGAGAGCCACACCGTGGGTGCTCTTCAGGCCGGTGATGGCGCCGACTGGCTTGCCGGTAGTCGTGTCCACCACTTCGACTCGGGCGTTATGAGTGATGTAAAGCCGGTGGGCCGCATCGTCGCTGAGCAGGTAATCCCAGCCGCCCTGGCCTCCGATTTTCCAGTGATCGGTGACGTGATAATTCTGCGCAGCGGATGAGTCGCTGCAAGGGAAGAACGGCCGCAGCGATGGCTGCTCGATGAAGACGCATAGTGAACTCCTGAAGAGAGACTCGGCACTGCTGCCGGCCTTACTGAGTGTAGCTACTGGGCCTTAAGCGAAGCTGAAGGAATTGAAATGGATGCCACAGCCTGCGCAGGCAATTTCACGGTAACCAATGCTCCCCCGCCGACACTGTTCACTATCGCAATCGAACCGCCCGCGCGCTCGCAGATTGCCTTGCAAATGGAAAGGCCGAGGCCAGTGCCTCCGCTCTTTCGGCTGCGCGATGGGTCGCCGCGATAGAAAGGTTCAAAGATGTTGAGTGAGGTCTCTTCTCGATATCCCCTCTCCCTGATCCTGAACCTGCAATCCGGCCGTCGTGCCCGTACTTCCATAGCAATGCGAACGGTGGCGCCAGTCCGGACTGTGCTGTAGGGCATTCAACAGATATATTCGAGCATAAGAGCCGGGCATCGCGGCATCGATGGGCACTCTGGCATCGCGCGTTGGACATCAAAGCTATCCTCGATCGCTTTCAACTCGGCCAAAGGCTTGCTCTGATTGATCGCGTCCTCAATCACGTCGCGGAGAGAGCAGGAAGCTGACAGCCGCACCCGAGTTATCGCTGCTGGTTGGTTGTTCTAATCGTGCCAGGGTGAGCATTTTCTGCACGGTTGACTCCAGGCGAGTGAAGTCATCCAGGCTGAGCGCCAAGCCCCGACTGTATTCTTCGACGGTTCGCTTGCGCATGGACAAGCAATTGCAGATGAAGACTTAACGATCGCCACATCAGTCTTTAATTCGTGAGCGGCATCGCTGGTGAAACGTTTCTGTTGTTCGAACGAACGTTGCAGACGCGCCATCGCGACTTCGAGAGCGGCGGCTAAAGGCGGCAACTCTATGGTATTTTTGGCACTCTCGGGAGCTTCGAAATGCCAGTCGTCGGGAACTGATTCGCTCCGCTTCGCGAGCGAGTTCCGAGGACCGGCAACAATCCCATTCGCACCAGCCACGCCATCGACGAGCGCGGTAATGCCCAGAAGAATGGCGGTGGCGATCGCGAAGAAGCGAACCGCCTCCAGCACCTCATGCCAGACGTGACCGACCGGAGTTCCGTAGACGATGGTGATGCTGTGGCGAACGCCTCCGCCGGGTTACCCGGGGTCGACGATGCGCAGCGCATGGAGGACAAGAATCGGTAAGCGCGGCCGTTCACATCCGCATCGCGGAAAGCGGCGGCGGCGGATAGACGGTATCTCAAAACGCGGCGGATCCCCAGCCGAACCGAGAACTCTGCCGCGCTCATCTTCGACGCGAAAGGCGGCACGCTTTGGCAACCTGCACGCCGCGCATGTCGAGCATGACGTTGTCGTCTTCATCTTCGGTATCCTGAACCGCGCCCATCAGCGATTGAGCCGCTGCCAGCAGAGACGAATCGAAGGCTTTGAACTGCACTTCGCGCTCGTGAACTGTGATGGCGCCGAATCAGCGCGAGCGCAGAAACAATTCCAGCACCAGCACGGTAACGACCAGCCGCCGCGTGATGGAACACGGTGCCTTTCATAGGGCGGCGCCCTCCTGGCGAAGGCGGTATCCGCGATGGCGCAAAGTTTCAATCAGAGGTTCGGCGCCCCCAATGTTTAGCTTTCCGCCGCAGATTTGAGATGTGCGCTTCGATCACGTTGGAATGATGCTCCCAATCGAAATCATAGAGATGTTCCAGCAATTCCTGCTGTGAAACAACCGCGCGGGGGCGATGGATCAAGTATTCCAGGATGCGATATTCCGTTGGCGAGAGATCGAGGGACTGACCGCGCGCGATCGCACAGTTTGCTGCACCGTATCCAGTTCCAGATCCGAGATTTTCAGCACCGGAGTCGAAACACCTTTGGCACGCCGTATGAGAGCTTTGATCCGAGCGAGAAGTTCTCCCAGGTCGAAGGGCTTGCTGAGATAGTCGTCGGCGCCCGCATTTAGGAGGCTGACAATTGATTCTTTTCCTTCCTGCGCCGTGAGAATCAAGACCGGAGTGTGAATTTTTTTCCGGCGCAGGTCCTGGAGAACACGCTGTCCGCTTTTTCGGGGAAGCATCAGGTCGAGCACAATCGCATCGTAAACGCCCTGTTCGGCGAGGTGCGAGCCGGCTTCCCCGTCGGCCGCATGGTCCACTGCCAGCCCGCTTTCGCGCAAAGCTGCAACCATGTTCTCAGCCAGTCGCTGCTCGTCTTCGATCAGGAGTACGCGCATTTACAGAAAAACCCTGCAGTTATTGTCTCAAACCTTGCTTAAGTGTGGCTGAAGGGGGTTCGCAACGAGGGTCGAGACGGCTCTGTTGGCGTAATATCCCGATGGCTTACGTTTTGGGGAGAGGCGAGGATCTTGATTTTGAAGACTAAGTTGTCAGTTGCGACGCGCTTATGTCTTTTCCCATCATCTTCTTTCATCGAATAGTTTCGACCTTGTCGTTACCGGCCGTCTTGCGATCTCGTCGCCTTCCCCTCCATTACGGTAAACCAATCACCCGCGCCGGTCAGGGTTTCATACTTAAAGGTATAAACGGTGGGGGAGACCACGGTGATGGTGTATCGCCCTTTAACCGCTAAATTATTCATCTTCGCCTCCGAGGTCCACGTCCAGACGTTGTCTTGCACGTGGCCGATCGCCATCTGGTGCTCCCCCAGGCTGTTGTAGGCGTTGTACGTATAAATTTTATCTTCCGTGTTGTACTCCATCACCCGCGTGCTTCGTGTATCGCCCAGCGCTGACGACATGGTGGAGTGAGTCTCAAGAAAAAAGTTCCCCGCCACCCACTCGCCATGCTCGGTAGCGGTAAACGGCGCGGCCGGAGTATTGGGGCCGATTTTCCTAGTGCCTTGCAAATCCCAATGGCCGGCGAAGTAACCCATTTTTTGGTGTGCTTGAGTCGGTAGAGGAGTTTGCAAAAGCGGCATTTGTCCGAATCCGGGCAAAACAACCGCGAAAATAATGAGAGCAACGACAAGTCTCGGTCTGAACTGGAGGGTCATCAATGGCTTCCTTCTCTGTTCCCGCAGGCTCGCAGACAGACGGAATCAGCCGCCAAAACTTTCATGGGCTGTTATTGAGATTCTTCTCCTGTGGTGAAGATTGACCACTGTCACTTGTGACAGGTCTAGTAAGGGACTCGTCTTAGGATTTCTTCCGCCGCTTCTTGAGACGAACTCTGTCCAACGCATCTCGCAGATCCGCAATCAGATCTTCCGCATCCTCAATTCCCACAGAGTAGCGGATCAATGCCTCCGGAATGCCGCTCGCAGCGCGTTCCTCCTTCGTGGACTCGACATGGCTGGTAGTGGCAGGAGGGCCAGCGACGGTTTCGACCGCGCCCAGATTTGCGGCCAAATGCACATAACGTAGGCGAGGAAGAAAAGATTTCACCGATTCGAAGCCACCCTGAATTGCAAAGCTGAGCACACCGCCATAACCACGCATCTGCCGCCGGGCAATCACGTGGTGCTCGTGAGATTTCAATCCCGGATAATAAACTCGAACCACTGCGGGATGCGATTCGAGAAATCGCGCAATCTTCAGCGCGCTCTCGTTCTGCCGGACAATCCGCAGATGCAGAGTCTTCATTCCGCGTAGCAGCAAGTAGGCTGCCATGGGATCAAGACACGCTCCCGTGATCTCACGAAAATGGTAGACCTTGGCGATCAAATCGGCTGCGCCGCAGGCCACGCCGCCAAGCACATCGGCATGTCCTCCCAGAAACTTGGTTGCACTATGAATCACCAGGTCCGCGCCAAGTTTCAACGGCTGCTGATTGATAGGAGTGGCCAAGGTGTTGTCGACGATCACTATGGCCCCTTCGCGATGAGCCGCCGCTGCAAGTCTTTTTAGATCGACGACCTTCACCGTTGGGTTCGTCGGGCTCTCCAGATAGACGGCCTTGCATCCTTTCCGGACCGCAGCTTCGATTGCCTCATGGTCGCTCGTGTCACAGAGCGATACCTGGATACCGAATCGGGGCAGAAACTCGATAAACAATTTGTTCGTACCACCGTACGTATCGTTGATGGAAACGACGCGGTCGCCGGGTGACAAGAGGGCGAATAGTGTGTTGCTGATCGCGGCCATCCCGCTTGAGAAACTGGTTGCAGCCTCGGCGGTCTCCAAGTCCCTTACCTTTTCTTCGAAAACGGAGACGGTCGGATTAGTGTTCCGACTGTAGATGTGGCCCTGTCTTTTTCCCCGCGAAACCTCTAGCCACGTATCAACATCGTCGTAGCCAAATGAAACGCTAAGTGCAACTGGAATTTGCGTGGCACCTTCCCAAGAGTTGCCCGTCTCTCCGGACCATACGGAGCGAGTTCCAAATCCTGTCTTTTTGTCTGGCGCACTACGACGCACTGATTCTCTCCTTTAAATTGACGCGAGTGTCACGCTGAATGTCGCTCGTGAGTTTATCAGGCTCGTCAGTACGGCCAGTAAACGTTCCTGTGTAATCCTTCCTAACGCACGCGCCGCAATGCTACGCTGAGGAGATGCAGCGGTTGCTAACCTCTTTTTGCCTCGCCCTCATTTTTGTTCTCGGCTCGACCCTCAATTCTCCGGTCCTCGTCCTTGCAGCGAGTTGGACTGTGCATGCGCAACCAACTCGACTGCTCAATGGTGCCCCGGTGCTCTTTCAAGTGAAGTCGCCAGCGCAACTTGAATCACTTAGCGGAACCTGGCTTGGACATAACGTTTCCTTCAGCTACGATGCCGCCAGCAAAACATGGTTCGCGCTTGCCGGAGTCAGTCTGGAAACCGCGCCAGGCAGTTACGCCCTTGAACTCACTGGTAACAGTTCTTCCGGCAAGGCATCCGCCCCCAACCTTTCTTTCACCCACAAATTTTCTGTGGCTCGCGCCAAGTATCCGAAAATTGCGGTCAAGCTCAGCGTCGAAGGCAAATTCACCGAGCCCTCCCCCGAGCAGCAAAAACAGATCGCCGAAAGCCAGGAGGTTAAGAAGGACTTTCTGAACCGTGTCACACCAGAGCGCGAATGGTCTGGACAATTCGCTGCGCCGGCCGATGCTCCCATCTCAGATGTGTTTGGATCCCAACGAATTTTCAATGGCAAAACTTCCAGTCCACACCTAGGCCTGGATTTTCGAGTACCCAGCGGTACCCCTGTCCTCGCCATGAATGACGGCACTGTGCTGCTGGCGCGACCGCTCTACTTCGAAGGCAACTTTGTAGTGCTGGATCACGGCCAGGGTCTGCTTACCCTTTACTTGCATCTTTCCGAGTTCAAAGTGAAGGAGGGCGACCAGGTAAAACGCGGCCAGGAGATTGGCCTCAGCGGCGGCACAGGCCGGGCCACCGGACCACATCTGCACGTCGCGGTGCGGTGGCAGTCCACCTATCTTGATCCGCGCTGATAGACGTGATCAGCATTGCCTTTGCCCCCGGCACCGCGCAGTGCTCAAAATCTAAGCATTCCCGCCCGAAAGACCGCTCAGCCCACGCGGAGAAAAGTCTCGTAGCGCGTCCTTCAAAGTCTCTTTCAACTCCAGGTTGCGGATGAGGCGATGCAAGTAATTAGGGTGAACTCCAAGAATGCGTGCCGCATCCGCATAACTTCCATGCGTCTGTTCCACCGCATTAAGTATCAGTTGTTTTTTCAATTCTTTCACCGCGGCGTGATATTTTGCCTCGGTCATGTCCGGCGCCGGCGTCCGCTCCAGCAGCGACTCGGGAAGGTCCTCAGGCAAAATCATCTCAGAATTTCCCAGCACGAGCGCTCGTTCGATCGCATTTTCGAGTTCCCGCACATTCCCCGGCCAATCATAGTTCACCATGCAGGACAAAGCCTCCCGGGATATCGGACGCGGCTTTACCTTGCACCGCTTCGCATGTTTCTGCACAAAATGACGCGCCAGCATTGGAATGTCTTCCCGGCGCTCGCGCAAGCTGGGCATGCTCACCTTCAACACAGCTAAACGGTAATAAAGATCCCGACGAAATGTCCGTCCCGAACGGCCTGCTCCAGGTTGCAATTGGTGGCGGCAATCAGGCGGATATCCAGTTTGATCGGATGTGTTCCTCCCACGCGTTCAAATTCTCGTTCCTGCAATACACGCAGAAGTTTCACCTGCAATGCGGGAGCGAGTTCTCCGATTTCGTCCAGAAACACGACGCCTGAGTCAGCGACTTCAAGTCTTCCCTTCTTTAAGCCTGCTGCGCCGGTAAACGCCCCGCGCTCGTGGCCGAACAAATCGCTTTCGAGCAGAGTCTCCGGAATCGCGGCGCAATTGATGGCCACAAATGGATTGTTGGCGCGCGGACTATTCCGGTGAAGCGCCCGTGCCGCCAGCTCTTTACCGGTTCCACTCTCCCCCTCGATCAACACGGTTGAATCGGTTGGGGCCACGCGTTTGAGAAATTGGTAAATATCCTTCATGCGAGAGCTTTCGCCCACCAGGCTCCGCTCCTGGCTCACCTCCACCATCAGACGCTCGTTCTCCTGTTCCAACCACTGCACCCGGCGTGCATTTTCCAGCGCAACTGCTGAAATTCCTGCAACCGCGGTCACCAGTTGCAGATGCTCTTCGTCGAGCCGGTTGCCGAAACTGTTGCTATCGAGGTAAATGCATCCGATGACGCGCTGAAATACCGTCAACGGCACGCATAGAAGCGACCGCACCTGCGATGCAACCAGGCTTTCAACCTCTCGCAAATCACCGCTGCTCGGCACATCCGTGCCCAGAATTGCAATCCCTTGCTCCAGACACCTGGCGAGCAATCGTGCGGCTGACTTTGACGAGAGGAGCTTGTCCTGTCTGCCGCATACGAGCAAACATGGAGTTGAATTGCTGCCCTTCGCTGTCCGCCAGCAAAATCGCGCCTCGACCCGCGGGCACCACCTCAAAAATCAAATCCAGCAACTGACCTTGAAGATCGTCGAGATCGCGAATCGCGTGCACGATCCGGCTGATCTTCAGCAGCGCATTCAGGTTTCTCGCGATCGGCGAACTAGCAGGTAACTCGCGCCCCAGGCGGTCCGGTTGCAGATAAACCACGTCCCGAGGATGGATCACCGTGGTTTCCGCAGTACGCTGCGCGTCCTCAAATTCAACCTGCCCCATCGCTGGAGCCCGGTCCTCGTCTTCCAGCAGAAACAAGAAAAGCCGAGTCGCCCGCAGCTATCTCGTCTCCGTGCTTCAACCAGTGCTCCTGCACCGCCCCACCATTTACCAGTGTTCCGTTACGGCTGCCCAGATCCCGCACCCGGAATTTCCCTCTTGCACCGCGTGACCACACAATGCCTTCGGGAAACCGAAGGGTCGGTCGACCGCGCACCCGTTGGAAGCTTCCCGTCCGATGGTGATCTCCCCCTCCTTCAAGGGGATGGTCGAATCTTTCAACGGCCCGGAAAGCCCAAGAGTCTGGGACGCAAGCGGCTTACCTCGTGCCTCTTCTATCACACTTTCGGGCCGAAATTCACGCCTCGACTTGAAACTGTTACGTTATCCGAACAGATAGTCGCACTATCCGATTGGATAGCGAAATGCGCGGACATTTCAGCATCTGTCGTCGAGCCGTATCGAGAGAACAGGCTCTGACGCTAACCTCGATTTACAGCAGGTTTATAGGCTTGGGCGAAATCCACAGGGATCAAGGCAATCTGGCACGCGGCATGCACAAGCAAGAGTGCGCCACTGCTTAGCAAAAAGCGATGGGGGAAGCGCTTTTTGAACTAGTTCTTGCTGAGCTGCGCAATCAGGGATCCGAGGGGCCCCCTCATCGGGTCCCTGATCTTTTGGACCCTCGAGCGGGCTTGGAATGAAAATCAGCTGAACCCTTAACCCGCGGCCGCAGCTTGCTCGCTAGCGGAGGATGCAATCATAGGCAGTGCAATTGCGACTCCGTCCCGATACGTGACGCTGTTGCCTGAAATTGCCGGAACCCGATCGCCCGGAACCAGAATACCGACAAGGTTCAGAGGATCGGCCGCCGAAAGCGTGATCGTCCCTTGCGCAGACTCCAGTTTGCGCATCGCGCGTACCGAGTCGACCGCTACCGGCAAGGCGAACTGCTCACCCAGAAATCCGTCCACAAAACGGCCGCCGCGAATCTCGCCGCGATCCTCGAGCCGCCGGAAAGCCGTTAACAGTTCGCGCCACGGCGGCAGATTCGCCTCCCGCACGAGCAGGTCGCGAATGACTATGCCGTAACGTCGTAGCAGCATCCAACAGGCTGCTTCCACCGCTCGCGACCTCTCGACGATTTCGTCCGCGTGCAGGATCGCCCAGCGACCCGCATTGTGGCGCGGTCGATGCGTGCGACCCGTGCTCTGTCCCGCTCTTCTTTTCGGGTCGATGAGCGATCGCAGATTGTCAAAGCCATCCGCCGTAACCAGACCGGCAGCCACAAGTTCCCACAACGCTGTTTCAATTTCAGCCTTCAACTTTTCTGTGTTGCGAACGATATCGGCAAAGAAGGAAGCACCGCGTTGCCGTAAGAAATCGAGCACCATCTGACCGCCCGGGCTCAATCCGTTGTTTGAGGCCTGATCCGCGCCCGGATGCCGGGGCGTCATCCAATCCGCATCCTCTCGAATAAAGAAAGTAATTGGCGCAACGCTGGTTGGAATTACTCTTCGCTGTCGCGGAGCGCCGTCTGTTTCGCCGTTCAACTTGTGTGTCCCATTCGAGTAGTCCAGCGTCGCCGGATGGGGCGATAACCTTCCCCAACCCACTGCCCCCGTAAGGCACAGCTGATCCAACCACTTCGGATCGTAGTCCGCGATTCGTCGAGACAGTACCTGCCGCTCCCACGCGTTCGCCGGAATCTCAAACCCTTGCAATTGCCGCAATACTTCCAAGGTTCCCCGCTCGCCGGAAACCTGCGTGCCGGGGGCCGCGTGCTGCCAGTTCAGCAGCCATCGCATGAACTGCGCCGCCGTGACCGGCTCAACCTGCTTGCGCAAAGTTGCGACAGTCAACCGGTGTATCCGCGCTAGTAGCCGCCGCTCGCACCATTCGATCTCAAACTCTGATGTGGTCGACGCCGCGGTTCGCGAGGCGGCAGCCGAACCACTGAAGTTCCCGCGCAGCACGGTCCCGCTCGCCTCCATGCGGAGAAGACCACCCATAATGTCTGCTGCAGGAACTGCGAGACTTTCGCCCAACCCCGTAGCAGTGCTTGGTCCAAGATGGCACATCCATCCCGTAACCATGGTCAACAAGGCATCGTCGCGTGTAGGAACATTCCCTTCGACATTCGCTAGGGCGGGCTCAAATTTGCCCCCGGAAAGATCGCGGCAAAAGCTTTGGCACGCTCCGCCGCCACCCAATAGCGCCGTGCTTCCACCAAACCGTATGCCGCTCGCCCTTCGCTAACAAGCTTTTCGAAAATAGCCTATCCAATTACTGCCAGGGTGACCAACCAGACCGAAATCCTCAGGCATCGCTACCACCGTGTGCAGGACATCATGCAACTCATCCGCATCGCGCACATCGGGCCAAGCCTCTTCCCTGACTTTCGCAATCGCCGCGCGATCCAGACCGCCCACTTCCTCGAGCACCGATTCCGGCAACATGCGCCGCATCTGCACGGCTCGCGCTCTCCGTTCTTCGAGCGGCGCGTTGTCAAGAAATGCATACGGATTTGCATTCAGAATCTCGTGCGAGAACTGCGACGGCACCGGCGTGTCTACGGCCACGCAACGGATGCTCCCATTCGCCAGTCCGCTTAACAATGCTTTGAGCCCTTCAATATCCATCGCCTCGGTGAGGACATCTTTCATCACCTCGCCGACCAGCGGATGATCTGGAATATGTCGTTCGCCCTGTATGTTCTCAAAACACGCAGCCGCATCCGGAAACACCGAGGCCAATAAATCGTCGGAACGCATGCGTTGAATTTGTGGGGGAACCTTCTTTCCATTTTGAAAGCGCAACAGTGCGAGAGCGCGATTTGCATCCCACCGCCAGCGCGTAGCAAAGATAGGCGAATCGAGCGCCGCCTGTTCGAGAATCGGTTGCACCGTCGCCGCCTGCAGAAAGTTAAAAACATCGCCGAGCGGAAAGCTGTGCTGCTCCGCCAGCGCAATGTTTAATCCGTTATCGGTGGCCGCCGCTTGCAATTCAAAATTGAAACCAACGCAAAAACGCTTGCGCAGCGCCAGCCCCCAAGCCTTGTTAATGCGTCCGCCAAACGGAGCGTGGATCACCAACTGCATCCCGCCGCCTTCATCGAAAAAGCGCTCCGCAATGACCGTCGTCTGGGTGGGGACAACTCCCAGGACTGCCCGACCCTGCAAAACATACTCAACGGCTTGTTCTGCGCCCGAATCACAAAGCCCGCACTCCTCCTTCAGCCAACCGACCGCTGCCGCCACGTCGGGCTGCGTAGCCGAGAAACCTACTGGCGAAGTGTGCGGCAACATGTCGCTGATCGTTTGCCGCAACGTGCCAATGTGTTCGGAAAGCTCTTGCGTGCGTGCCGGAGCCTCCCCTCTCCAGAATGGAACGCTGGGTGGAGCGCCGTGCGCGTCCTGCACAATCACACGCCCAGCGTTGGTCTCAATCCGGCGAATCATCCAGGATGTATTCCCCAACAGCATGATGTCGCCGCGATTGCTTTCCACTGCGAAATCCTCATCTACCGTGCCGACGATCATCCCTTCCGGCTCCGCTACGACGTTGTAGAGTGAGTTGTCGGGAATCGCTCCTCCGCTGGTGATGGCCGCCAGCCGCGCACCGCGACGCGCCCGCAGTTTTCCGTTCACTCGATCGCGATGCACATAGGCGCCATACCGCCCTCTACGCGCCGCGATGCCTTCTGAAAGCATTTCCAGAACTGAATCGAAAGTCGCTCGCGTGAGATTGCGATAGGGATAAGCGCGTTGCGCCAGGGCAAACATCTCATCCTCGCCCCACTCCTCCGCAGAGCATGCGGCCACAATCTGTTGCGCCAATACGTCCAGCGGCGACTCTGGAATAATCAGGCGATCGAGATCTCCTTGTCGGATGGCACGCACCAGCGCCGCACATTCCAGCAAGTCATCCCGCGTCGTCGCAAAAAGGCGTCCCTTGGGAACAGCGCCCCGCCAGTGTCCCGAACGACCCACCCGCTGCAACGTGCACGCAATCGCTCGCGGTGAATTGATCTGCACGACCAAGTCGACCGTGCCTACATCAATTCCAAGTTCCAGCGATGCCGTCGCAACCAGCACGCGAACCTGTCCTTCCTTCAGTTTCTTTTCTGCCGCAAAACGCAGCTTGCGCGAGAGACTGCCGTGGTGGGCCGCTACATTGTCTTCGCCGATGCGCTCTCCCAGGTTATGCGCCACGCGCTCTACCATGCGGCGAGTATTCACAAACACCAACGTCGAGCGATGTTGCTCCACCAGCGTCACCAGCCGGTTGTAGACTTCGTCCCACATCTCATTGGAAGCCACCGGCCCCAATGGCATGGGCGGAACCTCCACCGCCATATCGAGTTTGCGCCGGTGGCCAATGTTGACGATCACCGGATCAGGACGGCCGCTTCCCGTCAGGAAGTGAGCCACTTCTTCAATCGGCTTCTGTGTGGCAGAAAGCCCGATGCGCACCGGCCGCCGGTAGGTCAATGCTTCCAGCCGCTCCAAAGACAACGCCAGATGCGCTCCGCGCTTGTCATCGGCCACTGCATGTATTTCATCCAGAATGATGGTTTCAACATCGCGCAGAATGGCGCGGCTTTTGTCCGCCGTGAGCAGGATGTAAAGCGACTCCGGCGTTGTCACCAAAATGTGCGGCGGCCGTTTCAACATGGCACGACGCTCGGGCATCAGCGTGTCCCCGGTTCGGACGGCGGTGCGAATTTCCGGCATCAGCAGCCCGCGCTCGCCGGCCTTGGTCAGTATTTCTCCAAGGGGCACTTCCAGATTTTTTTGTATATCGTTGCCCAGCGCCTTGAGCGGCGAGACGTAAAGAACTTCAGTGCGATCCGCCAGATCGCCCGCCAACGCTTTCCGCACCAGCCGATCAATGCATGCCAAAAACGCAGCCAGCGTTTTGCCTGATCCGGTGGGCGCAGAAATTAGCGTCGTGTGGCCTGCAAGGATGTGCGGCCAGCCCTGCTCTTGCGGCTCGGTCGGGGTGCCGAACTTCTGCACGAACCACTCCGCAACTAGTGGATGTGCCCAGCGCAGAGAGTCAGGAAGGGAAAACATTTCAGCATTGTAACGGGAAGTTGCGGTTTCGTAAAACGTTCGCCCGAGCTATTTTCGCATCAACTGCAAACGCGGGCTGCAGAAATGAATTGCGAAAATTAAAAAGCCCATCAGATGCTTGCTTGGGGCGTGCTCGGGTCAGCATCCGATGGGCTACCGTTTCTCCTTACTCACCCTGTTGTTTTCAGGAGTATTTCGACTTATTAAACCTCAGAACATCGCCTATTTGCGTCTATTTTTGTAAAACTTTGTAATTCATTTCGTTAAACAAATTGCTCTGTCAATTCGGAATCGTCGGCGTATTAGAGGCCATAAGCTCGGTGAATCGAGCACTCTTTCGCACCTCGGCAAACTCAACGTCTTTATAGACGTTCTTTAAGTCCTTGTAGCCAGCTTCCATGGCCTTTCTCAAGTACTCCAGCGATTGGTCCGACAAGCCCATCTTCGCGTAAAGCTTCGCGACGGTGTAGTCGTAGCGCGCGCGATCCTCAGGACTTGGCAGTTGTGCTTGCACACCGCCTCGTGAGCTGCGTTCAAACACTTCGGGATCGAGCTCCAGTGCATGCTGATAAGCGGCAATGGCAGGCTCGAATTCACGCTTGGAAAAATATGCCGCGCCCAGATTGTTGAAGAACGATGCCGAGGTGCCATCCAGCGCAATCGCCTGTTGATAATGCTTCACCGCTGCTCCATATTTCTTGACCTCGTAATAAATCACGCCCAGGTTGTTATAAGCATCGGGATACTTACGGTCGCAGTGGATGGCTTTCTCGAAGGACTTTCGCGCTTCTTTGTAGCGCTGCATCAGAAGTTCTGTGATGCCGATCTTGTTCCACAGTCGCGCACCGTTCGCCTGCTTGTTGAGCGCGGCGTGGTAATAATCGAGCGCATCCAGATACAGCTTCTGTGCCCGAAGCCGGTCCGCTTGCTGCTCGAGCGCGGCCGCGGTTGCATCCGCAGCCGGAGGATCAATCCCACGAATGAGTGGCGGCGCAATCTGCACTTGTTCGGAATGTGAACCTTGCGCGAATGCAACACTAGAGGAAATCAGGAGAACAACGAGGCAGGCCTTCCGGTAGGACATACACACCCCCAAAGCGACCACTTCCCACGGCCCCATTTTGCCACAGTTTTGAGCCGACGGCGCGGAATTATTTAGCGCCTTGGAGGGTTGACGACCGGTTACTGAGGCGGCGTTTGTCCGCTATCCACGGGCTTGGAAGGCGGCGCCGTGGCTTTGTCGTCCTTGAAAATTCCTGCGATTTTCCCGAAAAAGCCCTTCTTTTTCTTCGGATCCTGGTTCTGGCCATCCGTGGAATTTGTAGCCTGCACCGGCGGGGGCGGCAGCGCTTTCTGACCTCCTCCGCCAAACATCCGGGAAAACAGTCCCGCTACACCATTCTGCTGATCGCAAGTCTCGCGCGGCTCGGTCCCAGCCACAAATGCCGCCTCATAATCGTCCGGGCAAGTGGGAGTTGCCAGCCGATTCGTAGCCTTATCGAGCTGCACATCGACGACTCCAGTCGGCTGCGAGAACGGTTTCATGCTGGAATACTGCGGTAAGGCAGATGCCTTTTTCATGAACTCGGTCCAGATCGGTGCCGCGGTCATCGCTCCGCTCAATCGCAGATCGCTGTAATCGTCATAACCCACCCAAACGATACACAACAGATTCGACGTGTATCCCGCGAACCACCCATCGTGCGAACTCCCGGTCTTCCCTGCCGCAGGCAAGGTAAAACCGCGTAACCGTACGGCCGTATATCCCAGCCCGTTGTTGATCACGCTTTCCATCATGTTGGTCATGATGTAAGCAATGCGGGGATCCAGCACCTGACGCTGGTCCGTTTTAAAATTCGAAACTACATCCCCCTTGGCATTGCGCACCGAATTTACCAGCACAGGAGACAGCCGCTCGCCATTATTCGCAAACGACGTGTAAGCTCCGGCCATGTCGAGCGGGGTCGCATCATAAGAACCCAGGGCCATGGCCGGGGTAGCTTTTACCGAGGTGATGCCGGCCGACTTCGCCAAGTCCGCAACTTTGTCATACCCGACTTCTTCAGCGAGTTTCACCGTAGCGTTATTCAGAGACATCGCTAGGGCGTACCGCAATGTGACGTCGCCGTGATATTCCTCTTTATAATTTCGCGGCTCGTAAATCTGGTCGCCGTAGGCGAAGCTGGTAGGCGCATCCGTCACCGTCGACGCCGGGGTAATCACTGTCTGAGATCCATCGAGCGCCGTGTTCATTGCCGCCGCGTACACAAAAGGCTTGAAGATTGATCCCGTAGGTCGCTTGGATAACGCATGGTTCAACTGGCTGAAGCCGTAGTCGCGTCCCCCCACCAGCGCCAGTACTGCTCCCGTGTGCGGATCGAGCACAACCATTGCGACCTGCGCTTGCGGTCCCGGCGCCACCTGGGTTTCAACTTTCTTGCCCACCTTGACCCGCTTGGTCCGCAGTTTCTTGACTTGATCATCCACCAGCTTGATTCCGCTCTCCACAGCCTGCGCCGCTACTTTCTGCAGGTCCGGATCGAGCGTGGTGTAGATGCGATAGGACTCGTCATTCAGATCATGTTCGCTGAATTTATTGATCAGCGTATCGCGCACCATATCGACGAAATAAGGTGCATCGCTCGCCTCGACGTTCGGAGGCGCCAGCTTCAAAGGAACGGCCTTGGCCTTTTCCGCCTGATCCCGCGTAATCGCGTGGGTGTCGACCATCGAATCCAAAACCAGGTTGCGTCGTTCCAAAGCCCGCTCAGGATGCCGATAGGGCGACAGGCGGCTGGGCCCCTGAATAATGCCCGCCAACAAGGCCGCCTCTGGGAGCGTTATATCCTTCAAGTCTTTGTTGAAGTATGCCCGTGAGGCTTCTGCAAATCCACTGATCGCGAATGATCCCCGCTGCCCCAGGTTTACCCAGTTACTGTAGAACTCAAAAATCTGCTGCTTGCTGAACTTCTGTTCCAGTTCTTCCGCAATCAGCATCTCCGTCAGCTTTCGTCGAACCGTCTTCTCGGGCGTCAAAAAGAAGCCGCGCGAAAGCTGCATCGTAATCGTCGACCCACCTTGCTCGTGCCGTTGGCGAGTCAAATCGATCCAACCCGCCTCGAACATGCGTATGAAGTTCACCCCGCTGTGTTCGAAGAAACGGCGGTCTTCGATCGCCATCACAGCATCAACCATCACTTTAGGAATTTCGTTATATGTCACGATTTGCCGCTTGGAACGCTGCTCCGCATCGAAGAGCGCCGTCACCAATTGAGGCTCCAATTCGTAGGCGGAGAGCTCGTTTCCTTTGCTCGTAATCCGGTCCACGACTCCATCGTGGATCGTGATGCGCGCTTCCTCCGGGCTGTGGTAAGACTGCGGCCCGGGCAAGATTTCGATCCCCCCGCTTATCAAGCGAAAGCTTCCCAGCTGTGATTCGCCTTCTTTTTCGGAATAACCCGCCCGCCGCAGGGCCGTGGCGATTTCCTTGGCATCTGCCTTGTCGCCATCGTGTACGGTCCGCGGGATGGCATAGATTTTCGCCGAATTGGTGAAGACCGATGTCTTGAAGCGCTGCGCTATGATGCGGTCATACTTAATGTAGAAATAGAAGAAGAAGCTGCCTAACCCGACCGCACCAACCAGAAAAATGATCAGTGCGGCCCGCAATACCGGGTCCCGAGGCAGGCCTAAGCCGGCGTTGCCATTTTTTTGTCCGGTTTTTGGGATCTTTATTTTAATAGCCACTTTAGACTCGACGAAAAAACTCCCTGCTGGTCAGACGATTGGAAACCCAAAAAGGTTTGACCCTCTCAGAGTCACACTCTCCCGCGAACGCTTCCCACCTGCTGCTTTACGAACGGAGAATCCTGCTGTGCTTCCATTGTACCGCCGCAGCGCTAAACAAAAAGAGACCCGCAGTTCATGCGGGTCCGTCTCTGGTTAACTGAACTGGTGCGACCTCCGCTGGTTGACTCTTCTACGGTACATCGGTCACGGCAAAGAAACCCTGGCTCCCAAGGGTTGCGGGAGAAATAGGTTGAGTAAGAGCGCCACCGGAGGCCACATCTAACACGCCCAGTGTCGTGGTGACCGTGTTTGTACTTTCATTCACAACCGAGCTATAAGGAAACAGAAACGCTCCACTCTGATCAAACTCAGCGTAGGCACCGTCCGAAACATTGGAGAAAGGCGACCCCGCGACCGCGGTCAGCGTGCCGTTAGAAAGCTGATAGCCTTCAATCGGGTTGTACCCAGTGTCAGTGGCATTAATGCTGAACGAATAGACCAGATTGCCGCCGGTATTGGGCTGCACCGCGATGCTGTACGGGGCGTAAACCGTGGTTACCGCTTGCGTCTGCGTGATCGCTCCCGCATTTGACCCTGATTGCGCGATACTGAAAACATACAAGTGGCTGTCACCCGATAAGGCGCCCTTCGTGCCGATCAGATAACCGCCGGTGGGATCTCCTTGAACTTGCAACATCGGGTATGCAAACGGACTGCCGACAACTGGAGTCAATGTCCCGCTGGTTCCGATCGAATAAGCTGCAATCTCCGAGCCGTTCGTTGCCGACGTAACGTATAAATACTTCCCAAGACCATCGGTCGCCAGATTTCCCGGGAAAAATCCCACAGGAAATGGAGAGCCGTTGACGACTGTCAATACTCCGCCGCTGCCAATAGAATAAACGTAGATACCTTCTGCATTGACGTTATCCACAAATAGCAGCGTGCCGGCCGGATTCACAATCATGTCCTGAGGACCTTGGGAACCGCCGATGCCGTCTAAGTATGGCGCACTGAACGGACTGCCGCTGATCGCGGTCAAGGTTCCAGTCGAGCCAATCGTCCAGCCAAAGATCTGGCCCGTCCCTACGAACGCGGTGTACAGATACAACTTCTGCGCGACGGCCATCCCGTAGCCCTGATCGTTAGTTGGAACCGTTGGCGCGGTATAGCTAGCTATGGTTTGAAACGTACTTGCTCCGGTGTCCAGTGTGAATCCGTCAATCGTTCCCGCCGTGTCCACCGCATAAGCATAGGCAGCCGTCACACTTCCAGTGCTTCCGTTGGACCCCAGACCCGATCCAGTCGACGTGCAACTGGAGCCGCCAAAAGTAGCGCCGGTGCTGCAGTTGTAGTGGTCGCAACCGACCAGGCTCATCATCACTGCCGCCGTCATCAGCATCAGACCTGCTCGAACTCGCATCCTCATAAACCGCCTCCACCTCAGCTCCGATCTGCCGCTGGCAGTTTCGGAAGCATTTCTACTACGGAATTAAACCCTGGACTTTTCGGAGCCTGCGCGCACTCCAAAATGAAATCAGAAAACTCTTAGCTCTTGGCGATCTTAGGGGCAAGGTAACAACACCGCAACGTTACGAATGTCACTGACGCACTCGACCGTTCAGCCCTCGCGAATTGGAAAGAGTACCGCGAGCTCTTGTAGCTCGACAGGGCGATAGAGAGATTCGTGGGGTCGAGACTCGCAAACCATTGCGAGCTCAGTGTGCATCCGCCTAAGTCCGGTTTCGGATGCTTAGAATCCTTTATTTCCGCTGTTAGGATTGAAGTGCAGATCGAAGGTATAACCCGGCAGGTTGATCGTAACCGTGTAATCCACTGATATATAAACGGTCGAGAGGCCCGGTGAAGTAATACGCTGTACCGCAATCTGTTTGGGTTCGATGGGCAAGTCGTGCTCTTTTACTTTGTGCATCACGTCGTTGCGCACGTCATCTTCAGTCTTGCTCTGACTGGCGCTGTCCATCATCGAAATCGTCTTGAGATCGTCCGTGAAGCTGTAATTAGCCAGCATCGGTGGAACCACCTGGAACAGGCCGATGACCATGCCTGCGAGCGCGATGAAACCCAAAAATGCTTTGATAATTCCCATAGTCTGAAATTGCGCCGCGAACCTCGGCGCAAACTCAGGCCTTGGCTCGCAACACCCCTTGAAAGTGTTCTACTAACGTCGCGATCCTAACATCGCGTACCTCGTGAGTCGAGCGTAGAACCACTTCCACAGTACCTTCGGTAACCTTCTTCCCGACAGTGATTCTAAAAGGGATACCGACCAAATCCGCGTCCTTGAACTTCACCCCTGGCCGTTCGTCCCGGTCATCGAGAATCACATCAAAGCCCGCGCCTTCCAGCTCGGTTGCTATGTCCGTCGCCGCTTTCAGCACATGCTCGTCTTTCACATTGACGGGAGTTACCACAATTTCAAACGGAGCAATCGCCGCGGGCAACCAGAATCCGTTTTCATCATTGCTCTGCTCCACCGCAGCCACCAGGATTCGTTCAATCCCAATTCCATAGGAGCCCATGATCGGAGTCACTTCCTTGCCATTCTTGTCGAGCACTCGCGAGCCCATCGCTTCCGTGTACCGGTAGCCCAGCTTGAAAATGTGTCCGATTTCAACCGCTGTATCGATGCGCAAGCCATTTCCGCAATTCGGACAGCCTTCCCCCGCCGTAACCGCGCGCAGATCCGCATACGCCGTGGGATGAAACTCTTTGCCCGGGGTCAAATTCTTTACGTGGTACTCCTCCCGGTTCGCACCGGCAATCAGGTTCGTTCGGCCCTCCAGGGCCTTATCTGCCAGCAACAGGGGGAGATGCGTATCTTTCTTCAAGATCCTTCGCCCACTCGATTCCCGTTGGTCCTAAATATCCTGCAGGAGACTTGAACAGCGCCCTGATCTCAGCTTCCTCCATGGGCCGCGTCGCCATCCCCACCGCGGCATTCAGTTTGGCCTCGTTCAGTTGATGATCGCCTCGCATCAGCAGCACAAGCGGACGCAATTTTGTCTTGCCGCTTTTTTCATCTTTCAATTCCGCCATCAACGCTAGCGTCTTGATCTTGTTCTTCGGCGATACGCCGAGAAATCTGGCTACATCTTCAATCGTCTTCTGGCCCGGCGTGTGCACCTCAAGCGGATTCCCATCGCCTTCTGGCGCCAGATCGCTAACCAAATCCAACTTCGAAGTCGCTTTCTCCATGTTCGCCGCGTAGTTGCACGCATCGCAGCTCACAATCTGGTCTTCTCCCGCCGGAGTCTTCACCATGAACTCGTGCGACTCTTTCCCTCCCATCGCTCCTGAATCCGCCTCGACCACCATGTACTTCAAGCCACAGCGGTCGAAAATTCGGCAGTACGTGTCGAAATGTTTCTTATAGGAAACATCCAGCCCAGCCGCGTCAATGTCGAACGAGTACGAGTCCTTCATCATGAACTGCCGCACCCGAAGCAGCCCCGATCTTGGCCGCGGCTCGTCGCGAAACTTTGGAGCGATCTGGTACCAGATCTGCGGCAACTGCTTGTAGCTGCGCAGTTCCTTGCGAGCAATATCCGTCATCACTTCTTCTTCGGTCATGCCCAGGCGCCATGTCCGCGCCCTTGCGGTCCTTCAAGCGAAAAAGATTTTCGCCCATCAATGCCCAACGTCCGCTGCCTTCCCAAATCTCGCGCGGATGTAGCGCTGGCAGAAAAAACTCCTGCCCGATCTTGTCCATCTCTTCGCGCACGATGGCGACGATCTTATTGAACGAGCGGTTCCCCAGAAACAGATACGAGTAGATTCCCGCTGCGAGCTGGCGAATGTAACCAGACCTCACCAGAAACTTATGGCTGGCAACCTCCGCATCCGCCGGAGCCTCGCGCAAGGTAGGAATAAAGAGCTGTGACCATCGCTGCATAAGTGTTTTGAATTACTTATCCTGTGTAATAGAATTTGTTATTGTAAATGATTGAGCTATAATGTAACTCCGGAGGTAATCTGATTTCGCGCTCAGGAGATCTAACGTGAGCATACGATACGCATGTGGGGACAGCCGCCCGAGTTCGGCTCGGCGCAATCGTCGGCAACTAAAATGTGGCACCTATGAAGATTGGCGCGAAGACTAGTAACTCTTTCGACAGGAGGAAACGGTAATCCGGGCTTTGTCAACTGGACTCCGAGGGCGGCGGCCGCCACATTAACGCCGCGCTATCCCGCCAACTGCTTCAGAATCTCTTTCCCTAGTTTCTGCGTCTCGCCGAAAAACTTCTGATACTCAACAAATAGCCGGTTCAGTTCCAGCGACTTGTCCGCTGAGAGATGCTTGCGCAGCATCATGTCGCGCACATGCACCGGGTTTGGCAGAGTTGCGTCTTCGATCAATTCTTCCAGCGCGGTCTTGGGATCGTAGTGATACATAAAATTGACTCATCGAGAGATTGAGTGATTAACGCAATGACGTCAACCGCCAACCCTCAGGCTCCTATATTGATTTTCGCCGTACGCAACGATGCGGCACAAATCGCCAGCAATTCATTCGCTTCTTTGAGCAGCGCGCAAGCCTATCCTGAGGCACTACTCCAGTATCGCTCAGGAGTTCGAGCCAGAGGACAGTCTCATCCGCTTCGTCGACGACAACGTTGATTTTCGAGATGAACTCCGCCTTCGAGCGCGACCGGCAAACTGCTCCATAATTCGCCGCCACGGCGGACCCGCAGCGCAGCAGTTGGCGACCGATGACATCCCCTTCCCTATTACGCGGCAGGGATCGAACTACTGCGACAATCCGAACGAGAACTGCTTGGTGCGCACGTTCATCGCCTCGGCTTGATCCAGCTTTTTCATCGGTTTCCAACAATTTCATGGCCCGTGTGTCCCAATGATTGAATGATTCAATCTCTGATTGACTCACTTCCTAAACCAATTCCGTGCTCCACAAATCGTGCAGGTGCACGATTCCTTTCAACTTTCCCTTGCCGTCCACCACCATCAGCGACGTGATCTTTTTTTCTTCCATCAGCGCCAGCGCCGTCGCCGCGAATTCCCCACCGCCAATCGTTCGCGGATTTTTTGTCATAGCCTCGCCCGCCGTCAGATCCAGCACATCTTTCCCGCGTTTTTCCAGCAGCCGCCGCAAGTCTCCATCACTAATAATGCCAACCAGTTCTTCTTCCTCAATCACTGCCGTTACGCCCAGCTTCTTGCGCGACATTTCATAGATCACATCTGGCATCTTCGTCTGCGGAGTGACACAGGGCAGCGCCTCGCCGGTATGCATCAGCGATTCCACACGCGCCAGGCGCTTCCCCAATTTCCCGCCCGGATGCAGATAGGCAAAATCTTCTTCTTTGAATCCACGCTTCTCGCTCAGCGTTACTGCCAGTGCATCACCCAGAGCCAGCATCGTCGTAGTTGATGCCGTAGGCGCGAGTCCGAGCGAACATGCCTCCTCCGCAATCGAGCAATCCAGCGCTACATCGGCCGCAGCCGCAAGTGTAGAGACCCGTGGGGAAGCGGGCGAGTTCAGCCTCTGCGATACGACCTCATCCCCTGTCATCGCAATCAACGGCACCCGGAGTCGCTTGATGGTGGCCAGCAACGCCAGTATTTCTTCCGTCTCTCCCGAAGCCGAAAGCGCCAGCACCACATCCCCGCGCACCACCATTCCTAAATCCCCGTGCAGCGCCTCGACCGGATGCAAATACAAAGCCGGAGTACCCGTGGAACTAAGCGTCGCGGCAATCTTGCGCGCGATTAACCCGCTCTTCCCCATGCCCGTTACCACCACTCGTCCCGCGCAACAAAACAGTAAATCCACGGCACGCTCAAATTCGTCCGCCATCGGACCAGCAATGCGATCCGCCAGCGCTCGCAACGCCTCTGCCTCGATGCGCACCACGTTTTCGCCAATCTTTTTCATTCCGTCGGATCCGCGACACAGGATGTTAGCACGCACCGCTCCGAGCGACGTTGTTTGTAACGCTGGTTTTCTGTGTGAGGTTGCATCTAGAAATGATCGTCGAGAGGGCTCGGTTGCGCCGGCTTTTGCCCCAGCACAGCCAGCCCTTTTGCCTGGATTACGCGATCCCATGGCCCCGCTTGCCAGTTGTCACGCGTCTTCGTGAGATTTTTCCACGGAGGCAGCGTCACCATCAGGTTTCGTGCCGTCGAGTGCACGTAGGGTTCGTACATCGATCGTAGCTTGGTCAGCTTTTGCCGCGCTTCGTCCGTGCTCCGCAATTTCAATCCCGCAGCTGCCAGTGCCTCCCGCAGTGCATCGAACTCACCATCATTCAGTCTCTCCGGGGTATTCGGGTCGTAGCGGGCATTCACGACTTGTGCCAAATCCACAGCAGCATGCCGCGCCATGGCAAAGGTCAGGCGCGCTTGCCCGGGATGAATCCCCTCAATCCCAACGATCACCAGCGACGTGACGTCCAGCATCGTCATCAGCGCTCCCAGCCACGACTGGTTGCTATGTTGCGAACGAAAGAAACTTAATACCGGATACGACAAGCCACTTTCCAGCAGTTCCGCGGCCCAGCGCTCCCAGTCGCGCAAGACTTCATCCAGCACCGTTTGTTCGATCGCTGGATTCTCCGAACTCCCTGCCAGACGAATCAGCAATTCCGAGGCGGTTGGCGGAGATCCGGCGCGCGCGTCCAGCATTGAAATCTGGATTTCCCGCCGCGAAAACGATCCGTATACCACCGGCAGATAACCAATCACCACGCCCAGAAACGCGAAACCCATTCCCGCTTCAAACACCGACAAAAAGCGCGCACCCGCGGAAACCGGCACAATATCCCCGTACCCCAACGTGAAGAACGTTTCTCCACTGTGATAGAGGATTCTGGCAAACGTGAGCGGCTCATTCCCCAGTTGCTCATGTCCCCCAAAGCCGTGCTGCAAGAGAGCAAATCCAAAAATCAGCCCAGTCGCCCAGAATGCCAGCAGCATGATCAGCGACAGTGGCCCGAAGTATCCCAGAAAACTTTGCTGCCGCGACGGAGTCCGGATCTGCGCCGCGATTCTCGTCCATGGAATCCATGTCCTCCGGTAGAACCATGCCGTCAGTTTGAACTGCCGCGTCACCCGCCGCGGCAGCACGACCGTCTCAAACGCATCGAGCAGCACCACGCCAATAATGACGAGACCAGCAATAATCGCGGGAATGCTGACGTGAAAGTTCATGCCGGATTCTTCGTTGCAATTGGATGCGGTGGGAAGAGTATCAGATTCCGCATCCGGATTCCGCCGCAGGTCTGCAAGCCAAGGGAAAGCGGAACAATCGGAAATTTTACGGAAGCCGGGAGCCGGACCGCGCTTTCCCTACTGTTTCTGCGGTGGCGGAGTCGCCTGTGTCGCGCCGGCAGGGGTCGAACCAGCCGGCGGCGGAGTCGCAGCCGGCTTCTTCGCCACTGGCTTCTTCTTCACCGCGGGCTTCTTGGGAGCCTCGTTGTCGTCCACAACGCTTTTCTTCGGCGGAGCCGCCGGAATCGCAGCCTGCGCCGTCTTCAGATCCGCGCGCAGCCGCACAATCTCCTGCTCCTTTGCCGCCGCCAGCGTATTCATCCGATCCGCCAACTGCTTGCGCGTTCCTTCAAAATTACTCAAATCATTCGAGAGCGATTGAAAATCATCCTTCGGCCCAAACGCTCCCACCGATTCCACCACTCCGCTCATCACATCGTAGAGCGCATCTAGATTGCGGTAGAGCTTGAACGTGGCCGGCATATCCTCCGGAGCATTTTGCAACTGCGCAATCATCTCCGGCAGCGCATTCTGCAGATTCCGCTGCACCGACTCCACATCGCTCTGCGACTGTCTTTTCGTCGATCCATCAGTCTTCCAGCGCTCTACGCGCAACTTCGCCAGATCAGCCTGCGTCGCTTTCGATGTAGCTTCCAGCTGCGCCAGCAATCCGTTCAGCTGCGTCACCGACGCATAAGAAACCGGTGCGCCCTGCTGCGCCATCGGCCCGTTCGTCGCGCTTCCCTGCTGAGGTGTGGATGCTGAGGAGCTTCCGCCGGCGGCGATCCCTGGCCCGGCGGGTTGAGCCTGACTCATCGCCATCGCGCTCCATAGCACCGCACTCAAGCCCACACAGGGTCCGAAAGATTCCAAACAGTGAGAGAGAAGTTTAGCTTTCATGGATTATGAGACGGCGGCACATGACCTGCTCAGATTGTCGACACGACAATACTATAAATCATTCTTCCGATCGTATTCCCCGCTTCGGCCTCAACCACCTACAATCTTCTTCATGGAAAAGAAAATCTTCTGGATGGTCTTTATGGTACTCGGCCTTCTCGCCGACTTCCTGCTCCCCATCTGGTGGGGCTTGGCCGCAACCATCCCGATCGCCTTTATTGCCTGGTGGGTCGCCTATCGCAGCGATTGGTTTTAAGGTCGCAGACCTTCACGAAGTCTGCGTCATGGTGAACGTGCCCATGGCGTTGGTGCACGAAGAAGTGCTCCCTTGCAGGGCCCATGTCCCGATGATCGTGCCGCCGGTTAATGGCTCGTTCGTGTTGGGATTGTAGCTTCCCGTCACCGACGTGCTGGCCAATGTCAGCGTATTGCCGCCCGAAGTTATGGTGAAGGAAAACGTTCCCGACACCACATCCGCCGAATTGGATGTCAAAACCAGCGTACCGCTCTCAGTTCCCCCATTCACCGGAAAACAAGTCCCGCTCGTCAAAAACTGAAAATTCGAAATGCTCAGCGCCCCGTTACCGCCCACCGTAAACTGCGTAACAAAGCTGAACCCCGAGGACTCCCCCGCCCCCCCGGACATTTGCGACTGCCACACTCCTCCAGACGCCGTCTGTGCAGTCGGCGTGGAACTCCCGCATCCATTCAGCATCAGCGCAACTAGTAACACGACGACCACTTCTTTCATGAATTGTCCTTGAGCCTAGAAATCCAGCTGTTGAGTCCGGCTTTTATATCCGGCGCTTAAATTGAGTCGATGATTTCTCTTGCAAGACTACAGAGATGCGCCCAGACCGGTCAATGGATGTAAGGCCGCGTAGCGAGTCAGCTTGAATCTGTTTTGAAACGGCGTAGCTTCAGCCGCACCATAAATGCCTTGAGATGAATCGCAACTTTAGCGGTGCGGAGATGCGATTACCGAGCTGATTCGCTGCTAAGGCCGCCTGCCATACTATCGGTCCACTTGCGCTCGGTCCTTCAATTGAGACAGAATGGCTTTCCCGGAGATAGCGCCTTCATGTTTCTGCAGCCCGTTGTGCGATGCAAGAATTCCGATTGCCCCCTGCCCACCGCCGCCCGCATCCGCCTTCCCTTTCCCAATCCCCCCGGCACCGGAGAGAATCCTCCCGACTGGCCCCGCGATGAATGGAAGCTGCGCCTGATTTGCCGCGAGTGTGACCACTGGTATATCTACGAGGAAAAAGATATTCAGTGGGCACCTTATACTCGCCCGCTGGCGGAGGAGACACGCGTAGATTTCTTATGCGCGGAACTCCAATGCGGGGAACCCGGCTGCAACTCGCGCACCCAGTGGTTTGTGCTTGATAACAGCCAGATGTCAGAAATTGAAATGCTCGAGTTCGTCCTGCGCGCCGACCCCGTGGCCGTTTGTGAAAATGGCCACCCCTTTTCGATCTCAGGACTCGCTTCCAGCTCTGTGCGAAAAGCCGAGTCGGTCTAGCCGCTGCTCTCAGGGCGTTGTCGCACTGACCGTAGTATCAGCTTCGCGAAACGCGAACCAATACGCAACCGTTGTCATCCTGAGCGGAGTATCAGCTTCGCGAACGCGAAGCTGATGCGCAGTCGAAGGATCTCTGCACTCCTGGAGAGCCAAACCAAGGGTCTGAGGATTCCTAGAGTCCCTCGATGTCCTGCCACACGCTGCGGTCCAATTTGTTTACGCTCGGATTACCCCGACGATAACGCACGGATACCGCCTGACCGATGCGAAACGTCTCGTTCAGATTGACAGCCCCCGTGCCAGCAAGCCAGGCAGGGCAACTGGCCTCCCCGATGTAAGATCGATCCCCAAGTGAAAACCGATAATCAAGGCACCAGTGCCGCGTGCCACCCAAGAAACGAACGGCGGTAATCTCTCCCTCGACCATTGGCCACCGCCAGTAAAACAAAAGAGAGAAGTAATCACGTAGGTCACTGAACATGCTTCTTTAGTCGCCTCGCTGACCTCTAGGGACTTGTGCGCTCCGATGGATCAATCGTCTGGCCACGTTTGATCTAACCGCCGTCTACGCGCCTCGCTTCTGCTTCAACTCCGCCAGCAACTGCTCAATGCGATCCTCTTTTTCCAGGGCCGCCAGCCGATCCTCCATGTTGTCTCCGGCAATCTCGGCCTTCGCCTGTCCCACAGCTTCCGAGTGCGCCACCTTACGCTTCATCCGATCGAACGCTGCCGCCTTCGATCCGTCGCCCATCGCCAGCCTCGCATCGCTTGCCTTACCCACGGCACGGGCCCGGCGATGTTGCGCAATTAACAAATCCGCCTTCGCCTGCGCCTCGGCCAATTTCTGCTCCAACTGCCGTAGCGCCGATTTCAAATTCTCCACCTGCGCCTTCTGGTCGCTGACCTGTTGCGCGTAACTCTCGCTCATTTCGCGATAACTTTCCACACGCAATAGCGAGGCCCGAGCCAAGTCGTCTTGCTTCTTGTCCACCGACAACTCCGCCTTGCGCATCCACTCCGCCACCTTCTCCTCGTTCTCGGTCTTCTTTTTCTCCAGCAGGTGCTGATCCGCGATCGCGATCGCCACTTGTGTCTTCACCTGCAGCAGCTGATTCTGCATATCGAGAATCACTTGCTTGATCATCTTTTCCGGCTCTTCCGCCTTGTCGATCAAGTCATTCAGATTCGCCCTTACCAGTGTGGAAACCCGCTCTAGTAACGCCATGATGAACTCCTTTTCTTCATTATTTTTCGCTCGATTCCGAATCATCATCCGGAGCGCTGCAACGGATTTGCGACGCCTTCGGTTGCGCCGAAAATTCCTCCCTGTCCTCCGGGCAGGCTCCCGAGAGCCTGCCCGCTCAAACAATCGAGACCCTACTTCGTCGCATCGACAACCGGCGGTTGCGCAGCCTTATCGCCCAGTTGCCGCACCTTGCCCAGCAACTCCGAAAGCGGCATGCCGGAAAGCGTTTCAAACAGCGCCGGAACCTGCGCCGCCATCTTTGCGATGTCGCCCGTGATCTTGTTCATCCCGGACGCATCGCCATTTCCCGTCGAGACAATGGTGATCTTGTCGACATTCGCCAGCGGGCTGGCCAACGCCTTCACCACCTCCGGCATGGTTGTAAATAGCCGGTCGATCACCGCCGCCTGGTTGTATTCCTGGTAGGCCTCTGCCTTCACGTTCATGGCTTTGGCTTCAGATTCACCTTTCTTGAAAATGATCTCCGCCTCGGCCTCGCCCTGCGCTCGTATTGACGACGCGTGACCCTCTGCCTCTGCAATCAGGCGCTGCTTCTCAGCGGCTGCCAGTGTTTCAATTCGCTGACGCTCAATCTCCGCGCCCTTCAACACCGTCGCAATCAGTTCTTTCTCGCGGCGATTGATTTCTGCCTCTTGCACCTTGACCTGCTGCTCTTTCTCAATCTGCTGCACCTTCACCTGCTCGGCCACCACCTGCTGCTGCATGATGTTGGTCTGTATGTCGTACGCCTTGTCGGCCTGCGCTTGCTGGCGTTTCGTCACTTCCAGAAACTGCGCTCGCTTAATCTCCAGATCGCGCTGCGATTCCGCTTGCTTCGCCAGGGACAATGTCTCCGCGAGCACCCGCTCCTGGTCGGCCTGCGCCTTGGCCACGGCCGATTCCCGCTGCGCCAGCGCCCGCTTGATCGCCGTATCCCGATCCGCTTCCGCGGTGGCCACATCGGCGTCCCGCTTGATTCGCGCCACATCCGGCTTGCCCATGTTCGTGATGTACTCGTTCTTGTCGCGCACTTCCTTGATGGTGAACGAGATCACTTCCAGCCCCATCTTGTTCATGTCTTCCGCGCACGTTCCCCGCATACGGTCGGAAACCATTTCCGGCTGCTTTACGATTTCTTCCACCGTCAGTTGCCCGATGATGCCGCGCAGGTGTCCCTCCATCACCAACCGGATCAAGCCTTCCCGCTCCTGATCGCTTTTCGTGAGGAACTGCTCCGCTGCCGTCAGCACAGACTCTCGGTCCGATTTCACTTTGATCTGCGCCACCGCTTCCACCGTTACCGCAACCCCCTGTTTCGTGTACAAATCCTGTTGCGGCGCCACGTCAAACGACATCAGCTCCAGCGACAGATCCTTGCAGATCTGCACCATCGGCAATACCAGCGTGCCGTGACCTTGCACCACGCGGGTTCCACCCAGGCCATACACGATGAGTGCCTCGTGCGGCCCCGCTTTGCGATAGAGCCTGGCCATTCCGCTCATCAGAAACAGCAGAACCATCACTCCCAGACCCGCGAAAATCCAAATTTCCACCATCCTCGACATCTCTGGCATAACGCCTCCTGTTACAAAACCGATTAAAGAACTTGAACTCGCTCGCCCGATCCGCGCAAAACTTCCACGCCCAGCCTGGCTGCATGCTGCGCGTGCTGCTTAGTCTGCAGGTTGTACTTCACGATCGCATTGCTTCCGTACCAGCAAAATCCCAGCCCGACGTAAAGCGCGATCAGCGCCAGCCACGCCGGCCTGGGATTCAACGCCAGCACAAAGTAGGAAGCGCCCGTGCACACCACCAGCATGAAAGCGATCAGGCCAAGCGCAAACAGTAGCGACCCTTCCCGAGAAGTCCAGCCGTTTGGCTGCCAGTTCGCATCAAAGTGCACCGCCATGCGCATGGGCAAACGATCCCACGAGCGCCAATAGTTCAGCGCGGTGGTCGGAAGCGCCACCCAGGGCAGCCAAATCGCCATTTCAAAAATCTTTCGATTCATAAAGTGCTCTCAGTTCAGGGACGGATTAAGGCCAACCTATCTCCCAACACTCTCCCCGGACTCGATATCTTCCCCAGCCATCTCGCTCCACAGACGTACGTATGCCAGTCCCTTTTCGTAGCGGGTGACCACCACCTCGGTTCCCTTACCGATCGCGCTGCCATCATCGCTGCGCGCCCCGCAGACCCGCCGCGTTCCCATTTGCGTGTAAATCATTTCTCCGGTCCCGCCTGCGCGGATCGAGCTGCAAACCCGTCCCAGCACTCCAACCATCTCGTAATCCGCGGCGTCCATGTTCTCGTCTTCCGAAATCAACACGCGGCTCAGGAACACGAAAACGATTCCCCCACCCACCAGCCCGCTCGTGATAGACGCCAACAGCCCGAACCCTACCCACACGCCGGAATATCGCGTCAGCAAATATCCCGTTCCCCCAAACCACGCCAGGAATGCCGTCAGCGTGATGAAGTTGAAAGGGGAGACGCCTCCACCCTGCGCCACGGAATGATCTACCGCCGCCCCTCCCCCGCTCGGACCATGGACTGAAACTGGAGCATGTCCCGCCCCCACCGATGGTGCGGGCATATGCGCTCCGCCCACGTGCCCATGAAAATGCGGCAGGTGTAACCTGCCCGTGCGGGCCCCTCCAAAAACAAACGAAAAGAAGCTCAGACAGAAACCCACGGCGAAGCAAATCAGATAAAAGTCCGCCCATGTCATCGTGTGGTTCACCGAATTCGCCTCCCTTCTCCAGTGTCTCTATGCCGGCCGTCTTTCAGGCGGCTCGCCTTCGCCGCCAACTCCGGTCGCAGCGCTTCCAGCAACCGCTCCGCCAATCCCGGCGTTTCCAGAATCGCTCCCAGCAGCAGCAACGAACGTCTTGTATCTTTTTCGCGCGCCGCCTTGATCAGCACCTCGCTTACCTCAGGGTCGCTGACGAATTTTTCCGATCCCTGCAGCATCCACACATCCAGCTGCCCTTCAGTGGTTCGCAGATCCGAAGTCAACTCCGTGTGGTAGCCCTCCGGGTCATCCACCAGAAATCCCGGATGCACTTTGAAAAACTTCGCCAGCAGGGCCCGCGAAGACTGCGTCATGTGCCGCCGCGCTCCGCTTTCAATCTGCGATAAATACGACTGGCTGATGCTCTTGCGCAATTCCTGGCGCACCGCCTTCACAATCTCCTGCTGCGTCATGGGACGCCCCAGTCCGCGCAGCGACCCTTCCACCTCCCGCAGGTAACGAATTTTCTCGCCAAGATCCATATAGCAGATCGACATGTTTATATTGCAATTTGTGATATGTGTCAACAACTGGATGTGGCTTTGTTCTTAGCGACTTGAGGGGAGGCTACAGGCCGGCTTCGATCCGCGAACGCGGATCCAGATAGTCGCGCAAGGCGTCGCCAATAAAATTAAAGGACAGCACAGCCAGCATCACCGCGAGCGCAGGGAAGAGCACCAGGTGAGGCGCGTCAAAAAGATGCGCCCGGCCATCGTTCAACATCGCGCCCCAACTGGCCGTCGGTGGCGGCACGCCGAGTCCTAGAAAGCTCATCGTCGCTTCGGCGAGAATCGCTCCCGCCATTCCTATCGCCGCTTGCACGATCACAGGCTGAATAATATTTGGCAGGATGTGCCGCGTGATAATACGCAATGTCGCTCGCGCCCAACGCTCGCGCCGCTTCCACATACTCCCGCTCGCGCGCCGCCAGCACTTGCCCGCGCACCAGGCGCGCGTAGCCTACCCATCCGCCCAACGAAAGCGCGAGAACCAGATTGAAAATTCCTGGCCCGCGAAATGCCACAAACGCAATCGCGAGAAGAATGCCTGGGAAGGATAAGAAGGCGTTCATCAAGACCACATTGACGAAGCGGTCGATACCTCCGCCGTAGTATCCCGCAATCGATCCGATGATGAGTCCCAACGTCAGCGACGTAAGCACCACGCAACTGCCCACCAGCATGGAAATGCGCGCGCCGTAAATGATGCGCGAAAGAATATCGCGACCCAGTTCATCGGTGCCGAACCAGTGCGCGTGGGAGGGCGCGTCGAGCCGCGCGGGAAGATGGATGAACGCAGGATCCTGCGGGGCGATCCAGGGAGCGAACAAGGCGAAGACCACGAAGAGCATGACCAGCACGACGCCCGCCGCCGCGAGCGGATTGTGGCGCGCATTTCCGGCAACCCGGCGACGAAACGAAATGGCTGCGGTCGTAATTTTTCCATCTTACACGCCACACTTCGAAACCACGATGCGACACCAGGCGAGGACTCTAATGTTCCAATGGGAACATTTCAAATTGCAAAACCTTTTGGGGCTAAGCCGTTGATTTCTATAGCAGCTGCCTCTCCGACTCAATGAAATCAGCAGGTTAGCGCAGCCGAAAATAGCTACTTTTGAGTACGTACAATGCTCACAAAGGTAGACTTGACAAGCCGTCGAGGTACTTTTTATGGTACATGATCTGAGTGTGTGTAAACGATGAAGAAAAAGAAAGCCAGATCAAGAGCCAAAGGACGAGCGAATGCGGAGGACATCGTCCATATCGTCGATGCGTACCCGATTAAGGACACGGTGGTTTCGCAACTGCGACAGGCGATGTCGAAGAAAAAGATTTCCAAGGCGCGGCTCGCTGTTCTATTGAAAACAAGCCGTTCTCAGGTGGACCGGATTCTCGATCCTGAGCGAGATGTCACGTTATCGAGTTTGCAAAGAGCGGCGAGTTTGGTGGGACGGCGAGTGGTGATCGAGTTAGCTTAGCTTTCGCTTGAGGTCGCTCAAGAATTGTGTTTCCATGAAGGGGGCCGGAATTGCATCCGCAGCCGGCAGGCGCGCCTTAACCCTCAACTTTTAGCCCGAATTCTGAGGAGGAAAACCATGAGCAAGGTCCCGTATATCCCCAAAGATTACAACTCCGTTACACCCTACCTGATCGTCAAGGGTGCGGCGCAAGCGATTGAGTATTACAAGAAAGTTTTCGGCGCAACTGAAACTGTTCGCATGAATGGTCCCAATGGAATGGTGGGTCACGCGGAGTTAAAGATCGGTGACTCGCACATCATGCTGGCCGACGAAAATCCCAGCATGGGAGAGGGGCACGCCAGCGCCACCACCGTTGGTGGAAGTCCCGTAAGCCTGTATGTGTACCTTCCCGATGTCGATCGCGTGGTCGAGAAGGCTACTGCTGAGGGCGCGAAGATTCTAAAGCCGGTGCAGGACCAGTTTTATGGGGACCGCAATGGCTTCATTCGCGATCCATTCGGGCATCTGTGGGGCATCGCCACGCACGTAGAAGATGTGTCTCCCGAACAGATGAAAGAGCGGATGAAGAAGATGATGCAGGCCGCGTAGTTTGACTTGAGTAATTAGGCGGAGCGGAGATGCTCCGCCTTTTTATTCCGCTCACCACACTTCCAGGTTGATCTTGCGATAGCGATTGATCAACTCAAAATCCGTTCGGTTGGTCGTAATGAGGCGGGCCCCATTCGAACGGGCGGTGAGAGCAATGAGAACGTCAAAATGCAGGTCGCGGAGTTTGTGTGGCGCGAAGCCTCGATCGGAATGCATCTTCGCCAGCATCTCACCCGAGTCGAGCCAGTTCCTCTCGGACGGAGTTAAGATCGGGCGGTTTGCCGCCATGGAACGGAGAAACCTGTGTTCTGCCGGCCCGATGGCGCCGCGCAGCAGTTCAGCCAGGACGACCGACGAAGTTCGGACCAAACCATTCACGGATTCGATTCTCTTGCGGTGGCGTCCCGTGCGTACTTCATCCAGTACAACTGATGTATCGAAGACAATGATGTCACTCATCGAGTCCGGAGAACTTTAGTTTGCCGGAGTTCTTCTTCATCAGGGCCTTAAAGCGCTTGAGCGCTACAATTTCGCGGAGGGCGATGTGAACGGCATCCGTGCGGGATTTCGCGCCGAGGATTTTTGCGGCCTCGTCGGCCAATTGGGTGTCCAAGCGAATTGACGTCATGGTTACAGCCATCGCGCTAGCTCCTCACTGTATATACATTATATAACAAATGTATATACAATTTATCTTGAATCCTTTTCGCCATTGGAAAGAACTAGACGGCATGCGGCTGGTATTGGTGGCGCTTGTACCAGTCTTCACTTAAGTCTCCCCAAGCTGGATTCATCGACACGATGAGCGCGATTTTCTTAATTCGCAGCCAGCCCTTGATGCGCTTCTCGCGCTCGATCGCGTTGTGAACGTCTTCGAATCGTTCGAAATAAGCGAGGCGGTCGAGTTTGTATTTCGAGGTGAATCCCGAGCCGCTTCCTGTTTTGTGTTCCCTCACACGGCGCACGAGATTGTTGGTGACGCCGATATACAAAGTCTTCGAACGATTCGTCATGATGTAGACAAAGTACATAGGTCCTTCGCGTGGTGGCTTCCAGCAGTGCTGGGGCACGAGGGGCTCAGGATGACAAATCTTGGGGCGGGGTGTCTGTGACGGATGAGGTTTGCGGCTGTGGAAAATATAACTCCAGGAGCATCGCATCTAGCTCCAAAATACATAGGTCCTTCGCGCGGTGGCTTCCAGCAGTGCTGGGGCACGCGGGGCTCAGGATGACAAATCTGGGGCGGGGTGTCTGTGACGGATGAGCTTTGCGGCTGCCGAATGAGTCTCCAGGGATCACATCATGATCGGCAAGTACATAGGTCCTTCGCGTGGTGGCTTCCCGGCCGCGCGGGGCACGCGGGGCTCAGGATGACAAAGCTGGCGTGGCATGTATGTTATGGATGAGCTTTGCGGCTGTGGAAAATATAACTCCAGGAGCGTCGCATCAAGCTCCAAAATACATAGGTCCTTCGCGTGGTGGCTTCCGGCGGCGCGGGGGCACGCGGGGCTCAGGATGACAAATCTGGGGCGGGGTGTCTGTGACGGATGAGCTTTGCGGGGGTGGCAATATGAGTCCGGAGCGTCGCATCAAGCTCCAAAATACATAGGTCCTTCGCGTGGTGGCTTCCAGCAGCGCTGGGGCACGCGGGGCTCAGGATGACAAATTTGGGGCGGGGTGTCTGTGACGGATGAGGTTTGCGGTTGTGGAAAATATGAGTCACAAGGATCGCATCATGATCCGCAAGTACACAGGTCCTTCGCATGGTGGCTTCCAGCAGTGCGGGAGCACGCGGGGCTCAGGATGACAAATCTGGGGCGGGGTGTCTGTGACGGATAAGCTTTGCGGGGGTGGAAATACTGGTCACTGTCTAATCCTGGGGTTCGCGACAGAATAGAGGACATCCGTGAGGAAATTCACGGCGACGTAGGTCAAGCCAATCGCCAGGATGCAGCCTTGCACCAGGTAGTAGTCGCGGTTCGAGATTGCTTGGATGGTGAGGCGGCCGATGCCGGGCCAGGAGAAGATGGTCTCGGTCACAATCGCGCCGGCGAGCAGGGCTCCGAATTGCAATCCGAGAACAGTGATGATTGGGATCATGGCGTTGCGCAGGGCGTGGCGATAGACGACGGTGCGTTCGGGCAGGCCTTTGGCGCGGGCGGTTCGAATGTAGTCCTGGCTAAGTTCTTCCAGCATCGAGGTGCGGACCATGCGGGTCAGAATGGCGGCGAGTGCTCCACCCATGGTGACGGCTGGAAGAATGAGATTCGCGAACGAGCCGGCCCCGGATACGGGCAGCCATCCTATTTTGATTGCGAAGATGAGAATGAGAATGGGGCCGAGCGCAAAGTTGGGGAACGAGAGGCCGAAGAGGCTGACGACGGAGAGCAGGCGATCGTCCCAACGGTTGCGGCGGTGGGCCGAACGAACGCCGGCAGGGATCGACAAAATGATGGCAACGAAGAGCGAGGCGAGAGTGAGTTGAAGCGTGTAGGGATAGCGCTGCCCGAGCAGGTGCGTCACGCTTTGGTTATAGCGGAAGGATGGACCGAGATCGCCGTGGAGGATTCCTTTCCAGTAGTGAAGATATTGTTCGCCGAGCGGCGCATCGAGGCCATAGGCGTGGCGTGTGGCGGCGATGTCGGCGGGTGGCGCGCCTTCGCCGAGCATTTGCTGAATGGGGTCGCCGGGGACGAGATGGATGAGCAGAAAGACGAGGCTGACCACCAGCCAAATGACTGGGAGCGTGTAGAGGACGCGTTGGAAAAGCAGGCGCATGGATCAGTTTGAAACTACATCAACAGCAGGTCCCTCCACTTCGGTCGGGATGACAAACCTTTCGGAGCTACCATCACTCAACAGAGCGAAAAAGGGCGATCGAGCTTCGCTCGAATGGACAGCCCCTTCGACTCCGTTCAGGGCAGGCTAAGGCGGCTATCCCCACACAATACAACCTCTTCAGTAATCAATCTCCTGCCTGCTTCGCGGATTCTGCCTGGTGATCTGCGGTTTCCAGCTTTTCGATTTTTACTTTGGCGATGCGGTGGCCTTCCATTTCTTCCACAGTGTAGCGATGACCTTCGTATTCGAATGATTCGCCGAGATAAGGAATGCGTTGCAGGCGCGCTAAAACGAATCCGGCGAGGGTTTCGAATCCAGCGTCACGCGGGAGAAGTAATCCATGCTGGGCCTCAAGATCGAGGATGTTCACCGAGCCTTCGAGGACCAGAACCGACTCGTCGGTGAGCGCCGGTTCCGGCGGGACGACATCGAATTCGTCCTCGATATCTCCAACGAGTTGTTCGAGAATGTCTTCTACCGTGACCACACCTGCAGTCGAACCGAACTCGTCGACTACAACGGCGAGGTGGCGGCGACGGTGCTTGAATTCGTCCAGTAACTCCGAGAGGACTTTCGTTTCCGGAACGACAAGGACATCGTGCATGATTTGGCCGATCTGCATTCGGGCAATACGCGCGGCCAGCGGCTGACCCAGATTGATGAGACGCAGCCGCACCCAGCGAACCAGCTCCTTGTAATAAAGGACGCCGACGATATGTTCGGGACCACGCTGCGGATCGTAAACCGGGATGCGCGAGTGCTGGCCTTCGACCACGCGATTCAGCGCTTCGTCGAGGATGAGATCCGAAGGCAAAGAAAAAATATCCGGACGCGCCACCATCACCTCGCGAACCGTCGATGCTGTCGAGTTCGATGGCGTTGTGGATCATTTCTTCTTGTGACTCGGGAATCTGGCCGAACTGGCGGCTGGCGGTGACGATGAGTTTCAGTTCGTCGGGAGAATGAACCGCGCCACCGCGGCGGGTGTCGCGCGCGCCGAACAGTCGCAAAACCAGTCCCCCGGAGCGGCGCATGAAAAACAGCAAGGGGCGGGTGAGGGTAAGAAACGCCTCCATGGGAGCGGCGACGGCGAGTGCAATCTGTTCAGCTCGCTGCAGGGCCAGAGTTTTCGGGACGAGTTCGCCGAGCAGAACGTGGAGGTAGGTGATCAGGCTGAACGCGATGACGATGGCAACGCCGTGGGCGTAGACGGCGGCGTGGGGAATCTCCTGAACGAAGCGGAGGGAACCAACCAGTTGGGCAACCATGGGTTCGCCGATCCAGCCCAGGGTGAGGCTGACCATGGTGATGCCGAGTTGCACGCCGTTCACGACTTCGTCTAGATGCTGGTGAAGACGTTGAACGATGCGGGCTCCGATGCGGCCGGAAGAGATAAGTTGCTGGATGCGAGTGTCGCGGACGCTGACCAGGGCAAACTCCGCGGCGGCGAAAAACGCGTTTGCCGCTACCAGGAGAAGGATCAGGAGCACGCGGAGCAGCACGAATGCGATCATTTATGGCGTAATTCTGATGGGCCATTCTAGCACCGGAAAACGCACAAAGGCCTAGGTTTTCCGGATGATGGATGTCGCAGGAGTGCGCTGGTTGCCAAAATAGGTGCTTCGTGCGCTACCCTTTTATAGCGCCCTAGGTCTAAAGCGATGGCGAGGCGGCCCGGCGGCGTTGCTGCGTCATTCAGGTGATCGAGGCCAGCCGCATTTGAAATCCTTGGAACAAATGGCAGGCTCTTCTCGTAACAATAAACAGAACGCTGGACCGTGCTAAGAAAAGTGCTGAACACATGATTCTGTAAAAAGGGACGTCGAGCCCTTCCTCAGGAGGCGATCGTGAACGGAAACGGAAATAGTAAGAAAAAGCGGCGCAAACTTTTTATATATGGCGGCATCGGGCTGGCGATTGTCCTGCTGATCGCAGTGGGTGTGTTTGCGGCCACGCGCGGCGGCACCAAGATTGATCCCACAAAGCTCGCCAAGGTAGAAAAGGGCGACCTGGCGAAGAGCGTGGTGGCGACGGGTAAGGTCACGCCGATCATCAAGGTGGAGGTGAAGTCGAAAGCCAGCGGCATCGTGAAAAAGCTGTTGGTGGATTATGGGGACCGGGTCAAGAAAGGCCAATTGCTGGCGCAGCTCGATAAAGTTGAAATCGAAGCGCAGGTGGATCAATCGCGCGCGGCTCTGGAAGCTGCGGAGGCCAATTTGAAAAGTTCGCAAGCTGATTTGGAACGCGCCAAGGTGGATGCGGAAGGTCCAGATGTGCCGCTGCTGAAACGCGCATACGACCGCGCTACTGGCATGGCGAAGGATGGAGTGGTATCGGCGTCGGCGCTCGACGATGCGCGAGAAAAATTACGAAATGGCGCTGAACAAGCAGAACGTCTCAAAGGCGCAGGTCACAGTTTTGCAGGCAAAAATCGCGCAGTCGCAAGCCCAGGTAGCGCAGGATCAGGCCAACCTGAAGCAGCTTGATGAACAGCTCAGCTACACCGATATCGTTTCTCCGATCGATGGCATCGTGCTTTCGCGCGACGTAGAGATGGGCGACGCGGTCAGCTCCATCCTGGTGTTGGGATCTTCGGCAACGCTGGTGATGACGCTGGGCGATACCAGCGAAGTTTATGTGAAGGGCAAAGTGGATGAGAGCGATATCGGCAAGGTGTATCTGGGCCAGCCGGCGCGCATCAAAGTGGAATCGTTCAAGGACAAGACTTTTACCGGCAAGGTGACGAAAATTTCTCCGATGGGCGTGGAGAAAGATAATGTCACCACGTTTGAAGTGCGAGTTTCGATTCAAAACCCGGGGGGCGAGTTGAAAGCAGAGATGACGGCCAACGCCGAAATCATTCTGGAAGAACATAAGAACGTCCTGCAGATTCCTGAGGGCGCGATTCTCTACGATAAGGACAAGAAGGCGTCAGTGGAGATTCCGAATCCGAAAGGCAAGGACGGCAAGGACAAGATCGCAGTCAACATTGGCATCTCGAACGGAGCCAAGACCGAGGTGCTCAGCGGGCTGAAAGAAGGAGATCAGGTTGTACTGCAGTAAGCAAGAGGCTACGGTATCCGGCTTACTGCGATGATTCGAAGCCGGATGCCACATAAAAAGGCTGATTGCAGAAGCTGATTAAAGATATTCTCGGAGCGCAAGACATGAATAGGCAATTTATCGCGCGGGTGGCGGCATCGACTGTGGTCATCGTGATGGCCTGTAGCTTTGCGTTCGCATCCAGCCCGCAGGGTACGTTTGACAAGACGTTTCAGGTGAGTGGGCCCGTCGATTTAGAAGTTCAGACACGCTCCGGCGACGTGATTGTACGGAGTGGACCGGCGGGCACGGTATCGATTCACGGAAAGATTTTCGTCGGCGACCACTGGTTGTTCGGCAACCGGCACACCGATGTGAGTGACATTGAGCAACATCCTCCGCTACGGCAGGACGGGAACAGCATTCGAGTGGACTACGTGAATGCGCATGACATTTCGGTGGATTATGAGATCACGGTGCCGGCGGAAACTTCAGTTCGCACGCACAGCGGGTCGGGAAACATGACCATTGAAGGAACGCACGGCAACGTCGACTTGCAGACGGGATCGGGCGATGTGATACTTACACGGGTAACGGGAGAACTACGTCTGCAAACGGGATCCGGGAACGTGCGGGCGAGAGAAATTTCTGGAGCAGTACGTGGCGGGGCAGGCAGTGGTGATATCGAGTTACAGGAAAACGGTACAGGAGATATCGATCTGCATACTGGATCGGGAAATGTGACGGCTCGCGGAATTCATGGCGCATTTCATGCGGAGGCGGGCAGCGGCGACATCACAGGTGAAGGCATGCTGACCGGCACTTGGGAAATTCGCACCGGCTCAGGGAATGTGCGCGTTAGACTGCCAGCGGATGCGGCCTATGACGCCAATCTTTCGACCAGCTCGGGCTCGATGAATTTGAGTCCAGCAATCACTATGACGGTGCAAGGGCGAGTGCAGGAAAGCCGTAAACAGATTGTGGGCAAGGTGCACGGCGGTGGGCCACTGCTGACGGTTCGCACCGGTTCCGGAGACATTCACATCGAATAGCGAATGAAAAATTAATCGGTCGAAAATCGTTTTACGGGGCGACTTGGTCGCTACTCGCTTTCTAATTACCTCCGTGTCTTGACGCAGCGCCAACCAACAGTTACTTTCGAGGTTTTGGGGAAGACTCTGTCTTAATCGAGAGGGAACCTTGGCGCAACGTCCGATTATCACTCTTACTACCGACTTCGGAACCAACGACCACTTTGTAGGCGTCATGAAAGGCGTGATTCTGGACATCGTGCCGGAGGCGCAGATCGTCGACATATGCCATTCCGTGCAGCCTTTTGATGTTCTGGACGGGGCGCTCACGATTTCGCAGGCGTATTCGTACTTCCCTGCCAAGACGGTTCACGTGGTCGTCGTGGATCCCGGAGTGGGCACGGCGCGGCGGCCGATTCTAGCTTCGAGCGATGGATACCATTTTGTTGCGCCGGATAACGGCGTGCTGTCTCTGGTGTATGCGAAAGAGAGCCGGATGCATGTCCGGCACATCACTTCCGAACATTATTTTCTGCAACCGGTCAGCAGCACATTCCACGCGCGCGATATTTTCGCGCCGATCGCCGCCTACCTGGCCAAAGAAGTGGACGTAGTAAAGTTTGGCGAAGAGGTGCAGGAATATGTTCGCTTTTCGGCGCCGAAGCCGAAGGCGGTTGATGGAAACCGTCTGCGCGGCGTTGTGCTGAAGGTTGACCGGTTCGGAAATCTCATTACCAACATCACTCCGCAGGATGCTCCCATGCTGTTTGGCGCCGCGGCAAAAGATTTCAAGATTGTTGTCGGAAGCCGCGAGATCACAGAAATTCACAACACTTATGCAGAAGGCGCACCGGGGGAAGTCTTCGGTGTGCTCGGCAGCATGGGCTTTCTGGAAATAGCCGCGAATCGCGGCGCTGCCGCACAAGTGGTCGGGGTCGGCAAAGGGGCCGATGTGAGCATTATCCTGGGTGGGGCAGCCGCGGCGGGAAACGGCGCGTAGGATTCACTACACACTTTTCGGTTTGGGGTGAGCGTAGCGCTCCATTTCCGCAGTCCATTTCAAGAAGCGCCAGAGGCTGGTTCGTTCCCGCCATAGAAATTCCCAAAACTCAAGAAAGCCGATCTGCGTCATCTTGACACCGCAGTAGGTTTCGATGCGCCAAAGCAGGTAGGGACTTCGCCACGGCGCCAGGCGATGGCCCTTGGTGGCGTTCCACAGAAAGCGAAGGGAATAGCGCATGGCAGCATCATAACCGCAGGCGGGCCTCTACCGCGCTCTAAAACGCATTGTCATCCCGAGCAGAGCGAGGGATCTTGGCGTTGACGGGAAGCGGCGATGGTGTGGGCAGGAACCAGGGTCCCTCGCTACGCTCGGTATGACAAACTGCGCTCGGGATGACAGGACTATCGGGATGCCAGTCCGTGGCTCAGTAGAACAGCCATGTTAAAATCCTGTTTCCGCCAGGAAATATTCCATAATGGTTGAACCATCTCCCCGCCAGCAGGCTGAAGATCATTACTACGCGGCGCTTGATTTAATGGCCGATGGCAAATTGGAAGAAGCAGTCGCGGCCTACCAGCAATCGATCGGCGTGGACCCGAGCTTCACCGAGGCGATGCACGGGCTCGCGCGCGCTCTGCAGGATCTGCAACGTTATGACGAGGCCATCGCTGTCGCTCAAAAGATTACCGAACTGGATCCCGACGATGTTTTGGCGCATACCAGCTTGTCAGTGCTTTATCAGAAAAAGGGAATGATTCCAGAAGCTGAGGCTGAAGGAGCGAAGGCTCGAGTTCTTGGGTGGAAGCAGCAGTTGAAGAAGGGCAGCGCCTAGCCTCTAGCTGCGCGCTCTTGCAGTAAGCTTACGCAAGAGCCAGGAGCCAGAAGAAGCTTCTTACAACTCGTACTTCTTCATCAAATGCCGGAAGGAACGGTAGGAAATGCCGAGCACGTCGGCAGCTTTGGTTTGTACTCCGTTCGAACGATCGAGAGCGCTTTGCAGCAGAGTGCGCTCGATACCGGCAACGTAGCCTTCCATACCAACGCCCTCTGGCAGAACCGCACCCGGAGCGATATCGGACATCCCTCCGCCGGCACCTGCTGCGGCCGCACGCGCCTTAGGGCGCTCCGCGGGCAGTTCGATGTGCAATTCGTCGGTCATCTCCAGGGCAACGGCGCGTTCGATCGTGTTCTCGAGCTGGCGAACGTTGCCCGGCCATTCATAACCGCAGAGTGCATCCAGCGAGTCTTTGTTGAGTCGTAAAATGCTTCGGTTCGCGGCTGCTGCATACTTTTTCAAAAAGTGATTGGCCAGCAAGGGAATATCTTCTCGACGTTCGCGCAAGTCGGGCACGCGAATGGGGATGACACTGAGGCGATAATAAAGATCCTCGCGAAATAAGTTCTCGGCGACTGCTCTGTCGAGATCACGATTGGTAGCAGCGATTACCCGTACGTCGATAGGAATCTCGCTGGTGCCTCCGACGGGACGCACCGAGCGTTCCTGCAGGACACGGAGCAGTTTTACCTGCATGGCGAGCGTCATCTCGCTGATCTCGTCGAGGAAAATGGTGCCGCCACCGGCAACCTCAAAGAGTCCGCGCTTGTTCTGAGTGGCCCCGGTGAACGCACCTTTCAGATACCCGAAGAGCTCACTCTCGAGCAGTGTCTCGGGAAAAGCTCCGCAGTTCACTGACACGAACGGGTCGGTGGCGCGCGGCGAACAGATGTGTACCGCGCGTGCAACAAGTTCTTTACCAGTGCCGCTCTCTCCATGAATTAAAACCGTGCTCGCGGTAGAGGCCACAGTGCGCACTGTGTGCTTGAGCTTTTCCATGGCCGGACTGGAGCCGATAATGTTATCGAGAGAATTGTGCGAGGCAGCGTCGCGTCGCAAAGCAAAGTTTTGTTTGCTGAGAGTCAGCTTCTCGAGCACCCGGCTGATGGCCAGCTTGATTTCGTCCACCAGCCCAGGACTCTTGCGGATGTAATCGGATGCCCCTCCGGCTTTTACCGCTTCCACCGCGGCCTCGTAATCGTCCACGGCAGTGATGAGGATTACAGGAGAGTCAGGCGAGACGCGGTGCGCATGGCGCAAAACTTCGATGCCATCGATGTTCGGCATCTTGATGTCGGTAATGATCAGATCATAAAGATTGCCATCGATCTTACTTTTGGCGGCCTGACCGGATTGCACGGTTTCGACGCGATGACCTTCACGGCGAAGGGCGATATCGAGCATTTCACAAATCGAGCGCTCATCGTCACAGACAAGGATATTAGCCACGCGCCCTCCCTTCTGCGGCAGCGGCTGCGAGTTCTGGAGTTGCCGGTTTGACCGGTGCGATGCGCGATGTTTCGTCTGAGATCGGCAGAGGCTGGCGCTCCGCGCCGAGTTGGCGCAGTCGCAGAACAAACGTAGTTCCCTGTCCAGGCTTGGATCGGGCCCAAACCTTACCTTCATGAGCTTGCACGATCTGGTAGACCACGGCTAACCCGAGGCCAGTGCCGCCCTCAAAGTCCGATTGAAATGGTTCGAAAATCTTTTCTGTCTGCTGAGGGGTCATGCCAGTTCCTGTGTCGGCAAAAGTCACCTGCCAATCGTCGCCCATGCGCTCGATACCAACTCGCAAGCTGCCACCGTTCCGCATCGCGCGCACGGCGTTCTCACCAAAATTCCAGAAAACCTGTTTGATCCTGTCGCCGTCGGCCAGAGTCCAGGCCTCCCGTACATCCAAGCGGCTCTCAATGACGATGCCGGTATTCTCGGCAGCCATGCGATGCCGCATTAAAGTTAGAGTGTCTTCCAGCAGCGGTACCAAGTCGGTTTTATCGAAGCGATATTGTTTGCCGCGAGAATACGCAAGGAAATCGGTGATGATGCTATTGAGGCGCTGCGATTCCCGGGTAACGATGTCGAGCAATTGCCGGTGCTCGGCGCTCATCTCGGGAATGCCCGAGAGCATGCTGACGGAGCCCGCGATGGAAGTCAGGGGATTGCGGATTTCATGAGCGATGGCGGCGGCCAGACGTCCCACGGCGGCCAACCGGTCCTGCATGCGGACCTCGCGCTCCAGTCGACGAATCTCTGTGAGGTCGTCGAGGGCGTAGACGTACCCGATATCGTTGGTGTCCGGAGCGCTCAAGGTGGCAACCCGGACTCGCACTGTTTTGCGGAATGATTTTGCATTATCAAATCGAACTTCTGCGTGGTTCTGATGAGACTCGGCACTGGGCAGGGGATCGAGAAAGAGTTTGCTGACAGGAGTTCCCACTAACTGATCGGAGGACCGCTCCAACAGTTTTTGCGCTGCGCTGTTGACCAGCGTGATGTGGCCGTCGAGGCCTGTGGTGATCAAACCGCTGCTGATGGATTGAATGATATTTTCGTGAAGAATCTGAAGATTTTCCAGAGCGCCGCTGGCATCTTTCAACTGCACGCGGGCCTGGCGCAACTTCGTAGAGAGCAGGCCGGCCAGGTAAGCCACAGCAAAGTAGGCAAACAGGTTTACGAAAATGATGGCTTGCAGAGCCTTCAACTCGGGATGAGTGGTGTAATACGACTTAACGACCCCGTAGTAGTTGAGCTCCAGCACCGTTCCGTAAAAAATGAACGCAAGCGCCGCAACCAGATGCGCCCAGATTCTCGGAAGCAAAACACTGGCCACGATAATGACCAGTGGATAAAGGAAATTCAGCGAACTATCCCAGCCTCCCGTCTCGTGTATGACAAGGCTGACGAGAACCAAATCCGTGAGAACCTGCAAGGATGCCTGCAGGCGATGTTCATGCCACACCGATAGAAGGAGAACATAGAAGAGCGAGAGCACGAACCACAGCGAAATTGTGCTGATGAAAAGCCGCAGGGGTAACGGGGTTGGAGTGAGATGGACTACTGCTAACTGGATGGCGAGCAGGAACGTGAGGATCAGTATCCGTACTTTGACCAGCCACGCCAGCCAATTCCGCTCGTCGAACGTCGATTGCATTAGGGTCCCGATAACCTGAAACGCCCAGCTGTGGCTCTGCCGAAGCAGTTTCTTTTTACACTCGCGATGGAGCTTTCTATAGTGTCAGGAGGCCGCCGTTGTAGGTCTGCGGCCTCCTGGCCCAGATTTTTGTTAGCCCGCCAACTTGGCGATCATGGCGAACAGTGGCATGTACAGAGAGATAACGATGCCGCCAATTGAGAAGCCGAGCAGACCGATGATCGCGGGCTCTAACATCGCCAACATATCTTTGGTCGCCGCATCGACTTCTTCTTCGTAGAAGTCAGCAATCTTTTGCAGCATGTTGTCCATGGCGCCCGTGGCTTCACCGACTCCGATCATCTGGGTCACCATGTTCGGAAACACTCCGCACTCTCGCAGCGGATCAACGATAGTGCGGCCTTCTTCGATTGCCTTCCGCACTTTCATCAACGCTTCTTCCAGAACCGCGTTGCCCGACGTCTTCGCGGTAATTGCCAATCCTTCGAGAATCGGAACACCGGATGTAATCAGGGTGCCCAGGGTACGGGTAAAGCGGCCGACGGCGATTTTGCGCAGAAGGCTTCCGACAATCGGCATCGACAGAAGCATTTTGTCGAAGTAGTAGCGCCCGCGCGGGTGCTTACGAATCTGCTTGATGCCGAAAACGAAGCCTACGACCACCGCGATGAAAACCCACCAGAAATTCTGCACGAACGCGCTCATTCCCATGACGATACGAGTGGGAAGCGGGAGCGTAACGCCTAAGCCGGCAAACAAGTTGGAAAAGATCGGAACAACCCACTTGAGCAGTGCACCTACGATCAAAGTTGCAATACTCACGACGGCGACGGGATAGATTAGCGCAGACTTTACGGCAGCGCGCAGGCGTACCGCTTTTTCCACGTAAGTGGCCAGGCGTTGCAGAATGACGTCGAGAATACCGCCGGTCTCACCCGCTTCAATCATGTTAGTGGTGAGATCGTCGAAGACCAACGGGTAACCGCGCATGGCGTTGGCGAGAGTCGCGCCACCTTCGACCGTTGTGCGAACGCCCGTCAGGGTCTTTTGAAAAGACTGGCTTTCCTGATTGGCCGCCAGAATTTCCAGACACTGCACCAGGGGCAAGCCGGCGTCGATCATGACCGAGAACTGGCGAAAGAAAATCGCGATGTCTTTGGTCTTAACCTTGCCGGAGCCGAACGTCGGCATGACGAATTCTTTGCCCTTCTCACGGATGGATCCAGGCGTGATTCGTTCCCGTCGCAACTGCTGTCCCAGTGAGGCTTTGTTGGGTGCGGTCCGTTCTCCGGAGATCTTCTGTCCGGAGGCGTCCTTTCCGGAAAATGTGAAAACTGGCATGGTGTTAATCTCTCCTCAACCTGTCGTCGGATCGTTAACTTTCTATCCGCTTACCTGCTGCACGATTTCAGTGCCGTTGCTGTCGAACTGTTTCAAGACTTAACTCTTTGAAGCTGCTCCCCGCGCCATTGGCGCGCTTGTTGAGGCACCCCGATTCGTCAAGCTGGCGCCACGGTTAATCATTTCCTGAAGTTCGTCCGGGTTACTGGAGCGCTGCAGGGCGGTTTCCAGCGTGACCTGCTTCTGGAAGTAGGCCGTTGCCAGCGCCTGGTTAAAGGTTTGCATGCCGAACTTGTCCTGGCCGGATTGCATGGCCGAATACACCTGGTGGATTTTGTCCTCACGAATGAGGTTGCGTACGGCCGGGTTCGGAATAAGGATTTCCATGATCATGGCCCGGCCTTTGCCATTCGGCGTCGGCAAAAGGGTTTGACACATGACGCCTTCCAGCACCAGCGAAAGCTGAGCTCGAATCTGGGGCTGCTGGTGAGCCGGGAAAACGTCGATGATGCGGTTGATGGTGGAGGTCGCCGAGTTGGTATGCAAGGTGCCAAAGGTCAAGTGGCCGGTTTCCGCAATGCGCAGTGCCGATTCGATCGTTTCCAGGTCACGCATTTCGCCGATCAGAACGACATCGGGATCTTCACGAAGTGCGGCGCGTAAGGCGTCGGTAAAGCTTTTGGTATCTGCGTGAAGTTCGCGCTGGTTGACCACGCAGTTCTTGTTCATATGTACGAACTCAATCGGGTCTTCGATGGTGAGAATGTGATCGTGGCGCTCGCTATTGATTTTGTCGATCATCGCGGCGAGCGTCGTCGACTTGCCTGATCCAGTTGGTCCCGTGACCAGCACAAGACCGCGAGGCTTGTCGCAAAGCTTGCTGACTACCGCCGGCAATCCCAACTGGTTGAAGGACTTGATTTCAAATGGAATGAGACGGAAGACCGCGGCCGTGGCCCCACGTTGATTGAACACGTTGGCACGGAAGCGGGCCAGGCCTTTCAATCCGAAAGAAAAGTCGAGTTCGAGGCTCTCTTCAAAGCGGTGCTTCTGCGAGTCTGTCATGACACTGTAGGCCAGTTGTTTGGTCTCGGCTGGCGTCATTTGCGGCAGATCGAGGGGCACCAGGTGTCCGTGTACACGGATTTGTGGAGGCGAATTGGTGGTGATATGAAGATCGCTGCCACTCATCTCCAGCATTCTCTTAAGCAGATCACTTAACGACAAACCCATAATCGTTATCCCCTCTCGATCCCGAAATCCAAAAACTTTGTTATCCGTTGTTAACCAAAACGCGTGGCCGCTCGATTAGTGAATCGTTTCGCGAGCCACTTCTTCGAGCGTGGTCATGCCCGCCGCCACTTTGATTAACCCGCTGCGGCGTAATGTGATCATGCCCCGTTCAATCGCTTTCTTTTTCAATTCCACGGCGGATGCGCCCACCAGAACCAGTTCTCTGATCTCGTCATCCACTTCCATCACTTCGTACAAACCGCAGCGTCCTTTGTAGCCAGTGTTGTTACAGACGCCGCAGCCCTTACCCTTTTGGATCTTCACCGTCTTCGCCTCTTCAGGCGAAAACCCTTCTTCGATCAAGGTCTGCACTGGAACCTCTACGGTCTCCGTGCATTCCTTGCAAATGCGGCGAATCAAACGCTGAGCGCAAATCAGGTGGACCGATGTCGCCACCAGGAATGGTTCGATACCCATGTTCATCAGACGGGTGATGGTTTCCGGCGCGCCATTGGTGTGCAGCGTGGAGAGCACAAGGTGGCCCGTAAGAGCGGCCTTGATGGCGATTTCCGCCGTTTCGAAGTCTCGGATTTCGCCGACCAGAATGATGTTGGGATCTTGACGCAAGAAAGAACGCAACGCGGCGGCAAAGTTCAATCCGATCTGCTCTTTCATCTGCACCTGGTTGACGCCACCCAACTGAAATTCGACCGGATCTTCGGCAGTCATAATGTTGGTGTCGGGTTGGTTCAGGCGCGAGATCGACGAATAAAGTGTGTTGGTTTTTCCGGAGCCGGTTGGACCCGTTACCAGCACCATGCCGTAAGGCTTCAGAATGGCCTTCTCAAACTTGACCAGCGATTCGGGCTCGAAGCCCAGCTTGGTCATATCGAGGCGAAGGTTTTCTTTGTCGAGCAACCGAAGCACGATCTTTTCGCCCCACAACGTAGGCAGAGTGCTGACACGGAAATCGAGTTGCTTCTTGCGGCCGCCGATGTTCATCTTCAGCATGATGCGGCCGTCCTGCGGCAGACGCTTTTCGCTGATGTCCAGCTTCGCCATGATCTTCAGGCGGGAAGTGATGGCGTCCTTTAGCTTGATGGGCGGCGACATGATCGCCTGCAGCACGCCGTCAATACGGAAGCGCACGCGAAATTCTTTTTCGTAGGGCTCGATGTGAATATCGCTGGCGCCTCGCTTTACCGCATCGGTAAGCACCAGGTTCACCAACTTGACTACGGGAGCCTCGTCGGCAGCTTTTTCAAGCTGCGAAAGCTCCATCTGCTGCTCTTCGGCCTGCAGTTCGACGTCGCTTTCGTTCATCTCCTGCATCGACTGCATTACGGTTTCGAGATCTTCTTCTTTTTCTTTGGGACCACCGTAAGACTTTTCGATTCCTGCCAGGATGGAACTTTCAGAAGCGACCACCGGCTCGATATTGAAGCCGGTCATGAACTTGATATCGTCCATGGCGAAGACGTTGGTGGGATCGACCATTGCGATGGTCAGCGACGCGCCCACGCGGCTCAACGGAAGAATCTGATACCGCTTCGCGGTTTCAAAGGGAATCAGTTTTACAACGGCCGGGTCGATTTCAAAATAAGAGAGATTGATAGCCGGAACGCCATACTGCCGGGAGAGAAAATTCGTGACGTCCTCATCCGTGAGGAAGCCGAGCTTCACCAATGCAGAGCCCAGGCGGCAGTTCTGGTCCTTCTGGGCTTTAGTCGCTTGTTCCAACTGCTCTGGGGTTATGATCTTCTCTTTGACGAGAAGGTCACCCAGCCGTTGAGACATACATCGATCTCCTGTCCACGAAGTGGAACGATGCCTGCGAAGTCATGGGGCATTTGCACGAAGCGCCACTTTCATTAAGGGAGAAGGAGCAGCGTCTTTGTGTTGACACAAATTGTCAACGCAAGTCGATTACCGTACCAGTTACCGTGGTGCTTGAACTTGTTGCCAGGCGAGGCATGTAGGAGACAAAGCTTTGGAACCCACGCCAGATGAACTTTTTTCCAGGAAGCGACGAAATTCCGGGCTGCAGTACATGCACTTCGGTAAGGCCGCAGGGCTTTTCGCTGATGAAGAAAGGCTCAGACTCCCGCGGTCCGCATTCAACGATGAGGAAAACCTGATTTTGCGAGACGACGAAAGAAAAGCGCAAAATTCGAAAATATTACCGCACTCTATATCGTGCGTGGGGACCGCAGAACTGGTGGCCTGCGCAGTCCCAATTTGAGGTGATTGTCGGCGCTTTCCTGACGCAGAATACTGCGTGGACAAATGTAGAGAAGGCTTTGAGCAAATCTTCGCGCCGCGAGGCTGGTCACCGTAAAAGGCATTCGCAATGTGCCTCTGCATGAACTGGAACAGTTGATTCGGCCTTCCGGTTATTTTCGGCAGAAGGCTGCGCGACTGAAGACCTTTGTAAGTTCTCTCGATCGAGAGTACGCTGGTTCTCTGCAGCAATTGTTTGCGCGGCCCACCGACGAGCTTCGGAAAGAGCTTCTCGAGCTAAACGGCATTGGCCCCGAGACGGCAGATTCGATCCTGCTCTATGCTGGCAATCATCCAGTATTTGTTGTGGATGCCTACACGCGACGAATTCTCGTCAGGCATGCGATTCTGCCAGACGAAGTGACCTATGAAGAGATCCGCGAATTATTTCAGGAAGCGCTGACGCCCTTATCGGAGCCCTCGCTGAATCGGGTGTTAGCGAAGCCGCGCAGGAACACCTGGCGACGGGCATGCCCGGCACCGCTCACCCGCCATCACCCATCAGCGCCGCCAAGCGCACGGCCCTGACGCAGGTTTACAACGAGATGCATGGCTTGATCGTGGGTGTGGGAAAAAACTTACTGCAAGAAATCACAGCCCCTCTGTGACGGATGTCCTTTACAACCCTTCCTGCCTCGGGTTAAGTAAATCAGCAACGCTTCAATCTTGAAGAGAATGCACCTGTCAGCTCAACCTTAATTACCTGTGCTGTTGTTCGTCGCTGGATGGCTTGCTCTTGCAGCCGCTCAAACCCTACGCCAGGCGGCGACAACGATGCGGAATGCTGGTCGGCACCGCTGTCCGTTCGCTCAACTTTCCGAGCCTGCTTATGCTTCCACTCTGGCGCGCGAATTCAATATGGTGGAAGCCGGAAGATGCGATGAAGTGGTGGGTGCTGCGTCCGGATGCGAAGACCTACGATTTTCGCCAGGCAGACGAACTGGTGCGTTTCGCGCGAAGCTCATCGGATGAAAGTACGCGGACATTGTCTGGTCTGGGGACGATACAATCCAGATTGGCTGACGCAGGGACATTTCACGACTCAAGCAGCTTTCGCGCATTGTTGCACGAGCACATCACGCGAGTCGATGCAACATTATGCCGGTCATGTTTTTGCCTGGGATGTGATCAACGAAGCGCTCGATGAAAACGGAAATGTGCGCGATTCCATCTGGTACAACCAGCCGGGCATCGGATTTTCTGGCCAAGGGACAGCTTATATCGAGCAAGTTTTCCGCTGGGCGCACGAGGCAGATCCGAAAGCCTTGCTTTTCTATAACGAAGCCGAGGGCGAAGGATCAATCGCAAGTCGGATGCGATCTACGCACTGATGAAAGAGTTCAAGCGCCGCGGCGTCCCCATCGACGGGGTCGGGTCTGCAGATGCATGTGCCCATGCTGGATGCGGATGTCCCGGCCACTCGCCGCCAACATTCGCGCGACTCACCGCTCTCGGGTTGCAGGTTCACATCACCGAACTCGACGTTTCCCTAGCCGTTGGATTCCAGCGGCGGGCGTGCAAGGATGAAGACTTGAATCGGCAAGCTGACATTTATCGCGGCATCGTGCGAGCGTGCCTGAATAGCGCGAACTGCACTGCGATCCAGACCTGGGGATTCACCGACAAATATTCGTGGATCGGCTCCCATTCGCACGGCGACGCGCGGGCAGGCACTTCCCTTTGATCGAACGTACCAGCCGAAGCCGGCTTACCGCGCGGTGTCGAAGCATTGTCGGCCGGACGGAATTCAAGTCATTAACTTCCTCAGCACGATGATCCCGGGCAGAAGCGTCTTCAGCATGCAAATCAGCATCTATAATGAATTCCGGCCTATTCGGTGCATTGCGGCAGCGCACGCCGCCCTGCAGAGGCCATGCATTTCGCGTGGCAACAAATATTCCAACCCGACCGCTCAAAAATTCAAAACGCAAGCGGGTCATTATCCTGCTTGCGATTGCGGTTTTTCTTTTGTTCGCCATTCTGGTTTCGCAAACTGCATTCAATCAGACCATCCTGCGTCCGGATACCAATCAGCAGGTCGTGTGTTCTACGCGCTGTCCCTACTGATTTCTCTTCTGTTCGTTGCGCTGACGTTCGTGCTGGCGCGCAATCTGCTCAAACTTATTTGCCGAACGCCGCCTGGGCGTGCTGGGATCGAAGTTCCGTACGCGCATGGTGGTGGGAGCTCTGCTGCTCTCCTTCGTTCCGGTCATGGTCATGTACTGGTTCGCTTATGGCCTGATGAACCGCTCGATCGATAAATGGTTTTCCACTCCAGTGGAAGAAGTTCGCGCGGATACGGATGCGATGGCGTCGCTGCTGGCCAAGCTACGCGGCGCAGAATGCGCGGTCCGAAGCACTGCGATCGCGGCCTCGCCAGAGACACAACGCGCTTTTGAAGGTCATGGCTTTTCGTCCGATGGTCGAGGAATTTCGCAGCCACGAGCCGACGTTGCAAGGGCGGATTTGCCATCGCGCTGCAAAATGGCAGTTGCGGAGGCCAGCCTCGGGCTCCCGCTGCCTGGCCGGTACTGAAAGAGAAATTGCCGCTGGCAAAGGCCGCCGCCGGACAGCCTGCACCTTTCACGTGGGAGCAAACCGAATACACGCTGGGCACGGCGCCGGTGGGGAATGCTGGATCGATTCTGGTGGCGATGCCGCTGCCGCGGAGTTTTCGCAGACGGTCAAGCAAATCGAAGCCAGCCAGCAGCGTTATCTTCAGCTGAGCCGCGAGCGCAAACACGTGCGCCAGACTTATATGGGCCTGCTGCTGTTGCTGACCATGATGGTGCTTTTCGTCACCACCTGGCTGGCGCTGTTTCTTTCGAAGCTGGTTACGCGTCCGCTGGCCGCGTTGGCGGAGGCAACGCAGGAAATCTCGCGCGGACGGCTGGATTACCGGATCGACGTAAGTGCGGCCGATGAAATCGGAGACCTGGTTCGCTCTTTCAATCGCATGGCGGAGGAACTGGAAACCAGCCGGCGCCAGATCGAAGCCTCCAGCCGCGATGCGACTGCCGCCAATGCCGAACTCGATCAGCGCCGCCGGCAGATGGAAACCATTCTGGAGAGCATTCCCACCGGAGTGCTGTCGCTCGACGCCGGCCGCACGTGTTACCCACGCCAATCAAGCCCTGCAGCGCATGTTTCATCCCGAGGATATGCGGACGGAAAGCCATCATGCGCGGAGCGCGGCTGGCCGACATTTTCCGCCAGAAGTTCTGCAGGATCTGGAACCGCTGCTGCGCCGCGCCGACCGCATGGGGATGACCACCAGCCAGATGGAGATGCCACTGCAGCGCGCATCCTTGAATGTCGCTGTGACCGTCGCAACTCTTGCGTCATCAGGAAGAACGGTCGGGATATGTGATCGTGTTTGAAGATCTCTCGGATCTTTCTGAAGGCTCAAAAACAGGCGGCCTGGCGCGAAGTTGCGCGCCGCGTGGCGCATGAAATCAAGAATCCGCTGACCCCCATCGCACTTTCGGCGGAACGCATCCAGCGGCATCTGGAGCGCGCCACGCCTCCCGACAAAGCCTCGCTCGATATCGTTCGCTGCTTGCGCGGAAACCATTGCCGGAGCGGTGGAAACGGTTCGCCGGCTGGTGGACGAATTCTCCACTCTGGCGCGCTTTCCAGCGTCCAATCCGCACCCGGCGGATATCAACGAAGTCATCGAGAGTGCTCTCTCCATGTTCAACGGAAGAATGGATGGCATCGATCTGCACAAATCCCTGGCGCCAGATTTGCCCAAAGTGATGGCCGATACGGAAGCCATCAAGCGCGCGGTCGCCAACCTGGTGGATAATGCGGCCGAGGCGATGCAGGATTCGCTGGTGCGCGAAATTCAGATTTCAACTTCGCTGGTGGCTAGCCGCGATGCGGTCGAAATCACCGTCGCGGATACCGGGCATGGCGTGACCCGCGAACTGAAGGAAAAGCTTTTCCTTCCTTATTTCTCCACCAGAAAACGCGGAACCGGCCTCGGCCTGGCGATCGTGAGCCGGGTGATCGAAGAACATCACGGATCGATTCGCGTGGAGGAAAATCAGCCAGTGGGAGCGCGCTTTATCGTGGAACTGCCGGTCGTTCCCGAACCTGCGCTTGGCCAGCTCCACGGTTCAGCATGCATAAAATTCTCATTGTCGATGACGAAACCGGCATTCGCGAATCGCTCGCAGGGAGTGCTGGCAGACGAAGGCTACGAGACTGCTTCGGCGGACAGCGGCGAAGAGTGCCTGAAATTACTGCGCCGCGAGCACAGCTACGAAGTCGTGCTGCTGGATATCTGGCTGCCCGGCATCGACGGCCTGGAGACGCTGGAAAAAATCCGCGAACTGGATAACGCTCCGGAAGTGATCATGATTTCAGGACATGGCACCATCGAAACCGCGGTGCGCGCCACCAAACTCGGCGCTTATGACTTTCTGGAAAAGCCGCTCTCCATCGACAAGACTCTGATCCTGGTCAAGAACGCGATCGAATCCAAGAAACTGCGGCACGAAAATGTCGATCTGAAGAAGCAGCTGCACGCCAAGAGCGTGATCGTTGGCAACAGCATTCCCATGAAGGCGCTGCGCCAGCAGATTGGGCTGATGGCGCCGACCAACGGCCGCGTTCTGATCTATGGCGAGTCCGGCACGGGAAAAGAACTGGTCGCGCATGCCATCCATGCGCAGAGCCTGCGAAAGGACGAAACATTCGTCGAAGTAAACTGCGCGGCCATTCCTGAAGACCTGATCGAGAGCGAACTCTTCGGCCATTACAAAGGATCGTTTCCCGGCGCAGCTGTCGACAAGGAAGGTAAATTTCAAAAGGCGAATGGCGGAACGCTGTTTCTCGATGAAGTCGGCGACATGAGCCTGAAGACGCAATCGAAGGTGCTGCGCACGCTCGATGAGCAGCGGGTGGCGCCCCTGGGCAGCGACGAAACCATTATGGTGGATGCGCGCATCATCGCTTCGACCAATAAAGATCTGGAAGAAGAAATCTCCATTGGAAATTTTCGCGAAGACCTGTTTTACCGTCTGAACGTGATTCCGTTCTTCGTGCCTCCGCTGCGCGACCGCAAAGAAGATATTCCGCTGTTTGCGCGGCAGTTTCTGAAAGATCTGGCCGCCACCTACGGCCGACGGCCACGGGAAATCACCGACGATGCCATTGAAGGACTGATGCGTTATTCCTGGCCGGGCAACGTGCGCGAATTGCGCAATGTGATCGAACGGATCGTGATCATGAATCCCATGATCACCCGATTGGATCGCAAGCATCTGCCTCCGCTGGTCTATCGCGATGGCCATCGGCGCGCAGCCGGAGCGAGTTCTCGACCCTGCATCAGGCGCGCGACGCTTACGAGCGCGATTTTATTCTGAAGAAGCTCGACGAGAATCACGGCAACGTCACCCGCGCCGCCGAGGTCTAGGCCTGGAACGGAGCCATCTGTACCGCAAGATGAAAACTCTGGGAATTGTGGTCGAAAGAGTAAACGATCACGAGGGCGCTCTTAGCGTTTCACCATGTGGATCTCCGTGCCGTTCTTTCGGAACTCCACTTTGTCCATGAGTTGATTGATCAGAAAGATTCCGCGGCCGTGATTGGAGTAAACGTTCTCGCCCACCGTGCAACCGGGAATTGCGTCAGGAGCTGAATCCTGTGCCGGGATCTCGCACCACGATCAGTATTCCGCGCTCCTGCATCGCTGCTCACCAGGCACTCCACGGTCTTCGTGGATCTTCTTTGGCGCCATGAATCACGGCATTGGCCAGCGCTTCCTGCAGAGATAACTCGATCGCGTCCTCTTTCCCGTCCACTCCCTTCATTTGGCGAACCACCGCCATAACCTCCTGCACAACGGGATCGACGGCTTTGCGGTCGGCGGAAAGCGTTACCCGCAGAATCAAGGCAAATTGGTCAGGATCGAAATCTTTTTCGGGAAGAGGCTGCTCCGGAGAATCCGCCGATGACATGTTTGGGCTCGTTAAGGGCTCGTACTTCGATGCTTCTGATTAAGCGCTCGTGATGCAGAATGATTCTATCTGTTGAAACTCCAATACGACAATCTCTTCCGCGATCTCAGGCTCGGCGATAACAAATAACGCCGATAGGGTGTGAGAAGCTATGCCTTCGCGCTCTTCGGCAAATCGACGCGACCGTCAGTCAAATGCTCAAGCTGCCTGTCGCCAGTCGAGTTCTTCCACAAAACCGCGCGACTCCCGCCAATTAGGCTGCACCTTCACATAAAACTCAAGAAACACCTTTGTGCCCAACATGCGCTCGATCTGCAAGCGCGCCGAGGTCCCAATGCGTTTCAGCATCTGGCCCTTCTTGCCGATCAGGATGCCCTTCTGCCCTTCGCGCTCGCAGTAAATCGTCGCTGCGAATGCGGGTTAACCTGGCGCCCTCTTCAAAGTTTTCGACGATCACTGTCGTGGCATAAGGAAGCTCTTCCTCGGTCTCGACCAAGACCCGCTCGCGAACAATTTCTCCCGCCATGAATCGCGCCGGCTGATCGGTGACCTGATCTTCTGGAAATAACGGAGGACCCGCCGGCAGAGCCGCCGTCACTTGCTTCAGCAATATGTCGAGTCCATCGCGCTTCAACGCAGAGATGGGAATGATTTCATGGAAATCATGCAGCTTTTTGTATTCTTCAATCAACGGCAGGAGTTTGGCTTTGCCTCCCTTCAGCAAGTCCACCTTGTTCAGGATGAGGCAAACTTTGGTGGAAGAATGCTTCAGCATCTGTATCGCGAACTCGTCGCGCTGATCGAGCTTGCGGGTCACATCCATGATGAGCAACACCACGTCGCAGCCCTCCAACGCCTCGCGCACCTCGACCATCATCTTTCGGCCCAGGGAACTGTCCGGCTTATGAACGCCGGGAGTATCGATCAATACAATCTGCGCGCCAGCTCCGGCCCTTGCTCTTCGGCATGTTGACGATGCCTTGAATGCGATTGCGCGTGGTTTGCGGCTTAGGCGAAATGATGGCCAGTTTTTCGCCGACCAGAGCATTGAGCAGCGTGGACTTGCCGGCGTTGGGTCGACCGAGAATGCAAACGAAACCTGAGCGGAAAGGCATAGGAAAGCTTCTAGCTGCTAGCCTCTAGCTGCTGGCGTAAGTGGAACTTCTTCAGTATCCCACGAAAGATAAAGCAGACCGGGTCAAAGGAGTATATGAGTGAAGTGGCTAGGAGCTAGAAGCCAGAGCTAGGACTAAAAGCTGCCTTCAGATCAATTTCAACTGCCGGGGCTGAACGGCGGTGATTCTCACGCGTTCCACCCTACGGTCGGTCGATTCGAGCACTTCGAAGCGCAGGCCGTCATCGTCGACGGTTTCACCTTTTAGCGGAATGTGGCCGGCCAACTCGCTGACCAATCCCGCCACGGTAGCCGATTCCCTTCCTTCGAGCTTGGTTCCGAAAAGTTCGGCGAGGCCGTCTACGTCCATGCCGCCGGACACAATATAGGAGCCGAATTCTCTCTGACGATCTCTGGCTTTTCGTGCTCGTCTCGAATTTCCCCGACAATCTCTTCCACGAGGTCCTCGATAGTGACCAGGCCTGCGACCCCGCCATATTCATCGACCACGATCGCCATGCGGATATTATTTTTCTGCATCTCACGCAGAAGATCGCTGCCGAGTTTGCTTTCGGGAACGAAATAAACATCCGTTCGCATCAGGGTCTCAAGAGTGCGTGTAGAAGCTTCGCTGTCCGGGACCTGCAGCACATCCTGCGCGTAAACGATGCCCTTGATGTTGTGAATGCTCTGCGCGTAAACCGGGACCCGCGAGTAGTGCTTGCTGCGCAGCATTTCGATGAACCGCTCGACCGTCGTCTCCATTGGGACGGCAAACATTTCCGGACGCGGCTTCATGGCTTCGCGCACCGTCTTTCCGCTGAATTCCACGACGGACTGAATCAAGTCGCGATCGCCTTCCTGGATAATTCCTTCTTCTTGACCTGCCTCGATCAACGCGTCCACCGCCTCCGATGCGCTCTCGGGCTCCTCACGCGTGTTCTCGCGAGTGAGGGAAACGACTGACTGCAAGAATCCAAGGACGATGGTCACGGGCAGATACGAGGTAGATCAGAATTCTCACCAGCCAAGTCCAGCGGATGAGCCAAGTACCGTCCGTCCGGGAAAAGAAAAGGAAGGGCAGGAACTGGTTGAACACAATGATCATCACGACCAGGCTGATGGCCGCCTGCAGAATCTCGTAAACACTCCAGAGCTGATCGCCGAACAGTGCAAAACCAACTAACAGAGCGATGGTCGCGGTGGTCAACTGCTTAAGCACCGCCATGGAGAGCGCCGCCCGGGCGCGACTCACTTGCAAATTGGGCTCAACCTTTTGTTCGAAGACGTCGATGTTGTCTTGAAATTCCCGCGACAGAAATTTGCCAATTTCCTGGTAGACGCGGTCCACGTAGGAAGCCAGCGCCAACAGTGCAAGCAACGGTATCAGCGCGAGAGCGACGGCCCAATTCATGCTGCACCGCGCCTGGGAGTGGCTGGCCCACTTCTCGCTCTGCTCGAGCGCAAGGGTTGACCAGCGCCTGCGTGCGTCCGTTCAATCAAGTCCAGCTTCCAGCTTTAATTGACGACGCAAGTGCTTTTCCCGGCGGGCCATCTCGCCATTATCGATCTCGTGGTCGAAGCCCGCCAAATGAAGAATTCCGTGCAGCACTAGAATTTTTATTTCTGCAGCCACGGAATGGCCGATGTGAGCGGCGTTCTCTCTGGCAATATCAGCCGAGATCGCAAGTTCGCCCGACAACCCGCTTCGGGCCCGACTCGTGAGTCGGGTGAGAGGGAAACGACAGCACATCGGTCGGTTTGTCTTTTCCGCGGAATTGCCGGTTCAGCGTACGCAACTCCTGGCTGCTCGTCACCAGGACGTTTACGGTATCGCGCAGGCGTGTTGCCCGTCTGGCGCGCAACACAAAGCGCTCGAGGGCGGATGTACTTAAACCTAAAACTTTTTTTCGGAAAATAACCAACTCGTTCCCTACGCTATTCTGCGCCATGAACCTTGCGAACTGTAAGGAGTCAGCCGACTCTATTCCCCAGAGGCTTCCCTGGATCTTGCCGTTGAGGTTTCCAGATTTTTGCCTTCCGAACTCTTCCCGCCCGAAAGCAAAAGCATCTGCTGCTCGGCGACGTGAGTCTTGTGTTCGTCATAGGCGCGGATGATGCGCTGCACCAGGTGATGCCGCACCACATCGGCTTCGTCGAAGTGAACGAACGTAAGCCCTTCCACTTTTTGCAAAATGTCGATCGCTTCGAGCAATCCACTGCGGCGCGCGTTGGGTAAATCGATCTGCGTAACGTCGCCCGTGATCACCGCTTTGGAGTTGAATCCGAGACGAGTGACGAACATTTTCATCTGCTCTGAAGTGGTGTTCTGCGCTTCGTCCAGAATCACGAATGAATCATTCAAAGTGCGCCCGCGCATGAACGCGATCGGAGCAATCTCAATCACATTCTTTTCCAGATAGCGGTCCACTTTCTCGGGATCAAGCATGTCATACAAGGCGTCATATAAGGGTCGCAGGTACGGGTCGATCTTGTCCTGCAACGTGCCCGGCAGGAAACCCAGTCGCTCGCCGGCTTCCACGGCAGGCCGCGCCAGGATGATGCGATTCACCCGCTTGGCCAGGAGCGCCGAGATCGCCATGGCCACCGCGAGATAAGTTTTGCCCGTGCCCGCCGGGCCAATGCCGAAAACCATGTCATGCTTCTCAATGGCCTCTACATAGCGGCGCTGATTCACGCTCTTCGGTTGGACCATACGGCGTCCCAGGGAGCGCTGCCGTCCGGCATCCGCTAGCCCGCGCAAAGTTGCAGTCGGGTCCGCAACCAGCACGCGCAACATACTATTGAGATCGCCGTTATTGAAGGCGTATCCCGATCGATACAAGGTTTCATAATCGGCAAACACCTGCTCGGCGCGAGCCACATCTTTCGCCGCGCCTTCCAGGTCGATCGCGTTCGAACGCAGGTCGATCGTAACGTTCAGGCCATCTTCCAGCACGCGCACATTCTCGTCCCGCGTGCCAAATAAAGTCTCGATATTGGGTGTCACCCCGATACTTTTCTTCATTCAATCTCTTTTGATGAAGCGTGTGAGGAAACGATAGAGCGCACGATTTTTTGGACAAAAACAGGATTATGCTCAGAGACGGGAACGACCGGGATGCGCATGCCCCTAGGGCAAGTCACTACCATTGCCATAAAGCGTACCCCGAGGCGGGATGTGAGTCAATGGCGGCGATTTCTAACGGGTTGCGTCCGCCGATGATGCTGAAACAGCTCGAGTTTTTGCCCAATCCCGCAGCGCAACAATCTCCTCGGCGCGCGTGGTGGAGAGCGGTACGGTTTGCGCTAGAGCTTCCAGCAGCAACTGGGTTGTGAGTTCGACTTTTCTGGGAGAAGGCGGCGTAGAGCGCGGTCTGCACGGCGGCATCAATTTCCGCGCCGGAATATCCTTTTGCTGCTGTGGCCACTGGTTCCAAATCAAACTGCGCCGGATTTCGCTTCCGGCGAGTGATCTGAATCGACAAGACTTGCTTGCGCTCCTCCTGGCTGGGCAGATCCACGAAGAAGAGCTCATCGAACCGGCCCTTACGAATCAGTTCTGGAGGCAAAGCCGTCACATTGTTGCATGTAGCAACGACAAATACCGGCGCCTTTCGATCCTGCATCCACGACAGGAACGAAGCCAGCAACCGTGACGAAACTCCTGCATCGGACGACGCTGAATCGGCGCCGCTGCCAGCAAACACTTTTTCCAGTTCATCGATCCACAGCACACAGGGCGCGAGTCCTTCAGCAACTTCAAACACTTTGCGAATTCTCTTTTCCGTTTCGCCAATGTATTTGTCATAAACTGCCGCGGTATCGAACTTCACCAGTGGCAGATTCCACTCTCCAGCGACAGCTCGCGCGCACAGCGACTTTCCGCATCCCTGCACTCCCAGAATGATGACTCCATGCGGCGGTTCCAGGCCGAATGCTCGAGCCGAGTCTTCCCACGCGCCCCGCCGCAGCGCCAGCCAGCGCTTCAGATTCTCCATTCCACCCAGATCGGAAAAAGATTCGTTCGCTTCCGTGAAATCCAACATCTCCGAGCGTCGCAGCAAGCTCTTCTTGGTTTCCAGCACATCGCCGGCGATCTCCGGACACAGTGCATAACGAGTCACCAGAGCTTGCGAAATCGCTCGCTCGGCCTCTTCCTCGGTCAGTCCCCGCAGGCTCTCTACCACCGCGTCATATCCCTTGGCATCGAGCTTGCGCTGCAGCGTGTGATCCTTGGAAATTCTCACGACCACTTCGTCAATGATCTGCCGCAAGCGTTTCCGATCGGGGAGCGGCAACTGCAAAAATTCCACCAGCCCTTTTAATTCGGCCGGAACATCAATTTTCGGTGAAGTGAGAATGATGGTGCGACGGTTCTCGGAGAACTTCTGCCCTACATCGCGCAACCGCCGAACCACCACTGGCTCGTCCATGTGGCGATGCAGATCTTTCAGATATGAATGCCGCGCCCACAGAGATGCCTTCGAGGTTGGCGAGCATCTGCGACGGCTCCTGGCTGTTGTAGATGGCTTTGGAGCTGGCCAGCGCTAATTGTGCCGCTGCGCCGTACGGAGAGCCTCCTCCAGGGACGTCAGCCACCATCTCCCCCACGTCGCTGCCGGAGCGGGAAAGTCCGCTTGCGATTGTCCACTCGAATGTGGCGAGGTTCAGGGCTGAACAGGCGGCCCGCACCAGGCGAACGGCCCGCACTTCCTCGACCGTCTCGATCGCCACAATCGGGGTGGACGAATCCAGCAGGACTTTGAGTCGGGCCAGCGGATCGGGAATGAGAGGCCATGCCATCTGTTTGACCAGGCGCAACTTGCTCCCTTATAATAAGCAATTCGGTAGTCACCGGAATATCTCGTTAGACACACAAAGGTAACAAACCAGACATGGCAAATCATTTCTCGGCGCTGAAGCGCGCCCGTCAAACCACAAAGCGCACTACCACGAATCGCGCCAATTCCTCGCGCCTGCGCACCGCGCTGCGGACCCTACGCGAGACGATCGAGAAGGGCGACAAAGCAAGCCGCCGAAAAAACCTACCGCGAGACGGTATCTGCTCTCGACAAAGCGATCCAGAAGGGCACGCTGCACAGCAATACCGCCTCCCGTTATAAGTCTCGCCTGAACGCTCGCGTTAATGCGATGAAGTAGGATTGGCTCCGAGCTTCGAACTCTAAATTCTGAACGGCAGACCTGTAAGGGTTTGCCGTTTTCAATTACGTCCCGATGATTCCGAAATGCTGCCTGAGAGCCTGCTGTCGCGCTTGCTCTGACTGAAGGATCCTCTCAGTCTTGCGCCCATTCGCTGTAACGATCAACTTCATTTCCACCAAAGTGATTCTCCCGTCTTCCGTAGCTCGAGTGCAAATCCTGTTTCCGGTAAACGGCGATTCCTGAGACGTCTGGTGATAGTGGCACATGCCCGCAAACTCGCTCAGCCTGCGGGACTGCAGGGAGAATGAGTACTGCCGTTTCAGTGGCCATCCAGTTCTCTCTTTTCGAGCTTGGAGCCTTCCCGTGATTCGAGATCCGAAAGATCCCGACTGGGTCGAGCTGCTCAACTCCGGCCGCAACCGCAAATCGCTCTAGCAAGTATTCCCCGAAACCAGGTCAACACCACGTCGTCTAGATCGACGCCAGCCGGTGTCAAATCCGGGCCTTCCCCGCCCGATCTCTGCAACGCGAGCTGAAATCAAACCGACCTGATCCTCGCCCATGCAAACCAGCAAAGAGCCATTCAGATCTCGCAGAAACATGCCTCGGCGCTTTTCGACGATTTGCCGACGAAGGGTTCTCGTCCAAAACGATTTTGCGCCTCTCGGCTATGTCGAGATCTTAAAGCCGACTGAACAGCTGGGCAAGATGCAAGGCGCGCAAAGTATCGAGGTGGAAGCGGTCGAGCGGCGGTAGTCGATGCGTTCGAGATTAAGCGTTCTCAGTCCATCATGCGACTCAAAATCGCGGTAGAGCAATTTCGTGAGCTCGCAGCAGATGCGTTGCTCCTACACCGGCAACTGTTCCTGCATCCATCCCGGCGTGTCCAACTTCGGCTCGGTCGTCAGATCCATCACCAACCGTTCCAGCACCATGCGCTTGCTGACGGGATTGGAGCGCAGAGCCAGATCGGCTTTCGCAACCAATCGAATCGCGCGGGTCAGATCGCGGCGGGATTTGTAGCGGCGGGCCTGCTTGATGATGTCGTCCGCGGCGAATGGAGGAACGCGGAAACCCTGCCAAAGTGCGGCCCAAAGCATGCGCTGATCGCGCACGTTGCGTTCGAGAATCACCAGCATCTGGCGAAAGGTTTTCGCCAGCATGTAGATGTGGCCGATAGCCGCTTCTTCTCCATCGCCGGAGAGAAGCATTGCATCCAGCACTTCCAGCGCACGCACGCGATCCTTCGAGGAAATCGCATCAGTCAACTCATACAACGACCGCTGTTTCGCCGCCAGCACCATGGTTTCCACGTCACTCAAGCGTGATGCGATTTTTGGCGCCGACGTAAAGCATGAGCTTTTCCAGTTCGTTGGAGATCATCATCATGTCGCCGCCGAGAGCATCGACCAGCTCGCGAGCGCCATCGGCTTCAATCTTCACCGGCTCTGGGCGGCTGGCGCAGTATTCGGAAATCCAGCGAACGGCTTCACCTTCTTCCACGCGTGCCAGTTCGACAATGCCGCAATACTGGCCCATGGTTTCGCGGATGCGCTGGTAGCGCTCTTTATCCTGCATCTCCATGCGGCGAACGTCGGCAGGAATGCTGATGTGGTCGGCAACGAAAACAATCAGCGCGTCGGGATTCGGATTCTCGCAATACTCTTCGATGGCAGCCAGCTTCTCTTCGTTGGAATGCGATCCGCGGCCAAAAAGATTCTTCACGCCGCGCACAAAAAAAACCTGAAAGGGAGCCATGAGCGAGGGCGTGCGGGCGCGGTCGAGAACTTCGGCGAGATCGTTTTCTGCGAGATCAAACTCGAACAAGCTGAAGTCGCGCAAGATCGGCGGGAACCAGATGTTCAAGAATCGCGTCGCGAAAGCGTTTGCGGAAAAAAGCTTCGTCGCCCACGAATACGTAGGCCGGCCGCAATTTGCGGGATTGAGTCTCGCTGACAAAACGATCGGCCTGCGCGAAAGCCCGCATCAGAAAATCCTCCTGCCTGCTAAACCCTTCGCCACAAACTCTAGCATCTAGAAGCCCTCCAGAATGTTAGAGACCAGGGTTCGGGCAAAATCCTGCGACAGCCGCGGTACGCCGGAGAATCTTCTTCGAAAAAGCTGGCAAGATCCTGCGAGACTTCATATTGCTCGCGAAACAGATACGACGGATTCTGATACAGCACTTTGCCCTGCCGGTCCGTCAGCGAAACTCTCATGCTCACCACCACCAGAACGCTGGCAGCTTGCCCGGTCGAGGAGTTATAAGTGAGCGGCGAGGCGGAGGTGGAGAGCACGGTTCCGCGAAGCGTAGCGTCGGCCGCTTCGCTGGGGTCGTTAAGAATGTGGTAGTGAGTGCGGGTAGTAAATTCACGAACCACGATGCGGTCAGAGTCTGCTCGATGCGGTAGGTGGTGGTTGCATTGGTGAAAGCCGGAACGGCAATCGTCTTAACGTTTTCCGGCAGCGTGAACATTATGGCCAGCCGTGTGATATCCGCAACCGGTGATGGCCGCAAGATAGCGCCAGGCACAAGGACGTGCGCCCACTTCATTGGATCTTCCCCACTGGGCGGGTGGGGATCATGCTTTCGGCGCATTCCACTGCCGTGATGGCCGCGACCCGCAAATTGTCGATGGCGGCCCACAACCAAATTGCGTTCGGCTGCGATGCCTCCGGCTTCAGCGAAACCAAAATGTTTCCCTGCCCGGCAGTGTTCACGTTGCTGGGCTGCGACTCTCTCTTCAGTTCCCGCTACCGTTACATGATCGCCAGCCAACGCTTGGACTAATTCTTCCTCGATCGACAGCCTGCGCCATCTCCAGAATATATGGCGAGAGCATGGCCATGAAAAACCGGAGGCTGCAACACCATCAGCGCAGGCTGCAAGGCGTCCGCCCCTGCAATCTTTCGATAATGGCGGCGCACTGCGTGCCTCGAGCGAATCCAGCGACAATTTCGAGTTCGGTCCATATCGCGCGACCATGTTGAACGCCACCTGCGTATCGAAAACATCTTTCGGCAGGTTCTGGAAAGACAACAGGTTGATGGTTTGCTGATGCAACTCGTCCATGCCCTTTTGTCCCTGCTCGGAAGCGGGCTGAAAAACCGTTGCAGCGGCGCTTCGAATGTGCGCCAGCTTTCTGCGCGCGCAGCAACAGAATGCCAGGGTTAAGGCTGCAGGATGGGCCACGATGCACGGAGCAGGCTGGAGATCGGGCTGCCAGACCTGTCCACGCTCGCGCTCCACCCACATCGAACGCACCGTCGCGCCATCTTCCTCTTCCAGCGCTCCGGAAAGATCGATGATGGCGCTGCCCGCGTCGCGAGCGCGCTTCCAGTTCTGCCGCGTGCATTCCCTCATCGGCGGCGAAGAAAGTGAAATCCATTTTTGTCAAACTGCTCGGAGCGCACGCTTTGTATGAAATTGATCTCGTCCCCGGTCGCCTCCAGTTGGCCGATGGACTCGTCGTCGTCAAGCAGACGAACATCGACAGCGGGAAAATTGCGTTCGCTCAGCATTTCCGCAACTTCTTTTCCTCTTAAGCTACCCGCGCCCACGATGGCGGCACGGTAGAGCTGGCCTCGGGTGGAGGATGGAGCGGGGTTCCGAGACTTTGACGGGCTGCTCATGAAAGCTTGCGAAGCCTCCTTATACGTGGGCGGCGGAGGCCGCTTGCCGCGCGGCGGAATATCCATTGCAAGCGCCAGAACACGCCGGAGAACGTATAGAGCAACGCTACCGCGAAAAGCACAGGCCTGGAAAAAAACCAGATGCCGGCGAACAAAGCGCCAAAGCAAAATGATCAGGCGGAAAGGGTGACGCGACGGAAATCGATATCTTTGAAGCTGTAGAAACGCCAAGTGCTGACCATCAGATAGCCTACCGCGGTCACCATGGCAAGCCAGGTGATGGCGGTATACCAGGAATCGAATCGGATCTCCATCCGATTGAAAGTGAACCACGGCGGCGATCACGCCAGCGCCTGCAGGAATCGGCATGCCAACGAAATATTTCTTCCCTGGCCGCCCTGGATTCGAGGGCTGCGGGATTCGTGGTGATATTGAATCGCGCCAGACGGCTGGCTCCGGCCATCAGAAACAAGAAAACTTGCGATCGCGCCCAGTTGCGTGAGTTTGATATTCCACTCGGTGAGGGCGACAGGCGGCATGCCAGTGAAATCCCCAGGTCCACGCCAGCATGGCGGGAGCAACGCCGAAGGTGATCACATCCGCAAGCGAATCGAATTCTTTGCCAAAGTCACTGCTGGTGCCCGTCATGCGAGCGACGCGCCCATCAAGCCCGTCGAACAGAACAGCAAATCCTATCGCTTTGGCAGCATTATCCAGATGCCAGAACGTTAGCGCGCTGGCGTGAACCACTTGCAGAATGGCGTAGAATCCGGCCGCCATATTTCCCGTGGTGAAAAGCGATGGCAGAATGTACATTCCCTTGCTCATGCGGCGGCGGACGCTCACGCCGGTGAGACCTCGTTGTTTCGGCTCGGAATATCCATCAGCGCATCCCTTCTTGTCGGGAAGCCGGACTGCCGCCATCGCCGCATTACCAGTTCGGCCTGCGGCTGGAGATAGGCCAGAACACTTGACCCACCGCGCACCCGGTCGCCGACCTTCACCTGCAACTTAGCATTGGAGGTCAGAAGTATATCCGTGCGGGAGCCGAACTTGATCAGGCCGACACGCTGGCCACGCTCCAGCGCGATCGCCCACTTTTGGATGAAAAACGATTCGCCGCGCCAGCAATCCGGCGATTTGTTTGAAGATTACCGTCTGGGCCTCGCCTTCCATGCGAACAATATTCTGTTCGTTCTGCTCTGCGGAAGCTTCGTTCATGGCGTTCAGAAACTTACCGCGCTGATAGCGAACTTCGCGAATTATCCCTGCGATCGGGAGAACGGTTCACATGCACATCGAAGACGCTTAAAAAAATGCTGATGCGGGCCCGTTTTTCCCCGTTCTCCGTCACCCATGAGACATCTGTCATTTTGCCATCCGCGGGAGAAACCACGGCCCCGGGCGAATCAGGAATGGCGCGCTCAGGATCACGAAAAAACCACAAGAAAAATGCGCCAGCAGCAAGGGCACACCGCCCATACCGGCTGGGCGAACCATCCAACCAGGATGCGCGGCACGATCAGACCAAGCGCATAAAAGTAGCCGTCACGAACCATGGGAATAAACTAATTATAGTGCAGGGATCGCGCCAACGACCGCAGCGAGCTAAGTGCAAATAAAGAAAGGCGCTGGTAAGCGCCTGTGAGCGGAATACAAAAATCCTGTTGCGGCAACCGCCGCGCACGCGGTGACACCAGTTATTACGCTACGTGCGTGCCGTACTGCTGACGGTATTGCCGCTCAATCGACTGCATCTGGTCTTTGAGCCGCAATTTCAATTTCTTCAGACGAACTTCCTCCAGCTTTTCATCTTCGCTGAGGTAACGTTTCTGGGTGAGTGAATCCAGCCGGGTGGAATATTGCATATGCTCCTGAGCCAGTTTGCGGAACTCATCGTGATCGTTCAGGAGCGTGTCATTCGGAGTCAGCATTCAGGCAGACCTCCAATAGGGGATTATCTCCGCTAAACCTACCACAGCCCAATATTCGGTTCAATGCCATATTCTTGGTGCAATTTGCCTATGAGAATCGTTCGAAAATATCCTTATAAAAAGACCAGGCGATACAGTTTGGCGTCCTCCGCAGGATCGGCGTAATAACCAGTTCGGGCGCCTGTTTCCTTGAAACCGGCTTTCCGGTAGAGAGCCCGCGCACTCGCGTTTGACTCGCGAACTTCCAGAAAAACCGCCCTCCCACCTTCCGCGCGCGCCTGCTCAAGAAACTCGTTCAACAGCCGCATCCCAATACCCTGGCGTTGAAAAGTCTTGGAAACCACCATGTTCTCTAACTCCCACTCCGATTCAACCCGTAAGGCCACAAGGAAAGCGCGAACCTGGCTAGTTTCTTCGGTTCGCGTCTGCGGCGGAATCCCTGCAATACTATTTTCTGCGACCAGGATCAAGCGCTCAGTCGCCTGCGACTCATCTTGTGCAAAAAGACTTTCATACTGCTGTCGAGTCCAGTGCGCCGCAGCTGGATTCTCTCGATCAAGCTCCATCATGTGGGGAATGTCGGCGAGAATGGCCTCTCGGATGTGCAATTTCAGCTGCCTATTTTCTCAAGCATTTCGGCGTCGGTACGGCGTATGTAATTCGCCTCCAACTGCTCCGGTGACACCGTCTGGCCGGACTGGATCTTGAGCCAGCCTACACGGGCAACTTCCGCCGCAGAAGTCGGTTCCAGCTTTACAATCCGCAATCCGGCTGCTCTCACAACCTCTGCGAGAACGGAATCTGGAGTCACCACCGTCCAACCTTCCGCCTGGAGAATGAACTCTCCCCTGCTCAACATTCTCTCCTGTTTGAGTTCGCCTGTTCTCATCGGGATTTCATACTCGCCCACATACACATCGCCTCGGCCAGCGTCGAGCGCAGCCATCACCTTCCCTTGAGCACCGCTCGTCAGCGCACACAACTCCAGCAGCGAGACGGCCGCAATCGGTTTCTCCAAAACCTCGGCCAAAGCCTTCACCGCGGCCAATCCGATCCGCAACCCTGTAAACGATCCCGGCCCAGCGGCTACGGCAAATGCTCCAAGATCTAGCTTCGTAAAGCCATGGCTCGCGAGGAGTACGGCAATCTGAGGAACCAGTTGAGCCGAAAAAGTACCGCCTATGAGTGGAACGACCTCAAGCACTTCGAGGTCATCGCTGGAACGTTGCCGCGCCAACGCGATGCTGCCCTGTTTGCCGGAAGTGTCGATCGCGAGAAGAAGCATCTGGATTCTTAATTGAATTTCCCGATTAAATCCGTGCGGGTTTGAGGTCACCCGCCGCTGACTTTATCCCTCGACCAGCTCCAGAAGCACTCCACCAGTGCTCGTCGGATGCACGAAAACGTATCTGTGCCCACCCGCACCCGTCTTGATTTCTTCTGACACCAGGCGAACGCCGTCGGTCTTCAATTTAGCAACCGTCGCCGGCAAATCCGGAACGCGCAGGCACACGTGATGCAATCCTTCCCCGCGCTTGGCAATAAATTTCGCGATCGTGGAATTCTCTGACGTCGCTTCCAACAATTCCAAACGGCTCTCGCCCACTGGAACCATCACCAGCCGCACCTGTTCCTGCTCCACGGTCTCTTCCGGCGAAACGGACAACCCCAACTTTTCGTAGATGCCCTTTGCCGCAGCCAACGACTTCACCGCAATTCCGATGTGATCGATTTGCGCCATCAATTCTTCCCCACATTGGCCGCGATTTCTTCCACCAGCGAGTACGGATCGCGTTTGTGCTCCGCGATCTCCGCCGCATAACGAGCCAGCCCGCCATCGGCCATGCGCTGGCGCGCCTTTTCGAGCATCGCGTCCCGCAGCATCTCAACCAGGCGCTCCTGCCAGTTCTCCACGCTCTTGTTGAGCACCAGATTTTTCTTTTGCAGATATTCTTCATAACTGGCAACGGCATTCGCCAGTTCCTTCACTCCCGTCCCCTGGCTCGCGACCGTCTTGATGATCGGAGGCGTCCATCCATCGCTGCGCATCGCCAGCGATTGCAGCGTGCGTATTTCGCGCTCCACATGTTCCGCGCCGTCGCGATCACTTTTGTTGATTACAAAAATGTCGGCGATTTCCATGATCCCAGCCTTGATCGTCTGCACATCATCACCCATGCCCGGAACCAGAATCACCACCGTCACGTCGGCCAGCCTTACGATATCCACTTCGTCCTGACCCACGCCCACGGTCTCAATCATGATCAGGTCGCGCCCCGAAGCATCGAGCACCGTGGTGACATCGGCCGTGGTACGCGCCAGTCCGCCCAGCGAACCGCGCGTCGCCATGCTACGAATGTAAATGCCGGGATCGGAAAAATGATCCTGCATGCGGATGCGGTCGCCCAGAATCGCTCCGCCCGTGTAAGGACTGGTCGGGTCAACCGCGATGATGCCAACCGTATGATTTTCTTTCCGATAGAAGCGCGCCAACTGATCGACCAGCGTGCTCTTCCCCGCCCCCGGCGGCCCAGTCAGCCCGAGCACCCGCGCCTTCCCACTGTGCGGAAACAGAGCCTTCAGCAACTCTGACCATCCCGGCCGTCGGTTCTCCACGGTCGAAATCGCGCGAGCCAATGCGCGAACGTCGCCCGAGCGCAGTTGCTCAATCCAAGTGTGAATGTGTTGGTTCAAACGATCAGTGTAAAGCAGGGAGGGTGGAAGACGAAATCTGCAGTTGAGTCAGCCGTACTCCGTCACGACAGGGGATGCCCCACCCCCTGCAGTTTCACGGGTGGGCCGCTGCGAACTCTCCCGGCATGTTCATCCGTCACATCTAAATCATCGCGTTCCTGTTACGTCGTTTGAATGCCGAAAGGCAAATCCCGTCTGGGCGAGCTCTGCGTAGAGTTCTTATCGACGATTTTCTCGCAACGTATCCCCTAAGCCCACGGCATGCCGTAATTGCTATACTTGCCTCATGGACCTCCGCAGCTTGGCGTGGATCTTCGTCGCCTTTATCTCCCAGCCGCTCAGTTCCCCGTTGCACCGAGTTCCGGCGCGAGACCGTTCCGAGCAGGGATCAGTGGCCGCGTGAGAAATTCAACTTCGCCCGAGGCAAAGTTGTCCTACGAGGAATTAACGGACAAAACCGGTGTCCAGCCGGATGCGCTTTGAGTTACACCCGTGGCCGTCGGGACATGTCTGGCAACGTCGCATCTACGATTTCGTCGTGTTTACTCGGAAGAAACGCGTGAAAAGCTGCGCTACATGCGTACCGCAATCCCGTTCGGCAGGGTTTAGTTCTGGAGCCCGAGCAGTGGCCGTGGAGCAGCTTTCGAAGTTATGCCTATAACGAACCCGGCCCAGTTCTGGTCAATGAGAGCCAAAAGCAGAACTGCATCATCCGGAAAATCTCGTGACCCATTCGGCATCGCGTCCCACCCGTGGAGAAACCGCCGCTGGTGGGGCATCCAGCTCATGCTCGGATTGAGAGCTGCGACTGGGCCAGCCCCTTGCGCTCTCGGTCTGTTGGACGTTTAAACGCAAGCGCCATGAGTTACGCAACCGAAGGGAAGTTTTGTCGCAAGCTAGACCCGGTGGAAAATCACTTGGCTGGCTAATTCTTGGGTTTCTACTGCACGTGGGCGTAGTTTATGCCATAACGAATTTCGGCACGACGCGGCTGGCTGGGTGGACCCGAGGAACGCTTCTACCCCTTTTGCAACGGCCCACATCTTTGAACGGTTTTGAGTTTCTCTTTTCCCACATATTCGCGTTCAGCTTCTTTCCTGCATTTGCCGTTGGTCTGGTAAATGCCAGGTTCAAGCACAGTGTCGCCAAGTTTGTTTGGCTCGTGCCGACGGCTGTTCTGGTCTATAAATTCCTGACATTCTCGGCTCCATCTGTTCTCCAAAATCAATTCCTTATGGCTTTCCATCAGTACTTCGGGGGCGGGTTTCAAGTACCGGAGTTTCGGAATTGGCAAGATTTTTGGACAATTGTGCGTACAAACCCAGACATGCTGCGTGGCAAGGCACAGCTTGACTACACGGCTCCATTTTATGCAGGCATTGGCTATGGCCTGGCAGCGTCGATCGGATATCGAACCAACCTGAGCCAGAAAGTGTCAAAGGGGCTGAACAACTGGGAAGACTCGCGGTTTAATCTAGACCATAGAGGCACATTGTGACGACAATCCTCAGTCCTTCAGCAACTGCCTGGCAATCACCAGCCTCTGAATCTCACTCGTCCCCTCGCCGATCGTACATAACTTCACATCGCGGTAATACTTCTCGGCGGGATAATCCTTGATGAAGCCGTATCCTCCGTGAATCTGCACGCCTTCGTTGGCACACTTCACGGCAACTTCGCTGGCATACAGTTTCGCCATCGATGACTCCAGCGTCGTCTTCATTCCCGCATCTTTCATCGACGCCGCTCGCAATGTAAGCAGACGGGCCGCATCAATCTCAGTCGCCATGTCGGCGAGCTTCCATTGAATCGCCTGAAACTCTCCAATCGATTTGCCGAATTGTCTGCGCTCTTTCGAATAATTCAGCGCCGCTTCGTATGCGCCTTGCGCCATGCCGAGCGACAGAGCCGCAATCGAGATGCGCCCGCCATCGAGCACGCGCATCGCATCGATGAAGCCGTCGCCTTCCTTTCCCAGCAGATTCTCCGCCGGAATCACGCAATCTTCGAAAATCATCTCCGCCGTATCACTGGCCCGCAGACCGAGCTTGTTTTCTTTTTTCCCGGACGGAATCCTTTCGTATCTTTGTCGACAATGAATGCCGAAAGCCCATGAGTATTGGCGGCACGGTCGGTCACGGCGATTACAACCACCGCGTCCGCGTAGTGGCCGTTCGTACAGAAAGTTTTGGTCCCATTCAAAACCCAGCTGCTTCCTTTGCGCTTCGCAGTCATGCGCGCGCTGCCCGCGTCCGATCCCGAAGAAGGCTCGGTCAATCCCCAGGCGCCGATAAATTCGCCGGTGGCTAGTTTGCTGACATATTTTTTCTTCTGCGCTTCGTCTCCGGCAAGAAAAATGTGGTTCGAACATAGCGACGTGTGCGCCGCGACGATGATGCCCACCGATCCATCCACGCGCGACAACTCTTCAATCGCAGTCGCGTATTCCACATAGCCCATGCCCGCGCCGCCATACTCGGCAGGAAATACCATTCCCAAGAGTCCCATCTTGCCCAGTTCTTTGATCGTGGCCAAAGGAAATTCGCACGCCTCATCCCATTTCATGACGTTGGGCCGGATCTCGCGCTCGGCGAACTCGCGAACGCTTTTCTTCAAATGCTGCTGCTCCTCGTTCAGTTGGAAATCCAAGATTCCTCCACTTCTGCGACCGCTCGCCTGCCGTGTATACGCCGCAAGGCGCACGGATTCGCGGTTTTCTGGATTAGAACATAGCGGCAGAATGGGGAAAAGTTACCTCGGGCGAGTGAAAGGAAGAGTGCGAGAACCCGCATCACTACTGGGGATCATGACTATGAAGTCCAGCAGCCCAACCGACCGGACGGCCTGCTCATTTATGCCTGCAGCAGTTTCTCGCGCCGCCTGAGGCTCATCGTGCTACCCCATCCGCAAGAATGAACCGCTCGAACACTTCATTGGAAAGCAATCGCCCGCGCGAAGTCAAGTAGAGCAAGTCGCCAGTGAAGGAGTGTTTTCGCTCCAGCAATCCGTTGTCGATCAACTCCGCAACAGCAACTTGAACGTGAGCCATGAGGCTCGTCGCCAAATTTGACCGCAAGCTCTCCTAGATCAACGCCGCGGTTCAATCGCAGCCCAAGAAAAAAGCTTTCCTCGAATGCCGCCTGGCGCGAAACCAGAGTTCGCTGCAAAGCGGCGTCGCTGACATATTTTTCCAACGCGTCGGACGGCGCGAACCGCACGGCGTCCATATCGGACGTGGCGGACCGCAGCATAGAATGCGCATCCACCCCAAAGCCGAAGTAAGGCTGCCGTGTCCAATATTTCAAATTATGGCGCGACTCGAAACCGTCGCGCGCGAAGTTGGATATCTCGTACTGACGTATTCCCGCTGCTTGCAGCCGCTCGCAAGCCGCGAGATAAAATTCCGTCATCGCCTCCTCGTCGGGCACGAAGTGCGCGTGATAGCGCGTTCCACCTGCCAGCAACTCACGTCCGAGCCGCGACTCGTCATCCACCTCAAGCATGTAAACGCTGACATGCGGCGCGCCCGCGGCAATCGTTTCCGCCACAGAAACTTCCCAACTTTCTGCGGTCTGGTGCGGTAGACCTGCAATCAAATCGAGATTGATGTTCGTAATTCCCGCGCTCCGAAGCCGGGCTATATCTTCCAACACCGTCTCGCGCTTGTGCAATCGCCCGACTGCAGCCGCTTCCTGATCGACGAACGATTGCACCCCGAGGCTCACGCGATTCACACCGCAACCCAGCAATGTCTCCAGCATCCCTGCGCTGAGCGTACCCGGAGCACATTCAACGGTGACTTCCGCCTCGGAACTCAAGTCAAACTGCTGCCGCACTACGTCGAAAACCCGCCGCAGTTGTGCGGCTTCGAGCACTGTCGGCGTTCCGCCGCCTACATAGATGGAATCCACCGCTCGCTCGAACTCCCCACCCATTTCTGCCGAGACCCGCGGCGCATTGCTGATATCGGCGCAAACTCGATCGACGTACCGCTCAAATACCGCGCGCGAAAAAACATCCGAAGCAAAATTGCAGTAGCTGCATTTCGTACGGCAAAACGGCACCGAAATGTAAACGCCGAGGGCCATCCAACCATTATCCCATCTGTGGCCGCAAACCTTTTCCATCCTGCAGCCCGCTCCGGCCATCTATTTGGGTTAACCTATAAACACACGAATATCGGTCCAACAAAGAAACGATGTCCCAGGAAGAAGAGGTTCTAGGCAAAGCATATGACAGCCGTCTGATGGCGCGGCTGATCAAGTATCTCCGCCCCTACCGCTGGCAGGTTGCGGTCGCTCTAGTTTCAATTTTCCTGAAATCGTTTGCCGATGTGCTTGGTCCTTATCTCACCAAAGTTGCCATCGATCGTTACCTGGCCCCGGAAAAAAGTCTGTCCACAGGTTTCTGGAATTGGCTGAGCCCACGCCCGATCACCGGAATCGCCCAGATTGCTTCGGTGTACGTCGGGCTGCTGGTCTTCAGCTTCCTGCTCGAATTCCTGCAAACCTACTTCATGCAATGGACCGGGCAGAAGGTGATGTTCGATCTCCGGCGACAGATTTTCCGTCACCTGCAGCGACTGCACGTCGCGTTCTTTGACAAGAATCCCGTGGGACGGCTCGTAACGCGCGTCACTACTGACGTTGACGCCCTGAATGAGATGTTCACCTCGGGCGTCGTCTCCATTTTCGAAGATCTCTTCGTGCTCTTCGGAATTCTGGGTGTGATGCTTTGCATGAACTGGAAGCTCGCTCTCATCACCTTTGCGGTGCTGCCTTTCATTGTCTATTCCACAAAGGTTTTCCGCGACCGGGTGCGTGATTCTTATCGCCGCATTCGCGTCGCTATCGCCCGCATTAATTCATACCTGCAGGAACACATCAGCGGAATGGTCGTGCTGCAACTCTTCAACCGCGAGCGCAAGGCCTACAAGCGCTTTGAAGAAATTAATCGCAGCCACATGGACGCGTTCAAAGACGCGATCATGGCCTATTCCGTTTACTATCCCGTCGTCGAAATTCTTTCCGCCATCGCCATTGCCTGCGTCATCTGGTTTGGCGGCGGCGATGTGATGCGGAAAGTGCAAGTGAGCAGCGTTGAAGTGAAGTTCAACCCGAAGACGGTGGTCACATTCAGCCTGGTATCCACGGTCGCCACTTTGGGCGTGCTGGTCGCATTTATTCAGTACGCTCTGCGCTTCTTCCGTCCGATCATGGACTTCAGCGAGAAGTACAACATTCTGCAATCGGCCATGGCAGCCAGCGAACGCATCTTCAAATTGCTGGACACTCCGGTGCAGGTTGTGTCTCCCGCGGTGACGAAGCGTCCCCAAGGCCCAGGCCGCATCGATTTCGACCACGTCTGGTTCGCCTACCGCGACACGCCGGAAAACGATTCAGGTCCCGACTGGGTTCTCCGCGACGTTACCTTCACTATCGAACCGGGTGAAACCGTGGCCATTGTGGGCCACACCGGCGCGGGCAAGACGACGCTGATTTCCCTTCTGCTCCGCTTCTACGATGTTCAAAAAGGCGCGGTCCGCATTGACGGCGTCGACGTGAAAGACATGGATCTCGCCGACTTGCGCAGCCGCTTCGGTGTTGTGCTGCAGGATCCTTTCCTGTTCAGTGGCACGATTGGCGCGAACATACGGCTGGGCACGGAGCGCATCACCGACGCCGACGTGCAAAAAGCTGCGGAAGACGTGAACCTCGCCGACTTCATCCGTGCGCTGCCCAAAGGCTTTGACGAAGAAGTCCGGGAACGCGGGTCGACGCTTTCCACCGGACAGAAGCAGCTGATCTCGTTTGCGCGCGCGCTCGCCCACGAGCCGAAGATTTTAATCCTCGACGAAGCCACTTCGAGTGTCGATACGGAGACGGAATTCCGCGTGCGCGATGCGCTCAGCCGCATGGTCGAAGGACGCACGTCGCTGATCATCGCCCACCGTCTATCGACGGTGCAGCGCGCGGACAAAATCATCGTGATGCACAAGAGCCAACTGCGCGAAATGGGCACTCACCAGCAACTCCTGGCGCAGCGCGGAATTTACTTCAAGCTCTATCAGCTGCAGTACAAGGATCAGGAACTGGCGATCTCCGGGCAACCGGCACGGGCGAAGGCGGACGGCTTCGCAGAGCCGGAAGTCAGCGCCAGAGGGGATGACTAGGCGGCACATCGCAGGAGCGTCACCGAAAGCATGCCGCAATCAGAACGAGTCTTCCTTTCCGCAGAGTGGCGAGACCTAGTGATGCTGAACTACGAGGTCGAGCCAAGTCTCCTAGACCGGCATGTTCCGCGTGGGACATCCCTGGATTCGTTCAACGGCAAGACATATATCAGCCTGGTCGGCTTTCAGTTCAACTGCGTCAAATTATTTGGGCGATTCGCGATACCGTTTCATCGCGAATTCGAAGAGGTGAACCTCCGCTTCTATGTTCGGAGAAAAATAGGCACTCAGGAACGAAGAGGCGTTGTATTCATCTCTGAGATCGTTCCACGACACGTAATCGCCGCAACCGCCCGACTTGTTTACGGGGAGAACTATTCGTACCTTCCGATGAAACATCGAACCGAGACGAATGGCCAACAAAAGACCTGTGAGTATCAGTGGAAGGTTGACGGCCTGTGGTGCGAGCTCTCAGCTCAGACTGTAGGCATTCCCGCTTGTCCGCGGGCGGGAAGTTTGGAAGAATTCATTACGGAACACTACTGGGGTTATTCGGATCAAAGTAGGGGCGGTTGCATTGAATATCGGGTTTCGCATGTCCCTTGGCGAGTTTGGTCGACTTCTGCCGCCGCGTTTGAAGGGGACGCCGGCGTTCTATACGGGAATGACCTCGGAGCCGTTCTTCGAAGGGGCCCCGACTGCGCGTTTGTTGCAGATGGCTCGCCTGTCGTAGTTTTCAGAGGAAACAGAATTCGATGAACTCGGCGGATCAACGCTCAGGGCCGGCGCTCCCGCTCGAAGGCTGGATTCTTTACGATGGGGGGTGCGGGTTTTGTTTTCGTTGGGTTCACTTTTGGAAGAAGGTGGTTGAGTCGAGAGGTTTCAAGATTAAGGACCTGCAATCTGCTTCAGCTGACGGTAGTTTGAAGATCGCGCAAGAGCAGCTGCTCGACGACATTCAAGTATTAACTTCGGTTGGGAAATTAGAATCGGGTGCGGACGCCTATCTTTATGTGGCCAGGCGAATCTGGTGGGCATGGCCTTTTTACGCCGTCTTTAATTTGCCGGGTTTCAATTGGATGCTTTGGCTTGGTTATCGCTGGTTTAATCGAAATCGATACCGCATTTCTAGGCATTGTCCATTGCCGAACCCGAATCGGGGTAAGGAGTCGTAGTGTACCGGGCCTTCGCCCCTACCTTGTGGGCCGTACAATATCCCCTTGCGCATACTGATCTCAGCGGGCGAAGCTTCGGGGGAAATGTACGGAGCCCAGCTCATCGAGGCGCTTCGATGTCGCTGCCTACCGAAAGCCCGCCGAGCTTCGCTCCGCCGGACAGCCGAGGGCGGCTGTCCCCACACACACAGCTTGACGCCGCCCTAGGCTGTCGGGCCGACTCGAAGAGCCGGCTCGCTTTCTTCGGCGTTGGCGGAGAGCGCATGCGCGCCGCAGGGTGTGACATCGTGGTCGATGCCAAAGATCTTTCCGTGGTCGGCATCACCGAAATCGTCAGCCACCTGCCGAAAATCTACGGCTTGTACCAGCATCTAATCGCGGAAGCCGACAAGCGCAAGCCAGATTTGGCCATAGTCATCGACTCCCCCGCCTTCAACTGGCGCGTGGCGCGGCAGATGAAGAGGCGCGGAATTCCCGTGGTTTACTATGTCGCCCCGCAATTCTGGGCGTGGCGGCAAGGACGGGTGAAGCTACTTCGCGACTATATCGACAAAGCGCTCGTGATTTTTCCCTTTGAAGAGAAGTTCTATCGAGACCGCGGAGTGGATGCGACCTTCGTTGGCCATCCCCTGGCCGATTTGCCGCAGCCGGCGATCGAGCGTGACGACTACGCCGCGCAATATCATCTCGACCCCACGAAACAATGGATCACGGTGATGCCCGGCAGCCGCGTTAAAGAAGTGCGCATGAACCTGCCGACCATCCTCGAAGCGGCCGGGCAACTCGGTTCCGATTATGAATTTCTTTTGCCTGTCGCGCCAACCCTCGACCGCAGTTTTATGAAAAGCCTGATCGGCCCGCAGAAGATCAGCCTTGTTCCTGACTCCCTGCCAGCGCTCAGGCACTCGCGCGCCGGCATCATTGCGAGCGGCACTGCAACCGTGGAGGCCGCGATGATGCAACTGCCCTTTGTCATGGTTTATTGCGTTTCATCGCTGACTTACGTGCTGGGCAAGCCCCGGGTAAAGGTGCCGTACTTCGCCATGGTGAATCTGATTGCGGGAGAGGAATTGGTTCCAGAACTGGTACAACACGATTTTTCAGCTGCCAATGTGGTTATTCGCTTGCAGGAGATTTTGCCGGATGGTCCGGCCCGCCAACGCATGCTGGACGGTATGATTGCGGTAAAGGGTCGTCTTCGCGGGCCACTGGACGCGCATGAAGGTCAGCATCCCGCAGATCGCGCCGCCGAGATTATTTTGTCGATGACCCATACTTAAAAACTGCCGTTTTTTGCATCTCACTTGAAGCGACAAAAACAATTTGCCGATGCGATTTAGATTTACATTTACAAAAAGTTACGCAGGTTGGCGGACCTCAATCGGTGATCGAAGAATCCGTGCGAAATTCCCTCTTATCCTGGGGTTCGCTTTAGTAACCGCGCTCGGCCATGTTGCAGGGGCGCAATCCGTTCAGCAACCCGCGAGTACGGTTCCGGAAATACCAGTTCCTACGCTTCAGGGCGCGGCCTTGCCCGTGCCCGAGGGAGCCAGCATCAGCGGCACGGTGGTAGATCAAGATGGTGAGGTGGTCAGGAACGTCAGAATAGTTTTGTCACGGCCGGGCCTGGCTTCGAACACCAGCCAAGAAACTTTATCCGACACGAACGGATACTTTATTTTTACCGGCGTGACGTCTGGGCCATTTCAGCTTTCCCTGACAGCACCGGGCTTTGCCCTGCTCGAGAAAACGGGCGTGCTGCAAGGCGAAGACCTTCTGGTTACCCCGATCGCGCTGCTGGTCGCTCCCGCAGATGTCGCCGTGGAGGTGAAGGAATCGCAAGAACAAGTTGCGGAAGATCAAGTGAAGGTACAGGAGAAGCAGCGTCTGTTCGGCGTGATTCCGAATTATTACGTAAGCTACGTTCCGAATGCGGCTCCGCTGACGACAAAACTGAAATTCCAACTGGCATGGAAATCGACGGTGGATCCGGTCTCGTTCGCAATCACCGGCGTAGTCGCAGGCATTGGAACAGGCTCAGGATACTTATGGCGGCTACGGACAGGGCATGCAGGGTTATGCCAAGCGCTACGGCGCCGCTTACGGAGACTTCGTCTCAGGAACATTTATTGGCGGCGCAATTCTGCCGGCAGTATTGAAGCAGGATCCGCGTTACTTCTGGAAAGGAACGGGCGGCACGAAAAACAGAGTCTTGTATGCCATCGCGAACTCGGTGATCTGCAAGGGCGACAATGGGCGATGGCAACCGAATTACTCTGCCATCATCGGGGGCTTGGCCGCGGGCGGCATCTCGAACCTGTATTATCCCGCGCAAGACCGGAATGGGGCCGCATTAACCTTCGAAAACGCACTTATCGGGACCGGCTTTGGGGCGCTGGGAAATATCGTGCAAGAATTTTTCCTGCGCAAGATCACACCCCATGTCCCTGACCAAACTTCGGCCAAGGATTGAGAGCGCGTAAGTTGAGTCGACTTTGCGGTCGCCCGGTTCACGTAAAAGCTAACGGCTTGTCTTCTAAACCTTGTGCTCGCAGCATCTTTTAGGTGAGAATCTTCATCATAGGAAATGGTCAGGCTCATTTCCTGGAGAATTCCCTGAATGCAGATACAACTCCGGCGCGCGCAGAGCGTACTGTCGGCTTCCTCTGCCCTGCTGCTGTTGATTTTTCTATCGACCCCTACATGGGCCGCCGAGAAAGCCCACCTACGGGTGGACGACTACAAGATCGAAGCCGAGTTGACCCCTCATTTGCATCAGATTTCGGCGCGCGCCAAGGTGAAATTTACCGCCCTCCAGGATCTCAGCGTCGCCATCTTCGAACTGCATAATGCCCTGCGCGTCACGCGAGTGCTGGACGACCAGAACCAGCCGCTTGCCGCGGAGCGCGTCACGCAGGATTCGACCATCCGGGTGCCGCTGCCGGCTGGCCTCTCGAAGGATTCTTCCACAACGCTCACTTTTGAGTACGAAGGTGAAATTGAGAATGCCGACGATAGCCCGGTCCCGGGCTTGAAGCTCGCCTACATTGGTGACGACACGAGTTACCTGCTCTATGCCGGACGCTGGTTTCCGGTCAGCGGTTATGGCCTGAACCGCTTCACCTCCAAGATCAGCGTTACTGTACCGTCTCACATGCTCGTAGTGGGCAGCGGGAAAGCGACCGTAACGGATAACCCGCCTTCCAAGAAGCCGAATACCAACGGGTTGCCGACCAAGACTTTCACATTCGTCGATGACAAGCCGAGCTTTCCCGGAACTATCGTGGCGGGCATCTTCCAGGAATATAAAAGCGACGAAGGCGGAATGGACCTGCACGTTTACTTCAAACCCGATCATCAAAAGCTGGCTCCGGAATATACCACCACCGCAGTGCAGGAATTTACTTTCTTCATTACCACGTACGGTACTCCGCTATCGCCGAGGCTTAATGTCGTAGAACTTCCCGGCGACACGGTTCCTTACGCGTGGGCTCCCGATATAGCGGCCCTGGCCGGCCACTCGATTACGGAAAAAACGAACTATCGTCTGCTCGCCAATGCTATTGCTCATCAATGGTGGGGAGTTTCCGTGAGTCCTGCCTCAAAGGATGACTGGTGGCTGATTGACGGCTTTTCCCGGTATTCGGAAGCCATGTACGTGGAGAACGCGGCCGGTGCTGCTGGATTGGAAGAAGCTGTAAAAGATATGTCGGTCGGAGCGCTGGCCTATGACAATCTTCCGCTCTCGAGCGCCAGCAAGCTCGATCCTTTCTCCACTGAATTTCAGTCGTTGGTGACCGATAAGGGAGCGATGATTCTGCACATGCTGCGCTGGGTGCTTGGGGAAGACAAGTTTCTCAAGACGATGCGTGAATTTTCCGAGACATACAGCAGCAAATCGGCCAGCATGGCGGACTTTCAAACGATTGCCGAAAAGTATTATGGCGAACAACTGACTTGGTTCTTTTCCCAGTGGCTGGATTCCACGGGGGCGCCCGAGTTTAAATTGAAGTACACGACCTACCGGCTGGGCAACAATAAAGGGTTCCGGGTGACCGGTGAGATTTCTCAGGACCTGGATTTATTCCGCATGCCGGTGGACGTCCGGGTAGATACCGACGGCAAAACAGAGAATAAGAAAATTGAAGTGGTGGGGACGAATTCGCCGTTTGTCGTAGAAACTTTCGGGCGCCCTCGTCGAATCGCCATCGACCCCGACCACCACGTACTTACAAACTCTTCTGACGTAAAGCTGAGGGCGTCGATTCTGCGCGGGCAGGCACTGCAGCAGCAGAGTGATCTGGCGGCTGCGTTGGGAGAGTTTAACAAGGCGCTCGAACTTAACAAGAACAGCTCGCTGGCGCACTATCGCATCGCCGAAATTTTCTTCCTGCAGCGCAACTATCAATCATCGGCAAACTCTTACCGGTCGGCAATCAACGGCAATGGAGATCCGCGATGGACCGAGGTTTGGAGCCATATTCAGCTGGGTAAGATTTTTGATATCACGGGCCAGCGCGAGCGCGCGATTAATGAATACCGGCAGGCGATTCAGACCAACGACGACACGTTCGGCGCTCTCGAAGAAGCGAGGAAGTATCTGGCGAAGGCTTTCGAACGGCCGAAAAACAAAGACTAAAGCGTGAGCCGCTTGTCTTAGTTGTTCTTTGAGCCTGTACCCAGGGCTTTGAGCTTTCTGGAGCCGGGAAGCAATTTGGGCGCGTGAGCGAAAGGTCGCAAGGCATTAAACGGAAGAACGTCACAATCCATAACTTCGCCACGAGTCGAATTGGTAAATGCTGCGGCGTGCGGTCGCCGCGTATACGGTTGTGTCGATGCCGTACTCAAGCGACGAGATATAGGCTGGAACGCCTCAAAGTGCACTTTCCGCAGCGCGTCTGGAGGAAGGACATGCCTTTCCGCGCCGCGGGCTAAATCGATTCTCTCAAGCGATCGCTGAATGCGAGCCACAGCCCGTTGCACTACGCGGGCGAACTCTTCGCCATCGGTTTCCTTCCGTCCCTCTCGTAGACGTTTTTTCGCATCCTCGGGCGCGAACCATGTGCGATTGCGATTCGCTTCCTTCGGCGTACAGAGTCTGCGCACCTCACAGAGATGGCCGCTCACCACAATTGCTTTGGTGGTTGATCGGGAAGGTTCTCTGGCGTCGCATGGCCTGCCGCATACATACGTAACGAAGGCAGCCTCTTCGATTCGGCCGTGAACTCCAGCTTCTTCAAAGGCCTCGATGGCCGCGGCTTGAGCATGGGTTAACCCTGGTTCAGCGCTTCCTTTGGGAAAGGTCCAACGCTTGCTGCCCCGAGTCTGCACCAGCAAAAACTCGATCAGGCCACGGCGCAGCCGGTAGCAAACTGCGGCCACCTGTTCGCACTCGCGCAGCTTGAGGAGCTTCGATACCCGAATAGCCTTAATCGAGGATTTCCGGGCGGAGGCTCTTGATGCCTTCCCCTGTGATCGGGCCCCTGCAGGATTTCTCGCCGCTACACTCATCGCTCCAGAGTGCACGATAAAATTCAATTTTGCATAGAGCCCAGCTTGATTCTCCGCAAGAGCTGTAGGTAAAACTGCCGCTGCGGAATCTTTCTGCATACTTGCATCGACACCTTCTGGACCGACAGTATGGATTGGCAGGACCACCATTCGGGTGCGGGAGAATCTTTCTGGAGCACATGTATTGTTTGCGCTGCAATCGTCCCATTGAGACCGGGCAGAAATCGGTTGCCGTTTATCTGTTCGCGCAGACCGTGGGTATAAAACCGAGGCAGAAATCCACCGCACAAAGGATTTGCTTTTGCCCGCAATGCTCCGTCTCCTTGGCCATGGGACCGCCGCCCGAAGGTGCTCTGAATATGGCCGCATGGGAGATGATCCGCGAACTGGTAGCTTCCGACCCTGCCCTGAACCGGGCGGCATGGGAGAACCTGACCGAAGCGATAGACTCATTGCCCGCCACTGGAACCACCGGTCCTCGCCTGTCTGCGCAAGCCAGCGGTAGCTTCGAATTTTGACTCCCCGCCCTTCAGCTTAGCTAACCTTTTCCACTCCCCGGAGGTCTAAGTAACTATCTAAAGTTTTGGACGAGATAGGGAACTTCGTCCGATCCGAACACGTATCTCTAATCAGATGTAAGGCGGGATTGAGACCCCTCGCCTGAACGTTACCCGGGGCCCCCACGTCCCTCTCTAGAGGCGTGGGGGCACATTTACATCATGCGAACCCTCGTCGATATCGTCCGGCAGTCGCTCTCCACACTGTGGGCGCATAAGCTGCGCTCTTTCCTCACTATGTTCGGAATCGCGTGGGGAGTGGGTTCTCTGCTGCTCCTGGTGGGCTTGGGCGAAGGCTTTCGCAGCGGTCAGGACAAGAATCTGGCCGAACTTGGGCAAGACATTATGTTTGTCTTTCCGGGACGCGTCCCGGCTGTAGCCGGCAGCTACCAGTCTGGGCAGCCTTATTACATGACCTACGGCGACTACTTTGCCATTCGCGATCAAGCCAGATTTCTGCGCGCCGTTTCCCCGGTGCTGGAACGTGAAGACATCCGAGCGGTCAGCGATTATGGATCCACCAACGGACAGGTCTTCGGAGTGGTTCCCGAGTACAACCAGATTCGCACCATTCCTACCGAGCCCGGACGCTGGTTTAACAATGAAGACAATACGCAGCATCGGCGCGTTGCCGTCGTAGGCTGGGAACTTTTGAAGAACATGTTCCCGGGACAGCCCGCCGTCGGGAGCACGATCCTGCTGAACGACATGGACTTCAAGATCATCGGCGTCATCCCGAAAATTGGCAAAGAGGGCGAGAACGGTACGAACCACCGCATCTTTATCCCGTTCGACACGATGCGCATGCTTTTCCCGCTCAAGGCGCAGAACTCCGAGAACGCAATTTCATTTATTAACTACCGGCCGATAAAGAAAGAGTTGCACATCGAGGCCAAGAACGAAGTGCACGCCATCATTGGCCGACGCCACGGATTCGATCCCAGCATCGACGATGCGTTCCAGGACTGGGATACGATCGACGGCGCCATTCGCGTGGCCAAGATTTTTGACGCCATGGATTATTTTCTTGGCGTGGTCGGGCTGGTCACACTCGGATTGGGCGCCATCGGGATCATCAACATCATGCTGGTATCCGTCAGCGAACGCACGCGGGAGATAGGCCTGCGTAAAGCGCTCGGCGCTACACATCGCAACATCATGACGCAGTTCTTCGTCGAGGGTGCTTTTCTCACCGTATTCAGCGGCGGAATTGGCCTGGCAATTTCAGGAGCCTTCGTCGCCCTGCTGGCGCAACTGCCGTCTCCGGATGGTTTCGACACGCCGCGGATCGTACCGGCGTCCGCAGTGGTCGCAATTGTTTCGTTGTCCATCGCGGGAATTGTGGCTGGCCTTTATCCCGCGCGTAAAGCCGCATTGCTTCCGCCTGTGGAAGCGCTGCGCCAGGAGTAGCGGAAGTAAGCAGGAGGCTTTTCGCCTCGAAGGAATTTAGGAGCAAATATGTTTGGCGAACTGGGCAAGCAAGCATTTAACGCGCTGAAACATAATCGTCGCCGCTCCGTGCTCACCATGCTGGGCATGGCCTGGGGCATTGCGACGGTGGTTCTGCTGCTCGCCTATGGCTCCGGATTCGAAAATGCGTTGATGATTGCCTTCAGAACCTTTGGCGGGAATCTCGTAGCGATTTTTCCTGGTCGCACTTCGATACAAGCCGGAGGCACGAAGGCTGGCGTGCAAGTCCGGCTGACCCGCGACGACCTTGACTTCATCCGCGCGGAATGCCCCATGCTTACGCGAATTTCACCCGAAGTTGATAAGCAAAGTCTGGTGGCCTTTGGCACGCGGAGCGCGGCTTATGGGGTTCACGGCGTCTATTCGACCTATGAAAAAATTCGCGCCCTCGACGTGGGGGAAGGCGCGTTCTTCGGCGAACGTGAGGACTTCACCCACACCCGCGTCGCGGTCATCGGCTCGACAGTGAAGAAGAAACTTTTTTCCGGCCAGAACGCTTTGGGTGAAAGTATTCGCATCGACGGCATCTCCTACAAGATCATCGCTGTTCTTCGGCATACTATTTCCAACGGCGATGAGGACATGAATTCCCTGGTATACGTCCCGTACAGCGCCATGGCGGACCTCAAGAACAGCTATTACCTCGACGGCATCATGATGGACTATGAAGGCGACCACATGAAGATGGTCACGGCCGTGCGGAATTCCATGGCATTCCATCACGGCTTCAATCCTAAGGATGATCGCGCCGTCTTTGTGTTCGACGCGGTCAAGGATCTCGCCGACCTCACCATCATCACTGTTGGCATCAAGTTGCTTCTAGGGTTTATCGGACTGCTCACCCTCGGCATTGGCGGCGTCGGACTGATGAATATCATGCTGGTATCCGTGACCCAGCGCACCCGCGAAATCGGGGTGGAGAAAGCTTTGGGCGCGCACCGCTGGCATATTCTGTTTCAGTTTCTAGCAGAGGCTCTTGTGATTACGGCTCTGGGCGGCCTTTTGGGCGTGGTGCTGGCTTACCTCGTCTCCTGGTCGGTGGGTTCGCTCACCCTGTGGAGCGCGTTTATTGAAGATGCCAGCGAGGGCGACATCCATCTCTATATCAACACCGCAACCCTGATTTGGTCGACGGCGATTCTCAGCTTTGTCGGCATTGTCAGCGGAATGCTGCCCGCGATCAAAGCCGCCCGCCTAGACCCAATCGAAGCCTTGCGCTACGAGTGATCCATCTGCGAGCGGCTGATCTGCGCCCCACTGCGTTTACAATTCTCCAGTGCCTGAAACAAATCCGCGCCTCGATCGCGTTCTCGCTCAGCTCCAACTGTACGAGCATCCTTTGCTGAACTTCTCGGCGCGCGCCAAGGGCGAAGGCGTGGAAGTGATCATCCGCTTCAAAGACGACTCCATGCCTGTGCACACCTATTATTTCGATCTTCATCCCCGCGATCTGGATCATCCACAGTTTGAATGGAGCTTTCAGCGACAACTTTACGACGCACTGCACGATTACTTCGTCGAAATGTTTATCCGCACCCCGCAAGATCGCGCCGAACGACAGCAAAAGGAATCGTGAACCCGCTCCGGCAAAAGATCGAGCAGGAAATCCGCGAACGGGGACCGCTTCCGTTTTCGCGTTACATGGAACTCTGCCTGTACGACCCGGAGTACGGATACTATTCGCGGCATGCCGCGCAGTTCGGTAAGGCTGGCGATTTCTATACTTCGAGCGATGTCCACGCTGTTTTCGGACGATTGATGGCACGCCAGTTCGAGGAGATGTGGCGCACTCTAGGCTCACCTGCGCGCATAGAGTTAGTGGAACTTGGCCCTGGCCGCGGCTTGTTCGCGCAGGACGTGCTTGCCTGGTCCGAGAAGAAATTCCCGGATTTCTTCAAGGCTTTGCATTACATTCTCGTCGAACGCTCGCCTGCGCTGCGCGAGAGAATCAAGACGACCATGGCTTCTGCACTTGAATCCGGAAGAGCATCGTGCATCTCCGAAAGCCAATCCGTTAGCGCCGAGGAACCCACCATCGTCTTCGCCAACGAGTTTTGCGACGCGTTCCCGGTCGAAATTCTGAGCACGGAGGGGACCCTGCGCATCGATACCCGCGACGGCAACTTCATCGAAAGTTGGGCGCCTCCATCTTCCGCGGAATTGGAATTCCTGGATCGTTACTCCGTGCACCCTGAAGCTTACGAGCGCATTGAAACTCAACTCGCCGCACAACAGTTCATGGATCGCATCTCCGCGACCCTGCAGCGCGGGTTCTTCATCGCCATCGACTATGGCTACACCCGCGAGGAACAACTTGCAGGACGTCACCGCGGCACCCTCAAAGCATTGCGAGAGCATTCAGTGAGTGCGAATCCCTATGAAGCGCCCGGCGAACAAGACATTACCGCGGACGTTAATTTCACCGCTGTAGCTGCAGTCGCTGAAAAACACGGACTGCTCACCCACAAACTCATTACACAATCTCAGTTCCTGATGGGCGTTGGCGAAGCCAATCAATTCAGCGACGCCTTCGAAGAATGCAGGCTCCCGCAAGAGCGCGCGAAAGTGGCGCTGCAACTTAAGCATTTAGTTACGCCCGCCGGCATGGGCGAAAGCTTTCAGGTTTTAATTGGGAGTAAGGGAGTGGAGCGAGAAAAAATGGAAGGTCTATCAGGCCTGAATTTCGGGTGGCGTTAGAACAACTCAGGTGGCGAGATCACTTTCCCACTGGTATCCCTAGCTGGCGACTTTCGGTCCCGATTGAATCGCCGGGGCCGCTTCCGGATACTCATACACCCCGCGTCCCGACTTTCTTCCCAATCTCCCAGCCTTTACATACTGCACCAGCAGCGGAGCGGGACGATATTTTTCTCCCAGCGACTTATGGAGATACTCAAGGATATTGAGCCGGGTATCGAGCCCCACCAAATCTACAAGTTCAAACGGCCCCATCGGATGATTGAGTCCAAGTTTCAGCGCCTTATCGATATCTGCTGCGGACGCAATCCCTTCCTGCAGCATATAAAACGCCTCGTTGCCGATCATGGCGTTAATGCGGCTGGTAATGAAGCCTGGCGCCTCTTTGATGACGACGACTTCCTTGCCCATCCGCTTGCCTACTTCAACCACCGACGCAAGTGTGTCGTCGTCCGTCTCCAGAGCGCGAACGATTTCGAGCAGTTTCATCTTGTGCACGGGATTGAAGAAGTGCATTCCTACGCACTTTTTCGCGCGGTAGGTAACGCTGGCAATTTCCGTGATGCTAAGAGACGAGGTGTTCGAAGCGAGGATGGTGGTGGGTCTACAGATTTTATCGAGCAGAGTGAAGATCTCGATCTTCGATTCCATCTCTTCCGGTACTGCCTCGATCACGAGATCGGCTTCGCGGGCAGCCTCGTCCACCGATCCCGCATATTCCAAGCGCTTAAACGCGGCATCCGCATCCGGGGAAGAGACTTTTCCTAGCTCCACGGCCTTGTCGAGATTGGATCGGATTTCACTCTCGGCCTTTCGCAGCGTTCCCGGCAACAAGTCTTCGAGAATCGTGCGGTAGCCGCCAACGGCCGCGGCATGCGCGATGCCTCGGCCCATAATCCCGGCGCCGATCACCGCAATCGTTTTAATCGCCGCCACTACTGCGCCACCACTCTTTCTTTTTCCAGATCTTTAATCGCGTCGGCCAAAGCGGTGCCAGCGGCGCGCAGACTGTCGGCCAGACGCTTGCGCTCTTCAACATTCATGGCGGGAATCGAAATGCAAATACGGCGCAACGTAGTCGTTATGTCGTCCACATAATTCATTGAGCGGATCAGTTCACCAGATGCAAGCATGAGGGCTCCTGTATATTTTTCTACGGCTATTCGCCTGCTCACTTCGAATAAAACCAGGCAGCGCGAACTTCTATTCTGGACGTGTCCGCGAATTTAGTAAAGGCAGTGCAGATGTCCTCTAGGCTGCGGGTCTCAGCATGCAAGACTCTACTCCTCGGTTGTTTCTTCATCTATTAACATGCATGTGTTAAGAATGGTTTGGCCAGCACGGCTTATAATCCGGATCAATTCTTTTAATGGGCCCTACGCGTTCACTGCGAATCTAAAGGATATATGGCAGATAAGCCCTTGAAACACTACATTTTTGCGAGCGACTTTGACCAGACACTCACCTTCAACGACTCCGGCTACGTGTTGGCGGAATTGGTCGGCATTCCGACTGAGGAATTCGAACGCAAGGCCAAAGGCATGGCCAAGATCAATCTGGTGCAGCAGGGGGCGGAACTCGCTTATCTTTTGCTCCACGACCCTGAGTTCAAGGCCAAGGTTCGGAAAGAGCATCTACACGAAGTGGGCAAGCGAATCCGCCTCAAAGGCGACATTCAGCTGCTGTATCAAATTCTCGCGACGGGCGTGGACGGACACTTTTTCGACTTCTACGTTCTCTCCGCCGCGCCCGTGGAAGTCATACACTCGGCACTCGAAGGGATTGTTCCTCCCGATCACATCTTCGGCACGGAATTCCGTTATAAGGCATCGGGAGAGATCGAGAGCATCGTGCGCGCCACGGCTGGTTATGGCAAGGTGGCCGTTCTCAATCAATTGCTGGCGGAGCATGTCATCGGCCCCGACCACGTCATTTATTCCGGCGATGGCAGCTCCGATATTCACGTGATGCTGCAACTGAACGCGCGGGACGGGCTGACCATCGCGGTTTCCGAGTCGCCGCACATTTCGCAGATCGCCAAGCGTACCGTGCTCAGCACCAGCGCCCTGGCCGTGCTGGCGCCCATCCTCGAGGAAGTTGTGGGCTGGGAACGTGCGCGCATTCGAACCTTTTTCGAGGCGAATGGAATGCTAATTCAGGAGTGGGAGCGAGTTCGTACCGATTGGCTGACGGTGCGTCCCGCGGTTACGCCTGACGAGTCCGAACCCGTTGGCGTCGCCTGAGATTTACTGCACGATTGATATCACTCCATGCTGCGCGATAAAAATTTGATTCCGTTGTCCCACCAGCACCAGCGGGCGCTGGCGCTTTGCGTTCGCATCGATCGGGCGCAGCCCATTCCGGAGGCGAACCTTCACGTGTGGCAAGAAGAGGTCGCTCAGATCTTTGAACAGGAAATCAGAGTACATTTCACCGCAGAGGAAGAAGTGCTTTTTCGTTCCGCTTGCAGCTTCCCTGAATTAGTCCGGCTCGTGGAGGAACTCGCTGCGGAGCACGTGACACTGCGTCAATTTTTTGCGGAAGCCGAAGCTCGCAAGATGTCCGCAGAGACATTGCCTGACTTCGCACATCAACTCTCCACTCATATTCGAAAAGAGGAGCGCCGACTCTTCGAGCGGCTGCAGCAGCTGATGACCGCGTCAGAGCTTGCAGCGCTCGGGAAGCAGTTGGATGGAGCGCTTAAAGACGCAATCCAATCCTGCAGCCTGCAAAACGATGCGACGCGGTTGAAGGCCTCGAGATAGCCGCAACCATTAAGAGCCGTAGATGTCCGCCTCCAGCTAGCTCTCCAGCCGAAACCGCGTCTCGGCGAGGCCGTAAAGCTTGCGCCACACCAGCCGGTTAATCGTCACGACGGTCGCCGCCATCATCATGGTTGCGGCCAGTAATAGATCAAAATTTCCGCTGTCGGTTGCCTGGCTAATCGTTGCACCCAGTCCCGTCGTGGTGTAAATGTGTCCCTTGAAGTGGAAATATTCGGCGACGATGCTTGCGTTCCAGGCCCCACCTGAAGCGGTCACCAACCCGGTCACAAGATAAGGAAAAATTCCCGGCAGGATCAGCTTTTTCCAACGCTCTACCCCTCGCATCTTGAACACGGAACAACACTCTTTCAAATCCGTCGGGATAGCAATCGCTCCCGCAATCACGTTAAACAGCACATACCACTGCGTGCCCAGAAGCAGCACAACAATTGAAGCTATTCCCAGCCCTCCCCCGAGGCGGATCAGAACCAGAAGGATTACGGGAAGCAATGCGGTTGCCGGCACAGAAGCTGCAATTTGGGCGAGTGGTTGCGCGATGCGCGCCAACTTCGGATGGAATCCGATCGCTACACCTGCCGGTACCGTCCACAGTGTGCCAATCAGGAGAGCGAGATTCACTCGCAGGAAAGTAGCGCCTAAGCCGAGCGCAGCTTCCCGCAATTCGGCGCGCTGCAAACCGCTCAGAATGATGGCGACTCGCACCACTCCGTAACCGATTCCGAGCAGCGCGGCCAGAGCCAGGACGCGGATGATCCAGTCGCGCCAAACGGGCGGCGCCTCTTCCACAACTTCCTCGGTGTGCTTGCGGGCGAAATGCAGCAGAAGCCGCTCGCTCAATGGGCGCAGAGTTTTTTGCCGGATCTTCGCCAGCCCCGTGGAACGCTGGATGAAATTCAGAACCCAGGATCGCGGAGCATCGCTGCTCTCAACTTGTTCCACCTTAAACTTTTCTGCCCAAGCAATGACCGGACGCCATATCAGTTGATCCAGTAACACGATTACGGCAACCATGGTCGCTACTCCCCACAGCATCGAAGTCGTGTCTCCCGCACTGGCTGCCGTTTGCAAATATGAGCCTAAGCCTGGTAGACGGAAATCACGCGGTCCGAGCACAAACATCTCGCAGACCATCAGGGCGAACCATCCCCCGGCCACCGACATCATGGAATTCCAAACCAGTCCAATGGCCGAGAACGGCAGTTCCATCTGCGTAAAGCGCTGCCACCAACTGAAGCGATAGATGGTTGCGGCTTCGCGCATATCTTTTGGAATGCTCTTCAGGGAAGCATAAAAGCTGAATGCCATGTTCCATACTTGACCGGTGAAGATGAGCAGGATCGCTCCTAGTTCGACGCCAAGCTGCCGGCCCGGAAAAAGCGCGACCATGGCCAACATCACGCCGGGCAGAAAACTCAGCACGGGGATCGATTGCAGCACATCGAGCAGAGGGATCATGAAGCGCTCGGCGCGCGGGTTGTAGGCTGCGATGTAGCCGTACACCAGTGTGAAGATCAAGCTGAGGAAATAGGCAATCGCGATGCGTAACAGCGAATACCCGGCGTAGGCCGGAAGGGCCCACAGGCTGCGGGAAATCTCCACGGACGGGGTGAAGGGCCCGAACCACGAATGGCCCACGGTGACGACGCCATAAAACAGGGCGATCCCAGCTGCGAACATGATGACGTCCGGCAGATGCGAGACTTCTATGCTGGGCAGTTGCGACCACAGCTGGTAGGCTGAGAATCCGCGAAAATTGATGCTTTTTTTCATGCTGGTTCGTGGATAACTGCCGGCTAAGCTTTAGGCGTGGCAGCAGGATTCGAATTTTCCTGAGGCAACTCCGCCACTTCGGCTGGAGCCACCTCGGTCAGCGTCAGGCGTCCGCTCTCGCGGTCATAGTCGAAAATTTCTCCATACCGACCCCAGTTCATGGCGGTGTTCAACTGGCGCTGGACTTCGTCTTCGGAAAAATGTTCGTCCAGGATGTCGTGAAAGAACTCGTCTGTAATCGAATGATCCGACTTTTTTTTGAGAATACTTTCGATCTGTTTCAGGATGGTCACGTGGGCCAGCGCCGCCTCGCGGAACAGGACTTTGCGACGTTGAATGTCGGCATCGGCAAAGGCAGCCCCCTGCGGCGAGAGTTCCACGTCACCTTCTTTCAACCAAGCAAAACCCAGCAGCGCACAGGCCTCAAGAATTGGCAACAAGTCTTCTACATCCATTACCAGCTCTTCGCTGAGGCGGAATAAATCTTCGCGACCGCCCCGGTCATGCAGTAATTCCAGCAGACCGGCAATCCCTCCCACCCGCGCGTGCGGCAGAGCCTGATACCGGCTCGTCCGAACCGGCATTCCCTTTTCCTTGAAACCGCCCGGCGGAATCACGATCTCCCCCGTGCTCTCCGGATCGGGCAATGCATGCTCGACATCCGGCTCAGTCATGACTTTGTAGATGTAGTCGACCAGCTCCACGAATCGGCCTGATTTGCGATCACGCGGATGGGAGAGACGCACGTTGAAATCCGATCGTACGCGCGCCGGATTTCGGCCCAGCACCACGATCCGATCCGCCAGCATGACTGCCTCTTCAATATTGTGGGTGACAATAAAAATCGCGCTCGTCGGCATCTTCTTGTTGAGCCACAGCTCCAGCAATTCACCGCGTAGATTTTCCGCCGTCAACACATCGAGCGCGGAGAATGGTTCGTCCATAAACAACACTTCGGGTTCAACGACGAGAGCACGCGCGAAACCAACCCGCTGTTTCATGCCGCCGGATAATTCCTTGGGATAGGCTGTCTCAAATCCATCCAGGCCGACCGTGTCCAAGGTTCGTAGGGCGCGTTTGCGCCGCTCCACAGCCGGAATACCACGCGCCTCGAGCGGAGCCTCTACGTTCTCGAGCACGGTAAGCCATGGAAATAATGCGAAGCTTTGAAAAACGATGGCCACATTGGGCGATGCGTCAGCAAGAGGCTTGCCGTGCCAAAACAAGGCTCCCGAAGAAGGCTTCGCGAGCCCGCTCAAAATGCGAAGCAAGGTAGATTTGCCGCAGCCCGAAGCCCCCAGGAGCGCAATGATCTTGCCGGGTTCGATGGAAAAATCCGTCAGCCCGACCACTTGAATGCGCGTCCCATCCGGTTGCGGATAAGATTTCTCAATGGCGCGGGCTTCGATGATCGGTTCGCTGGCCAGAAAATTCTCCCCTTACCTTAATACACGATTCGCGCACAGACGGAAAGCGGCGCATATGAATGGCGTGTTCTGTTTTCCACCGGCCGCGACCAGCGGGCTCGGCTAGAATGGTTCACGATGGTGGCTCACCCCAAAGTCGCTCACTCCAACGATTACGTGGAGTATTGTCGCGAGACGGCGAAAAACGTTCGAACTTTGCACGATCTGGCTCTGCGCGGCAGAAACAAAGAAGAGATCACGCGCCAGATCCACGAGGGCATTGTCGAAGCGGTAGGAGTTCATCCTGGTGACGAACTGGTCGACATCGGTTGCGGCGACGGGACTTTGTTAAGAATGGCGGAGCACCTAGGAGTGCATAGCGCCATCGGCCTGCTCGCGACCGAAGAAGAAGTTGCTATCTCACGGCGCGCTGGATTCAACGTGAAGCAGGGTTTCACGGACCAGCTTCCTCTCGCCGATGAATCTGCCTCGGTGATCGTCTGTAACAACGTTTTATTGATTGTGCTTCGGCAAAAAATCCCTGCCAGCTTGCGCGAGATATATCGCATCGCGAAACCGGATGCGCGCATTTACATAGGAGAAATCCCATTCGTTCCGGGCCGCCCGGTCGATCCTCAATTCGATACTCACCGCGAAACCCTTGCCTACCTGTACCGCACCTATGGCTTTCGCACGTGGTTCGGAATGCTGCGCAGAATGGCTTACTGGTCGCTTGCGGGAAGGCAACCTCTGATCATCGATGGAACCCAGACTTCCTTCTATGCATCGCCGGAAGAATTCATTGCTCTGGCGGAAAGCGCGGGGCTTCAGGTCGTGCGCTACTGGCAACATAGCGATCCGAATACTCGCAATAATTATCTGCTTCGCAAGCTGCACTGAAGCAAGCAAATCAAGCTACGAAGTTTTCTTCCGCGCGGACGGGGAACGCCTGCGGCAGACGGTCCGTGACTTCGGCGAGACGCGCCAGTTTCGAGGTCAACTCGACGGTGAATTCCCCAGGCGCAAGGCGCCACTTCCAGTTTCCGCCGTCCAGGCTTGGAGTGTTCATGCGAGCTTCACTTCCCAATCCCAGAACATCCTGCATTGGAATCAGTGCCAGATCGGCCACCGAATTCAGCGCCGCGCGTATGAATGCCCAATGAATTCCATCCTCGCAGCGTCCCAGATAACATTCCGCGTTGCAGCGTTCGTGGTCGGCCGCGCCGGACTGAAACCAGCCCACCGTCGTGTCATTATCATGCGTCCCTGTATAAATCACTTTGCCGGCGGCACGATGCGGCAGATACATATGCGCGCCTTCGTCTCCGAAACCAAACTGCAGCACCGCCATGCCCGGAATCTTCAGCCGCTCGCGCAGGGCGTGGACTTCGGGAGTGATGAAGCCGAGATCCTCGGCAAAGAACGGGAGCCCTCCTAAGGCTTCACGCAGCTTGTGAAACAAGTCATCCCGCGGACCATCGACCCACCTTCCGTTAATGGCGGTCGGATCTGCAGCCGGAATCTCCCAAAACTGATCGAATCCACGGAAGTGATCCAGTCGAATGTAATCGGAATTCTGAGTTGCCCATCGCAAGCGCTGGACCCACCACTCGTACCCCCGCTCCTTCATCACGTCCCAGCGATAAAGCGGATTGCCCCAACGTTGTCCGGTTTTGCTGAAAAAATCAGGGGGCACGCCGGAGACAACTTCGGACTCGAGATTCTCATTGAGCCGAAAGAGGTCGCGATGCATCCATACATCCGCGCTGTCGTAGTTCACAAAGATGGCGACATCTCCGACGACACGAATTTTGCGCTCCGAACAATATCGGCGTAATGCCTGCCATTGCTCATAAAAAGCAAACTGCAAGGCGCTACGAATCTTCAAATCATCCGCCAACTCAATACGCGCCCGCTCCAGAGCTGCAGGGTGACCGTGCGCTAACTCCTGCGGCCACTCATTCCAACTGGCCAGCTTGTGCCGTGCGCGCAGCGCATCGAACATGACAAAGTCATCCAGCCACCACGCATTTTCCGCGCAAAATTTCTCAAAGCGATGGCGAGCGCCGCTCGATGCCGAAGCGATAAAGCCGCGCCCCGCTTCAAATAACAGCGGCATCTTCGAAGCAAAGATTCGATCGTATGCGACCGGCCCCGCGTCGGAGGTAAGTTGAGAGATTTTGTCGTGAGCGATCCAGCCATAATCCGCCAGCCTTTCGAGGCTGATCAGCAAGGGATTTCCGGCGAATGCGGAAATGGAAGAATAAGGCGAATTGCCGTAGCCTAGCGGTCCCAGTGGGAGCACCTGCCACAACCCCTGGCGCGCCTCCGCGAGAGAATCGACAAAGGAATAGGCGGCAGGGCCAAGATCACCGATACCGCCGCGCGACGGCAGCGACGTTGGATGGAGCAAAATACCTGCGGCGCGAGGGAACGACATTCAACTCGATCACTATCTCAGAAACTCAGATGCCCGACTCGCTGCCCGATCGGGTCAGAGCCTTCATCTCTTCCTGGTTAATTTTGATTTTTCCGGACTTCTGCATCTGATCGCGCAAGTTGGCCATGAAAAGTCCGAACAGTTCCTGCTCTTTACTTTGCAGAAGGGTGTCGCGAATCTGATCCCGCTTTGACGCGAAATCAGCCTCGGACGGCGCTTGCACCTCCTGCATGGCCACCACCACGCCGTTGGTCCCGCTGTTAATCGGTCCGCTGATCTCGCCCGGCTTCATGCTGAAAACGACTGCTGCCTGTCCCGTCATGGATCCGATATCCGGAACCTGTCCGTCAGGCGATACGAATTCGCTCGTTCTCACAGTTGCGCCCAGCTCTTTCGCAGCCCGCTTCAAGTCATGTTCCGCTTTAGCTCGGTCGGAGAGCTCTTGCGCTTTTTGTGACAGCAACACATTGGCGCGCTCGTTCTTAAATTCTTCCTCAACCCGACTTCGGATCTCGTCGAAAGTCGGCGTCGAAGCCGGCTTCACCGCTAACAGCTCAAACACCGCAACCCCCTGGGTTGTGGGCGCCATTTCGGCCGGAGATTTCTCGGCCGTGGTGAATACCGCATCCATGAATTGCGGCGAGGGCCCGAGTCCCGGCAGCAGATCTTTACGGCTGAAGAAATCCGACGTCACAAGCGGAACGCCTTTGGCCGACGCCGCGGCATCCAACCCCTTCGTCTTCGCCGCCTGCGCCAAATCCTCCGCTTGCTTCTGCGCCACCACCTGCGCCATTTGCTGCTTAAGGGTCGGCTCGATCTGGTCCTTCACCTCATCCAAGGTCTTCATGTGCGCATCTTGCCGGTCGTCCACGCGGATGATGTGAAAACCATAGCTGCTCTTCACCAGATCGCTGATCTGTCCCTTGGGCAGCGAGAACGCCGCCTTCTCGAATTCGGGAACCGTGCGGCCTTTACCGATCCAACCCAGCGATCCACCTTCTTTTGCGCTGCCCGGATCTTCGGAATATTTCTTCGCCAAATCTTCAAATTTTGCACCCGCCTTGAGTTGCTTCAGCAGGTCTTCCGCCCGCTTCTGGGCGGCGGCCACGCCCTTTTCATCCACTTTTCCATCCGGTCCCGGAAGCGGCGTCTTGATCAAAATATGGCTGACCTTAGCCTGCTCCGGCACTCGATACTCGTCCCGATGCTGGTTGTAGTAGGCCTGCAATTGGTCGCGCGTCACCTGGAGGCCCGCAGTGATTTTCCCCAGATCAATCGCCGCGTACTTAACTTTGCGCTTCTCGGGAACGGAATTCGCATAGCTTTTTTGATGACCGTCGTAAAAAGCCTTTAACTCCTCGTTCGTGGGGTGCAGGCCTTTTTTGATGTCATCTTCTTTTAGGACGGCATATTCAAACTTCACCTTCGTATTTTGCTTGTCGAATTCCTTCCGGATGGCGTCGTCACTCACCGAAGCGCTGCCGGTAATCAAAGCCTGCAGTTTGCTGATCAGGATTTCTTTTCCGACGCCGTCTTCGAACATTGCCGGGGTCAGGTTGTGCTGCTGCAGCAATCCCTGATACTCCGCCTGGCCAATAAAAGTGCCGCCCGGGAAAAAAATTTCAGAATAGCGTCCGTGCTGCAGTTCATCCTTGATTTCCTCGGGGGTGGCCTTAAAGCCAAGGTGCCCAGCCTCGGAGACAAGCGCCTGCCGGTCCACCAGTTGGTCGGCGGCGCGCTGCGCGAAAAATGGCAGCAGGATGGCAGCGTTCGCGCCCAACTGGGCTCCTTGCTGTTGCAGCATTCCGCGCGCTGTCTCCCGCACTTCATCCGCGGTGATATCTTCGCCATCTACTTTGGCCACAACGCCTTTGCCGGGTGTTCCGGTTAGATCGTTACCCAGATTGCCGGGAATAAATGCGATCACCATGGCTGCGCAGATCAGCAGCAATAGGCCACTAAGAACAATTTTCTTGAACGGTCCTTCGGTTTGCAGAAATCGAATCATCTTCTTGTCACTCCGGGGATTGCAGCAGAATTGCTAATTATAAACTAATCGGTCCTCGGCTCTATCGTCCCAGCCGGCGACTGGCGCTGCGATCTGCACGGAGCAGCGATTTTGCGGGGCGTGGGCTGCATCGTGGAAAGCCTGTGTTCGGTGAAGTCGAGGGGAAATCTTCAGTGGGCTTACGCTTCCTTGCCGAACTCGTACGCTTTCAAAATCATCTATTGAAACGTATCAATAGACGTGTTATCCATCTTCTTCCCGGACCAACGTCCTCGAAAATACTCCTGCATCACCGGCCGAAGGCCACGCTTAAGGAGCAACATGATTTTCGGAAGAAAGCTCGTTTTACGAACACACTCCTCCACATTCATATCGTTGCTGGCATTCCTTCTAATTGGTTCGGGCCTTCTTTCGGCCAGAGACGGCGCCGCCCCGAAATTGTTACCCGGGGAAACGCCGACACCAAACACGGACGAGCTTGTCCTGCAGAAGGGCTGGTCGCTGCAATCCTCCGCCAAAGTCGATGCGACGGGGGCTGTCATCGCTAGCGAAACTTTTGTTCCCCTGGGATGGCATAAGGCCACAGTCCCCACCACAGTCGTGTCGGTGTTGGTGAGTGACAAAACCCTTCCTGACCCTTATTTCGCGATGAATCTCCGCCAATTTGCCGGCGTGACTTATCCCATCGGTGGAAATTTCTCCAATATCGCGATGCAGCCCGACAGCCCTTACGCCGTCTCCTGGTGGTATCGCAAACAATTTGCGGCGCCAAAATCCTTCGCCGGAAAAACCGTCTGGCTGAATTTCAAGGGCATCAACTATCGTGCCAACATCTGGCTCAACGGAAAGCAAATCGCCAATTCCAATGACATCGCTGGGGCTTGGCGCACCTACGAACTCAACGTCACCGATGCGCTGAAGGTTGGCGCGGAAAACGTTCTAGCTGTTCAAGTCTTCGCTCCCACCGAGAACGATCTCGCCATCACATTCGTCGATTGGAACCCCGCCCCTCCCGATAAAAATATGGGACTGTGGCGGGACGTCTACCTCACCACGAGTGGCCCGGTGGCGTTGCGTTATCCCACCGTTGTCTCGAAGTTGAACCTGCCTGACGCCAATTCGGCGCGCCTCACCGTCACTGCTCAATTGAAGAACAGTGCCAATCATCCCGTCAAAGGCAAGCTGAAGGCTGAAATTGAGAACGTTACTGTCGATCAGGATGTGGAACTCGCGGCCAACGAATCCAAAGATGTCACCTTTACTCCCGATCAGTTCCCGCAACTCATTTTTTCGAATCCTCGACTGTGGTGGCCAGCCCAGATGGGCAAGCCGAATCTTTACAACCTGAGTATGCAATTTGACATCGACGGCGCCCCGAGCGATCGTTCGCAAACGCAATTCGGTATCCGCGAGGTCACTTCCGAAGTAAATGCGACCGGGGGCCGCGCTTTCCACATCAATGGAAAAAATATCCTGATTCGGGGCGGCGGTTGGACACCCGACCTGATGCTTCGCGAGAATTCACAGCGCCTGCACGATGAATTTCGTTACGTGCGCGACATGGGACTCAATACCGTCCGTCTCGAAGGCAAACTTGAGACCCAAGAATTTTTCGATCTCGCCGACTACGAAGGTATCCTCGTGATGGCTGGATGGTGCTGCTGTGATTTCTGGGAACGCTGGCCGCGCTGGAAGCCTCAGGATTTCGAAATTGCACAGCAATCTCTCCGCGATCAGATCTACCGTCTTCGCAGCCATCCCAGCATGGTGATGTGGCTTAATGGCAGCGACAACCCACCCCCGCCGGATGTCGAACAGATGTACCTCACCATCGAAAAGCAGCTCCTGTGGCCGAATCCTGTCGTGTCCTCCGCCACTGGAAAAGCTACTACCGTCACAGGCGACAGCGGCGTCAAAATGACCGGCCCCTATGAGTATGTAGCTCCCGGCTATTGGGAACAAGACACTTTGCAGGGCCAACCGAATCGGAAGCAGTGTAACGCCGGGGGATGCGGGGGCGCCTACGGCTTCAACACTGAGACCAGCATGGGGCCCGCGGTACCTCCGGTGGAAAGCATTCGCGAAATGGTCGGCCCGGACCACCTCTGGCCCATCGACGAGGTGTGGAACTATCACGCCGGTGGCGGAGAATTTAAGACCATCCAGGTTTTCAGCACTGCTCTTGCGAATCGTTACGGCAAATCGGACTCCGTGGAAGATTTCGCCGCCAAGTCGCAGTTGCAGACTTATGAAGGCGTCCGCGCGATGTACGAAGCCTACAGCCGCAATAAATATCAGGCGACCGGCGTAATCCAGTGGATGCTCAATAACGCTTGGCCTTCCATGATCTGGCATCTTTACGATTACTATTTGCGTCCGGCTGGCGGCTATTTTGGTGCCAAGCGCGCTATGGAAACCCTACATCCAATCTACGGATATGACGATCATTCCATCTGGCTGGTGAGTAGCCAATACGTCGACGTAAAGGGCCTCAAGCTTTCAACCAGAATCTACAACCTCGACATGACGGAGAAGTTTTCGCACGAGGATTCGGTTAATGCGCCCGCCGACAGCACGGCCAAAGTTTTCACTGTGCCGGACGTGTCCGGCCTCAGTCCGGTTTACTTCGTCGCTCTACGGCTCACCGATTCGTCCGGCAAGCTGGTCGGCTCGAATTTCTACTGGCTCTCCACCAAGCCGGAGACTTTGGACTGGGCAAAATCCACCTGGTGGATGACTCCGACCAATTCCTACGCCGACTTCACCGCTCTCGCTCAGCTGCCCAAGGTAAAGCTTAAAGTTACAGACCGGACCGAGCACCTAGGTGGCCAAGCCGTCACGCATGTGACCATCGAAAATCCCAGCAAAAGCCTCGCCTTCTTTGTGAAATTGAAACTTCAGAAAGGAACGAAGGGCCAGGAGATTCTGCCTATCATCTGGGAAGATAACTACATTTCTTTGTTGCCCGGGGAAAAGCGCGAAATCACCGCCAGCTACCGCGGAAGCGAATTAGGGGCGGAGAAGCCAGAAGTCGAGGTAAGCGGGTGGAACATAGAATAGGACGAAACTGCTAAGAGAAAGTCGCACAGTCGCCCCCTCGGGCCCAATCAGTGGACGAGGGCGGCGGCTTTTTACCTTCGTTGTTACCAAAATGGCCCACTTCCCTTTCGCGGAACTAACTTGGCTTAAAACCATTGATATCTATCGGTCCTTGACAAATTAACGCTATCTTTGCGTGCGGTCGGCAGAGACCTCTGCATCGACTCCAAGAAAAACAACTTAAGCAGCATCGCCGGGAATCCCCCTCTCCCTGCGCGAGCGACCAGAACGACCAGAAAGTTAAGGCAACTGGCGGTTGCGATTCAATTCATCTTGAAAGATCCGAAAGGAAATTTCGAATGCGTCCGAAGTGTCACTCCATTAGTTCCGCTTTTTCTTTTGTCCGTGTAGTTTGCGGCCTGACCATCGGGCTTCTAGTGGGAGCATCTTTGACAGCCTTTGCGCAATCTGTTCCTCTCGCGCAGCACGTTGTTCTGGTGGTCGACGAAAATACCTCTTTTAACAATGTCTATCCTAATGGCATGCCCTGGCTGGTGAGCGAGGGAAAGAAGTATGGCTATGCCAATAACTACGACTCGGACATTAGCGGATCGTTATTGGACTATCTTTATCTGGCGTCGGGCAGTTGCGAATCCAAATACAGCTGTGGAGGAGCGCCCTCCTGCAGCCTGCCCTCTGGCGCGCACAATTTCAACTGCAACGGCAATGACTGCTTTGAGTTGAATAGCTGCAATTCCACTTCCACCAAGAATCCCATCACCGACGAAAATATTTTCCATCTGATGAATGATCACCCTATCTCATGGAAAGTTTACGTTCAGAACTATCTCAACGCCGGGGGCACCGTGAATGTTCCGGACTTCACCTCGGCGAAGCAGCCGCCGTACACCAACTACTATGCGCGCCACAATGCCGCTGTCTGGTATGACGAGATTCTCAGCAATGCCATGGGGTCGCAAGGTAATATTGTCGACTTCGAACAGTTCGGGATCGATGTCGCCAACAACGCTCTTCCCCGCTTTGCCATCATCGTTCCCGACGGCTGCTGGGATCTTCACGATAGCTGCTCGTCGCTCGCCAATGCTGACAATTTCTTGAAAACCAATCTCACTCCCATGCTGGCCCTTTCTGATTTTCAGTCGGGTGGAAGCGGCCTGCTGATCGTGACATTTGATAACGGAAATGGCGACGGCGCGGGAAAAGTCTTCACCGCCGTCATTGGCCCAAATGTGAAATCCGGGCACGTCTCCGACGTCGCTTACAAACACGAGAACACGTTGCGGACCATGCTGGATGCTCTCGGAATCGATACGCATCCCGGCTGGTCGGCCACCGCCGCCGACATGTCTGACTTCTTTTCTTCCAGCGCAGGCGCCGTCGTTATCGATTCCCCTCCAGGCAATTCCACCCAGGGTCCTACATTTCTAGTGAAGGCAGCAGCGTCCGAATGGGGCTCAAACATCGACCACCTTGAAGTCTGGGACAAGTTCAATCAGAAATCCTCCAAGATGGGCAATGTCTTCAGCGACACGATCGACCAGGCGTACTCGGTGTCGGGAAATGGTTCCCATCAATTGTCGGTGTTAGCGATTGGCGGCCCGCCAGATTACAAAACGCTCCACACGGAAGTTTCGAATTACACTGAGTCTTCGAGCTACGGAGTCTTTGTCAACACTCCGCCGAATAATTCGACACAAGCCACTCTGTTCCCTCTGAGCGCCTTCGCGGTTGAAGCCGCAGCCGAAGAATCCGGATCAGGCATCGATCACATCGAAGTCTGGAACGGCGGCACAAAATTGGGAGACTCTCCCGTTGGCACCCGCATCAGCCAGTGGTACACACTCTCGCCCGGCCATTACACGCTCACGGTGCAAGATGTTGGAACGTCGGGCCAGAAGATTCACGAAACCGAGGTAGTTGTTACTGTGTCCTCCAGTACCGGGGTGTACGTCAACTCGCCCGCCAACAATTCCACGTGGTCCACCACAACCGTGCCCATCAATGCTTACGCCTACGAACAGGCAGGATCGAGCACTCCGCTCGTGGATCACATTGAGGTCTGGAATAACACTGACGGGACCAAACTCGGCGAGTCGCCCACCGGAGTTGGACTGAATAGCGCCTTCATCAACCAGAACGTAACTCTACCTAAGGCCGGGACCTATCAACTCGCAATCAAGGACATCAATCCGAATAATGGTTACAAACCCATTCACACCACGTACGTGACCGTGACGGTAAAGTGACAAAACCCAAGGCGTGGCAGCGTCGGACAATCTTTGGTGTCGCGCTGCCGCGAGGACTAGGAGATGTCACACATGCTGTGAAATGGAAAGAATGTTGCCGTCGGGATCTTTGAACCACGCCACCTTGTCTCCGGTTGGCGCAGTCCATATGCCAAGTTCGTCCTGCTTGAGAAATCCAAACTTCTCGCAACTGACACTTTTTTCCTGCAGATTCCGCGCCATCGTTTCAATGTCCGCAACTTCCCATCCCAGAATGGTGAACTGCGCCGGTGTGAACTGAGGCACCTTGGCCACGCGCACCATGATCCCATTTGCATCCAGTACCATCGCAAACCCATCATCTTTTACGAAAGTCAGCCCCAGTACTCCTTCATAAAAACGGCGCGCCTTCTCCGTATCCTGGGTAGGAACGAAAGCCACGATTTTAGTTGACCCAAGCATGCGAAACCCCTCACTGAAATCCAATTGGCAATTACTCAGCCACTTCCTCCGGAGGCAACTCAAAATCAATCAGATTCCCGCGGAAGCCTCTGGTCTTGACCGCACCAAATGCAATCCCAACCCCCATCCAGATCGCGCCCACAATCTTCGCTGGACGGCTCAAGTTAAGCCACAGCAGCAGGCATATAAAAAATCCCGCCAGCGGGAATACGAAGTTCGTAACTTTCTTCTTGTCGTCTCTCACAAAGTAACGCATGAACGCAGCAAGGTTCACTCCCATGAATGCAATGAGCGCTCCGAAGTTCAGCATCTCGGCCCCCAGGCCATAGCTGATGAGAAACGCTCCCACCGAGTGCGATCACGCCCACGAAAATCACATTGTTCCGCGGCACATGTCTCTTCGCATCTACCACTCCAAAAAAGGATTGTGGCAGCGCCTTGCTCCGTCCCATGCCATAGAGCAATCGCGCCGCACCCAACTGCGCGCCCATGCCCGATCCGAAATTTGCGACCAATAAAGTGAATCCAAGAATGCCAAACAGCGGAGCCCACACGCGCCCTGCGACATAGGTAAACGCAGTATCGACATTTGGAAATGGTTCGCGCGCCGGCCAGATCAACTGCGCCGCGTAGACCTGGATCGCCGAAAGAATTCCAATCACCAGGCAGGTCAGCACGGTGGCCAGCAAAATATTGCGCCGCGGATTTTCGGCTTCCTCTGAGAGCGTCGAGATCCCGTCGAACCCGATATAGGTCAGCACTGCAATCGACGTTCCGCCCAGCACTGCTTTGGTGTTCCACAAATCGCGATCGTAGAAACGGACGCAGAAAGAAATCCGGATCGTTGTGCGGATGCCCGAAAATATAATGCGCGGCGGCCAGAAAAAATATGACGATCACCGCGCCCATCCCCGCGGCCAGTCCCGTGTTCACGCGTGCCGAAGTCTTCACCCCCTGAATATTCAGCCAGGTGAAAGCAGCCGCAAACAATACGGCCCATCCCCAGTAAGGAATGCTCTGCACCAGCGGTGTGCCGCGCGCAAAGTCCCGCGAAATCTGGCTGCACCAGATGATGCAAATCATGGGATTCAGCATGTAATCCATCACCATGCTCCACCCGGTCACGTAGCCTAGCGCAGGATTAATCTCTTGCCCGACATACGTGAATGCCGACCCCGCGCTGGGATAGGCTCGCGCCATCTTTCCATAGCTGATCGCGGTGAACAGCATGGCCACCATGGCAATCAAAATGGTTGTTACCACGTGCCCGTGCCCACGATCGCTGAGCACACCGAAAACCGACATGGGCGCGACCGGCTGAATCACGATTACGCCGTAAAGAATTAGATCCCAGAGGGTAAGCGTGCGCCGCAGGCGCGGGGCGGAGGACACAGCAGCAGGGGGAGAGGTTTCCATGGGTCCGCCTATTGAATTACGCGGAGGCTGAAAATGTCAATATTAAAACGATTTTATAAGGCAAACTCTGCCATCGTCCACGCCATCTTTTCGCCCAGGTACCGCTAAGAACGATGCCTGAAGAAGAATTCGCTGTGCTACCGAACTGGTTCCATCCGCGAGCGCGCGTCGCGAAGATGTCCAGTCGCAGCTTCGTATGTACCAGCCAGGGCAAGTCCGAAGCGCGGCATGTTGGCGTAGATGCACTCGTACTGCCCTCTGGCGACCTGGTAGGTTTCGTGCCATATGCCAACACTGCCATCGGATCCGACGTTCTGGTTGAAGGCCTTCCATGCCGGAAGATGTGCGGCGTCGCGCGATTGAGCGTACTCGACGAGATGGTCGAAGCTTCGCCAGTATTGCGTGATCATCGCTCCTCGCCAATAAAGCGACGCATGGCCTGCGAGGAACCCAAGAGCCCGGTTGGCGTAGAGCTCCTTCAGCATCGGCGGCATCGCCTTCGCCACTGGAAGCCACTTGCCAATCGCGAGCAGCCGGTTGATGCGAAAGCCGATCAGGAATACTACGAACGAGCCCTCGATCGAGGTGCTGTAGCGTCCTGGAAATACACTGGACATATGACAAACCCCCGCCACTTCATGAGTGGCTCCCTAAAATTGATGTTGCTGGAAGCGGCAGGTTTCTTTTTTAACCGCTGGCCACGCAGCTGATTACTTTTTCTCTCCATAGTCGAACCAGTATCCGCGTTGCTCGTTTCCGGACATATGTCGAGTGTTGTATTCCAGAAGATAGTTCACATGCGCGTCGTCCAGAGGAAACGATTTCTTCGGCGTGTAGGGATATTCGCCCATACTCAGAAACGGCAGAGGCGCCACGAAGTTTCCCTCAGCCGCGTAGAAGTCCATATCTTTTTCGTAACCATTCGCCGCAAAGAAATAATCGCGCACCCAACCGTCCGGGAGCGCCGGCAAATGCGATGGATCAAAGTCGAGACTCACCTCGTCGCCTGATCCAAACACGGCCAACTTATCGTCCAGCGCAGTCAGTAGCGGCAAAACATCTCCATAGCGTGTGTAGGTTCCCGATGGACGCGTGTACGGCCCGGTCGCGCTCACCTGCTCGTATATGTATTGCACATTGCCCGGAGGTGTCCCTTCGATCTTCAGGGGATAGCCGTGGAACTGCAGATCGGCGCGAACCAATGGAACGCTTGTCAGGCGCGCGTTTTGATTCTTGTTCGTTGAAGGCTGCGCAGTTCGGCTCATCAGAATGTTGTCCCAGTAAACCTGGAGATTCGTGGTGATGCGAATTTTCTGCGTGCCTAGCGGCAGTTTGCCGCTGAGATCAGCCGTCATGGTGCGAGGTCCGCCCGCCGGAAAACCTATATCGTCCACTACCCGAACCCACCTTCCGTTCGTCCCTTTCTCATCCCCAACCAACGCTTCCACATAAGGAGAGATCGCCTGCACGCCGGCCTGCGACGCCGCATACATGCTGTTCGCCGAAAAATATTCCACTTCGCCATGCATGAGCAGCCAAAGCGGACCGCCACGATAAGCCTCGCCCAGATCGAGCGTCAAACTGTGTGGCTTCGCGAATCCCTGAAATTGGGTTAACTCGAAATCGCCGAAGTAGCGATGTGCCAACAAATTCGGCAAAACATCGTGCCCATGCTCATCCCACGCACCCGCCGGCGGTCGCGCGTCAACGCTCTTGCTGACCACCACTTTGAATTCCGGATACGGCGGATTCGACGCGAAATATTCGTTGGGATACACATCGACATCGCGTGGATGATCGACCGCCAACAATCGCGCCTGGTCGAGGTAGACTGCCTCCTCCAGCGGCTCCATAAAGCGGAAGCTGAGAAGACTGGCGTCAGACCTTGGGCCGCGGCCCTCAGCCGTGGCGTTCTTGCCAACGTCGGAGGTCGGAGGTCCGAACGTCTTTCTCTCTAATCATGTCGCGATCGATCTTGATGTATTCCACCGGACGCGGCACGTCGCGCTGGTTCGGTCCAACCCAATGCCCAACCACTCCCGCGCCCAGCATGTCCGCGACAAACTCGTAGCGCGAGCCATTCCACACAAACAACGTCGGACATGAACTGCCGCGACGATCCATCTCCAGATATTTCTGTTCTCTGTCACCCGCGACATTGATCTCGTCCTGCAAAACGCCAGTTGGCCAGAACATTCGCACGATGTCGGCTTCCTTCGAGTCGCCGAGCCCCACCACAATGTCAGTCGAATTCTGTCCGAGGTACCCGTTCGAGCCAGCGATCTCAAACTTCTGCCGGTTGCCGCCCGCGAAAACCTCAATCTTCGTCCCGATGGCGCTCTTGTTGTCCGCCAGCCCCTTAAGCGACAGCCGCAGCCAGTGATTTTGATTGGCGCCCTCATTGCGCAGCAAAACCGCAGGCCCGTGATTTTGGGTGATCAGCAAGATCGGTTGTGCCGTCGTTATCGTAATCTCCGGTGATGATGGCGCGCGGAGCTTCCAGATGAATTTTGTCGAGCCCGACATCTGCGGTGACATCTTTGAAGCCGTCTGCGCCGAGGTTGCGGAACAGCCGCACTTCGCCCTTTCCTTCTTTCGTCTCGCCGACGGCGACCAGGTCGACCCAGCCGTCATTGTCGTAGTCGAAGGCGGCGACACCGTAGGCGCGAACCCAATTTGTCTCGGGTAATTTCACCTGCTCGAAACTCTTACCGTGATTGTTGCGCCAAAGCGTAAGGCCAGGCGCGCCCGTGTGGGTAAACGCGAGGTCCATCCAGCCGTCGTGGTCAAAATCAAGAACTGCAACGCCCACCGCCGGGTTCGCAGGGATGGGATGGATCAGATCGTGGCGAACAAATCGGCCTTCCCGCGGATTGGGGAAAAGAGTCGTTGAACCGGGCGAGCCTATGCCAGACCCACCGGCGGCCACAACGATATCAACCGCCCTGTCATTGTTATAGTCTGTGCCAACAGCACCGTAACCGCCGTCGACTCCGTCCGCTAATCCCGTCTCGCGCGTAACTTTCGTGAACGTACCGTCTCCGTTGTTACGCCACATCTCATTGGCCGCACCTTGTGAACACAAAGTATTTGGGCATGTCGTGAACAGATCCAGATCACCATCGTGGTCATAGTCAATGAAAGTTAATGCGCCTGCACCTCTCCTGAACGAGCGGCCCATGATCTCGCCCATCGCGTCAATCGCCGAAAGCCCCGCAGTCGCGGTGACGTCTTTAAATGTGCCACTCTTTTCGTTATGGAAAAGTCTCACCTGTGAGTTGACGGTGACAGCGATGTCAGCAAACCCGTCATTGTCGTAATCCCCCGTCGTGCAGCCTCCTCCCCGCATCGCGGGATCCAACCCGGCCTGCCTGGTCACATCTGCAAACTTTCCGCTTCCCAGATTGTGGTACAGCGACATGCCACCCCGTGCTCCGTTGTCCGGTAGAAAGAGATCAATCTTGCCGTCGTTGTCATAGTCGAGGAAGCAGGCCCCGGCCTCTGCAGCATTCGCGGGATCACTGATAGTCTTTGAGATCAATCCCGCCTCCTTCGTCACATCCACAAACCTTACCTTGATCTGCGCGGGCGCTTTCAATATCACGGACGGCGATTCCACTGCGCGCGAATACTGTCCCTGCTCGCCATAGGCGAGGCTCATGGGCGCGCCGATTTTTTGTTGCGTGATGTACTGGAATTTTTTCAGATGCTCGCGCGCATGATCCACATCCGTTGACTGCTGATAAGCGCGAGACAGACCAAATTCCGCCGAAGCATGTAGCGGGTTGAGTTGCAGCGCGTGCTGAAAGGCGTCAATGGCCTGCGCAAATTGTTTGGCCTGCACGTACGCCGTGCCCAGAAAATACCATGTGTCGGCGTCGTTCGGATCAATCTCTGTAACACGGGAAAAAGCATCAATGGCGGCTTGGGCATCGCCTGTATTTTTCGCCAAGAGCCCCAGGTTGTACCATGCGTTCGGATTTTTCGGATCGCGTTTCAAAGCATCTTGCAGCGCCGCTTTAGCCGGTTCGATCTTTTGCAGATTGAGCAGCGCGATGCCTTCATTCAACTCCGCCATAGCCAGCTTGGGATCGAGTTCTGCCGCTTGCTGAAACGATTTCAGCCCCTTCTCGAACAGCTGCTGGTTCATATAGGCTGCGCCCAGATTGTTCAGGCGTGCGGCCTCGATAGGATCTGTTTTCGTCTGATTCTGCGGACCGGTGGCAAAAAGTCCAAATGCCGCTGCGAGTATGCCCGCGAGAGCGATTGAGATTCTGGAAGTCATCTAATTCAAGATTTAAACACAGAGGACTGAGTGGGACGCAGCGAAACAGAAAATCGACTCCCGTTTAAGCGGGAACAACAGCAGGTTCCTAGTCGCATTCGCTCCTCGGAATAACAAACTCATTTTATGGGCGGGCCGCCGCTTTGCCGTACGGCCGGTTCGCGATGACGCCCTTCCCTTCCTGCACCGTAAAGGTCTGACCCGCGTTCACGTTAGTAAGTTTATCCACCTGGCCACTTGGCCACTGAATCTCAATGTTGTCAGCCTTCGTTTGTGCGCCCAGCCCGAATGTCAGCACCAGTTCACTCTGCGACAGATAACTTGATCCCGAACGCAGCATCTTCCACTGCCTGTCTTTCAGATCATTCGAAGTCATCCGCACAACCGCGCCGATCGCGTCGCGATTCGATTTCGTCCCTATCAGCTTCAAACGCAAGCTGTGATTCGCTCCCCCTTCATTGTGAAATAAATATGCGGGGCCTGCGTTGGTGGAAATCAGAACGTCGAGGTAGCCATCATTGTCGATATCGGCGTAAGCCGCGCCCCGCGCCACTCTTGGCGCAGCAAAAGATTGGCCCATTTGCGCCGTCACTTCCTGAAACTTTCCTTCGCCGAGGTTGCGGAATAAATGCGAGGGCTCCGCGTAACTCACACGCTTCTGCACGCGCTCGATCGCATCTTCAATGTGCCCGTCAGCAACGAAAATGTCCGGCCAGCCGTCGTTATCGTAATCGAAAAAGAAGCATCCGAATCCCAGCGTGACCAAAGTGGCTCGCCCCACTTCGGATTGCGGAGCTTCATCCACGAATAATCCATTGCCCTCGTTGTGAAAGAGCGAAACCATCTGATTCGAGAAATTGCTGATGAGGACGCTGGCATGGCCGCTGCGATCGTAGTCAGCGGCATCTGCTCCCATACCCGCGCGAGCCACGCCATCTTCGCTGAACGCAATGCCTGCCGGGACGCCACGCTCTTCGAACGTTCCATCTTTTTTGTTGAGATAAAGTTTATTCGGCTGCGTGTCGTTCGCGATCAGAATATCGGGCCAGCCATCCGCGTTGTAATCGAGAATCGTGATGCCGAGGCTCTTCGACGTGGGATCGCCGAGGCCTGCTTTCTGCGTCGCATCTTCAAACTTGCCTTCGCCCAGGTTATGCCATAGGCGCACCGACGTACCTTTGTAGGACTCAGGCGTGCAGTAAGATTTGTGTGCGCCATCCAGCGTGCAGTAGAGATCTGTCTGCTCCGTCCAGCGAACGTAATTTGCCACCACCAGATCGAGTTTGCCGTCGCGATCGTAATCAACCCACGCGGCGCTCGTCGAAAATTCGTGAGGTCCCCACATGCCGGCAGCTTTCGTGACTTCGGTAAACGTACCATTGCCGTTGTTGTGGAAGAGATGGCTCTGGCCGATGGCCGTGATGAAAAGATCGTCAAAGCCATCATTGTCATAGTCCCCGGCGGCCACGCCAAATCCGAACATGGGGACGGCGAGCCCGGCCTTGCGCGTCACGTCCGTGAATGTTCCATCATGATTATTGTGGTAAAGCTTGGGCGTGGTCGCTCCGCCATGAACGTGCCCCGGCCAGTCGGTGCCATTCACCAGAAGAATATCGGGATATCCATCGTTGTCGTAGTCGATGAACGCGCAGCCCGGCCCCATGGTTTCCGGCAGCCACTTTTTCCCGAAGGCGCCGTTGTTGTGCGTGAAATGAATCCCTGCTTGCGCGGTGACGTCGCGAAAATGGATTTGCTGAGCCCCGGCTACGAAGGGCAATGCGAATAACCACAGAGAAACGCAGCGCCGGAGAAATCTCGTAATACCTTTGGAGGGCTTCACGCTCATCTGGAAGCTCCAGCCGTTGTTGCAGTCGATGCGGGTCGTGCGCCGCTTGACCTCACAGTCGGGACGGCCGTTTCTGCATGGTTCGAGCTGAACGCCAGTAGCGGCACGCTCACGTGTTCATGCACTGCCTGACGCTCGTTGTTATCTTCGGGATGCTTCTGGCGATAGGGCCCGGTGATTGCCTGGGATGATTCGTCGGCCTTGAATCGCATGTAGCGAGCCTCGTGCTCCTTCGCAAGCTTTTCGTTTCCCATTCCGTTGTAACAGAGCATCAAGTTATAGTGCGCCTGCAGATCTTCCGGATCGATTGCCAGGACGGATTGCAAAGTCTTCACTGCTTCTGGATATTTTCGCTGCAAAAAGAGAACGCGTCCTAAATCATTGAGCGCAACGCGATCACGTGGATACTGGCTGAGCACCATGTGCAAGCGTTCGGCTGCGCCGTCGTAATTTCCATCCGCCCGCAGCACTCGCGCGTAAAAATAATTAGCCCGCGCCAGCTTCGGCGACGACGCCAGCGCTTTCTCCAGTACGGTGCGGGCGCGCGCCATATCACCTTCCTGAACCGCACAGCGGCCCATGTTCACCCAGCCATCGGGATTGTCGGGATCAGCCTCTGTCACCTTTTGGAATGCGGCCGCTGCCGCTTTCAAATCGCCTTGCAGAAACAATCCGATGCCATAGTCATTCCATCGCTGCCATTCGTTTTTGAGAGCAATGGTCTTCGGTTGAAGAGCAGGCGCATTGCGCGCCACGACCGGAAGCGTTACTTCATTTTCCGCAACGGTCACGATGGGCACGTCGGGGATTTTTTCTTCCTTAGCCGAAATCCCGCTGAGCGACGCAGTAAATATCGTCGGACGATCGTCGTAATCGGGCGCAACGGCGTTTGGTTTGGTGGGATCGGGGATGCCGACGAAAGCCTCCTGAGTTCCGTACCAGGAGAACTTGCGGTAGCAAAGGCGCGCATGAAACGTGATCTTGTTGCCTGCCTTTTCCGGGATTGCAACGCGGTAATGCACCGTATCGGCAGCGCCCGGTGGAATCAGGCGAACATAAACCACCGCCCGGGTTGCCCACGCATTGCGCTTGTTAATCGGATTTCCGTGCGCATCGATTTGCAGCGATCGATAAAAATGCGCGCCCTTTTCCACTGGCCCTTTGCCGTCATCCTCCACCATGCCGCTCCAGAAAATGGTTTGGCCTTTGTCGTCGGTTCCCTTCAGCTCGAGCCAGGTGTCGTAGGCATCGACGGTTCCACCCGGGAAAAAGTGGCCGACCTTTTTGGTTCGGACGACTACATCGACCCGCACCGTATCGCCGCGGCGCAGGGATGGCTGCACGCGGTTCAATGGCGCCGTGATCGAAGCGACATCCTCGCTGGCATTCCCACCCACAGCAGGATTGATTTTCGTTTCAGCTTCTTCGCCGACCGCAAAAGTTGTAGCCACTTCAGGCTGCCCGGTGGCGCCGGTTTTTACCAGAGGCTGCGCCGGCGAGAGCGCAAAAATATCGACGGTCAGTGCGCCACTCTTGAGAAATCCTTGGGTGAGTTGAAGTTGAGCGTTATCTCCGTTCGCGGTGGGCACTGCCGTGTTTGCGCCCGGAAAACGATGCGAGTGCACAAAGCCGTTTATGTTTCCCGCATCTTTCGAGGCTTCGGCGGGCATGTGGCAATCGGCGCACTGCTGCGGCTTGGGCGGGTAGTAGAAGGAGCGCGCGCCCTGGCCAGAGACGCCACTAGCCTGCCAGTTGTCGTATTCGTTGAAGCCGCGGAACCAGCGATAGTGATTTACCGGCACATCGAGATGAACCTTGTGGCACGACGAACAAAATTCTGCAGTCTGCGTTTTCATGAATGGCTTCAGAAAAACGCGGCGATGTGGTTCCGGATTGAGTCGAATCAGAAAATCATGGAGTGCGCGAGCCACGGGATTTTGCGTGGCGGCCAGTTCATGCAGCTTGGGATATTCCAGATAAAAATCCGCCTGCCCCATTGTGCTTTTCACATTCGCGATGGAGTGGCACATCATGCAGCCCAGACCGGCTTGCGACTCGGGACGATGCACGATTTGCTTGATGGGCGTATCCATCATGCCGCTGTAGAGCAATGCCGGATCGTGGCACCCGCCGCACCATTTCGAAGGTTGCGTGCCAATCGTATCCTGCATGTACTCAATCGATTTGCGATACCACTGATTATTGAATGACGAAAAATGATGATCCGAGCTGAACCACTGGTTATAAATATCTTCGTGGCAGCGCTTGCAGGAATCGGATTCCATGAAAAACTTGCTGGGGATTTTCTGCTTGCCATACACCTGCGCGGAGCTTGGAAAAAACGAGCCACCCGCTCCATCGCCTTCGCTGTTCATGTTTTCCGGCGGCATCGCAGGATTTTCGATGCGGCCTCTCGTCTGCCAGCTTTCGCGAATGTAGCGCGCGCCAAAGCCCATTCCGGCAAGCACTAGAAGGCAAGCACACGTGAGAAGTGCGGTTTTGGTCGCGCTCGAATAAAACTCGCCCTTCCTCCCCAGCCGGTCAGCAATCACAAGCCCGACGCCGAAAAGAGAAATCAAGATATGGAGATAGAGACACTTCCACTCCGTGCGGGGAGTTCCCGTCTTGATCAGAATGAGTCCAAACATGGCGCCTGTTGCTATGAGGGTCCATCCCGTTCGCGCGAGAAACGTTCCATCGCGCAGCAACCTGATCAACGCGGGGATGAGCAGCAGCGCCGCAACCACCCCTGCGAGTGCATGAAGCAAAACGACTCCCGCATAAAAGATATTCGCTTGGGGAAATGTATAGAGGTACGCCGCGGAGAGTACTAAAAATACCAACAGCCAGAACAAGGCACGGCCAGCGACATTTTGGGATTGCAAAATCTCTCGCATCGGGAGAAACACAAAGACTTTATAGCGCGGATTAGCCCACAGTGCTTAGACCGCGTGAATTTAACTTACTGGGGTGCAAGCGCAGGAGGAATAATACAAAAGCATTATCAGCGGGATTTGCACCGTTCTCAGCAAGGCGGCATTCTCCACGCGCCACGCTGCATTTCCAAGGCTGCGGCGACGGAGAGAACCTGCTCTTCCTCCCAGGGCCGCCCAACAATTTGCACGCCGATGGGCAGGCCGTCGGAAGACTGGCCGACCGGAACGACTGCGGCCGGATTGCCTAACAGGTTGAAAAATTCCGTGTAACTCCAGGCATTGAGATAGTCGACTTGCTTACCGTCAATCTGCCAACTGCGCTCGCCGTGGCTAAATGCCGGAATGGCGGCAGCCGGGCATAACAAGATTGGATACTGCTCCATCTGTTCGAAAAACTGCGCGCGGATTGCGTCGCGCCTGATCCACGCATCCAGCAAGGTGCGTCCCGTATGCGCGGGCTTTTCCGAAGACCAATCCAGAAACTGCTTCAGGATGGGGCTGAGATCAGCCTCCCGTCCCTGAAACATCGGCTTCAGAAGCATGGCCCCGGCAACGACGAAATATTTCCACCATAGTTGGCGAGCCTCCTCGAGACCGGCAGGCCGAAACTTTTCTACCTGGAAACCCGCGCGGCGTAGACCTTCTGCCGCAATGCGGATAGCGTCACGAGTTTCATGAGTGACCGGAGTGCGGCCGTCATCTTCGAAATATCCGATGCGCAGCTTCCTGATTTTTTCGTCAGTCATCCAACGCAACGGAACCGGCGCCGCGTTGGTATCTCCGATATCTGGACCTTGCATCACTTCGAATAGAACGTTCAGATCCGCAATGTTGCGAGCCATTGGCCCCACTACGCCGATTGCGGCAAACGGTCCGGCGGAAACGGGAAAATGACCACTCGCCGGAATACGCCCGGGCGTTGGCTTCAATCCGCAGATTCCGCTGAAATGCGCGGGGACGCGGATCGATCCGCCACCATCACTGCCGACCCCGCCCGCGGACATGCCCGCAGCAATGGCCGCCGCCTCGCCGCCACTGGAACCGCCCGGCGTACGCGTCGGATCCCATGGATTATTGGTGCGGCCGTAAAGAAGATTGTCGGTTTCCCACGCCATCAAAAGTTCCGGAGCATTCGTTGTTCCCAGGATGATTGCGCCGGCATTCTTCAAACGAGTTACGAGGGGCGCATCCTGGCGAGCGACAAATCCCGCTCGCAATCGAGTTCCAGCTTCACAGCGCAGACCCGCCACGCTAATTGCACTTTTAATGCTGAGCGGAACACCGTGCAGCGGGCCAAGCGGAGCAGCATTCTCCTTCATCACCGCCGATTCTGCATCCTGCGCAGCTTGCCTGGCTCTCTCTGCGTCGATTTGTATGAACGCATTCAGCTTCGGATTGAGTTTTTCAATCTGAGCAATGTGCGCGTCCACTAGTTCGACTGGAGAGATTTTCTTTCCCCGAATGAGCTGGGCCATCGAGACTGCGGATAGGAAGGTCAGGTCGTTCATGAGGTTTAGCTTTGCATGGCTCGGTCGAGCATTCGTTTTTCGTGGCTAGTCAGAGCACGGGATTGGCCCTTTGGAAGATCGCCAAGTTGCAGCGGACCAATCGCCACACGGATCAAGCGCAACACTTCAGCATCCAACGATTCAATCATGCGGCGAATTTGGCGATTCTTGCCTTCATCAAGAATAATTTCGAGCCAGCAAGTTTTCTGCGCGGCACGCAAGCAATGCGCTCGCTTCGCGCGCAGAGTTACTCCGTCTTTTGCTTTCACGCCTCGCATCAACTTTTCGACGAACTTGTCATCCACGACAGTGTTCAGTTGAACGTGATAGGTCTTATCCAAGTGGGTGCCTGGAGCGGTAGCACGAGCGGCCCATTCGGAATCATTGGTGAGGAGGAACAGGCCTTCGCTGGCTTTGTCAAGGCGCCCTACCGGCGCTACCCAAGCACGACCGTTTCCTTGCGAAGTGGCCTTGTCACTCACCGAACTATCGGAAAGTATTGTGTACACCGTGTCGCGGCCTTTTTCATCCGATGCCGTAGTCACTACGCCTCGAGGTTTGTTCATCATCAAATAAATTTTGCCGGAACGCTCAACCAATTTTCCATCGACTGCGATTTGATCATTATTTTCGGAAACCGGTGCTTCTGGATCGCGCCGCATCATTCCATTCACGCTCACACGTCCAGCACGAATCAGTTCGGCGGCGCGGGACCGAGAGCAGTAACCTAGTTTCGAAAGGACGCGCGCCAGGCCGATCTTGCGGATTCGCTTTTGCTCGTTCACTGATTCATGCTAAATGAAACAGACGGCGGTGAGTGCGAGTGACATTCCGCATGCAGCGCTCCATGCAACTTGGTAGGATGTTACCGCTGCTTGTCAGAATAGGAGTACGTATGGCTCATCAGCATCCCCCGCGCTTTCTGAAGATTGTGGACGACGCAAAGACTCGGGTACGCGAAACCGATGTACAGCAAGTGAAATCGAGACTCGATCGGGGGGACAAGTTTCTTCTGATCGACGTACGAGAAGAGAGTGAATACGCAAAAGATCATCTGCCGGGCGCGATTCACCTGGGTAAAGGCATCATCGAACGCGACATCGAGGGGCGCGTACCGGATCTCGGAACAGAGATGGTGCTTTACTGCGGCGGCGGATTTCGCTCAGCGCTGGCTGCCGACAATCTACAGAAGATGGGTTACAGCAACGTGATTTCGATGGATGGCGGAATCCGCGATTGGCGAGAGAAGGGATATCCGCTGACCAAGGAGTGAGGAGAAGTTCCGCATTTGCATGCGACCAGCGATGCGGGTATCGTGGTAGCGCCCAACTATGAATGGTCGCATCTTTTTCTGGTCGCTCACCTCGGCACTCGCCGGATTGCTTTTCGGGTTCGATACGGTCGTCATTTCCGGCGCGGAAAAAACTATTCAGACCCTGTGGGGTCTAAGTCCCGGGCTGCATGGCATCGCGATGGCATCGGCCCTGTACGGCACAGTGGTTGGCGCATTGCTGGGCGCATGGCCCGCGGACCGCTTCGGTCGAAAAGCGACTCTTTTGTGGATCGGCATTCTTTATTTTGTGGGCGCGGTGGGTTCGGGATGGGCGCCGAACGTCATCGTCTTCATCATTGCGCGAGTGATTGGCGGATTGGGTATCGGAATCTCGACCGTCGTTGCTCCGATGTACATCTCCGAGATTGCACCGCCGAAGCATCGTGGCCTGCTGGCGGGAATGTTCCAATTCAATATTGTTTTCGGCATCCTGATCGCGTATGTCTCGAACGCACTGCTGGCGGGAATCGGGGCAGATGCCTGGCGGTGGATGCTGGGAGTGGCGGCGTTTCCGTCACTGATTTATGCCGCTTTTTGTTTTAGCCTGCCAGAAAGTCCTCGTTGGCTGTTGAGCCGCAGAGGCGATCGAAAGGGTGCGCTCGAAGTGCTGCGACGCATCGAGCCTGAGGCTCCAAAGGAACAGATCGAGGCGGAAGCCAACGAAATTACGGCAGCCGCAGCAGCCGAACAAACATCGTCCTCGGGACATTTCTGGACGAAACGTCTTCGGAAACCAATCGTGCTGGCCATTCTGATTGCGTTCTTCAACCAGATGTCGGGGATCAACGCGATTTTGTATTTCGCGCCACGCATTTTCGAACTGACGGGGTTGGGTGCGAAGGCGGCGCTGCTGCAATCGATCGGCATCGGCATTACCAATCTGATTTTCACGTTTGTCGGACTATGGCTGATCGACCGACTGGGGCGGCGCACTCTCCTTTATATCGGCTCGGTGGGCTACATCACTTCGCTTGGGCTGGTGGCGTGGGCTTTCTTTACGGGACATTTCCTGATCGTGCCGGTTTGCATCTTCGCCTTCATCGCGGCGCACGCCATCGGGCAGGGAGCTGTGATCTGGGTTTTTATCTCGGAAATATTTCCCAACCGCCATCGCGCTGAAGGTCAGAGTCTCGGATGCGGCACACATTGGATCTTTGCCGCGTTGCTCACCACTTTCTTTCCGAAGATGGTTACCGCTTTTCCGATCGGCTACGTCTTCTCATTCTTTTGCGGCATGATGGTGTTGCAGTTGATTTGGGTAAGGACCATGGTTCCGGAGACGAAAGGCGCATCCCTGGAGCAGATTCAGAGACAGCTGGGGATCGAATAATAGTCTTCTCGCAGGACGCCAACCTGGATCGAAAAAAAGACCGATTCCCGCTAAATTACGCGGAACGTTTGGTCATGCAGGTTGCCACAATTCGATCGGATTTCCCTCGGGGTCCTGCAGGCGGGCAAATCGCCCGATGCCCGGATAAGATTCCGGGTCGACCTTGATCTCTATTCCTGCAGTTCGTAGCTGAGCTGCCATCTTGTCGAGATTCCGGACTCGAAAGTTCACCATCCAGACCTTGTTCGCATCGTCAAAATATTTGGTGGTTTCAGGAAAAGGAGTAAACGCCGTGGGGCCGGCCTCTTGCTCCCAGGGCTCCTCGCCCTCGCCCGATGGTGTAAGCGACACTCCCAGGTGCTGCTGGTACCAACTTGCCAAGGCTTTCGGATCGTGCGCTCGGAAGAATAGGCCTCCGATTCCCGTAACTTTTTCCATTTCCGCTCCTATAGCGACCTCGTTCTTAATAACCGCGCCCTCAACTGGTCGTTGGCTGTGTGCGCGGAGAAGGCGCCTCAATCCTCCTTCGGAGCCTAGCCCGATCCGAATTACTTTACCTGCGCAGATAAGGTTCTGGGAAGCAGAAAGATAGACTTCCGGGTGAGTGTTGGCCGGGAAACGATAGCGATGAGCGGTTGATACGGCGCGGCAATATCGCTCGTTGACCGTGCGAGGGTTTCTAACACTGGCAGGTCAAGTAGGGCAGAAAGTTTCAATTTCCACATGTTGCGGTCCCTGCAGATCAGGGCCCTTTCCTTCGCCCGTCGATGTGAGAGAATTGCATCATGACACAGCCCATTCTCCCCCAGCCGCGTGAGCAGCGCAAAGTTGAAGAACTGCTCCTGAGGCTCTCGAAGATGAAACCGACTTCGGTTAAGCCGGCCCCGATTGTGCCAGGAAAATCTGAAGTAAGAACCGCGTGCACGGCGAACTCGCAAGTCTTTTTCTCGACATAATGAATTAGTAACCCATAACGCCCACAGGCCAGCCTGTGGGTTTTTTGCTGGTTGGCGCAAATCTCTACGGCACGCATCTTTGGGCATCGCTGTTCGCCAGCAGCTGTTTGTGAGATCGGCGGGTTCGAGGGTGAAGCCAAATGAACGCCAGGCAGTAATACGGTTCGGCCGGACAATACTGAGGCCGCGCTCGGTAATAATCCGACCTGCGCGGCCCCGTCGCGAGAAATGTTTTCGAGTTCCGCGATAGTGTTACTTTTACTTCGGCAAAACCTGTATGTTCTCTGCTCCCTTGATCGTGTAAGGCGATCCCGGCGCCTGGCTGTGGGACGTCGGGGTGATTGTGAATACGTATAGCTTCCCGGCTGTCTGGCTTAAGGCGTAAAGGTGATTGTCGTTATCCCAGAACATCTGGCTGATCGGGGCGGTCGTTAACAAGCCTGTATAAGAGGTGACCGGGTTCGCACCGTTGAAATGAAACACCTGCAAACCGGAGGTACCGCCGACGGCCAGTAGCTTGCCGGATGGCGACATCCAGATATCGTTGATGCCATAGGTTGGACCAGCCTGCGTCTTCGGCATATTCTGCGCGGTGCTGGTCGTGGTCAAATTACCGGCGCTGTCCGCCGTATAGACGGCAATCTGCACAGGCCCACTAGGCGTTATATCGTTATTCGGCTCCATGGAAACAGCCAGATTGCCGTTGGGATCGGCCGCCGCGAGATAAGGGCAATATGCCCCTTCGCTCTTGGGTGCTACCGGGACTGTCGGATTGATATTCAGCGGAGTTAACGTTCCGTCACCGTTTCGCTTGTAGCCGAAAATATTTCCCGCACCGTGATAACAACTCGCACCATAGGCGTAAAGATTGTTCGAAATAAAACTTAGAGGAACGTCGGCAATCTCTCCGCCATCGGGGGTCACTTGCAGGAAGTTCAACTGGCCTGTCGATTGGTCAATCGAGAAATCCTGATAAGCGCTGTCCCCGGTTCCATAGGCGTAAAAGTCATTGTCATATAACGTAGCACCCGTGTGATCGAGGAATAAAGACGCGGGGCCGCCCGACTTGTAAGGATTGTAGTTGCTGGCGTTGATGACCGACAGTTGCTGCAACGCGCCGTCGGAGGCGATCGAGAAGGTGTAGATATCCGGGTTGGCGGAGCCAAAGAGATACTTGCTGTTCACCGCCATTTGGGAGACGCCTTCGCTGCCAAGGTTGAAAGGCGAACCGATCACTGGCGTCAGCGCCCCGCTAGAAGCTGCGCTGTACGCCTCGATCTGATTGGTTCCATTGCTAGGACTGCTTGACACATAAACGTAAGCCACGGGTGAGTTGGTTGCGTTCGCGCGACCGACTGGGCTGGAAGGTACTTGCGCAAAGGCCACGGTAGCTCCTGTGGCCAGGAGGAGCGCTGTCCATTTCTCAATGAATTTCACTTTCATACTTTTCTTCTCCTGTTATGAAGGTTTGGTTTAGGAATGTCGTCTATGAGGCGCATAACCTAGCGTGAAGGCTGAACCGTCACCGATGTGGTGCGAAGTGCGCAGATAGAGCACACGGTTCTGTCGGCGTTTGACTACTGGAGGGTCGTACAGCCAGAAGCGGAAATCAAATCGCGAAAGATGAGATGCCTCGCTAAAGGCGGCGGTTGGTCCCGATGGACTACGGCATTTGCGGTAGGCGTTGCAACATTTTCGAAGGAACGTGCAGCCAAGCCCAGAATTAGAACGCAGTAGAAGAGCGCCTTCGGCTAGAAGCGCGATGGGGTATGATGAGTGCCGTTTTGAACAGTAAGGAGACTCTCTCGTGAAACTCAGTCTTCCGGACTTATTGCTCATACCGTGTCTTTGTGCGTCCGCTTTGGCGCAGGGATCGTCGACTGCGCCCCGAGCAAGCCGCCATGAATTCGATCCGCCCGGATGCCATACGCGCCGACATGCGCTTCTTATCCGATTCGCTTTTGCAGGGTCGGGCTACGGGTACGTCGGGCTACCAGATTGCGGCCCGCTACGTGGCGACGCAATTGGAGGCCGCCGGTCTGCATCCGGCCGGCGTGAACGGCTCATGGTATCAAGGGGTGCCACTGCGCAAGTCCGTGGTCGACGACGCCAAGAGTTCGGTGGTCATGGTTTCGAAGAGCGGCGAGCAGACCTTGGTTTCACTGAAGGATTACGTGCTCTATGGCGACCTGAACCGAACCGAAAGCATGGTGGAAGCTCCTGTCGTGTTCGTGGGATTCGGCGTAACCGCGAAGGAACGCGATTACGACGATTACGCCGGCACCGACGTCAAGGGCAAGATTGTTGTGCTGCTTGACGGCGCGCCGGCGAAGTTTCCGTCGACGGTGCGTGCCTATTACTCCGACATCATCGTAAAAGGGAGGAACGCTGTAGCGCACGGGGCGGTGGGGTTTATGGATCTCATGACGCCGGAAGATCGGAAGCGTTACGCCTGGGAATGGCTCGTGCCGCAGATCCAAATGGGGTACATGCAATGGTTGGAGAAAGATGGCAGTCCGCACAACACGTTTGCCGAGCTGCGCGGAGGCGCGTTTCTCAGTCAATCCGGAGCTGAAAAGCTTTTTGCCGGCTCAGGCAAGACTCTGGATCAAATTTTCGAGGCGGCCCGGACCAGCCAGCCGCAATCGCTGATTCTGCCCATCACCGCTCGAATGCATACGATGAGCACGCATACCACGGCCGACAGTCCCAATATTGTGGGCGAGGTCCCGGGTTCCGATCCTGCGTTACGCAGCCAATATGTGGTCTACACTGCGCACGTCGATCATCTCGGAATCTGCCCGCCCGTGAACGGCGATAACGTGTGCCACGGCGCTCTCGACAACGCCTCTGGCACTGCCAGTTTGCTGGAGATCGCACGTGTTTTTGCCGGCTTGCCGAAGGCTCCCCGCCGTTCCATCCTATTCGTTTTTGTCACGGGCGAGGAAATGGGCCTTCTCGGGTCGGATTACTTTGCGAACTTTCCCACGGTGCCGCGCAGCGCGATCGCCGCCGACATCAACATTGACGGGGCACCCGGTTTGTTTTACCCCATGAAGGACTTGATCGTGCTAGGCACCGAGCACTCTAGTCTCGAGCAGCCAGTGCAAGCGGCGGCAAGACATATCGGGTATTCGCTTAGCCCCGATCCGATGCCCGAAGAAAACTTCTTCGTTCGCAGCGATCAGTATTCCTTTGTGCAGCAGGGCATTCCCGCGGTGGAGATAACGGACGGAATTCAAAGCGTTGATCCTAGAGTCGACGGATTCAAACTACAGAAGGAGTGGCTGGAGACCAAATATCACACTCCGCTCGACAACATGGACCAGCCTATTGACTACGATTCTGGAGCGAAAGCATGTGGGGTCAACTTTCTGGTTGGGTATGAAGTTGCCCAGCAAGACGAAGTACCGACGTGGAACAAAGGCGACTTTTTTGGAGAGAAGTTTGGACCGCGTCATGCTGGCGATGGCTCAGCGGCGAAATAATCTTTCGCAAGCCGACAAGTAAGTTAACCAAACGTACTAACGGCTGGTATCAGCTGACTTCCGGTATGCGGAAAATATCCAACGTAAAGCGTCTGATGTAGAATTCTCCGGCGAATCAAGTCTGCTTCTGCAGGAGTGACCATGAACTACGCCCGTATCGCATTGGCGTCCTTCGGCGCTATGGTCGCCTATTTTATCTATGGCTTTGCGATGTTCGCTGCATGGCCATCCATGAAAACTGAATTTATGAAGTACCCCAACGTCTATCGTCCCAAGGACGAGATGATGAAGGTGATGCCTTACGGCATGATCGCTATCTTCATCGCCATCGTGATCGTCGCCATCCTTTACGCAAAAATCTTTACTGCAGGTGGCGGCATCGTACCCGGCCTATACCTCGGCGCTCTCATTGGCCTTTTCTCTGTCTGCACCTTCGCAATCCACAACTACGTCAACCTGAACATTGGCCTCACCCTGACAATTTACCAGTCCATTGCCTACTTCATTCAGTGGGTCATCGTGGGCGCAGCGATCGGCCTCATCTATAAACCGTCGTAGATTTGTCGGCAAAACAAGAGTTGTTTGATAGACAAACTCTGGCGAAGCCGCTATAGCCTAGATGGCAAATCAGAAGCTGCTTATCCTCAGTTGGTGAATCATCCTGATTCCGCTCACTTGGACGAGTTCTTTGTGGGCAGCGGCGCGTGTAGCACTTCGAAAGCCAGCGATAGCCTGCCCGAGCGGTAAATCCGATTGCTGAAGAGCTTCAAATTTGTAGGGGTGTACGGAGGTGGAAGCATGGGAGTGCCCGCACCCAGTATGACCGGGATAATCATCAGGTCGATACCGTCCACATAACCGGAATCGAAGAATGACCGAAACAGGCTGCTCCCACCCATCAACCAGACATCTTTGCCGCTCTGAGCTTTCAGAAATGTCACCCACTCCCTTGTCAACTGCGGCACTACCTTCACCCTTGGGTGCTGCTCCTGCTGGAGAGTCCTCGAGAAGACCACGCTCGTGATTCCGGCGAAAGCTGCCTCACCGAGCCGCTGGACGGCAACCTCATAAGTACGCCGACCCATCAAGAGCGTGTCAAACTGCGCCCAAACTTCGGCAAAGTCAACTTCCGCGTCGGGAGTGATCCAGTCCACCTCGCCATTCGGGCCAGCGATGAAACCGTCCAAACTCGCGGCGACTCCATATCGGATTTTCCGCATGCGCTACGCGCTCCCGTGGAAATGACGTTCAGTATAGGGCGTCAGTGTCTCACAAGCAGTGAGGCCTGGACAGAGCACAGGTTGTTTTCCAAACCTGCGTAAGCTTTCAAAGCTGAGCGGCCCTGATTACCACACCAGAATCGCGTGGGTGATCCTCTGCCACCACGCGGGATTGATCCGCCATGCGTACATCGAGAGAGTCTGGAAAGCGATGATTGAGGGCAGAGCATAGAGATAGACCTTGTGCACGCGCCCATCGACCGCGAGATCGCGAAGCATGCTGAGCGATGAGAAGTTCCACGATGGGGTAGAACAGGTTGTGGTTGAAGACGAAATCGAATCGGTCAAGGGCAGCATCATCCATGAGTTGGCAACTCGGTGGAAGTGGCCAGAATACCAATGAGTTTCTGGTTTTCAGACTAGGATGCGAGAAATCGCGATAGAACTCATTGACAGCGGTCGAGTGCTACCGCGTGGCTTACGCCAACCGAGGCAACCAGGTTTCATCGCTGAGGTTGCTTGAGATGCGCTAGAATTGGCGGCGGCATGCGCCTGAAGTGTCCCGCGTCGTGAGTCACGCATGGAGTTGCGATATGCATTTAGTCATTGAGAATCTACCAAAAGCAATTCAAAGCGCCAAACAACAGCTTCGGGCGGCGTTACCTGAATATGAAGAAATCTTCCGCGAGGTTGAGGCGGAGATGCGAGAACGTGTCGGAGAGATCGTAAGCGAGCGCGAATCCGGACGCGACGTAATTCCCATTCTTGAGTATTCGGATGTCGCGTTGGGAAAATTTCCTGCAGAACTGACCGCGAAGATCCGCGCGCGGGGAGCTTGCGTGGTGCGGGGGACGTTCAGTCGAAAAGTTGCCGTGGGCTTCGACGATGAGATTGCGGCGTATGTCGAACGGAACGACTTGGACGCAAAGCTGGTAAATCGCGCCGAGGACAAGTACTTTGGCACGCTGGCTTCGGCGAAGCCCCAGATTTACGGAATTTACTGGTCGCGGCCGCAGGTTGAGGCGCGGCAATCGGAGTCTCTGACGAACGTACGGGTTTTCCTGAACCGTTTGTGGCAGGCAGAGAGCGGCGGAGTGCGATACATCAATCCGGATGAAACTCCGGCTTATGCCGATCGCATAAGGCGACGGCCGCCGGGTTCGGCATCGCTCGGCCTGTCGCCGCACGTGGATGGCGGCTCGGTGGAGCGATGGCTTGACGATAATTTCCGCAAGGTATATCGGCATGTGTTTTCCGGCGACTGGCGAAAATACAACGCCTTCGACGCAGGCTTTCGTCCGGAGGTGCGCGAAGTGGATTCGCCGGCGGTGTGTTCGATGTTTCGGACTTTCCAGGGATGGACCGCGCTTACGCGGCAAGGTCCGGGAGACGGAACGCTGCAACTGATTCCCATCGCAGAAGCGATGGTCTACATTCTGTTGCGGGCGATACAGGACGATGTGCCGGCCGATAGCCTTTGCGGCGCAGAACCGGGAAGAGCGCTTTCGGTGAACCAGCAGTACCACGGCCCTCTGATTCAGGCGCTGTCGTCTATCCCGGTGATGGAGCCCGGGGATACTATCTTCTGGCATTGCGATGTGATTCACGCCGTCGAAAACGAGCACCGCGGAAGCGGGTACAGCAACGTGATGTACATCCCGTCGGCGCCGGGCTGCGCCAAGAACAGCGCTTACCTGGAGAAACAGGCACGGTCGTTCCTCACGGGAAAAACTCCTCCGGATTTTCCTGCCGATAATTTCGAAGTGAATTTTGTAGGGCGCGGGACAGTGGAAGATTTGGGGGAGCGAGGGCGGAAGCAACTTGGAATCACGGAGGCGGCTTTAAAGGCGTCTTAGCGTTGCGGCAACGCGGGCAGTGCCATCTTCTGCAGAATTCCAGAACCCTCGACTATCGTAAAGATAAAATCTGCGGGTACATCATGCAGAGTTTCGGTCTGCCCATTGGGCCAGCGGATGCTGACCTCGCTCATCTTGTTGCTCGCGCCTAATCCAAAGTGGAGTCGCAAATCGTTTTGAGAAAGATAGCTAGCACCTCCGCGCACCTCGCTGAACTGAGTGTGAGTGCCGGCTTTCACAGTGACTCGCGCACCGATCGCGGCTTTGTTGCTTCTCGTTCCTACCAGCTTGAATAAGACCCGGTGATTTGCGCTTTCGGTATGATTCAGCAGGAGGGTTGGTGGTTCGCCAACGTTGAGTATCACAATGTCGATATTGCCATCATTATTGATGTCGCCAAATGCCGCGCCGCGCCGTGATTTCGGAGGCATGCCGGCCAGTGCCTGAGAAACGTCGTCAAAGGTGCCATCGCGATGGTTGCGGAAGAGCAGCATGGGTTGCCGGTAGGGCGTACCGCCGGGGATGGTATCGACCTGCGGATAGACGTGACCATTCGCCGTGAATAAATCGAGCCAGCCGTCATTATCCATGTCAAAGAAGGACGTGCCCCAGCTGACGTAGGGGATAAGTGGGCCGCAACAGCTTGGCTCGAATGCTGACGTCTGTGAAATTTTCCTTGCCGAGGTTGTGATAGAGGGTAGTTCCCTGCTCAACAAAGTTGGTGACGACCATGGACAAGCGTCCTTCATTCAGATAGTCACCCCAAGACACTCCCATGGAGCCTTGCTCCATGCCGTCTCCACTGAGCGCGACGCCAGCGAGCAATCCGACATCTTCAAAGGTTCCATCGTGTTTATTGTGATAAAGAAAGTTCGGGCCGGCATCGTTCGCGACGTATAGATCGGGCCAGCCATCGTTGTCGTAGTCGCCCCAGGTTGCGCCCAAGCCGTAATAATGATGAGGATCATCTACACCAGCTTTCTTCGAAACCTCTTCGAAGGTACCGTCACCCTTGTTGTGAAATAGCAGATCAGATTCCCCAGGTAAGCCCCACGGCCCGCACTGCACGAGCACACCTTTGAATCGGCAGAAGCGGGGATCGTTGCCGAATTGCGGCAGGTTATCCATATCGACGTGAACGTAGCGCGAGACGAAGAGATCGACATTGCCGTCGCGATCGTAATCAGCCCAGGCCGCACCGGTGCTGAATCCCCCGGCGCGCACGCCAGCTTTGTCGGTGACGTCTTCAAATTTGCAGTTGCCGAGATTGTGGTAGAGAGCATTGCCACCGAAGCTGGTGACGTATATATCCTGCCAGCCATCGTTATCAAAATCCGCGACGGCGACGCCCATGCCCCAGCCCTTGCGCGTGAGTCCGGCGGCTTTAGTCACGTCGACGAACTTGAGGCTGCCGTCTTTAGCGTCAGTCTCCTGATGGTAGAGCGTGATCAGCAGATCACCGCCTTCGCGGTATCGCGGCACGGTCGAGCCGTTGACCGTAATGATGTCGAGTTTGCCATCATTATCGCAATCGATAAGGCCGATGCCTCCGCTCATCGATTCCAAAATATATTTCTTGTCGGGAGAGGAAATGTGCGAAACGGTGAGGCCGGACTTTTGCGCGACATCCTCAAACTGAGGGAGAGGATGCTCGGTGCCTTGAGATTGATCTTTCTGAGGAGCAGGCGGAAGTTTCAAATGAGCGCCCTGTGCAAGCAGCAGTGAGGCGACAAGCACTGGTATCGGCAAGAGTAACAAGGCTCGCATAGGCTGGCGAGCTGATTATATCGTGCGAGTTCGGCGACGATGGCGTCGCGAAAATCTGTTGGCGTGACGATGAATCGAGACCTCCCAAAATAGAAGCCACGCGAATCTATACAGTATTAAGGATGGCGGCGACTTTCGGGCGCTTCACTCGGTTAGACTGATAAAGCGCATCTAAAGGACTCATGGGGAATCGGCAAGGTGTAACGGCTGGGGCGGTGGCATATCTTATCCTGATCACGTGGGCGATGCCGGCTCCGCTCAGCGAATCGTGGGCTCGAACCCTCGGGGCGGTAGGAGCTTCGAACCCTAACCCGGCCTCGACACTCACAGTAGATCAGGTAGTCCGGAAGCTTCAGGAGAAAAACGCAGAACGGGCCGCGTCCTTGGCCCACTACGAAGCGACTCGCGTTTATCGCATGCGGTATCGGGGATTTCCCAGCAATCACGATGCGGAGATGGTTGTGAACGTCAACTACCGGGCTCCAAATTCTAAAAAATTCAGCGTGGTTTCACAGTCGGGCTCCAAGTTCATCATCGATCACATATTCAATCGACTGCTGGACAGCGAGCAGGAAGCGTCGGACGATGAGAACCGCCGCCACACGGCTTTGAGCACCGAGAATTATGATTTCTCGCTGGCGGGTTACGAGCCCTTGCCGGAAGGTGGGCAATACGTTCTGAACCTTTATCCGAAGACGAAAAATAAATTTTTATATCGCGGACAAATTTGGGTCGACGCCAAGGACTTTGCGGTGGTGAGAATCAAGGGAGAACCGGCCAAGAACCCGTCACTCTGGATCAAGAAAACGAGCATCGAACATCGTTACACAAAAGTAAATGGATTCTGGCTTCCTGCCGAGAATCATACGGAGAGTGTGATCCGCATGGGAGGCGTGGCTGAACTTTCCATCGAATACAAGGACTACCGAGTGACCAGAGCTGGTGTGCAACAGGGAGCAAGTGCTGAGCTCAAGCATTAAACTGGTTGTCGGTTCGGTCCGGGCGAGAATGCCGCACGCTGAAAAGAGCAGATGGTTCCGAAAACTTCAAGCGCCTTGGCTGATTTTGCCTCGATCTTTTTGTCCGTAGTGAAAATTCCAGAGTCGACTTTACAGAAGGACGCGTCCGTCAGAAACTCATGAATCCATATAGGCGAGCATCTCGTTCAAGATTCTTTCGTTTTTTGACGCTGTTGATGGTGGTAGCTCCTACACTTTTGCTGGCGCAGTCGCAAATGCAAATGCAGACGATCGAACATTGGCAGATGCAGGATTCCGCGAAGGTCAAAGCAGCGGGTCCGGTGGTTTCGACGACTGGCTTTCAACCGCAAGGCTGGTATGCCGCGACTGTGCCGGGGACTGTGCTGACCACGCTGGTGAATAACGGAGTTTATCCGGACCCGGTCTACGGCGAGAATATGCGCGCCATTCCGGAAAGCCTGAACAAAACCAGCTACTGGTACCGCGCCACATTCAAAGTGCCCGCTTTGAACAAAGGCCGGCATACGTGGCTTCATTTCGGTGGCATCAACTACGCAGCGGAGATATGGGTGAACGGTCAGCACGCCGGAAGCACGCGTGGCGCATTCCTACGCGGCGACTTCGATATTTCAGAGATGGTGAAGCCGGGACACAGCGCGGTGTTGGCAGTGCTCGTAGCGCCGCAACCCCACCCCGGAATTCCGCACGAGCACACTGTCGCTTTAGGAGTGGGTAAGAATGGTGGCGAGACGGCCATCGACGGTCCGACATTTCTTTCCACCATCGGCTGGGACTGGCTGCCCGCGGTTCGCGATCGGGACACGGGGATATGGCTTCCAGTCACGATGGATGCAACTGGGCCGGTCGTGGTGAAGGATCCATTTATTACGACGGACTTGTCGGCCGCTTACGACAGCGCGGATCTTCATATCTCTGCGACGCTCGAGAACAAGTCACCGAAACCGGTCACTGGCATGCTTACCGGCGTCATTCAATGGCGGAACGGGCAAGGGCGAAACTTACAGGATCAAAACCCGCATAGTCAGGCTGCACAGAGCCCGGGAATTACTTTCCACAAGTCGGTGACGGTTGCGGCGAACGGCACGGAAGCGGTGGCTCTCGATCACACGACCGCGGCGGAACTTCATCTGCAGAATCCAAAGCTGTGGTGGCCGAATGGGTATGGTCCGCAGAATTTATACACGCTGACGCTGCGCTTCGATGTCGGAACAAAACCTGAAACCTCGGATAGCGAAACGCGGCAGTTCGGCATCCGCAAAATTGAGTACCAGGTGCCTGACTCTGAAAATTTGACGCTTTCAGTTAACGGCGTTCGGGTGATGGCGCGCGGTGGGAATTGGGGCCTGGACGAGGCAATGAAGCGAGTCACGCGGGAACGGCTGGACGCGCAGTTTCACATGCATGCGCTGGCCAATTTGAACATTATCCGCAACTGGGTCGGACAGAGCACGAATCCCGACTTCTACGACATGGCAGACAAATACGGGATGCTGCTGTGGGATGAATTCTTTCAACCCAACCCCAATGACGGTCCGGACGTGACAGACATTCCGACCTATCTTGCCAATGTGACTGACAAAGTAGTTCGGTATCGCAATCATCCGTCCATCGCGGTGTGGTGCGCGCGCAATGAAGGATATCCACCAAAGGAACTGGACGACACATTGAAGACACTGATGAGCCGTCTCGATCCGACACGGCTTTACCAGTCGAATTCCGCCGATGGGCGCGGCGTTTCGTCGCATGGACCCTATTACTGGCGTTCACCGCGATTCTTCTACGCCTTGAACGAAAGCTTTAAGACGGAAACTGGTTCGGTGTCGATCCCCACGATCGAATCGATACAGGGGATGATGCCGCAGAAAGATTGGGAGACGATCAACGATGACTGGGCGCAGCACGATATGGCGGCGGGCGCGCAACGCGGCGACGAGTTCCCGACTTCGCTAGGCAAGCGTTACGGACACATTCGCAATCTTGCAGACTTTGTGCAGAAAGGCCAACTGGCAACCTACGAGGCGTTTCGCGCCATGTATGAAGGACGAAATTCCCAGATGTTCAAAGCAACCACGGGGGTGATTACGTGGATGAGCCATCCCGCGCAGCCTAGTTTCGTGTGGCAACTTTACCACTACGATCTCGAGCCCAACGCAGCCCTTTACGCAGCGAAGAAAGCCGCCGAAACAGTGCATGTGCAGTTCAATGAGGACAATCGCGGCATTGAAGTAGTGAACAATCGCCCAGAGGCGTTGAGCAGCCTGCAGGTGAAAGTGCTGATCTACAGTTTCGATGGGACGCTGGATTCGCACAAAACCTACGATGTGTCTCAGGTCCCTGGAAGCAGCACCATTAAGGCTGCGCAAATCGAGGTGAGCACACGCATCAGCCCGATTTATTTCATCAAGCTCGATCTAAGGGATGCGAACGGTAAATTGCTCTCGACAAATTTCTACTGGCAGCATGTGGCGCAAGATCAATATGACGGGTTGATGGATTTGCCCCCCGTCGTGCTGGACGCGGAGGCGAATTCGCGAAGTGATGGCGACAACACACTGGTGACCGTGACGTTGCATAACAATTCGGACCACGTCGCACTGCTGTCGCACCTGCAACTTCATCAGAGGCAAAGCGGACGGCGGGTTCTGCCGGTGTTTTATTCCGACAACTACATTTCTCTGGTTCCTGGCGAATCCTCAACCGTCACCATCGAAGCGGCAACCAAGGACCTGCAGGGAGATCTGCCGCTTGTCGAACTGGATGGTTTCAACGTGGACGTGAAACTGGTGGAGGATCCAGTCTCCATCAGGCCCAATCTCAACGCACAGCCAATGCACTGGCCCGCAACCAATATCGTGCCGTAGCAGCGAACGAAAAATTCGGTTCGAAAAACACGTTACAGCGTAGAAGGCCTGCGATTGCGATCGCAGGCCTCGATTTCTTCCGACTCTTGAGAAGCAACAGCTCAAAGCTTCAGCTAAATCGTCGTTTCGAATCGTCACTGAATTACGGTGCAACGACGATGATCTCAAGACTATCTGGAATAACCGTTCGCCGCGGATGGGGCATCGCGTCGGTGGGGGCCGGTGCTGGTGCAAACTGCGCGGTTACGAGGCAGACTCAGACGGTGGAAACATCAAGCGCCATGGTTCGCGCCCTTTTTTCAGTCTTCACATTTTGCAGCGCGGGGAAGCCGGGTTTGTCTGCGTCTACGACGGTGAGTGTCCATCGCCTCCATTGGAGAAGCGAGCACCTGTTGTGCCTTAAACGAAGCTGAAGGTCGAAATGTAGCACAGCTGCCGCACGTATTTTAACGGCTCTTTTATATCACTTGTTAGCCTGCATGGCACACCTTTGCCGTACGCTACTGCGGCGGAGGCGGATGACCGTGGAGCACAATCTCAGAGCGCAATGTATAAGCGCTGGGATCTTCCATTCTGAAGTCTTTAGGAAACTCCAGTGAAATACGGTCGGCCTCGTGATCAGATTGGTTAAGGGTCACGACAATGGTTTTTGGTTTCCGGTCGCACTTCTCGCGGAGGTTACCCATTAAGATGGGAGCGCGGCTCTGGGTAAGAAACGGAATCCGTATGCGAAAGAATGCGTTTTCGAGCGTCGCTTCTCCCGATTCGCCCAGTTTCTGGTTGGGATAAATTAGTTGCACGCGGATAGTGCCTTTTAGAGGAGCATCTTCCACCCGGCCGCTCACTGTGACTTCATCGACGGAGCATGCGGCGTGTGAGAATGTACCGGAGAAAATGGCGCAGATCAAAAGCATCCAGGCTAGGGACTGCAAAGCAGTAGAGAGCATAATGTTTTATTTTCGAGCCGCCATTGTGCAATCGACATCGTGCAATCGACATCATGCCACAACCTTGTGACTCTGGTAACTAACGGTCCGTGCTCCAGTGTCATTAGAGTTTCTAGATGGAGTAAAGGCATGAAAGGTATTCTGATTGCGATCCTGTTGATTACTACGATGGCGACGGCGCGGGATAAGAAATCCAAGGCACAGCCGGGACCTTATGTATTCACCAGCAAAGCTTCGGCTGAATCAATCAAGACGGTGATCGTCGAGGAGAATCTGAAAGAAGGCTACACCCTTGATTCCGACAATCAGAACCAGCTTCGTTTCTCAAAACCTGCGCAAATGCCCCTTCTAGGCGCAGTTTTCATGGCATCGAGTTCCTGCAATGGCATGACGACCAAGAAAGTTTGGACTTATTCATTGGTCGATGCCGGTGGCATGACGAGAGTGACGGTGTTGCCGGTGTGGGAATATCCAGACGATTATTGTCAAACCCAAACTCAGGGTTTGATTTGGAGCCAGCAGGAAGAAATTGCAGCGTTTCAGGCAATGCTGGACAGAATTCCTGCTCCGACCGGCCAGGCTGCGCATTAGAAGGCCGGAAGTGTTCCAGCGGTTTCTCCCACAGACGGTTTTACCGGTGCACCACCTTCCGCCGCAAAGAACTCAGCACACAGTTGCCATTTAGGTCGTGGGACATTGTATTCTGATCGAACGATGACTCGCCGACAGGTCGCAGTCGTAGTTCTATTCCTCACCTTCATCATGGCGGCAGGTATCGCGCGTGCGCAAGACAACTATGAAATTCAGGTATACGGATCCGACCTGGTCGATCCCCGTCACACCATGGTCGAACTGCATAGCAACTTCACGATCGACGGCTCCAAGACGGTTGTAGATGGGCTTTATCCCACCAATCACGCCGAGCATGAAACGGTAGAAATCACTCATGGCTTCAATGACTGGTTCGAGTGTGGCTTTTATATTTTCACTTCCATCACCGGGGGACAGGGTTGGCAGTGGGTTGGCGACCACATCCGGCCGCGAGTGGCCGCGCCAAAGAAATGGCACTGGCCAGTAGGTGTGAGTCTCTCGAATGAAATCGGATACCAAAGGCGACAATATTCCGTGGACACATGGACCTGGGAAATCCGTCCGATTGTGGATCAAAAAGTCGGCTCCTGGTACTGGTCGCTAAACCCGACGCTCGACCGATCCTTTCACGGCCCGGGCGTGAACCAGGGGGTTGTCTTTTCGCCAAACGTAAAATTCAGTTACGATTTCACGCCGAAAATCGCAGGAGGTATAGAGTATTACGGCTCAGCGGGCCCAGTAAGCGGATTCGATGCGATTTCTCAACAACAGCACCAGATCTTTCCGGCAATTGATTTGAATATCGCTCCGCAATGGGAAATCAATTTTGGCCTAGGTGTTGGTCTTACGGGCGCGACAGACCACCTGATTGCGAAGATGATTCTGGGTTATCGATTCAATTTTTGATCGATTTAATTTCTGATTAGTGATTCGAGGAAGCACGGGATAAAAGCAGCCGCCTGCCGGACTACGCTGCGTCCATTTCCACAAAACTTGAGGTCCAGCTTTTCCTGCGAGTCGCTACGTGACCGAGGCTCAGTTGGGCAACTTCCCTCCCCGAATTCTCTGTTTCCATGATCGCAACCCTTTCGGGGCTCGATGCCATCTATAGTACCGCCTGAGTTCTCCGCGCTCGGAGCAGGAGAATCGGCATGCCTTTTCGTTTCGCGATCGCTTTCGTTTTCATTTCAAGCTTATCTACTATCGCTTTAGCGCAGAGTTCTTTGAACCCCAGTTGGACCAATTCTTCCTATCTTGGCGGCTCAGGATCGGATACGATCTCAGCCCAGACGGGCGACACTTCGGGGAATATATACGTTGCTGGCCTAACCAGTTCCACCAATTTTCCAACTACCCCTGGCGTCTACGAGCCTGACTTTCCGGGTCCTTCCGGCAGCAGCGCATTCTTCGTATCTAAGTTTTCCTCCACAGGATTGCTGTTGTGGTCCACTTATCTTGGACCCGGGTGCAATCAGTTCAGTGTTCCGGATGGTATTGCTGTCGATTCCAGCGAGAACGTTTATTTATCGGGAATCTATGGATGTTCCGGATATCCCAGCACGGTCAATCTGGGTACCAGCGGTGAAGTCTTCCTGACCAAGCTGAACTCAACGGGATCAAAATTGGTCTACAGCACGACGTTGGGAAATAATTCTATTTTAGGCACTCCACGATTGGTCCTCGATTCGAGCGCAAACGCCTACGTGATCGGCTCCGGTGGTTCTTGCTGCAATGGCAGTACTGGAATTATCGGACCGCTTGGCGGAATCAGCGACTTCTGGGTCGCCGAAATTAACAGCGCCGGCACAGCCCTGTCGTGGTCCGTGGAAATCGGCGGTACAGACGACGATTTGGCTTACGGCCTTGCCATCGACTCCGCCAACGAGCTATATCTCACCGGCTATACGGCGTCCTCGGACTTCCCAACTACCGCGGGCGCACTTGTGCAGCCTGGCGACGGCCGAGCGTTCATTGTGAAGCTCGATCCCACGAAGCCGCCTGCGTCTTCGATGGTTTACTCAGCTTTGGCTGGAAATCCGGGTAACACTTCCAACCAGTATCTCGAAGGCGATGCGATCGCTGTCGGCCCCTCAGGGGATGCTTACGTTGCCGGCTGGACTTACAACGGCTGGCTTTACACTAGCCCGAACGCCTTTCAGCATGGCACACCGACTGCGCCCAATGGGTACGTGTTTGAACTTAATCCCTCGGGCAGCGCCATCATCAATGGAACCTACCTAGGAGGAGGAGCTAACGATTTCGTTGGCGGAATCGTTGTCGACAACTCCAGCAATACCTATGTATTCGGATCCACATATTCGTGGGACTTCCCCACCACCGCCTACGGAAATCTTACGCAGTACAACGACGTCGCGGTCTACGTTAAGCTCAACCCGCAATTTGCCGCCATCTCCTCGGTGGAATTTGGACCCGCCGGCACCGAGGCCTTTCATGGCACCGTCGATTCCTCTGGAGGCCTCTGGTTTTCCGGGTATACCGTTGCCGGATTTCCAACCACTCCCAATGCCTACCAACCGAACTTCGGGGGCGGCAGTGACGATGGATATCTTGTCCACACGAACTACGAAGGCCTTTGCAATACCACCACGGTAGAGATCTGCACGTTGGCACAATCCGGAAGCAACTCCGAACTCATTCACTTTGCCAGCCAGGCAGCGAACTTAGAGGGCGCGAAGTCGATCTCGTTATCTCTCGACGGTCAGCAAGCCTATACCCTGAACGCGGCGCAATTTGATACGTTGTTGCCCGTTGCACCCGGTTCCCACACTGCTACGGTTACGTTCCGTGCCGTGAATGCAACTGCGGAAACCTCACAGCAGACTTTCACTGTCAAGGCATCGGCTACGTGTCCGATCAATCCGATTTCGCCCTCTCTTACCATCTGTAGCCCGCTCAACGCCGCGGTACTCAAAGGATCGGTAACATTCAACATTCAAGCGAATGATCCGAATCCTCCAAAAACCGTCTACCTTAACGTCGATGGCAAAGCAGTGGCCACGCTATCCAATCAGAATGGGACATACACTTACACCATGACATTAGCTGCCGGATGGCATACCGCGAAGATTCATGGCACGGACCTCAACCACGACACTCTCGCGAGCGCCACGGTCTTCCAAGTGTCACAGTGAATTTTTAAGTGCCTCAACGCTATCTCGAATAATGCGAGAAATTTGGGGCAACTTCCTCAATCTTATTTGAAGTTTTTTTCTCTAAGTGCAAGAACTGCAGAAAAGGAAGTGCGGGTTTGTTCATGATGGCCTGACAGTCAAGCCGCGCGAGAGAACTGCTCCGATTCGGAGAGAGTCATTTCGCGAGTCCAACACAGGCTTCGCCCCTCTATCGTTATTGCTCGCTAGATTGTCTCGGCGCGAGCCGGCCACATTCTGAAAACGGAAGCGTAAAGACGGGCAACCGAAAGCGATCCGCAGTACATCCAACGCCAGCTTCTCGAAATCGGGAGAGTCGTCAGTATGAAACTGAGAACAGCAATCCTTTTAGGACTAGCATCGGGAATCGTTTCGGTCGTCGCATGGCGTCTGCGCCGAAATCAGCGGACGCTTAGAATCACAACCGAGGACCTTGGATACCGCGAGAGAACGACACAGCAACTTGCTTCGGAGAAACTGCTCGACCTGAACACAGCCGACGCGGCAAAGTTCGTACAACTCGGATTGGACAACGACACGAGCGAACGAATCGTAGGCAATCGGCCGTACCGAAACAAGTTGGATTTACTCTCACGGATGGTGATACCGGAGACGCTGTACAACGGGATCAAAGACCAGATTGGCGTGGCAAGGGCGACCGAACCCATTAAGGTTGGGGGATAGCGGTTGGAATTTGAGACTGCGGGTAGTGCAATAAGTCAGACTCGCACCGCGAAGTTTGGGAAGTCCCAGTGGATGAGGGTGGTTCGATCTTTTTTCGTGTAAAAAAAGAGGCGCCTCTTGCGGCGCCTCTTTGGTTGAGAAAACGTTGAGACAAAAACTGCTAGTTTCCGCCTGAATTAATGATGCCCTTGTTCACCAGCAGCTTGACCTCAGCTCTGCGATTTTCGCCTCGCCCGTCAGGAGTTTCGTTGGAGGCTACCGGGTTCGTCTCACCCATTGCGCCCGGCGCGACGATGCGACCGACTGGAACATTACACTCCTGGAGCAGATACGCGACCACTGCCTGAGCACGTTCCTTGCTCAGCACTTGATTGCTGGAAGCGGTGCCCACAGAATCGGCAAAGGCCGCAACCTGGATCACGTAGCCCTTTTGGTATTCGAGGGCCTTCTTTGCCAAATCTGCAAGCGCATTGCGGTCCTCCCCCGAGATGCTGTAATTCCCGGTGGAAAAATAAACGGTATGTTCACCCTTCACGATGAAGTCCCCAAGCTCCGAAAAACGCTTTTGTGTGGATTGCGCAACTTCGTCAATGCTCGCTTGGTTGGCTGCAATATCTTGCTTGGCCGCTGCAATGGCTGCCTCATTGGCCGCCTTGTTGGCCGCAATTTCCACATCGGTCGCCGTCTTATTGGCTCGGTAGGTCGCCATGTTCTGGGTCTGTTGTTGAGCGGTAGGGTTCAAACCGGCCTGGATGACTTTGGCTAAGCTGAGATCGTCTCGGTCGAAGGTTATCGTTTCCGCCGTCACCTGATTTGGATCACCGGTTCCCTCGTACTTTAACTTGAGTCCTGGTATCAGGACATCTTGACCTACTTCCTTTTTCCGCGCACCGAGTCCTACTGGGTGTTGCACTTTTGTGCTCGAAGTAAGAGTCACGGTCACAGTTGCATCTTCGTCAGTTTCCACACTCAGTGTGTCTCCCGAGCGTAGCGTGATCACTCCCTTGCCTTTTACCTTATCGGAGGCCAAGGCCGATCCCAGGCTGAGTAGACACACTGCTATAAGACTCATAGAAATACCAATTCTTTTACGGGTCATAGTCTCTCCATTCTCCATGCGGGTGCAGCGCGAGCGATTCGACGGTCTTCAGAATCTAACGAAGGATGTTATCGGTGACGGCAAACGCATAGAACTGGCAAAAGTGACAGGTGGAATAATGATATTCGGATGAAGATGAAAGCCAAATAAACGGTCGGCGTCAGGTGGCGATGACGCAGGTCCAAGGGCGGGTGAGCTCCAGAATTAGTAGTTGGACAGCGGAATATTTGCCGGAGTATCGAAGCTAACTCCGGCCATTATGTACTCGGTCCAGGAGGATAACCTTGGTTGACATTTGCGTCAGTTCTGCGCTCTGCACGTAATAGAGCCTTTCGCAGAAGAGTCTTTCGATTCGACGCTAAGGTGATCGTGAGGCAGAGCTCTGCTGATGAGGATACCGAACGCGGCCCCTCCCGAACGCACACGCGAACACGATGAAGCTCACCGCGAGCGAACTCATGCGTGTTCCATTTTCTCAAGCAAGGCCATCTCGATCCTCTTGCAGTAGCCCTCGTCATTGCTTAAACGCCAAAGCTGGACCGCTTATTCGTTTCCCCTTGAGTTCGACAGTCACGTCGATGCTGTCGGCAATCGTGACGAAGGGAATCCCATGCGTCATCCCGAATTCCTTGCGATCGAAGACCATCGTCCCCTTAATCTCACCCGCCCCCGTCCCCGCCCCCGTGATCGTGAAGACCAGCGTCTCAGGTTTAGAAACGCCGCGAATGGTGAAGGTTCCAGGAATTTCAATGGTGGTAGGGCCTGTTTGCACGACCTTGGTGGAGTGAAACGTGATGAATGGATCCTCCTTAACATTAAAGAACTCCTTGCTCTTGAGCTTGCCGTCCTTCATGCCGCTGCCGGAATTCACGCTGTCGGCCTGGATTTTGATATCCAGAACGCCGGTCGAGATGTCGGGAGAAGTGAATGTCATGCTGGCGTCCCACTTGTCGAAAGTCCCGTCGATGGCGACCGACGCCTTCACGTGGAACTTGACCGAGCTTTGGTCCTGCGTAATCGCGAAGACAGGAACCTCCTGGCTTAGTAAAGGCAAACCTGCGGATATCAAAAGGCTCAGGAACACAAATCGCACGCAGCTGTGGATGCGTATTTCAAACATAGAATCCTCCGATACGTTGGTGCTTGAGAACGGACACTGGGACCTGTCTCACCACACAAATTTAGGGCGGGTTCTGCGATATCGACCACAGAACACCCGTTTCCTTGTGATAGATCAGGCAGACACCAATGTGCTTAAGTTTGTAGACGAGGGGAAGAGTACTGGCAAGTGGCAAAACTAACAGTCCCCGTGTTAATCGCGTGTTATTCTGGGCGCCTCCCAACATCTGGCTTTCGCGGTGCAAAAGTTGTTGGGAACGCACTTTTTCATTTAACAGCACTAAACGGTGCAGTTCGCCAAGACCAACTAAGCCTGCAAAATTTCCTTAAGGGCCACTTCAATTCGATCAACCTCCTCGCGAATTACTCTGATCGATTGCTGGTTTCTGGCAGGATGAGCTAGCGGACTGATTCCGTCTACTGCACCACGTATTTGGTGGTTACGAGTCCAAATGAAGGCGAGTCTTGAGGCCCTTTCCTTGCGATCTTTGTAAGCTGCGCCAACAAACTTTGTGGCAAGCCAAGCGAAGACCAATCCAAATAGCACTTCAATGGGAACACGATCGGTCATGCCGTCAAACTCGAAGAACAACAGCCGATAGGCGGCCTCGCCCATGCCAAAAGCGGCAAACAAAACCCCCGACCCAATTAGAAATACGTTAAGGCGCTCCGTTAGTTGAAAACGCACGGAATCTTCGCGGCCATCCCCCGCCCGCTCTGTAGTGGTTGTCATAATTCCCCCATCCGCAGATCCTGCTACTTAATGATGAATATGCGACCGAACGGTTGGAACTGTCACTTTTGACAGAAGTCGAACGAATGATGGGGCGTAACACGGAGGTTCCATCAACGCCGCAACGAGCACGCCGTTCGGGGCCGGTGGCACGCGAAGGAGAATCTCTACATCATCAGCTCAGGCCGAAAAAATCCTTGGGGCAAAGAAGTCTCCCCCGAAGAGCGGACGGCAGTTTGACCGACATCGCATCATTTTGTCGGCTTCGATCTAGGGTTGAGCGGTCTCCTGATGGCGGGTAGTCCGGCGAGCGAACCTTGCTGTTGCAGCGATCCCAAGAAAACGCTTAGAGCATCTTCGTCGAGCCAAAATAACTGTCCACCGCTCGCCTGGTAGATGACTACATCGAAATCTTGTGGCGTGCCGTTGATCGTAATCTGGAACGGATTTGGCGTCGGGTTCGTGGAGAGCATCGTGTAGCGGCCAAGATTAAGACTGTCAGATAGCGGCGTTCCCGAAAATGTGACGCCGGAATTCATTGCGCTGGCTCCCAAGGTGATGAATGGGTCATTCACAAATCCCGTGCCGTTGAAAACTGCACTGCTGACTGTGCCCACTCCGGCAAAGTCAAATTCGCAGCAGAAATTGTTAAAGTCCTGGGCTGCAAAAGCGTAGTTGCCCGTGAAGCTGGCCGTCGAGTTATCAGTTTGTGGAACGAGAACCCCTGTGCCGCCCGGTAAGGGGCCGTCCATCTCCGCGATGAGAGCCCCACCCAAGCCGGTTGCGGTATTGTTGGGATCGTTAAGGTTGAGAGTGGGGTCAGTCATGTACACACCTAACGCGCTGACGTCGCCCAGGTCTCCAGCCGTGATTGTCAGACTTCCGTATCCATTGTTAGCAATCGAATAGGTTCCTGATATGGGGGTAGCCGGCAACTGCAGACCGTAACTCAATTCGTTGTCGTCGGCGACACCCGCGAAGTTAGCCATCTGAGAAGAGGTGCTGCTGGTGGAAAGCATGCCAACAGTGGCGAAGTTAATTGGGTACGGACTTCCCTCCATGGCGAAGACGGAATTGCCGATCGAAGCATTGCTGGAATTCGCGGCGTTTGTGCCCTGCCCGAATGCAGATCCGATAACAGAATCCGATGAGTCCACGTCGACAATCCTGATAACTTCTGCACTCACGACATAATAATTGAGGGCAATCGGAGTACCGGAGTTGCTGAAGCTGAGATCGCTGGTAATCGTCCCGCGGCCGAAGGAATCACCTGATGAGAGGGTGCCACTAAGAGGCGTGGTCAGAATAACAAAGCCATTATCATTCTGGTCGACCGAGCCGTTCTCGAGCGTCGTACCGCCGGAGACAGAGAAAACGCCTCCAAATTCGACGGGGCCGTAGGAACTGTCTACGCCGGAAAGGGTGAAGGCATAACCTCCGCTCAGAGCGAGTGGAGAGGATTGAAAATCCATGGTGCCGCTTGATGTGGCCGAGCCGTCAAATTGCATGATCAAAGCGTGTTTGGCGTTAACGAATTGTACGGCGAGAGTTTCGGTGCCTCCGCTGGGAAGGCCAGTGTTATTCGTGATCAGCGTAAGCTCTCCTTGGCCTGAGGTTGGGTCGACGGTTAAGGTACCACCGGTAATGGTGTCACCGGATGGCTGAGGTGATACGAAACCCTGACCATCGTTGTAGTCTTGTTCGCCAGCGAGCACGTTGCCGCTTGGATCGATTTCCACCGATCCTGCGAGTGCGTAAAAATTCGGTCCCGTGGATTCCTGGCCGCTGAGGTAAAACACATACGTATTTGCCACAACGCGGTTTGTCAAAGTGAAATCGGCGGAAGTGGGAAGGCTTGCGACCGTGGCTATAACGGAGTAGGCGCCGGTGTTTGCATTTGCTACAAATGTGCTCGACGTCACGATTCCGCTGGCGTTTGTGGTATCTATTTCGGTCGCAGTTCCATCTGCGAAAGTACCAGTGGCGCCCCTCGTGGGCGCGGTGAATGTCACTGCTACGCCACTGACTGGATTCGAAGCACTGTCTAACACGGTTGCAACCAGAGGAGCGGAAAAGGCTGTGCTGAGCTGTGCCGACTGGGGAGTGCCGCTGGTAGCCGTGATTGTGGCTGGAGCTCCAGCACTATTCGTCAAATTGAAATTGGCGGAGCTAGCCACGCCTGCAACGGAAGCCGTGACAATGTCGGCGCCCGAAATTCCATTCGCCGTGAACGGGGCAGAAACTGCGACACCGCTCGAGTTGCTAGTCGCCGTTGTTGTATTGCTGTCGGTATCGGAAAACGTTCCGCTGGCTCCTGTCGCGGGAGCGGTAAAGGTTACGATCGCGCCGACAACGGGGTTCTGGCCGCTATCGACTACCGTGACGACGAAGGGTGCTGGGAAAGCTGCATTGATTGGTGCGCTCTGAGGCGTCCCGCTGGTCGGCAACACCGCCGCTGGAGCTCCGACTGTGTTGGTGAGCGAGAAATTGGCCGATGTTGCCGCCCCTACGATCGTAGCCGTCACCATGTAGGTTCCAGCCACGCCGTTCGCGACGATGGCGGGGGAAGTAGCCACTCCATTCGAATTCGTAATCGCGTTCGCTGTCTTGGAAGAGGTATTGGAGAATGTACCACTTGGCCCGCTCGACGGAGCCGTGAACGTAACTGTGACGCCGCTCGCCGGACCACCGTTTGTGGTGACGGTTGCAACCAACGCCGTGCCAAATGCCCCGTTCACCGCATGGCTCTGCGGAGTTCCGCCGGTCGCGGAGATTGCCTCGACTGGATTCGAACTATCGTTGACGTTAGCCTTGATGCTGGTGGTGCAGTTCGTCAGCGCCGCCAGGCAAAACGCCAGGAACACGCTGTAGACTTTGCGGTTCATCGGCTCTCCTCGTTCTGCCTAACTTTTTGGCTGGCACGTTCGCGTGCCTGCGGCGAAACGGGGATTCCGTGCTCATTCCGGATTACATAAAGGTGCTCGCCTATCTTCACGCTGCGAGCCAAAAAGACTTCCTTGTTCTTGAGCGTCTTCGTAATACCAGTGACTTCGACTTGCTGCCCCACTACTACAGCTGACAGTGCACTCCTACCTTGCAAGGCGAGGACGCCAAGACTCACGTCGATGGGACCGGAAAGAGTTGCGAGCGAGAAGTGGGCACCCGGGATACTTCCCTGGGCAGCTTTCGCGACGAACCCTGCCACCATTCCTTCAAGCGTGACTTCCTCTGCGACGTCGTAACCGAAAGGACCTCTAGACTGGGTCGCCACCGCCCCAGTTTGCGCCTGTATGGGCTGCAGAGTGCAGATCCAACACATCAGCAATAGCTGGCCTATCCCCGCAAATAACCTTCTCACCATTTGCCTCCGAGTAAAGTTTGAAGCGCAAATCACATTACAGTCACGCCAACTTCAGTTCTTGACTTCAGTTTTTGGCGCTCCCGGATCCAACTGCTATGCTCGAGTACACTTCCGGCAATGAACGAAGTTGCTGTTGTATCCATTGAAGCTGTGTCCCGCCTCGAACCATCACGTTGAAATCTTGCGGCGTTTTGTAGATGACTACGCTCGCGTTAGCAGGAACGGCGGCACGCAGTTTTTCCTTGGCCACTCTGGGTGTATTGGTTTCAAAGATGGCATCTTGTAATCGAAATCTCTTTGCTTGAATCCTCGGTAGATACTCAACAGGTTCGAGGATCGCCGCTTTCTTCAGAAACTCAGGCTTTACATATTGCGGCCGCTCATCTTCCGGGACGAATGTCGAATCTGCCATCCACGTGGGCCAGTCGCCCCAGGGATCCAGGGCATCCAGCACCTTGATTCGCGGATCGACGGCCGAAGTTAGAATTCCGATGCTCGCACCCGAGCCCTGCGCGAACATTCCTACACGAGTCATGTCCAGGTCACCTCGACTGGCTAGGTAGTTCAACACCAGTTGGACGTCGTGCGCCGAGGTCGCCAGGCACTCCTGCAGTTCGCTGATGAACCACTCGCGCATTGGACGATCGTGGTAGCGATGTCCGGTAAGAGCCGACACAAATCCCACAGCAGCAAAGCCATCCTTGGTGACCGAGCGCTGGAAGGTTTCATCTTTGAAACGGTCAGTATCCGCCGGATACCCATAAAGGTAGAGGATGACTGGCGGATTGTTGACGCCCTTCGGCTTCATCACATAAAGGTCAAGTGGATCCCCGAACCGCCACTGCAATTGAAGTAATTCCACGGTGTAGCTTGCATAGTCGTTTACGTAACCGGCCAGTGGCGGAGCGGGTTTCAGATTGCTGGTTTTTAAACCTGGCGATGTCCAATCCTCTTCAACACCTTGGAATCGAGTATCGGCTGGGTCGGCGATCGGGGTAGGTGCCGGAACAAATTGGGCGACGCAGACCTGCCATAAAAAGACTTGTGCAGCGAACAAAAGAGTGAATTTTATTAACGGCTTTTTCATGAAAGTTAGCAACGCGAACCTGTGATTGGTACTCTTGCCAAACAGAGGCGAGCCCCTGCTCTCGCGGGAGTTCGCCTCTCAATCAATTTGGAGAAGAGGAGTGGACGCTTTTCCGGCGACCGCTCCTCTTGTCAGTCAGCGAACTACGGAACGACAACGCAAGCGGTACCGGGAACATCCTGGGCAAGCTTGGTAGTCGTGTCAGAAGTTGCCACGGTACCGGTAGTGGTCAGAATGCAGCCACCCGCATCGCCGCCCTTATCACCCGTGGTTGCAACGTTCACCGGCTTTACGCCCTCTTGCGTGTAGTGCGAGCGCAGAAGTGCAAGTCCGGGGTCAGACGCTGCCACTTTCAAAGCAGGAACGAAGTCCGGCACCGTATTGACCACGTAGGTCTGCGAACCGGTAACCAAGAGATTGGCATTGGCCAACGCCGTTCCGTTGCTTACGATGCGCAGGATGGACCACGCTCGATAAGATCCGTTTCGCAAATTCGGAAACGACAAGTTGCCGCTCCAGATTTTGGATTCTGCACAAGGGAAATTACCGGCGCAAGCAGCCGGCAGCGTGGCATTCGAGGGCAGCGCGCCCGCGATGGTTGGCTGTCCAGGATCAATTGTGGTTCCGTACTTGTGGAAGATTCCATCAATCCCGTTCAGGGTCAGGTAGCCATAGCTGGAGCTATTCGCGATACCAGACACGTTTCCGTAGCTAAAGAAGGTGTAGCCGATGCCGTCGGTGCCGTGATCGGTGACGGAGTTCTGCACGGAATTCACTTCCTCGCCGGTGCCGATGGCGCGGTAGCGTGAGCCTCCAGCTGTGCAAGTCTTGGCGAGTGGGTTTTGCGAAGCGACACCCGTCTCTTGACTGACGCCAGAAACATTCCAGTAGCGGAACACGGTGTATTCCGTTGTGTTCATGGTTCCAGAGAGAGGTTCACGCAAGTAAGCCTGAATGGCGCTGGAAGGAGCACCAAAGGCGCTCGCGTTGCAGTTAGTTCCACCAAACACTTCCTGGAGCTCAGCATCCGTGGCATTGGTTACAGTGGTTAATGCGCCCGAGCGTTGGGTTATGAAGATGACCGGAGCAGCACCGACGGAAGTTGTCGAATAGGTTGGAATTGTCGTTCCCGTGAACGGATCCTTGCCGCTTAGTCCGAAAGCCAGGACGTGAGCAGTGGAGGTGCTTCCGGGATACGAGCTAAGAATGTCGCTGCCCTCAAGGTTTGCGAGAGCTGCGCCGAATACAGGGCAAACGCCGCTGCTGTTAGCGCCGTACCCGAGGCCGGCTAGGCCATCAGTTCCGCCCCCGAGCTTCGAGTTCGCGCGGCAAGTGGCGAACAAGGCATCTTCGGGCCGAATGTCTGTGGCCGCTGCGGTGACCAGCGTACTACCACTGGTGAACAGAGCGCTCACCGCCGCAGGTGGCGTGGAGTCGGAAGAGTTGTCGCCCCAGAGGGTAGACGTGATCAGATTTCCAGGAGCAGGAAAACTTGTGATGTTCACATTGCAGTGGGGTTGAGCGAAGTAGCAACGATCTCCGACGGCGGAGTCCACCTTGATGTAGGCCCAGACGTTCGTGGTGGCAGCGCTATCCCAGACGATCCATACGTTGCCGAGATCAACCGCGGTCGAACCGCCCTTGCTCGTCGGCCGTCCATCGGAGAGGTTGAAGTTCTTGGCTGTGTAATGGAAACAGGGTGCCGTGCCACCTGACACACAGGCTCCGGTCTTATAGGCGGCGAGTGCCATCGACTGCCACAAAGCTGAAGATCCTGCGAAGACTACTTTAACGGTTTGTGCCTGGGAGACAGGCACGACGCTAATGATCGCGGTGAGTAAGATAGCCGCGAACATTGATCTCTTGTTCGACATAGGTGTTCCTTTCGTTGAATCCTGGTTTGGAAACAATCTTTGCAGTTCAATGTGCGGCGGGTTTTGCCGCACGGCGGAGCTTTGCAACGAAACTGCCGCGGACCGACAGATTCCTTCATTTGTGTTTTGACTGATTGGTTGAGACGCGCAACAAACTTCCCTTGGAAGTTCACGCGGAGCATACCTGTTTGCTTGTTACGCCACGATGAAAGATTGATGAAATGTTCGTGACTCCCAAAAAGGAAAGCAAGGTCGGAAAAGAACAATGCGAGTCATAGACTGTTCATAAACTTTTCACGTCCGCTTAATCTTCGACAGGTTTCCCTCCTGTACCATCCGCCTTCGTTCTCCAAGCCTTTCAATTCAGACGTCAGGGGAATTCGTGGCACTGGCTAGGCTTCGCAAGCTTTGTCGTACGAGTGTTCTTGGTGGTCTGGCGCTGCTGTTGCCGCATTTCGCCGTTGGACAGGCGCAACGAGCAACCGATAAAACCGCGATTCGTGGGACAGTCACCGATCAGACCGAAGCTGTAGTTACCGGGGCAACAGTTGTTCTAAATGGTGCGGCAGGCTTTAAACGGGAGACCAAGACCGATGATAAAGGGGCGTATTCGTTCACAGGTCTGGAGGCGGGGAACTACACCGTTGTTATTACTGCACCGAATTTTGCCGTCAGGACTCTCGACTACATCACTCTCGCCAATGACCAAGATTTAACCTTGGACGCTCCGCTTGAACCGGCTAGGGAAAAGACTGAAATCAACGTGGAGTCTAGCAGCGTCGGAAAAGTTGAAACCGAAACAGCCAGCGTCTCCGGGACAATCACAGAAAAAGAAGTGGTCTCGCTAGGTTTGAACGGTCGCAACTTTACGCAGTTGATCGCGCTCGCTCCCGGTGTCAGCAATCAGACCGGGCAAGACGAAGCGAAGGTAGGCGTGGTAGGCAGCGTGAAATACAGCGTGAACGGTGGTCGGGTTGAATACAACACATTCGAGGTGGATGGCAGTGACGTGCTCAATACAGGTCTCAATGGCGCCTCGAGTACGCTGATCGTCTACCCCAGCCTTGACGCCATTCAGGAAGTGAAAGTTCTGACCTCCAATTATGGAGCTCAATACGGGCGCACGGCGTCCGGCACAGTGCAGGTCACGACGAAATCCGGCACAGAGAAGCTGCATGGGAACCTGTACGAGTTCATTCGCAACGAGGCTTTCAATGCACGCAATTACTTCGATCCGCCGGGAAGGACTCCCCTTTATCGCCGGCAGGATTTCGGGGGCACGATCGGCGGCCCGCTAACTATTCCGCATGTGTACAACGCGCAAAAAAACAAAACCTTTTTCTTTTTCTCGGAAGAGTTTCGACTGGAGAAAACTCCGACAGATTATAACCAGGCGGTTCCTTCGCTGAAAGAGCGTGGGTTAGTGATGACGCCACAGGGAATTCAGAAAAATTTGAGTCCGCCGAATGGTCAAGGCTTAGTCTCCCAGGTTTTTGATTTCAGTGATGTCTGCCCATTGCTTGGTTCTTCCGATTCGTTTGGCTTTAGCCGACAGCAGTATCCTGATTGTCCCGCTCTTCCGACCAGCTCTAAGACGCTCTTGCCTATCTACAATCTGCAAGGCCAACAGATCAATGGTCAGCCTGCAAGTATCGGTGTCGATAAAAACGCGCTCGCGATGTTGCAGTCGAATCTTATACCGCTGCCGAACGCCGCCACTGGCTGCAACTTCACGGTGGCGAACTTAGATCCCACGGATCCTAACCACTGCTATAACGCCGCTATTTCACCTTCCACCTACTGGCGCGAAGACTTGTTCCGCATCGATCAGATTTTTACTTCGAAGATCAGGGCGTCGTTTCGCTACGTTCACGACGATTGGAACACGACGGTCCTGACGCCGCAGTGGGGTGTTGTGCGCAATACCTTTCCGACCATTCAGAACAAGTTCACCGGACCCGGCACAAGCCTGGTAGCGCGCCTGACCTACACCATTTCACCCACCCTATTAAACGACTTGGTTGTGAGCTATGTGAACTCCGACATCTCGCTCGTCGATGAAAACGGGCCCGGAGGCGCGCAATTCCAGCGCAATCCTACACTGGATCAACCGCTGGTAACGGACCCATCTTCTCCGGGCCAGTGCAACCCCCAGCTCAGCGTTGATCCGGCCAGCCTCATTCCGCAGTGCGCGATGGGATACCTGTTCAACAATGGTTTTGGCGGCAAGATGCCCGGCCTGAATTTCCTGGGCACCAATGCCGCGTATGGAGGTCGAGGTTTTGCGGCAGATCCTTCGTACATGCCTTGGAGCCATACGGATCCCACCTATGCGGTTCGCGATGATATCGGCAAGTCAATCGGGAAGCATACTCTGCAGTTCGGGGCGCAGTACGTTCTGGCACAACGGAACCAGACCAACAACGCGATTGGAGCTGCAAGTGGCGATTTGCAAGGGTTACTGACTTTCAGCAATTTGGCGCACAGCACCGGCAATGCCTTTGCCGACTTCTTACTTCAGTCGGTCTACAACGGAGTGACCAGCGATTACATACAAAGTTTCACGCAAGACTCAGCACAACGACGTTATTACCAGACCTACCAGATCGCTGAGCCCTATTTTCAGGACGATTGGAAAATAACTTCCCGCCTCACTCTGAACCTGGGCCTCAGGGTCAGCCTGTTCGGCACTTACCGCGAAAAATATCACAATGCATGGAACTGGGAAGCTCCCAAGTTCAACGCAACGCGCTTTGCCGTGGATCCATTTAGCGGTGTCCTCCTTGATAAGAATGCATCTTCGGTGCCTGTGTCTTTCAATCCCAGCAATCCCCAGCTAAATCCCGGCTTAGTTAGTGATCTCGGTCTAGTGCAATGCGGAGTGAACGGAACTCCATCCGGTTGCATGCAGGGACATCTCTTCAATCCTGCGCCTCGGGTGGGTTTTGCATGGGATCCGCAAGGGGACGGTAGAACTTCAATTCGCGGCGGGTACGGTATTTTCTTTGAGCACGGTACCGGCAACGAGGCAAATACCGGATCACTGGAAGCGAGTTCGCCGCTCGTTCTCAGCATCACGCAGCCACTTCCGTTAAATTACCCTTGCATCGGCAATGTCGGCTACGGTTCAGCATCCGGTGTGTCCAACAGCGCTTGTACGCTGGATCCGTCGCATCCGGCCCCGCCCGCGGGTTCACTTTATCCCCTGGATGTAACAGGAATCCCCACGAAAGCCGTTTGGCCGTACGCACAACAGTGGAGCCTCGGCGTGCAGAGAGAACTTGCCCGAGAGGTCGTTGCCAATGTTGCATACGTTGGCAGCAAGGGAACCCACTTGACGGTCGAGCGCCAGCTCAACCAATTGGTTCCGTTGCCCGCTAACGAAAATCCGTTCGGCCCAAACGAGCCGTTAACCATATCGGACTGCAATGTTTCTCCTGCAGGCGGCGGGGCCCATCCAGGCGACGGCACAACTCCATTTCTCTTGCAGAGTGGAACCATCGTGACGCCTCAAAACCCCGCGTACATGTACTTACAAGCGGCGTGCACAAATCCGAATATTCCCAACGTGAATTCTCTTCCCGGGCGGCCTTACCCCGGCTTGGGAAAAATTCTCTCTTTGCAGAATGTCGCCGATTCCAGCTACAACGCATTTCAATTCACCGTCCGCAGCACACGAGGACCTCTCACCGCCGGCCTTTCTTACACGTATAGCCATTCTTTGGACAATGCTTCGGATCGAAGCGATCCGGTTCTGGTGAATTCTTACGATCTTCGTGAAAATTGGGCGAGTTCCAATTTCGATGAACGCCATCTGGTCAATCTCAGCTATCTGTATCAGGTCCCAAATTTCGCGCGTTGGTTCCGCGACTCCGCACTCGGGCCCCTGGATCAGCAGAGTACCGGGAAGCCTGCAGACATGCCCGAATGCTGCTCCAAAGTGCTGAATGGAATCTTTGGTGGCTGGGAGATTTCAGGAGTTACGCTTTTTCAATCTGGCACGCCATTCACCGTCATCAATAGTGCAGGTAACACCGGCATTTCACTGACTGACAATGCAGGAGTCTCGAGCGGACTCGGGAGCGCCGCGTCCTACCCCGACGTGGTCCATGGACTGACCCAACCAGGTCCCAATTATCAAAGCTTCGGCCCGCTATTAGGGAATTCTGCGGAATTTGTTGCACCGCGCGGATTGACCTTTGGAGATGCCGGGCGCAATTTCCTGAACAATCCCAGCCGTTTGAACTTTGACATGTCATTGCTGAAGCACTTCAAGCTTAGTGAGTCCAGCGATCTTCAGTTTCGCGCAGAATTTTTCAATATCTTCAATCACACGCAATTCCGTATATACGATCTCGACAATCCGGGTAGCAGCGGAAATAACGTCGTCAGCTGTTATGCCGGGCCGGTGTATTCCGCAGGATTTCAGGGCAATGGAGCAGATTGCGTTACTGGAGCTTCTTTCCTCCACCCGCTCGATGCACATCGCCCGCGAACGATACAGTTCGGGTTGAAGTGGACTTTCTGAGGCCGGGTATGTTCATGGGAAACTTCATGCGGCATCACAAGAATCGGCCGAATCGCCAGCAGATCGAGGAGCGAATGGCTGATCGGATTTTATTCCGGACTGGAATGGTAAAAGCTCCCGCGCTTTTGCTGCTGGCAAGTCTGATGATGCTGTTCGGGTGTGGTGGTGGAAGTTCCAATCAGATGCCGAGTGGAGTCTCGCTGGCCGGCAACTGGCAGTTCACCATGGCCGCGCCGTCCGATAATTCTTTCCAGGGCGGTATCCAAGGCGGATTCTTCCTGCAGAACAACGGAGGTGTCACCGGCGCAGTGACGTATTCGATCCTGCTCCCACCGCAAGGCGGGGGCTCCGCCACTCTCTGTAACAGCGGATCGGCCCCCGTGACTGGAACCACCAGTGGACAGGGCGTCACGCTCACGGCTGTGGCTGGAACGCAAACGTTTACTTTAACCGGATCGATCAGCAGCGATAACTCGACAATGGTCGGCACTTACAGTTCTACCGATGGCAAGGGATGCGGAACCGCGCAGAGCGGACTGCAATGGAGTGCCGCATTGGTGCCGCCGTTGAGCGGAACGATCCAAGGCAACTTTCACAGTGAACTCGATCCCGCGTTACGAGATCAAGACTTCCCAGTCTCCGGTACGCTGACTCAAGGTCCGAATGTGGGAGCAAGCAACGCGACTGTCACCGGCACTCTTACGTTTCAAGGCTACAAGTGCTTATCCAGTGCGTCGGTCAATGGCCAGATTAGCGGCAACTCTGTCATCCTCCAAGTCATCGCTCCCAGCGGCTTGAATGTGGGACAGATCGGCGCTCCACTTGGTTTTTCAAACCCTTCTCCTGTCGCTTTCGTTAGTTCCTCGAATGGATCAGTTCTCGAAGGTGCCTTCGGTTACGGCGTTACTACGAGTTCGTGCCCAGGCGGATCACTCGCGGGAGACATAGGGAATGTTTGTTTAGCGTTAGGAAGTTCGACCGGTTGTACGCAACCGATAACCCTTTCTCCCGCTTCCATGACTTTCCCTTCTCAACAGGTGGGTTCTGCTCCTACGACGCAGACCATCACACTTACGAACGTCGGGCTTTCCGGCACTCCACTCACAGGTCTGTCTTTGTCGTTTAACCCACAGGCGGGCAATACAAGCCCCTTCGGGCCAAGTGACTTCAACGGACTTCCAAACTTTACCGAACAGGACAATTGTGCCAGTACTCCGGGTTCAAGCTTCGCTCTCGGTCCACAGCAGAGTTGCTCCATAACCATTTCGTTTTCACCACAGCAAAGCTGCCCTTGGTTGCCATCCACTTCACTGGGTGGGGAACCTCCCTCTCTTTGTCCGTATCCTTTAACCGCCTCGCTTACGGTCAAAAGTCCGAGCAGCGCGGATAGCGACACCTCATTCGCGGTTCCCATCACAGGTGTCGGTTATAGCGCGCTCGTGCCTTCCACTCCTGAACTCGACTTCGGATCCGAAGCACTGACCGAAATGAGCACGCCTCAGCGCCTGTCGTTTACTAATCAGGGCGCAAATCCCGTCCAAATTCTGCCCGCCCTGAACAGTCCTTGTGTGAACCCGGCAAAGGGCTCAATCACGCTGCCGCGTCCGCCGGCTACGGGCGAAGTCGCCGGCTTGCAAGTCGTCGTTTCAAACCCTCCTATCGCTATTGCCTCAAACAATGCTGATATCACTTATCAATGCGATAGTGATCCCACCAGCCAGCTGCCGAACTTCCAGATTTCCGCGGACAATTGTTCTGGCACGCTGCTCGCCCCGCAGGCTTCCTGCAGCCTCCAGATTACGTTTGCGCCGCAGCCCAGCACTTCTTTGGTCTCCGGGCTGGATGATTTTCTCGAACTAAATACGCAGGCATGCACCGGTGCTCTGACTGCGAACTGCGAGATCGACAGTGGACGCTTTCCGGTTGAGTTAACAGCGAACCTTCCGAGTCCGCTGCGAATGACTCCCGGTGCGGGACTGGATTTCGGGACCCAAGTGCGAGGTGCGGTCGGAGTTCCATTGACCATTACCCTCTTCAACGATCCGAAAGATCCGAAAGCTGGGACGGTAAATTTCACCGGCAATCTGGTGAAAGGCGATTACACGGAAACCGATAACTGCGGGGCCAGTCTCGCTCCAGGGTCGAGTTGCACGATGAGCGTTACTTTCCAACCAAAGATCGTGGGCTTCGATCCAGGAACCATCACCATCGCGTATACGGTTGGACAAACTCAAATCATTCACCTGCGGGGCACTGGGCAATGACGTTCAGGAGGTGGCAGTCAGTGGCGCTGAGAAGATATGTGCCTTTAATGCTTTCGGTGACGACGCTGACATTTCTCGCTGCGATGCGGAAACAGTATGACGAATATACAAAACCCTCCGGCACCCGCAGCATCAGCAATCTCCATCGCTTTTCAGCCAAAACCTAACGGCGTTGTGTCCCTCAACGCTTCGGCGAATCTCACTGCGGTTGTCAGCAACGATTCAAGCGGGGCTGGCGTCGACTGGGCGCTGTTGTGTGCGAGCAATGCCAACTGCGGGACACTCACACCACTTCACACGGCCAGCGGTTCACCGGCAACGTATTCTCCGCCGTCAACAATCACGGGCAATAGCCAGGCCTTCACGATTGAGGCTTTTGCGACTGCCGACCACGACAAGAATGTAGTAGCTTCCATCAATGTCACTGGATTTGCGGGCAACCTCAAAGGACCTTTTGTTTTCGAGACCAGGGGACTCGACGCGAACGGTCCTTTTCAACTGGCGGGAGTGGTTGTCCTCGATGGGAACGGCGGGGTTACTGGAGGCGAGCAGACGCACAGCGATACCCTGCTATCGGTTTCGGACGCGATTACCGGAGGAAGCTACTATATCGGTCCGGATGGGCGCGGAACCCTGACCATAAATACAGCGGACGTAAACATCGGCCAGCAAGGGGTAGAAAATCTAAGCCTGATATTTCTTTCCACTTCGTCGGCTTTTCTTGCGACAGTCGACAATCCTCTCCTGCCGCCCAGTTTTGAAACGTCCTCCGGAACTCTAGACCTGCAGACCGCTACCACGGCTCCGACAGGAGGTTATGCGTTTGCGGTCAATGGCTCTGACATCGGTTCTCAGCCGATGGCGATGGGTGGTGTTTTCAAAATAGATTCCCCGAATACCATTTCAGGCGCTGGAAGCGTAGCAGATCAGGACGATGCCGGGACCGTGTTTCCGAGCGCGACGCTATCGGGAACCGTGACCAATCCAGATAAATTCGGTTCGCTGCAGTTCAATCTTACGGCATCCTTTGCGACGGCTCCGATCCAATTTACGGGCTACATTGTGGATAACCAACATATAAAGCTTATTGAAAGTGATAATAAAGGCTCAGGTGCCGGTGTCGGGTCGACCGCGGGAACTGCCATCGCTCAAGGCGCCAACACCGGCACGTTCACCGGTAATCAGGCCTTTGCGGGAAGTTATGTTTTCGACATTCTAGGTCAGGATCTGAGCAACCTGCCAACATCTTTGGCATCGGTCGGCCAATTTACCGCGGATGCAACTGGCAACATGAACAGCGGATATGATGATGAATTCCTGTCCGGAGTTCCCGCCGAGATCAGCGACTCCTTCACTGGAACTTATACGCTGGATACGAGCGGCACGGGTCGCGTCGATTCTTCTATCATCTTCAGCAGCAACGGTCCCGGACCTGAATTTATTTTCTATCTCACCGGGAACGGTAATCCTCCGCTCGTGCTCGACGCCGACGCCAGTCTCGGAGCTCTGGGCGTCGGGCTCGCTAATCCACAAGCGTCTCCACCGTTTTCATTCAGCGGCAAATTCGGAGTGACCTTCACCCAGAGTACCGGGCCGCTCGAGAGTGACAGCACGGGCTGGACCGTCGCGGATGGGAGTTCCGAAACTTTGTCAGGCATCATTGATTCAAATTTGAGCTTTAATCCTCAACTAGACTCGACTTTGGCGGGCACATTCGCGACGCCCGCCACCAATGGCCGTTTCACTGGTGGCTTAACGAATCCCTTCTTCCCCACCCCGGGCAGCGCACCCAGCACGATCGCCGTAGCGTTCTATTCTGTCGACCCCAGCCATGTGTTTTTTATCGAAACCGATTCCCTGACTTCGGGTGAGTTGACGTTCGGACACTTCGCGCCGCGTGTTCCGGTGTGCCCAGCTTGCGAATAGCAGGTGGAGATAGTTGTCAGCTCTGCCCTCAACTTAACAATAGATTTTTGAGTGATCCGTTGTTCTCGTTCTACCTGCTACGCTTCGGATGGCAGGAATCCATCAGGGGGCCAGCGCGTGTGAGGATGCGGCAGCCGGAATCGCAATTTTGACAGAATCGGGCTGGGTCCAGACCGCCTTTCCCGTGCTCAAGTCCAGACGGTTCATCGTGATCTTGAGCTGTTGCTGGTCCACTTCGACAAGAAGATAGTGGTAGTTCACTTCTTTGCTCCGAAAGGGGTCATCGGGGGCGCGCTCGATTGGGTAAGCATGGGCCGCGCCGCCTCCGGAAACGAAGTAGGTTACGCCTCCATGCTCGTGCCGCTCATAATTGTGCACGTGCCCGGAGAAGACCACGAAACGGGCGCGGGCGTGGGATTGGCGATCCTCGAGAATCCTTGCAAGCTTCTGTTCTGCGGCTCGGGCAGAATGGCCGCCGCCAAGTGTTTTGGCGTCTGAAGAGCTGGTGTAAGGCGGATGATGGAACATCAGGAAGACGAAATCCACGCCGGATGGAATGTTGTCGAGTTCGTTGGAAAGCCACACGCCTTGTGGCCCTGAGCTTTCATCCAGTGCGCTGTCGAGCACTAGAAGCAACGTATTCGCGGCACGCACTGAATAGTAACGACTATTCTTCAATGCCGGGAAGCGCTGGAAGTAATTGCCCAACGCAATCTTTTCGTCCCCATGCAAATCGTGGTTGCCTAGCGCTGGGTAAATCGGAATATTCTTCTCATGCCAAATGCTCGTCTCGCTGTCCCAGACTTTCCAGTCATTCACGTCATAGCCGTTGTAAACAATGTCGCCGGTGAAGCAGACGAATGCGGGATTGACCTCCGCAATGGCTTTCACCAAGGCTACGCGCACGGCAGGATTCGCAGCCTCCGTATCACTTGGGTCATGAAAACGTGTATCGCCATAAGCTACAAAGCGAAAGGGCAGCTGAACATTCGCCTGCAGATCGACCGGTGTTTGTGCGCTTGAAGTTCTGGTGCAGCACGTCAACACCAGCGACGCAGCCGTGAGAAGCAGCATCGAAAGCGAAGAGGAAAACAGTTTGTGTCGCAAATCCATAGGAAGAGGTTACGCCCCTGTCATTCCCAATTGATCGGCTTCCAATTATTTTCCCACGACCAGTACTTCGAACTGTCCCGCTTCTGCGGTGGATAGGAAAAGCCGGTGTGTCTTCGGATCCAGAGCCATTGTCTTAGCCCGAGGCAGGGTTTTCACCGTTTCGACCACGGAATATTTATCAGGCGTGTCCTGGCGAATCACGGTGATGGTGCCTTCGCCATTGGAGTTGAAGATCAGCTTGGTTTCAGGATCGAAGGCCGTGGCGTCGACGTGATCGCCGATGGGCAGGGTTGTTATTACCTGACCGTTGTCGGCGTTCATAACCGTCATCACTTTGCTGCGGCATCCGATGAACAAGCGGCGGTTGGCCCGGTCCATCGCCATGCTGCTGGGCGATTTGCAAGGAGCAGTAGGCCAGCGCTGCTCGACCGCCAGTTTTCGCGAGTCGATCTTGAGCACCAGGCTCTCGTCTTCGAGGTTGTTATAGACGTAGCCGTTACCGTCCGCAGCGGCGAATTCAGGTCCGCCGCCCAAGTCGATCGTGCCCGCGACTTTGCCTGAGGCGGCATCGATGGCCGTTGCGCTATTGCTGCCACCGTTGAAAGCGAAAACTCGTGAACTTGCAGGATCGAAAATAATTGCGTCAGGCTTTTGCCCGGTGGGAACATCGGCGATCGGCTTCAGCGTCTTCAGGTCAAAGATCGTCACGGTCGATGATTGGCCGTTGCTCACAAATCCTCGGCCAAGTTCCGGCGCAATCGCAATCCCGTGCACGCCGAGTGTCTTCGGAATACTCCCGACGATCGCCCCGGAATCGACATCGATCACTTCGACCTGCGTTCCGTGAGACACATAAAGACGGCGTCCGCCTTCATCAACGGTGAGATAGTCCCAACTTCCTTGGCCGGGAATCGGAATCTTCTTCACGATGCTGTAGCTCTCCGCAGGAGGAGCGGCAAGTGCTGCCGGAGCACAACAAAGCCATCCGACAAACGCAGCCGTCAAGAACGTTCGAAACCGAAGCTTTCCGTTTCTCATTTGGTATTCGATCCCTTCCAAGAACAACTTCTACAGCGATACGCTCGAACGAACTCTATCCCATCAACCTGAATCGAACCTGAATCGCTGCGATTATTTTCGTTGCTGGCTGGAATCCCAAACCTAGAACTCAAAACGAACCATGAGTTGAATTTGCCGCGGCAAGCCAGTACCGGTATTGGGTGAGGCGGCGTTGTCGTTATTGTTGTTGAAGTTGTTGGTGGTATCGATCAGACCAAGGCTGCCAGCGGGTTGAAGTGTCCAGTTATTAGGTATCGGGTTTCCCAGACTATCCATTCCCTGCACGTAGTTGAAAGCCAAGTTGTTGGGATTGGGATCGCCGAATTGCACGTGATTGAAAATGTTGAATACTTGTGCCCCAAACTTCATTGATAAGCGCTCGGTCAGTTTAGTCTCTTTAACCAATGCCAAGTCGATTTGCCAAACGTTGATCGCCCGGATAAGTCCGTTAGGAGCATCTCCGAACCGGCTCACAAGGCCGCAGGAGTTGATGCAATTCCCACTGGCGTCGGCGATGCCTGTGGGATCGAGTGGCGGCGGGGCAAAGGCAGCAGGATTAATCGGCAGAGTGTGATTGTGCACCCCACCCGGCAGAAATATTGGAACCCCGGGAACAAGGTCGGGCCTTTGAGTGGTCTGATCATTCCCGTCGGGCAACTGAGTTGGCGAAATATTCATCGTGATGGTGAGGGGATGACCCGTATGCCAAATGCCGATGCTGCTCAAGCTCCATCCGCCGAAAATTTTCCCTAAAACTCCGGACTCATTCAGGAAGGGTTTGCCAGGGCCAAAAGGCAGTTCATAGACCGCATTTACAGTCACGTTGTTGCGCACGTCGAAAACGCTGGGGCCCTTGTCGCAGGGTAAGCAGTTTACATTTTCGGGGCCATTGGATTCGCCGCCGCCAACTGAACCATCGTTGATTGAATGTGCCCAGGTGTAGCGGCTTTGGAACATGAGCCCTTTAGCAAAGCGGCGCTCGAGGCTAACCATCATTGCGTTATAGGTACTTGAGCCAATGTCGGACTTGTAATCGACCGAGCCGTAGGGATCGCCGCCAGGGTAATACTGATCCAAAGTCCGGACGCAGTTCCCGTTGACGTCAGGTTTTGTGATACAGAAGTTGACTCCGCCGCGGGAGAACAGCCGTACCCCATGCGAACCCAGATACTGCAACGACAAAAGAAAGTTCGCCGGCAATTCGTTGTCAACCGTCAGGCCCCAGGTTTCCACGTACAGGTCGCGACGCCCCTCGCGCTGTAGGGCACGAGGCTGCTGGAGGACCGAGAAAGGGACGTTCGGATTGTTCTGCAGTCCACTGAGGTCGGGATTAGTTTGCTGGTAAACCGGCAAAAGTGGCGTGCCTGATCCGGATGGATCAAGATGAACGAACGCGGTTTCGCGATCACTCTCGAGGCCGGCGTTCAGGTCGTCGTTCTGAGCGGCTCCGTGATAGATTCCAAAACCTGACCGGATGACTGTCTTTCCGTTGTACATTGCGGGCGCCCACGCGAAGCTGACGCGAGGGTCGAAGTTGCGGTAGTTCGCATTGTAAAGAGCGGGATTCTTGGGACAAGGCGGGGTGTCGATCGGAGTGGGGAACGGTCCATTGGTGGAGCCCGATCCAAGGCAGACTCCGTGGAATTGATTGAGATCAAAAACCGTCGTACGATTGTCCGCTTCGTGCGCGACGCCGTAGTATTCCCAGCGCAATCCCAGGTTCAAAGTAAGAGTCGGAGTGACCTTCCACTCGTCCTGGAAGTAAGGCATGTAAAACGTTCGTCTCAGCTTGTGACAGCACCAAGTCGATGTGTAAGAGATTCCGTAAAGATTCGCGTCTTGAAAACCTGTGTTCGATGTGCCACTGCTGTCCTGAAAAGAAAGAGTGTTACCGGCAGTGAGACCTTGATTCAATCGAACTCGTCGAATCTCAATTCCAGTCTTAAAAGTGCTTCTGCCGTGAACCCAAGTCAAGTTATCAACAACGCCATAGGTTGTGCCGATTTCATGATCTGTCTGGTTGTTATTGATGCCAACCCAGTCGTTAGTCTGGACGGCATAGGGCAATGGCGGCACTTGTGGATTGAGGAACGGAGCGCGGTTTATGTAAACCTTGGCCTCGTTGACTACGAGTGGGGTAAAAGTGTCCTGCAGGGCGACGTAATAGCCCGCAGGATGATTGATCGTCTGAATGAGATCGTAAGGCAGAGAGCCGCTGCCGTTGGTGCCGCTTACCAGGCTGATGTCCCGGTGGGCGCTTCCGTATAGCAGCGTTTTTTCGTTGATTCTGTAGTCCATACGGACAAGCCAGGTGTCTTCGTGGACGGTGGTTGATGCGGGAGCGGTAAGCAGATCGGAGTCTGGCAATCCGTTGATTGTCTGATCCGCAAAGGCGGCATCGGGATATACATGCAGTGGGTTGCAGCTTCCAATCGAGCCGATCGATGTGCGCCAAGGAAAGGCTTGAAGGATGGAGCACATTTGCGGTGACGTGGCCAAAGTCGCCTGTTGCGTAGCTGGGTTTGGCACGAGGAGTTGGTTGGTGGTGGAACCGAACTGACGAAGACCTTCGTAGTTCACGAAGAAGAACAGTTTGTTCTTCAGGATAGGACCGCCCAACGACATTCCATACTGACCGTAGCGAAAAGGTGGAATGGCGGGATTGCCGTTGACGTCGAAGTCGTTGAAATTCCGCGCATCGAAAACGGAGTTGCGGAGATAGCCGAAGGCCGAGCCGTGCCAATCGTTGGTGCCGTGCTTGGTCTCGACATCAATTTGACCACCCGCTTGGGTACCATATTCTGCGTCGTAAAGAGCGCTGTTAACGCGGTATTCCTGGATCGCGTCTTGAGAAATTTGGAGACGGGTTTGCGATTTCTGGGCCTGCTCCTGAATGCCGCCGGCATCGACTCCGTCGATCTGAAAGTTGTTGTCGTCGCGGGCGCGTCCGGCGAAACGGATGGTACGCTGGTCGCCACCGCCGTCATCCTGGGCGAAGGGAGCCAGTAGGGTAAAACTCGCCCAATCACGCCCGTTGTTGGGGAGATTTGCAATCTGGTCCGTGTCTATTACTGTAGCGGCTGCCGCCGTCGTGCGATCCGCGGCAGCCAAAGACGCCTTTACTTCGATCTTTTCTGCAATCGCACCTACTGCCAGAGCAGTGTCGAGCGTACGTGTCTGGCCAACCTGCAGGATCACGTCATCAACAACCTTAGTCTTAAAGCCCGCTCCGGTAAACGTGACGGAATAGCGGCCAACAGCCAAACCGGGAAAGCGATAGTACCCTTTTGGATTGGTCAGTTGCTCTTGCATTAGTCCGGTGTCGGTAGCCAGTATCCGCACTGCGACCCGAGCGATCGTGGCTCCGCTGGGATCCGAGACAGTCCCCTCGAGGACTGCACGATCCACCTGGGCATATGCAGTGGTTAGCAGGAACAAAGAAAATATGAGGGCAGCGGCAAGCTTGATAGAAGCGAGCACACGTGAACTAGAGCTGTATAGATTTGCGCAACGACTCCACGAACAAAGACAAGCAGATGTTGAATTAACCAGAATTGATGGTTTATGAATGCCAGGAAAATAAAAAAGGAAGGAAGGCTCTCTTCTCATGCTTGATGCTCCTTTGAATAAGGACGTGCCAATCGATGAGATTGCGTGCTTCAACCCAGTCGAGGCAGTTTGTTGCCGGCTCGTGAAAAGCTCTGCTCAGGATGACTGGGAATGGTAGGAGGATCTTATGAATGGCTGATGAAGATCAGATGAATTCTCGTTAACACTGATTGTGCTTGACCGCGCATTTGGCGGTGAACTCCACTTAGGAAGACCGAGATGCCCGCCCCGTGATTGAAGAAGCAATGACCCTGGGTCAGGTAGTTCGAACGGCACACGTGCCAAGTGCGCCTGCGATGAAGAACGTGCCGAGGTATGTGAAAGATTCGGTGATGTGACAACTAGCCGCGTGTAAAGTTTGTACAACCCTGCCCCGGAACAGGCCTTGGAAGGCCTGTTCCCGGGGTTGAGGTTATTTGTTTTTCGGCCCGCCCTTGTGAACCGGCTTGTTCAGATCGAGAAGAGTTGAGGAATCGGCAGCATTGAATGGATAATGCCGCGTAGATTCCTGATCCGATCCGTTCAGTCTGACGTCGACGCGACGGTTCTGAGCCAGAACAATCACGTTCAGGTTGCGCAGAAGTTTATTCCTCTGTTCGTCGGTCAGCTCAGAATTGGTATCAATGAGATTCTTGACCTCGTCCTTGCTGAGCTGATGCTCTTCGCCCACTGCTTGCGTATCAATGTTCGCCTCGGGAACACCTTGTTCAACGAGGAAAGCCTTGGCGCGAGCAACACGACGCTCGGAAAGTTTCTGATTGAATTCCGGAGCGCCACGCGGATCCGCGTGACCGGTCAAGGTTATACGCCCATCCGGCTTGACCTGCAGGTACATCTTGAAGTCAGTGGCGAGCGCGGTGAGAGTTGCCTGCTGGCTTTCCACCAGGCCGCCCTCCGGATGCTTCTCCGTCGGCTGAGCGGTTGGGAAGTAAACGCTGTGTAATGTCAGCCGACCTACGAGCTCTTGTGACGGTTGCGGAGGAGGCGACTGAATGGTGACGCTGGTATTCGCCCTCGCAGTATGTCCCTTGTCGTCCGATACGCTGCAGGTGATCTGCGCCCGCCCGGGGGAAGCGCCCGTCGAGGAATATGTGGCCGTGGCTCCGCCTCCGCTGATGCTGCCGTTCGAAGCCTGGTAGCTGTAAGTGAGCGGACGGTTCTGCGGACTAATGCCCTGGGCTGTAATGGTCGACGAGTCACCCGGATCCTGAGATCGGTCGGGTTTGCCGAGCAGCTCAGCGTCGGCGGCTCGAATGCCTTTACGGTGTAAGTGGCCGAGCAGCTGGCAACCTCCCAAGGCTTCAGCCCTTCCTTACCTGGCTTGCCTTCCTTCAGGGTGCCCTCCACCTGGTAGGTTCCAGGTTTCAAAGCACTAGTATCGACGCTAGCCGTCGCTCCAGTGCCGGTAACGCCGCTGCCGCTCCACGAATACAACGTGTTCATCTTCGGATTCAGACCTTCGGGGGTCGCCGTCACTATGACCGGCTCGCCCGGGAAGACTTGCGCGGACGAAGCCGAGCACGAAGCCTTCGGCGGAACCGGTGGCTTGCCGCCAAAGTTGTATGTGAATCCCGCAAGCGCGCCGCTTATCGTGGGGTTATAGACGAACTGGTTATTGCTCGGTCTGTAGTTCTCATACAGATAGCGCCAGCCCACTGCCATCCCGAACTTGCGGGTCAAGTTGAAGTTCAGCAGGCCCAGGAGTTGATAGTCCAGGATCGGCCTGGCCAGCGCCGGCGTCACCAGCTACCGTGAGGGCCGCCTTTTCGCCGAAGGGCACGATGAACCTGCCTCCGCCCACGCCGTCAACCCAGTTGGTCGAACGCGAACTGCTGAGGCCCGAGGGTTCCAAAGTGTTGCTCAGGCCTACATGCCAATAGCGAATTCCGGCGAGGGCGTCGAACTTCAAGTACTTGCCGTCATAGAGCCTGTATCCCACCTTGGGCGTTAAGATCGACTGTGTGAAATGAGTATTGATCGATGTCTGGCCAAAGTCGTTAATCGGGGATCGCGTTGTCTACGCCGAGCTTCATCCATAGGAAATCCACCGGCATCACGAACCGGCCCTTATCGACCTCGACTGCGATCGGAATGATTCCTTTCAGGACATGGAAGACGTCGGAGAAAGGGACATGGATGCTGGCATCATAGCCGAGCGCTCCAACGGTTCCGTGTATTCCGGGAAACCATCCATAGATCGAGATCCCAACGCGCCAATCGCCGCCGGCATTGCCTGACGGGTATTGTGACGCCGGACCTGGCCCCTGAGGTGGGTTCGGCACGGGCGCGGGTGCTTCCGGAATCACTGTCTGTGTCCGCTCGTGCGACCGCTTCGGAGCCTGCGACCGTCAATTCCGCAGGACCCTGGGCGAAGACAGATGTGCAGAATAGTAGGGTCCCCGTTGCCGCGTGTAACAACCAGAGGTTCTTGCCGCGCAAATTCATAACTTCTCCCTTGATAACCACGGCCAGGTGAGCCCGCATGGTGAGCACACACATGAATCGCGGCGCATAGTTAAGCCTATGTCCGGGAAGATTCTGAATGAACTGTCAGAGTTAACAGGCAGGAGCTAAGAAAATTTTGGCGCCCACGCCGGTCCTCGTCGAACGTGGGTGGGGACTTCTATCTGGATAAAACAATGCGCGCGACCCTCCTGCAAACAGCGCCAATTGCAGTCCACAAAAATATGCGGAAGCAAGTAACTACGAAACATGGCTCGGCGCAGGTGATAGCTTTTTCGTGACTATGACCTGGCGACCAACCGCTTTCGGGAATATGCCAGCGGCATTTATCTCGAGGCAACACTCCCAATACCCGCAGAGGATATGACGCCAAGGACTGAAAAACCAAGAACCGGTTGGTGGTTAGAAGAGATGGTGAGCGCGGTAGGAATCGAACCTACAACCTACTGATTAAGAGTCAGTTGCTCTGCCAATTGAGCTACGCGCCCGTCCTGTGTTTATGCGGGTTTGCTGCGAGTGTGGCCTTTCAAAGTGACACTCCGTACACTTAACTTGCCCTTACTTTTGGCCGGGCTGCGTTTACCGTTGGCAACGGCTGGCAACGCTTTTGCAGCGCCCACGGCCACGGCCTGCATAGCAGCGTGCAGGTCGCCCGTGGTCACAATATTATAACGGTCAAACACTGCCCGCGTCTTGTGCCCGCTGATTTTCATCGCCACAGTCTCCGGTACGTTGCCCAGCACACGCATGTTGCGAACCGCGCTGCGCCGCATATCGTGCAGCCGCAGCCCCGTGTACTTGTGCCAAGTGTACGCTGGCCCCTCCACCTTAACACGTTTGCCCAGCCCCACTGCATCGCAGGCGCGTTCCCATTCCGTGCGCAGGTTGGTAGCGTCGAACACTGGCCCGTGCTTGGGTTCCCTGCCTTGCAGCAGCGCCACAACCTCGGGATGCAGTGGCAGCGTGCGGGCTTCGTCGCCCTTGGTTTGTTCGTCGTACAGCCGGATTTCGGCGCGCTGCAAATCCACTTGTGTCCAGTCGATTGCCAGCGCTTCGCCCTTGCGCAAACCCGACCAGTACAACATTGCTACAAGGGGCCGCAGGTAGCTAGGCAGCGCCCGCAGCAGTCCCTCGAACTGCTGCACGTCTAAGAAACCCTTGCGTGCGCCGGGTTCCTTGTGCAGCCGGATTTTCGGCACGGCTGCCAGCTTGCCATCCTCACGCAGGATGTTAAGGCCGCGCCGCAGGCATTGCAGTGAACGGTTAATCATGGCCGCTCCTGCGTTGGGGCCGCGCTTGTCTTGTAGTTCCGCCATACGGTCGCGTGAAAACTTGCGGACCCATTCGACCGTTATCGCACTTACCAGTATGCCGGGTTCTTCCGGCTGCCCGTCCTTGGTCGCCGGTTTGTAGCCGCAGGCCGCGTCAAGCTGGGGCAGCCCCACGATTGTTTCGGTGCCGTCGGCGCGTTGGGTCAGCGACTTGTTGCCCTTGACCACATAGTTGTCGATGAGCGCCGCGCGCAAGGCAGCATACCGCAGCTTGCCATCTACCATCGGTATGCCGCGTTCGGTATCACCCATGAACTTGCGTAGTGTGGCCAGCGCTTCGGCCTTAACTTCTGTGCCAGTGCTGCGGCGCACAGCCTTGCCGTTGACATACCACTGCGCCCACCACAACCGGCTGTCCGGCCTGCGCATCAAGCATCCTTCCCCACGTGCCCGTCTTGCCATAGTCCCTCCTCCGTACACTGAGAAATGTATTGCTCTACGTGTACAGTTGGCGAGTACCGCAAGTAACGGTCGCTTATGGCCCACGGAGAGACCGGAGTTACCTCAGTACCATTCGCACCGGAATCCGCGCCTTATACGCTGGGGAAATGGATTGGAAGGACTACGGTAAGGAGGCGAACTGGCACCATTACGCAAAGCTGTTCCCCTGCATGGACAGCGAGGCCCTATCCTCGCTGGCGGAGGACATTCGGAAAAACGGATTACAAGAACCAGTGCGGGTCTTTGAAGGCAAGGTACTGGACGGTCGCAACCGCGTGCTTGCCTGCATTCAAGCGGACGTTAAGCCGCAGTTCATTCAATGGCACCCCAACGGTGTTTCCCCGCTGGCTTTCGTTATCGCCCAAAACTTGCAACGCAGGCATCTCAGCTTAGGCCAGCGTGCGGCGCTCGCGGCTTCGCTGTTGCCGCAACTTCAGAGCGAAGCGAAAGAACGACAAAAGGCTGCTGGCAAGCACGGCGATAAAGGCGGGCGTGGCCGCAAGAACGGGGAACCCTCAGCGCAACAATGCGCGGAGGGTTTTGGCAAGGCTTCGCAGATAGCCGCTGCTCGTTTTGGCATCTCGGCGCGGACGGTAGAAAAAGCTGTGGCGCTGGGCAAGAAAGAACCGAGCGTACTGCAAGATATCATCAATGGGAAACTCACCCTCCAGCAGGCAGACAAGGAAATAAACTGTCGCGGTAAGCTCCATGAGCGTTTCGTTGCGTTGCCATTCACCGTCCTCGATGCAAGGCAGGGATACTGGACAAAACGAAAACAGGTTTGGCACGCCGAAGGCGTGAGCGGTGGGCACAACCAACAGCTCAACGATAGTCAACCCGCCTCGGACAATTTCGAAGACAATTCAGCATTCGACCCGGTATTGGCTGAGTGCGTATACCGCTGGTTCGCACCTCGTGGTGGACGAGTGCTGGACCCTTTTGCGGGGGAAGCCATCAAAGGGCTCGTAGCCGCGAAGCTTGGCTACAATTACACGGGGATTGAGCGGCGAACCGAACAAGTAGACGCAAACCGCGCGCAAGCAACAACGATGGGGCTGTCCGCGCGCTGGATATGTGCCGACAGCACGGAATTGTCTGCCGAGTTGAAGGGCACTGGCGATTACGACTTAATCTTCACTAGCCCGCCATACTTTGACCTGGAGAAATACAGCAGCGATGACCAAGACGCCTCGGCTGTTCAATCGTACGGGCGGTTCCTTGCGTTGTACGAGGACATTTTTTCGCAAGCCGTTGCACGGCTAAAAGACAACCGATTTGTTGTCGTCAAGATTGGCGACGTGCGCGACGAGAAAGGTTTCTATCGCAACCTTGCAGGCGACAGCGCTTCGATTTTTCTCCGTCTCGGCCTAAAGCTCTACAACATGGCAATCTTGGTGACGCCTATCGGAACACTCCCGCTGCGGAGCCGCGTACCATTCGAGAAATACCGCAAGTTGAGCAATGCGCATCAGTACGTGCAGTGCTTTTTCAAGGGAGAAGACGTTCAGGCCATCCCGCAGGAGCTTGGCGTACTGGAAATCGGCGACACTAACTTGGACGCGGCCACTGCGAAAAGTGAAAAAGCAAAAGCTGCTGGGGCAAGATGAAGCCCGAAGAACTCCACTTCCCGCACAAAAGTATACGAGCGAAAGTCATTGCCGAATTCGCACGAAGCGCCGGGTATCCGGGCGTGGTTTGTTTTACATGCGGGAATGCAGCGCAAACACTGCGCGACGAGGGGCTGGAAGTAACAGAGGTTGGCCCACGCGGTGACTTGAACCCCGGAAAATGGTGGACTATCGCTGAAATCCACCGCACTTTCCCTCATCTTTTTGACGCGACAAGCGGCCACTTACCGATACCGCTGTTGGGTGATATCGCAAAAGCGTTCCGGGAGCATTTGGGCGATTTGCCAACAAGGCGCTACTCCGTGCCCAGCGGAAGCGGCGAGACAATCACGTGCCTGCGCGTCGCTTACCCCCTACTCACGTTTGACGCCAGCTACGACAATAGCAAACCTGAAACTGTGCGCCACCCTGATGCGCCACTTAACGCAATTGTGGACGCGGATTCAGTGCCCGCCAGCGAGGAAGACAAGAAAAAGATTGCTCGTTTGATGGATAAGTATGGTCATCAGGTTACTGCTATGCCACCCCGCGCCGGTGTTGCGCCGCACCGTCCTCGGCCTTGGCTGGGGTTTGCAGTGTTACTGCTAGTCGCCGCCCTTTCATCGTTGGGCACTTTTATTTTTCTCGCGTTGCGCTAGCAATTTCCTCGACTCTACCTCCTAACCTCCGCTAGAGTCATCTCACTGTTTACAAAAACAGCGCCGCGCCGTGGCCTTTGCCCCACGGCAATACAGGGCGGCAGCATGGCACTGGCAGCAGAGCCGTAAGCAGATACCACGCCCGCAAGGGTACGTAAACCGGCCAGTCTGCAATCAGCAACCCCGCAAGGGCACGCATACCTGCACAGGTAAACCCGCGTGCCCGCAAATCGCAAACAACCCAAAGCCACAACTTCGCCCAGCGTCGCCACAATTGTGCCCCGCATGTTGAACGCAGCCGATGCAGCCCGGTACTTGGGCGTCGGCACGTTTGCCCTTCGCGGCCTGCATTGGGAGAGCAAACTGCGCGGTGTGTTTATCGGGCGCAGGCTGCTGTTCGACAGAAACGATTTGGACAAGTACGTTGATGCGCTTAAGCGCACCACTGCTTAAAGGAGTCGCTGCCGCCTGCGGGCGAAGCGTGACCGTAGTAGCCCGCGCCTTGCAAACAGGGATTAGACTATCTGGCGGGCCGCTGTGAGGTTGGGCCGCTGGTACCGGCGGGCGTAACAGCCTGTTGGAATGTTGGCCGCCCAGCGCCGTACGGCAATGGGATTAACAAGCAGCGTGGGCTACTGCTTTGAACAACTAGCCTCAAACTCGTGCCGCGCGTCACGAACCAACGCGCAACCTTCTTGCAAGGAAGGCGAAGTACGGGCAAACGATAAATGAAACGGCAACCACAAGATTTCTCGTCTACACATTCGGCGCGCCTTGCAACGTGCCGAATCAGGCCGTGCCGCCTGATTTATTGGCCCGGCTCCTTAAATGGAGCCGGGTTGCCCATACCGCTAGGGATGGGGAAATGACGACACGCAGATTTGCCGGTAGCTTCCGCCCGGTAAGCAAAAAGAAAGACTGCACCAAGTTGAAAGACCACTATACAGGGGCCATGCGCGAGCTTGTCGGCATCCTTGATTTGTGGGCGGCCAATGACCATGAGCGTTTTGTGTTTGCTCGTGTCTCTGAAATCCGAAAGCGCTGCAAGTATTTCAAGTCAGACAAGAGCTATGGCCCGCGCTGGATTGAAAAGGGGCTGGCAGAGCTACGGGCGCGCAACATCGTCAGCAAGCGCGTAATGCGTGTGCGCGACCATGAAGAAAAATGGGGTTACATCGTAGCGCCGCACGCTTGCCTAACCACGCACGAAAATGGCAAGTGCATCCTTACCGGCGAGCTTGGCGAAGGCACATCCGGGCGCTGGGCGCGCAGCGGCGACGGCGGCCCAGATAGCGTCCTCTATTGGGCTGGTTATGCCGACGAAAAGCCGGTATCCGGGCCGGGGGACAAGCCGGTAGGAAAGCCGGTATCCGGGCCGGTACACAGGCCGGGGGACAAGCCGGTATGCAGGCCGGTAACTACTTTGCAACTTGCTTCTGATAATGCGGAAGTTAGTCCCCAAAATCGGGGCCTAACCGTTGTAACCGTTATGCAACCGCAAGAGCCTTTCCATCCAACGGAACCGACCAAGCCTATGGAGCCTGCGCCGCTTGTATCAAGCAGCGGCGCAATGAACCAAAACCGGGGCTTCGCCTTTCAGCTTCGCAACCCGTAGGCGCTTGCGCGCCTAACACCGTGCATGACAATGACAAACCCCTTGGTAGCGGAATAACAATCGGTGCGCAGTTCTTCGATTAAAAACGATATGGAACTGCTGACGTGAAATTACCGACGGTAATTTCAATCGCGCATCCATACAAGCAAACCAACGAAATTGACTTGCTGGCAAATACGTGCGCATGCTACGTTGAAGAAAATGCGGCATAACCGTGGGATAACCGACGCACAACTTATGCGCGAGCATTGTGGACGCAAGTTGTAAAGCGGATTAACCGCGCAGGGAAGCAATACCCGAAGGGCTGGTTACTTGTGCTTAAGGAATTGCAGAAGGGCGGCGCGTGCAAAGCAGTGGAACCGTCAGGCCGCCACGTAATCCGCAACGTTCGGCTGCTTTCAGTGGCGCGTACGGGCCTTGCCCAACGCGCAGGACAGCCAAATCTAACGGCAGCAAGTGACTGGAATTGTGCCGCGACTGGATTTACCGCAATGAAGCAGGCGCGTAGAAGCGGGCTTCACGGTTAAGGCTGCTGACGGCGTGTGGGAAAGACCGTAACACGCGCGTGGCAGTTATATGGCTTCTATCGACAAGGCGACGGCAGAACTACGCTGGCCCGGATACACGGTTACCGGCGACGGCCGCCTTGCAGTTGTCTGCCAATGCAACCGGCGGGTCGTACTGGCAAGCACACCACTGGAAGCGGCAGTGATTCAGCAAGAGCGATGCGGAAAGATGTGCAGCCACCTTATATGCCCTGAAGGCGGATGGCACGTGATACGAAAACTGGACGAGCCAACGCGCGGTAGAAACAACGCCGACTCGTCCGGCAATATCGCGGCGCTGATGGAGCGCGAGTGAAGAAGAACGACGGCACACGCAAGGGCTACACGACAGGCATGTGGTTGCCTTCAGACATTAGATTGTTTGACGGGGTGCGAATGGCTTGCCATGAGCAAACCGTACGTGAGCGAGGCAACAAGTGCCAAGCGCTGACTTACTACAGCATGCAGGACGGAAGCGCAGGCCGATGCGGACAAACTGACAAGCAAGGTAAGGGCGACGTTTCTATGCTTACCCGTGCAGCATGTGGCACCTGGGCTGCGCGACGTCGTGCGAATCGGCCCAACGCCCGGCCAACAGGCCGCCGACGAACTGGCCGCAGCGCTGGGGCACGACGGCCAAAGCAGGATAAATGTTCTCCACATGCGGGCAACTGAATATTTACCGATTGCGCCGACGCGCACGTGCGCATATAGTGCGCATAGCCGATGCCGGTTGCCCAGCAACCGGAGGAGCAGCGCTGGCATGTCAGTAGATACCGTCCGAGCCGAAAATACGCAGGGCAAACAATGGTGCGCCCTTACGCTCGCTGGACGGTGCGGTTGAGCTGTACCAGCGCGGGATGAATCATAGCGCAAATTGCACGCGCCTTTGGATACGCTAGGCAGAACGGTCGTCCCACCGGCTGCAAGCGCATTAATCGATTGTTGGAAGCGGCAGGAGTAAAGAAGTGACGCGAGACTGAACAGCCAAGTGTACGCAGGACATGCACGGGCGCACCTGTTCAGTTCGCTGGACGGCGCAATGGCGATGTATAAGCGCGGGATGACCATCATGCTATTGCAATGGCCCTTGGTTTCGTAAGCGGGCCGCGCGTTAACAAATCAACTGCCAACGGCTGCTGAGCGAATTCGACGCTTACTGGAAACCGCTGGGGTACGAAAAAGAAGAGGATGAAATGACATTTACTGACGAACAGAAATCGCAAGCTGGCACGTATCGCGGAAGCAATGATGATATGCACTGACATTCTCGCTGCTGCTAGCGTGCCCGCAGACCACCCAGCCGTTGCATATTTGGCGGAAGGCTTTGTCGCCGTCATGAACCTTGTGCAGCCCGAAGGTATGCCCACGTAATGCGCGACAACCGCAACCAGAAGATTTACGGTACGTATCGCTGGCGATACAAAACGCAGCCGCTAGTCTTGTCGAAGAATCCGCAGTGCCAAAACATTGACGAGTCCGGCAAGCAATGCACGCACAAAAGCGAAGCCGTGCATCACTTGGTTGACCCAAAGGACGACGTATCGCTGGCGTTCGATTGGACAAACCTTGTGGCCGTGTGCTTCAAGCATCACGCAGGCGGGCAACGCGGCGAAACACAAGACGCTCGATACTGCGCAACCATCGGCGTGCTGGGTCAAATCTACTACCACAAAGGGCACACGCTGCCGACGTGGCATCCAGACTACAAACCTGCACAGCCGGGCGACGTAAGCAAGGTACACGGCGCAACCACAAGCGTCGTCGATACTGCACGCATTGACGCTGCGCTGGCCTGCGATATGGCCGCGCTGCTGGAAGGCGTGTAATCTAGGTCGCGGCGAGAAGCGGTCAATGAGTTCTAATGGGTCTGTTAACAGCAGCTAGGAATCGCTGGGCGGTTTGGCGGAATGCTTGACCTTTTTTATCTCTTCGACAACACTCGTGCGTTGTTCCTTTTCGCGTGAGGGGTTGGCATCTCCAAGAGCCAGTTTCGCCGCGTAACACTCTGCATGTACGCCTTTCCCATGTTCGTCAATCGTACAAATCTCAAGTGTTATGGCCTTGTCACATATCCAGCATGTCGGAATGAAGCGAGTCGCCACGTTTATGGCCCCCTGTGCGAAGAATCCATCACAAGAGACCGTCCCGTTCTGGGTGGGTGCGGCGGAAGGATGTGAAGTTGAGTCACTGCAAGCCTATCACCTTATTAAGATTGACGCTTGTGGCTGCCCTACAAAGCCCGGCTGTTGAAACATCCATTACCCTCATTGACCCGGAGCAAGGTCGATAAACCCACCACAGCGTGAAGACACGCACATATCCCACTGGCCAGCCACACACTAAGAAGACGCCCCGATTTGCCCCGAATCCGGCCCCGGACCGACGTGTTTACTGCACAATCTGGCCAGCTATCGGCCTGCCTGTGTGCCTTGGGAACTGGCAAGTGCTTTGTGCTTAGTGTTTAGCTGCCACTTAGGCGCGACGTGCTAAGACCTGCGTAATCAGTGGGGTATGGGGGCTCGAATCTGATTTGGCGACGGCGTATACAAGCGCCGCCCGCTTGTGACGGTGTGCGTGGGGCAAACCCGGCGAAACAATTCTTATTTGCTCCCGTAACAGCGCCCGGCGAAAGTGCAATAGCGCTAAAGCACAAAGGAACAAAAGCAATGGCGAGAATTACCCCACAGGAAGCGGGCAGGCTGGGCGGGCTTAAGGGCGGCAAGAGCCGCAGCGCTGCCAAGCTGGCCGCGTGCCGGAAGAACGGCTTCCAGCGCCCGGCCCCGGCTGACCAGCAGCCCCCGGTACCGGAGCAACCGGCGGCGCAGACGTACCCGCGCCCGGCGGTCCTGATTTCGCAGCCGCGCATGGAGGCCGAATAATGCAAGGCGGCCACAACAAGAAATCTGACGACCTGCACAAGCTGCAAGGCACGAAGCCCACGCCGCCCGTACCCGTGGAAGGCGCAGCGGTACAGCCCGGCCGTCCGCGATTCCCCAAGGGGTTGACGCCAGAGGAACGGCGCATTTTCAAAAGCCTGTGCGCGGAGTTGGAGCAGCGCAGGCACTTGTCTACCGGCGACGGCGAATTGCTTTACATCTATGCCACGGAAAGAGCGCGCTGGGCGCGGGCAAAGGCGAAGCTAACGGAGCAGGGCGAAATCCGCACGTACGTTCGGCTGGACAGCAACGGGCAGCCGCACGACCAAGAGAAACCGAACCTCTGGCTCAAGGTCGCGCAGGATTCCGCGCGCAATATGGTTGCCTGCCTTGACCGACTGGGCTTGACGCCCAATGCACGCCACAGGATTAAACCCACGGGCGACGCTGTGCCTGCTGCCGAACCGGAACAAAGTTTTGAAGACAAATACTTTGCCGAACTTGACACAACGGCGAAAGGGTTACAGCAATGAGCTACATCGACCGCATGTTGGATTACGCGCACGGCGTTCATTCGCAGCCGGACAGTGCTGCCGTGGACGACGAGAATTTGGACCAAGCCAAAACGTACGGGTCAAACTGGAACCGGCCAGTGTGCGACTGCAAGCTGTATGGCTATGAGCATGGGGGCTGCCCCGGCCCGGCGGCGAAAACTCTGCCGCGTGGCTGGAAATCTGGGCGATGATGTATGAGCCTGCTTTACCACTGGCGCAGGCGTGGCCTAACACGCGCACGACATAGGGAAGAGGAAACCGACATGGCAACTACACACGAAAACAACATCAACATCGAATCGGACGGCGCACACGTTACGTTCGTTAAAGACCATCACCTTGGCCTTGCGGCTGACGACGCAAAAGAAACGCCCGGCGGAATCGAAGTGGCTCAGCGCCAGCGTGGCCCGCGACCTCATCAAGCAAGGCTTTGCGGTTGAATCAGTCCCCGCGCCCAAGGCACAAGCTGCGGACATTGAAGCCGACGTACGTGCAAAAGCAGACGCCAACGGGCAGGTCTTCTTCCGCATGATTGCCACGGGGCTGATTTTGCAGATGCATTGGGATGTCGCCGTGCAAAAACTCCGGCAAGGCGTGGCCGAACTGGTTTAACCCGGCGGCGTAACAGCCCACGGACTTACTGAGCGCCACAAGCGCTATTGGAGCCGCAACCTGCGGCTGAGGAAATGCAATGGACATCAAAACCAAAAACACGGGCAAAACTTTTTACCAAATTCCGAACGACCTTGCTGCTGTGCTTCTTGAGCTGGGCATGGTTGAGCGTGTCAACCAAACAATTACTCCGCCGGAGCCGCCTACCGCAAAGTGGGGCGTGACGACGAACCTTGGCGGCAATACGTGCATCGTCTACACCCTTGGCGCGACGACCATGTGGTATGACGGCCCGCCCAGCAACGCCAAGCGCGGCTTCCAACGGCGCAATTGGCTGGGCGAGCTAACCGGCCCGGAAACGCCCGACAACATTGTCGAGTTTTACACGGCGCAATTGTCGCCGACGGATTGGGTCCGCCTTAACACGAACGCAGCGTTGGAAGCGCAGCGCTTGCAGAACATCAAAGACAAGCTAAGGAATAATCGCTAATGTCAACCAAACCAGAGATACGAACCCTTACTGGCGTGCAGGTACGTGCTGCTGCTGGCAACGAGTTTGCGCTCGTGGGCGTTGCGGCCAGCTACAACATGCCCAGCAAGCCGATACCCGGCGGCCCTGCCGGTACCTTCACGGAATACGTTGCGCCTTCAGCCTTCAAGCGTTCGCTTGCAACAAGGCCGACGTTAAGGCGCTGGTCAACCACGACCCAATGCAAATTCTTGGGCGTGTGAAAACGGCACGCTGGTTCTCACTAACACGGATGCTGGGCTTTCATTCCGTGTGCAGCTTAACCCCAAGAGCCAAGCGCATAAGGATTTGTATTCCGCTGTTGCGCGCGGCGACATGGACGAATGCAGCTTCGCGTTCATCGTGGCCAAGGGCGGCGAGACCTGGTCCAAGGATTACAGCAAGCGCACGCTCACTGACGTTGACCTATTCGACGTTTCCGTTGTTACCAACCCTGCGTATGGCGGAAATGCGACAACGGTTGCAGCCCGGCAGCTACGCAGCGCGCAGTATGTGGCGACGACAGGACTGGCGCAGCGAAGCACGCCGCTGCACTGGCGAAACTCGCGCCGGTTGTCATCGCTGCCGACCGCACAGCGCTGGCCGCCGACACAACCACGTCAGCCCGGCAGGAATACTTAGACGAACTGGCGCAGCAACGCGCAGAAGGATGGCCCGTATGAGCAAAGCAATGGGAAGTGAAATCGTAAGCACACCGGCACGGGTCTATAACCCCGGCCTAACCGGCCTGCCATTGGCAGAGCGACCCGGCATTAACCGTGCCGACACCTGAAAACCTCGACCGCGTTGCAGCGGACGCCGCAGCCAAACGCAACCGCACTGCCGCAGAAGTGACGCCGCAAGAATTCGGCCAGCACTTCGGCATCCCGCGTGAATTTTCTCTTTTCGTGCAGAGATTGGAAGCGCGAGTTATCCAGCTTGAGCGCGAAGTGGAAACGCTGCGCAACGCAAGCAAAATGCCGCACATGCGCGACGTTGAACGTCGCGGATAAAAAGAGTGGGCGCAAGCCCCCGGCGTCCAACAAGCCGGTAACCAGCGCGGACGTTGTTGGTGCCTGACCGGCATTGGTAGACCGCGCACAACCCGGAACAAGGGCCGCGTAGTCGTAGGAGGCTGGCGGCCCCCGGCCCTCCATAACAGAATCCAGCGACATTGAATGGCAACTTCAACCGCACTCGACCACAACCGGGAAACGCGCCACTACGCGGACTAAACAATCGCAAAGCATTCGCCATTCTTGAAGGCCTCGCGAATGCACACGACGGCGTGCTGCCCCCGTACAAATGGCTGAACGAACACGGCTACTTTCACAGCTACCACGTAATGAGGGAGTTTCCGCAGGCGTTCGCCCATATCAAAACCAGCAAGGACAAGAAGTTTGAAATCTATCAGGCGCAGACGAAGACCACCAGCCGACGGCGCGGCAACCGTGGGCCAAATTCTCGCGCCTGCCAAAGTGAAGACGCTGGCCGAGTACAACGTGCCCGGCGCTGAGTTCAACCCGACCAGCCTTGCACATTGAACCGGGCACGCCCGAAGCCGACTGGTTGCAGATTGGCCGGGCGCTGGCGTCCGTGTGTCAGTCCGCGTATTGCTGGGTTGGCGACTGGCTTATATACGGCTTCCACACGTACGGCAAAAAAACGACATTTGATTTGGCGCAGCAGGCAACCGGCTACACGCGACACGTCCTTTATGCGTGCGCCAACGTTGCGAAGAGATTCCCGCCGGAGCGGCGCGTTGAAGCGCTGACTTTCTATCATCACAAGATGGTTAGCCGAGCTTTACGCCCGCTGTTGCTGACAAAGTGCTGGCCGAGGCTGCGGAGATTGGGTTAACGGGGCGGCAGGTTTTAGAGGCGGCGCAGAAGCATAGCTGGCGACCCGAAGAACAAAACCGCACCACCCGCTGCAATTGAAAAAGGTAACTATGCGGCTTTACGGGCCGACATACGACAAGCTGAAGGCGCGCTGTGCGGGCCGCCCTGTTGATGCCATGATTGCGCAAATAGTGGAAAAGTGGCTGCTGGGCAAACCCATGCACCGCTCCGCAACAAACGGCAAGAAGACAACCCAATGGAAAAAGGAACTGGAGGCACAGTGAGCACGACACAATTGTGGCAGTCGATGAAACTGGCCAGCACGGACGCAATGGTTGGCAACACGGACGCGCTGTCGAATTTGAAATCCACGCCGAACGGCATGATTCTGCTGCACGGCCCAATGGGCACGGGCAAGACCTCGCTGGCGCTGGCGCTGTGCAAGGAACGCACGGGCATTCACACTGGAAGAGAACCAGTACGGTTCACAATCCTGGGTCGCGTCTATGCATCAGCACGTTCACGCGCTGGACTTTGACCTTGGCAGCGCGATTGAACCGAAGATTTTCTTTTACTGGCGAGACACCTATGTTCATCATTGTCGATGAAGCGCAGTGCCTTACCAAGGTTCGGCAGCAGACGCGCCTTAAGACGATGCCGCCACGGCCAGAACTGACGCTTGTGTTTTGCACGAACTGAACCCGCAGCAGCTTGACCCGGCTATCCTTGACCGCTGCGTGAAAATCCGACTTGGCCCGCTGGCGGCCCGCGAACTGCCGGAACTTGTGAAGCGCGCTTGCGCCGCGCGTGGCACGGCGTACGATGCGGAAATCGTGAAAGCACTAAACCGGTCGGCAATCTTCCGGCCCCGTGCAATCATTCAGGCCGTGGACGCAATCGCCGCCGGTAAGACCATTGCCGAAGCCGTGGCTGGCCAGTGTAGCTAGGGCCGCACTCGAAGGCGAAAAGGCCAGCCGGTTTACGGCAGGGGCCAGCCCGGTATCAAAGCATCAATTTCTTTCATGAGCCGAAATGTTTCCTTAATTGCAACGACGATGCGCTGCCAGTGCTGAATGTTGTCATAAGTTAGATTGCGGCCTTTACGGTCTGCAAGCCATCTTTCACAGACGACATAGTCGCCAATAACAAACTCCCAAACTGCTTTAGGCACTCCGGCGAAGAACTGTATTGGATTAATCCAGACCTTCGAGTCCTTTTCAAAGTACGAGATTGAGGTGACCTCGTTCGTGCCCTTTTCAGGAAAGCCGGTGAGCAAGTCATCAAGGACTGGCGATTTTAGCAAATGCAAGTCCACCAGCTTGCCGCCCTTGTCCGCAAGTTCGGAAAACAGTGTCTTGTCGGATGCAACGGGTATGCGCGCGAAATCGCGTGTCAGAAACTCGACGTATCGTTTTCGATACGTTGGGCTGTGCATGATTGCATAAATGTAATGAAATGCACGTTCCGGCTTCGTGCCTACCGGCAATTTCGAAACAAAATCTTCCGCAAGATTGGCTTTCTTCCCGAACAAACTATCCATTGTGTGCTGGTCCGAGTCCTTCTCGGGGTACAAGTACACCGGAAGTAGATAATTGACCTCTTTGAGGGAAGTCTACGTGGTGCCCGACGATGGAATTGGCGCAGAACACATGCGCAACATGCCCAGTTTCAATGTGTCGAGTTGTAACAATCCCGAGATTAGGGCCTGCCAGCATGTGCTGCATGACCCTTTCGCGCCTATGCACGGCGACATGCCGGTTAAAAACCGTCCATCGCAGGTTAAATGGCCGGTACAAAATTTGCGTTACTGAGCTTTTCCACTTCCCATTTGACAAATCCGTCTTGGCCTTCTCATAGTTCCATTGGTCTGTTTTGCAGAGCCTAAATAATGAGCGCGCCTCAGCCTCCGTCGCCGTATGCAAAAGCGACTGCACGTTGTTTTCAATTTCCTTCTTTGTGAACGCAACCGCGAACTCGTCGTGTGTAGTCACTATGCCCGGTGCCGGGTCGCCATTAAAGCCGAAGATGTCAGGCAACCGCTGGCCTTTCTCGTATTCAGAAAGCAGCGCGCTCTTTTTGGAAGTGAAGAGATTCTTGGCTGGCACAAATAAATTCTGCGGCTCAGCCGGGGATACCGGAGTCCAAGCGGTATCAGATACAGTGGAATTCAAGAGCACTTCGTAATCGTGTTCCCGTAGGCCCCACAAATCCGCATGGTGCACAGTGGCGGCTGACTCCTTCTCACCCTGTCGCTTCACGCAAAGCATGATGGCTACTCCCTGCTGTATATCAAAGACATTGTCATCTTTGCCGCCATCTGGGGTTTCTTCTTTCTTTTTCAGGCCACCGTGGAGGTCGTATATGTAAATCTCATCGAAAGCCTCAAGCAGGCTTCGCCTCATACCCCGGAACGTCGGGTTTTGCAGATAGCCACGGTCAGTGATGAAGCCAATTCATGCCTTCTTGGGTGCGGCTGATGCGCCATTGAGCAAAACGTATGAACTTGACGTAATCGTTTTGCAGCCACTTTGCTTGGGCTGGTTTGTGCAACTCGGGCAGCCCTTTTTGTAGTCTTCGATGAGCTGACCGATGAACGTTAGCTTGCCCTCGGCGTCTCTACTCCTGTTCTGCGGAGTGGCCTGAATATGGTGGATTGCCTAGCACGACCAGAATGGGTCTGTCCCGTTTGATTTCAGAAGCAGCGTTGACCTCTGTCAGAAATAAATTGGGCGAAAAGCTGTTCACTCTTTGCAGCAGCCTCCTCTAGGGTATTTGTAAGGTAAATACCCAGACGTTGGTCAGATACAAATTCATAGCCGGTTTCCTGCAACTCCATAGCAAGCTTCAGATGGGCTACGGCGTAAGGAGCCATCAGAAGCTCGAAACCGAAAACCCGATTGAGTAAATGTTCCGCGACATACCCGCTCCACGAACCTTTTTGCTTTGCGAACCGCGCATAGATTTGCTGGACGACGAAAAATAGAAAAGTGGCGGTACCCACTGGCCGTGTCCAGTATTAAGCGTCTTCCTGCTTCAGCCTAAACCCTTTGGCTTATGGAATTGCTCTACAAGCAACCTGTCCACGGAACGGACTATGTAGCCGACGACTACCGGTTCGGGTGTGTAGTAAACCCCGCGAACTTCACGCAAGTCCGGGTCATACGCGGCTAGAAACGTCTCGTAGAAATGCACCACCGGGTCATGCTTCGCTTTGCCCGCCCCAAAATCTTTAAGTACCTTTTTCCAGTTCGCGTGATTCAGCAGTGACACCAAATCGTCCACTGCCCAATCAAATGTGTCCGGCATGTCCACGCCTGCTATTCCAGCGAACAGCTTTCGCAAGAATGGATCAGTTTTCGGTAGGCCGTACGCAGCCATCTCGCGAGAGAATGTCTGCTCTGAATCCAAGCTGTGGACACGTGCAGCAAACAATCCGTAAGCCAATGTAGCCGCGTAAACATGTCTGAGAAATCCGACTCGTGTAGGTCAGGGATAAGTACTTCCTTGAAGGCGGCGAGCCAACTGTTTAGCTGTTTTTTATCCTTAGCGCTGCCGAACTGAAATGTTGCAGCAATCAGGTCACGGACAACTCGCGTCATGCCAGCCATGCGCGCGGCAAGGTCCTTGGCAGATTCAACAGTTAGTGCTGGTTGCTTAAAGAAAGCGTCTAGGAGCTTTCCGGCCTCATCCTCACCGCCGGGCAGGATTTGGATTGTCTTCTTCTTCGCGTCATAGTTGCCAAGCCGGGCGGTCAGCCTGCGCTCTCCCGCGACGTACCAATGGAACTCAAGGTAGTCCGTGAGAATCCAGTTGGGCAGGCCGTCTCTGTATCGTTTGAACTGTTGCCCGTGCGGTCCTTTTGCTTTTTCAATTTCGCCCAAGGGCGTGCCAACGTCTTTGGTTTCCACATGCCCAAGCGGGACATTTTTCCGTGTGATGACGAAGCTCGGGCGCGCCACAGGCAATACGCTTGGGTTCGTTTGTGGCAGTTATTCCCTTGGCAAGCGACTCCAGAAGGGACTTGAGAACAGGGCGGTGCGTGTGTTCGGTGGCGTCGCCGTGGGCAAGGTTCTTGCGTAGCTCTGTAACGTACTCAGTGATTGTCACGACGGAGCAAGTGTAGCAGCCACGCACTTAGGCTTGAAGTGATTCACTTTGGACTGCCTGTCACGGCTAACTCACGGAGCAACAAAAATCGGAATCACAAGGGCACCAGTCTTAGGAGGGACCAGAGACATTTGGCGCAGCGGGCGCGCCCCATCTAACAGCACAGCCCGCAACCGGCCCCGCGCCATGTACCCCCTCAGCCGGATTGCTGGAAAAAATACCAGCAATTTGCCACAGCGGCAAATGAGCGCGCGCATCGCTGCCTGTACCCTTATCTGTACACTACAGGCTTGCAATTTGGGGCAATTTGGGGCAACGGCTGGCAACGTAAACCCTACAAAAAATATACCGCGTACTGTGTGACCTCGCGGTTAAGAGTCAGTTGCTCTGCCAATTGAGCTACGCGCCCCTGAGGGAACATTCGTGTATGCGGCAATTGGTGATTGTAACATCTCTGGTATTGCGCGGTCATCGCCCGCGCCTGCTTCACAACAATGACGGGGCACGCAAGATGAGATGGCAGCGCCTACGCCTGCATTTATAAGCAAGCTGGTGCGCCAGCGAACGAAGTCCTCTGCATAAACTTTCGATCACAAAATTAACGAGGCCTAAGAATTGACAGCGAGAAGAGTCCTAGGAGCGCTGGCGGGCTTGGGCGGCCAACCCATTGGCGCTTTCACTGACAGCTGGACGACGTGGCGGTAACGAATCGGGCTGCATCGGTGTCCGTTTTTCAACGGTGCCAATGACTGGAGCATCTTCCATTCCATCGGCATAAGCCATGGAGACAAATCTCTGTTCAGAGCAAAGCCGGTCGATCAGATTCTGTTGCCAGGAGTTGAGTACGGCGTGAGGAAGGATGGGAAAATGACGAAACATCCACAGAAAGTAAGCGCGCTGAAGAAAAGAAGGCATCACATAGCGCGGACCAATGGGAGTTTGGACTTGGACCACGCCGTCCGATAATTTTTCAATCCACATGAAAAGGGCCACCTGAACTCTTAATTTGGCCAGAGCAGTTCTAGGGCCGCAATTATTGCACCAAGGTCGGGGTCAAGGGAAGCTCTTTCGTAAACATTTCGATGTTTTATTTTCGGGTAAAGGATTCGTCTGCAATCAGGCCGGCTCGGGACGGTCTAGCAATTTGGGGCTGCTTTGCCAAGAGATGTTCAGCGATTTAGCCGGGTATTTCGGGCAGAACGTCCATGCGTTGTACTTCGGCGGCGACTCCGAAATCCGTGCCCGCCCCCTGCTCCACGCGCAGTATGCGGGCATGGCAACAGACCCAGCATTTTTCGCCAGAGGTTAGTTCGGGCGGCAGGATGAGAACCAATTCAACCTCGGAGCCTGCAACCATACGGGACTTGGTGTACAGGAATACGCCATTCGTGCTGACGTCACGGGTTTCGGCAGCCAGTTCCCCCTCTGCGCCAATCCCCTTGGTTTTCACGCGGACAGGTAGCCGGGCGGCAACTCGCTGGCGGGAACGGCGGTCGATCGTAGAGTTCATCCTTAAAAACGAATCAAGAGGTCATTATTTCGGAGCAGCTCTCATCTCGAAAGCCGCGTCAACGGTAAACGCCAGCAAGAAGGTTTTATCTTCCCGCTGGCGTTCGCCAGTATAGATCAACTTCGTCGCGATGGGGTAACAGACGTTTAAATTTCAGGTCGTCGCAAGCGTGCCGCAGGTACAACCAAGGCTTGCTCGATGGTCGGAACATTCGTGCTTCGGAGCTTGGCTTCGGTCTCGTGAAGTTTGTCGGTTTGACCGGCTTGATAGTAAGCCTGAACCAGAAGTTCCAAAGTGAAAGGATTGGTTTGATCCTCTTCCAGATAAGAGATGGCTTCGTCGAATTTTTTCTGATCCATCAATAGAGTTCCGGCCGCGCCGTTGTAAGAACTTTGAATCACGCGGTTTCGACTCACGGACGCCATCCCTTGCAGTTGCTTCAGAGACATATCCGCTAACGTGGCGTCGCCGGCGTGGGCCGCGCGCACGGCGCGGTTGCGCAGAATTCGGGAGAGTTCTTCATCCCGGTCAGACTTTGAGATCGTGCTGCGATGTCCCAGAGCATCCTGGGCGCTCTGCAGATATTTCAAAGACGTATTGTCGTTGCTCTGGTACTCCGCCAGTTGCCGGAAGGCTTGCGCTTCCTGCAAGTCCTGCTCCTTGGCGTGACCCGTTTCAGCCACTTCCAGTAGCAGTTTGTCAGATTCGGCATAGTTGCCGTCGCGTACAAACGTCATGGCTTTTTGCATCGTATACGTTAACCGGTCCGCCTCGTTGTGGGCGAAGTGTATGGCTTTGTCGTATTCGATGCGAGCCTGTTCCTGATTTCCCATCAAGGCATACGTGTCGGCTAAGCCAAGTTGGGAGGTGACGAAATCGGGATCGATCTTCAAGGCAAGCCGGTAGTGCTGCAGCGAGCCGTCGAAGTTTCCCGCCATGCGAAGAATTTCTCCATAGGAATCTTGCGGATTGGGTTCCTTCGGAAGCAGAGCTACGTAGCGATCCATGGCGGCGAATGCCTTGGCATATTGACGATTGCGTGCGTCGAGGTACGCCAGATCGTTCAAGGCAGCAGGATAATTCTTGTCGATGGATAATGCCTTTTCAAAGAAACGCTGCGCTTGTTCGTCGCCATTCTCACCCATCAGCCAGTTGCCGGCTAGGTAGAGCAGGTGCTTATCTTTTGGGTACATTTCGAGCATGTCGTTCATGGCGGAGATGCCGCCGATGAAGTCGCCTTCTTGTACTTTCACTACCCAAGCCACCATCAACTGCTCGGCGGGCGTCACCTTGGGGGCGAGAGCTTTAGCCTTTTCGCGGGCGGCAGCGACTTCCTTGGGATCGCTGCTATTGAAGGCGATCCATGCCCAGGCCACGGCGAGATTGGGATCTGCCTTTACGGCGGCGCGCCAGTCATCATTGCAGCGCTCCAGATAAAGGTTTTCGTAATCCTGCATGCCTTTCTCATAAAGCGCGCGAGCCTGCGCCGACGAGGTGGTGATGGGCATGGAAGACGAAGAAGACTGCTTGACGTGATGGGCATAAAGTGGCGCGGCAAAGCAGGCGCCAAGTATAAGGACAGTGTAGATGGAGCGACGCATCAGAAAGTCTCCGCAACAGACGCTTTGGGGGAAAACGTAATGATGCCTGCAGGGTAGCACTGCGGGAATCAGGAGACCTAGTGACGGAAGTCATACGACGGGCGGGGATATGGGGATTATCTGCAACAAAAATCCCCTGCCGCAGGCGGCAGGGGATTCTCGTAAAGTTGAGAAAAACTAGAAGCGGAAGACGGCCGCCAGTTGGATGCCGCGCGGTCCGCCGCCTCCGATGAATGGATTGCCGATACCCACGTCGCCCGTCGCCGTAATGGGATACCCAGTTCCCGCTGCGGTTCCTCCAACTTCGCGGCCGTTCACAACCTGGAAACCTCGGGCTCCGGCATCTGCAATGAAAGCCGGCAAAAACGGATTCGCGAAGTTGGGATGGTTGACGATGTTAAAGAAATCGGCGCGAAGCTGCATGCTAAGCCGCTCCGTGAGCATGGTCGTTTTGTAGACGGCGAAGTTCCATTCCTTGAAGGATGGCCCGGAAAGAGAGTTGCGCCCTTCATTCCCGTAATGACGTGTGCCGGGAATGCAATCAGCGGCCGTCCCGCTCGGGGCCGCCATTGCAGCCGCTGTAATGGAACAAGGGATGGCGAAGGAACTCAGATCGAGGAAGTTCGACGGATTTCGCGGATTGTATTTGATCGGTCCAACCACATCGGGCCGGTCGAAGCCATTGCCACTCCCGCTGTAATCGTCTTCAAAGTTGTAATTGAGTTGGAATGGCTGCCCGCTCTGTAACGTCAGAATGCTGTTGAGGCCCCAGCCATTTTTCAATTTCTGATAGCCACCGCCCATCTTCGGGAGCTCGTACGCAAAATTCCACGTAAAGCGCTGCGGCAGGTTGAAATTCGAAGGACCGTACTCCAGTTGAGGATTGGTGCTGTCGTTGGGCTGAGCGGCGTTGGGTTCGAAGTCTTCGCCGTCGCTCGAGTTATCCATGGAGCGAGACCAAACATAATTTGCGATGGAGGTGATGCCGTGCCATCCAGTGATGCGCAGGCTGGCCTGTAGCGCGTTGTAGTTGGATTTTCCAGTGGAATTTTCCTGCAGGACATAAAACGCGCCGTAGGGATTGCCTGCCAAAGGCCGCGCCGCGCTGCCGTAATCGTTGATGCAATTGCACGCAAGATCCGCAGCATTGATCTGCGCCGCGCTGGGCTGGCTCAGATCGAAGAATCTCCACAAGCGGTGACCCTGCGAGCCGACATAGCCCAATTGCAGCATCGCCTTGCTGGAAATCTGCTGCTGGAAGTTCAGGTTGAAATTCTCCATATACGGAGTTTTGATGTTGCGGTCAAAACCGAAAACATCGCACTCGTAAGAACAAGTAGAAGTTGCGCCATAAACCGGAACGTTGGGAGCGATCGTTCCGCCGATCGCGCCAGTCGAAAGAATCGGATCAGGCCCAATGTTGTTGTAAGCCGGACCAGGATCGAAGAAGGGAGCGTAGGGCAAGTGTCCTAGCACCATGTCTTGCGAGAAAGCATCGAAGAACATCCCCCAGCCTGCGCGCACCACCGTCGTACCCTTGCCGGTGACATCCCACGCGGTACTGACGCGCGGAGCAAAATCTTTTTTGTCAGGGTTATAAAGACTACTCAGACCGGGCTGTCCGACCTGCGTCAATGTAAATGTGCCAGTTCCGGGCGATGGAGAAAGGCTGGTTATGTTGCTCAACAGATTGTTCTTTTCTCCGACCACTCCGAAGTAGTCCCAGCGCATGCCGTAATTCAAAGTGATGCGAGGGGAGATGCGGTAGCTATCCTGTACGTAAAAGCCGAAGTTGTTCTCGAACGTGTGCCGCGTGGAGTCACCAAAATATTGGAAGCCGCTATCTACGTAACCGGCGAGGAAGTCTTCCAACGGCGTGGAGGTAAGGGAGCTGGACCCATCGAACTTCAGTCGGCCCCGGAAGTACTTATCGAAATATTGCTGCACGGAGGTGCGATGGAAGTCCGCGCCAACTTTTATGTCGTGCTTGTTGACCTTCCATGAAAAATTGTCCCCAACCTGATTGTTGGTATCGAAGCGGTGACGAGGCACGCTGCTGGTAGCACCCAACTGCGCGAAGCCACCGACCAGAATAATCGGGAGACCCGAATCAAATGGCGAGGTTCCGTTACATTGCGCATTGGACGAAGCGGCGCACAGCCCGATCGAGCTGGGATGAAAATTCTGATCCGCCGGGAAAAATCCTTCTGCGAACCGATTCCACCCGTAACGCAGTTCATTCACCTTGTTCGATCCGATGGTGCGCGTGTAAGAGAGCGAAACCAACTGCACTCGCGTCGGCGTGTAAGTGTTGAAGCCGGGTAACTGGCCGCCAGTCGCCGTCAAAGCCAACGGGAACGACTGCACGCTGTCACCAAAGAAGTAGCGTCCGCTAATGATGTTGTTGGGATTGAAGCTATGATCGATCTTCCCGATCAGACTTGTCAATTTATTGAATGACGGAGAAATCACAGAGCTGTTTGGCCCGTTGGGGCAACCGGAGTTCTCGCTTCCGACCAAGGATCCGCCGAAGGTGCCGGGAATGTTTGGCGCTGGCCACGGATTCCGCGCCAGCAAGCCGGCAATCACTGGATTGATCGGACCGTTCTTGGCGATGTCGGCTGCGATCTGAGCCGGGTCTGGAACGCAAGCCTCGGTTACCACACCGACGGGCTCTTCTTGGCCTTCGTAATCCGCGTAGAAGAAGGTCTTATCTTTGATGATCGGCCCACCCAGCGAAGCGCCGTATTGGTTGTTATGGAACTGCGCACGGGGCTGGCTGGTAGGGTTGAAGTAGTTGCGCGCATCGAGAGCGTCATTGCGGAAGTAATCGGCGGCTGATCCGTGAAACGCATTTGCACCGCTCTTGGTAACAATGTTGACCACCGCACCCGCGTTGCGGCCATATTCCGGGGCAAAGTTTGAGAGCACATTCACTTCGGCGACGGCGTCGATGGGCAGAATCGTCGAAGGTGTTCCGAAAACGCCCGCCTGATTGATGGCCGGGTCATTGCGGTAGCCGTCATTCATGTCGGTGCCGTCGAGCAGGTAGTTGTTCGAACGGCCGCGGGCGCCATTCATCGAGAACTCGCCGAAAGAACCGGGTGAATCAGAAATCTGGTCCGGTGATCCGGCTACGCCGGGATTCATATAAATCAGCTTGGTATAGTCGCGTCCGTTGACCGGCATGTCCTGGACGGTCTGAGCCGTAAGAACTCCACCCAGAGTGTTGGTGGTGGTCTCAACCATTGGCAATTGATCTGCGGAGACCTCCACTTTCGTCGACACTTGCCCAGGCTTCATGGCCGCGTCCACACGACGTTGGGAAGCCACGTCTACCGTCACGCCGGTGGCTTCGAAGGTCTGGAAGCCCGTCAGGACGATCGTCACCGTGTAAGTGCCGATGGGCAACTCGGGCAGGGCGTAGCTGCCGTCCGCACTGGTTTCGGTAGTGCGCTCGAGTCCGGTCGCAACGTTCTTTACCGTTACCTTGGCGCCAGACAAGACCGCGCCCGAGGCGTCGGTTGCGGTTCCAAGAATCGTACCCCGGAAGGTCTGCGCCGAAAGGCTGACTGCAGCCAACAGCACAAACACAAGTATGATGCGCACTCTCATAGAGTCTCCTTGAATCCGCTTCGTTTAGGGGAGTGATGTCTGGTGCGGCAGGCCAAAGTTTATAAGCCTTTACGGACGGGCTTGCAATTCCTTGCATAGGAACAACATGCAGCGCCCCGACCGCACAAGGAACATTATCGAAAGCATATCCCCACAGTCAACCATTCAGTTCTGATCCGACAAATAGATTTTACGAATGAGGTACTCCGTCGTGGGCCGGGGCCACGTCTGAAAGAATGGAAGCTAGGTGGAAATTAGAAGTTGATGCTGACGCCGCCACGTACCGAACGCGCGGCTTGCACAAAATAAACGGTCTGACCGTCCTGTGCGACGACCGGCACATAACCTTGAGCGAGGAGATTGCGCAGATCGATGAGCGCATCCATATGAGCCGGGAGAAAGCCCATGGTCGGAATTGGCTGCCGGATAAAGAGATTTAGGAAAGCATCTGTCTGGCCCGGGGACGCATTGAACATATCCACCGGAGTGAGTGCAGGACCATTGATCCAACGGTACGAAGCAGTCCACTGGGTGTGAGTGCGCGGAATCGTACCGCGAAACTTGGCAGCAACAGCCTGTCGGCGCTGGGTCGTAATCCACTGTCGAGAATCCTGAATTTCGACATCCGACTTAGAGAGGTCCAGAACGCCGCCATACGCGTAGTCGAGTGTAGCGGTCAAATCTGAGAAAAGTCTGCGTTCGAGCACGACGCGCAGGCCGTTCGTATCGAGGTTATTGCCCGCATAGGTAAACGTCCCGGAGTATACGTCGGGAAGTAGTTCTCCGCCGGCGGCATTGACCTCGCCCGTTCCGAGCAACGCGGTGTTATTCACGTGATCGTCGAACACGGCCAATTGCAGATTAGTTTTGCCGATGCGCCGCGAAACGTTGATTTCCTGATGGTGGGCGCTCTCGAGCTTGGTGGTAAAGTTCGCCAGGCTGACGCGAGGATCGGCTTGGTCCGTTTGGCCTGAATCGGCGGAAGCCGATTCCATTCCATGCTGCAGGTTGGGTAATGAAGTCGTGTATTCGTAACCGACCACGGTATTCGGTGAGACATGCAGATCAAGCGACCCATAAGGACGGAAGGCGGTGACTCGTCCGAGGAACTGAATGGTTTGGAGCTCGCTGCCAACCCTTACTTCCAATGCATTGCCCACGGTGAGGTTATCCGCGGCCGAAAGCGACATCGCCTGGAGCGAGGCGTTATGCAGATTAGGATCGGACGGGGCAAAGCGACGCACGCTGATTCCCATGGAAGGTCCAGAGCCGTCGATCATGCGATGGGAATACAGGCCTCGCAGAATTGCCGCGGGAGCACCTTCGCCGTAGCCGACGTTACCGCTGAGAGCAACTCGATCCATTGAAAAAACAGACCGCTCGAGGGAGAAACCGGTGCTCATGTCGGAACCGCTGCCGTAGCCACCAGCAGCCGATCCGGCGAGGAACGACAGCGTCCCCGTCGTTTCATGATCCGCTTTTCCTTCACTTGTTGCGGGGTCGTCCAAGACGCGGAGTACAGGACGATTGGCCACCGAACGCAACGTCCACTTCCAGTCGTCGTCTTCTGCAGGTCCGCGCAATGGACCGACGCGCATTGCATTCAGGAGAGTACTGAGAGTGATGTTCAGATGGGTGTTAGCGCCCGGATGTAGTCCCACTTTATCGTGCCATGCGGGCAGAAATGAAGCAGCGGAAACTTTAACCGTGTAAAGCCCGGGTAACAGATTGGTAGCCGAATAAAATCCCGCGCCGTCGGTGAACACCGTGAAGGTGCGAGCCGCTGTTCCTACGATCTCCACTACCGCGCCCATCTGGGGTATGCCAGAGCCGTCGCGGACGTAGCCGGAGATTGCTCCCGGGCGTTCGGCTGCCCACGCAGGGAGGGACAACGCGATGATCACCGCCCAAAACCCAAGCCGGCGAAGCTTCACTTGCACCCCCTGATTACAACAGTAGTTTCCATTCCGCTTGACTGGACCCGATCCTATTCCACAGCGAACGTAGCCGACGGATCGATGGTCTGCTTCGAGATATTATCGTTCACCTTAATCTCGATGCGATAGACACCCGGTTGCAGATTGGCCGATGCAATCGACTTCTGCAACGTAACCTGATCGCCAACGTTACCCATCTGCTCCGTGGACTCTGTCTTCTGAACCACCGGTTTGTTGGTTGCGATGTTGACGATGTTGAATTCAAATGTAGCCGAAGGTTTGTGCGTTTTCTCGTCCACGCCCAAATTGTAGACCTGCATCCAGAAATTTACTTTCTGATCCCGAGTACGCTTAAACAGCGCCGGCTTTCCGTCGGCAGGAGCCACTCGCGGCCGAACCTTGGTCACGCCGATGACGAAACTGCCGGTGCTCACATCTTTAGTGGGCACTGCTTCCATCTGATCCGCGACAATCAGCGACGAGGTGGATAGCTTGTCGTCGGAATACTCAGGCACCACGATGCCGCGGCTCCACAGGCCCTTGCGGTCGCCATTCACATCCTTCACCGCAATCTCCACTTTATAACGTCCGGGGCGCAGCGGGAGTGCCTTCCAATATACGGAAGAATTCTCCGCTGTGCGCGGAAGCAATTCTGCCGGCACATCGACTTGGGCGGTATCCTCAAAAGTCTGAACGATGCGGCCCGTCAGGGTCGTCACCCGTCCAAAAATATTTACCGTTCCGCGCTGCACGCCGTCCTTGTTGGCAAACGTGATGTCGCGATACTTCATCTGGATGGTGATCGGCACCAGGACGGTGTCGCCGGTGACTTTCACGAAATCCGAACGCACATCGAAGGGCATCAGGTTCGTGATCAACTTCGTGTTAACGATCTCTTCCAGATCTTTGAACTTTACCGGTGGCGGCGCCTGCAACTTGGCAAATGTTTCCAGGCGGTCGAACTGCTTGGTCGACTGCTGCGAAGCCATGGGGCCTGCGCCCAACTGCTCCAGGCCGCCGCTATTAAAGCGATCGGCTTTACTGGACATGCCCATCTGCTCGTAAAGGGTTAAACCCGCGTTCGGCGTGTATTTCAGGGCATCTTTTTCTGAGCGATCGACCGTCATGTGATAGTCGCCGCACATGCAGGTGTCCACGAACTCGATGATGATTTCCTGGCCTATGCCTTCCAGGTAACGGTAACGCCAATCTTCAAACGGATAGGTGGACGTTTCGCCTCCGCCTTCTTCCATGGGGCGTTGGTAGGATCCGCCAGAGGGATGCGAGTCGTTCTCATCGGGCGGCCCATACATGATGTAGATGCGCCCGCGGTCGCTCTTCCAGCCTGGGATGCCGGCAGCAAAATGCTCGTTGGCATAAGCGATGCGCCGGTAGTGTTCTTCCTTATACTCGTTTTCTTCGGTATCCGGGGTGGGATCTCGGCGCTGCCAGAAAGCTTCGATGAAGTTGTCACGCTCTTCGTCGTTGGAAAGCTGCTTAAAGGCAGCCCGCTCCTCGTCGGTGATGATCCAGACCACGTCCTCATTCAGCCACTTTTTGTAGGTCTTGCTAAGTTCGACGTTGAGAGACCGCTTTTGTTCTTTCTTCTGTTTGGCGGTAGGGGTGCGTTTAAGCGGATCAACTTCATCCGCGGGCGCCTGAGTGCCAGTCACGGTTGCGGCAGAGGAACCCGAACTCGGAGTAGCCGGCTTGTCGCTTTGCGCGCTCGCCGGGGAGGCTATGGCAGCAGCAACCGCCAATATCAACAGAGATGAAAGACAACGCGAAGCAACCCGAACCATGAGAGGGACTCCTGCTACTGTAAGCCTTGGTCTACTCATTTTAGGCTCCCCGCCGGGTGAAAGCAAGGCTAAGTCACATTAAAAGAAGGGATTGAGCACCCGAAAGCATCCTCTAAGCTGGATGCGGCCGAGGCGCATCAGAGTTGCCTGGCGAACGGACCAGGGTAGTCTCCAGACCCGTTACTGCCAATGCCGACTTGAGGGCCGTAGCGCTATAATTGCAAGTTCCCGGGTCCGATACCCCTGAACGCACGTTCCCCAAGTGCCTCTCAGTGAAATGTCTTGGAAGGAACTTTCCTGATCGCAGGATCGTATTAGAAGACGTGTCCGTCAGATCGGGGAACGAACTGCTTAGGATCGAGCTATCGAATTGCGGGAACGCAGGGTAACCACGGCATAACCCCGGACAGCGACGGAGACAATGAAACCTTGGAAAAAAATCGCGATCGGCGTCGGCGCGGCGGTGCTGTTAGCCACCATCGTCGGGATCACGGTGCATCAGAGCGGGAAAAACGTGGTCACGGTGCAGACTGGAAAAGTCCAGCGTCAGGACCTGTCGTCGGTGGTAAGCGCTTCGGGCGAAATTAAGCCGAAGACCTACGTGAACATCGGCGCCAACGCTTATGGAAAGATCACCCACCTGTACGTTAAGGAGGGGGATCACGTGAAGAAGGGTCAATTGCTCGCACAACTGGAAAACGTGCAATCGACAGCGGACGTAAGCGCCAATCAGGCGTCAGTGCAGGCCGCTGAAACGGATGCGATCGCAGCAGCCGCCGCGCTGAACACATCCGACGCCGATCTGCAGCGGGCCCAGGCCGATTACGAGCGCAACAAGCTCGACTGGGAGCGAGCGCAGAATCTTTACAAGGACGGGCTAATCGCGAAATCGGATTTTGACAGCCGCCGGAACGCCTGGGCCACGGCCGATTCCGGACTGGTGCAAGCCAAGGCGCGTGTTGCGCAGGCCAAGGCGCAGAAAGATTCCGCGGACCGCCATGTTGCCCAGGCCCGAGCCAACCTGACGCGAGTAGCGGACGTGTTGCAGAAGACCACTTACTCCGCTCCTTATGACGGTGTAATCACGAGTTTGCCCGTCCGCGAGGGCGAGTCGGTGGTCATCGGTATCCAGAACGCGCTCGGCAGTATCTTGATGACCCTGGCCGACATGTCTGTGATTACGGCGGAAGTCAAGGTGGACGAGACCGACATCGTAAATGTCCGACTCGGGCAGCCCGCTGAGGTAACCATCGATGCGATCCCCAAGAAGATTTTCCATGGCACGGTATCTGAAATCGGAGACAACGCCATCGTGCGCTCTACCGGTGTTGCTACGTCGCAACAAACCACGGCGAGCGAGGAAGCAAAGGATTTCAAGGTAGTGGTGACGGTGAACGATCCGCCGCAAGATTTGCGGCCTGGGCTCTCCACGACCGCAAAAATTACGACGGCGGCCCGCACGGGCATACTATCGATTCCGATTCAAGCTCTTTCGATCCGCACGAAGGCGCAACTGGAGCAGGAAAAATCGACTCCAGGTTCGGTGCATGCAGCTGGCCCAGCCCCTGGAGAAAGCGCGTCTAAAAGCAAGGACCCGCAGCAGGATATACAAGGCGTCTTCGTGATTCGCAACAAGAAAGCCGAATTTGTCCCGGTCACCACCGGAATTACTGGCACAAGCGACATCGAGGTGCTGGACGGTCTGAAAGACGGAGACGAAATCATTACGGGCAGTTACAAAGTTTTGCGCACACTGCGTTCTGGAAGTAGTGTGAAAATCGATAACTCCGTTCCCAAGAAAGACGAAGAATCTTCATGACCTTCCCCCGGTTCGCCCGTCCAACGGTGAAGCCGAAGGAAACAGATGTTGAGGGAGCGTTCAAAGGGGACGAATAAACGGAGCGCACGGAACCGAATACAGACACGGAGAACTCAGTGGCACCGGAGCAGGAAAAAAATATGGCAACCGCAGAAGTAATCAATATGCCCATCACCCCCGGCGCCCCATCGCCGCAGTCGTGCATGATCGCAGCCGTCGATCTCTGGAAAACCTATGACATGGGATCCGAACAGCAGGTTCATGCCCTGCGCGGAGTGAACCTGCGCATTGAGCGTGGCGAGTATGTGGCCATCATGGGGCCATCTGGTTCCGGTAAATCCACGCTGATGAACCTGATCGGTTGCCTGGATACTCCTACCAAGGGCGAGTACTGGCTCAATAAGCAATTAGTAAGCGAACTGGATGATGATGAGCTGGCGCGTATCCGCAATAAAGAAATTGGCTTTGTATTCCAGACCTTCAATCTGCTGGCTCGTGCCACTGCGCTCCATAACGTCGAGTTACCGCTGATTTATGCAGGAGTGCCTACGGACGAACGTACCGAGCGCGCCAAGGCAGCATTAACTGCTGTCGGCATGGGCGCCCGTATGACGCACAAACCGAATGAGCTTTCAGGCGGCCAGCGACAGCGCGTGGCTGTGGCGCGCGCCTTGGTCAATCGGCCTTCCATCATCCTGGCCGACGAACCTACCGGCAATCTCGATTCGCAAACCGGGAATGAGATCATGGCCTTGTTCGATCGCCTGCACGGTGAGGGAAATACGATCGTGCTCGTCACCCACGAGCATGACATCGCGGAATATGCTCATCGCATCGTGAATATTAAGGATGGCGTGGTCGAACGCGACGAGAGAAAAAAATAATTGGCGTGCAGCTCGTGAAGCGAATAGGTGGCATTGCTCCAAAGTATGAGGAGCTTCCCTAACTCCAGGGAACCGCTGACTTCACGAGGCTTGGAGGCGTCGCCTCCCCCACAGCTTTCGAGACCGCCACAACAACCTGGTCGCGGCCTTCGTGCTTAGCATGATAAAGCGCTGCGTCCGCGGCTGCCATCAATTGCTTGGGTGACATTCCGTGGTTCGGAAATACGGCTACTCCCACCGAGAACGTAATCAAGCCCAGAGATTTTCCTTGATGCAGAATGGTCAGACCCCTCATTTTTGTACGCAACCTCTCGGCGCGTGTGCGGGACCCTTCCAAATCAGCCGTGGGCAAAATTACAACGAATTCTTCTCCCCCGAACCGGCACACGAAGTCTTCGGCGCGAACGTTCTTCACGAGCAATGCTGCGGTCTCGCGGAGCACAGTGTCTCCCGCGTCGTGGCCATAGGTATCATTGAAACGCTTAAAATGGTCGAGGTCGAGCATGAGAATGCCCATCGATTGCCCGTCGCGTCCCGCGCGGCGGGTTTCGCGATCCAGGACTTCTTCGAGATAGCGCCGGTTGTACAGACCGGTCAAGGCGTCGCGTACCGACTGTGTGCGCAAAGCTTCTCTGAGACGGATGTTGGCGATCGATAATCCAACCTGGCCTGCAAAAGTCGTCTTGAACGACAATTCCGAGGGTTCCAGCTGCGGGGCCTCGTCGGTCGATTGAAAATGCAGGATCCCCAAAGTTTCTCCTTGGGCCAGGATCGGGATACATAGGTATGTATTCTCCACACCCGCCGCATGAAGGCACCGTGCTGTCTGGTCCCCACCTACTACAAGATGAGGATGTCCCGTTCGCAGTGCCCAACAGTCGGCGGGATCAAAGTCCATCATAGCCAATTGGCAATCGTTCCACGAGCCAATGACTTCCGCCAGACTGCGTTCTGTATTCAGAAGGGCTACCGCCCCGCGCGCGACCGGAAATATCTTAGGCGCGAAGCCCAGCGCGGCTGCGAAAACTTCATCGCGGCTCACGCAGCTTTGCAGCAATTCCCCCATCTTCGCCAGCATGGTTGCCCGCTCCGAGCGCTGTTCCAATTCGCTCATCATCCTCTCGTTTTGCTGATCGAGCTCCTTGCGGGCAAAATCCTTCTCCAACATTTCTTCCTGCAACCGAGTATTGAGATCGGCCAATTCGGTGGTGCGCGCCAGAATCTGATTTTCCAGAACCTGCTGATTTTGTTTTTGACTTTCGATGTCGGTACAGGTTCCAAACCATTTCACAATCGCGCCGGCAGAGTTGCGAATAGGATTCGCCCGTCCTAAGAACCAGCGGAAGTGTCCATCTTTTCCGCGCAGGCGATATTCGACATCGTAGGGCTGGCCGCTCTCGAGCGCGTTCTTCCATTTCGACCCGCAGGCTTCCGCATCATCGGGGTGCACCAACTGCATCCATTTGCTGCCTTGCATCTGTTCGTAGGTAAGGCCGGTATACTCAAATGTTCTTCGGTTGAAATAATCGTCGGCGCCAGAGGGGTCGGCCGTCCACAGGATTTCCGGTACGGCTTCCGCCATCGTCCGAAAATACAATTCTCGCTCCTGAGCGAGAATGAGGTGGCTTTTCTGCAGGGATACCAACCGATCAAAAAAAGATGATCCGATGGCTACCGCAAGTACGAACAGACTACTCGCACTGATAGCCAACACACCGAGAGACGAAATACTGATGGCATGGGTAAGATCCGGAGCAGTAATTGATGTGTGGAATGTTGCGGCCCCCATTCCTGTGTAATGAATGATGGCTATCGAACCGCCCATGGCCAGCGCGCTGATGATTTTACGGCTCGTAATCTCGCTGTCGTTCCTGGCGCGAAAGGCCAATCGCAGCGCGACTGCGGAAACTGCGACCGCGACCAGAATGGAAAGCGTAACGATCTTAAGGTCGTAAGAAATCAGCGCAGCACAGCGCATCGCCGCCATTCCGACGTAGTGCATGGCTGCAATTCCAGTACCCATAACGACGCTGCCTGCCACCTCCTGCCATCCCCCCATCTTTGGTTGGCTGGCTACGAACAAAGCGACCAACGAGGCAGCCACGGCAACCAGCAGCGAAGCCAATACCGTCGGAAGATGGTAAGCAATTGGCATCGGCATATTTAAAGCGAGCATGCCGACGTAATGCATCGCCCAGATTCCGAGGCCCATGGCTGAGGCGCCGCAGCATAGCCATGCAAAGCGGGCCCAGCCTTTTGAACAAGCAACGCGTCCCGACAAATCCAGGGCGGCGTACGACGCAAACACCGCTAGCACGACGGAAAGGACTACGGAGCCGTATTCATAGCTACCACTTACTACCATCATGGAATTCATTGATCGCTCGTGACCCTGCCATCCGGTTTGCGAAAGTTTGGCTCCACGGCTTCTGGCCAAGCTTTCGCCACGCGAGGCTATGCTATACATCGGCGGCAATTAGTTTTCCGTTTTAGAAATCGCTGATTATTTTGAAAGACTCGGGCGAATGGGGGAGGAGCCAAGAAAAAGGGCCTCGGTGGAGGCCCTTGAGATTCAAGGTAAGGATGTACTTAAATTCAAATCCGTTTGCGGAGTCTATCGCGACGCGGCTGTATCACTTGGACGAACCGGGCCGGCTAGGAAGAAGTTGTGATCATATAGATTGCGGTACATATGTCCAGCAATCTCAGCTGCCTTGGGGCCGAAAGTAGGCCGCCCACCTTGCAGGAAGACGACGACTACGACGCGTCCACGGCTGGTGTTGGCATAGGAGGCAAACCAGCCATAGCGCGTGCCGGCGTGGGAACAGGTTCCGGTCTTCCCAAGGATTTCCTCCTCGTTGAAGTTAAGGCCGAGACGGCGAGCCGTGCCGTACTGCACTGCTCCCGCCATGCCCACCGAGATTTCGGGAATCAGCCCGGCAATATCTAATTGCCGCTTGATGCGGGGCTGGAAGTTCGTGATCTCTTCTGGCGTAGAGGGATGTTGCAGGTAATAGAGAGTACCGCCATTAGCGATGGCTGAAACCATTGCGCCCAGTTGCAAAGGCGTCATGGAAATCCCCTCGCCAAAGGAACACATCTTGCCGACCCCGCCAAGTTTTTCGGAAATCACTTCATCGGGATAAGTTCCCAGCTTTTCACCGGGGATGTCGTAGCCCGCCAATTCGCCCAGCCCGAACTCATGCGCGTAATAAGCAACTTTCTCGAATCCCAATTTACGCCCTAAAGCTTCAAAATATGCGTTGTTAGAATGCGCCAGGGCTTGGGTAAGATTCATGCGGCTGCTGCCGCCCAGGGAGACTTCGGTTTCTTTCGAGATCAACCCTTCGCTGAGCGCGGAAAGGGCGACGGAAAGCTTGATGGTCGAACAGGGCTGCGCACCACTCGATAGGGCGAGGCGCTGGTTCACCATAGCCAGTACGCGTCCGCTGGTCGGTTCGATCGCGACCACCGTGCCATTCATATTACCCAGAGCATCGATCGCAGCTTGGCGGACGACTGGATCTTCTCCTTCGGTAATGTCGCCGCTGGTGATTCCCTCGGCGAACGAACTCATATAAAAACGCTCGTGATAGGAATGTCGGCGGGCACCCACGGAAGGCTTAGCGACGGAGGTGCGCGTCAGAGTAGCGGCGTGGGGAGTACCGGTGCCGCGACTGCGCGCCAGATGCCGCATGCGGCGCTTCGTGTGCTGGCTCTCACTTACTTTTTGAGTTGATTTAGGCTTGCTGGTATTCAACGAGTGCGTGTTCACATTGGCGGCGAACAAAAATGGCACGCACGTAAATGCACTCAGGACCAGTAGACGAAGGCAGCGTTTCCCCAACTTGGACATCTGGATTGATTCCTCGGTTTTCCGGATTTCCTATCTGTTTTGATGCACGAAGCCTGCCAGCCCCCGGCCTCGACCGGAAACTTCTCCCAACTTCGCGATAGTACGGGAGTTACGGCATTAAGAGCAATAACAAAGTTTTTCTTTGAGCAAACACTAATTTGGATCTAACCCATTACAGAACAACTACTTGAACGGGAAAAACTTCAGTACTGGAGCCACAGTAACGTGTTACCTCATGACTGAAAAGGTACTACCCGGTGGGCAAAAGTTTTCCCTCGCGACGTTTTCTGCTCTACATCACCTCGCCGCGTTTACGCAGGAACGCCGGAACATCAAGGTCTTCTTGCTCGAAACTCGCGACCATCGCACTTCGTACGGTATCGAGTGAGATCACTTCTCCATTGTTGTGAACCGCCGCTACCTGGGACGGCACCTCCATCCTGACCTCCTCCATCATGTTCGATCGGGCATGGAGTCGGAAAAGTTGGAAGGGATCGGTTGGGCGGACTGAGGGAAGTCCATGGCTTCATCATGCGTTGTGGCAAATGAAGTGTGAATCTCCGGTTTCCGTTGGACTCGCGGAACTTCCCGGAAGCCAGTGGCGATAACGGTAATCTTCACCGCATCCTTCATTTTTTCGTCCAGAACCGCGCCGAAGATAATGTTGGCATCCTCGTGAGCAGCGCCTTGAATGATGCTGCAAGCCTGCTGCACTTCCGCAAGCTTCAGCGAAGCCGAACCGGTGATGTTGATAAGGATGCCGCGCGCGCCATCGATCGCGCCGGCCTCCAGTAGCGGCGATGCAATCGCGCGCTGCGCCGCTTCGATGGTGCGCTTCGTTCCACTTGCCGTGGCCGTGCCCATCACCGCATAACCCATGCGAGCCATGATCGTCTTCACGTCAGCGAAGTCGCGGTTGATGATGCCGGGGATGGTGATGATGTCGGAAATCCCCTGCACCCCTTGGCGCAGAATGTCATCGGCCACGCGGAAAGATTCGAAGAATCCAGCGTCTTCCGCCACTGCCAGCAACTTTTCGTTCGGAATTACAATCGTCGTGTCTACGGATTCCATGAGCTCGGCAATGCCGCGATCGGCCTGCGTCATGCGGCGGCGACCTTCGAATGAGAATGGCTTGGTAACCACCGCTACGGTGAGAGCACCCATTTCACAGGCCAGCGACGCAATAATCGGAGCAGCTCCGGTGCCGGTGCCGCCGCCCAAACCAGTGGTGACAAAAACCATGTCAGCGCCCTCGAGCGCTTCGATAATCTTGTCCGAATCTTCGAGCGCTGCCTTGCGACCCACTTCCGGATTCGCGCCCGCACCCAGGCCATTCGTCAGCTTCACGCCGAGTTGCAGTTTCACCGGCGCACGGGACATTCGCAGCGCCTGCAGATCTGTATTGGCAACGATGAATTCGATGCCCTCGACTCCAGCATCGATCATGCGGTTCACCGCGTTGCCGCCGCCGCCGCCCACGCCAATGACCTTGATCTTGGCGTCGTTAAGAGGTTCTTCGTTAAAGCTGATGCGAATGCTCGAGTCGTTTGTCATATTTCCCTGCCTTAAAATTGAATTCTCTTTCCTTGAAGTGGCCAGTGGTCAATGCTCAGGAACCCACTGCACTGGCATCCACCTGAGCACGCACCACTGATCACTCCGCTTTACCCCACTAACATCGCTTTCAATCTCGATCCCCAGCGATCGCCTTGGAATCCCCGCGCTACTCGTGCCCTTTGACCGTAATTCACCATACCGATCACCGCGGCGAATTCGGGCTCGGCCAGAGTGGACGGCATCTTCGCCAACGGCGTGGGCCATGACAGGCGAACGGGTCGCCGCAACACGGATTCCGCGACGTCAAAAATTCCCGGCAGGCGCGAACCTCCGCCGCTTAGCACGATGCCCGCCAGACAGGCATCAAACATTCCGCTCTGCCGCAGAGTCTCGCGCATCATTTCAAACAACTCGCGGGCGCGAGGCTCGAGAATTTCGGCCACCAGTCGCTGCGGCAACAGGCGCGAAGGCCGGTCGCCCACCGACGGAACTTCCACTTCATTGCCTTCCGGAATCAGCGTCACGATCGCGTTGCCATAAATCTTTTTGATCTTTTCCGCCTCGGCCAGCGGCGTGCACATGCCCATCGACAAGTCGCTGGTGAAGTGGTCGCCGCCCACGGGGATCACTCCCGTGTAAGCCACCGCGCCCTGCAGGAAGACGACCAGCTCGGTCGAGCCCGCGCCGATATCGGCGAGGCACACGCCCAGTTCGCGCTCGTCGGCGCGCAGCACGGAATCGGCTGCGGCCAGCGGTTCAAACACCGTGTCATCCACGTGGACTCCAGCGCGATTGACCGCGGTGACCACGTTCTGGGTGGCGCTCGCCGCCGCCGTCACCAGATGCACGCGGACCTCCAGCCGCGCCGCCATCATGCCCAGCGGATCGTGCACGCCGGCCTGATCGTCAAGAATGAATTCCTGCGGCAGCAGGTGCAGGACTTCGCGATCCGCCGGAAGCGGAATCGCGCGTGCGCGCTCCACCGCCTGCTTGATTTCGTCGCGTCCAATCTCTCGCGGACGCGTGCCCAGGCTGATTCCGCCATGGCTGTTCACGCCGCGGATGTGCGCCCCGCCGATGCCCACGATCGCATGCTCCACCGCCGCGCCAGCGACATCTTCCGCCGCTTCCGACCGCCTTTGAATCGCGGCCACCGCCTTGTCCAGTTCCACGATCACGCCCTTGCGCGAGCCGCGCGACTCCGCCACGCCGTGCCCGCGATAACGCAGGCCGCCGTCGGTGACCTCCACCATCAGCGCACAGGTCTTGGCGCTTCCTACATCGATCGCCGTCAGAACATTTCCCTGCTGGTTCGCCATTCTTTTTAATCAGTCCCAAATAAAATTTGCAACTTGACTCTGCTATGAACCTCAACTTTTCAATCGCTCGGCTCCTGACTTGCCTGAGTCTTTGCAATCGCCGGACTTGGCTTCTGTCCACCGCGTGACTGGCCGACTTAGCGGTTGCCGCTGAACTTTTTGCGCGGTGGCTTTTTGTGTGCCGCCGCGTTGTGCACGTTCGCTGGCGTTGCGCTTTTTCTTCGCAGCCTTTGCAGCTCGTCAGGCTTCGTCCACGGTCGGAGTCTTTTTCTCGACTGCTGCCGTTTTCCGAGGCACGGACTCTGACTTTCCGCGTTCGGCTTGCCAGCTCGTCTTCTTGGTTGGCGCCGGCTGGCATCTTGGGATCAAGTTTCTTTTGCGTCAGCTCGAATGCCGGCTTCGGAATCGGCGCGGCTCATTCGGCCCCACTCGAGTGAGCAGCGCCGCCGGCTTCACTCCCGCCGCCGCCGCCGCTTTCGCCACTGCCGGGCTCAACGGCGCCTGCTTCGCCGTCCGCTCCATGTCCGGATTCACGATGATCTGGTTGTCGTAGCGCAGGTCCACCGACTCCAGCTTCTGAAACTGCTGCCGCCATCCCTGCGCATGCGTTACATAAATCTTGTAGCGGCGCAGATAATCCGACGATCCCAGATGCACCAGCACATCGCCCGCCGGATCGTTCACCCGCACCTTCACGTCTTCCAGATCGGTAAGATCCACTTCGCTCAGATCCTGCGAATAGCGCGCGCCACCGGAATCCAGTTCCCGCACCATCTCGCCGTAGGTCTTCATGCGCGGCGCGCGCGTCGAAAGCGGCTCGCCGGGATTCATTCCCAGAATCACCGGGAACGAATATTTATGCTTCGGCGCAACTCCATCAGCGTGCCGCCCGCGTCGATCAACGACATGCGCGGCCCCACGCGCGCAAATGCCACCGGCGTACGCTCGTGAATTTCCACCTTCAGGCGGTTGGGGACGAACCGCATCACGCTGGCCGATTCCACCCACGGAATCTGCTCCAGTTGCGCCTTCTGCTGCGGCCAGCGGAATGAAGAAAATGTTGCGCCCAATGTCGGCGCCCATCACTTCCATGATCTGCGCCTTGGTCACGTTCTGCATTCCGGTGACTTCGATGTTGTCGCTCGATTCCACGCGGAAGCGCCACGAGTGCTCACCGTAGTGATAAACGCAGCCGCGCCGCAGATCGCAGCGCACACAACAGCAGCGGCCGCCACCAGCGCCCACAGCAAACGGTTGGCAGTTTTTTTGGGAAGAGAACTTCGGCGGGCGGAGACGCGCTTTTGCCCGCGCAGAAATGGAGATTCCTCGTCCACATCCAGGTCGACCAGACGCGCGTCGTCCATCTCCTCGCGCGCAGCCCAGCGCTGGGTGGGTACAACTCCTCCTGCAAGATGGTGGACCCCGATTTCCGCGCCATCAGTTCAGGTCAGTTGTCGCTGTGGAATCGCTGAGCCTTCAAACTATAACTTCATTTCGCGAAGTGAGACAGAAAAAATTTGTACTTTTGCACAGGCAGGAACCGCATTGGGCATCAGCGGGGAAGACTTAAAGTCGAACGCAACGGCGCGAATGTTCGCCACGTCCGTAAGCTCGGCAGTGCGCCCACAGTGCCGTGAAGAAAAGCGGACGCGGCGGATTGTTCCGCGTCCGCCCTTCAGGAGAAAAACCTTAATCGGTCCGAACTGCCGGTCTCGACATGCACCCGGGATCCGGAATCGCGGACCGCGGAACACTCACGCGCACTCGCGGAACGAACCACACGCGAGGACAAACATCGGCATGCGCACCGCTGAAGCATTCGCGACGAATTGCGCACTCGCACTGCGCCTCGATCCGCGCCCGATTGCTTCCACTCGCGCCATCGCCGCCTCTTCCCGAGCCGACATCGCTTCAAACCGTGCCATTCCGCTCTGAGCCCGCGCCATCTTACTCTGGAACCGCGCCAGCGCTGCAGCCAGACGGCAGGAAGCAGTCTCGTCCTGCGCAACTACATCTCGCTCTTTGCCACGAACCAGTCAGCGCGTCCTGCAGCCAGCGCCAGCACGGCTTCAGTCCGGCTGCTACTCCTGCGATCAGGTCGATCTGACCGCCGATGCGCCCAAGCCGCGCCACCGTCCTGATAAATGCCATTCAATCCTAGCGCCAGCACCCCAGCCGCCAACCATCCCCATGCTTGTGTCGATTTCATTGCCTTAACCCCTTATGGCAGATTGGACGAACCGCGCCCAATCCGTTAGCAATAGAAGATACGGACAGTCGAGCAAAAGTTCCCAGCCAGGGGTAAAGTCCTGGCGATGCGACTGGAGTAGTCCAGCCGTTTCGCGACAGCATCGCGGCGGTGTCCCATTGCGCTTCAAGGCGCGTAATGCGGCGGTCATGGTCGCGAACTTCCTGCGCCAATTCCTTAAGCGTCTCTCCGGCGCGACGCACTTCGTCGGTGAGCTTCAATGCTTCCTTGATCGCATCAATGGCCTGGCTCAACAACGCTCATCGGCCCTCCGAAGCGTTGCGCCGCTCGCGCTCCGTCTTTAGCTCATCGAGCACGGCGTCAGCTTCCGCCAGTCCGCTCTAGTGAGGCCTGCGCCTTGCGAACTTCCTTATGGAGATGCGCTGCCAGCTTCGCCACAGCCACTTCCTCTCCTGTAGGCTTGTGCTCGCACCGCGTGCGGACTAACTCCGCAACGCTACGCCAGCCTTCCTCGCCTCCTTGCGAAGCCAATCACGAAACGCCGGAGTCGTTAATACCTGCAGTCGCGCCGTTTTCATCCGAGCCCTCCTCTGCACATGAGCATACACATGCTCATATGACATTCTATTTATTGCCTGTCTGGGAGCAATCGCGCTAAGACGCTGAACCGGTCTTTCCTTCAGCTTCTCCAGAATCATCGGCCCCAACTGCGAAACGCTGCCCGCTCCCAGCGTCAGAATCATGTCGCCATCCTGCGCCGACGGCCGCAACCGCACTCACCGCATCCGCGAAACGAACTCGCATACTCGCGCGTTCCGTGCCGCCCTTTTCGCGAATCGTCTGCGCCAACGCTTCCCCGCTGATGCCTTCGATCGGCTTCTCGCTCGCCGCATAAATATCGAGCACGAACAGCGAATCGGCATCGCCAAACGCCGTGGTGAACTCCTCCATCAGATCGCGGGTGCGCGTGTAGCGGTGCGGCTGGAACACCACATGAACCTTGCGAAAGCCGCACTGCCGCGCCGCCGCCAGCGTGGCCCTGATCTCCGTGGGATGATGACCGTAATCGTCAATCACGCTCACTCCCGCCGCCCGCCCGCGCAACTGGAATCGCCGGTCGACCCCGCGGAACTGATCCAGCGCCGTGCGAATCGCGTCCACGTCAACATCGAGCCCCACGCCCACCGCAATCGCCGCCGTCGCATTCAAAACGTTGTGCACGCCGGGCACATGCAGCGTGAACTCGCCCAGATCTTTTTTGCGGTAACTCACGCGAAATCGGCTCAGCGGCTGGCCTTCTCCCGCCGCACTCGCCGACTGCAGCATCGTTGTCCGAGCTTGATTAAGAAATCCGATCCGCGCTTCGTGCCATAAGTCACCGTGCGCCGCTGCACCTCGCGGCAACAACTCGCCGCAGCATCGGATCGTCATTGCACGCCACGACCATTCCGTAAAACGGCACGCGGTCCATGAACTCCAGAAACGTTTTCTTCACGTCGCGCATGTTGCGGTAACAATCCATGTGCTCGCGGTCGATGTTGGTCACCACCGATAAAATCGGCGACAGCTTCAGAAACGACCGGTCACTCTCATCCGCTTCGGCCACCAGATATTGCGACTTCCCCAGCCGCGCATTCGATCCCATCGCATCCACGCGCCCGCCCACCACCACCGTTGGATCAAGCCCGCCGCCGGCCAGCACCGCCGCCACCATCGAAGTCGTCGTCGTCTTGCCATGCATTCCGGCGATGGCAATGCCATATTTCAAACGCATCAACTCGGCCAGCATCTCCGCCCGCTGAATCACCGGCACGTGCAGCTTGTGCGCCTCGACGACCTCAGGATTTTCCGCCGCGATCGCCGAACTCGTCACCACCACTTCGGCGCCAGGCAATATTCTCCGCGCGATGCCCTTCAAAGATCGCAGCGCCCAAGCCCGCCAGCCGCTGCGTGACCGCGGAACTCTTCAGATCCGACCCCGAAACCTTGTAGCCGAGATTCAGCAACACCTCGGCAATCCCGCTCATGCCGATCCCGCCAATCCCCACGAAATGTATCTGCTGAATCTTGGCAAACATAAATCAATTTAGCCACGGATTCACGAATTCCCGGATAAACCAGCAATTCGGAAAGCAAAACTTAAGAAGTATCCGTGAAATCCGTGCGAATCCGTGGCTAGTTCTCGATCCCCGCCACCGCGCCGCCATCGCCGCAATATCCCGCGCCGCATTCGGATGCGCCAACTCCCGCGCCGCCTCGCTCATCTCGCAACCGCCGCGAATCCCCCAGCAAAGCCGCAATCGTCTCCGCCAGCCAAACTCCCTCCAGCTTCGACTCCTCCACCACCACCGCCGCACCCGCACCGCGCCAGCGCCTCGGCATTCACCCGCTGATGATCGTCCGCCGCCCGCGGAAACGGCACAAAAATCGCCGGCTTTCCCGCCGCCGTAATTTCCGCCACCGTGCTCGCGCCCGACCGGCACACCACCAGATCCGCCCGCGCAAACGCCGCCGGCATGTCTTCGATAAACTTGAATACTTCCGCCGACTCCCGATCGCCTAACGGACTGATACGCCGCCAGCGCGTCATTATAGTCACGCTCGCCGGTCTGATGGATGATGTGAATCCCCGGCGCCTGCCGCTGCAACTCCGGCAAGCAGCGGATCATCGCCTCATTGATCGCGTGCGCTCCCTGGCTTCCGCCAAACACCAGCAGTGTCGGCGTCCCGCCGCGCTTTGGCCGGGAATCTCAAAAAACGCCTGCCGCACCGGCACGCCAGTCACTTCCGCGTGACGAAAATATTTCGCAGTCTCTTCAAAGTGCACCGCCGCCGCCGAAACAAACCGCGCCACCACGCGGTTGGCAAATCCCGGAACCACATTCGGCTCGAACGCCAGCGTCGGAATATGCTTCACCACCGCCGCCAGCATCGCCGGACCCGACGCATATCCGCCCACGCCAATCACCACGTCGGGCGCAAATTCATTCAGCATCCGGCCCGCGTCTCCAGACCGCGCGCGGCAAATCGAATGCCGTCTTCGCCCGCGTCATCAGGCTCACATTCTTCAGCGCCCCCACCCGCACCAATTGCAGCGGATATCCCGCCGCCGGCACCAGACGGTTCTCGATCCCGCGCGCCGTCCCGATGAACAGCACCTCCGCCCCATAACTTTTCTTGAGTTCGTTGGCGATGGCCAGCGCCGGAATCACGTGCCCGCCCGTCCCGCCGCCCGCCAGAATGGCCCGCATGTGGTGACTATAAACGGAATTACTGCATTCTTGATTTCGCAACGAAGCATTCGCACGAAGTGCAAGCAATACAGTACTATCCACCAAATAGAAGTCGATTAGCCTGGCGAATTATTTCTTCGCAAATTTCGCCGGCAGCGGATTATCCGCACGCTTCTGAATCCCACAGGATGGAAACCACCCACCAGCGCTTGCCATCGTTCAGCAACTGGATACTGTTGATGCCCCGCTCGAAAGGCTTTTCCGCCGGGATTGTGCCGCGATTCGTAGCTGCTGAATACTTGCGCCATGTTTCCGTAGACTCTCGGGCTGATTCACGATGGCTTTTTCGTAGAAACGTTCTTTGGCAAAAACCTCGCCCGCATCACGAACGAACTCGTCCACATTCCAGGAAATCACCACGTTCGAGCCATCGGGACCTTGCCCACTTGCGTGAAACGCGCCTGCGGAAGAAAAAGTGACCGGAAACGGTTCCAGTCGCGATCTCCCGCCGGACCGGAGATCACGTCATAGATCGCGTGCAGGATCGCGTCCATCGACTTGACGTCTTCCAGCTTGGCAGCCGGAACTTTCGCCGCCAGATCCGCCGCAGTGAAAATCGGAACCTGCGGCGGCATCTCGACGAGGCTGCGTGTTTCCGGCATTCTGTGCGAATGGCCAACTCAGCAAAAAGGCAGCAGAACACTACAATCTAGTCAGTCTTCTCAAGCAGGTCCTCCAGTTCGCAAGATCGAGCAATCGCCTCTATTCCGCCTGCTTCGTGATATTCAGCAACACGCCCACACACGCCAGCGTCACAAACAATGACGACCCTCCATACGACACCAGCGGCAGCGGAATCCCTTTGGTCGGCATCATCCCCAGCACCACGCTGATGTTGATGAACGCCTGCAGTACCACCATGCTGGTGATTCCCACCGCCAGTATCGTCCAAAAACGTCTTCCGTACGCCACGACGCCCGCATGCCGCGCCACAGAAAAATCGCGAACAGCGTCACCACGAACATCGCGCCCACCAGTCCCAACTCTTCCGCGGTCACCGCAAAAATAAAATCGGTATGCGGCTCCGGCAGATAAAACAACTTCTGCTTGCCTTCCATCAGTCCAGTGCCCGTAACGCCGCCGGTGCCCACCGCGATCAGCGACTGAATAATGTGGAACCCGGTCTTCTGCCGATCGGCATAGGGATTGATGAAAGCCAGAATGCGATCACGCCGCAAGCTCACATGAAAGATCAGAAAATACAGTGGCACCAGCGACGCAGCGAACGCATACCCGAAATATCGCATCCGCATGCCCGCCACATAAAGGATGCAGGCCGCAATCCCCGCGCAGGCAATCGCCGGTACCCAGATCGGGCTGCAACACAATCAAGCCGAGCAACATCAAAATAGGCGCCGCGGCTGGCATCAGCGTGTTGCGCCATCATCCATTGTCTTCACGCGGCCTTCCAGAAAATAGGCGAGAAACAGAATCAGCACAGGCTTGGCCAGTTCCGAGGGCTGAAAAGAAAATCCGCCAGCGTGAATCCAGCGATGGGTGTTGTGCGAGCGGTCGAGAAAAAAAACGGAAATCAGCAGCAGCGTCGTGATCCCCAGCAACGAAAACACCAACGCCGGATTCTTGTAGCGGCGGTAGTCCACCCGCATCGCCACCACCATCGCCACCATGCCCGCGCGACGCCCAGACAACTGCTTCAACAGAAATGCATATGGCGATCCGAACCGCTCCCGCGCCATCACCGCCGACGCCGAAAACACCATCACCAGCCCCACAAACACCAACAGCATAGTGACCGTGAACAGCCAGCGATCCACACTCACACGCTTTGCCATGGGACTTCATTTCACCACGGAGAGCGGAACGCACGCAGGACGAATTGCGGATTGTCGATTTTTGATTGTTGATTGTTTTGGTTCATCCTTTCGCGCGCCAGCGCCATGCGACTTAAATCGGACTCTCTTATGATGATTCTGGCGGACTGGTAGTTTGGCGGTAAGGAGTTTGCGGTGAAGAACTGGTTCTCAAGACGGCGGCTCATTTCACGAAGAACGTTTTGGATATTCTGCATGGCCTGCGCGGTTCCGCTACGCGCGGGCGCCGCCCAAATTCATGAAAGTAAATCCAACTCAATTCCTTCCGCGGCCCCGGCGACTGGTTATGTTGGCAATGAGGCATGCGCCCACTGCCATGCCGCGATTTACGATTCTTACTCACGAACGCCTATGGCTCACGCCAGTGGTCCAGCCATTGAGAATCTCAAGCCCGCGGATTTCGTTCATGCCAATTCAGGAGTTCACTACCGGATTTATACCGAGGACAATAAGGTCTGGCTGAGTTTTGAGCGCCCGGGCGATCCAGCAATCCACGACAAACGGCAACTGCTCTACTTCATTGGTTCAGGTCGCCGGGGCCGCAGCTATTTGTTTTCCATCGACGACTTTGTTTTCGAATCTCCCGTCAACTGGTACGCCGACCGTCAAGTGTGGGATATGGCTCCCGCCTACGGCAGTGCGCGGGAGATCCCAATGAATCTTCCCGCCTACGCCAGTTGCCTGGAGTGTCACACGAGTGGCATGAGTCCTCCGCTCAAAGGAACGGACAACAAATATCCTGTCCCGCTGTTCACGCAGAATGGCGTGGGATGTGAACGCTGCCACGGGCCCGGCTCTGCGCACCTGAAGGGCGCGCCTATGATCAATCCGGTGAAGCTTGCACCGGAACGGCGGGATTCGATCTGCATGCAGTGTCATCTGGAAGGGAGCGTGGCCATTGAGCGTGCCGGTCGCCACGTCTATGACTTCCGGCCCGGCGACTTGCTCGAAGACTATGTCCGCCACTATGTGCTGACTTCTGACAAGAGCTCCGGGCTCGGAGCGAACAGCCAATTCGAAGCCCTGGCGCAAAGCTTGTGCAAGAAGAAATCAGGCGATGCGATGTCGTGCATGAGCTGTCATGACCCTCATTCGTCGCCGACCGCCGAGCAGCGCGCGTCCTATTACCGCGGAAAATGTCTGGCATGCCACGGGTCTGCATTCGGAGCTAAACATCATCCCGATCGCCCTGACTGCACAGCCTGCCACATGCCTTCGTCCCTGAGCACGGACATCTCTCACACCGAGGTGACCGATCATCGCATTCAACGCCGTCCAGAAATGTCACCGCAATTGCTGCATGATTCCGTTTCGCGCAACTTCCGTGCTACCAATTCTGCTCCCCAATTGCTTCGATTTCCGCAATCCCAGGAACCCGATGACCTACGAGATCGCGCCTTGGCCTGGCAGTCGCTGGCGGCGAGTGGCACTCCCGGAGCTGCTTCTCAGGCGGACCACTTCCTTCATGAAGCGGCTAAACAGTATCCCGACGACCCGGCAGTTCTCTCCGGACTGGCGTACGTCGAATTGAATCACGGTGCCGTCGAGAAGGCCCGCGATCTGTATGAGAAGGCACTGGCCCTGGATCCAAACTTGATCGATGCCGCCGCGAATCTTGGAGTGATTGAAGCGCGCAGCGGCCATCTCCAACGCGCCGTGGAACTATGGCAAGGCGCGTTCGAACGTGCCCCTGCTAACAGTAGCGTTGGAATGAACCTGGCTCGCACTTTTTGCGGGGCTGGCAGAATGAACGACGCGCGTACTTATGTTTTGCGCGTGCTTCGTTTCAATCCTGATCTATCGTCGGCCAAAAAACTTTTGCAGCAACTGAATACAGATCCGCCCGGATGCGGACTTCAGAAGTAGCGCAAAGCACGGCTAGGAGAGAGGTCTTGTGGCGCTGCTTAAGGGACCGTTGTCTCCACCATGGAGTTGACGATTTTTTTGAAGAGCGCGCCGCGCTGCTCGTAGTTTTTGAACTGGTCAAAACTTGCGCAGGCGGGAGCCAGCAGCACGACGTCTCCCGGTTCGGCCACGGCAGCCGCCTTGCGTAAGGCATTTTCCAGAGTCTCGGCGTGGACGACCTCAACCTCTTTCACCTGTGATTCGATCTTCGCCGCTGCCGCGCCGATTGTGTATACCCGTTTCACCCGCTGCCGCAGTAATTGATTCAGCACGGTGTAGTCGCTGCCCTTGTCTTTGCCCCCAAGAATGAGGTGGATGTTCGCCGGAAAAGACTCCAACGCTTTGATGGTTGCATCCACATTGGTGGCCTTCGAGTCGTTGTAGTAATCCACGCCGCGAATCGTCGCCACAAACTCCAACCGGTGCTCCACTGCTTTAAAGTTGCATACTGCCTGACGTATCTTTTCCGGCGCACAGCCCATCAGAGCGCCAGCGCACACCGCCGCCAGCACATTCTCCAGATTATGCGCACCCTTCAGCGGAATTTCTGAAACTTGCATGATTTCGCTTTGCCGTTCGCCATCGCGGAAGAGAATGTTGCCGTCGCGAACCCATGCGCCGTGCTTGACTTCTTTCTGGCGGCTGAACCAGAAAACGCGGGCGCGCGTTCGGTCGGCAATCGCTGTGCAGGTTGCATCATCGGCATTCAACACTGCGAAATCATCGGCTCGCTGGTTCTCGAAGATGCGCGCCTTGGCATTCACATAAACTTCCAGCGTGCGATGCCGGTCGAGGTGATCCGGTGTGACATTCAGAACCACGGCAACCTTCGGATGAAAGGTCTGAATGGTTTCCAGTTGGAAGCTGGAAACTTCCAGCACAATCACAGTGTCCGGTGTCACCCGCTCAGCGAGCGAAATCGCTGGAGTACCGATATTTCCCCCGACGAGGGTCGGCAATCCAGAGGCGGCCAGAATTTCCCCTGTTAACGTCGTCGTCGTAGTCTTGCCATTCGAACCGGTGATGGCGACAATCGGACCAGGCAGAAATTGGGCCGCCAGTTCTATTTCACCGATCACCGCTTCGCCCAGTTCACGGGCCTGCGCCAAAGGCGGCGCGTCCACCGGAACTCCCGGACTCACTACGATCAAATCCTGGCCGCGAAACGTGCGTTCGCCGTGCCCGCCGGTCTCGACTGTAATCCCGTGATCCAGCAAAAGAGGAATCTCATTGCGGAGGTCATCCCCGCTCTTGGTATCAGAGACGGTAACCCGCGCCCCGTGCGCCTTCAGAAACAGCGCGGACGCCACCCCGGATTTCCCCAGCCCCACAACCAGCACGCGTTTGTCTTTAAGTTCCATCAATTCATTTCACCGCGCTTCAGCTTCGCTCAGGGAGACGCCGAGAAAACCAAGCAGCAGTTCGTCTTTATCAAAACCGGAAGGTTCTTCCTTGGTTTCGATTTTCTCTGTGACTCTGTGGTGAATCGTTACTATCTTAATTTCAACGTCGTCAGCGCGAACAGCGCAAACACCAACGAAGCAATCCAAAACCGCACGATAATCTTCGACTCCGACCACCCCATTAACTCAAAATGATGATGCAGCGGCGCCATCTTAAATATGCGCTTCTTCCGCAGCTTATACGATCCCACCTGCAAGATTACCGATACGGCCTCGATCACAAATACTCCGCCGATAAAAGGCAGGAGAAGCTCCTGCTTGATGATGACCGCAATCGTTCCGATTGCCCCGCCCAGCGCCAGCGATCCCACATCCCCCATAAAGACTTCCGCGGGATGCGCGTTATACCAAAGAAATCCAATCGACGACCCCACCATCGCCCCGCAAAAAATCGTCAGCTCTCCAACCTGCGGCATTTTTGGAATTTCAAGGTACGTCGCAAATGTGGCGTGTCCGCTCACATAAGTCAGAACGGTGAGCGCCCCTGCGGCAATCACGGTGCACCCAATCGCCAGCCCGTCGAGTCCGTCGGTAAGATTCACGGCGTTGCTCGATCCCACGATCACCAGCGCCACAAACGCAATAAATGGGAGAAATGCCAGCGGCCAGAGATGCGGGAAACGCTCTAAATTTTGAACCACCAGATCAGGATGAAACTGTTTGAGGAAGGGCACGATTAACTTCGTCGAATACATTCCGTACGTCTGCATCGCAATCAGCATCACCGCAATCACCACGCTGGTAGCAATCTGCAAGCCCAGTTTGGCGCGACCAGTGAGTCCCAAATTCCGGCGCTGCGAAACCTTCGTGTAGTCGTCGGTAAATCCGATGGCCGCAAACGCGCACGTGGCAAACACCGCGATCCACACAAAACGATTACTAAGGTCCGCCCACAGCAGGGTTGGTACCACAATGGCAATCGCAATCAGCAGCCCGCCCATGGTTGGCGTCCCGGCTTTTTTCTGATGTGCCTTGGGACCTTCTTCACGAATGTACTGCCCAATCTGAAATTCGCGCAGCCGGTTAATCACCAGAGGCCCAACAATTAGCGCTGTGAATAAAGCGGTGAGGCTGGCAAATGCGGTGCGAAACGTCAGATAACGGAAGATGCGGAAAGGCGGAAAATAATGTTGCAGCTTCACGAACAACAGCCAGTAGAGCAATCAGCCTCCGTCCCGCTCAAAAATATCTTTTTGCCGAACCTCGCGCCGCAATGGTTTCAATTCTTTTCAGCGCGCCGGGCCTTCCAGGTGTCCAGCGCTTTTTCCAGCTTCACTCCGCGCGAAGCTTTCAATAAAACTACGTCACCGTCTCGAGTTTCGCGCGCCAGCCATTCGCCCGCGTCTTCCGACGACGCTACAAATTGCGTCCGCATCCCCGCCTGCTGCCCAGCTTCCACGGCTGCCTGTGCGAGTCCACGCACGCCGACCAGCACGTCAATTTTCTTCGCCGCCATGTGTTGCCCGGCTCGGCGGTGCAGTTCCTCGCCTGCAGCGCCCAGTTCCAGCATCTCCCCGGCCACTACGATTCGGCGCTTGGCTGGCATCGCCGCCAAGGCATTCACCATCGCTTCCAAGGCCTTCGGATTCGAATTGTAACAATCGTTGATCACCGTGATGTTACCCAGTTTGAGAACTTGCCCGCGTTTATCCGCTGGAACCATCGTAGCCAGCGCTTCTACTGCCTCTGTCAGCGGCAGCCCGCGTTCCAAGCCGACGGATACCGCCGCCAACGCGTTCAGGACGTTATGCTCCCCAACCAGCGGCAGGATTGCAGGTTCGCGCACGTCTCCAATTACGATTTCGAACTCCGTGCCCAGTTCACCTTTCGATCGAACATTTTCGGCGCGTACTTGGGCCGCCGCTCGCGTACCGTACAGCACAACTTTTCCTTTGAAGCCGCGGCCGAACTGTGAGACGTACTCATCGTCGGCATTCAAAATCGCTGTGCCACTTGCAGGAAGGGATTCAACCAGCTCATATTTCGCTCGCGCAATGCCCGCCAACGAATCGAAAAATTCAAGATGTACAGCCGCGACATTCGTGACGACGCCCACCTCTGGCTGTGCGATCTTTGCCAGCGCTCGGATTTCACCAGCGTGTGACATCCCCATCTCGATCACCGCGACTTCATACTCCGGCTCAAGCTTCAAGAGCATCAATGGCAAACCAAAATGATTATTAAAGTTTCCTTCCGACTTCAGCACGCGAAACCGACTGGTCAGCACATGGGCAATCGCTTCCTTAGTGGTCGTCTTCCCTGCGGATCCGGTCACTCCGATCAGCGGTTTTCCCCACAGCTTCCGCACGGCAGTCGCCAGTGCCTGCAGTGCCAGCAGCGTATCTTCCACTGCCAACAATCCGCCTTGGCGCGAATAGCGGCCCATCTGATCTCTCCGCACGACCGCGGCACACTGCGCCCTTTTCCAATGCCTGCTCCACGAAATCGTGACCGTCCAGGCGCTCACCCTTTACGGCGAAGAACAGCTGACCCGGACCTACTGTGCGCGAATCGATGGAATATCCCTGCGCAACTTTTTCCGGCGCGAAATCTCCCTCCGCGGAAATAAACTCGGCAATCTTAGCGAGAGTCAACTTCATATCTGAACGTTTCCCCTAGCTTCATGGCCGCTGTATCCCAGGCTTTGCAGAGCTTGCCGCGCCACTTCTAAATCATCAAAGGGAGCGGGCCCCTCCCGGGTAACTTGTACTTTTTCGTGGCCTTTCCCCGCCAGCAGAACGATATCTCCCGGCCGTGCCTCGCCAATCGCCAGCGCAATCGCTTTACGCCGGTCTGCCTCCACGCTGTACTTCACCCCTGTTTTCTGCAAGCCGACGACCGCATCATTCATGATCGCCAGCGGATCCTCGCTTCGGGGGTTATCCGAGGTCAGCATCACAAAATCGCTGCCACGTCCGGCCGCCTCGCCCATCAGCGGACGTTTCTTCCGGTCTCGATCCCCTCCGCATCCAAACACAGTTAGCACTCTTCCTTTGATTGCGCCACTCGAAACGAGCTCACGTCCGAGCGCCGTCAAATTACGGAGCGCATCATCCGTATGCGCATAGTCCACCACCACGGTAAAGGGCTGACCGCAGTCCACGCGTTCGAATCTCCCGGGGACGGACGCCAAGTTATGGACGCCCGCCGCAATCGCGTCGAGCTTACAGCCGCGCGCGAAGCAAGCGCCCGCCGCAGCCAGAATGTTGTAAACATTCACGCGTCCGATCAATGCGGAAAAGATTGCGACCTTCCCCGCAGGCGTCACCAGATCAAATCGCGTACCGCGGGTAGTGATGTCAACGCTTTCGGCACACAGGTCGCCACGCGCCCACGCGTATTTCAGCACCACTGCGCTCTTCTTCCGGCTAAAGTCCGCCAGCTTGGCGCCATACTCATCATCGATATTCGTGACCACAGCGCGCGGCGGATCGGTTCCGCACCCCTCAAACAACACACGCTTGGCGGCAAAGTATTCTTCCATCGTCTTGTGGTAATCGAGATGGTCGCGCGTGAGATTGGTGAACACGGCCACATCAAACGGGACGCCATATACGCGCTCCTGGGCCAGCGCGTGGGAAGAAACTTCCATCACTGCATCCGTTGCTCCATGCCCTAAGGCTTCACTCAGGATGCGGTTCAGTTCGAGCGCCTCGGGTGTGGTGTGCGGAGCTGGCAAAACTTTCCCGGCAACGTGATATTCAATGGTTCCGATCAGTGCGCTCTTTCGACCCGCCGCGCCGAGGATCGACTCCACCAGAAACGCGGTCGTGCTCTTCCCGTTGGTTCCAGTAATTCCAGTGACCGCAATTCGTTCCGCAGGCCGCTTATAGAAATTCGCACTAAACCGCGCCAGCGCCCGGCGCCCATGCGGGACCAAAGCCCAGGCGACGTTGGGACGAGCCTTCTGCTGCGCTGAATCCGTGACCACTGCAACCGCTCCCGCCTGAATCGCCTGATCGATAAAGCGGTTACCATCGCTGGCTTCCCCGCGCATGGCAACGAATGCGCACCCCGGTTTCACCCGGCGCGAGTCATATTCCACGCTGCTCACGCCGGGATCCCCGCTCTGGACGAGTACTTCCGCTCCATCCAGCAACTGTTGGAAGGTCATTGCTCAGAATTATATGGGAGATGCAGGTGAAGCTATTGTTGCCGATTAAGCTTCAATCCCTACGTTGCCCAGCTATTCAGTCATATCAATCAGCAATGCTTGCCGGTTACTAACGGAACGTTCCCCACCGATCCCGGCCGCGTTACATTTTTACTATTATGTCCACCCAACACCACTCCTCCTCAAACGGAGGCACCAAAACCAAGTTTCGTTGCGCGCAATGCGAAATGCCGGAAGAGAGTTGTGAGTGCGACAAGTACTGTTGTCTCTGCCAGACGGTACTCGAGGTCCGCATTTGCCAGGACGGGCTTATGTATTGCGAGCCCTGCCGCAACGCCTGCGACTACAAAACTTCAGATTAAGCGGCAACACTCCGCGGCCTGTTCCACTCTAAGTTTTGAACACAGAGAGGCCGCATGCCCGACAATCGAAAATCCCGCGACACATCGCTTGAGAGAGACCCTCAACTCACAGGCGATGAGCAGGCGCAACTCGACGAACTCGGCAACGATCCTGCGGAAGTAGGCGCCCGAAGCGCGGGCCAGTCCGGAAGTTCGCAAGGCTTGTCTGACGTGGCGGATGCCAATGAAGAGAGCGTTGAGGAACTCGCGGATACGGATCAGGCTTTTGAGAGCGCTGCCGTCGAAGGGATTGAAGACGCCGCCGACCACCCCGAGCGCCCCACGCATACTCACGAAGAGTATGGAAGACCGGAGGACGCGCCTCCCAGAAGAAAATCAGCGTAACCAAAGCTGATTTCAGATCACAACGGCTTCCCGATATTCTCCAAACACTCGCCGCATCGCGTCTGAAATTTCGCCCACCGTGGCAAAGGCTTCAACTGCGGCGAGGATGGGCGGTATCACGTTTGCTCCGGACTCGGCCGCATCCTCTACAGCCTGCAGGGCCACCTTCCATTTCCCCGCATCTCGCCTCAAGCCGCAACGCGCGTACCCGTTCAATCTGTTTTGATTCTAGCGCGGGATCGATGCGCTGAATCGGGATCGGCTTCTCCTCTTCCACCTCAAAGCGATTCACGCCAACCACGATGGCGTCCTGGCGATCGACGGCCTGCTGGTACTCATAAGCCGCATTCTGAATCTCCTGCTGCACGAATCCGCGCTCAATCGCCTTCAGCATTCCACCCATCACTTCGATTTTCCCGAATATTCCGCGGCGCGCTTCTCAATCTCGTTGGTCAGGGATTCGATGTAATACGATCCCGCCAGCGGATCGATGGTCTGCGCCGCGCCCGATTCATAGGCAATCACTTGCTGCGTGCGCAACGCAATCCTCGCCGCCTGCTCGGTCGGCAGCGCCAGCGCCTCATCGTAGGAATTTGTATGCAGAGACTGCGTACCACCCATCACCGCCGCTAATCGCCTGGATCGCAGTGCGAACAATATTATTCTCCGGCTGCTGCGCGGTCAGCGTCGAACCTGCCGTCTGCGTGTGAAACCGCAGCATCCAAGACTTGGGATTTTTCGCCTTGAAATGCTCGCGCATGATCCGCGCCCACATCCGCCGTGCCGCGCGAAACTTCGCCACCTCTTCCAGAAAGTTGCTATGCGCATTAAAGAAGAAGGAAAGCCGCGGCGCGAACTTGATCCACGTCCAAGCCCGCCTGGATCGCCGCCTCGACATAGGCCATGCCGTTGCCCAGCGTGAAAGCCACTTCCTGCACGGCCGTCGATCCCGGCTTCGCGCATGTGATAGCCGGAAATCGAAATCGTATTCCACTCCGGAACATTCTCTTTCGCCCACGCAAACATGTCGGTAATCACGCGCATCGCCTGCCGCAGCGGATAGATATAGGTTCCGCGTGCAATATATTCCTTGAGCACATCGTTCTGCACGGTTCCTGAAAGTTGGCGGATGTCCGCTCCCTGCCGCCGCGCTACGGCCACATAGAGCGCCAGCAGAATCGAGGCCGTGGATTGATCGTCATTGAGGTGGAGATTTTCGTTAGCTCGATGCCCGCGAACAATCGTTCCATATCCTCGATGGAATCAATCGCCACGCCGACCTTCCCTACTTCGCCGGCCGCCAGCGCATGATCGGAATCCATGCCAATCTGCGTCGGCAAGTCGAACGCCACCGAGAGTCCGGTCGTCCCGTTTGCCAGTAGATACTTGTAGCGTTTATTGGATTCCTCGGCGTCACCCATGCCCGCATACTGCCGCATCGTCCACAGGCGTCCGCGGTACATCGTCGCCTGCACTCCGCGGGTGAATGGATATTCGCCGGGATATCCGATCTCTCCCTCGTAGTCCGATCCTTTGAGGTCCGCCGGCGTGTACAGAGGATTGACCGAGATGTGGGAAGAGGTCTCGATTTCGCTTCGCCTGTATCCGCAACATCAACTTTCTCAGCCTTAATTCGTTCCGCCATGATCGACAACTCTTTCTACCCCGGCCTTACACCCCAGAAAATCGTGATGAAAATGGCACGGCAACTTTGTCATTCCGAACCGGCTTCAGCCGGTGAGGAGTCGGCTGTCCGGGAGCCATCACGAACTCGATCACCGTACCCTGCTCTTCTTTTTGACTCGCCAAAACGAACTAACCCCGAACCAGACAAACGTTAAAGTTCCGCAAATTCCGATCGCGACCCAGCGCAAACCCGTGCCTGCCCAGCGTGATATTTCGCGTACTCGCTCGCCGTCGCGGCTCCCACCTTCAAAGCCATCATCAGGAACAGAACCCCGTGACTTCCAGCCACAATTGGTGCAATACGCCGCCAAAAGCCCGGCCCGTAGTAGCCACGGCCTTCCCGGCCGCGCGCAGCGTCCGGCTGCGCTGGGCTTGCTGTGTCGCTACCCGCGCCACGACGCCGATCTTTCGTGCAGTAGAAACCTTACTCACGGCTCGATTTTAACAGCCTGCAGCGCTACAATGACGCAAACCGCGCGCGGCCAGCAAAACCGTTCGGCGACTAGAGGCATCTAAATGATTGTGGCGTTGGAAGAGTACGACCGCGAGGCGATTGGGGGACCCAGTGGACCAGCAACTGAAAGATCTGATGAAGGAACTCGGCGAAGCCATCAACGAATCACTCTCAGATTCGGAACAGATCGCCGAAGTCGTTTCTCGCATAAAAGAGGGCGGCTACGATATTTTTCTGGTCCTTGAAGCTACCATCGGCGTCAGCAAACAAGGCGAAAAGACCTCTGACAAAACGTCTCTCGTCACTACGCTCTCCACCAACCCCGAATTCAAGGTCAACGATCAGGACGTGAAATTCCTGAAATCGCTGCGCATTAAGATCGAAGAAGAGAAATAATCCCGTGTCGGGACTCTGCTCGCCGCGCTCATAAAATTGTGTTCGCGCCGATGTGCGGCAACTTTCCAGGCTGTGCTACCATCTACTGTTTTCTGTGACGATTAACAGCCTGACCCTTTCTCTTCGGGATTCACAGATTCATTCAGAGATGGTCCGATGAAAGATACACTCGGAGTCCTTCTTGCCGGCGGCGCTGGAGAGCGCCTGTATCCTCTCACGCGAGATCGAGCCAAGCCCGCCGTAACCTTCGGTGGGATGTACCGCATTATCGACATCACTCTGTCGAACTGCCTCAACTCGGACCTGCGCCGCGTATATATCCTGACGCAATATAAAGCGCTGTCCTTGAACCGGCACATCCGCGAAGGCTGGAACATCCTGGGCCGCGAAGTGGGAGAGTTTGTCGAAGTCCTTCCGCCGATGAAGCGCGTGAGCGACCAGTGGTATCAAGGCACCGCCGATGCGGTTTATCAGAACATTTATTCCATCGGCTCCGAACAGCCCAAATATGTACTGATCCTCTCCGGTGATCACATCTACAAAATGGATTACGGCAAGATGATGAAGCAGCATCAAGATTCCGCTGCTGACATTACCCTGGCCACAATTCAGATCGATCTGGATGAAACTTCGCGTTTTGGTGTGGTCGACGTCGACAAAGACGGCCGCATCAACGGTTTCGAAGAAAAGCCCACCCAGACCAAACTGCGTTCTCCGTGGAATCCCGAGAAGGTTGCGGGATCGATGGGTGTCTATCTATTCAACGCCGATGTTCTGATTCCCGTTTTGCTGAAGGATTCGGAAGATCCCAATTCGAGCCACGATTTCGGCAAAGATATTCTCCCCAAGATGGTCGACGACTATCGCGTCTTTGCTTACGACTTTATCGACGAGAATAAGAAAGAGGCTCTCTACTGGCGCGATGTCGGCACGCTCGAGGCCTATTACGAAGCCAACATGGACATCGTTTCCGTGTCGCCGATTTTTAATTTATACGATCAGGAATGGCCGATTCGCACCCATCAGCGCCAGTATCCGCCTGCCAAATTCGTCTTCGCGGAAAAAGATCGCATGGGCACTGCGCTGGATTCAATCGTTTCGAATGGCTGCATCGTATCCGGCGGTACTGTGAAAGGTTCCGTGCTGTCTCCGGATGTGCGTGTGAATTCGTACTCCGAAGTCGACGCCTCGATTCTGTTCTCCCACGTTGCCGTCGGACGCCACTGCCGCATCCGCCGCTGCATTATCGATCGCAACGTCCATCTCCCCGAAGGCACGACGATTGGCTACGACACCGAAGCTGATCGCTCCCGCTATTTCGTCACCGATAGCGGCATCACCGTGGTCACACGCGACTATTCGCTCTTCGAGAATCCCGTCACGGTGGACTACTTCACCAGCGAGTAAGCGCTTGTTTTGCGTTTGCCGCGAACCAAGCCATCCATGCGGGTTTTACGCACTTCTCTTTTTTCCCGAGGGCGAACTTTGGCCGCAATGAACCGGCTTCAGGTTTCTTACTTCGTGATACTCCCAGCAAAGAAAAGACCCGCCCCAGCTTAGTTGGGACGGGTCACCCTCCAGAAAAAAGAGGTTAGTTCGTTGTGAAGGTCACAGACTTCGAGGTGTAATTGTCAAAGCTATCGACAACTACAAACGAGGCAGTGTGCTTGCCCGCTGCCAGCGTTGTGGTGACGTTCAGTTGGTCTTCCAGGTTCTCGCCGATTTTCTTGCCGTCGATCCAGAGTTCCATGCGCTTGGCGATTCCGCTAAAAGCGTTGCCCGCGCCCTTGAAGGTGTAGGTCGCCGCAATGGAAGCTCCGCTCTTGGGAGCGCATATATTAACGCTCAGGCTTTTGGCGGATGGCGGATTGCAATTCGGGGTTGCGCCGTTGTTGATCAGCACTTCCCCGCCGCCGTTGTCGTCTTCCACGTTTAACCATGCCATCGATATGTCGTGGCGCGAGTCGAGATTCAGGTCACGAATAATCGGGTAAGAGAACGTAGTTCCCTGCTTGTCGTAGGGGGCGTTCTGTGGCGCCTGGAAGCTGCCGTTGCCGTTTCCGATCAGGTACTCGGCGTACGGGCCCCCATAGTAACCGCCTCCGCTGATGAAGACGTCGTCTATGAAATCGCCATTGAGGTCGCCGCCGACGATATTCACTGGGCCCTCGGCAACGGGTTGTGTTACCTGCGTTGATGGACCCACTTCCAGTTGCCCATTCGAATAACGAAGGGTCTCGACGTACGTCGTGTCATTGCCATCGACCGGGCCGGTTGTGTAAAGAACCGCCAGGCTCTGAATGCGATCGTTATAGAAGTCGCCTACCGCCAAGCCTGAGTTGTAGTTGCCGGTCACTACAAGTGGAGGGTTGAGGGTTCCATTCCCATTGCCGAGGAACAGACCCACGGCGTCGCCGCCGCTCTCGTACCCGGAAGCGTAGGCAACATCCTGCTTCCCATCGGCGTTGAAATCACCAGCAACCAGCGAGTTCCCGCCGAACTTCTGGGTGTCCGCCAGTTTGAAGGTGCCGTCGCCATTTCCCAGATAAATCCAGGTATAGCCGTTCACTCCATCCGAGACGGCGATATCCGGCTTATGATCGCCATTGAAGTCTGCCAGCGCGATCGCGGCCGCTGCTCCCGCTCCATTTTCCGTGCTGACGGCTATGCTTTCACCCTGCGTGAAGGTTCCGTCTCCTTTTCCCAGTAGGATCGTGACCGGACCCGATTGTCCGCAGCATACCGGTCCCGAGGCGATGGCCAAGTCGAGTTTGCCGTCTCCGTTGAAGTCGGCGCCAAATGCGGGGCCGCCTATGCCGGTTTCATTGCTAACGTTGATGGGCGAGTTGACCGGGGTGGTTGAGAAGTTTCCGCCGCCCAGCCCTTTGAAGAAAGAGGCCACATCCCCCGTCGGTGTCGCGCTGATTGTCACCACATCGAGGATGCCATCGTTGTTGAAATCACCCGTGATGATCGAGGAACTGGAACCGTTGTTGTAGGAGGCGGTACCGATCGGTAAATCCCGCTGGGTAAAGGTGAGCTTGGTGACTTGGGTGGGGTTAGCCTGTGCGGATGCGGCCACCAGGCCGGCCAGGATAAAACTGGTTAGGGTTAAAAGAAATGTCGACGAAGGGGCGGTAGACGACGCACGGGTGCTACGGAACATAAAAACTCCTCGGGAGCAATTGGAGCGGAGACCATCAGATGCCCGCTTTTGGCGCGGGTTGGAAGCCGCGGAAGCTAAATTTTTCCCTACGGTGTTTTTGCGCCGGTCTAGGGTTTCTCAAACGCATTGACGGCTTGCGGGAAGCTCACCCGGCGGATTTTACTGCGAGCATCGCCCAAGTTAAGCGGTTACTTTCTTGCCGCTGCTACAATCCGTTCGAATCACATATGAGTCGGATGTTTTTCAATGAGGCGAACTTGCGGCCCTACATCCGCGTACTGTCTTGTGTGGAGCCGTGCTCTGGACCGTAACACCGTCATCTGAAAAAACAGGCAGGTACCTCGCCGTGCCTTCGGGCTGGCTCGAAATGACCAAATTTTGCTCACAGTTGTGAGCGCTGACAGCAGATCTTCAGGGAGTTTCTTTGGAAGATGTCCAGGTAGTAGCGATGTTGGTCCGCCGGTGTGTAGCCGGCGACGCCGCTGCCTGGGAAGAAATCGTTCAGACCTACAACCGTCGTATCTATAACATTTGCTACCGTTTCGCCGGATCGGCCGACGACGCTGAAGACCTCGCTCAAGAGGTCTTCATCAAGATGTATCGCACGCTTTCGAGCTATGACAGCTCGAAGGGTGCATTCGTCACATGGGTGACGACCATTACCCGCAACCTGCTGGTCGATCATTTCCGCAAAACCAAGCAGGATCGCATCACCGACTCGCTCGATGGCGCTTCTTCATCCCACGAAGACGCTCTGCCCCTCAGCGAGCAAATTCAGGACCAATCTGCGCCTCCCGACGCCCGCGTTCGCAGCCGGGAGGTGGGTGAAACCGTTCACGCGGCCCTCGGAAAACTATCACCCGAACTCCGTGAAGCCGTGATTCTAAGGGATTTACAGGATATGGACTATCGCGAAATTGCTACTGTTTTGAAGGTTCCGGAGGGAACTGTGAAAAGTCGAATAAATCGTGGTCGAGCGGAACTAGCGCGCCTTCTACAACGTACCTATAGGCAGGTGATGTGATGCCAGAACCGACCAGTCACGGAATGCAGTGTCACGAGTTTGATGGCCTGCTCAGCGATGCCCTCGACGGCATTCTGACGGGCGCTCAACTCGACCGCTTCCAGGCCCATGCGCGGACGTGCTCCGCCTGCGGGCCGCTGTTCGCCGAAGTCGAGGCGGGCCGCAACTGGCTGAAGGATCTCACGGAGGTGGAGCCTCCAGTCAGTCTGGTTACGAGTATCCTGGCATCCACAACGGGCGTTGACACCCAACGCCTGCGGGTGAACGTTTCTGCCCCGCAGCCCCGAGTCACTTGGGCGGAGCGGGCGCAGGCGTGGGCCTGGGGGCTGATGCAACCCATCTGGGCAACGGTCCGGCAGCCGCGCTTTGCCATGTCATTCGGCATGGCATTCTTCTCGCTGTCGGTAGCGTTGAGCGTGATCGGCGTAAAGCCCGCCGACCTGCGCCAGGTGAGTCTGCGTCCTGCCGCCCTGCGGCACACGTATTACAACACGCAAGCCCGCGTCGTCCGGTATTACGAGAACATACGGTTTGTATACGAGGTGGAATCGCGCGTTCGAGACTTCAAGCGCAACGTCGCACCCGCCGAGCCCCGTTCTCAGGATTCGCCGGAAAAGAAAGACCATAAGAACGACACAACACAACAGCCCGAGCAGAAGCAGGAGCGTAATTACAGCCAGACCGAGAACCATCTCATTCTCGCTGGCGCTCCGCTGGGTCCATCTGTAGACGATCTGCCTGTAGTGTCGGTGACCACGTACAGGAGGTTCGTATGAACTGCGCCACGCATAACGATACGGCCGCCGTCGCGTTTTGCCGCAGCTGCGGCAAGCCCCTCTGCGCCGCTTGCACCCGCGATGTTCGCGGAGTCGTCTACTGCGAGCCTTGTCTCGCAGCCCGCTTGGAGGGCGTTCCCGCACCTCCGCCGACCGTTTATCAACAGGTAATGGATCAGGGCCTCGGCATGAAGGTGCCGCCCCTGCGACCGTCGCATGGCCCGAATCCAACTGTCGCCGGCATTCTGGCCGGATTTTTCCCTTTTGGCGTCGGTGCGGTCTACTGCTCGCAATACGCCAAAGGACTGGCCCACCTGCTCATTTTTGGATTGCTGATTTTTGGTGTCGATCACGCCGGAAGTCTGGACTTCGTCTTTGGTATCGGCATCGCTTTCTTCTACGTCTATCAGATCATCGATGCCGTGCGCACCGCGCGTGCCCTTCAGGAAGGCCAAGCCCCTCCGGATCCCTTCGGCCTGGGGCAAGCCTTCAGCTTCGGAGATAAAGGCGAGTCTAAAAATATTCCTTTCGTCGCGATCCTCCTCATTGGACTTGGTGTGCTGTTCCTGCTGCACACCATGAACATCTTTGAGTTCGGCCTTGACCGTTTCTGGCCGCTCATTCTGATCGTCCTCGGGGGATGGATGTTCGCCAGGCAGTTTGGATCCGGTGCACTGGCCGGCGCGCGAGCTGTCACTGTGATCGCTGCCGCATGCGCAAGATCATGGGGCCGGCGATGCTCGTCACCATCGGCGTGTTGTTTTTACTACAGAGTCTTAATGTGGTCAGCTTTGACCGCACATGGCCCGCGATTCTGCTCGTGGTTGGCATCGTTAAACTCCTGCAGAGCAATGCTTCCGCTGCAGGACACATTGATCCGCGTTCCTCGCTCCTCCCGCCTCGGGTCAGGCTCCGGCTCCGCCGCCAGCTTCCGACCCCGGCGCTCCAGCTTCCGGGGAGGTGCGCAATGTCTAGCCCGGTTTCCTCTCCAGTTCCACCGGTGCAAGCTCCCCTTCCACCGCGCCGCCCACGCAGATCGTTTTCAGGACCGTTCGTGTTAATTGTCCTCGGGGTTATTTTCCTGCTGGGCAACCTGCACATGATTTCATGGGGTCGGCTGGGAATCGTATTCGCCCACTACTGGCCGCTGCTCCTGATCCTGTGGGGAGTGATTAAGCTGATCGAGCACCAACAAGCCCAGCGTGACGGACTGCCTGCACGCGGCATCGGCGCTGGTGGAGTCTTCATGGTGATCGCCATCGTCATTTTCGGGCTCATCGCAACTGGAGTCGCTCCGCATTTGAGCGAACTGCGTGACAACCTGAACATCGATGATTCCGATATCGGAGATATTTTCGGCGACAAATACAGCTACGACGACCACCTTGAACAAGATATTCCCGTTACCGTCACCAGCCTGCGGGTCAACAACGATCTCGGCGCGGTGCGGATCAGCGTCGCGAACGACAACAAGATCACGGTCATAGTCCGCAAGCGCGTCGGCGCCGAAAACCAGAGCGACGCTGATAAGTACAACCAGCAAACCAAGCCCGAGATCACGGTCGCCGGCAATCTGATGGTTCTCGATGCCAAAACCCATGGCGCGGGTAATCATCCCGTACAAAGCGATCTCGATATCTCCCTTCCTCGCAAGATGGAAGTTCACATCACCGCGCGCAAGGGTGAAGTTTCCGTCACGGGACGCACGGGCGACGTCGAGATTTCGAACCAGCATGGCGACGTTGCTGTGGAAGACGTAATCGGAAACGCCAAGTTGAGCCTGGAAAAGAGTTCGGCGAAGTCGAACAAATCACGGGAGACGTTAACATCGAAGGCCGCTTGAACGAAGTTTCCGTCATCGACATCAAAGGTTCCGTTCAACTTTCAGGGGAATTTCAGGAGAGCGTCAAGCTGGCTCGTATCAGCAAGAACGTCGGGTTCAAATCTTCGCGCACCGACATGGAGTTTTCCCGCATCGATGGCGAACTCGATCTGGATTCCGATGATCTTCACGCCGACAAAATCACCGGTCCGCTGCACCTGACCACGCGCTCCAAGCAGATTCGACTTGAGCAGGTATCTGGCGACGTGCGCTTGCAGAACGAAAACGGCGGAGTGGAAGTGTCTATGCACTCGCTGGGCAATGTGCAAATCGACAGCCGCAATGGCGATGTGCAGTTGAGCATTCCCGATAAGGCTGGATTCCGCATGGATGCTCGCGCCCGCGACGGGCAAATCCAATCCGACTTTCCTGAACTGAAAGTCGAGAATGGAGAGCATGAGGCGACCGCCAGCGGTATCCGTGGGCAATGGCGATTCGCACATCGTGATTAACAATCAACACGACGGAATCGAAATTCTCAAAGCCTCTGTCTCGGCCGCCCCGGCTGCGCCCGCGACTCCGGCAACTCCCGCGAAACCTGCGAAGAACTTACCCGCACCAAAGTCGAAAGTTGAACCGACCGATAACTGAAAATTGCTGGTTAGGAAAGTTTTCTGAATTTGGGTTTTGTAGGGACAGCCGCCCTCGGCTGTCCAGGGCGAAGCCCGGCACCTTTGATGGCGGCCGCTAAGAATCGCGCATGAAGTTCAGCGTTCTGTTCAACCGCCAAGCTTGTTTCTCGCCAACTCATCCACCTTCGCCAGTACTTCCGCCTCACTGAGCGAGGTGGAATCAATCACCACCGCATCCTCCGCCGCCCGCAGCGGAGACGCTGCCCGCGTCCGATCACGATGATCGCGATCCCGCAAGTCCGCCGCGACATTGGCGGCCACTTCCCCTTTAATCTTCTGCTGCTCCATGCGCCGTTGCTCCCGCACGACGGGATCAGCGTCGAGAAAAATCTTCAAATCCGCATCGGGAAAAACTTTTGTGCCAATGTCGCGACCTTCCATCACCACGCCTCCGCCCGCGCCCATCGCCCGCTGATGCTCGACCATCCACTCTCGCACCTTAGGATGCACGGACACCCGTGACGCTGCCTCCGTCACATCCCGCTCCCGAATACGCGCCGAAACATCGTGCCCGTTCAACAGCGTCCGGTTCCCCTCCCGCGTCGGCTCGAGTTGAATGCGCGACTCTTCCGCCAGCTTCATCAAAGCAGATTCGTCGTCGAATGATGCGTCCTTGTCGATCGCCTTCAGCGCCAGCGCGCGATACATCGCTCCGCTTTCCAGGTTCACATAACCCAGCTTGCGCGCCAGCCGCGCAGCAATCGTGCTCTTGCCCGCGCCCGCCGGCCCGTCAATGGCGATAATCAGTTTGCGTGAGGATGGTTGGGGATCAGGATTCTCAGTCATTTCGCGACTAGATTGTACACGGAGAGAAGGACTAGCTTCTTAGGGTTTCAATCGCGCTTGATGAACCCGCACGTGAAAATTATTTCTTAGGTTTTCCCGAGCGTTGCGAGCTGAATGACGGCCTTCGCGAACCCTGAGACCCGCTCCTCGGACCTGGCCTGAAGCTCGGGCGTGGACGAGCGAATTCCTTTGGTCTCAGCTTTGGAGCGGAGCCACGACCGGAGCCACATAAGGCACCGGCGCTTCCTTCTCCGGGGTAATCTGCAGCATCGACCGTCCGCTCACGTGCACAAAACTCAGCTCGCGCGCCGCCAGCAACGCATTCACCGCTTCCTTCACCCGCGACCGCGCCACGAATTTCCCGAAGAATGCTTCCAATTCCGTCTGCTCCGCGGCGACCACGCAATCCAGATATTTCGACAACAGCGCCGAAAGCGCCTGCTGCACCGACAGATTCACACCCTCGCGCACCGCTTCGGGCGCCCAGCGGTTCAACTCGTCCCAGTAAGACCCTTCGTTGGCCTTGTAATCGACGCGCGTGATGCGCAGCTTCGCCAGCAATTCTCCCAGAGCCTTATCGAGCGCCGCGCAGCGAAACGCTGCCGCCCAGCGCTTCCTGCAACTTTGGCTTGGAAATCGGCCCTCGCGCCGGATCAGCGCAAACGCATCGCACGCCAGCGGCGAATAAGCAGATCGCGGGCCCTGCTTCGGCGCCAGCTTGGGGTTGCGCTCGCCCACCAGCGCATAGAAATAAGGAAACGCCGAAGCCGCCACCAGGAAGGCGTTGTTCTCTTCGAAAATATTCGCCTCGTAGGCCGACCGCTCGCGCAGCAGCCGCACCATCAGCTCCGTCGCCTCCGCCGCCCGCGGATCGGAATAGGCGTGCTGCCAGGTCGGCAACCGATGGTCGCGACGCCCACAAACGCGCCAATAAACGTAGGCACCGGCATCGCCGGCCGCACCGGATACATCAGACAGAATCCCACGCCCTCGACAAACGCGCGCGCCTCTTCAATCGTCCGGATGGGCTTGCCATCCAGCCGCCACTTCTCGCGCCGCAGTTGCTGTAAATCCTGTTCGGTCATAAAAACGAGCTTGTCAGCTCTCAGGCGAGTCAGACTCTCAGCCAACGACAGCTCTTGCTGAGAGCTGACAGGCTCGACATGCTAGATTCTCTTAAATGCCTTCTGAATGTCCTTTACAGAATACCGCAGAACGACCGGCCTGCCATGAGGACACGACATGGGATGATCCGTTTTGGCCAGTTCCGCCAGCAGCCACTCCATTTTATTCTGCTCCAGCGGCATGTTGACCTTGATGGCGGCATGGCAGGCGATCGACGCCGCAATGCGCCCGCGAATCTTTTCCAGATTCAACGACTGCTCTTCCCGCGAAATCTGATCCAGCAGCTCGTGCAGCATTTTCTCGACCGCTGCCGCATCCACTCCCGCAGGCGCAACTTTCACCGCCACGCTGCGCGCGCCGAACGGCTCGGCCTCGAATCCATTGTGCTGCAGTTCGTCGGCAATCTCGGCAAACACCGCCTGCTGCGCCGGAGACAGCTCCAGCACAATCGGCATCAGCAGTCGCTGGCTCTCCACTTTTTGGCCGCGCGCTGCTTCAGTACCCGTTCAAACAGCACGCGCTCGTGCGCCACGTGCTGGTCGACGATCCATAATCCATCTTCGTTCACCGCGAGAATAAATGAATTGCGAATCTGCCCCAGCGGGCGCAGCGTCGAAAGCGCAGCCAGAGTCGGCTCTTCTTCGCGCACTTCGAGTGCCGGAGCGCAACCGTTATCCGGAATCAGAATCCACTCGTCGCTTTTCAAGTCCGCGCGTCTCCAGTCCTCGCGCCACCGGAATCGCAGCATTCGCTTCCACCGCAATCCCGCCGTCAAACTGAAATCGCGCCGAAACCGGCGGAGGCGCCGGCGCCTGCAGCGCGAATCCCGCACCGCCCGCCGGATCGTAAAACGCGCGTGGCGCCGCGTCCTCCGCGCGACAGCACGTCAGAAGGCGGATCCCATCTCCCGCGCCCCCGGTGTCAGCCCCGAACTCGCCGTTGCGTGCGCATGAATCTCCGTCATAAACTGCGGCACCGGACGCGCCTTCATCAGCGCCGCCCGTACCGTGTCCCGCACAAAATCATGCATCACGCGTCGATTGCCGGAACCGGACTTCGGTCTTCGAGGGATGCACGTTCACATCCACCTCGCCAGCCGGCAGTTCGAGAAACAGCAGCACCACCGGATACACCGTCGGCGGAATAATATTTCGATAAGCCTCCGTCAACCCGTGCTGCACCAGCCGATCGCGAATCAGCCGGCCGTTCACGAAAACATAAATCGAATTCCGGTTCAGCTTCTGAATCTCGGGCTTCGAAACAAATCCGTGCAGCCGCATCTCGCCCGGATCGATGTGGCTCGGCCGCGTCTCTTCGGCTCACCTTCCCGCCGCCACGGCGGAGGCTGCGGCAATCCCACGCGCTCCAGCGCCTGCACCGCCGCCACCGGAATCAACTGGTCCAGCGTCTCCTTGCCAAACATCTGATACACGCGCTCGCTGTATCCGGCCACCGGCGGCGCCACCAGCATGGCATTCGTCGCCGAGTGCAGTTCAAAATGCTTCTCCGGATGCGCCAGCGCATAATGCGTGACCAGCGACGCGATGTGCGACAATTCGGTCGACTCCGCCTTTAAGAATTTCTTTCGTGCGGGAGTATTGAAGAAGAGATCCCGCACCGTAATCGACGTGCCCTCGGGCAGCCCAGCCTCTTCCACGCGCGCCATCTTGCCGCCATTGATCTCGATGACGGTCCCGGTCGCCGGCGTCCGCGACTTCGGCCGCGCAGGTCTCCAGCCGCAGCCGCGAAACCGACGCAATCGAAGGCAACGCCTCGCCGCGAAATCCCAGCGTGGCCACGCTCAGCAGATCTTCCGCATCCTTCAGTTTCGAAGTCGCATGCCGCTCGAAGGCCAGCATCGCATCGTCGCGCACCATGCCGCATCCGTTATCCGTGATCTGAATCAGCTTCTTGCCGCCCGCTTCCACGTTGATCTTGATCCGCGTCGCGCCCGCATCGAGCGCATTCTCCAGCAACTCCTTCACCACCGACGCAGGCCGCTCCACCACCTCGCCGGCGGCGATCTTGTTGGCAACCTGCTCGGAAAGTACGTGAATGCGGCCCATCCGTACCTTTGTTCTTAGCGAGTCTTCTCGCTTAGCACCGCTCGGGAAGGGCACGACTTCAGTCGTGCGCACAGAGCTTAACCCTACGGCTTTAAGCCGCTGAGGTTCGTCCTTATCCTGCAAACCTGCGTTGTCGGGCCGCGTTCCCATTTCCTTGCTTGGACATCGTCAGTTTCGCAGATGCCAGACCGTAAAGGCAAAAATGCCGGGCACCAGAGGCCGGAGTCATCGGGCTGGTACTATTTATTCTTGCCTATGCGAACTCAACTCGCGCAAGTAGAAACCGAGAACAGATACGGATAATGATTCGATCGTTCAAGGGCATGCGTCCTACAGTTCCAGAGAGTTGCTACGTCGATGAGTCGGCGCAGATCATTGGTGACGTCGTGCTCGGCGAGCATGCCTCCGTATGGATGAATGCTGTCGTTCGCGGCGACGTCTACGCGATCCGCATCGGGGCGCATTCGAATGTTCAGGATTGCAGCGTGCTGCATGGCATGAAAAATGCCTATGGCGTCACCGTGGGCGAGTACGTCACAGTGGGGCATTCGGTCACGCTGCATGGCTGCATCATCGAAGACCGCTGCCTGATCGGCATGGGATCCATGATTCTGAATGGCGCGAAGATCGGCGCGGGATCGATTATCGCGGCCGGCACTCTAATTCCGGAGCGCACCGTGGTCGAGCCGGGATCGCTCTGGATGGGATCTCCCGGGAAATTCCGCCGGAAGCTTGAGAAGGGCGAAGATGAACTGATCATGCGGTACGCCACGAATTATCTGGGATACAAGGAAGAGTATCTGCGCGAGCGGTGACACGTGGTCGGCGAGAATTGCGCAGTAACGTAGTGACTGAGCAAAATGGCGGGTGTTTCAGCCGGGACAATTCGAATACTGCGCTGCGTACCGTATGACGCTTGAATAGCGACTAACGAACTGAATGATCAAAGCTGCCCGAGGAACCCGCGACCTGCTGCCGCCCGATACCGCGCTGTGGAACTTTGTCGAGTCCGCGGTGCGCGATGTCTTCCGCGCCTATAACTTCCAGGAAATCCGCACCCCGATCTTCGAGTCGACGGAATTATTCGCTCGCGGAGTGGGCGAAGAAACCGACATCGTCTCGAAGGAAATGTTTACCTGGGAGGATCGCGGACGTGCGGAAAGCGATAAAGGACAATCGCTCACGCTTCGCCCCGAAGCCACCGCTGGGATCGTGCGGGCCTACATCGAGCACAAACTCGGTGATCGCGGACTGAACAAGCTCTATCTGCATGGGGCCGATGTTCCGGCGCGAGCGTCCGCAGAAAGGCCGCTATCGTCAGTTTTATCAAATCGACGCTGAAGTGATCGGCCCGGCTTCGGCGGGCAGCGAGTCGCCGGCGCGCGATGCCGAAATTCTCGAGATGCTGGCTACGCTGCTCGATCGCCTGGGAATCAAGGGCTGGACGTCTCGAACTGAATTCCGTCGGCTGCCCCAATGATCGCGCCGCTTTCAACGAGGCACTGCGCAAAGCTTTGGAGCCAATCGTCGACAAAATGTGCGTCGATTGCCAGCGCCGCGCGGTCACGAATCCGCTGCGCGTATTCGATTGCAAAGTTCCGGAAGATCAGCCCATCATCGAGACTCTGCCCCGCATCAGCCAGTTTCTGGACGAAGCCTGCCGCACACATTTTGAGGCGGTGAAAGAAATTCTGACCAAGGTCGGCGTGCCATTCAGCTTGAATGACCGTCTGGTGCGCGGCCTCGATTACTACACCCGCACCGCCTTCGAATTCACGCACGGCGCGCTGGGCGCGCAGAATGCAATCCTCGGCGGCGGCCGCTATGATGGGCTTTCCGAAGCGCTCGGCGGTCCGCCGGCTCCCGGCATCGGCTTCGCTATCGGCGAAGACCGGCTGGTGATGTCGCTGCAGGAGTCTGCACCGGCAGAAAGCTGTGGTGCAGAAACCGGATGTCTATATCGCTCCGCTGGGCGCCGGCATGAACGCCGAAGCCGCCCGGCTGGCGCGCGAATTCCGCCGCCATGACCTCGTCGTGGATCTGGGAGATGAAACTTTCCGGCTGAAGAAATCTTTTGAAGCCGCGACCAAGGCCGGAGCGAAATACATTTTCATCGTTGGCGAAAATGAAATCAAAGCTGACGCGTTCGCGCTGAAGAATCTGGCAACCGGCGAGCAAGTTTCCATTCCGCGCGCGCAATTACCGCAAAAGATCCAGGAGTAGCCGTGGGTAAAATCTCGTTCCAGCATTGACGAAGCCGCCCGCACGCTTTATTGAGGCGCAGCACATTTTTTTCGTCGCATCCGCACCGCTGGATCCTCTGGCCACGTCAACCTCTCGCCCAAAGGTCTCGATACATTTCGCATCCTTAGTCCGACCCGCATCGCCTATCTCGATTTCAACGGAAGCGGCGTGGAGACCATCGCTCACCTCAAGGAAAACGGCAGGATCGTGCTGATGTTCTGCGCCTTTCAGGGTCCGCCGAATATTTTCCGCCTCTACGGCCGCGGCCGCGTCGTCGAGCCGCACGAAAAAGAATTTTCGGACCTCGCAGAGAACTTTCCCGCGTCACGAAAACATGCGTTCGATTATCGTCGTCGAACTCACTCGCGTTACCGATTCCTGCGGCTACGGCGTTCCTCGCTTCCAATATGAAGGCGAACGCGAACAGCTTTCACGCTTGGGCCAGAAAAAAGGGCGCTGAAGGATTTAAAGCATATCGAGAGCAGAAAAATAAACACAGTATCGACGGCCTTCCTGGCCTGTCACTTCAATATAAATTTAGGAGGCACTTGAAATCATCCTGGCTTCTCTATCCGGTTCTGTGGTGTGTTGCCGCCACAGCCGCGTCGCGCAGGATCCTCCAAAGTGCCTCTCGGCCACGTTGGAACAGACCGCAATCGCCACTGAGAAGAGCTCTGATCGAAGCCAAGAAGAAAGACGACGCCGAGTTTTTCAAGCGGACCTTATCTCGGATTTTTCCCTCGTCGGAGTCGACGGCCATCTGCTCGAGGGCAGGAAGCCGTAGAGAACCTCGGAGACGCTGACCTGGTCGAGCTTACGCCCTATGACATCGAGTCGTCGACTCGGCGACAATGCCGCAATCGTCACCTATGATGCGATCGTTCGCGAAGCACCCGAAGAAGATCAGGGTCCTCCGCCGCGCTATCAGCATTTCAGCTCGGTTTGGATGAAGCAAGGCGACCAGTGGAAGCTGAAATTCCATCAGATCCACCGCCGCCGCACTGGGGCGACTGGTGACGTTATCGGCCGTGGGGCGGAAGAGTCAGAGTCCCCGTTTAGCCGCTACTTATCCCTGGCGAAAAGTGCACGGCACTTGCTCCGGGCGTCTCGGAAGTCTCACCATTTATAATCCTTGATTCCTATAATCATTGGTTCAACACTCGTGCCATGTCTCATTCTAAGGACACACTTTGCTCGATTTCTAGGCGATCTGCGACGAACTCACATGTGCGGTGCCCTGCGCCGCTCCGACGCGGGCAAGAAAGCCGTGCTCATGGGATGGGTGAACCGCCGCCGCGACCACGGCAACCTGCTGTTCATCGATCTGCGCGACCGCACCGGCATCGCTCAGATTGTTTTCAATGCCGAGCGAGATACTGCCATCCACGAAAAAGCTGGAGCCCTGCGCAACGAGTACGTCATCGCCGTCACCGGCACGGTGAAGCTTCGCGATGCCAACACCATCAACAAAATATGCCCACGGGCGAAGTCGAATTGGTGGCCGAAGAGTTGCGCATCCTGAACGAATCGAAGCTGCCGCCATTCCTGCCCTCCGACACCGCGCTCACCAATGAAGAGACGCGCCTGAAATATCGCTATATCGATCTCCGCCGCGACGTGATGCAGTTCAATATCGAGACTCGTCACAAAGTCGCAAAAGCCATTCGCGATTATCTTTCCGACCAGGGTTTCTTCGAAATCGAAACTCCCTTCATGACCCGCTCCACGCCCGAGGGCGCGCGCGATTACCTTGTCCCCAGCCGGGTGCAGCCTGGAACTTTCTACGCGCTGCCGCAGTCGCCGCAGATGTTCAAGCAAATTTTAATGATCTCCGGCTTCGACAAATATTTTCAGATCGTCCGCTGCTTCCGCGACGAAGACCTGCGCGCCGACCGCCAGCCGGAGTTCACCCAGATCGATCTGGAAATGTCCTACCCGCAGCCCGAACGCGTCTGGGAAGTGGTCGAAGGATTTCTCACCGCCGCCTTCCGCGCCGCCGGATCGGAAATCAAAACTCCGTTCCCGCGCATGGATTACGACGAAGCCATCCGCCTCTACGGCATCGACAAGCCCGACCTGCGCCTGCCCGCCTTCACCGACGTCCGCGAATGTTTCACGCCGGAAAATCTGCAGGAGCTGGCGATCAATGCAAATCTTCCCGCTGATTGCGATTCGCACGCCCAAAGTCGGCGAACTCTCGCGCAAAGAGCGCGACGACATCAAGCCCATGTTCCACTCCAAAGGTGGAGCGAAGATTTTCGAAGACTTCAAACGCATCGGTAACAAATTTCCGGAAGCCGCCGCCGCCATTGAAAAAAAATGCGGAGCGCAAGAGAAAAGATCTGATCGTGCTGGTCGCAGGCTCTGCGCAGTCCGGTCCACAAACCGCCATGCCCGCGCATCGCAAAGTCACGCCGCAAGAGCTGGCCATCTACGCATCTGCAGGATTGCTGCGTCTGGCGCTGGCGCAAAAATATTCCGACCGCCACGGCATTTTCAAGAAGACCGGCGACCCGGCAAATGATTTCCGCTTCCTCTGGGTCACAAATTTCCCCATGTTCGAATGGGATGAAAGCGAAAAACAGTGGATGGCCGCGCATCATCCCTTCACCTCTCCGCATGAAGAGGATATGAAGCTGCTCGAGGCCGGAGTCGAATCGGTGAAAGATCCGCAATCGCCGCTCAGCGCAGTGCGCGCGCTGGCATATGACGTCGTTCTGAACGGCACGGAGCTGGGCTCGGGCTCGATCCGTATTCATCGCCAGGATATTCAGAGCAAAATCTTCCGCGCCCTCGGCATGACCGAAGAAGAAGCCCGCGCCGCTTCGGATTCTTTCTGGAAGCCCTCGAATACGGCACGCCTCCGCATGGCGGCATCGCCCTCGGCCTCGACCGCATCGTCATGATCATTGCCGGAGCCGAAAGCCTGCGCGAAGTAATTCCCTTCCCCAAAACCGCCCGCGCCGTGGATTTGATGGTCGACGCACCAACGCCAGTCAGCGACGCGCAGCTGCGCGATCTGGGAATTGCGATAAGAACAAAGAGCTAGAATCGATTCACGAGTTCGCCGCTTCTCTGCGCAAGCGCTTTTGGGTGGCGCCGCGTTTCAGCGCTGCGATTCTCCTACTCCAGGACGAGCCGCTTCAGCCGAAAGGACCTCAGGGGCTAAAGCCCAATGCCGTCACACGCTCCTTGCCGCAGCGCTGGAAGCGCTGCGCTACCCAAAAGAAAGCTTGATTTCTGTATTCCCACTTCGGAACAGTCTCGACATTCGAAGCCTCCGCATTCCCACTTCTGCACTCATCCCAAAAAGAACTACCCCCCGTCACACTCTTTTCCTCTCTCCCATGCTATACAGAACTTGGTTTCCCTCGCACAGCTTCCGGTAAAGCGATGCGGGACACACTCTCCGAGCCTCATCTCGTCAAAGGTGGGACTCATGCCACGCGCCTCGCTCTGTCTCGTTGCACCTATGTTCCTTATTGTATTCGCTCGCTCGCCCTGGCCCAGGACGCCGCCACCGGCGCCATCCACGGCACCGTCCTCGATCCCGCCGGAGCGCATATCGCCCAGGCTTCCGTCGTCGCCGTCAACTCCGCCACCGGCGTTCGTTACTCCGCCACATCTGACGCCGAAGGCCGCTTCTCGCTTCGACCTTCTGCCTCCCGGCGACTACACCGCCCGCGCCGTCGCCGATAAAATGTCACCGCAAGAAACTCCGTTGCTTCATGTCGATGTCGGCGCCGCTCGCGAAACTCGAATTCCATCTCACCATCGCGGGCCCGCAGGAAAATCGTCACCGTCTCCGGCTCTCCCAAATTGGTCGACACCAATCCCAGCGCCGTTTCCACTCTCATCGACGAGCGCGCCATCGCCGATCTTCCGCTCAACGGCCGCCGCTTTTCCGATCTGATGCTGCTCTCGCCCGGCGTCACGCAAGATCCGCGCAGCCTCACCTCCGCCACCAACGGCGATCTCTCCTTCGGCGGCCTGCGCGGATTCCAGAACAGCTTTCTCGTCGATGGCGGCGACTTCAACAATGCTTTCTTCGCCCAGGCCCGCGGCCTCTATCGCACGCCCTACCAATTTTCCAACGAAGTTGTGCAGGAGTTCCGCGTCTCCACCAATTCCTATGGCGCCGAACTGGGACGCGCCGGCGGCGCAGTCGTGAATGTCGTCACCAAATCCGGCTCCAATCACTGGCACGGCACCGGCCTCTATTACATCCGCGACAGCGGATTCGGCGCCGCCGACCCCTTCATGACCTTCAAACCGCACAGCCGCCAGCAGCAAGGCGGAGGCACCATCGGCGGCCCCATCAAGAAAAATAAAATTTTCTTTTTCGGAGGATTCGACCAGCACTACTTCCACGTTCCCGACGTAGTCGAATTTCTCGACGGCACCATGCAGGTCGTCCCTCAAGCCGGCACCGGACCTTACTCGCCCGGCGATTACGAAGCCAGCGACCAGGCCCTGGTCTTCGCCGCCGCCGCGCAACTCAACTTCCTCGCCGGATCTTATCCCGCCGCGCAGATCGGCAATGCCGCCTACGCCAAACTCGATATCAATCTCTCGCCGCGCAATCAGCTCGCCCTGCGCTACAACTCTTCCCGTTATTGGGGATCGAACAACGTCTTCCTCGATCCCGCCAGCCCCGTCACTTACGATTCCATCTCCGACAACGGCGAAGAAACTGTCTCCACCGACACCGGCTCGGCCTCGCTCACCTCAGGCCTGACTCCGCGCCTCATCAGCCATCTTCGCGCCCAATTTTCCCGCGACCTGCGCCAGTCCTACACCAACACCAACGACACGCTCATCAAAATCACCGACATCATCGATGGCATCGGCCGCTCCGACCTACTTCCGCGCGCCACGCGCGAACACCGCGCCCAGCTTGCCGAAACCCTCAGCTTCGATACCAGCCGCCACTCCTTCAAATTCGGCGGCGACTCTCTTCTCACCTGGATCTACGATTTCTTTCCCAGCCAGCAGAGCGGCGAATATCTTTTTTATCGAAATCAAAGTCAATCCCTTCACCTTCGAGCCGCAGGAAGCCGGGCTTCCGCTCACGCCGCTCCGCGCCTATGCCCACGCCGTCCCGCACTACTATCTGCAGAATTTCGGCCCAGCCTCTCCAACCCCAACAGCAACGACTACGCCGCTTTCGCCCAGGACACCATCCGCGTCACCGATCATCTCGCCGTCAACCTCGGCGTGCGCTGGGATCTGCAAACCTTCACCACCGCCGGACTGATTCCGAACCCGCTGTTCCCGCCCTCCGGCAAGGTTCCCTACAATCCGCACAATTTCGGACCGCGCGCCGGACTCGCCTATTCCATCGGCAAGGACTCATCCGCTCGTCATTCGCGCCGGTTATGGAATTTTCTACGTCCGCATCCCTCAGATCTACAACTCGGCCATCGCCACGGAAAACGGCATCACCGACGCTCAGGTTTTTCTCAACAACAGCTAACTACTACGACCACCAGGTCTTTCCCACCTATCCCAATCCGCTGGTTAGCTGCGCCGCTCACGCCAGCTCGCTGCAATCTTCCCGCCGGATTCACCGCAGGGCGTCACCAACGATGTCTCGGCCTTCGCTCCCAACTTTGTCACGCCGCGCGTGCAGCAAGCCAGCCTCACTCTCGAACGCGAAGTTGCCAGCCACACCACCGTCGCCGTCTCCTATCTTTATGTCCACGGCGAACATCTCATCCGCGCGCTCGATGTCAATCTTCCGCAGCCGCGTCGCGCTGACTTATCCCATCTTCGATTCCACTGGCTCGATCTTTCAGGGCGGCTACTACACCGTCGATTCCTTTGCGACCTGGCAATTCACCCGTCGCTGACCTGCCCGTTTCCGCCTTGCATCAATCCGCTCGGACGGCCCATCGCGCAACTCGGCGCCATCAACGAATTTCAAAGCGCCGCCTCCAGCGTTTACAACGGCGCAACTCTCTCCATCAACCGCCGCATGGCCCGCGGAACCTATCTGCGCCTCTCCTACACCTACGCCCACGCCATCGACGACGGTCAGGACGCTCTCGTCGCCGGGCGAGCCCGCGACCGTGCAGAATTCCTACCAGCCCAATGCCGAGCGCGGCCCCAGCGTCACCGACCAGCGCAACCGCTTCGTCGCCGCTTTTTCCGCCGAACCTCGCCCCTTCCATCGCGGACACGAACTTCTCGGCCACATTTTCAACGACTGGAAAATTTCCAGCATCGTCACCGCCGGCAGCGGACGCCCCGTCAACGCGACGGTCTCCGGCGATCCCAATCAGGACGGCAACGACCTCAACGACCGTCTTCCGGGCTACAGCCGCAACGCTTTCACCGGCCCGACTACGCCTCCACCGACTTCGCCTCGTTCGCAAAATTCCATGTCACTCGAGGCTACCGTCTCGAACTTTACCGCCGACTCCTTCAACCTCTTCAACCGCGACAATCAACGCGTCACCATCACCTCCGACGGCCTCACCGCCGAAGCCACCACCTTCACGCCGTACACGACTTACGTCAACACCATCCCTTATCCCGCCTACTACCAGCAACCTCAAAACTTCATGAAGCCCAACGCCGCCTTTGCCCCCCGGCAAATCCAGTTCGGACTGAAATTCATTTTTTAAAGCGGGTAGAGAACCACCACTCCTTCCGGTCGCCCCCGAACTTTGAGCTGATTCGCGTCATGCCAAATCGAACTACGCTCAAAGGCTTAGAATCCACTTCAACAGCCCCTAATCGCGCACTTTTCCGGCGCTCCTACTTGACTTCCAGTCAAATCCTTGTAATAACTATTCGGTCCTTCCGGACGGGTTTGGGGGTGTGTCTGTTTGGCGGAAATTCGACTGCAAGAGGGTGAATCCCTCGAGAACGCCCTGCGCCGCTTCAAGCGCAAAGTGCAACAGGAAGACATCATCAAAGAGGTCAAGCGCCACTCCTTTTACCTGAAGCCCGGTGAGAAAAAACGCGTGAAAGCCGCGCTGGCTCGCAAGCGGGCTCGCAAAAAAGTTCGCAAAGAGCAGGACTGAGAGTTCTGCAAGGAGTAAGAGTCAGGCAGTAAAGGGTCGCCCCTTCCCGGGGCGGCCCTGCTCCATCTGGCCCCCACCAGGTAGAGTTGCAGCAGGGATCATTCATTACTCATCATTCATTCGGCATTCAAGTAGGAATAGCTGTATCCACGCCCCGTTCCAGGGGCGTGGCGGGCCGAGTCCAGGGGCAGTTTGAGGGGGGATGTAACATAACCTGTGTTTGCTCTGCGTCACACCGCCTTCCCCGCGTGTGGCGCGCGCAGCACGGGCACAAGGGAGCCATCCTCAATGGAATTTCAGGACAAGGTACTGACCTGCATCGACTGCGGTGCCGACTTTATTTTCACCGCCGGGGAACAACTTTTTTTCCACGACAAGCAGTTTAAGAACGAGCCTAAGCGCTGTAAGACCTGCAAGTCCAAGCGCGTGGCCGTTCTCTCCGCCCCGCCACACTCCGGGCAACGGGCATCACTACGCTCGTGTCGAAACCCGGGCCACCTGCTCGCAGTGCGGCAAGGAGACTACCGTTCCGTTCCGCCCCACTCAGGGCCGTCCCATCTTCTGCCGCGAATGTTTCACGCAGAAGAGAAATGTAGCCGCTGCCTGACCTGTTCCGCCGTGACGCCGCACGGCGATCATCGGTACGACTGAGCCTCCACGGCGAGACATGTGGGCGCAGGCAGCCGCCATTGCGCTACGATAATTCTGTGCCCACCTTCCACGTGGAGAACTTCGGATGCCGTGCCACCCAGGCCGACGGCGCCGCCCTCGAACGCCAGTTCGAATCCCGCGGCCTCGCTCGCGCCTCCGCCGCCCAAGCCGACCTCGTCATCCTGAACACTTGCACCGTCACGAATTCCGCCGATCAGGACGCCCGCGCCGCCATCCGCCGCGTTCAGCGCCAGAATCCGCTGGCAAAAATCATTGTCACCGGATGCTACGCCCAGCGCGCTCCCGCAAGAAATCGCCGCGCTTCCCGGCGTCACCGCTGTCATCGGCAACTCGCACAAGCATCAACTCGCCGAAATCGTGTTCGCCGATTCTAGCCGACTACGGCGTTCGCGGCATGACGCTCGATACGTCATTCCGCATCGTCCGCCCTAGTACTGAGGGAACGCGCAGACGCCGAGCGAATCTCCGCCGCCAGAGCTCGAAGCTCACTCTTCGTTTCCGACATTTTCGCCCACACCGAACTGCTGGCCGCGCCCGTCTTCGAGTCTGCACGAATAGCTCCCACATACGAGCGACCGCACTCGCCCCAACCTCAAAATTCAAGACGGATGCGACAATCGCTGCTCCTTTTGCGTGATCCCCAGCGTCCGCGGCCAGAGCCGTTCGCTCCGCCTGTCGCAAGTCATTCGCGAGATGAATGCTCTCGTTGCTGCTGGCTATCGCGAAGTCGTGATCAGTGGCATTAACCTCGGCCGCTGGGGACGCGATCTAATGCGAGGGTGGCATGCACCCCAGAGCCGAGCAGCCGCCCGACTTTCGAAAATCTCTTCCGCACGATCCTCTCGGAAAACGCAGCTCGAAAAACTCCGCATCTCCTCCGTCGAGCCCATGGACTGGTCCGACGAACTCATCGTCACTGGTCGCCTCCTCACCGCGCATCGCCAAGCACGCCCACGTCCCGCTGCAATCCGGCAGTGACGCTGTCCTGCGCCGCATGCATCGCAAATATCGTCCCTGGCATTATCGCGAGAAGATTGAAAAAATTCGTGCCGCCATGCCCGACCGCCGCCATCGGCGCCGACGTCATGGCCGGATTTCCCGGCGAGACCGACGCCGAATTCGAATCCACTCGCCGCCTTATCGAGGATCTGCCTTTTACTTATCTGCACGTCTTCACTTACTCCGCGCGCCCCGGCACCCCCGCCGCAGCCATGCCGAATCAAGTCCCTGTCCATGTCGCGCGCGAGCGCAACAAAATCCTGCGCGACCTGGCCGCCTGAAGAAAGAAGCTTCCTTCATGCGATCGTTTATCGGAAAGCCGCTGGACGCAATCACGCTCAGCGCCGTCACGCGAAACACTCCGAAGGTGAGTCCACTGAGGCCTTAACTGATAATTATCAGAAGCTTTTCCTGAGGGGACGTCACCAGCCCAACCGCTGGATCAAAGTTCGCATTGACCAGGTAGAAGATGGTGCGATGCTCGGAAGCGCGATGGCGGCCTGAACGAAGCAGCGCGATTCTCCTTTCGCATCGCGCCGACAACAAAAGATCCCACCCCTCAAATCTGCTCGGGCTCTTCCGGATCAGGCTCACGCACCGGCGCATCCGGATTCTCCATGGGCGAAGGAGGTTCTTTGATCGGCGGCGGCATCGGCTCCGCCGGCGTACGGTTATTAGGAACAGGCAACTGAATTTCAGACTTCAGATCGATGTTCATGCATCTCAGATGCAAAAAATAAACCAGGGGAAGCCGCCATGGAAGGTTCGTCGGCAGACCCATTGCTAAATCCGGCACATCAATAAATTGCCCCAAAGTTATCTCCCTTACCCCTCCGAACGTGCATCCAATGCCTGATCCCGGAGCGTGCCTCGGCGCGGTCCGAACATGGACTCTACGAAGACGAACAGTGTCAGCGGGATCGGCGGAGGGTATAAGGCGGGGAAGTTCAGGTTTTTACTGTTTCCCTGAATGGAGCCAACGATCTATCTACGCCGATCCTTGAGTCCATGTCGCACGCTCTTGTTTCGCGGGCCGACCAAACCCCCAGTTCCCTTATCGCATCAAAGCAACGCGCCGTGTCCAACTCTGACCTCACCGCAATTCTCCTCCTTCTCCTCTTGCTCGTTGGCTTAGCCCAGCTGCTCGGAACACTATTCGTCAAGCTTCGTCAGCCCAAGGTAGTAGGCGAAATCGCGGCTGGCATCGTTCTGGGCCCCGCTTTGCTTGGGCGCTTGCCCCTCGGAGCCAGATTGATGGAATCGGCCAAGCACCAAGCCAACATCATGAATTTTATCTACTGGCTGGGGCTGCTTCTGCTGATGTTCCTCTCGGGCGCGGAGACGCGGCAACTGTTTAGCCGCAACGAGCGACGCGAAGTCGGATGGCTCGCCATCGTGGGCACCGGAATTCCATTCGTGCTCGCGCTGGTGCTCGGTCCGTGGTTGATCCGTCCCGCGCTCGCGGGTCCAAACGGCAACCGGCTTTCTCTCGTGATTATTCTCGCGGTCGCCGTGGCAGTGACTTCGATCCCTGTCGTTTCCAAAATGTTTGCGGATTTGAAAATCCTCCATACACGCTTCGCGCGCCTGGTGCTCGGCGTCGCTGTCTTAGAAGACATCGTTCTCTGGCTGGCTCTGGCCGTAGCTAGCGCTGTGGCCGGCAAGGCCGCATTGAACTCACGCCAGATGGCGCTTCACCTCTTCATCACAATCGCCTTTTTCGTCGCCGGGTTGACCATCATTCCACGCCTCGTAAAACGAATCAACAAGTCGCGCTTCAATATCCTTGCCAAGCAGTCACCCATTGCTTATGCCATCGGCGTTCTTCTTGCCTACTGCGTGGTGGCCGGCGCGCTCGACGTCAGCGTAGTCTTCGCAGCATTCCTCGCAGGCTTTGCGGTCGTTCACAAAAAGCGCAGGCTCTTCGCCGACGCGCTCGATGCCATCGGTAAAGTCTCCTTCGCTTTTTTCATCCCTGCGTACTTCGCAATTGTAGGATTGAAACTGGACCTCGTGCGGGGCCTTTCTTGGACGATGATCGCAATTTTTATCGCCGGCAGTTGCGCCGTAAAAATTCTTTCCGTATCGCTTGCCGGCCGCTTCGCCGGCTTTCGGGGAATGGATCTTCTCAACCTCGCGATCACGACCAACGCGCGCGGCGGACCGGGAATCGTCCTGGCCAGCGTCGCCTTCGATGCCGGCATCATCAGCGCGAGCTTTTACACGACGCTGGTGTTGGCAGCCGTGCTCACATCACAGATCGCAGGCGCCTGGCTCGACTTCGTTCTCCGCAGAGGATGGCCCCTGCTCACCCCCACCGTCGACGACGAAGCCAGAATCGCGTCGCCTGCCACTTCGATCGCTTGACATCCTTATTCGATCTCGAGAGACGGAACTCCTGCTCCGTCCTAGCCACCCGCCCTTGCTCTCCTCGCCATGTTATAATTCTTTATTCTCAGTCGCTTAGAGCGCGGAGGACCGTATCGACAAACGTTTTATCCGAACCAATGACCGCATCCGGGCACGCGAAATTCGCGTGATCGGCGATGAAGGGGAGCAAATTGGCGTGATGCCCCCATTTGAAGCGCTCAAATTGGCCCGCAGCAAGAATCTGGATCTGGTAGAGATTTCACCCACTGCTCAACCTCCCGTGTGCCGCATCATGGACTATGGGAAGTACCTGTATCAGCAGGAAAAGAAAGAGCGCGAGGCGAAGAAACACCAGAAAACCATCACCGTAAAAGAGGTCAAATTCCGCATCAATGTGGATGACCACGATTACGAGACCAAGAAAAATCATGTGCTCCGTTTTCTGGATGAGGGAGATAAGGTCAAGGCGACCATTTTCTTCCGGGGCCGTGAAATGACGCGCACCGGCTTGGGCCGTCAAATTCTGGAGCGCCTCATTAAGGACGTGGAACCCCAGAGCATCGTGGAGTTCAGGCCGCGCCAGGAAGGCAATACCTTGCACGCGATTTTGGCGCCGAAGAAATCTGCGGCAGAGCGCGAAAAAGAGAGAGAGAAAGAAGCGAAGGCGAAAGCTAAAGCTGAACGCCAGGAAAAGATGTTGCAGGAAAAAATGGCGCAAGCCAAGTTGTCGCCCGAGAAGATGGCTCCCGAGAAGATGGCTCCCGAAAAGGTGGCGTCGGAACACAAAGACGAGCAAGCTCCTGTAGCCGCGGCAGCCGAAGCTCAGGATCGTGTCTCATAAGTTTTACCTGGATTAGTCTGTGCGCACGTCGCGCCAACCATTCCAAAGCAATCGAATAGTAGAATTCAATACCAGAGCTGATGGCTGCGGCTGCCAGCTGATTCCGAGGAACTATGCCGAAATTAAAAACGCACAAAGGCGCGGCCAAGCGCTTCAAAAAGACCGGGACGGGCAAAGTGAAGCGAGGGCATTCGCACCTGCGCCACATTCTTACGTCCAAGGACAAGAAACGTAAACGCAAACTGGGGAAATCAACCCTGGTGAGCCCCGGAGATATCCGCAAAGTGAAGCGGATGATCCCCTACGCGTAACTCTTATGTGGCGCGGGCCCACGCCCGCGACTCAATGCAGCCTGACCGCTGCCGAGACGACCAGAAAGCATCCCAGCTACGACGTTGCCGGGCAGGTCGTACCGCATAACCAAAGCGAGTGAAGAGGTCAGAGACCGCCGCAAGGCATGTCTTCCTTACCTCCAGCCGCCAGTACATAGAAAGCAAAAAGGAGAACTACAATGCCTCGTGTAAAACGTGGAACCAAACGCCGCGCCAAGCGCAAAAGAATCTTAGACCGCGCCAGCGGATACTTCCTTACTAAATCAAAACTCTACCGCTCGGCAAAAGAGGCCGTAGAACGCGGCCTGAAGTTCGCTTACTCCGGACGCAAGCAGCGCAAACGCCAGTATCGTTCGCTGTGGATCGTCAGGATCGGCGCCGCCGCCAAGCTCAACGGCATCAGCTATAACCAATTCGTTCACGGATTGAAGCTGGCCGGAGTCGAACTGGACCGCAAGATCCTCGCTGATATCGCGGTGAAAGATGCAGCCGGGTTTAAAAATCTTGTCGAGCAGGCAAAGACCGCGCTGGCGTAAATTTTCATACCTTAATCCTTGTCATTCCGAGCCGCTCGCAGACGCGCCAAGCGCGGAGAGAGCGCGCGAGGAATCCGCTTTTTGTGCATGCCTGCGTGTGCAACCAGCGTCTGTGATAGCCGCGAAGCGGCGTAAGCATGCAGCCCACGGCGCAAGCCGTGGGTTAAGCAATATACAGAAATAGGGAAGCCCCGGAAGGGGCGAAAGAACCTGTGGCCTACATCGTTGAAAAACTCGCCGGACTATGACAGCGCTACGCTGGTCCGTGCCGAGATGGAAGCCAAGGGTGCCTTCGATAAAGAATCTGCGGCGATTGAGGATGATTCTCGTTCAGGCCTCTGCGTGACCGCTGGCTGGCGCGGAAGAACGGGATTCTTACCCAGATCAACGATCTTTGGTTGAAGGCCGCCCCTAAAGATGCCAAGCGTGAGGCGGGGCAAGCGCGTCAACGAACTAAAGACACGTACGTCGAGGCTCAGCTCGACCTCAAGCATTGGACGGCGGCTGCACAAAATATGGTAGCTGCGTTTCAGTCGGTCGACATTTCCCTGCCCGGCATTCGCCGCCCCATCGGCGCCGAGCATCCCGTCGTCAAGACCACGAACGAGATGGTTCGCGTTTTTCAAAAACTCGGCTACTCCGTCGCGGAAGGCCCCGTCGTCGAAACCGATTACTACAATTTCGAATCGCTGAATTTTCCGCCCAACCATCCCGCGCGCGATACCCAGGACACTCTGTTCATCGCCGGACAGCAATCGAAGCCGCAGCGCGAGCGTCTGCTCCTGCGCACGCATACTTCGCCGGTACAGATTCGCACCATGGAAAAGATGCGCCCGCCGCTGCGCATCGTCATTCCCGGCACCGTGCATCGCAACGATCCTCCCGATGCGAGCCACTCGCCTATGTTTCATCAGATCGAGGGCCTCGCCGTCGATACCAACATCACCTTCGGCGATCTGAAGGGCACTCTCGACCATGCCATGAAAGAATTCTTCGGATCGAGTGTGAAGACCAGTTTTCGCCCATCATTCTTTCCATTCACCGAGCCCAGCGCGGAGATGTACGTCTCGTGCTTCATCTGCGGCGGCAGCGGCAGACGTGGATCCGATCCCTGCCGTCCCTGCAAGCAAACCGGATGGATCGAAATTCTTGGCTGCGGCATGGTCGATCCCAACGTGTTCGAATTCGTAAAAGACAACGGCTATGACCCGAGAAAAGTTTCCGGCTTTGCCTTCGGCATGGGCGCGGACCGCATCGCCCTGCTGAAATACGGCGTCGACGATATTCAATTATTCTTCCAGGGCGATGTAAGGTTTTTGCGGCAGTTTGCGTAGAAGCTCTTAGCCATTAGCTCTTGGCTTTTAGCTCAATACAAAAAACAAATGACTCTAGAAGAGTTGGAAAACTCGTTGCCGAACGGACTGCATGACGCCGAAATCCGGCGCATGACCGTTGATTATGAAGACCGCAAGGTGACACTAGAGCTTGAGGTATGGGTCGGCAAGATGGGCGATCCGCCGGAACGGCGAGAAGCCTATAAGAGCGGGCGCGTCGAGATCTGTGGCCTGCTCTTTCTAGTAATGGAGCCCCCGGATCCAAAGTATCCGTTCAAAACCCCCCATGTGACAATCGACGGCTGCGATATGAGTAAGAACATGAACAACGAACTGCTACGGTCGTTGCCTGCCGATTCGTTTTTTAGAAGCCTTTGGGTGAACGAATGGAACGCCTTTATCCATATCTCCGCAAAGAGTGCGGATGTGATGTGGTTGAATGATGGCGCAATAACTTACCGAACAAGCCAAGAGCTAAGAGCCAAGAGTTAAAAGCTAATTTCATGAAACTTTCTACCGCATGGATTCGCGACTTCGTCGACCTCTCCGTCGATGACCACCGACTCGCCGAGGACTTGACTGGCATCGGCATCGCCGTCGAAGGCATCAGCGGCACGGGCGCCGACACCGTCTTTGAAATGGAAATCGGCACCAACCGTCCCGACGCAATGAATCATTACGGCGTCGCCCGCGAGGCCGCGGCGTTTTATGATTTGCCGCTGAAGCCACTTCTGGCTAGCGGTCTCCCGTCGGCCACAGCTTCAAAGGACGCACCTTTCCTCATCACCGTCGAAGAGCCCCAACTATGTCCGCGCTTCTCCGCGCGTGTGATACGTAACACGAGCATCAAGCCCTCTCCGGAAAAAATCGCGCACCGCCTGCAGTTGCTCGATCAGCGCCCCATCAGCAATGCGGTCGATGCCACCAACTACGTCCTGTGGGAGATGGGAAACCCACTCACGTCTTCGACATGGATTTGCTCGAAGGCGGCCGCCTCATCATTCGCAAAGCCAGAAACGGCGAGAAACTGAAGACGCTCGATGGTGTCGAGCGCACCCTTTCATCGGAGGATCTAGTCGTCGCCGACGGAAAGAAGCCTGTCGGCCTCGCCGGAGTCATGGGCGGCTTCGACACCATGATCACTGACAAAACCCGCAACATTCTCATCGAGTCGGCGTGGTGGGATCCGGCGATCGTGCGCAAGATGTCGCGGCGTCACGGAATCCATACCGACGCATCCCACCGCTTCGAGCGTGGTGCCGATTTTGAATCCACCGTTTTGTCGTGTGACCTGGTCGCGCACTTGATTCTTCAATCCGGTGGCGGAGAACTGGTGGGCGATGTCATTGATGTCGTCTCCAGAAATCTCGACCAGGCCCCGATCGTGTTGCGGGTCTCCGAGGTCCAACGCATTCTGGGCGGCAATCTCACCGGCGGTCATATCTTCCGCATCCTGAAAAAACTCGGCTTCAGTTTGATCCCTGAGGGGCAAGCGGATGCGCAATTCCGCGTGCAGATACCAAGCTGGCGCCTCGATGTGGAACGCGAGATCGACCTGATCGAGGAAGTCGCGCGCTTACATGGCTACGACAAATTTGAGAATACTTTACCCGCTTACAGCGGTGCTGTCGTCGACCTCCCGCAAGCCGCCATGGACGCCACTTTCCGCGAGCGGGCCCTCGCCCTCGGTTACGACGAAGCAGTCTCGTTGACCTTCATTTCTCATACCAATGCAGAACAGTTTTCTTCGGCAAAAGTCTTGGAGCTGGAAAATCCGTTGAACGAAGAGGCTTCTGTGATGCGAACCTCGCTCGCCCCCGGCATGCTTGACATGCTGGCGTGGAACATGAATCGCGATTCTTCGAGCGTCCGCCTCTTCGAGATGGGACGGATCTATCAAATGCAAGACGGAGAGCGCGTTGAGCCAGCTCGCGCTTGCCTGGGTGCCACTATGACCGCCGTGAAGGGGTCGCTACCGGCCGCAAACTCGCTGGATGTGAGCAAGGACGAACTCGCAGCCGCTGCAGAGGCCTTTCGCGCTTTCAAAGGCGACGTGGAAACCTTACTGTCGGCCTTCCATTACAGTGAATTGAATTTCGATCGAGACACCGACGAATATTTTCATCCCGGCCGATCCGCTCGCGCTCTATTGGATGGAACCGTCGTCGCGCAGTTCGGTCAGATTGCTGAAACTGTGAAGTCTGCGAGAAAGTTGCGTCAAGATGTTTTTCTCGCGGAAATCAACCTGGAGCAATTGCACTCGCGCGGATTGCGAACCGTAAAGTTTTCGCCGTTGGCGAAGTACCCCGCCGTCGAACGAGATTTCTCTTTTGTCTTCTCCGACGAAGTTGAATTCGACGCCATGAGGCGGGCGGTGATGGGCCTCGGCATTCGTGAACTCCGCGAATTCAAGCCAGTCGAAATTTTCCGCGGCAGATCCATCGGCTCAGGAAAATATTCGATCCTGCTGCGTGCCCGCCTGCAGTCCGACGAAGGGACGCTGCGGGATGAACAAACAGCGCAGTGGTCGGCAACGATCGTAGAAGCTCTAAAGGCATTAGGCGGAACGCAGCGAGCATAAGCATCTCCGATATTTCTTGTCCTCAACCCGCAGAGTTTACGCTCTACCCTGTGCCCCCCGTGCCCCCTGTGTTAAAGGTTTTGCACTTATCTGGCCTAAATCCATTCCTGTGCTAATCTGCCACCATGGCGGACGTTATTCCATCTCCATCAAGCCTCCAAAAACATTTTCTCAGCGACAAAGTTTCGCAATTCACGGAGTCGGTAATCCGTGAGATGACCCGCCAGGCTATGCTCTACGGGGCCGTGAACCTGGCGCAGGGCTTTCCTGACTTTGCAGCTCCGGCGGAGATCAAGCAAGCCGCCCGCCTGGCGATCGACAGCGACGTGAATCAGTATGCGATCACTTGGGGAGCCAAGAGTTTGCGCAACGCCATTGCCCGCCAGATGGGCGTCTGGCAAGGGCTCGCCGTCGATCCGGAAAAAGAGATCACAGTGTGCTGCGGATCAACCGAGGCGATGATCTCCACTCTGCTCGCGGTCTGCAATGCCGGCGATGAGGTTGTCGTCTTCGAACCTTTCTACGAAAACTACGGCCCTGATTCGGTTCTCAGCGGGGCGCGTCCGCGCTTTGTAAAGCTGCGTCCTCCCGCCAGCGCAGGCGGCGAGTGGACTTTTGATGAAAAAGAACTCCGCGCCGCTTTCGATAAGCACACGAAAGCCATCATTCTCAACACGCCAAACAATCCCACCGGAAAGGTTTTCACCCGCACCGAGCTGGAACTGATCCGGGCGCTATGCCTCGAATTCGACGTCCTCGCGATTACCGACGAGATTTACGAACACATTCTCTACGACGGCACCGAGCACATTTCGATGGCCTCTCTCGAAGAAATGCGCGAGCGCACAGTCACAATCAATGGCATGTCGAAGACCTACAGCGTCACGGGATGGCGTGTGGGATGGGCAGTTGCGCCAGAAAAGATCACAAATGCAATTCGCAAGGTGCATGATTTTCTGACAGTCGGCGCGCCGGCGCCCCTTCAGGAAGCGGGTGCGGCGGCACTGAGTCTGCCTGCGGAATACTACGCAAAACTCGCCGAAGGATACCGCGTTCGTCGCGACCACTTAATGCCGACGCTCGAACAGGCCGGCTTCAAATGTTTCCCTCCGCGCGGGGCCTATTACGTGATGACCGATATCTCCGCCTTCGGATTCGACGATGACATTGCGTTCACAAAATATCTCGTGAAGGACATCGGAGTGGCAGCCGTACCGGGTTCAAGTTTTTATCGCGACCCGCGGGACGGATCGCGGCAAGTCCGGTTCGCGTTCTGCAAGAAGCTCGAAACGCTCGACGCGGCCGCCGTGAGGCTGGCGAAGCTGGCGCGCTGATTTCCCGTAGCACTGCTTAATCCTTGTCCCTCCGGCCGCGCCATTGTAACTTCTGCCGTACCCTTGTCACTACGGCCGAGCCATTGCCGCGCCGGCCGAGCCATTGTCGTTCCGCCACACAACTTTGTCGTTCCACCACACGACCTTGTCATTCCGAGCGGAGCGAGGAACCTGCTTTTTCCCGACCACATCCCAGCTCTCGCGTTCCACTCTACTTCGTAATCACTCCGCAAGCGATCCGGTCACCAGAGTTGCCCGAAGGATCCGTCTTCATGTCATCCGCCTTGGCATGGATCACGATGCTGGTGCCGCCGTTGCTGAAAACCGAGTGGGCGTCACTCCCTCCGTATGTCACGTCCTTATTCACGAACCGCAACTTAGCCCTGCCTTGGGTATCCACCGTGAAGTTCTGCATGTCGCCGGCATGATGCCCTTCCGGATTTTCCAAGCCATGTTTCTTCGCGTCTGGGTTGAAATGCGGACCCGCCGATTTGAAGTCCGGTCCTTCGCACTTTGCATTTTGATGAATGTGGATCGCATGCTCGCCCGGTGGCAGATTGTGGAGGTTCAACTGAAATCCCGCGCCTCCCCCATCACTCCAGACTAAGATCGTGCCTAAATCCTTGCCTTGAGAATCTTTGACGTCAACTTTCGTTTTGGCTGCGCTCGGAAGGGCAAAGACCATCAGAGCGACAACCGTTGCGAATATCGAGAAAGTTATCGTTTTCATGCGAGGGATTATATCCAAACTCGCCGCATCCGAAAACGTATGCCACCCCTGTTCCGCCACCAAAGAGCCATGCTCGATCCACAGCCGTCTGGAGTATACTTCGTGAAAGTTCTGAATTTTCCCAGGGGACGAGTGCAATCATGGCGTTAAATGCGGTGGAGCAGGTGACCGATCAGGTTCCGGCGGACGATTTTCAGGCGCTGGAAGAGAAAATTTATCGCACTATCGAAATGTACAAAGCGGCGCGTCAGGCGCAGGCCACGGCAGAACGGGATGCTCAGCGGGCGCGCCAGCAATTGGAAGAGCGCGAGGAACAGTTGGTGACACTGCGGCGCGAAGCCGTACAACTGCGCAAAGAGCGCGAGGAAATCCGTTCGCGTGTCGAAAAAATGCTGGAGCAGATCGAGACCATCGCGGAAGCAAGTTAAGCACTGCAGCGGCACTATGGAAATCAGAAACAGATTCCTTTTGTCTCTCGGTATCTGAGTTGGAGCTCGCGACACTCGCTGAGGCGTAACAGTAGTTAATCCGGAGACGACAAAGGTCAATCATTATGGCGACTGCGGCTAAGGACTCTACATTGAAAGACGCGCAGAACGGCAGCGTTCGGGTGGAGATTTTCGATCAGGCTTATAACTTGCGTGGCTCTGATCCGGAATACATCCTGAAGCTGGCGGACTATGTCGATTCAAAAATGCGGGCCGTAGCGCAGGCTACAAACACGATTGACACGGTTCGCCTCGCGGTGCTGGCCGCCCTCAACATTGCCGATGAATACCATCTTCTGCAGCGCAAACAGGACGGTGGCGCTACCGATTACCAGAAGCGTGCACAGTTATTAGCCAATGCTCTGGACGAAGTGCTGGAAGAGTCCCGCAAGGCTGGTTAGCGGATTTCGCTCGCAACTCCCCACCCCTCTTTTCAGCTGTGTTCAAGTTGCCTGCCCGCTGTTTTTCCCGAGAACGGAATTACAACCCCAATTCTTCTTAGCACCGTTACTTTGGTTGCAAGTGACCTGCCAACTATTTGCGCTTCCCCTATTGCTAAATCCCCCGCCTTTCTCCTAGCATCCAATGTGAAAGCCGGCCTGCGGGGTTGGTGATGGCGGTAACCGATTTTTGAACCAATGCTGAATGAACGGGGACTCGACTCGAACTAGGATCCGGTGTGCAAAGCTCCGCCATGCGGAGATGCCTAAAGGGTCTCGGCGGGTTCCCAACGTCTATCCGACGGTTCATTCTCGGCCCGTCACACGGCACAGTGGGTCGGCTTGCTTTCTTTCTCTTCCTGTCCTGCTGCGCACAGAGATATTTCTGTTACGCTAAGCGCTGAATATCTCTCTAAGCAGCTCATATTGACAGTCTAAGAATCACTACCGTCCCTGCTACACTGTTTAACGTAGCAAATCCCAAGTTCCCGCATCTAATTAAACTGTGTATCCACAATTAATTCATATCGGACGTTTTTTTCTGCCTACCTATGGCTTCCTAGTCTCCATGGGCGTGCTCCTCGGCCTTTGGATCAGCGTGCGCAACTCCGAGCGCTTGGGGATTGATGGCGAGAAGGCCTGGAACCTGGGCATTCTGGTCGTCCTGTGCGGAATCGTCGGAGCCAAGATTCTCTACGTCATCAATGAGTGGAGTTATTACTCCACTCATCTTTCCGAGATTTTCAGCGTCACGACCCTGCAGGCTGGTGGAGTTTTTTCCGGTGGCCTGATCGCCGCCTTCGCTGCCGCTGCGTGGTATGTCCATAGGCATCACATGCCCCCGCTCGGAACCTGCGACGCCTTCGCTCCCGGTCTTGCGATGGGACATGCGATCGGCCGCTTGGGATGTTTTGCCGCCGGCTGCTGCTACGGTAAAGAGACTCATCACTTCTGGGGCGTGGTCTTTCGCAACCCTCTGGCAAATCAGATTACCGGTACCCCTTTGAATGTTCCCCTTGAGCCCACGCAGCTTTTCGAAGCTGCGGTGGAATTTGCCAATTTTTTCTTTTTGATGTGGCTTCTGAAACACAGAAAATTTGACGGCCAGATCTTCGGCGCGTTTTTGTTCATCTACGGTGTGGCCCGCTTCTTCCTGGAATTTTTGCGCGACGATCCGGGCCGCGGAACTGTCTTCGGCGGTGCCATGTCCGGCACCCAATTGATCGCCATCGGTCTCGTCATCGGCGGCGGTCTGATCTGGTGGCTTCGACCAGGATCGAAAACGCTTCCAGCTCAAACTGTCAGCGCCACTCGCTAGTTTGTTCCTAATACCGGTTGGAAGTTCCCTAGCAGATTCGTCAAGTGGACCGCTACAGCTTCTTACGCAGAAATTCGAAGAATACGTAGCCGACGATCCCCGCTATCAAGGCAATCGCAAAATTGGCCGTGCTAAAAATATCTCCGACGGCCCAAGCCAAGCCTCTTCTGGCGCCCGGAGCCGACCGCTCAAATTCGCCCATCAGCAAATTCGCATAGAACAGGAACATGATAAAAGCTATCTCAATCACTGCTCTCAACACGCTTTTTTTCATCGCCGATATCGGCTCCTCACCCCGCCGTTCGTACGAAATACGTCTAACCTGCTACAGTAGCACGCCCCTTGTACCGCCTTGCGCGGATCCCAATTCGCACAACTAATCCCCGCCCTTCGTGTTCTAATTACTCGTAGGACTTCCGCTCCCACATGCATCATCTCGTCCGGGTCGAATCGAGGTAGTCTATGCGTCTGATCGCAGCTCTCCTTTTGCTTCTTATGGGTATTTCTACCTCCGCGCCACTCGAGGCCCAACAAGTCCAGTGGATTCCCCAAGGAATTACGGCCCTGCAGCACAGCGCGGCTTCGAAAACTCAGTTCACTTTCGACCACTCCATGCTGGTGTTGGCGTCCAAACTGGAAGGCGACAATCAGGACCTTCGCCGAGTACTTGCAGGCGTGGATGGGATTTCGTTTCGCAATTTTCACTTTGCTGCCCCCGGCCAATTCAATGCGGAAGCCTTGAACTCTCTGAATGCGGAGTATCACACCGCCGGATGGGAACGCCTGGTGAACAATCATGACAAGAGCGGAGAAGGTGGCGCGACGGATCTATGGATTCGCCTTCAGAACAACGCGGTCAGCAACGTTGCGATCCTGGTTTCTCGCCCGAACGAGGTCACATTCATCTCCATTTCCGGCTCCATCAGTCCGCTCGACTTATCTCATCTTGCCGGCCATTTCGGCATCCCCAAAATCGAAGGTGGGTTCGTAGTGCCGAACACAAAAAATCAACCGTGATTTCCCGCTCAGCTCAGTAGCTGCGAAGACCGCCGTAAAGCCTTCGCAATCCGGCCTGGCTCGACTGAGAACGCTGTCGTACCCCGCATCACCTTCTGCAGCGCAGCTTGGAACTGCGCCATCTCGTCCTGAGTGCCGACGGTGATGCGAACGCAAGTCGGCATGATTGGCCATATGCGCCCGATGAAAACATTTTGTTGCGCCATTGCGTCGATCACTTCTTTGCCGGGACGTCTTGTATCCAGCAGAAAGCAGTTCGACTCTGAGGGGATGTAGGAATAGCCATTGCGGTCGAGCCACTGAAAAGTTTCCTGGCGCACGGCGGCGTTGATCCGCTTGCGTTCGGGGACCAGTTGCGGATCCTTGAGGCTGGCCGAGGCGGCGGCAACGGCGGTGATCGGGCATAAAGTTCCAGCCGCGCGCGGTCCATCATTTTTTCCAGCAATTCGGGACGCGCGATGGCGAATCCGCAGCGCAATCCGGCCATGCCATAAGTTTTCGAAAATGTGCGGAGCACGACCACATCTTTTCCCGCCTTGACGAAATCAAGAGTGGAGGGCGCGTCGCAAAAATGGATATAGGCTTCATCGACCATCACGACGGATCCCTTAGGCTTATTTTCGACGAGGTATTCAATATCGGAGTGCGGAGTGAGCGTGCCGGTGGGATTGTTGGGATTGCAAATGTAAAACAGTCCGGCATCGGGCGCGGCGGCGACCATGGCCTTCGTGTCGTGAGCGTAAGTTTTAGTCAGCGGAACTTTGACGACGCGGGCTTGCGTCGCCGCTGCCGCGAAAATTCCAGCTTCGTAACCGGGATCGGCGGTCACATAGCTTTTTTGCGGCGAAGTGAAAGCAACGACTGCGAAGCGGAGCGGCGGACTGGAACCGGGAAATACGTGGACCCAGTCCGGGTTGAGGCCTTGATGTTGGGCAAACGTGTGGACGAGGTCCTCAGTGAGATTGTCGAGATAGCGTCCACCCATGGGAATGATGGCGGAAATGGCGTCGCGCGCCGATTGGCTCGGGCCCGAGCGGATTTTCGTTGGAGTCGATCATCACTGCGTCCTTGGAGGCTGGCTTGGGCGCGCCGCGGCCGCCAGCATGGGCTCGGTGACTACTTGAACGCCGCAGCGGCGGCTGAGAGTTGTAGAAATGAACGGCGGGAAAAAGGCGAGATATTTTGAAGGCATGGCGAACCTCCGGCTCATCCAGCGTGAACAGGCTAAATGTTTTTCCGTTCGAGCGATAGAGGGATGGATCTGCAGGGCTCCACCGCAACGTGCACCAACCAGCGGCACGAGGACTGCCGCTTCCACAGCTAGCTGCGCCTATTGCGGCAGGCTCGCGCGCGGTAGCATAGTATCCGGCGCGGGTTTGAATTTTGTAACCTTGTTTGGATTTGATTTCCAGTTTGCGGTAAGTGCCGTCGAGCTTCGGGTTGGTCGATGTGTAGCCGAGGTTGTACTGGCTGCGCAGTTCGGCGGCGATCTGGTCGAAAGCTTCTTTCAGTTTGTCGAACTTGTTGCCCACGTTGATCACGCGGCCGCCGGTTGCTTCGGTGAGCTTTTGCATTTCGCCTTCGCCGGAGTAGCCCATGCCGAACCGCCGTAAAAGCCGCGATCGGCGCAGAGCAGGACGTAGACGATGGCATCGGCTTTCTGCGCGGCTTCGATGGCATCTTTGATTTTCAGCTTGCTGCCTTCATCCTCGCCGTCGGTGAGCAGGATCATTGCCTTGCGCCCCACTTCTTTGGCCAGCATGTCGTGAGCCGAAAGATAAACCGCGTCGTAGAGCACGGTGCCGGGAGCATTGTGAACGGGTACCGGGCCTGCCCCAGGCCCGGGTATTCCGCTGCCGCCGCTACGACGCCGCTATTGATTTTCACTTTGTTCAGCGCGGCTTGCAGGCGGTGAACGTCGCGCGTGTAATCCTGCACCAGTTCGGATTCCATATTGAAGTCGATTACGAACGCTTCGTCCTTGTCGGTGAGAATCTGGCGCAGGAACGCGCCGCCGACCTCTTTTTCCATGTCGAGGACTCTTACCTGGCTGCCGGAAGTATCGATGAGAATGCCAAGGGTCAGCGGCAGATTCGATTCCGCGGTAAAGTACTTGATGGTCTGCGGTTTGCCGTCTTCGAAAACCTCGAAGTCATCTTTGGTCTGATTGGGAATCAGGGCGCCGTGCTTGTCTTTGACGTTGAAGAACACTCCCACCACGTTGACGTTGACCTTCAATGTCTCGTCAGATTTCTCGGGCGACTGTTGAGCGTCGCTCGGCTGCGAAAGGGGTCGAGAGTCGGACTCTGGGCCAGAGCCGGCGTGCGATGCCCGATACGGCGGTCAGAAAAGATAGACAGGGCGGCAGACCAAGCTAGGCAAAAATCTTTGGTAAGCGGATAATCTGGGCATGGATGATTCCCTCTTGGGGATTTTTGTTAGTCTAGTCCTGAACGTTAGATGCACCAAATGGGCAGGTTCAGGCATCCCAAGCTAGTGCAGGTGTTTTTAATTTTGGCGGCGGAAGTGACTCCTGATTTGCCCTGTAAGGCGAATTCGGAAAGGACGGAAGGTGAGTGTGAGGACGAAATCGTCGGCTCGCAGAAACAAATCCGTGCGCATCCGTTTAGGGCTGGCCACTGTCTGCTGGTTGTTGGATGTCTTGCCTGTGCAGCCTGCCCAGTTCCCGCAGTGTGGCACAGCTCTGAGACCCAAGCCCAGACCGCAGGCGCACAGACCCAGCAGGCGCAGCCGTCACAAACCCAAGCGCCACAGGATTCCGATATTCCGGATGCGCCCACGGTTCAGCCCTCCGCGACCCCCCGGAGCCGCCGCCCATCCCCAAGCCGGAGGAAAAGAAGCCCAGTCGCAGACAGAAATCCGTGGACGAACCAGCCCAATCCAACCCGGCCGATACCGGCTCCGCGAGCCGGACGGCTCCGCGGACGACGAGCTCCACCCGCCGCCGCCCATGCCTCCGGTCAAGACCGTTCCGCCGGGCACCTCCGACAAAGACCCCGAACGCGCAGGAGCAGCTTTACACCTACGTGGTACACCCAACTTTCGTGCAGCTTCCGGTCACCGTGAAGGATCGCGATGGGCGCAGAGTGGATGGTCTTCTGCCCACCGACTTCACCGTCAAGGAAAACGGGACTGTGCAGAAGCTTAGCTTTTTTACCCAGCGATCCGTTCGCGCTTTCGGTGGCGATCGTGCTGGACCTGGGAATGTCGGATTCGGCCGTGCAAAAGGTGAACCAGACTTTCCCGGCGCTGGTGGGCGCATTCGCTCCCTACGATGAAGTCGCTCTTTATACCTACAGCAGCACGGTGAGCGAGGTCAGCGACTTTACCGCGCCCAACGCAAAAGCTGACGCGCTGTCTTCAATCAGATGAAGACCGAGCGCGGAAGCAACAACGGCGTGCCGGTGTTGAGCGGTCCGATGCACCGAACGGCCCCATCATTAACGGCATTCCCGTGGGCAGCCCGACGCAGCCGGTGTATACGCCCCCGAAGGAATCGCACGTTCTGAACGACGCCATTCTGCACGCCGCACTCGACCTGAGCAAACGCGACCGCACCCGGCGCAAGATTATTTTTGTGATCAGCGACGGGCGTGAATCTGGCAGCCAGGCCAGCTACCGCGATGTTCTGAAATTACTGCTTCCAAGGAAATTCAGGTGAAAGCCGTGGCGGTTGGGAGCGCAGCGCTCCCGGTTTATGACAAGCTGGAACGACTGCATCTGCCGCGCCAGGGCTATGACGACATCCTGCCGAGTATGCCGCCGCCACCGGGGCGGCCGGTCTATGGCGAGCTTTCCCGCAGCGCGATTGAAGACATCTATTCCCAGGCCATGAGTGATGCCCGCAACCAATACACTCTGGGATATACGCCAGCCCGTCCCAAGACTCCGACCACCACCGCCTACCGCAACATCGAAGTGCTGGTGAACGGCCGCATTTGAAGATCTATGCCAAAGATGGATACTATCCGGCGCCCGCAGCGCGGTGAAGCAGTTGTTGTTCAGCTTTACTCTGTGTCTTCAGGACCGCTCTGGATCCAACAGCATTGTCGGCTAGCAAGATCCCTTGAATTGGCCACCTCTGGCGGGGGGTCACCTGAGTAACCTGCCTTGCATCCCCCGCGTGTGATATAAAAGCCCCGAGCCCCCAAAGGGATATTTTTGCGCGCGGGAAGCGTGTGCGGTCCGCGCTTTTTGAGGAAAGCCTTGAGTTTCATCAACTTCGCAGCCCGCGAGATCAATTGCAAAATCGTGTACTACGGCGCTGGACTGGGCGGCAAAACCACGAACCTGCAGGTGATCTACCAGAAAACCGCGGAACAGCAGAAGGGCAAGATGATCTCGCTCGCCACCGAAACCGAGCGTACCCTGTTCTTCGATTTTCTGCCGCTTGATCTCGGATCGGTGCGCGGCTTCAAAACTCAGAATCCATCTTTACACCGTCCCTGGACAGGTTTTCTACGACGCCAGCCGCAAATTGATTCTGCGCGGCGTCGATGGCATCGTCTTCGTCGCCGACTCGCAGGAGCAGCGCATGGATGCCAACGTGGAAGCGCTCGACAACCTGATGTCGAACCTGAAAGAACACGGCTACGACTTCAACAAGATTCCTTACGTGCTTCAACTCAACAAGCGCGATCTGCCGAATATTCTTATCCACCGAAGCGCTCAGCAAAGAACTTCGCAAGAAGAACGAAGCCGTGATCGAAGCCGTAGCCTTCCAGGGCACCGGAGTATTCGAGACCTTGAAGGAAATCGCCAAGCAGGTGCTGACGGAATTGAAGGCCGGCGGCTAGAAGCAGCAACTCCTCGGACCCCTATAACTCTCCGTCGTTCCGAGGTCCGCTTGAACCTTTCTCATTTCGAATAATTCTTTTGCCATTCCGAATAATCCTTTTGCCATTCCGAAATAAATCCTTGTCATTCCGAGCGCCGCGCGAGGAATCCGCTTTCTTTTGAGCCCTCAACATTATGGTTTTGCATCCGTCCCAATTCAAACACTACCGTGGAAGAGCGGCGCTTTAGCGCCGCGTAAAGCTTCCAAAATGACAACGGGCTTTAGCCCCGTTACTGCCCGCAACTTTCCCGCGGCCACATTCATGAGATGAGAAAAGATGCTAAACCATTTCCGCTCCGGCCATTTTTCAGAAAAAGAAAATCACATCTCCTGCCGCGGTAAGCTGGTTCTTCTTCGTGCCGTTCTGGTAGGCGGGATTATCGTACGAGCGCTCGAATCGAACCTCTGGTCGCAACAGCACAGTCGTCCCGATCCAATGCCCCCAGCCGAACAGATGTTCGGTGTAACGTGACTTCGTTCCCGTCCGCTGGCCGACGATGTCATCGAAATATTCGTTTCGAATCGAGATGTAGTTGTGCGGCCCAAACTGCCGCTCCAGGTAGTTCACAACCGCCCACTCCGGCGCATAACAACTGAAAGCGGTATGGCTGTTGCAGAAAGCCCCATTCGATCCAGTCTCGGGCTGAATGGGATCGATTGGACGGCAGATTAGAACCAGCAGGCGGACTGTATGCCAAATTCGGCACTTGCTTCATCCACTGGTACCACGTCTCTGTGATCGGTGTGCCAATTCTTATCGATCATGTGATACCACGTCAGATAGTAAGCCTGAAGATTGTTGTAGGCGTACTGGCCGCTGTCCTTCCCCAGATTGGTTTCGTTGTCGCAGAGGTATAGCGTGTCCTTGCTCGTGCGCCATGAATACTGCACGCACCAATTCAGCGTCAGCCGCGAGTCCGCCAGGTTCCAGGGCGCTGTCTCGCAGCCCGGCGAGAGCCCGACCTGAGTTGTCCAATGCGAGTTGATCCGGTTGTCGCGTTAATTCCTGTTTGCGTGTAGCAGTCGAAGGTGTACAGCAATGAATGGCTGTAGGTGTAGTTGTTGGGCGCGAGTTGAGCTTCGATGTCAGGCAAAGATATGTAACGTCCGATGCGAACGTCTGTGCCCTCCCCAATTTGCGGAAAATAGAGATCCAGATACATCATCACTGGATCGAACCCATACTGTTTTCCCGGCGGATGCCCCAGCAATTGCTGGCTGAAATAACCTTTCGCCGTGGTGAATCGATAATCCATGCCCCACAATCCCGAGAGCCGAAATCCCCAGTCGAAATGTTCGGTCTGTACCGTGTCCGGTTGGCGCTCAATGTAGAGCACCTCCTGGTCGGGCTCGATCGCATTCGGCACCTCGTCGTAGGCCGTAGGAAAGTTGTCGTACTTCCCCGCCCCTGGGTTGACTCCTCCTTTCGATGTGCTGAAGTTCGCACCAACATTCAACCAGCCATAGATTTGAATTTTGCTTTTCTTCCAGGCCTCACCGTGCGGCCCCGACCATATCGCTGTCATCAGGGGCCCCGCTTGCGTCCAAGGCTGCCCGATTGATACCGTTCCGCCAATCGGCCACGTGGAAAAAGGAAACGGCGGCCCATTCACCGGCGCTGGATCTCCACGAAACGCTGGCGCCGGTACGGAGCTTCCACTCGGACTCGTCTTTGGCCACCAGTCGTCGGCGTATGCCTTGAACAGCCTGCGGAAAAAACTGCCTTTCGCCGCCCGTGTGTTCAGTCCGCAGTCAACGGAACTCTCTGCTGCAGTGGGTGTCGCAGATCCCTGCGTCGCCGATTGCCCGAGCGCTGCCGACCTGAAAAATATCTCCGAACTCAGTAGGATAAAAAGAAAAGAAGTGCTCTCGCCGAGATCAGGTGCCGAAACCTCCCGAAGGCTTGAACCGCAATCGAGAAAAGGTTATCCGACGCGCCATAAGGAAGCCGTAAGTTTTGCCGCGATAATTGCTATGCCTCCCAGCGATTTTCTTGCTCGACCATCCTCATCCGCAAATTCCTCCGCTCTCGTCTCTTCACTCCTGAAATCCATTCTCAGAGGTTCGGGAGCAAGCACTTTGCTGTGCGCCGAATTCGTAAGTCGTCCGTTATGCCGAAAACCCGATCAGTCGAATCGGAAATACTGATAATATTTCGATATTCTTCGGAGAATTGAATTCATGTTTCCTGCGAAAACCACGATCGTAATTCTCGTCCTCGCTGTCCTTTCATCGCTTTCATCTTTCCTGTCCTGCTCAAAGCCGCAACCCTGCACGGCATCGACGTCGCCGATCTCGATCGCAAGGCTGATCCTTGCAACGACTTCTACGAATTCGCCAACGGCACCTGGCGCGCGAACAATCCCATCCCTGCATCCATGTCTCGCTGGAGCAAGCGCTGGGCGGCTGGTGAATCTTCCAAAGGACAGCTGAAAGAAATTCTCGACGCAGCTGCCGCCGACAAAAGCTGCTCCCCAAGGCAGCACCGAACGATCATCGGCGATTACTACGGCGCGTGCATGGATGAATCGCGAGTAAACGCTCGCGGCATGGAGCCGCTCAAGCCCTGGTTTGCCCGCATCGATGCCGCAAAAGATTCCGCCGAACTGCAGCGTGTCATGGCCGACATGCATGACATCCTGGTCGCCGATCCCTTCGCCTTCGGCAGCCAGCAGGATCCGCACAAGCCAGAGTGGGTGCTGGCCGACATCGGCGCCAGCGGTCTCGCGCTTGCCCGATCGCGACTACTATCTCAAGCCGGAAGCCCGCTTCAAGGAAGCTCGCGAAAAATATGTTATCGCACATCACGGCCATGTTCAAGCTCGCGGGATGGGACGACAAACAGTCGGCCGCCGCCGCACAGACCATCATGAGCATGGAAACAAAATTGGCGGAAGCCTCGCTCGACAACGTCGCCCTTCGCGATCCCGCCGCCACCGACCACAACACCACATTCGCGCAATTACAAGCGATGGCTCCCCATATCGATTGGGTGGAATACTTCAAACACAAACAGATTCCGCAAGATGTCGACATGAACGTCGATCAGCCGAAGTTCATGCAGGAACTCGACCGGCAGGTGCACGAAGTTCCGCTGGCCGACTGGAAAGTCTATTTGAAATGGCATCTGCTGAACTCCACCGCCAGTTCCCTGTCGGCGCCGTTTGTCGAAGAAAATTTCGCCTTCAACGGAAAATATCTGAGCGGCACGACGGAGATGAAGCCGCGCTGGAAGCGTTGCGTGGAATCCACCGATCAGCTCCTCGGCGAAGCCCTGGGGCAGAAGTACGTCGAGAAATATTTCCCGCCCGAAGCCAAAGCGCGCATGCAGGAGATGGTGCGGAATCTTCTGCTGGCCATGCGCGACGACATCCTCAGCCGTCCCTGGATGAGCGACGACACCAAAGAAAAAGCCATGGCCAAGATCGCCACCTTCAATCCCAAGATCGGCTATCCCGACAAGTGGAAAGACTACAGCCATGTCGAGATTCGCCGCGACGCGTTCTTCGAAGACATGATCGCCGGACGGAAAGTTCGTGGAACAGGACGACCGCCTGACCGATCGGCAAGCCCGTCGATCGCGGACGCTGGGGCATGACCCCGCCCACTTCCGACGCTTACTACAATCCTCTGCTGAACGAGATCGTTTTCCCCGCCGGCATTCTGCAGCCGCCCGCGTTCGATATGAAAGCCGTCGACGCGGTGAACTACGGCGCCATCGGCGTGGTCATCGGCCATGAAATTTCACACGGCTTCGACGATCAAGGCGCCCAGTTCGATTATCTCGGCCGCCTGCGCAACTGGTGGACGGAGGCCGACCTGAAACAGTTCCAGGACCCGCGCCGCTTGCGTCGCCGATCAGTTCGATAATTACTTCATCGAACCCGGCGTGCATCACAACGGCAAACTGGTACTGGGAGAAAGCATCGGCGATCTCGGCGGAGCCAAGATTGCCTTTCTGGCATACGAGAAATCGCTCGAAGGCAAACCGCGTCCCGCCGACATCGATGGCTTCACACCCGAGCAGCAGTTCTTCATTGCCTGGGGACAGTTCCGCGGCGACGAAATTCGCATCGAGGCGCAGCGCCTGATGCTGCAAAGCGATCCGCATCCCGTCGCGAAATATCGCGTGATCGGACCACTTTCCAACCTGCCGGAGTTTCAAAAAGTCTGGAGTTGCAAGGCAGACGCGGCCATGGTACGCCCGGAAGGAAAACGATGCGAAGTCTGGTAACAATGTCGGGTAACAATGTCTGGGAATAATGTCTGGGAACAACGTCGGTGGCTTCGCCCAGCGAGCTAAGAAATCCTTAGGGCGTAATCGTTAGTATCTGCGAGGCGCTCGTGCCGCCACTGGTGCAACCCAGATCCCCCGTATTCCCGCTCGGAGTGTTCACCGCGACGGTCGCAGTTCCTGCCGCAGGAATCGGCACCGTGGTCAGCGTAATCTGCAACTGGGTGCTATTGACCACAACCGTGGCGAGCGACGTTGCGTTCACCACTCCCACCGACGACGAAACGAATTGACTGCCGTACACCGTAATAACGGCGCCTTTTTGTACCTGTTCGAATGTGACCGACGTAGGCGATATCGCCCCCATAATCGGACGCGGCCGGGCGCTCCCGCAGGCTGGATTCAGCGCGTTGCACCCTTGGATCGCCATCAACGCAGGCACAACCAAGCTTAGCGAACTCAGTAAGGCGCTGATCTTTTTCATAGCCGATCGTAGCACCTTATTCGATCTTTGCCAGTAAATTCGCGCTCATTCACAAATCCTGTCAACTACCACCATTATTCCCTCGTCTTTGCCGCGCGCGTTTCACCTGCCAAGTAACCATGAACTTCGGCCGTTCCTGATTCTCCAAAGGTCCTATCCCATTCGTTATCTGGCCCACTCAACAAGCGCTGCGTAAAGTCCGCTTAAGGAAACTCTCGCGACGCGCGAGCCTTAATCCCCCTTCGAGAGTTGTGCAATGACTTACCGCTTACCTACGCAGTCGGCCTCAGATCGCGCGGACCGACTCTCTTTTTTTCACGGCGCCACCCTGATCGCAATTCTCTCTAGTCTTCTCTTGCTCAGTGCCTGCTCCGGAATCTCCACGGCCACCAGCGCAAAACCTTCTGCGCCAACAACCAATGCAACTCCAAATCTGGCCGTTTCACTCTCGCTTCCGGCCGCATCTGTGGGCTCAACTTATAACGGAAACATCAAGGTCACGGGCGGTACTGCGCCTTACACTTTCGCTGTCTCCTCAGGTCAATTGCCCCCCGGCATTTCTCTTGGCGCTTCTTCGGGAACAGTTTCCGGTATGCCCACCACCGCCGGCAGTTTCAATTTATCCATCGCAGTTTCGGACGCGGACCAATCGGCAACCACTCCCATCACCATCGTCGTCGCCAGCGCACCCAGCGTTTCCAAGCCGCCCAATTCATTCTCGAACCTGCAACACAGCGCAGGCTGGGGCGTGTATGGTCAGGGTCCTCCAAGCTTCGTCGATTGCTCGCCCTCGCCCTGCGATGGCATCACTTTCGCCATGACTCAAGGAGTCGATTCCCCTTCTATGAGCGGCGCGGCGACGCAATACAATCTTGGCGGCACCGCCGTCTATTCGGATGCTCTTTTCAACAACCATCTGATCGGCGCATTCTCTTCGCAAGGCATGCCCGATCCCAATCAGACTCTCGTTCCCACTTACCACAACTTCACTTATGACGTTTATTTCTACAGCACCAACTTGGACCTTTCCCAAGCGGTGGAGTTTGATATCAATCAGTTCTTCAACAATCTCGGCTTCATCTGGGGACATGAGTGCCGCATCGCCGGCGGCAACGAATGGGATATCTGGGACAACCTCAATCAGCACTGGGTTCCGACCGGAATTTCCTGCTACCCGAACAACAATTCCTGGAACCACGTCACCATCCAGGTGCAGCGCACCTCGAACAATCAGTTGTTGTACCAGTCGATCACCCTGAATGGCGTGACGTCCGCCGTAAACCAGTACTATAATCCCGGTCCCGCCGTAGGCTGGTATGGAGTAACGATCAACTATCAGATGGACGGAAACTATCAGCAGGCGCCCTACTCCGTCTATCTCGACAACTTAACTTTTACTTACCAATATATTCTCTTCGGCGGAATCGAAAGAAAAAAGGCGCCGGAGATTTTCCGGCGCCGAGGGTTTCTCGCGAGATGCGGTCAAGCGAGATGTTGTAAACTCGATCGAATATCTATTTGCTTTCCGCGATGCTGGGCTTGCACCCAAATCGCGGCGACCATTCACAGCCGTTCGGGCCGCGCGGGTGGCGGGCATGATTGGCGGCCGCAGCTCCGTAGCGCTCCAGCAGCACCGGAGCCATGGTGTTCTCCGCTTCCTTCACGAAGATCATCTGCGCCTCCGCTGCCATATCCACGCGGACAAAATCTCCCAGCTTCACCTGTCCGGTAGCAACCAGATTGGCCAGCGGAAACACCAGATGCCGTTCGATCGCCCGCTTCAAATGACGCGCGCCATATCGCGGATCAGTTCCTTCCTTCAGCAGAAACTGCTTCACTCCGGAGGTGCAATTGAAAACAAACTGGTTCGCACCCGCAGCCATCAGAACCCGCTGCTGCACCATCCCCAGTTCAATCTCAAGAATCTGAGCCAGATGCTCGTCGCGCAGCGTCTTGAATACTACAGTCTTGTCGATGCGATTCATGAACTCCGGCGTGAACTTTCGCCGCGCCGCTTCCACCGCCGTCCGCTGAATCTTATCGTCAAAGTTGTTGTCGACTTCCACCGCCTTCGGCGCAAATCCAAATCCGCCATCCACCAGATTCGTCATCTCACTTGCGCCCAGGTTCGACGTCAGAATGATGATGCATTGCGAAAGATCGACGCGACGATTGTCCCCCAGCGTGAGCGTCGCCTTGTCCAGAATTCCAAGCAATAACTGCCACAACGAATCGCTCGCCTTCTCGATTTCATCGAACAGCAGAATCGAAAGCTTCAGCTTTTCCGTGAACCACTGGTTCAACGCTTCCTGCGTCAGCAGCGGATGCGTCTCGCGATGTCCCAAGTATCCCGGAGGCGATCCGATCAGCTTTGCAATCTCATGCGAGTGCTGAAACTCCGCGCAATCAATCTTGATGCAGGCCCGCGAGTCGCCGAACAGGGCCTCGGCCATCGCTTCCACCACGCGAGTTTTTCCCGAACCCGTCGGTCCCAGAAAAAGCAGGTTGCCCACCGGACGCCCCGGCGCATTCAATCCCGCCAGAAACATCTGGTAAATCTCGGCAACTTTTTCGACCGCCTGGTCCTGGCCCACGATCTTGCGGCGCAGTGCGGCTTCAAACTCTCCAGCATCATTGCTGCGGCGGTTCGGATCGAGCACCGTAGCGAGATTCGTTCTCATAAGTGGCTGTCCGGCTTGCACCGGGCGTTTCATCCCTTTTCCAGGCCGTATCCTCGGCCTTTTACCCACAGTTTCCGAGGACTCTCTGAACCCTTCATTGCGACTGCCCCACTTCCTAAGATGACAATTTCTGTCACTTGGAAACCAATCGCTTTGCCAGGCTCACTTGCCAACCCCGGTGCTCTACGATTAAGCAAGCCGCTGGCCATGGCCATGTGTGCCAACAAAGAAACGAAAGCTTTGCATCCGCAGGAGTTAGAAGCCGGGCCACGAGATTAGAACAGAGCCTGCCCGAAAGTAAAAGCCCCGCAGAAGAAATACTTTGCGCATAAAGGAAGGCACTCTCCCAGCCCTACCCTGTGCCCCTCTGTGCCACCCTGTGTTAAAGACTGTTGACTCTCTGATCCGGGTTCTGATTTTGACCTTGATCTTGCTCTCCTGCGCCCGTTTCCAAGGGGGAGATGACCGCAAGTAACTATGCGCGCACAGACTTGCGCATTAGCATCCGGGTCAGGCGGTTCTCTGGAGGCTAACTTGCGTCGCTCGTCTATTCTCATCATCTCTGCTTTGTCCTGTGTTCTCTTCGGCGTAGCCGCAGTTCAGACTCAACTAGTCATTTCGCATTAGCCCAGGCAGCACCGCAAAGCGCGCTACCCGATCCCGCCGCGGCCGTTCCGCAAGCCGCGCATCTCGAACCCGTCAGCACCACCGCTCCAACCACCACCAAGCCGTCAGACACTCTCGTTGCGGCAGCCTTCTTCTTCGCCTTCAACGTTGCTCTACACCGCGAAGCGCGGAGACACCATCCCCTCCGTCGCTCACCAATATTTAAAAACGACCTCATACCTCACATCTTCCGAACTCGCCGACGCTATCCGCAATCTGAATGGCAATCGCTCTGGCAACATACTTGAAAGCCGGCGAACAGATCACCATCCCTGGAATTCTTCCCGCGCCCATCGTTGAGAAAACAGTCCCGGTCGCCAAGGATTTTGAAGTCCGCGCCATCTACCTCACCGGCATCATGGCCGCCAGCGATCATGGCATCCGCATCATCCGCCACTGGCGCGAAGTCGGCGGCAACGCCGTCGTCTTCGACATCAAAGATTCCGATGGCAGCGTCAACATTCCTTTCGAGCATCCGCTGCTCGGCAAGCATCAGGTTTACATTCACGACCTGCCAAAGTTCGTCCACTTCCTGCACTCCGAAAACATGCACGCCATCGCCCGCATCGCCATCTTCCGCGACGAGCGCATGGTCGTCGAGCATCCCGAACTCGCTGTCCAGTCTCGCAAAAACAAGCAAGCCCTGGCGCGAGAACGGCAAGCTGGTCTGGACCGATCCTTCTCAACCCAAAGTGCAGGATTACAACATCGCTCTAGCCAAATTCGTAGCCCAATCCGGCGCGGATGAAATCCAATTCGACTACGTCCGCTTCCCCGCCGAAGGCGATCAAAAAGACGCCAGCTTCGTCTACCAAAACGGCCAGGATCCCGCACCAGCAGAAGGGGCGAATACCAGCCCCTTAGTCGCGGAATCAGCCTGCTCGGTCTCGACTGCCTCCGGCGCAGCCCCGAAGGGGCAAAAGAATGCAGCCCACGGCGTAAGCCGTGGGAACACCGACGATAAAATGGAACCAGCCCCGAAGGGGCGCAAGAATGGGTGCCAGGTAGCCGCTCCCCACGGCCTCCAGCGCTCCGACGTCATCACCGCCTTCCTGAAGAAGGCCTACGCCGAACTCCATCCCACCGGCGTCCTGCTCTCGCTCGACGTCTTTGGCGTGATGGCCTGGCAGCGCCCCGTCGATCTCTCCCATACCGGACAAGACATCGTCGGCATGGCGAAATATTGTGACGTGCTCTCGCCCATGATCTATCCTTCGCACTTCTTCGGGATGGACGGCATCGAGCATCCCGGCGACGCTCCCGAACATTTCATCGGCGAATCCATGCAGCGCTTCGAACTCATTACCCATCGTAACGGATAAACCAGCGGAGTCGTCATCCGCCCCTGGCTGCAAGCCTTCCGCTGGCGCACCAAGACCTACTCGCCCGAATACATCAAAGTGCAAGTCGCCACCGCCAAAGAAAAAGGCGGCATCGGCTTCTTATTCTGGAACGCCGCCAACGACTACTCGAAGCCCTACGAAGCCATGCCAGAAATGAAAGCCGCCAACGCCAAAGAAAAAGAAAAGTATTTCCGCGGCGACGAAATCACCTCAACCACGATGAAGGCGAGCCTGACCCCGGATCCCGTTCCCGCCGCACACTGAACTGCACTTCATTCAAACGTCGAGCGACGCCTCCGCCCTTGTCATTCCCACAGAGCGAAGCATCCCGCCCCTGTCATTCCATTGTTCGAGCGAAGCTCCACGGTTGTCATTCCGACGCCCGACCGAATCTCTACCCTTTGTCATTCCGACGCCCGACCGAATCTCTACCCTTTGTCATTCCGACGCCCGAGCGAAGCGAGGAAGGAGGAACCTGTTTTCCTGATAACCACCACATCCCAAGTCTTACCGCAGTAGCTGCGAGCTCGGGAAGGGCACGGCTTCAGCCGTGCCGCAAAAGCCAAAAAGACATGGGGCTTTAGCCCCTGAGGCATGCCACTTTTTTTCCACACCCCACTTGTGACATCCAACCTTGCAGCCTCCTATAAACTAAAAGTAGTATGGAAATAATCAAGAACAGCCCACGGCAATACGCCACCAAACCAAACCACTCGCCTGAGCTAACTTCAGCCTTCTCAATATTTTGCGCGCAAACCCTTTACTATCTATATTTTACGCGAGCGCCAGACGACTCCCTTCCCGTAACCCCCGCCGACTCAATAATTTACTGCTTTCATCGGATTTTTTTTGGTCTGGATTCTGCCGCAGTGACGCCCGGCAGGCGTACTGACCCGGTCGGCTATAATATGTTGTGACGTTGGTTGATTTTTCACGCCTCGCTCCGCTGCGACGCCATCAGAAAAGTTTCAGCCTCGTTTCACGAACATTGATCTAAGACGGCAGAGGAGCTCGCATGGCAATCCAGAAGACGGAAAATATTTGGCACAATGGCAAACTCATCCCTTGGGATGAGGCGACGATTCACGTGATGTCGCACGTGATCCACTACGGCTCCTCGGTTTTCGAGGGGATCCGCTGCTACGCGCCGCCTTCCGGGCCAGCGATTTTCCGCGCCACCGAACACATTCAGCGCCTGCTCGATTCCGCCAAGGTCTATCGCATCGATGTTCCCTTCACCCGCGACGAAATCGTCAAGGGCATGCTGGAAACCGTGGGCAGCAACGGCGCGTGGCCTTGCTACGTCCGCCCCATCGTGCTTCGCGGCTATGGCGAGGCGGGAGTGAATCCCTTTAACTCGCCCACCGAGGTTTACATCATCAATTATCCGTGGGGAAAATATCTGGGCGGCGAAGGTGACGGTTGCGACGTATGCGTTTCATCCTGGACGCGGCTCGCCCCGAATACTCTACCCGCGATGGCAAAAGCCGGCGCGAACTACATGAATTCGCAGCTCATCAAGATGGAAGCCATCGTCAATGGCTACTCCGAAGGCATCGCGCTCGATGCCGGTGGATTCGTCAGCGAAGGTTCCGGCGAAAACGTATTCCTGGTGCACAAGGGCAAGCTGATCACCGCGCCCCTCGGCAACTCCGTGCTGCCCGGCATTACCCGCGATTCGGTTCTGCAGATCGCCCACGACCTGAACATACCGATCGCAGAGCACATGATTCCGCGCGAAATGCTTTACATCGCCGACGAGGCATTCTTCACCGGCACGGCCGCGGAAGTTACGCCCATCCGCTCCGTCGACAAAATCAAAGTCGGCAATGGCGGAACCGGACCCGTCACAAAGGCCATACAGAAAGAGTTCTACGCCATCGTTCGCGGCGAAAAGCCCGATCGCCACGGCTGGCTCACTTCTGTGCCAGTCCGCAGCAAGCAACCGGTCAGCGTATAATCCGCTTGTTTTAAAAGGAGGCTTACATGAGCGACCAACAAGGTCCGACCCCGGAGTTCGCCCTCGGCTACCGGCAACTGATGCTCGAAGGTCTTAAAGGCGAACTGGAAATCACTAAGAAAGTCATAGCCGCAGTTCCCGACGCCAAGTCCGACTATCGTCCCGATCCAAAAGCGCGCACCGCGCGGGAACTGTCGTGGCATTTGGCCAACACAGACGTTCAGTTTCTAAACGGCATCGCCGGTTTGAATTTCACCATGGAATCCCCCAAGCCGGAAGACAAACCCAAGACGAGTGCCGAGATCGTCGCCTGGTATGACACCAACTTCAAAAGCGCCGCCGCCCGAGTAGCTGCTCTGACCGGCGAGCAACTCATTACTCCGGTAAATTTCATGGGTGCCTTCAATTTCCCCGTCGTTTTCTATCTGGGATTTCTGAACAACCACTCCATCCATCATCGCGGCGAGTTAGCCACTTACCTGCGCCCGATGGGAGCGAAAGTGCCGAGCATCTACGGGGGCAGCTATGACGAACCTCTGCAGATTCCAGAACCTGCCACCAGCGCGGCGTAGGAGTGTTTTTGCTTTATCAAAAGCCGCCCATCAGCCGGGCGGCTTTTCATATTTTTTGATTTGCGGATCACTCGGCGCTCGCTGGAACAGCCGCAGCCGCCGCTTCGAATCCGACCTTGCTGTGAGTTCCATCGCAAAAAGGTTTGTTGGTAGAAGCACCGCAACGGCACAGAGCAATCTTTTCTCCGGCGTCAATCTTGTTGCCGCTGGCATCGAGCAGGTTAATCCTTCCTTCGACCAGGTAAGGACCTTTGGGCAAAACCTTAACGCTTAGGTCCGACATTATTTTCTCCTTTGTGTTTGTAGAAATGGCAACGCAACGACAGTTTTGAAGTTATTTCTGGCGCGCATCCAGACTCCACGGTCCGGAGCCTAGTTGCGTGATGATAAGCGCACCACCCAGCATGCTGACATTCTTCATAAACATGACGAACTGCATTTGATACGTCATGGGATCGGTGGCTGCCCAGAAGTTATGCAGCATCGGAGTTACTCCGACAAGAAAAAGAACAATGAGCCAAGCGCCAAGTTTGGCGTGGTAACCGAGAAGAATGGAGAGGCCTCCGGCGAATGCCAACGCGCCTGACAAAGGCACGGCGATGGACGCCAGCGGTACGCCCTGCGATGCAGCATAAGCGATGGTCTGGCTCATAAAATGTCGCGGTCCTGACAGGATGAAAATCAGGGCAAAAAATAATCTGCCCAAAAGAACGACAGCGCCGGTGCTTACCGACGGCACCGATAAGGCTTGCGATCGTGGGGAAAAGGTTGAAGTACTGGCTGACATGAAATTCTCCTCCAATGGTGGACTAGTGAACTCTCGACTTTCAGATTGGTTAGATAAACAGGATTTCATTTTGGTTACAATAAATAACTACCACTTCTTTACATATCAGGAACTTTAGAGTAACCTAGTAACCTATGACGACTAAGCACGGCACACCGTCGCCCTGCGCCATCGGTGGTTTACTCGAACTGCTGACGCGGCCGTGGACCCTGCATATCCTGTGGGCGCTGAGCAACCACGGTCCGATGCGGTTCGGGGTTCTGCGCAAGCAAGTGGATGGAATCTCGGCGCGAGTTCTCACCGAACGGCTGCGGACTCTGGAAGACGCCCGCTTTATCTACCGGCATTACGAGCAGACAATTCCTCCCGCCGTGACGTATGGCATTACCGAAAGAATGAAAGATATTCAAAAGGTGCTGCATCAACTGGAAGGCCTCTCTCAAAAGTGGCAAGGCGAAGGCAGAGACAAGCAGGGCGCGCAGGCTTCCGGAGCACCAGCTCACCACGCTGGGTGAGGGATTCGCGATCTTGTGCCTTTCTTGCTTTCACACACTGAAGGCGCTGTCCTGCTGCAGGGCGCAGACCATTACCTAGGTCATCTTGGGGAAGGTGACGATTCGGTCCATCATAGGCAGAGCTTGTGAGGCCGCGCCTCCTGGGAATCCTTTGATGAATATTGATGATCTGCTGCGGATTGCGACGGAACGCAAATCTTCTGACTTGCATTTGAAGGTGGGCAATTATCCTCACCTGCGGATTGATGGCGAACTCGTGCCCTTGACCGATCAGCCGCGCGTGAGCGCCGAAGATATGCTCACAATGGCATTCAGCATGATGTCGGCGCGACAAAAGCAAAAGTTCAAAGAGACCACAGAAATCGACATGGCGTATGGCGTCGCCGGGCTGGGACGCTTCCGTGTGAACATCTTCCAACAAAGAGGCAATGTTGGATTGGTGCTGCGCGTCATTCCCACGAAGATTCGCGCGCTCGACGAGTTATTCCTTCCCAAGGTTGTGGAGCAGATCTGCGAGATGCCGCGCGGGCTCGTTCTGGTAACGGGTGTGACCGGTTCCGGTAAGTCGACGACTCTGGCCGCTATGGTCGATCGAGTCAATTCGAGCCGCGCCGAACACATTATCACGATCGAAGATCCTATCGAATTTCTACATCGCGACAAAAAGGGGTATGTAAACCAGCGCGAGATCGGAGTGGACACGCCATCGTTCAGCGCCGCGTTGCGAGCTTCCTTGCGTCAGGATCCGGACGTGATTCTGGTCGGCGAAATGCGAGATCTCGAAACAATCTCGACCGCGCTGCATGCGGCCGAAACGGGCCACATGGTTTTCTCCACCCTGCACACTCTGGATGCCGTGGAAACGGTGAACCGTATCATCTCGATTTTTCCTCCGCCGGAACAAAAACAGATTCGATTGCAGCTGGCGGCGGTGCTGCGCGCGATTGTAAGTCAGCGCCTGGTGCGGCGCTGCGATGCGGAAGGCCGCGTTCCCGCGGTTGAAGTAATGATCAATACCGCGTTCATTCGCGAGTGCGTCCTGGTGCCGGAAAAAACTCGATCCATTCGTGATGCGATTGCCGCCGGAACGTCGCAGTATGGAATGCAGACGTTCGATCAGTCGCTGTGGGACTTGTTCCAGGCAGGGCTGGTGAACTACGAGACGGCTCTGGAGAATGCTTCCAACGCCGATGACTTCAAGCTGCGCATGCAGGGTATCGCGTCGACAGCCGATATTTCACGACAGTCGATGCAATCCGCCGGTTTCGGAGGGCGGTAGTAAATCGGCTTCCGCTTTCCGGCTTCCGGTTGAGTTTCCGGGGGCAGCGACTCCATTCTGTTTACCGTCTCGTCTGCAATTCATTTATCGTTAGCGGATGCCTTTCTCGCGACCGAAGAAGAAACACTATTCGGAAGATGAGTTGTACGAGTATGCGGTGGGAGCGCTGGGCCGGCGCATGCGTACAGTTGCAGAACTGAAGCGCCTGTTTCGTGCGCGTGTGGAAGAGCCCGAATCAGAATACGGGCAGACGCTGATCGAGTTGGTCATCCGCCGTTTGAAAGATCGCGGATATTTGAATGATTCGCAATACGCGGCCTACTTTTCTTCGCTGCGCAGGGACAATCAGAAATTCGGGCGCATGCGAGTGGTGACCGATCTGAAGATCAAAGGCGTGCACGCCGACGTGATCGAAAAGGCCGTGGACGCCGCATTCGAAGGGGTTAGCGAAGAAGAACAGGCGCGCGAATATCTTCGTCGCAAGCGCATGGTGAAGCCGAAAGATCAAAAGGCGACGGCGCGAGTCTTCCGTCAACTGGCTCGCGCGGGATTCGGCACCAAGACGATCTTCAACATTCTGAAAAAGTGGGATGTGGATGAAGAAACGTTGAGCTCGCTGGAAAGCGAGATAGCGTGATTATCGCGATTGGGTTTGGCGTTCCCACCAACACATAAAACAGGCTTGGCAAAAGTCGGGTGATGGTGCATACTCCAAAGCCATCCCTAGTAAAACACCCCAGGAGATATAGATGAAACTCACTTTGAAGACAATCTTCGCAGCAGTGTTGCTGAGCGCGGTGCCAATCGCATTGGCGCAAGACGTGGCGACGGACGTAAAGAAGGGCGCGCAAGACACCGGCAATGCGACCAAGAAAGCAGCAACCACCACAGGCCATGCGACCGAAAAAGCCGCGGACAAGACTGGTGATGCCACCGCCTCTGCGGCAAAGACAACCGGACACGCCACGAAAGTAGCAGCCAAAGACACGGCGAAGGGCACCGAAAAAGCTGCGGACAAGACTGGTGATGCCACCGCCTCTGCCGCAAAGACAACCGGACACGCCACCAAAGTAGCAGCCAAAGACACGGCGAAGGGCACCGAAAAAGCTGCGGACAAGACTGGCGATGCCACCGCCTCTGCCGCAAAGACAACTGGACACGCCACCAAAGTAGCAGCTAAAGACACGGCGAAGGGCACCGAGAAAGCGGCGGACACAACCGGACACGATACCAAAGTAGTGGCGAAGGATACTGCGAAAGGCACCGACAAAGCTGCCAAGAAAACGGGTAGCGCGGTGAAGAAGGGCACCGAGGACACCGGCCACGAAATGAAGAAGATAGGTGACGACATCAAATAGGAGACGCGATTCCGATATTGTTTTGTCTGCCCGGCGTTGAAACGCCGGGCTATCTTTTTGCGGCAGGATTCGTACTGGATCGAGAATTCAATGAGAAGTTCAAGCGGCCCGGCGGGAGGCTGCTCCCGAGATTCTTGGTTGGCGTTATGGAGAAATGTGAGGTTATCCGGGCGACGAATCGATATGGATTCCACTCTCGGAAAGTTACGGTTCTTGCTAAAGCTAGTCGGGAGCGTGGATGCTAAAATCGAAAGCTGACCCAAACCATGCTGACAGGATCTGAAATTCGCCGAAAATTCCTCGACTTCTTTGTGCAGAAGGGGCACAAAGAGGTGCATTCGTCTTCGCTGGTACCGGCAAACGATCCCACGCTCTTGTTCACTAACGCCGGTATGAACCAGTTTAAAGATGTTTTTCTGGGGCTGGAGAAGCGCGACTATGCTCGGGCGACATCGTCGCAGAAGTGCGTGCGGGCGGGGGGCAAGCACAATGATCTGGAAAACGTTGGATTCACCAATCGACATCACACATTTTTCGAGATGTTGGGGAATTTTTCATTTGGTGATTACTTCAAGAAAGACGCCATCGCTTACGCCTGGGAGCTGATCACTTCGACGGAATGGTTTGGGATCGACAAGGAAAAGCTCTACGTAACCATCTTCAAAGGTGAAGCGGGCGTGCAGCGGGATGCAGAGGCTTACGATCTTTGGGTAGCGCAGGGAGTTCAAAAGTCCCGCATTTACGAGATGGGATTGAAAGATAATTTCTGGCAGATGGGCGACACCGGCCCCTGCGGCCCGTGCAGTGAGATTCACTTTGACATGGGTGCGATCGCTTCGGATCAGGGACACGCCGATTGCGAGTTTGGCTGCGACTGCGGGCGATATGTTGAGATCTGGAACCTGGTGTTCATGCAGTTCGATCGCGATGGAAGCGGAAAACTGAATCCGCTGCCGAAGCCGTCGATTGATACGGGCATGGGACTGGAACGGGTCACGGCGGTGTTGCAAGGCGTGATTTCAAATTATGAGACGGACCTGTTCACGCCGCTGATCAAGCGTGCGGCGGAATTGACCATAGGCACTGGCGGCAAGACCGCTGAGCTTCGCTCCGCCGGACAGCCGACGGCGGCTGTCCCCACAGAAGCCGAACAGAGCCGCCACAAGTCCGCTGCTTCCCTCCGAGTCATTGCTGATCACTCACGAGCCGCGACCTTTCTGATTTCAGATGGGGTTGTGCCCTCAAACGAAGGACGCGGCTACGTGTTGCGGAAAATTATTCGCCGCGCGATCACGCACGGACGGCTGCTGGGGCAGACCAAACCGTTTCTGTATCAGATGGTTTTCGCGGTTCGCGATTTGATGAAAGATGCGTATCCAGAGTTGAACGATACGGCGGAACGCGTTTCACAGAGTGTGCTGACGGAAGAAACACGATTCGCACATACGTTGGACGTGGGTCTGGATAAATTGGAGGACCTGCTCAAGCGGTCTGAGGGACAACTCGCCGGTGCGGAAGCGTTCAAACTTTACGACACGTTTGGCATGCCACTGGATTTCATGCAGGATGCGGCCCGGGACCAGGGAATTGCTTTCGACCAAGCAGGTTTCGATCATGCCATGCAGGAGCAGCGCTCCCTGGCTCGCGCCTCGTGGAAGGGGGGAACGAAGCAGACGGCGAATCCCGCTTACCAGCAACTGCCGAAATCCGTGTTCGAGGGATATCGTCAGACGCGTTCTGAAGGCTGCGAGGTGCTGGCGATCATTCACAACGGGCAAGGGGCGCGGGAACTGAAGGCCGGGGAGTCCGGCGAAGTCATTCTCGATCACACGCCGTTTTACGCAGACTCTGGCGGACAGGTAGGCGATAAAGGCTGGTTTTATTCGGACGACCACAACACCGTGGTTGCTGAAGTGAACGGATGCTATTCGCCGATTCAAGGCGTGCGAGCGCATCAGGTGGTCGCGAAGCAGGCACTGCGAGTGGGAGATAGGGTGGATGCGGTGGTGGATGCGGATGTCCGGCGCGCTACCATGCGCAATCACACGGCGACGCACTTGTTGCATGCTGGGTTGCGCGAAGTTCTGGGGAAGCATGTGAAGCAGGCAGGGTCACTGGTGGCGCCGGGTCATCTGCGCTTTGATTTCTCGCACTTCACGGCCGTGGCGGACGAAGAGTTGCAGGACATTGAAGACATCATTAATAAGGAAGTGCTGCGCAACCAGATCGTAGAGACCATCACGGATGTGCCAATTGATGAGGCGATCAGCCAGTATCACGCGATGGCGTTGTTCGGCGAAAAATATGGCGAGAAGGTGCGGGTGGTGCGCATCGGCGATTTCTCTACGGAACTTTGCGGAGGGACGCATACTGGGGCGACCGGCGAGATTGGGCTGATCAAGATTCTGAAAGAAGGCAGCGTGTCTTCGGGCGTGCGCCGCGTGGAGGCGATCACGGGCTTAGGATCGCTGGCGCACTTCCGTAAGGACCACGAGTTAGAGGGAGTAGTGTCGACATTCGTCTCTCCTACTCTTGCGCAAAAACCACGCAAGGATGGGCCCATTGCTGAGGAGGATCATGCACACGCGGTGACAGTGTCCCCAGCTGAAGCGTTGAAGGCCGAACTCGAAAAGAAAGATAGCGAGATCAAGCGGTTGGTACGGGAACTCGACCAGGCGAGGATGAAATCCGCCTCCTCCAGTACGGCCAACGTGGGCGACAAAGTTAAAGAGGTGAAGGGGGTCAAGGTTCTCGCGCATCGAGTGGATAATCTGGAGCGCGCGCAGTTGCGCACGCTCATTGATCAACTGCGCGATAAGATCGGCTCGGGCGTGGTGGTATTAGGGTCGGCGTCGAATGGAAATGTGTCGCTTATCGTTGGCGTCACCAAGGATCTGACCAGCCGGGTGCAGGCGGGTAAAGTGATTGGCCCGGTCGCACAAAAGGTAGGGGGCAAGGGCGGAGGCCGTCCTGATTTGGCGGAGGCTGGGGGCAAAGATGCTGCCGCGCTGGATGCCGCACTGGACGAGGCTTATGCGGTCGTGGAGGCACTGCTAGTATGAGCACAAGCGATAATCTCGAAGAACGGCTGCGAATCATCAAGCACAAAGGCCATGCTATCTACCTGATCGATTTCTCCCATTGCACCGGCAAGGAGATATTGTTCCTGCTCGACTTGATTCGCGCGGACGTTGCCCGGCACACGCCCGGATCGGTGCTCACGCTGGCTGACTTTACCGGTGCGGAAGTTGACAAGACCGTAGCCACACGCATCAAGGAAGTTCTCGTGCTGGATCGTCCGTATGTTAAGAGTCGGCGTGGGTGGGGACGGAAAGCCTGCCCCATGTGTTTTACGAGCACTTCAAGAACTTCTCGCAGCGCGACCTGCCGCGTTCAAGACGCGGGAGGAGGCGATGGATTGGCTGGTCAGCGGACGAAGAAGTAGGCCTAATCGTCGATCTCCTCTTTCGTTGACATAGCTATCTCAGATAGCTATCATGTAATCTATGCAAGGTCAGCGTAGCCGACGCCAAGAACAAACTGCCGGAACTGATTAAGGCCGTAGAAGACGGCGAGCCGGTCACGCATCTGCCGCAGGGGCGTGCCGGTGGTGGACATCGTGCGCACGAAAAGCAGTCTGCGCAAGAACGACCCTAAGTTTGGACCTCTGCGGGGAAAGATTCAAGATACTCGATCCGGACTGGTGGAAGCCGATGACCGACAAGGAAGTCGAAGCTTCTCTTTGGCGGGGGCGAGTGACATTTGCGGGTGCTGCTGGATACGGCGGTCTTGATTTTCGCTGTGGAATCGCCGGAACGCCTTAGCAAGCGCGCGGCAGTGCCATCCTGGGTAACCCAGAAAATATTCGCGAGTTGAGTTCAATTTCGTTGACTGAAATCGCCATCAAGACAACTTTGGGTAAGCTGAATGTTTCCGCCGAATGATCTGCGTCAGGCGATCCAGGACATGGATGTTCGCATCCTGCCGTTCACCGCGGATCATGCTTTCGTTTGTTCGAGTTGCCGACTCATCACCGCGATCCGTTTGACCGGCAGATCATCGCGCAGGCGATTTGCGGAAGAATATCCCTGTTGTCACTCCGGACGAGCAAGTTCAGCCTCTATAAGGGGCTGAAGCTGATTCGGTAGTCTGAATCTCGGATGCCAGCTTCCGATTCGCTCACACCGCAACGAGCCTCAACTTCTCCACTTCAGCGTGACCGGGCCGGCCATGGGATGCTTCATCTCGCGCGCCGGTTCGTTTTGCTTCGAGGTGCGCGGCCTTCAACTGGAAATACCATTTTGCGGGACGGTCGGCGTCGTCGATCAGCATGAGGTGCGGATTGTGCTTCAGGCCTTCGGCCTGCAGTTCCATGGTGCGGCGATCCTGCTCGACGAATTTCGCGAAGACGAACTTCAGCAGCTCGGGGCCGAAGGGCATCCAGCGGAAAATGTTCCAGGCGGCGACCACGTCGATGCGGCATTGATTGCGAGTGATGGGCGTTACCGTGGTGAGCGAAGAAAACCAGTACTTCCCTGCCCGGATCATTTCGCGGCGCAGGTTGGGAAGAACGAAGTCGATCGTGGTCGTGATGGAATCGGCGGCGGCGTAGAGGCGCAAAGCTTGTAGGGCGCGGAGTTTGAGCTGGGGGTGTGCGCGCTCATGCGAAAGCCGTTGGGAATGGGCTCAAAATTTTTTTTCTTCTCGTGGATGCTGTGGCGGCTGCGCCACCACCAGGCTTGGTGGACGAAGGGCCCGTGCGCGGGATCCATGAGGCCGATGATGCCGTGATCGATGCTGACGGGCATGTCGGCGGTGAGGTAGGCGAGTTTGTATTTCTCGCCGAACCGTTCGATCTGCGGGGCAGGTTCGGGAGCTTCTTCTGGCTTGCTGAATCCCGCGCCCTGCGGGCCGGGTCCGGGATGTAGACCCAGATGAAACCGTCCTGCTCTTCACAGGGATAGCTGCCGGCGTAGATGCGATCGACTTTCAAATTCTGGTCGGCGGTGAGCGAGGGGATCAGCTGGCACTGGCCGTTGTGCGCATCGAATTGCCAGCCATGGTAGGAACATTCGACATTTTCTCCGTCGAATTGCCGCAGTTCAGCGGCATGCCGCGGTGAGGGCAGGCGTCGCGCAGGGCGAACGGGCGGCCGGCGCGATCGCGACCGATGACGAGTGGAATCTCGAGCAGCATGGCTTTGTGGAGTTGATTGCGGTGAACGCGATCGGCAGGCAGGGCGCGATACCAGAAACCGGTGAGCATGAGCGAGTCGGGCGCCTGGCGTTGGGGAGAGTCGAGATCGGGCATGGGGTAATTGCTGATTGTTGATTTCTAGTTGCTGATTGAAAAACCTATGCTAGCATCCGCAGGACTTTTCGGCGTGTACGGAATTGCGCGGAGGAATACTCAATGGAATTCATCGGCCATTTTCGCAGGCTTACGCCGGTGCAGCGGAATACGTTTCATTGCCTGCTTTCTGGGGTGGTCGCTGGATGCGTTTGATTTCTTCATTCTGACTTTTTGCGTCAGCGCGATCGCGACGCAATTCCAGACGAAAGTTTCGGCAGTCGCCGAAGCGATCTTTATTACGCTGGCTTTTCGTCCGGTGGGCGCATTTCTGTTTGGGATGATGGCGGACCGGTTCGGGCGACGCGCTACGCTGATGGTGGACATCATTGCGTATTCGGTGTTTGAGTTGGCCTCGGCTTTCGCGCCTTCTTTGAAAGTATTTCTGATCACGCGGGCGTTGTTTGGAATTGCGATGGGAGGAGAATGGGGCGTGGGCGCGGCGCTGGCGTTCGAAACGCTTGCCGGCGGAGGGCCGCGGATTTTTCTCCGGGCTGCTGCAGGAAGGCTACGCGGTCGGCTACCTGATGGCGGCGTTAGGTTTCGGAACCGCGTTCCGTTTTGTAGGCTGGCGAGGAATGTTTGTGATCGGCGCGCTGCCGGCCTTTCTGGTGATTTACATCCGCACCAAGGTGGATGAGTCTCCCGCATGGCTGCAAGGACAGGTGTCGCGCAAGGCGGAGAGCCGATCTGGGCTAAAGACATTGTCACGTATCTGGGAACTTTTGCTTCTGCTGGTGGTGCTGATGTTTGCGTTCAATTCTCTCAGCCACGGAACGCAGGATCTTGTATCCGACTTTCTTAACCAAAGGACATAAGTTTGCGACCGCAGACCGTGATGCTGATCACGGTATTCGCGAACATTGGCGCGCTGCTGGGAGGGATTTTGTTTGGGACGTGGTCGGAACATATCGGGCGTCGGCGAGCCATTGTCATCGCCGCGCTGCTGGCCATTCCGGTGATCCCTTTGTGGGCCTATTCACGCACCGTCCCCATGCTGGCGTTGGGCGGATTCCTGATGCAGTTCATGGTGCAGGGTGCGTGGGGCGTGATCCCGGCCCACCTTAACGAACTCTCGCCATCGGCAGTGCGGGGAACGTTCCCCGGATTCGCTTACCAGTTGGGCAATCTGCTTTCGTCGCGTAATGTGGTGATTCAGGCGAAACTGGCGGAGGCGCGCTATCGCGGATTGTATCCGCCGGTTCTGGCCTGGACCGTGGTGCTTGTAGCGACGCTGGTCGCGGTGGTCACATGGAGCGGCAAGGAACGCCGGGGCACAGACCTGACGAACACAACTTAGGCCGTATGCGGGTATGCAAGAATTGGCATAGTGTAGACGTAGTGAACCGAACGATACCGGCACGATAGTTGCATTGTCACGACAGGAGGCGTGTGGTACCGTAGGTGAAATTTCACGCCTTCGATTCATACTTTCCGGGCCTTTTTTGACGATGTGGTTTGCGCGAATGCGTGTGCAGGAGTAGCGCCGCTATGAAAGAAATCATGGATCCCGCTCAAGCCGAAACTGGCCGATGACCAAGACAATTTCGCCAACCGAAAGCTGATCCGTCCGGCGTTGCCGCGCCTGGATCATGGCAATGGCAACCACAATCCAAACCACAATAACGGTCATCTTCAACTCGCGGAGCGACGCGAGCGGCACGACCGTCCGGAGCGCGGGCACGATCGCGGATTCGACCGCGGCGGCGACCGCCCAAGCATTGGCGGGACGCCGAAGAAGATGGCTCCTCCTGAGCAGACGAACGCCGAGAATTTTTATTATCAGAAGCAGATGCAGTCGCGGACGCCCATGGTGATCGTGCTGCAGGATGGCGAGGAAGTGCACGGCATCATCGAGTGGTACGACAAGACCTGCATCAAGGTGGTCCGCGAGGATGGCGGTCCGAACCTGATGATTTATAAGCCCGCTATTAAGTACATGTTCAAGGAAGAAGAAAACGGACGCTAATTCCGTTTGCTATTAGAAGGCAGGCAGCTGAGTGCAGTCCTTGAGACTCGGCTTCCATTCAGCCTACCAGGCCCAGCACTCCCGTGCTGGGCTAATAAATGCCGCCAGTTTGCAGCTCTGATCCCTCATCACAAATTCATTGCTACAACTTCGGCAGCACGATGCCCTGCTGCGACTGGTACTTGCCTTTGCGGTCGGCGTAGCTGGTTTCGCAGACTTCGTCGGACTGGAAGAACAAAATCTGGCAGAGGCCTTCATTGGCGTAAATGCGCGCCGGCAGCGGCGTTGTATTTGAGATTTCCAGCGTAACGAAGCCTTCCCACTCGGGCTCGAATGGGGTGACGTTCACGATGATGCCGCAGCGGGCGTAAGTACTCTTGCCAACGCAAATGGTGAGAATGTCGCGAGGAATTTTGAAATACTCGACCGAGCGGGCCAGCGCAAAGGAGTTCGGCGGGACGATGCAGATATCGGTTCGAACCGTTACAAAGGATTTCTCATCGAAATTTTTGGGGTCGACGATGGTGCAGTTTACATTGGTAAAAATTTTGAACTCATCGGCAACGCGCAAGTCATATCCGTACGATGACAGGCCGTATGAGATCACGCCTTCGCGGACCTGCTTCTCGGAAAAAGGGTTGATCATGTCATGTTCGCGGGCGGTCTTGCGAATCCAGCGGTCACTCTTCAGCATGGAGCTCCTTGGGTTGAATGGAACCAGAAAATATACAGGAAAATAACACTGCCGGCAGGAGAGAACTCCCAATCGGGCCAATTGCGAAGCTGTTATGTAAGGGCTCCTGCGACGGCTCGTTGGTACCCTTAGGGGCGAGCGAGCGCCAGGCCAGGAGGACAAAACAGTACAGCTTGCAGGCGCCTGCCAGTTTACGGTACAGATGCTCCGGTTGACAATCTCCGTTATGTCCCATAGCATCAATAACTTGAAGCATGATTTTCACACCGCACGCGGGAGCCGTTCGTGATTAAGCTCGACATTATCAACGAAGTGGTAGCCAGAACCGGTATCACCAAGACCAAGGCCGAACTGGCGGTGGAAACCGTCTTTGAGAGCATGAAGCAATCGCTGGCTCGCGGCAACCGCATTGAACTGCGGGGCTTTGGCGTATTCAATGTGCGTCCACGCAAAACCGGCATTGGCCGCAACCCACGCACAGGCGCAGAAGTATCGATTCCTCCAGGAAAAGCGGTGCGCTTCAAGCCAGGCAAAGAACTCCAGTCGATTGACTGAGTGAGGCGGCTTCCAGCCAGCCCTCGCGACGGGAGATAGCGAGAGTTTGTCTTTGGCGGGCAAAGGCTGCGATCGATAGCTCCGCCGCTCGTATTAGCATCTAAAAAAGGTCCCCAACAAAGCCGCGAAGCCGAAGACCGAATGTCCGACCCCAATCCCCCCACCGTTTCCTCGACCCTCGAATACTACCGGCCGATGCCGCAGTGGGTGCCGTCTCCACCGAAGCCGCGGTACTGGCTTCATGTGCTGCTGCTGTTGGCAACCTGCTTCACCACGCTGGTAATGGGCGCTCGCATGGAATACAACTTCCAACACGGGCAGCCGGCGCTCTCAATCAGTGATGACTCGATTCCTTTTTTCCCCGCAAACTGGGCAGTTTCGCATCCAGCGCGCCTGTTGGGCGGCGTTCCTTTCATGGCGGCGGTGATGCTATTTTTTCTGGCTCACGAAATGGGCCACTACCTCTATTGCCGCCGTTACGGGGTTTTCGCGACCCTGCCGTTTTTTATTCCGGTGCCAACTCCGATTGGAACGATGGGAGCGATCATCCTGATTCGGTCGCGCATTCGTTCGCGGACCGCGCTGTTCGATATCGGAATTGCTGGACCGATCGCGGGCTTCGTGGTCGCACTGATTGTGCTCCTATTTTCAATGCCGTGGTCAAAACCAATTTCGCCGGGTTCGGCCCCGGCGGAATATCAACTTGGCTATCCTCTGATTTTTTATGTAGGCCATCGGGTTCTCGCGTCGCTCGGTCTTCTACATGGAGCGGCCGCTTTCCCCCTAAATCGTGTGCTCTTGCATCCCACCGCGATTGCTGCCTGGGTTGGTATGCTCGCGACCTCTCTGAATCTCTTACCCGGCGGTCAACTGGATGGCGGCCATATTATTTTTTCCATGGCTCCCCGGGTTCACAAAGTGGTGTCTCGATTGACCATTCTCATGCTTCTACTGATGTCGTATTTCCTGTGGACGGGATGGTTCGTGTGGGCGGTTCTGTTGCAGGTGAGCAGCCTGAGACATCCGCAGGTTGCGGAATGGCCACATGTCTCGGGTAAGAGAATCTGGCTGGGCGTGTTCGCGTTATTGATGCTCGTCCTCACGATGATTCCTGCGCCAATGGCCCACTCTTCCCTGCCGGAGTTCATACAGCAATTCCGCAGCGGCCGTTGATGGGAAAGTTGCGACACAATTCAGAAGATCTGAATTCAGAAGATCTGAATTCAGAAGATCTGAATCGTTCACTGACCTGTCGCTCTATTTTGCGAAATTCGTTGCCAAGCGACTCTGGCCGAGAACGTCTTTCCAGTTTGTAATCCTATCCGTTTATACTTCCGTAACACGTGAAGAGCTGGCCGGGCCCCCACAAGATTGAATTTCGTGGGAAAATAGGAACGGTGTTCTTGGCTTCGCTGGCGAAGGACGAAGCATACCAACTCTCGGCAATTAAAATTTGAATCCCGGATCCCAAGGGGAGAGAATCCATGAAATTGATCGAAGGCTTCGACAGCAACTATCGTTACATCCTTGTGGCAGCGCGGCGCGCCCGGCAGTTGCAATCAGGGGCACCGCCTGTGGTGCAAACCAACTCCCGCAAACCATGCCGTATCGCTCAGGATGAAATTCGTGCTGGAAAAGTGAAGTGGGAAATTCCTGAAACTCGCAGCGCGGCTGAGCAGGCCGCTGAAGCCCTCGAGCAAGCGTTTGGGCACGACGCCTAGACTTTTTCCGGGGAGAGCGATGTTGCGCCAACCATGAAAGTTGCTCTCGGAGTAACGGGCGGGATCGCGGCGTACAAGGCAGCGGAAGTAGTGCGGCTGTTGCAAGACCGCGGGATTCGCGTGCAGGTGATCATGACGCGCGCCGCTCAGGAGTTTGTTCGTCCGCTCACGTTCGCTGCGCTGTCCGGCGAAAAAGTCATCACCGGAATGTTCTCATCCGGAGAAGAACAGACTCCTAACATCGACTCGGCCATAGAACACATCGCGGTGGCGCAATCGATCGATGCTTTGCTGGTCGCGCCTGCTACGGCGGACGTTCTGGCGCATTTCGCGCAGGGAATCGCCACTGACTTCCTTACTACTCTCTACCTCGCGACGACTGCTCCAGTGGTTGTCGCCCCGGCGATGAACGTCAACATGTGGAATCATCCGGCGACGCAGGCGAATTTAGAAATTCTGCGGCAGCGTGGCGTGAAGATTGTCGAACCGGGCTCAGGATATCTGGCTTGTGGAATGACGGGCGCCGGCCGGTTGGCGGAAAATGAAACGATCGTCGCGGCCGTTTTGGAGGCGTTGGGTGCGGCTCAGGATTTTGCTGGCGAGACGTTGTTAATTACGGCCGGGCCGACGCGCGAAAAGATCGACCCCGCACGCTATCTCACGAATCGCTCCAGTGGGCGCATGGGCTATGCCATGGCAGAAGCTGCGCTGCGCCGCGGTGCGCGTGTGCTTCTGGTAAGCGGACCTACTTCTCTGACGCCGCCAGGCGCAGCCGAGGTCACACGTGTAGAATCCGCGCAGGAAATGCGCGACGCCGTCCTAAAGTTGCTACCTGAGTCGAGCATCGTCATCAAGAGTGCTGCAGTTTCCGATTACAGGGCGAAGTCAGTTTCTGGACAGAAGCTGAAACGCAAAGGGCCGCTAAGCCTTGAACTTGAGCCGACGACGGACATCCTTAAAGAAATCTCTCTGCAGAAGGTACGGCAGATCATTATTGGCTTTGCCGCCGAAACCGAGAATGTCCTCGAGAACGCTCGTCAAAAGCTGGCGTCGAAGCAGCTGGATGCCATCGTTGTGAATGACGTCTCTCGCGAGGGTATCGGGTTTGACTCCGAGCGCAACCAGGTCACGATCATCTCCAATGATGAAGTCGTCGAGGTTCCAGAGACGACCAAGTGGGAAGTGGCGCAGCGCGTTCTGGATCAGGTCGTTCGCATTCGTGACCGCCGCAAATCTGCAGTAAAGGCCTGACGCTCGTCGCCTTCTGACTGGCGTACAATCTCTCTTCAACTTATTTAAGGAGCGCACGATGACGCAGAAGATTATCGAAGTGATTGGAACGTCCAAGGAAAGCTTTGCCAAAGCTGCGGAGGCTGCAGTGGCTGAGGCTGCCAAGACCGTACGCGGAATAAAATGGGCGCACGTCGATTCGCTCGACATGCAGCTCGAGGGAGCGAAGGTGCTGCTGTACCGAGCGACGACGAAGATTTATTTTGATGTAGAGAAATAAACCAGCTGTTCTCTGGGCCGCGGATAAATAATGCCATCGACTCTTGACCCTCAATTGCGGCGGGCTCTCGCCGAACGCGTTCGCTATTGTCACGAGATGGGAATTTACGATTTCTATCGTCGGGCATCGCGGTCCGGGGACGGCGCGGACCTTGGTGCAGAGCCCGCTGTGATAGTGGCAACATCTCATTCGGAAGGGCGAGAGGAAATGGCAAGAAAATCCAGTGGTACCGCAACTATCGACGAAGACAGAGCTCTCCGCATTGTCGCACCCTGGCCAGAGCATGGGGTGTCGGATCCAGCGGCCGCCCTCAAAATTATTCGCGAGAACCTAGGCAATTGCACTCGCTGCAAACTGCACTCGACTCGCACCCAGATTGTGTTTGGGGTTGGCGACCCACACGCTGAATTGATGTTCGTTGGCGAAGGTCCAGGTGCCGATGAAGACGCGCAGGGGGAACCGTTTGTGGGACGCGCTGGCCAATTGTTAAATAACATGATCAGGGCGATGGGGCTGCGGCGGGAAGACGTTTACATCGCGAACATCGTGAAGTGCCGTCCACCGGGCAACCGCCAGCCCGAGCGCGATGAGTCGGAAACTTGTTCACCATTTCTAATGCGGCAGATCGCGGCTCTCAAGCCCAAGGTGATTGTTGCCCTGGGCGCGACGGCCGCCAAGAATCTTCTCGCCATGAGTGCACCGATGACAGAACTGCGTGGCCGCTGGTATGACTTTAAACCTGCCGGCAGCGATCCTGCATGGCCCGGCGCGCGCTTGGCGGTGACGTACCATCCCGCATTTCTTCTGAGGGATCCACGACAGAAGGGGGAAGCGTGGAAAGATTTGCAGATGGTGATGAAATATTTGGGGATCGTACCTCCGAAAAAAGCAGCGGAGTAAGTCCGGCCTTTATTTGCCGAGACAGAACCCAGATCCTTCGCTTCGCTCGGGATGACAGCTCTTTAATCTAGGTTATTCTTCCATTCATGCCCGAGTTCTGCGACGTTGCCCTGCCGGTGCCGCTGGACATGGTCTTCACCTACCGTGTTCAGGCCGATGCCCCTCCTGTAGTGGGCGGCCGCGTCCTCGTGCCGTTCCGACAGCAACGCATGACGGGCATCGTTGTGGAATTACATGACCGGAAGCCATCCGTAACCCTCAAGTCAGTTCTTAGAGTTCTCGATGTTGAGCCCGTATTTGACCAACAGTTGCTCCGCCTCGGACGTTGGATTGCAGACTACTATCTTGCGCCGCTCGGCGAAGTTTTCCGCACCATGCTGCCTTTGAACGCAGAATTCAAGCGCTCCATCGCATACCGCATCACGTCAGAGGGCCACCTGACGCTACATAAGGCGGGCGTATCGGGATCTTCCGCCCGTGCGCGGCGTACGCCGGAGGAGCAAGCTGCAGAATTTCGTGTGCTCGATTATCTGGCGGGCCAGGATGGCGCGCCCGGTGAGGCGGTTCAGGTTCGCGAAGAGACATTGCGCAATGCAACCCGCATTTCCAAGTCAGTGTTGGGCGGCATGGTTCGGAAAAAGTGGCTGGTGAGGGAAGATGTTTCCGGAGCGCGCGATGCCACGCGCACCATCAAGATCGCGCTGCTCAAATCTGCCGACGGCAGACTAAACGACAATCAACGCAAATTGATTGAGAGTCTGGCTGCGTCGGGTGGACGGGTTCCCGCCGATCTTCTGCAAGCGCTCGAAATCCCGCGGTCAACGCTGGGAACACTGGTTAAGCGGGGACTGGTCGAACTGATGGAGGAACCCGCGGGGTTCGCGGTCTCGAAGAGCAAGCCGCGACCTTCGCGCCTCGAATTCGATTTTAATCCGGCGCAACAAGCCGCGCTAAATCGCCTGCGTGAAGCGGTTGAGACACAAAAGTTTGCTGGAATTCTTTTGCACGGCGTTACGGGCTCGGGCAAGACGGCGGTATATCTGGCGGGGATGCGCGCCGTGCTCGACGCCGGCCGTTCGGCCATTCTGCTTGTCCCTGAGATCGGACTTACACCCGCAGTTGCCGCGGATCTTCATCACATTTTTGGAGACGAAGTCGCAATCCTGCATTCCGCTCTGACTGACAAGGAGCGAGCGCAACAATGGCATCGTATTAAGAGTGGTGACGCGCGAATGGTTGTAGGCACCCGATCCGCAGTGTTTGCGCCCGTGGCTGATCTAGCGCTGATCATCGTGGACGAAGAGCACGACTCGTCGTACAAGCAGGAAGAAACGCCGCGCTATCACGCTCGCGATATCGCTGTCATGCGCGCCAAGATGGCGAATGCCACAGTAGTCATGGGGTCTGCCACACCCTCGCTGGAGTCGTATTTCAATGCTAAGAAGAACAAGTACGCCCTAGTGGAATTGCCGGATCGTGTAGAGCAGCGCCCCCTGCCTGAAGTTGAGATCATTGATATGCGGCAGGAATTCCAGGAAACCGGCCACGAGCAAGTTGTCTCACGGAAACTGGCCGCCGAGATCCAAGAGCGTCTGGACCGAAAAGAACAAGTGATGGTGTTGCTCAATCGGCGCGGATATTCTCCCGTCGTGCTCTGCCGTACCTGCGGCAAAACTCTGGAATGCCAGAACTGCGCCATCGCGATGACTCATCACAAGCGGGAGCACAAAATGGTCTGCCATTATTGCGGATTTACTGCGCCGGTGCCCAAAGCTTGCGTCCATTGCGCCAGCGACTATGTATATTTCCTTGGCACCGGTTCAGAAAAGTTGGAGGAGCTATTGCACGGCATGTTTCCCCAAGCCCGCATCGCACGTCTCGATCGCGATACTGTGCGCGGACATGAAGATTTCGAGCGCACGCTGAATGCCCTGAGCGAGGGTCAGCTCGATTTGATTGTCGGCACACAGATGATCGCCAAAGGCCACGACATCCATGGCGTAACCCTGGTCGGCGTGGTTGGAGCTGATAGCGCCTTGGGGATGCCCGACTTTCGCGCCGCTGAACGTACTTTCCAATTGCTGACACAAGTCGCTGGCCGCGCGGGCCGCGGACAGACTCCGGGCAAAGTAGTTCTGCAAACATATTTTCAAGATCACTACGCGGTGCAATATGCCGCGCATCATGACTTTGCTGGTTTCTACGATAAGGAGTTACGCTTTCGGAGTTGGATGCATTACCCTCCGTACTCCGCACTGGCGAACGTTCTCATCCGCAGTGACAAACTGGATGAAGCGTTGCAATGGTCGGGTACATTGGGAAAATGGTTTGAGCAAACGCGCCATGAAGGGGTTCGCGTCCTCGGGCCCGCTACTGCACCGATTCTTCGATTGAAGCGTGATTATCGCTATCATTTCGTGTTGAAGTCGCCGAGCCGTGAAAAACTCAACTCCACACTGCGCGCCATGTTGGCTTACGCGGCCACACAGAAGATTCCGCGAACGCAGGTCATCGTAGACGTGGACGCGCTTTGGTTGATGTAGGAATCGCTCGGAGGAAGGCCCCATGCCGCAAAAACCCCTTTTTTTCGCGACACGGGCCGAATGGCGGGGGTTAAAGAGCATCACCGTGCTGCGGCAAAAACCGAGACTTAGAGTGGCTTGCCGGAGACTTCGGGAGCCAGGAACGATGCGAGAATTGGTTGCAGCCTTTCACGAACTTTCGCCAGCCGGCAACAATCTCCCACACTAACGATCTTCGCTTCCTCTTCCGATAAAGGTTTCTCAGCCCGCAGCAGGCGCTCGCCCCGAACGATCGCTTGTAACAGTTCGATCGAATCCTCTAACCGGTCGTTTACCAGGATGTAGTTATAGCGTTCGTAGTTCTCAATTTCGCGACTCGCGGTGACTAATCGACGCTGGATGACTTCTTCGCGATCTTCGCTGCGCTTACGTAGGCGCTCTTCGAGGGTTTGCCGATTCGGCGGCAAGATGAAGACGCTGACCGCATCAGGCAATTTGCGCTGAATCTGCTCCGCGCCTTGTACGTCAATGTCGAGGAGTAGATCCCGCCCATTGCGCTCCGCCTCATGCATGAAACGCCGCGCAGTGCCATAGTAGTTTCCAAAGACTTCCGCGTGCTCGAGGAACGCGTCCTCGGCAATCATCTTCTCGAACTCATCGCGGGAGACAAAATAATATTGCCGGCCATTGGTCTCACTACCGCGGGGAGACCGCGTCGTGTAGGAGATCGAGAACTCCAGATCGGGCACTGACTTCAGCAGTTCGTTGACCAGCGTGGATTTGCCCGAACCAGAAGGGGCCGAGATGATATAGACCAGAGGCTTGTGGGTCGAAGAACTCATTCCAGGTTTTGCACCTGTTCGCGCGATTTTTCGATCTCCGCTTTCATACTTAACCCCGCCTCTGTAATTTTCAGCGCCTCGCCTGCCAATCCGGAAGTTTTGGAAAGCAAAGTGTTAGCCTCGCGGTTCATTTCCTGCAGCAGGAAATCGAGCTTCTTCCCTACTTCGCCGTTTTCATCGAGAAACCCCAGGAAATGCTGAATATGATTCTCCAAACGCACAATCTCTTCCTGAACGTCGCTGCGGTCGACGAGCAGAGCAGCTTCCTGCAAGACTCGCTCGCGATCCGGACTGGCGGCCATCAATTCGTGGAGCCGCGACTGTAGCCGCTCCAGGTAGCTATGCAGCATTGTGCGGCGGTGTTCTTGTACCACATCGACCGCTTGTCGCAGATGCTGCATACGTTCGCGGAGTTCGCGCTCAATGCTACGGCCTTCCTGCTCTCGCATCTCATTCAGGCGGTCGAGCACTTCGCCGATGGTGGCCATGACCGCCGATTCCAGCGCACCGTCGACGGCATTGCCGGCAGAATCCAAGGCGCCCGGAATGCGCAGAATCACGTTAAGATCTGGTTCGGCAGGAACCTGAAACTCGCTGGCGGCAGCGCGAAATGCCGCGATATAGGCGCTCACCAGCGCGCGGTTGAGCGCCATGGTTTCATTGCCCCCGCGCTCCAGGCTGAGCGTCACTTCCACGTGGCCGCGGGCAACTTTTTCCTTTAGTAACCGGCGAAGTTGCATCTCAATCGAGTCCGAACCCGAAGGCAAGCGGAAATGAAGATCGAGGAAACGGTGATTTACCGACTTCAGCGAAAGCGAAAAAGCAAGCCGCCCGTTAGTCGAAGAGGATTGCGAGCCGGTGCGTGCTTCAGCTTGACTTACTTCGCCCTTCACTTGCGCGAAACCCGTCATGGAGCGAAGAGGCATAAGGTTTTTTCCAGAAATCAAAACTTAACTGGGCTGCGCCGGCTCCAGTTTGTGCTCGAAGTCGGCAAACTGCAACTCGTATAAGCGGCGATACGTGCCCAGCTTCGTCATCAAATCCTCGTGCGCGCCAATGTCGGCGATGGCCCCATTTTCGATCACGACAATGCGGTCAGCACGTCGCACGGTCGACAGTCGGTGAGCAATGACAAAGACGGTGCGGCCGCTCATCAGATTATGCAATGCCGATTGCACCAGCGCTTCCGATTCACTATCTAGTGCCGAGGTGGCTTCATCGAGAATCAGGATTGGAGCATTCTTCAATATGGCGCGGGCGATGGCGATTCGCTGGCGCTCACCACCCGACAGCCTCACCCCACGCTCACCAATCACTTCATCGTATCCGGCGGGCAGCGCCCGGATGAAATCGTGTGCCAAGGCGGCGCGAGCTGCTGCCTCAACTTCTTTCATCGGTACGTGCGGCTGGCCATAAGCGATGTTGTTACGCACGGTGTCATTGAATAGAACCGTTTCTTGCGTCACAATTCCGACTTGCTCCCGCAAGGACGCGAGCGTTACGTCACGCACATCGTTTCCGTCGATCAGCAAGCGTCCGTGAGTTGCGTCGAAAAACCTGGGTATGAGATGGACGAGGGTGCTTTTGCCCGAACCGCTCGAGCCGACAATCGCCACCACTTCTCCGCGCCGAACTTCCAGATTGATATCGTGCAATACGCGAGCGTCTTGTCCGTCACTGCCATAAGTGAAGCTGACTTGATCAAATGTGACGCTCTTGGAAAAAGCAGGAAGCCGCTTGGCATGGGGCTTTTCGCGGACACCGTCTTCAACATCAAGGAACTTGAAGATTTCGCTGGAGGCCCCCAAGGCCTGCTGGAAATTATTGTTGAACTGAGCAAACTTGCGAACCGGGTTGTAGAGGCTGAACACGGCCGTGATGAAAGCCACAAAAATGCCGGGAGTCATCTGGCCATGCTTCACCTCTTCGCGACCGAGGTTCAGAAGTAAGGCAATTCCAACAACACCAAAAATGTCCATCAGTGGAGAACTGATTGCAGTGGCCGCGACGGAACGCAGGTTCGCGCGAAAGAGCCGTCGCGCCGCGCCTCGAAAGCGGGAGATTTCCCATTTCTCACTGTTGAACGCTTTCACGATACGATTGCCGGTTATCGTCTCATGCAGGATATTTTGAATTTCGGCTAGCTTGTCCTGACCTTGGCGAGTCGTGCTGCGAACGCGGGATCCAATCTTCCGCGACGAATAAATAATCACGGGAACGAACAGCAACAATACCCACGCGAGCTTTCCTCCGAGAACCACTACCACGGCGGCGACTGACAAGAAAGTAAAAAACTGCTGCAGGAATTCCGCCAAAACCGTCGACATGGCGTACTGTACGCGCTCGATATCGTTGATGATGGCGGAAAGTAGAGTACCAGTGGTGTGCTGGGAGAAAAATGCCGCCGAGCGCCGCATGATCGCGTTATACAGATCGTCACGAAGGTCCGTGATCATGCCGTAACCGGCGTGATTCACCAAGTAAGTGCCCGTGTAATCGAAAATTCCCTTCAGAACCGTGGATCCGACAAGCGCAACCGCAACCATAGTCCATGCATTTGTAAAATGGGAAGGTACGAGTTGCTGCAAAAAGATGGGCCGGTGTGTAATCGGAATTACAAACAGTTGAATGTCCCGCGAACCGGTGGAAGGGTTCAACACGCGGTCAAAGATTGGCCGAATAAGCAAGAACTTGAAAGCGTCCAACGCACCCACCAGCGCCATCAGAATCACGGAGGAAAGCATCTGCCACCAGTATGGAAGCGCGTACCGGACGAGGCGGATCAGTTGCCGCATAGGGCTCCAGTCGGCATGCAGCCGCTTCCTCGCGGTGGGGTAGGCATGGGATACAAGGGCCTATTTTACTGCGGGAATGTCGAATTCCCAAGTGGCAGGTTGGGTCGATGCGCGGAGTACAGCTACCTGGGCATGTCTCGATGCACGATCTTCATCCGGTATCCCGCCTTGCGCAGGCGCTTACCGACCTCCTCCGCGATCATGACCGAACGATGCTGGCCGCCGGTGCAGCCAAAACTGATGGTCAGGTAGCTTTTGCCTTCATGGATGTAGTGCGGCAGGAGATAGATCAGAAGATCGGAAATCCGCAGAATAAATTCCTGCGTCTGCGGAAATGATCGGATGTAATCCGCTACACGCTTGTCGCGACCCGTCAGCGCCCGAAATTCGGGAACGAAATGTGGGTTAGGGAGAAAGCGTACGTCAAATACCAGGTCGGCTTCTTCGGGTACACCGTGGCGAAAGCCGAAGCTTACGCAGGAAACGAGAATACTTTTTTCCGAGGCCTGCTCGCGGAAACGTTCGGTTATGTGAGCACGGAGTTCGTGCACATTAAATTTGGAGGTGTCGATCACGATATCAGCCAGCGCGCGAATGCTGGCCAAGTGTCGGCGTTCAGCCTTGATTGACGCGTTAACTGGCGTATCGGTTCCCAGCGGATGAGGCCGCCGCGTCTCGCTGAAACGTCGCAGCAGCGCGGCGTCGCTGGCTTCGAGGAACGCGACCTTGGTTGGAATCGTACGACGCACCGCCTTAAGAATTCCGGGAAGTTGTTCGAGTTTGGACCCTTCGCGGACGTCCACGACCAGCGCCATCCGGCGGATCTCAGCCGACTGCAAAGACATTTCGGCGAAGCGCGGAATCAATTCCACGGGAAGATTGTCGACGCAGTAATAACCCAAATCCTCGAAGGCTTTCAGTACCGACGCTTTTCCCGAACCGCTCATTCCTGTAATGATCACGAGTTCAGGAGCATGCGGAACGTCTCTCGCGCTGGTCTCAACAGTCGTCTTAGGCTTGCGCCGGGACCTTCTTTGACGAGCGGGCGGGGCCGATTTCCGAGGCGGCATGCTCTGGATAGTAGCATCGAAGACGAACTTCCTGGAGGAGATAGTTGTCTCAGGAAGGCCGAGAAAGGTAAGCTAAGTCGCCATGAAGAAGTTTCACGAACTCAGCGAGCGCGAAGTGCTGGCTTTGGCTATTTCCCTGGAAGAAGAAGATGAACGCGTGTATGCCGATTTCGCAGAAGGTCTACGGCAAGACTACCCCGCATCGGCCGCCATGTTCGAGGGCATGCGACTGGAGGAGTCCGGCCACCGCAGAAAATTAATTGAAATGTTCCAGCAAAAATTTGGGGAACATATCCCGCTGATCCGTCGCCAGGATGTGCGAGGATTCGTGGAACGTCCCGCGCTTTGGCTGATTCGTCCGCTGCGCATTGAAGCGGTGCGTAAAGAAGCCAGTACCATGGAAGTGGAGACGCGGAGGTTTTACGAGAAGGCGGCATCACGCACGCAGGATGCGAGCATCCGGCAACTGCTCGACGACTTGATTAACGAGGAACGCGAACACGAAGAGCGCGCGCAGGAACTGGATAAAGAAAAACTTCCGGCCAATGTAAAGGCCGACGAAGAGCGTGCGCAGCGCCGGTTGTTTGTGCTGCAAATCGTTCAGCCGGGCTTGGCCGGACTCATGGACGGTTCGGTTTCCACACTAGCTCCCGTCTTCGCAGCGGCTTTTGCTACTCATAATTCCAATGATGCTTTTCTGGTAGGGCTAGCGGCCTCGGCGGGAGCCGGCATCAGCATGGGCTTTGCGGAAGCGCTATCGGACGATGGAAGTTTAACAGGGCGCGGACATCCCTGGGTGCGCGGTCTGATTTGTGGCGCAATGACTGCACTGGGCGGTATCGGGCACACGCTGCCGTTTTTGCTGAAAGATTTTCGCGTAGCGTTATGGGCCGCGGGCGCAGTCGTCCTTGTGGAGCTTGGAATCATCACATGGATTCGTCATCGTTATATGGATAGTCCGTGGATTTCGGCGGCGCTGCAGGTCGGGCTAGGGGGAGTGCTAGTGTTCATCACTGGCGCCCTCATTGGAAACTCGTAACGGCTTCTATGGTTGATAACAGTTAGCAATTTTCAATCAACCACCGGCGTTCGTTACGGCTGGGTATCCAGCGGATGCTTGCTTTTTTCGTAGAACTCGTTCTGCAGCTTTAGACTCACATCGTCGGCTTTCACAGCACGTATCGCTTTAACCACCGCGCCGATCCACCAATCCATTTGGAATTTGCCGAGTTCCTGTGTCGCTGCTGAGCCGTCGCCAGAATAATGATTGGGAAAGCGCGCGTACCACCAGATTCCTGTATACACTTCGTCGGGCAGTTTCTGGCGATGCTGGTCCGCGCCGGATTCGCTGGGGGCACGGTCTATGTGGACCGTATCCGGGCGCGAGATCATCATCTTCGAGGTTTCACTCTCTCCCGCGTGCATATCGATCGATGTCTTTTTCGGAGGCCCGCCCGACGACGGCGAGCGCTCATCGAAAACATAGACGACGTAATCATGCGGCTTATCAAGCTGCGTCTGGGCGAAGTACGGAAGCAGGCTCTCGTTGCCGCCGTGGCCATTCACGATGAGGACTTTCTTGCAACCGTTACGCGCCATCTCATCAGTGGTCTCTTGTAACAAGGCGAGTTGCATCTCACGGCTGTAGGCCATGGTTCCAGGCTCGTGCCGAGCCTCGGCAATCTGTCCAAAATAATACTCGGGGAAAACAATCGCGTATTCCTGTTCGGCCGCATGCAGAGCGGCAAAACGCACGTCCAGCAGGTCGGTGCCGAGCGGCAGATGCGGCCCATGTTTCTCCAGGATGCCAAAAGGAAGCAAGCACGTTCCCTGCGAACGATGAATGCCTTCGCGAAAATCTGCGGCTGTGAGTTCTTCCCAGTGGACGGAAAGCTTGGCAGCTGCCCCCGTTTGTGGAAATACTGACCGCGATGCGCTAAGAATGAGGAACAGGGTAATAAATATTGCGCGGTGGTGCGTTTGCATGTACAGGGCCCCTCGCCGCAGATTTTAGCAGGTGAGCTGCGCGTTTAACATTTGTGCTTCGGGGTTCAAGCTACTTATGCGTGTTTATTCTATTCATTGTTCATTCCATACATTGGGCCAGAGCGTGGCTCCATCCTCTGCTTGGGTCGCGTGCTAAACTTTCGCGTCGCTCGAATCTCCCGGGGGTTTCATGTTTCGAATGGCGCTGCTCTGGTTGTCTGCCATTGCTTTGTTGTGCGTGAGTGCGGTGGCCCAGAGTCCTGATATTCCTGAGCCTGGATCGGTTGAAGCAATTGCCGCGGCTACTACGGATCCGCATTATGTTTCGCCCTGGGTGTCGTATATCCCCGAATCAAAAACCGTTCCCTCTCCTGAAAAATTTCTAGGGCGCATTCTGGGCGCTCCTGGGGAACTGCTCGGCACGGAAAAGACTTATGCGTATGCGCGTGCCCTAGCCGCGGCGAGCCCGCGTGTTCGTGTCTTCACGATCGGGCACAGTGAAGAAGGTCGAGAAATTCTGGTGCTTGCCGTTGCAGATGAGGATGGGATTCGCAATATCGATCGGCTGAAAGAAGCGACCGCGGCCTTGGCCGATCCACGGCGGACCGATCAGAACGCTGCGGACAAGCTGATCGCCACCGCCCGCCCCATTTATTACTTTAACGCGGCCTTGCATTCCGACGAGACAGGATCGACCGAAGCGATGTTGGAACTTGCTTACCGTTTAGCTGTCTCGGAGCAGCCAATGATCCAGCGGATCCGAGAGCGAGTGGTGGTGCTAATCAATCCGATTTCGAATCCCGATGGCCGGGACAAAATGGTCGATTGGTTTTATCGATACCTCAAGGGCAAAACCGACCGGAACACTCTTCCGCGGCAATCGCCGCCGTATTGGTCGAAGTACACCTTTGTGGATATCAACCGCGACACGCACCAGCAGACGCATGAGACGACGAAGGCAGTTCACCGCATGTTTCATGAGTGGCATCCGACGGTGGTGCACGACCTGCATGAAGGCGTGCCGCTGATGATGACATGGAACGGCACCGGCCCTTATAACCCGAACATCGATCCGATTACGTACGCGGAATTTCTCGAGCTCAGTTTCCATGAAGTGCAGGTGATGACGGCCATGGGCATGCCGGGTGTTTCCACGTGGAATTTTGGAGAGGCCTTCGCTCACCTCTACCTGGATTCCGTGGCCATGAATCACAACAGCATTGGACGCGGATACGAAACGTTCGGCAACGGCAGTGCGGAGACGGAGAAGAGAGCCATCTCGCCATCCTCGACAACGATGGAATGGTATCGACCAACGCCAGCGCCACGTGAGGTGACGTGGTCGGCGCGCGATAATCTGAACTATCAGGAAACGGGCGCACTCGCGGCTCTGGACGAGACGGCGAGTGCGGCCAAGGAAATGCTGCACAATTTTTATAAGAAGGGATGGGATTCCTGGCAGAAAGGTTTGACGCAACCGCCTTACGCTTTTGTGATTCCGCAGGATCAGGGCGATCCGGCGCGCGTGGCACAAATGGTTGACCGGCTGATGGCGCAGCATATCGAAGTGGCGCGGGCAGAGAATCCGATTCAGCTGAAGGAAGGAAACTTTCCTGCAGGAACATTCGTGGTGCGCCTCGATCAGCCTTATCGCAACTATGCCGTAGACCTGCTGATGCCACAGCATTATCCGAAAGATGGAGAAGCGCCATACGACGACGTCTCATGGGAACTTCCAGCGCACTATCACTTGCAGGCGATACCCACCTCCGATGCTTCGATCCGCGATGCAGCTTTGATTCGGCTCACAGAAACCCCTCGCGTTGCAGGACGCGTCATGGGGACCGGTCCGGTTTATTTGCTGAAGGATACGGGTCAAGAATCGTTTATGGCTGCGCGATATCGCCTGGCCAGTTTTGAAATTCAGATTGCAGAACGCGAGTTTGAAGCAGGCGGCAAAAAGTTTCCAGCGGGCTCCTGGATTATCGCCGATCAACATGGCTTACGCGAAGCAATTTCCTCTCTGGCTCAGGAGTTGGGGCTCGACTTCGTTCAGGTTTCTGCGGAGCCCAACGTAGTGCATCATCTCACAAAAGCACCTCGCCTCGGAGTCTGGGTTCCATGGGCTGATACGGACTCGATTGGATGGATCCGATATTCGCTCGATCAACGAAAGGTTCCTTACACGTATTTGCGAGATGAAGATATTCGCGCAGGGAATCTGCGCTCGCGCATTGATGTGCTGCTTTACGGTCACGTTGATTTGGAACTGGCGGAGCAGATTGAAGGTTTGCCAAAAACATGGTCGCCAATGCCTTACAAGAAAACTACGCAGACGCCGAGCTTTGGAACGCCGGCGGAATCGGATGACATCACGGGAGGAATTGGCTACGAGGGTCTTTCGCAGATTCAACATTTCATTGAAGATGGCGGCCTGTTGGTGACGCTGGGCAGCGGGAGCATGCTGGCATTGGAAGGTGGTCTAGTGCGCTTTGTGCGGCGCTCTTCTGGTGGCGTTCCGCGGAGCGCTGCAGGTGGGGGCGGAGCCTCATCGGCGGCCTCACAGCATGCTGGAACTCGAACTCCGGGAGCCCATGTGCGAGTAACGTTTGATCGCGTCGATCATCCGATTGCGTACGGGTATCCCGCGCGCACTTATGTCTTCAGACAAAATTTTCCCTTGTATGACACTCCGCGGCGATGGATGCGGATGGCCTACTGTACAACTTGCCTGGACGGACCCGAAGATCGCAGCGGCGTTGTTATGGAGTGGGGCGACACAAGCGGCCTGCCGTTTGTTGAGAGCGGGCAAGCCTGGGGAGAAGAAAATCTAATTGGTCGTCCAGCGATTTTGGATATGCCCGTGGGAAAGGGACATGTTGTCTCGTTCAATTTCAATCCGATGCATCGCGACTTGAATCGCGGAGATCAGCGGCTATTGTGGAATGCGATCCTGAACTGGCAAGCCATTGTTGCAGGTCAGCCGAAGGTCGCAGAAACCATATCGCCGGCGCCTGAGCCGGAGGAATAGAAGATCGCGATTCTTGGCGGCCAACTGCGAGAAGGCACGTGAGCGGAGCGATTTCCGTTCATGAAGGTGCGCTCCAGAACAAATTCAAAATAATGCGGGGTTGAAACCCTCGGGGAAGTTTGGCCGATCGGTTTTGTTCCACTGATCGTAGGTATAGACAGAGTCTCGGTCGGCACCCCAACCGTGGAAGCTGACCTCGCGGGGTAGATGATCATCAGAGTTTAAGCACAGCTTCTGACTGAGCTTTCTCTCGGCGACGTCGGCGAGGGGAATAGTTGCGGTGTAGTCGTAGCAGGTTTCGCCGCCAACCGTCCGTTGGTGGTTGTCCACGTGGATTTCACCGTGATTTAGCATCAGGTCGAAACCAGCGGGAATACCTAGTCCATATTCACTGGTCAGATTGTCGCAGCCTTGCATGCCTTTGGACTGCGAGCCTTCGGGAACTTTAACCCACTTGTCGGAAGTTTTAGCAAAATACAACCCGTCGAAACGAATCTCCTGCCGATCCGGGCCGCCTTGCTCGCGGATAATGTCGTAGCGATAGTTTGGACACACAACCCACACGTCCCTGGTTAAGGGTGGTTTGCCAGCCAGATAGTTGGGTCCGTCGTAATGGAAGTGATAGCTTTTCGCTTTCAGGAGCGCAGCGCGGGCCTGTTCTACATCCTGCTTGATCGACTCTTTCTCGCTCTTCGCCAACCAAAAAAATACACTTAGTCCCACCGCCGCGCAGATAATCGTAATTCTGAACCAAGTTGGCACGTTGTTTTTCTCCTGTCGCAAAATGCCTTAATCTCCCTATATCCCGAACTACTGGTGAGAAGCACCTGCATCTGGCCCTAAGACCGAATTCGGTGTTTCGGTAACCACCGCCGTATCGATTTGTGGAACTTGAATCGTGGACACTTCGTTCCAACGAGAGAACTGATACGCCTCACCCCCGCTCGCCAGTTCCAGCGGATAATGAGTCTCCGGATCGATACATAATGTGGCTGCCTGCTCCGCGAAGCCGCCAGTCGGCAGTGCGCTAAGCACGTTCCAGACCCGGCAGGAACGTCCGCCAATTTCTTTTGTAGATCCTCGGCTGATGCGACCGCTTTCACGAATGACACGCATGCTGATCGCCAGACCCAGGTTGTTGATCTGTGGACCTCCACTGCAGTGGCCAAAATCATTGCCTTCGCGAGAACTCCACTGGCCTGTGGGCAGCTGCGTGTAGTAGAAATGGCCGGCGTGCACTTCTCTCTTGCTGAGATGTCCGATTGTTGTTGTGGCGTCGTACTCGAAGGGACAAACCACGTCCTCTTCGACCTTAAGGAGCGACGTGGTATGAGTCACGTGCCAAGATCGGGCATTAGCAACCAGCGGAAGCGCCAGATCCAATTCTCTCAATCCCGTATTCGCCCAGTGACCATAACCGAAAAGGACAAGCAGCGCCGCAGCCGAACCGAGCACGATCTTGCCGCCCCGATTTCTCGGGAGAAATAGAAATGGACGTTTCACTACTCGTTATTACACTTGGGGTCAAGGCTGGTGTCGACATTACGTCGGTGTTGCGGCGGGTGGAAGCACGTGACGAGCCCGAGTCTATCTCCAAAGCAAGAGCGGCCCGACATAAGCCGGGCCGCCAGAAAGCTATCTGCACAGTTTGTTTTATGGAGCTTCGATCAATTCCATCTTGCCGTCTCGTGTGCGGTGTAGAACCATGACTTTACCTTTGGGGTCACGGAAGACAAATACGTCGCGGTCGCGGAAGTGGGCCTCTTTGATGGCCTCTTCAAGGGTCATGGGGCGCATGGACACAGCTTCATCGGAACGGACCAGGTGAACCTCGGTGGTTTTCGCGACCGGAGGATAACGATGGACAGCGACGGGGACGGCTGTTTTTTCGGTTAGGCCGACCCTCGTCTGGCCGTCATTTCCATCTGCGTGAGGTGAATGGCCATTCCACTTTTTCACTTCTTCGCTCTTGCGGGCGGAACGCTTTTTGGACTGCCACTTCGTCTTGTATTTCACAGCTTGTTTTTCAAGATGGTCGAGGGCTCCGCTGACGGCTATCATCATGTCCTTGGCTTGAGCGAGGCCAACGAGAGGGCCGTTGCGCGGATTGATTGTGATTTCAGCTTTGTGACGGTGCTTTTCAACGGCAAGGACGGCTTTGGCTTCGAAGCGGTCGCCTAGAATTTTGCGGATTTTTCCAAGGCCGGTTTCAACTTCTTTTCGTATGGCGGGAGTTACGTTGTACTGCCTTCCGGTATATTCCACGTTCATGAGCGCCCCTCCTTAGAATTCTTTCGAGATAAATTGGGCACCGCATTCACAAGACCAACTTTCTAACAAATCAATTTCTTTAACACAGAGGACACAGGGAACACTGAGGTAAATTCCCGTATTCTATCTCCCTTCTCGCACGCGGCGTTGGTGAGTACTTGGAATGCGCATGTCTTCACGATATTTTGCGACGGTGCGGCGAGTGACCTGAATACCTTGCGATTGCAAAATGCGCGTGAGTTGTTCGTCGGTCAGCGGACGAGAGGAATCCTCTTCGTCGATTAACTTCTTGACGCGGCGTTTAAGAATCAGCAGCGAAGTGTTTCCGCCCTCGGGGCCTTGCACGCTCTCACTGAAGAAGTAGCGAAGTTCGAAGACGCCTTGCGGGGTGTGTGCGTATTTGCTGGCGACGGCGCGGCTCACAGTCGAAGGATGCACCCCGATTTCTTCGGCGACTTCCTTGATCATCATGGGCTTGAGCTGGTCGATGCCCTTTTCCAAAAAATCCTGCTGGCGGGCGACGATACAATAGCAAACCTTGGTGATGGTTTGCTTGCGCTGCTCGATATTCTTGATGAGCTGGATGGCGCTCTTGTAGCGTTCCTTCACGTAATCGCGCGTGTTCTTGTCGTTGGTGTCGCGGGTAACCAGTTTCTTATAGGCCGGGTTGAGGCGCAGCTGCGGCAGGTCATCGTCGTTCATCAGAACCAGCCATTCGTCGCCGTGCTTGATGAACGCGACATCGGGCTCGATCAGCCGCGCGGTGACTTTGTTGTATTGCAGGCCGGGGCGCGGATCGAGCGTGCGAATGAAGTCAAGCGCGTGCTGAACTGCCTCATAAGGACGACCGATGGCTTTTGCGATTTCCTTGTGCTGTTTATTTTGTACGGCGCGCAAATGCTGATCGACGATGGCGATGGCATCCGTTAGAAGCTGGGCCGTACCGTTTACGGGCTTATCACCGTTCTTCGGCTGATTGAGCTGCTGCTGGTGATATCGCAACTGGCGTATCAGGCATTCACGGAGATCGCGGCAGCCCACGCCGGGAGGATCAAGCTGGCGAATCACTTCCAAAGCTTCCTGAAGGTCTTCGGCGGTGAAGTTGGCGGTCTGAATGGGCCGTGGGATGGGCTGCACAGCCGTTGCCGCCGCCGCGGCGGATGCGTTTCCGTTGGCTGAAGCGAACGAATTCTCGGTCGGAGCGCCCGCGGAGAGATCGTATGGACTGCTGATCGATTCTGTTTTGATGACGCTCGCAGGTGCGAAGTCCGCGGAACTTGAATCCGAGAGAATCGATTCGTCAAGATTATCGAACGCGACGGCCGCGTCAAGATCGGCGGGAGCATTTTGGCCGGCAGTTGCTTCCGCGGATTCGCCCTCGTCAAGGCCTAGCGATTGCGCTTCGCTGACAATGTTTCTGGCGGTAGCAGCGTCGGCCTCTGGAGTGGCTGGCGGTGCAATGCCCAAGATCTCCTCGTCACTGGCGATGAGATAGCCATCTTCGTTGAGATTCCCGATGATCTGCTCGGCGGCATCGCGAACCTCGCGACGCAGGCTGAGCGCACCTAACTGCCAGGCGAGATGATCGGTGAGTGTAGTTGGTTTGGAGAGGAAATTCTCAAACGACGGCCGTTCAATCTCTTCCATCTCGCCGCGCGTGCGATAACCAGGATCGAGATAATCCTGGAAAAAAGATCCGAAATCAATTTCCTCAAAGGGATCCTTCTTTTCGGCGGTGATGGGAGCTTCTTCGGTAGAAGTCTTGGCGGTGAGCCGGTCGCGGTCTTCCTCCTTGCGGCCTACTTCATCGATCAATGGAACGGACTCTTCTAGCTCTTCGAGAACCGGATTCTCGACCATCTCCGAATTGATCATGTCCTTGAGCTCAAGCTTGTTGAGAGCGAGGACCGAGACCATCTGGACGAGGCCCGGAGTGAGGATCTGGCGTTGGGATAGCTTGACGCTTAATTTGTGCTGCAGCAAAACCATAAGTTCAAAGTCTCAACGTTCGTGTCCGGCCCTTCCGCACCTAGACCAGCGAGAAACTCTCTCCTAAATAAACTCTTCTGACTTCCGGATCGCCAGCTAATTGCTCGGGCTTCCCGTGACGAAAGATTCTGCCGTCATCGATGATGTAAGCGCGATCGGTGACGGAAAGCGTTTCGCGCACGTTGTGATCGGTGATCAGCACTCCGATGCCGCTAGCCCGCAGGCTACTAATGATTTTCTGCAGGTCGAGAACGGCGATCGGATCGATGCCGGAAAAAGGTTCGTCGAGCAAGATGAATGTGGGATTAATACACAGGCAGCGGGCGATTTCGACGCGTCGGCGTTCGCCGCCGGAAAGCGCGTATCCCCGATTCTGCCGAATGTGTTCAAGGCCAAGTTCATCGATAAATTTCTCCATCTTCTCGCGGCGCTCGTGCCAAGACATGGGTTGCGCTTCTAACACCGCGAGGATGTTTTCCTCAACTGTCAGCTTGCGAAAAACTGACGCTTCTTGCGGGAGATAGCTGATGCCGTACTGACGCGCCCGCAGGTACATGGGAACGTCAGTGATGTCCTGATCGTCGTAGAGAACTCGGCCGGTATCAGGGGGGATCAGGCCGACGATGGCGTAGAACGTGGTTGTCTTGCCTGCGCCGTTAGGACCTAGTAATCCAACTACTTCCGCCTGCTCAACTCGCAGGCTGACATCATTCACAACGCGACGGCCACGATACGACTTGCCAATTTCATCTGTGGCCAAGGTACGCATTTATGTTGCCATTCGTCTCTTATTTATTTGGCCACTCGCGTCTGTGTTACCACAGGAGTACTGGCTTCGCCTTCTACGAGCACCCTATCATCGGCCCTAAAGAAAGTCAACGAAACGCCGGTAATCTTGCCACGTTCGGCATCAAAAATGCTAGGCGGTCCTCCGGTGAGGACAAACCTGTCGTCGGACGACGTGTAAACCATCCTCTGACAGAGGGCTTGCCGGCTCGGCTGCTGAAGCTTCACGTTGCCTTGCGCAACCATCCGGTCAAGCCTACCGGGGCCGCTAAGTGGTTGAGGCGGTGCGGCTTGACTTCGAGGCATGAGAAACACATCCATCTCATTCGCGGTCGCCGTAAAACCGGTCCCATGGGCTGCAACGCCGCCGTCATAGTGCGCTCGCCGGTCGGCGTCGGCGTAGGTAAGATGAGTAGCTGTGATGGTGACTGGGCTCTGCTTCCCCGTTGTTTTCTCTCCATTTTTTTTGTTCGCTTTATATTCGCCTGCGCTCGCATGGACGGGGGAGATGAGTCCTCCGACGCGCTCGCCGGCTGAATTAATTTTTCCTGGACTAGCACTGTGGAAACCGGCTTAACGGCTGATCCAGAAGCGATCAAGGAACGATGATCACGGTCGAATTCTATGGATGGAGCTTCGATGATGTTCGCGTCCTGCCACAGACGGGCGTTGCCCTCATAAAGCGCAATCGCTGGGGAGTTGTGTGCGGTCATGGTCGAGGCTGCGACATGGATCGGGGACGAAGAGGCCAGCAAGGCGCCATTAGGCTGCTCTTTCAGGTCGCTATAGGTGCTCTTGACGTTTCCTTCGGCGAGGGCATCGTCGGAAGCGCGATCGATGCGAATGGTCTTAGCGGTTGTGGTCATGCCGCCATCGGCGACGCGAGGATTGCCAGTAAGAAGTAGCATGCGATCGGCTGGAGTGTAGACCCCTCGATCCGCCCAGGCTTGAGTGCGCTTCTCCGGCGCCTGACCATCCGTATAGAAAAGACTTCCCTGCTGAATAACGGACGAAATGCCACCTTCAGGAAGGAATGTTGCCTCAACCGTTTGACTTGTGCTGACACGGTCCGGCGTACCGTTGGCTAGGCTCACGATTTTCGCATCGGGCGCGCCATGGACGGACGTCAGACGACTGGACCCTTGGGGAGTTGCTGCGAATTTCGCATCGAAGCGTCCGGCCGTAATCACGGTGCGTTGGGAGTGCGTGCTGGCTTGCGCGGGCGAGATGGTAATGTGCGCCTCTCCGGAAGTTTGGGCGCGGTCCAGTCGATGTCCGTCCGACACGAAAAAATCGATCACCGCCGCCGTGAGATCGAAATCCTGTGGCCCGGACCCGTCTGCCGTCGCTGCAGCCGTGCTGCTTGAATGCTGTGCCAGATGAACGCCTTCATAGGCGTGAACTTTCTGAAGCTCATTCTGACCTCGAAAATCGAGAAGCACGCGTCCGGCATCGCCCTTCATGGGCTGCGAACCAAAGCGCTCGACCCGTACCTGGCCGGTAAGGGTGGCCGATTGCAACTGGTTTTGTTTGCCTGTGAGCATGAGCTCGGCTTCATCGGCGCGGGCGCGCATCCGGTCCGAATCCTTGGATGTCGATTCCGCATTCACGTTGCCGGTGGCGTCGACGCGCTGCACTTCGTTCTCCGGGCCAAGAAAAAAAATGGCTTGTTCGGATTGCAGCGTTCCCGTTTCCCGTTTCATGAGTGGATGTTCCAACACAATCTGCCTGGGATCGCGCGTAATGGTCGCATGGGTCGCAGAAAGGGAGGCGCTTTCCTGGCCGGTCAAGTTCACGTGAACCTGCGAAGACAGCGTGAGCGTTGCACTCTTAGCAGCGTAGCGCACGCCCACTGCCCAACCCGTTGCTTGCGGAGTGCGGAAATCAACACGATCATCAGTGAAAGCATCTCCGCTGTCGCGATTGAAAACCAGGTTACGCGTCTCTAGGTGGATCGGGTTCTTGAGTTCTTTCGGAGCAGCCTGGTCGGGAGCATTGACGCCAGAAGGATTGGCTTCCAGATCGATCTGCACGTCGCCTTTCGCCGTGACGTTGCCAGACTTAGGTTCGAAGGTGAAGTCGTCCCCATAAATCTGATCGAAGCGCGATGTATCTCGACCGTAGAGAATAATGGTGACATCGTGCAGATCGGCGCGACCGTTGAGCTTGAATTCCTTAACGTCTTTGGCCCGGATGGTAAAGACCGTGCGACCCGATTCCGATTTCGAAAACTGAAAGCCGCTAGCCGTCTGCTTGACGTCGTACGCGATCTTGCCGGGGAAACCTTTCAGCACACTATGCTGCATGAGACGTGCGTAGAGATACATACCCGCCACAACGGCAATGAACATAACAGCGACGATAGCCAGCCATTGGCGCAGACGATAGATGGGGAGCGGCATTCGTGATTCAAGTTTAGCCGAAAATGGATTATGGCTAGCAGGCAAGACGGATATCAAGCCAACCAGCCAAAAAAATCGTCTACCGCGGAAGTGGCACTTTTGTTAGCTCCGCTGGAGGCGCGGGAATTCCCGTTTTCTGAGTCAGAGTTTTAAAATCGCGCAACGTGAGTTCCAACCCACCGAAGTCGGGATGGTCGTTGTGGCCAATGGTAAAGGCGATGTCGATGGGGTCTCCGGCGAGCAGAGGCGTTTCCTGCAGGCGTTCGGCCATGTTCCAGCCCAGGGCATCGAAGACCGTCCTGCCTTCCATTCCGCCAGATATTCCCTTCGCTTTTAACTTCAGCTTGATGTGTTTGTCCTTCAGGATTTTGGGAGGAGCCAGCAGTCCGACGTTGCGAACGCTGAAGGCGGGTTCGTGGTTGCCCGTACCGTAAGGTTCCAGCAGAGTAAGGGTTTGAAAGAGGGCGGGAGTGATTTCGGCGAGGTCGAGTTCGGCTTCGATGTCGAGAATAGGATCAAAATCAGCCGCAGTCAGGCGCAAACGAGCGTAAGTATCCAACTCGGCTCGCAGCTGCGCTACATTCGCCGACGGCATGGAGAAGCCGCAGGCGTGAGAATGCCCGCCATAACGGGTAAAGAGAGCGCTGCTGGACTCGACAGCTTCCAGCAGATGAAAGGGACGAATCGAGCGTCCGGAACCATGAGCCTCTTCGCCATCTCGAGAGATCACCAAGGTAGGCCGATGATAGCGCTCGACGATGCGCGTAGCAGCGATGCCAATCACCCCGCGATGCCAACCCTCGCCGTCCACCACGATGCAGTAGGCCTCGCACAAGGCAGGATCGCCTGCGATGCGTTCGTCAATCGAACGCAGGATGCGGCGCTCTTCTTCCTGACGTTCGGCATTAAGACGATCCAGTTTCCCGGCAAGCAGGCGGGCCCTCTCGGTATCTTTGACGCTGAATAATTCGATCACGTCGCGGGCAACGTCCATACGTCCGGCTGCGTTGATGCGCGGAGCAATGCGAAATGCCACTTCGGTGGAATTGGGAGGGCGCTTGTCGGAAATTTGGGCGCACTCGAGCAACGCCTTGAGGCCCGGATTCACAGCACGGCGAAGAGCATCGAGGCCGAGGCTGGCAAAGACCCGATTTTCGCCGGTCAGTGGAACCGCATCGGCGATGGTCGCAATTGCCACAACCTTCATGAACGACAACAACAGGCGCGTCTGATCTTTTTCGGGCAGGCGGCGCTGCATTAATCCCTGCGCGACTTTGAAAGCCACTCCTGCCCCGCAGAGTTGTTTGTAGGGGTATTCGCATCCCGACTGGTTCGGATTCACCACGGCGCAAGCCTTAGGAATTCCATCCGGTCCAGGCAGGTGATGGTCGGTGACGATGAGATCCACACCGAGGCGGTGGGCAGTTTCGGCGGGTGCAAAGGCGCGAATACCCATGTCGACGCTGATGATGAGGCGAATTCCGGCGGTGGCGGCACGCTCGATGACATCGTCGCGCATGTCATACCCGTCGCGAATGCGATGCGGGACATGGAAATCGGCGGTACCCCCGCAGAGTTCGATAGCCGTTTTCAGGATGATGATGGCCATGGTGCCGTCGACGTCGTAGTCGCCATAGATGAGGATAGGATCCTTGCGCTCGATAGCCGCGTCGATTCGATCCACTGCGCACTGCAGGCCCGTCATTTGCTGCGGCGCATGAAGATGGTCAAGAGAAGGGGAAAGAAAACGTGCGGCAGAATCAGCCTCAGTTATGCCGCGATGGATAAGCAATCGGGCGAGAGTGCGAGCGGTTTTCTGACGATGAGCACTAGCTCCACTGTGCGAGCTGCGATTGAATGGGAGTTGTGGCAGATCTCTGAGGGCCTCGGCGAGAGCTGATTCTTGTGCTGGATTTGTGGCAGCCAGTTCCCAGCGGGCGTGGGCTCGCACGATTACGTCTCGTCGTCCTGGTCCGGTTCGTCGATGGGGATGCCACCGAAATCTTCCGACATTTCCAGCAGGTGCTGGTAGCGTTCGTACCATTCGGTGCTGACTTCGCACAGAAACATCGATCCCTGATAGGCCCATCCCAATTGCAGAAATCCTACTTTGCCGGTGTGAGCACGCAGCCAGCGAGCATCCTCCACATCGTCGCCATCGGAAAAGTCGGAATGAGAGAGCCGCTCGACCAGTTCGTCCAATTCTTCGCGTTCCAGTTTCCAGGAGTGCATAGTAAGGAATGGAGCACCTGCGGTCTTGGCGAGTTCCACGAAATCCTTCCAGGCGTCGGGATTGGAACCGGTCTCCCACATGATGCATTGCACTTCCTCGTAGTCCACGTAGCCGTGAAAGCGGCTCATGCCGTGGCCTTCGATGAAGGCAATCATGTCGTCTTTAATGACGGTTAAATCTTCTGGGGCGGGTGACATGGCGATCTCTTCTTAATCTGCATTGTAAGCTGTTTTGTGGTGTAGGTGCTAGCGGGAACAGATTGCGGCGGTCATCTCGATTTCGCTTGCTGCAGGTCGAGGTCGCGGAGATTTCATCAATCCCCGGTGGTGAACTCCAAAGCAGGCACGTTCCATCCACGAGCAATGAAGAGCCGAGTGCCGTGTTACACTCTATGTTTCATAAACACCATCTGCTGACACAGGACATTCTATCCGCACATGCTTCTTTCCAAAGAATATGTGGGCTATCTGGCCCGCGAAGTTACCAAGAAACTGATCGCCGGCAAGGCGATCGAAACCACTGCGGTGCCGAAGGTTACGGAGCGCGTGCACGCCGCGCTGCTGGAGGAACTTGCGTTGGAAGACCGCATCAACGATGAGGTGCGCGTCATTCTGGAAGCGTACTCAGAAGAGATGAACAAGACCGGCGCCAACTACCAGGAGATGTTTCGCAAGGTGAAGAGCGAACTGGTTCGCAAATACAAGGCGGTGCTGTGAGACTGAGCCGCGACAAAGTGAACGTGCTGGCGCGGGCCGTAGCTGACGCGCTCAAAACAGTGGATGAAGTCGATTTCATCGAAGACCCCAATACCATCCGCCAGGAAACCCGCAAGATTCTAGAAGAGCTTCTCAATCAGGAAGCACGGATCGACCAGGCAGCGCGATTGAAGATTGAAAGCCAGAAGCGCACCATCCTCGAAGGCTCGCAGGAGTGGGACATCCTCTACCGCAAATACTACAACGAGGAAGTGAAAAAGCTGGGCATGTAAAGAGGCAACCGATTCGGTTGCACCCTCACTCCTATACACATGTAGGTCGAGCGCCATATCCGCGATATTCCACCCGGCTGGTAAATGTGACAGTTCCCGTGCGTCTCACGCTATGTTGAGGTGTAAGCAGTTGTTTGCTCCGATACCGTGCTGCTCGAGGTTACTGGTTTGTGGAATTGGGAATATTGGTTTGAGAAATGGGTTAGAGTGAGAGGAATATGTACGTAGAAAGGCCTGTTGTTGGCAGGAGGCCAAATTGATTCCAGGTTATCCCACCCTCAAAAAAACTATTTTGTGTATCGATGATGATGATGCAATCTTACGTTACGAAAAGTTGCTGCTGGAGAAATCTGGTTACACGGTTCTTACCGCTGGGTCGCCGCAACAAGCCTTGAGGCTGGTGAGCATGTGTGAGTGCGACGCCGTGCTCGTCGATTATGAAATGCCCGAGATGAACGGGTACGAGATTGCGCTCGAAATCAGACGCATTCGGCCTGAACTGATGGTCATCATGCTTTCTGGTAGTGAGGTGCCAACCTACGCCCTGACGTTTGTAGATGCTTTTGTACCGAAACTTGAAGCAACGCAACACTTACTGCCCACCATTGCAGAACTTTGCGGCCGGGCTCGCCACCCGCGACAGAATCAGCAAGGCCTCCCGCTCTAGTTGCTGATGCTTTTTGCGAGGACGCAGTCGGTGCGAAGGGACGGGGCGGTGCACGCCAGAAAAGGCCTACTCTTTAACTAGCGTGGATTGGCGGTCATGGACGCGCGATGTCCCGTCGCCTTTGCCCAGTACTCTATCCACTGCCGCCGAATGCCGTTCGCCCGGTCGAGAAGTTCCTTACTCGGGACATGTCCGTGTTCGACTATGACAACGATCCCAGTGTTGAATTTTCTTTGGGAATGATCAACATCGGGTGAGCGCTGTCCCGAGGCAGCAATCACGTCCCGAATTGTAATTTTCGTCGGCTCGGCTTTGAATACGGGATGTCCATTCACATCCTTACCAATTCGCATCAGGTTCTTCAAGAGAAAGAAATCCGGAACCTCAGCGGCTGAGATCAATCCCATCAAGTACAGGTCAAGGTAGGAGTAACCCGTCGCCGGCACGAAGTATCCGTCATGCAGCTGAGTGTAGGTTCCATCGAAGTTGCTTTGCCACACACCCCCTCCCAGAGTGGACGCCTCAGTGGGGAGCGAGTAAGGGTAAGCGACTGGGGCTTGCAACTCTCGCGCCCAATGCGGCCAAGGGCCGAGCGAAATTGTCTCACCATTCACCTTCGCGGAAACATAAGCGGACCAGCGGTGGCCCACCTCATGGCCGAGATGCCCGATCGCGTAGTTGTAGGGGAAGGGCTTTCCGTCAGATGAGCCTTCCGCGAGTTGCTGCGTGTAGAAAGTTATGTCGTGGCTGCTGCCGATGGGTGCTCCCGCCGGAGGCTCTTCCTGCATTTCGTTCGAGCCAACAAACACCGGCTGAGCGAACCCCAATTGGAATCTGCCTTGCGTGCAGCGGCTCGCAAGGATTGTTGGGTTTGGTCGTGCTGCGTTTGCCCGATCCCTGTGACGTTGCCTCCTATCGGACCGTCGCTGGGACTGCTTGCTTCCTGACTATCGATCCGAAAGTCGGAGTAGTAGACCAAGAAATCGAACTTGTCGCCCAGAGTCTTGATGATCGTGCAGGAAAGATCCTGAGGTTTTGGTACAGCCATGTAGTGGAACGATTCATACATCGAAGCAAAGGGCCATCCTTCCGCGTGAGAGAAGAAAAGTGAACCGGCGCAGGCTTTTCTCCATGTGAGGAATTCTGATAGACGCCAACGATAGCGTCCCTCGCGGACAGTTCCTTGTAAGACATCTCGATGGACGCCGTCGAGATTGAGCACAGCCTGAAAGCGATTGATCGTCTTAAACCAAGTGAAATCAAGGAGGCTCCCGAATGGCTCTGTAGCATCCCAAGTGATGACCACTCGATCCTGCAGTTCCTTCAGATAGCGAGGCCCGGACAGCCGCGGCTTCAGGAACACGCAGATCGCGGGGGAGTTTGCCACCAGTGTGCTTGCCGCTTCTGCCAGTTGATCGAATCGTCCAAGCGTGACCCCACCGTCGCTTTTCCGTAAGGATCGAGTCCTATATCCTTTTCCGACGCACCAAAGCGAATCGACCCGTTTGCGCCCACGAGGAACGAACGTCCACGACTTCCCAGAAAAAGGAAAAGCGAAATGATGGAGACTCAGCTTCGGCGCCACCGAGTTCGGCACCGATAATCCGGATCCCAGTGCAACGGACCGTCCTCTACGCGATATCGGGAGCCCTCGGGCGTGAAGCGAAGTGTGTGGCCGGCGAGATCGAATAGATTAGCCTTTCCAAGCGCACCCTCATTCAATTCCATCACGATCAGGTCTCCCTTGATTGAGACCTTGCCGATGGAATGCCCAGGCTCATCGTCCTGCTGCGCGAAAGACAAAAAGTTCAGGAGCAGGCTGGATAAAACCAACGTCGCCAGCTGCGATGAACGGCCGAGATGCCTGATCACGTGATCTCCACTCCGGCGAGAAATACAGAGTCCTCCCGCAGAGCATACGCGAATTTTTGTTCGCCAGAAAACATGAATCTTGCTGCGATCCAACCAATCGGCGTCGAAAAAAAAGGCCCCACGCTTTCGCGCGGGGCCAGTGGTCAGGAGGAAGAACCCAGAGCTTTTCAGGCAGCTTCCCGGCGCTGCTGGATCGTCTCCAATTGCTGGCGATATTTTTGGGCGTTGCCGACAATCTTCCGTTGCGGCAGGCTATTGACCCACAAATCGTGAGCCGTGTTCCGCCGCTCTCGGCGGGTGCCAACCGTGCCACGGTTCCTGAGATTGTTGGGTCGCTTCTCCGCTGTCATTTGCTGCCAGCCGCTTCCGGAGTTCACGTTAAAAGTTCCGATGTAGCCCCCGGCGAGTAATTGGAGTGGATTCTGAATCTTGTTCATGCGATCGAATTGCGTGGAGGCCTCGGCGCGGAAGCCCTCAAACCAGGCGGGATATACGAAATCGGAAACCAGGATATTGTCGATCTGGTAGCCCAGGCTGTCATCTTCGCAGGCGTCGCAAACTTCATAAGCGTAGAGAATTCCCGCCGTGTTGCTGTTCTGAATGAAGACGGTGAGGTTAATGTTGGGATCGCCAAGCATTTCCAGTAATTCATGGCTGGCGGTAACCGTCCAGGAGGTTCCTGCCTTCAGATCACTGGCTGCAAATACTTTGCCGATGGGCAAGCCTTCAGTGGTGAGATCGTGGTAGCCGAGGGCGCTGGCCTGGTCGGAATCGTCGAGCAATGTGAGCCACCAACTACCACTGACGGGCTGAGTGCCTTTCGGAACGATGATGAGCTCAGCGTCCGTACCCCAAGTCGGCAGAAAGTCATTGCTGATTTGTTTCTGGAGAGCTGCCACGACCGGAGCAACATCGGTGTCAGACAGAACCGTGCTCTCGTTGATGACGGAGATCTGGATGAGAGGAGTTGTGGTGTGGGTGATTTGCGGCATCGTGCTTATCTCCTGGAATACAATTTCGGAGGACGCGCAGCTTAAAGCTTGCGTGACTCTGTTAGAAGAAGCCTATACGCTTATGAAGAAGACAGCGGAGTTTCCGTCAGTAAAAAATGAAATGCAATTCCAAATTGGAACTGGAATGTACGCCCTTCGCCTGATGATTGATTTGATTTTGTGTCCCCACCATGTCACTTCTTTCCGATGAAATAACGGCGATCATCGCGCAATCCGCGCGAGATGCAGGGTTTGACCTCTGGGGCATCGCTTCTGTAGAAGGCTCGCCGGAACTCGGGTATTTTCCGCGCTGGGTCGCCGAAGGGCACGCGGGAGAGATGGAATATCTCAAGGCACGCGACGAACAGGGCCGATTAAAGCGAGCGTCCCTCGCGCACGTTGCTCCGTGGGCCCGAAGCGTGGTGGTGTGCGCCATCAACTACAACACGTCGCCAACCTATTCCACACAGGTACCCTCGCATTTGACCCGGGGTCGGGGATGGATTTCGCGCTATGCGTGGAGCGGGAAGGATTATCACGATTCGGTGATGGTGCGACTTCGAAAAGTTGAAGCGGCAATCCGGGAAAAATCCGGAGTAACAGAAGTTGTGACTCGCTGCTATGTGGACACCGGTCCGATCGTCGAGCGCGTGCTGGCAAAATATGCGGGAGTGGGATGGATTGGGAAGAACACATGTATCCTCAACCAAAAGTTGGGGTCTTGGCTTTTTCTGGGAGTGATTCTGACTTCGCTCGATCTCTCTCCCTCGCTCGTGGCGCCGGACCGCTGTGGCAGTTGTACACGGTGCATTGACGCGTGCCCGACCAATGCATTTCTTGGACCTTATCAACTGGATTCGAACAAATGCATTTCTTATTTGACCATCGAAAAGCGCGGCACCATTCCGCAGGATCTGCGAGCGGGAATGGGCCGGCATATTTTCGGCTGCGATATTTGCCAGGATGTTTGTCCCTGGAACCGGAAAGCTCCAGCCACGGATGCGGATGACTTTCAGCCGCGCGCCGAATTGGTGAATCCGGCATTGGAGTGGTTAGCGGAACTGAGCCCTGAAAATTTTCGCGAGATGTTTCAGGGTTCGCCACTGCGCCGTGCGAAACGCTCTGGTCTGAGGCGAAATGCGGTAATTGCGATGGGCAACAGCGGCGATCAGAAGTTTTTGCCGACCCTCGAAAAGTTGTCGGAAGATGACGACCGAGGAGTGGCCGAGAGTGCAGAGTGGGCGGTGACAAAGCTCCGATCAAAAATGTAACTTCAAAGCATCGCAGAAAGTCTCACTGAATCCCGCTAGAATCCAGCCATCCAATGTGCGAATTTATCCTGTATTCACAAACTTGTATGTAGCGCCTTTTGTTAGACCTACAGGTACAACTCCAACTCTATGTTGACACTCTGACTTCCGTAACTGGTCGAATAGGTTACGGGCAACTAATCTAGATGGGCGGGGTTTCATATTCGAGCGTCTTTACAGGGAAAATTGTGTCTCGGTTGAACACATTTCGGAGCTGGCTAGGCATGACAGTGCTTGGGATTTTGCTGTCTGCCGGTGCGGCGCATGCCTCGGCGACTCTGTTCCTGGAGGAGCCTTACGGCAGGCTGGGATTTTTCACCGCGACGGGACACGCCGCCGTGTATCTATCTGGTGTTTGTGCGCAGACTCCATTGGTGCTGCGAAAGTGCGCTCCGGAGGAACTGGGTGCGGTCATCAGTCGCTACGATGGCGTCGGCGGCTACGACTGGGTGGCCATTCCCCTTATTCCCTATCTCTATGCGGTGGAGAGGACGGAAGATATTCCGTTGTTCGTCAATCCCAAGATCGTCTCTTTCTTGCGGGATCAGTACCGTCGCAATCATCTCGAGGCTGTCGCACCCGACGCAGATAACGGGGACGCACCCGGCGGCAACTGGTACGAACTGGTGGGCTCTGCATTTGACCGCGCCGCGTATGCGTTTGAAATTGAAACTTCCGAAACGCAAGATGCGGCTTTTATTGACAGCTACAACCAGAGACAAAACCGCTCGCATTTCCACACCGTCTCGAGTAATTGCGCCGACTTTGCTAAGGACGTAATTAATTTTTATTACCCAAAAGCTCTGCACCGCAGCGTGGTCGCCGATGTCGGGATCACCACTCCGAAACAGATGGCGAAGACTCTGGTGAAATTCAGTGAGCGCCATCCTGAACTGGCATTCTCCCATTACGTAATCCCACAAGTTCCGGGCCAGGAGGCGCGCAGCAGCGCCGTGCATGGAGTGGTGGAATCGTTTTTGAAATCGAAAAAATATATGGTGCCGAGCGCTGTGGTCAGTCCTATATTCGCCGGCTGCGTGGTGACCGTATACGAGGGAACGGGTGCTGGACGCTTCAATCCTGCGCGGCGGGCGCTCGTTTATAGTGCTGACCGAGCGTTGGAAGAGCCCATCGGATCTGAAGATCGACGGTCTTACGAATTGGAACTCAGTCATTTGACAGCTGCGGATACCACAAAAATCAGCGGCACTCGGGTGGAGAAAAGTTTCGCTCGCATGCTGAACGCGGGCGTTCCGGGCTTTGACGCGGAGGGGCGTCCGATTCTGCGGATGCGAGTCGCCCATGACGAAGTGAATCTGGGACTTGTGCGAAATAACTTATTCACCACCGAAAGCGATGGGCGCTTCACGCAGCAGCTTCTCGAAGCCCGCTTGGAAGAAGAATTGCGGCATGGAAGTTCGCCCAAGGTCTCAGAAAGTGATCTTGAGAAGGATTGGACGCTCTTGCAGAAGGCGGTGAGCGTTTCTGATAACCAGATCGCGACTCGAGATGCGAGTTCGCAATCACGCTGGAGCCGCGCTGGCAATCGGCCGTAAGCCATCGAGCCGAAATTTCACCGGTACTGGGCTTCGCGCCCGCCTTCCCTATCTGGCCTATCCTACTGCTGGTCTGGAGGCGGTTGTGGCTGATGGGGTGCCGGCATTCCCGGAGGTGGTGTTGCCGCCCCAGGCTGATTCGCTTGTTGCTGCTGCAACATGAGTTGCCGTTGCTGCATCTCCTGCAACAATTGCTGAGGCGTCTTCACGCCGGGCTGCTGATCGGCGGGTGCCGCTTGTTCCGCCTCCGCAGCGGCCTGGTCGGCGTCCTCTGCACTTTCTTCAGCGGCATCTGCTTCTGGAGTTTCGGGCGGCGCGCCGGCAACCGGAGGTTGACCGGGCGTGCTGTTCGCTTGAACTGGTGCGGGAGCGGGCGGATTATCTGGACCGGTTTTGGCTACCAACACAACTCGCACCAAGGCATTCGAGTCACTCTCGGACCCCAGCAGGATGTAATTGAAGTGCGATCCGTTCAGCAATTCGGCCATCACCTCGCGAGGCGGGGCCGGGCCCAGGCGCGTGGCAACCCGCTCACTCGCGCTGCTGGGAATGTCTATATCGGCGGAGGTGCGCTTGCGGACGCCCCTAAGGATGTCTCCCAAGGTTGAATTCGGGGCAACGATCGTTAACAATCCAGCCTCGTAGGTAACCTGGGGAGCTACGGCTGGTATCGAATCAAGAGGAATTTGCGGGACCGGGCCCTGTGTGCCTGACGGAAGCGGCGGCGGGGGAGCCTTTTTTTTGCTGTGTGCGCGGTGCGTAGTCTGCGTATCAGCTCGCCCCATGATGGGCAGACAAAGGATGCCAGCCAGCATCAAGCCAGTAAGCTTCAATCCCGTGGTCATCAACTGCTCCTTCATCCCGGACCTCAAAGTTGGGGAGACGGTGGGCGTATGACTGCAATTCTAGCACCGCAACCGGCCAGCCTGGGATTGGTGGCAACAGGCCAAACCCTCCCTACTTTATAGAACGTATTGACTTTAGACTCTTGCGCATCGAACTTAATATTGGGAAAAGTTGGACTGACGCAGGGGAATGTGCAACCTATTGCAGTCCTTAGCGGACGTCAGGGCGTACAATTTCTTTTTCCCATTGGGGGCGGAAATGAAAGTGCTTTTGTCGTGCTGCACGGTGCCATACCGTAGGCTTGGGGCCACACGACAGCCAAGAAACTTGCTTCTTGGTTGTGTAACAGTAGCGCTGCTTCTCTTGTCTACGAATTTGGTGGCAGAAACTTGTGTTACGGCCAGCGACATGGAGCCCGCTGTGCGAACAGCGCTGATGAGCGCGAGTCAACGCTATTTCGACTTTATCGCCAAGGGCGATTCAGCATCCCTCAAGCAAAACGCGATTCCCAGTCTTGCTTCGGATTTTTCGGGGATTGAGAACACGATCAAAGAGAATCAGGCCGCATTAGGAGGTTCGAAGGGTACGACTCGTCCGCCGTTTTTGCTGGAGGCGGAGGGGACCGCCCCGATCGCCCGGGCGGAGTTCTATTGCGGAGTTTTTGGCAGGAACGGCCAGACCAGCGATAGTGCAGCTTTCTATCTTACGAATCTTCCGCCAGGAAAGTATGCCGTGGCCATTGTCGACGCTCCCACTCCGAAGGGTCCTTTTACCGTATCGCTTATCTTGCAGCAGATGGCCACGGACTGGAAGCTAGGCGGCCTCTATGTGAAGGCCGCGCAAATTGCAGGACACGATAGCGATTGGTTTTTGACACGAGCTCGCGACTTTAAAACCAAAGGGCAACTGCACAATGCCTGGCTCTATTATCTGGAGGCACGGTCGCTGGTCTCGCCGCTTCCCTTTATGAGCACTGCGGCTACCGACAAACTCTACGACGAATCGCAGAAAGCGCAACCGGTCGATTGGCCTTCCGACGGAAAAACCGTTGATCTTTCGGCAGGAGCTGCGACCTACAAACTGATCGACATATTCCCGGAGGTCGTGAGCAATGACCTCGATCTGATTGTGAAGTACCAGGCAGCCGACGTTTCGAACACCAATACTGCTTATCAGGGCAACGTAGCGGTGATGAAAGCCTTGCTGACAAAGTATCCTGAGTTGCGGGACGCGTTCGGAGGGATGGTGGCCCGCGCCACCGACTCAAGCGGTCGCGATTACGGAACCCTGCTGGCGATGAAGGATATCAAGTAAAAACTCTCGGTCTCAGTTTTGTGCCAGCGTGCATTCTTTAGGATCTTTGTCGTCACGCAGACCTAGAAAAACGGGCGCGCGAAGTTTGGGAACGCCACTCCCGGCTGCTCCTTCGGTCCATTCCGCGTACTCGATTTCGGCCACCAGTTCCGGCTTGATCCAGAAGACTTTTCTCAACGCCTCGACCTCCCCATAAAACGGGTTTTGCCTGGTCTCGCGTTTCTTCAAGAGCTTCCAGATTTCTGCGAGTGATTTCTGATTAAAACCGCTGCCGGCTTGTCCCACATGGATCAGCCGCCCTTGTTTGTCATAGAGCCCCAGGACGATCGAACCAAAATGCTGCCGGCTGCCTTCGGGTGCGGTGTAGCCGCCGACCACACATTCGAGGCGATGCCGAATTTTTATCTTCAGCCATTCGCTGCTGCGGCGCTCCTGATACAGGCTATCTCGCTTTTTCGCGAGAATTCCTTCCAGCCCCTTTTCACGTGCAATTTCAAACAGCGCTTTGCCCTGCTGCTCGTAATGATCGGAATAGCGAAGAGCATCTCCGGACAACAGCAGCGACTCCAATTTTTTCTTACGCTCTTCGAGCGGCACGCGGCGCCAGTCGTAACCATCGAGATATAGCAAATCGAATGCATAGTAGAGAACTGTGACATCAGCATTGGCCACGCCACGATGTCCCCCAGGACGAAAGCCGGTGCGCTGCTGCATCAGGCTGAATGAAGCGCGCCCCTGATCGTCGAGCGCCACAATCTCACCATCGAGGATTGCATTCTTCGCCTTGACGAACTGAGGCAGGTCTTTCAGTTCGGGATAGCGCGGGGTGAGTTCATTCTGGTTGCGGGAGACGAGTCGAACTTTTCCGTTCTCGATAAACGCAACGGCGCGGTAGCCATCCCACTTGATTTCAAACAGCCAATCCTCGCCATCGAACGGCTGCTCAATGGAGGTAGCTAGCATAGGGGAGATTTGGCTGGGCATAGGACGTTTGGCTGGAGATGAGGGCACTGGCTGGAGAGTTTTTGTTACAGGAGGCGCGGAAGGTGCTGGGGAATTCTTAGGCGGTTCAGATTTCCCTATCCTGTTTTCCTTAGTGTTCTTTGCGACTCCGCCTTCTGTTTTTTTTTAGCAGCCGTCTTCTTTGCGGAATTTTTCTTATCGAGCTTTGCCACGGCATCGGCTAGCCATGCGGCTTTCAGCTTGCCGCGCCCGGTTGCCGGACGGCTCTTCCATTCTCTTGATCCCGCATCACCGGCGATTTCCGCCAGGCTGCGTTTGCTCAAAACCGATTCGTCATACTCGTCGATGTCGTAGCCCTCGACGGCATACTGGTCGTGCTTTTTAATCAGCAGCCATTCCGTACCTTTGCTACCGGGACGACGCCCTTTCATCTTAATCAGGGCGAAATCGCCCTTCAACTTCTGACCATCCAAACGAAATTTCAGGTCTCCCTTACCCAGCATGGCGACCGCTTCAGCTTCGGTCCCGGGCAAATATTTGCCCTCGACCGGCACCGGAGAGAGGGGCTGCCACGTGCCCACATCCCACACCATCACGGTTCCCGCGCCGTAGTTGTTTTCCGGAATGATGCCTTCGAAATCGAAGTATGAAACTGGATGATCCTCGACTTGCATAGCAAGGCGTTTGTCGGCGGGATCAAGCGACGGCCCCTTCGGTACCGCCCATGATTTCAGCACGCCCTCCATCTCCAGGCGAAAGTCATAGTGCAGGCGCGTCGCATCATGCTTCTGTACGACGAAGCGGTGTCCAGCCTTGCTTTCCACTTTCGGAGGAGGCTCGGGCGTTTGCTCAAACTTGCGCTTTCGTTTGTATTCTTCCAGTGCCATAGCGAACACTATTTAATCACACAGAGTCTCTAAGCGCTTCACGGGATTGGCCGTCTTTTGTCCATGCCCAGAGAAGCTCGATTTCTGCCTGCCATCCCCGTAACCCGGATTCGATTTAGAATCCATACACCCATGCAACGCGAGTTCCCAGAGGTTCCACTGGTCGGCGTAGGCGCCATCATCATTGAAGATTCCCGGGTCGTGCTTGTAAAGCGCCGGCATCCACCGTTGCAGGATGAGTGGTCGATCCCCGGAGGTGTGCTCGAAGTCGGCGAGACGGTGCGAGATGCGGCCATCCGCGAAGCCCGTGAAGAAACGGGACTCATTGTCGCGACCGGCGAACTTCTGGGCGTCTTCGACCGTATTCTCCTCGATCCCGAGCAGCGTGTGCAATATCACTACGTTTTGATTGATTTTCTATGCCGCCGGGTTGCGGGAGAACTGTTCGCCGCCAGCGACGCGGCGGAAGTCCAGTGGTTCACGAGGGATCAGTTGCCGAAGCTAAACCTCGCACAGGACACGCTCGACGTGATTCTGAAAGGATTTGAGCGATTTTGATTGATACGACGAACTCGCTCTGCTGACTAACCCCGCGGGCAACCCGCAGTTCCAGACCGGGGCAAGAGCTCTTACGCGCTGTGGCCTTTGCAGTGCAGCACGCCTAGATAGTCTCTCCACGGGCCAACCGCTTCGCGATATTGGTGCGCCATCACGCGCGTGACTTGATGCAGATGTGTGAGGTCGTGCCCCCCCCACGTCGCGAGAAGCTGCCCGAGAGTAACCACTCCCAATGCGGGATGGGTCCCGCGGCGGGATAAATCTCTCGTTTGTAAATTCAGTGCCCGCAGCGCTGATAGATTTTCTTTTCGCAGGCGAGCAAACTCATCCAGAAGTTGCTCGAGCGACTTGCCTTGACTCTCGCGCTCTTGTGCGAAACGGTCGAACGGATCGAACGGTCGCGCTTGACCATGTTCGAGGATCACGTGCACGCGTGGCATCCAGTCCGTTTGCTCGCCAACGATCAGGTGGCCCACGATGTCGAACGGACTCCAGCTATCCTTGCCGTCCTTGCTGAGTCCTTCGTTGCCGCGTACCCAGATGTCGGGCAACCCTCGTAACATTGAGTCAAGCGCTGCCGGCGTGCGAGCGAGAATTGCAATAGTCTGAGGCAGGTCGAACTCAGGTGTGGTTGCCATGGTTTCTAGATGAATGTACCGAGCATTAGACTCGGAGAATCACAACTCACAGAAACGCTCACGCTATGAACGCGACTCCGCCCTGCCACCCTCACTGCCATCGTCTTCCCAGTGCGCATCGCACGCATGGCAACGCCATCCCTCACGCTGCACCGGCATGGGCACGTGTAAAAAAGCGCTCATGTAGGCGATGGGACGATCTAACTCCTGGAAGTTTACATCGAGCGAATGGCACTTGGGACACCGTGGCTGTTCGTACAATCCGATGCCTTGCACATAGAGGCCTTCGAGAATTGGTTCATCGAGAAGTTGCTGCGCGTTGGCGGCGTCCACGCTGCGTACGTTGAGTTTGATGCCCCCAATGAAATTTGAAATGAACCAGTCGAGGCGGACGAGATTTTCATCAGCCAGAAAACATTCGATGCCTGCCGACTCCAAACTTCCTTTCGCCAGCAGGGCTTCCGGCAGATCACGAAACTGGCGAATGGTCACCAGTTCGCGCATTTCCAATTCCTGCCGCGGCTCCGCGGCGGCATCGTCGTAACACTCCAGATGCCGACGGTCCATTTCATCTTCGAGTGCATCCCAAGCCAGTTCCGTCAGCGATTCTGCACTCCGCGCGAGTCGCTGCAATTCACCGTCGGTCATGGCGGCGTAGTTCGCCGCAAGCCGGCGTCGTTCACGCTCTTGGTCGGGAAACAATTCGTCCTGCCGGGACACCCGGCAAGCATACTTCGATTGCCCGCAATCCGCCAAATCACTGGCCCTCTCCCAACAACCAACAAGGCGGAGATTTCATCCTATAGTGGCTACTTTTAGTCGATCCGGCGAAGGCGAACCTTGTCCGTCGCCCACCAAAAGAAGGAGAACAACTTGATACGACAATACGCAAAAACCGCAGCGGCCGCGCTGGTGATCGCGGCGCTTTCATTTTTCGTGTACGCTCCTCAAGCTCGAGCCGATGACCGGGAACACTGCAAACATGCCGTAGAAAAGGCGGAGTCCCGCCTGGACCACGCAATCGCCCAGAATGGCGAACATAGCCGCGAGGCTGAAGACCGGCGGCGGGACCTCAACGCCGAACGTGAGCGTTGCTGGGGACAATATCACCAGTGGTGGAATGCGAAAGATCAGCGCTGGGAAACCGAGCACAACTGGGATCACGACCACGACTACGATCGTCACTAGAAGGTAATCAGAGGTTAATCCGACGATTAAGTCTCACAGTTGATCGCGAACAAGCAAATAGCCCGCAGGTTTTTATGAACCTGCGGGCTGCCATTTGAGTACGAGCCACTTACGCAAAATGCGAGACTTCAATCCAATCAGGAACAATTCAAAAGCAAACGGCCCGTAGGCTCTTGCGAACCTGCGGGCCGTCCGGTGGACTGTTTGGGATTGACCAAGAGGTGGTCACTCTACGTGGCCTCTCACGGCGACTCCCGGGTCAGGGCCGAGGCCCTAAGAGTGACGGCCTTCGCGCGACCAACGCGATGCCTTCACTCATACTCACCGGCTAGTGTGCGGACTGTAGCTCCGTCGCTTGATCCAGCTCAGCGTCCGAAGCCCCGCTTAGAGCAACCGGCTCTAAGTCTCAGCCACCTCACCTGGTCTTAGACTCCCACAACATTTACCACTACAATCTGAACTTGTCATTCGACCACCTCCTTCCCGGTGTAATCGCAGATTAGTACGGAAACCTGTGGAGCGTCAACCGGCACGAAAGTGGGTATCGAGGACGCTACTGCCTCCATCTGCTGGATCGCAGCCAATCATCATGGAACCCGGCTCGAAGCCGTCGAACATCGGCTGCATTCTTCGCCAGCGCTGTCCTCGCTGCCGTGAGGGCAATATTTTTCGCTGTTCCATCTTCCGCGGATTCCCGAAGATGCACGAGCGTTGTCCAGTCTGCAATCTAAAGTTCGAGCGCGAGCCTGGCTACTTTCTCGGAGCGATGTACGTAAGCTACGGCCTGGGTCTGGTGACGGTTACGACCTTCGCGGCGCTGCTGTGGCGGATCACTGGTTGGTGGATCACCACTGATACCATTTGGGCCGTGGTAATGTTCCTGCCACTCGCCCCCACGCTCACGCTGTTCTCCCGCGTGCTCTGGATCTACCTCGATCAGGGCATAGATCCTGAACGCGAGCCGTAGTTTGCGGTCATGTTTCATCCTCCGATGTGCTCGGGCCCTTCGGTGCTGGTTGCTCGTCCCGTCCCGCCATGGCGGCCTTAAAGCCGCGAATGCCTTCGCCCATTCCTTTGCCGAGTTCGGGCAATTTTTTCGGCCCGAAAATCAGCAAAGCAATTCCCGCCACGATCAGCAAATGCATGGGTTGAAATATCCCTTCAAACATAGTGCAGATCCTCCGATTTAGACTCTTTGAGCATTAAGTAGAGAAAAACGGGCGCCGCGTCTCCCCGATCCAAAGCACGGCACCCGCTGCAGCGAGCGCGAGAAGATGCTTCCCCCGAAGTCCGCACGCGGCTCGCAATCTTTTAGAAACCGCGTTGCGCAGCATCGGCCGCAGCGGCCAAAGCCTTCAACGCGGAAAAGAACTCCGCCGATTGCCCAACAAAGAGTCCATCTGCAGTTAGTCCATTCACTGCCGCCATCGCTGCACCCGAGGTATTGGTCGGACGAATGATGGAGCACGCCGGAAACTTCGAATTCAAGAACGGGCAAGGCTCTGGCATGATCAGGTTTGCCTGCAGCGATTCCGGCTGATTGGTCGAGAGTTGCTTGAACGTTACCTTCGATCCCGTAACCGGGTCCACATCCGTGACCGTGAGAACGTTCCCTGCTTTGTCGTGCCAGGTCTGAAAATGCGAAGTTTCGGTAGGCCCGATGCTGAGCAGAATGCGCAAAACGTCGACATTCGTCACTCTCTGCGCTAATGACGGGTAAAGGCTGCTTCCGCCCTGTTCGATCGCACAGAAATGAAATCCAGCGGTGAATGCGATTGCTTTGAGATGGTCCGGGACATTGAACGGAGCGATGTGCGCAGGCCCGTTGAGGTCATCATCCGTTCGCGGAATGGCTGTGCGGTTCACGATCACTTCTGCCTGTCCAAATGCAAAATTCGGATTCAGATCAGGATTTTTGGTGCTGCTGCGATAGCGTGTCCAGAAACTGGTGTCGACGTTCAGGTTCATTAGATTCGTTAGACGTCCGACGTCTTTCGCGCCCGTGGCCTTGCTGCTAGGCAGGTTCGCAAATTGGTCCAGGTTTACCGGCTCCGCGCCGATTGATTCCAGAAATGCATTCAGGAACGCCTGATGGCTTCGCTCGTCGTCGGTATTGTCGTGAATATATTGCGACATATCGCCGTCAAGAATTTGCAGAGCTGCCATGTAAAGCGGACTTCCGCCATTGACTCCCGATTCTTCATCATCCTGCGTGCCGCCGAGTTCGGTGTATTGTTCCCAAAGATCGGTCTCAAGAATTTCGGCAGCCGCCAGAAATCGCAGGATCGCAATGTCGCCCTTGGTGATGGTTGCATTGTTGGTTTCGCGGGCGAACAGGGGTAGGCCGCTGCCCAGGATACCGGCTCCGACGGTCGCAGCCGCTCCAGCGACCATGCTGTTTTTGAGGAATGAGCGCCGGTTTCCCGCGCTTTCCATAATTTCGCTGAGTTGCTTCATGATGTCCTCCATTTCACCGCGATCTCTTTGCTTCTGATCACGGCGTAAGCGGAGAGTAGCGTGCACGCGGTTTGGCTCGTGTCACATGCCAGTCAAAGGTTTGTATTTTTTCGGTGAACTTGTCTCGGGACAATCACGCTTTGCACGCTCTGCAAGTTGGTCAGCGTATCGCCACGCTATAATTAATTGGCTAACAATCTTTACCTACATTTACATGCGCATGATGCAACCCGCCCGCAGGGGTCCGCGTTCTCAATTGGATTCGTAACAATCGTGGGCTGACGTTTGTGCGGGACTATGGTTGAAGATTGGGGTTGAAACTCACCTGATGCGCGGTCTCGACAAGGGAGAAACATCGAAATGACTCGTTTGCCTGTTGCGGTGACTGCTCTAATCGTCATAATAGGGTCCTCCGCATTCGCTCAGGACTCTTTTCCCAAAATTCAGGCATTCGGCGGATACTCGCTGTTTCATGCCGACACTGGCAAGCTCACCGCGACAATGTTCGATGATGACCTACGCGAGCGCAACGGTCCGTTCGCCGTGCCGACGAATTTCAACGGTTGGAATGCTGATGCACAATACAATTTCAGCCGATGGCTCGGAGTCGTCTTGGATGTTGCAGGACGATACGGCTCGCCCATAACCGCTGCAAGTGGCATAAAACTTTCAGGGATTCCGAGCGGCAGCGGATACACGCTTCTGGTAGGGCCTGTTGTTTCTTATCGGAATAAAACAAAAGTGACGCCTTACATCCATGTCCTGTTCGGAGTCGACCGAGCCAGCATTGGCGCAAGTACCATTACCCCGCTGTACACTCCGGTTTCTTCCACCGCAACTACTTTCACCGATTTTGCTCTCGCGCTTGGGGGCGGAATCGACTACAAAGTCTCCCGGCATTTTGCCATTCGAGTGTTGCAGTTGGATTATCTGGAGACGACGCACAACTTGAACAAGTTTTATGGAACCGCTTTTCCCAGCGGAACGTTTTACGGACTCGACACCCGCGAGCGAAATCTGCGAGTCTCGACTGGAATCGTAGTCAGTTTCTAGGCGAGACTTGCTGAGGCAATGCAAACGCGTAAATCGCGCTACCTGCCGCGATGGCCACGTATTCCTTGCCATCCAGGGCGAAAGCAATCGGAGCTGCATAAACTGCGCCACCCATCTGGAAGTGCCATAGGGGTTTTCCGCTTATCGCATCAAACGCAATGAAGTCTCCTTCGGCATCGCCTGTGAATACCAAACCGCCCGCCGTCGAGAGCACACCTGACCAGGTCGGCGATGTGTGCTCAAATTTCCATTTGATTTCTCCAGTGGCAGGATCGATCGCTTTCAAAAAACCACGATAAGGCTGTGCGTCCTCGGATGGAAAATAGGCGCTACCGTAATAGGCATGGCCAGCCTCGTAAGGCTGCGGGGCGGTGCTGAAAATATCGCACTGGTCGCGGGCTGTAACGTAGAACATTCCGGTTTGCGGATTGTAGGCTGGCGCCATGAAGTTGGTCGTGCCCAGTGCTCCCGGACATACGGTATGGCCTTCGGGCGTCGGTGAAGCGTCCTTGTTGGCCACGGGACGGCCTTGAGCATCCTTCGAATCGCTCCACGTAACTTTGCCGTAGGCATTTGCCGAGAGTAGTTTCCCAGTTGCCCGATCGATCACGTAGAAAAATCCGTTGCGATTGGCTTGGGCAATCAGATGCTTTCCGCCGGAATCGATCATCACCGGAACTTGAGTTGCGTCCCAATCATGTTCGTCATGCTTGGTGAACTGGAAGAACCAGTTCATCTTTCCAGTCTCAGCATTCAACGCCAGTAGAGAATTGCTGTAAAGATTATCGCCGGCGCGTCCCGCTCCGCGATTCGACGGTGCCGGATTTCCCGTTGGCCAGAAAATTTGGTTGGTAGCTGCGTCGTAGGTTCCCGTGTTCCATGCCGGCGCTCCACCCATTTTCCAAGAGTCACCCTCCCAGGTTTCATTTCCCGGTTCACCCGGCCCAGGGACGGTATAAAAGCGCCACTGGCGAGCGCCGGTCGCGGCATCGTAGGCATCGATAAATCCGCGTACCCCGTACTCGCCTCCCGAAACGCCGATCACAATCGAATTCTTCACTGCCAGTGGCGCTACCGTGAAGCTGTATCCCTTCCGATAATCGGCGGCGATGACATCCCAAATTACGTTGCCGGTTTTCGTGTCGAGCGCGATCACGTGCGCGTCAAGCGTTCCCATGAAAACTTTATCCCCGAGGATAGCCAGACCTCGATTCACGCGCCCGCAGCAGGGACGAATGTCGCCGGGAAGTTGATGCTGATACATCCAGATCGGCCGGCCGCTACGCGCATCCAGCGCGAAGGCTCGATCATCCTGCGCCGTGGCGTAAAGAATGCCATCGACTTCGAGGGGAGTGGTTTCGAGTTTGCCGGTTGCCCCGGTCTGGTACACCCACTGCGCCGTCAGTGCGGATACATCCTTGGTATTGATTTGATCCAGAGGACTGAACCGCCTGCCGGAATAATCGCCGGAATACGTTAGCCAGTTCTGTGGTTCTTTCGCGGAATTCAGCAGCCGGTCGAAAGTCACTTGCGCCTGAACGAACCGGGACGAAACGCTCATCAGCACCAAGCCCGCCAGAACGATCGACAACAATTCGGCGCGAAGCATGGATGGCATCCTCGGCTGAACGACCGCAACTCGCTTCTCGAGCTTCCTGCTTTCCGGTGCCGTCATTTCGCCCCCACGCTGACCAGATACTCAACGATATCCGCGAGATCTCCATCTCCCACAAGCTCCGGCGTATAAGTGGGCATCACGGACTCACGACTCTTCTGAAACGATCGGAGTTTGTCTTTCTCAAACAGATAAATCTCTTCACTCGTATCCATCATCTGCACGCTGAAACTATCTTCGTTGAGCGCTACGCCCTTGATTTCTTTTCCATCCGCGGTCACCACGGTAATGGTTTCGTATTCCTGGGCAAATTCTTTGGTTGACTCGGTCAATCCCCACGCCAGGCGCCGGCTGGGATTGCGCACCGAATCGATGATCGCTGCTCCGGTGCGCGAGCCGCCGATGCCCGAAAGATCCGGTCCGACGCGCCCGCCTCGGCCCTGCACCATGTGGCACAGCGAGCAATTCGCGCTTCCGTAGAAAAGTCTTTTGCCATGCGTGGCGTTGCCCAGGGGCGCGGTCGGGGCTTTCACCTCCACGCTGTGAATGTATGTAATGATCTGCCAGATTTCAGCGTCAGTCATGCCAACGCCTTGGCCGTTGGTTCCATTCGCTGGCATAGCGGTACCGGGAATGCCGTTGCTGATGACCTGAAAAAGTTCAGGATCCGAATGCGCATGCTTTTTCTGCGCACGGGTGAGATCCGGTCCGCGTCCTCCGCCATGTGCGCCGAGACCGTGACAAAGCGCGCAATTGATGCGGAAGTCAGATTCACCCGCTTTGGCGGCGACGGGATCCCCGGCATAGGGATTGTGATCGTCGGCGGCAACTGTCGCGCTGCTAATCGCGATCACGACCAACAATTGCAGGACGCAAAATCTGAGGGATCCCCCGCAGTAATGCGACGGGAAAGGCCATCGTTTTCTTTCGAACATGAGCTGGCTTTTCACCCACTTTCGCGAGTTATGAAAATGGAAGACGAGAAACGACCCTCCCCCGGGGTAGTAACCTGGGCCCTCGGGCTCACTTTGCCGCTGTTGTACATGGCCGCCGGTCATCTGGGCCTCATCCTAAAGTCTATCTAGACTTAAGATCCCTACCTTGAAGCCGATCTTTACTTAGTTGAGAAACTTTTTATCCGTATACCGCTAAGTTATTGAAAAGTCATAGTTTCCAATGGAAAGCATCGGGCTGGGGGAGGCCGAGATGAGCGAGGACGCGATAGGCGAACTCGCGAGCCATGTCATCTAAGTTTGCCGGTCGATAGTAGTAGGCCGGAATCAGGGGAAAGATGGTCGCCCCAGCATCGGCGGCCCGGTACAGGTTGCGGAGATGAATCTTATTGAGCGGGGTTTCGCGCACGCAGAGTATCAGCGGGCGCTTCTCTTTCAGGCAGACGTCGGCCGCACGCTCAATCAACTGGGAGGCGATGCCGTTAGCAATGCGCGCCAGCGTCCCCATGCTGCAGGGGAGCACGATCATGGCGTCGGCCGGATAGGAGCCACTGGCCACATTCGCTCCGATATCGGAGTTGGACTGCTCCCTGATTTTCGACTTTTCGATTTTCAAAGCTGGGATTTTCGAAACCTTGGCTTTCGAAGCGTTCGGAATGGCATCCCTTTGGCCTCCGTTAGCCAGGATTTGCCCGAGAAGGTTCGATCGTCCGTGGATGCCCAGTTCTTCCGCCATCACGCGGAGTCCGGAGTCCGAAGCGATGAAGTTTACCGTCTTTACGCGAGCATCGCTTTGGACGGCGACCAGAAGTTGCCGCAGAAAGACCGAACCGCTGGCGCCGGTGGTCGCGACGGTCAGATTTTGTGGAGGTTGATTCGGCAAACCTTCTCCGGCAAGGCACAGCCACAAAGCGCCCCAGATCTCGAGCATAGGGAGTCATGAAAGAAGAAGTCAAGGCGGAGGGGCGAAGGGGAGCTAGGAGCTAGCAACGAAAGCTAATTCATTATGGCATCCACGGCCAATTTACGATTACGCCGGAGCGCTGTTGAACTCCACGCCCTCGCCGGGGTTGAGCGCGAAATCCAGTCACAGGATTCGAACGGCCGCCGCAAATATCTTCGCGAATTTTCCCAGGCGTTCGGCAGTTACGAGTCTGTTTTGGATCGCGGGCAGTTTTTAGGCTCTCTGCAAGGAGCCGACGTTGTCCTGATCGGTGACTATCATGCCCTGCCGGCTGCGCAACGGTATGCCGCATCCCTATTCGAACAGCGAGCACTTGCCATGGACAGCCCGGTTGTTCTTGGCGTGGAGACTATTTTTGCGCGCGATCAGCACATTCTGGACGAATGGTGGAGACGTGAAATGGACGAGAGCGAACTGCGCCAGCGCATCCGTTTCGATCTCGACTGGGGATATGACTGGACCCCTTTTTACGAATTGCTGGTGACGGCGCGTGATCACGGCGAAGCCATCTATGGCTTGGATTGCATGCCGCGCGAAAGTCTGCGAAAAATTGGGGCGCGAGATCGCCACGCCGCAGCTAAACTCGCCGAGATCCGCGAGCGACATCCCGACGCTGTAATCCTTGTCCTGTTCGGCGAATCGCATCTTGCTCCCGAACATCTGCCTCGCCTATTAAAGCAACAACTTCCTGACGATAGGATTCTAACGGTCCTACAGAATATTGACGCGCTCTACTGGCGCGCCGCCGGCGAACCTGTCAATAAAGTAGAAGCGGTACGCGTCAACGAAGACGTCTTATGCGTCTTCAACGCCACGCCGCTCGAGAAGTACGAGAGCTATCGGCTTTTTCTCGATCAGTGGAGCCGCTGTGACACAGTCCCGGACTTCGCTCCAACCATCTATAACTTGATCGACAGCCTGGTCGACTTCCTCGAAATCAATCGCTATTCCCCGCATAACAGCACTCAGCCGAAATTTCTCGTCGATATGCTGCCTGAGGTGCACGGTAGTTCGTCGCTTATGATGTTGCGCCGTTTAGCTTCCCACAATGCATTTGGAGAGAAAGGACTTTCCGATCTTCTGGCCTCATTGGAGGAGCGTGGAGGCGCCTATATCCCCGAGGTGAATTCTTTTTACGTCCGGGAATTTCAGTTGATGCACGCTGCCGAAGATGCTGCCCGCTTTCTGCATCACGCCTGTCGTGGACTTCCTCAGCGATGGAATGGCCCCAACCAGCACGACGACGGGTTGCCTCGAAAGAAACCAGCAGCGCTCCTGGATGATTTTTATGTCAGGGTAATCGAAGATGCCGTGGCTTATTTCGGCTCGCGCGTTCTCTACCCCTCGAGGCCATCACCCGTGGAAGAAACCGTGCCCTTGTCGTGCCGCGCCTTCCAGAAAGCCGCCCAGATCGCCGTTCGCAGCGGCGAAGAGAGGTCTACTTTCACTGCCCGGCAATGGGGACACCAATTAGGAAGCATGCTCTACGACGCCTACCTGGAGGGACGAGTAGCCCCCAGTAGTCTGCGCCGGCTCTTTCTCACTCATCTTGACGAGCCTGGTGTTGCCCGCAAAGTTTGCGTCACTCTAATCAGTCGAATCCGCGGAGTGTCCCGGTGCTCGCGCCACATCAAAGCTGAGAATTCCTCACCAATGCTAAGCTAGATCTCTCGACCAATGCCTAGCAACGACAGCGACTTCCTACTGTGAACGCCGAATCAATACGCAAGCTGTTCCAGCAAGTGCGCAATGGCTCGATTGCTCCGGACGAAGCTGTTGAACGGCTTCGCCACCTGCCGTTTGAAGACCTCGGTTTCGCCAAGGTCGACCACCATCGTAGCTTGCGCGCGGGGATGCCCGAAGTAATTTTTGGCCTGGGAAAGAGCCCGTCACAGGCAGCGGGAATCTTCGCGCGACTTGCAAAACACGGTGGGAATGTCTTAGCCACGCGCACCGACAAGAAACAGTTCGCAGCGATCAAGAAGAAGGTGCGCTCCGCGGAATATCGCGAACTGGCTCAGGCCGTTGTGCTCAAACGCGATCCCAAACTCTATGGCAAGGGCACTATTGCGGTGGTCTCGGCTGGCACCAGCGACATTCCTGTAGCGGAAGAAGCATTAGTGACGGCCGAATTGATGGGAAACAGCGTCGAGCATTTTTATGATGTTGGAGTTGCGGGCATCCATCGTTTGCTGGCCAATCGCGAAGCATTGACGAAAGCGCGAGTGGTGATCGTCTGCGCCGGCATGGAAGGTGCTCTGCCCAGCGTGGTCGGAGGCCTGGTGGGCGTGCCTGTGATCGCGGTCCCCACCAGCATAGGCTACGGAGCTTCCTTCAAGGGATTGACTGCATTGCTCGGAATGCTGAATTCCTGCGCCTCGAATGTTAGCGTTGTGAACATTGATAACGGATTCGGCGCAGGGTACGTCGCGTCGCTCATCAACCGGCTATAGGCAAAAAGGCGCGGCTTGTGCCGCGCCCTTCTCTTATTCGCAACTCAATCACATCCCGGACTGAGCTGAGTCCTTCTCCACCGTCAGTTTGTTCTCCACACTGAATGCGCCGGGGAGCTGGTTGGCCCGTATCCCGGCAACGTTCTTGTCCATCTCTCGATCCACGGTGCCGTAGAGCGTGACGTGTCCGTTGTCGACGATGATGCGGATTGGCCGCGCCGGATCCATCGCGTATCTGCTCAACACCGAGTCCCCATAAATTGCTCGAGCCGCGCGCAGACGCAACCCGTCATCCATGGGCGAAACCGGCTCTAAAGATATGTTCGCGATTACGTCCTTCACGCCCGGCGTGTTCTCGATTTCACCAAGCGCTTCGGCGCGGCCGACCCCGGTTCGGTCCTGACCCTGCACCGTGACCACGCCATCCTTCACGCTGATCGCAAAGTAGTCGAACGTATCGTCGTAACCCACCCGGACGTAGCTCAGCTTCTTAGCCAGTTTCTGCTCAAGTTGCGTGTCCGCTACATCGGGTCCGGCAACGGCGATCAGGTTGCGCACGCCTTGCGCGCTCGCAGTTTTTCGAGCAATCTTGGCCGCTTCCAGTTTGCGCTGGTAGAGATCGACAGTCCCGGTCAGGGTTACGATGCCGTCTTGCACACCCGCCTGTACGTCATGAAATTGTTTCTTTGCCGCCAACTTCTGCGTCAATGCAGCCTGAATCTGATTGTCGTAACTGCTGGCAGACGCCGTCTGAGCGACCAGATTCACGCTCAACAGTCCCACTATCAAAATTAAACCCGCAGTTCTCAACAAAGTTTCGCTTCTTTGGGCAATTGTCATGTATTCACCTCCCACGTGATTGACAAAACTTCACAATTTAACCATTCAGTTAATTATTCGATGCGAAGCGCGTTGAGCAGGATGCATGCCCTACCGGAGCATTGCGCAGGGAAATGCTAGTGGGAAGCGGTGACGGTGGGATCCACGTGGCTCATATCTTTTTGTGCCACCTTCTTATCTTTTTCCAGGTCCTTGCGAAGTTCTTTTCGGCTAAGAGCACCCAAGCGGATGATGGCCGCCGCGGCTGTAAAGCGGACATGCACGTTCGAATCAAACATGCTGATTATAATTTTCTCTTCGAGCGATGAATCTCCCCGCTGGGCGATCGCCTCCAGAGCGGCTGCCCGAACGATCCAGTCTTTATCGTTCAACGCGGCGCGGACCAAGGCCCGCCCTGTCGCCGGATCGGGATCGTGCGCCAGCAGAGTGGCTGCGACTGCGCGCACTGGATGCGGATCTTTCTTGTGAGTATAGCGCCACGCATCCCAACCAATCCCCGCAAAAGGAACGTATCCAATTCCCTGCTCGAATCCAATCATGGCAAGTTCTTTGGGATTGTGCAGAGTGTCTAACTGCTGGGCAATCAAACTGTCACCCTTTCTCTCCCCGGTTAGCACATCGTAGTAAATGGCGTATGCCGAACGATTGTCTTTCAAATCTCGAAGGGAATGCGCTGCAGCCATAACCACGGCGATTCTGGGATCCGTCAACATGTGCTGTAATTTGGGGATCGATTCGGTGGCGTGCATCTGTCCTAAAGCTGTTGCTGCTGCGGCTCGCACTTGCGGATCTGAGTCGCTGAGAGCGTGCTCGGCTAAAACGCGAGGACGAACTTCGTCGCTTAAAAGCCCGAGTGCCCCTATCCCAATCGCCCGTTGGCTGGCACTCTTGCAAGTGGCCGCCGCCTCAAACATCGACCAGGCCTTCTCTTCCCCGGAGACTGCATAGGCTGACGGCACATAACACGCTGCGGCGACTGTCACGCATACAAAAATGTTACGGATTCGGGAGCAGCGGTCGAGGATCAAGTTGTCCTCCAAACTCAGCTAATCGTTCGCATACGTGCCAGAGCAGGCGCCAAATGCGCGAACTTAAGATGCGAGGGGAAGCAAAAGAGTGTAGGCAAGGAAACAACTTAATTTGAGGGAAGATTGGGCTGTGGTGCGTAATGGTACAGGACGGCCCGAAGACCGCCCATCATCGGTTATTTGCGGTTCTTCTTCGGAATCTTAGCTTTCATTTCAGGCTTCCGGGACGATCCCTTTCCCTCCCCGAACACCCGCGCAAAAATCTTGTCCACATTCTTCAACTGCCGCTGCAGGTCGAAGGCGTACTCGATTTGCTTCCGTGGAACTTTTCCCGTGATCTCCTTGTCGGCGAGCACCAATTCATGAAAGTTCAGACCTTCCTTCCAGGCGCGCATGGCGTGCGACTGGACCAGGCGGTAGGCATCCTCGCGCGAAACTCCGTGCTCCACTAGATCAAGCAGAAGTTGGCCGCTGAAGATCAATCCGTGCGTACTCTCCAGGTTGGCCAGCATTCGTTTCGGATAGACGAACATTGTTTCAATCAGGGTGGCTGTCTTGCTCAGCAAATAATCAACCAGGGTGGTGGAGTCCGGCAGAATGACCCGTTCGGTCGAAGAGTGCGAAATGTCGCGCTCGTGCCACAAAGCAACATTTTCAAATCCGGCCTGAGCATTGCCACGCACCACGCGGGCCAGTCCACTAATTTGTTCCGAAGTCACAGGATTCCGCTTGTGTGGCATGGCGGACGACCCTTTCTGCTTTTCACTGAAAAACTCTTCCGCCTCCCGTACCTCGGTTCGCTGAAGGTGCCTGATCTCAGTGGCAATTTTATCCAGGGTCGAGGCGATCACAGCCAATGTTGAAAGATAATGTGCATGGCGGTCGCGTTGGATCACCTGTGACGATACCGCTGCCGCCTTCAGCCCCAGCCGGGCGCAAATCTTTTCTTCAATTTCCGGCGTGAGATGGGCGAAGATGCCGACTGCTCCCGAAAATTTCCCGACTCGTAAGTCTTCAGCCGCAGCCCTGAACCGCGCAATGTTGCGCTGCGTCTCTGAATACCAGTTCGCCAGCTTGAAACCAAACGTGATGGGCTCGGCGTGAATGCCGTGCGTCCGCCCTACCATCGGTGTGTCTTTAAACTCCCATGCCCGGTGCTTCAGAACCTCTGCCAGCCGTTCCAAATCGTGCGCGATCAGCGCGGAAGCCTGCTTGATCAATAACGCCTGAGCGGTATCAACCACATCATTCGAGGTCAGGCCGTAGTGGAACCAGCGCGCATCCGGACCAACGATCTCCGCCACCGCCGTCGTAAAAGCAATCACGTCGTGCCGCACCTCAGCTTCAATCGCATGGATACGCTCCACGTTGAAGTCTGCGCGTTCGCGAATCGACTTCGCAGCAGCCTTCGGAACCATTCCTGCCTCGGCCAGCGTTTCAGTAGCCGCCACCTCCACGGCGAGCCATGTGCGAAAGCGGTTCTCGTCACTCCAGATTCGGCCCATTTCCGGGCGGGTATAGCGTGGGATCAATGGGATCTCCTCCTGTCGACGGCGGTGCAAGTAGGACATAGGATTCTAAATGGAGTACAGAAAAGAGGCCAGACCATCCTCTCGCCATCAGTATGCGATCCGCTTCGACATACCGCCTTACGAGATCCTAGGAAAGACTGGATCGCGACACGATACAATCAGCGCATGAAGAAGCTCACTCTGTCGGATTACCAGGCGCTCGCCGAGTTTCGTTACCAGATCCGCCGCTTTCTACACTTCAGCGAACAGGCCATCAAAAAAGCGGGGGTAGAGCGGGCTCAGTATCAGCTGATGCTGGCAATCAAAGGTATTCCGAACGGAATGCGCCCCAGGATTCGTGAATTGGCGAATCGGATGGAGATCCGCCACCACAGTGCGGTCGAACTGATCAATCGTTTGGAGGCTAGAGGTTTTGTGCACCGCGCGCGCGCCCCTCGCGACCGCCGCGAAGTGCTACTGGCTTTAACTCCAAAAGGAGAAAAAGTGCTTGCAGAATTGGCTCTCCATCACCACGAGGAACTGCGCAGTGCAGGCCCGCAGTTGGTGTCTGCCCTTCGCCGAGTGATGCGCGAAGGCAATGATGGTGCTACATAACATTAACAACGCCCAAGAGACCAATTCTGTGAGGCGATTTTCAACAGAGCCCGACATTGAGCCGTCGAATCACCGCGCATGAATCATAATTAGTATTGCAACCGCCGCGGTCTTTCAGTATGCTTCCGCAATCCCAAGAGCTCAGAGCAACTCTGCCGGAAACGTGTATCCGATGGCGATGGCTATTTCTAAGCGATCTCCGTGTTGCCTCCGCAATCCACATCTGCGTCGAAGAGCGCAATTCTGGCTGCGCGCCGTGTTCCGCTGTCGATCAGCTTGTTTAGCCGTTGCACTCTCAAGTGAGCAGTAAACAAATCCCCATTCCTGAACCCACGGAGAAGCAATGTCGAAACCGCAAGGTAGGTTGATCTGGATTCTTTTCCTGGCCACTGTATTCGTGGCGCAGGCCTTCGCTCAGGGTGGCGCAACTGGCGCCATCACCGGAACCGTTGAGGACAACAGCGGGGCCATCATCGCCAACGCCGAAGTGCGCATCACCAATCAGGACACGGAAGTTCTTGAACGCACGCGTCAAATCGGCGCCGATGGCGTCTTTACCGCCCCGCTGCTTCCCGGTGGGACAATATTCGGTCCTTCACCGTGCCGGCTTCGCCCAGAGTCGACTTTCGCGACATTGATGTTCGCGTCACCGAAACCACGCGCATCATCGCCAAACTGAAAACCCAAGCGGTGCAACAAAAAATTGAGGTGCAGGCCGAAGTGCAGGAAGTCGACACCAGCGACGCCACCACCGGCCAGGCCATCGACGCCAGAACCATCCGCGCCCTGCCTCTCGCCACGCAAAACTTCCAGCAGTTGCTCACTCTCTCCAGCGGCGCTCAAGGCGAACTCAATGCCGCCTCGCAGTTCGGACGCGGCAACGTCCGCATCGAGGTCAACGGCCAGCGCGAAGACAACAACAACTACCAAATCGAGGGCATCAGCGCCACCGACTACAACGTCGCCGAACTCACCACCACTCCTCTGCCCAATCCTGCCGTAATTCAGGAATTCAAAGTCCAAACTTCTTTGTATGACGCCACCCAGGGCCGCAACGGCGGCGGCAACATCAACGCCATCCTCAAGACCGGCACCAACACATTCCACGGCGAAGCCTACGAATTTTTCCGCAACACCGTGCTTGACGCCAATGACTACTTCCTCAATCAGGCGCGGGCGAAGCCCGTCCCGTCATCCAACAAAACATTTTCGGCGGAGATCTCGGCGGCCCCATCGGCAGCGGCGGAAAATACGGCTTCTTTTTTGTGAACTACTCCGGAACCCGCCAGCGCAGCGGCGACTCTCCCGGAACCATCATCAGCACGCTCATCCCCTACATTCCCGCGGCTGATCGCGGACCCGGCGGACAAGCGGCGCTCGCAAAAGCCTTCAACATTGCCAGCATCGACCCCGTCGCCGCCTCGCTCATCGCCTTCCAAAGCAATCAATTCGGCTCGGCCGCCAACGGCTACCTCTTCCCGCTGCCCAACGCCCCAGCCGGAACCACTGCCGGCAAGCTACGTTCCCTTCACCACCAGCATCCCCGGCTCCTATACCGATAACCAATTCACCACCACGTGGGATCGCGAATTCCGCAACTCTCGCGACAAGTTATCCGCCCGCTTCTTCTTTCAGAACTTCCAGTCCGACGTTCCCTTCGGCGCAGGCGGATTGCAGGCCTCTCTCGGCGGCAGCATCAGCAGCGGCGACCTCAACTTCCCCTATCAGCTTCCGGTTAACGATCGCGTCTTCTCCCTTACCGAGACTCACGTCTTCTCACCCACGATGGTCAATGACTTCCGCGTCGGCTTCGTGCGCATCAACAACAGCGACATCAACGTGCCACCAGTCACCGCGCAGCCAGGCCGGCATCGACCGCCCCACCAACAACCTCACCGACAACATTTACAAATTTACTTTCGTCAGCTCCGGCTTTCAGTTCGGGCCGACTCCGCAGGCCAACCAATATCAGGCGCAGAACAACTTCAATTTCGTCGAGACTCTGGGCTGGGTCAAGGGCAAGCACAACTGGCGGTTCGGCGGCGAGTTCACGCCGGTCGCTCTCAACAAGCGGTTCCCGCAGGTCTTCAACGGCCAGCTTTACTTCGGCAACTCCACCAACACGACTCTTCCTCAGTGCATTGTTACTCCGTGCCCCGTCAGCGATGTGGGCAATTTCCTGAACGGTGCTCCCGAATTCAGCTTTGGCGGCGGCGGCGTTTACAACCACAACTACCGCCAGAAGAATTCCGCCATCTTCGCGCAGGACGACTGGAAGGTCTCTCAGAACATGACTTTGAACCTTGGCCTACGCACCGAATTCCTCGGCGCCTGGACCGACAATGCCTGCCACATCGGCAACATGGAATCGGACCTCACCAAATCCGGCCAATATCCTTTTATCTATCCGAAGTGCGTGGGTAAACTGGCGTCCCCGGCCTTACCGGCAACGCCTCCGGTTCCACCTTCAACAACAGCGTCTCCACCGGCATCGGCCCGCGCGTCGGATTTGCCTATGATGTCTTCGGCCACCACAACACCACCCTCCGCGGCGGGTACGGAATTTTCTACGTCCGTGAAGATGTCGGCGCTGTCGATCAGCTCAGCTTCCAATCGCCATTCATCCCCATCGTGTTTTTCCCCTCGACGCCCGGTTTCACCATGTCGAACTTCTTCACCGGAACTCCGGCCACAAACTCGAACGCCGTTCCTGCTGCTGGACAATTATCCGCGCCATGGCTGCCCTGTCTTTCGCAGCTCACCGGATTCCTGGCGGCAATACAAATCTGGCCGCCAGTTACAGGCCTCGGGATCTACAATGCGCTGCACCGGCCCCGGCGTGAATCCCACGCAGAATCTCTTTGTGCTTGAAGTCCCGCGCCACTTCGTCGTTCCCAACACCCAGCAATGGAACCTCACCATCCAGCGCGATCTTAGCCGCAAATGGGTGCTTGAAGTCGGCTATGTGGGAACCAAAGGGCACCCATCTGCGCGAGACTCGCGACGCGATCCAATCGGTCAACGCCAGCTCCGGCGCATCCGTTCACCGTCACCGACACCAGCGGCAACACTCATCAAATCACCAGCAACACGTTTGCCAACGCCATCGCCCGCACGCCCACTCCGGGACTGAACGGCTACTCCGGCTACCAGATTTTCGCCAATGACGCTTACTCCATCTATCACTCGTCTCCAGACGACGCTTTCGCGCCGCTGGGATCGCGGCTACATCCAGGCCGCCTACACGTTCTCCAAAAACATCGACGCGACCTCCACCGGGAACACCGCCAACAACACCGCGTTCAACGACGAGAGCACAATCGATGCCTCGCGCGGAATCTCCGACTTCAATCGTCCGCAGGTTCTCAAACTCAGCTACGTTTACGATCTCCCAATTTTACCTCACGCGCCCGGCTTTAAACATGCAGTGCTCGGCGATTGGTCGGTCAGTGGCGTCACCAGTCTCCAATCCTCGCTACCGTTCTCGATTTTCGATTCCAACGGCGGCAATGCATTCCTTGGAGCTGGCACTTCGCCCGTCAGCGCCAGCCTGGCCTCCGGCGCAACCATCGGAATGGTATGAGCCACGGCAGCGTCACGCAGCGCCTGAGCGGATGGTTGAATCCCACGGCCTTTACCACGGCGCCCTTGCTTGTATCCAACCCAATGCGCGACCGATCCCAACTATTGCACCACTGGATTCGGCGATCTCGGCCGAAATATTTATCGCGGCCCCTTCCAGCAGAACTGGGATTTCTCGCTCATCAAGCACTTCAAGCTCACCGAGCGACAGGACCTGCGCTTCGCTGCGGACTTCTTTAACCTGTGGAATCATCCGAACTTCGGAACTCCGCTGGTCACCGATTACGAGCAGTATCTGGCATGGGCCAGCGGACCAAGAACGAACCCGGATCCTTTCGGCCAAATTGTCAGCACGACCGGAACTCCGCGCCTGATCCAATTTTCCCTGCGCTGGGCATTCTGATGCTAAAGACATCAAAAAGGCAGCCGAGAGAATAATTCCCTGGCTGCTTTGTTGGTTAACGCAACTTTTGGATCTTTACTTACGGCCGTTTCTGCCGCCTCCGCGACCAACGGTCGTAACGCATCCACGGAAAATCCCAACGTCCCGCCGGAAAACCCGTCGATGTAGGCGGAGTTCACTCCGATTACTTCCGCATTGGAATTAAACACCGGGCCTCCGCTCCCGCCATGCGCAGTCGGCGCATCGTAAATCAACTTGTCTCCCACCACATCGCCCAAATGTCCGCACGTGGTCGAGGGACGAATCAATGAGAGCGCCGCGAATTCGCTCGCTGCCGTAATGTCGTTGTGTCGGTACGCCAGCCGCTGATAAATTCCGGTCGGCGACTTCGCCACCATCCCGGCAATTCCCATCGGATACCCGATCACCGTCACGAATTCTCCTGGCAATGCAATTCCTTTCGCCAGAGGCAGGACCGCGAGCCCACGCACAGAATCCTTATCCTCGATCTTGAGTACCGCGAGATCGCTTGTCGAGGAAACCGCCCCCGGAGTCAGTCTGACCGGCGTGGTCGAGCCGGGAAAAAATACTACCAAACTTTCCAGCATCGCCGACGCTCCACGATGCATAAGATCCTCTGCCTCCGTATCGCCATACCACGGCTCTGCCACGTGGCGATTGGTGGCAAGCATTCCGTCGCCCGACCAGAAATCCAGTACCAGATACGCGCGCTCGAATGGCCGCTGGCTGATTCGCGAAGCCAACCTGATAGACCCCGTAGATATATCCGATAGAATTCCGATACCGGTTGAGCACCAGCGCAGGCATCGCTTGCTCTTTTTCCAATTGCGCCACCTGTTGCGTCAGCGCGTAAACCTGCTTCTGCAGATCGTCCGGCTGCGGCCCTTGCGCCGTAGCAGGCGCATAGTAGTGAAACATCGCGGCCGCGCCCATCAGCAGTACGATTCCCATGACGGCCTGCACTGTCTGCTGCCAGCTCTCGCTGACTTCGTTGGACTCGTGCGAAGGTTCCGGTTCGGACATGGTTTGTGTACAACGATTCGCTCTTCAGCCTGCCCGTAAGTGGGGTGACTGGAAAAGTAAGAGTGTGTATCTTCCCCTGCCCGGCTGGGCTTTTCCACGGTACGGAAGATGATGTACGAGAGGTGTCGAAAGTGCACTGCAATCAGGCGCGGACAGCCGCATTAAGCTGTCCTGCCCGGCGAAGAGGGACCCCGTACAGGTGTTGACCTGACGTGTGTTAAAGATGCGGTTTGAACTAACGTGAACAGGGTTAGTCCCGCATCCCCTGAACAATTCGAATGGGAAGCACCGGGCGTCCAATTCGATGGATCTTAGCGGTTGAACCCTGCCCTAGTGATTCCCGACTCCCAACCGCTTGGCCATCTCGTCGTATAGAAAGCCTTCTCCCGCCACATAAGGCTGCACCCATTCGCCATCGATCACAAATTGGGGAATGGCTCGTTTCCCGGTGCGTTTCACAATCTCATCCAGCGCACCCGGCGTGCTTTCTACATCAACCTCTTTGTAAGGAATATTATGTTTGGCGAGAAAGCGTTTCGCTTCGCGGCAATCGGGGCACCATGCGGAAGAATAAACCGTCAGTTCCATAGACCTCTTTAATCTCAGTGAAGCTCCATGCTATCGATTATGCTACACGCGCTCAAGTTGAGTCACAGTGCGCTCGTTCACAATGTTACCGGTATTTAATGTCGAGGCGGGCTCGAAGAGCAAAATCCAGCATTCTTCTTCTGCTATCGGACGGTGTTCCACTCCCCTGGGTATCACAATAAATTCGCCCTCTTCGATCCATTCCTGCCGATCACGAAATTCCATGAGGAATCGTCCCTTCACCACCAGGAACATTTCGTCCTCATTGTCGTGATGATGAAAGACGAACGCGCCCTTCGTCTTAACCAACTTAACCTGCTGTCCGTTGAGGTCGGCAGCGATGTGAGGTTTGTAGTATTCCGAAATCTTTCCAAACTTCTCAACAAGATTGACCTTACTTTCCATGGCGCCCCTCGATTCTCATGCCAATCCATCAGATTCCTTCTGCTGTCCAGCGGTCGCAAAAGTACGAACTTGGCACGTGCAGCGCTCTGGTCCGTCTGCCTTGAACCTTGCGCTGGCTCTGATCCTGCACCAACTGGCGCTAGCAACCATGGAAGAGCGGCGCTTTAGCGCCGCGTAGAGGTCTTCAAAAGGATTTGGGCTTTAGCCCCGCGAGTTTCGCTTCAGACCACAGGAACTTCTGATTACCCCCCTCTGTCAGGAGACCCCAAACCTCATGCTATTCTGCCCTCAACGTATCTCCTTCCCGAGGTTTTCCTATGCAACGGTTGCATTTCCTGCTAGTCCTTGCATTTTGCAGTTCTTCATTCCTTTCCATCAACGCCCAGTCTTGTAGCGGCATGAGCCTTGGGCAAGGCGCAAGTCTCAATGGGTTCCTTCCCTTCCCGGTCGACAATGCATGGAACCAGGACATTTCCAATGCTCCCGTCGACCCCAACTCCACCGCCATTATTAATTTCATTGGCTCGTCCACTCCGCTGCATCCGGATTTCGGTGCGGGAGAATATGGCGGCCAGACCATCGGAATTCCTTATGTCGTTGTCAGCGGCTCGCCGTTCGTCAAAATTAATTACACCGCCTACGGTTCAGAAAGCGATCCCGGACCCATGCCGGTTCCGAAGAATGCTCCCATCGAAGGCTATCCAAAGCCTGGCAATGGCGATCGCCATGTACTCGTCCTCGATCGCGACAATTGCTGGCTCTACGAGCTCTACAGCTCTTATCCGCAAAAGAGCGGAAGCTGGAATGCCGCGTCCGGTGCGGTGTGGGACCTCCTGAACGACGAGCAGCGCCCGTATACCTGGACCTCGGCGGACGCCGCAGGCCTCCCGGTATTCGCTGGCCTTGCGCGCTATGACGAAGTCGCGAGCGGAGCTATCCAGCACGCCTTGCGATTTACTTTGCAATACAGTGAAACTGCCTTCACGCCTCCTGCCTCGCACTGGGCGGGAAACTCCACCAATCCCTACGCGGCGCCCATGGGAATGCGCATGCGCCTGCAAGCCTCGTATGATATTTCTTCATTCCCGCCGCAAGCGCAGACGATTCTTGCCGCGCTCAAGAAATACGGCATGATCATGGCAGATAATGGAAGCTCGATGTACATCACCGGCGATCCGGACAATCGCTGGAACAACGACGATCTCGGCACATTGAAGCAGGTTCCGGCGTCCGCGTTCGAAGTGGTGATGATCGATCCCCTCTACACGCCAAATAACGTACCAACGGGACCAGCGCCCGTCATCAGTAGCTTTACTTCAAATCCTTCGACCGTTTCTCCAGGGCAACCTGTCACTCTCAGCTGGAACGTCTCCGGAGCTTCCTATTTTGTTGTCTCACCTCAGGTAGGCGCGGTCAGGGGAAACTCGGTGATCGTGGCCCCGAAGGTCACCACGACCTATACCTTGTACGGAACGAACGCGTACGGACGCTCCACGAAGACCGTAAAGGTGACAGTGCAATAAAAAAAGAGGTTGACAAGGCTAACCATGGTATATACCATAGTATATACCATGGCGAAGACCGCTAAACTTTTCAGGAACGGTCGCAGTCAGGCAGTTCGCTTGCCTGCGGAGTACCGCTTCGAGGGTTCGGAGGTCTACGTGCGCCGCGATCCCGCAACCGGCGACGTCATCTTGTCGCGCCGTCCTGAATCATGGCAGGACTTCTTTGAGCTGACGACAAACATAGACTTCCCCCAGGACTTCCTCACTGACCGCCAAGATAGACGGCCGCAGAAACGCCGACTGTTCTAGATGCCCATCCTTTACCTTCTCGACACTAATATCGCCAGCTATGTGATCAAGGGCAACATTCCTCACGTCCGCGATCAGCTTTTGAAAGTCCCAGTCAGCGAGGTTGGAATTTCCGTGGTCACGGAAGCGGAGTTACGTTTTGGCGTCGCTAGGTTGCCGCATGCACCAAAGGTGGCGATGGCGGTCGACGAATTCTTGCTGCGCATCGAAGTGCTCCCCTGGACCTCGTCAACTGCCGCCCGCTACGGCCATCTTCGCGCCGCACTCGAACGGCACGGCGACCCTATGGGGAACATGGACCTGATGATCGCCGCTCAAGCTCTTGCTTCAGAGGCGACCTTGGTCACCAATGATCGCGTATTCCGGCGGGTAAAAGGGCTGAAGATCGAAGACTGGACCGCATGAGGGCCTTCCGAGCCTCCTTCAGGCAAGAAAAAGCCGCCAGCTCTCGCTGACGGCTGAGGTCCGAAGTCAGAGGTCCTCTATCAGCTATTCTCGTACAACAACACACCCTCGCTCGTCTTCTCCGCGTCCACGGGACGGTAGAAGAGTTTGTTGTCTTCGAGGAAGACCTCAATGAAAGCTGGGCGCGTCGTAATCGTTCCTTGGATCAACGCTTCCGACAGCGGGTCTTCAATGTATTTCTGCAACGCCCTGCGCAGCGGCCGTGCACCGTAGGAGCGATCCGTCAGCGTCTGGCTGAGAATCCACTTCTTCGCCTCATCCGCGACCGTGACCGTAATCGCCTTCTGCGCCAGGTTCTGGTTGAGCTGATTCACCATCAACTCCAGAATCTGGATCAGGTCCGCTTTCGCTCAGAGCCAGGAACAGAATGATCTCGTCCAGGCGGTTCAGGAATTCTGGATTGAAGGTGCGTTTCACTTCGCCCTTCACCAGCTCCTCGACCTTGCCCGAAACTTGATCTTCCGCGGTCGATTGGAAGCCAAAGCCTTCGCGCTTCTGCAAATGCCGCGCCCCGATGTTCGAGGTCATGATGAGGATCGTGTTCTTGAAGTCGACCGTGTTGCCCAGCCCGTCGGTCAGCTGGCCGTCTTCAAAAACCTGCAACAGGATGTTGAACACATCCGGATGCGCCTTCTCGATTTCGTCCAGCAGCACCACGGAATACGGAGCCCGCTTCACGCGTTCGGTAAGCTGTCCGCCCTCTTCGTAGCCCACATATCCCGGAGGCGAACCGATCAGCTTCGAAACCGAATGCTTCTCCATGAACTCCGACATGTCGAAGCGCACCAGAGCTTTTTCCGTTCCGAACATGAACTGCGCCAGCGTTCGCGCAACTTCCGTTTTGCCGACGCCCGTCGGCCCCAGGAACAGGAACGATCCAATCGGACGGTTCGGACTCTTCAATCCCGCTCTCGAACGCCGGATCGCTCGGGCCAGCGCGCTGATCGATTTATCCTGCGAAATGATCCGCTTGTGCAGCTCTTCTTCAATGCGCAGCAGTTTCTGCGTCTCTTCTTCTTTGATCGAGGTGATGGGAACGCCCGTCCAGCGCGAAACCACATCTTCGATATCTTCGCGGCCCACGACGCCGGTCGAAGATTCGTCCAGATGATATTTCTCGCGCAGCGCGCGCAGGTTCTCGCGCTCCTTGCGTTCTTCATCCGAATAGAATCGCGCCTTCTCGAACTCGTGGTTCGCGATGGCGTTCTCCATGCGGTGCACAATGAACTTAATCCGCTTCTGCACTTCAGAGATTTCTTCCGGCTGTGAAGTCTGGCGCAACTTCACGCGCGCACCCGCTTCGTCCACCAGATCGATCGCCTTGTCCGGCAAAAAACGGTCTGGAATATAACGGTTCGAGTGTGACACCGCGAAGTTGATGGCATCATCGGTATAAGTAACCGCGTGAAATTTCTCGTAGCGATCCTTAATCCCGAACAGCACCTTGATCGCATCCGCCTCATTCGGAGGCGGAACTTTCACCGCCTGGAATCGCCGCTCGAGCGACCGATCCTTCTCGATCGACTTGCGATACTCACCCGGAGTCGTCGCGCCGATGCATTGAATTTCTCCACGCGATAATGCCGGCTTCAGAATGTTCGCGGCATCGAGCGAACCTTCCGCCGATCCCGCGCCCACCAGCGTATGCAGTTCGTCAATAAAGATGATCGAATTCTGCGACTCCATCAACTCCTTCATGATGGTCTTCAGCCGCTCTTCGAACTGTCCGCGATATTTCGTTCCGGCCACGATCAACGAAAGATCGAGCGCCAGAATTCTCTTATCGGCCAGGAACGATGGAACCTCGCCGTCGGCAATCCGCTGCGCCAACCCTTCCACGATCGCGGTCTTGCCCACGCCCGGCTCGCCGATCAACACCGGATTGTTCTTTGTGCGCCGGCAAAGAATCTGGACGACGCGTTCCAGTTCTCCGTCTCGCCCCACCAGAGGATCCAGCTGGCTATCCATTGCCGCCTGCGTAAGATCCCGCGAAAACTCGCTCAGCAGCGAAGACTCCCGCTGTCGCTGGGGCTGCGCTTTTTCCTGGCTGGTTCGCGCCAGCTCCTCGCGAATGGTCGAGAGCCTCAAACCGCGCTCGTGCAGAATCTCTGCCGCAAAACATTTCTCTTCGCGCAGCAATCCGAGCAGCAGATGTTCCGTCCCAATGTGCCGGTGCGACAGCCGCTCCGCCTCTTCCGCGGCATATGCCAGCACGCGCTTGCACTCGTTGCTCAACGGAAGATCCACCGAAGTCGAAACCTTCTCCCGGATGGTGGTGTGACCTTCAATCTGCTTGCGGATGGACTCAACCGAAGCGTGCGAGCGCAGAAATCGATTGGTCAGGGCTTTATCTTCGCGCAGAAGCCCCAGCAGCAGGTGCTCGGTCTCGATATAAGGAGACCCGAACTGGCTTGCTTCGTAGCGCGCAAAAAAAATTACGCGCCTGGCTTTCTCCGTGTAACGTTCAAACATGATGCCCTTCCCCCTGAACCTTCCGGTCGAGAAGGCATTTACCCTGCTCCGACCTACCTTACTCCCTGGCCCCGTGTTCGTTCGTCGCTTGCATCCCGATTCCCATCCTATCCATTATGCAATCAAACGGCCACCAAAACCAAGTACCGAAACGTTTTTATCATGTTACCGAAGGAACCTGTTGAAATCTCCTCCGGCTACTGATCAGCCCATTTCTTGCACTTTGTCTTACTAATCTTTCACTCTAACCTGCGCTTTCCACACTGTGCTACGCCCGGCAACGATTCCGGCCTGATCTCTTCCACGTGCCCACGCTGCAACCGCAGCACCCGGTGACAACGCCGGGCAAACGACAAGTTATGGGTTGCGATAAGTGAGGTGAGTTGGTGCTCGCGATGTAATCGCGCAATCAATTCGAAAACCGCTTCCGCCGTCTGCCCGTCAAGGTCTCCGGTAGGCTCATCCGCCAACAACAGCTTCGGACCGGTAATGAATGCCCGCGCCAGAGCCACCCGTTGCTGCTCGCCGCCCGAAAGTTCCCCGGACGGTGATGCCCGCGCTGCTCCAATCCCACCTCGCGCAACCAGCGCGAAGCTTCCGGCGCCAGCCTCCGCCCAACTGAGCCCTCGCACCAACAAAGGCATCGCCACATTTTCTGCCGCCGTAAATTCCGGCAACAAATAATGAAACTGCCAGACAAAGCCCGCCTCGCGATTGCGAAACTCCGCTGCTTCGTCCGCCGACAAAGAATTCAGCTTCAATTGCGCGCAGTATACGTCACCTGCGGAAGCATGATCAAGAGCGCTGAGGATGTGCAACAAGGTACTCTTCCCCGCTCCTGACTCGCCGACGATCGCGAGCATCTCGCCTCGCTTCACCTCAAACGATAAATTCTCAAAGAGCACCAGATCCGATTCGCCGGACCGGAAAACCTTCTTCAATCCTTGAACCCGAAGCAGCGATTCTTGTCGTGACCCGTCAAGTTCCGCCTCTTCTTCAGTTAGATGCACTTTGCCCCCGCTTGGGTCCATCCTGCCCCGCCCCTATTGAACAGCGGCGAAGACAGTAGAAGCGGCCATCCTCTCACACCAGTTTTCCCGCCCTATGGCACATTCGAACCATAGGCATCTTTGATGCTGACAGCGGCTTCGACTACGCTCCTATTAAAAACTGTACGCAAGCCCTCGCCGCCTTTATGTGACGGGCGTCACCCATCCATATGTCCTTGGAAAATCGGTCGGTGTCTGGTCCAAAGGAGCGAAGATCGACGAATCTCACTCCGTGCACGGCTTTTGCAGCACAAACACGAGCGGCTATCTTGTTTCTAGACCTCTACCTTCACCCCTGCGTTAGCCAGTCTGGCCAGGGATTCGCCGTACGGTTCGCGCGCCAGACCACGCTCCGTAATAATGGCAGCCACATATTTTGCGGGGTTACATCGAAGGCGGGATTTTCAATGGGACGCCGTCGGGAACCATCTGCTTCCCCGCGATGTGACGTCACTTCCTTCACGTTGCGCTGCTCGATCGGAATCTGGTCGCCCGTAGGGCACGCCAAGTCCACCGTCGAGATCGGCGCAGCCACGTAAAACGGGATGCCATTTTCCTTCGCAAGCACGGCAACCGTATAGGTTCCAATTTTGTTGGCAACGTCCCCGTTGGCCGCAATCCGATCCGCGCCCACCACGATTGCGCCAATCTTTCCCTGCTTCATCATCGCGCCGGCCATGTTGTCGGAAATCACAGTCGTCGGGATTCCATCTTTCATCAGCTCCCATGCAGTCAGCCGCGACCCCTGCAGAAACGGCCGTGTCTCATCCGCATAGACGTGGATCTTTTTCCCTTGCTCCACCGCCGCCCGAATCACTCCCAATGCCGTACCGTATCCAGCCGTGGCCAGCGCCCCCGCATTGCAATGCGTCAGCACTCCACCTTCGCTCGGCATCAGCGTCGCACCGTGGCGTCCCATAGCCTGGTTCGCGGCAATATCTTCCGCGTGCATCCGCTTGGCTTCGTCCTCAGCTCCTGCTTGATCTGCGCGATAGGACGAATGCGCAGCGCGCTCGAACTTCTCTTCCATCCGCCGAATCGCCCAGAATAGATTCACCGCCGTCGGACGAGTCTTGCCCATCGCCTCGCAGATCTGATCGAGATCCCGCTTGAGATCGCCGACCGTCTCCGCCTTGGAGCTATTCACGCCCAGAGCGATCCCCATCGCCGCGGCCACGCCGATCGCCGGCGCTCCCCGCACCACCATGTTTCGGATCACGTCAGCAACCTGCTCGTAGGTCTTGCAGATCACGTAGGTTTCTTCCGTAGGCAGCTTCGTCTGATCGATGAAGCGTACGCCTTGTTCAGTCCACTCAAGAGTTTGAATCATAAGTTTTGGAAAGCCGTTATCATCCTGAGCAAAAGCGCCGCCCTTAACCCTTGTGCGCGTCACACAAGTTGCGCGGATGATTCGTCACGGCCGGTCGCCCACATATTTCACATTGAGTCGAGACCGCAAAGAGCGCCGGCTGCGTATCATCATTCTGCATAATATGTTCTGCCCGCACATCGCTCGCCGTGAAAATCGAAACGAATTGCGCAGGCGACGCGGCCTTCTCCACGCTCGGTCTTCCCTTGGCTTCTTCGCGCTCCACCAGGCACATCGCCCCAACCACTTCGAATCCGAACTCGCGCGCCACTTCAATCGCCTGCACAGTCGAGGCTCCAGTCGTACAAACGTCATCGACGATCACCACCCGGGCGCCCTTTTCCCGGAAGCCCTCAATGCGCTGCCCTGTCCCGTGCTGCTTTTCAGCCTTGCGCACCAGAAAGCCTTGCAAATCCCCACTCACCACCGAGACCGCCACCACAATAGGATCAGCGCCCATCGTCAGGCCGCCGATCGCCTGCGCTTTCCATCCGCGCTGCCGGATCTCGTCGAAAAAGACCTGCCCGGTCAAGCGAGCGCCTTTCGCGTCCAAAGTAGTCGTGCGGCAGTCGATGTAATAGTCGCTGGTCCCGCCAGAAGACAGCTTGAACTCGCCCAACTTAAACGATTTATAAGCGAGCAACTGAAGCAATTCCTGCCGCGGAGAGTTCATTTAAATTCAAGATATCACGCCCATAACTCCAGAGTGGGATGGAAAATTCCTATTCCTCCGCGATCCTCGGATGCTTTTCGATCCATGTGGCTCGGACGCTCTCGGTCGACGATCTCTGAAAAGAGCGGACGGCTTCGCAACCGCTCCTGAAGTGACACATGCTTCAGTCTCTGTTCCGCGAGCACAGTCCCCAAGCCACATTCTCCGTGTTAACCTGAACGTATTCCCACAACGATGCTTCGAGGTATGAACTTGCAGAGTGTGCGAAAGCTTTTCTTCTTTCTTCTTTCTATCCTTCTAATTAGCAGCTCCGGTCTTTCCACGGCACTCGCCGAGGGCACGCGCACCTGGGAACAATCGAAATTCGAGGAGCTAACCAAAGGCACCGCCGCGGGAGTAGCAATCCGCAACGCCGGAGGACTCGAATTGGCCCCGACGTTCAAAAGCCTGTATGCCACGCCCTCCACTTACATTTGGTCTATGGCTGCCGATGATGCCGGAGTCGTGTATGTCGCCGCCGGTGCCCCAGCTCGCGTGTATCGCGTCACCCCTGATGGCAAAGCGACCATCATCTTTGAGCCCAAAGAGCTCCAGGTACAGGCGCTGCAAATCGGCGCCGGCGGCGCCATCTATGCCGCCACCGCGCCGGATGGAAAAGTCTACAAAATTGAACATAAGCCTGGCCGCAAGACAGAGTCGAATAATGCCAGCGCCGCTCCAACTTCCGATAAAGAAACATGCCAAACCCGCCGCCGATTCTTCCTGGAGTTCCTCCGTCTACTTCGAGCCAGGTACAAAATACATCTGGGATCTCGCGCTGGATAAAGCCGGCGATCTGTACGTGGCTACCGGCGACCGCGGAGAAATCTTCCGGGTCACGACGAAGGGCGACCATTCAGTTTTCTTTAAAAGCGACGAAACCCACATCCGCGTCCTCGCTTTCGATGCCCAGCAAAACCTGATTGCCGGTTCCGACGGCAGCGGACTCATCTACCGTATTTCTCCCGCAGGCGAGGGATTCGTTCTTTATAGCGCGCCGAAGAAAGAGATCACGGCCCTTGCCATTGATCGCGGCGGCAATATTTACGCGGCCGCCGTTGGCGAGAAAAAAGGCGGCACCGGCTCATCCTCAAGTCTGTCGACTTCGCTTCTGAACGTTCCCAGCACTTCCATGGGCAGCAGCGTGCCCTCGGTTCCTGGCATGACCATCACTCCCGGTCCCACTAGTCCGATTACGTCAGGACCCTTCCCCTTTCCCGGCGGAAGCATAAGCGGTGGTTCCGATATCTATCGCATTGCCCCGACGGTTCTCCCGCCAAGCTGTGGACCTCGCGCGACGACATCGTGTACGCTCTCGCCTTCGATTCGCGCGACCGATTGCTGGCCGGCACTGGCAACCGAGGCCACATCTTTGCTGTCACTGGGCTCGATGATTTCTCCGACCTGCTCAAGGCCCCGGCTTCTCAGGTAACGAGCTTCGCCAAAGCTCCCGGCGGCGCCGTCTACGCCTCTACCAGCAATCTCGGCAAAGATCTTTATTCTCGGTCCTGGTCCTGGAAGTGAAGGCACCTATGAAAGCGATGTTTTCGACGCCAAAATTTTCTCCCGCTGGGGACGCGCCGATTTTCGTGGCGTCGGAAATGTCGATCTTTACGCTCGCAGCGGCAACGTCGACAATCCTGACCGCAACTGGAGTTCATGGAAGAAGATTGATCTGGGGAAAGAGGACGAAACCGGGATCCCCGCGGCCCGATACGCTCAATGGAAAGCCGTCTTGCATTCCGGAACGCCGGCTCCATCGGTCGATAGCGTATCGCTCAACTACTTGCCTAAGAACGTCGCTCCGGAGATCGAAGATTTAACCGTCCAAATCGGAGTAAAATACCAGCTCTTGCAAAAAACTACCGGCCTTGGCAGCAGTACAGATTCCTCAAGCCTGACTTCCGGCTCGCATTTCGAAGCCCCGCCCTCCAGTTCGCACGACCGTGATTCCATCGGTGTGAAATGGAGCGCCCGCGATGATAACGATGACCAGCTCGTCTTCTCCATCTACTACCGCGGCGATGGCGACACTCGCTGGCTGCTCCTGAAAGACAATATTACCGACAAAGCCTACTCGTTCGATTCTAGCCTGCTGCCGGACGGTGGTTACATCATCAAACTCATCGCCTCGGACGCCCCATCCCACTCACCCGGCGATGCTCTGACCGCCTCCAAAGAAAGCCGGCGCTTCGAGGTGGACACTACTCCTCCGCGAATCGAAAATCTATCCGCATCCGAGGAAGGCGGACACATTCACATGTCATTCCGCGCCATCGATACTTTTTCTGCAATCAAGCGCGCCGAATACTCCATCGACGCAGGTGACTGGAAGTATGTCGATCCGGTAGGCCAGCTTTCGGATTCCAAAATCGCGAACTACGACTTCAAAGCGACCCCCGAAGCATCTAAAGAAGCCGCCGCCGAGCATGTGGTTGTAGTACGCGTTTACGACCGATACGACAACATGGGCGCCGCTAAGACAGTGATTCGCGGCAAGTAGCCGGTCACATTTCACGCAGCTTTCGGCAACTTCCAAGCGGAAAGATCGCGGCCCAGCATCTCTTCCAACTGCTCAACCTCAGGCTGCCACCGTCGCTGGAGCCGTGTGAGCACTTCAGTCGGTAATTTTGCAAAAGGAATGCCGCCACCAAGCACAAAATTAGTGAGACGGGATTTCTTGAACGTGCTCACCACCCGGTCCATCCGTCGCGCCTTGAACCAGTCCGCCACCAGCGCGGCGGTCCGTGTTCGGTAATAGCTTCGAGGATGCGTCATGCGTTCTGAATCGTGAACGCACCGGTATTGCCGTTTCTCGAGCCTGAAGCGATGCACGCCAATAAAGTCGACCGCCGAATCAACGAAAGCTTGCGGATCAGCCCTCAGATCATCGTAAATTCCGGCCATCACTCTCTCCGTTCCGAAAGAGCGCCGCCACAACTTCAGAATACTGGCATACTTGCTCGACTCCACCAGTTCCGGATCGCGGTCGATCGCTTCCTCAAAACTCCAAGGTATCAAGCCATAGGCGCGCTTCAACCTGTACAGCGACACAATTCGGTCGACCGGATCTCGGAAAACGCAAACTATTCTTGCGGACGGTACAAGCTGAGCGATTCTCGCTCGCGCTTCTGAGGATGCAAAATACGTAGGCGCAATTTCACCCTTGCAGCGCATTTTGCCAACCCCCCGGTAGTGGGCCGCATACCACTTAAAGCCCCGCTCAAAGTGAACATCGAAAAATCTTGTCTCTTTGGATGGAGACGGAAGATGCGTATGCGCACTGAGCACCTCATAAAGCCAACTGCTTCCCGTTCGCGGCGGACCAATCACAAAAAAAGACGGAAGCCGAGCCTCCTCGGTTTGAACCGCACCCAAGGTTGCGGCCAAAGGCCTAACCTCTTGTCCGAGAACGAGATCATCTGCTGCGACTCGGCACGTCTGTTCCACGGCTGGACGGACTTCTTCCATCTGCCCTCATTTGTTCCTCTTCAATTAGAAACAACAGCTACCGATTTACAGAGACCGATGTACCGCAACTGAACCAACGACTTGCAGAAGACGAACGTGGCACGTAAGCAGCTCGCGCCAGAACCCTAACCAATAGACTGCAATCCTGACGCGATTTTGTTTGGCTCTGATGTGAACTACAGGAATGTTGGTTGTCGAGAAATTTCGTCAACCCAGAAAAGAAGTCTCAAGATCAAAAAGGGGGGACCACAACTTATCTCTATGCGTGCTTCGAGCCGCCGCCTTCAGCATCCCTCTCCGCCAACACACTTCTGATTGTGCCCAGTGCGCCAACCCGTCGTAAGTCCGGAAAGATCCATGCCCACAACCCAATCACAAGCAGGGTACCGACGCCTCCCAGCACAACGGCGGGCACCGTCCCAAACCATTGCGCCGTCAATCCGGATTCGAACTGGCCCAGTTCATTCGATGTACCGATAAACACCATATCCACGGCCATCACGCGTCCCCGCATCTCATCGGGCGTTCGCAACTGCACCAGCGTCGCCCGTATGATCACGCTGACCATGTCCACCGCTCCCAGGAGAATTAGTGAAATCAGCGACAACACCAGGCTGTGCGAGACTCCAAACAAAATCGTAAAAATCCCGAACCCCGCCACTGACCACAGCAACGTCGCCCCGGCGCGTCCCTGCAATGGGCGATGCGCCAGCGCTACCGCCATCACCGCCGCTCCCACGCCGGGAGCTGTTCTCAGCAATCCCAGTCCCCAAGGTCCGGTATGCAAAATCTCGCGCGCATAAACCGGAAGCAACGCTACCGCCCCGCCCAGCAGTACGGCGAACAGGTCCAACGATATGGCGCCCAGGATCAACTTTTCCTTCCATATAAAGTGCAGTCCGGCGAATACGGTCCTCAACGTCATCGGCTCTCGCCGCCTGATTTGCGCCCTCGTCTTGATTCGGAATGTCGAAGCCAGAGCGCCCGCAGCCGTCAGCACCGCCGTAGCGTAGACCGCCGACGGACCATGAAAAGCCGCATAGAGTATGCCACCGAGGGACGGACCAAGAATCGTGGCCGCCTGAAACGTGGTCGCATTCCACGCCACCGCGTTAGGAAAATGTTCCTCGGGAACCAGTTGCGGCAGGATCGATCGGCTCGCCGTCCCATTAAAAGAACGCACCACGCCCAACAGGATCAGAACGAAGTAGATCGGTCGTACCGCAGATACGCCTCGCACCGAAAGTATCAGCAACAACCCGGAGCAGAGGGCGTATCCCGCGTAGCACGCCCCTAAAACCTTTCGCCGGTCGAATCGATCCGAGGCATGTCCCGAAACCAGAAACAGCAATATGCCGGGAAGAAATTGCGCCAGCCCGACTAACCCTAGATCGAGCGCGCGATGTGTGATGTCGTAGACCTGCCAACCCACCGCAACCGCTTGCATCTCCGTCGCGGCGACGATCAGAAATCGCGCGACTTGGAACAGCACGAAATCCGGATGGGTAAACGCGATGCGTCCGGCTCTGGCGTCGGCGGGTGCGGGCATGGTTCAGATGTGATCCTCTAATGTGCCACAGAAACCTACACAGCGCATCCAACCCGCATTGTGCTTCGTCTCACAGCAACCCTTCCATCGCAAACCTCATCGTATGCGGGCCGCTCGCTGGAGGTTGTACATGTCTCGCTTCGTCTCCCTCTGCTTGATTCTTTTCGTTTCTTGTTTTTCGTTCGGCCAGGGCAACAGGACGCGAACCGCCGCAACAACGTCATCCGGGGTGCAAGTTCTCTACGTCATCGGGGGCACAACAATTTACACCTACGACATCGACCCGCAGACCCTCACTCCCACCCAGGTCGGCACTCCGCTCGACATAACGAATGCCAATCTCGGTTCCGGAGAATTTCTGACGTCAACCCCCAATGATCACTTCATCTATTTCCTCGCGGCAAACGCGCAGCAGACTCCATATGTCTGGGTGTTCGCCACGGATACGAACGGAGCGCCGCTCGCGCCCGCCGTTCAGGAGCTGGCAATCCCCGGCCTCCGCGGCCTACAAATTAACCCTCAGGGCAACTTCCTGTACGCAACCATCGCTGAAACTTCCCACAACCTCATAACGCCCACCACGATTCAGAGGTACGCTCTTGACGCTACCACCGGCAAGATTACGCAACCCGTCGTTGAGATAACTTATCCCTTGTCGACTAACTCATCCGGCAAATACTGCTACTTGCAGGTCTTGAGCCTCAATCAGGCAGGCACCGAACTTTATGACGAGGTCAACTGCGGCGGCGGCGGTGAGGACGGCGCTACCTACTTCGAACTGCCCGTGAACACCCAGTCCGGAGCGCTCGGCTCGTCCACTCAGCTTTTCACTTGGGGTAACGGAACGTCAGGCTTGGATTTTGTCCAGTTCGCAGCGGGGCTTATGTTCGACTTCAAAAACCCGGCCCCTTATATGACGGGCTACAACAGCGTCAACGTTTATTCCGTCACAAGCACATCCAAAACCCTGCTGGTGCATTGCGCAGAGTCCATGCTGGAAGCCTGTGGAAACTCGCTGGGAGTAGCGCATCCCTCCGGCAAATACGTCTTTATGGGCATCACCCAGGACACCACGCAAATCGACAAAGTAGACCTGACCGAGAAGAAAATTGTCGACACCGGCAATTACATCCCCGGGGCACTGGCCTATGGATTCACCAGCGAATTTAGTCCGGATGGGACCCTCGTCTACGCGACCAGTCAGACCAATGGCAATTATTTGATCCAGGTCTTCGGATTCGACGTCGCCACTTCCGTTGTCACACCCGGAGGGGTCATCGGCCCTGCGATATCGGGCCCCTTCTATGCTGCTGAGCGGTATTAAATAGTCCAGGTTACTTGGGGCTGGCGTGCGCGGTCCTCCTCGCGCCGCCAGCCCTGCATCACTTCCCCATCGCCCGCTAGAATGACACCATGTGGGAGTTGCTGCGAACCATCGCCTGGATCGCCTGCGTCATCTATTCCACGATCCCAGCTTTCTGGCTGCTGATCCATCCCCGCGCAGATTATTGGCGCTCCCGCCGCGGCATCACCTTACAAAATTCTTCTTCCCATCTGGATCGCCATGTGGGCCGTCGTCGCCGCTGTTCAGCACCCTGGCGCGACGTGGTCTCTATAAAAATCCCCGGACCTGGCTTCCCGCCGTCGGCTTTGTTTCTTCCGGACTCGTCGCTCTACAAACTCTCGCATCACCAACTTCACACTGGCGCAGCTAGGCGGCCTGCCAGAAATCTTACGCGGACGCCAACAGCAGCACCTCGCCACCACGGGCATCCGCGCCCATGTGCGCCATCCCGTCTATCTCGGGCATCTCTGCGAAATGCTCGCCTGGAGCGTCGGCACGGCTTAGCCGTCTGCTGGGCTCTTGACTGCTTTCGCAATCCTTACCGGAGCGCTGATGATCGCTGGAAGACCGAGAACTAGAAACACGTTTCGGCGAAGCATATCGCCTCTATCGCGCTACCGTGCGCGCGATTCTGCCAATCATAGCGCGAGAAAAATAAAACGAATCCGGCAAGTAGTTATAATCCGACTTGCTGAAAGCTGAGAGCCGACAGCCGACTGCTCACCCATGCGCTTCGAACTATTCATCGCAACTCGATACCTACGCGCGAAAAGGAGGCAAGCCTTCATCGGCATCATCACCGGCATCTCCATGCTCGGAGTCGCCGCCGGAGTCGCCTCGCTCATCGTCGCCCTCGCCATCAATAACGGGTTTCGCCAGGATCTGCAGGAGCGCCTCATCGGATCCAGCTCTCATATCAGCCTTCTGCGCGTCGCCGACGACGGCATCAAAGATTGGCCGCCGCTACTGGCTCGCCTTTCGCAAGCAACCGCACGTGATCGCCGCCGCTCCCGCAATTTTCGAACAGGTGCTCATCTCCCGCGGACCGCGCGCGCGCGGCGCAGTTCTCAAAGGCATGATCCCCGCCGACGAACGCAGAGTCGGCGACCTCCTTAACTCCATCAAAGAAGGCTCCGCCGACGCGCTAGAAGAAGATTCAAATAAGAACGATTCTCATGTCGGCACAGCCGCGAAACCCTCCTTGAGCGGAGCCCAAGGGGATACCCAAGGCGGTTCAGCCCCCGATCGCCATTCCCCCGACGACCTCTCCGCCGTCCATGCTCGCGTCGCCGCCATGGCTCCCATCATCCTCGGCAAAGACATGGCTGACAATCTCGGCGCAACAGTCGGAGACGTCGTCCTCGTCACCAGCCCGCAAGGCGAACTCACTCCCTTCGGCATGGTCCCCAAATACAGCCGCTTCCGCGTCGCCGGAATCTTCAACTCCGGCTTCTTTGATTACGATTCTTCCTGGGCCTTCACGCGTCTCTCCGACGCTCAACGCCTCTTCGGCCTCGGCGATCTCATCTCTGTCATCGAGTTCCGCATCGATGACATCTACCAGGCCGACTCCATCTCTCGCGAACTCGAAGACGCCGCCGGCAAAGGCTTCATGACCACCAACTGGATGGAGCAGAACAAAGCTCTCTTCCATGCCTTGCGGCTCGAGCGCCTCGTCACCTTTATCACCATCGGCCTGATCGTCTTCGTCGCCGCGCTCAACATCCTGATCTCCCTGATCATGATGGTGATGGAAAAAACCAAGGACATTGCTGTCCTCATGTCCATGGGCACGCGCCGGGCGCAGGTGCGAAATATCTTCATCGCGCAAGGCGTTCTCATCGGCGTCATCGGCACCGCCATCGGCCTGTTGCTCGGCTACGCCATCTCCTACGCCGGCGGCCACTACCACATCATCTCCCTCTCGCCCGAGGTCTACTCCATCGACTACGTTCCCTTCGTCCCGCGCCCCATGGATGGCCTCCTCGTCGCCATCGTCTCCATCGGCGTCTCCTTCATCGCCACGCTCTATCCTTCGTGGTCCGCAGGCCGAACCCTCCCTGCCGAATCCCTTCGCTACGAATGAGTTTGTCATCCTGAGCCCGTGCGAAGCCAGTTTGAGTAAAGCATGTGGGGACAGCCGCCCCCGGCTGTCCATCGAGCGCAGCTCGAAGCCTCTCCCAGCCATGCCACGGAACTTTTCGCCCGTCCCCGCCGTACAATTAATTAGAAAAAAAAGAAGGAGGTCTCCCATGTTCACGTTCCTCCTGTGGTGCATCCTCGTCGTATTCTGCTGGCCGCTCGCCTTGCTGGCGCTGATCGCTTACCCGTTCGTCTGGATATTGCTGTTGCCGTTCCGCATCCTAGGCGTCGCCGTCCATGGTGTGCTGGAAGTGATCTACCTCGCAATCACCCTCCCATTCCGCCTGCTGGCAGCACCGTTTCGGATTTAGAGAAAGAAATAAAAAGAGAATCAAAAAGGAATTCAAAGGAAGGTTTGTCATTCCGAGCGCCGCGCGAGGAATCTGCTTTCCTCCGCGCCGCAAACCCACTGATTCGTTTCCGTCCGGAAGGTTAGCAGTCCCGTGAAAGAGCGGCGCTTCAGCGCCGCGCAAAGCTCCAAAAACCAGGAGCTTTAGCCCCGCCCTACCCCTCCATCACCTTCAACCTCTCACTCACCACCAACCTCGCCTCCGTCGCCCGCTGCACATCTTCTGCCGTAAGCCCCGGAGCTACCTCCTCCAACACCAACCCCTGCTGCGTCACCCGGATGTATGCCATCTCCGTCACGATCGTATCCACCACCTTCACGCCAGTCAGCGGCAGCGTACACTTCTTCAAAATCTTCGGCGCGCCGTCCTTCGTCGTATGCTCCATCGCTACAACCACGCGACGCGCGCCCGCGACCAGGTCCATTGCCCCGCCCATCCCTTTCACCATCTTTCCTGGGATCATCCAATTCGCCAGGCTTCCCGCCTCATCCACTTCCATCGCGCCGAGCACACTCAAATCAATGTGCCCACCACGGATCATGGCAAACGAGTCGGCGCTCGAAAAATACGAGGTCCCTGCCATCTCGCTCACCGTCTCTTTGCCTGCATTGATCAGGTCCGCATCCTCCTGCCCCTCGATAGGATACGGCCCAATGCCCAGCATTCCGTTCTCTGACTGCAGCACCACTTCAATCCCCGGCGGCACATGATTCGCAATCAGCGTAGGCATACCAATCCCCAAGTTCACGTAGAACCCATCCCGCAACTCCCGCGCGATCCGGTTCACAATCCGCTCGCGCTTCTCAGTATCTTTTCCCGGCTTATTCATCATTGCTTGTCATCCTGAGCGAAGCGAAGGACCCATGCAACTAGCCTGCGCCGAAGCCTTCTCGTCGTCATCAACCGTTAAGCTTTGTCATTCCGAGCAACGCGAGGAACCTTGGTTTCGCATCCACCGCCTCGCACCCGGGAGCAACTAACGGCCAACGACCGCCTTCCTCACCGTCCGCCGCTCAATCCTCCGCTCGTACAACTCCCCTTGGAAAATTCTTTTCACATAAACCGACGGCGTGTGAATCGAATCCCCATCCAACTCTCCCACCTCCACCAGATGTTCAACCTCGGCAATCGTCACCTTCGCCGCCGTCGCCATCATGGGATTAAAATTCCGCGCCGTCTTTCGATACACCAGATTCCCGTCTTTGTCGCCCTTCCACGCTTTCACAAACGCGAAGTCCGCCTTCAACCCGCGCTCCATCACGTAAGTCCGCCCGTCGAATTCACGCGTTTCTTTCCCGTCCGCTACGATCGTGCCGACTCCCGTCGGAGTATAAAATGCCGGAATCCCCGCTCCTCCCGCTCGAATCCTCTCGGAAAATGTCCCCTGTGGCACTAGGTCGAGATGAATCTTCCCCGTCAGCACCATCTCTTCCAGAAGTTTGTTCTCGCCGACATAGGTCCCAATGTGATGCACAATCTGACCCGCCGCCAGCAACAACCCGTTTCCTAACCCATCCACTCCCACGTTATTGCTGATGGTTGTCAGGTTCCTCGACCCTTTCCGCACCAGTGCGCGAATCAGATTCTCCGGAATCCCGCACAACCCAAATCCGCCAATCATAATGACGGCGCCATCGCCCACATCGCGAATCGCCTCATCCGCACTCGCCACGACCTTATTCATAGCGTCCGCATTCTAAATGAATCTCGTTTGTCATCTTCAGCAACTTTGTCATCCTGAGCGAGGACTGTGCTTCGCGTCAGCGAATCACAGCCGCGGTCGAAGGATCTCTAACTCCAAAACGCTCGCCGATTGAAAACATCCAATTCTCCGCGGTAGGTCTACTCTTTTCCCGGATTCTTCTTCAACCCGTGCGCCAACTCAAACTCCTCCGCCAGTTGCCGCGTCGTAAGATTCTCCCGGATGTGCGCCAGCCTCTGCTCCACCTTGAACAAAGCATCCGCCAGATTCGTCTTGTTGCTGATCGCAATATCCCGCCACATAGAATAAGGACTCGCTGAAATTCGCGTCATCTCACGCAGCGCTCGCCCCCCCGCCGGCAACAACGGCGCCTCTTCGCCAAACTCATCCACCAGCGCAGCAGCCAGCGCCGTTGAAATCATCTGCGGCACATGACTGATCCACGCGCACAGCCGATCGTGATCGTCCGGCGGCAGCATCGCCACCCGCGCCCCAATCTGGTCAATCCATCCCACAAACTCCGGAAACAATCCTTCATGCAGATTCTGCCCCGGCAGCGGCGTCAGAAACCAGACCGCATTCTTGAACAACTCGGCATCCGCAAACTCCACGCCGCTCTTCTCTTTTCCGGCCATCGGATGCCCCGCCAGAAATCGGTGCCGCGCATTCTTGCCAAAAACTTCCAGCGCCTGCTGCGCCACCGCCGCCTTGGTGCTTCCCACATCCGTCAACAAAGTGGAAGGGGGTAGACCAGATCCCAATCTCCGGATCAAATCCACAATGGCAAGCACCGGCGTAGCCAGCACCACCAACTGGCTTCCGCGCACCGCATCGATCGGCTCACAAAATCCGTTGTCGATCACCCCGCACATCTTCGCGCGCTTGAGAGCCGCTTCCCGGTCGCAACCCACAATGCGTCCGGCAAACTTCCGCCTTCGCAGTGCCAGGGCAAACGATCCCCCAATCAGCCCCGTTCCAATAATCGTGATCTGACGAATCGCCATAAGAAACTTTTCACCACAGAGTCACAGAAAAGAAACAAAATCTATAGAAACAATGACTCCGATTCAGGGATTGAAGGATGGCGCTGCAACCGAATCAGACTTAGCTATCGTGGTTGTCTTTCTCTGTGCCTCTGTGACTCTGTGGTGAACAGTTTTACGCGATTTTCCTTCCCACCGCCGGCGCAATCATCCGCAACTCATCCATCAATTTCGCGAACTGCTCCGGAAACAACGACTGCGCCCCGTCCGACCATGCCTGGTTCGGATCGTTGTGCACTTCAATCAACAGCGCATCGGCCCCTGCTGCCACAGACGCTCTTGCCATCGGCGATACTTTATCTCTTCTTCCCGTTCCATGCGACGGATCTGCCGTCATCGGCAAATGCGACAGTTTATGAATAATCGGGATCGCCGAAATGTCCATCGTATTCCGCGTGTAGGTCTCAAACGTCCGGATTCCCCGCTCGCACAAAATTACTTCGTAGTTGCCGCCCGCCATAATGTATTCCGCCGAAAGCAACAACTCCTCGAGCGTCGCCGCGATCCCTCGCTTCAACAGCACCGGCTTCCGCACCTTCCCTAATTCGCGCAGCAGATTGAAATTTTGCATATTGCGCGCCCCCACCTGCAGAATATCCACGTACGGAAGCATCATTGGAATCTGCGCGATCTCCATCACCTCGCTGATCACCAGTAGCTTGAATTTCTCTCCCGCCTCGCGCATCAACTTCAACGCATCTTCCCCATGCCCCTGAAACGAGTACGGCGAACTACGCGGCTTGAACGCTCCGCCCCGCAACACTTTCGCTCCCGCCTTCGCCACTGCCTCTGCCGTCGCAAAAATCTGTTCGCGTGATTCCACCGAGCACGGCCCCGCCATCACCACCACTTCGTTCCCGCCAATCCCAATCCCATTCGCCAACTTCACAATCGTCCCCTCGGGACGGAAACTCTTTCCCGCCAATTTGTACGGAGAACTGATGCGATGCACCTCCTGCACTCCCGGCAGCAGTTCCACATTGCGAATATCGAAATCAATACCTGCGCCCACCGCACCCAGCACGGTCATCCGCGCCCCTGTCGAGCGGTGCACTTCAAATCCCAGTTTCACCAGATGCTCAATCACCTGCTGAATCTGACCCTCATCCGCCACTTCCTGCATCGCCACAATCATAAAAATCTCTCTGCTCGCATCTTCAATAACGCCTTGTTCACTAATAAACTCCTGTCATTCCGAGCGCAGCGCGGAACCCTGGTTTCGAGTCCGCAGCCCCAAGCCCAAAAGCAGGATCGGGCTGCCTAAAGGCTAAAAGCTAATAGCTAATTAGCTAAAAGCTGCCTCAATCATTCACTTCCGAATCCAACTCCGTCGCCGCTTCAGCGGACTTACCCCTGGGCGAAATCTCTTCCTTTTGCACATTTCGCATCACATCGATAATTCGCTCATAAATCCTTACCAGATCCCGCCCCTGCAGCGGTCCCCGATTCATCTCCTGCACATTCTCGAAAACCACCCGCTCCCGCTCCGGCTCATAAATCGGCATCGCAGTATCGCGCTTCAGCTTTCCAATTTCCACCGCGGCACGAGCTCGCTCGCTCAGCAGTTCCACCAACCGCCGATCCAACTCGTCGATTTTCTTCCGCCAGTCCGCAATGTCCATGGAAATCAGCTCTCAGCCCTCAGCTTTTAGCTCTCATACAATCGCTCGTACTGTAGGCGTGCTGTAGGCGTGCAGTTCGATCCTTTCGACCTGGCTTCAATCGCCAATCGCGTGCATCACGGCGTCTTAGCTGACGGCTGAGAGCCGATAGCTGTCAGCTTCCTCACAAACTCCCCCACCGCTTCCGCCTCCCTACCGCGACTCCGTTCAATCGTCTCCACAATCGCGCTGCCCACCACCACCGCATCCGCGAACTGTCCTACTTCAGAAAATTGTTCCGCATTCGAAATCCCAAACCCGACTGCCACCGGCAACTTGGTCACGCGCCGCAACCGCTTCACCAATTTCTGTGCATCGCCCGCCACTTGCTGGCGTCCGCCGGTAACGCCCATTCGAGATACCGCATACACAAACCCTCGCGACGCGTCTGCAATCCGCTTTAGCCGCTGATCCGGACTTGTCGGTGCCGCCAGAAAAACCGGCGCAAGATCATTCTCCTTCATCGCCCGCAAATATTCTCCCGCCTCTTCCACTGGCAAGTCCGTCACCAATACTCCATCCACTCCCGCATGCCGTGCCACTTTGCAAAACTTCTCCATCCCCATCCGCAGGATCGGATTCAAATACGAAAACACGACCAGCCCTGTCGACTGGGCATGTTGCCGCACATACGCCGCCAAGGTTAACACCTGCGCCAGACAGGTTCCGTGTTTCAGCGCACGTTCACTCGCCCGCTGGATCACCGGCCCGTCCGCCACCGGATCGCTGAACGGCACGCCCAGCTCAATCACATCCGCTCCAGCCTCAATCGCAGCCAGCACCACATCGCGCGTAGTCGCAAGGTCAGGATCGCCGCAGGTCACATACACTACCAGCGCCGGCTTTTTGTAGAAAGATAAAGGCACCTAGATTTACCCTGTGAACCTCTGTTTCCTCTGTGTTAAAGATTTTGACTCAGTCCAACTTCAACGATTCCCGCATAATCCCAATATCCTTATCCCCGCGGCCCGAAACGTTCACAATCACTACATCGGATTTCTTCATGCGAGGCGCGCGCTTTACCACTTCCGCCACCGCATGCGCCGACTCGAGCGCGGGAATAATCCCCTCCGTGCGCGCCAGCAAAGTCGTCGCCTCCAACGCCTCCGCATCCGACGCCGGAACATACTCTGCCCGCCCTGCGTCCTTCAACGCCGCGTGCTCCGGACCAATCGAGGGATAATCCAGTCCCGCCGAAACCGAATGTGTCAGCGCAATCTGCCCCCCCGAATCCTGAAGCACGTAAGAGTAAGTTCCCTGCAACACTCCCGGAGATCCTCCGCGAAACCGCGCGGCATGTTCGCCCAACCCTTCGCCGCGGCCCCCAGCCTCCACTCCGATCAACCTAACTCTCTTGTCTTTTATAAACTCGTAAAAAATTCCAATCGCATTCGATCCCCCGCCCACACACCCAATCACCGCCGTCGGCAGCTTTCCTTCTACTTTCAAAATCTGCGCCCGCGCCTCCTGCCCAATTACCCGATGAAAATCCCTCACCATCGTCGGATACGGATGCGCCCCCAGCACGCTTCCCAATAAATAATGCGTTGTCCGCACATTCGTGACCCAATCGCGCATCGCCTCGTTGATCGCATCCTTCAACGTGCGCGATCCCGAGTCCACTCCGCGCACCTCCGCTCCCAACAGCCGCATGCGAAACACGTTGAGTTCCTGCCGCCGCATGTCTTCGGTGCCCATGTAGACCACGCACTCAAATCCCAGCAAAGCGCAAACCGTGGCCGTCGCCACTCCGTGCTGCCCAGCGCCCGTCTCCGCGATGACGCGCTTCTTGCCCATGCGCTCCACCAGCAGCGCCTGTCCCAGACAGTTATTGATCTTGTGCGCGCCGGTGTGCAGCAAATCTTCGCGCTTCAAATAAATCTTCGCCCCACCCAACTGCTTCGTCAGCCGCTCCGCATAAGTCAGCGCCGTCGGACGCCCTGCATAGTTCCGCAGCAATCCGTCCAATTTCTTTTGAAATTTCGGATCGCGCTTCGCCTTCTCATACTCACGCTCCAATTCCTCGAGCGCCGCCATTAACGTCTCGGGCACATACCGCCCACCATAAACTCCAAACCGCCCCGGCTCACTCGAAGAACCCTTCTTTGTCATCCCGAGCGAGGTATCAGCTTTGCGAAGCGAAGCCGACGCGGAATCGAGGGACCTGCTTTTTCTTGCGTTGGATATCACTTTCGCCGTAGCCATTCTCTCCACCACTCTTGTCATTCCCAGCGCCACTCTATCATTCCGAACCCGCGGCATGACTTATCATTCCAAATCGGCGACCACGACTTGTCATTCCGAACCGGCGCCATGGCTTACATTCCAAACCGACACCACGACATGTCATTCCGAACCGGCACCACGACTTGTCATTCCGAACCGGCGAAGCCGGAGAGGAACCTGCTTTACGCGTCCACGAGAACTAAGCTGTCCGCATCTATATGCTTCCGAAGCCGTGAAAGAGCGTCGCTTCAGCAGGCCCTGAGCGAAAGCCGAATGAGCCCCGTAAGCCTTAACAGGAGATAACCGGTCTTTAGCCCGCTTCCCGCACCGCCCTCACAAACGCCCGCATCTTCTCCGGATCTTTTCTCCCCGGCCGCGCCTCCACTCCCGAAACCACATCCACTCCCCACGGCTGAAGGATCTCGATCGCCTCGCCGACGTTTTTCGAATTCAGTCCTCCGGCAACCACCGCTTTGTGACCGACTCTTTTCATTTCGTGCGTAAGCGGTGCAGCCTTAGCCCAATCGAACCTCTGTCCGGTGCCGCCCGGCATTCCGACACCACCCGAGTCTAGAAACCACGCGTCGAGCCCACCTTCGTCCGCGAGACGGTGACAACCTTCTGCCATATCTCCAACTGCATCGGCTTCAATGAAAAGGCTTATCGGAAGGCATAAATAGAACTTAGGAGGCACATCAAAAAAACTCCGATCGGCCGCTCTCTTCTGATGCGACCTTACATCCGGATCAAGCGGCATATAGTGCTGGACGCCGGTTAGCTTTGCTGCTTTCGCGATCTGTACCCAATCGTTCTCCGACGCATTCACGAACACTCCCACCTTCTCCACACCCTCCGGCAACTTCTCCACAATCTCCCGCGCTACCTCAACCGAAACATTCCTCGGACTTTTCTCATAAAACACAAAACCCACCGCGTCCGCCCCCGCCTCAACCGCAGTCAGCGCATCCTCCACATTCGTCATGCCGCAAATCTTTATCCAAGTCATCACATTTCAAACCTTGTCATCCTGAGCGAAGCGAAGGACCTCTGCACTCGGCGCCACTACCGCCCCATCAGTTTCGTTGACGCAGCTCGCAACTAACGCCCGCAAAGCTTCGCCAGGCAACTCCGCCCGCATCAACGACTCCCCAATCAAAAATGCCTGATACCCCGCCGCCCGCAACCGCGTAATGTCTTCCGCCGATCGAATCCCGCTTTCTGCCACCTTCACCACACTCTTCGGAAGCCGCCCCGCCAGCCGGAACGCCGTCTCGACATCGACCTTGAAAGTCCGCAGATCACGTGTGTTCACTCCAATCAAATCGCATTCCGCTTCCAGCGCTCTCTGCAACTCTTCCTCATCATGCACCTCGCACAAAACGTCCAGCCCACGCGATCGCGCGCCGAGCGCCAGTCTCATCATCTCTTCCTGCGTCAGTGCGGCCACAATCAACAACACCGCATCCGCCGCATTCGCTCGCGCCTCCAGTAACTGAAATTCATCCACAATAAAATCTTTGCGCAGACATGGCACCTTCACTACCGCGGAGGCCTTCCGTAAATTCTCCAGCGAACCTTGAAAGAACTCCTCATCCGTCAGCACAGAAAGCGCGGCCGCACCTGCCGCTTCCAATTCCTTCGCCAAGTTCTCCACCAGGAACTCCGACCGGATCAATCCCTTCGACGGGGATGCTTTCTTCAACTCCGCGATTATCGCGACTCTATCCTGGCTTTTTTCCGAAAGCGCCCGCCGAAACCCGCGTGGCACATGCTTTTCCGCTCGACCTTCCAATTCGCGTAAATCTTGACCGGACTTTGACGCAGCAATTTTTCGTCGCGTCGCCGCAACGATTTGATCAAGCGAAATGGTCATAGCGATGGAATGAATTATACGGGAGCAAACATTGACCTCTGAACTTTGTCATGCCGAGCGTCAGCGCGAGGAACATGATTTCCCTTCCGCCATCACCATTGTTCGTCTCCATCCCAAAAAGATCACAGCACCGTGGAAAGCGGCGCTTTAACGCCCGCAAACGACTCGGCTTTAGCCCCTCACTGGCACACGCTCTCAACTTCCTTATATGGCTTTTCCGCATGTGGGGGATCTTTGATTCCCTTCACCCGCATCCATTGGTCCAGCAACGTTCCTGCATCATGCATCCCCACATCCGGATCGCCGTCATACACTGCGTCGCTCTCCGCTTCTTCCAACGTCACCAACTGAAAACCTTTTTTCTGCAGCAAGTCCAGCGCATCCGGCAAAATCGTGCTGCTAAACGCTCCCAGATGCATCAGCAACACATAACTGATCTCCCGGCCGTAAATTAACTTTGCCTGTTCTCGCCCTAAATCAAGAAAAGCTGAAGCCGTACTCAAATAACTCGACCGCAACCACTCGATGGCCTTCGCATCCTTCTTCTCCACGCATCGCGCATAAGCCGTGTTCCATAAGTAATCTTCCCAATCCAGCGTGACTTGCGCGATTCGATACCCGCGCGCTTTCAGATAGCTCCGAATTGCTCGCCGTTTCTCCACCGTGTCGCCCTCATGCAAATACGGATAACGAAACCAGCGCCAACCATCTTTTGCATCCAGCAGCTCCAGCGCGGGCTCGTCTTCTTCGATCTCGCGCTCAAAAGCCTCAGGCGAGTTTTGCTCCAGATCCATGTGCCCGTACGTATGATTTCCCACTGGCTCCGCCATAGCCCACAGTTTCAGCGCTGCCGCCCCATCCGGATTTCCTTCCAGCTTCTTCGCATTGATGAAGCCAAACACCGGAGGCGCATGCCGCTCCTTCAGAATCGCGAGAACGTCGTGAGCGGTTTGCTCGCGCGTCACGCCCGGCGGCAGTGATCCATTCAAAGGCAAATCATCAAACGTGATGGCAAGCTTCTGCGCAACACACGATGCCCCGAGGCCCATAAAAAAAATACACACCGAGACACACGTCGTTGCCAGACGAATGACAGATTTTATCGATTTCATGACATGAGTTTACTTCACGGGAAGAGAAATCAGCGCACCGCGCAAAGTCACAGCACCCATCCGCACCGAGGCCGAGCCCTGCACAGCTCAAAAGTAATCAGAGATTTTGTTGGAAACTTCGACCGCGGAAATTCAACTCGAGGAATATGTGCAGCGGCAATTCCGAGTTTCAATCAGAAATTCTAGTCAATTTGGTGCCATCGAAGGGACTCGAACCCCCACACCCTTGCGAGTACATGGACCTGAACCATGCGCGTCTGCCAATTCCGCCACGATGGCAATTCTGAAATGCAATGCATCGGCGGCCGCGAGGCCGCCGCGTCAGGAAGACTAACATTTCTATTTTACAGGCATGCCGTTCACTGTCAATCTCAGCCGAGCTTTGCGGTCATCGTGATCTTCGCGTTCAATACTTTTGATACGGGACAGCCTTTCTCCGCGGCTTCCGCATATTTCTGAAAAGTCGCCGCGTCCGCTCCCGGAACTTTGCCGACTACATCGATGTGGCTCGATGTAATGGCCCATCCCGATTCCTGCTTTTCCATGGTCAGGGTCACGTTGGTGTTAATGCTGTCCGGCTTCAGATTGGCTCCGCCCAACTGAGCCGACAGCGCCATCGAGAAGCACGCTGCGTGCGCTGCCGCAATCAACTCTTCGGGATTCGTTCCCGGACCATTTTCAAAACGCGAAGTAAACGAATACTGCGTATCTTTCAAAACTCCGCCGGGAGCCGAAATTGTTCCCTTGCCGTCTTTCAGCCCACCCTTCCAAACCGCACTCGCCTTGCGTTCCATGCCATTCTCCTGATTACGAATAGAAAATAAAAACTCTTTCCATTGTAGACGGAGAGCGCTCGGCCTGTCAGGACACCGCGTCTGGTGCGCGCAGAGTTCAATAAAAATCAGAACAGCTCAAATAAAATCCGCATACTTTACAACTCACCTTGCAGCGACTCTCTTTTAATTTCGCCGAGCAGTTTGGACAAAACTGTTCTGGAAAAAAATGCCGCGGCTGCGCCTCGGCCTTTTCATCCGCCTGATTTACACCCGCAACCGCCTGCGCGTTCAGGTTCATCCGCGCACATTATCGAAACCTTAGCCGACGCACAAGTGGGAAACAATCTTCCCCCACCAGCTACCACATATCTTGATACGTTGCATCCACGATTTTCTGCGCCCGATCTTTCCGCGATCGCTGACGAAAAAAGCCTTCTTCGCGAGGTATCGGTCCCCGCTCAGAAGGCTATTCTGAAACCTTATTTCTGACCCGTTCCTAGTTACCCAATCACAATCAGCGCCAACGGCATTCCTGGATGCAGCAGGTCGATGAGGACATACTCTCCATCGATGTAGTCGACGTAACAATCGTCCGTGTAGGCCCAATCTGCTGGCCAAGGATTCGACAACGCAAACCAGTAGCCGCCATATTGAAACCTCGGCTGCCCTTCGATCACTTCGGTGCGGACTCGGAAGGTATGCTGGCGACCAAAGTTCGACCGAAAACGATCATCGGGAATTCGCTGCCCGCCTCGTGCCTGAGCCGCGTGATTTCCACCGTTCTGCTCCGCGGGACGAGTTTCCTCTTGCCGTCCCTGCTCGGGCCGACCCTGTCCCTGCTTCATCTGGTTTTCTTCCTGCTTCCCACTATTCGTGTTGGCCGGCCTAGCCGCGTCCTCGGTGCGCGCCGGCTTCCCCGCTTCATCCTGCCGAGGCTTCGCCTCTTCGGGGCGGGCTTCCTGCGGTCTCGCTTCTTGTGGTCTAGCCTCCTGCGGCCGGGCCTCTTGCTGCTTCGGCTCTTCCTGCGGCTTTTCTTCTTGCGCCATCACCATCCCGCAACTTCCCAACATCACACCCAGCAACCCTGCACCAACCCATCCCACACCCAGGCTCTTTAGTCTCAAGTCTTGGAGTTTCATAGATATCCTCTCGCAAGTATTTGCTTTCTTTCAGGCTCCAATCAGATGCCGTCCCATCTCGGTCTGGATGCTGTATTCCTCCCCCGGCTCGCCTACGGGTTTTACCTGACAGCCTTTTTTCTGATCCTCCCGCACAGTGCAATTTTTTTCTTTCTTTCACAGATTCTTAGGTTAGAATCCTTACCACTGAAGAGCGCGTCCCCGACCGACCTGCTCTTTGCCTTCCCCCAGGAGGTAGTAGATGTATCGGCCCTACTCAAGTTCCCTTGCGGACTCGCGTCCGTTTGTGGATGTACAATCCCTGCTGCGCAACCTTTCTCTGGATTTCGTAACCGCATTCAACACCGGCAACTACGATCAGGTAGCATCCATGTTCGCGCCCGATGGGGCATTCATGGCTCCGCATTACGACCCCGCCTACGGCCCCAAGGCCGTCGAGCAACTGATGCACAAGTTCGCCGATGCCGGATATCAGGACCTTCGTCTGGAAACCACTCGTGTGGAAACGTCCGGAGATCTGGCCGTCGAAATGGGCCGCTACACCGTCGCCATCCGCCAACCCGATGGCACCATCCGCGCCGATCGTGGCAAGTACGTCAAAGCCTGGAGAAGGCTAGGCGCATGGCTGATCGTCGCCGACTGCTGGAGCAGCAACCTCCCGCAAGCGCATCAGTTGTGAGGAAGCCGGAACACTAAAACTTTGCCATTCTGAGCGGAGTGAGATCGTCCGCGATTGGGGATGATTCTGCAGAGTCGGGGAGTCTGGCGGGTCTGCCCACTCCTCGTCGCAACATGCCTGAATCGTGAGCCCGGTTTCACCCTGTAACGATTGCCACGCCTCGGGATACTTCCCATACTTCTGTCGACGGTTGCGTGGGGAAAAGTGGAGGCTGCAATGCATTTCGCCGATGGCCTCGTAGGGAATGAGGTACCACTCATCGACGGGAATAAGAAGAATCGCGAAAAAATCTACGGTACCGGGTTCATACTTTTTGCGTCTCGATCCGACCAACTTTAGACTGTAACCATGCCCGGTGCGCCAGTGAATGGTCGACTTCACTTGCACGCGCAGGGGCCGCGTTGGATGGTCCACTCCAACGTCGTACCTTGCAACGCCAAACGGTCGTGAAACTTTCATGCCGTGCCCCGCCGCGAGCAACATGAAATAGAGTTCGGCCCACTCTCCACGCGCTTTGGGATCTTTGAGCGTCCCGCCGGCAAGTCGATCCGCTTTCCGCCTCATCGCTTGAAACCTCTTTCCGTCGCCACAAATAAAAATCGCGGCCTGTGAAGAGCCGCGATTCGTTGAGATCATTGGGGACCGGCCGAATAGGCGGGCCAGAAAAAAATTTTACCCTATATTTCTATTATATCAATTTGCAAAGGTTGATTGGGACATATTAGCCATAAATATTTTTCGTTTGTTTTCATGGGGATGAGGCACATTTGTATCGTGTCACCCCCTTGACAGGAGTTGGGAGAAGCTGAGGGACGGGTAGCCGACAAGAAGCGCCGATCGTATTCGCGAGAGAGCCTCGTCAGCAGTGCGGAGTATTCCAGTAAAGTCTGGTCCTCATCCACCCACTCAAATGGATGCGGTAGAGATAGCTTGCGACCCGATCCCCTAGGCTGGAGTCTCGGTGCAAATAAGGCCGACCTTCAAAAAGGCTGCGGAATATGCGCAGCACCGCGTAACTCGCGTCGGTCATTTATGGCGATTGTATATCGAGACTCGTCCTAAATAGCTGCGGCTCCGACCGTGAAAGAAGAGCAAGTTGCAACCGTTCCTTCGCCATCCTTATGAAATCAGGGTCGCAATCTGTTCCGATACTGTTGCGGCCAACGTTCATTGCGGCTAATAGAGTCGAACCTGTTCCAACGAAAGGATCTAGCACTATATCTCCAGCGAAGGAAAAAAGCCGAATCAGGCGCTCGGCTATCTCGACTGGAAACGGCGCTGGGTGTCCTCTCCGGGTTGATTCTCCTTTAATGTCGGTCCACGCCGTTTTCAGCCAGCCCTTCATTTCAGCCTTGGAAAGCATCGACAATGCTTTCTGCGCAGTTGAAGGAGACCTATAGGTGCCACCTTTACGGAAAAACAGAATGTACTCAAAATCATTCTTGACGATTGCGCCTGGCTGGTAGGGCTTACCGTAGAACCCAGCACCGTTCCCCTCTGCCTCAAGCGCACCGTTGGCGATCTTGAACCATAAAATCGGCGTCAGAGAGTCAAGCCCGACCCGCCGCACGCGTACGGTGATATCGGCGTGAAGGGGCACAACATGGTGCCGGCCTCCTCTCTTTCGTGGGATACAAACATCCCCTACGACGCAGCAAATTCTACCGCCTGGAACAAGAACCCTGCAGCACTCTGCCCAGACCTTGTCGAGCTCGTTGAGGAACCTCTCGTAATCCTTCACAGCTCCGAGTTGGCGCTCATTGGGAGGATAATCTTTGAGCGTCCAATATGGAGGCGAAGTAACCACTAAGTGAACACTCTCGCTCTTAACTTGCGACAGGTCACGCGCATCCCAACAGCGTAGTTTATGTGTGGTTACGGAATACTCGGAAGGCCAAGAATTGCGGCGGTAAAAATCGTTGAGTTCGTGTAACTTCTCAATCGCTCCCGGTTCGCTGTCGTTATAGGCGAGGTCGTTTAGGTCGCACACGCTGCCAATGGACGCACTCATTTTCTGTTCCCACCCTTCTCGACCAGAGTGACCGAACAGAAACAACATGTAAACGACATAGAGCCCTTCGTTCCTCGAGAAAACTAAAATTTCATTCCTGAAAGTGAATTGAGACTAAATTGAAACCGCCGCCAAGCCCGTCGAGATTTATTCAGCCAAGGGCCACGGCACGCGCCGTGACCCCCTCACAGTACGTTTGCACGAATTTAAAGTTCAACCTCTGCGGCTAAAGCCGTCAAGGTTCGTTTCTGTTGTGGCACGGCTGAAGCCGCGCCCTTCCCTTAGACAGCTTTCAACACGGCCCGTTCCGCCGCCTGCGGCAACTTGATTGGAACGAAAAACTCTTCTGGATACAAGTAGTCCTCGCCAGATTCGTCAATCACGCGTACTTGGCCATGCTTCGACGCTTGCTCATCTTTCAGCAGACGATAGACCTTGCGCAGTTCAAGCGAGGCAGCATAATCGCGATTGCGAACGCAGAGCACAAAACGCGTGGGACTCCTTCCTATCACCATTGACGCTGATGTAACGAAATCCCTAGCAACCCTGGGGATGCAACCGCGGAAGCTGTGCTGTTTCCCGAAGCAAATATGCTCACGCCTGTCGTTGGAGCGAATGGAGTTTCCGAGTGCAGATGCGGCACGTCGAATCTGCGTTCAGGCTGAAACAAATGCAAGCCTGCCATCAACAGAACCGTGCATGCCGCGATTTTTTGCTCCGCATTCCCGAGCCACATAGTCACCTCTCGCTCATTTAGCTGCAGCCGCTGGTGCTGCCGCAACTGCCGCAGCGGTAGCAACTGCCGTTGCGGGTCATGATGCTGCCGCAGAAACTGCAGGTAGGCGCGTCGCCCAGGTCGATGAGTCCGGCGAGGGCGTCGGCGGCGTGGACGCTGCCGGTTCCCGAGTGGCTTCCGGCCTCCGGACGCCGGATGGCCGATGCCGCTTCTTCTGACGCCTGCGCGCTGCCAGTGGAAAGTTTCGGCCGCAGGTTTTCGAAGAGCAACTGCTGTTGTCCAGTGAAACGCAGCTGCAGCCAGCGGAAGATGTAATCCATGATCGACTTGGCGAAGCCGATGTCGGGATTGCTGGTCCAGCCACTGGGCTCGAAGCGGGTGTGGGCGAATTTTTCGCAGAACAGTTTCAGCGGCACGCCATGCTGCAGCGAGATGGAAACCGCCAGCGCAAAGCTGTCCATCAATCCGCTGACCGTCGATCCTTCTTTCGCCATGGTGATGAAGAGTTCGCCAGGCTCGCCGTTGGGATAAAGGCCGACAGTGATGTAGCCCTCGTGGCCTCCGATGTTGAACTTGTGCGTGATGGAGGCGCGCTCTTCCTGCAGTTTGTGGCGAACGGCGCGCGGAGGCGCGTTCATATCCTCGGGCTCTTGCGCGTGGGCGATGCGAGCGTCGTCCTTAGTGGAGTTGGCCGTCTTCGTTCCCGCCGCCGAAAGTGGTTGCGACTTCTTGCAGCCATCGCGATAGACCGCGACCGCTTTGAGGCCGAGCTTCCACGCTTGCAGATACGCTTCCATGATGTCTTCGACCGATGCGTTCTCGGGAAGATTGACGGTCTTCGATATAGCTCCGGAGATGAAGGGCTGAGCCGCGGCCATCATTTTCAAGTGGCCCATGGGAGCGATGGAGCGAGTTCCTTTGGCGGGCTTGAACGAGCAATCGAAGACGGCGAGATGATCGTCCTTGATATGCGGCGCGCCTTCGATGGTCCCGGTGGCGTCGATATAGCTGACGATGGCATTCGCCTCGTCGTGGTTATATCCCAGCTTGAACAACGCGGTCGGCACCGTCTGATTGACAATCTTGATCATGCCGCCGCCGACCAGCTTTTTGTACTTCACCAGCGCCAAATCCGGTTCCACCCCAGTAGTGTCGCAGTCCATCATGAAGCCGATGGTGCCGGTGGGAGCGAGCACTGTGACCTGGCTGTTGCGATAGCCGTATTTTTCGCCGTGGGCGAGAGCTTCGTCCCAGCAGGCTTTGGAAGATTCGTAGAGCGGCGTTGGGACGTTGGACTTGTTGATGTTGTTGACGGAGGCGCGGTGCATGCGGATGACGTCGAGGAACGGTTCGCGATTGATATACCAGCCGGGGCAAGCGGAGCCGGGCATGTGCGCGGCATCGGTGACCCCGAGACGAGTGGAAACGGTTTCGGTTGCCGGAGTCAACGGCGCGCACTGTTCGGCGATGCGACTGGATTGCAGATAGGCTTCGCCGCACATGATGGCGGTGACGCAGGCGGCGTAATCGCGGCCGGCATCGGAATCGTAGGGCAAGCCTGCTGCCATCAGCAGTGCTCCGAGATTGGCGTAGCCGAGACCGAGCGGGCGGTAGTCATGCGAATTGCGCATGATCATTTCCGTGGGATAGCCGGCGTTGTCGACGAGAATTTCCTGCGCGGTGATGAGGACGTCGACGGAGTGGCGATAGGCTTCGACGTCAAAGGTGCCGTTGGGCGCGAACTTCAGCAGGTTGAGACTCGCCAGGTTGCAGGCAGAGTCATCGAGGAACATGTATTCGCTGCAAGGATTGCTGGCGTTGATGCGAGCGGTGTTTTTCGAAGTGTGCCAGCGATTGGTGGTGGTGTCGTACTGCATACCGGGATCGCCGCAGTGCCAGGTGGCCTCGGAAATTTTCTTCAGAAGGTCTTTGGCTTTGTAGGTCTTCATGACCTTGGCATCGCCAACGGACTTGGTGGAGAAATCGGTGTCGCGGATGACGGCGTACATAAAGTCGTCGGTGACGCGGACGGAGTTGTTGGCGTTCTGGAAGAAGATGGAAGAGTAGGCATCGGAATCGGGATGCGATCCGTCATAGCCCTGGGCGACGAGCGCGTGCGCCTTGGCCTCTTCTTTTTGTTTGCACTCGATGAACTCAACGATGTCGGGATGGTCGACGTTGAGAATGACCATCTTGGCGGCGCGGCGAGTTTTGCCTCCGGACTTGATGACGCCGGCGAAGGCGTCAAAGCCTTTCATGAAGCTCAGTGGACCGCTAGCAGTGCCGCCGCCGCTGAGACCTTCGGTGGAACCGCGCAGCGGAGAGAGATTGGTACCGGTACCGCTGCCCCACTTGAAGAGCATGCCTTCCGTCTTGGCAAGAGTGAGGATGGAATCGAGAGAATCTTTCACCGCATTGATGAAGCAAGCGGAGCATTGCGGCTTGCTGTATCCGGTAACGCCAAACTCGACTTGCTGCGTGGCGGGATTCCAGTGCCAGTTGCGGGCATCGGAATTGGGCTCGATGCGATCGCAGCCGACGTTGAACCAGACTGGCGAGTTGAAGGCGGCGTACTGGCGGACGAGGATGTGGACGAGTTCGTCGTGGAACGTGGCGCCGTCTTCGGGAGTCTTGAAATAGCCCTGGTCGAGTCCCCAGTTGCGAATGGTTTCGGCGACACGGGTCACGAGGGCGCGGACACCGGTCTCGCGCTCGGGGGTGCCGATTTTGCCGTGCAGATATTTGGAGGCGACAATGTTGGTCGCGGTCATGGACCAGTCTTTAGGGACTTCGACATCTTTCTGCTCGAAGATCACGTTGCCCTGGGCATCGGTGATCTGAGCGAGACGGAGATCCCATTCGACTTCGTCGTAGGGGGAGACGCCGGGCTTGGTGAAGAAGCGACGGAAGGCGAGGCCGGGGGACTTCTTATTAGCGGATACGTTACTGGCAGCAACGTTCGGGGTAAGGGGGGTTGCGGGGGAATCGACGGCGGTGTTTTTGACCTCGGGCATTGCTTTCTCCATTAAATATTAGATTCTAATCAACGTGGCCCGATTCGGCGTCCCGGGGGAGACGGAGGCGAGGAATGGGGCAGCCCGAACGGGAAAATGTTCGGGGTACAGCGTGTGTTGTTAAAGAGCCGGGCGAAAGCCCTCATTTTTCTTCGTCTTACGCGGCCTAAAGCCGCTATCTACGAGTAATCCTGAGACCGGTGATTCTCACTGGACCTCCTCCGTTCAGAAACCGGATGGGAGGGGGTGAGGGTGGTGCAGATTCTTATCGGCTCCCGAATCGAGACTCGGGAGCGAATTGGGATCGATGCCGGGCTGTGATGCCCGGATCGTGCCTGGGCCGATGACGGTGTTGGCAGGCGCGGCAGTGGACGTCCGCCCTCCACGGGCTGCGCTTTCGGCGGCGACTGACATGCTTATTTCCAGGGACGAAGAGAAGGCTGCGGGGATGCCGGTCGCTTTTTCGGCGGAAGTCAGCATCCACTGGTTGAGCGCGGAGCAAATACTGCGGCGCTGAGTCTGGTCTTCGATCACGACGAAGCGCAGGAAGCAGCGTCCGGATGAAAGACGGGCACGCATTGGATTGATGCGGGTGAACATGCGATCGAGGGTAAAGGCCATGTCGTCGTCTTCAGAGAACTGAATAACGGCGAGCATGCGCTTGGCGGGTAATCCCTCAGCGGCTAAAGCCGCTGTTCCAAGAGATACGCCTTCGGCACGACTGAAGTCGTGCCCTTCCCGGTCGGTGCTCGAGCTTGGCTCGGCTGGGCAGCCGAGGGCGGCTGTCCCCACATGGGGCTTGGCGAAGTCTATTATCTCCTCGGCTATGGCGAAAATGCCGGGCTTGCTGGGAACTACAAGCAAGCTATGGGGTGAATCACAACGAAACCAGTTCGACCATTGCAGGCGGCGCGGGTCGATGGGGCGATCGAAGCCGTGCCGGGCCAGAGAATCGGTGACAAGGCGGGTTAAAGCTTCCATCAAGGGCTCCTAAAAAGGGCTCCCGGCTTCCGCTGTCCGGGCTGGCACCTAAACTGAAACTAAAAATTGTTTTGGCTGCTAAATCGGTCGTTCACCCGGGGGAGGATCGGGGAACGGCCACCGCACTCTTCGTACCCGGTGTTGGGGTTCCGACGTCCGGACTGATTTCCAAACCGGTCTACTTAGCGATTTATTTTGTTATTGTTACGCAGAAGGCGCCGGGTCACCTCTGGCCTGGCGCCATCCGCCTTGACTACTCTCTTCTGCTTCCCGCTTACTGCACCGGCCGAAAAGTCGACTCGTTCCCGCGAGGCGAATTTCAAAGCCATGGGATTGCAAAGTTACTCCCGCTTATTGTGCCTGTCAAGAAAGAAACACTACATGTTGTATCCCCAACAATGACGGGCTTGATGCGGGGGTGAAGGATTGGATTTCCACAAGTTAAATTCATATGGCGTTCACAAAAGCCGGCAGGGGCTAAAAGCCCGAGTAGTTTTGGGAAAGATTACGCGGCCCTGAAGGGCCGCTCTTCCACGGTTGGGCACGCAGCTGGCACGGCTACATGGGCGATGCTTCGATCCGAAACCCCAGACCTCCGTCCTGTGCACCGGAGCTGAATTGGGGTGACGGATGACTGGTACTGGCCTCCTTATTGAGAGCGCAACCCCAGCGACGGGATGCGGCGGACGGCTTGCGGAAGTTTTCGATTGATGGCAGAGGGAATGTACCGGTCCTGAACATCGCGTTTGGTCGGGGGACTCGGATGAGACGTCTCGGAGTAGGGCGCAGTCGTGTGCTCGGAAAATTCGTTGGCCTGCAGTGGGACGTAAATATCCTCGAAGATCTGACGCGGCGCGATGCGCAGAACCCCATCGGAGGATTCGACGAGATAGTCTCCTTTGCGACCGGAGTGTTGCCGGCCGAGGACGTCGGTAAAGGCGAGGCTGTTGGTAAGTTGTTTGGCTTTGATCAGAAAACGGGTGCGGTAGGTGATCCATGGCGTTGTGGCTTTCATGAGTGCTGACCAGCTTTTTCCATTTTGGTGATGAATGATTTATGGATGAACAACGATGCGAAGGGCCCGGGTTCGTTTCTGCCGTTTACTGTCGTCGGCAGAGTTCGCGTTTAATTTTTGATTCAGGGCGATGACGAATGTACGAGCGAAAAGCCGTGCGGTCAATTCAGTATTTTTGGTGCAATTGCGGAAAATGACAGTTGCCGATTTTCGCGGTTCAAGCGCTATCAAAAATATGCTTGAAGAGCGGTCCCTAAGGCGCTTGCGGGGCGGGGGTTCGATGAGCAGGAAAATTCAGGAGCTTGAATTTGAGCGAAATGCGCGGCGGATTGTCCACAGAGGTTGCACAGGAAATGCAGAAAGGCAGTCGGGAAGATTCGACGTCGAATGCGAAGGCTGGTTCCGAGAAGAAGCGTGCCAGGAGGCGTTGTTCAAATTCTTTCGGTGCGGCGCTGATCGCGCCGCAGTGGTCAGCGTTGGGGACTTCCCAGAGAACTACCCCTGGATTTTGAGCTTGAATACTACGAGAGTGGCGGATGGGAATATTACTATCAATCTGGCCGTGAATAAGGAGTACGGGAACGCGGGTTGCGGCCACGGAATATTCCGGCGAGACCTGAGACATGTTGAGGCCATACCTCAAACGGACGTAAAGGAATGCGAACTCGACGCCCGGCCGAAAGGCCGTGCGCCCGAACCAGGGGCCAAGATGGAAGGGTTGGCCCATGCGATCGTACGCGATCTCGCGGAAAGTGGAGAAAGAGGATTCGGCGGCGACCGAGCAGAACCGGGGCTCGACGCTGAGCGCCTGCAGAAGTTCGGCAGCGCCCATCGATTCGCCAAATCCAAAGATACAGCGAGGGCGATCATGTGCGGATAGAAAGCCGAACCATTGGTGAATGTCGTTGCGTTCGATAAGTCCGTAGGTGGCGAGATCGCCACCACTATTCCCATGAGCGCGTGCGTCGGGAAGAAGAACGCTGAAGCCGTGAGCCAGAAGAAGCTGGGCATATCCGGTCATGCCGATGCGGTTGTCGCCGAGTCCGTGAAGAAGGATCACGGAGTCGCCGTTGCCGTTATGCGGACGGATGGACCAGGCGCGGAGGACGGATCGATCTGGGGTCGTGATGGAAACGTCTTCGAGATTTGCATCCAGCTGGTCGGCGATGCGACGCATCTCCACTGCAGCTTCCGGCGGCAAGGCGCGACGTGCAGGATGTACGGCGCCGTCGGCTAAGAAAATTGCGACGACTCCGCAAAATGTCAGATAGAGAGCCAAGAACAAAAGTACCCGACGAGAAGTTTTGGTTAAGCGCATGAATACTCGAAGGTTGATACGGACGCAAAGCCTTCGGAGTTCCACCATTCCCCCCAGCTCGACTTCCGAGCTGACGACCCTACATGCGATCCCGTAGGAGTACAAGCTGCACGGAGCGGGAAGAATTTTCCGATGACTTCGGAAGATCGGGTATCTGCTTTGGCCGAAATGCAATGCCGTCAGTCATTTTGAGCACGGCCTGAGAACGGAAGGGTTTTTGCTACAGAACGAGTGACGACGAAAGCCAATTTCGAGACGGAGGGATCAAGCGCAATGACCAAGGATCCGGTTTGCGGAATGAAGGTGGACGAGAATCGGGCGGAATTTCAGACGCAGTTTGCGGGGAAGAAATATTATTTTTGTTCCGAAGAGTGCAGGCAGGAGTTTGAGGCGGAGCCGGACGGCTACGTAGAGACCGCGGCCGCATAGCGTAGGGAAAAAATTAAAGAAAAAAGCCCCGCTTGCGCGGGGCTTTTTATTTGTGGCGTGATGGGTTCCGCTCACTAGCGGGCCATTGCGGGCTCACGCACGGACTTACCACTCTTGAAGGCTTCGTATCGCTGGTTGACTTCATCCCAGTTGATTACGTTCCACCAGGCGGCAAGGTATTCCGGACGGCGGTTGTTGTATTTCAGATAGTAGGCATGCTCCCAGACGTCGTTGCCAAAGACGGGGAAGTGGCCTTGGGAGATCGGGCTGTCCTGGTTCGGCGTGGACATGATATGCAGATCGTCGCCGCCTTTGCTGGCCAGCCAGACCCATCCGGAGCCGAATTGCTTGACGCCGGCGTCATTGAACTTGGTTTGGAAATCCTTGAAGTTGCCGAAAGACTTGGTGATGAATTGAGCAATGGGACCGGTAGGATCGCCGCCGCCTTTGGGCTTCATGATCTTCCAGAACATGCTGTGGTTGACGTGGCCACCGCCATTGTTGCGGACGGCGGCGCGAATATCCTCAGGAATGGAGTTAAGGTCGCGGATTAAATCTTCGGCGGACTTGCTGGCAAGTTCAGGATGTTTTTCGATCGCTGCGTTGAGATTCTTGACGTAGGCACCGTGATGCATGTCGTGGTGCAGGGTCATCGTCTGCTTATCGATGACGGGTTCGAGCGCCGCGTAGTCATACGGTAAAGGCGGTAGTTCATGAGCCATGATTTTTCCTCCAGAGTTCTTATTGTACTGATGACGAGAGCGGGGGTACAGATTCAGGTGGCTTACTGAAATTGGATGATGGGGAGCGACGTCGTGGTTGCGACAAGAATTTTACCCTGCTAAAAAACACTACGGCTAAAGCCGGGTTCTGATCTGATCCATGGTTGTGCGTCTGAAGCCGCACCCTTTCAAAACAAAACCCTTCCCTATGGCGCAGGGCCGCACCGAGCACAGCGGCACCAGCGGAGCCATCAATTTGCAGCGGTCCTTCGCTTCGCTCAGCATGACAACTCAAAATTTTGTTTTACGAGTAGTTAGTTGGCTGCGGGACCAAGGACTTCGCGGACTTTGCGGGAGAGATTTTGCAGGGTAAACGGTTTTTGCAGGAAGGCTTTGGGAGCGCCGCGGCCGTTGGAATTGGAGAGCGCGTCTTCGGCGTAGCCGGAGAGATACAGCACCTTCGAGGTGGGGCGGGTGGGGAGGAGTTGTTCGATGAGATCATGACCGCTAAGGCCGGGCATGACGACGTCAGTAATGATGAGGTGGATGGGGTCGGGATAGCGGGCAGCGAGGGCAAGAGCGGCGCTGCCGTTGGCGGCTTCGAGGACGTGATAGCCGCGGGATTCGAGAGTTTCGCGAACCAACTGGCGGACGGAATCTTCGTCTTCGACGAGAAGGATGGTTTCAGTTCCCCCGGCGGCCGGATGATTCGCCGGAGCGGCACCAACGGTCTGAGAAGGCTCATCGACGCGCGGAAAATAAATTGTGAAGACGGTGCCGAGTCCAACTTCGCTCTGGACGAAAACGTATCCGCCACTTTGCTTGATGATGCCGTAGACGGTGGAGAGACCAAGGCCGGTGCCTTTGCCTTTTTCTTTAGTAGTGAAGAAAGGCTCGAAGATGCGCGCTTGGGTTTCGCGGTCCATGCCGTGACCGGTGTCGCTCACCGAGATCATGATGTAGGGACCCTGCTTGATGAAAGTATTTTCGGGGCGGTAAGAGTCGTCGAGGGTGACGCTGGCGGTGCGAATACAAATTTTGCCGCCGTTAGGCATAGCGTCTTTCGCATTAACGACGAGATTCATGATGACTTGTTCGAGCTGGCCGGCATCGGCGCGAGTGCAGCCGATGGCGGGCGCGAGATTGGTGGTCAGTTCGATATCCTCGCCGATCAGCGGTCGCAAGAGACGTTCCATGTCTTTCACAACGGAGTTGACATCGATGACCTTGAGTTCCAGAAGCTGCTTGCGGCTGAAGGCGAGGAGCTGGCGCGTGAGCGTGGTGGCGCGATCGGAAGCTTGCTGAATGGACTCGACTTTGGAGTGCAGCGGATGGCCGGGAGTTAACTGGTCGAGAAGAACCTCGGTGTACCCGCTAACGACCATGAGTAGATTATTGAAGTCATGAGCGATGCCTCCCGCGAGACGGCCGACGGCTTCCATCTTTTGCGACTGACGGAATTGGTCTTCGAGAACGCGGCGTTCGGTGATGTCTTCGGCGATAGCCTCGAGGACGTCGGCGGGCTCGTCTTCACTGGCGACGGCGCGACCGCTGATGCGGACGGTGATGGCGGCGCCGTCTTTGCGCTTCCAGCGCACTTCGAAACCGTCGACGCGTCCGGTGCGCTGAAATTCGTCGACCAGGCGGGCGTATTCGTTTGCGTTGAGGAAGACATCTTTCTGAGGATCGAGTGCCAGAACTTCGAGGGCTGAGCTGTAACCGAGCATCCCGATGAGGGCAGGGTTGACGTCAAAAAACTGGCCTTCAAGGCTGGAGCGGTAGATTCCGTAAACGGCGGTCTGCACCAGAGAGCGGTAGCGAACTTCGGAACGGCGCAGAGTCTGTTCGTTGCGTTTGTGGTCGATAGCGGCGGCCAACTGGCGCGAGATTACGGTGAGGATTTCTTTATCGCGATCGGTGAGGCGTACGCTCTCCGAATAGCTTTTCAGGACGAGCGCGCCCAGGACGTGATGATTGACCTGAAGCGGCACACCGAGCCAATGAGAGGGTGCGGGACCGGCGAGTTCGACTTCGCCACGCTGCTGAAGCCTTTGAATGAGTTCGGGAGTGCAGAGCAACGGTTTGCCAGTCCGCAGAACATATTCAATCAGCCCGCGGGCAAGTTTGGCGGGAGCAGGAGCGGGCGCCTGCTCGTCAACGAAATAGGGAAAAGTAAGTAATTGCGAATCGGAATCGAGGAGGACGATGGAGAAGTTGCGAGCCGACATCAGTTCGTCGACGATACCGTGGATGGCGGCGAAAAATTGCTGAAGATCTTCGGTGGCGCTGGCTTTCTCGGCGATGCGATAAAGAGCGGAGCTTAGCGATTCGGCGTGTTTGCGATCTGAGATATCGCGATAGAGAACGTAGAAAGCGACGGAGCGTCCGTTGACGATTAGAGGAGCGGTGGAGACGGAGACATCGAGCAAAGAGCCATCGCGGTGACGGCGTTGGGTTTCGAGGGTGATCTGTTCGCCGCGTTGCAGGCATTGCGTGATCCAGTGAGCCTCGGCGGTGCGGCCGGGAGGGATGAGCAGGGGATCCATTGGCTTATCGAGAATTTGTGCCGTGGAATATCCGAACATCCGCTCGAACTCGCGGTTGACGCACTGGGCGCGGGACGAAGAGTCGACAATGAGCAGGGCGTCAGGAGAATTTTCAAAAAGTTGATCTAAAAGTTGGCGACGAAGATCGAGTGGATCTTCCTCGGTCTCTACGTTTGGATTCGATGCAACTGGAGTCCACGATAAGGAGGATGGCTCGACGGGAGAGTTATTTCCGGGCGGAATAAACGACGGGGACGCTCCGTACTCGAGCGCATGGCGCAATGTCTTGGCGCGCAGAAGTTCCTTGGACTGCGCTGGCCGGGTGACACGACCACCCATGATTGGCTCCCCCTCTGAAGCCCAGCAAAATGGATAGTAGATGGCGGCGAGGTAACTCGAAAGTTACTGAGGTAACGGAATACAAGCTGGGGATCGAATGATGGCGGGAGGATCGATGGCTTCCTGGAGCAATCAATCTCCCGATTTATTGCCGGCGAGCATCTGGCAGACGCGGACAACGGCTTCGCGCTGTTCATTGCTGAGCGTGAGGAATTCGAAGCCGTAACGCAAGCCCTGGCGATAGCGGACGATGGCGCGAACTTTCAGGGGATAAGGACTGAGCGGTAACGGTATTTCGAGGGAGACGATTTCTCCAGATTCGAGCTCGCCGGTGAGCGTGGCGCCAATGCCATCCTGACCGAGTTCGGTCGAGCGCCCCCAGCAACTGCGGAATTCGCCATCCTGGAACATGCGAACCTGCATGCGCGCATCGAGGGCAAAACGCGGATAGCGTCGAGGATGGGGCGACTTCGATGGGATGGGTGCGAGTTTTTTTCCGAGAGCTACCATGATTAGTATTCAACCGCTCTTACAGCCTTTGAGCCGGCGGTTCTCGACGTGGCCATAGGTCTTGCAACTGGTCCTGCAGCATGTTTGTTGCACATGGTTTTGCAAGGTAGTGCGTCTAGTTTCCGTGCAACAGGTAACCGGGCTCCAGGGGAAGTTTTCCGCCGATTTTCAAAATTGCGACACTGCTGTTAATGGAATAGACGTCGACCACGCCAATCGCGCCGGGGGTGGAAGCCACTTTATTGACGAGTTCTTCATCGGAAGTGGCGATCAGGATGGCGGGATGAGCAGGGCGTCCATGATTTGAAGTGACGATGAGGCTGTTAAGTTCGCTCTCGGACATGCCATAAATTTTTTCGAGAACGGTTTTCATTTCCGGGGTAGACGGCGCTCGCATCACGAATGTGACAGGCTTTCCGTCAGGCCAGTGATTGGTCTGGGCTTTGCAGAGTTTAACGAGATCGGGAACGGTGACGGCTCCAACTGAATTGGCCTTGTTGGAAACGAGAGCAATGTCGCGCGCCGCCGCCAGCGTGACGGTGAAAAGCACGAAAAGAAATATTCGAAGCAAACGTTGGCAGAGCACGTTATTCTCCCGCACGGATTGCACTAAGTCTTAGAGTGATTGTGCTGGAAGTTGGGTCATTCGATAAAGGTAACTAAGGTCACGAAGGCGGGGTGGCCAATCGGGATTGCAAAAAATTGGGCGCGGCCTGAAGCCGCGCCCGGGGATGGTGTGACAACAGGGTTATTGATTCGTCTTTTTCTGCCTGGCGACGTGGGAATGGATCAAGGGCTGTGCTACGTACATCGTAGAGTGCACAGCTCCTGCGGAAGCAGCGGCGGAAGGATTCTGGAGTACGAAGATTCCTGCCGCCACCTGGCCGCTATCCGATTCAATGAACGGGAACGTCGTACCGTCTACGGTGTAGTAAGTCAGCGTGAACCCGCCGTTCAGGGTGGTGTTATTTGAACTGGTCCCCACATTGGCAGAGATTGAGCCGCGTCCGTTGACCGGGGCGGTGTAAAGACCATTGGTGAAAGCGGCGGAATAAGTGGCTGGGCCCGACACGGTGGAGTTTTCGTCGATCAGACCGGTAATGGTATTGCCGTTGCTGTTGACCGAGAACTCGGCTATGTCGTCGATTTCGCCGGCAGAGCCGGTCGAGGTTCCAAGGTTAACGCCCGTGAGGTTTAAGCCATAGCCTTGAGAAGCCGCGAGAGTCGCTCCCGCGGTTGTCGGGTAAGCAACGCCAGTGGTTATTCCCGCGGGATCAATTTCCAACAGAATTACGCCTCCGCTGGAGGGATAAGCAGCGTAAGAAGTTCCGCCGGTGAAGCTGGCGAAACTGCTCAAAGTGTATCGGCCAGCGGTCCCCGCGTAGGTCGCAGTAAAAGTCACGGGAGTCGATGGCGAGAGAGTTCCGCCTTGATTGAAATCTTCAGTGGACGCGCTAGTGATGTTACCGTCGCCATCCGTAACCATAAAACCGCCAGCTGCGAACGGTGTTAGAGAGGTGGTCAGACCGCCTTGGAGAGTGAAGGCTAACGTGCCCGTTGGAATGGATGGGCTGGTTTGCGAGAATGCGTCCCCGGAAAGGGTCGCGGTCTGATCCATCTCGATGAACTTCAAGTGATTGGCATCAATCGGAAACACGTCAAAAGTGAGCGACGGGTATGTTGAAGTGCTAAGCGTGGTGGAAGGAGTAGACGCAACGGCTACGGTGCCGGTAAGAGGCTCATTGGCATAGGCAGCAATTCCACCGTCGTTAAAATCTGCGGCGCCGGTGGTGATTGCGCCGCCTGAGCCGAGGGTGAAGTTTCCGGCCGTGGCAAAGGGGCTTCCGCTATATGTCGCCCCGGAAACTCCGAAGGCATAGGAACCCGAAGGCGTCACGCCTGCTGCCTGCAGGTCGAGAGTGCCGCTGCCCGTGCCGAAACTATCGAACTCGGTGACGAGTCCATGAGAACTGGTGGAGAGAACGAAATCCAAAGTGATAGTGGGGAATCCGGAGATATTGCTGTTGAGAACGCTTTGGCCTCGGCCGTCTACCGAGACACTATAAGTACCAGTAACAGTCGCGTCGGGGATAGGCCCCGAGGTGAACGACGAGGTATCGATGTCGTTAATATCGAAGGTGCCGGCGGTGATATTTCCCTTGCCGTTACCGCCAGTGCCATCGGCGGTAATCGTTCCGACCATGGCGTAAGCGGCTCCGTTCGAATCGGTGCCCGAAACGGTGAACACGTATGTGCCATTCAAATTGCTGTTGCTGAAGTTTCCGCTGGGCGGGGGTATCGGGTTGGTAGTTCCGTTGTTACTGCTGCCGCAGGCGGCCAGAAAAGCGAGCGTGGCGAGAGTGAGGAGCAGGACGAATCCGTTGCGTACTGACATAACTTCCCCCTGGGAATGGAGCTTCTGGTTGATGACCGATCACCTTTAATGCGAGGTTAGCACAGGTGAATTCACTGCATTGAACCCGAACCTGGTTAATAAGTAGCGGAAGAAATCAAGAAATTCGCGCTGCAAGTGCAAGATCTACATAACTTTACATTCTTGGTGATGCATCCAGGCGGTTTCTGCATCTCAAAGGCTCAACGGGATAAACTCTAAATAAGGTATTTGGCCCGTTGCATAGGTCCTTCGCGCAAAATGCCGCGCTCAGGATGACAAAACTTGGTCAGGCGCGCCCATGCAGCGTTTTATTTTCGCCGCGCTCCGACAGAGCTCATTTGGCCGCGCTCAGGGGTGACAACGTCTGTTTGATGTTTACTGTCACATTTACTGACATATTTACTGACCAAGACTTTCAAAGCGAGGGTGACTTTTGAGACATTGCCAGTCAGGATTGGGGAAGAAAGATCAACGGGGCGCTGCTTGGGCGACGAGGGTGGTCTCTTTGATGGGGCTGGCGTTCTGGATCTGCACGAGCGTCGCGGCGCAAACGGGGGATCCGAACTCTGCCGTTGCGGCACAGAGTCAGAATCAAAAACAACATCAAAGCAAGGACAAGGGCGACTCGGACGCCAAAGATGGATTGATCATTGAGCCGACCGAGTTGCCGCCGACTTATCCGCACGGAACGTATCAAGTGGTGTTTCGCGCACGGGGAAATTCTGTTCCGGTGCTGCAGTGGCGGGTGGAAAGTGGAACGCTGCCGCCGGGGATCAAGCTGGAAGAAAGCGGAATGCTGCATGGAGAAGCACAGCGGGCGGGGGAATTTCAATTTGTGGTGTCGGTGAGAGATGGGGGCCAGCCGCGGCAGGCGGTGCAGAAGGGATACGTGATCAAGGTGGTGGAGGCGATCACGGTGGCGTGGAAAAATCCCGCGCACGTCGCCGGAAACCGTATTGAGGGCAGCATCGAGATATCGAACACCACGGCGGATGACATCGATTTGACGTTTGACGTGAAGGCGGTGGCGGAGAATGGACGCGCGACAGAAATTGGATATCAACATTTTCCTTTGAAGCGAGGAACCATGGGCATGGCGCTGCCTTTTGGCGAAACGCTGCCGCATGGGGCGTATTTGGTGAACGTCAACGTAGTGGGCGAGGTAGCGAAGAGAAATGCGATTTACAGGGAGCAGATGCAGACTCCGGCACCGCTGCAGGTGTTGGTAGGGCCGTAGCTGCGCTTTCAGAATACTGACCGGTGAGTGCAGTTCGTTCGCCAGTACCGTGGTCACATTGACTTAAATTTGCACTTTCTGGAAGACTAGTGTGTAGGTTTGCAGGGTCGTCCTCTGAATGGAATTGCTGCTTAATATCGCGTGGATATTGTTGGTGCTGCCGGCCTATTGGCTGTGGCGGCGGGGAGCCGTGGCTCGCATGGGGCGCCGGGTTACTGCGTTCCAGTGCGTGCTGGCGCTGGGATGCGCGTTCGTGCTGCTCTTCCCGGTTATCTCGGCGACCGACGATCTGCACGCCATGCGCGCGGAGATGGAAGAATCCTCGACGAGCAAGCACGCGGTGCGCCAGGCCACGAGTGAAAAACATTCGGCGTGGCTCAACCGGCTGCAAGGGACTCCAGCGCAGGTGGCGAGTGCGATTCCTGTGATAACGCCGAAAATCAGCCGGCTGGAAATTTCTGTTTTACGAAAGTCGCCCGCGGCGGCACCTCGCGTGGCTTATGCGGGACGGGCCCCTCCTTGTACTTCCCTTCTTGGGTAGTTTGCTGAATCAACCTGATTGAAATTACTAATTTGCGAATCGCTCGGACGGATGAACAATCACTCCGCGGCGCGAGGTTTTCATCCTTATGAAATCCTTGTGCGAGTTGAAATAGGGTTAGACGTAGTGTGAACACCAGGCAAGCGGTTGCGAAACCATTGATGGAGTGCGTAATGCGAAGGAACTTGTGGCGGTTGTGCGGGCAGGCGATGACGCTGTGGGCCGCTCTGAGCTTGGCCTCAGGACAGGCCGCGCCGCCGGCAAGCGTTCCGCCCCCGCAAGCTGCGCCACAGGTCTGGACATGGGAGCGCGTGAAAGATCGGCTGGAGTTGAATAACCCGACGCTGCTGGCGGGGAAGCTGAACATCGGCGAACTGCAGGCAGAGGAAATCACGGCGCATCTTCGGCCCAATCCGAATCTGTCGTTGCTGTCGGATCAGATCGATCCCTTTAACCTGGGGCCATTGCATGGAGCATTCGCGTATTTACTGCCCTCGGCGACCGTGAGCTATTTGCACGAGCGGGCGCACAAACGGGAGTTGCGGACGGAGACTGCGAAGCAAGCAATGGCGATTGGCGTCTCGCAGCAGAACGATCTGGAAAGGGGGCTGCTTTTCAATTTGCGAAAAGCGTTTGTGCAGACGCTCCAGGCGAAGGCGGTGCTGCAGGTTTCAAAAACAACCTGGATTATTACGACCACGTTCTGAAAATCAGCAGCGACCGCTTTCAGGCTGGAGACATCGCGCAGATCGATCTGGATCGGCTGGAATTGCAGAGGGTGCAGTATGAGTCGGACGTGCAGACCGCGGAAGTAAATTTGCGGACGGCGAAAATTCAGTTGCTGACGCTTTTGAATGATCGAACGCCCGTTGACCAATTCGATGTAGAGGGAGTGTTCGATTTCAGCGATCAGCTTGAGGCTCTCGATACTTACCGGCAGATCGCGCTGGACAACCGTCCGGATCTGAAAGCGGCCGCGCAGTCCGTGGATAAGGCGCAGACGAACTACAAGCTGGCGGTGGCGAACGGATCGACGGATCCGACCTTCAGCTTGGATGTGGGACGAAATCCTCCGATTGATTTGTACTTTGGCTTGGGATGTGAATTTTCCGCTGCGGATTTTCGACCGCAATCAAGGCGAGAAGCTGAGACCAAGCTCGACATCACGCGCAACGAACGGCTGCGGGATGCGGCGAAGCGCAGGTATTCAACGACGTGGATTCGGCATACACCACGCTGAACAGCAACCTGACTCTGCTGCGAGCCTTACAAGCAGAAGTATCTGGCGCAGGCGGTAAGAGTACGAGACACGATTTTCTTTTCTTATCAACATGGCGGTGCGGCGCTACTGGATTTTCTGAATGCCGAGAGCGATTACCGCAGCGTGCAGCTTGAGTTATGTGAATCTGGTGGGATCGTACTTAATGGCCGCAGCGCAGTTGAATCAGGCGGTGGGGCGTGAGGTGGTGCAATGAAAAAACGTTGCTCCAAATTTGCTGGAAGTGGATTGTGCCTCGTTCTCGCGTTGGGGTTGGCCGGATGCAATGAGGGCAAAGCCCGACCGAAGGCGGAGGCTCCGCCTCCCGCGACCGTTCTGCCCGATCTGGACGCGAACAATTTCAAAGTGGACCATCCGGAACTATTTCCTCTGGTGACGGCGATTGAGTATAAAGCTGCCCCGCGCTGGATGTAACGGGCGTAGTGCAGCCTGATATCTAGCGCGCCGTGCCGGTGATCTCGCTGGCTGCGGGACGAGTGGTGGAGGTCAAGGCGCGGCTGGGCGATGAGGTGAAAAAGGGTCAGTTGTTGCTGAAGGTGCAGAGCAACGATGTCTCCGGGGCTTACCAGAATTATCTCAAGGCGGCGAACGATGAACTCCTGGCGCGATTGAATTTGAGCGCCGCAAATTCTATTCGACAAGGGCGCGGTCGCCAAGAGCGCCCTGGAACAAGCGGAAGATACGGCAAAGAACGCCAGGCGGATCTGGATGCAGCCACCGCGCAGTTGAAGATTTTGGGAGTCAACAAGGACCACCCCTCCGGGATTGTCGACATTTCGGCTCCGATCTCCGGCGTGATCACCGAGCAGCAGATTACGAATGCGGCGGGGGTGCAGGGACTCTGGCTCGCCGAATCCTTTCACCATCTCCGATCTTTCCTACGTTTGGATCGTTTGCGACGTTTATGAAAACGATCTCGACGCGGTGCAAGTCGGGGAGTTTGCCGATATTCGGCTGAACGCATATCCCGACAAAGTTTTCAAAGGGCGGATCGATAATTTCTGCCGGTGCTTGATCCGACCATTCGTACAGCGAAAGTTCGGATCGAGGTGGCCAATCCCGGGATGATGCGTGTCGGGCATGTTTGTGACCGCAACATTTTACGGCAGCAGGCGATGACGTATGCCACGGTTCCCGCCGACGCGATTCTGCATCTTGCACGATCGGGAATGGGTTTATGCTCCGCTCGGCAGCGGACACTTCAAGCGACTGGAAGTGGTCACGGGGAAACATGCTGCCCAACAACATGCAGGAGGTGGTTTCTGGGATTAAGCCGGGAGATCAAGTGGTCTCGAACGCCCTGGCGCTGCAGAACACGGTGGAAAAATGGAGCAATAGTGAAATAAATGATCCGCCGCGTCGTCGATTTCGCACTGAACAATCGCCTGATGGTGCTGGCGTTTGCCCTGATGCTGTTTGCCGGGGGAGCGGTAGCATTCCGGAATCTTCCGATTGAGGCCTATCCCGACGTAGCCGACAACTACGTTGAGGTGATTACACAGTGGCCAGGAATTTCGGCGGAGCAGATTGAACAGCAAGTTACGATTCCGCTGGAAGTCGCGCTGAACGGCATTCCGCAGACTGTGCATCTGCGATCGTTTTCGCTGTTCGGCCTTTCCGATATCAAGCTGATCTTCGATGACGGATCAGACAACGATTGGAACCGCGAGCGGGTATTGGAGCGGCTGAGCCAGGTCACGCTGCCGGCAGGCGTGGTTCCGCAGATGGGAACGGACTGGAGTCCGGTCGGACAGATTTATTTCTTCACGCTGCACAGCAGTAATCCGGCCTATGACCCGATGGAACTGAAGTCCCTGGAAGACTGGGTCGTGGAAAAGAATTTCAAATCGATTCCGGATATTGTCGATGTTGCCAGCTTCGGCGGTCCTACCCGCGAATATCAGGTGCGCGTTGATCCGAACAAACTGATCGCTTACGGATTGAGCCTGGCCCAGATCGAGCAACAACTCACCAACAACAATACGAACGCAGGCGGAAGTTTTATCCAGGAAGGCCTGCAACAGATCAACGTGCGCTCCGTGGGATTGGTGGATCGCTCGCAAGACATCGCCGAGACGGTCATCCTGGCCAAGAATGGCACGCCGATGCGGGTGAAGGACATTGGGGTAGTTTCGCAAGGCCCTAAGATTCGGCTCGGGCAGTTCTGCCTACGGGCCGAATGCCATCCGGGAGGACGGAAAGATCATCGACAACGACGATGTCGTCTCAGGAATCGTGCTGTTGAGGAAAGGGGCGACGGCGGAGACGGCGCTGGAGGGCATCCATCGGAAAGTGGAGGAACTGAACAAGCATATCTTGCCTCCGGGAGTAACGATTGTGCCTTTTCTCGATCGCAGCGATTTGGTTCACTACACATCTCATACGGTTCTGCACAACCTGACCGAAGGCATGATTCTGGTTTCGATCATTCTGCTTTTATTTTTGGGGAATGTTCGAGGCGCGCTGATCGTCGCGGTCACCATTCCGTTTGCGCTCCTGTTTGCGTCCATTTGCCTGAAGATGATGCGCATTCCCGCCAACCTACTGTCTCTGGGTGCATTGGATTTCGGTGTAATCGTGGAAGGCGCAGTTGTGTTGATCGAAAACATTGTGCGTCAACTAAGCCATTCCGATGGGACCAAGAGTTCGAACGAAATCATCGGCTTTGCCTCCCATGAAGTACAACGCCCTGTGTTCTATGCCATCGTGATCACCATCACCTCCTTCCTGCCGATCTTCACTCTGCAACGCGTGGAGGGGCGGCTGTTTCATCCCATGGCGTGGACCGTAGCGTTCGCGCTGTTGGGTGCATTGCTATTCTCGATCGTGGTCGCGCCCGTGTTTGCCAGTTTCGCATTCGCGAAGGGAACCCGCGAGTGGAGTAATCCGGTCATGACGTACGTGATCGCAAAGTATGGCGTGGCGCTGCGCTGGGCGATTCGTCACCGCGCCATTACGGTCGGACTCTGTTGCTCATGGTCGGGGTTGGAAATTATCTCGCCTTCAGCGGAGCCATCGGATCAGAATTTCTGCCACACCTGGATGAAGGAGCGCTATGGGTGAGCGGAACGCTGGCGCCGAGCACGGGCCCGGATGAAGGCATTCGCGTAGCGAACCAGGCGAGAATTGTACTCTGTTCTTTTCCGGAAGTCCCGCAATGCACCAGCCAGGTCGGGCGGCCGGATGACGGAACGGACAATACCGGATTTTTTAACACGGAATATTTTGTGGACCTGAAACCGAAAGATCAATGGCGGCCGGTGTTTCATGAGAATAAAGAAGAATTGATTGCAGCGATGAAACGCGAGCTGGATAAAATTCCGGGCGTCGACGTGGGGATTTTCGCAGCCCATTGAAGACAATATGGAAGAGGCCGTGAGTGGAGTGAAAGGCGCACTGGCCACCAAGATCTATGGCGACGATTTGAAGGTTCTGGAGGAAGAAAGTGACGAGATCGTAAAGATCATGTCGCAAATCAAGGGGATGGAAGATCTCGGAGTATTTCGCGTGCTGGGCCAGCCAAATCTGAATGTGACCGTGGACCGCGAGGCGGCGGCTCGCTATCAGATCAATGTTGCGGACGTGCAGGATGCGGTGCAGACCGCGGTTGGAGGAAACGCGCTCACTCAGGTTCTCAAAGATGAGGCGCGATACGACCTTACGCTGCGCTATTTGCCGAAATACCGGGATACGCAGGAAGCGATCGAAAATATCCGGCTCTCGTCGCCTTCTGGAGAGCGAGTGTCGCTGGCGCAACTATGCAAGATCAGCTGACGGACGGGGCTTCGGAAATTTATCGCGAGGGTAATCGGCGTTATGTCGCCATCAAGTACAGCGTGCGCGGGCGCGACCTGGGCAGCACGGTGGAAGAGGCTATCAAGAAGTTGAACGACCAAGTCAAATTGCCGACGGGATATACGATCGATTGGGAGGGGGAATATGCGAGCCAGAAGCGGGCGAACGCACGGCTGCTCATTGTGCTCCCGATCACGATCCTGATTATTTTCCTCATTCTTTACACTATGTTCAAGTCCATGAAATGGGCGACGCTGATCATGGCTAACATTGCCATCGCGCCTATCGGCGGCCTGCTTGCGCTTTGGTTCACGGGCACCAATTTCAGCGTTTCCTCCGGCGTCGGTTTCCTGGCGTTGTTTGGCGTGTCGGTGCAAACCGGCGTCATCATGCTTGAATACATTAACCAGCTTCGCTCCCGGCGATACACTATTGAAGATGCCGCCGTGGAGGGTGCGGTGTTGCGGTTGCGGCCGATCATGATGACGATGCTGGTGGCAACTCTTGGATTGCTGCCGGCGGCGCTGTCGCATGCCATTGGTTCCGATTCTCAGCGGCCGTTCGCAATTGTCATTGTCGGGGGTCTGATCGCGGCTCTCGTCATGAGCATTTTCCTGCTGCCCACGCTCTATGTGTGGGTAGCTGGTGAGCGAGATGTGCTGCCGCACTCTGAAGAGAGCGTTCGACGTGGGCGAGCACGTGGACTGAGGAGAGAGCTGTCAGCTGTCAGCTATCAGCTATCAGCTATACTGGAAAAATAACAGCGAAGGCTGAGAGCTGGAACTGAAAGCTGAGAACTAAAAACTGAGAACTGCTAAAAAATTAAGAGTTCCGAGGTGGTGTTGGGTCCATTCGTCTCAGCCAGTAGCTCGCTTTTAGACCCTTGCTTGACCTGCTGTGCTGCTTCCCTCGCGGGCCGCTGCGCGCGATCTTCGCTTGGGCTCCGGGCTCACCGCCAACCGGACAAACCTACCCAACGCCTCGGAACTCTATCCTGCCTTCGACTGGGTTTCCCGTTCTTCTCGACCAGCGCTTTGCTATAGACCCTTGCTTGCCTTCCCTCGTACATTTTTCAATGTTGAGGGTGACTCAGCTTGAGCCCCGGACGCCGCACCAACCGGAAAAACCTAAGAAACTGTCAAAGAACGATCCTGTTGTACTCTTTCTAATTTTGAGTCAATCGAAAGTGGCGGTTTATCTCTGATTTATTTCAATCGAGTGCAAGCCGTCCACAGGCGGGTGACCGGATTTTGTGCAGCCTGCGACGGGGCCATTCGCGCAAAGGCCACGGGCGGCACAGGTTTTCGCGATTCGGACTGGAAGCGGGCGGAATCATGCGGTTTCGAGTGGGTTCCGGCGCTGTGAAAATCCGGCGAAAGCCTTGCTGGACGGGCTATCTCGCAGGTCTGATTCCCGGCAAAAAGGAAGCCGCGTGATGAAACCGGGCGTGTTTGGCTGAATACTAAGGTCTCGGGCTTAATTCCTTGACAACACGGGTAAGTCTGCTAAAGTTCGAGAAAAGCGGCTAATCTATGTTAGCCACTCCAGGTGCCCTGTCTATGAAGAATGTTTACGAAGTTTTGAGGCAGAAAGAAATGGAGTTGACCCGGCTGGAGAAAGAAGTGGAAGCGTTACGGCTGGTGGCTCCGTTGCTGTCCGAAGAAAAAGAAATGAATTCCGACACGGTAAAGCCGACGTTGCCTAGGCCGTCAACGGACCGCAGCAGCCGATTCGCATTCCGGCACCTCCAGTGGTAGCGGCAGCGCAACCCGTGCGAGCTGCCGGTTGGGACGATACGGCGAAGCGCTGGCCGTAGGCGATCGTTTTTCGAGCAATCTCTTTTAGGCTCCCAGCAGCCTGGGACCGGTCCCGGGCTGTTGTGTTTTTGACGTGGCAGATTACTGAAGCGCTAGAGCCCTTACCTTCTCTTAATCCGAGCGACTGTTCTAAGGGGCACGAGTGAAGTCGTGCCCTTCCTGTCTATCCGTCGCCAGTCCTGTTTTTCGATCAACTCGGCATCGCAATCTTCGCTAGCGCCGCCAGCAAGCGATCGACTTCTTCCGCGGTGTTGTAGTGCACCAGGCCGATGCGGAGAAAGCCGCCGGATTTTTCTACGTCCAGTTGCTCGGTGAGGTTGAGAGCGTAGTAGTTTCCATCCCATGTGAAGAAGCCCTGATCGCCGAGTTTGGTGGCGAGGGCGAGAGGAGTTTGATTCTCTGTTTGATTAACGACTCGCAGGGCGATCGTGGGACAGCGCCGGCGAAGCGGGCGGGGTCGGTGATGCCGTAGATCTTTATGTTGGGAATTTGTTGCAAGCCGGCGATGAGCCGGAGCATCAGCCCGTGCTCGTAGTGGTGGATGGCTTCGAACGCGGCGACTATGGCGGCGCGGCGTGGGGAAGTAGTTTGAGATCGAGTTTCGCTCGACGGACGGCCAAGGGCAGCTATGTAGTCGACGCACGCGGTGATGCCGGCGATGCATTCGTGATTGAGCGTCCCCCACTCCCAGCGGTTGGGGATGGCGTCGGTGAGAGGGCGGACTTTGTAGGGATGCAAGCGAGCAAGGTGTTCACGCTTGCCGAACAGGACGCCCATGTGCGGACCGAAGAATTTGTAGGTGGAGCAGACCAGGAAGTCGCAGTCGAGGGCGGCGACGTCGATGAGGCCGTGCGGGCTGTAGTGGACGGCATCAACGTACACTAGCGCGCCGGCGGCATGGGCCAAGCGGATTATGGCTTTCACGGGATTGATGGTGCCGACCGCATTCGAGGCATAGCCAATCGCGACCAGCTTCGTGCGGTCGTTGATTTTGCTCGCGAGGTCGGCCAGGTCGAGGGTGCAACTTTCTTCGTGAATTTCAGCCCAGCGGATCGTGACACCTTTTTCTTCGAGAGCGAGCCAAGGGGAGACGTTGGCGTCGTGATCGAGACGGGTGACCAGGATTTCGTCGCCGGGGCCGAGGTCGTCCGCCGATCCCACGAGCAATGGCGCGGGACATCATGTAGGTAAGCGTGGTCATGTTAGGGCCAAAGACGATTTCGTCGGCGGCGCAATTCAGGAAGTCGGCCATGGCGGCGCGGGCCTCGGCGAGCATGGCGTCAGTGTGGCGACTGGTGGCATAGGCTCCGCAAGTGTTGGCGTTGTCGCGACGCAGGTAGTTGGAGATGGCGTCGATCACGCGCTGCGGAACCTGCGTTCCGCCGGGGCCATCGAGAAAGACGGCGGGATGTCCGTTGACGGTTTGGGCGAGTGACGGGAATTGGGCGCGGATGGAGGGGATGTCGAGGGCGGTGGGCCCTAGGGTCTCAGTAGCTGGCATGGAAGTCACCAGTTTATTATGCAGCAAAAATTTGGAGGTGCCGATGATTTGGGCTGTCGAAATTGTGACACGAGAGGCGTCCGTAGGACGTTTGAAAATAGCCCGGCGTTTCAACGCCGGGTCGGCACGGATTGCAGGTGGACCCGTGCCGGAGGGACGGTTGAAACATCACGCGTAGGTCTCAGATTGGTTTGTTTGCTTTTCAAGCATCCCTACGGGATGCGGTTCCTCGATCGTTTAGGTCGCGGCTCTCACAAAATCCGCGAGCATGCCATACGCGGTCGCATACAGCCCGGGATTTTCTTCGGTGATCGCCAGTCCGGGGAAGATATCGGTTTCGAAATAGATGTACGACGAAGTGCCGGCGATTTGGGACATGGCATCGCTGAGCGGGACTTGTTCGGGGCGAACATTGGCTGTGATTCCCTTATCTGTCTTTTTCGCGCGGCACACTAGTTTGTAAGGACAGCCTTCTCTTTTGGCGGCCTGCACGGTTTCGGCGGTCAGGTTGTGAATGCCTTCGCGATTGATCTCTTCCAACTTTATCGGAACATCCATCAACACCGTGATGAGCGCGGCGGTTTTCACGGCGGCATCCCAGCCGTCGATGTCGTGAGTGGCGTCGGTTTCGGCGATGCCTAAAGATTGCGCCTTCTTCAGCGATTCGTTGAAAGTCAGGCCTTCTTCCATGCCAGTCAGGATCACGTTGGTGGTGGAATTCAGGATGCCGTGGAATCCCTGCAGGTGAATTGCGGGGAGCTGATCGAACAGAGAGAAGATAGGGACACCATCCATCACGGTGGATTCGAAAAGGAAGCGCTTGCCGCGGGCGGCTGCCAGGTCGCGGAGTTCGCGATAGGCGTGGACGACCGGTCCTTTGTTGGCGGTGATGGCGTGAGCGCCGTGATTGAGTGCGGCGCGGATGTGATCGACGGCGGGCTGGCCCGATTCGACGTTGAGCGATGTGGCTTCGAAGACAACGTCGGCCTGGGCGGCTTGCAGCCAGGTGCGGATATCGGCTGACCTCAGGGGCTGAAGCCCGTCGATTTCAGAAGCCCTTTCGGCACGGCTAAAGCCGTGCCCTTCCCGATCGGAATTCAGGTACGGAAATGTGGTTGCGTCTAATCCATTGGGATTGGCAAGCCAACCCAGACGGCGTGAGGCGATTCCAGTGATGCGGAAGGAGATTCCATAGCGGGTGCGGAGTTCTGGTTCACGGTCGCGCAGTAGATGCACAAGCGTGCGATTAACATTGCCGAAGCCGAGGAAGCAGAGGTTGTAGTTATGGATGCGGGTTGGCATGTTCGGCAGTGGAGGCAGGTACGGATGCGAGCCAAACGCGCGATTGTTGCGCCGCAAAGAACGCGGCACCTCGCGCCGCACGCTCAGATCCCTCGCTTCCCAAAAACCGCTTGCTCGGGATGACAGTTCAATCTAGCCCATCGCGGTGGTGTGCTCGGGCTTTACCTTGTAGAGCACGCGTACTTCTCCGGGTTGGCCGTAGGGATATTTGTCGACGCCAAGATATTTTTTGGCCATCTTGTCGATGTGCGTGTCTGCGCCTTCTTCGGTGATCTCAACAACGCGGCCGCGAATTTCAAGATAGCGATAGGGGTTTTCCGGATCGATAACGGCCAAGGCGACGCGCGGATCGCGGCGCACGTTCTTATCTTTTTGACGTCCCTTCGCGGAGTTGAAGATGACATGTTCGCCGTCGAAGTCACACCATACGGGCGTGACTTGCGGCCGGCCATCGGGCATCAGCGTTGCCAGACTGGCAAAGGCGCGCTTCTGAAATAAATCACGATATTTCTCAGGAATAACATCCGCCATAAGACCTCCTTGCGGTCCAGCAATGAATTGACAGGACATTATAGATCGGCGCGAGCAAAAGCCGCATGAGGGGTCGTCTCAGGCAGAGAGTGGCTCAGATTTACAGCGAAGCTCGACGGATGGACGATGCGGCTTTCAGTTTTCGTGCGACCCATTTAGAATGACGACCTTACTGACATTCAGCAATGTTTGCCGGAGCGGGAACGGCTTGTGTCTGTTGCCGTCTAGTGTTTTGCCGCCGCCCGAGTAAACCCTAGCATTCTGGTAGACTTTGATATCAAAATCAATAAAGGAGAAACACACTCCCACGATGGCTTCATCATGGCGCGTTTTAACGAATCGCAAAGCACATAATCAGATCCCAACCATCCGCACCGTTGCCTTTTCTCTTCTGGCGCTGCTGCTTTTCATTCCGGCAACGGCGAGTGCGCAGACGGCTAAATATCCGCAAACGATCGTGTTCATGACGGATTTCGGCGTAGTGGACGATTCGGTTGCGATCTGCCGCGGCGTCATGTATTCAATTATGCCGGACGTGAGGATCGTCGATCTCACGCAACAGGTGACGCCATTTTCGATTCTCGATGGTGCGCGTTTCCTGTTCGGTGCGACTCCTTATTACCCCGCGGGAACCGTTTTTGTGGTGGTCGTTGACCCCACAGTGGGGAGCACCCGCAAGGCGATTGTGGCGAAATCAAAGCGCGGGCAATATTTCGTTCTGCCCGACAACGGCCTTCTGACGCTCGTGGAACAGCGCGATGGCATTGAGAGCGCGCACGAGATCACCAATACGGATTGGATGATTGGCACGAAGATGTCATCGACATTCCACGGACGCGATATTTTTTCTCCAGTAGGCGCGCACGTGGCGCGGGGAGAGGATTGGACCAAAGTTGGTCCCGAGATGCCGGTGGCATCACTGGTGCGTTTGGAGTTGAAGGCGGCAAAACTGGACGAGCGTGGCGCTACGGCAGAGGTGATTGCGACGGATGGTCCATTCGGCAACCTGGTTACGAATCTGGATGCAGAGGATTTTCTGAAACTCGGTTACCAGCGCGGGCAAACAGTGCCGGTGAAGGTTGGCGATAAGGAGATGAAGATCAAGTTCGTAAAGACCTTCAGCGATGTACCCGTGGGAGAACCATTACTTTATGTCGATTCACGCGGACACCTCGGCCTGGCGGTGAATCAGAAAAGTTTTGCTGCGATTTATGGCGTGAAGCCGCCGGCGGACTTGTTCATTTCACGGGCGGGGAAGTAATGAACTCTGCGGCGCGAAAGAATCGCGGAGAGTACGGAAAGGCAGGACTTCATGGACGCGTCTTTATTTGAATTGGAGTCGGCATCAACCTCGGTTTCATCTTTTCGGGTGCATTTAATTCTCAAAGCATCGTGGATGAGACGACTTCGCTGCGGCATTGTGGCGGCGATATGCCTGTTGCCATGCATGCTACTGGCCCAGAGTTATCGAGGAGCGATTCGCGGCAAGGTTTCGGATCCGAGCGGAAGTGTAATTGCTGAAGCCAAGATTGAGGTGAAGAACGCCGCTACTGGCCTGATGCGCGATGCTACGACCAATTCGGAAGGTGAATATGTACTGGCCGAGTTGCCGGCTGGCGAATACGAATTGACTGTAACAGCGCAAGGCTTCAATCCGTTTATCGTGCGGGCCGTGGTCGCCGTTGGGGCGGATACCAACGCGGATGCAGTTCTGCATGTGGGCGAACGGCAACAAATTCTCGTGACCGCCGATAGCCCGATCGTCGAATCTTCGCGTGACGTCCTCAGTGAAGTGGTCGATCAGCGGCTAGTGGCGGAGCTGCCACTGAATGGGCGGGACTTCGGAAAACTCGTGGCGCTATCGCCGGGTACAACCGTTGATCCTTCCGGAGTGGCGGGAACGCAGGGGGGATTTGGTCAATTCAACATCAACGGCAACCGCGATCGTTCGAATAATTACACGCTGGATGGAACGGACGATAACGACCCGTTCTTCAATAATTCCGCGCTGAACCAGACTGGAATCGGCGGAGCGCCGGCTTCCCTGCTGCCGATTGATGCGATTCAGGAATTTAATCTCGAGTCGCAGTTCGGCGCGGAGTACGGACGCAACAGTGGTTCGGTAGTGAACATCGTCACCAAATCCGGGACGAATCAGTTTCACGGATCCGGCTTCGGATTTCTGCGTAACAGCGCGCTGGACGCGAGAAATTACTTCAACACGGAGCCGCATAAATCGGTATTCCAGAACAGCGATTTCGGAGCTGCGCTGGGCGGCCCCATCGTGAAGGACAAAACATTCTTCTTTGCGGCGTATGAAGGGCAACGGGAGCGGGTCGGCTCCGACTTTCTGCTGCTGGTCCCAACCACGGCGCAGATCGCGGCGGCACGCGCCATTGCGCTGCCACTCAACGGCGGAGTGATTAATCCGGGGCTGGACGCGATCCTGGCGTTTTATCCGCAGAGCACAACCGGGCAGGTGGCGGATGCGGTGCGCGACAGCAACAATGGCAACAACTTCATTGTGAAGGTCGACCATAATTTCTCGAACTCAGAGTTGTTGACCGGCCGTTACGCATTCGCGCAAAGTTCGCAAGTATTTCCATTTGGTTCGCCGGGAGGTTACGGGACAGGCTCACGCTTGCCGCAATTCGCGCAGACCTCGCCGGCGCGGGTGCAAGTAGTTTCACTGAGTTTGCTCACGAGTCTCAGCGGGGGCAAGATCAACGAAATTCGATTTGGCTATAGCCGATACACCACGTCATTCAGCTCGCTGGACGCAAATTTCGATCCCAGCACGATCGGGTTGAATTTTGGTACGGGGAAATTAGGTCTACCTGAGTTTGATTTCACCGGCATTGAAAATCTGGGAGCTACGGGTTTCAGCGTGCCTCGCGGACGTACCAGCGGTACCTACCAGATTCTCGATAACTTCACGTGGGCGAAGGGGAAAAACACTTTCAAGTTCGGCGGCGAATATCGGCGTGCCGTGATCGACAATTACAACGACAACCTGGAACGCGGAATATTTCAGTTCACCGCCGGCGTTGGCTTGAGTACAGATCCGGTGGTCGACTCGCTCGCTGACTTTTATACCGGCGGATCGCAGGATTTTAACTTCTGCTGCTCGTTTGTTTCAGTCGATCAGGGAAATACTCACCGTAAAACCTCTAACAATGGCATCAGCTTTTTTGGTCAGGACGACTATCGCCTGGCTAGTAATCTGACCCTCAACTTCGGCCTGCGATGGGAATACTTCGGACCCATGAGCGAAGCGCATAATCTGCTCTCGAATCTGGGAAATGATGGCAACCTCGCCATGGTCGGCACGGACGGGTTGAACGGGCTCTACAACCGCGATCTGCACGACTTCAGCCCGCGAGTCGGATTGGCGTGGAACGCTCTGAGCAAGACTGTCGTACGGCTTGGGTACGGAATTTACTACGACTACGTTCCGCAGGATTTATTCATTGCCAATTTCACAACGTCGGCGGGTGTGGCGACCAACCCGATCGGTCCGCAGGCGGTGCTGCCTTTGAATTTTGACTACACCGCATTCAATGGAACGAACCCTACCCCCAATGCGCCGATCATGAATGGCGTGGCGAGTAGTCCGTATTCCATTTTTGTGACGCCTCGCAATTTTCCCTCACCCTACACGCAGAACTGGAATCTCAACATCCAGCAAAAGTTCACCGACAACGCATCCATGGAGATGCGCTACGTGGGCAGCAAAGGCACAAAGCTGGTGCGGCTCACGGATCTGAATGAGCCTGACGCGAACAGCGTTCGACCCAATCCCAATTACAGTGCCATAGATGAATTGACACCTTCGAGTTCGTCCATTTATCACGCACTGAATGCGATTTCGCGATTCCAGAATGCGCATCACTTCTCGGGACTGGCGGGCTATGTCTGGTCGAAGTCGATTGACGATGCCTCCGACGGGATTGATTTCGTTCCTGGCGCTGCCTTCCCGCAGGACCCGGGCAATCTCCGGGCGGAGCGCGGACCTTCCACTTTTGATACGCGCCAACGCTTCACCACCGCGGTGAATTATGCAGTGCCGTCGCTTGGCGGTAATAAGCGGCTGGGCTCCGGATGGCAATTGAATACCATTGTCAGCATCCAGACAGGGCGTCCGATCCCTATCGCCAACTCCACCGACACGAGTGGGCGATTTTATTTCAATCAACGGCCTGATGTAGTGCCGGGAGTGAATCCGATCCTCTCGAATTGGAATCCGGCGAGCGGTTACCTCAACCCGCTGGCTTTCATACAGCCGGCTTACGGGACCTTCGGCAACCTGGGGCGAAACTCGATTTTTGGTCCCGGCTATCGCGACTGGGATTTCTCCATCAGCAAGAACACGCAATTAACCGAACGATTGAGCCTGCAGTTGCGCGCAGAGATTTTCAACCTGCTGAACCATCCCAACTTCGCGTTGCCTGCGCACACGATCATTCCTGGACTGATCGACAATGGAAGTCCCGGAAGCCCGCAAATCGGACCTAATCCAGCGGCCTACGTGAATGGCAATATCACGCAAGGACTTTTGCCGATGGGGCCCATCACGCAAACCCCGGACGTCGCGCAAACCAATCCTGGGCTAGGTGGGGGCGGACCGCGCGTGTTTCAGTTGGGCGCGAAGTTTATCTTTTAGTTAAGTTGGCTCGCGTTCAACTCTAAACTTTCCCGCACTCTTGCAGTCTCGCGTTAGCTGGAAATATCACCCGCGATGCGTGGCAAGACTGCTCGCAGCAGTGCCTCGAAGCTAGTTCGGACGCGTTCTCCCGTTTCTATCACTTCCTGGTGCGAGAGTGGCTGATCGAGGATCCCGGCAGCCATGTTGGTCACGCAGGAGATCGCGAGCACTTTTATTCCCATGTGGCGAGCGGCGATCGCTTCAAAGGCAGTCGACATTCCGACCAGATCGGCGCCGATGGCGCGGAGATATCTGATTTCTGCCGGCGTTTCGTAACTGGGCCCAAGCAGCGCCGCATAAACGCCCTCGTGCAAGGTCATTCCGAGTTTGGCGGTTTGTTCTTGCGCCAGGGTTCGATACTCTTTCGCGTAAACGCGGGTCATGTCGGGGAAACGAACGCCAAAGCGATCATCATTCGGGCCGACCAGCGGATTCGTTCCCTGAAGATTGATGTGATCGCTGATGAGCACCAGCGCGCCTTGCTGATAGTTTACGTTGATGCCGCCGGCCGCATTCGTGAGGATAACGGCGCGAATTCCCATGCGTCCGAAGACACGCATAGGGAAGGCGACTTGCTCGGCGGAGTATCCCTCATAAAGGTGGACGCGGCCTTGCATCACAGCTACCGGGATGGCGGCCGCGTTGCCGATGACCAGTTGACCCGCATGGCCGATGGCGGTCGATCGAGGGAAATTAGAAATTTCGGGATAAGGGATGCGGACTGCGTCGGTGAGTGAGTCGGCGAATCCGCCAAGTCCTGAGCCGAGAACGAGTCCTATGCGCGGGCGGAGCGAGGTACGTTGCAGGACGGTTTGCGCGGCCTTTTCGGCGAGGGTGAATTGATCTTCCATAAGGTTGGTGCGGACGGTGGCTAAAGCCCCGTTCATTCTAGCTACGTGACGCGGCGCTGAAGCGCCGCTCTTCCACGGTACTGCCTGCGACGAATTTGCTTCTTGAAAGTCTCTTAGTATTTCTTTTCGAACTTCGCGAACTCTGCTTCTAATCTCCACTGCTCGCGGGCTCGCTCGTTCGCTGCCAGAAACTTGTCACATCCTGAAGATGTTTTTGCCGCACCCGCCACGTCGCTAGCGCACGCCGCCACCGGACGGAACACCAATTTCGTGTTTGACCACAAGCTTTCTCCCGGCAGAAAGCTGTGTTCGAGACTTTGGCGAGCCATGCGTTTCAAATCTGCGTAAGAGAACCGATAGGTCTGAACCGCGCGCAAATATTCGTGTGTCATATCGGAGCGCGATACGCCTTCGTCATCGGTCGCTAACGCAACTGGAACGCCGTACTTCATGTAGATCGGCAACGGGTGGTCGTCGCCGCTTACGTTAAGAATCATGTCGTTGGAGGTCAGCGCGATTTCGACCAGCACGTTGCGCTCCGCCATTTCACGCAGCAGGCCGATAGTATCTTTTTCGTTCATCACGGAAGTGCCGTGGCCGATGCGTTCCGCGTGACCGCGCTCGACCGATTCGCGAATGTGATATGTGAGATCCTCCGGCGGCACAAGGCCCATCGCGAGTTCTCCCGCGTGCAGCGTGATGTGCACCTTGGGATAGACGCCGTGCAGGTAATCAAGCATTGCCATGTGCTCTTTAAAATCGTGGATGGGCACGTACCAATCTTCCGGCATGACCAGATTAAACCCGACAAATCTAGGATCAGCGGATGCCAGTTCAAATCCCAGCAAAATCTGCGCGAACACGATCTCATGCTGCATTCCACGGAGAACTTGATACAGGTAGCGCACCGACACGCTGCACCCGGGAGCGGCATCGGGAGTTCCGCACTGGAGAATTTTTTTGGCCCGGGCATCGTCGGCGGCCAGCCGTTTGCTGGTTTCAGTCGCCACATTTTTCAAACCCGCGTCGAGCAGAGCCTGGCGCATCTGTGCGTAGTCGGGATTCCAGTCCACTTTTTGCGCCAGCAAAGCTGCGCCGCCAGCGTCTGCCGTGTGCATGAACTCGACGTATTGAAGATGATCCATGCCTGCGCGATTGCTTGCAGCGGCGATTCCTTCCGCGGTGTGGGTATGCGAAGCCAGGCCGAATTTATCGAAACTAGCAAAAAAGTGGTCGTGTCCGGATTCATCGCCTGGCTTCCAATTGCGCATCGACCAGGCATCGATCATCTGTCCGTAAAGTACGTGGTCGAAGTAGGCGCAGCGGGCCGCTGGCTTGGCGGTGTAAGTCTCACAGGGATCGCACGGCGGCGCGATGAGCCGTGAAGACGTGCGATCTACACACAGGCCACCGGAGGCTGCGAAGTCGATAAAATCTTCGGCGTAGATTGCGCCGTCGAGATGATTATGCAGATCGCCACCCTTGGGCAACTCCCTCAGGAATGCAAGCAGCAGGCCGGGTTGCTTGCGAACGGAATCCAGGTAACGCGCGGTCCTCACCTCAGCGTTTTGCGCTGCAGCCAACCCGGTCAGCAGAAATATCAGCAGAAAACATTTGCACGCACCACGCCCTGCTATCGACATCAACCCTCCAAATGAAAGCTGAAAGTCAGGAAAGGAATTGTAATCTGTCGCGCGCGTCGAGGATGGGAGAAAATAAAATCTAGGAAAAGTGCGTTACGTTCCGAACGAGGTTCGTCAGCGCAGCAAAGCGATTGCGGCGATGATGATGGCGACAACGAGCAGAGCCCCAAGTATGTACTTGTTGGACGCGAACCAGGATTCTGATTGCAGCGTGACACTCAAAAATGCTGCCGACGAATCCTCAGCGGGTGTGCCGACAGAAACTGCATCGTTAGAAACATCCGCGGATGGCGAGGATGAAGCAAGAACTTGGGTGGGGATGGCTTCTGGGATCTTCACTTCCGGCGCAATCAAGGGAGCAGGCGCCGCAGAAGATGAGTTAGCGGACGCGTCACTGATGGTCGACGCAGCCGCAGAAACGGGCGTCTCTGCCTTAGGCGACTCGGCTAACGGAGCCGCGCTTGGAGACGCCTGCGCGGGCGCTTTTTGGGGAAGGCTTGCCTGTCCGACTGCTGCCGCGGCAGCTTGCGGCTCAGCCTGAATGGGCTCCTTCTTCTGCTCACCGATCGCTGGCTGAGGAGGGCGCTGACCTCGCCACTGTTTCTCTTCGCACTCCACACAGAAGGCGCGTCCTTGCGACACGGGAAATCCACAGGCTTGGCATTTCTGCAAATTTCGCAACACCGGAGGAATGGGCTTCGTCTCCGCACTAGGTGGCGCGGCGCTCTGGCGCATGGCCGCAGACCAGAATAATTTCTTCGCCGCAGGTGCCGCGGGTTCCACTTTTGCCGGCTGCGATTCCGGTGTGGAAAGTTCAGCCGCATCCAGTTTAGCCATTGCTGAATTCGGTATTTCCAGTTCAGGCTTCACGAGTTTCGGAGTTTCAAGTTTCGGAAGAGGCTCTGCCGCAGCGGCAGAAACGGTCGGAGTTGGCGGCTCGGTTACAGGAGTTAACAATGGTGATCCGAAATCAGATAGCGGCCGAGGGTTCGAGATCGGCTCCATCGGGACGGTCGAAAAGTTCTGTCCGGCCGCGGAATGTTTTACGGCGGTCTCAACCATCTCAGACAATCGAGCCAAAGCCGAGAGGTCACGCTCGTTGAAGGCGCGCGGTTTGTCGGATAGAAGCTCGAAGACTCCCAGAACCTGCTGTTCCTTGACGATGGGCATCACCACCACCGAGGCGATCCCGAGACTGCGGCAGGCTTCGTGATTTACGCGGGAATCGCGCTCCGCATCGTCGCAGCGCAGCAACTGCCGTGTACGGACGCTTTCCCCAGAGAGTCCATATTCCATGGAGAGCAATGCGCCCAGCTCGGGAGCATTCGAACCGGCACTGGCGCGGCATAGCATGTCATGGTGGTCGCCGCGTCGCAGCGCGATGGCTGCACCGGTGGCTCCAGTAATGTATTGCGCGCGCTCGGAGAGCAACTGCAAAGCCGCATCGAGATCGTGATTCGCCATCTCGGCCAGCGAGCGCCCTGCGTCCTCTCCTGGAAAACGTGGTCCCGCGTCATCAACTTTTGACAGAGCAGCATTGGCGGCGGCGATCGCGGCGGAAACACTGGCGTGCGGGGACCCATTGGCGCTGGTGCCGGGCATGTCTGCCTCCATCACAGGCGTTGAACTCTGGTCGAGAATCGAGTACTGATCCATGGCGCGCAAGCCAACTGCATCGAGACTTGTGAGACCCGAGGCGCGTTCCGGTCTCGCCAGCCTCACTTTCAAATTTTAGGAATCGATGTTTCGAGTCTCGCTCGCTGAAAGCGGAGTGTCAAGAAAGGTGGATACACGAAAGTACCCAAAGAATTAAGGGTGGACTATGCGCTGGAGCGAACCGGCGATCCGATAGACCGTTCCCGAGCGGCCGTGTTGGCCAGGCGATTGGCTTCAGCGTTACGTTCGCGCGGCACATGCGAGATGGAAAATTTCAGGGCGCGCGCCAACTTGCGGCAGGTCCAATGCAGTGAATAGAGACGCGTGCTGCGGCAAATATATTCACCACTCATCTGACGCACCACGACCTGAGAGTCTGAGTAGACGTGCAACGCCTTAGCCTTCAGGCCGACGGCGCACTGCAACGCTTCCATCAGCGCCACGTATTCCGCAACATTGTTGTCTTGATGGCCAATCCACTTGGCGATGCGGATGGGGCCGCTGGCGCAGCCGTCAATGATGATTCCAATACCGGAAGGCCCCGGATTTCCCTGGGAGCCACCGTCCACATAAGCTACAAGTTCTGCCATCACTGCAGGTTCACTATCAGCAAGATGCTCCGAGAAAGTTGCGGCGTCAAGATGAATGTTGGGTTCGACGGGGGAATTTTCAAGCGCTTCCTGCATTGTGCAACCTTCTGTGCAAATCCCGGCCGAATTGTAAATTGACTTTTCTAACAGACGACTCTACAACGAGTTGCGTTCTCCGTTTTTCACAGCGTCGCACCGAACCACTGCACCAATAGTTTGCGTTGACTTTTATGAACGCTCTGTTAAGGTTGGTTGCGTCGACGGTCGAAAGGGTTAGCGAAATAAAACTTGCTGACCCGAGGTAGACTGAGTGATCAGTCCGACGAGGCAACTCGACGGGCAGCCAAACCGCACAAATACCGACGGTTCTGCGAGGATCAGTTGGGGTTTGGGACTGCGAAAGCAGTGATCGCATCAAGGGGCTGTGACGGTACATGCGTCCACGCTGTTGGCTCCCTCGCAGGAGTTGGCGGCTAGAGCATAACCAATGTCACGGCCCTTTCAATTTTTTCCCGCCTTTTCACGCCATCCTGCTCTCACTCCCTGAAGCTCTTGCTTGTTGAACTTCCTTGTTGAACCAACCGGATGCCGAACGTATTCCTACGTCGCTGCCTCGCCTACGATCGCCTCGTCCACGTAGCACCAGATCCAATTTTCTCCGGGCTCGATCGACCGCATCACGGGATGATGGACGTGCTTGAAATGCTTGGTGGCGTGTTTGTTCTTTGACGAATCGCAGCAACCCACGTTTCCACACACCATGCAGAGTCGCAGGTGGACCCAGCGGTCTCCCAACTTAATACACTCTTCGCACACGTGCGTATCGGTGGTAGTGATCTTGATTTGATCCAGATGTTTACATTTTCCGGACATTTCTATCTCCTCGTCTGAAGTTTTAAGTTTGATGTCGAAATCGAATTCTCGAAAATTAAGTTCGTTCCAATTCCTTGCGGTCCCACTTCGCCAGGTTCGCCGCTGCTTCGTAAGTGCTCTGCAGAAAATCGAGCAAGGCTTCGCGCGGCGATGCTGCCTTGCGAACGTCGTCATACATCAGCAGAAACTCATGCATCTGGGAATGATAAAACGCGGCCGCGGGACGTACCGGTTGCTGCGCAAACCCAGTCGGTTCGGGCGCGGCATAGGCGTAGAATGCAGCGCCCTTGATTTCGCCGCCGCCCGGCCAGAATCCCGCGCTGATCACTTCATGCGAATAGGCTTCTCTGGTAACGCGATCTGCATCCGGCCTTTCGGGAGCACGCCGCCCGGAGAAACGCGTAACGCAGAGATCGAAACTTCCCCAGAAAAAATGTATGGGACTATCCTTGCCGACAAAGCGAGAACGAAACTCCTTAAACACCGTGTCGCAAAAAACTAATACCAGCCAGAAACGGTGGGCATACTCCGGGTCATAAGAAGCGTGTTGGGTATTGATCTCGAACGGCACCGGGTTTGGGACTTCGCAAGGCGTGGTCCAGATTTTTACTTCAATGCCCAGAGCTTTCAAGGCGGCCATAAATTCGGCATAGAAATCGGCCACCGTTTGCGGCCGTAGCGCGAAACTCTTCCCCGATCCCCAGCTCGTCTGGATATTCAATGTATGTGCAATGAGGTCGAACTGCACTTCGAAGATGCCGTCACCGTAAGGGATTGGCGAGCTCGTGAGCCCTCGCGCGTTGACATAAAGAGGAACCTCCCACCAATGATTCACGAGAGGGCTTAACGCGAGCCGTACTTTTCCCACGACTTGCGTCCACATGTGGAGAGTTTCGTAGGTGGCCTGCCAAGCATCCAACGGCAATTCCGGCAATGCAGCCATAGCAAACCTTCCCTTGGACGGTATTGGAAGCGGCGCTGTCAGGATTGATTAGACGCGCTCGGCGAAAAAACGATCCAGAAACCAGGGTGGCATACGCGCGCTTTAAAAAAGTAACTGACTATTTCTTCGGAGGCAAATACTTCTTCTCCACCGATGCCACGACTACGTAATTTGGGTCGACCATTTCGTTGAGATGAATTTTCGCGACCTTCGACAATAGTTCATACGCATCAAGTTCCGACAAGCCGTAATCCTTGTGGATCCAGTGAACCAGTTCGGTAAAGGCGATGCGCAGAGCGTCATCCAGCGGACGATACGCACCCACAGTCATGATGGCGTCGTCGTTTTCGAATTGGGGCCACGCGATGGTACGGCCCTTGATCACACTCAGCTGCACGCGCGCTTTCAGCGGAACTTCGATGGCGGTGCCGGCAATTTCTCCGTCCCCCATGGCGGCGTGGCCGTCGCCGATGTAGAACAGCCCGCCTTTCACGTTCACCGGAAAATACACCGTGTTGCCCACACTAGCCTCGGGAGAATCCATGTTACCGCCGAATTCCGCGGGAACCACGGAGCTGCGGGCCTCGCCTTCGGCGGGCGCGACGCCGATACAGCCGAAGAACGGATGCAACGGAATCTTCACAGAGAAATCAGTATCGAGGGCTTTGAACGTGGCTGTATTCGCGGCGTGATCAATGTGGTAGAACCAGATGCGCTCGGGCAGCGGCGGGTGCAGCATGGGCGTGTAGTTGGTCTCATTGAGCGCGCCAAATCCCGGTGCGAATGCTCCCACACCAGTGTCGCCATCCACTTGCAGATCGAGAATTTTCACGGCGAGCGTGTCGCCAGGCTCAGCCCCTTCGACAAAAAATGGGCCGGTGAGCGGATTGTCGCCTTTCACCATGCTGAGCTTGTCCCCGGGTTTCTTCAGCACGTTGCCAAAACAATCGAGCGTATTCGTATCCAGAATATCGCCGGACTTCACTTGGGCTACCGGCTCGACCGTGGCGAAGAGGTATTTCACGTTGGCATTGGTGGCAGTGTAGTGGACAACGTTTTGCGCAATACATGAGGTTATGAGAACGAGAATGCTGAGTATCCGAGAGATCATAGGGAGTCTCCGAGGATCTATTGGTTAATAGCTAGAGAAGTGAATTGGCGCAGTCCGCTCGGTCAACGAATCTCGTAAAGATACGCGTCGTTAATGTATCTTCCACCTATTTGGGTTCCCCCCAGACGCGCTCCCTCGACCGATGCAGTATTACCGAATACGGAGCGCAACGCCTCATAAAACGGTTGCCTTGGGCTGATAAGTTCGATCTTTAGCAACTTCGACGAATCCGCCGAAATACTGCGGGTTATGTCCGAGAGTTCTTCATAGGCCTTTCGCGGGCCGACCTCATCAACGAGGGGAGTTGCTATCACAAAGTGCCATTCGCCCGCCTCAGGTTGCAACAGCCAGAGAGCTCCCTTAGCGTCAAACTTCTCGTTTCCTCGCAAGGTATTCCACAGGACTTTCCCGAAGTCCATGTCTGTTCCTGTCAGCGCTTCAACGATCGCCATCACCACTTTCCTCTAATCCACTCCATCAATCCGGATGCCAGCGAGGTAGTTGCCTCGTGTAGGGCTCTGGCTTCGAGTTCTTCGACAATATCGTAACGCTTTCCATCATCCCAATCCTTGACGGTGCTCCAATTCACATTAAGCTTAGCATCTGCCTTCATATCCTTTTGTAGTGCCACCCAGAGCGCCCCATTTAGCTTGAAGAGTTTCTCCAAATTGTGAACATACATTGCGTTAACGAATTCCTTGTCAGGGAAGTCGTGCTCTTTGACAGCACTAGCCAAGCATGATTTCAGAGCGCACTCGACCGCGAGACCCGTCATGTAATACGCGCCGGTCCAAAGCTCATTCTCGAGCAGGGCATGAGCTTCCTCCAGCCTACTCGACGCCATAGTTCTGAGGGTGTCTCGGTTCAAACGGGCGATTGGCACAGAATCATCTTACGCGCTTTGCCGCGACGGGATGACACGACCAGCTTAATCAGCCTTCTGCTTGGCATAGAACCGACGCACCTTGTCGCGATTGCCACAGCGCTTCATGTCGCACCAGCGACGGTGATGGTTCTTGCTGGTGTCGAGAAAAAACCACTCGCACTTTTTGGACGAGCACGCCCTTACGAAGGGTAACTGCTCGGAGGCCAGCAGCTCGGCGGCGGAACGGGCAATTTCCCAGCGCAGGTAATCGAGATCCGTCACATCATCGAATCGCCACTCAAAGCCCCCATTGGCCTGCACCAGTCGCACATGCTGCCCTGCAATTTGAATCTCCCGATTGAGTCTGGCCAGACTTTCCGCCGGAACGGGGCGCTGATTGATGAGCGGCCAAAAAACGTCGTGAATGATTTCGCGCAGTTCTCGTGCCCTACCCAACGCGTCCTGCGCAAGCTCGGGGACCGTGGCACTTTGCTTGGCCAGCCGGTCTGCCTGCTTGGGTTCAAGTAATCCCGCGTCCTCCCCAAATCTCGCGAGATCGGCGTAGGTCTCCAGTAATTCTTTGGGTTTGATATGTCTGTCGTCGAGCGTATTCACGAAGTCCAGGCTGGCGTTCCCACCAATCAGATCGAAGCGCGGCGGACGCAGTCGCTTAACTTCCTTTTTGTTTTCGTTCATAAAAGTCGTTCATTGAATCTTCCATTCCTTGTGCCTGACTTAAGGGATCAAATCGGATCGCGCGCACTCCGGATCCATCACTGCACGAAACAAGGATATAACCATTAAATAGCATTTGACAAGTTAGACAAGAAGTCCTATATTTCGCTTGTAACCTTCAAAGTAATTTTTAAAGGTTATTCGCTACAGGAGGTCAAATCGATGTTTTCGATCAATCCCTCGCAGATTTTGGCCTTTCTACGCAGCGGCCAGATGATAAACATTGGAGGTAGACCCGTGCTTGTGCCCAACTCCAGCAAATCCGTGAACGCCGGCGACCGCGGCCTCGCCAACAAGATGGCGTTGGCTTTTTTGGCCATTTATATCGTCTGGGGGTCGACCTACCTGGCGATTCGCTATGCTGTCGAAACCATACCGCCTCTCGTGACCGTGGGCGTTCGCCAAGCCGTCGCGGGTGGAATCATGCTGGCATGGGCATGGCTCCGTGGTTTTCGCCCCACACGCCAGCAATGGGCGGCAGGGTTTGTGCTGGGAACGTTCTTCTTTCTGATAGGGCACGGCTCGCTTTTCTGGGCGGAGCAATACGTAGGCTCAGGACTGGCAGCGCTCCTGATCGCAACCGAACCGATGTTCATACTGGTCTTGGCGTGGATGATGGGTCAGCAGAAGATCAGTCGGATGAGCGTCATCGGACTGATTCTGGGAGTTGCGGGCGTAGCCACGCTGGCAGGCGTGGAGCTTTCCGTAAAAGGCTCGAGCCTGTTGGGAGTGTTGGCAGTTTTGCTAGGTTCTTTGTCGTGGTCATTCGGGGTGGTGATTTCGCCGCGACTCAAGTTGCCCTCCGACGCACTCGGCCGGACGGCGTTGCCCACCATTTGTGGTGCGGCAATGTTAATGATCGCAGCTGGCCTTAGCGGCGAGTTTCAACAAACCCACTGGGCCAGTATTTCGTTGCGATCTTTATTCGGCCTGGGATATCTGATCGTGTTTGGATCCGTCGTGGCATTTACGGCCTACACATGGCTTTTACAGCGGGTTGCGCCCGCACTTGTAGCGACGCATACTTACGCGAATCCTGTAGTCGCAGTTTTGTTGGGATGGTTTCTGGCCCACGAGCCTTTGACGACGCGGGTGATCCTCTCATCGCTCGCTATATTAGGGGCAATCGTGCTGATCCGCCGGGGCGAGGTTGCGAAGGAGACTTCAACTTCCAAGACCGCCGCGATGGTTTGTTCGGAAGATAGAGTAGCTATGCGGAATGCATCCTGAACCAGAGTCTCCCTGCGAGGCTTTCGGGAAACTATTACGCGCGGCTGCAATGGCATGACGAAAATGGGGCAGGCATTGCCAATGCCATCACGAAGCCAGACTTCGCACCTGGATGTTGTTTGACTAGGCTCGCAAGCGCTCTAAATCAATTGATCCGCGTAAACTGTTATGGGACGGGAGCAACGTGGCATGCTTCCCAAATTTCCCTTCCCGGGCCAAGAAAATGATGCAAGTGCACGACGAGCTTCTGCAGGAATTTCAAAAGTTTGCGCAAACTGCTCCGGATAAAGAATCCCTGATGCAGCACATCTCCCAGCGTCTTCACGAAAAAATGACGCGCTACAACTGGGTCGGGTTTTATCTGATCGACCCGGCGAATTCCGACATTCTTTTGGTTGGCCCGTTTGTCGGCAGTTTCACGCCCAACGCCCGCATTCCACTCAATACCGGACTCTGCGGCGCTGCCGCCAGTACCGGGCAAACCGTGGTGGTGCATGACGTCTCCAAAGACCCGCGTTATCTGGCGGGATCGCCGCTGGTGAAATGTGAAATTGTTGTCCCCATTTTCGCCAGAAACAAGCTCGCCGCCGAACTGGATATCGAGAGCTATTTCACCAGCACGTTTGTCGAGCCAGAGAAAGGCTTTGTGGAAGCGTGCGCCGACGTCGTCGGAAAATATTTGCAAAAAGCCTAAGTCTGACGTTCAACCTCGGCGCCCGCTGAGTTATTTGTCTGCGCCGACGTCACTCGCCGATACAACTCAGGAGCCTTCATTCGCTGGCAGTACGCGGCAAACTCCGCGCGCGCTCCCGTCCACCGAAGGTCATCCATAGTCTCAAAAACTGGCGCATCGAGTCGGAGCGTGGCCAGGACGCGAAATAGTAAGGCTTCGTCCCACGCGCTGAAGAGCGACTCGGATAGCGCACGAGCCCTGCGAATCGAAGGATGCCACTGCGTCCAGTCCCTGGGGAGACCTTCCAAGTGGGCATAAACAGACAATGCTGAAGCGGCAGCTTTCGCTCCCCATCCCGACACGCCGGGAAATCCGTCAGCACTATCGCCCACCAAGGCGAGATAATCCGGGATCGATTCGGGGTTCACTCCAAACTTCGCAATCACTCCCGCCTCATCCCGCACAATATTCTGCCTGCGATCCATTTGGACCACGCGCGTTCCAACAACACACTGGCTGAGATCTTTGTCGGGAGTACAAATCAGCACTTGATTTACATTGACATCTTTTGCAGCCTTGCCGGCGGCCGAAGCGAGAGCATCGTCCGCTTCGAATTCCACCATGGGCCAGACCTCGACCCCCATGGCGGTCAGCGCCTCTTCCAGAATCGGAAACTGCGACAGCAATTCCGGAAGAACACCTTCGCTCGTCTTGTATCCCGCATAGAGATCGTTGCGAAAAGACTCGACAACATGATCAGTTGCTACTCCAAGATGAGTCGCACCGCGCTCGATCATCGAGTAGACAGACGTGAGCACGCCGCGAACGGCGCCGATTTCCTGGCCATTCGCATCCTTCGCGGAGGGCACCGCGAAAAAATGGCGGAATAGTTCATACGTCCCGTCAATCAGATAGACATCCATGTGTCCTGCCACCGTTCAGGAAGCGATGGTAATACGACCGGCGTCTCTTCACGAAATTTGTCCGCAATGAGAACGACTTTGCAGGAACGACTTTGCAGGACCACCCCGGAGTGAATTTAGACATACCCCACATGGTGCAGGCGAATTAGAGGATCAGCCTTACGCCAGCAACTCAGCGCTGTTCGCGGCGGCGAAGGTAGTCGATGAACATTTGCTCGACGGGCTTGTCGTAGGTTTTCAGGACGTGACGCACGGTGTGGCCGCTAACGAAGTGGCAGACTTCCTCGGCAAGATTTTTGGCATGATCGCCGGCGCGCTCGAGAGCTTGCGTCATAAAGATAATCTGCAGGCTGGCCTGGCGTTCGATATTTTCTGGATTCTCAATGTGCCGCAAGAAGATGAGATTTCTCAGGCGATCGATCTCGGAATCGGAGCGCAGCACATCCACGGCTTTTCCGACATCCCGCGCAGAAAAAGCTTCGCCCACATCAGTCAGCATTTTTTCCAAAATTGTCGCCATATGGGTAAGGTCGCGGGTATCGTCGGAATCGATTCGTCCGGCGGCGGCTTGCGCACTGTTAGCGAAGCTCAGCAAGAGATCGCCGATGCGCTCCAGGCTGATCATAAATTTCATGCAGGCCAGCATTCGGCGCGCTTCCGTGGGTTCGACCTCGGTAATCACTGACGTCACCGCGCTGTCGATTTCCATGTCGAGGGTGTCGAGTTCGCGCTCGCGCTGCCGCAAGGAATTCAGCAAGGGCGCTGAGCCGGTGGCAATGCCTTCCGCGGCAGCACCTGCGGCTTCCTTGGCCAAATGGCAAGCTTCAATCGTGCGACGGACGATATGCTCCTGAATGGGTTCCGGTAGAACGTTATCGACGCGGGCAGTACTCATGAGTACATCCTTCTGGCGGGTGCTGGACGTGCGTAGACCTGTTAACTCTGATTTTGCCGTACCCATAACGAGAAGGTCAACGCCTAAGAATAGAATCCCGGCATCAAGGGCGGGTTAAGGACCGATGAATTTTCGGTCAATTGTTGTAACTAAACTATCCAGCGGGACCCTGAAACCAGAGAAGGATTGGATGGGATCGGCTCCTTCGACGGGAAGGGCCCCGCAGGAATTGCCAGCCTGAAGGCCTTTCTAAAGAGGTCGATTAGCCGTGGTGCTGCTGCTTTGCCGCCCTGCGTTGCGCCTTCTGCTGCTGCTTCAAAGCCTTGCGCTGCTGCTTGCCCGACTTCTTCAGGTATTTTTGATTTTGCTTGGCGGCATTCTTGGCTTCGCGCTGGTTTTCTCCGATACTTGCGTTCTCCCGTTGAGCCCCGGCCGCTACCGGCGAAGCCATGCTCAGGGCGAGGGCAATCGCAAAAACAGCACTAAGTTTCATAACAATTCCCAAGGGAAGGTTCAAGATTCTACCGAGATTTTAACACTGAGCCTGGTCGCGGCGTGATTGTCTACGGAGCATCGCGGCGAGCTTTCATCAGGCCGTGGGCAGGGTAAACAGGAACGTTGATCCATGCGCGAGTTCGCTTTCGGCGCGAATCGAACCGCTGTGCGCGAGTACGATGTGTTTCGCAATGGCCAGTCCAAGGCCGGTGCCGCCAGATTCACGGGAGCGCGCTTTGTCCACACGATAGAATCGCTCGAACAGGCGCGGGAGGTGCTCCGAAGGTATGCCTGCCCCGAAATCCTGCACGCAAAACTCAACCCCGTGCGGAACCGACCTTGCCCCGAGAACAATTCCCTTATCCGACGCACCATATTTCAGCGCATTGTCGATCAAGTTAGAAAACACCTGATGGATCGCTTCGCGGTCGGCTAGCACATTGGGTAAGCTTTCCGACATCGGTACGTCTCGAATCCGAAGATCCGTCTCATGAGTACGAGCGATCTCGCGGAAGCTTTCTTCGGCGTCATGAAGAAGTTCGGTCGGGGGAACGGACTCGGGGTCGAAACGGGTTTCACCCGACTCCACTCGAGCCAGCGTCAGCAAATCTTCCGTCAGGCGCGACATGCGAGCCGAGTTTTTTCGGATGATTTCCAAAAACTCGCGAGTGTGGGAGCCATTCTCCGGAACTACATCCAGCAGCGTTTCCGCATAACCCTGAATCGAGGTCAGAGGGGTGCGCAGTTCATGAGACACGTTGGCAATGAAATCCCTGCGGGTTTTCTCAACCCGTTCGGTTTCAGTAAGGTCGCGCAGCACGGCAACCGCACCGCCGCCGGGAAGCGGGGCCGCGGTGACGTCGAAGGTGCGGCCGGGCAGAATAGAAGTGGCGCGCGCCGTCTTAACCTGCCGCGCGCTGGTAGCCTCTTTCACGGTCGCTAAGAAATCCGGATCGCGAATGGTTTCCACCACCGGCTGCTGCAAACGCGTTCCTTGCGGCACCAGTCGATCCATGGGCTGATTCGCCCACTGCACCACGCCGTCGTCGCTCACCGCGATCACGGCGTCCTGCATGCTGTTGAGCAGAGTCTCGAGCTGGCGCTGGCTGGAGCGAACTTCGGCAAAACTTTGTTCGACTCGCCGCGCCGTCAGGTCGATGGCCCCGGCCACGCGCCCGATTTCGTCTGGTGAAGTTTCGAGAACGCGCGCTTGCAGATCCCCTTCGGCAATGCGAGCCGCTACCTGCACAATTCGGTCCAGTCGACGCGCGCTCCAGCGAGAAGCCACCGCCGCAACCAGCAGGGCGAAGAGAAACGTCACGCCAGACGCCAGTTCCAGCCTGCGCCGGACCTGCGCCGAAATGGCTTCCACGTCCGATAGCGGATAAGCTAGCCGGACCGCTCCCCCGCTCAACGGCACAGCAACATAAAGAAATGGAACCCCGATGGTCGCGCTGCGGCGTTCGTTACTGCCAATTCTTCCGGAAAACGCCTGCGCAAACTCTGGACGCGAGGCATGGTTTTCCATGTTGGCAGCATCCCCCTCGGAATCAGCAAGCACCTTTCCCGTGGGATCGATAATGGTGACGCGGGCCCCGGCAGCTTGTCCCTCCTGCGCCGCGATGTCCGCCAGCGAATGGGCTCGGTCGCTTTCGACGCGATGGGCCAGGAGTTGTGCCTTCTGGATCAGGTTACGCTCGATCTCAGCGCGCAGTGATGCCTGCCAAGCCCCGCCGATCATGACGTCGAAGGTCACGGCGGCCGCAACAATGACGACCACGAACGCGGCCATCAATTTGAAAAAAATCCGCCTTCTCACTTCGGAGCCTCGAACCGGTAACCAGCGCCGCGCACAGTCTTCAGGTAACGCGGGGTTTCCGGGTCTGGTTCGATTTTCTCGCGGATGCGGCGGACATAAACATCGACCGAGCGCGGAGTCACGTAAGAGGTGTCCCGCCACACCGAATCCAGCAGATGGTCGCGGGAAAAAACTCGTCCGAGGTGGCGCGCAAAATAATCGAGCAGCCGAAACTCCGTAGCCGTTGTAGGAACGGTTTGCCCGCGAACCGTCAAGACCATGGCGGCGGGATCGATTTCGATATCACCAACCTTGAGCGGACTCGGCGGCAGCGGCCGCTCAAAACGGCGCAGCACTGCCTTTACTCGAGCCACCAACTCGCGCGGGCTGAAAGGTTTCGCGATGTAGTCATCTGCCCCGATCTCGAGGCCGAGCACGCGATCCGCTTCGCTGCTCTTAGCCGTCAGGAAAATCACTGGGACGGCCGCCAGTCCCTGAGTTTGGCGCACGGTTCGGCACAGTTCGAGACCATCTTTGCCGGGAACCATAATGTCGAGCACGAATAGCGCGGGACGCTGACGCTCCGCGTCCGCGATGACCGATGTTCCCGTGGGGTACACGCGCACCGCGAAGCCTTCGTTTTCCAGATGGTGGCGAACGAGGCGCGAAATATCAGGATCGTCTTCGACGACGAAGATGCTTGGTTTCACGGCTTCATTGTAACCAACGCGCTTGCCAGCACCTAGCGGCGAGTGCCTCATTTGCCGGTGGAGAGAGAGTTTTCATCGGACTGTAACAATCAGATTGGAGGCGGTGTCCACTCGGAAGGTTTTGCCGCGCGGAACAACCGTCGTGGCGCTGTACTCAGTGATAATCGCCGGGCCTGAGTAATTCCTGCCAGACTTCAGCGCATCCCGCGAGTAGATCGCTGTTGCCAGCTTCTGGCCATCAAAAAAAACGCCGGCTTTCGGCGCAGAAGGCGAACTGGGCGTCGCTTGCCTTTCTGCCTTCATGGTCTCTCCAGCTCTCAGATGTGGGCCGGGAGATTTCACTGTCGCGCGCAGACGCAGCGTTACCAACTCCGCGTCGCGACCTGGATGCGCATACCCATACCGGCGCCTATGTTCCTTCTCGAAATCGCTCAACAAATTCTTGCTGAGCGGCAAGTTGAGTTCGTATCCTTGCCCTCGGTAGCGGATGTCGACGCTGCGCTGATATCGCGCTCTCCCCTTCCACTCATCCTGACAGAGATCCTTGGCTGCTTGTCGTTGCAATGTTTCGAATTCCTTCGTCAGACGTGCCTGCGGAAGTTTTTCTGCAATCCTCCACAGCACAGTCCGGGAATAATCTTTCACCACATCGCTGACTAAAATTCCCAGAGCAGAAAGCGCTCCGGGCAGCGCCGGCACAATCACGTGCGGAATGCTCAACGCCTCAGCCAGGGCGCAGGCATGCAAGCCTCCCGCGCCCCCGAACGCAACTAGCGCAAAGTCGCGCGGATCGCGGCCACGCTCAATCGAGACCACGCGAATCGCTTTCTCCATGGTGGCGTTCACCACGCGGATAACTCCGGCTGCAAACTTTTCGAGTGTGAGCTCGCTTCCCTGCCGCTTCAACCACTCTTTCGTGATGGCGCGAGTGCGTTCGACATCTAGAATGAATTCTCCCCCTAGAAAACTTTTCGGCTGCAAGCGCCCCAATAATAGGTTCGCGTCGGTGACAGTCGGCTGCGTGCCGCGCCCATAGCAGATCGGGCCGGGATCGGCGCCGGCGGATTCCGGCCCGACGCGCAGCGCTCCACCCGCATCGAAACGCGCCAGCGAGCCGCCGCCAGCGCCCACAGTATGTATATCGAGCATCGGAACGCCGATCGGCAGTCCCGCAATTTCCGCGTTGCTCGCCGTAGTCAGGTCGCCCTCCACGAGCGAGACGTCGGTTGAAGTTCCTCCCATGTCAAACGCAATCACGCGCGGAAATCCACTCGCTCGCGCGCAGGCCGCTGCTCCAACCACGCCGCCCGCCGGCCCCGAGAGAACGGTTCGAACCGGTTCACGGGCCGCGGCGGCAAGCGCAGTAATGCCACCGCTGGATTGCATAACAAAGATTCGTGCCTTCGTGCCCGTGGCGCCATCCCCAAGCCGGCTCTCCAGATTTTTGAGGTAGCGTTGCATTACAGGCTGCAGGTAAGCATTGATCACTACCGTCGAAGTACGCTCGTACTCGCGAAACTCAGGCAAAATCTGATGAGAGATGGAAAGCGGCACTCCGAGCGGCTGAAGCGCCTGCGCGATGGCCATCTCATTTTTCGGATTGGCGAAGGAGAACAGAAGCGAAATGGCAATGGACTCAGGCTGGCTTCCTGCGATTCGAGACACCAGCGATTCCAAATCCGCGGAAGAAGCCGCAGTCAGGATTTCTCCATCGCTGGCCGTGCGCTCTTCAATGCCGACGCGCAAATCCGCAGGCAGCAGCGGTTCGACTCGATCGAAGAAAAAATCATAAAGTTTGGGGCGCGCCTGGCGCCCAATCTCGATGGCATCTTCGAACCCGGCCGTGGTTACCAATGCCGTGCGCGCTCCTTTGCGTTCTAACAAGGTATTCGTCCCTACTGTGGTCCCATGCAGAATGATGAACTCACCCGTTGGATCGATCTGGCTGAGGGCCTCCACGATGGCTTGCGAGGGATCGGCGGGAGTAGAGAAAACTTTCAGCATGCGCAGCCAGCCCGAGCGATCGGTCCAGACACAGTCGGTAAATGTGCCGCCGGTATCGATAGCGACGCGCAGAGGTTGGGATCGGCCAGCCATAGTTGTTGATGCGGAAAATTAGGGTAACATTTGCGGCTATGAGATACGCATTCGTGGTTGATACCTACTCGACCGAGCGGATTAAAGTTCTCAGCGTATGGAGCGAGTTTCGGGACGAAGACCTGCCGGTGCGGCCGCTGGAAGACGATCCGCGCGGGCGCAGCGTGCACGAACAAATGGTGCATCAGTGCGTTAGCGAAGATTTGTGGTTCCGCAACATGTTAGGGGTTGATGTCGGCGCGCCGCCGCTGCCAACGCAGGAGACGCGGTTGGAGTTCATGAAGCAGTACGCCGCAGATAGCGGCAAACGGCTGGCTGCGCTCCATGAAAAAGACGAACCCTGGTGGGAAGAAAATGTGAAGTTTTTTGATGTTTTGCGTCCGCGTACCTGGGTCATGACCCGCCGCATGACGCATACGTCTCATCATCGCGGGCAGTTGATGGCGATGCTGCGCATGCTCGGCCGCGATCTCCACAGCAATTACGGCCCGACCGCCGACACTGGCGGCCTGATGCAAAACCACGCTCCTACGATTTATGCGTATCCGAGTTTGTCGGAGATGTTCGCGGGGGAGAGCGCAGGAGGCGCAAAGGCCAAGCTACCGGGAACTGGAGGCAAAGCCGTCACGGAGCGCCCGAGCTAGAAAATGCCCTGCCCTGATTCACCATCGCAAGCAAGAAATAGTCTAGCCGTGTTTACCCCTTGGTCGTGAAAGCCAGCGTCAACAGCGTCTTCTGTTCCACCTCGTGCGCCTTGGCACTGCCCGTGGCCGGGCTCGCACTCGAACTGCGCTTCACCGACATTACATGGCGAGCTCCCGCGATGCGTTGCAGTCGTGGAAGCATATTGAATAATGCTCCCATATTCGCAGGCTCCTCCTGCACCCAGACAATGTCGCCCGACTCACCGTGCCTCGCAAATTCTGCGACCAGCTCTTTTTCCGGGAAAGGATAGAGCTGTTCCAGAAAAACGACGGCGGTCGAATGATCGTTTCTCTTCTTACGCTCCGCTTTCAGCTCGTGGCCAATCTTGCCAGTGCAAACCAGAATCCGGTCGGCTTCTCCTATTTCACTGTCGGGCAACACATTCTGAAACTGTTTCTGCGTGAAGTCCGCAATGGGTGATGATGCGTCGGGATGCCGCAGCATGCTCTTCGGAGTAAACACTACCAGCGGTTTGCGCCAGTGGCGCAGCGCCTGCCGTCGCAGCAGATGAAAATATTGCGCGGCGTTCGAAGGCTGCGCAATCTGGATATTGTGCTTCGCGGCCAGCTGCAAAAACCGCTCAATACGCGCGCTTGAATGTTCTGGTCCTTGTCCTTCGTAACCATGCGGAAGCAGCATGACCAGGCCGGAGAGCAAGCTCCACTTGGCTTCTCCCGCAGAAATAAACTGATCGATGATTGCCTGTGCAACGTTCACAAAATCGCCAAACTGAGCTTCCCAGAGAACCAGTGCTTCCGGATAGTCGCGACTGTAGCCGTATTCGAAGCCGAGCACACCCGGTTCAGAAAGCGTAGAGTTGTGAATTTCGCAGCGTGCTTGATCCGCTGCAATATTTTCCAGCGGAACATATTCGTTCTCATTCTCGATATCGATCAGCACCGAGTGCCGTTGATTGAACGTGCCCCGCCGCGAATCCTGCCCTGATAGCCGAACCGGAGTGCCGGTCTTCACCAGACTGCCAAAAGCGAGGGCCTCCGCCATGCCGTAGTCCACAGGACGTTTGCCCGCACCCATCTCCGCCCGCTGCTCCAGCAGCTTTTTCACTTTCGGATGGATATGGAAACCTTCCGGATACGTGGTAAGCCGATTTGAAAGCTCCGCCAGTTCTTCCGTCGAAAGTCCGGTGTCCACTTCGTATTCCGGTTTATGCAGCCCGCCATAATATTGATCCCAATATTTCGGCAAATCCCGCATGGCCGGTTTCTTGGTGAGCTTGCCGGCGGCCTTTTGTGCAGTCTCGAATTCAGCCTTGATTGCGACGGCTTGCGCGGCAGCGTCGCTGGCTCCGATGTCATCCGCATAAATTTCCCACAGCGGCGGATGCTCTTTGATTTTCCTGTAGAGCAGCGGCTGCGTCACCGTCGGATCATCCACTTCGCTATGCCCGTGGCGCCGGTAGCCGATTAAATCGATTACCACATCCGTGCCGAACTGGTAGCGATACTCGGTGGCGAGACGAGCCACCCGCACCACCGCATCTACATCTTCGCCATTGACGTGGAAGATGGGAATCGATTGCCGTCGCGCAATGCAGGCCGCGAAACGCGTGGAATGTTCTTCCACATAGCTGGTGGTAAACCCAAGAAGATTATTCACCACAACATGAATCGTGCCGCCCACCGTGTAACCCGGCAGATCCGCATAATTCATGGTTTCCGCCAGAATGCCTTGTCCGGCAAAAGCTGCATCGCCATGCACGAGCAGAGGAAGGTATTTCTCCCGTCCGCCCTCGCCGGTACGATCCTGCTTGGCCCGTGTTCGCCCCACTGTAACCGGATCGACAGCTTCCAGATGGCTGGGATTTGAAACCAGGTGGATGTGAACTTTTCCGCCGCTGTGCGTGACGTACTCGCCAGTCGCGCCCATGTGGTACTTCACATCGCCGGAGCCGAGAACACTGCGCGGGTCAACATCTTCGAAGCCCGCAAAAATCTCCTCTGGAGGTCTTTTCGCCACATGCGCAATCACGTTGAGCCGTCCGCGGTGGCTCATTCCCATCACTAACTCAGTCGCTCCCAGCCGCGAACCGGTATCCAGAAGTTCATCGACCAGCGGGATTAGCGCCGTCACTCCTTCCAGCGAAAATCGTTTGCTGCCCAAATAGCGCTGCTGCATGACTTGCTCGAAAACATCGGCGCGAATCAACAAATCAAGAATCCGTTTTTGATCGACTGCCTCGGGCTCGGCTTCCATCCGCTCATAAATCCAGCGCCTGCGTTCGGGCGCGTAGATGTGATTAATTTCCACGCCGATAGTCGAGGAGTAAATGGCCCGGGCTTCCCGCGCATACTCGCTCTCAATCTGCAACTCGGGAGCGACGCGTGGCCGCAAAAATCCCAGTGGATCGAGATCGCCCTCCAGATATCCCCATTGCCGGAAAGCATTGAACACGCTCTCTCGTTCAGCGTTCGCGCCGTTGGCGGGTTCCGCCACTGCTGTTCCCGATCGGCCGTTAGAAGTCTTAGATTTCGGATTTGCCATAGTCTGTCTTATTAGAATAACGGATGCGCGTACGGATGGGCAGGATTCGAGCGCTGGAAACACCTAGCCAATGGCGCACTAGCGACCAGGAAGCCCAAATAACGAAGCGGATGCCCTGTTTCCAGAACATCCGCTTTCGGTTTTCCTGCTCGTTGGACTTCTCCCGCGCTACTTAGCGGAAAAATCGAACAGGTCGAACAAGTCGCCGATTGCCGGCGTGTTTAACGGCACGTAAGGGTTACTCTTGCTGGCGACGGGGTTGGGAAAATTATCCCGGCTGCGAGTGGTGACCGGAGCCAGGCCCCAATTACGCTCGACGAATTTCAGGATCGAGACGTGATCGGAGTAGGTGTGAGAGATGTGACCTGCCGTCGTGAAGGGAGAAACCACCAGCAATGGAATTCTGGTACCGTCCCCAAAGAAATCCAGAGGCTGTATGTAGCCCGAGTCATAGTATCCTCCACCCTCGTCCATTGTGACGAAAATGGCGGTGCTATTCCACAACTCCGAATTCGCTTGGACTCCATCGACAATCTTCTTCACGAAGCCCTCTAACAGGTCGAGCTTGGAGGAAGACGGATGTCCATCAAGCCAGCCATCGGGCTTCACGAACGAGACTGCAGGCAAGGTGCCGTTCTTGATCGACTGGTAGAGCGAGACTGTATCCTTCAGATGGGCGCGCCCCGAAGGACTGGTCATGATCGAGGTCGTGTACTGGAACGGGTTGCAAATGTTGCAGTAGTTGTTGTTGTAGGTTGTGTAAAGTCCGTCGGGATTGGCGACGTAAGCATTCCACTGGTCACCGTAGTACGCCCAGGAGATGTTCTTCTCGATCAACTCGTCTCCAATGGTCCGCAGCGACGATGGCGGAATGGTGAAAACCGTCTCTGCCGGGTTGCCGATGTCCGCATAGGCGCTGGAACCGTTGCCGTAGTATCCAGGGTTGTAGTTATTCAATAGATAATAGTGGCCATCTTCGCAGTGGGAATCGATGGGCCGGCTCAGTGAGCTGAGATAGGTAGTGATCGGTGCGACGCCGGGCTGGGTGGTGTCGAAACAGTTCGAATACGTTCCGCCGCCGTAAGAGGGTGAACCGTATGAGCCGCCGCCGTAACCATCTTCCGTGTACCAGTTGTTGGTCCCGGGCTGCGGATTCGGATTCTCGATTTCGTCGACGATACCGGCGTTAGGCGTGCCTCCGGCAACCAGTTGGTTATGGGGAGGTACAGCAGCGTTGCCGTTTCCATCGGAGAACCAGATTGCGTCTCCACTGCCGAGCATGACGTGATTCGCGCCGGTGCCACCCATGACCGCCTGATGGTAGTTGTCGCTCATGGCAAAGTTGTCGGCGAGATACTTGAAGTAAGGCGCATCCCCCTGAAGCACGTTGTAAAAGCCCATCGACGTCGAGCCTTCTTTGGTAGTGGTGTCGTTGAAGCCGAAGGCCTGGGCAAGGCCGTTGCTTCCGGCACCAATTGTGGTTTCAACCCAGGGGAACAAGTCGGCCTGGCATCCCGACGCATTCGCGGCGCTGGCGTTGGCTGCGTTGCAGTCTTCCTGCTGCCACATCTGATAAAAGCGGTGGACGGGGCTGTTGTCGTAGGCATCGTAGGGGTGAGTCGCAGAAGTAATCTGGAAGGGGCCTGAGGGCAGAGTGGTCGCGTTCGGAATCCGTGTATCGACAGCGCCATGAACCAAGCCTGTGCCCCCGGTCGTCAGGTAAACGTAGTAGTTCTTGGGCAGGCCGTTCTCATTTGCCATGGCCGTCGCGATGTCCGGAAAAGGAGGCGTGGTATATCCCCCGGCCAGCACCGGCGGCAGGACTTCATAGGCAGCATTGTTCGGTGGATTCAAATCATAGTTGTCTGGAGTCGAGTCAACCGCGGACGATTGGCTCGCCAGATAGAAATTGGGGCCCGGCTGGCCCTGTGTGTTAATGATCCCCTTTGACAGAAGGTTGGAAACTGTCTGGCCAGACTTCGGCTTGTAGGTAGCGAAGACGTGATCGAAGGTCCGATTTTCGCCAATGATCACAATGACGTGTTTGATGGGCGATGCGGTGGGCGTTTGCAGGGCGGGCTGGGCCGCAGGTTCCTGGGCGGCCATGGGGGCTGGGGCTCCCAGATTGACCAGAAGAGCCAGCAGGCTGGTGCCGACCGCGAGGTGCTGTCTGGCTTGCGCCAGAAAATGTGACGACGACATGAATTTCCTCCTGAACTTGTTTGCGAGACTGCAGAGGCCAAGGTAGTGATGTCACCGGTCATAAAGGTGAATTCCATGTCAAAAGAAATTCACAGTTCACCACGCAAGCGGTCGCCAAACTGCCTGTATTAAGGCCCTTTTCAGCGCGCGGGGAGCGAATGTAAACCTGGTGTTACAAAATTTCCACAGCTGGCCAGACTCCCTACGGTTCTTTAGGTACGAAGGTCGCCGCGTGCTGCCCCGATGTAGACTGCAGAAGCTCTGCGAAAGAGCAAGCCATAAACCATGCCGACTCTTCTTGGAATTCCGCTCGATGTGAATTCGTCCTACCTTCGGGGACCCGCGGCAGCGCCTGAAAAAATACGCGAGGCTCTGCGCAACGACGCTTCAAACAGTTGGTCGGAGTTAGGGGTCGACGTGGGTGCTGCGTTCACGGACGCCGGAAATCTCGAGCTTCACAATTCGCGAGGAAAAGAAGGCTCCGACGTTGCGGATGATTTCGCTCGGATCGAGCGCGCCATCAGCGGCCTGCTGAAAAATGGCGAGCAGCCACTTTCTTTAGGCGGTGACCATTCAGTTACTTATCCGATTCTGCGAGCTTTCGCGCCGCACTATCCCGAACTCACGATCGTTCACTTCGACGCGCATCCCGATTTATACGACGAGTTTGAAGGTAGCCGCGACTCCCACGCCTGTCCCTTCGCCCGCATCATGGAGCAGCGCCTCGCCCATCGCCTCATTCAGATCGGCATTCGAACCTTGAACCGTCATCAGCGTGAGCAAGCAGAAAAATTCGGCGTCGACGTTGTTCCCATGTCGTCGCTTCCCGCCTGCGGCCGCCTCAACATTCACGGCCCGGTTTATATTTCATTCGATATGGACGTGCTCGATCCCGCCTTCGCGCCCGGCGTCTCTCATCGCGAACCCGGCGGCATGACTACCCGCGAGGCTATCGCTCATCTGCATCCCATCACGGGAACGATCGTCGGAGCCGACATTGTCGAATACAATCCCGAGCAGGATTTCGCAGGAGTGACCGCGACCGTGGCGGCAAAGATTTTGAAAGAGATTCTAGGAAAGATGATGTCGCGGTGAGCCGTTTTCTTATTTCATTACGCCGCGTTGCGCGATCCCAATATTGTCTCGCGACGTATTTTTCACCAGATACATCATTTCGTCCGCTTGCCGAATGATGTCGTGCGCATCGCGCGCGTCGTGCGGATATGTAGCCAGCCCAATCGAAGCCCTGACATTCAGATTCAATCCTTCATCGCGGCAAAAGCTGCTCGCGCGCAGTCCGTCGCGCAATCGTTTTGCAACCACCAACGCCTGATCTTTCCCAGTCTGCGGCAACAGCACTACGAATTCGTCACCGCCGTAGCGAAACGCGAAATCGATGAGCCGCAACTGCGCTTTTATCAGATATCCGATTTCGGCGAGCAACTTGCTCCCAATTAAATGTCCGTGCGTGTCATTGACTTGCTTGAAATGGTCAAGATCAATGAATAGGACGCTGAATTCGTAACCGAAGCGCGACGAGCGGTAGACCTCAGTCTCCAGTGTCTTATAAAGGTGCCGCGCATTATAAAGACCGGTGCAGTCGTCGGTGATGGTCAGTTCCTGGATCTTCTCGACCCAGCGCGCATTCTCAATCGCAATCGCCGCGTAGTCGCAGAGGGCCTGTAAAAAAAAGACTTCCTGCTCGCTGAACTGTGCCCGGTCCACATTCACCAGTTGAATCACGCCCAGCACGCGTAGCCGGGATTTCAACGGCACCGCAATGATCGAACGCGTCTCCCACTGCGTCGCTTCATCAATCCGCTTGGCGAACCGCGGATCGTGGTCCACATCGTTCGAAATCACCTGCTCCCCGTGCTTCGCCACCCAGCCCGCAATGCCCTCTCCCACTTTCAGCCGAACATTTTTCAGAGCTTCCGCCGCATCGCCCACTGCGATCGCAAAGTACAACTCGTCCTTATGCTCATCTACCATCAGCAGCGACCACGTGTCCGGCCGGAAATACTCAGCCATTTTCTCCATGATGGTCTGCAGAATCGAGTCAAGATCCAACGACGACGTTAGCGCTTTCGCCACGTCGTGAAAGATATTGAGCTCCTGGCTCTGACGGCTTAGTTGCGTGCCTGCAGCCTCGGACATGCGGGGTTCTTTCATCTCCGTTGAGGCGGGCACTAAAGCCCGCTCGAATTACGTTTCATCCCCAGCCAGCGCCTCGGGCAGCGGGATGCGGACGAACCGCGCAAAGCGGCCTGCGCTGATCTTCCTCCGGCTCGTGTTCTTGCGACGCACGAACCGCCCGTTGGGCTCACTTCCTTAATTGATGTTCGAATCGTTATCCACTCAGGAGACAACAATTCGCAGCATGGACGAGTAACAGTTGCAAAAATTATAAGTTCGCCGCCCCTCCCCCGCAACGAACGTTAGTAACGCGAACCCGTAACGCCAATCCCCTCAATAGCCTACCAAAGAATATGTGGGGACAGCCGCCCTCGGCTGTCCGGCGGCCCAGCCTCATCGGGCTGCATGCAAGCAGGAATCTGCTCTTGGGATGTTCCGTGAGCCGATACTTGTCGTACTCTATGGAACGTATGTCACGGAAAAATGCCCTTGCCGCCTTGGTTCTCGCTATAGCGATGCCCTTCGCGACTTCGCAGGTTAAATCACCCGATCCTAAGACCATCTCAGAAGTCGATGCCGGCCTCGGCGCGTGCACTGCCGATTTCACGATCACCAACGAAGCCGGCGCCCCGGTTTACGCCGCTACCATCCGCGTCCACATCAGCTACGGATTCATGAATCTCCACAAGTTTGATCTTGAAGTCGGCACCAACGCCGAAGGCAAAGCCCGCTTCATCGGCCTCCCCGAAAATCCCAAGCAAGGACTTTTCTTCACAGCCTACGAATCCGGTCGCGAAGGGTCCGCCTTCGACAATCCCGCCAAGACTTGCAAAGCCAAATTCACCGTTATTCTCCGCAAAAAACCGGAGTAAAAGTCCGTGTGGGGACAGCCGCCCTCGGCTGTCCGGCGGCCCAGCGTCATCGGAGCGCCAGCGACGGCGCAGAGAGGAACCTGCTGTCCGCTCGTTTAAGCACACCGCTGAACAAGCCCGCGCTTCTTGTCATTCCGACCGCAGCCGGAGCGCCAACTACGGCGCAAAGAGGAACCTGCTGTCCGCTCGTCTCACGCCCGTCTGCCACCTACTTATGCTATCCTCCTGCCCACGCTCGCGAAGCCGCCACCATGCCAACCCGCACCAAACTCACTCGTCAACAAATCACCGGCTTTTGGGGCGCATGGGCCGGATGGACGCTCGACGGCATGGACTCCGTCATCTATGCGCTCGTCCTTAGCCCCGCCCTCACCGAACTGCTTCCCAAGTCCGGATACAAAGCCACTCCCGCCACCATCGGATTCACCGGATCAATTCTCTTTGCACTCTTCCTCGTGGGATGGGGACTGTCTTTAATCTGGGGACCGATCGCCGACAAGTTTGGCCGCACTCGCGTTCTCGCCGCCACCATTTTCGTTTACGCAATCTTCACCGGCGCCGCCGCCTTGTCACAGACTGTCTGGCAGTTAGGATTGTTCCGCCTGCTCGCCGGTATCGGGATTGGCGGCGAGTGGGCGCTCGCCGGAACCTACATCGCCGAAGCGTGGCCCGAAGATCGCCGCAAAATGGGCGCCGGATATCTTCAAACCGGCTACTACGCAGGTTTCTTCCTCGCTTCCGCGCTCAACTACACCGTCGCCCCTCACTATGGATGGCGCGCCATGTTCTGGTGCGGACTCACCCCCGTGATCGTTGCGGTCATTGTGCTGTTACGTGTCAAAGAATCGGAACGCTGGCAACAAAAGTCGAAACAAAAACGCGCCGGCGGACTTTCATCCCTGCGTCAAATCTTCAGTCCTCCTTATACCCAGCGCACGCTCGTCAATACCGTCCTGCTCGCCTCCGCTATCTGCGGACTCTGGGCCGCCGCTGTTTATGCTCCTACCGCCATCATCGCCCTCGCAAAACGCGCCGGCATGTTGCAGCCGCAGGCCGTTCGCATGTCGTCCTTCGGCATGGGATTGCTCTCCCTCGGCACGATTCTTGGTTGCCTCGCCGTTCCGCCGTTAGCCGAGCGCTTTGGCCGCAAGTCGACTCTCGCGTTTTATTCCCTGGGCATGCTTGCCTGCATTCTGCTCAGCTTCGGCTGGGCTTTCTATCTGCCTCAGGGACTTCATCCCTTTATCGCCGTGTTGTTCTTTCTGGGATTTTTTGGCGGCAACTTCGCCATCTTCAGCCTCTGGCTCCCGGAGCAATATGGCACCACGGTTCGCGCCACGGCCTTTGCGTTTACCACTTCTTTCGGACGCTTCATCGCCGCCGGCGTAAACTTCGCCGTGGGCGCACTCGTCAGTCGTATGGGTACCCTCGGAAAGCCCGTTGCCTTCACCGCAATTGCCTTCGGCATCGGCCTCCTGGTAATCCCATTCGCAGCTGAAACAAGAGGCAAAACGTTACCCGACTGACACGGGCTCAATTTCCCCATCGCATCCTGGCTATGGAATCTCCCCATCCACCCCGCCGATTCTGCTATTGAATTGATCTCCAAGCGGTTAAGGCAAAATTCATTGCGCGGACGCCTACCCTCTGATAGCCTTTTACTGGACTTCTGTTTGACACTTTTTCGTATAATTTATGTCGCGAACGCGAGCCGTGCCTGCGGCTCTCGCCACACCTGAGTCCGAAGCTGTTCCCTTAAGGAGAAACCATTTTGGCAGCAACCTCAAAGAACCGCATTCTCTTCACTTCCGAATCCGTTACCGAAGGCCATCCCGATAAGATCGCCGACCAGATTTCCGACGCCATCCTCGACGCGTGCCTCGCCGAAGATCCTACCAGCCGCGTCGCTTGCGAGACTCTTACCGCTACCGGCCTCGTCGTGATTGCCGGAGAAATCACCACCAAGGCCTACGTAGATTTCCAGAACGTCGTCCGCGGCACCGTGCAATCCATCGGCTATGACAACGCTCTTCACGGTTTCGATTGCAACACCTGCGCCGTGATCTCCAGCATCAACAAACAGTCCGGCGATATCGCCATGGGGGTCGACACCGGCGGCGCCGGCGATCAGGGAATGATGTTTGGCTACGCTTGCAACGAGAATGAAGATTTTATGCCGACGCCGATTTCATTGGCCCACAAGTTGACCATGCGGCTCTCGCAGGTTCGCAAGAATGGAACTCTTCCCTTTCTCCGGCCCGATGGAAAATCCCAAGTCACAGTTGAATATGATGCGAAGGGAAAAGTTCTCCGCGTCGATGCGGTTGTGATTTCCACGCAGCATGCCGAGACCGTAACCAACGACGAATTGCGCGCCGGGATTCTGAAACACGTCATCCAGGCCGTGATTCCAGCGGATTTGCTCGATGCAGACACGAAGTATCACATCAATCCCACTGGCCGCTTCGTCATCGGCGGCCCCATGGGCGACACCGGCCTGACCGGACGCAAGATTATCGTCGACACCTACGGCGGCATGGGACGTCATGGCGGCGGCGCTTTCAGCGGAAAAGATCCGACCAAGGTGGACCGCTCTGCGGCTTACATGGCGCGCCACATTGCAAAGAATATTGTTGCCGCAAAATTAGCCGACCGCTGCGAAGTGCAGCTCGCTTATGCCATCGGCGTTGCCGATCCCGTCAGCGTCCGCGTGGATACATTTGGCACGGAGAAAGTGGATCCTGAAATTCTTCCCGATCTGATTCGTGCGAACTTCAAGCTCACGCCGCGCGGAATCATCGAGTCGCTGGATCTGCGCCGCCCAATCTACAAGAAGACGGCAGCCTACGGGCACTTTGGGCGTAACGATCCCGACTTTACCTGGGAAAAAACCGACAAGGCTGCGAAGCTGGCGAGCGCTGCGCGAGTGGGTGAACCCGCGACCGCGCGCAAGTAGCCAGCATTCCGGGAGCTGTCATCCCGAGCGAAGCGAGGGACCTTGGGTCGTGCCGGCTCGTCAGACCTTGCGCTGCAGGCAAGAACCAAGGTCCCTCGCTTTGCTCGGGATGACAAAGATTTTTGTTACTTGGGCAAAAACCCTAACCAAAGTGCACTGCAGTGATGGGCCAAAAGTTTATTCCCTTAGAGGCGTTTGGGTGTGCTGATCTCGGTCTCGAATCGTGTATTCTGGGTAGGAACCGAACGATCAACCTACCCCTTCGCAAACATCAAAAATTCTTAGCATGAAGGCGCCACAGGAGGCGTATGTCAACAGCAGCACAGGTTAATTGCGATATCAAGAGTTTAGAACTGGCCGAACTGGGCAAGAAGCGCATCGAGTGGGCGAATCAGTCCATGAAGGTGTTGCAGATTATCCGCAAGGAATTCATCAAGAACCAGCCCTTGAAAGGAATTCGCATCTCGGCATGCCTGCACGTCACGGCTGAAACCGCGAACCTGGCCATCTGCCTTCGCGACGGCGGCGCCGACGTGGTGCTTTGCGCTTCGAATCCGCTCTCCACCCAGGACGATGTTTCCGCCAGCCTGGTCCGCGATCAGGGCATCCCGGTCTTCGCCATCAAGGGTGAAGATAACGACACGTACTACCAGCACATCATGGCCGGCATCGACCACAAGCCGCACATCACCATGGACGATGGCGCCGACCTGGTCACCATCCTGCACACCAAGCGCACCGACAACTTGGACGGCGTGATCGGCGGAACTGAAGAGACCACGACCGGCGTCATCCGTCTGCGCGCCATGGCAAAGGAAGGCGTGCTCAAGTTTCCTATCGTCGCAGTGAACGATGCCGATACGAAGCATCTATTTGACAACCGTTACGGCACCGGACAGTCGACCATCGACGGCATCATCCGTGCGACCAACTTCCTGCTCGCGGGATCGAAATTCGTCGTCGCCGGCTACGGCTGGTGCGGACGCGGTCTGGCTTCACGCGCGCGTGGCGCGGGCGCCGAAGTGATCGTCACTGAAGTCGATCCGACGAAAGCGCTCGAGGCCGTGATGGACGGATTCCGCGTGATGTCGATGACCGAAGCCGCGAAACTCGGCGACGTCTTCTGCACCGTGACCGGCAACAAGAGCGTGCTCACCAAAGATCACTTCGATCTCATGAAAGATGGCGCGATCATTTCGAATTCCGGACACTTCAACGTGGAAATCGATATCCCTGCGCTCGAGAAGATGTCTTCTTCGAAACGCACGACCCGAACCTACGTCGACGAGTATTCCATGAAGGATGGCCGCAAGATCAACCTGCTGGGCGAAGGCCGTCTGATCAACCTGGCTTCGGCCGAAGGACACCCCGCGTCGGTGATGGATATGAGCTTTGCCGATCAGGCTCTCTCGGTGGAATACATGGTGAAGAATTACAAGTCGCTCGAGAAGCGTGTCTACAAAGTTCCCGACGAACTCGACAAGCGCGTGGCGAAATTGAAGCTGGAATCGATGGGCATCAAAATCGATCGGCTCACGCCCGAGCAGGAAGAGTATCTCGCCGGTTGGAGCGAAGGCACGTAGCTCTCAGCAATCAGCACATGTAGCGACAGCCGCCCTCGGCTGTCCAGCGGCCCGGAAGTTTCGGGCCGCTAGCTTTTTGTGTGAGCAATCGCAAAGGTTCGGGAGGGCACGACAAGTGAAATCGGGATTTTGTAGCAACTACAAAGCAAGCCATGAGAAGATTCCCCGAACATGCGTCGAGTCCTGTGGTTTGTCACACTTGTGCTGGTTTTGCTTGTGGGCGTTGCTTCGTGGTGGCGTGTGAGAATCTCTCCACTCAGCCTCTCGGCATCGCATTCCACCCTACGTATGGGTGAGACCGTGCAACTGTCTGTCACCAGAAAGACGTGGTTAGGCCACCAACCGCTCGCCTACCCGGAAAGGACCCACTACGCAACTACCTTCGAGAGTATGGCCGTGGTTGAGCCTGACGGCAAAGTAACCGCCGTTGGCACTTGGGGCGAACCTGAGGAAAGCGCAATGGTGTCCGCGACTAATGGCCAGTTATGGGGCATGACGAGTTTCTCCTTGCTTGCGGAAGGTCCGGGACCAACCCTCGATTTCGTTGTTGAAGCACCGTCGATACAGGGAATGGGGACAGCCACATGCTGCTCTACACCGGCGCGGATCATCGAAGGAGAACAGGTCAAATTCCGTTTGTTGAGACGAAATGCGGAGCACGCAGACGTGACCCGTCGCAGTTCGGGTACACGCTACATACTGTTTTTCGGTAGTGGTGTACCCAACGATCCGAATGCGGCCCAGATCGTCGGCTACGGGGAAGGCATCACCCCAGCGACCTTTCGGATCGACGATGAGCATGGCATGATCGTGCCCCCAACTTCCATTGGGCGGTTGAATCACTTCACCGTTCTGGCCTTCGCACGTAACGGCGAGGCGGTGGGCTGGAAGCAATTCCAGTTGGTGCACGCCGTGAGCCCGCCCTCTCACTGAGGGTTGATAACAAGCGCTTTACACTCAAAACCTTAGGGCGGGGGCATCGATGAGTGAAATCGCGATTTAACACCCACCATACAAGTTGTAGTGCTACGACCCCGCTTTCTCTTCCACGGGAGGCCAGATCAATTTGCTCCCACAGAAAGGACAGAAGCGTAGTTGAATACCCCCCTCAGCCACTGGAACGCGCCAATCTTTTTGGTACAGGAGAAAGAAACGAGATCCCCTCTTGTTGGTCAACCTCATAAGCCCGAGACCGCTTTGTGGATGGCTGAGCTTCTCTAACTCTGCACAGCAGTAGTTCATTGCGAAACCATGATGAGTGTAATCGGATTTTTCGTCAACCGTCAGAGTATGCATTGGAAATCTCCTCTGCTTTCATTGACTTGGTCCTTTCTTGCACGTAACATTCGCGCCAGTGATTGGCCAAACCATCTCGCACTACCACGTTCTCGAGAAACTCGGCGGCGGCGGTATGGGCGTGGTCTACAAGGCTGAAGACACGAAACTGCGCCGGTTCGTCGCGCTGAAGTTTCTCCCCGATGAGGTAGCCAAAGACGCGCAAGCTCTGGCTCGCTTTCAGCGCGAAGCCCAAGCGGCGTCGGCTCTCAACCATCCCAACATCTGTACGATTTACGAAATCGGTGACGACCATGGCCAGCCCTTCATCGTGATGGAGTTCCTCGAAGGCCAGACTCTAAAGCACCAGATCGCGGCACGGCCTCTCGAAGTCGAAACTATTTTGTCCCTGGGAATCGAGATTGCCGACGCCCTGGACGCGGCCCATGCCAAAGGCATCGTGCATCGCGACATCAAGCCCGCGAACCTCTTTGTTACCGATCGCGGACACGCCAAGATTCTCGATTTCGGCCTGGCCAAAGTTGGTTCGGTTGCCGTCCCAACATCCGATGGCTCGCGCACCGTGAGCGAAGGCCATCTCACCAGCCCCGGCAGCACCCTGGGCACGGTGGCCTACATGTCGCCCGAACAGGCGCTGGGCAAGGAACTCGATGGCCGCACCGACCTGTTTTCGTTCGGCGTGGTTCTTTACGAGATGGTCACGCGCACGCTTCCCTTTCGCGGCGACACCACCGCCGCTGTTTTCAATGCCATCCTGAATAAGCCTCCAGAACCAGCCGTGCGCTTCAATCCGCACGTCCCCGGCGAACTGGACCGCATTATTCACAAAGCACTCGAGAAGGATCGGGAAGTCCGTTTTCAGAACGCGGCCGAGTTGCGCGCTGACTTAAAGCGCCTGAGCAGGGACACCAGTTCCGGCAAGATCAATGCCGCGATTCCGTCAGGGAAAGCTAAGTCCCGCTGGCTCTGGCCCGCCGCCATCGGTTCCTTGATGGTGGTTCTCGCCGCCGCTTTTGCCTGGCTTAGTTCCCCGCCACCACCGCCCCGAGTGCTTAGCACGACGCAACTCACTCGCGACGGCATCCCAAAAGTCCGTGTCGTGACGGATGGCTCTCGGCTCTACATCAGCGAGAATGGCGTGAACGATCAGATTGTTCAGGTTTCCACCGGCGGCGGCGAAGTCTCTCCGATAGTCACGCCCTTTACGAATGCCTACCTCGAGGATATTTCCGCGGACCATACGAAACTAGTCGTGAGCAATAGGGTCGCAACAGAGACCGAATTTCCCCTGTGGAGTGTGCCGCTGCCTTCCGGCACCCCTCGCCGTCTGGGGGATGTGACCGTCAATCGTTCCGGGGGCACGTGGTCGCCTGATCAACAACATCTCGCTTTCGCCCGCGGATCCGATTTGTACCTGGCGAACGCCGACGGCACCGATCCGCACAAACTGGTCACGGTTTCAGGCTATCCTTGGAGCCCGCGTTTCTCTCCCGATGGGTCTCGCATTCGATTCTCTGTCTCTACATCCGATGCTATATCCGGCAGATCCCTGTGGGAAATTCGCGGAGACGGCAGCGGGCTGCACCCTCTGTTTCCAAGAGGAACCGGCCCAGGCGATGCGTGTTGTGGCCAATGGTCACCAGACGGGCGCTACTTCTTTTTCACCAGCTCCAGCAATTCCGTGCAAAATGTTTGGGCCATGCGTGAGCCCAGTGGATGGTTCCGGTGGCGTTCGCCGCGGCCCGTCCAGTTGACGTCGGGTCCGCTGTCCTTCGATTCCTTCGTACCCAGCCTCGACGGCAAGAAGCTCTTTGTCGATGCGTCGCAAGGACGCGCGGAGCTTGTCCGTTACGATCACAAGTCGCAACAATTCGTTCCATTTCTTTCCGGAATCTCGGCGGGGGAACTGGATTATTCGCGGGACGGCAAGTGGATCACCTATGTTTCCTATCCCGAGAACACGCTTTGGCGCTGTCGCGCCGACGGCACCGAGCGTCTTCAACTGACCTATCCGCCAGTCGCGGCGGGACTGCCCCGATGGTCGCCTGACGGTACGCAGATAGCCTATCTGGATGTTCGGCCAGGTCAGCTTTGGATGATTTTTATAATTCCCGCGGACGGAGGGTCCTCACGCGAAGTCCTCTCGGAAACGAGGAGTCAGGGAGACCCTGTCTGGTCTCCCGACGGCAGCAGACTCGTCATCGGCCAGGATCCCTCGGGTGGCGAGCCCGTTATACGTAGCGTCAACCTCGCCACCCACGAAGTCTCCGTTATTCCTGGGTCTCAGGGCTTGTTCAGCCCGCGCTGGTCGCCCGATGGCCGGTACTTGGCGGCGATGAATGCACAGTCCACAAAACTTCTGCTCTATGATTTCAAAACCCAGAAATGGTCGGACTGGACCAGCGAACTGATCGGGTTCCCCAACTGGTCACGCGATGGAACCTACCTGTACTACGACAGTCCTTTCACCGAGCATCCTACTTTTCGGCGAATCAAGGTGGGCGCAACCCGCTCGGAACTTGTTGCCGATCTGAAGGGTATTGTCCGGTACTCGGCCCCCCCAGCTTTCGGATGGAGCGCGCCAGCGCCAGACGGCACCCCCCTCTTCTCCCGCAATCTAAGCACGGATGAAATCTATGCTCTGGATGTGGAATTGCCGTAGTCCGGCCGATACTCCGGGTCGAATGTCAACTGCTGCTAACGGGCGATTACACTCATCATCGCTGCGCGGGTGACAGTCCGACTGGCCAAATATCTCTCACGGCGTCGCGGAACGGTGGCGACGCATTCCAGTAGAACTGGATATGGTACTCACAAATGTGGAGAGCACGCCCGTTCGAGTGCATGAGCTCGAAGACTGGCGTGTCCTCACACTCGATGGAAAACCGTCAGCACCAAATCTCTCGCCTTCGCAGGCCGTCTCGCTCACTCGTCTCGATATGTATCGACCCGTGTTCATGCGCTGACATCCTAACGCAAGCAAACGACGTGCGTTCATCAAATGTTGTTATCAGGCGTTAGCACTGCTTGAGGCCGATGAGCGAAATCAGGACTTCTCGACAACTGACAGTCATTAGCCCGAGCCGTCGACTACCCGTCGATCAACATTCTCTTTAATCCGTTCCTACCAGCGCAAAGCGGAAACGAATTGGCTCACTTCGGTTTGCGCCTCGATCTGTCCGCCGGTATAAGTTACGCCGCCGGTCGCCGGATCGAAGACGTAGATCGAGTACGTTGACGGATTCAGGACTTGCTGGTTCTGCGTATAGACAAGAACATCGTCCGGGCTGAAGCCGACTACGAAGCCGTTGACATAATTTCCCGTTTCGACGACTTTCTGCTGCGCCAACTCGATCTTCGCGATCAGAGTGTTGTCGGGCGATACCTGAAAGAAAACGTATCTGCCTGACGGATCGGGCGTTTCCCAGGTTGCGTAGCCGCAGGCTTCGAGCATTGTCGCGGTGCAGTTAAAGAGTGGCGTTCCGCTCAGCGAAGAAACGCCCAGTTCGCTTTGCCCGTACGAATTTTGGGTCGGAACGTCGAAGTAAAGAATTGACGACGGAGTGATGTTGACGAGATTTGTGCTGCTGGTCTCTCCATTGCTCCAGTATGCGATCTGGGTTTCTGAACCGAGCGCACCGGTCTTCTGATTCACTGGCCTCGAATAGTAGAAACCCTGATAGCCGTTGAAGTAGGGGCAATACCAGGAATCGTACATCTGGGTGCCGTTGGGGTTGAATCCGATCACAGAAAAAGAGGGAAAGTTGGCCCCGGATGCGCAGGGACCATTTGCAGGATAGGTCGCGACCTTTGCGCCTTCGTTCACCTTTCCCGTCGTCGGATCGATCCTAAATGAATAAATCGAAGCAAAGACTTGTTGGTTCTGCGTATTCTGAGTGATTCGCGTCGCGTAGGCTACGGTTCCGTCCGGGTCAATCGAGAGAGGGGAAAAGCTGTTTCCCAGCAGGGTCAGGGCCTGAACCGCGGGAAGCTGCGGCACTCCGGTCGAATCGGTTGCGTAAACCCACAGATATTGTTGGTTGTTGTCGAACGCGGTCACGTAGAGGAAGTGATCGTTTCGGTCGGGAACTATGGTGGCAGGTCCTGAAGTGAAATCGAGCGTGACGCCCTGGCCCTGTTGCGTGGGAAACCCGGTCTGGCGGTCGATGTCGTAAGTTTGGACGATCGACCCGTATTGGTTGTAAACGACTTCGATGGAATTGCCGGCGAGCGTTTGTGCGAAGAGCGACGACGCACAGAAGACCATTGGACACACTGCTGCGACGAAAATGTGACTGAAGCGGCTTTGCATAGGAAGATACTCCGCGAGACCACAGTCAAGCTGCCGTCTGCGCAAATATTAGGCGTCGTGGGTCTGGGGAAGGTTGCTTTCTGAAAACACTGCTCGGTGTTGTAATCACGCGTTAGGGCTCATTGACCATGATGAAGGTTTTCAGTTTGTCGCGAACAATTCAAACGGTTACAACCTGGTCAGAGGTGGAACTGCGCTTAAGCAATGATTTGGTTGGCACCGCCAGTCTCCGCTTCGAATGAAGTATGGCCTCTATTCGTGAAGCGCCTTTTTGAAGCGGGGGGACGCCCAGAACCCCTCCCGATTCGACAGGAAACCAGCCTGTGACATCTGACCTTGCTATCCACAGCCTTACCCCCAGATCATCAGCAGAGCGGCCTGCACCGATCGCTGAAGCAACAGGATTAGCTAACTCATCTGTTATCAAGATTTTGCCCGTAAGTGATTGCAGCCCTAGGATTAATGTGGCATTTCTCCCTATAACCATGATTCCAAAAGACCGGGGTGGGAGGGGGAGGGGGGTACCCTGAGTCGACCTACGGTCTCTCAAACGATCGAGCGAATCCGCGCACTCAGGATGACACAGCCGGACCGCGCATCGAGGTTCCGCAGTATGGGCAGTAGATATCATTCACCCCGACCGGCCGCTGGCATTGCGGGCAACTCGGGTTCAGTTTGAAGCTGCAGTGAGGACAGAAGCTGAAGCCCGGTTCGAGTTCGTGATCGCATTGCGGGCAGTGAGCGATGCGTGGTTTGCGCAAGACAAAATAGAGGACGATCCCCAGTCCGTTGGGGACAAAGAGAGAAATGAGAGTCCACAGCAGGCGGCTCATGCCCCGCCGGCCGGCATCCTGGTTGACGTAACCGATGAGCACGGCATAGCAGCCAAGAAAAATTCCCACGAGCACGCCCAGCAGGCAGCGAACCGGAAACGTAGGGGCATGGTTATCTTTGCCCATCACGAATACAGCGAGCGGCACGATGATCAGGAAAATTACGGTGAATAAAATGTAAGTCCAAGGCGCGAAGATGCGGATATCGTCCTGTGATCGCGTGGAGTTTTGATTGGTGATGGTCATCGAACAGTCTCCTGACTTCATGCTGTGTTTCTGAAAAAACGGGTTCAATCATTTACCACTTGTTTTATGAGTCGCGTTGCCATGAATCTCATTTCGCCTAGCCTCGGTAAGAACCATGGTGATTCGCCAGATGGATGCCCTTGGCGAGCAACGCAATCGCCACGATCAAAGCTGGCAGCGCGCAGAACATTACGAAGCTGACCTGCCAAACCGAAGAAGCTAACTGTTCTCGGGCGCCGAGCCATTGGAAGCCGCGCCACAAAGCAAGTGTGCTGAATAGCGCGCCGAAAGTTACGACTACACAACTCACTACGACCATCCACCGGTGTTCGCGACTGCGCTGCAATTCCACAGCGCGTCGACGAACTTTCATCTGCGTGGTCGACACCAGGTTTCGGTCGGCAGCGATAGGAATCGCGCGCAATCCTTGAATTGTTTCCGCGGCGTGCTCCGCGAACGCACGACACGACGCACAAGTTTGCAGGTGCGCCATTAACCATGCATTCGACGACGATTCCGTGGAAGCTTCGGCGCCGGCGAGTGCGATCAGTTGCCGCGCTCGCTCATGCTCGTCCTTATAAGAATGCGGATGAGAACTCGGATTCACAGTTGAGCTCCTTTAACCCACGGTTCGAGCGCGCTCAGGCCGCGGTAGATTCTGGACTTCACGGTTCCGAGAGGCACGCCTGCCACGGTTGCGATTTCGTCGAGGGACATGCCTTCCTGAAATCGAAGCACGAGAGCTTCGCGGTATTCCGCGGGAAGATGTTGCATGCCTGCGGCGATGTGCTGGTTCTGCTCGCCCTGCAGCGTCAGATCAAAAGCCGAGGCCTGCGCAGTTGCCGGCACATCGAAGGGTGTATCGTTGTCGCTCATCAGGCCGTCCAGGCTGGCGGGCTGTTTGCGGCGCATGTGATCGATGGCCAGGTTGCGGGCAACGGCGAAGAGCCAAGTGCTGAATGCGAATTTGTCGTTGAACTGATGGCCGCGTTCGAGCACGCGGATCCATGTCTCCTGGAAAAGGTCTTCCGCCAACTCGCGGCGTCCAGTCAGGTGCACCAGATAGCGCAGGAGCCGATGTTGATATTGCTCGATGAGGCGGTCGAGCAGATCGGGATCTCGACGTCGCAGCCCACGCGCGATCTCGGTGCTTTCTTGCGCCATCGTGATATCGAAGTAGCAGGCGGACGGGTTCATACTATCTACAGATACGGAGATGGGGAGAAAAAAGACGCAACCCGCAACAGAGAGGACCTAAGTGATTGTAATTACGATGGCTTCGACGAGGACGTGGAAGGTATTGCAAGGCGGCTGAAGGATTCGAGAAGAAGATTTTAAGGTTCCCGGGACAGCTTGCGCTGCCCGGGAACCCGCTCTGGGGGTGGGACATCGGATCCGAAGAGTATCGCTTCGGAAATCTTTGCAGCTCGAACGCAGCGCTAATAGCGCGACTGATCGATCCAGAGACGAACCTGGTCTTCAACGGAAAAACGGTGCGCGGGCGAACCAACGAATTTGGATTCCAAGGAAAATGCGTGGGATTCCAGCGGCACAGAAAAATGAAGCTTGGTGTTCACGAAGCTGCGCACAAAAAGTTCGCAGTAGCGTTCAAGCCCGAGGAGCTCGAACTGGACGGCATGGACCAGTCCGTGGAACAGGGACCGCTCGATGAACCTCTGGTTGAAAGCGATTACATCGATGAAGGTCAATGCATGCATATGGGTCAACTCGGGGAGGTTTACGAATCCCATAGCGCGAGCCTCTTCGTAGAAGGGAGGATTGGGAACGCGATTTCCGTCGAGTTCCACGATCTGCACCTGGTCGAGCAAGACCGGGGAGAAATGGGGCCACATCAAGGCTTTCTGGCGCTGGGTAAGCGGTTTAGAAGAAGGGCGATAGAACTCGCGTTGCTGGCGAAGGTAAGCGGCCAGGCGCTGAATGGCTTCCAGGATGCGATCCTCCGAAAGTTGCGTTAGCGGTTCGGAGGCGGTTTCGGCAGCAGGAATTCTGCTTTCGATCGATGAGTAATATTCGCTGAGGGCGGCCGCAGCCTGAACGGATTTGCGAAGAACATCGCGCTGGCCGAACTTTGCCAGATCTTCGGTGGTGAACCGCAACCGCAACTGATGAGTTGCACAGTGGGCACTTAGCAGTTCGAGCTGGGCATGGCGCAGTTCGGAGTTCATGTGGACGATCGCGACACGATCGTCAGGGTTCTCCCAAGAAAACATCTGATTTGCTCCTGCAGAATTAGAATGCCGGAAGGGGGCCCAATTGCTAATAAGTTATACAGCGTTATAGTTACAATGTCAACATAATTGGCCTGCTCTCAAAAGTAACCTCTTATATGGTTACGGGGCCTTGCATGGCGGAAAATCGAGCCTTGCATGTTATGTTTACGTCGTGAACACAGCACTGGAGGAGCGAAGCTCCTGGAGGCGATCGATTGCCGCGGCTACCTGACCCTGAATTGGAAGAGAGAATTTTAGATGCAGCGCAAAAGCTCTGGAAAAAAGGCGGAGAAAAATCGCTGACGATGCGCGCAGTAGCGAAGGCGGCGGGGACGAACACGCCGTCGGTATACCGTCGTTTTCGAAGCCGGGAAGACATTCTGCGGGGGTTGCTGCAGCGGATTCGAATGGAGTTTGCCGGGCTCCTGGAACAGGCCTCGTCCCCAGAAGAGGGAGCCGAGCGATATCTGGATTTTGCCTTAAGCCACCCAAAAGAGTACGAGCTGTTTTTTCGAAAAGAGCACGAGCTCTTCCGTTCGCGAAAGATTGAGCGTCCGGGCAGGGAGGCAATGAAGCGCAAGTTGGCGGAAAAGTTCGAAACGCCAGCAGAGGAGCAGGGTCGGCTGCAATTGGCCTTGTGGATGGTCGCACACGGAGCGGCGATGCTGCTGATCGCCAAAACTGTTCTACCCGAGGAAGCAAGAGAGGCAAGAACAGTTTTCACAAAGGCGGTTGCGACACTGATGCGGGACGCCAGCCAGAAGTGTGGGTAAGACGCCGTTATCGGGCGACGTTCGTCGCTGGAGATGTGGCTGAGGCGCGCAGGCCTGAGGCATCGAAGATGTAGGTGCGGGCTTCGCCGGGATTGCCGCTCGCGGGGATTTCCTTATTGTTGAGCAGGAAACTGATTCCAGCGGAATTGCTGGTTCGTACGACGATCTCGTGGGCGGCACGAACCGAGGTATTAGCGGGCGCGATCAGGGTTTCCCTGGCGACTGGTTGATCGTCAGCGGCGATGGAAATCCAGGATGTTTGAGTTGCGCGGATTACCAGCACGAAGGAAGTTGCCGCCTTATTCGCAGACAAAGGGCGAGGCTTTACGACGGGCCCGCCGGCTTCGGAGCGGTTTGCGTCTGCTCGTTTCACGTCAGATTTGGTCGGGTCAGATCTAGTCGGGTCAGATCTAGTCACGACAGACTTGGTTACCTCTGCCGCTTCGACGGGCGGTGTTTTGGCTTCGGGACGTTTGGTCTCGGGAGGCGCCGAGAGGGGAGCCGAATGGATTGCCGAGGGCGGCGGCGTTAGAGATGTTGTCCGGTTCGTGGACGGTGTTGGCTGGACTTGCGGCGTCGCGACAGGGGGAGCGTTTGAAGCTACTGCCTCTGGAGAAGTCTGCGATGCTGTGGACGGCGAGGTCGCCTGCGTCTGACTCCTGCGGTGTAGACCCCAAAGGGCAAGTGCGAGCGTGACTAGCAACAATGGTGCGGCAAGTTTTATCCACGCCGTCTTCGGGGAAGAATCGTCGAGGGGAACGGAGGGATCCACGATTTTCTCGGGAATGGCTTCCTGAGAGAGGTGCGTGGACGCCGGTCCCGACGAGAGATTTAAAAAAGATAGGGGAGCGTATGAGGTTGCGTCATGCTCGCGGCGCGGGGAATGAGGTTGGGCGAGATTGGTTTTATCAGAGCCGGGAGATTCGCGGACTTCAGCCAGGCGAGTTTCCTTTCGACCATCTTGCTTTCTTCGGTCTTCTCTTCGGCGATCTTCGCGGCGACGATCTTCCTGGTGAGAGTCACCCTTCCGGTGGATAGTTTTCAGAGCGGGTTCGTTGCGCTGCGGATTGCGCGGATCAATATCTGCAGCCTCATTAGGACCGTTGCCCGGGGAGCGGAAGTTCGGAAGAATGGTTTGAGCCTGGACCTGGCTTTCGCGCAGGGCGGCGAGATAATCGGTGAGCACCTCTTGCTCGTCGAGGCCAATCTGGCGGGCGTAGGCGCGGACGAACCCCTTGTTGAAGACGCCACCGGGAAGCTGGTCAAAATGTTCGTCCTCAATGGCGCGGAGCATGCGCGGGCTGATCTTGGTGATGGTCGAGATGGCGTCGAGAGAGAGGCCACTCAACTCGCGCTGCCTGCGAAGCTTGTCTCCGAATGCGCCCACAACTGAACTCCGGCAGGCCAGGCCTGCAACCAGATGCCACACATCATAGGCGATGGCGGACGCGGATACCAGAGTTTCGGTGAGGGAGGGTGGGGGCTAAAGCCCATGGTCTTTGGAGAGGGAGCCCGGGCTTCCTTTTTAAGTGGGGTCTGGACGACGACGGAACGACAACCGGCGGCGTGTACCTCAGCGGCTGAAGCCGCAATCTGTTATGTGGTGCTATCGGCACGAGTAAACTCGTGCCCTTCCCGTTCTGTGCGGAAGTCGAGATCTTGCGTCTTCCAGTTAGTTGGGTCTAGGGTGCACATCGGACAGCAGGTTCCTCCCTCCGCCGTCGCTGGCGCTCCGGCTGCGGTCGGAATGACAAATCTAGCCTAGAGGAAGGCCGTCCGAGGCGGCGGACAGGCGTCCCGATCTACGCAGTTGGCTGAAAAAGTGCAGCCAGGGAAGGCTTCATGATCTTGCCCATGGCGTTGCGGGGGAGGGAGTCGAGGACGAGTAGGCGGGAGGGAAGTTTGTGAGTGGCGAGGGAGGCTTTAGCCCAGGTGCGCAGGGAGGGCAGATCGAGAGCGTCGCCTTCGCGGAGCACGATGGCGGCTGCGATGCGTTCTCCCCATTCAGGATCAGGGACGCCGACAACGGCGCATTCAATGATGGCAGGATGACAGCGCAAAGCTTCTTCGATTTCGAGGGCGGAAACTTTGTGGCCGCCGGTTTTGAGGATGTCGATGTTGGTGCGGCCAAGGATTCGGTACGTGTCATTTTCGAGGACGGCGGTATCTCAGGTGCGAAACCATCCATCGCGGAAGGCGGCGGCAGTGGCTTCAGGACGGTGCCAGTATTCGGCGAAGACGCCGGGGCCGCGGACTTCAATCTCGCCCGGAATTCCGGGGGGAACGGGGCTTCCGTTGTCCGCAACAAGTCGAACTTCAACACCGGGCAGCGGGGTACCGACGCAGCCTGGGACACGCTCGCCGTGTAACGGGTTGGAGAGTGCCATGCCGATCTCCGTCATGCCGTAGCGCTCGAGCAGAGTGTGTTCGCTGATTTCCTTCCAGCGGTGGAGAGTACGGATGGGGAGCGCGGCGGAGCCAGAAACCATCAACCGCAATTTCTGGCAGGCTTCGCTTAGAGTGGCGCGACGCGCGGGAGAAGCGGCCTCCCAGGCGGCGATGAGTTTTACGTACATGGTCGGCACGGCCATGAACAGAGTCAGGCCGTCGGATGCGATGGAATCCCATACGGCATTTGCGTCGAAGCGCGGGAGGGTGTGGCACGTTGCGCCGGACCACAAAGCGCAGGAAACGACGTTGATAATTCCGTGGACATGATGGAGCGGAAGGCAGAGGAGGATGTGATCGTCGGACGTCCACTGCCAAGCATCGACGAGGCTAGTGATTTGCGCGGCGATGTTGGCGTGAGTTGTGACCACTCCCTTGGGTCGACTCGAGGTGCCGCTGGTGTAGAGAATCATGGCACGGCGTTCGGGAACGACGTTCGGGAGATTAGAAGTGAATTCGGCGTCAGTGGAAGCGGAGCAAATCCGGTCATACGATAGAGCGGGGATATTGAGAGCCGCGGCTATGGCCGTGAGCACAGAGCTAGAAGTGTCATCGCATAGCAGGATCGATGCGCCGCTATCGTTGATGAAGTATTCCAACTCGGGCCGGGCGGAATTGAGTGGCAGTGGAACGGCAACGCCGCCAGCTAACCAGATTCCCCATTGCACCGCAACCCACGGGCAGCCCGGAGTCAGGAGAAACGCAACGCGCTTTTCGTGAAGATCGTATTTATGAAGATCGTTATTATGGCCATTGGGATCACCAAGCAGTGCTCTGGCCACGCGCGATGCGGCATTCACTAAATCCTGGTAAGTAAGAGAATGGGGAGTTGTTGATTCAGTTGAGAGCGCCCCGCGGGAATCCACGATGGCCGTGCGCCCTGGAAAAAAGTTGGCGCGAGCAAGTAGCGGGATGGATTGGCGGATCACAGGCCGACTCTACGATGTCTCGATTCCGTTGTCCACTTATGAAACGGTTCTTTCTTGGTAGTTGAGCCGGCCGGCTATTTCCTAATTGTTACGAAAAACGAACAGATTGAACCGGCAGCGGTTTGCTACGGACCAAGTTTTTTCGTACTGTACGAGCGCCTTCAGGGGAGGAATTGAAATGGCCAACCCAATCGTACTTTTGCATGGATACGGCAGCAGCGGAGAAGCGTTCTCGGTTTTTCGCCAGGCGCTGGAAAAAAGCGGCAGAGCCGTGACCGACATATACGTGGGGAACTACGTGACGCTCAACAACGAAATCACAGTGGATGACATTGCGGAAGGTTTTAATCGCTCCCTGCATGCAAGAGGACTGGCAGGCAAAAAGTTTGATGCCATTGTTCACTCTACCGGCATGCTGGTGATGCGGGCGTGGTTGACGGCGAGTAACGCGATGAGCAACCGGCAAGGGTTGCTGAAGCGACTGATCGCGCTGGCGCCGGCGACGTTTGGTTCTCCGATCGCGGCCAAGGGAAGAAGCCTGCTGGGCAGGATCTTTGAAGGGAGCAAGCAGCCAGGACCGGACTTTCTGAATTCCGGCAATTTGGTGTTAAGCAATCTGGAATTAGGCAGCGACTACACGTGGAATCTGGCCCACAAGGATCTGATCGACGTACAGTTCTACGGCCCGGACCGGAGCACGCCATACGTTTTTGTCTTTGACGGGACGAACGACTACGGAACACTGGCTGAGATTTTTCTGAAGGAGGAACAAAGAGGAAGTGACGGGGTGGTGCGATGGTCGGCTGTAGCGCTGAACACGCGCAAGATCACCCTCGACCTGAGCACGACAAAGAACGGAATGAGGTGGTCAGCGTGGAGCAATATTGATATTCCAATCATTCCAATCGCGGGAGTCAATCACAATGAGATTCTGCACCATCCGCCGGAAGATTTGATCGATCTGGTGTTGAAGGCGCTGCAGGTGGATTCCCTCGAAGCGTTTCAAAATTTCCATGAGGTTGAGGCGGCACGGAAGAAAGTTGTGATCGACGGAAAGGCGAAGATTCAAAAGGATCCGTGGCAACAGTTTGTGGTGCATGCGCGGGATAGTCATGGGAGCCCGATTGTGGATTATTCGATTTCGCTGCTGGCGGAAGCTGCGGATGGAAGCAGAACCGAACTGGGGCAGTTTGAGGATTATGTACATCCCTTTGCAGGGGACACAAGGTACCGTTGCTTTCATGTGAGCCTGTTGGGTCTGGCGGAGAAGCTGCAAGGGAAGAAGCTTAAAGCGAGCATCGTGGCGTCGACGGGAACGGAGTTAGTGGGATATCAGGGATATGGGTCCGATTACACCACTGCCGTAAAGCCGACGTTAGAGCCGACGATCGGGCCGGTGGAACTCGACTTGTCGCAGTATCAGGGAGGAGTGGAGGGGGAGCCGACGTTGTTTCATCCGTTCACGACGACGCTGATTGAAATCATTTTGAACCGCGAGCCGATCGCGGCGGCGGACGGGAGCCTGGGGATTTTTGGATTCGCGAATGGATAGAGTGGGAGGTCAAAAAAGAGTTCGGACTGCGGCCCGGTGGTCAGATCGCAATCCGAAGTCTAGAGACGACACGTTAAAGAAGTAAGAGTGGAGGCTTCGACTATTTGCCGACTCCGTAGATGGTGCCCATTTGATTGCGACCGCCGCTATAGGTGGTTCCGTAAAGATTGCCGTAAATATCGAAGGTGAGGCCAGCGTAGGGTGTGGCGCCATCAGGGTCGTTGGTAAATAAGTGGACGATGGTTTCGGGCCATGGCGTTTTCGGGCTGCGAGTGAGTTTGAAAATCGAGCCCCAACCTTCGGCGTCAGCCTGACCAGCGGCATAGAGGTCGCCTGCGGAGTCGAATGCGACAGGGCCAACGGCTTCTGAGCCATCAATCCCCTGAAGTTGACGAAGCGAGATTAAGGTCCAGCTTCCGTTGGAATTTTTTTGCAGTTCATAAACGGTGCCGCAGCCATTGGGCTGACAGGTTTTCGTGTCACCGCCGTAATAGGTGGTGCCGTAGAGATTTCCGGTTGCGTCCGCAACAGGCGTGGAGTTCGGAAGATCGCCGTCGACGATGTTGAAACTGTGAAGAATTTTCTCTTTGAATGTGCCGCCGGATCCTGGAGTGAGAGCGAAGACGGTTCCGTAGCCGTGAGCGCCACCGGCCTGGGTCACACCATAAAGAACTCCATTACTACCCCGCGCGAGACCGCCGATGGGGAGGTCGCCATCGGGACCGAAAAAGTTCCCCGGAAAACTGTAAAGGATGGTTTCGGTCCAGACGCCAGCCTTGTCACTGAGGCGAAAGACCGTACCGCCATTGTTTGGGCCGGAACTCGCTGTGCCACCGAATTGCGTGATGCCATAGAAACTGCCGGCATCGAGAATCAGTTCGCAGGGCTGATAACCATCTGTGCCATTGCCGAAGCTATGGAGAACGGTTTCAGTCCAGTCACCGGTGGCGGAGGGAGCTAACTTGAAGGCGACTCCAAGGTTGTAATCTCCGCCGATGGCGGTGGTGCCGTAGAGATTGCCGGAGGAATCCAGAACCAGAGAAGAAGCGGGAGTGGAACCATCGGGTCCGCTGAAGCTATATAAGACGGTTTCGGACCACGAGCCGGAAAGCTTAGAAAGCTTGAAAACACAGCCGTAGTTGAATTCGCAACCGGTGGCGGCAGTACCGTAGAGATCTCCATGAATATCGGTGATCAATCGTGCGGAGGGATGAGAACCATTGGGAGCGCCGTTGAAGTTATAAGCGATGTGTTCGGTGGATGCAGCAAAAGCGGTGGATAACGAAAGGATGGCGACGACGAAGACAGCGCGAGCCGAAGGGATCCTGCGGGACATGGGTACTCCTGGGAATCTGGACAGGCGCAGATCAGATTCGAAGAGTGTGGGAAAGGTTGGATGAAGGTCTTAAAACTCTTGATTATCCTGGAAAGATTTGATGGGGTGAGACAGGGACGGCGAGAAGGTTTGATGAAACCAAATCGCGGGATTCTTGTATCTAAGGCATTGTCTTTTTGAGCCCCATCCATGATCGAATCGATGCCCAAGACCTCTGCCGGCAATTCTCGACGAGCGCCTGATAGCAGGCTTGAAACAACCCCGCTACAGAAATTTTTTCTGAATGCGGTGAAGCAGGCGGTTATCGGGACGGACTTGTCCGGGGTCGTAACTTACTGGAATCCGTTTGCGGAACAGCTCTATGGCTGGAAGTCGGCGGAAGTGGTGGGCCGAAACATCATGGAAATAACTGTCAGTTCGCAGACTGAGGAAGAAGCAAAGCAGCATATGGCTTCTGTTCTGGCGGGAGGAAGCTGGGCGGGAGAATTCCAGGTGCACTGCAAGGACGGAAGTCATGTGGCTGCATTTGTGACTTTGTCGCTGGTTCAAGACGATGATGGGCAGGCGATTGGCCTGGTTGGAGTGAGCCAAGACTTGCGGAGTTTGAAGGAAGCCCAAGGAGCGTTGCGCCGAAAAGAAGAGGAATTTCAGGCGTTTGCAAATTCGCTGCCGGAGTTGTCCTGGATGGTGGATGGAGAGGGCAAGGTTCTATGGCGGAATGAGAGGTGGTATGAGTACACGGGAACCAAGCCGGAAGACATGGAAGACGGCGGATGGGAGTCGGTGTACGACGCAGAGATTTTGCCTTCGGTGCTCGAGCGCTGGCGAGAATCGATGCGGACCGGAAGTGATTTCGAAATGGAGTATCCGCTGCGCGGGGCAGATGGGACGTACCGCTGGTTTCTGACGAGGATACGACCGGTTCGGGATGGCGATGGGAACGTTGCGCGGTGGTACGGGACGGCGACCAATATCGATGAGCAACGGCAGCTATTGCAATCTTTAAGCGAAGCGCGGGACGAACTGGAAAAGCGGGTATTGGAGCGGACTACTGAGCTACAGGCGGCGACCGAAAGCCTGCACGAGTTGTCGGCGCGCTTACTGCAGATGCGAGACGATGAACAGAGGCGGTTGGCAAGGGAGCTGCATGACAGCGTAGGACAGTTGCTGGCGGCGATTGGGATGAATATTGCGGTAATCGCATCGGAGGCGAACAAGCTGACTCCGGGCACGGCGAAGTGCGTGTCGGAGAATGCCGAACTGGTGAACGAGGTGAGCCGGGAAATCCGAACCATCTCTCATTTGCTGCATCCTCCGTTGCTGGATGAGGCGGGGCTGGCCTCGGCGCTGCGCTGGTACATTGAAGGCTTTGCGAAACGCAGTCGGATTCATGTAGATCTGGAAATTCCGCCGGATTTGGGGAGAATGCCCAATGATTCGGAGATCGCCATGTTCCGCGTCGTGCAGGAATGTTTGACCAACATTCATCGTCACTCCGGAAGCGTGACGGCAAGCATACGGGTGGAGAAAGACAGAGAGCGTCTGAGGCTGGAAGTGCAAGATCGGGGTAAGGGCATTGCGGCTGAACAGTTACGAAGTCTTTCGCGGTCGGGAAAAATAGGAGTGGGTTTCAGCGGTATGCGAGAGCGGCTTCGGCAGCTGGGCGGGACAATTGAGATCGAGTCTGGTGATGAGGGAACTGTGGTAAGAGCGATGCTACCGATTGGATCCGACAGACCGAGGAATACTTAGGCAGCGGCGGGTTGAAAGTACGTTTTGCCCTGGAGCAAGGCATGTACTGCCGCGTACATGGAATTGAGATCGGCCTTTGCTACCAAGCCCTTGATTCCAGCTTTCTTAGCTTCTTGTACAAGTTGCCGAGATGGGTCGATGGTGACCATGAGAATTGGAGAATCGGGATGATCCCTGGACAGTCGACGGGAGGCCTCGAGGCCGTCCATTTCCGGCATCACGAAGTCCATTACGGTGAGGTTAGGAGCTAAGTGGTGCCACTGCTCTAACGCGCAGCGACCATCTCCGGCTTCTCCAACGACCTTCCAATCCTGCTGCTTTTCGAGCACAGAACGCAGGTGGGAGCGGATCATGGCGTTGTCATCGACCAGAAAAATTCGGACCACGGGAGTCCTTTCTCACGAGGAAAATTACGGAGGGAGCGGCCGCCGGATGAGTTAAACCTATTCCTGCAGACGCAGAGTTGCTATACAGCAGGAACCCTATGCAGGACAATGATTTCCGAGGAACGGGCTAAGGATCAGCCGTAGTTTGAGGAAGGTACTAAACAATCCCTAACCGCGCACGCTAATTCGGGAGAAAGAAAGTACGGCGCGGGAAGAGATGGGATGTCCCATAGACATCGCAGGGCGAAAAGTCGTGAAGATCAGCATCCTCTTCACTTGGGGAAGAAGATCCTGAGAATCGCCGGGATCGGAGAGGATTTTGTAATCCTCGACGCGGCCACGGGAATCCACGTAAGCCTCGATGACCAAGGACTCGGCATTGATGGAACTGAAGGTTGCAAATGAGCTTTGCTGCAGTTCTGGACCGGTGTTCAGAACGAGGGGCACATCCTCATTGTTAGCCTGCAGCTGACCGGGAGTGGCGAGGATAGCCGCAACCAGACCAAAAATCAGGATGGCACAGGCGAGCCCAGCAGTAGCCGGAACCATGAATGCTTCGAGGGTATTCTCGAGGCGCACGCGCATGCCCTCAAAGCGCGGACGGCGGGATTGAGCAGCCTCGTGAGAGATGGCGAGGCGCAGCTTCAGCCCAAGGTCCGCAGGCACGGGAGGGCGGCCAGCCTTGGCGAGAAGTTGCTGGGTAGTTTGCAGCAAGGAAAACTCTTTCGCGCACTTCGCACAGGAATCGAGATGCTGGCGCACTGCGAGCATTTCGGTGCCGGTGACTGCGCCATCGAGATACGGCGATAATAATTCCTGCACGGCGCTGCAACTAGCGGATGTATTTTTTGTGGCCATGTTCTTCATGGCGTAACCTCGACCCTTCTACCCCCTCCAGCAACCTGGCGACGCAAACCGGAGACCTCATCATCATTTTCAGGCAGGATGAGCCCCAATTCCTCACCCACCTCGCGCACGTAAGGAGCCAGGCGTTTTTTTAAAGCCTGACGACCGCGCGTAATTCGGGACTTCACAGTTCCTAACGAAATCTGCAAAATCTCAGCAATTTCCTCGTAAGACATTTCTTCCAAGTCGCGCAAAATCAAGACCGTCCGATAGGGCTCGGCTACGCGGCGAAGTTCGGCATCGACGCGCTGTTGCACTTCGCGATGAGCGACGCTATCGAACGGGGAGTCGTGCCGATCGGTAAGAGCGTTCTGCATGGCCTCGTCCGTGCCAGCACCTTCGATTTCCGGCGGTTCAATCGAAGTTTCTTGCGCCTTGTGACGGAACCACCAGCGCTTCCGATTAGCGGCCTCGTGCAGAGCAATGCGGTAGATCCACGTTTTCAAACTGGACTCACCATGAAAATGTTTCATGCCCCGGAAGACCTTCAGGAAAACATCCTGAGTGGTATCGGCAGCGTCGGCGGGATCGGCTACCATGCGGTAGACCAACCCATAAACTGGACGTTGAAATTCACCGATGAGCCAGGCGTAGGCCTCTTCCGAGCCAGCTTTGAGATCCGCAACAATTGCAGATTCTTCCGCCCGTGCACCGATCGCGCTTGCCAAATCTCCCAAGGTGGTTGCTCCCGCCATGTGTAGGCGTCCTCTGATTATAGGATTCTCCACCCTATCCTGAACCGAAAAATTATCGGCCAGCGGATCGGTGAGCTTTTCGTACGCTCTATGGGGATAGACTCCAAAGGCTGAGAGGAAGTTCCAAGGGAGGAATGACCATAGTAACTAACCTCGGAAAGGACAACGGGGGCGGGTCAGGACACGGTGTTAGCAGGTTCGCTTGTCCAGGCGGAGTTGGTGGCGGGCTGGGCGCAAGGAAGATTTTTGAGGATTTCGCCCAGGGCGGCAAGAAGTTTTTCGGAACCTTTATCAAGTTCGAGGGAGGATTTTTCGAGAAAGCCGACGGCCCCATCTTCCCGGAGGCGGGCAGCGTTTTTTTGGGACATGCCGGTGATGACGACGACCGCGATGGATCTGGTCGCCGGATCTTTTTTCAAGGCTTTCAGAACGTCAGGACCGCTGATTTTTGGCAACAGCATGTCCAGAAGAATGAGGTCTGGCATCTTTTCCCGGGCGATGCGTAGTGCTTCTTCCCCATCGCTGGCGCTGCTCATTTCGTAACCGGCGCGGGCGAGGGCGCGCTCGGTGGCCAATCTTAGAAACTTGCTGTCTTCGACAAGGAGGATCTTCATTGGATCTGTCCGTAGGCTTGGCCCTGTTGTAGGCTCGACTAAGCGACTTGCGATCCCGATGACAAGGAACAATGCCTAACTCAATGACTATCGGCAGAAATTCCAGGAAGTTCGATTATGGCCAGATTACGGAAGGTTCCTAAAGAGAGTTCTACGGAGTTCACTGTATTGAATTGTTCCGTGGGCAAACTTAATCTTCAAGATGACAGATTGCAGGGGACAAGCGAGTCCCCGCCGGGTGGCCATGGGTTAGTGTCAAGGATGACATTCAGACCCTCACGGTCGCCCCTTTTTTTTGTCCCCATCAGATCGCTCCCGAGTCGCGGTTATTTAAAAAACGGGTAGCGGAAATCGAATTGGCATCTCGCGGAACGGCGTGACTTATGGATGAACCAGAAGTCCAGAAGATCCGAGCTGAGCTGGAGCGGTTGATGCGCGAGCAAATCGATAGTCTGGCGAAACAAACCTTTCTCGGGATTAGCGAAGAGGATCTGGAACACGAGACTGAGCGGCTGAAACGCATTCGCGAAGTCTCTGCTGATTTTCTGGCGGCCTTGAAAAAAATCAGTCCCTAGGGTGCGCGACGATCGAATAAAAGGCATCTATTTCATCCTCGAAGTTAGCGGTGCTGCAGTAGCGTTGCGATCTGTCTGAAAGGAAAAGGTCATGACGGACAAGCCAAATGTGACTCTGCCAGGAACCGTAGAGCGGATCATCAAGCCTTCAAGCCCAAGCGAGCCGGAGAAGGCTCAAATCTCAATTTCTGGGGCGGATGATCTTTACCGGGAAATCCGCATCGAGAATTCGCTGATAGACGAAAACGGAGACACTGTTCGGCTGAAGAAGGGCGCGGAGGTGGAAGTTACCGTGGAAGCGCCGCCGGAAGCGATCGCGCCGAAAAGCGGTGCGCAGGATGAATCGCGATCGGGTTAGTGCTGCTGAAAAACGAGCGGCCCGATGATACTGGGCCGCTGGACAGCCGAGGGCGGCTGTCCCCACATGAGTATGGCTGCAACCTTTAACTGCAGCGTTTGCGCTCTCCTCTTCAACAATGGAGTGCCCGGATTAGGGTTCGGACGATTCCGGCCGGTTTCGGTTTGACCCTCTAGGGGCGAAGTCCTTACACTTGGGAGTGTTCTCCGCTGGGCGAGTACTCATCCTGGAGGGTTTCCTGAGTCAACGATTTCGATGTTTTTGGTATGCAGCTGTCTTGGGGCTGCTGGGGACAGTGTGTGCGGGTCAGGAGCGATCGTCTCCTATATCACTGGACAGCAGCGAGACGATTTTTTCGGTCCTGACGGCGCTGAACTCATGCGGTTACGACCAGGATTTGACCATCTCGGATGCGGTGCGGAGCAATGTGCGAGCCGAGGTGCAGCGAGTTTTGAATGAATCGCAGGATGCGGAAATCGCGCGAGGCCAGCTCTGCGATTTTTACCAGGCGCACACGCCGGATCGGAATAATTACCGCAGCCTCTCGCCTTACATTTCACTGGCTCTGTATATGGATGGGCCTCCCCACTTTGTCCCCCGAGTAAAGGAAGAGGATTTACCACCCGATGCGGCGGCCATCACGGCATTTGGAGCGGTGCTGGAACGCTTCTACGACAAAGCGAATCTGCATGCAATCTGGGAGCGGCATCGCAACGATTACGCGGCGGCAATGAACCGATATCATGAGCCGCTGGCGAAGATGGTGTTCGACACGGAAATCTATTTAAAGCAGCCATCGTCGCAATACCTGGGGCGCAAATTCACGATCTATCTCGACTTCATGGGTTCTCCGAATGAGACCGATGCCAGAAATTATGGGACGGAATACTACGTGGTAGTCTTCCCCGCCCCGAACACAAATGCAGGGGCTCCGGCGAAGTCAGCGCTGAAGATGGACCAGATTCGGCACACCTTTCTGCATTATGAGATGGACCCGCTGGCGGAAAAGCATTACAGCGCGATCAAGCGGCTGGAACCGCTGCTGCAATCGGTTAAGCGGGCCCCGTTGGAAGAAAGCTTCAAGACCGACATCTCGTTGCTGGTGACGGAATGCCTGGTCCGAGCGATCGAGATCAGAACCAGCGGAACGAAGCAGGCAGCGGACGAGGCTATGCGGGCGCAAGCGGTTGATGATGCGGTGCGGCAAGGCTACATTCTGACGCGATATTTTTATGATGCGGTGGTGGCGTTCGAAAAAGATCCAGCCGGCATTCATGGAGCGTATAGCGGTTTGCTGGATGGAGTGGATGTAAAGAAAGAAGAGAAGGCAGCATCCGAGGTGCACTTTGCCAACCGGACATCGCCAGAATTGGTGCAGCTATCGCGGCCCGAGGAGCGGCGGATGCTGCTGACAGCGGAGAAACGGCTGGCGGCTGGGGATCCGAAGGGCGCGCAGGAATTGGCGCAGCAGGCGCTGGATAAGAAGATTGGCGATCAGGGACGGGCGCTGTTCATCCTGGCAGAAGTGGCAGTCGCGACCAAGAATCGCGATGGAGCGCAGGACGATTTCCAGAAGGCGATTGAAGCATCAAAGGATCCGAAAGTGGTGGGCTGGTCGCATGTGTATCTGGGAAGAATTCTCGACATGAAAGAAGAACGCGAGGCAGCTTTGCAGGAGTACCAGGCGGCTTTGACATCGGCTGGCGAGTTGCCGGAGATCAAGGCGGCGGCCGAAAAAGGATTGGCGCAAGCATACGAGCCTCCGGCGAAGCCGCAATAAGCGTCTCCAGGTTCTCGCCCCGCAAGACGTCTGCCCCTGGATGGTCATGAAGCGTTGGACTTGGCGCGGTTACAATGGGAAAAGCAGGAAGAAGCGAGATGGATTGCAGCGGTGGAATTCAATGAAGGAACGGCAGTCTCAAGGAGAACGTATGAAGCGAGCAGCAATCATCATTGGTTTTAGTTTCGCAATGCTGGGACTTTCAGGATGGAGTCTGGGTCAAGCCAAGCCGGCGGTCTCAGGCACGGCACCGGCAGGGCAGGCAGCAGCACCGGCCGGGAAAAGGCCGCCTCAGGCAAAGACGCAGCCGGAGTTTGAGGCCTACAAAACGGCAGCGGCACTGACGGATCCAGCCGCGCAGGAAAAAGCCGCGGACGACTTCGCGGCGAAATTTCCCGACAGCGAATTGCGCCCCTTGCTCTATAAAGCGACGATGGTTCAATACCAGCAGGCTAACAACGCAGACAAAATGTTAGCTATGTCGCAGAAGATTCTGACCTTTGACCCGGATGATCCGGAGGCACTGCTGGGAGTGGCCCAAGTGATGGCGGAGCGTACTCACGAGACTGATCTGGACAAAGCTCAGCGCATCGCGGAAGCGAGAAAAGATGCCCAGAAAGCGTTGGAAACTGTGGACACCGATGTACCTACGGCGGGCGTACCCCCAGAGAAAGTGGAGCAGTACAAGGGCTACATCCGGTCCGAAGCATACGCAATTATAGGAACGCTCGATTTCAATGCGAAGGCTTGGGCGGATGCTGAAGCGAACTTAAAGAAGTCGATCGATGCGTTTCCTCAGCAACCGGACCCGATCGCAGTTTTCCGATTGTCTGTAGCGCTCGACATGCAAGGAAAGTATCCGGACGCATTGAAATATGCTAACCAAGCGGTGGATATGACGAAGCCCGGCACGGGGGCGGGAGATGCGGCGCGCAAGGAAAAGGATCGTCTAGTGCAACTGATTGGGGGGATCAGCGACGCTCCGGCGAAATAGCGATCTAGAATTTTTGTAAGGGTCTGGAAGGAGGAGCCCTTAAGGGGTTGAAGTCCTCTTTTCTATTGGAGTGAATTGGGGGCGCCATGCTGTGCCCTTCCTGAGAGTGCCCTTCCGCGAAGATCAGTAGGGATCTTCTCGACGTTTTGTCCGAAGTTCATCATGAAAGAACGGGAAATCACCGCGCTGGAAACGGCATTGGGTTACCATTTTCGGCGCCGGGCAGTCATCGAGCAGGCGGTTACGCACAGCTCGCAAGCGCGCGAACAGGAGGCTCAGCAAGGCGGAGAGAGCAAGTACCGGGTCAACGACAATGAGCAGTTGGAATTTTTAGGGGATGCGATCCTGTCGCTGGTGACGAGCGAAGAATTGTTTCACCGGTTCCCGCAATTTCGTGAAGGCGAACTTTCGAAACTTCGAGCCCACGTGGTAAGTGAGCGGCATCTGATTCAGGTGGCTCATCAGCTTGAATTAGGACACTATCTTCGCCTGGGACGCGGCGAAGAAAAGAGTGGCGGGCGGAGCAAGACGGCGCTTCTGGTGGATGCCTTGGAAGCGATTCTGGCGGCAATTTACCTGGATGGAGGGATGGAACCCGCGCGCGAAATCATCCTGCGAAAGATTTTGGCGCCCGAACTGGAGCGTATGGAACGCGAAGGCGGGGCGCTGCCGATGACGGATTTCAAATCGGCGCTGCAAGAAACATTGCAAGGGTTGGGAATGCCGCAACCGACCTATCTTCTGGTGCACGAAGCAGGACCGGAGCATCGGAAGATGTTTACCGTGGAAGTGCGGTTAAGCGCGAAGAAAGGCGAAGAGGCGGAGTTTGTGGGCCGCGCCGAAGGTTCGACCAAGAAGACGGCGGAGCAAGATGCGGCTCGGCAGTTGCTTTCTTACCTGGCTTCGCGACCGCAATCCGCTGGAGGCAAGCTCGCTAAGGGATCGCGCACCCCAGGGTAAAACAGCAACGCGCGAAAAGTATTTTCAATGAATTCTCCAGACGCACAATTTTCGGACCACGATGTCTCAGTTGCCCAGACGCCTACGGCGGAAAACACTTTGTCAGAGGACGCTCTAGGCGAGAAAGCCGGAGATGAGAATTCTGAAAGTCAGACGTCTGATGCTCGAAGGCTAGCCCTCCAGAAAAGCGTAGTTCGAAAGCCGTGGAGCGAAGGGGCGGGATTGACGGCTTCTATGCAATCGCTGTTGGGAACGGTGGTGATTGCAGTTTTTGTGATTACGTTTATTGTGCAGGCATTTCAGATTCCGTCACCGTCGATGGAGAACACGTTGCTAGTGGGCGATTATCTGCTGGTGAACAAGTTGTGCTACGGCGGGGGGAGTCTGGCCGATTATGTTATGCCTTACCGCAAGGTGCAGCGGGGAGACATTGTAGTGTTTCACTACCCTGTGAATCCGGCGCAACATTTCGTGAAGCGTGTGATTGGGCTTCCGGGAGATCGGGTGCGGTTGATTAACAAGCAGGTGTTTGTGAATGGCGCGCCTCTGAAGGAGCCCTATGCGCGCTTTACACATCCATCGAATGATCCGTTCCGCGACAGTTTTCCGCGTCTGGATGTGGCGGCGGGGGAAACCCCGGAGTGGTGGATTGAGTTGCGGAAAATGGTTGAGGACGGGCAGCTCATTGTGCCTGCGGGACACTATTTTGTAATGGGAGACAATCGCGACAACAGTTACGACAGTCGGTACTGGGGATTTGTGCCGCAAAGCAATATCATCGGCCGACCACTACTAATTTACTGGTCCGTGCGGGCGGAAGACAGCGATTCCATGACGCCGACCTCCGTAGCGGGAAAGTTGGCCCACTTTGCTTATGCGGTGACCCACATGTACCAGATCACGCGCTGGAATCGCACCCTGCGGCTGGTGAATTAGTTTTTTTGGCGCTAAGATGAGCGGTTCAATCTATAGAACATGACAGAACGGAAAGTTTACGGTGGCAAAAAAAGATAGCAAAGCAAAGATCGAAGAAGTCGAAGAGAAGCCAAAAGAGACTACTGTCGAGTTTCTGTCCTCGCTGGCGGCCGTGCTGGTGACGGGATTGTTCATCATCACGTTTGTGGTGCAGGCCTTTGAGATTCCATCCAGTTCGATGGAGGAAACCCTGCTGATTGGCGATCACGTTTTTGTAAACCGGATCCAGTTCGCGCCGAAGACGAATTGGGCGGGACCGCTTCTGCCGTATCGCCAGGTGAAACGCGGTGATATCGTCGTGTTTCTGGCTCCATGCGAGCCCGGATTATATGTGGTGAAGCGGATTATGGGTGTGCCCGGCGATCGCATTCATTTGCGTAACGGCGTGGTGTACCGCAACGGGGAAGAATTGCAGGAGCCGTACGTGATTCACCAGCCGGATTCAGGGCCGAATCCCTATCGCGACAACTTTCCCGCAGTGCCTCCGTCGGAGAGTGGCAACGTCTACCCTTGCTGGGAGCCCGAATTGCCCGGCTACATTCAAGGAGATGATCTAGTCGTGCCGCCGGGCCATTACTTCGCGATGGGCGACAACCGGGACGTGAGTCTGGATAGTCGCTATTGGGGCTTCATTCCTCAGGAAAACATTATTGGACGGCCGATGTTCATTTACTGGTCGTTTGAAACGCCGGGTGATCAATATCGGAAGACGGACTTCGGCGACCGGATCGGATTTCTGGCACACGTAGTCTTGCACTTCTTTGATGAGACGCGTTGGAGGCGGACGCTACGGGTAGTCAAGTAGAGAAGGCGGAGCGGCCGCGCTCCCAGGGCTGGTCACCATGGCAAAACCGAACAACAGCAACGCGGAGCTAACGGTCGAAGATAAACCACGTGAGACGACCGTGGAGTTTTTGACCTCAATGGCCGCAGCCATGGTGAAGATATTCTTCATTCTCACGTTTGTGGTGCATGCTTTCGAAATTCCTTCCAGTTCGATGGAGAACACGTTGCTGATCGGCGATCACGTGCTCGTCAATCGCGTTCAATTCGCGCCGAAAACTTCGTGGATGCCCCTGTTCCCTTATAGGACGATAAAACGTGGAGACATCGTGGTATTTCTGCATCCCGATCCGCAGTACGCAGGGATGTATGTAGTGAAACGGGTCATGGGCGTGCCCGGAGACCGCATTCATCTTCGCGATGGCGTGGTATATCGCAACGGCGAGGCGTTAGACGAACCTTACGTGCTGCACGATCAGGATTCACGATTTGATTTTTACCGGGACAATTTTCCTTCGGTTACGACGCCCGACCCGAATGTCACTCCGACATGGCAGACGCAGATGGAATCGTTCATCCAGGGAGATGATCTGGTGGTCCCGGCGGGACATTACTTTGCCATGGGCGACCACCGTGGAGTGAGCCTGGACAGCCGGTACTGGGGTTTCATTCCGCAGGCAAATATTATAGGGAGCCCGATGTTTATTTATTGGTCGTTTGAGACGCCGGGCGATCAATATCAAAAAACCGGACTCAATGACCGGGTTGGCTTTCTGAGTCATGTGGCATTTCATTTTTTTGACGAGACGCGCTGGCGGCGAACCTTGCGAGTGGTGAAGTGAAAGTCTCCTCTTTCGGGCGGCGCACAATCGCCGCCTTTGTAATCCTGCTGGCTTTATTCCTGGTGCGACCGGGCGGCTATCGACTGAAGGTACGCATCGCGAATTCCATCAGCCAGGCCGTGGCGCGCCCGGCAGAGATTGGGTCTGTGCATCTCCGCTTTTTGCCGCGACCGGGATTCGACCTGGAAAACCTGGTGATCTACGAAGATCCAGCTTTCGGCGCCGAGCCCATGTTGCGCGCGCCGGAAGTTACGGCCGTGGTGCGCCTTACTTCGCTGGTGCGTGGCAGGCTCGACATCTCTCGCTTAGAGTTGACTGAGCCGAGCCTGAATTTAGTGCGCCGAGCAGATGGGCGCTGGAATTGGGAAGCGCTGCTGGAGAGAACCGCACGCACGCCCCTGGCTCCGACGGCAAAGTCGAATTCGGAAGCGCGAGCGGGATTTCCCTACATCGAAGCTAGTTCCGGGCGAATCAACTTCAAATCGGGCGCGGAGAAGAAACCCTACGCGTTGCTGAACGCGGACTTTGCTTTGTGGCAGGCTTCGGAAAACCAATGGGGCGTGCGCCTGAAGGCAGACCCATTACGCGGCGACATGAGCCTGAGTGATACCGGAAGGCTGCGAATGGATGGAACCTGGCAGCGGGCAGGCAGCCTGCACGAGACTCCGCTGAAGTTCGAGGTGCAATGGGAGCATGCGCAACTGGGGCAACTCACGAAACTGTTTTCAGGAACCGATAAAGGCTGGCGAGGGGATGTTCAGGTGGAAGCATCGCTGAGCGGGACTCCCGCCGTGCTGCAGATTGCGGCGGATGCTGCGGTGGGCGATTTCCATCGCTACGACATTTCTACCAGCGATGGACTGCGACTGGCGGCGCATTGCGACGGTAAATACAGTTCATCCGAGCACTCGATGCGCGACATTTTTTGCACGGGGCCGGTGGGAAATGGGATGGTCACGTTGCGGGGGAATCTTGGCGAGGGCGCCGAACGCGAAATCGAACTACGGCTAAATCTGGAGAACGTTCCGTCGAGCGCGGTTGCAGAGTTAGCTCGTCGTGTCAAGAAGGATCTTCCCGCCGATCTTACGGCCACGGGAAGTGTGCAAGGGAATGTTGGTGCGAAGGAAGACAATGCGTCAGCTGGTGGCCTGAGGTTTGACGGGGGCGGCGAATTTACGAATCTTCGACTGCACTCCGCAATAAATAAAGTGGAGTTCGCCATCGCGAGATTGCCATTTGTGCTAAGCCGGCAGTCCACTTCGAATAGCTCCGCGCGAAGTAGTTCACCACGCCGACAGAAGGGCGAACTTCCATCGGAGCCGGACGAAACCCGCATTGAGTACGGCCCATTTCCAGTAGCTCTGGGGCGACCTGCGCTGGCGCAAGCGCGAGGATGGATTGGAAGATCGGGTTATGCGATTCTAGTGCGCGGAGATGCGGAAATCTCGCATGCACTAAGAATGGCCAGCATGCTTGGATTGCCGGCGCTGAGAGCCAATGCGGAGGGTGCTGCGCAAATCGATTTGCAGATTGCCGGATCGTGGTCAGAAATAATTTCTGGAAGTTCGCCGGCATTTTCGATGCCGCACGCCACGGGAACAGCTCAGCTGCGCGATGTGCGGGCCACGGTGAGCGGACTCAAAGCACCGATCGAGATTTCCTCGGCGGAATTAAGTTTGACGCCGGAGGGCGTGCGAATTCAACGAATTAACGCACAGGCTGCGGAGGCGCACTGGACGGGCTCTATGGACCTGCCACGCGGTTGCGGCATCGCCGGCGCGTGCCTCGTGCATTTTAATCTGAACGTGGACGACGTTAGCCTGAACAATCTCCATCAGTGGCTGGGGGGTGATGCCAAGCTTCGCCCCTGGTACCAGGTACTATCTTCAGGGAGATGCCGCTCCTAAATTCTTAAACAACTTGCGAGCCGAAGGAAGATTGAATGCTGAGCGATTGCGAATTCACAACCTGGTTGCGGAACGTGTATCAGCTGCATTGAGAACGGAGAGCGGACATCTGACGCTCTCAAATCTTCGCGCGCATCTTCTCGGCGGCGAGCATCGCGGAGATTGGGAAGCGGATATTGCCGCGGCAATTCCTGTCTACGCGGGTTCAGGAACGCTGACAAATATTTCACTCGGCCAGTTGGCAGATACGATGCAGGACGCATGGATCTCAGGGACGGGCGGGGGGACCTACGAAATTAAGGCGTCGGGTAAGGACGGTGCGACATTTTGGCAATCGGCTGAGGGCAAGATTCATTTCGATGTGAAAGACGCAGTTCTGCAACATATTTCACTCGAGGGCGACAACGGACCGCTGCAGGTGTCGAGCTGGGACGGACAAGCTCAGTTACACGCGGGGAAAATTGAGATCGAAAAAGGATCCCTCATTTCTGCCGGAAGACCTTACGAGATCAGCGGGACAGCCTCGCTAGGGCAGGTTTTGGATTTGAAACTGGTCGCCGGGACGCATGCGAAGGCGGGCGGTGCAGGGTCCCTGGTGTACAGCATCACCGGGACTGTGGCTGAGCCTCGAGTTGAGTTGGCTCCGAGCGCAGAGGCCCAGGCACGGCTGAAGCCATAATTTTGAGGTGGTGGCCTCCTTCCGCATTCTTAAACTTAGCTATTGACGATAACCCGGGCCGCGCAGAACTTTTCCCGGCAAGGCTCCTGTCATCTTCGCTTGATCGATGACCGGGACGCCATTCACCAGCACGTAGTCCATCCCTTCTGAAAGTTGATTGGGAGTATCGAAAGTGGCGAGATCGCGCACGGTTGCGGGATCGAAGATGACGACGTCGGCCCACATGCCGGACTTAAGAACGCCGCGATCGGTGAGGCGCAGCCGTTGTGCGGGCAACGCCGACATTTTACGGATGGCATCTTCCAACGTCAGAGCTTTGTCTTCACGCACATACTTTCGCAAAATGCGCGGGAAAGTTCCGTAGGCGCGAGGATGCGGGTGCTCCTGGCCGAGAATCCCTTCCGGAGAAGTGCCCGAAGAATCGTTGTCGATGGAGACCCACGGCTGTTGAAGGGCGAGCGTCACGTCGGGTTGTGACATGCCGAATACGGCGACACCGGTGTTTGGATCTTCGATCAGAAAATCGAAGAGGGCATCCATGGGATCTTTGTTCCAGAGCTTTGCAATCTCGGATAAACGCTTGCCCTCGAGGGGAAGAAGCTTACGATTTTGCACTACGCCGATCATGATGGCCTCAGGGCCGGGAATCTCCTGCCACTCGTTGTCCCAATCTTTCGAGGGAGTAAGCATGTCTTTGCGAATGCGCTCGCGCGTGGCCGGGATCTTTGAGTCGCTCGATGATTTTTGCCGTACCCCATCGTGCGCCCAGGGTGGAATGAATGCTGAGAAGTCGTTGAACCATGCGGTGTACGCATAAGTATCGGCAGTGACGTCGGCGCCAGCGGCGCGGGCTGCATTGATTTTTGCGACGACTTCGGGCATGCGTCCCCAGTTCTTTTTGCCGGCGACTTTGATATGCCAGATTTCCACCGGGACGTGAGCTTCGCGGCCGATGCGCAGGGCTTCGTCGATGGCCTCGAGTATAGAGTCGCTTTCGTTTCGCATGTGGGTGGCATAGATGCCGCCGAATTTCGCCGCCTTCGGCAGCGAGGGCAATCAGTTCGTCGGTTTTTGCGTAGGGTGCGGGCGCATATTCGAGCGAAGTAGAAACTCCGACGCCCCGTCTTTCATGGCATCTTGCACTAGCGTTTTCATCTGCTCGAGTTGCTCCGGAGTGGGCTGCTTGTTGTCGTCGCCGAGAACGATGCGGCGGACTTGTGTGGCGCCCACATAGCTCGCCAGATTGATGCCCATCCCCTGTTTTTCCAGCCGAGCAAAATATTGGCGGAAGGTGCGCCAGTCGGGATTGATTTTGTAGTGTTCGTAGCCTGAACGATCGCGCGAATGATGGCGTCGTTGAGCGGAGCGACGGAACTGCCTTCGCCGGTAATCTCTGTGGTGATGCCTTGATAGATTTTAGAAGGCAAGCGAGGATCAACGAGGATGGTCAGTTCGGATTGTCCGAGCATGTCGATAAATCCGGGAGCGACGACTCTGCCGGCGGCGTCGATGGTGCGTTTGCGCGCGGAGGCGGAAAGGTTGCCGATGGCCGCAACTCTGCCCTCGCGGATGCCGAGATCCCCTGAATACCAAGGGGAACCGGTTCCATCGACGATGTGGCCGTTAGTGATGACGATATCGAAGGTGGGCGATTGCGCTAGAAGAATTGGCGCAAGCAGAAGGAATGTGAGAGTGAGAGCGAAGTTTAGTTTTTCGAGTTTCATGAGTTTGCTTCTTTAGGGGAAGAACGTCCGCGGATTCAGAATACGACCACAGAGGCTAAAGCCCGGAATTTTTCGCGTCAACGCGGCGCTGAAGCGCCGCTCTTCCACGGTCGTGCAAGGGTCCGCGATTAAAGCAAGGTTCTGTTGCTTCACGAATGTTTTCCTGTTTGGTCACACTGTCCCGATTGCCCGACGACGTGTAATTGTTCCCAAGCCGATCCAAATGCCGAGAGCGAGCCATTCGTATGCCGTGAAATGTCCGGGGATAGCGGGAACGACTTTCATCAGCAGCATCGCGATGGCTACGAGCAGGCCAAAACGCGATCGACGATTCGACAGCTGCGATTCGTTCGTGACCGGGCAATTTTCCTGAATGTCCCATGGAGAGGTAGGCGGCACAGGTTGCAGCCCATCCAACCGCGCACGCCACGGAGCCAACTTCCGTGATCGGAACGAGGATCGCATCCCCCAGAAGCATGCAAGCCGCAGTGGTAAGCCCGATGCAGAGAACCGCGGATGAGGGCGTTTGATGCTGAGAATGGATGCGGCCGACACGCGCATCGATCAGGCCGCGGCGACCTAGAGCGAATAGCAGTCGACTGGCGGCAACGAAATTTCCGTTAAAACATTTAAATAACGACAGCAACGCCGCAGCGAGGATTATATTTACAACCCAGCGCGAGCCGACGGCGCGCTGGAAGGCGACGGCAGTCATAAACTTTTCGCCGGTGAAATCGTGCCATGGGGCGACGAATGCAACAGCGGCGATGACAATTGTGTAGAACAGGATGCCGACCAGGATGGCCATCCATATGGCCTTGAGAAAGCTACGCGAACGAAATTCGGCCGTGGATTCCTCGGCGGCTTTGCTGACAGATTCGAATCCGGTCATGAAGTAAGGAACGACCTGCAGCACGAGTAGAAACGAGACCAGAGGCGCGTGGGTGAAGAGTGGAGGAAAATTATGGGTTGATCCGTGGCTCACGCCGAAGGCAACGAAAACCATAAAGAGCGAGAGCGTTCCAAAAGACGTCCAATTCTGAAAGGTCGCGCTGAGGCGAATGCCACGATAGTTAAGCGTAGTGAGCAGCGCCGTGAGGCCCAGGCCGATCAGCAGGTGCGGAAGGTAGACCGGGCGTCCGGCAATGCTATAGATTTCGAAGCGATCCAGCGAGGGAAAGATGTAGCCCGCGATCCGGCCGACAGCGACGGCTTCCCATGGACAGACGATGAAGTAGGCAAGCATCATCATCCATCCGGTTGAAAAACTGATTGGAGGCGAAAAGGCGGCGGCAGTGTAAGCTATTTCGCCAGCTGCGTCGGGCATGGCGGCGACGAGCCTGCCGTACACCCAGCCGATGGGAAACAGGAGAGCGCCGCCGACGGAGAAGCCGAGCAGTGCGCCGAGAGCGCCACCGCGGAGCAGCCAATCGTCCATGACGACGAGCCAGCCGACCCCGACCATGGTTCCCCAAGCGAGAGTGAAATAATCCGTGAGGCGGAGTTTGCGGGCGAGATGGGACATGGATGACGTCGATGGGTGGCGGGCGAATTATAAGACATCGATGTTCATTTAGGGATGTTTCACTTTTGGCAGCTGCCTAACGAGCTTGGCCGGAGCGCTGAGGTTCGCCCAAGTGGATAGCGGAAGGCGGCTGTCGCGACATGAGCGTGGTAGTATCGACAATACCCTCGCAGGATGCTGCCGGCTCTGATTCGAGCGGTGAAGTTCTGATTTTGTTCTACATCATGACGCTATTGAAAAACTGATGACATCAACGATCAATTTGCGGAAGCGCGTGCTGAGCGGCATGCGCACGACCGGAAAACTGCATCTCGGAAACTATGTCGGCGCGCTACAGAACTGGGTACGCATGCAGGATGAGTACGAGTGTTTCTTTACGTCGCCGATTGGCACGCGCTCACGACCGACTATGCCGACACTTCGCGGGTGAAAGAAAATTCGCTGGAGGTGGCGCTGGACTGGCTGGCGGCGGGGCTCGATCCGGAAAAATCGGTGATCTTCATTCAATCGCATGTTCCCGCGCATGCGGAATTGCACTTGCTGTTTTCGATGATCACGCCTTTGGGATGGCTGGAGCGGGTTCCGACGTACAAAGAACAACGGGAAAATATTAAAGATAAAGATTTGGGTACGTACGGATTTCTGGGTTATCCCGTGCTGCAATCCGCAGACATTTTGGTTTACAAGGCCGATGTGGTGCCAGTGGGGGAAGATCAGGTTGCGCACGTGGAACTAACCCGAGAGATTGCGCGGCGGTTCAATGGTTTTTATGGCGAAGTTTTTCCGGAGCCGCAATCTTTATTGACGCCTGCGCCTAAGCTGCCGGGGACCGATGGGCGGAAGATGTCGAAGTCGTATGGCAATACGATCCTATTGACGGATCCGGAGCCGGTGGTGCGGCAGAAGCTGAAGACAATGGTGACGGATCCGGCGCGGGTGAGGCGATCCGATCCGGGGAATCCGGATGTATGTCCGGTGGGCGATCTGCATAAAATCTTCAGCAGCAAAGAAACGATGGGGAAAGTGAATGTGGGCTGCAGGTCGGCAAGCATAGGATGCATTGAGTGCAAAGGCTGGGCGGCGGACGCCCTGGTGCAATTGCTGAGTCCGATGCAGGAGCGGCGCAAGAAATTCGAGGAGAATCCGCGGCTGGCTTGGGATATTCTTGAGGCAGGCGCGGAGCGGGCACGGAAGGCCGCGGGCGAGACGATGGGCGATGTTCGCGGCGCAATGGGAATGTCACTGGAGTATGAGGCGCCGAAGGGGAACAAGCAAAGTAGATGAAAGAGAATGTGCATAGTTCGCGCAAAAATCGCGCTCAGGATGACGGAGCTTTTTCCATGGGCAGGATAAACGAGCCGGCGGCATTTCGTCAATCATCGGCGCGAGATCGCGGCTGGTGCGGGCGAACAAAACTCGAGATGCGACGAAGGAAGCGGCAAAGAAAGAAGAAAGCGATTCTCCTTTTGCGGTCTCGGTGACTGATGTTTACGAAGGTCCGCTGGATCTGCTTCTCGACCTTATTCGCAAGCAGGATATCGACATCTACGACATTCCGATTGCGCGGATCACGGCGCAATATCTGGCATATGTGGAAAAGATTCGCGAGTTTGATGTGAATGTGGCGGCCGACTTTATTTATATGGCCGCTGTGCTGATTCACATCAAGTCGAAGATGTTGCTGCCGCGCGATCCGTCGGCGAAAGCGGAAGAGTTTGAAGATCCGCGAACCGAGCTGGTGAACCGCCTGCTGGAGCATGAGAAATTCAAGTCGGCGGCGCAGATGCTTTTGCAAAAGCAGCAAATTGAAGATGCGGTGCTGACGAATCCGGCGCTGAAAGAATTCATGGACGCCGAAGGCACCGAACCGGAGATGGCGGCAGACGTGATCGACCTGGTGAAAACCTTCCAGCAGATTCTGGAGCGCGTGCGAACTCGGCCCATCATTAATGTAAACGAAGAAACCGTTACCGTCGGGCAGATGATCGATTATCTGCGGCAGAGGCTGGCTTTGGAGTCGAGACCGATCCGGCTGAAGCAGCTTCTTTTGCGGGTTCAGTCGCGGCAGGCGCTGGTTTGCATGTTTCTGGCATTGTTCGAGATGGTGCGGCTGCAGGCGATTCAGGTTCGGCAGGATCGAGCTGTTCGGCGAAATCGCGGTGCGCAAGCATACCGGCTTCGATGCGGTGATGGGGGGACAGGCGGCTGTGCGCGATGATTGGCGGTAGCGCGGTCGGCAGCGGAAGTTGGCCAGTCTGATGGAGCCAGAGATCCTTCGCTCCTCCTGAAGGCGGCTGCGCTCAGGATGACAATAGTAATTTATGAGTCTGAAAGCACAACTCGAAGCGATTATCTACGCGGCGGAAACGCCCATTACTACGGAGCAGATAGCTCAGCTCGTAAAAGAATCTGTGATTGCGGAGGGCGCGGCGGATGAGGCGGAAGTGAAATCACGCGTGCGCGCCGCGCTCGAAGAGTTGGTCGCCGATTACGGAACGTCTGACCATGGAATCGAGATAAGGCAGGTTGCCGGCGGGTATCGCATGTCGACCAAACCGGAGCAGCATGAGGTGGTGCGCAGCTTCGCGAAGAGTTTGAAGCCACCGATCCGGCTTTCTCTACCGGCTTTGGAGACCTTGGCGGTGATCGCCTATAAACAGCCGGCGACGGTACCGGAGATCAACGAAATTCGCGGAGTGGATTCCGGCGGCGTGATTGCGACATTGCTTGATCGCAAACTGATTACGACTGCGGGACGCAAGCAAGTGATTGGTCGGCCTATTCTATACAAGACGACGAAAGAATTTCTGATGCGCTTTGGGTTGAAGGATGTCAACGAGTTGCCGAGCATGGAAGAGTTCGAGAAACTGGTGGCAGAATCCTTTCAGGGAGAACTGATTCCGGCGGAAGAGGCAACTCAAGAAGAAAGCACCGCGCAGGCTGAGGAAATTGCAGAGTCCGCAACTCAGAAAGAATAAGGCGCAGTTGCGAAACTGACGCGGCTCTACCCCACGTGGGCGAGACCATTCTACCTAACTAAATTCCAGTTGGAAATTGACACATGCCGGTTGAACGACTGCAAAAAATTATTGCCGCTGCCGGTATCGCTTCTCGACGCAAAGCCGAAGAGCTTATCAGCGCGGGTCACGTGAAAGTGAATGGCACCGTGGTGACGGAACTTGGCACGAAGGCAGACCCGGACACGGATCACATTCGTGTGGATGGGAAGCTGTTGCAGGGCGCACAAAATCACGTTTACCTTTTATTGAATAAACCCAAGGGATATGTGACCACGGTGAGCGATCCGGAAAAACGGCCGACGGTTATGCAACTGATCCGAGGGGTGAAGAAGCGTGTGTATCCGGTGGGACGATTGGATTATGCGAGCGAAGGCTTGCTGCTCTTGACTAATGATGGAGCGCTGGCAAACCGGCTTATGAAAGCCGCGTCGCAGGTGTCGAAGACATATCTTGTGAAAGTTGCCGGTGCACCGAGCGCCGAATCTTTAGATAAATTGCGAGCGGGCGTTTCCATCCAGACCGAAGATGGACGCAGGGTGAAAACAGCGCCGGCAGGCATACGGCTGGTCAAAGAGGCGAATAATCCATGGTATGAAGTTACGCTGATTGAGGGACGCAATCGCGAGATCCGGCGAATGTTTGAAAAAGTTGGACATCATGTCGAGAAGATCAAGCGCGTTCGCTATGGGCCGCTCACGCTGGACGTGCCACCTGGAGAATTCCGCGCCCTGACAGCGCAAGAGGTCGATCGCTTACAAACGGCCTGCAACAAACCGGTAGCGCGCATCAAGCCCTCCGTGGCATGATGAGCGGCACACATGAGCCGCTTTTTTGATTTAGTCTCCAAACCGGCCCGCGACATGGGCACGACCAACGCCCCAAGCCCAACCGCAGCAGCACTGGAGCGACGCTCCCGCCTCATTAAACTCGACTCAAACGAGAGTCCCTTTGGACCTTCGCCACGCGCGATCGAGGCGATGAGAGGCGCGATCATGACCTCGAACTTTTACCCGGATGATGATTGCAACCAGTTGCGCGTGAAATTGGCAGCGCATCATGGGGTGTCTCCAGAGCAGGTGCTGGTGACCGCGGGATCGACCGCGATTACTGACGTTGCTTTGCCAGACATTGCTCGCCCCGGGGCTGAACGCAGTGACGAGCGAGCGGTCGTTCATTGTGTACGCTATGGCGGTGCATGCTGCTGGGGCACAATTGACCGAGACTCCGATGCGCGAGGACGGTTTCGATCTCGAGGCTATTCTGGGCGCAATTGACGCGAAGACACGTATTGTATTTCTGGCAAACCCAAACAATCCTACGGGGACGGTATTGGACGCGCCCGCGGTAGAGAGCTTTGTGACGCGGCTTCCGAGCAACGTGGTTCTGGTGCTGGATGAGGCGTATTACGAATTCGCCGTGCAGTTCGCGGCCCTGCGGCGAATCGTGTACTCAAATTCCTTGGAGTATGTGCGCCAGGGCGCGAGCGTAGTTGTGCTACGAACGTTTTCGAAAGCACACGGGCTGGCTGGATTGCGAGTGGGCTACGGCTTGGGTCCGGCGGAATTGCTGGGCTACTGCGCGCGTATGCGAAACACTTTTTCGGTATCGTCGGTGGCGCAAGCTGCGGCGATCGCAGCGCTGGAAGATGAGGGCCACATTGTTCGCGTGGTGGAGAACAATGCGGTGCAGTCTCGGGATATTGCGCAGGGACTCGCGGAACTGGGTTATCGAGTGATGCCAACGTGGGCGAATTTTGTTTTTTGCGATTTGGGAGAAGATGCCGCTGTCATCACAAATCGATTGCAGGATGAAGGCGTAGCGGTGCGTCCACTAGGACCGTGGGGAGCGCCGCATTGCATTCGCGTAACGATTGGAAAGCCGGAGCAGAATCAGGCCTTATTGCGTGCGGCTCGGAAGTCGGCGAAAGGGTCGGCTGCCGGATCATCCGTTGCGCCGGACGTCAGGTTCGCGGGATAGCCGCTGACTTCCTCGAGTTCCCCAAAGAACAAGCTTATCCGGCCTACACTGCGGCGCGCGCAGCACCATACAATCCCGCATCGCTCCCGAGCAAGGCGCTAGTGATGATCGTCTTCCTGGCGGTGAGGCTTTCAGTTTGCGCGGATGCACCCTCATTTTTTTTTGAGAAATCGTACATGAGAGGATCGGAAGGAGCGGTTGCGGCGTAGACGAGCGAGCGGGAGTGCAATTCGTCAAACATGGCCGGCGCGTAGGCATCCCATGCGCTAGACACCCCGCCTCCTATCACGAACATTTCGAGATTCAGAACGTTGATGAGGCCGGCCAGGAGGATGCCGAGATAGCGCCCGAAAGTATGAAAAATCTGGCGCGCGTGTTCGTCTCCCTGAATGGCCAGATTGTAGATCGACTTGGCTCCGAACTCTGCATCGGAGGAAGCGGCCTTGGCCAGTGACGGCGCCTCACCGCTGGCGATGGCTTGCCGGGCCATTAGCATGATCCCGCTGGCTGAGGCATAGCGTTCGGCACATCCGTGGTTGCCGCATCCGCATGCATGACCTTCGGGCTCCACGGTGACGTGACCGAACTCTCCAGCCATGCCATTCATACCGTGCCATATTTTTCCGCCAAGCACGATTCCGCCTCCGATGCCTGTACCGAGTGTGACTACGGCAACGTTTTCGATGCCGCGAGCGGCTCCCAGCCACTGCTCGCCGAGTGCAGCAACGTTGGCGTCGTTTTCGAGAATGACCGGCGCAGCGAGACGGCGTTCAATCTCAGCCCGCACCGGATAATCTTCCCATCCTGGAAGATTAGCGGACTTGCGCAGCATTCCGGTTTGCATGTCGATGATGCCGGGAACGCCGATGCCCGCGCCGAGGAACTTGCCGGATGATTTGTACGCGCCGGAGAGGCGCTGTATGGCATCGCACATTTCATTGAGGACATGGTCGCGGCCGAGGGCAACTTTGGTTCCGAGGGTGACTTTTTCGAGCAGTTGTCCATCGCGGCTCACCGCGGCGATGCGGAGGTTGGTACCGCCAAGATCGACTCCGATGGAAAAATCAGGCATGGAGAAAAGACTATCAGAACCCGCGCAGGATAAGACAACCAGCTCGCTTAAACCGGAAGCGAGGTCAACCATCTGAATTCAACCATATGGAGTTCCATCATCGAAGATCCGAGATGATTCACTTTTGGCATTCAGGACAGTAGTGGCTGCTGCGTCCAGCGATTACGATGCGTTTGATTGGAGTTTTGCAGACCAGGCAAGGCTCCCCTTCCCTGCCGTAAACGCGGTGCTGGAGCTGGAAGAAGCCTTCCTCGCCGTCAGAGTTTACGTAATCTGAAATGGAGGAACCGCCGAGGGCGATGGCTTCACGCAGGACCTCTTTTACAGAGACGAGCAATTTGGCGAACTGGTCGCGAGTGACGGTGGAGGCGCGACGACGCGGTCGGATGCCAGCCCGGAATAAAGATTCATCGGCATATATGTTCCCCACTCCGCGGAGCAGTTTCTGGTTGAGTAGTGCACTCTTGATCGGAGTTTTGCGCCCGCGGAATAAGGGGAGAAAATTTTCCACCTCCGTCTCCAGAGGCTCAATACCAACGGAATTGAAATCGACGGCGACGCTCAGCCGTCCGAAACGCCGGGGATCGACAAAGCGCAGTTCCCTGCCCGAGGCGAGCTTCAGGATCGCATGAGTGTGCTTGGAGATTTCAGACGGCGGTTCGCAGATTTGCAGCCGTCCCGTCATACCGAGGTGGACGATCCACTGAGCTTTGGTTATTGCGTCGGCATCGGGCTGGGACGATGACACCGGCCTCGGCATCGCTTTACGACCCACCCGCGGTGTCTTAGGGCGACGTGTCCGACCCAGACGGACCGGCTCAAGATCAAAAACAATGTGCTTACCCACACGGCGCACGCCGAGGATGCGGGTATGTTCAAGAGCGGCGGCGATTTCCTGTGCAGGCGATTTGAGCGGCTCGGGCTTCTGGCCAAGCCACACGGATTCGATAACGTCTCCCGTGACACGCTGGTTGAGGCCGCGGGCAATGGTTTCCACTTCGGGTAATTCGGGCATGCCTTCCCAGTTTACCTTCTTGATGGGAAGGCGAGTCGCTTGTAAGTTTCGAGGGCGGGGATGGCGCAGCTAGTCTTTCAAGGGGACTACGGCGCGGCCATCGCGGCAGAAAGTAGCAACTTTCTGCAGATCGCCATTGGCTTGAGGTAGGGTCATCACCGGTCCGTAGCAATAGACGGCATGACCGCTAGCGGCAAAGTACCAGCGTCCGTTCTTGACGTGCTGTTCGAGATGGGTCGAGAGGCGGCGTGAGGGCTGCGCTGGCTGCGCAACCGTCATACTGAACATCAAGGCTAGGGTCAGGGCCTTCATTGCTGTACCGTCCAAAGAGCTTCAATAGCTTCTCTACTTAAGTAACTTACTTACAGCGTAACCAAAACGCGCCTCTGATCCCCCAAATCCGAAGCTGGCATGGGTGGAACCTGGGTCTGAGGTTTTGCACCTTTGCCGGCCCGGCTTTGGGAATGACGCTGCGGTGCCTGGGTTGACGGAGCCTGGGTTGACGGAGTCTGGGATGACGGAGTCTGGGATGACGGAGCCTGGGTCATTGGAGCCTGGGTTGACGGAGTTTGCACGGATGGAGCTTGCGCCTCGGTCGAGGGTTTTTTCGCAGCGCGGCTCTGGGCTTCGGCTTGGGCCGTCAACGCCCTTCCTTTAGTCGCCCATAGTTCGCGACTATCCGCTTGCAGAACCTGAATCAGATTGCGTTGTTGCTGGATGGCTTCACCCTGTTCCACGATCAGCAAAGTCATCAAGCCGTAAGAAGCGAGAAAGACCACTATCAGCAACGGCAACAGGGTACGCTTTTTCTTTGGAACCGCGAGTGGAATCCAATCGTTATTACCCAGCATAGAACTCAAGCGTCACCCCATCAGCCCCGTAAGCGCGGGCAGTGTATGAGATGCAGATTGTGCGCCACTGCAGTGGCGGTTCGAAAGACTTTGAATTGATTCGAGTTACGGGAAATTAATAGCGGCAGCCTGCAGAGCGTGAGTGCAATCGGATGCACATAATGGGCAGCCGAAAGCGCTTTGTGCGCCGGGGAACCTCATAAGCACTGCTAGCAAAAGGGCTAAAAGCCTGTAGACGGCAGGCTCTAGTGCCTATGCGGTCGGGCTGCCCGGTTATTTTCCGCCGATCAGAAGCTTGGCAATCGTGGCTAGCTGCATATTGGATGTGCCTTCATAGATCTTGCCGATCTTGGCGTCGCGCCAATATTTTTCCACCGGGTAATCTTTGGTGAAACCGTAGCCGCCGTAGATTTCGATGGCTAATGACGTCACTCGCTCGGCCACTTGCGAGGCGAAAAGCTTCGTCATAGCGGCTTCTTTAACGAAGTTCACGCCGGCATCCTTCATGCGAGCGGCGTTATAAACCATGAGGCGCGCGGCTTCGATCTCGGTCGCCATCTGTGCGATCTGGAACTGGATGCCCTGGAAATCGGCGAGCGCTTTGCCAAATTGTTTGCGCTCCTGCGCATACTTGGCAGCAAACTCCCAAGCCCCACGAGCTACGCCGATCATTTGCGCTCCGATGCCGATACGGCCTTCATTCAATGTCTCGATGGCGATCTTGTAACCTTTGCCAGGCTCGCCGAGGACGTTTTCTTTGGGGACGCGGCAATCTTCAAGAATCAGTTCGCAGGTAGAAGAAGCGCGGATGCCAAGTTTGTCTTCTTTCTTGCCTACGGTAAAACCGGGAAAATCTTTTTCGATCAGGAACGCGGTGATGCCTTTGTAACCGGCGGAAGGATCGAGGGTGGCGAAGAGGACGAACAGGCCGCTCTCTTTACCGTTGGTGATCCAAAGCTTGCGCCCGTTCAGGATGTAGTCGGTGCCTTTCAATTCCGCGCGGGTCTGGAGGGCGAAGGCGTCGGAGCCGGAACCGGCCTCACTGAGGGCGTACGCGCCCACCGTTTCGGTCGCCATCTTTGGAAGATAGCGTTTCTTTTGATCCGGGCTGCCCCATCGTAGGAGTGCGTTATTGACCAAGGTGTTTTGCACATCGACGACGACGCCAGCGGAGGCATCCACACGCGACAGTTCTTCTACGGCCAGAATCGCTTCGAAGAACTTGGCTCCGCCGCCGCCGTATTGCTCCGGAATCTCGATGCCCATTAGCCCAAGCTGGAAGAATTCGTGGATGAGGCTCTTTTCGAAGACGCCTTTTTCATCCATCTCTTTCACCAGTGGGCGAATTTTTCGTCGGCGAACTGGCGAATGTTGTCGCGGAAAAGGATTTCGTCTTCGGTGAGCGTGGTTAGGGGCGTGGGGACGGTGGATTGGAGGGTTTCAGGCATATAAGAACCTTCAGCGGTGGAATGGCAAACTAGTAATTCTAGCATCCGTTCGTAAGTCAGTTGACGGCTAGCCCAGTGCCGCTTCAAACAACCGGATCAGTTCCTGGCTCAACCGTCCCTCTGCCCCGGTAGTGTTGACTTCGGCCTCACCAACTGTGACGTACTTCGCCTCGCAGAATCTGCACGACCCAGGAATGCCGTGCTGCCCAATCGATGGCCTGAAGCAAAGGTGATATAAGCCCGTGTCGCTCGTAGGGAAAAACTCGGCAAGGAAGCAACTGTGCTGAAGTCTTACGTGCCGGTCAACCAGCCGAAAGAAGGCGCCCTCGTGTTGCGTCATCGTGTTGAGTGCAGATTACTAGCCCCTGCGCGAGTGGACCAGCTTCAGCGTGTCGGCTTGGAGGATGCGCTGGATCTGATTGCGGGCGTGGACGGACCAGGGACCGGTTGTGTCTAGCTTGATGTAGGCCTGCCAGTGTTTCAGGGCTTTGCGCGGTTCGCGCACTTTTTCGTAAGCGAGAGCGAGGTTGTAGTGGGCGTCGGCGTAGGTGGGAGCGAGTTGCACTGCCATCTTATAAGTCTTGATGCCCTCTTGTACGCGGCCGGTCTCGTCGAGAACATTGCCCAGATCGAAATAGGCCAGCGCGTAGCGGGGATCGGCTTGCAACGCGGCGCGGTAGTGCTTCTCGGCCAGCGCGAAGTCCTGGCGATTGTAGTAAAGCGTACCGAGATTGATGTGTGCCGCGGCGTGGTTCGGCTGAAATTCGAGAACGCGCTGATAAGCCGCTAGCGCTTCAGTTTGGGTCGCGGGATCTTCTTCTAGCGCAATCCCCCGGGCGAACCAGACGGCAGCTTCGTCCTGATTCTGGGTTGGCTTCGGAGGACGGAGTCCGGGCACTGGTTACGACTTTTTCACGGGTTGAGAAGTCCATCACAAATTGTCCAGCGATCGGTTCGAGAAGACGCCCTTCATGGCGAAAGGCGATCCGATGCTTGCTGGTCGAAGAAGCACCCGCCTCCACTAAAGGATTTCCCATACCCGAAGCTTGTTTCTGCATGGCCTCGAGCGATTCGCGAATCACCGCCGGGCGTACTTTCATGGCGCACAGGTCGCGAACTTTTTTGACTTTCAGAAGGTCGGCAAAAGAATAAGTCGCAGAGGCAGCGATCAGGCCCGCCCGCTCCCAGTTGGACAACTGGCGCGGAGTTAGATGAAGAATTCGAAGTAGATCTGCTCGACTGTACAAGACGCTCACAACCTCTCGCGCCGCCATCCCGGCCTTGCTGGCGCAAGAACCTACCGTAGTCATTATCCGCAACTACGGGGTCTTCGCGCAACAGCAAACCCTTGTGGAAATCTGTGGAGAACCTGGTTGATTTACATGCCGCGGAAATGGTGCAGTCCAGCCGGGCTCGGCGGCAGCCGAGGACGGTCGTTTCTACAGTTCAACTACACAGCCACGGCAGCTTGATATTCCTCGTAAGTGCCCTTGAAATCCGTGATCTTGTGATCGTTCTCGAAATGCCAGATGCGGGTGGCAACTTCGTCGATCAGGTCGTGATCGTGGGTTACCAGGAATACCGTTCCCTGATATCGCTGCAGGGAAATATTCAAGGCGTTGATCGCCTCGAGATCAAGGTGATTCGTCGGCTCATCGAGCACGAGGACATTCGGTTTCTGCAGCATCAGCTTGCAGAAGAGCAGGCGCGCCGCTTCGCCTCCAGAAAGAACGCTCGTAGACTTGGTGGCTTCCTCGCGCTGGAAGAGCATTTGCCCGAGCAGGCCGCGGATTTCTTCGCCGACAGCTGCAGGATTCCATTGGTGCAGCCACTCCAGGACGGTCATGCCGCCTGCGATCAGGCTGCGATGATCCTGCGCGAAATACCCGATGGAAGCTTCGTGTCCCCAGATCACTTTTCCGGAATCGACGAAGGGACCATCGTAGCCGCTGGTCTTGCGCAACTCGGCTTCGGGCGTGGTGGGTGAATTTGCGAGTAAGCGCATTTACCAGCGTGGTCTTGCCTGCTCCGTTACGTCCCATCAACGCGATTCTTTCACCACGGGTGATGCTGGCGGTGAAATCGCGAATCACTTGCTTGTCATCGTAGGCCTTGCTGAGGTGTTCGACTTCGAGAATGTGTTTTCCCGAAGGCCGCTTCTGCTCGAATTTGATGTATGGCCGCTGGATGTTCGACTTGGCCAATTCTGTAACCTGCAGGCGCTCGACTTCTTTGCGTCGCGACTGCACTTGGCTGGATCGCGTGCCGGCCGCGAAGCGGGCGATAAATTCGTTCAATTGCGAAATCTTTTTTTCACGCTGCGCATTTTGTGACTCGATCTGCGAACGGACTTGCGTTTTTGCCAGTACCATCTCGTCATACGACCCAGTGTAAGTAATGATGGTTTCGTAATCGATATCAGCGATGTGAGTACAAATGCTGTTGAGGAAATGGCGATCGTGCGAGATGGCTATGACAACGCCGTCATAAGCATTCAGAAATCCCTGGAGCCAGTGGATCGAATCGAGATCGAGGTTGTTGGTAGGTTCGTCCAGCAGTAGCGCTTGCGGATGCCCGAACAAGGCCTGCGCCAGCAACACGCGAACTTTTTGTCCGCCCTGGAGTTCGCTCATCTTTCGGCCGTGCAGTTCTTCGGGGATATCCAGGCCATCCAATAAAATGGCGGCATCGCTCTCGGCCGTGTAGCCATCTTCTTCGCCGACGATGCCTTCGAGTTCTCCGAGCTTCATGCCATCCTCGTCCGTCATATCAGCCTTCTCGTAAATGGCATCGCGTTCCTGCATGGCCGCCCAAAGGCGTTTGTTGCCCATGATGACGGTGTCAACGGCGGTGAATGCGTCGAAAGCGAACTGGTCTTGGCTCAGAACGCCGACCTTCCGGGGACGGACCACCGTTCCTTTTTGCGGCTCCAACTCGCCGCTCAACAACTTCATGAACGTAGATTTGCCGGCACCGTTCGGTCCGGTGAGGCCGTAGCGTTTGCCTGGGGTGAATGCCACCGAGACTTCGTCAAACAGAATTTTGGCGCCGTAGCGCATGGACACATTGCTGACTGAAAGCATGATTTGTTATTTCTCTTTTTCTTCTGGGCTTCTACAGGGAAGCTTGATCAGGAAGTTTTCTTCCGACGCTTTTTCTGGAAGCTGATCTTGAAACTGCGGGGAAATTTCCGCCAAAACGGTACGCAGCTGGTAGTTCATAGAATATCACGGTGGGCTCGCCAGATTACCATCCCTATAGGAGCCGACTCAAAAAACGGATCAAGGGCAATCCATTTTGGTCAAAGTCGGAAGTGACGAATGCTATTGTTCGTCGAGCAGGCGGCGTACGGCGTGGGCGAGAGCCCCCAACGAAAAGGGCTTTTGCAAAACGGTCGTTTGGAGACCTAGATCTACGTCGGCCAGCGCCGGATGATCCGGATAACCCGACATGAAAAGCACTTTCATCTGGGGACGGACGAGCCTGAGGCGTTGGGCCAGTTCCTTACCCCCGATGTTGGGCATTACGATATCGGTCACCAGAACGTGGATCAGGTCTTCGTGTCCCTCGGCAATTCGCAGGCCTTCTGCTCCATCCATCGCAGAGAGAACTACGTAACCTCGCCTTCGTAGAAACTCTTCGGCAAGCTCGCGAATTCCCGGCTCGTCTTCGACCAGAAGAACAGTTTCTGCACCGCGGGAGACCGCGGAAGGATCTGCGACATCTACGGTCTGGGCGGGCTCGGTTCCTTCCTCGGCTCGCGGAAGGTAAATTTCGAAGGTTGTTCCTCGACCTGGTTTGCTATCGACATGACTCCAGCCAGACAACTGCTTGACCACGCCGTAAACGATGGCGAGACCCAAGCCAGTTCCCTTGCCCGGACCTTTCGTGGTGAAGAATGGTTCAAACATGCGAGCCCTGGTTTCACGATCCATTCCAATTCCATTGTCCCGCACCTGCAGGAGCACATAGCGTCCCGGACGAGCGCCGTCGACAGTACGATGATCCGCATTAATTTCGACGTTGCGAGTTTCAATCAGCAGTTCTCCGCCCTCCGGCATAGCATCGCGAGCGTTGACCGCAAGGTTCATGATCAGTTGTTCGATCTGTCCCGGATCAGCCTTGATGCTCCAGAGCTGCGGAGACGCAGCCACTCGCACCGCAATATTCTTCTCGATGAGGCGGTCAAGCATCTTGGCAACTTCAGCAAGGACTTCGTTCAAGTCCACCAGGCGAGGCTGCAACACTTGTTTACGGCTGAAAGCCAGCATACGGCTCGTCAGGCTTGCGGCGCGGACGACCGCGTGCTCTATCCCCAGAGATTCTCTCAGCAGCGGCGTCCGGCGGCAGGATTGCGCGCAGACGTTCATTGTGAGCTTGGATCAACATAAGTACGTTATTGAAGTCATGGGCAACTCCCCCGGCGAGGAGGCCTACTGCCTCCATTTTCTGCGAATGACGGAGTTGATCCTCCAAACGCTTACGCTCGGTAATGTCATACATGACGCCCTGCATAAGAAAAGGTTGGCCTTCCACAGAGGGCAAGGTCACGGCTTCGTCACGGAACCACAAAACTCTGCCATCTCGCGCCAGCACACGATATTCGGTCTGAAATAAATCTGGCTTCTTCTGAAAATTTTCCTCAACCAGCAGTACGCTGCCTCGGTCTTCGGGGTGAACGCGGTTAATCCAATTCGCCGGCTCAGAGAGCCATTCCGCGGGCGAGAAGCCAAGCATGGACTCGATCTGAGGGCTCACATAGTGCCACCGGCCACAGGCTCCGAGCTCCGCGATATAGGTAATCGCAGGCAAGCGCTCAACCAGCGTGCGGTATCGCGTTTCGGCCGCTGTGAGTTCTGCTTTCGCTCGATCTCGTTCGATGGCAATGGCGGCGAGGTGACTGGCGTGAGCGATGAGTTTGAGATGATCTTCATCCGGCGTGCGCGGCTCGCGATAGTAGATGGCAAACGTACCCAGGACCCCACCGTCTTGCGACGCGATTGGCATGGACCAGCACGCGCGTAGACCGAGCGGAAGAGCCAGATGCCGACAATCCGCCCACAGTGGATCGGATGCGATATCAGAGACAATTACAATTTCTCTACGGTACGCTGCCGTACCGCACGATCCGGTGCTGGGACCGATCTGGACTCCATCGAGTGAATGACTATATTTTTCGGGCAGTGACGGCGAAGCGCCCCAGCGCAGGGTCTTGCCATCGGCATCCAGAAGGAGGACAGAGCACAGCAATCCCCTGTAGTGTTTCTCGACGCTCGCGCACAGGGTTTCCAGAATCTGCGGAAGTGCCGCGCGGGCAATCACCATGGCCAATACTTCCTGACCGAGGAGGGCCAGGACTTCAGGCAAATGACGGGCGCTGATTTGTCCCTGCTGCGGACCCGTAGACATACTTCGCTCCGGAGAGACAACTCCCTTCAGAAGATCGAACTGCGTAGATTGCCGCTGGCGGCTTGCGCCCCGGTCTCAGCGGTTAGACTTCCCCACAAGAAGCATTATTGACGGTAATGCTGATAGGGAGGCGATAACTCATGTCACTCAGGTTACATCAGTAACGGAATGAAGGGGCCAGAGATCGAAATAACTTTAGCTGTGCTCGGCTGATGCAAGTCACGTCCGGCTAATGCCCGCCGCTGAGTTCGCGCACGATGGCACCCACAAACTGTTTCGCATCACCGAAAAGCATCAGCGTGTTCGGAAGGTAATAAAGGGGATTATCGATGCCTGCGAATCCGGGGCTCATACTTCGCTTGATCACCATGACCGTATGCGCTTTATCAACATCGAGGATGGGCATGCCATAGATGGGACTGGTAGCATCATTGCGGGCTGCCGGGTTGGTAACATCGTTAGCTCCGATCACCAGAGCCACATCGGTTTGCGGGAAGTCGCCGTTGATGTCATCCATCTCGATAAGGCGGTCATAGGGAATGTCGGCCTCGGCTAGAAGAACGTTCATGTGGCCGGGCATGCGTCCGGCGACGGGATGGATCGCGAAGCGAACGTCCACCCCCTTCTTGGTGAGGATGTCATACAGTTCGCGGACCTTGTGTTGTGCCTGAGCCACGGCCATGCCGTAACCCGGGACGATGACAACTTTATTGGCCGCAGAGAGGATCGCCGCCGACTCCTCGGCGGTTGCGCTGTGCACTGGCCTGGCTTCCGCACTGCCGGCGGCGGCGGCCTGCACCTGCCCGAACGCACCAAACAGAACATTGCTGAACGACCGATTCATGGCCTTGGACATGATCACGGAGAGGATAAGTCCAGAGGATCCGTCGAGTGCGCCTGCGATGATCAGGAGTTTGTTTTGAAGGACGAATCCCATCGCAGCGGCGGACAAGCCGGCATAGCCGTTCAAGAGAGAGATAACGGTGGGCATATCGGCGCCACCGATGGGAATGATCAGCAACACTCCGAAGATCAGCGAGACCCAGACAATCAGGGGAAAAAACATTTTTGCTTCCGGATGTAAGACCAGATAAACGGCGCTGCCTATGGCAACTGCGAATAGCAGGAAGTTAACGAGGTTCTGTCCCTTATAAGTGATGGGACGTTGAGGTAGGATTTCCTGCAACTTCCCTGCCGCCATCAGACTTCCGGTAAAGGTCAGCCCTCCAAGGATTACTTCCATCGAAAGAACCGACATCATGAATCGGGGAACATTCGGGCTGCGCAAATAAAATTCCGCTGTCCCTACCAGGGTTACGCACAACGCCCCGAAGGCGTGGCTGAGTGCGGTCCGCTGAGGGACGGCGGTCATCTGAACCATTCCGAGAGGAATGCCAATGCCGCTTCCGAGCACCAGTCCAACAGCGATCCACTTGTAGTCCATGCCGTGGTGCAACAGGGTTCCGGCGATGGCGAGGACCATGCCAATTTCGCCTGCCCAAATGCCGTGGCGAGCGGTTCTCGGCGAACTCATCCACTTCAGCGAAAATATGAACAGTGCGCTGGCGATGAGATAGATGGCTTCGATGACGTACTGACTTCCCGCGAACTCATTCATTTTTATGCCAATCTGAATCAGCGAAAAATTAGCTACGGCTTGGTGGGACGACTGCTTTTGAACATCTTGAGCATGCGGTCAGTGATGAAAAAGCCGCCGACCACGTTGCTGGTGGCGGCGACAATGGCGATCACGCCAAGCACGGTGGCGAATGTGCTTTTGTGTTCGCCTACCAGGACGATTGCGCCCACGACGGCAATTGCGTCGAGCGCATTGGTCAGCGACATCAGCGGTGTGTGCAGTAACGGAGAAACGTGACGGATCACTTCAAACCCGATGAAGCAGGCGAGCATGAAGATGAACAACGCGTCGATCAGGTTCGAACCCATATCTTCCCTCAGGGGCTAAAGCCCGCATTCTTCTGAATAATCTACGCGGCTGCTGAAGCGCGACTGTTTTAAACTACTGCCACGCTACTGTGCGATTAGCGAAGGCAATTTGAAAAAATCCCGCACCCTGGAGTTTACGATTTCACCGCCGCGGGTGACCATCGTCTCGCGGATGATTTCGTCCTGCATGTTCAATTGCAACTTGCCGTCTTTAACGATGTAGGCAAGAAAGGTGGTGAGGTTACGGGCGTACATCTGGCTGGCGTGGTATGGAACGCTGCTAGCCAGGTTGATGGCGCCGATCAGAGTCACGCCGTGGACTTCCACCGTCTCTCCAGTGCGGGTGAGTTCACAATTCCCACCACGTTCAGCGGCAAGATCGACGATCACTGATCCCGGCGCCATACCTTTAACCATCTCTTCGGTGATAAGGACAGGCGATTTCTTTCCCGGGATCACCGCGGCGGTGATGACCACGTCGCTTTCGGCGACCACTCGGGTGAGCAGTTCGCGCTGCCGGGCGTAGAAGGTTTCGTCCTGAGCTGTGCCGTAGCCGCGGGCATCTTGCGCGTTCTGCGCTTCAATTGGCAACTCGACGAAACGGCCGCCGAGGCTCTGAACCTGTTCTTTGGACGCTGCTCGCATGTCATAAGCGGAAGCGACGGCTCCCAACCTGCGCGCAGTGGAGATAGCCTGCAATCCAGCAACGCCGGCGCCAATCACGAAGACGCGCGCCGGAGTGATGGTGCCGGCCGCAGTCGTCATCATGGGAAATATTCTGATGGAAGTTTCGGCGGCCAGCAGCACCGCTTTGTAACCACAAATGGTGCCCATCGATGACAACGCGTCCATGCTCTGAGCGCGCGTGGTGCGTGGAACGAGTTCTACGGAGAAGGAGGTGACTCCGGCGGAAGCGATGGCCTGGATAACTTCGGCTGAACCGAACGGCCGTAAAAACCCGACCAGCAACTGATCCCGTCGTAGCAAGGGCAAGTCGGCTTGGCCCGTGACGTCGTTCGACCCGTAGCAAAGCACTTGAACGACGATGTCGGCAGCTGCAAAAACTGCGGCACGATCGGCAAGAATTTGTCCGCCCTTCTCAACATATAAAGAATCCGGATAGCCGGCTTGCTCGCCTGCAGAACTTTCGATGACAACCTCAAGGCCTGCCTTGGCGAGTATCGGGATCACTGCGGGAACGAGCGCGACCCTCCGCTCCCTGGGATAGGTTTCCTTCGGAACTCCAACGATCACGCGCTTGTCCTCTCGGCGATACGCATCTTCCTACCAGTTTACTCAGTGGCAATACTATAGAGGGCCAGAACCGGGTCGCCTGTGATATCCGTCACAGCTCGCTCCATAAGTTATGAAACCCGGCGGAAATGGCAGAGAATTTTTCTATCCATTGCAAACTTTCTCTTGCGGACTCAAAACAGTATCAGAAAGCCACGGGAGATAAAAGCGTGAAGGCCATCCTGATTTGTTTGTGCACGACATTCCTGCAGGAAACCCTGTATTGACTCGTCCCACCATCCTGACCCTAATGGATAAGGGAACTTGTGCAGACTGCACTTCCAAACACCGGGACGAAGGCACGTCGATGGAAGGTGATCGGCGTGATAGCTTGCATCACCTTGGCAAGCGCAGCTGTGATCGTGCGGGAGGTAATAAACCGCGCTCAGCCCATACTCAAAAAGCGGGTCATCGAAACTCTGTCGAATCGCTTTCAGGGCAGAGTGGAATTGGCGACCCTTGACGTCTCCGTGTTCCATGGACTCGAGGTCTCAGGCAGCGGGTTGAAAATCTTCGGGGCCACTGATCCGAATCCGCATGCTCCCGGGGTGCAGCCGCTCATCAGCCTGGAACGATTTCACTTCCACACGGGAATTCGGAATCTATTTCGCCCAACTGCGCATGTTGAAACCGTCTATGTGGAAGGCATGGAGCTAAACGTTCCTCCGAAGGAAGAGCGCCGGGCGTTCAACCAGATGCGGTCGAAAACGCAGAAAATGAGTGTTTTCGTTGACAATTTTGTTTGCAAAGATACCAAGCTCCTGATCAACACATTGAATCCGGATAAGGAGCCTTTAGAATTTGATATTGGCGATTTGAAGATGTGGGACATCGGCCCGGGCCTGCCGATGCGCTTCGACGCAACGCTGCTGAATCCGAAGCCAGTGGGTAACATCCACTCGACAGGATTGTTTGGCCCATTTCATGAGAAGAGTCCGCGCGATACGCCAGTGCAAGGCGATTATTCCTTCAGCGATGCCAACCTGGGAACGCTCAAGGGTATCGGAGGAATTCTATCTTCTACCGGTAAGTATGAAGGGACCCTGAGCAGCATCGTAGTCGATGGAAAGACGGACACGCCAGATTTTAGGATTACGAGGAGCGGGCATCCGGTTCCGCTGCATACGGATTTTCACGCCATTGTGGACGGTACGAGTGGAGACACGTATCTCAAGCCCGTCCGGGCCACACTCTTGCATTCGTCTTTCACGGCGAAGGGATCGGTGACTCGGATGCGCAACCGGCACGGCCACGATATTGAGCTTGATGTAGTGCTCGACCATGCGCAGATTGAAGATCTACTAAGACTCGGGGTCCGCACGGATCCTCCAGTCATGTCGGGGCCAGTGGAAATGAAAACGAAGCTTGGCCTGCCGCCTGGCGAAGAAGACGTCGCTGATCGTCTAAGGCTAGACGGGAATTTTCGGGTATCCCGGGCTCATTTTTCAAATCCGAAGATTCAGACTAAGCTCGACCTTCTAAGCTTACGCACCCAAGGAAAAATTAAGCAGGCGCCAAAGGACGCTGGTCCGGACGTACCAGTTGACCTGGAAGGTTCGTTCAGCCTGAAGGACGGATCACTCTCATTCTCTCCCCTATATTTTTCTGTGCCAGGCACCTATGTGGAGATGGCCGGGAGTTATACCCTGGATGGACAAACTTTTGATTTTCATGGCAAGGCCCTCCTGGACGCGAGATTGTCACAGATGACCGTAGGTTGGAAATCGATTTTGCTGAAGCCCGTAGACCGGTTCTTCAGCAAGGATGGCGTGGGTACGGAGGTTCCAATAAGAATTAATGGAACCCAGTCAGAGCCGCACTTTGCGCTCGATTTTGGGCACAAGGAAGAGCACCCGCAGACCGACAATCATCTCTCGGCGGCCGCGAAGCGCTGATTCCCGCCACCCCGCCCATTTTCGAGCAATGTGGAGTCGTCGGCGAGTATTCGTATGCTTAGTTATTATTCGGTAAACCTAGGGTGCGAACTCATCTTAATTACAGCTACCACCCCATAGCTCCATCGCGCTCTGACCTCTATTCTCGGGATGACCTTAGCTGACCGCCTCCCGCTCGCGGCCGTCGGCGAAACGAAAGGACTTCCCCAGTGAGCGCACTCCCTGTCTCCCCTACGGTTGTTGAAGCCCCCAAAGTACGAACTGATTCGGACCTGATTTTACGAGCACAAGAAGGAGACCAGGAAGCTTGTGCAACAATTTTTGATCTGCACCGGCGCCGGGTCTATTCCACTTGTCTGTTAATGACCAAGAATGTTTCAGACGCTGAAGACCTCATGCAAGACGCGTTCATCCAAATCTTTCGCGGCCTTCGCAGTTTCCGTGGCGACTCCGCATTCTCAACCTGGATATACCGGGTCGTGGTTAATACGGTCTTAATGACGCGGCGCAAGCGGCACTTGAAAGAAGTATCTCTGGACGAGCCCGCTAACCTGGATTACTCTCCCGTACCCAGGGAATTCGGCCGGGACGATAACAAACTTGTGGGTGCGATTGATCGTGTAGCCCTGACGCAGGCCGCGAATGAACTTCCTGAAGGATGCCGGACTATCTTCATTCTGCACGAAGTGGAAGGGTATGAGCACCACGAGATCGCCGAGCAGCTGAGATGTTCGATCGGCAACTCGAAGTCTCAACTCCATAAGGCAAGGTTGAAGATGAGGAAGCTGTTAGCCTCCGGGAAGAAGCGAATTGGCCGTAAACGACTGGGTGGGCGGCAAGATACGGATCGCAATCGTAGCCTGGGGGTTCGTCCGCTTCTACCCGCCACATCCTAGATGGGCCGTTGGAGTAAGCGAAGCAGAGAATGGCCGAGGATCAAAAGACAGGATTCTGAGTGGAAGCCAGCTCGGAACTGGGCTCAGAGGCTCGGCGTTCTTCTGCATTTAGCGGAAGCATGACCGAAAGAAGTGTGCCGGACGAACTCGACTGTACGTCCAATTTCCCATTGAGTTCACGGACCCGCTCGCGCATGCCGCTGAGGCCCACTCCAAAACTCGTGCCTTTGGTCTGAAACGCCTTCAAAAGTTCTACGGGTATCCCTTTTCCATAATCTTTAACCTGCAGAACCAAATGATGGGGAAATGTTTTAAGTGTGACTTCGGCCTTTGAACTCTTCGAATGGCGGTGAATGTTCGTCAGACTTTCCTGCAACACGCGGAATAGGCCGAGTTCGAGTGGTCTGGGTAACCGCCCCAGACCATCGGGCATATCGACGCGAACATCAACACCGCTACGTTCCGAAAAGCCCTGCACGTACCATTTGGCAGCGGAAGAAAAACCAACTTCGTCCAAGAGCGGGGGATGCAGCAAGTGAGATATTGTCCGAGTTTCTGCGATGGATTGGTCGAGGAGCTGGATCGCGTTTGCCAAAAGCTCATCGTTAGGCTTGGCCCTGGCAAACATATCCAGGTTCATCTTCACACCTGCCAGATATTGACCAAGGCTGTCGTGAAGCTCGCGGGAAAATTTCCGGCGTTCCTCGTCTTGCATCTGCAACAGGCGTGCAGTGAGGGTTCGAAGGGATTCTTCTCCCTCCCGAGCAGCACTCTCGGCAAGAGCACGAGCCCTGAGTTCGGTCGCCAGAAGCCGGTAGTGAATGAAAAATAGCAGCACGGCCAAAGCGAATGTCGCGCCGAGAATAATTACCGTAAGCCTGAACAAGCGGTTCGAGACCTGCATTCGCAGGCTCAACAGATGCTGCTCCTCCTGGCGCATTTCCAGCAGGATGGAGGCGTTGGCCTGCGACAGACTCAAGCCTTCGGCTGTGATTGCAGTTTGCCCAGCGTCATCGTGAGGCGCGGACTTTTTAAGCGCGACCGAATCTCGGAGAAGATTGATGCGATGATCCACCAGATCTTCGAGCCGCGTGCACGCCTCCTGCTGTTTGGGATTGTCCAAGGTGAGGGTTCTCAATTCCTGGAGGTGCCGGCGCACTTCGGGAATAGCCGCCTGGAAATCCTGCGCCTGAGATTCGTTACCGGTGATCGAGTAACCAGTTCGCGTTCGCGTAAGCGCAAGAAGAGAGGAATCGATTTCTCCAAGGGTGGAATCGACCTGGTAGGTATGCACCACCCAACGCGCGCTTTCGCGAAGGCGGACGATCGTAATATAAGCGGCGACGGCGCTTATCAGAAGCACGGCAACAGCCGATGCGAATGCGACCTTCGCGTTCCTGCTGGATGACATAGTTACTTTGTTGACCGGCCCTGCCTTCACCAGCAAGCGGTTTCGTTTCACTAACGCTTTCAAACCGCACGTCAAGAAGGCCCTTCCATGGTACCGTGCGGTGGCGGTTCTTGCCACATCTTACGATTCTTGAGTCTGTGAAAAGAGCATTTCCATTAGCAGTCGCACCAACTTGTAAATACAGCAAAGACCTGATTGCCCGGACGAGACCGTAAACTATATTCAAGATTCAACTCGCCAGAGTACCCGGCACATGCGGGCTCCGGCCCGCTAGTCTGTGATGGGCACAGTTCCACTCCATCAGAATTTATTCCGCGTGAGGGGAAGAACTTGAAGCTCCGCATTCTAATCGCTGACGATCATGAAGTGGTGCGGCGCGGGTTGGCTGCTCTTTTGCAGGCGCATGAGGGCTGGGAAATTTGTGCTGAGGCCGCTGATGGGCGCGAAGCAGTGGAAAAGGCCAAACTGCTGAAGCCAGATTTCGTCATCCTTGATATCGGCATGCCAAATCTGAATGGCTTGGCGGCCGCACGGCAACTTTCGCAGCACGATCCCAACTTCAAAATCATCGTGCTGACCATCACCGATTCAGATCAGGTTATTCGGGAAGCTTTAAACGCGGGCGCTCGCGGCTTCGTTTTGAAGTCGGATGCAGTTCGTGACCTGGTTTCCGCCATTGAGGCTCTGCAGCGGGGCCAAATGTTCTTTACCTCGCGCGTAAATGAAATGGTGTTGGCGGGGTTTCTGGAGAAGGGTTCAGTCGCCGCGCGCGGAGCGCCACCGAAGTTTCCGTCCCTCACCCCTCGAGAGAAAGAGGTGATTCAACTCCTCGCAGAGGGAAAAAGTTCCAAAGAAGTGGCTGCCGTGCTCAATTTGAGCACAAAAACAGCAGAAACCCATCGCAGCAATATCATGCGCAAGCTGGGATTCCATTCCATACGGGACCTGGTCCTCTACGCGGTGAAAAACAATATTATCCAAGTCCAGATGTCTGGCGACGGCCTTCCGCCGAACGAATCGTCAAACTAACTATTCAAACCAAAAAAACCGCCGGCAAGTTCGCCTGGCGGTTTTTGGGTAGCACGCGATCTGGAAAAGCTAGCTGGCCTTCTTGCGGTCTGCGGCTTCATCTGCGGTCTCCGTGCGATCCGCATCCCGTTTATCATCCTTGTCGAGAGATGACTTCGCGGCATCTTTTACTTTGCCCCAGGTATTTTGAAGCTTTCCTTCCGCCTGTTTGGCTGCGCCGTGGGCTTCTTTCTCGCTGTCTCCCGTCCACTCGCCTACCTGACGCTCCACTCGCCCTGCGACGTCTTTCACTTTGCCTTCAACCCGATCCTTGTCCATGATTTGCTCCTTTGATAGAGGGGCCCGAAGGCCACCCGGTAGTTGGTTAAATGCATTCGCGTTCGCAGAGGTTCGATAGCGCAACCGCTAAACGGCGCTGCGGCCTTGAATGAGGCGCACCAGCACGGCGATAATCGCCAGCACCAGCAGGATGTGGATGAAACCGCCCATTGTGTAGGAACTGACCATCCCCAGCAACCAGAGAACGAGAAGTATTACCGCTATGGTCCAAAGCATCGTTGACCCCTTTCGCGACCGCTATTTTTCTTCCACCGATTTACTCGATCAGGTTAGCCAAGGAGGGGAAACTGGAATATCAGGTCGATTATGTATCTAGCCCCCGGAGTGGCCTTAAAACCGAAGGCCGGGGAACAGTAAAGAGTCTGGCGCAAGCCGTTGACACTGAATGACGGGACGCTGAGATTCACAGCTCAATCCGTAAAATTTTGTGGAGCGAGATTTCGACGTAATGGCGGAGGCATTTTGCTCCGTTATCGGAGATGCCAAACCACAGACCGCGCAAAGGCTTGAAAATTACGCGGGGAGGATCAATAGATCTGCACAATGCCGTTGCGGACCGCATAGAGCGTCAAATCTGCAATCGAATGTAAATCCAGTTTTCGCATGAGATTGGTACGGTGAGTTTCCGCAGTCTTAACGCTGAGACTGAGAGTGCTCGCAATTTCTTTGGTAGTTTTGCCTTCCGCTACAAGCTGGATCACTTCGCGCTCGCGGGGAGTGAGGACTTGTTGCGTAGAATGTTCCCGTTCTTCATAGGGTCGCAGATAACCATCGAGCATCATTTGCGCGACTTTCGAGGTGAAGAAAGTTCGACGATTTTGCAGAGCCTCCACGGCGGCAATTAAGTCGCGGCCGGCGTCCGATTTCAAAAGAAATCCCCGCGCACCCGCAGCCAGGACTTCGCGCACCACTTGCTCGGAATCATGGATCGTCAGGATGAGGATTCTAGCGTCTGGTGTCATCGCCAAAATCTGGCGGGCCGCATCGAGTCCGTTCAAATTTGGCATCCCGATGTCGAGCAGGAGAACGTCGGGCTTTATTTGGGTGGCGAAGTCCACGGCTTCCCGGCCATCTTTTGCTTCAGCGCAAACTTCCCATCCCGGATGGCCTTCGAGAAGCGATCGGATTCCTTTTCGTGCAACCTCGTGGTCGTCGGCGATAAGAATTCGAAGCACGCGCACGCCCCTTCCGTTGGCAACGAGTCCTGCCGAAGCGAGCTTCGGCTAAAGCGACCCTGTGTTGGAATAGGTGCGCTTTGGGGAAAGCCGGTTGCTACAAATTTTTGGATCTAGGCCCGGGCGTCGGATTCAACGGTTGAGGCCGATGTTGACCGTCCTTGAAGCCTGGCATTCGCCACTGCTTCTAAGGGTTTTACAGTAGGCAAAAATACAGGAAAGACATTGTCCCGGAACAGCGGATTGGCATCCAACACACGACGGAGGAATTGGATTTCCATGCGCTCAGCCGCTTACTCGCGCGTTCTGTTAACCCTAACCACCTTACTGATTTCTGTGGCCGCCTCAGTCGGCGCCGAGGCCCAAGGCTCCTCCGCAAATTCTGCTTCGTCGCCGCCGCCCGCGACACAGCAAGCCGCTTCGCCAGGGCAGGATGCTTACCCTGCACAGTCGCAGCCGACTCAGGCACCACCCGACCAAGGCACGCAGCAAGCTCCATCGGATCAACCGACGGCCGAACCCGGCACCGGGGATCAGGGGATGTTCGTTTTCAAGAAGCAGGTGCAGGAAGTCGTCCTGCACGCGACGGTGGTCGATGAGCAGCAACACCTGGTGACAGGACTGAACCAGAATGCCTTCGCCGTTTATGAGAATGGCGTTCCACAAACAATTACTTCATTCCGGCGCGAAGACATTCCGGTAGAAATTGGTATCGTGGTGGATAATTCGGGGTCAATGCGGGAAAAGCGCGGCCAGATCAATCAATCGGTTCTGAATTTGATTCGCGCAAGCAATTCGCAAGATCAGATTTTCGTAGTGAACTTCGGTCAGAATCCATATCTGGACCAGGATTTCACCTCCGACCCGAACTTACTGCAGGCGGCGTTGCATCAAGTCTCCGCGAAAGGGAGCACTGCCCTGTATGACGCCATCGTCGCTTCCGCAGTCCATCTTGAAAACAATGCGACCTTGAACAATAAAGTATTGCTGGTGATCACCGACGGGCAAGACAACATGAGTCGCGAGACCCTGGAAGAGGCTTCGCGCCGGCTGCAACAGGCAAACGGTCCAACCCTCTATGCCATCGGGTTACTGGGAAGTGGATTGCAAGAGGAGGGGCGCAGAGCTCTACAGCAACTGGCAGCTAGCACGGGTGGGGTGGCTTATTTCCCCGATTCACTGGATCAAGTGGATAGTATTACGCGAACCGTCGCGCACGACATACGTAGTCAGTTCACTATCGCGTTTCGGCCAAAAGATCAAAACGCGAAGCCGGAGTATCAATCTCTGCGAATTGAAGTTCATGCGCCGGGTTATGCAAAGCTCACGGCACGAACCCGGAGCGGATACTTTTCCCCAAATTCGGCCCATTAAAACCGAGCCCGCAGTATTATGCGACGGTCGTCTCCGGCGAACTGCTCACCTGCGTCGGCATCTGGATCTGGATGATATTGTTCTTGATCGCATAAACGACCAGATCGCGGATGGAGTGCAGGCTCAGCTTACGCATAATGTTGCTGCGGTGGGTTTCCACAGTTTTCGTGCTGAGATTCAGCAGCGATGCGACTTCCTTAGAGCTCTTCCCCTCCGCAAGCAGCTGAGTAATCTCCCGCTCTCTTACGGTAAGAGTAGGCAAGCTGGGCGCTTCGTTCCTGGCGACTACATGACCTTTGTCCAGAAAGCCTGCCAATACGAGATCATTCACGCGGGGCGTGAAGAACATTCGCTTGCTTTGCAGAGCCTCTACGGCGGAAACCAGGTCGCGGGCGGCGTCGGATTTGAGGACGAAACCACGTGCGCCGGCATCCAGGGCCTCGCGGATCACCTGATCAGAATCGGTGATAGTGAGGACGATAACTTTAAATTGCGGGTCATGCTGCATGAGTTGACGAGTCGTGTCCAAGCCATTGAGACTAGGCATGCCGATATCGACAATGACGACGTCGGGCTTCAATCTCTTCGCCATTTCGACAGCTTCACGACCGTCTGACGCTTCGCCGCATACCTCCCAACCTTCATGTTTCTGGAGAAGTGAGCAGAGACCTCGGCGTACTATTTCATGATCGTCGGCTAACAGGATTCGTAGTTTCATGGCAGATCTTCCTCCGATGTTCAGACTTTCTGGTCAGAGACTTAAACAATCTCACTTACGACTAACTAGACGCTTCGGGGCCTCGAGCCAATGCTGTAAATACGCGATGTTGGCTGACCGATTCCACCGCTTCTAACAGGTCTCGCGCCGCATTGGACTTGACTACGTAACCGCGAGCACCCGCATCGAGGGCCTCGCGCATCATCTGCGGAGAGTCATGTTGGGTGACAAATAGAACTTCCGGACCGGCATTCTTGTGTTTTTGCTGGATCAGCCGGCAAGCTTCGAGACCGTTCATTCGTGGCATGGTGACATCAAGCACTACGACGTCTGGCTGGAGGGTGTCCACTTTATCCACGGCTTCAGCCCCATCCGATGCTTCCCCGACCACTTCCCAATCACCGCGGCCTTGCAGCAGAGTTCTCAGCCCTTGCCTGACAATGGGGTGATCATCCACCAGCAAGATCCGAACAGGCATAATATTTTCAGCTCTCTGATGCGACACCGTGTAGTCCTCGTTACGGCTCACGGCTCCACGGCCGACTCCGAAAGTTCTGTTTGCCTAGCTCCCGGGGCAAAAATCCACTCGCGTCAGGGAAGGCGTAAAGCGAAAGCAACTCGAAACTAGCATGGCAGGGGGCCAACCCGAATACAGGGAATACTGTATTCTCGGGCACCGCCTCGAAATCTATTCTCGCGAGAATAGCTGGAAAATAGGTTCCGGCGTTTAAAAGGGCGTCGACGGCCTCGACAATCGAGCCTACATCGGATTTAGCGCAGGCTCCGCGCACCCCGGCCCTCCGGGCCTCTTCGGCTAATTGCTTCGACAGATGAATGGTAACCATCAAAATGGGAATTTCAGGAAACAGGTCCGAGATTTGTTTGGCGACATCCAGCCCATTCAAATCGGGCATCTGGAAGTCTAAAAGGATCATATCGGGCGGATTCTTTTTCACCCGCTGCAGAGCTTCCCCGCCGGTTCGAGCTTCATCGCAGACATGCCACGTGCTCTGTTGTTCAAGCAGTGCCCGAAGATAGTGACGGACGGCCGGGTTATCGTCGACAACAAGAATGCGAACCAAGCTATCCCGCCCTTTCTATTGAGAGAATTTGCCCGAAAACCGGTCCCCCAAATCGAATAAGCAGCCTTGGGGGAGAATTCCGAATTCATGTAAGTTACTCCATCAACATAAGCGGCGACTCCGTCATCCGCAATACTGCAGATTCCCTATCTATTAGATGCAAACCAGCCCTACCAAATGCCCTTATCGCTGCCCGTAAGTTTCATTTCCAATGCCGCAGCTGCTGCAAGGCCAGGCAGTAGGCTTAAGCGCAAGGTGCTCTGCAATTCTCCGTTTAGTAGAAGCTTTTTCCATTCTGAAGCGTAAAAGCGGGCAGCCTGCGGAAAGATCGGAATCCTCAGAAACTTGCGCTTGAAGTAGACCAGTTCGTTGCCAAAGTGGGCCGCGTCCCGTCACCAGAGAGGGCAGTGGAAGCTCTTTCCCTCTATACGCCTGAACATAACCAGATACGGTGACAAGATACGTGGCTAGACCATCCCAGAGGCCGGCGGACTGGGCTAACGATTTTAGATAGAGATAATCGATCGCGCCGGAATCTACCAGCTGGGCGGTATCTGCAATATCGCACAAACGTATATAGAAATGTCGATACATGCGTTGCAAGGTGCTGATAATCAAGCGGTCTTCCGGAGCAGGAACACGGAAGGTGAGTCCGCCGAACTCGGCTCTTCGGGAACGAGTTACCAGCGAATTCGTAATGGCAACTTGTTCGCCAGTCTGCCCCAATCGGGACACGTGCACTTCTACAAGCTCGGGTAGGCCGGGGACGATGAAATTCCACTTGTTAGCCAAGCGGTCGCCCCAACTTCGCGCGTCCGGACGAGCCTTGAAGCGCTTCGTCATCACATTGACGACTTCAGGACCTTCCGCGTTGGTGAAAAGGTCCAAGTCGTTGCCGAGGTCTGGCCAGTGATCGAGCGACTTAATGACAATTACGTCGCCCACTTCTTTAAGGGCTTCACAAATCGGAAACAAGAAAGGAGAGCGCAGTCTGTATGCGCGCTTTCTCTTTAGCCATTGCATGCTCCACCCACTCGGCTCGATCGTGCTTCGCCGTCACCATCAGGCGATACAAGGGAGGAAACGCACGCGCGATCACGTGGTGCGAGTTCGCTAAACTTAAGAGTTCCCCTAAGTCTTGAGGACTGAAGGTGGAAACGGTAACAGAAACATCGGAATTGCTAACCAGGCCTGAGTCATTATTCCCCTGGAGCAGGAGCTCGGAGAGGACCTTTAAATAGGCGGTTCCGTTTAGTGGCGACTTCCATAAATTCTTATCTCGCTCTGCCGGTTACGCGAGTTAATTCGCGTAGCATATTTTTGTTTCTGACACCCTTGTCTGATCACGTCGTTTAACTACTTCGCAGCCGCCTGCGCGTTATTTCCGCAATCGGTCGCAGTGCGGCGCTCGATCGCAGTCCCCTCCTCATAATCATTCCATGTTTCGATCAGAAGAAACGGCAGCGGCTTGGCGTTGTCGTAAAACCTTTGGTAAAAATTCAAGGTTTCGTCAAGAGTCTTGCCGCAGGCACTCTGCATGTGCCGATTGAGTCCCCACTTCGCCGCGGAATCATCGAAGCCGGGCCAAGCCCCACCTACAGCAATCTTGTCCGGATGCTTGTTTTGCATCGTGCTGTAGAAGTTCTCAAGATAAACCTGGCCCCAGTTACTACCGTCGGGAGCCCAACCTCCTGGGCCAGGCTGGACCCAAGCATAGGAACCCGCGAAATCATCGGCAAACTGTGGAGGTGGTTGGTCTTTGTAAATCAACAGAGGCGGATTTTCCCAACTGCTGACATGTTCGCGGACGCGATTCCAATCCACGTGACCGCTCTTGGGGAAAATGAATATGACCGGGCGGCTGTTGAATGTCAGGTAGGCATCGCGATACTTTGCCGTCGGCCCAATGTAATCCTTGTAGGCCTTGTCGAGAGAAGCGATCTCGGTGTCGGTTGCCTGCGCGTCTTCATCTTCGGCCTCGTTATAGAGCAGAGCGACCTGGAAATGACTCTGGCTAGCGGCCTCCTGCATGAGGGCGAAATTGTGGTCCGAGTAAGTGTTGCTTTCGCCATACCAGTCCACAACGAAGGCAGAAATTCCCATGTGCCGCGCCTGCTGAATCTGCTTGCGAAGCACGGCAGGATCCTGACTCGAATAGCCAACATCCATGTGAGTATGGTTCCCAAACCATGGCATGTAAACCGCTAGAATCTTAGGAAAGAGTCCAGGCGCTTGTGCGTTCTGTTGCAGAATATGATGGGCGCCAGGGGTTGCACACGCGCTCGCCACCATAAAAATCGCCATAGCTGGAATCAAAAACGACTTCGGCAAGAGGCCACTCCATTCCTTAACCTTCTACACGACTCAATAGGATGCTCGGAAAGAGTAGGCGGTTGGCACGTGGGCGAATCGCGCCCAGGCGTTGAAAATGAATTACTTACTGACGATTGGACATCGCTTCCGGACGACTCGAATCAGAACTTGGGAACGGCCTGTAAATGGCGAATAACCCAACGATCCGCTCCGGGCGTCATCAACACGACGTAGTGAACGACGATGTGTTCATCGCGGATTGTTTTGTTTCCGTCGAGAACCTGCACTTGATACTGAGCTGTGTCGTGCAGTTCCATCACATCGCCCTCGGGCGCATAAAAAACGGCCTCCACCTGGTGACTCTGGTCGAGGTAACGTTGGCTGATTCCGGATTGTTGTTGGCTGGAAACGGTCTTCCGCACCCATTGCTTGGCATCGCCTGAAAATGGTCCTTCGAGAGGATCGAGGGTGTTGAATTCGAGGGCTTGGGCCATGCTGGTCCACGCGAAACGATAATCGCGCAGAATTCCGCGCTCGGTCAGACTCTCCACTGCGCGCGGCCCGGCATTCTTGACATTCAGTTGCACGCGCACAGCCGTGTCAGCTGCGTAAGAAAACGTGACCAAAAAAATGCATGCTGCCGTAATAACTCCGTTCCTGGCTGATCTCATCATCATTGATTGAGCCCCCATTATTGAGCCCCTACGCGAATCTCGTTGCCCATGACAACGCCGGAGGCTACCGAGATCACTGCGGCGCCAGGAGCCTCCATTTGCGCTCGTGCGATCCCCTGTTTGATGGGGGCATCTACCGTGCCGGTTCCGTTCGCTCCTGTAGCCGTAAAGGTCACGATGGTGCCGTCGGAGACAACATTCCCCGCGCAATCGTGAACTGGCTCGGTTTGAACCACAATCCCAGTTCGCGTGCGCTGGCCGGTGATGCGGAGATTACAAGGATCGGATGCGACCTGCTGAACAGCACGCTTGGCCGTTAGGTCGTTCAGGGACGCGACAACTTGCAGCGCTCCCGCGGACTTACCTGACGCAGTCCGGAACCAGGCGACGCCGTTTTGTGTGCGGACAGCTCGCGACCATAGGGAAACATCTTTCCGCGGTCAACTTGAAATCGACATTCAGGGGCGACAGCACCAGGTTGTGATATTGGTCAAACGGCAAGGCAACGCCGCTGACAGCATCGGTAAGAGCCACCGGAACACGCGATGGATGGACTAGAAATGTGAAGCTGGCAGGTTCGGCCGCGTTCACATAAAAATTTGCGCTGTGGCAGGTGTCAGAACACAGAATGGCGGTATAGTGTCCCGCTGTTCTCACGTCCTGCGAATCCAATCGAATTTCTTCGCCCAGAGTCACATCGCTCTTGCGCGAGACTCCTGGACCAATCAGATAAAATGTGGCCTTGCCGCTACCGCTGGTCGCGACACTGGCATTTTCGCCCGCGGTCACGGCCTCAGGCACACGCATATCCTGCGCCCGGCGGCCATTGAAAAAACCGCCATCAGCACACACGCACGCACGAATTTTTAACAATGGCGTCATTTTAAATAACCACCGCTTAGGATTTACCCAAGCTGAATTCATTCACTACGACGTGAAAACTCTGCACGTTTGTCGACAAGCGCCTTCGGAATTTCAACGGCGAACGGCTCCGACGTTTGCGGCAGCAGCGCGCGGTCGACGTATCCATCCGACACCCAGACCACTTTCCCGTTGTTGTCATAAAAGCTGGCGATCACGTGGGGTATGTTGACTGTCTGGCCACTTTGATTCAGCAGTTCGCCGTGTAGAACGCTCTTTCCTTGCGGATCGGTTTCCATTCTTTGATTCATCACGCCAATCACAGGATCCGCGGAAGCCGGCACCAGAGTGGCTTTCACGTCCATGCGAACGTTCTTGACATTCTTCAGGTTAATGTTCGGAAAGTCGATGCGGTAGGGCGTAACCTGCTTCGGCAAGAGCACGTGCGCAATCTTGTCGAAGCTGCTCTCTTCGTCGATCGCGTTGCCCGGATCCGTCGACCAGCGTGGCATTCACGTTCACGAAAGCGGGAATCGTATCTTCGTTCACCACTTCTCCCATGACCACCGCGCCCGCCGCGGAGTCCACCGCGTTCATCGAAATAATTCGCACGTGGGGAGCATCGACGTTCTTCAGATCCCCACTCCTCCTCGGCGCCGCCGCGTTACCAGATCCCAGCGCAGGTAAGTAACCGGAATCACCTGCGCCGGCACGCTGGCCACCTGTAACTTTGGGCCACACCGTCTTCCAGATGTCGCCTTCGCGAGTCAGATGAAAGTCGCGCACATCTTCGATCGGCCCGACAGGAGTTGTCCAATGCAGACGAACTCGCATCTGAGCCTCGTCATTGGTGGCATGCAAGCGGCCGGTAGTCAAAACTCTCCAGACTGGAGAAGGATCGCAGGCTTCCGTTGGAACCGGTCCAGTCCTGAATGAACGCTGGCTCGGTCGATTCCGCTGGTCTTCGATACGTCGGCGAAAGCGCGATCCCAATTTCGGCGCTGCACATCCAGCAAGAAGTTAGCGAGCGCCTGATCCGGCGTGCTCGCCTTTGGGGTGGGCCGTAGAGGCCGATCCGGCTTGGCGACGCCGACCGTTCGTGCCAGCCTGTCCGGTCACGAACGAGACCGAGGACCATCAAAGCGGCGGTTACTGCGACGAGAATAATGGGAATAGCATATTTCATTTCGAATTCCTCTGCGAGCCCTAAGCCACGTATGCTGTTCGCGACTGTTCCGTGCGGACCGGAACTCCCGCTCCAACCGGAATGCGGCGCGTCTCGGGCAAAAAGAATTCCAGGAAAATTGCCAGGAAGCTCACCCCGATCGGCAATATTCCCCACATCAGTCCTTGCCAGGCGGCGGGATGGCGTCGGATTCAATCTTGTGAGCGGGCGGCACATCTTCTTTGGACCAGGCGGTGATCTCGCCATTGTCGAAAGTTTCAATTTTCCGCCATCCCACAAATGTCAACAGCGGCTCGTAGTAGGAATCGTGCACGAAAATATATTTCAAGCCATAACGGTTTGCATGTTCGAGCATGGCGCGCAGAGAAGCCATGCCGGCCGAGCCATAGAATTTAGCGTTGGTGAGCTGCGCCGAGCCGTAGTGCGTCATCTCGGGCAAAAGGCGGGCGGAGTTGTAGTCGCCATCCACGCTGCTGGCATTGGTGTAGGTAGAAACTTTAGCCAATTCGCTGCCAAAGCCCAACGTGATGTAGCGGTAAGCATCGTGGCCATCGCGATTCAGAAAGGCAATGACCGGATCCACATCGGTCGCTTGCAGTCGGTCGATAAGGATTGGCGTTGAGCCAATACAAGAGCTGCGCCGATCGTAGCCACGGCAGCCAAGGCCAGACCAACGGCTGCCTTTGATTGGAAACGATCGAGCAGTTCAATCGCCAGCACGCCGACGATCGGCATCGCCATCAGAGTGGCCCAGAAAGTGAACCGCTCGAAAGTCAGGATCTCAAAGGCGCGGCCCAGCAGCCATCGCGGCAAAGGGGTCGTGCCGCCAAGCCAAAAATGAGGGTGAGCCAAAAGCCGAAAAGCAACGGACGCAACCGCCGGGATGAAGCCGCCGCGAATAAAGATAAACGGCAAGCGCCAAGATCAGAGCACCGTAAGGAATCACAAAATAGTTGATAGCCGTAACTGAGTTCAACAGAAAATTGGCGCGGCTATCGTGAGGAATCGGAATCTGGTGGATGGGATGTTGTATCAGTGCCAGCCAATAAGGCAATAAAACTATTCCAACACCCACTCCCACCAGCACGCCGAATACAGCGGCGCGCGATAACACGCCGCCGACAGATCCCGCAACCCTTTCATCGCGAGCATCCAGAAATGCGGTCCACAGCACGGGACCTGCAAAAAGACACGACGCCGAAAATCAAAGTTACGTGGTGAGCCGCTGCGGCCGCGAGACTGACGGCAACTCCTTTGATAAGTGAGCGGCCGGAAGCCTCAGTCATCCATTCGTAAAAATAGGGCAGCGCATTCAGGTAGAGAGCGGCGGAAGCCACTGTCGCCAGCTGTCCAGCCTGGTAAACCAGAGAAAGCCAGAGCGCCCAGAAAAACTGTGCCGAAGAGCCGCATAACTCGCTGCGCGATCGTCCACCCAAATTCGGGCAAAGCGGAATACGCCCACCGGCAAAAGAAGGACCGCGATCAACTGCACCAGCATGTAGCCCATCTTCAGCCCGACGACATTCGACATCAACGCAATCCACTGGTGGGTCAAGGGCGGATAAGTGGTTTGGGAAAAACCGGCGAACCATTTCTCATTCCAGGGATTGAACCAGTGGTGAGCATAGTGCGACGCAAAAAACATATGGAAATTTGCATCGAATGAGCCGGCGGGAAGCTGCATCAACAGCAGCGGTCCGTGAACGGCCAGCGCCACCAGAACGATGGCAAGAAGAGGAATGGGACGAGAGTAGTTAGTTTGCACCGTGCTCACGATCGTGCGCTCCAATCTTCGCTAGCGAACAGCTTCGATTCCTAAAATCACCGGAAGGTTTACTTAAATCTTTAGCCTGCGGGGATTTTGTTGGACGGGAAAGCAGCCTTACCCGGGGAGAGTGGCATCTGATGGAGGCCGCAGAAACATAGTGATGCGGGAGGTAACCCGAAAACTTGTAGATAGCGTGGTGATTCCGTGAAAAGCCGACTTCCGCTCACGAGCTTTTGCATAGTTTTACTTTTTGGTACAGCTGTTGCGCTTGGTCAAACCTTCGATGTAAATAGCCAAGGCTCGTCGACGTCCCAAGGGCCAGAATAAGCACCGCCTCCGATCCTGCTCAGGATAATTCCACTGAAAATGGTTCTGGGTTCGGTTGGGGATCGAGCATCGAGGTTTCACGGCAGGCCCGTGCCGCGCAAGATGCACTGAAGCGAAACGATTACGCGGCTGCGGTTTCGTTTGCCGAGCGCGCTGCGAAGTCAGCGCCACAAAATGCCGACCTCTGGTTTCTGTTGGGCTACGCGGCACGCTTGGACGATCACTATCAAGCCTCCGATTGATGCCTACAATCGCGGTTTAAAGATCAAGCCCAATTCCATCCATCGGTATGGCGGGACTGGCACAAACTTACGCCAAGATGGGCCGCGACGCTGACGCCGAGCAACTTCTTAAGCGGGTAGTGGAAGCGAATCCAAAAGACGCGAATAGCCTCCAGTTGGCGGGAGAGTTGTTGCTGAATTCCGATCCGACTCAAGCATCTGGAATTGTTAAAACGCGCTGACATCGCTGCAGGCCTCTCCTCATACTGACTTGCTGATCGCGCACGCGTACGAGCGACTCGGTCAGCCTGATGAATCTGCGCACTATCTGAATCGTGCGAAGAATCGCGCCCCTAAAGATCCTGAAGTGCTGCGCGCCGTTGCGGGAGAGTATCGGAACAATGGAAAGTTTGATGAGGCGCTCGCGACCCTGCAATCTATTCCTAACAAGACTACGGATGTACAAGCCGAGTTGGCGTACACCTATCAACTGGCGGGTAAACAGCAGGAAGCCGCGGACTTATATTCGCGCCTGGCAAAGGCTGCGAAAGGCAATATCGGCTTGGATTTGAGTGCAGCCCAGGCGTGGGTCAGTTTGGGTCAGCCCGATGCTGCGCAGAACTTCTTGGATGACGCCAAGCGAATCGACGGCAACAATTACCGTTTGCACGCGATTCTGGGAGCCGATCGCGGAGCAGGATAATCGCTTTAGCGACGCCAGCACGGAATACAACCTCGCGCTCAACGAATCTGCCGCCTCGAGTGCCAGAAGGTCCACTCTATCCGATTGAGTTGCGGCTTAACTTATATGAGCTCGCTCTCCGTCAGGACGACGACGCTGCCGCGAAGCAGCAACTTAACGCCGCGTTCACCGCGATCAATCAGGTCAATATCGCGGAAACCTCCCGGCCCGAGATGTTGAGGCTGCGGGCCGCTATCGAAGCCGGTTCCGGCAATGTGGACGCGGCCAACAAAGATCTGCAGGAAGCGCTTGCGCTGGCTCCGTCGAACGTAAATTCGCTTCTGAACTATGCCAGCCTGCAATGGAAGATCGGGCAGAAAGAAGCAGCCGAAGCGACGTTTGCAAAAGTTCTGGAATTGGATCACAACAATCGCACGGCCCTCGCTTCGCTCGGATACCTGGCTCGCGACCGGGGCGATGCAAAACTCGCTGAAACCTATTTCAAACAAGCCGTCAGCGCGCATCCCAAAGATTTCACGCCTTATCTGGCGCTGGGTGATCTATATACGGCCGAGAGGAATTTCCCTGAGGCTCAAGCGAATTACGAAGAGGCGTTCAAAAGGATGCCCACAAACGCGATGATCATTGCGGGTGGCGCAAACTCCGCCCTTGAATCCCACAATCCGGATTTGGCAAAGCAGTGGCTCGATCGAGCTGAAGGCAAAGTGAATGACAGCCCGCAGGTCAGCCGGGAACGCGAACGCTACCTTACTCTCAAAGGAGATTATGAGGAATCGGCCAAGCTGGGTTATTCCGTCATCGCGAAACTTCCTCACGACCGGGAAGGTGTGGTTTACCTGGCCTACGACTTGTACTACCTGCAGCCGCTACGATGAGGCGCTGGCGCTGATCACGAAGTACGAGCCTATTCTCCCGGACGACAAGGATCTGCCGCTGGTTGCGGGAAACATCTATGCGCACGACGGGAAATTGCACGAAGCAATCGATGCCTACACGCAGGCCCTGCTAGCACGATCCTAAGATGGCTACTGGGTACGTGAATCGCGGCTTCGTTCTGAATGACCTTCGCGAGCCCGTGCAAGGCCTCTAAAGACTTTCAGACGGCGCTTCAAATCCAGCCCGATTACGGCGAAGCCCACCTCGGCTTGGCCTTCTCGAACCTGCAGCTGCACCGTTCCAAGCAAGCGCTCAAGCAATTGGAGATCGGCACAGAAAATACTTGGGAAATCACATGCGTTGCATTTAGCCCGCGCGGAGGCTTACCGGCAACAGCAGGACTTCGTCCATGCTGAACCGGAATATGCGAGCGCTTTGCAGGAGACGCCTGATGATTTAAGCACGCAGCTGGCGTACGCCGACACATTATTCCGATTGCGGCGTTACCAGCAGGCGCTGAATACGCTCGATACTGCGCAGAAACTGGGCCCCACCGAGGCCGAAGTCTACGCCCTACGCGCTCAGGTACATGCCAAACAGGACGCTCGCGAAGACGCGATGCAGGATATCAAACTCGCCGAGCAATACGGCAAAGATGACGTCGACATCCTGATGACGACCGGTGGCGTCCTATTGAGCCTGGGCGACCGTGATGCCGCCATGCAGCGCTTTTCTCGCGCGCTCGACATTCCCAATGGAGATCGTTTGGGGGTTCGGCTTGAGGTCGCGCAGGTATTCATGCGGCAGGGCCATTACGATGAGGTTCGCCGGCAGTTGGCTCTGGGCTTCGCCGAGGCCCGCCTCAACGATTCCCCCGTCTCGGCGGAAGATATTTTGGAGGCTGCCAACATCTTCCTGGCAATTCATGACTTTGAGCTTGCGGAGACTTATTTCGATAAGGCCAAGCTAGCTGGGGCAAACCCGCGGATGGTGGAAATTGGCCTTGCTAATACGTACGTCGCCGAGGGAGAAACTCAAAAGGCGGAACAAGCGCTCGCAAGTCTCGGCCCGCCCAACGATTTCACCGACGATTACGACTACATGATCGCAGCTGCGAACTTATACCGGCAACGACAGGATACGGTACATGCCCTCTCTTCGTTTGCCCAGGCCAATACTGTCGCCGGGCAGGAGAATCAGGCCACATCCGAGACTGCGCAGAATGAACTTGCCATCGCGGAAGGCCACCAGATCAACCAGACGATAAGCTCCTGCCTGAACTTTCGTTTGCTCCGGCGCTCGAAGACATAAACGTTTACACTCTGGACGCGAAGATTCTGCATGTCACCAATCCGGCGCTGTTGCCGCCGCCGCGCCATTCGTACGAGAGATCTAGCCGAGTCTCACTATCGAATTCATCTTGGCAACTTCCCCGTCATCTCCGGCTTTGTCGGGGAAAGCCTAACCTATGGTCGATTCCTCTTTCCCAGTGTCAACGTGGTCCAGGACCGCAATACTTACGATACGTTCTTCAATGGCGGGATCACGCCGATTCTTCATCTAGGTGCGAACACGATCGCCTTCAACGGCGGACTTCAGTTCACGATCCGGAGGGACACGATTTCTCCGGTCTATATGAGCCAAAATCTTTTTCGACAGTTCCTGTACATTTCAACGAGTTCGTTCAAGAACTGGGTTTCGTTCAACGGCAGCGCGGTCCGTGAAGCTGGCCCCTACATCGACCAGAACCTGAATTCGCGAGACTTGTCAGCCAGCGCGGAGTTCACTGTCGGGCGCCCCTGGGGCCATACTGCACTGCTCACCGGATACACCGTGCGTGATCTTCTGTTCAATCCGGTCGTGCAGGAGTATTTCAGCACCTCGAGTTACGTGGGATTGCAGCGCAAATTTGGTTCTCGGTTGACGACCGCGGTCTTAGCCGAGGATTTGCGCTCTTGGAGAGTGCAGGGTACCGAGTACGCCATCGCCCAGGCGCTCGTGCCGGGAGCGCGTTTCGAATTTCGCGCCAATCCCGCGGTGGAATTTTCAGGGATCATTCCTGCTTTCGCGCGGGCAGGGATATCACCAGTATGACAACGCCCAGAGTGAGTTCTTGGTCTCTTACACCCGCTCGCCGCGAGGGACCTCGCCGGACACCGGTGGATCCTTCCGTTCCTCATCCGTTCCGCCTGTCTTTAGGCTTACAGCAGCAGACGTTCTACAGCTTCGCCGGAGGCTCTAAGAGCACAATTCTTCCGGTGATCCACTTCACCTTGTTCTAGTTACGGAACTTCCAGGTATCGGCGGGCATATTACTCAATGGCGGAAACGATAAAGAATGATGTTGCGGTCTCAGCTGTGGAGGAGAATTCCACGCCAACGGTCACGGCTCCTGCGAAAACTCTTAAATCGCAATTGCTAGGCGGGAGCCTTACACTACTGGCCGGATCAGGACTCGTTGGGGTCACGAACCTCGTCTATAACGTAGTGACCGCCCGTCTCCTCGGGCCTACAGGGTTCGCTCACGCCACTGCCGTATATACCCTCCTCATGTTGTTGTCATCCATCACTCTGTCATTTCAGGTAGTGTGCGCAAAGTATGTGGCGAAGAGTACATCCCCGAAAGATCGCGAGCAGCTTTTCGCCAGCCTCCACCAGCGTTCGTGGATTGCCGGCATCGGAATCGCGTTGCTCCTGTTTCTTTTCGAGCGTCCGATTACGAATTACTTGAACCTGCCCGATCCTTCTCTCATTTCACTGCTGGCACTGGGAACGGCGTTCTATATTCCTCTGGGAGTGCGACGCGGATATATTCAGGGAATCCATGCCTTCGGGCCACTGGCTCTCAATTTCATGCTCGAGGGTTTGGTTCGTCTCGGCGGAGTTTTTGTATTAATTGAAATGGGGTTGGGGGTGAAAGGTGCGGTTCTCGCCAGCGTTCTGGCGGTGATCGTCACATATCTGGCTGCGCTTCCGAGCCCGGGCGTCACAGCCCTGAGTTTCAAACGTCTATCGATATCTGCCGGAGAAGGCGTCCAGGCCATTGTTTTCTTCGCAGGCCAGACCATCATCAATAATTTCGATATCGTTTTGGTCAAGCACTTCTTCCCTCCTGTCGAAGCAGGCGTTTACGCCGCAGTCGCGCTGGTAGGGCGACTGGTAAATATGTGTGCCTGGTCAGTGGTAAACACAATGTTTCCTGTTTCGGCTCGTGCCGGCAACGAGGAGCATGAAGGCAGCCAGGTTCTCTTCACATCTTTGCTGATGGTGTTCCTGATTCTGTCGTGTTTGATCTTTGGTTTGTGGATGGTGCCCAACTTCCTATGGAAAACGTTGTTCGGCGCTCAGTTTGAAACGGGTCACTACGGCGTGCTGGCATCATTGTTGATTTTGTACGCCATCACCGCCGGAATCTATTCGCTGAGTTCGGTGATTATTACTTACGAAATGTCACGGAAGATCGCCAACACCAGCTTCATGCAACTGGCTTTCAGCGGCGCTCTCGCTCTGGGAATTTGTTTATTGCACAACAGCCTGCGCGAAGTGATCGTTGTCCAGTTAGTGTTGATGGTGATCCTGCTTATCGTGTTGCTGGTACCATTACTCCGTCATCAGCTCACCCCTAAAGCGCTGGGCACGTACCGAGCCCTCCGCTTGCGCAAGCTATTGACTGAAGAGGAGGTGATGGCTGAATTTCTCAGGAGCGAATTCCACCATCCCGAGTTTGACGACTACCGCAAGGAATTTGATCATCTGGTGAAGAGTCCGAACCTCAACAGCACTCGGGAAAATGCGGTGCGGCAGGCCCTTCTGTTTCTGAGACGGGGCCCCATGTGGCGAGAGCTTCCGGCCGACACCAAGTGGTTTGAAGTGGAGTTGTCGGTCTCCGACCTGGAGCGAATTCGTTTTTTCCCCAGAGCCCAGTGGCGTCGTGCCGCACAGGGAAGTTTTTATCTAAAAGATGTGGTCGAGCGCATGCGCCCCCACTTGGAGCAACCATCAGACGATGAATTCTTTCGCAAGCTCCGATTGTTAAGTTCGTCCGTGGAAACAAACCTTATCAATTCCACCGTGCTCCTGATCGGGGTGGATAATACAGGACCGCTAACCATTCTCGATGGAAATCACCGCATGGCAGCGGCCCTGCTAAGCGAGCGCGTCACGTCGCTCGATCAGTTTCGATTTGTCTGTGGACTCTCTCCTCAGATGACCCGCTGCTGCTGGTATTACACCAACGTGAATACACTGCTGCGCTATCTTAAGAACCTTGTTCGCTACTTCACTTACGATCCGGAAACCGACATCGGACGGTTCCAGGAGCGCGGCCTGTAAGCGCGCGCCACAGAGTAGATTAGGGCTTTGCAGGAGATGGAAGATTTGCAGATCGGTTCGAAACCTGCACTGTTTGGTTGGACGTTTTGCGCAGAGTTTGCTCTAGCAAATCGATAGACAACCACTAGTAATCTGCGATCATTGCCGAGGTGAACTTGGAGGTGGGGCAGGTGTGGTCGGCTCCTGTACTGGCGTATTATCGCGCCGTAATAACCGGACAGGTTCATTCTGCTGACGCCGGACATTGCGTTCCTGCCGGACCTGGACTTCTACTTTAGAGTCGCTTTCTGAGGCAACTTGAGCAAGACTCTGGCCCTCCGCGGAGCTGCGCGTAGCTAAACCGACCGGAGTATTCGCCCCGCCCAGAGCCTGAGCCTTATCATAAAAGAACTGAGCGGTCTCTCGATCCCCGTCGATCTCGGCAAGATAGCCAATATTATTCGCGGCAAAGGCATTATTCGGATCGAGCGCGTAGGCGTTCCGGAAGTCTTGTATGGCCGCGCTGAGCTCGTTTCGATTGATGGCAGAAACCCCCCGCTGGTTTAACTCCGCGATCCGCAATTCCTGGGTCATTTGAGTTTCCAGCCGGCCGCGCAGATTGCGTGCATTCTCCGCAGCCATCTCGCTCACCGGCTTTCCTCGCCAGGAACGATTCAGGGTGACTACGGCAGCTGCGTCCGAACTGACCGCAGCAGCGGAATCATAGTAGCGGAGTGCAGCCTGGGATTCTCCTTCCATCTCCTTCGCGACGCCAAGGTTATTGAGTGTGAAGACGTTGTTAGGGTCAGACTTCAGAGTCTGCTGAAGAAGAAGGTCTGCCTCAGGTCCGCGACCCTGGGACAGCAAGCGCACCGCCTCAACGTTGTCGTGATTGATTTGCAGCGGCAAATCGGGAACGGCTAAGGCTTCTTTCAGCGTGCGACCTTCCAAACGTTTCGAACTGGCCTTGTCGATGGCCGCGTCGCTAGCCCCTTTACCCGCAAGAATATAGAAGCTCTGCGCCCGATCAACCTGTCCGTTCAACTCGGAAACATAGCCGAGATTATTCAGCGTAAACGGATCATCCGGGTCCAGCAAATAGGCCTTGTAGAATGCCGCTTCAGCCTTCTCATACTTGTGCTTTTGAATCTCTTCCACACCCTCTTGATTCAGGCGCTGCACAGGCGTCATGTGACTGCGCTTGGGCAGTCTGATTGTGAGGTCCCCGGCCTGCGCCCGCGCACCCCAACCTAGCGTTGTTGCCACGACAGCCGCGGCAGTCCATTCTTTCCAAGACATTCCGAACGCCTCTCTTTGACGATTAACTAGGCCGATTAACTACACCACCGGAGCGTAGTTGAGATGCACTTTTCGCCGGTTTGTTTGCTGCTTGGACTACGATTTTTTCCTGCAAAATGACCACCTTGGACGTGTTTTGAGCATCCAATTGCGGCGTTGAAATATGTGCGCGACGGGGAGAAAATGCGTTATAAGAACGTTGAACTGAATAAGAACTTTGAACGAACGAATGCGAAGAGACTGAAGAAACTCTTGATAAGCCTCTCGGCGTCGGGCGTACTAACTTGGTCAGTTCTGGCTGCTCACGCGCAGCAGACCCCACAGCAAATATCAACCTCGAACTCGCAATCGATCGTTTCGACGGATGCTAGCACTCCGTCTTCGACCACATCCTCGACGAAGCTGGACAAGTCTGATGTCGATATCGTGGTCGATCCAGCCAGCCTGCTTCCCGATTTGCCGACTCTTCCGCCCAGCAAGGCCAGCCTCATTGGCGGGACCATCCAAAAAGTGGACCGGGTACGCGATCAAATCACGGTGCAGGTGTTTGGGGGTGGAAAGATGAAGATTCTCTTCGACCCGCGAACCCAGATTGTGCAGGGAGGAACGAAGGCAATCGCGCCCGATCTTCGTCCCGGGGACCGAGTTTACGTCGACACAGTTCTTGATGGCAGCACAATTTTCGCCCGCAACATTCGTCTGGCCAGTGCAGCTAGCGGTGGCAACACACAGGGCGTGGTAAAGAGCTATCACGCCGACAAAGGCGAGTTAGTGATCCGGGATCTGCTTTCGCCGGACCCGGTTAAATTGCGCATCACATCCAGTACGCGGGTGACGCAAGGTGACCACGCAGCGTCCGCCGTTCAGCTCGTTCCCGGAACCTTGGTCAACATAAATTTTGCCGCGCAGAAAGATGGCCGCGACGCTCAGCAGATTTCAATTTTGGCGGTCCCGGGCACTGATTTCACATTCGCAGGACAGGTCATATCGCTGGATCTGCGCATTGGTCTTCTGGTTTTAAAATCCGCAACCGATCACAAGACGTATGAAATTTATCTTGACCCGGCTCGCGTTGATATAGACGCGAAGCTGCGCACCGGGGCCGACGTTACGACAACCGCAAACTTCGATGGCACGCGTTACGTGGCTCGTGATCTCACCATCAATTCCCGCTAGAAAACATCAAAACTTAAAGGCACTGTGCGTGAGGACGCCCCTCGCGTTCACTTCGGCACCCCGACTCACGACGGCACAGCCGTGGTCACATATTTGCCGGCGTGCACGGGCCCGGGGGAGTGATAGCGGTGGGAGGAATGGGCGGCGTAAACCAAGGAGTGTTTTCGAAATCGAAGAAGTCCAGCAGATCGGGCTGAGCCGCATCGCGGTTTGTGAGGTGCGCGCCTGAATTGATGAAACGGTTCTCCACAAACTTTGATGATCGCGGTGTGGTCCATCGGGATGTGGGAAACATAATGCTGGCGCGCAAAAGGCGAGATGACCAGATTCGGAACGCGGAAGCCTAGCTGCGCCGCAAAGCCCTGTTGCGCGGGCGCATCGCTCGGATTTGCGCCGGGATCGACCGTTGAAAGATCGCAATGCAAAGGTTGGAGTCCCGCCGGGCGGCAGGCATGGCTCGATAGCTATCTGCATTCACCGCAATCGTGCTGATATCAGGAATCGTTCCCAGCGAAGCATCGGTATTGTCGTTCGAATGTCCCGGAACGGGAGGGACATGATCGAAAGGGCCGCCGGGCTCGTCATAGCTCAGAAAAAACACGGAGCTTGCCCAGGAAGCGCTCTGCATCAGCGCATTGATGAGGGTCGCTACCTGCTGTTGCCCCGCCAAAATCGACTGGCCGGAGCCGGGATGCTCGTCGCTGTTCCCGTACGCCGCCTCAATAAATGCATAACTCGGCAACGTATTGTTTGCGACGTCGCTCAGATATTGCGCAAGCGGCGCAATGTGGTTGGGATCGATGCAGAATGCATTGCTGGCATCGCCCACGGCCTGTTGCGAACCGACGGTCGGCGCGGTGCAAGCTGCCTGCGTGCGGGTTCTGCATACAGATACTGCAGCGAGTAGGAGAAATCGCGAAAGTAGTCACGGGATAATCGCTCGACTGCCCGCCGCTGCCCGCAATCGCCGTCTTGTCTCGGTGCAGCCACCTGCGGTAATGGAGTAATAGATTTTCCACGATACGTCGTTCTGATCGAACTCCTGAAAGATCGTTTCAGCTCCAGCGGGCCGTTAACTGCGTCATCCACAAAAGGATCTTTTACCAGCCCCTGCGTCGTTCCTCCGGTCATGGTCGCGATGCGGTTCGGCGTGCTCTTGCTGGAAACGGGAGCAAACCAACGGTCTGAAACCGCGAACTGCGAAGCCATGTAGTAGTAATAATTCAGCAAGTCCTGATCGTAATATCCCATGGCGCGCTGGCCGACGATATCGGTGAACTGTTCCATCGCCCGCTCCCGCCTTGGCAAAGCCTTCTGCCGTGTGCACGAAACCATCCATCAGCATGGGGCGGCTCACGCTGAAGTCGTAGCGATTCACGTCGCCGTAGCTTTCCAGCCACGCCGAGCTCATGTCATCGACGCAAGTGCTGTTCAACTTGAAGAGATTAAAGGACTGGCCTTCGTCATCGTGATTTGCGAATTTTGTGAGCTTGTCGTCGATGCCGTCGACGGTATAGGTTTTGCCGTCGTCGCCGACGGTCCAGCTATTTGCCTGGCGGTAGGGATTGAGCATGCCGAAGTAGGAATCGAAACTTCGGTTCTCCTGCAACATGAAAACGACGTGGTTGATGGACTCAGATAGCCCAGGAGGCGGTCGCACTCGTTCCCAGTCCCCTGCAACCGCTAAATGCCATCACGGCGATCGAGAGGATGCCGACACAGCTCTTGCGATACGGCTGAGTCATGGAGTCCTCGTTCCTGAAAGCGGAGATTTTACAACCATTTTAGGATGAGCTTTCCCGGTTAAATGTTGGTCCAACTCCTGACGGCAATACTCGAAGGTGCGGCCTCCATCGGCTAAATCGCAACGACTTTCAGGCTGAGGGCCGAATAACTTCAGGATCCGGTGCGGTTATAAGACCGAAACCTCAGTGATCCATGTCACGAATGCGCCGGTTGAGCCACCACAGACTCACGCCAGAAGTTTCGGCATTCTGAGGGCAGTTTTACTGACAGGGCGGGGTTCGCGAGTTCTCAGAAACATTCGATCGAGAATGAAAGATATCGTCCTCGCTCAATTCGGAGCAAGAGCGCGCAGTAGGGCACCTACCAAGGTTATCTGTCGCTTTTCTTTTCTTGCCTCCTATGCTGCACGCAGTTCCCAGACAGACAGATTGATCCAACCAGTCGAGGAAATCTACAGGCGGGCGTGCCTTCCCTCGACCGGTTCCAGATCCGAAGCAAGTTCCTCGGCTCTACCTCCGCCCCTGAGGACCGATGCGTCTCAATTATTTTGCGTTTGTGGTAATCCTGCTCGGAGCGTCAGCCCTTTCGGCTAGCTCAGCCTACGTAGTACCCACGACCACTCTTGCAGCTCAGACCGCCAACAACACGAGTGCGGCCAACAACTTCAGCAAAGCAGACAAACAACAACAAAGGCGCGGGCAACATCAGTAAAGTCGACGTGCACACGCTGCTGTATCCGGGCGCCACGACTAAAATTTATGCGCACATGGTTCTGTGGTTTGGCCAATCGAACCACATGAATATCGGCTACAGCGAGACTAACGCCGCGCAGGTCCAGAGTCAGATCGACGATATGGTGAGCCGCGGCATCGACGGCGTGATTATCGATTGGTACGGACCGAATAACTCTATTGACCAAGCGACGCAGTTGGTGATGGCAGCGGCGGAAAGCCACCCGGGATTTACCTTCGCGATCATGATCGACCAGGGAGCGATCGAATGGTACTCCTGCTCGGGCTGCTCGCCGCAGCAGGCACTGGTCAACGAATTGCAGTACATCGAAAAGACGTATTTTCCGTCGCCGGCTTACATGAGACAAAATGGACAGCCGGTGGTCACAAATTTCAATGTGAGTCTTTCCTATCCTTCGGTTGATTGGAACAGCGGCCACTCGACTCTAAGCACGCAGCCCGCACTTATTTTCCAGAACAACAATGGATTCACCACGCCGCTGACCGACGGCAGCTACTCGTGGGTCATGCCAACCACTACCGACTATGGGATGGGCTACCTGACAAGTTTCTATGACGCTGGCATCTCTCACGGCAGTGAACAAACGGTCGGAGCGACTTACAAAGGATTCAATGACACCCTGGCGTCCTGGGGATCGAACCGCATTATGGGGCAGCAATGCGGCCAGACGTGGCTGCAGACATTTTCACAAGCTGAACAGCATGTACAACGCCGGCAAGCAACTTCCGTATCTTCAATTGGTAACGTGGAATGACTATGAGGAAGCCACGGAGATCGAATCAGGAATCGACAATTGCCTGTCAGTTTCCGCCATCGGTTACAGGAAGCTCGCTGCAATGGAACATCAACGGAGATGAGAACACGGTAGATCACTACACGGTCTACATCAGCGCCGACGGTCAAAACCTGATGCCGCTGACAGACCTCGCGACCGGAATGCACTCGCTGAACTTTGCAGCTTTCCGATTCCTAACGGCGAATACACCATGTTCGTGCAGGCGGTGGGCAAGCCGAGCATCGCGAATCAGATCAGCGGAAGCGACTAACTTTACGTCCACTTGCGCACCGGCTTCGACGGCGCCCTCTCCCACACCAACTCCCACATTGTCATTCAGCGCGTCACCGGCCACCATAACGATTCCCGCCGGGCTATCGGGAACATTTACGGTGATTGCGAAACCGCAATCAGGGTCTTTCAATAGCGCCATTGCTCTCAGTTGCGGCAGCCTCCCCGCTACCCTCAGCTGCTCCTTTTCCCCCGCTAGCATCACTCCCGGGGCCGCAGCGCCACTTCCACTCTTACCATTTCCGCCAATACCGTCACCGGGGTGAACCTGCCCCAGCGCAGAACCAATTTCCCCATCTACATGGGTTGGCTGTTGCCCTTCGGGTTGGTGAGCTTTGCCTTCGCCGGTAACGGGTCGCGCAAACGCGGGACGCAGGCGCTCGCTCTGTGCGCCGTTATCTGCGTCGGGTATGATTGGAGCTTCCTGCGGGGGAATACCCAGTCTCCACCAGTAACACCGTCTGCGGCCATGCTCCCGTCAGTTACTCCGTCACCATCAACGGGAGTTCCGCTGCCAGCAAAGTTTCCACTACGGTGAACGTTATCGTCCAATAGTTCTTTCGGTTTTGGAATACGAGGGGTGGCCGGTGAAGCGCTGAACGATGAACCCAGCCCAGCGACTTGCCGGTCATCAACCGGAGCAGAAAAGACTTTGACGGCACCCAGCTGGGAATCTTGCGGAATCTGGTGATGTTTCGCAGTGCTACGCTTCTTTGCTCCAATTCGAAATGGCGAAGGTATTTCAGCACGATGTTAGGCATCGTCATTCGCAGGGCAGCGGAGAAATTCTGCTCAGCCATGGCCTCGCTGTCTCTCTGGATCGCTCAGAAACCGGATCAGGCAATCCGCCAGGTCTCGGGCATCCCCGGCTTATAGAAAGTCAATGGCCATCCCTTCGCCGTCAGACATCTGACGAAAATCCTCGAGGTCCGCGCACACGATCGGAACTCCATAGGCACACGCCAGGTGAGCCACTCCGCTGCATCCAGTCGACGAAGAGTAAGGCATTACGGCGACCGACGAACCCTGGAACAGCTCGGGCAATCCCTTCTTCGTGCACGTATCCGGTGAATTCTATTTTGGGATTGGCCTCATTCTTCTTCTTCATCGTCTCGACGTAACCCGCCGCCTGAGGATGGTTCCCGCCTCCAACCACAAGCCTGGCATTGGGCAGGGCTTCGGAGACGTATTGAAATGCTTCAATCATCAATTCCAGCCGCTTGTAAGTTCCCCATTTTCCAAAAGCCAGGATGCGATGTTCAGGATTGCCTCGGCGCGCCATGTCGGGATACTCGGGTTCGCGCGAAAGAATGCCATGCGAGCGGAGATGAACATTGTCCCGGCCATATTTTTCGTGAAGAATCTTGCGGTAGCCGGGCATGAGCACGGAGACAGAATTAGAGAGAAGCAGGAGACGCGTGGCCACCGCGCCTGCCAGACGGTAAGCGCGGGCGTGGCGGACGCCGGCATCCTTGCAGGTCCACCGTGTCCATCAGATGGTGAAGAGTGACGTGAGTGTAGCAACCACTTAGACGGGATAGCAGCGGAGTGAGGAGACCAGCAAAGGCGATCAGCGGATTGCGGCCGAAAGTGCTGAATAACAAGTTGAACCAAACGACGTCCGGCTTAACCTGGTGGATGGCATGCAGAATCCTCGCGCCACTGGCAGGATCGTCGAATGACCAGCACCGTTCGACGGCGAAGCCCTCGAGTTCGGGCTCGCGAGGAAGATAGCTTGTCGGCGAGAACGGTGAGGCGAATGAAGGGATTGCGCTGCAACTCATGCGCAATGTGAAGCCCGTATTCGCTGAGCCCACCCTGGCTAGGTGGAAAAGTAGTCACCAGACAAATTTTCATTTAGTTTCCGGCCCTGCGACAATGAAAGTTCCGTCGCTCGTACGAGCAGGCTCGCGCTTTCGCCACGATCGTGCCCCACTCGATCAAGGTTCGATGAGTTCACCGGGAGAGATGTTGGCTCGATTTGAAGTACTGCGAAACGAAATCGGTTTTCGGCTGCGCAAGGTTTTGCATCATGCGCGCCCGAATGGCCGCTTTCATGTTTTCAATGGAGCCGGGCTCGATGACGGTAATTTTTCCGGACAGCTCCGCCAGCTTGAGGTAAGCCGCGCGGTTGCGCCGAACAAATTCCAATGGATATTCAGGTTTACGCGCCTGTGCCGCTTCCGGATCCGCGTCGATTACGAATGCAACGTCGGGTGACGGCGCCAGCTTCAGCAACATCTTGGCAAATGCTCTAGCGGCCGAGCTAGCCAAAGGGAGGTTCGCTATTTCATCAAAGATGTAGCGGTCAAAAATCACTACGTCCGCCTCGCTTCTCTTAGCCTTGTGGACAGTAAGAGCCAGGTGAACAGTGTCGGCGGAATAAAGTCCGAATCGCGCAAGAGTGAGCGGCGTTGAGGATACATTCTTGTCGCGGCGGTGCACGGGTTTCTCAGGGCTGCCAACCCCGCGTTCGCCCTTAAAGGCCTTGTAACTCATAAACTCGCGGTACTTGGAGAAGACGACTACGTCATCCCAGAAGGTGAGAAGCTGGGTACGCAGCCCGGATTGCCGGAGCCAATCCTGCAAGGCCAGTATCTGAGTACTCTTGCCAGCACCATCTATACCGGAAAAGCTGACAATTCTCACAGTTTGTTCCTCAATATGAATAACGAAGTTGTGCACGCCCGATTAGTGAGCACCAGGCGGCCGACTTGATGTGGCTAGCGTGAGGGCGGCAACAGTCCCAACGGCTACACCTGCTCCCACAAGAGCGCCGACACGGATGACAATCGTTCGCGCACGGTGCTGCTTGGCTGGGGCGACGGCAACACCTGCCGGTTGCGACGCTGCGATTCCATTCGCGTGAGTTGGCTCAGCGGCAGCGGTGCCGACAGGTCTCTGGGGGGAAGGCTGTGCAGTCTGCGCTGGTGGCTGCGCTACTTGCGGTTCCTCTTGAGTGGATGAAGTCGATTGAGTCGAAGACGAGGAATCATTCACCGATTGTTGTGAATCACCTTGCATGGCGGGCGCCTGCAGCTTCGCGAGCGCCGTTCCCGGGCTGTCTGGAAGTTCATAGCATCGAATTCGCTGTGCGCGATGAGGACGTCGACAATGAACGCTCACCATTCTCGGCTTGCTGGGCCGACGCCGCCGGCACCGCTACGTGTAAAGCGAGGCAAAGAGTTGCGCTATACACCATTCGATTTACAGTATTTCTCGACATCCCCATGAGCACCCCCGATGCAGGATGAATGACTAACTCGCAGCCTTCAGCTCCGCCAGCCCTTGAGGCGTTGCGTACCATGGCTGGTTCTGAGCACTGGGCGCAGCCGCGAAGGTCTGGAAACTCCGCACCGCTTGCTCAGTAGTGTCGAAAACTTCAAAAAGACGGTCTACTCGCATCAGTTCCATGATTACGGACGAAGCTGGCGACACTGCAGCGAGCTTCAAATCTCCATCGCGCTTCATGGCCTGTTCAAGGCAATAGAGCAACATCTCCACTCCAGCGCTGTCCATATGTTGGATTTGCGAGCAATCTAAAACAATGCTGGGATGCTCGGACTCTAACAATGGCTGTAACTCGTTCAGGAAAGCCTTAACTTCCCCACGATGCAATCGTTCTGGTAATTCCATTACTATCACTGGGCCTCGGGTGTACATTTTTTCACTCACTCCTGAACAAGATCTGCGCCGAACTGCCAACTCTCTGTCATTGGATGCACGTTCGACGGACGCAGGTTCGATGGGTTGGGAATAGATTCAACTTTCACCGAGCGACGAGCCCTTGCGAACCATGGCATCCGAACGGCGGCACTGGATCGCATCACTTTCGGATCAGAAACTTCAATCGCGATATCGCGCTCGAGATTAAACAGCTCGTTGCCGTTGACGATTGCATGGCAAACATCCAGGCAAATTCCTATCGTCGTATTCGCAAGGATGGAGCTGTCTTCCACAACGGTACCGCTATCAATGCAGCAATCCCTCTCGATATTGCTAAGGCGGGTCACCAGGGCATCAGCGCGCACCTTCGAACCGCACCCGATATAAGCAGGCGCCACAATCCGGGCTCGGCGATGTACTTCGGCGCCTTGATCGCACCAGACTCCGGGTCTCGACTGGCGGCCGGTGGGAGCCGCTTCGCAACGACCGCGCAACATATCCGCGGCAAATAGTCGCATGCTCCTCGGATGAGTCATTCGGACCACGTATTCACGAACGAAGTAACGGGACGAGCGCCCCGCCTGCTCCAGCAATGAATCGAGCCGGGATCCTTGGGCTTTGGCGCAGTCAATCACCCAAAGCGCAAAGCGCCCCGTGCCCGTCGAAAGTGGGGGTAGCCGCCTGCCGAGATTCACGGTGAAAACAAAAAAGATCGAGCAGGTCAGTTTCCGCATAGGCATCGGCCCAATTAACGAAAGCGTGATCGATGCCGCGATCCGCAAACTGGTCAACTTGGCGTGAGGGCGGACCGCAAATCATCGACTGTCTCTACGGTAACATCGGCGATGAGCAGATCTGAAAGCCGGCAGAAAAATCCATCCTGTACCAGTATCGAAATCGTATCGCAATCGATCGCAGTAAGCGGCTCCACGATGCGCTCCACGAGCGAGCGACCGCAAACCTCCACGCACTCCAGCTGCAGTGCCGAGAAGGGGATCGTGGAGGTCGGACGGTTCCGCGCCACCTTCGCTGCCGAAAGAATCCTTCTTCGTACTGATAACTACTATTGCTCCGAGCCCCACGAGAATTTATCCCCTTCTTGGTTTCCCCAACTACCCACCGGTGTTGCGCTCCATCGGCAGAGTGCGACAACTAGACCGAGACTTTGCTTAGCCCTTTACTGGCCGCTTTCGACGGCCGAGCCTGCCCATTCTTTGGGAATAGTAGATCCCTCATCTTCATTTTTGCTTTGTGCAGCTGCGATTTTGAATTCCCAATCGAGCACTGCAACTGGCGCGCAATCTCGTGATGCTGAAATCCCTGAACTTCGTGCAAATCGAAGATCTGGCGGCATCCTTCCGGGAGTTCTTCAATGGCACGACGCAATGCAATCCGATCCACGGCGCCCGAAAGATTTGGATCAGCCCGCCCTACATCGCGTTTCAGGGTAGGCGATTCAGCCGACACCGGCTCATCGAGCGAAAGAATCGGGGGAGCTTTACGCCGGCGGAGCTTCATCAAAACCGTATTCACCGCAATTCGGTAGAGCCAAGTGGAGAAGGCGGAGTCACCACGGAATGAATTAACGTTCCGAAAAACTTGCAGGAAAGCCTCCTGCGTCAGATCCTCGGCATCCGCCACGTCCTTGGTCATCTGCAAGCAGACCGAATACACCCGTTTCTTATGAAGCTGAAAAAGGGTGGCGAAGGCCTCTTGGTCGCCGCGTTGAGCGCGCTGAACCAGACTCCGTTCGGAATCATCTTTCTGGGTTTCAACCCGGGCCGGCATCAGATCGGTTGCGGTCGCGGAAATTACGCAAGTAGCCACTGGAGTCTCCTTGAAAGCTGCGCTGTGTTTTTTGCTGCTCGCCTGAAAACCATCGGGAGCATTCAGCGTCAAAATGAGAGTAGCGGCTCATGCCATCGGGTCCCATCAGGGCGCTCCTGTAATTGAATGTGAGATTTGCTGTACCGCGAAAAGGGAATTGTTTTGAAGCGTTTGGCGAAACTTTTTCAATTAGCGGGTGTTGCTAAGGAAAAACCCGGCAAATAAAGAAGCGGCAAGCCTTTAAGTTGCCTCAGGAAGCTTGCCGCATCCGAATGTACTACTGGATTCTGTCAGTACATCAGTAAAGTTTAAATCCAACCTCTACGCTGATTTGCACGTTCACCGGGCGGCCGTCTTTCATAGCCGGTTGAAAGCGCCATTGTTTGACTGCGTCGATCGCCTTGGCATCCAGCCCCATTCCCAAGCCACGCACAACGCGGATGTCGCGTGGATGGCCTTGGTCATCAACGATCAGCCACAGAACGCAAGTGCCTTGGGTCTTTGCCAGGCGAGCCTGTTCGGTATATTCCGGATCCGGCGTAGCCAGAGGCTGAGGAGCGGAAATTCCGCCACCAACCTTAAATACGCCACCCCCAATGCCCCCGCCGCTGCCATTTCCCACTCCCGCGCCATGACCTACGCCAACGCCGCCGCCGGAGCCAGAACCAATACCAGCACCGGATCCTGAGCCATTCGAGGGGGGAGCGGAGGGAAGTGGAGCCGCTGACGGAATGCCCAGATTCGGCATATTATTTTCCGCCATGTGAACTTGCGGCGGGATCACCACTGTGGGCGCAACCGCGAGTTTCGGATGTTCATTGCGAAGAACGATGGACGGAGGAGTGATCTGCTCCATCGCCAACTTTGGAAGCCGTCCCTTGGGCGCCGGCAAGGGATCATGATCGCCACCCCCGCCACCACCAGCTACCAACTTCTTGGCCACCGGCAGGGCATAGGAATCCGGCGACGGCGCAATTAAAGTCACTGTTTCATGCTGCTTCGCGACTTGCACCACGTGATGCCCGAACATGGATCCGCCGAGGACTAAGGCCAACAGTACGACGTGAACAATGGCCGAGCCAGCGAGTCCGTTCGACCGGTAATTATTGTAGTGTCCCCAAATTGCATCTGGGCCAAGGGTGTTCTGCTCTCGCATTCTTGAATTCATTCTCATTACAGGAGTCGTTCGTTCGCGAATGACGTGCGCATCGCGGCCAGAAAACGTGTTAAGCCCCTCAAAAGAAGGGGACAGAGCGTGCGCGGAGTTGGTTTGACCTGATTGGTTCGACATTGACGCTCCTAAGGACTTGTCGCGAAACCGAAGTGGCGCGGATTTTCGGACCATGGGATAGATGCCAACATCCCATCAGCGGTTGACAAAACGGAGGACTTATCTAGGCACTAACGGAAATTTGAATGGAGAGTACGCACTTGAAAAATCGGTTCTACAAGCTTCACCTGATTGCGCGGAACAGGCGAAAATGCTCGGGAGTAGCGCAAGTCGCACTTCAAGAGCTGTGCCGCGGAACCAGCGCCGCCGGGCCTGAGCACACTACCGTCGCTATCAAGCCGCTACTGGATTCTTTCCGGCGAATAGTCTTCTGGACCGCCTCTCAGCTTCTCTATCGTCTACTCCCATGAGCGCGAGCGAGCCGCCCAACAGCGCCATATTCTTGCTGAAGTTAATCATTTCGCTCTGCCGCTTCTCGGGATCCTCTACGCGCCAAAAGTCATGCATGATCGGAGATACTCCCACCAGAAAACCCGCCACCAGAGCCGCTCCAAGCTTCGGTTTGACGCCGAGGACGAGACTCGCGCCGCCCAGAGCCAGCGCGACACCGGATGCCATTACGGCCGCTTCGGGCATTGGAACGTCCTTGGAATCTACATACTGAGCCATCTGCTTTCGCTCCAGAAAATGATTGATTCCGTTGTACAGGAAGAAACCACCGAACACGAAACGCCCGAGCACGTAAGGAAGTCGCATGGCTTGGCCCTTCTAAATTAGAAAAATAAATTAGATCGCGAAGCTATGATTCGCAACGACGAGATCGTGTTGCTTTCTTATTCGAGGCGCAGGCGGGGCAGGAAGATATTTAGTGGAAGATGCGAACTCGCAACTATTCGCTCTCGCTCTCCCACCGAGACTTTTGTTGCCGAATAAGCTCGTAACAATCGCAAGAGGCGGCTTCCAGCTTCGATTTGCTGAGAATGGTTACGTTCCCGCGGGTGTAGGCAATCATTCCTGCTCTTTGCAGGATGCCGGCTGCGACGCTAACTGTAGATCGCCGGGTTCCCAGCATCTGCGCCAGAAAATCCTGCGTAAGGGGAAGCGTTCTGCCACCGATCCGTTCGTGGCTCATGAGCAGCCATCGAGCCAATCGAGACTCGACGTCATGGAGGCGATTGCAAGCGGCCAGTTGAGTGGACTGAATACCCAGGACCATCGCATAACGTCTCAGATGGCGGTACGAGTTCCGGGCACTCCGGTAACAGACTTTTCAGAACTTTCACGTCGACGCGATAAGCAGTACCGTCGCCTTGCGTGATAATTCGCAAGGCGCTGGTTCTAAAACCAAAAATTATTGGCAGTCCGACAAATCCTTCTTTCCCGATCAGCCCTACTTCCACGCTTTCGCCATCCGGCTGGACGGTTAGCACCGAGGACATGCCATCGTTCAGGAAGTAAACCGACCGGATGGCTTCGCCTACCTCATGCAGCACCTGATGCAACCGCAAACGCACAAATTCCAAGGAAGAAAAAAGGTATTTGAATTCCGTAGCGGGCAACGCTCGCAAGATCAGATTCCCCACTTCATTTCGATTTCCGTCTGATTTGCTAAATTTTTCAGGCGAACCGCGAGCAATTTGTATGGCCATCATGGCTCCTTTCACATCACACAGCGAACCCGCCGTCTGATTTCGCAGGAGCCAATAGTCCGGGAGGCTTGGCGCAACAATGCTAGAAGAGACAATCCAACCCTACACTCTCCCTCATAAGGTGTATGTCCCTTATCGCACACATTTACGCGTCCCGCCGGACAGATAAACATGCCGCACGCCGCAATAACTCTTGGTTCGCACCACCAAGCGAGGAAAAAAAGCGAAGGGAATCGGTCCATCGAACTACAGTGTGTTCGATTTCGCCTCGATTCCTGCAACCAAGTCAAGAGGGTTTCGTCCGTTAAGGGGATCTGGAACTCAAGGAGGGAGCAGGTGTGGACTCTCCGAATCGGAGAACCCACACCTGCTCGATGGGGGCGTCTGTCGAGTAGAGCCACAGATTAGGTCGTGTCCTCCTTCACGACCATCGGGAAGGAATTGTATCCGGCGAAAAAATGTGCTGGCAAAACCGCCTAGCGATTCCTGAGGCCCATTAGCACTGGCTCTTCTGCTTTACAGGAAACCTGGTATGGACGGCCAGACTGAGCGCTTGTAGAACGGTGTGAGGGATTAGTGCACCGTAAGAAGCCGCTTCGTCTTTCGACGGTAGTTAGCAGAGAGGTACGTATGAATCGAGAGACAAACTTAGTCCTGGCTTTTGCACTCCTGTGTTTGCCGGTGTCCGCCCAAGATGCTCAGAGTCATAGGAACCCAGCAGACCCGTCAACCATCCTCGGCCCTCAATTAATTGTTTGGTCTGAGACACAGAAACCACAGCCAATCCCTCAGCGAGCACCAGAGCCAAGTCAAACCAATTCCGCTGACGATCGAGAACGAGATCGAAGTCCCAATCCCAGTTCACCGCCGACTCAGGAAGAGCCAGTCAAAGATTCAACGACCCCTTCGTACAAGTAGGTAAAAATAAAACTACACAAAAATTAAAAGAGGAGGCTCGCAAAAGCTGCGCGCCTCCTCTTTTTCCATGTTCACATCCATGGACAACGTCAAGAACCGCTCCAATTTCGACTGGCCACGCGGTTAAACTTTACAAACGTCCGGCCAAAAGCAACACGAGCAACACCACGACGACGAGTCCAAGACCGCCGCTGGGGTAGTATCCCCATCCCCTGCTATAGGGCCAGGCGGGCAGGGCTCCAATGAGCAACAAGACCAGCACCACAACAAGAATCGTTGACATTTTCTATCCTCCGATTGTTTTTGACTTTGAAAGCCAGGCCCGGCGCTGTCGGCGCCGGACCCGTATCACGTCGAACCCTGACCACACTGCTAATTCGAGGCCGTTTCAGTTGCTGAGGACTTGCGAAGCTCGCTATGCTCCTTAGCCTGACCCGAATAACGCCGCACCGCGGAAAGGAACGGTTCGCTATTCTCACGCGCGTGAACCCTTCCAGCCAAAATGTCTGTGAACGGAACAAATTTGCCGTAAAGCAAACGCGTCTCGTCCTTATCCTGAGTGATGGCCGCTCCGTTCAAATCCACGCCAGCAAAGACGCCGCGTGCACGGGAGTAGGTTAGAACTTCCGCTTTCATCTTCCAGTCGGTATCTGCAGCCGCGTCACGCCCAACGGGACCTGCCGCTGCGGAAGCATCTGCACCGAGCTTAAACTTGCTCGAGAGAAGGTGTTGCATGCCCTGTTGATTCATCACGACCATGACCAGATCCACGGCCTGACCGCCGAGCTGCAGACCCCAGCTTCCGCCAGTAATTGTGATGGGGGCTGGAGCGCTCCATGTGCCGCTCTCAGTGCGGCATGTGGCAACGCCTTTTCCGTGGCTGCCACCGAAGCCGACCGCGATTTTTACCATGGAGGGAATGACTGCAACGCACTTCGCGTCGCGCATCACTTTGTCAGGAATGGCCTTATCCGGCACGCCCATAATTTCGGTGAGCACTCTTGTGGATGCTTCCAAGCGCTTGTCGATATCTGAACGATCTTTACCGGTGTCATCTTGCGACCAAGCCAAGCTGCCTGCGAGTAGCAGACTGGAACCGAGCACCAGGAGATATCTCGGCAATTTCGAATTCATTTTTTTCATAAGCGGACCTCTTCCGTGCTCGAGTCGAGCAGCTATTTTGTGTTTCGCTCAAAAATTAAATTTGCTTTCTACTTACGCTCTAAACCTAACTTTGCCGCTCCCACAGTTCCATCCGGTTCACGCTGTAAACCGCGCTGTTCCTACTCCGAGAAATCGGTTACCCCAAGCGACACTTCTTGGGAAGAGTAATGTCGAAAAATCTGCCGACTACGGTATTGGCCGTAGGACTTGCGTTGAAAACCTCAAGATGTAGCGTCCCGCATTTCGACAGAGTTTAGTTCGATCACGCTGCATTCCGCGCGGTGCCATCAACAGTCTCGCGGGAAATGACCACGTCCTGAGCTCCGCTATTCTGAAGAACGAGCTTTGCGCGATCGGCATCGCCAGGATTTTCGCAGTGCACAGCTATCAAAATTCCGCCCTTTAACATTTGACCTTCATATTTTTTGGCCTCGTATTCCGGAATTCCCATTCCGACCAGAGATCCGGCAAATCCACCTAATGCGCCGCCAATCCCAATGCCGGCCAGCGCAGCCACGAGTGGACCGGCAGCAAGGACCGGCCCTATGCCGGGGACCGCGAGCGCCCCGATTCCTACCAACCATCCCGAGGCGCCTCCTACGGCCGCTCCTGATCCGACCCCGACCACCGCACCCTCGGGTGCTTTCGTGCTTTGTTCAGTTGCGAGTTCTCCAGATTCAACGTTTTCCGGCAGCAACACGGAAACATCTGAATTGGAAAACCCCTCGGCCTTCAGCGACTCGATGGCCGATTCAACTTCGCTGCGGCGTGAATACATCCCGAATACTGATTTGTTCTTCAGCATACAAATTCTCCTAACGGAACAAGTTCTCAACGCGATTAGATTGCGCTAGTGAGCTCTCGTTCGGCCATCCGTACAAGGCCCTAGGAAGGAGGCATCTGAGGGGTAAATGTAGAAGTAAGGGTGGTTGTGGCGAAGGCAGTTTATAGCGAGGGTTAAAGTTACTTCTTTGCAATTCTCAGCTTGAAGCAAATCCGCCAAAGACCGCACTTGGCTCACGCATTACGGAGCTATAAGGGATCGCCAGTTGAACCAGCGTTCCCGGATGGAGATTTTCCAATCGCAATTCTCCCCCGAGTTCTCTCGCCCGCTGTTTCATACCTCCGATGCCGACGCCAACGCTGTCCGGGCGCAACTCTGCGACCTTCTTACCAATTCCTTTGCCATCATCGCGTACGGAAACGGAAATCATTCCGTCGTTCTGGCTCAAAGTGATCCATACCCGGCGTGCTTCTGAATGCCGAAAAACGTTCGTCAAGGCCTCTTGCACGATTCGGAAAACGGCGGTCTCTACCTCTGATGCGAGCCTTGGAAAGTCGCTAGGTTGCACATCCAGCGAGGTTTCGATGCCGCTGCGCTTCGTGAGCCCTTCTACATACCACGCGAGGGCGGATAGCAAACCAACCTCGTCAAGCAATGGTGGGTGCAAAAGATGAGACATAGTGCGCACTTGCTGAATCGCCCGATCGATGATGGTGCTAGCCTGTGACCAGGCTTCTTGATTCGGGGGAGCTGCTTTTTGGAAAATCATCTTGTCTAAAACCATCTTGGCTACGGCCAGTTCCTGTCCGAGCCCGTCATGCAGGTCGCGCGCGATGCGACGCCTTTCCTGATCTTGCAGAGTCATCAGTCGGACGGATAGGCGTCGCAGTTCGTCCGTCCTGCTATCCACCATCTTTTCCAACTCGGCCGCACTGTCACGAATGGATTGTTCCAGAACTTTACTGTCGTGGATATCCGAACAGGTTCCGTACCATCGAGCGATCGTTCCCTCCGGGTCGCGAATGGGTATCGCGCGCGAGCGGAACCATCGGTAAACTCCATCTTTTGAGCGCAGCCGATACTCGGATTCAAAATTCCCGCCCATACGAACAGACTCGCCCCAGCCCGTTCTCACTCGATCTAAATCGTCGGGGTGCACATAATCCAGCCATCGGATGCTACGGCCTTCTTCGCCAGAAGACCCGGTGTAATCGTGAAACCGCTCACTAACGTACTCGTAACAGCCATCTCCCTTGCTGCTGAAAATGACGTCCGGCGCGGTGCTGACAATGGCGTCCAGTTCTTGATTTTTGCCGGTCAGTTCGGCGTTCAGTTGCAAAAGCAATTCCGCCTTGCGAGCCAACTCTTCAGTGCGTTCGAGCACGCGGTTGCTCCAGTTCGCGATTCAAGGTCTCCAGCTGCCGCGTCTTGCGGTGCAACTCGGAAAATACCCGGACTTTCGCCCGCAAGAGCTCTGGAACCACCGGCACGGAAATATAGTCCACGGCGCCATGCTCGTATCCTTTGAGTTGATCCAGATCGGTCAGGTGCACGGCGGAGATAAAGATGATTGCGGTCCGCTGAAAGCGCGGGTGCTGGCGAATCATCGCGGCCAATTGAAACCATCCAGCTCCGGCATGCTCACGTCCATCAGCACGACGGCGACGTCAGTCTTCAGCAAGATTTCGAGGGCCTCCTTCGCAGAGTTGGCTTTGATCAGATTTTCGCCCAGTCCGCCGAGCATGACCTCATAGCTGAGCAGCTTGGCCGGCTGATCATCCACCATGAGAATATTGACCTTGTTCGACCTTGCCCATATATTGGACTCCGCCTAAATTAACTCCGGATGACGGCGACTGCTTACCGGTGCAGCCACATACGCAACGATGAAAGCAATTGCTCGGTATTGACCGGCTTTGCCAGATACTCCGACGCTCCCGCCTCCAGACATTTCTCCCGGTCGCCCTTCATGGCTTTCGCAGTCAAAGCAATGATCGGCAGGCGCCGGAACGAGGCGTTCTGCCGAATCACCTGCATCGTCTCGTAGCCATCCATCTCCGGCATCATGATGTCCATCAAAACGATCGCAATGTCCGGAGTCGATTCCAGTTTGGCAATCGCTTCCCGGCCCGTGCCAGCGGTGATCACCGTCATTCCGCGCCGCTCAATTACACTGCTCAAGCGCGAAGATGTTGCGCACGTCATCGTCTACCACCAGCACTTTCTTTCCCACCAGCGCATCATCAGAGTGGTGCAAGCGGTCCAGCATCCTCTGCTTTTCCTCCGGGCAGATCAGCGACGACGCGATGCAGGAACAATGCCGTTTCATCCAGCAGACGTTCCGGCGACTCCACTCCTTTCACCACCACGCTGCGCGCCAGTGAATGCAGCCGGGCATCCTCCTCCGGCGAAAGTTCCTTGCCTGTAAACACCACGACCGGCAGGTCGCCCAGCGACGGAGTATCACCGGAAGCGTTCGAGCACGTCGAAACCCGAAATATCGGGCAGACGCAGATCAAGCACCACGCAGTCAAACGGTTCCTGATTTACCCGTTGATCGCCTCCTCTCCCGTCGACACAACAGTAACGTCGATGTCGTCATAACCCAGAAGTTCCTTAATACTTAACTGCTCGGCCGGATTATCCTCCACCACCAGCAATCGCTTGCGGCGAGGAGCGGCATACTCCTTGATGCGCGCCAGCGCCGCTTCCAGCCCTTCCGGAGTTGTGGGCTTGGTAACGAATGCAAAAGCTCCGCGCGCCAGCCCGTGATGCCGGTCTTCGTCCAGCGTCAGCATTTGCACCGGAATGTGCCGGGTCGCCGGATCCTGCTTCAGATGGTTCAGCACCGTCCATCCCAGCATGTCGGGCAGGAAAACATCCAGTGACACTGCGGTGGGATGGTACTCCTGGGCCAGTGCCAGAGCTTCCGCGCCTCGGTGTCGCCACCAGAACCTTGAATCCTTTATCGCGCGAGAGATCGCACAAGACCCGCGCATAGTGCGGGTCATCCTCCACGATCAGCAAGATCGCATCATCGGGCTGGAGATTCTCTCGGTCATCGGGAATCTTCTCGACCGGCATGTTCCTGACGCCACAGACAATTGCACCGGCAAGATGGCGGACGACGACGCGATCTTCCATCTGCCGAGCCGCGAGACGTGGAGGGTCCCACGTAGGTTTGCGGCAGGTAGAGAGTGAAAGTACTGCCACGGCCCGGCGCGCTTCGCAATTGAATTTCTCCGCCTAGCAGGCTGGCCAGTTCGCGGCTGATTGCCAGCCCCAAGACCCGTGCCGCCGTACTTGCGGCTGGTGCCGGCATCTGCCTGCTGGAAGGCTTCAAAGATGATTCGTTGCTTCTCCAGCGGAATACCGATACCGGTATCGGCGACTTCAAAAGCCACGACCGATGCTGCTTTACTCAGAATCGGATGATCCTCGCTCCAACCGCTCTTGGCCAGAGAAACAGATAGCCGGACGCCTCCGACTTCCGTGAACTTGAAAGCATTCGACAGCAGATTCTTCAATACCTGCTGCAAACGCTTCGAGTCGGTGACCACGCTTCGGGGAAGGTGCGGATCGGTTTGAACCTCGAACGTAAGCCGCCGGTTTTCCGCCTCGTGCCGGAACGGACGACCGACCGCGTCCAGCATGCTGGCGAAGAATACCTCCTCGGCCTCCACCGAAACCGTTCCGGATTCGATCTTCGACAGATCGAGAATATCGGTGATCAGATTCAGCAAGTCGGTTCCCGCGCCATGAATCGTGCGGGCAAACTCGACCTGTTTCGGCGTCAGGTTGCGCATCCGGGTTGTCGCTGAGTTGCTGGCCGAGCACCAGAATGCTGTTGAGTGGCGTCCGCAACTCGTGAGACATGTTGGCCAGGAATTCTGATTTGTATTTCGAAGTCAGAGCCAGTTCCTTGGCTTTTTCTTCCAGAGCGCGGCGAGCCTGTTCGATTTCCTGATTCTTGCGTTCGACTTCGACGTTCTGTTCGGCAAGCTGCTGCGCCTTCTGCGCCAACTGCTCGTTGGTCTGCTGCAATTCCTTCTGCTGCATCTGCAGTTCGGTGGCCAACTGCTGCGACTGTTTCAGCAAGCCTTCGGTCTGCATTGTGGCTTCAATACTGTTCAGCACGATGCCGATGCTGGCCGTCAGTTGCTCAAGAAACGCCAGCTGAGAAGTTGTGAAATTGCTCAGCGAAGCCAGTTCGATGACCGCCTTTACGCGGTCTTCAAACAACACCGGAAGCACGATCACGTTTCTGCGGAACCGCTTCGAACAAGCCGGAGCGAATCGGATATCGTATTCGGCGGTAAGTTCCGAGATCAGCATGCGTCGCTTTTCCGAGGCGCACTGCCCGACCAGATCCTTCACCCATCTTCAACCGCCGCAGATGCCCATCTTCGCCGTCGCCGGCGAAGGCCGAAAGCAGACACCATCTCCGCCGACTCCTCGCCGCCCATCTGGTAAATCACGCCCTGTTGGGCGCTCACCAGCGGCGCCAAGTTCGGAGAGCAACATGCGTCCCACGGTCGCCAGATCGCGCTGCCCCTGCAACATGCCAGTAAAACGGGCCAGGTTTGTTTTCAGCCAGTCCTGCTCCGTGTTGCGATCGGTAGTCAGACGCAGGTTGTCGATCATGGTGTTGAGGTTGTCTTTCAAGTCCGCAACCTCGCCGCTGGCTTCCACTTGAATGGATCGCGTCAAATCGCCCTTGGTAACCGCGGTTGCCACCTCAGCGATGGCGCGTACCTGGTTGGTCAAATTGTCGGCCAAGCAGGTTGACGTTGCCGGTGAGATCCTTCCATGTGCCTGCCGCGCCCGGCACGTTCGCCTGGCCGCCAAGCCGGCCTTCCACGCCGACTTCGCGAGCCACGGTCGTGACCTGGTCGGCGAACGTGGCCAGCGTATCCGTCATGTTGTTGATGGTTTCCGCCAGCGCGGCAACTTCGCCCTTCGCATTCACCGTCAGCTTCTGAGTCAGTTCGCCGTTGGCGACGGCCGTCACGACTTTCACGATGCCGCGCACCTGTTCGGTCAAGTTGGCGGCCATCACGTTTACGTTGTCGGTAAGATCCTTCCACGTTCCGGCGACGCCCGGCACCTGCGCCTGCCCGCCCAGCTTGCCTTCCGTACCCACTTCGCGAGCCACGCGCGTCACTTCGGCGGCGAAAGCGTTGAGCTGATCGACCATCGTGTTGATGGTGTTCTTGAGCTCGAGAATTTCGCCTTTCACATCGACCGTGATTTTGCGCGATAAATCGCCGCGGGCCACGGCCGTAGTCACTTCCGCGATGTTTCGCACCTGACCGGTAAGGTTGCCGGCCATGGCGTTCACCGAGTCCGTAAGATCCTTCCAGGTTCCGGCCACGCCGGAGACGTTCGCCTGTCCTCCAAGCCGCCCTTCGCTACCCACTTCGCGCGCGACGCGCGTCACTTCCGCGGCGAACGATCGCAACTGCTCGACCATCGTGTTCAGCGTTTCTTTCAGCTGCAAGATTTCGCCGCGCACGTCCACCGTGATTTTCTTCGAGAGATCGCCGTTCGCAATCGCGGTTGCGACTTCGGCAATATTACGCACCTGGCCAGTGAGGTTGCTGGCCATGAAGTTCACATTGTCCGTGAGATCCTTCCACGTACCGGCCACACCCGGCACCTGCGCCTGTCCGCCAAGTTTGCCGTCGGTGCCGACTTCGCGGGCCACGCGCGTCACTTCGCCGGCGAACGCGTTAAGCTGATCCACCATCGTGTTGATCGTGTTTTTCAGTTCGAGAATTTCGCCCTTCACGTCGACCGTGATCTTGCGCGACAAATCGCCCGCGGGCCACCGCCGTCGTAACTTCGGCGATGTTACGCACCTGGCCGGTAAGGTTTCCGGCCATCGAGTTCACCGAGTCCGTAAGATCCTTCCATGTGCCGGCGACGCCAGGCACGTTCGCCTGCCCTCCGAGTCGCCCTTCGGTTCCGACTTCGCGCGCGACGCGAGTTACTTCACCGGCGAACGCATTGAGCTGATCGACCATCGTGTTGATGGTTTCCTTGAGCAGCAGAATTTCGCCGCTGACGTTAACCGTGATTTTCTTCGACAAGTCGCCGCTCGCGATGGCGGTCGCGACTTCGGCGATGTTGCGCACCTGGCCAGTCAAGTTGCTGGCCATCGAGTTCACCGAGTCCGTAAGATCCTTCCACGTTCCGCCGACGCCAGGCACCTGCGCCTGACCGCCGAGTTTGCCGTCGGTACCCACTTCGCGAGCCACGCGGGTCACTTCCGAAGCGAAGGAACGCAACTGATCCACCATCGTATTGATGGTGTCTTTGAGTTCGAGAATTTCGCCCTTCACGTCGACCGTGATTTTGCGCGACAAATCGCCACGAGCCACAGCCGTCGCGACTTCAGCGATGTTTCGCACCTGGCCGGTAAGGTTACTGGCCATGAAGTTGACATTGTCCGTGAGATCCTTCCACGTGCCGGCCACGCCCGGCACCTGCGCCTGTCCGCCCAGCTTGCCTTCTGTGCCCACTTCGCGAGCCACGCGCGTTACTTCTCCGGCGAACGCGTTCAGCTGATCGACCATCGTGTTGATGGTGTTCTTGAGTTCGAGAATTTCGCCTTTCACGTCGACCGTAATTTTGCGCGACAAATCGCCGCGAGCCACCGCCGTCGTAACCTCAGCGATGTTTCGCACCTGGCCGGTGAGGTTTCCGGCCATCGAGTTCACGGAGTCGGTAAGATCTTTCCACGTTCCGGCGACGCCAGGCACGTTAGCCTGTCCTCCGAGACGCCCTTCGGTACCCACTTCGCGAGCCACGCGTGTCACTTCGCCGGCGAAGCGGTTGAGCTGATCGACCATCGTGTTCAGCGTTTCTTTGAGCTGCAAAATCTCACCGCGGACATCGACCGTGATTTTGCGCGAGAGATCGCCATTGGCGATGGCGGTCGCGACCTCGGCAATGTTTCGAACCTGGCCAGTAAGGTTGCTGGCCATGAAGTTCACGTTGTCGGTGAGATCTTTCCAGGTGCCGCCGACGCCGGGCACCTGCGCCTGTCCGCCGAGTTTGCCTTCAGTACCCACTTCGCGGGCCACGCGCGTCACTTCGCCGGCGAATGCATTGAGCTGATCGACCATCGTGTTGATGGTGTCTTTCAGTTCGAGAATTTCGCCCTTCACGTCGACCGTGATTTTGCGCGACAAATCGCCGCGAGCGACAGCAGTAGTCACTTCGGCAATGTTCCGAACCTGCGCCGTCAAGTTTCCGGCCATCGCGTTGACTGAATCCGTAAGATCTTTCCAGGTACCCGCCACGCCCACCACAACAGCTTGTCCGCCCAGCTTTCCGTCCGTACCCACTTCACGAGCCACGCGCGTCACTTCCGAAGCAAACGAGCGCAACTGATCCACCATCGTGTTGATGGCTTCTTTCAGCTGCAAGAATTTCGCCGCGCACATCGACCGTAATTTTGCGGGAGAGATCGCCGCTGGCGACCGCAGTGGCGACTTCAGCAATGTTTCGCACCTGGCCAGTGAGGTTACTGGCCATCGAGTTCACCGAGTCCGTGAGATCTTTCCACGTACCGGCCACGCCCGGCACCTGCGCCTGGCCGCCCAGTTTGCCATCGGTACCCACCTCGCGGGCCACGCGCGTCACTTCGGCGGTGAAGACGCCAAGCTGCTGAATCATCGTGTTGACGATGTTCGCGGAGCGCAGGAACTCGCCTTCCAGCGGACGGCCGTCCACGTCCAGCCGCACGGTTTGCGTGAGATTTCCCTGGGCAACGGCCGCGATCGCGCGGGTTACTCCGGCCGTCGGCCGCAGCAAGTCCTCAACCAGAGTATTTACCGAGACTTCCATCTCGCCCCAGGCCCCTCGGGACTCATGAAACCGTGTGCGCTCGCGCGTTCTTCCTTCTTTCCCGACCACTTGCCCGACGCGCTTCAGTTCCTGCGCCATCTGCTGGTTAGCGGCGACGATGGAATTAAACGTGTCCGCGATTTTCCCCGGCAATCCAGTCCAGGAGCCGGGCAGGCGCACGGAAAAATCGCCATCCCGCATGGTTTGCAGGCCCGCCAGAATCACGCTAAGATCTCCCGAAGCAGCCTCCGCAGCAACTGCAACATTCCCGTTGTGTTTGTTCGCAGCACTTTCTTCGAACGCGCCATTAGCAACGGCGGCTGCCGTATCACGGCTGTTCCGCTTCATAGAGTCTCCTGGAATCTAAGACTATGTTCTCTGGTTTGTACAGGAATCTCGGAGCTTTCGGCACCACTCCGCCCGAGGTTGAACCGCGCATGAATCAACGATTCGGTAAAGGGAGTTGGAGCGAAAACTGCATGCATGCAGGTCGCCTTACGGCAAGACGCCGTCGGAATGCGGGCGGATTGGAACATGTTTAAATTTAAGGTCGCGACTTACGGGGGATGTACCAACCGATATTGATTCCTAACACGATCCGGCATAGGGTTACTCTAGGGTTTTTACTGTAGGTCGGCGGCGTCTTGCGTTGCGCCTTAACTCTCTAACGGGGACGATGGTAGCTACCTTGCTGAGGCAACGTCGTTTATCGAATTCTGTCTTCCGCATTTTTCCGTGGGCACTACCGCGTTCCCCGTATGTGCTAGTGCACTTTCGGTTCGTTACCATAGGGTGTTGTTCCGAAAGGAGGGGACAGTTATGCGCCTTTTAAGTGCGCGCCTTATTGTTTCTCTCATCATCGGAATTACGTTAGTCTCCCTGGGTTTCTCCTACTATCAAGTCCTGCAGGAAAAACGCGGCTTAGAGCGCGATCTGGAACGCCCAGCCGAAGTCCTTGGGGAAAGCATCGCCGGCACAGTCGAGAAATCTTTAGAATCCGGACCTCCTCGAGGACTCCAGCGCTTGGTGCAGCGCTACGCAAAACGCGAGCACCTACTTGGGGTCGCTATCTACGACCGGCAGGGAAAGGTCATGGCCATAACCACCGATCTTGGCCAAATCATCAGCAACCCTCCCGCCGATGTGACAAAGGCCATGGATGAAGGTCACGCCGAAGCTTCGTTCGTACGCCTCGGCCAGCAACGACTTCACATTTTCGCCCTACCCCTGCATCGCCAGGATGAAATTGTGGGCGGCTTGGCGGTAGTTCATGACGCTGCCTACATTCGCGAGCAAAGTCTTCGCACTTGGCGCGACGCCTTCGAAAGAATTCTGGTTCAGGTTTTCTTCATTGTTCTAATCACCCTCCTCATTGTGCGGTGGAGCATCGCAGGCCCCATCTCCCGCGCCGCTCAATGGATGCGCGCACTCCGTATGGGTCGGATTTCATCGCGTCAGCAGATGCCGGATCTGGATTTGTTCAAGCCCTTGGCATGGGAAGTTGTCACTCTGGCCGAAAGCCTCACCCAAGCACGTTCAGCGGCAGAAAATGAAGCTCGATTGCGCGAATCCGGGGAATCCATGTGGACGGCCGACCGCCTTGCCATCCAGATTCAGGGCAAACTGGACGGTGGCCGCTTGTTCGTTGTGTCCAATCGCGAACCCTATATTCATCGAAGAAACGGCAAGTCAGTAGAGGTGAATGTTCCCGCCAGCGGGCTGGTGACAGCTTTGGAACCCGTGCTATACGCGTGCGACGGTACATGGATTGCCCACGGGAGTGGCGACGCCGACGCAGAAATGGTCGATGCAAATGACCGCTTACGGGTTCCACCCGACGATCCCCGCTACACCCTGCGTAGGATGTGGCTTAGTAAAGAGGAAGAGGAAGGCTATTACTATGGCTTCGCCAATGAAGGACTTTGGCCACTTTGCCATATCGCACATACCCGCCCGATTTTTCGCGCCCAAGATTGGGAGATGTATCAAGAGGTAAATCGCAAATTTGCCGCGGCGGTACTCGAAGAAATCGCAGACACGCACAAGCCGGTGATCTTGGTGCAGGATTACCACTTTGCGCTTCTACCGAGAATGATTAAAGATAAGCGGCCGGACGCGCGGGTTGCGATCTTCTGGCATATCCCCTGGCCAAACCCAGAAGCGTTCGGCATCTGTCCCTGGCAACGCCAGTTGGTTGACGGCCTATTAGGCGCAGACTTAATTGGGTTTCACATTCAATCGCACTGCAATAATTTCTTGCAGACGGTCGATCGTACGGTTGAATCGCGCGTGGATTGGGAGCACTTCGCAGTGCTCCGGCAAAATCACCGCACCATCGTCCGGCCATTCCCTATCAGCGTGGATTTAGCTGACGACGAGGCCATCGAGAGTGACCAGTACGGTGTCAATTACCTTGAGCGATCTGCTCTGATGCATGCCCTGGGTGTGGAAGCAGCTTTCGTGGGAGTGGGCGTCGACCGCGTCGATTACACCAAGGGAATTCATGAGCGCTTCCGGGCCATTGAGCGATTCCTGGAAAAATATCCCAAGTATCAAGGTCAATTTACGTTCATACAGATCGGTGCACCCAGCCGTACCCACATCAAGCGCTATCACGATTTGATGGCGGAAGTAGGAGCGGAAGCCGAACGGATCAATTGGCGCTTCCAAACGGGCAAGTGGAAACCGATCTTGTTTTTGGACCGCCAGCACAGCCATGAAGAAATCAACAGCTATTATCGCGCCGCGGATTTATGCCTGGTGACCTCATTGCATGACGGCATGAACTTAGTCGCAAAAGAATTTCTGGCTGCGCGCCGTGATGAGCGTGGCGTTTTGATTCTCAGCCAATTTACCGGAGCCGCACGTGAGTTACGGGACGCCTTGCTGGTTAATCCCTACGACATTGATCAGACCGCGGAAGCGATCCGTGCCGCGATTGAGATGGAACCCGAAGAGCGGCAGATGAGGGTTCATCGCATGCGGCGCACCATTCGGGAAAACAATATCTACCGCTGGGCCGGAAACCTGGTCACCGAACTTTGCGAACTGCGGCTGGATTCGGGGGAGCGACTTCCCGGCAAGCCGCGCGGAGGAATCGCCGCCGCGTGATAGAACGAAGTCAAACGCTACCACCTCAGGGATTCTCAGACCCGAAGACTCAGCTCCTGGTCGACGCTTTTCTAGGCAGAACTGCGCGAGCCTCGCGCTCGTTGCTCATGCTCGATTTTGACGGAACCCTTGCACCGTTCCACGTGGATCGTACCAAAGCTTTCCCCTATCGCGGTATTACGCCCGCGTTACAACAAATCCTCGATACCGGGAAAACACGAATTGTAATTATTTCCGGCCGGCATGCGGACGAGGTGATTCCCCTGCTGGCTCTCGATCCTCATCCTGAGATCTGGGGACTTCACGGATTGCAGCGGATGAGAGGTGGACGCTCGCAACTTTCGGGGTTGGATGATGCTACATTGCAAGGCCTGACGTCGGCCGAGGACTGGCTACGTCATCAACACCTTCAGGATATTGCCGAGTTTAAAGCGGGAAGCATCGCCGTGCATTGGCGGGGCTTGCGCACCTCCCAAGCCGACTTCATCCGGCGACGCGTGATCCCCGCCTGGGCAGGTATTGCAAATAAGCATGAACTGGAATTGCTGGAATTCGACGGCGGATTGGAAATTCGCTCTCGCCACGGCGATAAGGGCGACGCAGTGCGGACGCTGCTGGGTGAAATGGATCCCAACACACCCGCGGTTTATCTTGGAGACGACATCACCGACGAGGATGCGTTCGCGGCTCTAAAAAATGGAGGAGGGCTAAGTGTTCTGGTCCGGCCAGAGTGGAGACCAACGGCCGCGCAAGTATGGCTCAAGCCCCCGGCAGAGGTTCTGGATTTTTTGGCCCGCTGGCTTGCTGCGTGCGCGCCTTAGAATGTGTCGGCGGAGAATTCGAAATCGGCGCTAAAGACCTGACGCTCGCACTTAAATATCCTCGCACTTGAACTATTCCCAGACGTACTTTCCTGGAAGTCACTCCGCCGTGGTAGTGGCTTTTGGATCCGCAGCTACTGTCACTTCAACTTCCGCCCCTGGCTTAAGCCTAACTTTCTCGCCGTTTTCGTCGGTGAGGGTATTCTCGATGCGGAGTTCCCGGTAAAGGTGATCGGCGCCGTGCACGGCAATCTGCGCTCGTTCCGGCTGTGACGGAAATGACGGCTTGATAATTTTCTCGACTGTGGCGGGCATAGTGGTGCTGGGCTTCTCACTCATTGGGCTCTCGATTGTTGCTGGATATTCGAACTACAGCGACAGCGGACGCGCTGCAGAGCAAATTATAACGTCTGAAGCCCTTAATGGGAACACCTGAGGCACGCGCTGGTTGAAATCTTTATCCTTAAGCGGGTAGGTTTTCCGCACGGGTGCCGGACTCAGAGGCCTTTTCAGCAGCGGTCGAAGGATCGGCGAATTGCTCAATTTGGCTCACAGCATCCGCGAGAGTTGAGCTCACAACTCCCGGACAACCCGGTCCAAGCCTCTGCCGTGCCGCCTCAGGCGGCAGGCTCCAGAAGCCCATCACGAGCTGCAAGGTCTGAGCACTTGCCCGCAATCGTTTACAGAGGGACCGAGCGTGCCCGACTGAGACCGAAGAAATAGAGGAGATGCATACTATCCGATAGTCATGCGAGGAAATCTCCCCGATCGTTTCTTCCAGAGTCGCCGTACGAAAACCGGCCGCGCGGTAACCCGCATGTCGAAGGAGTTGGGCGACCATCGCGGCGATTAATTCGTCGGATTCGACGCCCCCGGGGACGCAAGCGATTTTTGCTCTTCCACGAACTCGCGGTCGCCCATTTTCTGAGTTCCTGCTGTCATCATCATTCTCATTCCCGTACTGATCATCGAGATCCTCGATCAGTTCTTTCACTGTCTGAAACATGAATCGGCGGCTGGAATCTTCCAAGCCTTCGGTGCGATGGTCTTGTTCCGCGAGTTTCAAAGCCGGAAGGATCACAGAGTCATACAAACTTTCCAGCGAATTTTCCTTGAGATGGGCTTCCGCAATCGCTCGCACCTCTTCTTGATCCAGCGCCAGGAGCCGCTGGTAGAAGCACTGCTCTGGAAGCAGCACGGGTTCATCGCCTAAAACTACTTCAAGAAAATTCAACTGCGGCACGTGGCGACCCAAAACAATCAGACACACCGTCAAAGGGGTAGACAAGACCAGGCCAACCGGCCCCCAGATCGTTGCCCAGAATACAGCCGCCACCAGGATCGCGAGCGATGAGATGCCGGTGTGCGCGCCATAGAGAAGGGGCTCGATCACGTTTGCCACGGTCAGCTCGAGGACGACAAACAACCCGAACACCATTCCAGCTTCCCGCCATCCGGGAAATACAGCCAGCGCCATGGCGAAAGGTAAAGCCGCAGAGATAGGGGAGCCAATGTATGGCACAAAGCGCAAGACACCCGCGAAAACGCCCCAGAGTAGCGCGTGTGGCACACCGATGAAGAAGAGCACCACCCCAAAGACCAGACCGTACCCGGCGTTCACTAAGAATTGCATCATCAAGTAGCGGCTGAGGCGTCGGCCCGCGTCATCAAGCGCCTGCGTCATGACATTTAACTGGCCTCTACCTGCGAGACGGATTGCACGATTCCGCAGGTCCTCGCGCTTCATCAACATGAAAATCGTGAAGATAATCACAATCGCCGCAGTTTCGGCTGGCTCTGCCAGCGGTCCCAGAAGCTCGCGAAGATCCTGCACAAAATTCGATGGAGGCGCAGCAACCTGAACAGGAATAGGACGTGCGGCGGCACGTGCTTTGGAATCCTTGTCCTGGACGCGGCCTGAGGAAATTTCCCCAGGGACAGCGGCTAATTCTTTGTTTAGTTCCTGCACGGTCGCAGTGGCTTTGCTCAGATTTCCCGGCTTCCGGGCATGTAGGGAGCGGATTTTTGCGTCGAGGTTAGTCTTATAGTCGGCGAGGTTCACCATGACGTCCACCAACTGGCTAGCAACGCCCCAAGTCACCGTACCCAGCAAAGCGAACGACAGCACTAACACAGTGATGACCGCGGGAACACGACCAAAGTGAAGTCGTTCGAGAAACGATACAAACGGCGTGAGCAGGAAAGTAAAAACTACGGCGAGCGCAAGGGGAATGAATAATTGACGGCCAAAATACAATGCCGCAATGGCGAGCACAAACGCGATGAGGACCAGCGATTTAGAAGATGCTGAAGCTTCCTTGGAGCGGACCAAAGTTAAACTCCAGTTCTACGCTGTCAATTCGATATCGGAGAGCGTTACCTTCCGCACACCGGACACTCTTCAATCACCAGAAAGTTGCCCGGTGCGACGGACACATCGCAACAATCCTTAGTAACAGATTTTGCTGATAAGGTTGCCGCAATTCTGGCGATGGTCAATGCGAGTAAGGAATGCGCCGTGGGATTTCCTTATCCGGTCAGACCGTGCACTTTCGAGTATTTAATCCACGATTTTTGCTTGGGGGGAATACAGTGTTTCTGGTATGGTCTTGTGAGTTTGGGATCTGGCTTGATCAGCAGTTTTTCGATTCGGAACTGGCCGAACTCTGGATCGAAAATAAATCAGCCGAGATCCAGCGCCACGCTCCGCCACTTATCAGGAACCTTGGACGCGCCCGCTCGCGCGTAGAGGCAGTTTCACACGAAGTTCATAAAAACCGGAAGCCAATCAAATACTTGGAGAAGTTTAGCATGCCTAAGACTGCATTGCTGATCGTGTGCCTCTTGACCATCTGCGCCTCATCCGCCTTCGCTGGCGTTACCGTCAAATCACCTGCCAATAACGGAACCTACCAAGGATCCATTCCTTATTCAGCTACCGGATCAACGTCTTGCAGCAAAGGGATCGGCTCGATGGGAATCTATAGCGCGCCTGGCGTCCTGTCATACGTATCAAATGGTTCTTCTCTCAACACAAATTTAAGTCTGGAACCCGGCACTTATAACACCGTCGTCGAACAGTGGGACAATTGCGGCGGAGCAGCGACCACCCCCGTTACCGTGACGGTAACTAGTGGCGGCTCTTCCGGCGTTCATGTCACTTCCCCGGCAAACAACAGCACCGTTGGTTCTCCGGTAAATTACACCGCCACCGCGACCACCTCGTGTTCGCAGGGCGTCGCGGCCATGGGAATCTACACCGGGCCTGGCCAACTGGCATACACAGTGAACGGTGCCAGCATGAACTACAACCTCTCTCTCAGTCCTGGAACTTACAACACCGTCGTCGAGGAGTGGGACAAGTGCGGCGGAGCTGCGACTACGCCAATCACCATCACCGTCAATGGCGGCAGTGGTGGAGGAGGCAGTTCGTTTACGAACCTGCAACACAGCGGCGGATGGTCCGGATACGGACAAGGACCTCCAAACTTTATTGACTGCTCGCCCTCACCCTGCGACGGCATCACCTTCTGGATGGCGCAGAATATCAAGTCACCTTCGATGAGCGGCGAAGCCATGGAAGTCAACGTGGGCGGAAGTGCTCCATACTCCGACACTCTGTATAACAACCATTTGATCGGAGATCTTTCTTCGCAAGGCATGGACGACAAGAACCACACTCTTGTTCCCACCCTTCATAACTTCACTTACGACGTTTATTTCTATGGAAGCAACCTGAGTTTGTCGCAGGCAGTCGAGTTCGATATCAACCAGTTTTACGACAGCATGGGTTTCATATGGGGCCATGAATGCCGTATCGCTGGCGGTAACGAATGGGATATCTGGGACAACCAGACCAGTCATTGGATACCGACTGGCATCAAGTGTTATCCGAATAACAATGCCTGGAACCACGTCACCATCACGGTTTCGCGGACCTCAAACAACGAATTGCTCTACCAATCCATCACTCTGAACGGAGTGACTAGCAACCTTAACTGGACCTATGCTCATGGCACAGCTCCCTCGAGCTGGTACGGCGTAACCGTTAACTATCAGCAGGACGGCAACCAGCACCAAAATTCTTATGACATTTACCTGGACGAACTAACTTTCACCTACCAGTGAGGCACAGAGGAAAGGGCATATCATGCCCTTTCCTGTCGTGTCTTGAATCTGCCGAACAAAAGAAAAAGCGGACCTTTTCGGGGTCCGCTTTTTCCCTTTCACTGATTTACTCTAATCATTATTTAGGTGCGTTCGTTCCGCCGGAGGCAGCCGGAGGACAGGGATTTCCGCTAGACGAGTTTCCCGAGGCTGAGTTGCCTGCATTTCCCGATGTCGAAGGAGACGAACCCGTATTGGATGATCCTGCATTCGGCGTTGAACCGCTTGCCGAACCTGCTCCCGGCAAGCTTCCGCAGGGCGAACCGCTTGGAGTCGTTCCTGGTGCGTTCGTCCCGTTCGGGTTCACGGTCGAAGGAGTTGTGTTGGTGCCAGCGGTGGGCTGATTTGGCGAGTTTGATCCCGGCACAGAAGAAGATGTACCCGGGGTCGCCGTCCCAGCCGGCGGAGTTGCCGGGCTTGCCGAGGGGGTCGAAGGGCTGGCTTGCGGGGTGGCCGGCCGCGCACTCGGCGTCGCCGTACCCGAAGACTGTGCGGCGCTACCGGCGCTTCCCGTCGATCCGCCACCTGAACCTGCGCTCTGCGCTACAACCCATGTGCCGCAACACAGAAGAACACTAAGAAACGTAACTTTTGTTACCGACATTGTTGATGCCTCCGATCTTGATTTCGTGACCCTGCCTGCATAAAAGGGCGCTGGGATCGTTTTTTAGTCTCGTCCAATTGCCGAGCTAAACCCATCCGGCGTATGCCTTAGCCCCACGTTAACGATCGGGTAGCGGAGAATCGCCCGCCAGGATGCGCTTTTCAGCGACCTTCACTTCCTTAACACGTCGGTAACTTGGATGAATAAATGCCTCGTTAGACAATATGGCTGGGTCTGCTCCGCCCTGCGTCCGCTCACGCAGGTACTTACCCGGAAGATTGTCTGCAAAACGGGGCAATGCACGGCCGTCGTTTTCGCTTGAAATACGGCGCATGTTCACATGATTTCCTGGCTGAGACTTATATATGGATGACCGAAGAGGCGAGCGTTTTGGGCGATACGAGATCCTGGCGGAACTCGGCCGCGGAGCCATGGGGATCGTTTATAAAGCTCGAGATCCCAAGATCAATCGCGTGGTAGCCATCAAAACTTTTTCGTTGGTCACGCAGACGCCAGAAGAAGAACAGGAATATCGCGAGCGATTCTTCCGAGAAGCAGAAGCTGCAGGCCGCCTGTCCCATCCGGGAATCGTGACCGTTTTCGATGTCGGCGAAGAGCCAGAGACTCGGGCGCCCTACATCGTGATGGAGTTCGTGGGCGGCCAATCGCTGGAAAAGGTCCTGTCGAATGGCGATCACAAGCTACCCGTCGAAGTGGCCATGCAAATAGCTCACGAATTAGCAGAAGCCCTGGACTGCGCGCACGGGCAAGGCGTAGTTCATCGGGATTTAAAGCCCGCTAACATTCTCATTACGGAAGATGGCCACGCGAAGATAGCCGACTTCGGGGTGGCGAAGCTGAATCTTGCAACTCAGACGCTCGCGGGCAGGGCGCTTGGCACTCCAGCTTTCATGTCTCCAGAGCAGTTGAATGGCGAAACGGTCGATGGCCGATCGGACCTGTTTTCTCTTGGCGTGGTTCTATACACGGTGTTAACCGGTTACCGGCCATTTCAAGGTAACAGTGCCATGACGGTTTCTTATAAAGTCGTGAATCGCGAACCAATTCCCGCGACCGTTCTCGAAACGAAATTGCCGACGGGACTGGATTACATCATTTCCCGCGCCATGGCCAAGGATCCCGCGCAGCGTTATCAACGTGGAATGGAAATGGCTTTGGACATCCAGGATCTGCGGGATGGCCGAGAGCTTTGGAGCAAAGCGAAACAACCAACGTCCGCTGCCGGCAGCGCAGCATCAAACTCCAGTGACAAGGTCAAACAATCCAAGAATCAGATATCCGGCTCAATCCGGAATCCGGCGGGAGCGCATGGCAAACTTCCCCATGGCTTGGGCGAAAGTCTGATGGAAACGATGCGAAAGAAGTCCTTCGCTGGCGCTTTGTTAGTGGCTGGCGTGATGCTCTTCGCGTTTCGTATCGACCGCGTTGTTTGGCCCAAGGCAGTCGAGCCGCACAACCGCGTTAATCGTGCCGAGTCGACGCCTCCGCCGCTACCTGTGAGTGTCGCGGCGCCTGTGAACGTCCCGAAGCTCGCCTTACCAGTTTCTAATCCATCCACGACAGCGCAGGTCCTATCTCCCCCGACCAAGTCCGATGCCACAAAAAGCGCTTCGTCGGCAAAAGCATCGCCGAAAACTTCGCCCTCACCTGCGAGCCCCGACCATTCCCTTTCGAAGGCTTTACCTGCAACTCTTCCCCCAGCCACTTTGGAAATCGAAGTGGAGCACAAGTTCGCCGCGGCTCATCTCTCCATCTGGGTGGATGGGAGCCTGAGCTATACGCATACACTAGAAGGCACTGACAAGAAGAGGCTCGTGGTGTTTCATCGAGTTCAAGGCCACGAGTTCCACGCCGTACAAATCCCGCCGGGAAATCACCAGCTTCGCGTGCAGGTGACCTCTGACCCGGATTTAACCGAGCACTCAGCCACTCTGTCTGGTGATTTCTCTAGCGGAAAAGAAAAAATGCTGCAGATTCATTTCGACAAGCATGGCGAAATGAGCGTAAGTCTCGACTGACCCTCGCTCCGGCTTTATTACTTTGTGGAACTGGCCTTCTGATCTTTAACGTCAAGTTCGTTCACCACCTGCTTAACGTTGGGAACGGTTGAGGCCACCTTTTCAACCTGCGCCCGCTGGGATTGAGAGTTGACAGTTCCCTTCAAAGTCACGACTCCATTTTTCACGTCGTAGCGGACGCCTTTTTGCATTTTGTTTTGAATCAGAGCTGCATCCACATTCTTGTCGATGGCTTTGTCCAGATCGGAGTTGACGGCCTTAGCGTCGCTTTCTCCGCCCGCGGGCAGAACTGCAACCTGATCTGAGACGACTTGCCCCGCCGCCAACGACTTCGCGATGGACTCTGCTTGAGCCTTGTCGCCATCGGCTGCGACCGTTCCACTCAGCGTCACCACACCCTTATCGCGATCCTGAGAAACCGATACGTTGTGGAGATTCGCCTGATCCAGGGACTTACGAATGTTGTCGGCAACGTCCGGAGATTGCTGGGTTCGCGAACAGCCGATCAGACTTCCCACCGCGAGTAGCGCAATCAGACTCAATGATCCTTTGTTCTTGGACATGACTCCCTTTCTTAAGCGAGTGGCCTGTCTAAGACGAGGTTTCCCCTTACGGGGTTGTCTGCGACTCCACTGACAGCGGGTTTCGCGGGTGCGGAGGGCTTATTGGCCGTAAGGTCTTGCCCTAACTTGCTTCAACTTCCTGTTAGCTATTTTTCCCAGAATTTTTCGCAACCTTAATCATGGAAGCGACCACCTCAAGGTCTCGGACAAACTCTTCCATTTGCAATTGCCGCGATTCGCTATCACGTGCGCGCAGAATCGAGGAGGGATGCACAGTTGCCACAACCACGGGCGCCAAAGATGATTCGATCTTCTCTCCGCGCTGCCGCGTTACGCTGAAATCCTTTCCCAAAAGCGCCTGAGCGGCGGTAGCGCCCAGGCAAACCAAAACATCCGGGCGCACCAAATTAATTTCGGCGTCGAGCCACGGCCGACACGCTTTCACTTCAGAGGCTCTGGGCTTCTTGTGGATTCGCCTCTTACCTCTCTCCGCCGGAGCCCATTTGAAGTGTTTGACTGCGTTCGTCACGTAGACCTCGTCGCGGTCGATTCCTGCTTCGTGCATCGCTTCGCTCAACAACTTGCCCGCGGGCCCGACAAAGGGGCGACCAGCCAAGTCCTCCTGATCTCCCGGCTGCTCGCCCACGAACATGACTCTGGCACGCCGGGAGCCCTCGCCGAACACCGTCTGCGTGGCATTTTTCCAGAGATCACAGGCTTTGCAATGACGAGCTTCTTGGCGCAAAGCTTTGAGCGAAAGGCTCTGTTCCGATTGCTGAACGAGCTTCAGCCCTCTACTACCGTCCGCAGCTTCGGTCGCGGGCTCCGTCTTGCTTGTGTTTTTCATCTTTTCAGATCATTTTCTTAAATCATTCTCGAACTCTATCGGCAGCTCGCGGGCTTTATTCCGCGCGCGAACTTCGATCCGAAAGCGCTTTGCGTTTCAACGGCCCAACTAATCTGTGAGTCAAAACCACTGGACGGTGTTGGCGCAGGCGGCGACACACGGTTTCGCGGACGTGCCAAACCGAAACGGCAACCAGAAACCAAACTACCGTAGCGCCCACCAACAAAACTGCGGTCTCCGTTCGCCCCGCACCGAGCCAGACTGTGAGAGCGAACGCTACGAGGCCCACGCCGCCCATAGCCGCACCTGCCACGTCCACTGCGGCCACTGCTCTTCCCCGTTCAGCCCCGTTATAACCGGCACGCTCCTTTTTCTGCTGCTCGTGCTTCTTGATAAGCGTGGCCGTAGCAGGGACGATGGCGGGGAATGCCAGGAACAGTCCGCCAATTTCAGGGCCAAATTTCCTGGCTATCAATCCTGCGAAAGCTGTTACTCCACCCCCGAAAAGAAACCTCAGCAGGAATTCGTGCCACTTCGAATTCTTGACGCCCGATGCATCTATTTTGATCTTCACGATTACCTCAAGACGACGCACCACAGTCCAAACGCGCAAGCGCCCCACAAAGCAATTCCGAATGTAGAAGTGGCAGTGAGCACTTCCATACGCCGATGGATCATCACCCGGCTCACGACCGTGGCATAGAGGATGAATGCGATTGCGCCCAGCAACATGGACCGGGCCTCCAGGCTGGCGTAAGCTTTACCCTCTTTCGCGAAAGTAAGTGCCAAAGTTGCCAGAGACACCGATGGCGCCGCTCCAAACAATCCAGCGAAACTCTTGGGCTTTAATAACTCTCCTAACAACGCAAACACTGAAACCACTGTCCCGCCGATGATCACTCTGAACAGGATGTCCTTCACGCTTCCGTCCTCCCTCGAACGCCGCGCTTGATGATGCCAAACATCCCTACCACCAAAAATTCGGGGAGTCCGCTAATCGGACTCCCCGCCGTAGAAGTGTTATAGGTCTACGCGGCTTTGCGCGATTTGCGCTTGGGCTGGTCCCCTTCTTCTTCCCCTTCCGCGTCGCCCTCGGATATTGACTCTCCTTTTTGGGCTTCACGGTTAATTTCCTTGGCCAGTTGGGTTAGCTTTTCGTCGGTCTCTTTTTCTTCCTCGAGCGTTTCTCGCAAAAGCGAAGCGTGTTCCGACTCTCCCAGCAACTCGGCGTACGCTATTACGGCGCCGTAGCCGGCGATTTCGTAGTGTTCCACACGCTGCGCGGCAGAAATGAGAGCCGCGTCCATTACGGCGTCTTCAAAGTCATCGCCCATAACTTCAGCTCCCTCCTTGACCAGGCCTTCCATTCCCAGGCACTTCTTGCCAGTGCCTTTTTCTCCTAACTTCTGGAAGATCTGTTGCAAGCGCTCAATCTGCCCTTTGGTCTGTTCCAAATGCTCTTCAAACCCTTGCCGTAGCTCGTCGGAAGACGCAGCCTTTGCCATTTTCGGCAGGGCCTTCGTCAATTGGTTTTCCGCACTAAATAAGTCCTTTAATTCCTCGACATACAGTTGTTGCAGAGAATTCTTGGTCATTGGTTCCCCTTCGTTCTAAATTTTTGCCCGTTGACGGCAATTTATGACTGTTAGTTGCATGCTGATGACAAGCGGATGTCGAAACTTTTCGACTAAAAATAAGTCGCCGCGAGCGAGTCGTGGGCCAGACCCGCGTGCGGATTAACTTAAGAAAAAGTAAAGCTTTCCCTCTCAAGCGGTGGTTCGGTTTCAGACGGTGGTTCGGTGCGACAACTGGGTAATCCATCCATCACCTTTGGGGCGTTAGCTACGGTAAATCCTGTATGGAATCGACCCGCGTGCCCTGCCATCATCCTTCGTTTCGTACCACCCAAACGGTCCGACGCGAACATGCAAGACGCTGCCCCGACCATTCTGTGTGTCGACGACGACTCCGATACCCTCGCGCTCCGTCGGCATTTTTTTCAAAGCTGTGGCTACTCCGTCCTAACCGCGTCCTCCGGACAAGATGCGCTTCGAGCATTGTCACAGAGCAAACATATTGACTTAATTTTGCTGGATTACAGCATGCCGGGCATGAACGGGGACGAGGTGGCCCAGAAACTAAAGGGACAAGATCCTCATGTCCCGGTCATCGTGGTGTCGGCCGTTGCCCAGCTTCCCCCCGAGTTTTTATCCTCTGTCGATGGATATGTGCAGAAGGGTCAGGACCCTGCCGTTCTCTTGAAAGCTGTTTCAAAGTTATTAAGTTTCCACAAAGAGGCTGCACCCATGAAGAGCCCCGATCCCAAAAAAATCCTGTGTGCTGAGGACGATGAAGACCAGTTGCTGTCGCGACGTCTGGTCTTTGAATCCGCCGGATTTCAGGTTTTGTTGGCACGCACCGGAACGGAAGCTCTGGAATTGTTCCGGGCTAATCCTGTCGATGCCGTCGTGCTGGACTACTGGATGCCGCGAATGAAAGGTTTATCTGTGGCACGCGAAATGAAGTTGCTGCGGCCGTCCATTCCCATCGTCGTCCTTTCCGGATTTTCTTCCCTGCCGGACGAAACCATCGGCATTGTGGATGTCTGGCTGCAGAAACGCGACGTCGAACCGGGAGAACTTCTCGAACAAGTGAGCAGACTCATCAATCGCAAGGCGACTTCGTCCGACTGATCTCACATTGATCAGAAATATAGTTAAGGCGGTTGAGTTGAATAGCTAAAAGCAAGCCCTCAAAATGCACATCCACTTCTGCCGAGTATCAAGAGTAGCCCTGAACTTAATTGTCTTCTTCTTGGTCGTTTACATTGCATTCCCCTCGGACTGCCTCGCCGGATCCGGCCAGCCGGAACAAGACAATCCGCTTAAGCAATTGAGCCTTGAAGAACTCGGCAGCATCCAGGTAACAACTACTTCCAAGGCTCCAGAAGAGATCTGGAATACTCCTGCGGCCGTATACGTCATTACCCACGATGATATCGAGCGCTCGGGAGCTACCAGCATTCCGGAGGCCTTGCGCCTGGCTCCCGGAGTTGAGGTGGCCCGGATTGACAGCAGCAAGTGGTCCATCGGTATTCGAGGATTCGGCAGCCGGCTCTCCCGCTCGGTCCTCGTGCTGATCGACGGCCGAACCGTTTACACAACCCTGATCGCGGGCACCTATTGGGAGGTGCAGGACTATCTGCTCGAAGACGTCGACCGCATTGAAGTCGTTCGCGGACCGGGTGGAACCATTTGGGGACCGAACGCCGTGAATGGCGTCATCAACATCATTACCAAGTCCAGTAAAGATACGCGCGGAGAGTACGTGAGCCTCGGCGGAGGAAACGAGGAGCAAGGATTTTTTAATTCCCGCTACGGTCGAGGTGACGGGAAATCGTTTGACTACCGCGTCTACGCTAAGGGATTCAACCGCGGGCCAGAGTATCACTCGGACAACAATAATTTCGACCGCTGGCGGGCTGCGCAAGCCGGATTTCGCATGGACTGGGCGAAAAACGACCGTGACGCTTTCACCCTGGAAGGCGACATCTACGACGAAGGCGTCGGCGAAAGAGTTGTGGCCACCACCTATGCTCCTCCCTACTCTCAAATTGTCGATGGGACTGCCCCTCTTTCCGGAGGAAACCTCACGGCACACTGGCAGAGAGTTTTCAGCGAAGGAAATGACTTTCAGCTTCAGGCTTACTTCGACCGAACCAACCGTCAGGAACCAGACTTCAGCGATATCCGCAACACCTACGATGTGGACTTTCTAGATCGCTTCCGCCTTCCCGGCCGGCAGCAGATTTCCTGGGGACTGGGAGCACGCGCCAGCAAAGGCGATGACAAAATCGTCGTTTCCGGACTTGCCTTCCTCCCCACCAATCGCACCGACACCCTTTACACGGCGTTCCTCCAGGATGAGATTGCTCTAGTGAGCAATCGGCTTTCGTTATCGCTTGGAACCAAGCTGCTAAAAACGAATTACACCGGCGTGGACTTTCAACCGAGCGCCCGCCTCCTTTGGACGCCGACCGCGAAACAGAGCGTCTGGATCGCGTTCACCCACGCTCTTCGTACTCCCTCGGACGGAGAAAGAGATTTCTACCTTTCAGGCTATATCGGCACGGCCCCCAACGGGCTTCCTTATTTCGCCCGCTTTAATGCAAATCCCGATTTCCGGTCCGAAGAGCTTAACGGATATGAGGCCGGTTACCGGCGCCTGCTGTCGAAGAGCGTCTACGTCGACATAGCAGCCTTTTACAACCATTACGGAAATCTGTTCAGCGAAGACATCATTGGCCCGCCTTTTATTGAAAACGATTCTCCACCCACCCACGTATTGCTGCCAGCACAGTTTGGCAATGGCCTCCTGGGTACGACCACTGGCGGGGAAATCGCGCCGCAATGGAAAGTGACTGACCGCTGGCGATTGCAGGCTTCCTACTCGTACCTCCAAATGGACTTGAGGAAAGGAACGAATTCACTCGATGTCGGTACTGCGCCATCCATTGAAGGATCCAGTCCGAAGCACCAGGTCATGGTCCAGTCTTCTTTCGATATTTCAAAAGCTTTCAGTCTTAATCTGGCGTACCGTTATATCAGCGCACTACCGGCGCAAATGGTTCCTTCTTATTCAACTGCCGATGCCCGCTTCGACTGGCAAGCCAAGAAACGGCTTCAACTGTCGGTAGTTGGTCGTAACCTTTTCCAGCCTTATCATTATGAATCTGGTGGCGACCCCGGACCGTTGGTTGGAATTAAAAGAAGCGTCTACGGGCAAATCGCGTGGAAGCGGTGATATCCCAAGCGAGCCTAGCGAAGAGGCAGCGACAATCCCAGCTGCGATGGTGGCATGCCGTCGCAGTACTCTTTCTTCTGCCTTGCCGCAATGCGGGCTACGCTCAGCAGACCCGACCCACCGAATCACAAGTCAAGGCGGCCTACCTTTTCAACTTCAGCAAATTCGTTCGATGGCCTGCGCTGCCCGCTCATCACGACACTCTTGAAATCTGCGTGCTCGGCAAAAACCCTTTTGTAACTGTGCTGGAGGCTACCGTAAAGGGTGAAGCCATTGACGGGAAGCCCGTAACCGCTAAGACTATTACGACGATTCAAGAGGAAGCAGGCTGCTATGTTCTGTTCGTAAGCGTATCGGAAGAGAGTCGCCTGCCTGCTATTCTTTCCGCGGCAAAACGCTCGTGCACGCTCACTGTTAGCGACATTCCGCATTTTGTTGACCGTGGGGGCATGATCGAGTTCCTCAACCAGGAGGACAGGATCCGTTTCGAAGTTAATGTCAATCCGATCAACGAAGCCGGATTGACGGTCAGTTCCGAGTTGCTCAAGGTCGCAGCGAAAGTTGTGCGCAAAAGCGGAGGGGGAAACTAAAAATGCCTCTCACGCACCTCCGCTCCATCTCCAAAAAGCTCACCTTGATGAACATGCTTGTGAGCGGCGCCGCGCTGACCCTCGCTTGTCTGGCTTTTTTTGCCTATGATCAATTTACTTTTCGCGAGAGTTTGGTTCGCACCCTCTCTGCGCAAGCAGATATCGTGGGTTCGAATAGCATCTCGGCCCTCTTGTTTAATGACCCACAATCTGCCAGCAACACTCTAGCTGCCCTTAAGAGCTCGCCGAATATCTCATCCGCCGGCATTTTCACCGTGGACCGTAAACCTTTTGCTCAATACTCGAGTCCCGGCGAGGACGACATCATGTACGTCCCCGCGGTAGCGCCGGATCAAGCTGGAAACTTATCACTTCGGAAGCACTCATGTGGTGCTTGTCCGGCGGATTATTTTCCAGGGCAAGCCCGTTGGATACGTCTACATCCGGGCGGACCTGCGCGAAATCGATTCCCGCCTCAAGCGCTATGCCGCGATCGCACTGGCCGTGCTGTTGCTTTCGCTGATTGCAGCCCTGCTTGTTTCCTCTATCTTTGGACGGTCAGTGGCCCAGCCGATTGTCGATCTCGCAAACGTCGCAGCCGCCGTTTCTCAAGACAAAAATTATTCCACTCGCGCCACTCCCAGCAAAGAGCCCGATGAAGTGGGACTGCTTATTACAGCCTTCAATGACATGCTTACGGAAATTCAACAGCGGGATAATGAACTCCGCAAGGCGCACGATGAGCTTGAAGACCGCGTGGACCAGCGCACCCGCGAACTCCAGGTTAGCAATCGCGAACTCGAAGCATTCTCTTATTCCGTGTCCCACGATCTTCGTGGGCCGGTCGACGCTCTCAATGGATTTACTTACGTTCTTCTGAAAGAGTATGGCGGGAAGCTCGATTCCAAGGCCAAGGAATTGCTGGAGCACATCCGCAACTCCGGCAAACGCATGATTCAATTGATCGATGACTTGTTGAATCTCTCTCGTGTAACCAGCAGCGTTTTACGATCTGAGTCCGTGGACCTCAGCGCGATCGCGCGCTCGATCGCCGAGGAATTGCGCCGTGTTCAGCCTGAGCGAAAAGTGGAGTTCGTCATCTCCGAATACCGAAACTGTCGAGGGCGATCCCCGACTACTGCGTATTGTGTTGGAAAATCTTTCTGCGAAACTCCTGGAAGTACACCTCAACTCACGCATCCGCTCGAATCGAGTTTGGCTCTGCGGTGGAGAATGGACGCACGTCCTATTTCGTGCGAGACGATGGAGCCGGCTTCGACCCACGCTCTGCTGACAGGTTATTCCAACCTTTTCAGAGGCTCCATCCGACCGCCGAATTCCCCGGCAACGGTGTTGGCTTGGCCACGGTCCAGCGAATCATCCGGCGTCATGGCGGCGAAATTTGGGCTGAGGCAGAAGTGGAGCGGGGTGCAACGTTCCACTTCTGGCTAGCCTCGCCGCGGCCCCGTTCAGGTATAACCTCCGCCAGTCGCAAATCGGCTCTTGAGGCTAAGAAGTAATTTAGCGCGAATTTTTAATTCGCCGTTAAACTCACCTCATCCAGCCAAACGTTGTAAGGGTCCGCATTGGAATCCAAATCCATTTGGAACGCAGTGTCGATCTCTTCCAGCGTCCATCCCGGTTGATTGTCGTAGGTAGTCTTTACTGGGTAAGATACCCCGTTCACCGTCAGCGTATCGTAGTAGACCTGTTGTCCCACGCGCTGCAGTGTCCATGTCAGATGATTCCAGGTATTTGCCTGGAAGGGGCCGCAGGGGTAGCCGGTTGGTTTCCAGAGCCCCACTGAGTCATCCCAAATATCCCACTGAGGTGGTGTCTCACCTTTGAAATTGCACTCGGAACCCCAAGTCCAGCGTTGCGGAAGTCCCGCGCCGGTCGTGTCGTCGTAACCTTGATTGACGTCAAACTCCAGCGCTTGCGGTCGATCCGGATAGTCGATATAGAAATACAAATCGTAGGTGAAATTGCTGACGCCGTTCCCGCCCGCTACGGGATTAAAGTACAGTTCGTTCGAATAGCCATACGTCGGGTTGGGCGCTCCACCCGGCGCGCTCATGCTGAATTGCGCCGCCTTGCCATCCATCGCGGGAGAGGTGATTCCCTCGGTCATCGTGGTCGAAGGTACTTCCTTATTTCCAGCAGCGCACAGTTGGCCTGCACGCTGCGATCCTGCGGGAAAATCCGCGGAACAGGATTGCCATCCAGACATATTTTGAATGTCCGTGATTGTCGTTTGCGCTTGCGACGTTACCGTCACACTGATCGGAATTGCCGAAATGTAACCGCTGGAATCTTCTGCCATCACTTCAACTGTGTGCGCGCCCGGCGCGGCAAAGATCTGAGTGTTCAGTGAACTGGATGACGTGTAATACACCGAAACATTGTCCACATAAACTCGCATGAAAAAGATTGGATTCTTCGGCGTAGCCGTGGCCACAACGTTGATCGGGGACGTCACACTTGCCCCCTCTGTCGGATTCGAGATCGTCAGCGGAAAATCGTCAGAACCTGCCGGTGGCGCAGTCGCGGTCGGTGCAGGAAGCAGGCTGCTGCTTGGGCTCCACGTAATTGGCACCGGAGGCGTAGAGGGGTAAGTGGGTGTGGTAGAAGTCGGAGTCGTAGTAGGAGTCGTGGTGGTGCTGGTCGTCTTGGGATTCGTTCCGCAACCCACAGAGAAAATGCTTACAGCAATCAGGAAACACGTTCCTTTGAGAACAGACGAACGGTGTAAAGGTGAATGCACAGCGAATAACCTCCAAGGCAGTTGGCCGACGCAGAGATCCAGGCCGGGAGCGGCGAGCAGCTAGAGTCGCTTTACGTTTTGGGCTGATGAAACTATGGAGGCTTTAAATGCCGCGCGCAATAAGGGTTCTACCCCAAGTCATCGCGGGATTACCGTATTTAACGCCGCCCGGGAACATGCTCTTAAGCGATCATTGATTTGCTCATACGGTAATTCGCTTATTCTAAAATTGCCGCATTTCCGAGCAAAATAAAGCTACTGACACTACTTTTTTTCTGCCGCGAGTCGCGCCTTGAAACGTCTACCACCAGAGGAGTCCATGCCATATGCCGGATAAAAGAACGATTGCACGCGCGCGCGAAGACGCCCGTGAAGGCAAATCTCCGTCAACTCAGGCTGGAGAATTTGTTCGGGAAGAAATTCACCACGTCCGCGAAGGTAAGCACGGAGTTCGTTCGCCGCAACAAGCCATTGCGATTGGTCTCTCCAAAGCGCGCCGCGCGGGAGTAAAACTCGGTGTACCCAAAGGTCCAGAACCCCTACGGAAAAAGGCGGCACAGGATGAATCGGCAAGCAAACACAGATCTCACAAGATTTCGAGAACTCGCTCCAAGGCAACGGAAGGAGCGCTGAAACGCGAGCCGCATAAATCTGTATCCACTTCGTCACTGTCCCGTCAGGCCAAGCGTACAGCCAAAAAACGCGGACCCACGGCGCGCCATCGCTCCGCCGAGAAGGCAGCCAGGACGAGGAAAGCTCGTCCATAAAATCGTTCAACGATCAGGCTATCTCTGTTTGCTTCTAAACTTTGCAGGGTTGAGTTTTGTATTGAAATTATTGAGCTAGAGAAAGGCGATACGTAACTTGTAGTGATGGCGTTTTGGGCCGCTCCCCGATGCTGATCTTCTACAGTAGCTTCCTTTAGGAAGTGCGCATCGGGGTTTCATGATGCAATGTGCCTCTCGCAGCAGTCAAGCTTGTGGAACTAAATCCCGAGCCTCGACCGTGGTTCTGATTGCAATCATCGCCTTTTCCGGAACGCTCTGGCGAGGATGCCAGGGTCTTCCTCCGAATGTCGCAAATTGTCCGGTAACGCCCACGGCCCCTGCGAATACTGGCGTCATTCCGCCGGCCATCGAGCCTCCTCCTCCAGCCCTGTGCGGTTTCCCTCTTTCCATTTCGGTTCCCGGCGAGGGAGCCACGGTAAACTCTCCAGCGAATGTTGTGGCCCAGGCTCTCCCTCCCGACCAGATCTACTGGATGCGCCTCTATGTGGATGGCCAGGCCGTGTATTACTCCTTTACCAGCGACATCAATCAGTTTATTTGGATGCCATCCGGCCCCCATACCATCGAGGTCGTCGCCGAGGACGTCGCAGGGTACATCGCGACCGCGACCACGCATGTCACCGCCGGAACTCAGCTACCCGGCGTCAGCGGTATCCAGGCTCTTGCGGGATGGCAGTCTTGCTCTGCTGCTTTGGATAACGGCTTCACCTGCGCGGCGGGTCTAGGCACAGCAACCTCCAGTCTGATCCAGGGGCAATCCTCGCCCTCACTCAGCGGTAACTCTGCGAAGTTCACAATGGGCGGACCCCACGCATACTCAAACGAACTCTATTGGTATCCCATCGGCGGTGGCAGTAGTCCGACGCACTTCACGTACGATCTCTGGTTTTATGTCGACGTAGGAGACGCACCGCAGTCGCTGGAATTTGATGTGAATCAGGCCTTTGGCGGGACCCGTTGGACTTGGGGCACACAGTGTGACTTCAATCAGACTGGCAAGTGGGATATCTGGGATCCTCTTTATGAGGTTTGGCGTCCCACCTCGGTTCCGTGCGTTCACTTCCCTTCCAAGACTTGGATTCATCTCGTCTGGAACTTCGAGCGAGTCGGGAACCAAGTGCATTACATCGATCTAAGCGTCGCCGACAATAACTACGCGGTAGATACCTACTACACGGCGCAGCCCAAGTGGTATCAGGAAGAAATCGATATCGCCTTTCAGATGGATGGAAATTACAGGCAGGAACCCTACAACGTCTGGCTGGATAACGTAACCCTTAACGCTTATTAGCTCCGTACATTTTAATAGCCCAACGACGATACGCTGCTGGTACTGCGGATGCGGTACAACATCGGCAGCGATGCCGTATGGGGCAACCACCGGACCGATCGTGCCATCTTTTCCCGCGACGCTGGAATGATTGAGAACCATTCCACGCGGAGAGAAATAGAGGTAGAGATGTGCGACAGACGAGCACTTTCGCAGCATTCGCGCTCCTTGCGCTCGCTTTGTTCAGCGCACAGGCCATGTGTCAGGTTTCCACGAACGACAACGTCGATGCCAAGGCTAGCTTTGACGGAGGGGTTCTGATATGTACTCAGTCGACCCGCCCCGATTCAGGACCTTCAAGAATCAGCGTTCCGGCGCAACTCATACAGCGAGCAAGGATCAAAGCGCGGCTTTCAGCTTTGCTGCGCGACAGCTTATTCGACGATGCAAACGGAGTTGTGAATATCGCTCGGGAAAACGAGATAAAGAAGCTTGCAGATAAGCTCCGGCGAAACCGGGATTGATCCGTAAAGAGCCCGTCGTCCGCCTGATGATCGTTGCTATCTGCCCAAAACGGGGCAAACTTAGCAGCCCTGCTGGCATCGAACACTCGATCAGCAGGGCTGTATTGTTTCCGTACCGCTTTTTGGGGCTAAGAATACACATGAAAGAATGCGCCCGGCATGAAGGCTTCTGAAGACTCCCACCCCAATTCTAGAAAGATGTGGTATTCCATGAAAGCAATATTGGAAATCAAAGCGCGCGGCGCCCGGGTAATCTTGGTGAGCGCGTGTTCGACGGAGTCAATCTAAATGCCTGGTACTCCAGCGCCTATTGTTTGGCCGGGCCGCCCCTATCCCCTGGGAGCAACTTGGGATGGAGAAGGCGTCAACTTCGCTCTCTACTCCGAGCATGCCGAGAAAGTCGAACTATGCCTGTTTGACGTACAGGGAAAAAGAGAAACTCTTCGCGTTTCCCTTCCCGAGCAGACGGACATGGTCTGGCACGGATATTTGCCGGAAGTTCGTCCCGGGCAACTCTACGGTTTTCGTGCCTATGGCCCCTACGCTCCGGAACAAGGCCACCGCTTTAATCCGCACAAACTTCTTCTCGATCCTTACGGGAAGCAGATCCAGGGTTCGATTCATTGGAATGATTCTCAGTTCGGATACCGGGTCGGACACAAGCAGGAGGACCTATCCTTCGACCGGCGCGATGATGCCGTATGGATGCCGAAAAATCGCGTGATCGATTCCGCCTTTACCTGGGGCGCAGACGCCCCGCCACGAATTCCGTGGCACAAAACCTTGATCTACGAACTCCACGTAAAAGGCTTCACCATGTGTCACCCGGACGTGCCCGCTCATCTGCGCGGCACCTATGCGGGGCTAGCCACCGCACCAGTGATCGACTATCTCACCCGGCTGGGAGTGACTTCGATTGAATTGATGCCGGTGCATAGTTTCGTCGATGACCGGCAACTTGTTGATCGTGGTCTTCGAAATTACTGGGGCTACAACTCCATCGGTTTTTTCGCGCTCGAGCCTCGTTATCTTTCTACGAGCTCCATCCGGGAATTCAAGACGATGGTCAAAACTCTGCACTCCGCCGGCCTGGAAGTAATTCTGGACGTGGTTTACAACCACACCGCGGAAGGAAATCATCTCGGCCCCACGCTATCGCTAAAAGGTATCGATAACGCCACGTACTATCGCCTCGTGCCTGACAAGCGGCGCTATTACATGGACTACACCGGCACCGGAAATACCCTGAACATGCAGCATCCGCGCGTTCTCCAGCTCATCATGGACAGCCTTCGATACTGGGTTCTGGACATGCACGTCGATGGCTTCCGCTTCGACCTGGCGGCGACTCTGGCCCGCGAGCTCCACGAGGTCAATCGCCTCGGCGCCTTCCTCGACATCATCCATCAGGATCCCGTTCTTTCTCAGGTGAAGTTGATCGCCGAACCTTGGGACCTGGGCGAAGGCGGATATCAGGTTGGCAATTTTCCCGTAGGCTGGGCCGAATGGAACGACCGATATCGCGATACCGTTCGTTCTTACTGGAAGGGTGATACCGGATTAGTTGCCGATCTGGCCTATCGCATCACGGGCTCCAGCGATCTCTACGGTCACAGCGGACGCAGTCCGTACGCCAGCGTAAACTTCGTCACTGCGCATGACGGATTCACCCTGCAAGACCTGGTCAGCTATAACGAGAAACATAACGAGGCCAACGGCGAAGGCAATCGCGACGGCAACAATAACAATCGTAGCTGGAACTGCGGGGTCGAAGGTCCCACCGACGATCCTGCGATCAAGGCGCTGCGCGCAAAACAGAAACGCAATTTGATCGCCACCCTTATTCTCTCCCAAGGTGTTCCGATGATGTATGCAGGGGACGGTATCGGCCACACTCAGAACGGAAATAACAATGCCTATTGCCAGGATAATGAAATCAGTTGGCTCAATTGGAATCTGCAGCCGGAAGATCGTGACCTATTGACCTTTGTTCAGCGCATGATCAACTTGCGCAAAAGGCATCCTGCGTTTCGCCGGCGCCGCTTTTTTCAGGGTCGCCCGATCAAGGGCGCAAACATAAAAGATGTTTTATGGCTGAGCAATAGCGGAAATGAAATGACCGAAGACGATTGGCGCAATCCTTCATCCCAATGCCTGGGAATGTTTCTTTCCGGCCAGGGTCTCGACGAGACCGACGAGCGGGGCAGGAAACTGATCGACTCGGATTTCCTCGTGCTGCTTAATCCGCACCACGAGGATATTGGATTCACCCTTCCCTCCTTTCGGCCAGGATCGCGCTGGATCGCTTGGATGGATACATCCCGCGAAGGCGGGCTGCGCACCGTCGATACTTATGATTCGGGCTCGACATATCCCCTCCAAGCCCGATCCATGGTTGTTTTAATGGAGCGTCACACCAACGGCAAGAAAGAAGAATCGAATGAAGCGTCGTCATAGGATGCCGTTCGGCGCTGAATGTTGTGACGATGGCTCTGTTCGTTTTCGTTTCTGGGCACCGGCTGCGCAACAGGTCGATTTGCGGCTTCGAGACGGCGATAAGGCAACAGATTTTCCCATGCCCCAAAGCGATCAAGGTTGGTTTGAACTTGTCAGCGATGCGGCCAAATCTGGATCGCTCTATCAATTTCGAATTAATCGAAAGCAAGATGTTCCCGATCCCGCCTCTCGTTTCCAACCTCGTGACGTGCATGGACCGAGCCAAGTCATCGATCCTGCTACCTTCGAATGGCGGGACGAGGCCTGGCACGGACGCTGCTGGGAAGAAGCCGTCATTTATGAGTTGCACGCAGGTGCCTTCACTCAAGCGGGGACTTTTTCTGCAGTGGAGGAGCGTCTTGACTATTTGGCTGATCTCGGCGTCACGGCACTCGAACTAATGCCTGTGTCGGATTTTCCTGGAAAGCGGAATTGGGGCTACGACGGTGTCTTTCCCTTCGCCCCGGACGGCACCTACGGCGCTCCCGATGATCTCAAGAAGTTAGTGCAATCGGCCCACGCGCGGAACATGATGGTGCTTCTCGACGTTGTCTACAACCACTTCGGCCCTGAAGGAAATTATCTTGGCATTTATGCGCCTCAATTTTTTACCGATCGCCACAAAACTCCGTGGGGTAATGCGATTAATTTTGACGGTCCCGGAAGCCGAAATGTTCGCGATTTCTTTATCCATAACGCTTTGTATTGGCTCAGCGAATATCATTTCGATGGCCTGCGGTTAGACGCGGTCCACGCAATTCTCGATGATTCAAATCCCGACATTCTAACGGAACTAGCGACTACCGTACGCAGCACCCTGGGTGCGGGTCGTCAAGTTCACTTGATCCTCGAGAACGAACGGAATCAATCAAAATCTCTTCAACGCACTGAGGGTTGTGCCCCACGCAGCTTCACTGCTCAGTGGAATGACGACATCCATCACGCCTTGCACGTGCTTACCACTGGCGAACAGGACGGATACTATTCCGACTATTCCCTTCGCCCACTCGATCAATTGGGCCGCTGCCTCACCAGTGGCTTCGCGTATCAAGGTGACATTTCGCTGTACAAAAATGGCGAAACACGTGGCGAACCAACAGACGGCCTGCCACTCACGGCATTCGTCTCATTTCTGCAGAATCACGATCAGGTCGGGAACCGCGCCTTCGGCGAACGCATACTAACCATCGCTGCGCCTCAAGCGGTACGGGCGGCGGCCGCAATCTACTTGCTAGCGCCCGCTCCGCCTCTGCTGTTTATGGGGGAAGAGTTTGGATCCCAAACTCCGTTCCTGTTTTTCTGTGATTTCGAAAAAGATCTTGCCGCCGCCGTCACTGCCGGGCGCAGAAACGAATTTGCTCGCTTTATAAGATTTAGCAATCCCGACGCTCGGCGCGGAATTCCGGATCCGAATGCGGCTTCAACTTTCGTGTCTTCGCGCCTCGATTGGAATTCGATTCAGGAGGATTGGCTCGATCTATATCGTCGACTCCTATTGCTGCGTCGGCAGCACATCGTTCCCCGACTCGCGGCAGCGTGCAACATCAAAGCCGAATACCAGGTCTTCGATAAACGCGGCCTCTCCGCCAACTGGGGGTTTCTGGATGGATCGGCGCTAACCCTTGTCGCAAATCTTTCGGCCGAAACCGCCGAGATTCCCTTGCCCCATTCCGACATCATTTATTCAAGTCACGATGTCGACCAGAAATCTTTTAACCCGGGAACTTTGCCCGCTTGGTCTGTAATCTGGTTCCTGAAATCATGAAGCCGCACGACAAAATACCGAACGCTACCTATCGCCTGCAGCTTAATCGCGACTTCACCTTTGCGCAGGCGACTGCGATCGTTCCTTATCTTTCATCGCTCGGAATCAGCCACTGCTACATCTCTCCCTGCCTCAAGGCCCGCCCGGGCAGCATGCATGGATATGACATCGTTGACCATAACTCCCTCAATCCCGAAATCGGAAGCCCGGAAGAGTTCGATCGGTTCGTGGACACTCTTCATGAACACGGCATGGGCCTGATCCTCGATATCGTGCCGAACCATATGGCAGTGATGGGTAGCGACAACGCGTGGTGGCTGGACGTGTTGGAAAATGGTCAGTCCTCTTCCTATGCCTGTTTTTTCGACATCGACTGGCGTCCGCTTAAAGATGAACTCTATGGGAAAGTTCTGGTACCTGTCCTTCACGACCATTATGGTGCCGTCCTCGAAAGCGGGGAACTCAAACTTTCATTCCACCGCGAAACTGGCGAATTCGACGTCTGTTACCGCGGCCACCGGTTTCCGGTCGGCCCCAGAGAATACCCTCGAGTATTGCAGCGCTGCACGAACCCATTGATCGCACTATTAGGTGAGCAGAATCCGGACCTGCTCGAGTTTCAAAGCCTCATCACTGCGTTTGGTCATTTGCCAGGCCGGCAGGAGACGGATGCAGCCCGTCTCGCCGAGCGCAACCGGGACAAAGAAATCCATAAACGTCGCTTAGCCGCGCTGTGCGCCCGGTCTCCCGAGATTACCTCAGCCATTGAGCAAGCCGTCTCTGCCATTAACGGAACACCATCCGATCCCGCAAGCTTCGAAGACCTGCATGAGCTCATCAAAGCCCAAACATTTCGCCTCGCGAACTGGCGAGTGGCTTCCGATGACATCAACTACCGGCGGTTTTTTGATACGAACGATCTGGCTGGGATCTGCATGGAAAACGAAGCTGTCTTCCAGGCCACTCACAAGCTTGTTCTGCAATTTATTGCTGAAGGTAAAGTAGACGGCCTACGACTGGACCACCCTGACGGATTGTATGATCCGGCGCAATATTTTGACCGCCTGCAAAAAGCCATCGCCGACGCAAGTCGCATCCCCGGCGCCGCAGACGACGGATCACGCTATGTGGTCATTGAAAAAATTTTGACCGGTTCAGAGCGATTGTCCGCCCAATGGCCTGTGTCTGGTACCACAGGTTACGACTTTGCAAATCTGGTGAACGGTCTCTTCGTCGATACCTCGGCAGCTGGCAGCTTCGAACGCCTCTACCGTAACTTTATCGGAGAGGAAAACGACTTCGACGATCTCGCCTACACTTCCCGCAAATTAATCATCCGGGTCGCGTTGGTCAGCGAACTGAATGTTCTTGCGAACCGACTCTCGCGGATCGCTCTTTCCAAGCGACGCACTTGTGATTTCACTCTGAACAGCCTGCGCGATGCTCTTATCGAAGTGGCTGCAAACTTTCCGGTCTATCGTACCTACATCAGCCCCGCCGGCATTTCGGATAGCGACGAAGATTACATTCGGGAAGCGGTCACTTTAGCTAAGTGGAGAAGTCCTGCTGCCGACACGAGCATTTTTGATTTCGTCAGGGAAGTTCTTCTTACGCGGATCGCGGACAGCCAGGATCCGTCGTATCGGCAAGCCGTGCTCGCTTTCGCAATGAAATTCCAGCAATTCACCAGCCCTGTTATGGCGAAGGGCTTGGAAGATACTGCTTTCTACCGCTACAACCGTCTGACATCGCTCAACGATGTTGGGGCTGATCTTCACAGCTTCGGAATCACAGCGGACGAATTTCACACGGCCAACCAGCAGCGCCTCCGCGACTGGCCTCACACCATGCTCGCAACCAGCACTCATGATTCCAAGCGATCCGAGGACGTCCGGGCGCGCATTAATGTTCTCTCGGAGTTCGCAGGACTGTGGCGCTTACGTGCGCGCGAGTGGCGACGAATGAACAAATCGTATAAACGCACTGTAAGCGAGCAGCCGGCTCCCTCTCCGAACGACGAATATTTGCTTTATCAGACCTTGTTGGGAACCTGGCCGGCTGAATCGCCGAACAACGAACAAGACTGGAAATCTTTCCGCGGGCGGATCGAATCCTACATGTTGAAAGCCATCCGCGAGTCTAAACAGAACACCAGTTGGATCAACCAAAATAATGAATACGAAAACGCGGTTTCATCTTTCACTGAGGCCCTTCTTACCCCCGGGGACCACAACAAATTTCTGAACGACTTTTTGCCTTTCCAACGACGCGTCGCGCGCATTGGGGCGTGGAACAGTCTCTCCCAGACTTTGCTTAAGCTGACTAGTCCTGGCGTTCCCGATATCTACCAGGGAAACGATTGGTTCGATTTCAGCCTGGTCGATCCCGATAATCGCCGTCCAGTCGACTATAAAAAACGTCAACTAGCCTTTCAATTTCTTTCAGAACTGGCAGAAATTGATGGCAGCGAGCCTCTAGTCAACCAGCTGCTGGAGGATCCTGAGAACGGTCGACTTAAATTGTTCGTGATTTGGAAAACTTTGTCCCTGCGAAAACAATTCCCCGAGCTTTTCCGGCACGGGCAGTACCACCCGCTGCCCGTGAAAGGCCCCAAGGCCAACCACCTGGTTGCATTTTTCCGGAAATTTGAAAAATCTCAACTCTTGGTGGTGGCACCCCGGCTTCTGGGCGGGCTGCTGGAAGGATACGAGGTTCCCCCCACGGGACCTGAAATCTGGAAGGACACTTTCGTCCGGCTTCCCTTGTGCGCTTGTTCGCAAGCTTATCGAAACGTCTTCACCGGCGAGGTCCTTGAGGCCCAAGGTCCGAGCAGCCCCGAAAGCAGTGACACTGTTGCCGATCTGCAGATCTCGACGATGCTCGCGAAGTTTCCCGTGGGTCTTTACTACGCGGGAAGTCCGCAGCTTTTGCGCTGAACGGTCACTCTGGAGTCCCAAGGCAAGTACAGGATTTCCCGTATGGACCCATTTCTAAGTCCTGAGGTAAATTATTTTTCATCTAGAACACTTGCGGGCTTCCAGGCCTACGACTGAGGTTTTTATGACAAAAGCAAGTCCAGCTTCCCCTCAGCTGGAAAATTGGCGTGACCTGTACACTGCGGCTTTGTTCGAAACTGATCGATATCGCATTCCGGAGCGGATCGCAGATGCTGAACACGCCATTGTCGCTCGCGCCCGACAATTATTTTTGGCCGGAAACGACACCATTGAGGAAGATCAGGCTTTGGACGATGCCCTGTACGCGTTGAGAGCACTCCGCAGTTGCTTGCAGCTGCAATCGGCTGCGGCTTGATTGTTCCCATATCCTGATACGCCTGTTGTTCCTCCGAGACTGCCTGCGCATAGCAGATCGCTTGCGTACCTAATGAGGCTCTGGTCTATAGTGCCTCTTCCTCAATCCCTGCATCAAAGCCTCTGCATTAAAATTCGCGGATCAGGAACGTGGTTTACATCCCACCATTCCTGTTCCTCTGATGTCCTGCATGGATAGGAGCATCACGCTCGATGGCCGACGTTAAAGTAATGCGGAAGTCCAGCCCCTCCGACGAGACAAGTCCCGAGACTCGGAGGATGACAGCGGCGGAGATTTTTCAAGCCGCCATCGAGAATGCTCGCGACGAGCTCCGTCGCTCCAATCAAAAATTGGCTTTTTCCGGTGTAGCCGGAGGCCTCACCATGGGATTAACGGCGCTAGCCGTAGCGTCGAACCGAGCTCAGATGGGACCGGAATCCGGCCAAATCGCTCCCTATTTGCTCTATCCCATTGGATTCATTGCTGTGATTATTGGCCGAGCGCAGCTCTTTACCGAGAACACACTGTATCCCGTAGTTCTGGTGCTCGACGAAAAGCGGCACCTTATCAAGACTCTGCGGCTATGGGGAGTGGTCTTCGCTTCAAATGTCTTTGGAGCTTTTCTATTCGCCCTGCTGGCGGTCAAGTCGCCTGCCCTGCGTCCCGGAATACTCGCCGAATTAATACACCTGGGAACGGAGGCGGCGTATGGTACGGCAGCGCACTTCTTTTGGAGCGGCGTCATTGGCGGATGGCTCATTGCCCTCGTCGCGTGGACCGTCACGGCCAGCCATTGGACTATCGGACAATTTTCTATTATCTATCTGCTTACCTTTGTGGTTGGCATCGGCCATTTTGCCCACTGCATCGCGGGTAGCGCGGAGATCCTCTCTGCGGTCGTAGGCGGCTCAGTCCCGGTGGCTGATTATTTTCGCTGGCTGCTTCCCGCGACCAGCGGAAACATTTGTGGGGGAGTTCTCATGGTCAGCCTGCTTAACTACGGGCAGGTCAAGAACCTCTAATCCTATTCTCGCATCGCCGTCTCTCACGGCTTTTGCATCCAAGAATCGTGCCTATTGTTCTCCAAGTTGGTTGGCTGCTGATCTTGTCGATACCCGTCGCCTGCATCGCATGGACTGTCACCCATGAAGAAATTTTCCGGGAACCGCGTGATTACTGCCAGGATCAATCGAAAAACGCTGCCAGTTTCCCGCGCCGCAAGTTTTTTTATTTATTTACTTGCGAATATTGCTTCAGCCATTACGTCGCCGCCTTCTTCCTTGTCCTGACCCGCTTTCGTTTGCTCTACTCTGACTGGCGTGGTTACTTGATTGGCCTCTTCGCTCTTGTCTGGGTAGCCAACCAGTACATGAGTATCTATAACCACTTGCGGTTGGACATTAAACACGAGCAAGTGAAAATCCACGCCGAGCAGAAAGAAACAGCGATCAAGGAAACAATTATGGATGATCGCAGGGCTGCCTGATCCGCACGTGAAACTCAGAACGCAGGCCTAAGTCTTAACGCGAGCCTGCACTGAACTCAAATATCGTCACACTGTGGAACTTCTCTCCGGGCTTCAACTCCGTCGTCGGAAAGTTAGGATGATTCGGCGAATCCGGAAAATGTTGCGTCTCCAGGCAAAAAGCGTATCGCGGCTTATAAACCTGTCCGCCCCTTCCGGTTATCGTCCCGTCCAGATGGTTCCCTGTATAGAATTGAATTCCTGGTTGGGTCGTCAGCACTCGCAGAATCCGACCGGTGGTTGGCTCGTATACTTCCGCAGCTTCGTTTAACTTTCCATCTGAGTGATCCAGCACAAAGTTGTGGTCGTATCCCTTGCCCAACTTCAGTTGGTCGTCACTCGCCTCAATCCGCTCGCCCAGAGCATGAGGAGTTCGAAAATCAAATGGCGTCCCTTCTACTGACTTCAACTCTCCCGTGGGAATTAGATTTGCGTCCACCGGCGTAAACTTAGACGCATCGATCTTCACCACGCTCGCCAAAACTTCGCCTTTCCCCTGGCCTGCCAAATTAAAGTAGGAGTGATTGGTCAAATTCAAAACGGTGTCTTTGTCGGTCGTCGCGGAATAGTCAATCCGGAGCGCACTTCCCTCCAACGTGTAGCGCACTGTCGTCGTGAGTGTGCCCGGAAAACCCTGCTCGCCATCCTTGCTAACGTATGTGAGCTCGATTCCATCCTTCACATGACGAGCCTTCCACACAACTTTGTCAAACCCGCGAATCCCGCCATGAAGCGTGTTATCCCCGTCATTCTTCGGGATGTGGTACGTCTGCCCGTCGAGTTGAAAACTGCCATGAGCAATGCGGTTCGCATACCTTCCAATGATCGCTCCAAAATATGCGGGATTGGTCGCATAGCCATCGAACGAGTCGTACCCCAACACGACGTCGTCCATTTTCCCATCGCGATCCGGTACCCGCAGCGAGACAATGATCCCGCCATAGTTGGTGATTCGTGCCTCAATCTTTCCATCCGCTAACGTGTAAATATCCACCGATGCTCCGTCCGCAGTACGGCCAAAGGGCTGCTTGCTCACGCTCGTCTTCCCCTGCAAGGTTGTCGTAAAAATAATTAGACCTGCGAAAACTGCAATCCAGTGCTGGGCCTTGATTAACCGCATGATTTCGTATTCTCCCTGACTTCTGCGCATTCTCCCGATCACTCGTATCGTGGGAGCGCTCCCAGCGTATCAGGCCTTTTCGAAGTTTCATAGGCCGCCGCCGGAACCCACCTTTGCACCCAAGAGCGCATCTAATCTCGAAGTCTTATGCCAAAGTTCACTCGTCGGGAATTGCTTAAACTCGGGGCCTTCGCGGCGGCGGGTGAAATTGCGTCTTTGGGTTTACACGGCTGTGGCAGCGTTTCCAAGCTGATTCCCTCCGCCTCATCCGGCTGCACCAAGATTACTGACATCGAACACGTCATCATCCTGACTCAGGAAAACCGGTCTTTTGATCACTACTTTGGCAGCTATCGGGGGGTTCGTGGGTTTGCTGATCAGAGCGCCGCATTCCAGCAACCCGATTCGTCGAATACCGTAAATCCGCCCACGGGGACACTGTTGCCGTTTCACCTCGACACTACGCAAGGATCCAATGCCGCCTGCACCCACGACATCAGCCACGACTGGATCCCTCAACACGAGAGTTGGGACAACGGCAAGATGGACGGTTTCGTGAATTCTCGTCTGCCCATCAATGCCAGCGATGCCGTCTTGAGCATGGGCTACTACACCCGCGCCGATCTTCCCTACTACTACGCGCTCGCTGATGCATTCACAATTTGCGACAATTATTTTTGTTCGGTCATGGGCCCTACCGATCCCAATCGTCTGTACACCATGGCAGGCTCGCTCGACCCGGATGGCAAAAATGGCGGCCCAATCCTGCAAACCGTTGTTACCAACCGCTCGGCCCTTTATGGCCGCCTGACTTACACCACAATGCCTGAACAGTTGCAGGCCCGCGGAATTTCCTGGAAAGTTTATTCATCCCCGGATGAGACCATACTCGGCGGAATTCTCTCCGACAATGTCCTGCCCTATTTCAAGAATTTTCAGGATCCGTCCTCGATTCTCTACCAGAATGCGTTTGGACCCCAGTTCCCTCTCGACTTTCTTTCTGATATCGCCACCGGCAATTTGCCCCAGGTCTCATGGCTCATCGGATCGGTGCTCAGTTCCGAGCACCCGCCGGCGCCTTCGTTGTTCGGCGAGAACATTCTTTCTCTCATCATCACTGCTCTCACCGCCAACCCAGCGCTCTGGGCGAAAACGGTCTTATTTGTTAACTACGACGAGAATGGCGGATTCTTTGATCACGTTCCTCCAGTTACTGCCCCGCCCGGCACTCCTGGGGAATATGTAACCGCTCCTGCGGTTCCGGATCCTACCGTCATCGGCAATCCCGCCATCACGGGACCGATCGGCTTGGGTTTCCGCGTCCCCATGCTGATCATCTCGCCCTTCAGTCGTGGCGGATTCGTTTCGTCTGATCTTTTCGATCACACTTCTGTCTTGCGTTTTCTGGAAACTCTTTTCGGGGCCGAAGTGCCGAACCTGAGCGCCTGGCGTCGCGCTACCGTAGGAGACTTAACCAGCGCCTTTAATTTCAAGAGTCCCGATCAGTCCATTCCGAGCCTGCCCTCCACCCTTCAAGGCGACTCGCAAGCAATCCTGCAATGTGCGACTGATCTGGCCGGAACAGTTCCATACGTAGTTCCAACCACACAGACCCTTCCCACTCAGGAGTCCGGTACGGCGAATCGTCCAAGCGGCACCTGTTAACACTGTGGATATGGAATGCAGCGGATCGGTTATCAAGGCCCTTTAGCTTGACTGCTTTTCCACCCCAGCCATCAGCTTTTCAATCCGAATGGGAAGTTCTCGAACCCGCACTCCGGTTGCGTGGTAGGTTGCCATCGTGAGCGCTGAAGCACATCCCGTGAGCCCGATCTCTCCGATTCCCCGCGCCCCGTATTCGTTGATCACCGGATCGGGATAGTCGAGGAAGATGCAATCCAGTTCCGGAACATCTGCGTTGACCGCGACCATGTAGTCGGCGAAATTGTTGTTTATTGGATGGCCCGTGCGCGGATCGTAAACTGTTTCCTCCAGCATCCCCATGCCAATGCCCATAACGACGGCCCCCAGAATCTGGTTGCGGGCAGTTTTGGCGTTGATGATGCGACCGCCATCCACTACCGAAAGCCATCGGCTCACGCGCAGGCGAAAGATCTCAGGATCCCAGGCGACTTCGCAGAAATGTGCTCCGAAGGAATGAATCGAATATTTCTTCATCTCGTCCGTAGCTTCTGTCTTACCGCGGCCATCGAGTCCTGCCAACTTCTGTGATTGCAAAATCTCCTCGAACTTCACGCCGTTTGATGGAGACTGATCTTGTCGATGCACACGCCCTTGCGTCATCTTCAATGATTTCGGATCGGCTCCGCTGAAGGCACTGTGCTTCGCCGCCGCTTTGAGTACCGCATCCACTGCCTTATTCGTGGCCTGGTAAATCGCCGGAATCACGGTGGCCGTCGTGAACGATCCTCCTGAAGTGGGACCGGGAGGCAGCGAGGTATCGCCTAGTACAACTTGAACTTTGTCCAGAGGAATGCCCGTGCGGTCGGAAACAACTTCCGCAAACACGGTATACGTTCCGGTCCCGATATCTTGTGTCGCACACGATGCGCGTGCCGTACCATCTGCCAGCAAGCGTACATGCACCTCGGCATTCTGACGATGCCCCGGCCAAGTCATTGTGGCCATGCCCCATCCTAGAATCTCATCCCCCTTGCGCATGGAGCCAACGGCGGGATTGCGCTGCTTCCATCCAAAACGATCGGCACCCACTTGGTACGCCTCGCGCAGATGTTTGCTTGACCACGGCTTGTTCCCGCCCTCATCTTTTTCCGCTAAATTGCGCAGCCTGATTTCCAACGGATCGAGGTTAAGCTGGACCGCAAGTTCATCCATCGCCGATTCGAGAGCAAATAATGCCGGAGTTCTTCCCGGCCCGCGCATCGGTGTCGGCGTACCCACGTTCATCCGCAATTCATGCTGAATCCCCGTTACGTTGGGACAGCTATAAAGCATCGAGGTGGGATCCACGCAATCTTCCAGGTAAGGGTCAACGAAGGAAGTAGCCTGGCTGACCTCATTAATGGTCGCCACCAATTTACCGTCGGTCGTTGATCCCAGCCGCACGTGCTGCTGGATCACAGGTCGGTGCCCAACGGTTGTAAACATCAAGCTACGCGGTACGCTGACCTTGACTGGACGCTCCACGCGCCGCGCCGCCACTGCCGCCATCCACGAGTGCGGCCAGGGAAAGAGCTTGCAGCCAAACCCTGACCCAATAAACCGCGAGATGACCTCAACCGATTCAATCGGAGCGTCCAGCACTTGCGCCGCAACATTCCTGTGGTTCACGATCCCTTGCGAAGTTTCGTACAGGGTGAATTTCGCTTTCGCTTTGTCCCAAACCGCGATTGTGGCGTGCATCTCCATGGGATTGTGCGTTTCGACAGGAGTGACGTACGTGGCGTCGAGCTTGACCGGCGCGTGTTGAAACGCCGAATCCGCATCGCCGCGCTTCTGCTGAGCCTCAGGCTTGTCGCTTGCCGCAGTAGCCTGGTCGAGCCTCACGATGGGCGGCTTCGCGTCGTACTCGACATGCACATGGGAGGCTGCGGCCAAAGCCTGCTCAAACGTTTCGGCGACGACCAAAGCGACATACTGGCCGTAGTAATAAATCTTCTCGTCTTCGAAAGGCGGACGGCTCTCACCCGGACGACTTTGCTCTTCCAATTGGCCGGCGGGATGATACAGACGCTCGAAATTGCCATGATGCAGAATCACGAGAACGCCCGGCATTTTCTCGGCTTCGGCGGTATCGATGCTGCGCACGCTCCCGTTCGCAATTGTACTGGCCACGCCAACTCCGTAAACCAGGCCGTCAAAGGAGTAGTCGACGCCATATTTCGCGCGGCCAGTAACTTTCAGCCTGCCGTCGATCCGCGTGACCGCTTTGCCAATTACAGAATCAGTCGATAAAGACTCGCTCATAAAATCTTCCAGTATCTTTCAGCGCGCAACCTACGCCTGCGCCGTAGCAATTTTCAAGGCTCGGATCAAAGTTCGTTTCGCCAGTTCGACTTTGAACGCATTGTCTTTCAGAGGCTTGGCCGAGCGCAGTGCTGCATCAGCCGCCTTCTGAAAGTTCTTCTCCGTGACTGCTTGTCTTTCGAGTACATGCTCGGCTTCGAGAGAACGCCATGGTTTCGTGCCCACTCCCCCAAATGCTATCCGTATATGCTCGATATGGCCCGCGTCCACGCGCACCACCACGGCGGCGGAGGCCAGAGCAAATTCGTACGAAGCCCGGTCGCGCCTCTTCAGATAGTGCGATCTCGTGCCGCTCGCCAGCGGAGGTAAAGTCACAGCAGTGATCAGTTCGCCCTCACCTAGGATATTTTCCCGCTGCGGCGTGCTTCCCGGCACAAAGTAGAATTCGTTGATGGGTACGGTGCGCTCGCCTTGTCTCCCGTGAATGTGAATCACCGCTTCCAGCGCCATCATCGCTACACACATATCGGAAGGATGGGTCGCAATGCAGTGCTCGCTGGTTCCAAGAATCGCGTGGATCCGGTTAAACCCATCGATTGCCGCACAGCCGGACCCGGGCTTTCTCTTGTTGCAGGCGTAATTCGTGTCGCGAAAGTAATAACAGCGAGTGCGCTGCAGCAAATTACCGCCCGTCGTCGCCATGTTCCGAAGCTGAGGCGAAGCTCCTGAAAGCAGCGCCTGCGACAACACCGCATACTGCTGCTGCACATCCGAATGGTGTGCGAGGTCACTGTTGCGCACCATGGCGCCAATCTTCAGTCCTCCCGCCGAAGTCTTCTCCACGCGATCGAGTGGGAGACCATTGATGTCAACAATGCTGGTCGGGCGCTCCACATTCAGCTTCATCAAATCGACGAGCGTAGTGCCACCGGCAATAAACTTCGATCCCGCCGTCGCCGCGCTATTCATTGCCTCCGGGACTTCGGACGCTTTTTTGTATTCGAATGTCTGCATCAGAATCGCTTTCGTTGATCCCTAACTCTTTCGCCGTGCCTGCTGCACCGCTGCCACGATATTGGTGTAAGCACCACAACGGCAGATGTTGCCGCTCATGCATTCCCGTACCGCATCGTCATCGGCTCCGCAGGGTTCCTTCAGCAGCGCCGCCGCTGACATCATCTGTCCCGAGGTGCAGTAGCCGCATTGAAATCCGTCGTGCTCCAGAAATGCCGCCTGCACGGGATGGAGTTCCCCGTTCTTTTCCAGCCCTTCAATCGTCGTGATCTCATCCCCTTGGTGCATGATGGCGAATGTCAGGCAGGAATTTACCCTTCGCCCATTTACGTGAACTGTGCATGCGCCACACTGGCCGTGATCGCATCCTTTTTTGGTGCCGAAAAGATGTAGATTTTCGCGAAGCGCATCCAGCAGGGTTACCCGCGGCTCCAGTCGCACGTGCCGCTCTTCTCCATTGACCTTCAATACCATTTCTACCGCGCCGGCAGTCTGCGGCTCAGTTGGTGCCGGGCTTACAGCGCCTTGTTGGGCATGAGCTTTGGTTAAAAGGGGACCAGACGCTACACCGAGCCCCGCAATGCTCCATTCAATGAATTTTCGCCGGGAGACTCCAGTCCGAGAAGACGGAGAATTCTTTTCGACTTCCTTTTCTTCAACGAGATTTTCCTTCTCGACAGGCGAGCGGGATGGTTTTTCAGTATCAACGGAAGAAAAGAAGGATTTCTTCAACGGAGCGCCTCGCAAATATTTTGAAGGGATCTGAGACGCGGAACACTATGGTTAGGGAGTTCGTACGTTCCCGGATTCCAAGACGCGATTATCAATAGTGCGGCATCGCGAAAAGAATACAGTGCCAGCCGTATACTCACGGGGGAATTTCCTGTAACTAGAGATCGCACTCTAGCTCGCTCGAACCTTTGGCCGCGGTGGTATAAAAATACGTTTATTGGTGCACCGCTCTCTGAATGATGCCTGGCAGGTGAAGTGGTACTCTGCAAGTTGGCACATCGACCACGCGCTTTGTTTACAGTAGCCAGATGAATTAGGTGATGCCCAATGGGGTCCTCAGAGTGACACACAAACGGCAAGGAACCATAGTAGGTGTACAACTTGTCGCGTAACAGTCGACGGGCAACGCGGTTGTTCGTGACACTCGTCCTATGTGTCAGCAGTCTCGATGCTGCAAATGCGCAAGGAATCTCCAGGAAATCACCGACGATCGCCGAGTCCGACCGCTCCATACTTGCGCAGCATGATATGCGCCGAACTGAGCCGTTCGAAAAGACCTTCGAATCTGTATATCTGCAGGTGCACCCACTGGATAACAAAGTCTCGCACCGTAATAACATAATCATCGGGTTCGTTGGCGGTTACGTTAAGCATAACGACTTGAAACATCCGGAAGTACAATTTGCATCCCTTCTTCGTGAAATTTATGCCCCGAGTGTTCATGTTGAGGTCTTTGCGAATCATGACGGGGAGGAGGCCCTTCGCCGAGTGCTGCAATTGTTAGATTCGAATGGCGACGGTGTGATCACAGCGCAAGAGAAGGCACAAGCGAACATCATTATTTATGGCCACAGTTGGGGTGGTTCGCAGACCGTCGCATTAGCGCGGGCATTGGGACTGCAGGGCGTTCCGGTGATGCTGACAGTCCAGATCGATAGCGTTCGAAAACCGGCTCAAGAAGATTCAACCATCCCACCCAATGTGAAAAGTGCGGTCAACTTTTATCAGACTAAAGGCCTGGTACGCGGGCGCTCTACGATTCTTGCGGAGATTCCGGCCCAAACACACATTGTCGGAAACTTTCATATTGATTATCGAAATCGTCGGATCAATTGCGACAATTACCCCTGGCTGGCTCGTCATTTCAATAAGCCGCACCACGAGATCGAAAATGATCCGATCGTCTGGAAACAAATCGCTTCGTTAATTGATTTTGATTTGCGGAATGTGACCCCGATGGTCGAAGCATCAGCGCCTTCCAAATCGATCGACTGAAACTACTAAGCCAGACTTGGAAAATGAATTTTTTAGGCACAAAATTCTGCACACAAATACAGCAAACTCCGCAACAAACGGCACTTCCGCGGAAATCCTGATATGTCCGACTTCTATTACAAATCAAAAGGGATATTTCTTTCGCAGAAAAAATGGTAGAACATTGTGGGTTCGGTTCCGAATCGCCGTCGGAGAAAGCAGAGAAGCGGCAGTAGCTGCATAAAAAGTTGAAAGAGTGCGAGAGAAAGATTGGTCGGGGAGAGAGGATTTGAACCTCCGACCCCCTGGTCCCGAACCAGGTGCTCTACCAGGCTGAGCCACTCCCCGACGGCGCTGCAGGTGGCAACAGGGATGCCCATCCACCCGCGCACGATACTACTCGATAGACACTCAAATTATAGCATCGCGGCCTGACCATTCTCTGCCGGTTCACGAAGCGTGTTTCGCGCTACAGTTTCGCGCTACACTTGTTGTCGCTTCGCGAGCTCCCCTCTTGAGCCGCCTAACGCAATATGATCGTCCTTTGCGCTCATCGTTTATATACGCCGCGGGAAGAAGTCCTTAAACCCCTCATTTTTGTCGAAGAAGGCGTCATCTCCGCAGTCTCATCCCGCACAGATCGCGAGATCCCCCCAATGCAACCGTGATGGATTTCACTCGTGAGCATTCTGATTCCATTTTGGCGCCGGGTTTCCTCGATATTCACATACACGGCGGAGCCGGACTTGACGCCATGCGCGCTTCGCTCGCCGAACTCCCTTACCTGAATAATTTTCTCGCCACGCACGGTGTTACTGGCTACTTCCCAACTACCGTGGCAGCGCCACTGGACGAAACCTGCGATGCTCTCGAGCGTCTCGCCGACGCTATCGAGGCCGGCAAGAACCACCGCACTGACAGCAGCAAGCCTATCCAGGCGCGTCCTGTCGGAATCCATCTTGAGGGGCCATTCCTTAGCCACAAACGCCGCGGTGTCCATCCGCCTGAGAATTTGCTCGATCCCACTCCCCAGATTTTCGATCGCCTTTGGCAGGCGGCTCGCGGTCACGTCCGCATGATGACCATCGCTCCCGAACTCCCTGGAGCCCTCGAAGTGATCGCCGAAGCCGCCCGCCGGAATGTTTGTGTGAGCATCGGCCACTCTGATGCCGATACGGAAGTCTCTCGCTCTGCCGTAAAGGCTGGAGCCCGTCATGCTACGCACACCTTCAATGCCATGCGTCCGCTCGATCATCGGGAGCCCGGCATTCTGGGCGAGGCACTCACCAACCAGCAGCTTACCGCCGACATCATCGCCGATGGAATCCATGTAGCCCCGGAAATTGTCAAACTTTTCCTTGAGGCGAAAGGACTCGAGGGATCAGTACTGATTACTGACGCCACCGCCGCCACCGGTATGCCCGATGGGCCCTACCAACTTGGCCCTATCCAAGTCGAAGTAAAAGACGGCCGCTGCACCCTTAGCGGAGAGCCTGGCAAACTCGCAGGTAGCGTTCTCACCATGGACCGTGCCGTTCGTAACGTTACTCGGTTCGCACCTTGGAGTTTGCAGCAGGCAATCGGGGCCGCAACCCTCAATCCAGCGCGCGCTTGCGGATTGGCGCGTCATGGACGCTCATCGCGCCGGGCGCAAAAGCTGACTTTGTGCTGCTGAGTTCGAAAGGTGAAGTGATCAGGACCGTTGTGGGAGGCGCCTAGTTCGGCTTGCGCTCTTTCGCTTCCGCCATGTAGCGCAGCAACAATGCCTCGTCTGCTCGAGTGAGCTGGTCAAGAAAGGAAGTCCCAACCTTTTTATCTTCGACGGTGCCTGCCACGTTGGACTGCCGCAATTTGTCACCGAGTTCAGGATCGTTGCTCATCACCTGGCTATAAAACCACAGAAAGTGGCGCATCTGATCGAGCGATTTGCATAATACTTGGATCGCTTCGGTCTCCGGCAGTGCGCTCAGTGCTTCCATCAGTTCCGGATCGCTCGGCGCCTGCATGGCAGCGCAGTTCAATTCGCGCTGGATCACGCGCAAATCTTCGGTAACACGGATCATTCGCTTGTGTAGGTCGTCCATCTCCGGATCGATTCCCGAGTTCATTGTGTCGTTAGAACATCTCATCGGCAACGATCACCGGATAGATGTCCCACGATCATGCGCTTTCGTAATTCAAGCAATTACTTTGGGAAATTACTTTGGACTGCTTGCACTACACGGCACGGTAATACCTTAAATGCCGCTACTGACAAGCTTTTCCGGGCATTTCACGCACTAGCACTTGTCACGCATAAAGCTCCGTTTCACCGCATAACTTCCTGTGAAGCCATTAGTTCACTTGCAGTTTGTTCTAAGGTCACCCTTCTCCTTGGCACCGGCCGTCAGGCAACGCCAACGCGGCGCTCTTCGGTCATGCCGTTTTCCAAGCTACACTCGGTTGTGATACAAACGCGCGGTAATGGAATCCCCCCAGTCCACTGCCGCTCCCCATGAGCTCTTTCGTGCCATCGGCCGCTGGAGCCTGGTCGCTCTAGTCATCAACTCCATCATCGGAAGCGGAATTTTCGGATTGCCTTCAGCCGTCGCTGGACTCATCGGCAATTTCAGTCCTTATGCTGTCCTCGCGGCGGGCGCCGGAATGAGTGTCATCATCGGCTGCTTTGCAGAAGTCGCATCCCGCTTTCACCAGGCCGGTGGTCCTTATCTTTACGCTCGCGTGGCTTTCGGACGCTTCATGGGAATCCAAACCGCCTGGATGCTCTTTCTTGGCCAGGTCGCCGCCCCCGCGGCCAATGCCAACCTGTTCGTAATTTATCTCGGCGAATTTTTCCCTCACGCCAAAGATCCTTTGCCCCGCACCCTGATTCTCACTGCACTGGTCGGAGTGCTAGCCTTCATTAATGTTCGCGGTGTGCGCGCCGGAGCTCGCGTCAGTAACCTTTTCACAGCAGCCAAGCTCATTCCGCTATTCGGCGTAATCGCTCTCGGCCTGCTCGTGCTGCACAACCATCACTGGAGCATCGCAAATTCCTCCATGCCATCCGCCGGCGCCAACCAGTGGCTGAAAGCGCTGCTGCTTCTTGTCTTCGCCTATGGAGGATTCGAGACCGCTCTCGCTCCCATGGGCGAAGCCAGGGATCCGCGACGGGACGCGCCCTTCGCCTTGCTCGTCGCGCTCTTGGTTTGCACCGCCATCTACGCCCTCATCCAATGGGTCGTCGTCGGAGCCCTGCCCGATGCTGTGCACAGCCAGCGTCCGCTTGCCGATGTCGCACGTCTCGCCGCAGGTCCCATCGGCGCAGCGCTCGTTGCCGTCGGCGCGCTCGTTTGTTTCTACGGATATCTCAGCGCAAAAATCCTCGCCATGCCCCGCGTCCCCTTTGCCCTGGCCGAACAGGGAGACTTGCCCAAAATTTTCGCCGCGGTGCACCGCCGCTTCCACACGCCGTATGTTTCTATTCTGATTTTCGCGATCCTGGTCTGCGGATTCGCTCTCATCGGCGAATTCAAATGGAACGTTACTCTCTCCGCCGTTGCACGCCTGCTTTACTACGGCGTCGGATGCGCCGCTCTACCCGTGCTTCGACGCAAGCACCCCGAGGGCGCAGACGCCATGTTCCATCTACCCGCCGGCAATTTCTTCGCTGCGCTCGGCCTGATCTTATGTTTGGTTTTGGTAACCCGCGTGGATTTTGGCCAGTCTATGATCGTGGTGGCAACCATCGCCTTGGCATTCGTGAACTGGGCCGTCGTGGCGCGGCGAGGAACTTCCGCATCCTGATCTTGACGAGTGTCTATCCCCTGATTCGTGCCGTCAACGCTAACAATCGATTCAAACTTTCTTATTCTCGATGTCCAGCAGCGCCTTCTTCCTCTCCACTCCCCAACGGTAACCGCTCGTGTCGCCATTCTTGCCCACTACGCGATGGCACGGAATCGCCACCGCTACCGGATTCGTTGCACACGCCCGCGCTACGGCCCTCGACGCAGTCGGTTGACCAATGCCCTTGGCTACCTCAGCGTAAGACCTGGTCGCACCGAACGGGATCGATTGCAGATACGTCCATACCCGCCGCTGAAATGCAGTCGCTCGAATATCCAATGGCAACGCCGCATTCAATTCTTTGCCACGGATCTTCGCGATTAAAGCATCGACCCACTTTTGCAGCTCGCCGTCGTCGGCCTTGCGCACCGCAAAAGGAAATTCCCGCCTCAGGCCTTCAATCAACTCTCCATCCGTGGCGCCAAACTGAATCGAACACACCCCTTTATCGGTGGCCGCAATCAGCATTCGTCCGAGCGGCGATTCCGCACAGGCATACCGAATCCCGGCGGCGATCGCACCGCGTCGATACTTATCCGGCGTCATGCCGAGTTGAGACGCTGTCTTTTCATAAAGACGGCTGCTTGATCCATAGCCCGCGTCATACATGGCATGGGTCACGCTATCGCCGGATTGCAGTTTGCGCTTGAGCAGGCGCACGCGGCACGAATCCGCATATTCCCGCGGCGTGATTCCCAGCGCGGCCTTGAACCGTCTTTGCAGGTGGAATGGACTTTGTCCAAAAGTTTTACTCAGTCGCTCGAGTGTAATCGCCTCATCCATATGCTGTTCGATGTAACGGCAGATCGCCTTCACCGTATCCGCTTGCGGACTCCCCGTGAGCAATCTAGGACGGCAGCGTAAACAGGCGCGAAACCCAGCATTCTCCGCCTTCTCGGGGCGCGCGAAATATGTCACGTTTGCTCGCTGCGGACGACGTGCCGGGCACGACGGCCGGCAGTAAATTCCCGTCGACGAAACCGCAAAAACAAACTTGCCGTCGTACTTCGAATCGCGCGTCCGCACGGCCTCCCAGCAGCTTTCGTCTTCTGCGGTTTGCGCGAAGTCCCCCGCCTTCGCAGACTCGGCCCGCGCTACCGTTCTTGCCCGGCCTGAATATAAGGATGCAGGTGTCATCTCGTCTTCCAGAAGTATGGCACCAGCGCTCGCGTCAAGGGAAGTCATGTAAGTGTCAGTCATAATAAGGCGAGCCTATTGCTTCCTGGAGAAACGCGCTATCCGATTCTTGCGGGCAAAAGCAGTTCGTTGATCCCCATTTGCAGCCCTCCGCTAAAAGGACTAAAGTGCCGTGAGCATCCCGCACCTACGAACAAACTGAGGATAAAGCCATGAAAAATATTCGTATCGCGGCGCTTGCCGCCGTCGTAATCGCACTTCTGACTGCAGGGCTGGCCCAGCAAACTGGGCAGCACTTGCTGAGCGCCGATGAACTCAAGAAGGTGGTACCCACCGAGTTTTTCTTCGCCGGACAGAAGGCGCCGACCCAGGTTCGGAACGCAACTGGCTTTCGAACCTCGGACAAGAAGATTAGCTTTGCTGCCCTGGTCGACGCTTCCGGATACTCCACCGCGATTCAGCAGAAATATCAGGGGCTCCTCATTACCGAATCCAAGCTGAACATTGGCGGTTCGGAACTGCCTCCCGGCCAATACGGCTTCGGCTTTGCAGGCGACAAGCTTGTGGTTATGAATGTGGCCAATGAGGATTTGCTCAGCGTTCCTTCCCAGACAGATGCCGCCCTCCAGCACGCTGTGCCACTCAAAATGTCCGAGGATAACGGCAGCTACAAACTCTATGCCGGAAAGAAGTGGGTCGCAGTTAAACCCGAATAGTCGAATCTGCGACTAATTGCCCAGCGGCTGAAACGGCCCGATCATGCTGGAAACTCCAGCCCGCTTGCGCAGTTCGCTCAGCAGAGCGCCGGCTGCGTTGGTATATGTTTTGCTCGGGTCGGAGGGGTCCGCCCACACCGCATCGTAAACAATCTGGGCCGCGTCTTTTACATCCATGTGGAGCGCGGCTTCGCATATGTCCACGCGTTCCTGTAGCCGGTCGTAACAACCCTTGCAGATCGATGCCGCTTCTCCGCCTTGCACGTGATGCTCGCTTAGCGTGCAGACTGCAGGCGAGTTCGCGACATCCGCGTGCGCGGCGAAAAGCTGCGATTTGAATTCTTTCAGGAAGGCTTCCCGTTCCTGCTCGAGGACGTCATTATCCGGCACCGCTTCGCTTACCGCTGCTTGTGTTTTCGGAAGCGCCGGAGCTACGTTCGGAGCAACTCGCTCGTTACTCTTGCAGGTCGGGCATTCATCCAGGCTCGCCGGATAGTACAGCCGGCATTTTGCGCAAGGCAAGCCGTAGCCCGAGGATTTATGTGACGCTTGTTCGGCTACCACCGCGGCGTTCGGCTCCGCACGCCGCACTGCCGTTTGCCCCTCCACATTGACCTGCTGGACAGTAACCTGCGGAACGGATTGGGCACGTTTCGCAGCCGCTGCCGTCGGTTGTGTGGATCGTGTCACATCCATGACCATTCTTCTCCAGACTTTGAGTGTATGTAAATCAGCGACGTGATGAACAATATCGAGAGTGCACTCCCTGCACTGTCCCGTAGTTACCGCGAGCTGGTTTCTTTCATCAGTTTCAGCAATTCTTCCCGGCGGGCGCGGTAGAGAGAGCGCTGCGGATCCAGTCGCGCCGCGGCATCCAATTCTGCCAACGCTTCCTCGTACCGGTCCATCGTCATCAGGCAAGCGGCTAATGAAAAGTGATTATCCGGCGAGGCATTCAGCCGCACTGCTTCCCGAAATTCTTTCTCCGCCGCGGCCAGTTGTTGCTGCCGGAACAGCGCGGTGCCTAGGCCTTGGTGGGCACTATCAGAATCAGGATTCAGCGTCACTGCAAGCCGTAACTCCCGAGTCCCCTCTTGCAGTTGATCATTCAAAACCAGCACATCCCCGAGCACGCGATGTTCTGCTGAACTCGTGGGATTAAGCCTTACCGCCTGCTGCAGCTCCAGGATTGCATTGCCATACTCTTTCTTCGACATGTAGACCTGCGCCATGCAGTCATGTCCCTGCTGCCACTCCGGATGCTGCCGGTAAAGCTCTTTCATCTCCGACATCGCCGCATCGAAGTCGCCCTTGTCGCAGTATGTATTGCCCAGATTGTTTCGCACGGACGCTTCTTGCGGGGCCAGTCGCTTCGCCTCGCGATATTCCGCAATCGCTTCATCCAGCTTCTGTTGTTCGTGCAAAATCAGCCCAAGGTTCGAATGCGCCTCCCACAGGCTCGGATTCATACGAATCGCGTGACGATACGCTGCGATGGCCGCGCTCTGGTCTCCCGCCGCGTGCAGCGTGATGCCGAGGTCATAGTAAGTATCGGAGTTTGCTGCGTCCCGAGCCAGAGACTCGTCGAAGGCGTGCACCGCCGCCGCGTATTGTCCGTTGGAATACAGCGCGAGTCCAAGAAATTGATATGCCTCCGCGTTTTGTGGATCCATGCTCAGCGCCGTGCGGGCTTCCGCAATCGCATTCGGACCATCATCCAGACGATAGAAAATGTAAGCCAGACTACTGTGGTTCTCCGGCAAGTCCGGCATCAATTGCGCCGCCAGAGTGACCTCATCGAACGCATCATCCCATCGTTCCTGGCGGATCAGCATGCCTCCCAGGGCAAAATGTAAAGCTGCATTTTTCGGATCGGCCGCAATCGCAGGATGCAAATCGAGTTCGGCTTCATGAAATCGTTGCGCTTTCGCGTCAGCCGCAGCTTTCAAAAGACCCGGAGGAATTTCCCCCACTGTAGCGCTGCCAGGCGACTTCACATTCGCAAGGGCGTGCACCAGACTAGCGTCCGCACCTGCAGCTTCAAATTGATGAATCTGTTCCTTGCCGGGTACGCCTGCAATTCCGCGCTCTTGAATAATGCGCGCCAGCCGATTGCAAGGCACTCCCGCCGTCAACCACGCCATCAACTGCACAGCACTGACCGGCTGAGTTTCACTGGACTGGGCAGCGAGCGCTACCCCAAGGAAAAACAAAATAACGGACAAGCCCTTGCGCTTCACTGAATTCTCCGGCGACGGTTTAGCTTGCTGGCTTACGCTGGCGGCGACTCGTGCTGAGCGGCTCACAGCCCGCACTCGCTCCCGTTTCTTCACATTAGCCCGACAGCGAATCCGAGGGTAAGGTCACGGAAGTAACCGCACGGTACGACAGGTGCATCTTCAATCTATGAACCAGCCGCCGCCCCCGCGAGGCTAGTTGTCACGTCCCGCTGTGATTTTGGTCACAGACTCATTCCTCGTCAGGCCTGACTATTCAAGTGGATGGAGGGTCGCAGATTACACTCTGTGCCAGGGGGAAGGTTTGACTTCGCCCTAGCCGTCCGGTAGCGTATAAGCATCTGGTAGTGGGTCTTTGGGAGGTTCCGATGTTTGAGGGCTTGTTTCAACCAACACATCTAATCATTATTTTTGCGATCGCCTTGCTGGTTTTCGGTCCCAAGAAATTGCCCGAACTCGGTAAAGGTCTGGGCGAAGGGATTCGTGCCCTGAAAGAGGGCATGAAGGATAATCCGACGACCCCGACGCAGGCTGCTTCAACCGATCAAACGAAGGCTGCCGACAACAAAGAAACCAAGGCCTGATTCCAAATTCCTTGGCCGACGTTGCCCTTCATTGCTTCCGTCACGCCTCTTCGCCATATCCCGTCTTGTTCCATGTAGTTCCGGGCCCCTAACTGCGTATACGTTGTAAAAACTGACTCTGAAAGTTGGAGGTTGTCGTGTTGCGTAAAGTTGAAATCCTCGCCCTCATTGCATTCTTAGGACTAGCCTCAGCTGCTCTCGCCGATCAGGTGACCCTCAAGAATGGTGACCGCCTCACCGGTACAATCGTCAAGTCCGACGGCAAAACTCTATTGCTCCACACCGATTTTGTCGGAGACGTCACCGTCGATTTCACCGCCATCACGCAAATTACCAGCGACAAAGAACTCCACATCACCACCACCGACAAAAAGACTGTCGTCGGCCCGGTCACCACCAGCGATGGCAAAATTGAAGTCGCCACCAAGTCCGGCGGCAGCGTAAACGTTCCTCCCGCCAACGTCGCCGTCATCCGCAATGACGCCGAGCAGGAGGCTTACGACAAGTCTCTGCACCCAGGCCTGCTCCATGGCTGGAACGGCGGAGCCAACGTTGGATTCTCCTTGGCCCGCGGCAACAGCGAGACCACCAACCTGGCCCTCGCCATCAACGCCGTCCATCCTACCGAGAATGACAAGACCACCATCTACCTGTCATCCATCAACACCAATAACCAGTTGGCCACTCCCACCACCGTTGCCAGTCTGATCACCGCCGGAGTCCGTTACGATCACAACCTCAAGCCAAAAGTATTCGTCTTCGCTGCCGCGGATTTCATGAGTAACGCTTTGCAGGATCTCGATCTGCGTAGTGTTTACGGCGGCGGCTTCGGCTACCACGCCATTAAGTCGGACACCACGGTTCTCGACTTCCTTGGCGGCGTCAACTACACGCACGAAACCTATTCCGATGGCACGGTGAATACGCCCATCACCGTTCCTCCCACCTACGTCAGCTACGGCGTCACCAACCGCTTCATCGCGCTTACCCTGGGCGAAGAATTAATGCACAAAGCCGGCAAGAGCACTCTCATTACCGAAGACTTCTACATCTTCCCCGATATGTCCGATACCGGCCAGTATCGCTTGACCTTCAATTTCGGAACCGTGACCAAAATCAGCAAGTGGCTGGGATGGCAGAACCAGTTCAACGACATCTATGTCTCCAACCCTCCCATCGGCACCAAGGATAATGACCTCATCTTCACCACCGGCCTTAACTTCTCCTTTAGTCACTGAGAGGCCGGCAGTCCACACTATCGATCAGATTGGCCTCAACAAAGCTGGTTGCCCCGTCCTTCGCGTAGTTTGCGAAGGGCGGGAACCATGAACCTATAACGCAAATGGGTTTGGCGTAGAAGGACAACAATTTCTTTTCGACTCACTCCTGCTGTGTTAATTTCCGGTTAAATTCGTCCCCGGCAATTGACCGGATAGCGGGGTCGAACTACTCTGGCAGTCGTTATGAGCCGAGAAGATCTTGATCAATTGCGCCTTGCTTATAAAAAGGTAGTCGATGATTGGGTCGATGCCATTCGCGCCGAGGAAGCGTTAGCCACCCCCGACCATTCCATGATCGCCATGGAAAAATGGGATGCCGCTCACTTCACCGAGCACGACGCTCACACGAGAGCGACCCAAGCCCGCGAAGCCTACAAAGACGCTCTTCGTCGCGTGAACTACGACTTCTGAAAGGGGGATAGCACTCCCGCACGACTTCGGTTCCCAAAGAACACCAGCACCATCGGCCCACTTCGCTCCTGAAAGCACGCCATCGAATACAAGCCCCGCTTCCGGCCACAAAACGGCATCCCGCTTCCCTTGCTCACCTCGACTTGATCAACACGTCTACAACCGAGTACAGTACTGTTTCTCGTTTTGTGGGTTCGCCAAGTTCCTCTAACAAATAGGAGTCTGCTCGATGCGTCACGCCATGTTAGTGCTGCTCGCTGCCTGCTTTCTCACCACGTTTTCGTCCGCGCAAACCGCCGACGAATTAATTGCCAAAAACATACAGGCCAAGGGCGGGATGGAGAAAATCAAGGCCATCAAAACCATTCGCATGTCCGGCAGGTTTGAGGGTGGTGGCGGCTTCACCGCCTCCGTGACCCAGGAGAACCAGCGCCCTAATCTCGTCCGTGAGACCTTCAAGCTGCAAGGCATGACCGCCGTCCAGGCTTTCGACGGCACCTCCGGCTGGCAGATCCAGCCCTTTGGCGGCAAGAAAGATCCCGAACTCATGGGTGAGGACGACACCCGCGACCTCCTCCTCGACGCCGACTTTGATGGCCCTCTCGTCGATTACAAAGAAAAAGGAAGCACCGTGGAATATCTTGGGCACGACGTGGTCGATGGCGACGACGCATTGCGCCTGAAAGTCACGCTGAAGAGCGGCGACATCATTTACTCCTATCTCGATCCCGATACCTTCATCGAGATTCGCAGAGAGGTCCAGCAATTCATCCGTGGCTCGGTCCGCGATCACGTGATGGGCTACGGCTCCTACAAGCCGGTCAATGGCGTCATGTATCCCTTCTCCATCTCGCAGGGAACCAAGAGTAATCCTGATTCGCAGGTCATCACCGTGCAGAAGATCGAAGCGAATGTGACCATCGATCCCGCTGACTTCATGCTGCCTCCATCGTTGCGGACGGAAGAAAAGAAGTCGGGCATCGTCGGAATTCACTAACCATATTTCCGCTGTCAGCTGAAACGAAATTCACTGCATCGAAAAGGATTTGCCAACATGAGTGCATCCGCTTGGAATTCTCGATTTGTCCAGCAGTTGAGTGCGTGGCTCACCGGAGCTGCCTTGTTTTGTGCCGGAGCCCAGGCGCAAGCGCCCTACCGGTATGACTCCGCAACTGTCTCCGGTTTGCCGTCCCGCAACATCGGCTCCGCCACTATGAGCGGACGTATCGCCGCGCTGGACGCGGTTGAAGAGAACGGACGCATCACCGTCTTCGTGGGCGCGGCCAGCGGTGGAGTATGGAAGTCGGTGAACGGTGGCACCACCTACAAGCCCGTGTTCGATCGCGAAGACGTGCAGTCGATCGGCGCAGTGGCCATCGATCCTTCGAATTCTAAGATCGTATGGGTCGGCAGCGGCGAAGCCTGGACACGCAACAGCGTATCCGTCGGCGACGGCATCTACAAGTCAACGGATGGTGGCGAGAACTGGTCGAACGTTGGACTCAAAGACAGCGAGCACATCGCCAAAATTCTGGTGAATCCAACTGACGGCAATGATGTGCTCGCCTGCGCCACCGGGCATCTTTGGAACGACAACGACGAACGCGGCGTCTACCAGACCAATGACGGCGGCAAGACCTGGAAAAAAGTTCTGGCCGGCGCTAACGGATCGTCCGGCTGCGCCATGATTGCGCGCAGCAAACAGGAACCAAAAACCATCTACGCCGCCATGTGGGATTTTCGCCGCCAGGGTTGGACCTTCCGCTCGGGTGGCCCCGGCAGCGGACTTTTCAAGTCAACCGATGATGGCGCTCACTGGACTGAAATAACCGATAGCAACTCCAAAGGTTTGCCTCCGAAACCCTATGGACGCATCGCCGTGCAAGTTGCCGAGTCAAAACCCAACGTTGTATACGCCAACATTGAAGCAGAAAAAGGACGAGGTCTCTATCGTTCCGACGATGGCGGCGGTTCGTGGACTAAGCTCGATGCCAGCAACTGGATGGTGTGGCGTCCCTTTTATTTTGGCAATCTGATTGTCGATCCAAAAGACGAAAACAAAATCTTCAAACCCGATCTCCTTCTGCTGCTTTCGAACGATGGCGGGAAAACATTCAACATAGTTTCAGGCAATGACCACGGCGACTTCCACGACGTGTGGATCAATCCGAAGAATACCAACATCGTGATCGCCGGCGATGATGGCGGCTTGTGGCGCAGCGAGGACGGCGGCAATCGCTGGAAGCACCAGATGAACCTGCCCGTTTCGCAGTTCTATCACGTCAGCACCGACAACGCGGATCCCTATCACGTCTACGGCGGCCTGCAGGACAACAGTTCGTGGGTGGGCGATTCCTCCTACCCGGGCGGCGTGACCAACTCGCGCTGGGAAAACATGTATGGTGGAGACGGCTTCTGGATGTTTGAAGACACCTCCGATCCAGATTATCTTTACGCCGAAGCGCAGGGCGGCGAGATCGGCCGCGTGAATCGTTATACCCACGAGATTCGCGGACTCAAACCCTGGCCCAATTACGGCGAGAAAAAGCTTCGCTTCAACTGGAACACTCCGATCCACATGAGCCCCAATGAAAAAGGAACCATTTACATTGGGGCGCAATTCCTGTTTCGCTCGCGCGATCATGGCCAATCCTGGGATCGCATTTCGCCCGATCTCACGACCAACGATCCCGAAAAGCAAAAGCAGGAAGAATCCGGCGGCGTGACCGTCGACAACTCTTCGGCGGAAATGCACACCACCATCTATTCGATTTCGGAATCGCCGAAGAACGGGCAGATCATATGGGTCGGCACCGATGATGGAAATGTTCAGGTCACCCGCGATGGTGCCAAAACCTGGACGAATGTCATCGCGAACGTAACTGGCCTGGAAAAAAATTCGTGGGTCACAACCATCGAAGCCAGCCGGTTTGACGAAGGCACCGCCTACGCGACCTTCGATCGCCATGCGTACGGCGATATGAATCCCTACGTCTACAAGACCACCGACTTCGGACAAACCTGGACCGCGCTTCCCGCGAAGGACAGCGGAGTTCGCGGCTACGCGCACGTAATCAAAGAAGATACGGTGAAACCGAATTTGCTTTTCCTGGGCACCGAGTTCGGGCTGTTTATTTCGGTGGATGGCGGACAACACTGGGCACAATACAAGGGATCGGACTTCCCTTCTGCGCCGGTGGACGATCTGGTACTGCAAGCGCGCGAGTCAGATCTGGTGCTCGCAACTCACGGACGCGGCATCTGGGTGGTGGACGATATCTCGCCGCTGCGCGCTCTCACTCCAGACGTGATGGCGAAAGATGCCGTGCTCTTGCCGGGACGACCTGCGATTCAATATTTCGACGCGCAAGGTGGTTGGCCGGAAGGCGATGAAACTTTCCACGGACGCAATCGGCCCGCCGATGCACAAATCACCTACTACCAGAAAGGCCGCCACATTTTTGGCGACTTGAAGATCGAAGTCTTCGATGCGGATGGGAAACTGGTGGACACAGTTTCCGGCAGCAAACATCGCGGGGTGAATCGCGCGGGATGGGGCATGCGCGTGAAACCTCCGGCGGTTGCTCCAGCGGCATCCGCATTGTTTGAAGCAGCGCAAGGGCCGCGAGTTTTGCCGGGAAAGTATACGGTGAAGCTCACCAAGGGCGATCAGACCTACACCGAAACGCTCGACGTGGTGATGGATCCGCGCGCGAAGTATTCGCTGGCAGACCGCAAAGCACAATTCGAACTCTCGATGAAAGTTTATAAAGAGCTCGAGCACATGACCTACGCGGTGGAGGCAATTGAAGGCGTGCGCGACGCCGCCAACGCGCGAGCCGCCAAGCTGCCGGAGAAAGATCCGCTGCGCAAGCAATTGCAACAACTGGCCACGGATTGTGACACCTTGCGCTCGAAGATTGTTGCCACCAAGGAAGGCGGCATGATCACGGGCGAAGAACGGATTCGCGAGTTGCTTGGACAACTCTATGGCGCAGTCACGGGATACGATGGCAAGCCCACCGATTATCAAGTGGCGCGGACCGAGTCGCTGGGCCACGAACTGCAAGATGTAATTGATGACTTCCAGAAACTGACGCAGAAAAGCCTTCCCGCAATCAACTCCGGGCTGAAGAAAAAGAAAATGGAAGTCATCACCGTACTCGGGGAGCCGGACTGGCAGAAGAAGAAAGAAGAATCTTCAGCGGCCGCTGGCGCGGGAATGCGGGCACGACCCGAAGAAGGACAGATGCGGGAAATGGATTAGGGCGACGATGGAGCCGAGACAGAGACTGCTGTGAGCCTGTGGCTCTCGCAGTCACGCTAATTCGAGCTCGATCTTCTTGGTAGCCGGATCCAGTTTTGTGATTCGGAATTTTCGAATCTGCCCGGTACGCACCCGCTCTGGTTTGGCGCCGGTGGCGGGAGCGCTGCCTTTCCAACGCGCTTGCAGCATGGAGCCGAGCGATGAAAGATCCGGCTTGGCTGCGGCGCTCGATTCAGATTTCTTATTTTTTTCTTCCGGTGCGTCCGATGTGTCCGCACGACGCGCTTCCATGCGACACGTGGCGTGGATGCCTTCGCCTAGTTCGACGCGAGCTTGGGTTTCAGACTCATCGATCATGCGTCCTGTAACGACGTCGCCTGCTTTGTGTTCGGCGATGTATTCATCGAGGCCAGTCGGAACCAGTTGCTTCATCCCCAGACGCAATTGGCGCTTGTCGGTATCGACGGCGAGGACTTGCGCCTTCACCAGTTGCCCAACCTTCAGCAATTCCTGGGGATGATTGATGCGCTTCTCGGCGCTCATGTCGCTGATGTGGATCATGCCCTCGACGCCTTCGGAAAGCTGAACGAACGCGCCGAACTTGGTGATACTAACGACGGGGCCTTCGATGATGGTTCCGGCGGCGAATTTATCGGCTACGTCGATCCAGGGATCGCCGAGGGCCTGCTTGAGTCCGAGCGACATGCGGCGCTCCGCGGGGTTCACGCCGAGAATTACCGCATCGACGGTTTCGCCTACTTTCACCAGCGTGCTGGCGCTGCGCATCTTCTTACCCCAGGACATTTCCGAAACGTGGATGAGTCCTTCGATGCCGGGCTCGAGTTCGATGAACGCACCAAACTCCGCCACCCGGGTAACGGTACCCCGCACGCGCTCGCCTGCTTTATATTTCTCCGCGACGGCATCCCAGGGATGCGGTAGCAGTTGTTTCATGCCGATGGAAATGCGGCGTTTTTCGCCCTCGGTTGAGATCTTCAGAACTTTTGCTTCGACTTGCTGTCCGACGGAGAGTACGTCGGAGGGTCTGCTGATGCGGCTCCATGCAATGTCGCTGACGTGCAGCAAGGCATCGACTCCGCCGAGATCGACGAAGGCGCCGTAGTCCATGAGACTGCGAACGGTGCCGCTCACGGTGTCGCCCTCTTTCATTTCCGAATAGCGGCGATCCTTGACGGAGCGCTCTTCCTGTTCGAGGACGGCGCGGCGATCGACAACGATGTCTTCGTCGGCAACATCGAGTTTGATAATGCGGCAGAGGATTTCCTGTTCGACCAGCTTGGCCAGTTCGGCGGCATCGTGCGTGCCGCTGCGCGATGCGGGCATAAAGGCGCGAACGCCCACGTCAACGCTGAGGCCGCCTTTGATCACGCCGGTGACGGTGCCAACGATGGTGGCCTTGTCGGCAAAGGCTTTCTCCAGCGCCGACCAATCCTTGGGGCGATCGACCTTGGCGCGAGTGAGTTGGTAATAGCCTTCGGGATCGCGACCCTTGACGGAGACGGGGATCTTTTCGCCGGGCTTGGGAGGTTCGCCCTGGAAATCGGCGAGGAGCAGAACCCCTTCACTCTTGAATCCGATATCGAGGAATACGGAATCGGCAGAGAGGGCGATGACAGTGCCTTGAATCTGCTTGCTGCCATCTTCGCGCTTGCGGGTGTGGCTCTTTTCGTATTGAGAAAGGAGGTCGCCAAAGGACGCGGTGGATTCGTTGGCCGGCTGAGTTTCAGGAATATCTTGATCAGGAATGGCTGGATTGGACATGAGAAGGGTTACAACCTCATCGGAATGAACCTATCTAGGATAACATCGGGCGCTGACCGCTGATTGCGGGGGGCTTTGGTAAAAGTGGCTCTCGTTGAGAGCTGTGAGAATCTGCCGACAATAATGTTCGTAATTGCTCTTGTTGCGATGATCTTTCAACTGGATCGGATGCGTTCCAACTCCCAAGTTGACGGTACCCCCCTCCCCCGCCAAGCTGCCGAAATCCAATGGGCATGCGGGTAGCACGACTTCGGGCGTATTTGATCCTTTGTTTCAAATGACTTGCGGGTAAAATCCTGACAACAAAGCGCTTACCGGTGATACTTGGAGACAAGACCTATCATCTTCGCCTTGGGAAGGATCTGCTCATTTCATTCTTCAGGCAAGGTTGGATGTCACAAGAAGGCTGTGGATCGCGAGGGTCCTGCCGATCCTGGAGCAACGGGCTAGCGAAATTATTTCGGCTACGGAAGATTTTGGGACGAGAGTGTATTGCGCCAACCAAAACTTTGCTAGGCTGAAATTGCCCCTGACAGGGTATGAGAAAATATGCGGAAAAGTCGGGTTAGGTGTTACCGAGGCGGGTTTTCCTACTGATTCCACAGGGGAAACTATGCTTGTAAAATGATGCCTTAGAGTGCATCATAGAACTGGAATTGCCCGTAGAGCCGAACTGTCACCGTATGGTGCGCGTTCCCGAAAGGGATAGGCTTGCGGGCTTATTTTTTTGGCCAGGTTTGGACGTACAGCTCTTTGCCGTCGATTATGCTTCGATACTGGTACCTATTTGGCTTATCCCTCCTATATGACCTAGCCAGCGCCCCAACGATCATGTCCGCCAACTGAAGTAGATTGTTATTGTGCGATGCTTCGATCTTTACCTTGCTTATCGTCTGCCCCTCAGTATTGATTTTGTTCTTAAGGTAGCGCTGCAATTCCCTACGAAATTCCCTTTCGCCGCATCCGTCAATTACAACGATGGCATTTGTGAGATATTTCTTCGCATTTTCGAAGAGGAGTTTGCATGTGTATTTGTAAAATGGTTCTTTGAACTGAAATCCCGGACCGTACAGCTTGCATTTATTTAGCACGAATCCCAAGTACAGGAATTGTTGGTCAGCCATTGCTTTCAGGAAGGCCTTCCTGTGTTCATCACAGCATTTGTTGAACTTGAACTCACGTCCACTTCCACCAAAGCATCGGGCACGCAGTTCGGCTATCTTTACATCGCAAGCGTGAGCGTCAGAGTTTTCGAAGAATAAAATCGCGCAAATTATAAAAAACTCCGAGGACCCGGGCTTCTTCTTCATACCTGCATCGCCAGACTCATCAACAAAAACAAGCATCTTTTCCTACTGACGGGATATTGTCGGTGAAGTTACTTCTGCGCGCTGAAACGCTCGAACCGGCAGGATTTCCGCCCGGTAACATCTGCAACATGACCGAGGCTCAAGCCTAATGTCATCTCTCAAGGGTCGATACTCTTCGATGTTTTAGATTCTACTCCGCATCGCAGGCGAACAAAAAACGAATCTAAAGGGTTTGCTTGGAATTCGCAGACGCCCGCCGCAAAGTCCTCCAGGGATCGCGCTGCGAAATGTGGGAATGGACTCGCCCAGGAAAATGGTCGAGGCTTGCAAGCCGCAGCCCGGTTCCCGCCCAATACGCGATAGTCTCACCTCATATCTGTCTGTATCTTTCATTTTCTTTCTTCTTTCGCTCGCAGCGATGTATAGAAGGTTGAATCGGCTCCGACTACTCCATGAGAGCGTAGATCGGGCTGGGCAAGTAAAGGACCAACCTAATGGGACGACCGTGAGGAAAAATCAGAGAGGAGTAAACGAAATGAAATACATATTGCTGATGTCGGGCTCGAAGGCGGGTGTAGATGGCTACCAGGCGTGGTTGCCTAAGGATCGAGAGGCGCATCTGGGGATTCTCAGGGCTATTGCAAAAAACCTGACGGAAACCGGGGAGTTTGTGGCGACGCAACCCTTGGCGGGGCCGGGCGAGGCCAAAATGGTTCGCGGCGAGAAAAACGGGCTGCCGGTCACGGACGGAATTTTCCCAGAATCAAAGGAGTTTTTGTTGGGCTACTGGATCATTGACGTAGCCACTCCCGAACGTGCGTATGCCGTAGCGGGCAGGCTTTCGGCCGCGGCTGGGCCGGGAGGAGTTCCTACGAACATGCCGATTGAGGTACGGCGATTCGCGGGTGAAGGCGGATCGTAAGCATAAATGCGGTAATCATGAATGCTGTAATGATGAATTCGCGAGAATGAATGTCGAGAATTCGGGCCCGGCTACGACTGACTGGATGAAGGCGCAGATGGCGCTGAATCAAACTACAGAGAGGAAAAAATGAAATACATATTGATGATGAACACGATGAAGGCCGGGCACGGAGTTCCCACGTGGCAACACAAAGACCTGCAGGCGCACATCGCATTTATGATGAGCCTGAACAAAGAGCTTCGACAATCGGGCGAGTTGGTTTCGGCGGAAGGTCTGTCTTTTCCAGATCAGGCGAAGCTGGTGCGGGCCGGCAAGAATGGCGCGCCGATTACGGACGGAGTGTTTCCGGAGAGCAAGGAATTTCTGGCGGGATACTGGATTGTGGATGTGGAATCTCCGGAGCGAGCCTATGCCATCGCGGCGAAGGCTTCGGCGGCGCCGGGACCAGGCGGGGCGCCGTTGAACATGCCCATTGAAGTGCGTCCCATTATGAGCGGACCTCCTCCGGAAATGCTGTAGAGGAAGCGATAATGATTCGGCCATGGGACGAGAGCTCCGAGCAACTGTTGCGCGAACTTGCGCCGCAGGTGCTTGGAGCCGTGGTGCGACGCTTTCGCGACTTCCCATCTTCCGAAGATGCGGTGCAGGAGGCCATGATTGCGGCGTTTAGGCAATGGCCGCAGGAAGGCATTCCGGGGAATCCACGAGGGTGGCTGATTCAGGTTGCATCGCGACGGATGACGGATCAGGTGCGCAGCGAGATCGCCCGCCGCGAAAGGGAAACCGAAGTGAGGCAGGACGCAGACATCAGCGTGCCCGCGGTTGAAATCGAGGGGGACATGGATCCGAATGACACACTCATTCTTCTGTTTATGTGCTGCCATCCGGCGCTGACGACGTCCTCGGCGATTGCGCTGACGCTGCGAGCGGTTGGAGGTTTAACGACGGCGGAAATCGCCAATGCATTCCTGGTGCCGGAGGCTACCATGGCGCAGCGGATCAGCCGCGCGAAGTTGAACATCAAGACTTCCGGCGTGCACTTCCGCCTGCCCGCACCGGCGGAACGAGCGGAACAGCTGCCTGCGGTTCTGCATGTGCTCTACCTGATTTTTAATGAAGGTTATACAAGCAGCATTGGACCGCAGTTGCAACGCCTTGATCTGGCGCGCGAGGCGATCCGGCTGACCCGCGGTGTGAAGACGCTGCTTCCGAACGATGCGGAAGTCGCAGGCCTGCTGGCGCTGATGTTGTTAACCGACGCGCGACGAGCGGCGCGAACCGGAGCTCACGAGGAATTAATCTCACTGGACAAACAAGATCGAAGTCTGTGGGACCGGGCCGAGATTTCGGAAGGTGTCGGGCTTCTGACGACCGCACTGGGAAAAGGAATGGTAGGGCTGTATCAATTGCAGGCAGCAATCGCCGCCGTGCATGACGAAGCGGAGCGCGCTGAGGACACGGACTGGCCGCAGATTGTTGCGCTTTACGAATTGCTGAAACGGGTGTCGCCGAGTCCCATGGTGACACTCAATCACGCCATAGCGGCGGCGATGGTGCACGGTCCGGCGAAAGGCATGGAACTGCTGAAGCCGCTGGATAGCGATGCGCGGCTGGCTGAGCACTATCGTCTGGCCGCGGTTCGCGCGCACCTGCTGGAAATGCTTGGCGATTATGAAAGTGCCATCCAGCATTACCGGATTGCGGCCGGCCGGACCACCAGTATCCCAGAACAAAATTACTTGATGACACAGGCGGCTCGGCTCGAGGATGTGGGTGCGGCCGACCTGTAGCCTCTTGCCTCACGGCCTGAACGGGCAAGCGAAGCCACAACCCTTTCTTCTTCCATCGCTTCGATGTAAATAATACTTGACATGTTGTCTTATATTTATTACATTATGTCATCAAACATAGACACGTTAGGGAGGATTTATGTCGTTTCGCGAGAAAAGCGCTTGGATTTCAGTGCTATCGATGGCGGGCATTTACGGATACTACTTCTGGTCGGTGATTCGCAACAGACCGCACGGTCATGTTTACTTCGGCGGACTGCTGGGGACGATCATCGCGCTAGTGATTTTGCAGGTCGTGCTGAATGTGGCGGCCGCCATCTTCTCGCCGCGGGATGCCAACGCGCCGCGCGACGAGCGCGACAAACTGATTGAACTGAGATCGATGCGAGTTGCGTATGCCGGGCTCGCGACGGCCGTGGCGATGGCCTGCTTCTTTGGCGCGTTCAACCCTCCAATCATATTCAACACGAATGCCCTGCTGTTCATCCTGGTGACGGCCGAGATGATGCGCTCGGGCTGCCAAATCATTCAATACCGGCGAGGGGCGTGAAATGGGCGCGATCCGCAACGAAATCAGAAAACTGCGCTTCGAACATGGGGAGATGACGCAACAGGAGCTGGCGGATAAAATCCACGTCACTCGCCAAACCGTGAATGCTATCGAGCAAGGAAAATACTCGCCGTCGCTGGAGGCGGCATTCCGGATTTCAGCTGTGTTTGGAAAGCCGCTTGAGAGCGTGTTTCATTATTCTGCGGAGGAGTAGTGGGTGGGCATGAAATGGAACGGAGCGAGCGGTGGCGGCGCAAAGGAAAGCAGGTTCCTCGCTCGGCGCTCGGAATGACAAAGCTATGTGGGGCATTCGGCGCTCGGAATGACAAAGCTATGTGAGGCATTCGGCGCTCGGAATGACGATGCTGCGATCGACACGCGGAATGACAAGGGTACGAGGCGCGTCGCTTCGCGACTGGACAGCCGAGGGCGGCTGTCCCTACATGAGCTGAGGTGAGCTGCCGTCATTTGTTGAGATCGACGACGGCGACTTTGTTGACGCCGCTGCAGGCCAGGAACAGATGGCGATCGGGAGTGGCTGCCATGTTGCGGACCACGCCGCCTCCGGAGGGGATTGGTTCGGAGCGGAAAGTCTCTGACTTGGGATCGAAGTTGACCAGCGTATTCGGCTTGATGCCGGATTCGCTATACCAGACTTGCCCATCCTGCGTGATCGCGATGCCGTAAGGTTCGGAACCGGTGCCGCCGGGCGACGGCCATTCTTTCAAGAGCGTTCCCGTAGACGGATCGAAGCGTCCCAGATAACCGCGGGCGTAGTCGGAGTAATAAATTGTGCCGTCGGGGGCGAGTGCGAGCCGACGGGGACGCGCACCCTCTGCGGGGAAGGTGTATTCGCGGATCTTCATGGTGGCGGGATCGATGCTGGCCAGCTTGTTGTTGCCGAACTCGCAAAAGAAGGGAGTGTTGTTCGGCAAAATCACAATGCCGTAGGGGACGGCTTGGGCAGTGGGAACTTTTGCGAGCGTCATTTTGCCGGTCGTTGGATCGAGACGGCCGACATAGTTGGTCTCCTCGTTGGTGAACCATAGAATGCCGTCGTGGTCGAAAACAGGCGTGTGCGGATCGATGTGCGTGCCATCGGAAGGGCGATACTCGGTGATCTCGCCATTTCTTGGATCGAGCTTGCCGACGTAGCCTGCGGAAATCGCGGTGAACCAGATGTTGCCATCCTTGTCGGCGACGAGGCCGTGGGGCCCGGAGTGAGGCGTCTTCAGAGGATATTCCTTAAAGGCTGCGGTGTGGGGATCGAGCCGGCCGAGTTTGTTAGCTGCCTGACCGGTGTACCAAAGGGAGCCATCGGGCGCGACTGCGGGATCGTGCGGACGCGATTGCGGGGTCGGCACATCGTATTCGTGGATCTGGAGGGTGAGCGTACCTACTGTGGGCGAGCCAGCAAGAGCGGTGATCAAGAGGAAGAAGCAGAGTTTAAGTAGAGGCATGGGCGCCCTCCTTGGATAAAAAATTGTAGCGCGATTGGGATTCTTCCGGGTGCAGAGGCGGTTGCGAGAGATTGGTGCGGGTCGCTTCGCGACTGGACAGCCGGGGGCGGCTGTCCCTACACAGCCGGGGTGGCTGTCCCTACATGAGCAAAAAACAGAGCCCCATTTCTCGCAGGAGGTGAGCGAGAAATGGGGCAATCGACAACGGAATGCTTAGCGGCTACATTCCTGGCTTGTCGTCACTGGCAGAGTTGGCATGCAGCACGCGGAAGGTGCTACCGCCATTCGACCAGATCAACACCAGAGCGTCTTGTCCCTTAGGAATGGAGGACAGGGCTTTCTGAACATCGGCGGCATTCTGCACGGGGTGACGATTGACTTCCACGATCACGTCGCCGCGTTGCAGTCCGGCGTTATCGGCAGCGCTGCCGGGTTGCACTTGCTCGACGACCGCTCCGTGAACGTCGGCCGACGCCTGCAGTTGCTCGCGCAATTCAGGAGTCATATCGGCGAGGCCGATGCCCCAGCGTGGTTTGCCATTGCTGTTGCTGGCGGCTTCGTTGCCATTCTTGTCGCGGGTCCCCATGAGTTCGAGGGTCACCGGAACGTTTACGTTTTTGCCATCGCGCAGAACATCCAGTTTGATGGTAGAGCCGGGCTGCTTTTGTCCTACTTCGATTTGAAGCTGGCTGGCGTCGGTCACTTTTTGTCCATCGAGTTCGGTGATGACGTCGCCGACTTTCAAACCGGCCTTCGCAGCGGGAGAAGCAGATTCCACCTGCGTGACAACGGCTCCTTCATTGTTCTCCACGTGGAAGAACTTTGCGTTCTCGGGAGTCACGTCACTGATGCCGATTCCCATGTATCCGTGGCTGACCTTGCCGTCACGAATGAGAGCTTCGACGGTGGGCCGGACGATCTGGGTGGGAATGGCAAAGCCCATGCCGGAGAAGCTGTCCGAGTTCGAGACCAGGAAGGTGTTGATACCGATCACTTCACCGCGAGCGTCGACGAGCGGGCCACCGGAGTTGCCAGGATTGATGGCGGCGTCGGTCTGGATGAAGCTACCGGGCGAGCGACCATTCTTCGAAAACGGATTGGGACGGTTGAGGCCGCTGACGATACCGCGGGTCACGGTGAAACGGAATCCGAAGGGATTGCCGAAAGCGAGCACGGTCTGCCCGGGGCGCAACGATGTGGAATTACCCCAGGGCGCGTTAGGAAGGTTGGTTCCGTCGACTTTGATTACGGCGAGATCGGTCAGAGGATCGGTGCCCACCAGTTTGGCGTGCATGATTCTGCGATCTTTCAAAGTGACGTTGATGTCGACTGCGCCATCGACGACGTGATTGTTGGTGACGATGTAGCCATCGGGCGAAATGAGCACGCCGCTGCCGATGCCGTGTTCAATCTGCTGTTGTTGCTGACGTCCGGGATGATTGAAGAACGGTCCAAACATCGGCGGAATGCCTTCCGGCATCTGCTGTTGGTCGTCGGCCATTTCAGACCTGCCGTGGGAAGTGACGGCGACATTCACAACGGCTGGAGTCACGCGGGCGGCGAGAGTTTCCATGGCCTGGTCGAGCGAGAGCAGAGCGCCGACACTGTTGTCGTCAAGCGGCGTCGCGGTCGGAGAAGCAGCAGCTCCCCTGGCATAGGCCGGCTTGGCGAGTTCGTAAGTGGTGAAACACAGCGCCAGCGCGAGAGCCACGAGGGGCATGATCAGGCGGCGCGTCCAGAGGGTTTTGTTAGCCCAGCTTTTCATTTGTTTCTTTTCTCCTTGAGTTTCGTTACAACTAATTATTTAGTTTCTTAAAGCGAACGAATTCATCTCTTTATTCAAAATTGGTTAAGTAGTTTTGGGAACGATTTGCTTGTGAGTTTCAGGAACGACAGGATGAAATACGGTCAAGTGCCACATAAAGATGTTCCAGACTCGGCCGTCTTCGTCGATTTGCTGAGTCTGCATGACGAGCAGAACGGAGCGCGGAGCGGTTGCGCGGTTGTTTATCACGCGATCATTTGTTAGGCGATCACTTACCGATTGACCGTCCAGCCGGTCGTGCGAACTAAGAGCGACGGTCTGTATCACGTTGGGTGAATGATTTGCTGGAACGTAATTTGCTTGAGCTGCCTTGGTGCGCGTCACGCTTGTCGAGGGCAACGCACCGGCGTTAGAGCGCTGAGCTTTCGCAGCGGGTATGGAGATGCGCTCACGAAAAGTTGCAGGAATTAGTTTTGCACCGGTTCCTGCGGAATCGGTGTGAGCGGAGTCTGCGAAAGCCGGATTCATTTCGTCGAACGCAATCAGCTTGGGTGCACGGGACAACGAGGCTATGCAGACGATCGCTGCTACGGACACCACGCCGAGGGCGGCGGGCTTCCAAACCTTGGTCGCGGCGGGACGTTGGACGTCGAGAATCCTGGCCACGCGGTGAGCGGTTTCCTGCATGCGTCCAACGGCGGCCTGGGCTAAGGCGAGGCTGCGGCGCAAAAGACTTTTCTCGGCAACGGTGACCAGGCATTGCGCGTAGGCGCGCGGGTTGGAAGTGGATGCGAGGACGAAATCGTCGCAAGCCATCTCCCGTTCTCGAGAAAGACCCTGACCAACCCACCAAATAGCAGGATGAAAAAAGAAGAGTGCGCCCAAGATGCTTTGCGCCAGGTTGGTCCAATCGTCCCAACGGCGCAAGTGTGCGAGCTCATGCAGAACTACAGCGCTAAGTTCCGTGGGAGAAAGATCCTGGAGCGCCCACGTGGGAAGGATGATGGCCGGTTTCAAAAATCCGATGGCTGCGGGGACGCGGACGAGATCCGAGGTGTAGAGAATGACGGAACGGTGTGAGCGTGATTGATTTGTTCCGGATTCGTTTATGCCAGACCTCGTTTAAACTGCTGCGGAAGAGTCGGATCGAGAGTCGCAAGGTCGATGGCGGTGCAACTCTGACGAAGCTTGCGCAAGCGCGCAAAGCTGAATGCAATTCTTGCCAGGCCTGCGAGTGCGATCATGGCCCACGCGATGAAGACGTATAGCGCCGAGGAAGCGGGCAAGCGGAAAGCCGAGGTAGCGATTGATGTTTTTGCGGAGACCGTGGTTCCAAAGAGCGGCAATGCCGCGATCGCGAGGATCGCGGAGAACCAGACCGCAAAGCGCGTACTGGAATTCTGCCGGCCGAGAACGCGCAAGAGGATCCAGGCGAACAGAGCGATGGCCACGCCTTCGAGCATGCTGTTCGTCACTCTCTCGACGAACATTTCCGCGATGGTTTGCCAGGCTATCGGCATGAAATTACTCGCTCCCTTCAAGCATCTGGCGCAGGCGCTTGATTTCCGCCGCGTCGAGACCGCGATCTTCGAGAAGGTTCAGCACAAGCAACTCATGAGAATTCCCGAAGAAGCGGCTGACCAGGCGGCTGATCTCCGAACGAGTCGCGTCCTTGCGCTCGATCAGAGGGGAATAAATGAAAGCGCGGCCGTCCTTGGAATGTTTCAGATAACCCTTTTTCTCAAGAATGCGGATCGTCGTCAGGACGGAGTTGTAGGCAAGCGGTTCCTGCTCAGGAAGGTGGTCGAGGACCTGCTGGACAGTGCCTGGGCCGTTTTGCCAGAGCACGTCCATGAGCCGTAGCTCAGCTTCGGTAAGGGTCGCAGACTTTCTGGGGGGCAAAACCGTGTTCCTCCTGCCGAATATTTAGACGTACGAAGGATAAGATCGTCAACTAGTAAATTAGTTGCATAAAATTTGTTCCGGGATGCCCGGCCGGGCGCCGACCGGATAACATGGCAGCTAACTGCTTGAAGAAAAGCGGGTTAGTTCGGGATCGGTCATCTCTGTGGACCGCAATCCCAGAGGCAGATTACGCGAATGCTGGCGAAGAATCAGGGCTCCGATGAACACCGCGCTGACCAGCATCACGACTCGAATGTAGAGGCCAACATGGAAAGTCTGGTCGCCGGCGGCGGTTCGAAGCAGGCCGGAAGTGGCGCTGATGGTGCAAAATCCGAAGTAAAACTTTTCCATCCATCCCTGGGAGATCACGAAGAGCCACAAAAGAATGGAGGAAACGATGGCGAAGATTCCGCAGAGGATCCAGGTGCCGGGGCGCACGTTGGAGGGGAGCCAGATTCCAGCCGCGGGAGTGGCCGCGACCATTTGCCGCACGGCGATCAGCAGGAAAATGACCGAATGGACCAGCGCAACGATGGCGCGCTTACGGTTGGTCAAGATGGAGAATCTGCCCATGCTCAGCCCTTAATGTAGCGGGATAGCTGGGCGGGAGCTGTGACGTGGATCACTTTGGAGCAGGAAATTCTGCGCTGTTGAAAAAGAAATGGAATTTCTTGGGGCGAACAAATAGCGAATGTGCTAAGGTGATTTCCATGGCTCGCCGGCCGGATCGGGAGAACCCGGAAATTTTGACCGCGAAGGAACTGGAGGAACTGCGTCACAATCTGGCGCACCTGAGCGCGACGGCGGTGCGAGATTTTTATGAGCGCGCGTACCAGGATTGCCGCCTGGTTTACCACCGGCTTCCGAGTCCTCGCAAAATGCAGACTCTGGTGCAGGTGTGGAAGCAACTGTGGAAATGGAAGTGAGTTGTTTCTTCTGAGGTCGCAGTTTAATGCGTCGCGGGGCGTCGCTTTTCGTTGCGTACGAATGCGAGACCGCGCTTGAGTTCGGACGAGAGGTCGGTGGATTGCGTCGCCACATGGACGGGCTTTCCGGATTCACGGCCGAGCCAGGTATTCAATTCGTCGGCGGTGGTGGTGACGGAGCGACCTTCGTGATGCAGAGGCATGCCTTCCGAAGCCCACCGGCGAACGACAGACGGGGACTCTCCCAGAAAAGTGGCGATCTGTCGCCAGCCCTTGAGATCACTCTGATCAGTCGTATTCCTGGCCGAGGAGCGTTTTGATTTTGGATTGTTTTTCATTGCACGATCCACTCCGAGGATCACTACTTGCTGGCCGTAAAGTTCCGCCATCACTTGCCTGCTGCGTGTTGGATGACCGCACGGCTTCAAACGTTCGGAGAAACTATAGACGTGACAATCGGTAAGGCCCGAATGAATGCGACAAACCTTCGCGGAGCACGCGGCATCCCTTAGGATTGGCAAAAAGGGGACTGAATGAGCAAAAAGAACGGCATAGGCGTGGGACTGGCAAATCCGGAAAAAATAAAAGCTTTGGATCCGCTGGACAAGCAACTGTTGCACGTCATCATCGAAACTCCCAAGGGTAGCCCCAATAAGTTCGCATACGATACCGAGCAGCACATCTTTGCACTGAAGACGGTTCTGCCGGCGGGTATGGCTTTTCCGTACGATTTCGGATTTGTTCCTTCGACCGAAGCTGACGACGGTGATGCGGTCGACGTCCTCGTTCTGATGGATGAGCCGGTTTTCCCCGGCGTTCTTGTGACCTGCAGAGCGATCGGTGTGATTGAAGGGGAGCAAGTCGGGAAGAAAGGGAAAGTGCGCAACGATCGTATTGTGGCCGTTGAACAGAACACTCACAGCTGGGCGGACATCCGAACCATCGACGACCTGGGCAAACATTTCCTGAAGGAGTTGGAAGAATTCTTCGTCGATTATCACCGTCTCTCCAACACGCAATACAAGATCATCGATGTGAGAGGACCGAACCACGCCATGAAGCTGGTGAAGTCTTCGAAAAAGTAAGGTCAGACTTCGGCGCTGAATAGAAAAGTCGGAGCAACTCGATTTGCGAGTTGCTCCGACTTCGTTTCTATGTTGTTTTTAGGCGGCGACGGCATCGGCCCAGGGATCCAAAACAACTTTCGTGCAATTGTCTTCTTTGTCCCGGAAGGTTTTGTACATCTCGGGCGCAGAATCAATGGGCACACGGTGGCTGATCACGAAGCTGGGATCGATTTCACCTTTTTCAATGCGCTCGAGTAGAGGCTTCATGAAGCGCATCATGTGAGTCTGGCCCGTCTTCATGGTAAGGCCTTTGTTCATGAAAGCTCCCATGGGGATGGTGTCGGCAAAGCCGGAATATACTCCGGGAACTGAGACCGTCCCTCCTTTGCGGCAAGCCTGGATGCACTGACGAAGAACGACAGGACGATCGGTCTCGATTTTTAGAGACTGCTTGGCGCGATCGACCATGTACAAAAAGTTATCGCCATGCGCTTCCATGCCGACGGAATCCATGCAGGAGTCGGGGCCCATGTTTGCGGTCATATCTTTCAGCGTTTGTACGACGTCGTCAACTTCTGTGTAGTTGATGGTCTCAGCGCCGCCATTGGCGGCCATGTCCAGACGATAGGGAAAGCGGTCGATGGCGATGACTCGTTCGGCGCCGAGCATGAAGGCGCTTCGAATCGCGAACTGACCTACCGGTCCACATCCCCAGATGGCAACAGTATCACCGGGCTGAATGTCGCAATTCACGGCGCCGAAATAACCTGTCGGGAAGATATCGGATAGGAACACAACTTTATCATCCGAAATTCCGTTGGGAATTTTCAACGGACCGACATCCGCAAAAGGTACGCGCGCGAATTGGGCTTGTCCTCCGGCATATCCACCCAGCATGTGGGTGTAACCGAACAGGCCGGAGGGAGAAGATCCCATCATTTTCTCTGCAATCCAATAATTCGGGTTGGAGTTATCGCAGCAAGACCAAAGTTGCCGCTGGCAGAAGAAACAATTGCCGCATGCGATGGTGAACGGAACGACCACGCGGTCGCCCACTTTTAATTTGTCTTTGTTGACGCCGGAGCCGACCTCGACGACTTCTCCCATGAACTCATGGCCCATAATGTCGCCTTGCTCCATGGTGGGGATGAGTCCGTTGTAGAGATGCAAATCTGAACCGCAAATACAGGTGCTTGTGATGCGGACGATGGCATCGCGCGGATTCAAGATTTCTGGGTCAGGAACGTTTTCCACGCTCATCTTGTGAGCGCCCATCCAACAAACTGCTTTCATGCTGTCCTCCGATTTTCGTTTAGAACTTCGATCTTGCGAGAGCCCCGCCGCAGGGGTTGATCGGGATTTGCGATTCGCATCACCGACGTGAGGCCCGAGCGAGGGCCATGAGACTGACCTTCCGTGGTGGGAATTTCTCCGGTTTCCACGAAAGCTTTGAAACGGCGCAGATCCTGTTGCATCAGGAAACTCGGATCTTTGCCGAGCATTTTCGCGATGGTGCGTCCAAGAGCACCGGCGGGATGGTCATAGCGAGTTTCTGTGGCGAGCAGTGTTCCCCGGTTGCGCGGAGCGGGGCGAAATGACACTGTACCTTCTGTGTTTAAAGCTGAACCGGGCAGGGATCGCCAGGAAATCAGTTCGCCAGGAAGGTCGTCCACAATTTCTGAATCCCATTCGAGGGGAACGCCGAGAGGGCCAATTGCTTTCCATCGATACTGCTTGTCGCCGGTTTTAGTTACGGACTCGAGGTGGCGCATAAACTTCGGAAGATCTTCGAAGTTCCGATAGACTCCATACGCTTCCTCGGGAGAACAATTCAATAAAACACTTCCGCGGGCGATGAAGTCTTGTTGCGTGTTGCGAGGACGCGAGCCAAAGAAGGCGAGGGCGCCTCCTGCTCCGACTAACGCGAGGCTGGATTTGGAGCGCCGGGTCATTCCAACGATGGCGAGTGTTGTGCCAGCAGCCAGAGGAACCCAACGTAAAATGGCGGATCGCGGTGATCCGTTCGTGCTTCGATCGTTAGAGAAATCACTTTCGTCGTTTTTTTGCATTGCAACTCTCCAAAATGAATTTGATTTGCCTGATCCGAGACTTAAGAGATCTGATTATTGTGTTCCGCCGCCCTTTCGTTCAGAGTGGTAATCCACGAAGGCGACACGCTCGAAAAACTTTGACTGCCGGTTTTTGATTTCATGTGCTCGGGAGTCTTTTCAGAAGATGGCAAGAGGCGGTTGACCACTCCCAACAGGTCTGCTGTTGTTTCGGGCAGAAGACTGTGAACCTTAACGGCAAACTTGGCGGGGAGCGAGAGCACGACTTCGGCGTCCCCTCGAATGCAGGCCTGCACGATCTGACGCGCGGCGCTGGGCGCGCTCATGGAGAGGCCGGGAAGAGCGTCGCTGATGCTGAACCACGCATACTCCGCATGGTTATTGCCCTTGAAGAATGCGTTGCGGGGACTGCCGGTCCGCATGAGGCCGGGGCAAACCGTGGTCACGTACACGTTGTCCTTAATCACTGCCGAGCGAATGCCTTGAGAAAATCCAGTAAGGGCAAATTTGCCTACGCTATAGGGCAGGAGGTGGGGGACACTGATTTTTCCTCCGATGGAGGAAATATTGACGATGCGCCCATGTTTGCGACGCTGCATCTCGGGGAGCACCGCCATGGTGGCAAAGTACGGACCCCAGAAATGCGTGTTGAGTGAAGCGCGGTAGTCATCGATGGTCATGCTCTCCATCGGACCAACGCAAATCGTGCCCGCGTTATTGACCAGGACGTCGACCGAACCGAACTCGCGACGAACTTTTTCGACGGCGAGTTTCGCTTCCTCCTGCATGCTGACGTCGCTCTCGATGGCAAGCACGTTAGCACCGGTGCTGCGGAGTTCTTCGACGGCACGTTGCAAAGCATCGCCATCTCGAGCTGAGATGGCGATGTTTGCGCCGTGTCTGGCAAACTCGTGAGCTAACACCAGTCCGAGTCCGCGCGATCCTCCGGTAATGAAGACGGTTTTGCCTGCCAGTCGGTATGACGGCCGGCGAAGTCGCCTTGCCAGCGCCACGCCGACCAACGCAGCGCCCCCGAACACGAGTTGCCTCGCAAGTTTCTTACTTAACATTCTTCACTGTTCTCCGATGCATGCTTTTTCGAAGACGTGGGCTTCATGATTAGGCGAGCTTCCGCGCTTTAGTCGCAGAGTTCCGGCGTTTTTCCGCCTCCGCGCCTTTGCCAGCTTTCGCAGATCCGCCATTGGAATGGGAACTCTCCATGTTTTCCACTCCTTGCTGGAATTCGGGTACTTCGACGATTTCCCAATCGCCCCCTTGATTCCAGGGTCCGCGCGCGTCGCTCTCGCCTTCGTCGCCAACTCCGGTCGAATCGTTGAAATATTGGTTCGACGAGAACGGGCGTCGGAGGAATATTGCCAATGGTGAAACGATCCTTGCCCAGGCTCTCCAAAGCCGCGGTGAACGCCTTCATGTGAGTAATCTCGCGCGTCATCAAGAACTGGAGGGCGTCTTTGGAGCCGGGATCATCGCAGAGGTCGATGAGCCGCTCGTAGACGATTTTGGCTCGCGCCTCAGCGGCGATGTTGCTGCGCAGGTCGACATCCAATTCGCCGGTGATCTTCAGATAATCCGCAGTCCACGCATCGCCCATGGAATTCATCAGGCCCACTCCACCTCCACCCGCGATGGCGATTAGAGGATCTTCCGCCGCGACCTCCGGATCTTTTTTCTTCATGGGCTTTAAATGCATGCGGGCAAGTGTGCCCACGACTTCGAGGTGACTGAGTTCTTCCGTGCCGATATCCATAAGCAAGTCTTTACGATCCGGATCGTCGCAATTGAGGCCTTGAATGGAATATTGCATGGCCGCGGCGAGTTCTCCGTTCGCACCACCGAATTGTTCAAGTAACATGTTTCCGAATCTGGGGTCGGGCGACCCAACGTTGACCGTGTACATCAGTTTCTTAATGTGGTGATACATGTAAAGTCCTCTCTCGTAGCTCCGCGCGAATGGGCGGAAGTTGAATTTCTCAGTTGAGATTGAACCGCTTGTTTTTCCGCTGTATGTATTAAGGAATAAGCGTCACGGGCGGGTGGAACAATCGAAGAACATCCGTAGGCCTCTGGAAAAAATCCCCTACGCGGAGATCCGCAGGTATCGACAACGAATATGATCAACCAGTCGTGTTTGGACAGCATCTCACTGACACAAGTATTTTCGTAAAGGCATTACAAGCCTTCACTCACATTTCCATCTGCCCGGGGCATTTCCAATCAGGAAGGGATCTTGAAATGAAAGCCGTCGTGTTACATGAATATGGTGGTCCGGAGCAATTGCGCTATGAAGACATTCCCGTGCCGGAATACGGGGATCAGGAAGTGCTGGTTCGGGTGCACGCCACCAGCATCAATCCGATTGATTACAAGATACGCATCGGGGCCGCCAAGGCGCGAATGCCGATTCAACTTCCGGCGATTCTTGGTCGTGATCTTGCAGGAGAAGTGGTGGAAGCCGGGCGCCATGTGTCAGGATTTTCGAAAGGCATGCGCGTGATGGCACTTACGAATCGCACCTATGCAGAGTTTACAGTTGCAAAGGCGGATCTACTCGCGCCAATTCCCGAGGGGCTGCAGTTCGAGCAGGCAGGCGCACTTCCGCTGGTCACCCTGACAGGCGCGCAACTGATCGAGCGCGCCGTTCGACCGAAAGCGGGCCAGACCGTGCTGGTTACGGGAGCGCTTGGAGGAGTGGGAAGATCAGCGGTGCACGTGGCCCGCAAGCACGGGGCGAAAGTGCTGGCGGGGGTTCGTACTAACGAAAAAGAGGAGGCTAAGAAATTAGGGGTCGACGGCGTGGTCGCAGTCGACAGCGAAGAAGAGATCGGAAAACTGCACGATCTGGATGCAATCGCCGACACGGTTGGCGGCACGACCATTCAGCAGCTATTGAAAGCTCTGCGCAAAGGCGGGGTGCTCGGTTCCGTGCTCGGCGAGCCGGAAGGAGCGAAGAATTATGACATCCGGGTGGAAGCTTTTATGGCTCAGCCGGACGCGGCACGGCTGACTCAATTAGCGGAGGATAATGCCCGTGAGGAATTTTCGATACCCATTGCACGGACGATGAAGTTGAACGAGATTCAGGAAGCGCACCGGCTCGCGGAAAAGGGCGGCTTGCGCGGGAAGATTGTGCTGATTCCTTGATTGGGTTGTGGGCACGCCGAATCCTGAGGCGTTCAGCGAGCATCCTAAGTGAGGGCGGATGGGGAGAAACAATTAGGAGAACTATGTCACGTGTATTCATCACAGGATCTTCCGACGGTCTGGGGCGAATGGCGGCACAGCTACTGATCGAACAAGGACATAGCGTAGTGTTGCATGCCCGCAATGAAGCACGTGGACGCGACGCAGTTGCTGCCGTGCCCCAGGCGGAGACCGTGGTCGTCGGCGATCTGAGCAGCATCGCGCAAACTCGCAAAGTGGCGGAGCGGGTCAATGCGCTCGGCTCTTTCGACGCAGTGATTCACAACGCTGGAGTGGGCTATCGGGCAGCCCGTCGCATTGCGACGGAAGACGGATTGCCGCTTGAGTTCGCGGTTAACACGCTCGCACCTTATATCCTGACCGCTCTGATTGAGAAGCCGAAGCGGCTGGTTTATATGAGTTCCGGACTTCATCAGAACGGAGATGCGACTCTGGAAGATCTCGCATGGGAGCAGCGGCCGTGGAATGGACAGCAAGCGTATTCAGACAGCAAGCTGCACGATGTGATGCTGGCGTTTGCGGTGGCGCGCCTTTGGCCGGACGTTCTCTCGAATGCGGTTGAGCCCGGATGGGTGGCCACGAAAATGGGTGGACCTGGCGCCCCGGATGATTTGAACGAAGGTTACCGCACTCAGGTATGGTTGGCGGCAAGCAATGATCAGGCAGCGACGGTGAGCGGCGAGTATTTCTATCACAAGCGTCCGCGGAAGCCGCTGCCGGCGGCCCGGGACAAGAATCTGCAAGAGAAACTTCTGGAGGCTTGCAGGAGCTTCTCCGGCATCGAACTACCTAGAGCGGGAGTGGACGCTGCTTCTACTTTGGTTGATTCGGCGAGCTAGAATGAACGTTAGCGAACATCAGTTGTCGAGCAGCAGGTTACGACACAGGTTACGAGACAATGAAGGCGGCCTTTTATGAGTGAAGACGAAATCACGATCTCGCAAGGGACGAACTTTCGGACTGCCATGGCGCTGGCGGTCCTCGCAGATGCGCTTCAGCTTGTCGTGTTTCCTTTATTCATTGAAGGTGGCTTGTCGCCAGCAGACGATGTTCTGGATTTCGGCGTAGGCGCGATCATGATTCACCTGCTGGGTTGGCACTGGGAATTTCTTCCATCGTTTGTGGCCAAGCTTGTGCCGGGGGTCGATTTGGTGCCTTTCTGGACGCTGGCCGTGGCGAATGTTTATCGGAAATCGAAACGGATGCCCGAGGTGGAACAAAGCGTCCCAGAGAAGAGCCATGCCCTCCTATCCGATCTGAATCACACGGTGATCGAAGGCACTGAGAAGCGGTAAGAAAGTAATGTCGGTTCAGAATGATGATCAACGGGCAGCGACCTGAAACACGAAAGCGCCCCAAAACTCTTTCGAGTCGTGGGACGCTTCGTCAAACAGCCCTCCCCCAAGTGCTGCTCGATTCCTAACTTAATCTTTTACGCGAGATTCGTGAATAGCTCCTTCGTGCCAGTCGGCGGCACCAGTGTGCAAGTCCCTCTTGCTAGCTTGTTAGCCTGCCGCTTTGCGACAATGAGTGTTGGCCGGGAGGCATGAGAATGAGCGGCAAGCGCCGAGATCGTGATTTAGGGATGGGGAAGAAAATAAGTCGCCGCGACTTCCTGAACGGAATGAGCGTGGCGGTTGGAGCGTCCATCTTAGGGGCAAACTCGGGTGCTAACTCAACGTGGATGAGGGCGTTTGCGGCTGCGGATTATCCGTTTGCTCCGGAGAAAGATCCTGATTACTATCCACCTCGAAGACCGGACTACGCGGCAGCCACGATGGATCATGGGAAGTGGCGCACGGTTTGCGCGATGGCAAAGATGGACCGAGCCCGTGGATGATGGAGAGTCTTATGACCTGGTCATTGTCGGGGCAGGAATCAGCGGGCTGGCGGCGGCGCACTACTACAGGAAGATGGCGGGTACGCAATCCAAGATTTTAATTCTGGACAATCACGATGATTTCGGCGGGCACGCCAAGCGAAATGAGTTCCCTGCCGGAAAGTCGGTGCTTCTGGGATATGGCGGGACTCAATCCATCGAGGCCCCCGGCAATTACAGCAAGACCGCGATGGAGCTTTTGCAAGAGCTCGGAATCGACGTGCAGCGTTTTTATAAATACTACGACCAGAAATTATTTGCTTCGCGGCATCTCTCCGAAGCGGTGTTTTTTGATAAGGAAACATTCGGCGTAGACCGCCTGGTAGTCGAAAAGAGCCTGCATTTCTTCAGCGTCGATTTCATGTTGGAGAATGTCAGCCAAATTCCAATCTCTGAAGCCGCACGCAAAGATCTCATCCGCTTACAACAGGCGAAGGTCGATTACATGCCGGAGCTAAGTCCGGAACAGAAGAGAGCCAAACTCGTTAAGACGAGCTACAAAGATTTCCTGCTGCAATACGCGAAAGTCCATCCCGACGTGGTGAAGGTCTTCCAGAGTTCGACGCATGATTTATATGCGGTAGGGATTGACGCGGTTTCGGCGCATGATTGCGCCGGGAAGGATTTCCTGGCTTTAAGGGTATGAGCCTTCCTAAAGGAAATGAGGAGAATCCCGAACAGGATGAGCCTTACATCTTCCATTTTCCCGATGGCAATGCATCGATTGCTCGCCTGCTGGTGCGCTCGCTGGTACCTGGCGTTCTACCCGGGCACAGCATGGAAGATATCGTCATGGCACGCGCGGACTATGCTCGTCTGGACGACACAGCTTCTCCGGTTCGTATTCGCCTGAACAGCACCGCGGTCAAAGCAAAGAATGTTGGCGACCCTGCGACTTCGAAAGAAGTCGAAGTGACGTATGTTCGCGGCGGACAAGCCCGCCGGGTCCGAGGCGCAAACTGCATACTCGCCTGCTACAACATGATCATCCCTTATTTATGTCCGGAAATGCCGGCCACACAGAAAGAAGCTCTGGCCTACTGCGTGAAGCTTCCGTTGGTTTACACGAACGTGCAAATCCGCAACTGGAAGGCGTTTGAAAAATTGGGAGTGAGCGGCATCTACGCACCGGGATCCTACTTCAGCAATGTGACGCTGGACTTCCCGGTTTCCATGGGCGAGTATCACTTCCCAGCGTGCCGGAGGAATCCTGCCTCCTGCACCTGCTGCGCACGCCTTGCGAGCCAGGCCTTGATTGCAAAGACCAGTATCGCGCCGGAAGATTCGAACTCGTGACCACCACGTTTGAAACTTTTGAGCGCCACGTAAGAGATGAACTGGGGCGGATGCTCTCGGCAGGAGGCTTCGACCCCGCGCGTGATATTCAAGCCATCACTGTCAATCGCTGGCCACATGGGTACGCCTATGAATACAACGCATTGTTCGAACCGCTCGATCGACCAGAGTCCGAGCGCCCATGTGTAATCGGAAGGCAGCCGTTTGGAAGAATCAAAATTGCTAATTCGGATGCTGATGGACACGCCTACACCAACACGGCCATCGAACAGGGGTATCGCGCGGCGCAGGAAATTGCAGCAACCTAGGGTACAAAGGATCTGCTGACCACTATGCTGGTTCTTAATGAGAAATAAGTTGAGGAGAGTCATGCATCGAGCCTCCCTAATAGTGGCAATAACTTTGTTGCTAGGCATCGCGGCCACTCCGAGATCGACTTGCCAGACCAATCGTCAAACTACAGCCCTGACTAATTTTTCATTTGAAGATACATCCTCACTCAAGATTTCCCGCGAAGCCATTCCTGCCAGACCTTTCACCGTGGTTGGGCCGAGGGGGGCGTTTTTAGGGCAACAAGATGGTTCGTTCGAAAGCTGGATTTTTCCATGGAAGATCCTCAAAAATTTCCGGATGCAAGCCGACATGCACGACTACCCGGTACCGATTGATGTGAACGAGCAAGCGGCGTTCATGAACGTACATCCGGATCACACGACCATCACCTTTGCACACGCGAACTTCACGGTACGAGAAGTTTTATTTGCGCCACAACACGCGCCGAACGGGGCCGGTGTTTTAGCATTTTTCCAAATTGAAGCCATACGGCCCGTGACTCTCACTTTCCAGTTCGCTCCAGAAATGAAGCGCATGTGGCCAGCACCGTCCGACGATTACTCATCCGCGGAGTGGGTGAAGACACCGTCCGGCGGCTTTTATGTGCTTCATCTGGGTTTCCCGGATCACGCAGCGGCAATCGAAATGCCGGGAGCCGAGCCCGGGATGCTGGCTCCTTATCAAGAACGGGCTAAGACTTATCCAGTGCAGTTTGTTCTGCATTTCGATCCCGCCCGCGACAGCGACAGGCTTTATCCATTGCTGTTGACCGTTGCGGATACCGCCGCTGACTCAAACAGTGAGGCCCTTGAAGCGCGCTTAACGGAACTCAACCATTCGGTGCAGTCGTTATATGAAGACACCGCAATCTACTACAAGAAATTTTTGCAGGAGCACATGTCGGTAGAAACTCCGGACCCGCAATTCGATGAGGCGTTTTCCTGGGCTGAGGTTTCGATCGATCAGCTAAAAGTGCAGACTAGTCCTTTGCATGACGAGACGGCGCTGGTGGCAGGAATTGACGCGTCTGGTGATTCAACGCGGCCTGGTTTCGGCTGGTACTTCGGTCGCGATGCATTGTGGACCCTCTATGCGGTTAATTCTTATGGCGATTTTCAGTTAACCCGGAATGAATTGGAATTCCTGATGCGGCGGGAAAGTCCGGCAGGGCAGATCATTCACGAATGGTCTCAGACGGCCGGAATCGTCGATTGGAAAAGCTTGCCATACGAGTTTGCTTCAGCGGATGCGACCCCCCTGCTGATCATGGCCGCAAATGATTATCTGCAAATCAGCGGCGATCTACCTTTTATCAAGGCGCACTGGGGTTCGCTTGAAAAAGCGTGGGAGTTCGAGGGTTCGCACGATTCCGATGGTGACGGAATTTATGAAAATACGGCGGGGACGGGGTGGGTGGAATCATGGCCTCCGGGGATGCCACATCAGGAGATTTACCTCGCAGCGCTGGATCAGCAAGCCAGCACCGCGTTCGCAAAATTAGCAAGAGCGACCGGAGACGCGGGACTGGCTGCGAATGCCGAGAAGCGTGCAAGCCACATCGCGCAGCAATTGGAAAAAGAATACTTCATGCCGGATGCTAACTTTTACGCATTCAGCCGGAATGCCGATGCGACCCTGGACAAAAGTCCGACGATTTACCCGGCGGTTACGGCTTGGGATGGAACGTTCACTCTGTCTCACGCAAGTGCGATGCTAGACCGATGGGCATCGGCCGAATTCTCCACGGATTGGGGCACGCGCGATCTCAGTCCGAGGGTGAATTTTTACGACCCCATCAGCTATCACCAAGGCAGCGTATGGCCGCTCTTCACCGGATGGGTTGCGCTTTCCGAATATCGCAGCGGCCGCACCCTCTCCGGTTATGCCCACTTGATGCAGAATGCCGATCTTACGTGGGCAGAAAACTTGGGAGCGATCACTGAGTTACTCTCCGGCCAGTTTTTCCGGTGGCTAGGCAGGAGCACCTCGCACCAACTTTGGTCGTCAGCCATGGTGGTTTCGCCCACGGTTCGGGGGCTGTTCGGGCTCGAATGGAATGCAGCTCAAAATGTGCTTACTGTCACTCCCAATCTGCCGGCACAGTGGAACGAAGCGAAAATACTGAACGTGCCGGTAGGCCAGTCGCATGTGAATATAGAAATGCGAAAGAGCGGCTCGACGCTATCCGTGCGGTTGGCGGGGGCAGGAGCGAAGACGATTCGATTGCAATCCCACGCGGCGGGCGTAAAGACAGAAAGCGGCGAGTTACAGATTCCGCTGCCGCCTGTAGAGGTCGGCATTGGGCACGCTTTACCCGAACCGGGAGCCAGTACTTCGCAGATGAAGGTGCTGGATCAGCAGGAGTCTTCCCATTCGTTGCGGCTGCAGCTGTCCGCCCCGGGAGACACAACTCAAAGCATATATCTGCGGTTGAATGATTCGACGATTCGGTTGAAATGCGATGGAGCGGAATTGTCCCAGGATTCCAGGCAGCTTCGCATTCAATTCCCGCACGATCTGGGGAGCGCATATATCGAGAAAGTAGTCACGCTTTCGTGGTGACGGCGAATCCATTGCCCCGAGAGGAGGCAAATGACGGAGGTCCAACGATGTCGGAACGCCGCATCGTTTGGCGTTTCTGGTCCGGGCTGAACAGTCGAACATTCCTCCCTCGCCGCGGCGCGAGCACATTGGGCTATAAATAACACTTGCAGGATGACCTCCTGAGGCGGATAGCGCCGACGAAGGGACAGTCTACAGGAATTTTCCGCGCTGCTTACCGCGACCTCGCGATAACCACTTCACTTGCGGTGCGCAATGGTTTAGGCTCAGTCCACAGGTTACCCGTCCTTCAGTGAAAATTTGCTAACAGCAGGCGGCTGCAGGGAATGTCAGCCCAGTTATATTTTGTCTCCTAACGCGAGGAGTACGTGGCAGAATTTTCTTATTCCGTTAATACGACGCTCCCCCGTGGGCGAGTCTGGGGTCTATTTGCCGATATTTCGAACTGGCCGAAGTTTTCCGATATGTATTCCAATCTCCATTGGGAAGGCACGCCATGGGAGGAAGGTAGCGCAATCGTTGGTCAGCTTAACTACCCGATCGTTGTCTCAGGTCGATATGTAATTCGGAAGTGCGATCCCCCGGCCCTGGTTCGATATCTGTCGCAGACCAAAGATGCTGGGTTTGCGACTGAAAGGACGATCACGATGAAGCAGCTAGTAGGGGGAACCGTGATCCAGGTAGAGGCATTCGTTGTGGGAGAGCCCGACATGGCGGGGGGAGGGCCGGAATTCCTGAGGAGTCTCACGACTCGGTGGTTCGACGAATTTGCTCGCTTTTGTGATCAGCAGAACAGCCTCTTGCTTTGATTAATTCAAGCTATACTCCGACCCAATATCGTAGTGTGGCACTTGGTTCATGGAGCAATGCGGCGATGAAACCGCGAGAGGTTGGTGATCTTCCAGTCGTTGAACGTGGATCTAGACAATCCAGCAAACTGCAATCTTTTCCTGCAAACTACGTCGCAAAAATGTTCCGGTTCAGATATTCATTACGAAACTTGCCGTGAGGGTCGTAACGTCCGCTCAGTGCAATAAAGTCGGGCATCTTCTTGTAGATGCGTCTCAGGTCCGCGGGTGAGGTGGTAAATAGCTTTCCCCAGTGGGGACGCGCATTGAATGGGGCAAGTTCTTTCTCGATTATGGGCAAAAGTTTGCTGACTGCCGGCCAGTCTGGTTTCCACGTGAAGTGGATAGTGACGCAATCTTGCTCGTAGCAAGGGCTCATCCATAAATGATCGGCGGCGATGGTGCGGATTTCGGTAATCAGCAAGGCCGGGCTCACCTGCTCGTGCAATCGGTCTACTGCAAGAATCGCTTCGACGGCATGCTGGCGGGGTACGAAGTATTCAGACTGCAGTTCTTTGCCTGCGCTCGGGGTGAAGCCCATGCGAAAGTGCGGCAGCCGCTCATACCACGGACCTGGCACCCCCATCTGCTCGGTGCAATTTTCGGCAGAAAGGTCCTTGATCGGGTGAAGGTTGCGGGTTGCGAGCTTCGCCCCAAAAAAGTCAGGTTCGGCGTGAAATTCCCGTCCTATTTCGACGCGGCTCTTGATCCAGAGTTCGTTGATACGTTGCTTTTGCCAGTCAGTAAAGAGACTCACGCTGTAGCCACTGGATTCAATGGCATCAAAGTGGTTTTTCAACTCACTGAGCGGCAAATCTTCGTAGACATACTGCCGCATCATGAAGCTTGGCTGAATGTCGAGAGTGACCTTAGTGATCACTCCCAGCGCGCCCAGTCCCACGACCGCTCCGTTGAAGGTACCGCTGGTTGTTTCCGGCGTCAGGTTTACTACCTGGCCGTCGGCAGTCACGATTTCCAATGCGGAGACCGCGGTTGAAAGATTGCCATTTTTTTCACCGGAGCCGTGAGTGGCCGTGCTGCATGCCCCCGCAACCGAGATATGGGGTAAGGATGCGAGATTGTGCAGAGCAAATCCTTTCGCATCCAGATACGGGCACAGCTGCCCGTATGTGATTCCGGCAGCGACCGTGACCGTTCGTTTCGCCGCATCGATGGCAATCACGTTGTCCATCGGCTTCAGCGAGAGGAAGCCATCTTTACTGTCGGCGATGTTGTTGAAACAATGCCGCGTGCCCAGCACTTTCAGCTTCTTCCGGGATTTGACGTAGCCTTGCACCTGCTCGAGCGACGTGGAGGTCTGCACGCTGTCGGTGCTGTACTCGATGTTGCCGGCCCAGTTCCGGAGTCCATCCGGACTCGCCCAAGCCATCAGGCGCATGATCGGCGGAGACGCGAGGAGGGCGGGAAAAAACTTGATGAAGGTTCGTTTGTTCATAGGCAAAGCTCCGGACGATTTTGGAGTAGTTTCCTTCTCACGATTCATGCGAACGACAAATCAACTGCATTTACAAAAAATCTGGCGCGCCGCGCCAATGCGCTCCTGACTAGAATATAACGAGGTCGGTTGCAAGGCGTTGCCTTTCGTTGACTTGGCATTTCGCAGACGTTAGGATTTCGCTCGGTGATCAGGCCAGACTAACTCGCATGACCGCGTCATCTCTGCGAGATGGGCCTTCTCACAAGCACAAACAGCAAAACTTTTTTGTCATCTCAGATGGTGATCAGCGATTACCGAACGGAGGGAGCGTGGAGTTTGTAATGTTTGAAGATGTGGATGGCATGGCTGTCTTTGTCAATCCCGAACACGTGATTTGGGTCAGAGAGTATCCCGGCGATATTACCGTGATCAGCTGCGGACATGACGACAAGTTTAAAGTACGTCTCAGCCCTGCTCTAACCGTTGCGGCATTAGGCAGGTCAGTTCGTTAACCGCGCCTAGTCCGATGACTGCGTTAACCGCGTTGCGCTGGTGTGTATTTCTGTGCAGCGGAACGAGCGGCCGACGCCACCGGCGCCGATTTAGACTAATTTCGTCCTTACGCGTTACCAATTAAACCACTCGGGTGAAAACATGCAGGTTGAGTCCAGGGCAGAAAGCTCGTGGGGGAAGAATCGCGTGATGCAAATGCGACGAAGGGCTGGAGTTGGAATTTGCTGGCTGTTGAGTATAGGTGCTTGTCTCGGTCAAAATCAGTCTTCGCCGCCAAGTCCTGTCGCGTCTTCCGCGGCCACCCAAGCGGCGGTGGCTAAGGTAGCGGACGTGGCATCGCCGGACGCGATAATCGCGGCGACTTATGACGTGATTTCCGGCCCTGCGGGACAAAAACGGGATTGGGACCGCATGCGTTCGCTGTTCTATCCCGGCGCGCGGCTCATCCGCACTGCGCCAAAGAAGGAAGGCGGCATTGGAGCGACCGTTCTGAGTACGGAGGATTACATCAATCGGGCCAGCGCTTATTTTGAAAAGAATGGCTTCGCAGAGAAAGAAATCGCGCGCCACACCGAAGCCTGCGGGAACATCCTGCAGGCGTTCAGCACCTACGAATCGAGGCATGACGCGAAAGACAATACGCCTTTCGCCCGTGGGATCAACAGCTTTCAACTTTTTTTCGATGGAACGCGCTGGTGGATACTGACAATCTTTTGGGAGGAAGAAACGCCGGAACACCGCTTGCCGCCGGAATACCTTCCCTCCCACTGACATGGCGTAACGACCACGGGTTGATAAGTGTAACGGCGGTTTGCGCCACCAAAGACCGCTGTTTCGCCTCCCGCCTGTATCGACTGCGGTCGTTTCATCCTCGACCCGTGTTTGGCTGGACTTTTCAGGCCGTCACCGCGGGTCTTGAAGACCGATAAAGCTGTGCGGCAAAAGCTCCCAACCCCAAGCACACTACGGCGAAATGGACCAACCCGCCGAGATAGGGAATGAACCCAGTGATAGTAAGAATCAGGAGGCCCACCAGAAGTCCCAGCATCCAGTCACGCTTAGTGGCTCCCGAGGATCTCAGAAGCATCTGCCCCAGGAAAGCTCCAACCCACACTTTCGCCAAATAGATCGCAATCAGATACAAGGCGAACAGCATTAGAGCGATCGGGATGCCAATCAGCGTAAGGGCTACCACGATCACGGCGACCGGCACTCCCGCCAGAACGCCAACTCCGAGCCCGAGGCTGAGCCAGCCTGAGCCCACCGCGTGAGTCGTGACCCGGAAAAAACCGGGGAACAAAATGAGGCCGAGCCATCCCACAAGCAGTGCAGCAGCGAACCAGACCGCCTGGTGGAAGTAGAATCTGGGACGGACGAAACGGCTCTCCCGCACCTGGACCTGGATGTCACGCTTGCCAGCAATGGTTGCGCCGTCGGCAATGCGAATCTCTTTCAGCTGATGCACGCGCGCACTAAGGTTGCCGCCGATCCGGGCTGTGTTCGTCAGCGTGATACTAACTCCGGCCGCGGTCAGATCGCGCCCGATACTGCCGCTCACATCGGCATTGCCGCTCGTCAAGATGTCGACACTGCGCTTCACCTCGCCCTCAAGACTGACGTCGCCTGCGGCAGCCAGAATTCCTTCCCCTACACGGCCATGGTCATTCAGGCGTAAGACTTGTGCGAAGCCGTAGATGCTGTGACCCACTTGCCCGTCCAAGTCCAGAGACTGCGAAAAGTCGAAGACGCGGCCTTCCACGGTTCCGCTCACTACAATTCTCTTGGCAAAACTGACCAGGTCGCCCTTGACGGTGCCACGCACTTCCACGGTTCGGGCAAAAGCCAGCAGATCCCCATTGATGACGCCCTCGATGCGCACCGTGTTACCGGCGGCCATGAGAGTATCGTCCACAGTTTCACTTGACGGTACGATGACAAACTCTCCGTGACGCCGATCCAGCGCAAAACTCGGCAATGTCAACGCAATCAGGACGATCAGCAGGCAGAGACCAGCCCTTGGTAGCCGCGTTCGGCGCCCAAGGAATAGCGCACTGCCGCCCAGCAACAGTAAAAAAAAGAAAGCCCCGACAAGTGCAGCATATTCGGTCAACATGGCAATACCCCCGTGCGCAAAATAGTCAGAAACGTTGAAGACCAGGTTCGTCAGACCGCTGAGGCTAAATGGATTGACCCAGTCCAGAGCACCGGGGATTTCCATCTGATCGAACCAGCGAGAAAAAATTGAACCTAGAGCCAGCACCACGGCAACCACCGCCAGGTCGCGCCAAACCTTGGACCACTGCAACCTGGAGGCGTGCACGCGACTGGGTGCATCTTCTGAAAGTTCATTCAGGATCTCAGTCAGCACGCGGTTCTCAAGACGCAATGCGTCCATTCGCTGCCGGCATGGCTGGCACGTGGCCATGTGGTCTCGCATACGCCGAGCCTCGTCCGCAGCCAGTTCGCCGTCTACGAACGCGGCACAGGCTTGTTCTGAGTAACATTGCATGATCACTCGCTCCTTGGAGCCAGTCTCCGGCGCAACTCCTGTTTGGCGCGAAATATCAAGGCCGCCACGTTGTTCCTCTCAAGCCCCAACTGCTGAGCGATTTCGTCGTAGCTGAGTTCGCTGTAATAGCGCAAGACCAGGGGCACGCGATAGTTCTCGGGCAGGCGAGCGATTGTGTCCCGCACCTGCACTCTTTCTTCCTTGCTGATGACAGCACCCAGAGGCGACGGTTCCAGGCTGGTGGTCTCAATCACCGCGGCTGGGTCTTCAACTTCCACAAATACCTTCAGTCCACGTCGACGGTGCCGCAAAACATCAATGCAGTGATTGCCGGCTACCCGTAACAACCATCTAGGGAACGGGATCGAGCTGTCATAACTCTCGATGGTGCGCTGCAGTTTGAGGAAGACTTCGCTGGTAGCATCTTCTGCGCTCTCCCGCGAATCCAGCATGTAACGGCACAATCCAAATACCCTCCGGACATAGCGGCGATAAATCTCTTCCAAGGCTTCTTCATCGCGACCGCGGGCGCGCTCCAGTACGTGCTCCAAAGCAAGCCCCTCCATTTGCCTGGTATCGCCCTCGCCGGGCTGCGGTTCCTTCGCCATGTTTCTTTTGGCGTCCATTAAGCAGTACGCTGCAAATCAAGGATAGTTACACACATTTCATGGGACATGATGGCGCGACACGCCAGACGAAGCCGTGCGATAGAGGCTGCCCGCACCGTGGGCGACATACCATCGGGTTTTTCTCGCAGTTCGTTCTCCCGCAAAATTGTATAACTGCGTTTCAAAGCGATACCGCACGTTGAGGAGAATGACGAACAGTCGTTTGCTCCCACGGCCTACGCAAAGCCTGAAGCTAGTTTGCATTGGCAGAATCCACGTTTTTGCGCTTCCTTTCTCGCTGCCGTGACCTCAGTCACTGCGCGGCGAGCAGCCTAGCCTTACGCTGTAGATTGCTCAGGTGACCCCATGCAGGGCTCGTCTGCCATTCCTGCCTTTGCGATCGCATCAGGTTTGTGCCAGCTTGCGCCCGACCGATTGCGCACGGCGCTATCAAGCTTCTTGCCCAAGAACGCATCTCAAGAGGAGCGGACGCGCGCCATCGAAGTAGCCTTGAACAGTCCGATGGGAGCATCTATGCGCGAGGCGATGGCGCGATGGATCGTCGAGGAAATCGTTCCAGTGAGCCAGTTGGTTCCAAAAGCCTACGAGGCGTGGCGCCCACCGGTCCGAGATGCGATGGTGTTCGTGATAACGCGACTCTCTCCCGGACGCCTCGCACCGAAGCTACTAGAGCAACTTGAACTTCCGCCAAAGACGCCCGCGGAGGATCGCTTGCTTCGCCTGATCGCAAAAGTTCCGGGCTTGCAGAAACTAGGGCAAGTAATCGCCCGCAACCGCGGCCTTCGCCCGGCACTGCGCACAGCACTCGCCCGATTGGAAAACGGGATTCGCGACGTGCACCCGGAAGACATTGTTGCGATCATCCGAAAAGAGCTGAGGGCTCGCATCGACAAATACGAAATCATCATTGCCCCGACAATTCTCTCCGAAGCAAGTGTGAGCGCTGTCGTTCGATTCGCGTGGCGCGATCCGATCACCGAAAAGCGCGAAAGAGGGGTATTCAAGGTTCTCAAGCCTCATATCCCGGAGTATTTTTCGGAGGACATGGATTATCTACAGGGACTTTCCAAATATTTTGCCGATCGGCACCATAGCTACGGTTTTCCCCGGCATCTGATTCCAGACACGTTCAAGAAAGTCCGACGTTTGCTGCGCCACGAAGTCAATTTCGTCCGGGAGCAGCGGACGTTGCTGGAGGCGTGGAGTATGTATCGAACGATGAAAGGCGTGCGAGTACCGAGAGTGATCTCATCACTGTGTACATCCAGAATCACAGCGCTGAGCGAGGAGCGAGGGATCAAAGTGACGAATGCGGCAGCTCGCCTTCCCGACACAAGGCGACGAAAAATTGCCGAGCAACTAATAGAAGCATTGATTGCAGTGCCTTTATTGGCATCCCAAGAAGACGCCATCTTTCATGGTGACCCGCACGCCGGAAATTTGCTCTATGACGCTCGCACCAGTGAGCTTACGATCCTCGATTGGGCATTGAGAGAACGATTGAGTCGCAGAGAGCGGCGACATCTCGCGCTCTTGTTCCTGATGGTGAGTCTGCGCGATCCGGTGGGCACATGCAATGAGGTTCTGGCACTCAGCCAAAAAGCCATCCGATCTAATTCCTCGAAAGGAAAAGCGATTGCGGAATTGGTCACGTCTTATCTGAACGAGCTACCGATGATGAGCCTGCCGAGTGGCCCCGACGCCATGAGACTTCTGGAACGTGTTGCGATGAAGGGTATCAAGTTTCCTGGATCATTAATCATGTTATGCAAAGTAATGTTCACGCTGGATGGGGTGCTGGAAGACGTGGGAGGATCGAGTAGCGGCATGGGCTTCGCCATTGCCCGTCATGTTGCGCTCCACTGGATGCGCGATCGCAAGACTTTTCAGTTACCCCTCACGACCCAGGACTGGATCACTTTACAATGCAGTGCCTTGCTCTACACCAGCCGTTTATGGTTGCAGAGCGAACACGCAATCCTGGATCGCTTACTCCCCGCGCAGGCCGCCAACATCACTCCCTCCACATAATTCTTTCATGCGGCATGCTCTACGGCGGAATCGTTCCAGTGATTCTGGCCTGCCGCGGGGATGAAACTCATGGCTCGTTCCGCGAGTGCCGTGATCGTCAGGCTGGGGTTGACGCCAAGGTTTGCAGCGACGACGGACCCATCGCAAATGTACATGTTCTTGTAATGGAAGACGCGGTGGTGAGAATCGATTACCCCGTGCGTCGAAGAATCGGCGATCACGCAACCACCAATACAGTGGGCGGTGCCGGGAACATCGAAGAGAATCTCGGGAAGCATGCTCATGGGAAAGCCCCCCGTGATCTCCGCAAGTTTCTCCGCAAACTGGTTCGCCTTTGGAATGTAAGTAGGCACTTTCTCGCCACGACTGACAAGCACTTTTTTAAACGGCCAGAACCATGGACGCTGCCAGCGCATTTCGATCTCACCATCCAGAGCCTGCATGCAGAGGAGAATGAGAAATTCTTTTGCCCAGCCATAAGGTTGCAACACGCGAACCGTTTTGATGGGGTGACGAAGTAGAGAGGCCATCACATTTTTTATCCAGAGCGCAATGCGTCGCGGGCCCGGGCGTCCGTTGGTCAGGATCGTAGTAAGAAACCCCATGGCATCAGAGCCCTTGGGATAGCGAACTGCTTCAATGTGAGTGTGCTCATCGATATAAATGCCCGAACCAATCGCAATTCCCTGTGACACATCTTCGGAATCGCCGGGCGTGCGCACTCCGATGAGCGATTCGGAGTTGGTGCGAACATGTCGGCCCACTTGGGAGCTGAGGGCAGGCAGCGATCCTTTCTCTCTTAGTTTGAAGAGGAGTTCCATCGTCCCCAGCGCCGAGGCAGAGAAGACCACGCCACGGCAGGTGAATTGCACGGGATGCCGGTGGATCCACGACGTTGACTCGACTGTCGATATTTCGTAGCCATCATGGCCATCTATCGTGCCGTTGATCGGTTTGACGTTGAAGACTCGGGTTTCGGCAAAGATCCTTGCACCTTGTTTTTCCGCGAGGTATAAATAGTTTCGATCCAATGTATTCTTGGCTCCGTGACGGCAGCCCATCATGCAGCCACCACATCCAATGCAAGAACTTCGTTGCGGACCTCGACCCCCGAAATAAGGATCAGAGAAGGTCTCGCCCTCTTCTGCCGATTGGAAGATACCGACATTCGTGCCGTAAAACGTTTGCCCCACCCCAGTTTGGTCCGCTGCTTTCTTCAAGAGATGATCGGCTGGCCCGAAAATCCCGTTTTTCGTCACGCCCAACATGCGCGACGCAGTTTCGTAGTGTCGGGGCATTTCCGATTTCCAATCGGCCAAAGCCTTCCACGATCCTGCATCCCAAACCTTTTCCGGCGGAGACAACAGAGTGCATGCGTAAGTAATCGATCCTCCGCCTACGGCACATCCATGGAAGATTGTCGCGTGCCGAAAGAATCGTATGTTAAAAAAGCCGCGCAGCCCTAACTGCGGTCGCCAGAACCAGCGATGGATCGACCAACTGGTTCGCGGTAGATTCTCGGGGGTCCAGCGTCGGCCCATCTCCATGACCGCGACTCTATATCCCTTTTCCGCTAAGCGCAGCGCCGAAACACTGCCGCCGAAGCCTGATCCGATGACAACAAAATCGAAATCGAAATGGCTGTCTGGAGATTTCATATCACGCGCTGCTCAGCGCGAAAACGTTAATTCGAGAGAGGGTACAGGAGCCTTCAAGAGAATCGGTGAGTTCGGTGGTGGATCGGAGACCATGGTCCGCATACTCGTTCCGCAAAGCTGCCACCAACCGCACAGCATCCGATCTCCCGGGCACTGAATCTGCATCCGCCGCCAATCGTTACCGCCTTGCGGCGCTGCAAAGAGTTTGACAACAACGTCCCGTGTATCGAGTCGAAGGCCGATACCCAGCGCCTTGAGCGCGCTTTCCTTCGCGCTCCATAACAGTGCGAGAAGACGATCCCGATCGGCGACCGGTGCCCGTGTCACTAGAGCTTGCTCTTCCAATGTGAAATAGTCACTCAAGAAAGCATCGCTACGGGGCTCAACAACTTCCAGGTCGCAACCGATTGCAATGGCTTGCGTGGCAACGGCGCAAGCCGCAGTTTCTGCGCGATGGCTAAGCGAGATTGAAACGGTTGACAGTGCGTTATCGAAGAAATAAGTAGGCGAGCCACACGGCGCGGGGCGAATCTCCATCCTTTTATATGTCTCGGGATCTGGTGGCAAATCCAGACAGACGGCGATCGCCTGCTTTGCCGTCCATCTCCCCAGCAACCAGTCGGCGCGGCGCTTGGCGAAGCGTTTGTTTCGCAGCGAGACGGCTTCATCAGCACTCAACCAATCAATCTCCGATGGAACATCTGCTTGAGTTTGTTCCAACCAGTAAATCTTCATCGCGATCACCAACTTCGAAGACTACGCTGCCTCAGTGAATGCCTCGTCCGACATTTTGGTGTCCGAATCCTGCGATGCCAATTCTTCCTCGCGTTGAATGCCACGCTCGACGGCGTCGATGAGGTATGGGCGCAGATTGGCGGGAGGAATAATGTAGTTGAGAGCGCCCACGTCCAGCGCCCGCTGCACGCTGTGGACGCGGTCGAACTCGGCAGCCATCTCGCCAAGTTTCTCACAATGTACGACTTTGAAGAGTGCGTCCCACTGGGTGCGAAGCCGCGCTTTCTCTGCGCCGTTGGCTTCTGCCATGGCCCGGCTTAGAGTTTGCAGCCGAGAATCCTTACGGGCTCTGGCCTCAACTTCGCCGGCGAAGACTACAGCGGCCGCAGGTGCGCCGCCGATGACTGATGCGTACGTTCCTTCCAAAGCCGCGACCTCTACGTTCTCATTCAGAGCACGCGAGAAGACTACATAAGCTCCCCCGTGATAACGGGAGATCACGCAGAAAACGATCGGTCCCTTAAAATTGACCACTGCCCTGCCAATTTCGGCGCCATATTCTAACTGCAGCCTGCGCATTGATTCTGGAGAGCCGTCAAATCCCGACAGATTCGCCAAGACAACGACCGGGCGGTTGTTGCTGGCGGCGTTGATCGCCCGCGCCACTTTCTTGGACGATTGCGGGAAGAGGGTTCCTGAAGTCCACTGCTCTGGACCGTCGGCCGGCGCAAATCCAATACGCGGCACAGGCTGCGATTCAATGCCAATCAGGCATACAGGATAGCCGCCGAGATGCGCATCCCAGACAACCGCCGTTTCGGCCGCACGCATGCCGGCCCAGCGCTCGAGCGGAGCATGGTCCTGGTCAATCGTAGCCATCATCACTTTGCGAATATCAAACGACTTCTTGCGTCCAGGATTGGTCTGAGTCGGAAAGAATTTCGCCAATCAATTCGAAACTATCCTCACCGTTGCCATTCTTGCCGTGAGGTTGGAGTCGCACATCCCGATCGATCGGATCGGCGGTCGCCGCCTTGCGGGGGAACCGTTCGGACGGTGCAACGTAGGTGTGCTCGTAATGGCTTAAGAGAATCTGGCACGCTTCATCGATGTCGTGCGCCCAATACTGTGCCTGCCCGTTGGTACCCATAATGCGATCGTATCCGCCGATACCTTGATTGTCCTCGGCGGAAATGCTTCCCGAGTACTCCAACGCGCGCTTCCCGGTAAGAACCATCGCGGCCTTCGGTGTCATGATCAAAATTCCCCGGGTATGCATCAGCATGGTGGCCTCGGCATTCCAATAGGGCTGCGCGCCGACGTTGATGCCATTCACGATCAGGTTTACCTCGCCACCTGCCTGCGTGAATTCCACTAACCCCCGCAGCACTCGGGCAATCCAATCCATATTCTCTACGCCGCTCTCCATCGAGATCTTGGCGCCTGCGGAGATGGGGAACCATTCCAACGGAAGCTGCTTCTCTTGGGCCAACTGCAATGCTGCCAGTATTCGGCGGCATTCTGGCTCGGCAATGGCGCCTAAATCCTTGCTTGGATCTCCAAGCAGCAGAACCCGTGCCATACCCTCCGGATATTTGTTGGTGAAATTGCGAATGATGCCGACCACGATATTGGCTTTGTTTTGTCCGTACGGACGATCGACCGGAGATAAACGTCCCGCAGCGTCCAAGTCAAGCTCGACAAAATCTCCAGCAGGAAACTCTGCTCGCGTATCTTCGGAGGCAGGCGTGAGCATTTTAATAATTTCATAGGGGTACAAAAATCCGCGCTGACGCATGCGGACAACCTTCTGGTCGTAATCGGTAAGCGTACGGATTGGCTGCAGCTTCCCGGCGGGACGGAACGTAATCAAAATACCGCTGCCCCCTGGGATCGATATGCGCACGACCATGTCTCGCAGTTCGCCGGTCGTTGGATTTGGAATTTTGGCTCGCACTACGACTTGCTCCAAACCTATTCCTTCAGCGGCGGGAGCCAGTTTGTGAACGAGGTTCCGCAACTCCTCCTGCGTAAGCGTAAGCACCGGCAAAACATTCAGTAATATGCGGTTCCAGTGGAGCCTCTGATGTCCGGGACGGCGCGATTGAAATAGGCGAATGCCCGCCATCGCCTCCATCAACATGCGTTCCAGATGAGGTAAATGCAGGGTGCGACCTGCCTCATCTTTTATTGGCGTTACGTCGCGCACTTCTGCGCAGGCAAAGAGGCGCTCATCCTTAGGATTGTCTCGGGCGACGGCGTGAAGCAAGTAGACGTCCTCCGCCGAAGGCAACCGCTCAATCTTGAAATTCTCTAGTCTCCAGAGGTGGAGACGTTTCCCCATCATGGGATGAATTCCGCGAAAGAGTTTTTCTTCCTCATACTTTGCACCGCTAGCGTGGTAGGTGAAGTGCTGGGTGCGGCCGAAGCGCTGTGCAGATCCCGCATTAGCGACGGACACAGCTATCCGGCGGATTGGGCGCGGGAACCGCGCCTCATGGATCAAATTCTGCAGCTCGCACTGCATTGCGTCGGGATCCCGCATCCCGCCGCTGCATGCCACATAGAAATCGATCACGATATCGTGATCGGTCGGTATTCCCGCGAGCAGCGGAAACAACTTTCGAGCAATCGCGGAAAGCTGGGAGTACTCGGCGTGCGTGGTAAAGAGATGGATATGTTTTCCTTCGAAATCGTATTCCGCCGAGGCACAGCAGTGGGCGCCCAACTCCAGGATCCTGAAATTTTCCAGTTTGCGAATGCGATAGTAACGCCAGGTCAGCACCTCCAACATCAGCTTGCGAAGAGACGGATCAGCGGCCGCGAAGCGCCCGCAGAAAACACTTACCAACGGCTGCGGGCATTCCACCAAGGCTCGGATTCTGTCGCGACGATCCGACGCATCGGGATTTGCGGTCATATATTGAAGATGTTCTTCGACTCCTTCGTAAACGAGTTGCCGCGCTTTCTCAAACAGGGGCTGGTCGAAATAACGATAGCGCACCTCTCGCGCCATGTCGGTGACTGCCGGAAACAGGCCGTTTGTTAATGAGGCCATTCGGTCCAGAAGATTCCGAAAGTCTTTTCCCGGCGGCATCAACGAATGGACGCGAAGAAGACGTCTTTCAAGGACGCAAAGTACGGACGCGATTTGCTGTTCCACATGTTGATGGGATTTGTAGATCAAGAACAAAGCGTCTTCCAATTCGGGCGTGCGGTCCAGAGTCTTAACCCCGTAGTGAGCTAGCGCCCTTCCGAGAGCGCTCACGAAGGTTGGCGGCAAACCAGCCCCGCGCGTTTCCAGCATTCTCAGATAAGAAAACAGATGAGATTCAGCGCTAGGCTCTTCTCCACTATGCCGGTGATTTACCTCGGGATCACGTTGAAAGAGCTCACATATATCTACAAAAATGTTAAGGATTTCATCTTCTTTCCGTCTTATCCCATCGCTATCGACAGGACAGCGCCGAGCCCATGTGTCCAGCAACTCCGCCGTACGTTGCGGGTTTGCGTCGAAGCCCAGCATAAGTTCGCCGAGTTTCTCTAAACTTTCTCGGCAACGCGATTGGACGATGCTTTTATCGTCAGCCTCCGCGAGCGAGGTGCCGAAAACGACTTTCCCAGGGTCGGCAGCATTTTCTTCTCCAGCGATAGGATCAATCTGCAGCAAGGGCGCGCCGGTATCGACCTGAACATTGGGTATCGTCAGAACTTGCCGAACTTTCCCGGAAAATGGCGCTACGACCTGCATCTCCATCTTCATCGCTTCAAGTACAGCCAAGCGATCCCCCACCGCCACCGTGTCCCCCGCTTGAACGAGGATTGAGATCACCACAGCCGGAGCTGGCGCGTGCACGACGCCATCATCGTCTCGATCGATCCGGTGCGAAACTCCGTCCACCTCAACTCGATAGCTCAGTCCCTCGACGACAGAAATAATTCGAAAACGCCGGCCGAAAACAGTCGTCCGGCATTCGAAGGGATTTAAACGGTCAATTCGAGCTTCGATCTGATTGCCATTCACCTCTACTCGATATTTCTGAGGGCCGAGACGATAAACCTTAGGCGAATACGAATGGCCCCGGTAACGTAATTCCGCAGTCCTGCCAATCTCGCTTCGAACTTGCGGGCGTCCGCGCACTGCAGCCGCGTAAAACTGTTTTTGCTCGATTGCAAGCTGCGAATCGTAAGACTCGATCGCCGCCTGGATCAGCGCCACATCCGCATAACACCTGGAGATGTGTTCTTCCGTCGCCGCCAGGTGGTCCAGCCATCCGTTGTGCGCTTCCCCGCTCTGTACTTCAGGCCGGCTCAGCATTTCCAATAGGAACGCCTTATTGCTTGCCCCGCCCTTGATGACTACGACGCTCTCGCGCAATGCGCGAAGCAGGCGAGCGAGCGCTTCTTTTCGACTTTGGCCGTGAGCGACTATCTTCGCGATCATCGAGTCGAACTCGGCCGGGATGGAATCTCCCTCTGCGACACCCGTATCGACCCGCACACCCGGACCCGTAGGAATTCTGAAACGCTCAATCAACCCCGGTGCCGGAGCGAAGCCATTTTCGGGATCTTCCGCATTCAGCCGCACCTCAATCGCGTGACCGGTAGTGTGGGGAGGCTCTCCCTCCAGTCGCCCGCCGCGCGCGACATGGATCTGCAGCTTGACGAGATCAATGCCAGTCGTGCATTCCGTCACCGGATGCTCTACTTGCAACCGGGTATTCACTTCCATGAAGGAGAAACGGTCGTTTTCCGGCTCGTATAAAAATTCGACGGTGCCCGCGTTGCGATATCCGGTTGCCTTGCTCAGCCGCACCGCGGCGTTGCGCAGTGAGAAATCCTGCTCAGCAGAAAGAGCTGGTGATGGCGATTCTTCCATCACTTTCTGGTGACGGCGTTGGATACTGCAGTCACGCACCCCCGCTGCCCACGTCGTGCCGTGCTGGTCGGCGATAATCTGAACCTCAACATGGCGCGCGCGTGGTACTAGTTTCTCCAGAAAAACTGTTGGATCGCCAAATGCTTTGAATGCCTCGACTCGAGCGCCGGTGAACGCTTGCGAAAGTTTGTCCGGGGAACTCACCAGTCGAATTCCATGACCTCCGCCGCCGGCAGTGGCCTTGATCAACACAGGATAGCCAAGTCGCTCCGCCTCCTTTAAAGCCTCAGGCAGCGTTTCAACCGCGCCGTTGCTCCACGACACTACAGGGACGGACAGTTTCTCGGCGATACGTTTCGACGCGATCTTGTCGCCGACGCGCCGCATAACATCACCATCCGGACCGATGAAAATAATTCCCATCTCGCTACAAAGGTCGGCGAACGCGGCATGCTCGGCGACAAAGCCCCACCCTACCCACACCGCTTCTGCGCGCGCGGCCGTCAGCGCTTGCGCCAGCCGAGGGTAGTCGACATAGCTGCTTTTGAGTTGCTGGGTATGCGCGTCCAGCACCTGCGCAGAACCAAGACAGATCGCCTCGTCGGCTTCGCGCACAAACATGCTGCGCCGGTCAGGCTCTGTGAAAAGCGCAATGGTTATCAGGGATGTTCCGTATTCTTGATTGAAATCGTGAGCCGCGTGGATGAAACGCATGGCTGCCTCACCGCGATTCACAATGGCCACGCGTTGGAAGTCGTGTTCCATAAGTCCTCCGATCAGCGATCGTCAGGACAGCTAATTCACTTTTTGCTATGCGGCGACTGGCTCCATCGACATTGCAGCCTGAATCGCCTTTAAACCTTCCACATCCACAGCGTTGGGAAACGCTACCGTACGGTAGCCGCTGAGATGCATGTAGACGGCGCCATTCATGTCCACAACTTCAGCATCGAAGGACTTACCATCCGCGGCCGGTGTGACCACGGCGTATAAGACTGCGTTACGCAACTCGGAAGGCGGCAGTATTGGAGAAATGCGGTCGATGTGGTGCGGCAATCCCATCGTGCCCTGCACCCCCATCTCCCAAATTCCCGCCGTTTGGAAACACAGTTCGATCAAGCGAGGCGCAATCACTGTTGGCAAATCAGTCGGTTCGTGGTTCGGCGGCAGGTCTTTCGCCATCAATCCGATCATGCGCGTACCATCCCACCAGGCTCGCTCCACGACCTGGTATGCGGGTCCATGGAAGTAGAGCCGGTAGATGTCAGCAGCTTCGATGACGTGTCCGTTGAGCGAGCCGAGCAGAGGCCCGATAACCGGTATGGCTTCCTCTTTAGTCAAGTGAAGGCGGCCGGTGAAGTGCGTCGTCACTTGCGGATCACCTTGCTTAGGGAGAGTTCGGCAACCCATGAGCGAGCATTCCGCAAGCAAACCTTCCCGTCCAACCTGAACTTGAGTCTTGAGAGTTACCACCCGAGGTTCATTTCGATAAAACTTGAATGGCGCGAGGAAACTAACATCCTCAATTGCTGCAATCCTCCACTCTGGAAGAAGGCATAGTGCTGCTTCAGAGAATGCCTCGATGCCCATCACCCCAGGCAGCACCGCCGTTCCATCGATTCGATGATCGCGCAGGAACGGCTGCATCGCGGGATCCAAAGTGGTTTCGATCGTGAGGCCGTTTTTTAATTCCATGCCGACAAGTCGGCCAATCATCGGTCCTGATTTGGATCGTTCCGTAGACCGGACCTCCGCTTCGATCTCTTGCGGATTCAAACCTCCTGAGGGATCCCACTCGTCGAGGAGAACGCCGAGTTGCTGTCCAATGACGATCTCGCCTTTGGTGCCTCCAGCAGTGAGCTCGCGGCGAATCAATGGAATGCCCGCGTCCGGTGGCAGCATGTCGATGTGCGCCAACTCCATCATCTTCGGGATGGAGCCACGAGTGGCCATACCGATTCCGCCCCACGCCGTCCAGTCAATCACAATGCCGCGAGTCGATGGCCGCGTCGTTCGGAAGCTCGACGTGATCTTGCACAACAGATCGTTCGCCGCACTGTAATCCGCTTGTCCGGCATTACCGAAGCGACCGGCAATCGAACTGAACGCCACTGTCGCTCCGACCGGCATGTCTGCGATCGCATGCAGAAGATTGAACCATCCGTCGCTCTTCACGTCGAAGACAAGATTGAACTCGCGCGGATCCTTATCTAATAGAAAGTGGCTCCGCTCGGTCCCAGCCGCATGCAATAGCACGTCGATTCGTCCACTGCGCTCGCGCACTTGTTGAATCACCTTCGCTACAGCTTCTGAATCGGTAAGGTTGACACTGAAATAATGCGCAGTGCCGCCGGCGGCTCGCACCGCTTCTATCGCGCTTCGTGCCGCTCGTGAGCGCTCCAGGCCTGCCAGCTCTTTTTCCACCAGCGCGGGTGTAGCGCGCTCACCTCGCCCCTGTACGCGGGCGAACAGATCACGCTTCAGACCGTCTCTGTCCGTCTCGAACCGATCGAGGTCTGGATTTTTTGGATCAGGTTCGGGCACCAGATCAAGCAGATAGAATGTCCCTCCGGACGCGGTTGCCAAATCAGCGGTGATCGCGGACACGATACTTCCGGCCGCCCCGGTTACAACAAAGACGGTGTTGCCGTTTAAAGTCAGACCTGGTTGTCCATCATTCGCAGGCTGCTCTTGCAGGCCGACTGTCCAGCGCTTCCCTTCCTTGTAGCCGACTTCAATGGCACCGGGATCGCGCAAGGTTTCTTCGATCAGAAGATTGGCAACCTCTGACGGAGTTCGTTCCGCTTCAAAGTCGACGGCTTTGACCAGGGCTTCCATCCGCTCGCGCTTATAGGTTTTGGCGAAGCCGACGACGGCTCCTCCGAGTGGCGCTCGAGCACCCGCCTCGTCGTAGCCGTGCTGCCCTCCCATTCTCGTCGCCGTAACCAGGAACGTTCCTGTAGGTGCGATCTGGTTGTAAAGAATGCGCATCGCGGCGTAGAGAAATTTAACTCGCGTCCGCAATGCTTCCTGCCATGCGGCAAGGTCCATGTTGCCGATGCTTGCCTCGTTCTCAAGCGCGCGCAGCCAGTAGACTCCGTGGACCGCACCAGCAGCCAGCCAACCCTTGAGACTCTCCTCCAGTTGCTCAACTTCCAGAGGCTTATTGGGACGAGAAGGGATGCGGAGAACTTCTACGCCCGCCTTCTTCAGCCGTCGTGCGAGCGCATCCGCAACACCGGAGTCATCCGGCATGATGACGACTCGGGAACCGGCCGCGAGCGTCACGCCCGTCGGCTTGCAGAGTGAAAGCGGTGGACGCAACTGAGCAACCGGCACGCGGCGCGGAATGCGATTTGTGGCATCGAAGTTGAGTAAGGGCGGAAGAACACCGGTCGCTGCTTTCTGCGTTGGCGATTCGGACCCTCGAGCAGTTTCTTGTGTCGCCGGGGCTGGCGCGACTTCCGCTGTCGGAGTTGGTGATTGGACGCGACAGGGCTGCCGGTCGCGGGCAAACTGAATCACGTGCGCCAACGTCGGGAAATCACGGAGTTTGAGGGTTTCATCACGCGGAATGTTATACGCGGCTCTCACCGCGGCAAACATTTCAGCTTGTTTTACTGTATCGACACCAAGATCGGCCTCGAGATCGAGATCCAGGTCCAGCATGTCTTTGGGATAACCGGTCTTCTCGGCCACAATCTGCAGCACTCTGTCCGTGATCGATTCATCCATGCTCAGGAGTCCTGCGACCACGGGCGCGGAAGTCTCGGTCGACATTGATATCGAGGAAGCGGATATCCGTGTCGCATCCGAGCTCATCAAATCTGGACGATTGTCATATACAAAACGGATCACGTGCGCCAATGTCGGATAGTCGCGGAGTTTGCGATTCTCGTCGCGGGGGATGTTATATGCCGCGCGAATAGCTGCGAACATTTCGGCTTGCTTGACGGTGTCGACGCCAAGATCAGCTTCTAGATCCAAATCCAGATCCAACATGTCGCTTGGATAACCTGTCTTCTCTACCACCAATGCGAGCACGCGTTCCTTGACACCGTCCGCGAACCCAAAAGCCGTAGGTGTGGCAGGGGCAGATGGCTCGTCGTTTTTATGAGTATCCTTCAGCGTCGATGCTTTGGCTTCTGCTTCGTGCGGCATTAGCAGAGTTGGGGCGGGAGCAGCCAGGTCCGGGCGTTTCTCATAGACGAAACGGATGACATGAGCCAAAGTCGGATAGTCACGCAGTTTGCGATTCTCGTCGCGGGGAATACCGTAAGCCTCGCGGACAGCGGCAAAAACCTCCGCCTGCTTCACAGTGTCGACACCCAAATCCGCTTCCAGATCCAAGTCGAGATCGAGCATATCCACGGGGTAGCCAGTCTTTTCGGCGACCACAGCCAGGAGTTTTTCCTTCACGGGATCTCCAGCAGCTTTTGGCGGAACCTCCGGAGGTGGTGATGGAAGGTGAATCGGAGGCTGAGCGTCACGCACGCCTGCTGGGGGCGCGCCAACGGTGGGCGCGGATAACGATGAAGTTTGCCTAACCTCGGTAACTTCATTCGCCCGCGCAGCCGATACTTTATCGCGAATTCGCAACGTGCGATGCACCACTTCAAGATCGTCGGAAGGAGCGCGCGTGGTCCGAGTCACCCATGCATTCCACGTCTCGGCGTCGGTCATGCGATAGGCATAGCCCAGCGCATTCGGGCCGCGACGAACGCCGTCTCGCCGGTTTCACCCAGCGCAACAACATCATGCTGATTTGCGAACCGAAGCCTGCCCCCAGGTGGAGAGCGTAGTCGACTGGATAGCTGCCTCCTTTCGACAAGTTCAGTGGCCCTAGCTCCGGATCAACTTCTTTAAAGTTCGCGACCGGGGGGACACAGCCGGTTTCCAGCGCTTTGACTGCGACGACATCTTCGATGCCAGTGCCCATGGCGTGACCGGTGAATCCCTTGGTGTTCGCGATCACGATCCGATCCGCAACGTCGCCGAAGACTTTGCGAAGCGCATGGATCTCGGCGGAGGCGCTGCCGCCGCGCGCCGGAGTGTAGGTTTCGTGGGAAACGAAAACCGTCTGCGCGCGCGATCTGCTGGCGCGAAATTCCGCTGTGCCGCTTCGGCTTTGCGCAACCAGATCTTCCATCACCTGGCCGATGTGCTGAACATCGAGACGAGTGCCGTGGAAGGCGCTGTTGTTTGTGACTGGTGGACAACACCTCGCAGATTGGCCGAATGCCTCGTTCGCGCGCAGCGCGGCGCTCTCCACCACCAGAGCCGCGGCGCCCATGCCGATGATCATGCCGTGTCGGCGGCGGTCGAAGGGAATAGCGGCATCGGAGACGACTTCGTCGGTGGCAGCGGCCCCGCTCGCCAGAAAACCCGCGCCAAACCACTCGATCAGATGGTCGGAGGTGATGTCGTCGGCCGAAATGACGATCACACGGTTGCAGCGCCCGGCGTGAATCCAGTCCTCGGCCAGTCGACACCGCTTGGGTCGTGCTCGCGCAGGCGGAATTGATTTGCGTGTTGGGGCCGCGTGCGCCGATGAACTCGGCGAACTGCGAATGGCCCATCGACAAAACGCGAAGCAGGAAGCGCCGGTTGAAAACGTAGGGTTCTTTCTCGATTCGCAGCGCGCAACTCCTCGATACGCCGATTGATCTCCTGCACCAGCACAGAGTGGCCTTTCTCATTGGCTGGTTCGGGCGAGCAGACTTTCTAACATCGCCAACTGTTCGCGGCGTTCGTGGTCCGCGTAGTAACGCGCCATCTCATCGGCGAACGAATCGCAGCCGGGAAATGCAGAAGCAAAAATCACGCCGGTATCGTCACGTAAAGCGTCAGGTAATCCCCACCGGTCCGGCAGTTGCGTGCCTTTGGTCGTAGTTTTGTAACGCATGACCAACGGGATGCCTGCGTCGCGTAGCGCATCGATGCCGGCCGCCATCGCCAGTTGGGTGACGCGGTCGAAGGCGCCGACGCGTTCCGCGGAGACGCCGAATTCCTTCTCCAGGTCAAAAGCCCCTGCCGCGGCCCGCCAGCTTGATTACGTCGCTACATGTCTGATGGTTTCAAACGTGGCTTCGCCGTTTTCGCTCTTCACCAGGCGAGTGATGTGTTTGTCGAGCATGGCTTGACGGAAACGCACTGGGATGAAATCGATGAACTGCTCGCCCCGCAGAATGCGGCCGATATTGGCATCGTCGAAGACGTGCTCGGTACCGGGCAGGCCTAATGCCGCGCCCGTTATTACCACGGGACAGTCAGGTGGATGCCCGTTCTTGCCGCGATAAATTTCGTAGCCGCGATCGAGAACGTCGGCGAACAATTGGCCGAGTTCGTTGTATCGATCGCCGTTGCGATGGCGCGGTTCTGGCGCGCTCGCACGGAGACGCGCTGCCACGGGGATCGGTTTGGCGAATTTCCGCGCTGAGGAAACCGTGACGCAGATTCGCTACAGGCTCGGCTACGGCTTCCGCAGTGCCGCGGCCCAATCCCGCCGCATATAGGCCGCACAGCGCCTGGTTGAAGGCGACGATATCGCCAACTTTCGGATGATTGGTAAAAAGCGAAACCACATCGCTGTTGCTGCCGAGAACATCCTCGGCAAATCCCTGCAACGCTTTCTTCGGTCCAACTTCAACAAACATGCGAGCGCCGGCAGTCGTACAGGGTCTGCAGGCCCTTAACGAACTGCACGGGAGAAGCCACCTGCTGCGTGAGAATGTCGAGCATCTGCGGCACGACGTCCGGCCCGGTGGGATAAAACTCGCCGTTCGTGTTGGCGACGATTGGCAAGCGCGGCGATTGCAGATGCAGGCGCTCCAGCACCCGCCGCAGCGGTTCGCTGGCTCCAGCCACAATTGATGTATGGAAGGCGTGGCTGACCGGCAGCGGGACACTTCGTAGCCGGCTTTCTGGAAGGCTTCCATGGCCTGCTCCACTGCCTTGCTCGCGCCGCCGATGACAGCCTGACGGTTGCTGTTGACATTGGCGATCACGACGTAGCCGTCGATCGTTTTCAGGATTCGTTCAATTTCCTCCAGCGGAGCAAACACCGCCGCCATGCGGCCGTTGTCGTTCATGGCGACTTGAGTCATTCCGCGGCCGCGAGCGCTGACGGCTTCCAGCGAGTCGGCGAAGGGTAGACCGCCGGCGGCAACCAATGCTCCGTATTCGCCGAGGCTGTGTCCCATCGTGAAGTCGGGTTCGATGCCGTAAGCGGCCAGGAGTCGGGTCAGCGCCAGATCGATCGCAAGCACGGCGGGCTGGGTAATTTCGGTTTGGCGCAGATCTTCTTCGGCCTTGGCGACGGCGTCGGCGTCGGCTTGGTCAACGAAGATAAATTCGGTGAGCGGCTTGCCGAGCAAAGGCGTCATGACGCGATCGGCTTCGGCAAAAGTTTCGGCCACAATCGGCTCCGTTGTCGCGAAGCAGCTTGCAGCATGTTCGCGTACTGCGAGCCTTGACCGGTGTACAGGAACGCCACCTTGGGAGCCGGACCGTGACCGCGGAAGATGCCTTGGGCCCGCAGAGCTTTCCATATCGCCGGCTGATTGGCCGCCAGCGCTTTGAGCGCGTTGGCTGCTTTGTCCGCCAGTTCGGTGGCGTCGGCGTAGTCGATCGCCACACGCTCGGGCGCACGCAGATCGGATTCAGCCGGAGCAGCTGGCGCCGGGGCCTCGCCTGCTTTGGCGTCTTTCTCTACGGCGCGTAAACGCTCGATGAGTGCGGCTTCCGAGGCGGCGCCGATTACCAGGGCTCCGCGTAACGGGGCCTTACAAGAGGAGTTGCGGTAGAAGTGCGGGATACATCTTCGGCATTCATGATTGCCGTCTCCTTCGCCGATCGCCGGTACTCGCGCAACAGCTACCGACCGTTTGCCGTTTCCGTTCAGCCTGTGGGGAATGTATTCTTCGAGCACGGCATGGAAATTGGTGCCGCCAAAACCAAAGGCGCTCAGACCGGCACGACGCACGCCGTCCGCGCGGCATCGGTCCATGGTTTCAGTTCGGTATTGACGTAGAGCGGAGAGTGGGCGAAGTCGATGTTCGGGATTGCGATGTTCGCAATGCACGCTGGGCGGCAGTACCTTGTCGCGAAGCGCCAGGGCGGCTTTCAGCATTCCGGCCGCGCCGGCCGCGCCTTTGAGATGCCCGATGTTCGATTTGACCGAACCAAGCGCGACGGAATGCGTGGGGAGATTGAGAACTGCTGAGCACATCGATCATGCTTTGCACTTCGACCACGTCCCCCACGCTCGTGGATGTGCCATGGCCTTCGATCAAGGTCGCGGTAGCCGGAGATAGTCCGGCATTCTGCCAGGCGCGCTCGATGGCCAATTTCTGGCCGACCGGGTTGGGCGCAGTGATGCCCTTTCCCTTGCCGTCGCTCGATCCGCCTATGCCGCGCAGCACGGCGTAGATCTTGTCTCCGTCGCGCTCCGCATCCGCCAGACGCTTGAGCAGAAAGATCGCGGCGCCTTCGCCCATGACGAAGCCGTCGGCTCCTTCCGCATAGGGACGAGTGCCGGTCGCCGAGAGCGCGCCGATCTTGCAGAACTTGATGTAGGTCGAGACGCCCATGTTGCGGTCAATGCCGCCAGTGACCGCGATGTCAAAATCGTTCGCCACCAATCCTTCGGCCGCCGCACTGATGGCCGCCATCGCCGATGCGCACGCCGCGTCCACACGTAAGTTAGGGCCGTGGAAATTGAAAATGTTCGCGATGCGACCGGCAATGCAGTTGGCCAATTCGCCGGGCATGGTGTCTTCGGTAACATCCGGAAGCGGCTGGCCATCCGGTCGTGCAATTCGCTGGTGATTTCGCGGCGCACGGTTTCCGGCAGCGCCGGCGAAGCTGGCGCTTTCGGCCAGTTCGTGCGCGTATTCCGGAAAGTACAGGCGCAACGCGGTGAAATAATGTTTTTCCCCCGCCATGGCATTGCCAAGGATCACCGCTGTGCGATCGAGATTCAGCGGCCGCTCGGGATAGCCGTAGTCTTCCAACGCTTCGCGCGTGCAGGCGATCGCCCATTTTTGCGACTCATCCATGGCATCGACCACGCGCGGCGGGACGGCCAGACGCCACTTCATCGGATCCCACACGTAGTTCGCGCACCCAGCCGCCGATGGTTGAGTAAGTCTTGTCCGGCGCGCTGTGGATCGGAATCGTAGTAAAGCGCGGGATCCCAACGGTCGGGCGCAACCTCGGTGATGCTGTAACGGCCGTTCTTCACGTTTTCCCAGAATGCCGGTACGTTCGGGGCATCGGGCAGAATAGCTCCCACTCCTACAATCGCTATGGCTCGATAAGCAGTGTCTTCCATGACGACACTCCTTTGAAGAAAACTTGCTCCAGCAAACACCGTATGCGCTCAGGCGGCCGTCGCGGTGCTTGGCCGCGCGGCCGTACAGTACGTCGGCTATGTAATCCATGTCCGAAATGAGTCCCGCCTGCGCGCGGTGGATTGCGGGCAATCCCAAACTTGTTTCAAACGCGGCGATCTCGGAATCGCTGATGCCACCGGCTCCGATGACCCAGCGCAATCCCTCTTCGGCCACCTTGAGCGCGGCCTCGCGCGCAAAGACTCGGCTGATCGCCGCCAGCGCCGTCGGCATCGAAGCGGCGGTTGGCTTTTTCGTTGAGCTTGCCTTCCGCCAGCAGCGCGGCGCGGCGAGACAAACTGCCCGCGCATCTCGGCATACGCAATCAATTCGCCCAGGCGCAGGAGAATGTGTTGATAGCGGGTCAGGCGTGCGACTCCGCGCCTTTTCCATGACTTCGGCCAAAGCGTGGAACGCCAGCGCGGCGATATCGGCGCCTACGTTCGGATGCCTGCGCGTGCAACGCTTCGAACTCCCGCGCCCGCTCGTGATAGTGCTGCCCTCGCGTTTTGAGGTGAGAGCTGCCAGCGGTCGCGGCTGATGGTCATCTCCATGATTTCGGAGGTGCCTTCGTAAATGGTGGTGATGCGAACGTCGCGGCTGATTTTCTCCACCATGTATTCATGCGTGTATCCGTATCCGCCCAGCGCCTGGATGCTGGCTTCGGCGGCCGCATTGCCGGCCTCCGTCGCCATGTATTTCGCGATGGCGCCTTCGGTGTTCAGGCTGCCTTCGACCCGGCGTCGATGCGCTCGGCGGTTTCCTCGATGTAGGCGCGGCGCGGCTTCCAGCCGCACCACGTGCGGGCACGATCAGCTTGTGCGTGTATCCCTGCTTTTCCGAGAGCGGCGCTCCCGCCTGAATGCGCTTGGTGGAATAAGGAATCGCGCGATCGAGCGCGGCCCATCCGGCCCCGAAGACCGAAAGCCGCCACCATCAGGCGCGTGTAACCGAATACCGCCTGGGCCTGATTCAGCCCCTGGCCTTCCACCCCACCGATCAGCCGGTCGGCATCGACGTATACGTCGTTGAAGCGCGAGCGCCGCGGTGTTGCTGAGGCGAATGCCGTGCTTGTCTTCCGGTTCGTCGTGAGTGAATCCCTTGGCGCCTTTCTCGACGATGAACCAGCTCGGACCGCCGGGCGTGTTGGCTAGAACCGTGTAGGCATCGGCGATTCCACCGTTGCTGATCCATTGCTTGTTGCCATTGATTTTGTAACCGACGATCCGTGCCGTCCTTCGATGACGCGGTCCGCCGTGGTGCGAGCGCTCCCAGATCGCTGCCCGCTTCCGGCTCTGTGGCGCCGTAGGCAAATAACAGTCCCTCTTCCGCGATACGCGTCAGCCAGATTTTCTTCTGCTCCGGAGTCGCGCCAACCGTGATCGGATCGCTGCCCAGGAAAGTGGCCAGCACGGCGGTGGCGACACCGAGATCGATGCGCGCCATCTCTTCGCAAACGCAATACACGTCGAAGGCGCCGCCGCCCATGCCGCCGAACTCTTCCGGAATGAACAGGAGCTGAATGCCCAGCTTGTCCGGGCTGCACATGTGCGGACGATCTCCAGCGGGCACTCGTCGCGCGTCATCCAGTTCGAGAAGCTTTTCGTCGGGCAGGCGTTTCTTGGCAAAGTCCTTGAGTGACTTCAAGCTTAGCTTCAGCGTTTTGCTCGTAATCATTGGCTTCCTCTCTTTGCCGTGTTAGCGCCGCTTGCAATCTCGCGCACTTTGTTCGGTCAGCGCCGGCAAGAACTCCAGGAGGTCGTCCACAATTCCCACATCCGCCACTTGGAAGATGGGAGCCTTCGGGATTCTTGTTGATGGCGATCAGAAACGGATCTACCTTTAATGCCAGCCAGATGCTGAAACGCTCCGCTGATGCCGCATGCGAGATAGACCTTCGGCTTGACGGTTTTTCCGGACGAGCCCACCTGCCGGGACTTCTCCATCCACTTGGCGTCGACCACGGGCCGCGAACAACTCACGGCCGCGCCCAGTGCGTCGGCCAGTTCCTGGGCGATGGCGACATTCTCTTTTTCCTGCAATGCCGCGGCCGATGGAAACCAGAACGTTGTGCTTGGTGATATCCACATCACCCGCTTCGGCGACGACCGTCTCCAGATAGCGTCGCCCCGCGGTCAGAGCGCCGACCTCCGATGATTTGTCGACGCACCATGCCGGCTGCATGGAGGCTTTCCAGTCGGCTTTGAATGCGCCGGGACGAATTGTGATCACCGCGCCCGATGAAATGTCGCAGCGAACGTGAGCGCTGACCTGTCCGCCGAATTCCTGGCGGACTACTTTGAGGTCGTCGCCTTCAACTCCGTCGATCGCCAGTACGTCGGAGACGAAGGCCGAATTCAGCTTGATGGAAAGGCCGGGCGCCAGGTCGATTCCGAAATGCTCGTGAGGAATCAACACGATGCTGTTGGCGCGGCAGCACCCTCAGCAGAGCCTTGCGAACCAGTTCGGCGTTCGGATAGGCCAGTGCTTTGTTGGCGATTTTCCAGATCTCGGCGTAGGAAGCGCCGAAGCGCTTGCACGCGGCGTCGAGTCCGGATCCCCAACCGGTGACAATGGCCGTCGGGGACGCAGCAGCATCGATCTTTCGCGCGGCGGCCGCCAGTTCGAACGCGGAATCGTCGACCACTCCATTTTTGTGCGCGATATAAGCGAAGATGCGGGCCATTATTTCAACCCTCCTTTGGCTGCCACCAATTCCAAGAACCTGTCGATGTTTTCTTCCCGTGCTGCCCTGCAGCATCTCGGCGCCTTTGCCCAGCGCGGGAACAAAGTAGTCCACCCGTTTCACTTTGGCCGCAGCTTGTCCCACGGCGCTCGGCTTCGATGCCCAGGTCCGAGGCGCCGAAAGTTGGGATGGGCACTGAGGCAACTTGCCGGATGCCTCGCATGCCGACATAGCGCGGCTCATTGATGCCGGTCTGAATCGAGAGCACGCAGGGCAGGTCGATCTCGCTGATTTCCTTGTTGCCGCCTTCGATTTCGCGGCTGATTTTCAGCTTTTTGCCGTCCAGGACTTCGATCGAATTCACCAGAGAAGCGAAGGGATAGTCGAGCATCGCCGCCAGCATTCCGCCGACCTGGGCGCCGCCGTCCTCGGCCTGAACCCCAGTCAGGATCAGGTCGTAGTGACCCTTCTTGACGAAGGCTTTCAGGATGGTGGCGATGCCCCGGCCGTCCGATCCGGCGAACGCCTCGTCGGTAATCAGCACGCCATGGCTCGCGCCCATGGCCATCTCGCGGCGCAGGATCTCTTCGTCCTCCTCGCCGCCCACCGTGGCGACGGTGACGCTTGCCGCCGACTCGCGCGACGATCTGCAGCGCCTCTTCGACCGCATAGTTGTCCGGCTTCATTGACCGAATAAACCAGCTCGTCGCGTTCGATGTCGTTTCCCGCGCTATTGAGTTGGATCTCGTTTTCCGACGTATCAGGCACTCTTCTTGACGCAAACTAGAATTTCCACGTTCACCTCCGCAAATAACGTTCTCACCCAATCTGTTGGACGACGCCATCGCACTCCATGAGTTTCCTGACCGTGCTCTTCGTCAAGGACGGAACTTCGCGCTCGATCTGCTGTCCACCAGTTCGGCCAGATCGATGGCGGTCATCTTTCCTTCCATGCCTGCAACCTTGATGGCATCCTCGATATTCACCATGCAGAACGGGCAGGCCGTCACAATCACGTTGGCTCCGGCTTCGGCGGCCATTTGCACCCGCTTCACGCCCATGCGCTGATCTTCTTTCGGTTCGTAGAACAGCATCAGCCCGCCACCGCCGCAGCAGAATGAGCGGTCGCGCGAGCGGCTCATCTCTACTCGCTTCAATCCGGGAATCGCGTCCAGCACATCGCGAGGATCGTCGTAGACCTGGTTGTGCCGTCCCAGGTAGCAGGGATCGTGGTAGGTGTAGACGCTCGTCGCTGCGTTTTCCACCGGATTGAACTTGATCTTGCCGGCCTTCACTTCACGGGCGAACTGGCTGATGTGCTCCACCGGCGGCACATCCTAATCGTGCTTCAGCGCGTTGTAGGCGTGCGGGTCGGAAGTGACGATGCGCTGCACTCCGGACGCTTTGATGGCATCGGTGTTGTGGTCGCGCAACGCCATGAACAGCGTCTCTTCGCCAAAGCGCCGGACTTCATGGCCGCTATCTTTTTCCGCCGCGCCAGAATTCCGAAATTCTCTCCGACATGGTTGAGGATCTTCGCCGTCGCCCGGCCGATCGACTGCATGCGGTCGTCGTAGGAGGTGATGCTGTCGACGAAATACAAAGTGTCGGCGGACCGTTCTTGCCGTCAGATTTTGACCTGGCAGTGCTGGAACTCTTTGGCCTTCGCCCAGTCGGCCCTCTTCTTCTCCATCTTGCCGTAGGGATTGCCACGGCTCTCCAGCGCCTTCAGTGGTTTCTGCAGAGACTGCGGCACATTTCCGTCGTCGATCATGCCCCGCCGCAGATCGACGATCTTGTCGATGTACTCGACCAGCAGCGGGCATTCTTCTTCGCAAGCGCCGCAGGTCGTGCAGGACCAGATTTCATCTTCGGAATAAATGCTGCCCAATCCGCTGCCGATGAGCGGCTTGCCGTTGTCCGCGCTGCCAAGAACCGGGTAATGCTGGAAGCGTAGTCTCTGGCTTTGATGCGTGAGGAATCGCGGCGACAACGGCCTGCCCACGGCGTTGGCCGGGCAATTGTCCGAGCACCGCCCGCAATCGGCGCAGGAATAGAAATCGAGCATGTGCTTCCAGGTGAAATCTTCGAACGTCTTTACTCCGAAGGATTTCACCTGGTCCAATTGCTCGTCGGTCACGCCCCATCGCACCGGCTTTAGAGTTCCGCGGTCCAGCTTGGCGAAGTAGACGTTGAAGAAAGACGTTTCAACGTGGAACTGATTTCCGAAAGGCCGATAGCAAAGCAGGAAGTAAAAAGGCCAGTCGTGGAGAAGATAGGCACCGAAGTAGAGATTCCGAACCGTGGCAAGGCAGATGAAACCAGAGCATCTTTCAACATCCATGGCAGCGAAAGAGGCCGCCAGCGTTCGACCGCTGGCCTATCTGGATTGCAGTCGCGCCTGGCTGGCGGCGAAAAGGCTGTCGGCGACCATCAGGATGGCGATGAGCGACAAGAGAAAGATGGCGTCGGCGGTGTGATCCTTGCCGTACTTTGCCGGTACAGCGTAGCGCGCGGGTTTGAAGACCAGCCGCCGAACCGTCGCGACCATCATGCGATAGAAAAACCATCGTGGCGGCGTAGTCAGTGAGTACGTTGTAGACCGCCCCGCTTCCCAGAGAGGCCGGGCATCACGAACTTGTAGGAGACGCCGACAATCAGAACGGTGAAGGCACTGCAGCCAGCAAGGACGATGAAACCGGCAAAAATGAAGATGTGCAGGATACCTGCAACTCGGTAGCGCGGCTGTTTCCACTGACCCAGCCAATATTTGAGAACCTTGCCCAGCCGCGCCAGTGGCCGATCAAAGACGAAGATCCCGTTCGCCGCGAATCAGTGGGACGAGCCGCTTCGCCACTATGTACGAGAAACATCCGACACCCAGAAGATGAATGAGTAAGGAAGAGGATTCGGCCCGGGACCAACCAGGATGTCACTTGCGCAGCTGATTCAGTGCCTACCACTCGTCTACTCTCCCGCTTGGCGATCACTAGGCGATCAATCGCGTCAAGACTTTCTCCTCACTAACCGGGCGGCTGAGCTTTCGCTGGTTTGGCCGCAGCCGAGACGAACTGGGGCAGCGAAACGTCGCACGGACTGACCGCCGGTTTGCGGCACGCGGAGCGCCTGCAACTTTCGCCTTCGCGCGTACATGTTCTTTCTTGTTTCTTTTTTCGCTTCTTTGCGGAGGTCTGACTCCCGGCGGCCGTCCCGCAGCTCCGTGAAACTCGACTTCAGAAGTGCTTCCAGACGCCTCAAATCCGGCGCCGCGTGCACATCTCCGCTGAACCCGAAATAGGCCGTGCCGTTATAAGTCAAGATGGCGCAGTTCAGCGCCATCTCGCCGCCCGACCGGAACATAGGGATAACAATGCAGCATCTTGTGGCCAAGCAGGTAGAGCGGATATTGCGGCCCCGGCACATTGGTGCACACCATGTTGAAAGGTGTGAACGGCAACCGGCTGATGATGATGCCCGGCCACCGCCTGCGCCGAAGTGGGGAACATGCCGATCAAACCGCCGGCCAAACTCACCAATTCGGCGGTATGCGCGCGTTTGAGAAGTTCCGTTCTCTTGATGAACGGCCGCCAGCAGTTTCCGAGGGTTGCGAATATCGAGCGGAATGGTGACCGGAACCAGTGAGATGCGGTTTCCCAATTCGCCCGGACTATCGTTGCCGCGCAGATTGACGGGAACCATCATGCGAAACATCCGCCCTTTGACTCGGTCACCATGCAGTTCGAGATAGCGGCGGATGGTCGCCGTCACCAGCGCGAGAATGACGTCGTTCACGCTGGTTCCGCAGGTGTGTCTGATAGTCTTTGATTTCTGCCAGTGGAACTTCGGCCCAGGCGAATTTCTGGGGTCCGCGATAAAGAACGTTGAAGCGCAGCCTCTCGGTAGACAGGTGAGTTCCGGAAGCAGTCGGCAAACTCGCCTTGGCATCAAGATTCGCTCCATTTGCGGCGAAGCGCTCCGCCATGCTCGACACAGTCCGCCATCGCGGCCAGGACTCGCTTGACCAATTCAGAGTAGGATTCGACGCAGCCGTTGGCTATCGAAGTCCAGGACGTCAGGCGGCGGTGGAACTCGGAGCCGAAGCTTTCGTCTGGGCAGACGGGGCGCCATCCGGGTTCGCGTCCATGACGCATTCATGATCCCCACCCCGGCAATGCCATCGGCGAGGCAATGGTGCAGGCGGAAAATGAGCCCGCTGCGATTACCCTTCAGCCCATGCACCAGGGTCAAGTCCCAGAGCGGGTGCTGGCGGTCCATGACTGTGCTTAAAATTTTTCCCGCCAGCGTCTTCAATTCCGCGTCGGAACCGTGCTTGAGCGTTGCCTCGCGCACGTGGCTGCGGATGTCGAAGATCTGGGTCATATTCCCAGTGTGGGTAGGCCGATGTTAAGGGGCGGTAGGCACGACCCGCTTGAGATATCGCGGAATCAGCGGCAGCTTCGACTCGACAAACTGCACGCAAGCTTCGAAATGGATCTCGCCTTCAAATACGCAGACGCAAGCTACGTTGAGTGGCATGCCCTCGCGTTCCAGATGGAGAAAAACCGTGTCGCCCCAGGAAAGGCGGTCGCTTTGTGGTTGGCTCTGCATCATCGGCTCTCCTCATTCATTACCGATCTCGTTTCCGACTAGTTGCCAAACTTCGCAACGTCGCAACTCACAAAGAAAATCGCGAGGTCAACTTCACCAGCTTGAGCACTTTGTAGACATCCGACGTTGACGCCGCGCAACACAACCTTCACGACCTTGCCGTCAGCGATGCTCGCGAACTCTTCCATCGCCTCGGAGCGCACTGGCATCGATCCGGCGCACGGAGGAGAAATCCACAGCCACTTCGCCCTCGGCGCTGTCTCAGTTTTTCTCCGGCCTCGTGCAACGCTTGACAAACGTGCCCTTCATCGATCTTGAGCCACACCGCGATCGTTGCCATATGTCACCTCCATCTGCTGCGCTTCTGTTCTGCGATGCACCCGCCGCCTTCGCCAGGCCTCGTCCCTCGATACGCCTTCCAGAACAGGTCGGCCAATTCGCTCATCAGCGGCATACGAGGATTCGATCGCCACGACGGATCGTCGAAGGCAAGCCTGGTCAGCTCCGGCATGGCCCGCTCGAATTCTTCCTCGCGAGATTCCCAACTCGGCGATCGAGCGCGGAAATCCCAATTGGTCGAGCAATTGTTCTGTCGCCACCACCAGGTTCTTCACCTTTTCTTCAACCGTGTGCCCGCCCAGACCCAGCAAATCCGCGACCGTGGCGTATTTCTTGTGCGCGATATATCCCTTCTGATAGGGCGACGGCAGAACTTAGTGGGCACGGACGCGTTGTATGCAATCACGTGCGGCAACATGAGCGCATTGGCCCGGCCGTGGGCCACGCCGAAGCGCGCTCCGAAGGCATGCGCCAGCGCGTGATTCACGCCCACCGACGCATTGGAAAACGCCATCGCAGCAATGCACGCGGCGTTGTGCATCATGCAGCGCGCCTCTTCATCGTCCGGGATGCTCGTAAGCGATGGGCAGATACTTGAACACCATGCGGATCGCCTGCATGGCGTTGCAATCGGTATAGGCCGAGGCGTAGCTGGAAACCCCAGCTTCCAGCGCATGGGTCAGGCAATCGATGCCGGTATCGGCGGTAAGGCCTTTCGGCATCGACATCACGAATTGCGGATCGACGATCGCCACATCCGGAGTCAGCGAGTAGTCGGCCAGCGTCACCTTGCGCCCGCGCTCTTTGTCGGTCAGCACCGCAAAAGGAGTGACTTCGCTTCCCGTGCCGCTGGTGGTCGAAATGGCAATCAGCCGCGCGCGGTTAACTTTCTCTGTCGGGTACTGGACCACGCGCTTGCGCAGATCCAGAAAAGGCGCGGCCAGCTCTTCCAGGTCAGCTTCCGGCGACTCGTACTTCAGCTTCATGATTTTCGCCGCGTCGATCACCGACCCGCCGCCCAGCGCGATGATCTGGTCCGCCTTATAGAAATTGAGCGCCTCTACTCCTTGCATCACCACGCTTGACCTCAGGCTCTGCGTCGGGAATGACCGAGACGTGAACGTGGGTTCCCTCCGGCATGTAGCGCCGCACAATGTCCACGTGGCCGATCTGCTCCAGAGCAGGATTGGTGACGATCATGGTCGAGCGGGATGGGAACTGGTCGCACATTCTCCACCGCGTTCATGTTGAAATAAATCTGATTGGGAACTCGGAACCACATATGAGCCTGTGTCCTCCGAGCCACGCGCTTGATGTTGAGGTAGTGATAGATGTTGACGTTATCGGTGGTGCTGTTGCCGCCGCCGGTGCCGCATCCGAAGGAGAAGGTCGGGCACCAGGTCGTTGTAAACCGCGCCCAGCGCGCCGATTGAGCCTGGCGAATTCACGATGATCCGCCCCGCGTTCATCAGTCTCGCCGAACTTCCGGATGACCTCTTCGTTGCGCGAGAAGATGACCGCCGTGTGCCCCAGGCCGCCGGCATGATTCACGTCGACGCACACCTTCAGCGCCTCATCGACGGACTTCGCCCGATACACCGCAAGCACAGGGAACAATTTTTCGACCGACAACGGATGTTCGCGGCCGACGCCTTGAATCGGCGCGATCAGCAGCTTGGTTTCCGGCTTCACGGATATGCCAACCAAACGCGCGATATCGGTGGCCTTCTGCCCGACCGCCATGGGCTGCATAAATCCGGTCTCCGGATCGATCACCGTCCGCGCCAGCAGTCTCGGTCTCTTTCTCATTGCAGATGTGCGCGCCCAGCTCCGCAAATTTGCTTCAGCACGACGTCATAAATCTCGTCGTCGATCACCACCGTTTGCTCGGAGGCGCAAATCGTTCCGTTATCGAAAGTCTTCGAGAGGATGATGTCGACCACGGCCATATTCACGTCGGCGGTTTTCTCCAGATACACCGGCGTGTTGCCCGGCCCTACGCCCAGCGCGGGCTTGCCCGAGCTATAAGCGGCTTTGACCGCGCCCGGCCCGCCCGGTGGCATCGATCAGGCCCACGCTCTTTGTGCCGCATCAGGTAGGCGTTGTCCTGCAGGGTGTGCGATTCCAGGCAAGCAAAGACTCCTTCGGGCGCGCCGTGCTTCATCGCGGCTTCATACATGATCTTCACGGCTTCGGAGCAGCAGCGCCAGGCTTGCGGATGCGGGCTGAAGATCACCGCATTCCGCGTCTTGATCGCCATGATGCACTTGAAGAGCACCGTGGAAGTCGGATTCGTGATCGGCGTGAGCGAAAAGATCACGCCGATCGGTTCGGCCATCTCGACCAGATTGCGTTCCGGAAACTCGCGAATGACGCCAACCGTCCGCTTGTCCTTGATGTAGTTGTAGACAAACTCCGTGGCCACCATGTTCTTGATGACCTTGTCTTCCATCACGCCGAGCTTGGTTTCCTCAACCGCCAGGCGGGCGAGATGCTGCGCTTGCTCTAAACCGGCCAGCACCATCGGCTTCACGATGCGATCAACGTCTTCTTGGGAGAATTGCGTAAAGACTGCGGCGGCGGTTTTAGCTCGATTCACCAAGTCTTCCAGGTAAGCGATGCGTTCTTCGCTCAGACTTTCAGAGGAAAGAAGTATCTGAGCTCGTTGCTGGACCAGCTGTCGTGTAGCCATTGCTGCCCTCTGTAACGACCGGACGGAGTTCCCCGCCTGAGGGGCGGGCTGCGTCTGCTGAATCGGCCCTTTTTAGAAACAGAAAGGGTATGGGCGTCCGCGATAACGTTATATTTGCGGCGGTCCTTATTGATGCCTTATGCGTAATCGATGGGGTGCGTCTCCCACCAGTGCTCGTCGCGTACTCGCTCAATATTCTTCAAGGCGCCGCCCGCCGCGCTCGCCGTCAAATGTCGACTCTCCCAAGCGACGCCTGCGCCCAGGCCGATCGCACCTCCCAACAAACCGCGGGCCAACGCTCTGCCCACCGATTGATGGCGGTTTCCCGGATATCCGCCCAGCATGCCAAGGCACACTCCGACGACTGCGGGCGTCAAGGCTTTTCGAACGGACTCGCTGATGAAGGGCTTCAGAGGTTCGCCGTCAAGAAATGCTTCTCGACCCGAACGCGCCCCTCGATTCCTGAATTGACAAGCTTTCGACCGTAGCTGGCCTTTGACTTTGACCATTTGCGTAACGCCATCGGATCCCCTTACCTGTCCTAAAGCGGGAACCGTGTCCCACTACAGCACTAAGACAAGTGTTCGTCCGTAGCCTCGATCACCCTTGCTTGTGAGTATTGATACAACGAGATGTGAGTTTCGAGTGTGCCTTATCGGAATTTAATCGTACCTTACCGAACACAAGCAGGAATGAGGTATTGCGTCACCTTCGGAACACCGAATGTCAGGCTTCTCCCCGCGTTCGCACCCTCAAGAGGCAGGCTTTACCGCAACGCTGCTCTACGCCACAACATATTTCCCGGCTTCGATTACTCTCTGCGCAATCTCTTGCCGGAAAGCCACAATATTAAACGGTTCGCACTTGCACAAGCGTCGCAGGATGGCCATCTGTGATCGCAGCATGTCCCCTTCGCTGGCGGCAGCGATCACCATTTTCGCCGCGCTCTCAATTTTTTCCAGTGCGCCCGGACATGTAAACACGAGTCATCGCAATCGCATTCCGCTGCGGCCGCTTCGCCACCACTAGCGGCCAGTTTTTGAGCACGCAACACGGCCGATTCCATGGCGTAGGTTTCGATCGTCATGTTAGCGATGGCTCCCATGATCTCTTGCTGATCCTGAATCGCCTGCATGTATTTTTGAGTGACAACTCCAGCTGCGAATAATCCGATTTTCTTGGCCACCGCGACCAGCCGGCGCTCCTCTCCTAACGGCCCTACTTCAGCCTCGTCCCTCGCACCTGACAGAACTTCATCCATCAGCTTTTTAATCGCCGGCATCAAGGGAAGCTGGCCAGACATCGCCCGCTTCAGCAAGAACCCGGTAATGACAAGCCTGTTGATTTCGTTTGTGCCTTCGAAAATCCGGTTGATGCGGGCATCGCGATAAGCGCGCTCCGCCGGATACTCTTCCACAAAGCCATATCCCCCGTAGATTTGCACCGTCTCATCGACCACATAGTTGATAAATTCCGATCCCCATACCTTCAGAATCGAGCACTCGACCGCGATACTCATCGATTATCTTGCGCGCACTTGCGCCATGTCGCCATGGTCTTCGCCCAATTCCTTCGATGGCTGCGTCAATCATGCCGACGGTGCGATAAGCCATCGCTTCGCCAACGAAAACGCCCGCAGCCATGTTGGCCAGCTTCTCGCGCACCAGTCCAAAGTCCGCAATCACTTTGCCGAATGCCTTGCGCTGTTTCGCATAGGCAATCGCGCTCTCGAGAGAATTGCGCGAGCTGCGCCGACGGCTCCTGCACCTAACTTGAACCGGCCTACGTTAAGAACGTTAAATGCGATGTGATGTCCTTTGCCAATTTCTCCGAGAACATTTTCCACCGGCACTTTGCAGTCGTTCAGAATCAGAGGACAAGTGGAGGAACCGCGGATGCCCATCTTGTGCTCTTCAGCGCCCACCGCAAATCCGGGAAAGTTGCGCTCGACGATGAAGGCCGTAAATTTCTCCCCGTCCACTTTGGCAAAAACGATGAACAGGTCCGCGAAGCCAGCGTTCGTGATCCACATTTTCTCGCCGTTCAGCAGATAGTGTTTGCCGTCCGCCGAAAGCGTGGCCCGCGTCCGGCAATTCAGGGCATCGGATCCCGAAGACGATTCTGAAAGCGCATACGCGCCCTACGCTCGTGCCGTTTGCCAATCCCGGCAGATATTTCTTCTTTTGCCCTTCCGTGCCGAAATAACACGATGGGCAGGGTTCCGATGCAGGCGTGCGCTCCCCAGGTGGTGCTGAAGCCGGCGTACTTTGCTAGGCGGTCGGCAACGATCGCGGATGTCACCTTATCCATTGCATCCCGCCGTATTGTTCGGGAATATCGACGCCGCTCAATCCCAGCTCCCCTGCCTTTCGTACCAGTTCACGGCGGACGGAGAAATCCTTATGCTCCATCTTTTCGGCATTCGGGACGATTTCCTTGAGGGCAAATTCCTCCGCGGTTTGCGCGATCAGCATATGTTGCTCGGTGAAATCCTCGGGAGTGAATACTTCGTCCGGGGTTCGTTCCTGAATCAGAAAACTACCGCCCGGTACTTTCACCGGGCTCGCTGCGGTAAGCGTCGCCATATTTCACCCCTATCAGATTTCGTTGAGTATCAATTTCAGAAGAACAGACTTTTCATTCTGAATCACAAAGCAATGTTTAGCTCTCCGATTGTCAACGGCACTTGGATGCCTCGAAGTTGCATTACAAATCACGAAACGACATCTTTCTGTACGATCCAATATTTTTGTTTTAATTCTCTCTTCAATATTTTCCCGGTCCCGGTCTTGGGCAAACTCTCGACAAACTCGATGGATTGCGGACATTTGAAATGCGATAGCACCGAGCGGCAAAACTCCAAAAGTTTCTCCTCGCCGATTCGTGACCCCGGTTTCAAGACAACCAGCGCCTTCGGAACCTCACCCCATTTCCCGTGAGGAACCGGGATCACCGCCGCCTCATATACATCCGGATGAGCACAGAGCACCTTCTCGACTTCCAGAGAAGATATATTTTCGCCGCCGCTGACAATGATCTCTTTCTTGCGGTCAACAATCTGAACGTAGTTGTATCGATCCACGACGGCCATATCACCGGTGTGAAACCATCCACCCTCCGTGGCCGCCGCCGTGGCTTCGGGTTGGCGCCAGTAGCCGTCCATTACCCCGTCGCCGCGCGCCAGAATTTCGCCCATCACCGTGCCATCGTGCGGCACATCTTTCTCGTCGGGACCGACCACTCGCAATTCAACGCCGGGTATCGCAAAGCCTGCCATCGCTTGCCGGGCGCAACGTTGTTCTTCCTCGACCGGCAGGCCCATCTTGATTTGCGATTTTGCCAGCGTTGGACAAGTCTCCGTTAACCCGTATCCCGATATGCACGTGCACACTAACTCTTCTTGCACTTGTTTCACCAGACTCGGAGAGGAAGCCGCGCCGCCAATGATGACGACCCGCAGGCTGCTCAGGTTATATTGGGCTCTCGCGGGAGAATTGATGAGGGCTGTCGCCATAGTGGGAACCATGGCGCAGGTACTCACCCCTTCCCGCTCGATCAGGTTGAAAACTTCCACCGGATTAAAATTGATGAATCATCACGTGTGTCCCGCCCACCAGCGTGATGCTATGCGCCGTCCCCCAGCCGTTCGCATGAAAAAGCGGAATGGTATGCAGCAGTACGGTTTTACAGCACATTTCTCCAATGGTACTGACCGAAGTTTGAGCCGCTGCAATTACTGAAAGCGCATGCAGATAGATATTGCGGTGCGTGAGCATCACGCCCTTGGGCCGGTCACTGCTGCCACTGGTAAAGAACAACTCTGCCAGCGAATCTTCGTCGATCTGCGTGAACTCACATTGGAAGCCAGGTGAAGCGGCCAGCAGTTCATCGTAGTTTTGCCTCTCCAGCCAATCGGCTTGCGGTCGTCCATCGAGAAGGAAGATTGACTCAATCGATGAAACGTCCTTCCGGAGCGACTCAATCAACGGCAGGAAAATGGGTTCCACAAACAGGAACTTCGCCTCTGCATCGTTTAAGACGTAGGCTAAGTCCTGCGGCGCAAGCCGAATGTTTAGTGGCACCAGAACGCAGCCCGCTTCCAGAACTCCGTAATAGGCCTCCAGCAGGCGATGACAATTCCTGCTGAGGAAAGCAATGCGGTCTCCAGGCTTTGCTCCCGCGTTGAGAAGAGCTCCTGCCAGCCGCCCCGCTCGATCGGAAAGTTCTGCATAGGTATAGCGATGTTGGTCGCACACCACTCCGATCTTTTCTGGAAACTGTTCAAGGGCATAGCGCAGGAAACGAATGGGAGTGAGTGGAACTTTCATAAACGCCTCGCTGCTAACGGTGGTCCGCGCTGCCGGCGCTAACTGCCCGCAGCAGGCCGAACAGCCAACGTGCCCCCGGGGTTACGGGAAACACGTTGGCGCGTCTCGCCTCTGCCATCGCCGTCACGGCGAGAACCCAAGAACGTTGCCGTTTCGATAGCAGTGGCAGTTCTATTCGAAGCTTACGCAGCTCCTGCAGCAGCGTGGTGTCTCTGCGATCGCTTTGCGCGATGTTCAACCTTATGCGCGCGTGGATGATCTCCGCCCGGCTTTGCCATGACGTCCATCAGTTCCTTCTGCGCATCCACATAGCTCTTTACGCCTTCCCGCGTCAGTTCCGCTAATGGCAGGAAGGGGAATGGTCGCATAAGATCAAGCGTCTTCCCGGCGGACTTCACGTTGACATTCATCTGGCGCCCGGCTACATCAATCAGCTTTCTCTGGGCATCAATGAACGACTCCGTCGCCTGCCGTGCCAGCTGCGACAACTCTGGCGTTTTAGTTTTCTTGGCGCCATTGGAATGCTTGCCGCTGGTGGCTTTCGTGGTTTCTTCCGCAATGACGTCCATGAAGTGCTTCTGAGTCTTTACGAAGTGATCCATCGCTTCGCGAGCCAACTCCAACAGATGCTCGCTTTCGTATGGCTTCCCGGCCTTGGCTGCCTCCACCCAGTTATGGGTTTGCTTGCCGGCAATTTTCAAGAATTCGCGCTGCATCTCGATGAAGCTATCTACGCTGCGGCGCAGCAGATCCGCAACCGCCTGCGCTGGCGCCCAATCGCCAGCCTGCTCCCTCACGCCGGACATCAGAATCTCGTTCTGCTTCTGCCCTAGCTCTAACAGGACGCGTTGCGCTTCGATGAAGTTCGCAACACTCTCGGCCGTTACTTCACTCAATATGGCTGTCGGGGAGTTATGAGGATCGGACAACTGTTGCCGCAAAGAGTTCATCAGACTCGCATTCTGCCGCATTGCCAGGTCCAGGAGGATCCGCTGTGTGGCAAAAAAACTCTGCACTCCCTGCTGCGCCCAACCCGAGAGAAGATGAACAAAAGAACCCTCCCCGGAATGAGTCCGAGGATTCGCGGTGGTTGGCATTTAGTACCTCCTATGCTGCATTGCAGCATGTGAGTAAACTATAGGAGCGCGAAGGGCGGCTGTCAATATATATTTGATGTGTGTGCAAAGCAGCATGAGACCCAGGTCCCTATGAATCCAGGCCCCGTGATCATCAAGAAGTACGGAAATCGCAGGTTGTACGATTCTTCCAACAGCGAATATGTGAATCTCGAAGACATCGCGGGATTCATTCGAAAAGGAAAAGAGGTTCAGGTAGTTGATGCCAAGACTGGCAAAGACATCACTCGCGTGACCCTGACCCAGATCATTACCGAGGATGCCAAGGATAAGCCCACGGGATTGCCTCTGGAGTTGTTGCGGCAATTGATCGTGGCCTCCGACGAAGTGCGCCAGGAATTCGTCATGTGGTATCTGAAATCTGCTTTCGATACCTATGACAAAGTTCAGGAGACGCTGCAGCACCGCCTGGGCCAGGTTCAGTCTGCTATTCTTTCGCCGGTAGAGATGGTAAAGCAACTTCTTGCCACGCCAACCTCATCTGAGCCACGAGCCGAATCGGAACTGCAACTCGATGCTTTGCGGAAGCGGGTAGCGGAGCTGGAGAGCCGACTGGAAAAATCGGCGCGGAGCAAACAAAGCAAACGCCGGAAACGCAAGGTAAAGGTATAATTTTTTCGCGTCCAGGATGACGCAGGCGAGATGATATTCGACCCAGATGCCGAATAAAATTAAGAAGAAAATCATTTCCAAAGGGAAAAGCGATCAGCCTATAAAACGTAAAGCTTTATCCCCGCCGGCACGCCGAAAACAACCTCGCAACGGCCAGGAAGCCAAATTCTCACCCTGGACGGAAGCTCTATTTGCCGCTGAGCTTCTCCTGCTTCACGCCACTCCGGTTTATTACGGCTTTGGCGTGCCTCGCGGCGATGGATCCGCCGTCGTCATTATCCCCGGCTTCCTTGGTACGGATATGTACTTGATGGAGTTGCACTCCTGGCTGGAACGTATTGGATATCGGCCCTACTTTTCAGGCATCGGTATCAATGCCGAGTGCCCCAACATTCTGCTACAGCGTCAGTTGGGCAACACCATCGAACGTGCCCTCAGCGATACCCAGCGCAGAATTCACCTCATTGGCCACAGCTTGGGAGGAATCATGGCGCGCTCTGTCGCAGGTCAGCGACCGGACGACGTCGCCTCCGTTATCACGCTCGCATCTCCCTTTCGCGGTACCGTGACCAGCCGAACCGTTTTTCACGCTACCGAAGCGATTCGGATGCGCATACTGCAGGAGCACGGCCGACAGGTGCTGCCCACATGCTACACGGGCATGTGCACATGCAATTTTATCGACTCCCTGAAGCGGGACATTCCGGATTCAATGCTGTCCACCGCGATTTATACCCGCGATGACGGCATCGTGGACTGGCGCTACTGTATGACCAAAAATCCTGACGTTGATTTTGAAGTTCCCGGCACCCACATCGGGATGGCGTTCAATCCCTCCGTTTACACAATCGTCGCCGATCGCCTCGCGCTAGCGCAATCCTCAGAATGATCGAGGAGTTTCACTTCTTCTCAGGTGGCGGAGCCTGTTGAAGCTGTTTCAATTTTTGCTCCAGCAACCCTTTTTCCTGCTGTGGGGTTAACTTGGGAAACAGCAGCGTGAAGCTCAACCGCAGGGTCCAGGGCGACGCCCCCGGAGGATGCACGGTATTTCCATAAGCTTCCGCGGAAAGGTTCACCGGTTGAAATCCAAGCTTCATGATTCTTCCAAATCCTCCGCCCATCGGTACGTTCCATCGACCACCATCTGTTTGTCTCCAGTCGGCAGTGACGATGGGTGCGGTTTTCAGGTACCAACCTTTCTTCATGTTGTAGTTAACGAACCACTGCAGGAGAAACTGATTGACCGCGGGTTTATCCCGGTCGGAATGACCGGCCACCGACCAGTAGTTGTTTGTGAGAAATCCGAGCGTGAAATGAGGAGGTTGGACTAACACAACCACCGACGGCCCCATGCTGAGCTTTCCCTGTCCAAGATAAGTCGTGTTGGTTGCGGTGGGAAACACGAACGTTGGACCAACACCCCAGATCACTTTGCTCTTCTTCGGCGAGAACAAGAATGAAGGGTTGATGTCTCCCAAACCATAAACACCGGTTTGTTGCTCCGGCGGGCCGCCCGGCTGTGCGATAGGAAGTGGCTGAAAGACGATCGGAGTAATCCAGCGCGTGATGAGGTTCCAATCCTTCGACATGCTGAACGGAATCACCGGCTGGATGTTCAGCACATTCTGGACGCGGTTGGCAGACCCAATGCCGAAATTCCAGTTCTCCTGAACCGGGACGCTGATCAGATTCGCAATCGGATTCTGGGATTCCTTCCTTAATTCTTCGGCATTCGACGCTGCCGCCGGCGTTGCTTCCGTGGCAACCTCAGCTCCGGCCACGCCGACTGGCGTCTCTTGTGCCTGCAGCGGCAGCCCTAACGCGAGCAAGACCAGCAAGGCCCACAACTTGAATAGTTGGCTCACTGACCATTTCATAATCGCCTCTTTCCTCTTTCTACGTTCCAGAAATTGCTTTGCAGCGGATTATTTCGGGGGAACCTTGGCGCTTCCAGAGTGCTGCCCTGGAATGGCTATCAAACTGACGCGACGTGAGCTATAGAAGCCCAACCACCGAGACGTGCGTTGGTTACGGTAAAAAGATCGTTACCAGAGATGAACGTACGAGTTGTGTCCTGCCAAGGCTACTGTCAGAAATGACATACCATGCGAAAGCGTTGCGCAAAATCTCTGGTTTGCTCTATGCAGAAACGGCAAGAATTCTCACCAACTACGTGGTTCATCTTTTATCGAGGAATGAAACGACTGATCGACGGTAACGAGCCAGCAGCCGAAGAAAAAATGGAAGCCTGTTACTTCTGACAGTTTCTGTTATTCGGAGTGCGTTCTAGCTTGGGTCTGTTCTTTTTAGTACGCGCCAGAAGCCTGCCTCGTTCGACCTTGATGCAGTAATGGCCCAAGTGCAGTCCGCTTCTGGCGTCGGAAAGACAAAAGTGTCAGGCAGCAAGGCGCCGCCTACATGGCTTGACGTTTTGGTCGGCAAGTAAGGAAACGCCGTCGAGAAAGGGAGGTCTCAAGATCTCCCCTTGTGAGAAACAAAAATTCACCGGATCGGATCGAGGCTAACGGCGGACCATCACGGTATCAATCGTAGTCCTCAGCCTTAAAACGGCGGAAGGACTCGATTACGTCCGCCTCTTCCCGTGTGAGGAGCATCATGTGGCCTTCGTCCCTGGAATGGCAAGCTCGTGCGTGTTCCTCAAGTGTTTTTATGTCCTCAAGCAGACGCTGCATTCCCGGAATTATCATGCGAGCTTTCTCCTTCTCCGCGCTCCGCGAAAGTCGAGTAGCCGGCGCTCCGCATCCCCACAGGCGCTTAGACGCCTCGGTAAGGGCTACGGTTGGCGGAAAGTTACAACGAACCAAGATGACAGTCAAGGTGTGAGAGTTAAGAGAGGATCACCTAGGTAACCAATTTGTTGCCAGTAGCTGGCGCTTGTAAAAAGCAACAGTTGTATGGGACACGAACGGCGGCTACACCATTTAGATGTAGAACCGCGTAAACCTCACACGAGAAACTGAGGAGCTGATATTCCGACACTCATAGCCAGGATTCCCGATGAATTCAAACCGCTCGTGGCGCTCGGCATCGGCGCGTTTGTCCTGGTGTTTCTCGCGCTGCTCCATGGAATGGGTCTGCACTGGATTCAACTCCAACAGGTGCGAGGGGAACGCAGGCTGAGCCTGGGGAAGCCCCGCCTTGTCGCTGCGACTTCCCTGTTCGCATGGTCGGTTTTCCTGATGCTTGCTTTGCATATCGTGGAAGTAGCGGTGTGGGCCTTCGCGCTTCGTGGCGCTGGCTTAATTGTGCACACATACGATGCGATCTATTACTGTGCCAACTGCTACACAACGCTCGGCATGGGAAAGGTCGATGTCGGAGAACATTGGCGGATTATCACCCCGATCATTGGTATCTCAGGATTATTTACGTTCGCCTGGACCACCAGCGCTCTGGTTGACCTTGTGACTTTAAATAGACGACTTCTCAATCGCCTGGAGGACGAACGCGAACAGGAGATGCACATGCGCATCGCCCTCCGAGAACAGCAATGGGATGCTCTGAAAGCTGAAAGAGACGTGGAGCGCACGGAAAGACAGAAGACGGAATCGGCTGCTGCCGGCTCCTCATTAATTCAAAGAATCACACTCTGGCGAAAAGAACGGCAGACAGTGGAGGAACTCCGCAAAAAGAACAGGGCCGATATGGAACAGCTCCTTCGGCAAGAGCGCCTTAAAGAAAAACAAGCTGAGGCGATCCCCGCCGCCACCAAGCCCGAAGACAAAAAAACGACATAACGCAGGGGAGCGGGGCCACGCGAAGATCTCCACCACCCTCGAAATTTACACAATCTCGATTCCGCAGGCGCAGCGCAAGGCAATCGAAAATCTTTCGGATTTGGTGACCAATGGTGACGAGTTGGCCAAACTCGGAGAGAACCTGCCGCTGGCGAGTGAGCGGATTCAATGAAAGAAATGGTAGGCACGAGGAGACTCGAACTCCTGACCTCTACCGTGTCAAGGTAGCGCTCTAACCAACTGAGCTACGCGCCTACTTCGAAGGCCTTTGTTTTGAGCGGCTCCTCTTGGGTCGGTGTCCAAGTGGTGACCTGTATCTTGTTGATAATCGCACGGAAATCGGGTGGTGTCCAGAGGGGTTTGAACACCGTATCGGTGTTGGTGCGGGGTTAGATTTTGGACACTGAGAAAAATATGGGCTGCTCTTTGTGAACCACGGGCGGCATCCGCTGCATGCGCTCCGGCTGCTGCCGGTAACGATTGGTGGGCGCTGCGTCGTCGAATCCTGTGGGCAGTGGGACGGTCGACTTTCGCCGCAGGCCTTCGGGAGTTTCGAAATCGACGCAATTTAGGGCCGCGAGCCAATGACATCCGAATGTTTCATTACAGTTTTTCCCCACGAATAGTCCTAATCTAAACCCTTGAGCAGGACTCAACAAGAGCCTAAGAATCGAACTCCCCATTTGCTAGGTCTTTGTGATTGATTCGAATCTCTCCTGGCATATATTCGATTCGTGGTCGACACCAACACTCCGCATCGTCGCAGTGGACTGGGAATTCCGCCAGTCGAAGGCCATCCGGGATCGCCTGGACAAAGTTAAGCAGTTCACTCACTATTGCACCGATTGGTGGCAGATCGAAGGCTTGCAAATCGCTGATCATTGTGTCACCCCACGGACTGAGGGGACTGTCTATACAAGCATGACGTCCACACTCACGCTCCCAATTGTTGAAGTTTAGTTTCGCGCCTCCGGCTACGATACTGGCAAAACTACTCATCAAAGATCCGAAGAAATACGTTTTGCGTCGCTGTGTTGATCTGGTTGTAAGCGGTTTGGGAAGCGGCCTGGGCAGTCTCCTCTTGAAAGATAGGGTCCACGGCGCCAATGTGATATTCGGAAAAATACTCTATCCGAGACCCCAAGAAATACGGCATCGTAACCGGCTCTAAAGCGGGCAGAAGAATCCCACCTGTAGAGCGTGCAAAGCGACTTCTTCCACATTCATCGAACTGGTAAATCTGCCAGTCCCCGAAATGCGAGGCGCCGGATATATTTAGCGCGTTTGAGAAGTTGGCCTCTGGCCAGTAGTTTTTTGGGCAAGCTGCCTCGACAAACACTCATCAAACGCTGAATTGGAGGTAAGGTGACTATGAAAGGCCGCCTGATCGCAGTTGCCGCGATGTTTCTCGTCGCTACCGCCGGGATGTTTGCGCAACAGAATGCTGCAGATCCCAACTCAAATGCCAATTATTGGGTCGCCTTTTGGGCACAACCACGTGTGGCTGTGTTCGGCCCTGTAGAGGAAGCTTTCAATCAGAACGTGCAACCCATCACGTTCAAATGGGATCAGTCCGGCGACCCGACGGACCCGAGCGTGCTCGAAAACAACGTGCGGTGGTTGAAAGACCATCCCGACACTCATTTTTTCATTGACGGCTATGCGTCTTCTCGAGGCGACCTGATCTACAATCTTGCGCTCTCGCAGCGCCGAGCGGATTGGGTCAAGCAGGCACTGATAAGCATGGGCATTCCCGAAAGTCGCATCCTGGTTGCTGCGGGATGGGGACAGTTATATCCGGTTTGTCCCGAACTCAATGATGATTGCTGGAGCAAGAACCGTCTTGTCCGCTTTGTTTATTCGTCAAAATAAGCACACGCGCGGTTAAGTTCCTAAGTCAGAGTCGGCTGGCGGGTTCTCGTTGTCCCGCGAATAAACAAGTTTCACCGTGACGCATTCGCCGAAATGCTGGTGGCAAATCTAGTCGAGATAGTGAATCTCGCTCACCTCGCGAAGACGTGCCGCGGCGATCTCCGCAGTCATGTCGCGCTGCGGAGCCGCCAGCATTTCGTATCCCACCATGAATTTGCGCACCGTGGCAGATCGTAACAGCGGGGGATAGTAATGCGCATGCATGTGCCATTCTTCGTGAGGATGGCCATCGGTCGGACTCTGGTGGAAGCCCATGGAATAAGGGAATGAGACTTGAAAGAGGTTGTCGTAACGCGTGGTGATCTGCTTCACAATCTTTCCGAGGAGATCCTGCTCGTCAGCGGTCAACGCGTCCATGGCGCCAATGTGGCGCTTACTCAACAGTAAGGTTTCGAATGGCCAGACCGCCCAGTACGGTACAACCACTGCAAATGCTTCGTTCTCACACACCAATCGCTCTCCGCGATCTACCTCAAGCCGCAGATAGTCACACAACAGGCAGGAACGATTTTGCGCGCGATAGTCCAACTGCGAGGCCTGTTCTTTCGCGGGCTCGTTCGGCAGAGTCGCATTGGCCCATATCTGACAATGAGGATGCGGATTACTGGCACCCATGACCGGTCCGGAATTTTCGAAAATCTGAACGTGCTGGATCCATGGCACCGCGCCCAGCGATTTATATTGATCGATCCACATCTCCGCGACTTGCCGCAGCTCGACCGCACTCATGCGCGGAACCGTGAGATCATGACGCGGCGAAAAACATGCCACGCGGCAGATGCCAGGTTCTGCGCGGGCCACAATCAAACCGCTCGCTTCTTCCTTCCGAACCGCCGCGCCTTCGACTTCGGGCAGCAGCGCTGGATAATCGTTATCGAATACATAAGTTCCCAGGTAATGCGGATTTATCATTCCCTTGGCGCGCGCGTTTCCGGGACACAGATAACAGTTTGGATCGTAGGCGTCAGCCTCGCTCGCGTTGCTTCCCTCGATTTTCCCCTGCCAGGGCCGGTCGGTGCGCTGCGGCGATACCAGCACCCAGTCGCGGGTGAGCGGATTCAGCCTGCGGTGCGGAGTTTTCTGAAGATCTGCAAAGTTCATGAAAATATTTTTCTCTCTCGCTCTTACATTGTCAGCTCTCCGGCTTTTCCTCCTGAGCCGCTATCTTTTTTACTCTTCTCCTACGCCAGCCGACGCCCTCACTCGATAAATGTCTGGAACGATTCCAGTAGAAACTTGATACTGTTCGGCAACCTTACGGCGGAACTCATCGCTCACTTGTGACTCGACTAACGTAATCGTGCATCCCCCAAAGCCGCCCCCGGTCATGCGCGAACCGTAAACTCCCGGCTGCCGTTCTGCAATCTCTACCATCGCTTCCAGTTCCGCACAGCTGACCTCATAATCGTCCCGCAGACTGCGATGCGAGGCTCGCATCAGTTCGCCCAAACTTTTGATATCCCCTCGTTCCAACGCCTTGCCGGCCGCTTGAACCCGCTCATTTTCGGTAACGACATGGCGTGCACGCTTATAAAGAGTAGTCGTCAGCATCGCTTGATTCTCTTCAAGCTGCATGCTATTGACATCGCGCAAAGCGCGAACATCAGGCAGAGAGGCAGCCAGACTTCTTGCTGCCTCTTCGCATTCCGCACGTCTGCGGTTGTATTCTCCGCCGGCCAGGGCATGCTTCACTTTCGTGTTGCAGACCACGAGTGCGATATGTTCCGGCACCATCAGTCCGCGATATTCGAGAGACCGGCAATCCAACAGAAGCGCTTTTCCGGTCTCGCCATGGCATGCGGTGAACTGATCCATGATGCCGCACCGAGCACCCACAAATTCATTCTCTGCCCGCTGGCATAGCCGCGCCAACGTCAGTGGCTCGACCGGATAGCCCGAGACGCGAAGCAACGCGTATCCCGTCGCTACTTCAATGGCAGCCGAAGAACTGAGCCCGGATCCCAGCGGAACTTCGCTCGCAATATAAAGGTTAGCGCCCCGCAACGAATATCCCGCTTCCTGAAGAATCGCTGCGACCCCCACGGGATAATCACTCCAGCCCTTCGCTCGATTCAAATTCGTCTGGCCGAGATCGACCTGGACCGACTCATTCAGGTTCTCCGAATAGATCGAAAGCAAGCTGTCTTCCCGCGGCCTTATGGCAACCCAACAGCACAGATCGATCGCCAGCGGCATGACAAAGCCATCGTTATAGTCAGTATGTTCCCCAATCAGATTGACTCTGCCCGGGGCACGATATATTTCCGGACTTCCCTGAAATCGCTCGCGGAATCTGGCGTGTAATTGGTCCCTCATCTCTATTTTGAATCGTGATGTTCCCGGCTTCGTTCAATGACCGGCATGAACCGGCCTTGCCAGTTGCAATGTTCCCGGTGTGACAGCGACAATCCTTGCATGGCTAAAAGGTCTCAGCGGGATGATAACAGCGCCGGTCGACAGTCGCATGGTCCAGGTCCTTTCTCATCTGGATCCATGGTCGTGGTTACGCTGGGCAATCCCCGCGACAAATTCTGGGGCATGATTGTTTCGCTGGCTCCCGAAGGACTTAGCCTTAGCGGAATCGAGTTGGCCTCGTTTGAAGACCTGGTTCTGATGGTGAAAGAGGGCGAGTCGTTCACGCCAGCAGTCGTTTTCTTTCCCATGCATCGCATCGAACGAATCGAACTGGATCTTCCGGATGGGAACCTGCCTTCACTCTCGCAGCGATTTTCAGCCAAGACAGGGCTCTCCCCGGCTGTTACGCTCAGCTCGGCACTGGCCAATCGTACCGGTGATCGCTATGCTGGTGCGCTTCAGGCATCACAAACCGCTCTTCGCCGCAAGAAAGAATCGGCATGACACTCTCGCAAAATTTTCACCGCACCCAACCAGCTCACGCTGCTGCGTATGATTTTTGTGCCGTTCATCGTGATCGAATTAGTAGATGGCCGCTATTTCTGGGCGCTGCTTCTCTTCGTCATCGCCGGCTTCAGCGATGGACTGGACGGCTTGCTGGCCCGCAAGCTGCATCAGCAAACTTTGCTCGGTCAATATCTCGATCCCATTGCGGACAAACTCTTGTTGAGCACGATGTTTCTTGTACTTTCCATCCTGCACAAAATTCCGTGGAAATTTACCGTGCTGGTTTTCAGCCGCGATATTTCGATCCTCGCCGCCAGCGCAGTCTTGTTTGCGATCGCGGGATTGCGAAATTTTCAGCCCCAGCATTTTCGGCAAGGCGAACACTTTTTCGCAAATTGCCGCCGTCTTCTTCGTCATGCTCTTTCGAGCCTTCGACCCGAGCGCTGGGTATGGATCACGCGCACCGTCTTCCTGCGCGCCACCTTCGCCTTCACCATTATTTCCGCGTTGCACTATGTCTTTCTGGTGCAACACCGCGCTGCGTTCCCACACTCATGTCCGCTCCCTCAACCCGCCGCTGGCAGTCGCGCCGAGTTGACCCTTTTTCTTGCGTCCCCCTAGAATTGACGGTTCGTCTCATGCACTTCGCCTCGATCTCGTAATCGCCTATGGCCCTACGCCTTTACAACACCATGTCCTCGCAAGTTGAGGAATTCCATACCTCTGCGCGACAACGAAGTCCGCATGTACGCGTGCGGTCCCACCGTCTACGATTACGGCCACATCGGCAACTTCCGCACCTTTATTGCAGTTGACATGCTGCAGCGTTTTTGCGCCAGTCCGGCTACAAAGTTCACTACGTCATGAACATCACCGACGTGGACGACAAAATCATTCGTAATGCGGCGCGTGATGGAGTGAGCGTGCAGCAATACACCGCAAAATATGAAAAGGCATTTCTCGAAGACGCCGCCATGATCGGCATTGAGCAGCCGAAGCTGGTCCGCGCCACCGAACACATCCCGGAGATGGCGGATTTCGTGGCCAAGCTGGTCGAGAAAGGGCATCGCCTACCGCACCGAAGATGGCTCTTACTACTTCCGCATCGCCAGCTTTCCCGCAGTATGGCAAACTTTCGAAGAAAGATTTTGGCGGAATGCTCGATGGCGCCCGCGTCGACGTCGACGAATACGATAAAGACAGCGCGCGCGATTTCGCGCTGTGGAAAGCGCCCAAGCCGGGCGAAGCTTCGTGGGACACGCTCGATCGGGCCGGGCCGTCCGGGCTGGCATCTGGAGTGCTCGGTCATGTCGATGGAAGAGCTAGGCGAGAGCTTCGATCTGCACGCGGGCGGCGAAGACCTGGTTTTCCCGCATCACGAAAATGAAATCGCGCAATCGGAGTCACTGACCGGGAAAACCTTTGCCCGTTTCTGGTTTCACGTGCGCTTTCTTCTGGTCGAAGGCGAGAAGATGTCGAAGAGCCTGGGAAATTTCTATACGCTGCGTGACCTGGTTCTGAAGGGCCATAAACCTTCGTCGATCCGATATCTGCTCACCTCCGTGCCCTACCGCAACCAGTTAACTTTCACTTTCGACGGACTTAAGCAGGCCGCGGTTTCGGTGGAACGGCTGCGCAATTTTCGGCAGCGCTTGATGGTCGGCAATTTTGCACCAGGCTCCAACCCCGAAATGCAATCGCTCGCAGCCGAGACGGTCGACCGCATGAAGGCTGCGCTCGAAGACGATCTCAATACCGCGCAGGCGCAGGCGGCGATTTTCGAGATGGTTCGTAACGCCAATTCCGCGCTGGATGCGAATGGCAGTCAAACAAGACGACATTGAGCCTCTGCTCGCGGCGCTGGCAGAGATTCGATGAAATTTTCGCGGTGATCAAAGATGATGACGGGCCGAAGATGAAGCAGGTATTCGATTGGGCCCCGACCGAAGGCCGCGAAAAAGACATCAGCCCGGAACTGCGCGAAGCCGTGCAGAGCGGTCAACTCTCCGACGCCGATATCGAAAAGAAAATCGCCGAAATGGAAGCCGCGCGGCGCGGCCCGTGACTTCAAAATTTCGGATGCCCTGCGTGCCGAACTAACCGCCGCCGGGACGTGATTGAAAACACAAAGGACGGCGTGCGCTGGAGAAGAAAGTAATTCTTGTAGAGTGCTAAGCTGGAGATATAAGCTGAGCGGCTTACAGCCCTTATGAAATCCCTCGACGAATATCTGCGCGACGCCGAGCTAGCCCACGGGCATCTCTGCGCGGGACAGGTCTTGGGGTGCGCCTGGCCATGCTGGGTCTTGCGCAAGCTCGGGATCGACGATCCGCACGGAAAAGACCGCAAGCGGCTAGTCACCTTCGTCGAAATCGACCGCTGCGCCACCGACGCCGTTGCCGTGGTCACTGGCTGCCGCCTGGGCAAGCGTGCTCTCAAGTTCCGCGACTGGGGAAAAGTTGCGGCGACGTTCGTGGACGTGAGCACTGGCAAGGCAATCCGCATTGCAGCAAAGAATCTTCCAAAGCTCTTGCCCGGCAGATGCATCCCGAAATCGCAGACAAAAATCAGCAGCAGATGCTGGCCTATCGCGAAATCTGCGACGATGATCTGTTCACCTTGCAGTGGGTGAAAGTCGAATTGCCGCCCGAAGAATTTCCTGGATACAAAGGAGATCGCGTAGTGTGTGAGCTGTGCGGCGAAGGAATCAACTTCTGCAGAGAAGTGCGCAGAGATGAGAAAGTGCTTTGCCGCTCCTGCGCAGGAGAACGCTACTACGAGCCGGTCTGAAGTCCGATCTAAGCCGCCTGCTCATAGGCATGAGCCACGCGCAGGATTGTGGACTCGTCAAAATGCTTCCCCAGAATCTGCAGGCCGATCGGCAGCTTCTCTTGCGTCTCGCCGCATGGGACAGAAATCCCCGGAATGCCCGCCAGATCCGCAGTCACCGTGTAAATGTCGGCCAAGTACATGGCAAGCGGATCATTCGACTTTTCTCCCAGACCGAAATGCCGCCGTGGGACTGGTCGGCGTAACGATCGCATCCACTCTCGTGAAAGGCTTCTTCGAAATCGCGCGCCAGTAACGTGCGCACTTTCTGCGCCTTCAAATAATACGCATCGTAATAGCCGGCGCTCAATGCGTATGTGCCGAGCATGATGCGACGCTTTACTTCGGCACCGAAGCCTTCGTCGCGAGCTGCGCCGGTACATTTCCGAAAGCGTCTTCACCCCCGGCGCGCGATAGCTGTAACGCACGCCATCGTAGCGGGCAAGGTTCGAAGACGCTTCCGCGGTCGCGATCAAGTAATAGGCTGGGATCGCATACGGAGTGTGCGGCAACGAAACCGGCACCACTTCGCAGCCCAGACGCTCTTCATTTTGTCGATCGCAGATTCGACGGCGTGGCGGACCTCGTCGTCGAGTCCTTCGCCGAAATATTCTTTCGCAACGCCCAGCCTCAATCCGCGCACTGGCTTTTGCAAGTTCGGCAACGTAATCGGGCACCGGCACGTCCGCCGAGGTTGAATCCATCGGATCGCGCCCGGCAATCGTTCGCAACACGATTGCTGCGTCCTTCACCGTTTTTGCCAGCGGGCCGATGTGATCGAGCGAAGATGCAAACGCGATCAGACCATAGCGCGAGACGCGGCCGTAGGTCGGCATCAAACCCACGACGCCGCAAAATGACGCCGGCTGCCGGATCGAGCCTCCCGTGTCCGAACCCAGCGCAACCACGGCCATATCAGCGGCCACAGCGGCTGCCGAACCTCCCGAAGATCCTCCCGGGACGCGGCTCAAATCGCGAGGATTGCGCACGGGATGGAACGCCGAGTTTTCATTCGAAGAGCCCATGGCAAACTCGTCGCAATTCGTCTTGCCCAGCACCACAGCTCCCGCAGCCTCCATGCGCGCTACAGCCGTGCAGTCATAAGGCGGGATGTAGTTGTCCGAGACTCTTCGATCCAGCGGTGGTTCGGACGCCGCGCGTTGACATCACATCCTTAATTGCCACCGGTACGCCGGCCAGCGGCGGCAACGGCTTGCCCTCGGCGGCCATGCGATCAATACGATCCGCCTGCTCCAGAGCGCGCTCTTTGCAGAGAGTCAGGTACGCGCCGATTTGTCCGTCCTCTTTTTGGATGCGGGCATAGTGCGCCTCAGCGAGTGCGAAGCGCAGTGGTCTTCCGCTCCTGCACTGCCGAGCGGGCGGCATCGATGGTGAGTGAGGTCAGTGTTCATCAGTGGGTGTGGAACTTACCTGAAGGATCAGGGTTGGCCAGTAGGGACACATCCGTGCGCATCGCAGAGGATAGAACTGACCAATGACAGTGGTGCTCTATCTTTCAATCACCTTCGGCACCCGGAAAAATGTTCCGTCCGCATCTGGCGCATTCGCGAGCGCCTTTTCCTGGGCAGAGATTTGCGCAACCCCTCCAGAACATCCTCACGATTGGCGTATGCAAATCTGTCGCTGCCCTGCTTCGATTCGTCGACGCCATATCGGTCCGAGACCTGCGCCATCGGCTCGACATTCGTGGTGTCCAGTTCGTTGAGCCTGTCAATGTAGCCAAGAATCGAGTTCAGATCGCGCACCATGCCGGTGCGCTCTTCGGCGGAGAGTTCAAAGTTGGCCAGATCGGCGACGTAGCTAACATCTTTTTCCGTGACTTTCATTCGATGTCTCGGCTGCAGAAAAAACGTTGTTTCCTGGCGGATCACAAACTCGATCCGTTCAACTTTTTGCGTCGTGTAACGATTCAGCGCAGCAACATAACGCGGAGCCAGGCTTTGCATCTCACGCTTCCATCCCGCATCCGGAACCTCGACGCGCAACACTGCATCAGAAAATCCCAACGCTCGCGTGCGCTCCGCGACTGCCGATCCGCAAACCAGCGGCCAAGCCAGCGACGGAGCTCTTGTCGGCGGCACCCGCCGCAACGAACCCATCACGATCTTCTCTAAGCCTGCGCCAGCTTGCTCCATTGCAATTCCTCGCGAAACATCCAGCCATTCGCATAACGGGTAGAACTCGATTCTAGCATTCGACTTAACGCGGCGGAACGGGCGGGAGAAACCAGTTAGACAGGAAACTCCCGCCGCACAAATTCCATTGCGGCGTCATGAGAGAGTAAGCGACCTTCGAGCTGAGCGTCCTCCACTGCCTCCAGAATCTCGCGGAATCTCGGCCCGGGCGCATATCCGGCGGCGATCAAGTCGTCGCCCGTGAGCAAAGGAGTGGGACGAAATATTTCCGGCGGAATCTCGTTCAGCTTCTTCTGCAGGAAATCATAAGTGCTCAGATTGCCGTGGCTGGCCAGACTATCGGCGCGATGCAGCGCGAGATGTTCATCGAAGCCCGGCATGCGCATGAACTTTCTTCAGCGTCGATTCTTTCATTCGCGAGACATGGCCGAAGCGCATGTGGTTGTCAATCAAGGCCAGCACCTGGGCAGTATCGTGATTGGAGAAGCGAAGGCGCTCGGCAGATTCCTTCCGCGATCTTCACGCCGACTTCCACGTGGCCGTCGAATCGGATTCGATCCGGCGCGACTCGAAATGTCGCCGGCTTGCCCACATCGTGCAGCAGCGCGCCCCAGGCCAGCGTCGGCGGCACATGGATGGGCAGGTGATCCAAGCAGCAACAGTGTATGCACAAACACGTCGCCCTCGGGATGAAACTCCGGCGGCTGCTCGACACCCTTCATGGCAGAAATTTCCGGCAATATCTCTTTGAGCAGTCCGGTCTCATCCAGCAGGAGAAAAGCACGCCGGGCGTGGCCCTCCGTCAGCATCTTTGTGAGTTCGTCGCGCACACGCTCGCGAGAAACCATGCTGATTTCACTGGAATGCCGTTGTATAGCGGCGAAGGTTTCCGCTTCGATCTCATACTCAAATCGCGCCGCGAATCGCATGGCGCGCAGCATCCGCAGTTTATCTTCGCCAAAGCGCCGGTCCGGATCACCGATAGCGCGAATGACTTTCGCGTCAAGATCCTTACGTCCACCAACAAAATCGAGCACCTCGCCCGTCAACGGATCGAGCATCATGCCGTTGATGGTGAAATCGCGCCGGGCAACATCCTCCCGCGGATCCTGACTGAAGCGCACACCATCGGGATGGCGACCGTCGGAATAGGCCAGATCGCTGCGGAAAGTCGCGACCTCTACGGCGTGGGCCTTTGACGTTGCGTTTCCGCCATTCTCGTTCCCACTTCCCTCTATGCGCTCCGACTCCGGCAGCGGCACCAGCACCACGCCGAACTTTTCCCCAACCGCATAGGTTTCGGGGAAAATGTCCATCACTTGTGTGGGAGTTGCGTTCGTGGCCACGTCGAAATCCGCAGGCTCACGCTTGAGCAGGAGATCGCGCACGCACCCGCCCACGAGATAGGCTTGAAAGCCATGCTGGCGCAGGGTTTGGATGATCGAGATGGAAAACTTCTCAGACATGGCCAATCAAAAGCGGCTGTTGAATTCGATTGGGATGCTTACGCTTCAAACAGAGGCGCAACCGTTTTAACTCCGGGCGCTCAAGCCGCGCCGCGCTCGATTCCCGCTTCTTCTTTATTAATGGTCTTGCACGCCCACGCCATGCGAGGCGTGTTATGGGCGATTCCCATCTGTCCCTGCGCATTCAGAACGATGATGCCGCCGTGCCCATCGAGTCGCTGCTTCAGATAATTCATCGCTTCCTGCGCGGCCCACTCTGGAAGATTTCCTGCCAGCACGCGATCGGCAGTCCACTTGGCGAGAACGAGTTTCATGATCGGTTCGCCCCATCCCGTGGTGGACGCGGCGGCACTGAGATTATCCGCGTAGCAACCGCATCCGATGAGCGAGGAATCGCCGAGGCGGCCCGGCGCTTTGTTGAGAGTGCCACCAGTAGAGGTGGCGGCGGCGATATTGCCTTCGCGGTCCAGGGCGACGGCGCCCACGGTGTCGTGCGAGATCGCAGGGGCGAATAATTCATTTCCGTGCCCGGCCGCTTCGCTCTGATACTCGCGCAGACGTTCCATCTCACGCGGAATGATCAGGTCTTCATTCTGGCAGAGAGGAATGCCATGCTCGGCCGCGAATCTCTCCGCGCCTTCGGAGACAAAATACACGTGGGGACTTTCGCTGAGAATCTTTCGCGCGGCACGCACCGGATTCCGCAAACGCTCGACGCAGCCCACGCCTCCGGCCCGCAAAGTCGCACCATCCATAATGAGCGCATCGAGTTGCACCTTGCCATCGCGGTTCAGAAAACTTCCCCGCCCCGCGTCGAACGTCTCGTCATCTTCCATGATGACGACGGCTTCCTCGACTGCATCGAGCGATGGACCACCGCGCTCGAGCACGCGCCATCCGGCAGCGAGAGCATTTCGAACTCCGCGGATGTGCGCCTCCACCATGTCATCGGGCATGGCCCATGCGCCGCCGTGAACAACCAGAACTGGATTAGTCGGCAAGAAGTATCCCCAGAAGAAGTGAAGCGACTGAATAGTCTAGCATCGCGCGACGAGGAAAAAATTGCTTAAGCGGCGTGGCCGGCTTTCGCCGGAGTAACGGGAGGTGCGTCCTGGGTGCGGGTCCACGTGTAGCGCATGCGGTGGATCACGGTGAGGGTAGAGAGGACGGCAATGATCCAGAGCACTGGAGCCATGCGGTTGAAGAGTGCGCCGATGATTACCAGCACTAGCCGTTCGGGGCGCTCCATGAACCCGACGCGACAGGACCCGATAAGCGATTCGGCGCGCGCGCGTGTGTAGCTGACCATGATGGCGCTCACCATGACGAATGCCGTGAGCACGACGTAGAAGAAGCGATCACCGCGGGCGTAGAAAACCAGCAAGCCAAGAAACTGCGAGGCGTCACTGTAGCGGTCGACGACCGAATCAAAAAATGCTCCGAAGCGCGTGACGCGGTTGGTGGCGCGGGCCACCTGGCCATCCACCAGATCAAAGAAGCCAGAGAAGATGATCACCAACCCGGCCAGAAAAAACATGCGCTTCTGCGTGGCCGCGGTGGCAGAGCCAAACAGGATTGCCGCCCAAGTGTTCACCACGAGACCCATGAAGGTGAGGACATTGGGATTGATGCGCGAGAGCGCGAGCCAGCGGACAATGGTGTCGAGCAGCACGCCACATCCACGGCCGAAGGCGCTCGTCCAGGATCGCGACATCAGGCTTCCGCCTTCTCGGGTCCGGCCTCGTCATGAACCGTAATCAGACTCAGGATTTCGAGTTCGCGCTTGCCGTTGGGTGTGATGACGGTGGCCTCGTCGCCGACCTTCTTGTTGAGAAGAGCGCGTCCGATGGGGGATGTGGTTGAGATTTTTCCAGCGCCTACGTCGGACTCCTCGCTGGTGACGAGCTTGTATTCTATTTCTTCGTTCTTGGTGCTGTCGTAAACCTTGACCGTGGAACCGAGCCCCACTTTGTCGCGGGGGATGTTGTTCATGTTGGTCAAGGAAAGATCGGCGAGGCGCTTGCCGAGCTGGCGGAAGCGCGCCTTGACGAATTCCTGGCGCTGCTTGGCCATATGATATTCGGCGTTCTCGCTGAGATCTCCGAGGGCGGCGGCACGTTTGATCTCTTTAGGTAGCTCGTGGACCAGTTCGTGCTCGAGCGCGTCGACTTCTTCCTGCAATTTTTTTCTAAGTTGATCAGTCATGCTTAGGAACAGCTTTCGAGAGTTATCCTGAAATTATAACCTGTTGAGCGCGGCTGGGTAGGGACCACGGTGGCGGGAAACGGAGTTTTGGCTGGAGCGGGTTCGCTCCCAATGTTCCAACCGGAACATTCAAAAATGGCGGAAATTTGCGGCTTAAGTCGTTGATTCTTCTTGAAACGGTTTGGGTGGGTCAATGGATGCATGGAGTTAGGAGCGGGAGAAATGTCCACCTTCGAGGGGGTCGGATGACTACGAAGGTAGACTTGACAGGGGCTCGAAGTACTTTAAAAGGTACGTGGCCGGAATTGCCGACAATTGCGGAAATTCGCCGGCGCCCGTGATAAGCTGCCCCCCCCATCCCCTAGGGAATTCGGTTGGTGGTCGCTGCAAAAAAGGATTGTCATGTTTTGCTATCGAGGAGGTGCCGGGCGCGCGGGGCTAGCATTAGTATGCCTATTAGCCGCGAGTGTGCTCGCCTCGGCGCAGTTTGAGACGCGGGGCAGATTTGCCGCTCAGCACATACCCTATGCCATCGCTGTGGGGGATTTTAACCACGATGGGAACCTTGACCTTGCGGTGGCGTCCGCCTGTTGTCCCGCCGGGGGCATCTCGATTCTGCTGGGAAACGGCGACGGAACATTTCAGCCACCGGCGAACTATGCAGTCGGAAGTTCACCCACCTCCCTCGTCGCAGCTGATTTCAATCACGATGGGAATTTAGATTTAGCCGTGGCGAACTCGCTTAGCGACTACGTCAGCATCCTGCTCGGCAACGGAGATGGCACATTCCGCCCCGGCCCGCAGAGCCCGACCATCACACCATCTGGAACTCGCATTGCCAGCGGCGACTTCAACGCCGACGGCAAGCCTGACTTGGTGACGATTGGAAGCAACGTCATCAGCGTTTTAATGGGCAATGGCGATGGAACATTCCAGAATGCGGTGACCACGTCCCCGCCTTTTTACATCGAGAGCATAGGCGTTGGAGATTTCAACCGCGATGGCAAGCTCGATGTGGTGACTGCAGGTAACTACACGGTGAATGTTTTCCTGGGTAACGGCGACGGCACCTTCCAGTATGGAGCAAGCTATCCCAGCGATCAGTCTCCTGAGTCGATTGCAGTCGACGATTTCAACGGTGATCACAAACTCGATTTGGCGATTGCCAACAGTGAGGGCGGAGACTTCAGCGTGCTGATCGGGAACGGCGATGGAACGTTTCAGGCGCCGCTAAATTATCCCATTGCATTTGCCGGTTGGATCACATCAGCCGATGTCAACGGCGACCACAACCCCGATCTGATCGTGGCCAACGATATCGTTACCGGCCATAAGGCCTACAGCGGCGCAACCGTGTTCCTGGGCAATGGCGACGGCACCTTCCAACAGCCGGGGACCTTCTACCAGGCAGAAGTGGAAACCAGCTACGTGGCCATGGGGGATTTCAACGGCGACCGGAAGACCGACCTGGTGATCACCGACTTTGGATACAACGACGTGATCGTCATGCTCAATACCGGGACCGTGAAGTTTTCACCAACCCTGCCTCTGAATTTTGGTAAGCAAGCCGTGAACACAACCAGCGCGGCGCACACTGTTACCCTCACCAATACCGGAAAGACCGCGTTGACCATCTCGTCGATGAAAGCCACGGGCCCGTTCGCCATGACCTCGACCTGCCGGGCGAGCGTTTTGGCGGGAGCAAACTGCAGCATCAGTGTGACGTTCTCGCCAAAGACGAAAGGCGCAAATTCCGGCACGGTCACCATCAACGACAGCGCTTCATCCAAGCCGCAGGTAATCGAACTCTCCGGCACCGGAACTTAAGGGATTTCTCCGCGTTCGTTTCATCCATACCGACAAGATTGAGATATTTGAGCTGCCTCCAATTCGGTGTTGCTGGGCAGTCGCCAGGCAAGGACCGGGGAATCAATGAAGAAGCGTCCAGGAGTGCCGCCCAGAGCTGGACAGCCGAGGGCGGCTGTCCCCACATGGGTGTGGTGATCGCGAGAATCGAGAATCAGGATCAGCCGTCTAAGGGCAACGGACGAGGGCGTCCGTCCAGGAAAGTCCGGTCAGTTCGGATCTAGCAAAATTGTGAGCTATGGGACGAGCTTAAAGATCACACCGCAGCCGTACGGGGAGCAGATGGAGTGATTGCTGCCACCGTCTTGAGTTGTATCGTAGAGGTTGCCGGAGTTATCGATCGACAGTCCTGAGCCGAACGGAAAGTAGCCGTCAGTCCCCTTGGCGGAGAAACTATGGAGGGTTTTCTCGACACCGGACGAAGTGAACTCGAATATCGTACCGAGATCATAAGAACCGCCATAGCCGGACACGCCATACAGGTTTCCCGTCTTATCGAAGGCCAAGTTCCCAGGCGAAATCGCGTCAGGCCGGCCGGTGAAGTTATGGAGTATGGTCTCAGCGCCTGACGGCGTCAGCTTAAAGAGAGTGCCGACGCCGATCGAACCGCCATAGGTTGTTGTGCCGTAGATGTTGTCCTTGGAATCCAGAATCACGCCGGCGTCAGGGTACAGTCCGTCCACACCGTTCGGGTTAAAGCTGTGGAGGACCGATTCTTTGCCCGAGGGCGTCACCTTGAATACGGTGCCGAAGCCAAACGCGCCGCCATGAGTGGTGGTGCCATAAACGTTGCCGCTATTGTCCAGGGCCAAACCCGTGTCGGGTTCATTTCCGTCGGAGCCTCCCTTGAAGCTGTAAAGCGTGGTAAAAGTCCCGGAAGGCGTCAGCTTGAATACCGATCCGGCGCCACCATCGGGGTAACCGGTGCCGTAAATGTTGCCTTTGGCATCGAGGACGACGCCGGTTTGCTGATAACAAGGCTCGGTCCCGCCGGTGAAGTCATGCAACACAGTTTCCACGCCAGCCGGGGTCACCTTGAAAATAATGCCGCAGACGGAAACGCCTCCTTCACTGGTTGTGCCATAGAGATTGTCGTTGGAATCGATGGCCAGGCCGGCGTAGGGGAAAGAGCCGTCAGTATTGCCGGTGAAGCTATAGAGAATCGAGAATGTACCAGAGGGGGTCAACTCGAAAACGGCGCCCCGGTAAAAAACGCCTCCGTTCGAGGTTGTGCCAAAAAGATTGCCCTTGGAATCGACGACTACACCCGATTGTGGAGGGCAGCCGTCGGTTTGGCAGGTGAAACTGTAGAGAATTGTTTCGGTCTGTGCGCTGGCAGGGGCGACGCTGGCAGCGATGCTCAGAGCCAGGAGCGAGATGACTGTTAATGTCGTCAGGCATTTTCGGTTTCGCATCTCTTCTCTCAGTCTGGCTTCGCGAGTCGCCTCGGCGCGAACGATTTGACGCTGAGCTTCCCACAGTTCGGGAGAGTCGTCAAGATGAAGGGTTTGGAGTCTGGTCAACGAATTTGCAACCGCTGGAGACTGAACTGCCGAATCGCGCGGGAGAAGTTGAAAGCTGCAAGAAATCATTTGCGTCAATGAGACCCAGCATGGTGCGGACGAGCAGTGGAAATCGTCGCCGCGTGGGATCGTGCACTATGACTGGTTCGAGAAGTTCATACTTCACTCGACGAGTCTCAAGCTGGCAGCCCCCGGCGGCCAGTACATTCCCGACCCACCCACTAGCCCGTCCATAGGTAAGCGCGATGAGGAATCCGTTTGGGGTTCGAAAAACATTGACCGGCGTCCGGTAGATCCTGCCAGACTTTCGTCCAACGTTGGTAACGATAGCGAAGCCTGGCAATCGAGCGGCAAACCGGCTTGCGATTCGGTTGGTTATGGCTCGATGAAAGGCCGCCACCGACCTCTTGCGAAATCGAACCAGAAGGATGAGGCCCACCAGAATTGCCAGAAGCGAGACGATCGATGCAGCAATGACCATGGCAGACTATTTTCTGGTCCCTAATATATCGCTTACAGCATGAAGCATCGCCGCCTTCGAAGCTCTAGCAAATTACCAGATTCCGCCCAATCCTCAAAAGTCATCAGCCAGTTGTTCTCATCCACACCTGCCAGACGAAAAGCCCAAGATAGCTCGCCGCGAGCGCAGCGAAGAGCAGGGTCAGGAGAGCGTGTCCTAGGACAAAGGCTTTCCCCTTGGGCCAGTCGGCGTGCGAAAAATAGACCGCATCGACAAGAATCCGCGTGGTCCAGTAGATCCCGATGAAGGCGGCCAACCCCATGGCGGCCCGATCCCCTCGGAGCAGTTCCCTATGAAGCGTTAACGTCAATACGCCAAAGGCGATGATCGTCAGAACTGTGAATCCGCCTTGCACCCACAACAATTTCCGATTGAATGGCATTAATTGCTGCAGGTCCCGTTTCCAGGCAAGCCGGTACGGCACTTGGAAACTGGCGAAGAGAATCAAGAAATGCGCCGCGCCAACGAACCACAGGTCAAAGCCAAACAGCCGCTGCACGAGTGCATTCGTCATAGCGCGCGAGTTGCTCGCATGAAGGGAAGTATTACACGCAGCACGAACCAAGGATGAAAGAGGCCGAAGACCGGAACCACAAGGAACACCGCCATGAAACACCAGCCACGCGTTCCGTGTCCCAGCCCGAGCCGCTTGCCGAACGGCGAACGCTCGGTCGCCACGCCGGCGCCCTGCAGCAAGAAATAGAGGGTGGGGAGACCATAACCTCCGCGAGCGGGCAGCGATATCACCAAATCGTGGATTAACCCAGAAACCGCGAAGACCAAGAAGCCAGCAACGCCCGCCCCTAAGCCTCTATACAGACGGCGAAAAATCAACTCATGGGCGAGCTGACGGAAACCGAGGTTCCACCGCTTTCCCCAAAACTCTGCGAGGGAGGTAGAGCGGAGAGGTGCAGACATAATGGATTCGGCGTTGACGCCCAGACTCTGCCATACCAAAGCAATTATCTGGAAGACGCCGAAGTGGAGTAGCAGGATCAGCCCTATCATCCCTGCCCAACCGCGGAGAAGTGGCAGTGTTGGCGGAATGGATCGCGCTACACCCCAGAACAGCATGGCGCCAAAAATAGTTTCGAAGGTCGCCCAGAACCAATTCCTGTCCGTTGGCGGCGATGCATGTTGCCTCGAATCCAAGAAAGCGTCCGCATCCATTCCCGGCCAAGCGAAAAGATAAGCTACGGAGCGCCATGCCGCATGAGAGATTCGTAGTCGCGCGGCCCACCACGTCAGCCACTTCAGGCTTAGATAAATGGCGAGCGAAAGAATCCACATGAACACCCAAGGCGGCAGCAGATTCCGGCAGGCCACCGCCGTCAGAGGCAAAACCGCAATCGGAAGCCAACCGCAGACTTTGTATGTGGGTCGAAAGTTGTCAGGCTCGTCCACAGTGATTTTGTACCAGATATCTTGAAGGGGACGGACAGGAGTTCATGCTGCGCGGTCCCGGTTTGGGACTTCAGCGCGATTATCTTGGCGAGATCACTGCGGTTCGGGTCTTCCGCGGATACAGTTAGGTTGGGGGTTCCTCATGCTTTCGGGGCGGGTCACGCATGGAATCGTGCGCGTGCTCGATTGGCTGGCGGGGCGGATTTTGCCACCGGATGACGCACCGGAACATCAGCGTACCGGGAGGCGGGGCGAGGAGGCGGCTTACTTCTATCTCCGAAAACTGGGCTACACGATGGTGGCGCGCAACTTTCGTACGCCACGGTGCCGGGGCGAAATTGACTTGATCGGATGGGAAAAAGATATTTTGTGTTTTGTGGAAGTGAAGACGCGTACCACGCTGGATGTGAAGCCAGGGGAAGCGGCGGTAAACCGGCACAAGCGCGAGGAAGTGGCGGCGGTGGTGCGAGACTATGTGCGTCGCTACGCACCGGAGTGCCAGTGGCGATTCGATGTGGTGAGCGTATACTATTCGCGGTCCCAAGCCAGCCAGCCGCAGATCGAAGTATTTCGGAATTCCTCCCTGACGGCTTAGAATAGAAGATTCGTCATCCTAATAAAGGGGTCTCTGAGTGCCTGAGTTAAGAAAAGATCCGATTGTCGGCCGGTGGGTGATTATTTCCACGGATCGCGCGAAGCGTCCGACGGATTTTGCCCGGGAGAACGTGAAATTGAAGGGCGGCTTCTGTCCATTTTGCTACGGAAATGAAGGGAAAACTCCGCCGGAGATTCAGGCGTATCGTCCGGGCTCGAACGGGGGACCGGCTTCGCAGCGGGATACGCCGGGATGGACGGTACGGGTGGTACCCAACAAATTTCCGGCGCTGGGGATTGAAGGCACGCTAAACCGGCAGGCCGAGGGAATGTTTGACCGAATGAACGGGATTGGGGCGCACGAGGTAATTATCGAAACGCCCGATCACAATGCCAGCCTGGCCACCTTGCCTTCGAAGCGGATTGAGGATGTGTTGTGGACATTTCGCGATCGCATTCTTGATCTTAAAAAAGACCGGCGCTTCAAGTACATCCTTCTATTCAAGAATCACGGCGAGGCGGCGGGAGCATCGCTAGAACATGCACACTCGCAGCTGATTGCTCTGCCGATTCTGCCCATTAACGTGGTGCAGGAGTTGGAAGGCGCAAAGCAATATTTCTTATATAAAGAGCGCTGCGTGTTTTGCGACATCATCCGGCAGGAGACGGAAAACGGCAGCCGGGTGGTGGCGGAAAATGAAAACTTCCTGACGATCGCGCCTTACGCACCACGGTTTCCGTTTGAAACGTGGATTCTGCCGAAGCAGCATGAATCGGCGTTCGAGAACTCGTCGTCGCACTTGTTTGAGAACCTGGCAAAGGCGCTGAAGACTTTGCTGATCAAGGCTGACCGGGTGCTGGATAATCCGCCATACAATCTGGTGATTCACACTTCTCCGGCGCAGGATCCGACCAACGATCATTATCACTGGCATGTGGAGTTTATGCCGAAGTTGACGAAGACGGCAGGATTCGAGTGGGGCACGGGCTTCTACATCAATCCCACACCACCGGAAGAGGCCGCGAAGTTCCTGCGCGAGGCGAGTGTCGAAGAACCGGTACCGGTGACGGCGGGATAGGTTCGAGAATCAATCACGGCTCAGATACAAACAGAAAAATAGGGCACAGCAGCGGGCTGTGCCCTTTGCAGTTGGTAGAGAGAGAGCCTGTCGCAGGCCGGAACGCCATGTTCCCCGCGCGTTGCCCTGCAACAGCAGGTGGAAAGAGACTAGCTCCGCGGGGCTCGCGAATTGTCATGAAGATGTAAAAAGAATGGAATTCGGGAAGAACGGAGTGGGCGTCGATCCCTACATTTCTAGCCGAGTCAGAGGCTAGCCTACAGTGCGGTCCTGAAACTCCTCATGCCAAGCCATTTGAATGGCCTCAAGCTTGCCTTCGTTCGAAGCTGCGGGATCACCCTTAAAATCAGGTAATTCTGTAACGTAGCGATGCAGGTCGGTGAAGCGGACGGTGAGAGGATCGAGCTCGGGATGAGCTTCGGAAAGAAGTATGCCGATGTCTTCGGCGTCGTCCCAGGTGAGAGATTTGGGCATAGTGTTCCTTCGAATCGGCTTCGGGCTTCCGCTACCCCGGCTTCAGCTAAACCGTTTTCCAGGAAGCGAGAAATCCGGATAGCGGAAGCCGGAAGGCCGCTTCTTAGTGATGTTCTTCGGATATGTAGTTGCGGTTCCAGGCAGGGATCTCGACGACCACTTTGCCGGGCTTCGTGATCTGCACCTGACAACCGAGACGAGAGTTTAACTGTAAATCGGCCGCCATGTCCAGACGGTCAGCTTCGTCGTCGTCCATGGGAGAAAGATTTTCGGCGCCTTCCTTGATCCACACGTGGCAGGTGGTGCAGGCGCAATTGCCGCCGCAAGCGTGGTCGAGAGGGATGTGGTAGTTGAGCGCCACGTCGAGCAGGGATTCTTCCTTGCCATGATCTTGGTAGGGCAGCTTGCCATGCTCGAACTGAACCGTTTTGCCTTCAGGCAGAAAAACTACTTGCACGGTGTTTTCGCCCGGAGCATCTTCGGTGGCAGTTCCGGCGGATTGTGTTTTCTCTTCTGACATCTTCATCCTCAATCTGTTGTATATCGTTTCCTGAGCAAAGCGAAAGATCTAAGCACTACAAGCTAATTGCATAGGTCCTTCGCGGCAAAGACCGCCGCTCAGGATGACAATGTCGATCATTCAAATTCTGCTTTCGCCATGGGATGAGGTGCGGTGGGGCCTTCGCCCATGTCGGCCTCGTCCATGGTTTTACCTTTCAGCACAGTGGAAACGGCGCTGTCCATCATCATTTCCGCAAGCCGGGTGGTGCCCTGGTTGAGCACGTCGATGGCTTTGCGAATCGCTTGGTAGTCGTCTTCGGACTTCACGGCGATCAAGGCCTTCTCCATCTTGGCAATTTTTTTCTTCTCGTCGGTGGTGAGGTGAGCCCACGCCGGACTTTTCTTTCCCTTTTCCAGAGCGGCGAGAATTGTGGATGCTTCATTGCGAGCTTCGATGACCTGGCGCTGCCGGAAATCTTCTTCGGCGCTGTCAAAGGAATCGAGAATCATGCCTTCGACCTGCTCGTCGGTCAGGCCATAGCTGGGCTGGACTTTAATTTCGGCTTCTTTGCCGCTGCGCTGCTCGCGCGCCGAGACGTTGAGAATGCCGTTGGCATCGATGAGGAATTTCACCTCGATACGCGCCATACCCGCAGCCATGGGAGGAATGCCTTTGAGATCAAATCGCGCCAGCGAGCGGCAATCTTTCGCCAGTTCGCGCTCCCCTTGCAATACGTGGATGGCGACGTTCGCCTGTCCATCGATTTGCGTGGTATAGAACTGCGTGGCCGAAGCCGGAATGGTTGAGTTGCGCAAAATGATTTTGTCGGTAACGCCACCTGCGACTTCGATGCCGAGCGAGAGCGGAGTGACGTCGAGGAGCAACATGTTTTCGGTAGCTTCCGAGCCGCCGCCGAGAATGTTGGCTTGTACCGCGGCCCCGAGGGCGACCACTTCGTCGGGATTCAAATCCGTATGCGGGTCGCGGTGAAAGAGTTCCTTGACCAGCGCGCGAACTTTGGGAATACGAGTGGATCCGCCGACCAGGACGACTTCGTCGATTTGTTCAGGCTTGAGGCCGGCATCTTTTAGCGCCTGTTTGCAGGGAGCAACGGTGCGATCGATGATGGGCTGGACGAGCTGTTCGAATTGCTCGCGGGTGATCTCGCGAAGGTAACGTTTGCCGCCGGGCAATTCGACATCAAGTTTCACCGAGGGCTGCGAGGACAAAGCAATCTTGGCTTCGATTACCGACTTGCGGATGGCTTGTACAGCTTCGGCATTCCGGCGAAGATCGATGCCGAGATCGCCGAGAGTGTCATCCAGGGCGATGGTGATCAGAAGATTGTCGATGTCATCGCCGCCGAGGTGAGTGTCGCCATTCGTCGCGACTACTTCGAAAATTCCGTCGTGAAGTTTCAGGATCGAGATATCGAACGTCCCACCACCGAGGTCGTAGACGGCGATGATGCCGTTCTGCTTTTTGTCCAGGCCATAAGCCAGCGAAGCGGCAGTCGGTTCGTTCACCAGACGTAAGACTTCGAGTCCGGCGATGCGGCCTGCATCTTTAGTGGCTTGGCGCTGCGCGTCGTTGAAATATGCCGGGACGGTTATGACCGCTTTCGTTACTGATGCTCCGAAGAAACGCTCGGCGTTGCGCTTGAGCTGACGCAGAATCAGCGCAGATATTTCCGGTGGGGTGAAAGTCTTATCGCCGAGCTTGATGCGGAGAACTTCGCCGGCTTGCAAGTCTTCCGCGAGACGAAAGGGGAAGTATTTCAGTTCTTCCTGCACGTCCTCAACGCCGCGTCCCATCAAGCGTTTGACGGAATAGACCGCGCGGTCCGAAGTTTCGGCGAGATATTTTCGGGCGGCATTGCCGACGACTGGCTGATTGTTTTCGTCGAGCGCTACTACCGACGGTACAAGGTTCACGCCGTCTTCCCCGGGGATCACGACAGGGCTCTCCCCCTGCATGAACGCTACAAGAGAGTTCGTGGTGCCGAGATCGATTCCGACTATTCGTTCATTTGCCATGTAGTTATGATTGAGTCATCGAGTGCATGACCCAATTTTTCAGCTCTCCAGAGCCTCGCTCACATCGCGCACCAAATTCCGGATATAATTGCGGCGGTTCAGCACATCCACCATTTTGTCGCGGGCTTGTTTGCGCTCGTTTTCCGAGACGGGCTGACCTTTTTTCTCTCGCTCGATTAATTCGTCCCAAGTTTTCCAGCGCGACTTTAACTCTTCGAGCAGAGCTTCGTGCTTCTCTTCGAGTTCGAGCTTCTGGCGGCCGATTTCCTCGATCAGGGAGGGATCGTCTTCGCCCATTTTCTTTTGCACGCGAAGTTCTTCGAGCTGCATGTTCAACTCAAAAACTTCTTCTAACAAGTCCGGTGGGACGATCTGCTTTTTAGCCTGTCCGGTGGAGCGCGCCTGCTCGGTCGCGGATTTCGATTGCTCTTCCAGTTCCACGCCTTCGAGTTTCAGAAGGTACTGCGTGCGCTTGATCGGATCTTTCAACGTCCGATGCGCGTCGTTGAGCAGGGAACTCTGCTGCAGACTCCATTCCTGTTCCTGGCTGCCGGCGCGGGCATTGATATCGGGATGCAATTTCCGGCTCAGATCGTAAAAATCTTTATCGAGGGCTGCGACGTCCGCATTTAATTTGCGAGGCAAACCGAAAAACGTGAAGTAATCCACCGGAGCCGGAGGCTGGACCTTGCCACACGAGTCGCAAAAATGCACGGCGCGCATGGTTCCGCAGGACCAGCACGACTGAGTTTCTTCAGGCGCGGGCTTTGCGGTGATCGTGGTCAAAGACGGATTTGCCATACTTTTTTGAATCACTTCCCAAACAACTTTTCAATCACTCTCCAAACAACGACGCACACAGCGAACGGCACGAGCCCTGCACAATGAATTGCTGAGCGAGGTTGGCAGTCGAACTACGCGGGCGTACGCGCCCGCGCCACACAAGCCAGCATTAAGCGGAGAACGATGTGCCGCAGCCGCAGGATTTCGTGGCCTGAGGATTCACGAAAACGAATCCCTGTTGCATCAGCGTTTCCTGGTAATCGAGGATCATGCCGTGCAGGTAAATAAACGATTTCGGATCCACAAAAACACGCACGTCGCTAAATTGAAAAATGCGGTCGCGCTCGCGGGGGTGCGTGTCGAAGCGAACGTTGTAGCTGAGACCGGAGCAGCCGCCACCCTGAACGCCTAAGCGCAGCCCGCCCTGCTCGGGCGAAATGCCCTCTTTGGCCATCGCGCTACGCACTTTGGCCAGGGCTTTTTCGGTGACCTGAATGCCCTTGGCCGGCGCGACCTGCGCCGGTTGCGCTGTCTGTTCTGTCACAGTCGTCATGATACGCCTTGCCCTATCGCCATCCGCAACCTTACTGCGTTACTGCGGAAGCAACCGGCTTGGCGCTCTCCTGCTTCTTTTTCCAGTCGCCGATCGCGGCGCGGATCGCGTCCTCAGCCAACACAGAGCAATGGATCTTCACGGGAGGAAGCGAAAGCTCCTTCACGATATCCATGTTCTTGATGGCGAGGGCTTCATCCACGGTCTTGCCCTTGACCCACTCGGTAGCGAGCGAAGACGAGGCGATCGCGGAGCCGCAGCCGAACGTTTTGAACTTGGCTTCTTCGATCACGTTGGTTTCGCGGTTGACCTTGATCTGCAACTTCATGACGTCGCCGCACTCCGGCGCGCCGACGAGACCGGTACCCACGTCCGCACTGCTCTTGTCCATGGAACCCACATTCCGCGGATTGTTGTAATGATCGATGACCTTATCGCTATATGACATTTGTATCTCCTGAATTTTCGAATTTGCCCCAGGGGCTAAAGCCCCATTTCAGTTCGAACCTGTTCGGCCCGACTAAAGTCGGGCCCTTCCCGAACTCTGTATTCCCGAACTCTGTATTCCCAAACTCTGTGTTCCCAAATTCTTCTGTATCTTCCAACCCTGCTGCAACCTTCCAAACTCCGCCATACCTTCTAAGCCTGCTTAGTGAGCTTCGCCAGCCCATTTCACATCTTTCAAATTGATACCTTCCTTCGCCATTTCGTACAGCGGAGAAAGTTCGCGCAGCCGCTCGACCGTTTCAATGACGCGGTCGGCGACGTAATCCACTTCCGCTTCGGTATTAAATCGGCCAATACCGAAACGAATCGAACTGTGAGCCAAATCGTCTCCCGTGCCCAGAGCCTTCAATACATAAGATGGCTCCAGCGTCGCGGAGGTGCATGCCGAACCGCTGGAAACTGCGATATCGTTGATGCCCATCAGGAGCGATTCACCTTCCACATAAGCAAAGCTGATATTCAAGTTGCCGGGCAGACGGTGCTCCATGGTTCCATTGATGTAAGTTTCGTCCAGGCGATTCATGATGCGATCGCGTAGACGGTCGCGGAGGGTACCCAGTTTCTTCGCCTCCTGAGCCATTTCTTCCGACGCAATGGCGCAGGCTTTTCCAAGTCCCACAATACCGGGAACGTTGAGGGTACCAGAGCGCATTCCGCGCTCGTGGCCGCCACCATCGATGATGGCAGAGATCTGCACTCGCGGATTCTTGCGGCGCACGTAAAGCGCGCCCACTCCCTTGGGTCCGTACATCTTGTGTCCAGAGATGGAAGCCAGATCAATGTTCTGCTTGATCACATCGATCGGAACCTTGCCGATCGCCTGGGTCGCGTCGGTATGGAAGATGACGCCGCGCTCGTGACACAACTTGCCGATTTCGGCGACCGGTTGCACTACACCGATTTCGTTATTGGCGTACATGATCGTGACCAGGATGGTTTTGTCGTCCATGGCACGCTTCAAGTCATCGAGATCGATGAGGCCATCTTTCTGCACTGGCAAGTAGGTGACACGATAACCATATTTTTCCAGGCGCTTGCAGGTATCGAGCACCGCCTTGTGCTCGGTAACGGCAGTGATGATGTGGTTGCCTTTCTCGCGATACATTTCGGCGACGCCCTTAATGGCGAGGTTGTCGCTCTCGGTGGCGCCGGAGGTAAAAATGATTTCTTTGGTGGTCGCGCCAATCAGTTTGGCGATGCGCTCACGCGCCGTCTCCACGCCTTCTTCGGCAGCCCATCCAAAAGAGTGGTTGCGGCTGGCGGAGTTTCCGAATTTCTCAACGAAAAACGGGAGCATCTCCTCCAATACTCGGGGATCCATGGCGGTGGTGGCATGGTTGTCCATATAGATGGGCAACTTAACTCCCTTGGGTGTGGCGTGCTGGGTTACTGGGAGCTGCTGGGGAATCTTTACCTCGGTGCTCATAATTGCTTCTCCTACCGTTTTTAAATGCTTCTTGGGAAATGTTTAGACTTCTAAAATCTATTCGTTCTTTTAATTCACTTCTTTTTGCTTCTTCGCTTCCATGCGCTGGTTAAAGAATTGTCACCAGTTCCGCCGGCTTGATGGCGGCAGACTGGGCCGCCTCCGGTTCTTCACTCATGTGTGAAATCTTGATGCGCTTGAGCACGGCTTCGATGCTGTCATTGACCTTGCGCAGCGGCTCGCGAATGTTGCATCGATCGCTCTGACCGCACTCGCCGCGAACAGTGACACACGAAGTGATGAACAACGGCCCGTCAATGGCTTCGATCACTTCGAAGGCTGAAATCGTATGCGCGGCCCTGGCTAATCGGTAGCCCCCGTTGGTCCCGTGCTGAGATTGCAGAAGTCCCGCTTTGGCCAGTCGTTGCAAAATCTTGGCTAAGGCTTCGGGCGGGATACCAAACGAATCTGCAACATCCTTCGCACTGGCGCTGCGGGTGCCTTCATGGGCATGATCAGCCAGATGCTTCATAGCCATCAACGCGTAATCCGCTTTTTTGGTTAACTTGAGCATTATCGCCGCGGTACAGAAATCCGACTGAAGCAGTCGGAGATAAATCCGACCTTTTCTGTCGTAATTCATTTTACTGCCAATGAACGGTAGGACGCAAGGCTTAACAGGCAGTGGCAGAAAGCGGGTTTGAACGGTAGGGCTTGCCCTCCGAATGGGTCATGTGCGAGGGCAGGAACGCTCGAAAATGCGGCGCGTTTTCGGCCACCGAAGGACAGAATCGTTTCGGCTCGTTACCTGAAAATTTACCGAGAAGCACTTGACAATGGCCCAAGTGGGTCTAAAATACCGGAAAATTCCCGCAAATCGATCCCTCCACATAATACAGAGGACGAATTCGGATTTATGACCTCAAAGCCGTTCTCCCAGCCTCCCAACGCGAAGCCTAAACCCTGTCAACATCCGCGGGTGCAGATCGTCAGTCGCGACGAAGATGCCGAGTTCGTGGAATGCCTGGAGTGCCGCGAAGTCTTCGAATCGAGCGAACTCAAGGACATGAGTATCGAAGAGAGCGTTGAAGGCGAATCTCAGGAATCCTGACTTAGAAACCCTGACTCAGAAACCCTGGCCGAATATTCCCTGTAAGCACCGGAGTAACCGTCCCGCAAGATTTGACCTTGTTGGCCGCATTGCGGCACTGCTAGTCTGCTGCCGGGGGCGTGTATTCGCACGTTCAAAAAACATATGCCTGCCAGAGCGCTGGTGGTCGACGATTCCATGCTGATTCGCTACACCGTTTGCCGGTCTCTCGAAGAGCGCGGCTACGAGGTGGAGTCCGCCACCAATGGCGTGGAGGCTTTGCAGGTGCTTGAGCGTATTCACCCGGACGTGATCGTGACCGATATGCAGATGCCAAAAATGTCGGGAAGCGAGTTAATTACCGAGTTGAAGAAAAATCCGAAGACAGCCGGGATTCCGATCATCATCGTTGCGGGAAGAGCCAGCGGCTTTGACGAAAAAGAAAAGCGAGCCGACTTCGCGATCTACAAAGACATCGACATTCAGAGCCAGCTCGGAAAAGCGCTCGATGCCGTCATGGGGAAGAGCAAAGCGCAATCTGCGAAGAAGTAAGCTGGATCGGCCGGCCCTCGGCACACCCGGCAACCATCGGCGCGCCAGCAAAAAATTGGGCATGCTTCAGCGTAGGCGGAGACTCGCCTCGGCGGAAAAATCCATGGCGGCAAAATCATTCGCCAGGAATTTAGGATAGGCGGCGGCGGCAATCATGGCCGCATTGTCGGTGGAAAGAGCCCGCGAAGGAAAATAAACTGGAATCCCTTCCTGAGCGCCTTCGCGTTCAAAAGTCTTGCGGAGTTCATTATTAGCCGCAACGCCACCGGTTACGAAAAGCGTGTTCACGTCATAGGCGCGAGCTGCAGTCAGCGTTTTGCCAACCAGGTCTTCCACGATAGCGCGCTGAAATGACGCGATGAGATCCAGCGTGCGACGATCGCAGTTCGACAAATATTCTTCGACGGTTGGCTTCACGATGTTCGCCAAGGCCTTGCGGCGCGTCTCAATCGATTCCCGCATGCTGTGGACTTCCACGTAGCGCAGGACGGCAGTCTTGATGCCGCTGTAAGAGAAATCGAAACGCGGGCGAGCGGTATCTTCTTCCTTCTGTTCGTCGAGTTGGCGGTCACCTTGCGTTTTTTGTTTTCGACGATCGCGGTGTTTTATCTGCGAGGGCTGAAACTTCACTGCCTCGGGGTCGCCGTGCGTGGCCAGGCGATCGATGATGGGGCCTCCCGGATAACCGAGGCCAAGCAGCTTCGCAACTTTATCGAATGCTTCGCCGGCTGCATCGTCGCGAGTGTGGCCGATATTTTCATAGGTCCATAGGCCGCCGTTCTGTTCGGCAAGATAAAGATGGGTGTGTCCACCGGAAACTACCAGGGCGAGCACGGGAAACGTGAGTTCGTGATTCCCTTTCTGACGCTCCTCCAGCAACACGGCGTGGATGTGACCTTCAAGATGATTCACGGCAATCAGCGGCTTATCGAGTGCAAAGGCCAGAGCTTTGGCGTAGCTGATGCCGACCAACAGAGCTCCGGCGAGACCGGGTCCCTGGGTTACGGCGATGGCATCGACGGATTGATAAGTTTGGTTGGCTTCCGCCAATGCCTGACGGACAACTGGAACGATGGCCTTCAAATGCTCGCGGGAGGCCAACTCCGGAACTACTCCGCCATAAGGCTGATGGGTGGCGATCTGCGAAGCCACAATGTTCGAAATCAGTTGCTCCCCGGAACGCACCACGGCAGCTGCGGTCTCATCGCAAGAACTCTCTATGCCGAGGATGTAGGTGGAGGACATGGAATCTCGCTTCCGGCTCGAGACTTCTCTTGAGGCGGGCTCCTCCTCCAGTTTAAATGCAGCCTTGAGCTTTCTAGAAGAGGACTCTAAGGTTGAATTTCGAAAGCGACACCGAAGTTGGACGCGCCACCAAACTGAGTTGTGCCGTAGATGACTCCATTGTTACCCACAGCCAGGAAAGAAAAAGGGTATTGTCCGTCACTGCCACCAATGAATTTGTGAAGGATTTTTTCAGTCCAGGTTCCAGTTGAGTTTGGCATCATCTCGAAAACAATGCCCTGGTGGAGGCCGCCGTAGGCGGTTGTTCCGTAAAGGTTACCTGCTTTATCGAATGCCAAGCCCCCATTGGCGTCGGCTCCATCACTACCGCCGGAAAAATTATGAAGATTCTTGAGTATCCAGGTTCCACCGGATCCCGGGCTAAATTCCAGAAGCGCATATACCGCTTCAACATAGAGATTTCCGGCCGCGTCGAAGATCACGCCGCACTGGCCTCCGATGTCGCCAGCGCCTCCTGAAAAGGCGTGCACTATCTTTTCTGTCCAAGCTCCGTTCGAGTTCGGCGACAGCTCAAAAATCGCGCCGTAATCGTGCGCCCCGCCGCTTGCAGCTACGCCGTACAAGTTTCCAGCCGAGTCGAATGTCAAGGGAGAGCGGTAAGGACTTCCGCCATCGTTGCCGCCAGTGAAGTTGTAAAGAGTCTTTTCAGTCCAAACGCCGTTCGATCCAGCAACCAGTTCAAATACTGCGCCGTTTCCGTTTACTCCACCCCCCAGGGTGGTGCCGTAAAGATTTCCTACGCTATCCAAGACCAACGGTGAATATATTTGCGCGCCTTCGTTCTCTACGGTGAAGTTATAAATAACATTCTCCACCCAAGTGCCGCCACTTCCTGGCGTTAATTCGAAGATTATCCCCTCCTGGAAGACTCCGCCGAAGATGGTGGACCCGTAAAGGTTCCCTTTTCCGTCCATAACTAATCCCGCCACTGGGGACGACCCGTCATTTGGCTCAAGGCCGAAGTCATGGACTATTTGTTCGCTCCAGCTTCCACCCGCATTCTTGCTTAGCTCAAACACGGTTCCATAAGCCCCCTCTCCGCCTGAAAGAGTTGTTCCGTATAGGTTGCCCTTGCTGTCTTGAACCAGGTTGGACGACGGCGGCCCCCCGTTAAGGCCGCCAGTAAAGGTAAAGATCGCCTTTTCAATGGCCTGCGCCGAACAGGCAGCGGCAAATAGCAACAAAACGGCGATGACGGCTAACTTCTTGATCGACGAAGAAGACGAATACTTGCACATAACCCTATTTCCTCAATTCAGACCGAGTGAGTATCAACTCGACTCAAGTCCCGCCAAAGATAGCACGAGTATTTACGACCAAACAATTTTTTCAGCGTCGATGGTCGCGCCGTGAACGGGCCGCTGCCGAGTGTTTGCGAAACCGCCTTGCATCTTCTCGTTGGTCGTCTTGACAGCGGGACACACCGGCGAAGACGTCGGCGGGACACCAAATCAGAGCCAGCCCTTTGTTCTTGCGATTCTTGAGGCTTCGACTCGATTGCTGGCGCCCATCTTGCTAATGGCTTCGGATAGATAATTCCGGACGGTGCCTTCGGAGAGTCGTAGTTCGGCGGCGATGTCGCCGCTTTGCATACCTTCTCCAGCCAGGCGGAGGACTTGGCGTTCGCGGTCAGTGAGGGGATCCATTTCAGACCAGGCTTCGGTGGCGAGATCGGGATGGATGACACGAAGCCCTTGCTGCACACGACGAACGGCGTCAGCCAGTTCCTCTGCGCGCATATCCTTCAGCAAATATCCAAGAGCACCGGCTTCCATGGCGCGCCGCAAGTATCCTGCGCGGGCAAAGGTTGTAAGGATGATGACGCGGGTGGTGGCGCGACGACGCTTCAGTTCGAGAGCGGCATCGAGCCCAGTCATCAGCGGCATTTCAATATCGGTGATCAGGACGTCGGGCTTGTGAGTGATTACAGCATCGACGGCCTGCTTGCCATCCCGCACTTGAGCGATGACGGAGATGTCGCCTTCAATTTCGAGCAGGGCGGCAAGGGCTCCGAGAACCATTCCCTGATCTTCTGCCAGGACAACGCGGATGGTTTTTCGATTCTCTTTGGCGACAGGATTCAATGGTCACACTCGTTGCTGGGCGCGAGTTCCTTGAGCGGTACCGTGATGGTGATTTTTGTTCCCGCACTCGAATCGCGGTTGAGCGTACCGCCGAGCATCTGTACGCGTTCCCGCATTCCGCGCAGTCCGTTGCCCTCGCCGGGAAAACCGCCTCGGCCATCGTCTTCGATTTGCAGTTGGCAAGAACCGTTCTTTTGGGCGAGGCGCAGGCTGCAGGTGCGAGCGTCGGCGTGCCGAACGACATTGGTGACGGCCTCGCGCACCGCCATGGATAGCACGCTCTCATGCAATGCCGGCAAAGTGATCGGGGGAGCCTCGCAGAGGACAGAGACACCTGCAGTTTCCAAGGTAAGTTTTGCTTGTGCGAATTCGGCGGACAAGCCTTTCGAGCGATATCCGCGAATCGCGTCACGAACCTCAGAGAGCGCCTGCCGCGAAATCTGTTCGACTTCGCGGATCTCGCTGCCGGCACGCTGCGGATCGCGTTCCATCAATTTTCCAGCGAGTTCAGATTTAAGGATGATGACCGAGAGAGTATGGCCCAGGACGTCGTGCAGATCACGGGCAATGCGCTCACGTTCGGCAACGGTGGCAAGATGCTCAATCTCTTCTTGAGCGCGAATCAACTTTTTGTTGGACAGGTTCCGTTGCGCGAAATGAATATTGCTGGCCCCTACGACGAAAGTGAGGCCGCCACCAAAGAAAAGAAACCATCCGTTGAGATGGAGAAGCCACCAGGTCAAGAAAACGACAACTTCATCCGCCAAGAGTATTTTGATGGCGAGAGACTCATTGTGCACAATGAACGGAGTGCAGGCGGCGGCAAAGATAAAGAAGGTTGTCGCGCCGCCGTTGAACTTCGCGAAAGCAACTCCCATCAAAACCATTGCAGTCAGATGAAGTAGTCCTTGCTTTCGGCTGACCCAGAACAGGCCAAAATACAAAAAGAGAAAAGCGGCAGCGCCTAGCAGAGTCAGGAACCACATCATTACGCTGGCGTGGTTCACGATCGGGTCGATAAAGAAGAAGCTGAAATAGAGAACGGAATAAATCGCCCAGGTGAATTCGCTATCTTTGGGCAGCAGTCTGGGTAGAAGTCTCATCGACGGATAGCCCCGCCCGGTGCCGCGGATTGGTTCATCGAAATCATCATCCGGTTCAACAATCTCTTATAAAGGTTTTGCGTCTGCGCCACGTTCATTATCGTCGATTCTGCGGCTCTGAATAGTTCAGTTCCGGCTTCTCCGGAATACTGGCTTGGCCGCATACCAGATCAAGAGTGCCGCGGGGATCAATATCAGAAGCCACTGGGCTCCGCCATAGAACGCGAGCAGCCCGAGAATCATCAATAAAATCGTTGATCCGTAGCCTTTTTTTTCGCTCGCACTCATGATGCTCTCCTTATCTTTTCTTCCCTGCGAATCACGACTGGCTATCGGCTAGCCGTACAACTTCCCTTGGTCGCGTTGAAAGCCGATGCGGGCAACGCCCAGACAAATTAAGGTGAAAGCCAACAAAACTTCCCAGTGCGTTGAGGCCGGTTCGTGGCGCCCCGCCCCCACAACGCCGAGTGCGAGTTGTGACAAGTGATAAGGCGGAAGCGCAAGGGCGATCTGCCGCACCAGTTTCGGCAAGAACATATAGGGAACCCACAAGCCGCTGCAAAACGACAAAGGTAAATAGATCAGGTTAATGGCGGCGGGCGCGGAGTTTGGCCCGGCGAAATAGCCGATAGCCAATCCCATGGCTGAAAAAGGAAGCGAGCCGGCGACGAGCGTTCCAATCAGCCTGGCCGCTTCGCCGAACGGCAACCTCACTCCTCCGAAACTAAAGCCGAGGATCAGCAAGAGGGTGACAACAATTGTGCTGAAGATCATGCTCAGCACAACTTTCGCCGTGAAGTACGCGAAAGGAGGCATGGGACTGGCCCGCTTCACTTGTAACCACCCGAGGCCGCGATCGGAGGCGAGTCCGGAGGCGGTACCGAACAGCGAAGCGCCCATCACGCCGAACGTGCCGTAGGTTGCAATCAAATACGTAGGAACGCCCGTTCCACCGATCGTCTCTTTGGCATTCAAGACGAGCCCGAAGAGAACATAGAACATCAACGGAAACGTGATGACCGAAATAGTGTAGACACGTAAACGAAGATTCTTAAGGAACTCGTACTTAGCTTCCTTCAGATAGATGGTCGCGTTGTGGCTCGGAGAGCGCTCAATCTGTGGATTCGTCAGAACGGCTGTGCTCATATTTTCCTCATTTTCCTGGTAGCGCTTTGCGTTGAGCTGGCGAACTTTAATTAATCACGACAACTAATTGCGACGATCGGTATTCTGGCCGCTTTCCTGGGTGAGAGCCAGGAAAGCCTCCTCCAATCCAGCGGTCGTGATCTCCAATCCTGACAGAGTGGGATCACGAGTGAGTAAGGCGCGCACGACGGGCTCGGCCTCCACGGCATGAATCTCCAGCGCCTCGCGATCTTGTTTCGCGGAGGACACCCCCGGAATTTGCAGCACACTGCCCAGACTCAAAGCCGTCACGCAGCGAATCCTCTTGCCGCTGGTTTGCGATTTGATTTCTGCGGGAGTGCCTTCGGCAATAATCTCGCCCTGATTGATTACAGCGATGCGATCCGCGAGTGCATCGGCCTCCTCGAGATAGTGAGTGGTCAGCAATACGGTTTTGCCTCGATCGACCAGGCGGCGAATTTCCTCCCACAGTGCGCGCCGGGCGTCCACATCCAGTCCGACCGTGGGCTCGTCGAGAAAAAGAAGATCGGGATTGCCGCAGATGGCCAGGGCAAACAATGTTCGTTGCCGCTGGCCGCCGGAGAGATCACCAAACTTGCGATCGCGCAATTTTTCGAGGCCTGCCGCCGCCAACACATCGGCGATTGGCAGCGGCGCTGGATAATAACTGGAAAACAAGTCGATGTGTTCGCCGACGCGTAGAGTTTCCGGCACTCGTCCCACTTGCAGCATGGCTCCTGTGCGCATGCGGTTCGAAGGATTCGTGGGATCACCATCGAACACGCGAGCTTTGCCGGAACTGGGCTGGATGAGGCCGAGCAAGAGCTTTACGGCCGTTGTCTTCCCTGCCCCATTAGGTCCAAGCAGAGCAACGACTTGTCCGGCATGGACTTCAAACTGGACATTGCGCAGGGCATGAATCTTCTCGTAGCTCTTGCTGACATTATTCAGCGCCGCTACGACGGTGCCGCCGTTCGTAAGTCTGGGAGTCGTTGGAGCGGTTGAGATCATGGTTGCCATTTTTGCGTCTCCGTCTTTATTTCTTTGGTGATCGCCAGGGCCACCGGTGTGTATCCCGGTAGTTTCATGATGGCGAATGGACGACCTCCATACCAGTGGAGTTCATCACGGAAATAGCGTGACAAATGTCATGCTGCAACTGGAAGCCGGGGCAGATCGGTCAGGCGTTCGGGTGGAACCGGAAAATGACGCTTTGTCGAATTCGGGTCTTGTTGTTACGAAATCCGAACAAAGATTAAGGAAGGGACAAAATGAGGATCCTCACGCTGGCATTCGACTCAGAGCGCAGTGATGAGTGATATGCAGGAAAGACGGGGCGAATAGCTTGTTCGGAATTTGTAACAACTTTCCCTCGACAAAATTTTGTCACAAATCCTGACAGTCAACGCCGGTCCCTGCTATGATGACCGCCAATTCAGTATGCTGTTTTTCACTTCCATGGAGGCCTGCCATGCTCCCCGCCGGTAAGAGTCTTCGTACCCTTCGCGAAAAACTTGGCTTGACGATGCGCGACATAGAAACTTCGAGCGCGCGCGTGGCGGAGAAGTATCGCAACGAGGAATTCTCGATTCCACCGAGCCGGTTGTCCGACATCGAAACCAAGGGAGTACTGCCCAGTATCTTCCGTCTTTATACGCTGGCCGTAATCTACCGGCGCGATCTGCGGGAACTGCTGGCGTGGTACGGCGTGGATATGAACAATATGGCGGCCGATCTGGGCGTAATCGCTCCCCCTCGCTCGCATGTTTCGGAAACTCTATCGGGATTAACCTCGGTGCAAATACCGATCCGCATGGATCCGGGGTTCGATGAGCATCGCACGACGAGTTTGGGTCGCATGGTTGAGCAATGGGGCTTGGTGCCGCTCTCCTACTTAGCGCAATTTGCGCACAGCGAGTTCACCTACGGCTACATCGGCAATCAAGATTTCACCATGTACCCGATTCTGCCGCCGGGAAGTTTTATCCAAGTAGATGAAGAGAAGAATAAGGTGGTTGAGGGGACATGGCGGTCGGAATACGAACGCCCCATTTATTTCGTCGAAACGCGCGATGGACACACTTGCTGCTGGTGCAGCATGCTTCGCGACGATTTAATCCTGCAACCGCATCCTCTCTCCCCGGTGCAGGTGCGCGTGCTGCGCCATCCCCAGGAAGCGGAGATCATCGGACAGGTTGTTGGGGTGGCTATGAAATTGACCGAGTGGCACGCTTTCGGTTCTTCTCCAGAGTCGAAAGCGCAATCAGCACTGAATTAAGATGGCGGGCAGAAACCTCGTCTGGGGAAGGAAGCAATTCGTTGAATTGCTCGCGCATCCCTTCTAAATAACTGCTGGCAGGCTGGTCGCTGGCGCTGCTGGATTGAAGCAAATCCTTTTCTAATTCTGAAATCGGCATCCTCAGCACCGCTGACAACACTTCTGTGTGAGCCGTTTTCATAGCCCGCTCCGAAGACTCCTCTCCGTGCGTCAGCGACATTCCCCAATGCTGGTATCCACCCTCGCGACGACGTAACGAGCCCAGGTAAGCGAGCTTTGCCAGCAAGCCAGACACCGCGGCCAGCGTGGTCTCCCGCAAATCCTGCAGCGCTGATTTGAGCGTCATGTTGTTACGAATTCCGAACAGCGAAGACCCTCTCGTGATCTTTCCAACCCGCCCAGCGCCATGAAAATATCACGACTCGATTTTCCAGCACAAGGAGAAAGCATAATGAAACGTGTCTTAATTGCAGTTACAGCAGCAGTGATGTTCCTTAGCACTCTGGTAGTTCCAACCGTGGCTCACGCGGACGGTGGTAGCAACGGGGGTGCTTGTTCGGGACAGGGAGTCTGTAAGCCTTAGTCTTGGGGTTGGAAGTTACGAAAAACGGACACCTGCCGTGACTGTGTTGTCGATGGTAGCTGACTGAGATATAGTGCGCGGGTAGGTCATGCTACAGGCTCATTCATTTTTGTGGCACTACCTGTGGGTCGCGCCGAATGTTCTTCTGATGCTCCTTGCTCTCCAAATGTGGAAGAGGGGGCTGCATAGGGAGTTCCCTGCTTTCTTTTGTTATGCGGTTTTTGAATCTGTGGGCGGAAGTGTTCTTTACACTATCGACGTGATCCCGTCGTTTTCTGGTATCACTTTTTGGTGGGCTTCTCTTGGTTTCCTGATTGTTGAGGTATTCATAAAATTCATTGTCGTCGGCGAGATTTTCACGCACCTGTTGCGTCGATACCCATCGCTTGGAAGATTGGCGAAGGTATTAATCAGCAGCCTCGGAATCATTCTGGTATTCACAGCAACGATTATTGCCGCTTATGCCAACCAGACTCCCTTCTGGCTCGTTTCGACTACCCGTATTCTTGGTCGAAGCGTGAGCGTCGTGCAGTGCGGGCTCATCCTTTTTCTTTTTGTTTTCGCAGCCCATTTCCATCTGCGGTGGGAACACCGTGTTTTTGGTATCACTCTGGGTTTCGGAATCATCGCGTCAGTGTACTTGGCGTATTGGGCAGTAATGACTGACTGGTTATTCGGGCAGAAGGGCTATCTTTTCGATTTTGTCATCATGACCGTCTATCACGCTTGCGTCTTGATCTGGTGCTACTACCTTCTCGTCCCCCACAAAGTGGAACCGACCGCCATAAGCACGTTGCCTGAGCATGATCTGGAAGTGTGGAATGATGAATTGGAGCGCCTACTTCAAAGATGACTCTGGTTATCATTCTCGTCGCATTTGCCTGTTTGTCCCTGGGCCTAATTTCGTTCCTCGCAGTGTCTCGAAGCCTGCAGCGGCGAGGAAAGATAAATGCGGTCGCGACGATTCGTCCCATCGATGTGCAGGCGTTTCGCAACCTGGTCAACCCTGCAGAAGACGAATACCTGCGACGGCGTTTGCCCGCGGCACAGTTCCGCCTGGTCCGGCGCGCGCGATTGCGTGCCCTGGCCGCCTACGTCCAGGTCGCAAGTGGGAATGCTACCGTGCTGGTGCGGATGGGCGAAGCTGCTCTCGCGAGTGGGGATCCAAGAGTTGTCGAGGCGGCGGAGCAATTAGTGAATCACGCTTTGCTATTGCGTCGTAATACTGCGCTAGCACTGTTAAGAATCTATGTGGCGCTGGCGTGGCCGAATTCAGGATTCGCCGCCACCCGGGTAGCCGACCGATACGAGCAAGTAAGCGGAACCGCCATGCTGCTCGGACGCCTGCAAAATCCTGGCGTAGCAGTTAGGTTATCCTCTCGCTAGTCTTGTGATGCCAATCACAGCATTAAGCGGGATATTTGTGCAATCCTCGGCGTCGGCGTCGCCGTATCAAAACCTTGGGGTAACTCGAACACTACCTCAGCACATTCCCGCCTTGTTTTCGCGGCTCGTTCTGGTGTAAAACCAGCGGGGCTTTTCAACCTCATTCATTTTTGTGCGCAGTCCGTCCGTCGCCTTGGAGTTATTTCTGCCTTCACCCTAAAGGGTGATCGAAGTCAAGGGAGAGTCTATGATCCGCATGGTCCTCGTCCGCAGCTCGAAAACGTTCTCGATCGCGATGCTCGTGCTGTGGCTTTCAACCGTCGCCTTCGGTCAGGGAGGCGTAGCGGCTGGAGATTTGCACGTTACCGTGAAAGATCCCAAGGGCAGTCTGGTGAACGGCGCCACGGTTACGGTCAGCGAAATTGCCAAAGGCCTTTCGCACATCGCGACGGGTGATGGCGAGGGAGGATACAGCGCGCGACAACTGCCTCCGGGCAACTATACCGTCACGGTAGAAGCTGGTGGCTTCGCGAAAGCCGAAGCCAAAGATGTGAGTATCACCGTCGGCGGACAAGTCGAACTTCCCGTCGCGCTCACAGTGGCCGGCGGCAAAGAAGTCGTAGAAGTGAACTCCCAGGCTGAAATTGTTGAAACCTCGCGGACATCAACCACCGACACAATTGGACAGCGGCGTATCGATAACCTGCCCATTAACGGGCGGAACTATATCACTTTCACCTTGACGGACTCGCAGGTGGTGCGCGACAACGCGCCGAACACCGGAGCCGCACCCACCTCCGGCCTCAACATGAGCGGACAGCGCGCACGATCGAACCTGGTAAATGTGGATGGCGCCGATGCTACGGACAATTCGACAAACGGCGTGCGCTCTACCGTGTCCCAGGAGGCAGTGCAGGAATTCCAGATCATCAGTAACAGCTATACCGCAGAGTACGGCCGAGCATCTGGTGGCGTGGTCAACATTATCACCCGCTCAGGATCGAATGAGTTCCACGGCGATGTTTTTGGTTACTTGCGCAACCGGTATCTGCAAGCGGTAAACCCATTCAGCACCGTTTCGAATCCGGCATACACGCGGGTGCAGGCTGGCGTCGCGTTCGGCGGTCCCATCAAGAAAGATAAGACGTATTACTATTTCGCGTACGAAACGACGCGGCGGCATGAGACGGGATTTTCCAGCATCGGGCAAAACAATTTCGGATTAGTGCCTTTCGACGCTTCACCCTTCTTTGGCGCGCCCGGAGGAACATTTCCCATCGAGGTCACTCCAGATCAAGCTGCCTTTATGAGCACGCCGGGACTTCCCGCGACCTTGCTGCAGCAGTATGCGATTACGACGGGCGCTGCCTCCAGCTTGGCGGTGAACGGAAGCTACCCGGCATCGTTCCTAGGATTGGTGGCGGCAGGAGCGTTGCCGATTCCCGCGAACGGAAGCAATCCGCTGGCGCAATTCATTACTTCCTGCAATACGAGCGCTCCTCTCTGCAATGGCCTACCGAAGTCTTTTACTTCACTGAGTTCGCAGGAAGGTAATTTTCCGGTTTTCGAAGGTACCAGCCTTTACTCGTTGCGCATCGATCACAACATCAATAACAACAACCGCCTCACGCTGCGGGTTAACGTCAGCCCGAGCACGGTTACGGGAATCGAAGTCAGCGGACAAGATCAACCCTTCGGACAAAACGCTTACTCGCGCACATCACAGCAGACCTACCGGGACGTGAGCGGCGTAGCGCAAGACACATGGACCATCGGCAATAACAAAGTGAACGAATTCCGCTTTCAATATGCGCGCCGGGGACTTTCGTATTTCTACAATACGGAAACACCGTTGGGTTCAAATCCGGCAGTGAACATTCCGGGCTACGCCTATTTCGGCCGCGAGCCTTATTCCTACATTCAGCGCGTGGAGCAGCGCTATCAGTTCACGGACAATTTTTCCTGGACCTTCGGCCGCCACCAGACCAAATTCGGCGTGGATTTCAATTACTTGCCCATCACCGCAATTTTCACGGTGAACTATGGCGGCGTATACGACTTCGGCGGCATCAGCGCGGCGCAGTTAGGGATTTCCGTTCCCGGACTTACGGTTCCTGGACTCTCCGCTGTGCAGGCTTATGGAGCAGGGCTTCCCGGAGACTTTATTCAGGGCCTGGGCAGTCCGAGCGATTCGTTTTCCAATAAGCCGCTAGGCGTGTTCTGGCAGGATTCCTGGCGCGCGACCCCGAAGTTGACGGTGAACTACGGGGTTCGCTACGACGTGGAGTTCGCACCGAAATTCAAACCGCCAGACGCCCTCGCGCAAGCCGGATACAACTATCTTGCACTGCAGAAAGGCATTCAAACCGATACAAACAATATTCAGCCGCGTTTTGGGATTGCGTGGGATCCCAAGGGCGACGGGAAAACCGTAATCCGCGCGTCCTACGGAATCTTCTTTGATCATCCCCTGCTGGGCCTTTATTTCCTCGGCGACGCCTCGGATGGTTCTACCAGCGGGCAGTTGGCATTTGCTGGGACGGGCGGATGCGGCGGGGCCGGCAATCCGAGCAACTTGAACGCAATCCCCATTTTCCAGGGCCTACCGATCAACGTTCCCAGCCCAGCCAATCCCTGTGCGGTTTCCACCAACCCCGCGGTGACGACGGCTCTGGGATATTTACCAAACCAACAGCAATTTCAAGCATTGAATTTTCCCCAGTCCGTGTTCCTCAACCAAAACTACTTGAGCCTGAATCCGAGCAATCCAACGTTCCTTCCGCTCGGCTTCCAGCCGTTTGGATACCCGCAGGCGAAGAATTTCGTTTATGCCTATTCGCAGCAGGTGAATTTTACGATTGAAAAAGATCTGGGCGACGGCTACACGTTCAGCCTCGCCTATAACTTTAACGGTGGGCGGCACATCAACCGGCCGATCAATGCTAATACCATCCGCGGCGATTTGATGACGGCCAATTTTCAAGCTGCTTACTATGACGCGCTCGCGGCGGGCCTGCCCACGCCCTCAAGTCCGTTTACTGTAAGCGGCTGCAACCCTCCGGGGAATCCGGCTGCTCCCTTCCCCTACGTCGATCCTGCGTTGATGAACTTCTTTCGGCCGGGCGGATTGAATCCGTCCATCGCCGCGGGGATGTACTTGACCGGTCAAGGCAACTGCGTGGCGCAAGGGATGGCGACGGTGGCGAAGATCCCCGGATTCAACACGGCTTGCAATCCGGCTCCGCCGAATTTCTCCTATAGCGGCTGCGTTCCTTTCGGCGACATGGACGCCAACTATTCCAATGGCAGCTCGGTCTATCATGGCTTGACCGCCAACCTGCGGAGGCACTTCGGCCAGCATTACGAGTTCCTGGCGTCCTACACCTGGTCGCATGCGATCGACGACTCGACGGATTTGGAGTCAACGTTGACGCCGCAAGACAGCTACTACCCGTCGTTGGATCGCTCGAATTCCTTATTTGACCAGCGCCATCGATTCGTATTCAGCGGCGTCTACCAGTCGGGCAAACTTGGGGGCAGTGGATTTGCCAGCAAGTTCTTCAGCAACTGGACTATCGCTCCCATCGTCGATCTTGCATCGGGACGACCCTTCAATATCATCACGGGAAACGGAGACAACTTGCAGTTGTCTTCGCTGACTGGGCGCCCCAACACGTTTGTGAACCCCGGCTGCGGCCCCTCCTACCAAAGCAAATATTCTCCGACCGGCGTCTTTCAAGAGCCGTGCATCGCTGCGTTCGTAGCCGCGGGAATCGCTCCCACGCTTTTACAACTTGATGGTAATCTGGGGCGCAACGCGGGAGTCGCGCCGTGGACCGTCTTCAATGATGTGCGGGTGGCGAAGCGGCTTTATTTTGGCGAGCGCTTTAGCCTGGATCTGATCGTGGACATGTTTAACCTTGCTAACCGCTACAACGTGGCGGCAGTGAGTCCTCTTTTCACGAATGCCGGCCAAGCAACGGCCGCTTACGATCCCAGGCAGTTCCAATTTGCGGTGAAATTCAACTGGTAGAGTTTCTGCAGCCGCCGGATCCGCGGGTTCTGTGAGACTGAACATCAGACGATTTCGCATGCTTGGAAACTGGGACGTCCTGCTGCTTACGGGCGCTGGCAAGCCGTAACCGAAACCAGGTGTTACACTTTTTCTTCACCCATCCTTGGCGCTTGCCGGAGCTCGTTTCCCCATGTCTCAGCCTTACACTCCCACCCCACGGACTCGCCTCGTCCGCGAAGCAGATCGCGCTGTTTACGACCGTGAAGAGGCATATCGGATTCTGGATGAAGGTTTTCTTTGTCATGCGGGCTTTGTGGCCGACGGACAACCATTCGTCATCCCCACGTCGTATGGACGCGTGGGCGACAGCCTCTACATTCACGGCTCTTCCGCGAGTCGCATGCTGCGGCAGATGAAAGGTGGCGTACCGGTTTGCGTGACCGTCACTTTGCTCGATGGACTTGTTTTTGCGAGATCGATTTTCAATCACTCCATGAACTACCGTTCAGTCGTGATTCTGGGTAAGGCGACGCTAGTCGATGATCCAGCACAAAAGATAAGGGCGTTGCGCTCGCTTTCGGAACACATCATTCCGGGCCGCTGGGCCGACTCCCGACAACCGAACGAACGGGAGCTGAAGGCGACCTCTATCCTGCAACTTCCGATTGAAGAATTTTCGGCCAAGGTCCGCCAAGGGCCGGTAATCGACGATGAGGAAGACTATTCGTTTAACACATGGGCGGGGATCGTGCCTCTGGAGATGAAGGCCGGCACGCCGATTGACGACGCAAGGCTGATCCCGGGAGCAACCGCGCCGGAATATGCGCGAAACTACACCCGCAAGCGCTGAGGATGGCTTGTCGCAGGGGTCGCTCGAATGTGGGCTCTTGCGCTAAGGAATCAGCAGCAGTTTGCCCGCGACCTTGCGTGCTTCCATGTCACGGTGGGCCTGCGGAGCTTCCGCTAGCGGGTAGGTCTTCGCAATCCGCAGTTTGAGTTTGCCGTCTGCGATCATGCCAAACAGAGCACTCGTTCGCGCCAGCAGCTCTTCGCGGGTCGCCGTAAAGTGCGCCAGCGTGGTGCGCGCCATATAGAGCGATCCTTTTTCGGACAATCTCGCCGGATCAACCGGTAGCACCGGACCGCTCGACATCCCGTAAAGCACCTGCATTCCGCGGAGGCGCATCACATTCAGATTTTTCTCGAAGGTCGCTTTGCCCACTCCGTCGTATACAACTTCAACCCCTTTGCCATCGGTGAGGCGCTTTACTTCGACTTCGAAATCCTGCTTAGTGAAGACGATCACTTCATCCGCGCCGGCCTCGCGTGCCAGTTGGGCCTTTTCCTCGCTCGAAGCCGTACCAATCACCCGCGCGCCGATCACCCGCGCCATCTGAACCAGCAGCAACCCGACCCCACCCGCCGCCGCGTGAACCAGCGCTGTCTCTCCCGGCTTCAGCTTGTGCGCATCGTTCACCAGATAATGCGCTGTAAGACCGTGAATCATCGCCGCCGCGGCCTGCTCATCATCGATCGCCGCCGGCACGGGTACAAGATGTTCTTCGGGCGATACCACGAATTCGGCGTAAGAGCCCAGGGCGCCGCTCCAAGCCACACGATCGCCCACTTTCACGGTTTTCGCCTGAGAGCCCACAGCCGTCACTACTCCGGCACCTTCTTGCCCGGGAATGAATGGTAAGGGGGTGCGGTATCTGCCGTCGCGGAAGTAGCCGTCAATCGAGTTCACGCCTGCGACGGAAACTTTGACCAACGCCTCGGAGGGCTTCGGCTGCGGAACCGGAACGTCCACCAGTTCCATCACTTCAGGCCCACCTGTATGTTGTACGCGGATTGCTTTCATGATTGTGGGTGCATTTCAAGTCTTAGACGTCGAGTAGCGCGATCCCAGATCGCCGACCGCCTGACTTCGGATGCCACCCTAGGGTATCAGCAACACCTTACCAGTCGTTTTGCGACCTTCGAGATCGCGATGAGCCCGCTGTGCTTCGGCCAGGGGATAGGTGTGTTCGATTCGCAGATGGAGTTTTCCCGACGCGATCATGCCGAACACTGCGCCAGCGCGCTCCAGCAATTCTTCTCGCGAAGCGATGTAGTTCGCGAGCGTGGGACGGGTCACGTAAAGCGAGCCTTTTTGCGAGAGGGCTATCAAGTCGAACGGAGGCACGGCTCCGCTGGATCCTCCGAATAGAACCATCATGCCGCGTGGTCGCAGAACATTCAGTCCTTTTTCGAACGTAGTCTTCCCGACCGAGTCATACACAACATCCAGACCTTTTCCGCCAGTGAGCCGTTTCGTGTCAGCCGCGAAATCGGATTGCGTGTACAAGATGACTTCATGCGCCCCGGCGCCACGAGCCAGCTTGGCTTTCTCCTCCGTGGAGACGGTGGCAATCACCCGGGCTCCGATGTTGTGCGCCATCTGCGTTAGGAGAAGTCCAACGCCTCCGGCCGCCGCATGAATCAAAGCGGTTTCGCCCTGTTTGAGTGGATAAGTGGAGTGCGAAAGGTAGTGCGCCGTCATGCCCTGCAGCATGATTGCGGCGGCCTGCTGCTCGCTGACACCCGGCGGAATTGGCACCAGTCGGTCAACTGGAACCGCGGCGTACTCGGCGTAAGAACCCTGCACGCCAGTCCATGCCACACGCTCTCCAACTCTCACGGATTTCGCATCGGCACCGACTTCAGTGATGGTGCCTGCACCCTCCTGGCCTAGAACGAGTGGAACGGTAGCCTTGTATCGGCCCTCGCGAAAATAAACGTCGATAAAGTTCACGCCCGACGCCGCCACTTTTACCACGGCTTCGTTTGCCTTGGGCTGGGGGACCGGAAGGTCCACCACTTCCATCGCCTCCGGTCCACCTACGTGCTTCACTTGTATGGCTTTCATGGTTGTTTCGATGTGCGATGCACCGTTCCCGATTCGTGACGGAACTGGCGACCAGGCGCTTTCTCTTGACGGGCGATCGCTTAGCGACCGTCTGCATTGAAAGCTACGTTAACAAACTGACCGTCGTTTGACCACTGGTCTGCATTTTCAAACGCAGCTGCTTTTGACCATTCCGGGATTGGGGTATAAATTCATGGGCTAATGGTTTCGAGGAGATTTATTGATGGCTGAAAAAATGCCGCAAACCCTGGCGAACCATGCCAAGTTCGATCCCCTGTTTCACTTCGTCGTCATACCCGTCTTCGCCCTTACCGCCATCGGCGGAACCATCCACTTTATCTGGCGCCCCAGTTTTCATACGGCGGCGTTTTTTGTGATCTCCGTGGCTGCGCTGATCGCAGTTTTCAAGATCCGCCTCTATGCGCTCAAAGTGCAGGATCGCGTAATCCGTCTGGAGGAAAGACTGCGGCTGGTGACTTTGTGTAGTGAGCCATTGCGCTCCCAGATTGCGGAACTGACGGAGGGCCAGCTAATCGGTTTACGCTTCGCATCGGACGCCGAACTGCCGGGGCTCGCGGCGCGAGCCATCGCGGAAAAACTATCCCGCGCGGACATTAAAAAGGCGATCCAAAGCTGGCGGCCGGATTACTGGCGGATCTAATATTTTTCGGCAGGCCGAAGTATCGCTCAAGCCTGCTTCAAACCTTTGGAGGCTTCCCGCCGTCTCATTAATGGGGCGGGTAACGAGATAGGTGGGTGCCCAAAGTAACCGTACTTGACCGCATTCGGCGTTGACCCGAAGAGCGCGGCAGGGTACGATTTTTGATAGGATTCTCTGAGCGGGCAGCCCCGTATCTCATTGCAAAATATGCGAGTTGCAAAACTCCAAATACGGATTGCCGCCTTGGCCCTACTGGCCGTTGCAGGTTCTTCCTGCCAGTCAGCCAAGAAGCCGGTTTCGGCAGTCCCCAAGGGCACTGCCCCGCCACTGACCGCCAAGACCCCCGCCCCCGCGACACCACAGACTCAACCACCAAAACTGGAGCCCGCTGAGCAGCAGGCCCAACCGGCTGCCGCGACAGAAACAAAAGCCTCGGCTGATTCGCCTAACGCTCCCTCCTCTGACCTGGTTGGAGATCTCGTCGCCAACGTCGAAAAGCAATATCAGGCGGGACTGGCAAACTATCATGCAGGCAACGCAGGCGCCGCCAAGAGTGATTTCGATGCCGCCTTTAACACCTTGCTCGAGAGCAAACTGGATATCCGCTCCGACCCTCGCCTGGAAAAAGAATTCGAACGTATTTCAGACGGGGTGAATCACCTCAATCTTGGAGACTTGAGTTCTGAAGAGGATGCCCAGAAATCTGAGCCTGCTCCCATCGACGAAACGAACGGGATCATTCCCTCCGCCGACCCTGGCGTCAAGGCGAAAGCTCAAGCCGAAATCAAGTCGACTCATTCTGACTTGCCGTTGATGATGACGGATCAAGTTGCGGGCTATATCACCTACTTCTCTGGCCGTGGGCGCGGAACATTTGAGCGCGCCTTTGCCCGCTCGGGACGCTACCACGACATGATGGTCACCATCTTGAAAGAAGAAGGCGTTCCGCAGGACTTGATCTATCTGGCGCAAGCCGAATCTGGTTTCCAGCCTTTGGCGGTTTCTCGCGCCGGTGCCCGCGGAATTTGGCAGTTCATGGGCAGCCGCGCTCGCGGATACGGGCTGCAGCGCAGCATGTGGGTCGACGACCGGCAGGATCCCGTGAAATCCACACGCGCCGCCGCCCAGCATCTTCGCGACCTTTATGCTCAATTCGGCGACTGGTACCTCGCCATGGCCGCCTATAACTCTGGCCCGGGCACGGTGCAGGCTGCAGTCCGCCGCACCGGCTATGCCGACTTCTGGGAGCTTTACCGTCGCAACGTTCTTCCCAAGGAAACGCGCAACTACGTTCCCATCATCTTGGCCGTGACCATCATGACCAAGAATATGTCGAACTATGGCTTCGATGATGTATCAATGGACGAACCTACTCCCTTCGATTCCGTAACGATCAACTATCCGGTTGATTTACGCCTTGTCGCAGACTGCGTGGAATCGACCCCGGCTCAGCTTCAACAGTTGAACCCAAGTCTCCTGCGAATGAGCACACCGAGAGAAGGCTCCTTCGTACTTCATCTGCCCGCCGGAACGAAAGAGCAATATCAGACGACGATCGCGGCCATCCCCGCTGGCATGCGCCTGTGGTGGCGTTACCCCACGGTGCACTCCGGCGAGACGTTGGCGTCCCTGGCGCACAACTTTCACATAACGCCCGGGGCCATCGTCGAAGCCAATCACCTCGACGGCGCCGAATTACAGACCAATGCCAAGCTGATTATTCCCATTGCGCCCGGAAAGCACGTCAGCGATACGGCCACTTACGCTCATCGCATCACCCGTTACAAAGTACGCAAGGGCGACACGGTCGAGACCGTGGCTGAAAATTTTGGAGTTTCTCCGCAGATGCTTCGCCGCTGGAACGGCCTTCACAGCGATAGCCTGCATGGGCGGACGGTTCTAGCTCTTCACCTGCCTGTCTCGCCCAGTGGCGAGGTGGCCTCGACCTCTTCGAGCCAACCTGCTAAACATCCCCGCAAAGGCACGCAAACAGTCGCTAAGGCCTCCACGCCGAAGGCCCCCCGAGCCCATAGCGACGATGGGGAGCGTTCACAGGCGAGCGTGTTGCATCACAAAGTGAAGTCTGGCGAAACTCTCTATTCCATCGCCACAACCTACAGAACCACCGTTGCCGCCTTGAAACGCAGCAACCAGAACGTCGCAACACTCCGGCCAGGTATGATCCTGGTCGTGCAACCCAGCCAGTAGCGTCCTCACGATTCTCCCCACGTAACGCCGAAACGAACCATGCAACTATGAGGCCTGGCTCACTCTTCCCGACATGGCAACCCCCGAAAAGGCGACTTGATCGATTTCATCTTCCCCTGCACCCCTCTTGGGATTAGAATCGCTCCGGCAATTCGAACCGACTAAATAATTCATCCAAAGGAGTGTTCATGCACTTACGCAATCTGCTCGTTCTATTTCTTCTGGTTTCTCTCGCCGCAACCTTAGCCCTGCCTGCTTTCGCGCAGGACGGAGCTGCCACCTACAAAACGAAGTGTGCGGGCTGTCATGGAGCCGACGGTCAAGGCAAGGTTGGACCCGCTCTCAAAGGCACCAGCCTGACCGCGGATCAGATCACTGACCTGCTGACCAAGGGTAATGATGCAAAGAAGGCTCCGCACAAGAAGGCCGTCAGCGGCGTCACAGCCGACGATGCGAAATCGGTTGCCGACTATATAAAGAGCCTCAAATAAGCCTTATTTCGCGATAGTGTTGGCAGCGCGTCGCCTTGGTTTGGGGACGCGCTTTTTACCTTTGGAATATCCCGCATGGGGTTACGCATCTCTCCCCAAACGAGAGATCTCATCGCCAATTTTGTAGAATCTTCTTCCAATCCACAGGTCTGTGTGGTAACAGGATAGGCAGGCTACTGTGACTGCGGTCCTTGCGGCTTGCTGCAAATGTCGTGCTATAATCGCGCGCCGTTCGAGCACAGAGATTCAGAGGTCTTTTAATTTTTTGTAACCGGCAGCCTGCGTGGCGTTCCCGTGCCGACTAGCCAAAATAAGATCAGGAGGAGCAATGACGTTCTACGACCCCACCCTTTACGCACGTGACGAAGAAGAGGAATTCGGCGACAGTGGCGCCTACAGCGAGTCGCTGGAAGAGGATTTCGAAGAAGAAGAAGAGGAGGAAGAAGAGGCTGGCCTGCCGGAATCTGACATGAGCGAACCGGCCGCTCCGCCTCCACCGCCACCCCCAGCGCCCAGACCTGCGGCTCCATCCGGGAGTGGTCCTAAGAAGCCCGCAGCTAAAAAGAAAGCGCCGGCCAAGAAAGCACCCGCGAAGAAGGCCAAGAAAAAAGCACCAGCTAAGAAGAAGGCCGCTAAGAAGCCCGCCAAAAAAAAGCCCGCTAAAAAGAAGGCAGCTAAGAAAGCCGTAAAGAAGACTGCAAAAAAGAAAGCCAGGAAGGGCCGGCGCTAAGACGTCAGATTAACGTCATCCATCCAGACCGCTGCTGAGGCAGCGGTCTTTTCTTGCCTAATAATCAGCCCATACCGCCCGCCCGCGGGATCCGGGCAGCGAAATCGGGAGGCTCTACTTTTCTCCCTTTACGGCCGCCTTACACTTCGCATAGAGCTCTAGCAACTGGTCGGCATATTCGTCCGGCTTCGAGGCCGACCCTGTCCCTTGAAATCCTACGCCGGTCGAGGTTGTCCGTCCGTAACCGGTCGTCATGGCCACAAATTTCATCAGGTCAAGCGCAATATCCTCGTTACGGCGCGTGCTGGCATGCGTAGCTGGTCCTTCTTCCATAAGTCCTTCTCCTGATCCGGAAATATAAGGAATGGGTTCTTCTTCGAATTCTTCGTCTTGCAGTCCGCTGAAGAGCTCCACAAATGACTCCGCAAGAGATGATAGCAGCCGGGGAAGGCTCGCGTCCCCTATCATGCCCCTTCCAGGCAAAAAAGCCTCCAAACGGATAGGGCCCTTTGGACACTGGAAAATGTACTTTCTAGACGTTCCGTAGGCCCTTCGCTACGCTGTACGCTGCAATTGCCCCCCTTGGGATAAGCCGCTGCTGGGCCGCCGGGTGCCATCTGTTCTTGATCGCTTGCTGTATGCAGGGATGGCTCTGCATCAAGGAAGGATTACAAAGTGAGAAACAAGCTAGGCTCTGCCTTTGTTCAATTTTTGGTGGTCATGATTCTTTGTGGTTGGGCTCTCGCTCAATCCAATGCTCTACCCGTTGGCGAAGTCAAACAACCGGTCCGGTCCATCACGTGTCCGAGCGGATTTGAATTTGGGACTCTGTGCTACGGAAGCACTGTGAGTTGCCCGGGCACGATGGATATCGGTTTCACGTATGGGATTGTGAATCCCGGTGGCAGAGACGGAACCATCGTCCTATTTACGGGCAGCGATGGAACAACCGTCGGCTTCACGGAGTCTGTCGCAGCTTACACTCCGCCCTCGCATAATTTTCAGACGGTCCAGGTGGTTTGGAGTACTCCCTGGGAGGATACCGGCAATGGGACGGGCTCGAGCCTGAAAGCGGCGGCCTGCCGGCCTGCAACCCTGATGAACTGGCTCTTGAATCAGAGAAATGTATATAGCGGCGGAGGTATGTGCGCCCAAGGTGTAAGCGCGGGCTCGGCCGCGATTGCCTACTCGCTCGCCGAATATGGAGCCGGGCAATATCTCAATCACGTGGAATTGGAGTCTGGGCCGGTCATGAGCGACTTGTCGATGGGCTGCGATCCTGATTCCAGGCCAATCACCGTCTGTCCCGGGAATGAATGTCTAACCGGTCAGGAAGGTCCGTGGTCCGATTCGCCGATTTATGTCGATGGAAACCAAAATTCTATTTCCAAGTGGAGCGGCGCCGAGGGCCAGAACGCTTGTGCTACAGGCCATAGAATTTCGCAATCCCAATATGCGGACTGGAAGAGCATGAGCATCGTGGATGGCATTAGCGGCAGACTGGCGGACTCGACCTTCAGTTACCCAAGAACTTCTCTCACCGGCTGGCTATGCGGCAAGCCACCGGGCTGCAAAGCTTCCTATTGCCAAAATAATTCCGCAGCGCAAGGCGAGCTCTTCTACGAGAATGTCACCTCGAGCAAGATCGTGTACCGCGTGGACAATTGCCTGGGCACGGAGGGAGTTGAACAAGGAACCGTTCCGGAGTTGCGGGACGAATCGGGCTTGAACGCCATCATCAACTCTATGGTGAACCAGTGCAACACGCAGCAAAAATGAGCCCGCTCTTTTGGGACCTTTGCCTTACGCACCCTTGGCGAACGCACCAAAGACCCGCGCGAAAAGATTGAAGGAATCACGGAGAGAGTCAAGACTTCTCTGCATCCAAGTCTTTCGCAAGTGTACGTATCCGCTTGCCGAATATCGTTCCGTGGATTGCCAGCACCGGCCCGATGGTTGCAAATGTCCATCCTGCTAAGTCAGGGTGCTTAAACGCCAAAAGGAAAGAAGTGAGGCCCACGACCGTTAGGATCTCGTTCTCCCGGAGGGAGAAGCGCGTCGTTTCTATCTCGACGGCATTCAGCCCCAACTTCCCGCGGAGGCGGTAGGCATGAACATACATGAAGGCGAAAAGAAGAAACACGGATGTGAATCCGGCGGCGTATATTCGCATAATCACCGAACCTTCATGCCATCCCAGGTTCTCCGGCGCCGCAGCGCCGGTGAGTGGCGCAAACAATAACGTAAACACAAACTTCAATGGATACACGTAGAACAAGACGAGGAAGAGCAATACGATATTGAGAAACACGGTGTAGGGGTCTTCCAATCCATAGCGGCGCGAGAATACATAGTGCGTGCGCCAGATCATCGCCAGTTGGGCAAAACATGCCGCGAAGGGAAGAAATCCGCGCATGTCGGACATTAACTGCGCATAGCTGCGCGGCACCTCGAGCGATACCACCAGCAGGGTTATCGCGAAGCCAAATACCACATCGCAAAAGGCTTCCAGGCGCGTGATCTCACCGCCGCGCCAACGAAAATATTTCTCGGAGAGGATCCAGGGCCGGTCCGGCGCAGCTTCGGAAGCTTGCACGACACGGGTGTTGCCAGACTCCACCTTATTCGCAGCAGGATTCGGAAGGCTACTCACCCCGTTGATTCTCCACAGTCAAACCCCGGTTGGCAATTGGAAGTCGACGCGCGCCGTACGCCGCAGTCGCAACATCAACCACACAGAGGCTACCAGAAGAAATGGAGATGAATAGAATCCCGGAGCAGGGCGGGCAAACTTAACCGTAGAAACGGTGTGTCCCAAAATTGAGAACAGCGTGTGACTCAGACCATTGAGGAGCATGATGCCGGCGTAAAGCCATGCCAATGGCCGCAAGCCGCTCATTCCGCGGGCGGCCACCGGGGAGAGACAGAATAAGAGCCCGCACCCGATCATCAAACCTATCAGCCATTCTCGGAATCCAAACGTAGGCATGGGGAACCATCCCCATCGCTGGCGCAACACGGTCACGGTTGGGTTATAGACGCCCAGGAAGCCGGTGGAGGCTTCGTCCAGAATGTGCAGCGCGAAGGCCACGCACAGCGCAAACCACGCGCTGCCAAAACCTGATTCTGAGAGTGCGGCTGATTGTTTCAATCCCTGGCCTGTCCCTCTCATTCTCAATGCACGCAGAACAATTAGCAATCGGATTCGATTCCGTGCAGCTTCACTTTCCCGATTTCACGTTCTGCGCGAACACGCTGCGGGGATTGATTCGCAAAGCTTTTTCGATGGCCTCGTTCGCGCGATCGGCTTCACCTTTTTTGCGATATGCCAGGGCCAGCCATACCAGGGTTTCATCGTTGGCAGGTTCAACCTGCAATGACTTTTGAAAGCTTGCGATGGCCCGGTCTACATCCCCACCGAACATCTTTGGAGCTTCGAGATACTGCCGTCCAACGCTGGCTTGGACGCGAGGATTATTGCTGTTCAACTCGAGGGCGCGCTTATTCTCGGCTGCCACCTTGGGTCCCAGATGCGCGCCTGACATAAATCCACCAAAGCCAATCTTCCTTCCGTAGAGATCGGCCAGCAAGCTGTGTGCTTCCGCCGAACCCTCATTCAGAGTCAGAGAAGTCTGTGCTTTCTTAATTGCGTTGTCGAGCGCAGCCGCAGCCGCCTTCTTGTCACCGCGAATATCGGCGCCATCGCACCGGTAATAATCCACTCTCGCCAGTTCGTAAAGATAGATCGCGTTCTCAGGATTTTTATTTCTAAGATTGCTGAAGTAATTCGCTGCTTCGTTTAGCGCTGACTCCGACAGCAGGGTCCGGCCTTCTTCCAAAAGGTGCAAGCCCGCCGCCAAGGCCGCATCCGAAGATTGGCCCGCCACCCGCGCGAACATCGAAAGCACCAGCACCGACAAAAATCTGGCTCGGTTCATAACATGCTTCGATTCTTGGACGCGATTTTAGGATGTAGAGGACAAAAACATGTGGCGACGGCCGCTTTCGCGGGTCAGGATCCGGATGAAGCCGGATAAACTTACAGCGGCATTACGATGCGCTCCGCCAATTACCGGGCTACTTCACTCATCAGGGCCAGCAAGTTCCCTTCCGAGTCCCGGAAGAACGTCATCCACAAGTCATGTGTCGGCATTCGTGCAATCATGTGCGGCTCGTCCTCGAAATGGACGCCGCTCTGCTTCAGCTTGCCGTATGCAGCCTGAATATCTGGAACGGAAAAGTACAGAACTGAGCTCAGATGATCGAATTCGGGCTTCTCTGCCCGGTCCAACATCAGCCGTACGCCCCCGCATTCAAAGAATGCCAGCCCGGGTGGCGCTTTGAAGAGCAACTTCAACCCCAGAACGTCCTGATAAAAAGCTGACGCGCGCTCCACATCTTTTGTGTTGATGGCGATCTGCCCCAGGTGGGTAATGCCTACATCGCCGGCTACATTCATCGCTTGATCTCCTTCGTAATATTAGTTAGCATAGCTAACTATATTGCATGGCGAAAGTCAAGCCTGAAACAATTGCGATTCAATCGCAGGCCATTGCGGCTGCGGATCGCCTTCATTCCGCCGCGATCCACCTGCTGCGTCGCGTGCGCAGCGGGGATGCCGCATCGGGAGTCGGACCCGCGCAACTTTCTGCGCTTTCGGTATTGGTCTTTGGAGGCCCCAGGACACTGGGAGAGCTCGCTGCCGCCGAGCAGGTGAAGCCGCCAACGATGAGTCGCATCGTCGCTGGACTCCAGCGCAGCCGTTTGATCGACGTCACTCGCGATTCCAAAGATGCGCGGCGCTTGCAAATTCGCGCGACCGCCAAAGGCACTCGCCTCCTGCACGAGGGACGCCAACGCCGCATCGAGTATCTCGCAGGGCATCTCGGAAAACTGACCCCGTCCGAACTCGCCCAAATCGAATCCGCGGCCTACATCCTCGAGCGAGTGCTGCGCTCCTGGCATTGATTCCAGCATTCCGTTCGATATTCAGCCTGACACTCCCCTTACGATAGAATGACTGCCCGTGGTCAAAACAAATTCGAGGATGCTCATGCGCATAGTAACGGTCTTATTTATCGCCGGCATGCTTGCCGCCGGCCTCGCGAGCGCTCAGGACCAGGACTTCAGCAAGGTCGAGATGAAAATCTCGAAAGTGGCGGGGAATGTCTACATGCTGCAAGGAGCGGGTGGAAATATTGGTGCGTCGGTGGGAGACGACGGCATTGTGATCGTCGACGATCAATATGCCCCGCTAGCGGATAAGATCCAAGCCGCGCTGAAGGGCATCACCGACAAGCCCGTACGTTTCATCATCAACACGCACTACCATCCCGACCACACCGGCGGAAATGCTTACTTCCAAAAGCAAGCTCCCATCATCGCGCAGGACAACGTCCGCAAGCGCCTGGAGAGCGGCGGAGGCGGCGGCAACGGTGGCTCGATTCACATCGACACGAAGCCTGCACCGCATGAGGCTCTGCCCATCATCACTTTTGATCACGATGTCACCGTTCATTTGAATGGTGAGGATATCCGTGCTCTCTATTTCCCCGCTGGACATACGGATGGGGATTCGATCATTTTCTTCCCGCACTCCAACGTGGTGCACATGGGAGACGACTTCGTCACCTACGGATTTCCCTTTATCGATGTCGAGGGCGGCGGCAGCATCAATGGCATGATCGATGCGGTCGCTCAGGTCATCTCGCAATTGCCGCCAGACGTGAAAGTCATTCCTGGTCACGGGCCAGTCTCGAGCCTTGACGACGTGCGGGCTTACCTGGGAATGCTCAAAGAGACCCGCGACGCTGTGCAGAAATCATTGAAGGACGGCAAAACTCTTGACCAGATGAAACAAGCGAAGCTTCTAGATCCATGGAAGAAATATTCTGGAGATTTCGTAAATGAGGACGTTTTTCTCGAAACTCTATACAGTTCGCTGACTGGGCAAAAGACCGGAAAGCTTATCAAGCACAACTAATTGGATTTCAATGAAACCCTTCACCAGGAGTTTCAATAGACCTTGCGCCTGACACGACGCGAATTTGCGCAACGTACCCTCGCTGCCGGCTTGGCGGCCGGACTTCCTGCCGGCTTATTCTCCGCATGTTCCCAGCCTTCGCACGCGGCGCACGGCGCGGGCTCCGCAACTCTTTCAACTTCCCACCAGTCTCGGTCCAACCCGACTTCAGAGATTCAATTCCCAAGCAATTTTTTCTGGGGCACGGCCACCGCCGCCTATCAGATCGAAGGCGCCTGCAATAAGGACGGCAAGGGGGAGTCGATCTGGGACCGTTTCACACACACACCCGGCAAAATAAAGAATGGCGACACGGGCGACGTAGCCTGCGATTCCTATCATCGCTGGCGTGAAGATATCGCCCTCATGCGATCGATGAACCTGAACAGCTATCGCTTCTCGATTTCATGGCCGCGCATTCAAGCCACGGGCTCTGGACCAGCGAATCCCGAGGGCATCGATTATTACAGTCGTATCGTGGACGCCTTGCTGGAGGCCCGTATTCGCCCTTTTGTCACGCTCTATCATTGGGACTTGCCGCAAGTCTTAGAAGATGCGGGAGGCTGGCCGAATCGAGACACAGCATCCCGTTTTGCAGACTACGTTGAACGGATAGCTCACGCTTTGGGCGATCGCGTTTCAGATTGGATGTTGTTCAATGAGCCGGCAGCGTTCACCTACCGCGGTTATCTGCAAGGGGAATTGGCTCCCGGCCACCAGAGTCTGGTTGATTTCCTGCGCGCTACGCACACGGTGAATCTGGCCCAGGGCGCGGGTTTTCACGCCCTGAAAGCCATCTGCCCGCAAGCGCGAGTAGGCACCGCATTCAGTATGTCGTCCTGCGAACCGGCAACGAATTCCGAGGATGACAAACTCGCTGCCGAGCGCGCCCACGCAATCACGAATCTCTGGTTCCTGGAGCCCGCTTTACATGGGCGATATCCCGATGCGTTTACGTTTTTGCCTGAAACCATCATGCGGATCAAGACCGGCGATCTCGAAAAGATGCGCGCTCCGCTGGATTTCATCGGAATTAATCTCTACTACCGCACCATCGTATCCGCTCCCAGTGCCCCGCAAAGACTTTCGCACCCGCAGCAATGGCTGTTCCCGGCGATGATGGCGGGTGGGGAGGTGGGTCCGAAGACGGATTTCGGGTGGGAAGTGTGGCCGCAGGCGCTCCATGACATGATCATGCGGATTACTAAGGATTTTGATCGCCCGGTGATTGAGATTACTGAGAGCGGATGTGCCTACAACGACGGACCAGATGCCAGCGGAATGATTCGCGATTCGCGCCGTATCGAATATCACCGGCAATATTTGCAAGCCATGGCCCAGGCGATCTCCGAGGGCGCTGACGTGCGCGGCTATCATGCGTGGAGTTTAATGGATAACTTCGAATGGGCCGAAGGTTACAGCCAGCGCTTCGGACTCACCTATCTCGATTTTAAAACCCAGCAGCGCACGATCAAGGATTCAGGACGATGGTTCGCGAAAGTTGCGGCGGCAAATTCCCTGCCGGCGACCACTGCGGGTTAAGTGACTGAGATTATTTTTGCTGCATCACCAATTCCCCGTTCTGCACCTTCATGTCGCCAACGCCGTCGGGAAGTTTCATGCGGTCCCGTTGCTCGGATAGCTTTTTCTGCAGCGCGGGATTCACCAGCGCGACCGGAACATTCAGATCGCCTACTTTGAATTCAGTCGGCTCGAAGGTGGCGTAACCATCCTTCGATGCGAGATGGCCTGAAACCGTTACCCATACGTCTTTGCCTGCGATCTCCGTAAGAAACTGGCCGTGCACCGTGTCGCCCTCGAAGCTCACCTGCTGATCTTTGATCGTTGGCGCTCCGCTACCCACGTTGGAATCAGGCGAGAGTTCTGCGCTTCCTGCAGCCCCCGCGGCTCCCACGGCCTGCGCCAGCGCTGCACCCACTTCATCGGAGTTCAGATGAACTTCTGCTTTCGGCTGCGGCTGTGGCGCGACAGAAGGGCTTGATTGGCCCTGCCCGGGTTGCGCTTGATAATTTACCGTCGAAGGCGCTGATCCTTGCTGCGCGGCCCGTTCGAACTCCTCCATCTTCTGTCCAAACGATTGAGCATTCAGCGGCGATCGCTGCCGGCGTTTGCGGTTGGGCCACGGGAGCCGGCTTTTTCATTACAAGGAAAATAGCTCCAATCGAGGCCACCAGCGTCGCAATGCTGATGATGCGGTCCAGCTTGATTTTCATGGATGCTCTTGAGCGGTCAGCCCCGAACGAGAGAGGCTCAGCATTATCGTAGCGGGCGGTAAGAGCGAAAATCAGATTGCCGAAGTCGCACAGCGCGAATGGTACTTAAGTCACTTTGCGACTTTTTCGAACGAGATCAGTCCAATTTCTTCAACAGTAGTTCGTTCACCAGTTGCGGATTCGCTTGTCCTTTAGAGGCTTTCATCACCTGACCGACAAAAAATCCGATCATCGTCTTCTTGCCGCCGCGATATTGTTCCAGCTGTTTAGGATTCGCAGCGATAACTTCGTCGACAATTTTCTCCAGCTCAGACGTGTCGTTGGATTGTTGCGGTCGCCCTTCGTCTTCGTAAACTCGCGGGAAATCCTGATTGCGCTCGAAACAGAGATCGTACAGATCTTTGAGCATTTTGCCGGAGATCGCCCCGCTCTCCACCAAGTCCGCGGAGGCCGCCACGCCTTTCATCGAAATCGGAGAGTGTTCGACATCTCCGCCAGTCGCCTTCAGCCGTCCCATCAGTTCGCCCTGCACCAGGTTCGCAACGCGCTTCGGATTCTTTGCAGCTTTCGCCGCTTCCTCGAACTGGTCCGCCAGCGACTTCGATAACGTCAAGACCTGTGCATCGTATTCGGTGATGCCATATTCCTTCACCAACCGCGAACGGCGTGCCTCGGGCAACTCCGGCAATGTCTTCGCGATCTCGGCTTTCCATTTTTCATCGACCACCAGCGGCAAAAGATCCGGCTCAGGAAAATAGCGGTAATCGTGAGCCTGCTCTTTCGAGCGCATGCTGTATGTCTTGCCCTCGTGCGAGTTGTAGAGGCGAGTTTCCTGCGTGATTTTGCCCCCCGACTCAACAATTTCAATCTGCCTTGCGATCTCGTAGATCAGCGCTTCGCGTATGTAACGAAACGAATTCACATTCTTGATTTCTGCTTTCGTGCCAAGTTCTTTTTGACCCCGTGGACGGATGCTGATGTTGGCATCGCAGCGCAAGGAACCTTCTTCCATGTTGCAGTCGCTGACGCCCGTGTAGAGAATAATTTCCTTTAGCCGCGTCAGATACTCGTAGGCCTCATCGGGAGTAGTAATGTCAGGCTCGCTGACGATTTCGATCAGAGGCACGCCGGTGCGATTAAGGTCGATCGCAGTTTTTTCAGAAGAGTCGGGAAACCCGTCGTGCAAGCTCTTCCCTGCATCTTCTTCAAGGTGGACGCGGGTTATGCCGATTTTCTTTTTCCCGCCTACGGCCGGAACTTCGATAAATCCATGTTCAGCTAGCGGCTTGTCAAACTGCGAAATCTGATAGCCCTTGGGCAGGTCAGGATAGAAATAATTCTTGCGTGCAAAAATAGACGTTTCATTGATCGGACAATTCAGAGCCATCGCAGCCAGCGTGGCGAACTCAACCGCTTTACGATTCAGCACGGGCAACGCTCCGGGCATCCCCAGACACACAGGACAAACACTCGTATTCGGCGGAGCACCGAAGCGCGTCGAGCATGAGCAGAAAATCTTCGTCGCCGTCAGGAGTTGCACGTGCACTTCGAGGCCGATGGCGGGCTCGTAAGCTGTTCGGGCAGCTACGGACGTGCCTACAGTGGTAGACATATCACTCGATTATAACGGGCCATTCGCTTTTCTGAGACCCACCAAGCGACATCAAATGAGGCGAAAAACATCAAAGCAATACATAAGAGTGTCCGACCCGCGCGATTCAGAATTGAATTTCGAAGTACATCAGTTCGGTGCCTTTCGAGTCGTTGACTCCCGTCGCGTCAAGGTGCGCGCCTTCCAACGGGGCCGGAATCCCTTCGATGTCGAAATACAGAAACCCAGACTGGGTAGTGTGTGGCTCGACGGCTTTCGCAGCGAATCGTGAGGTTTCAATCTCGTCGCGTTCTTTTTGGCTGAGCATGCCTTTTACTTTTTTCTGAGGAATCGGAACCGGGATGGGATGCATGTTGGCATGAGGGTTGGATAGGCGGCGGAAAATGTCTTCGCTCGAAGCGGGGGACAATTTATCGTGATGCGCGGTGATCAATTTGACGTCCATGTTGGCAATGGAAATCGGCAGGTCGCCATCATTGGTGACAACGAAAAAGACAGGAAGAAAATCGTGCTCCGCGAAGTTCACGGAAAAGATTTTGGCTTTGGCCGCAGTGTCATACGGATCGGCTGCTATAGCCACTTTGTCGTTCGCGTGGTCATCGTGCGCGGCGTAGGTTTTCGCGGGCTGGGCCTCGGGCTTTACGAAGTCTTTCGCGCTGAGCGATATTGAAGACGAAATTGTGACAACCGAAGCGACGAGCGTGCGAATCAGTCCGGGGGTCAGCAGTCGCGGCATGGATTTAATTATAGAGCCTCGATCCCGCGACTTGGGCTATCGGAGAAGGAGATCAAGATTCTCAACCCAGAGGATTCCGTTCGCACGGCACGAAGCGCTTTAGAGTTTAGAATGGGCTCGACTTGATCTCTTCTCTTTACAACTTTCTCTACAGCATCGCGCTCGGCACGGCGATGTTGGCGAGCCTGCCATATTGGATATTCCAGATGGCGCGGCACGGCAAATACCGCGTGGGCCTTGGAGAGCGACTGGGGCGCGTACCGGAAAGGATCCGGGCGCCGAATGGTCAGAAACGCGCGATTTGGGTCCACGCCGTTTCTGTGGGCGAGGTGCTGGCAGTTGCTGCATTAGTCGAAGAACTTCGGCGGCGCTTTCCGCTGCATAGGGTCTTGGTTTCGACAACCACAGATACCGGGCAGACTCTGGCGCGAAAGAGATTTGGCGAAGAAAATGTTTTCTATTTCCCGATGGATCTTGCGTTTGCCATTCGGCCATACCTTAGAGCGCTGCGTCCGGAGATGATCGTGATCGCGGAGACGGAGTTCTGGCCTAATTTTCTGCGTCTGTCGCATGCTAGCGGAGCCCGCATCGCCGTGGTAAATGCGCGTATCTCGGATCGATCGTGGCCGAATTACCGGCGTTTCCGCCGCTTGCTGCGGCGAGTCTTGATCAACGTAGACTTATTTCTCGCCCAGACGCGAGAGGACGAGGTGCGCCTGCGCGATATTGGCGCGAATCCCGAGCGCTTGCGAGTAACAGGAAATTTGAAGTTTGATATCCCCGTGCCAGCCCCGCTTCCGATTGTTGAGCGTGTGCGCCAGTCACTTCGCGAAACGGGCGCGCAGCCGGTTCTGGTCTGTGGCAGCACCGTCGATGGAGAAGAATCGTTGGTGCTCCGAGCGTTTGAAAATTTACTGGTGCAACGGCCGCGTGCGGTCATGATTCTAGCGCCGCGACACCCGGAACGCTTCCCGGCCGTAGCGTCGTTGCTCAAGCAGATGTCAATTCGCTTCTGCCGACGGTCTGCTTGGAAGGGCGAGTCTCTGGCAGGCGGAGTTCTTTTACTCGATACGATTGGCGAACTGGCTTCGATGTATGCGCTGGCGGATGTTGCGTTCGTCGGTGGAAGCCTCGTCCCGCGCGGAGGCCATAGCATTTTAGAACCAGCCCAATACGGCGTCGCTACCGTGACCGGCAATCATTATGAAAACTTCCGCGATATCGTGAATATGTTTCAATACCGGGACGCCGTGAGGGTTGTTGGTCCAGCGGAACTGCCGCTGGTGCTGATGGACTTGCTAGGCAACGATGCCGAGCGCATTGGGCTCGGTCGGCGCGCGGCAGACACCATGCGTTCACAAGCGGGCGCCACCGCCAGAACCGTCGAGGCGCTGGAACAGATGATGAAGGAACAGATGATGAAGGCATGAGAATCCACCCTCTCTCGGCTGCATACGGCGCAGTAGTGGCGGCTCGCAACACGTTTTATGACCGCCGCTGGTTGAGCTCGCGAAAGTTGCAGGGTCCGGTCATCAGCATCGGAAATCTCTCCGCGGGAGGTTCCGGCAAAACTCCATTTGTGATTTTGCTGGGCGAGTTGCTGAAAGCACGCGGGATCCCTTTTGACGTGCTTTCCCGCGGCTACGGACGCAAGACTCGCGGAGTTTTGCTGGTAGATCCTGGCGGGCTGCCGCGCGATTTCGGGGACGAGCCGTTGCTGATCGCACGGAGTCTGCGGTCGTCTGTGGTCGTTGGGGAAGATCGCTACGAGGCGGGAAGATTCGCAGAGGCGCAATTTGGTCCGCAAATTCATTTGCTGGATGATGGATTCCAACATCGTGGGCTGGCGCGCGATTTCGATATCGTTATGGTCACGCCCGAGGATGCACGGGATCGACTACTTCCCGCTGGACGACTGCGCGAACCGTTGCATGCGTTGCGCCGCGCCGATGCTGTGGTGCTGTCGAGCGGAGCGTCAGCAGCTTCATTTTCACTAAGCGAGAGGAACGACAAGCTGGTGTGGCGGGTGCGCCGCGGAATCGTAGCGCAAAATATTCCGCCCAGGCCGGTTGCATTCTGCGGAATCGCGCGTCCGCAGAATTTTCTGCTGCAGTTACGAGCCGCGGGTGTCGATCCGGTGGCTGAAGCCCTGTTTCGCGACCATTACTCCTACACTGAAAAAGATGTGCGCGACTTGTTGCACCTTCGCGAGCGCAGCGAGGCAGGCGGATTCGTTACTACGGAAAAAGATGCGGTGAACCTGGGCGGATACCTAGACGCTTTGGCACCGCTGGCCGTCGTCCCAGTCAAAATGGAACTGGCAGATGCGGCTAACGTTGTGGATACTATCTTGCGCGTGATCGAGGAGCGACGTCGACGCTCGTGAGAAAATGCGTAGGCGAGGACGGTTCGAAACGCCAACAATCTGATGACTAAGCATTTGAAAGAAGTTGAACGGCTGCGGAAGATTGTGGAGTCCTTCCCCAAAGTCACTATTACAGTGCTGGGAGACCTGGTGGCCGATGAATTTATTTACGGCGAAATCTCGCGAGTGTCGCGGGAAGCGCCAGTCCTCATCCTGAAGCACCGGGAACGGACGGTGTTACCCGGAGGTGGGGCTAACGCGGTCAACAATTTGGCGGACCTGGGAGTGAATGTGCTGCCGGTGGGTGCGATTGGCGACGACGAACCGGGACGCCTCCTGCTGAAGTTTTTTCGTCACAAACACATCCCGGTCAGCGGGGTTTTGAAAGACAAATCATTTATCACGGTGACGAAGACCCGCATTCTGGCAGGCATGACCCACAATACCCGGCAGCAGGTGGTGCGCGTCGATCGCGAACCGGAGAGTGCTCCCAACCGCCATCTCACGAGAGAGTTGTTTCTGGCCGCGCGGGAATACATGCGGGCGTCAGATGCGCTGCTGGTTTCCGATTATGGATACGGATCGGCGACTCCGGCCATCGTCAACGCGCTGCGTCAAGCAGGCCGCCGCAGAACTGTGACCGTGCCCTTGATTCTGGATTCGCGTTATCGCTTGCTGGAATACTCGGGGGCCACCGCGGCCACTCCAAACGAACCCGAAGTGGAAGCCGCGCTCAGTCTGAGTGTTGGCCATGATTGGGAGAAATTGCGCGCGGCCGGGCAGCAGATTATCGAGAAGATGAGTCTGCAGTCGTTATTGATCACGCGCGGGCGTGACGGCATGGTGGCTTTCGATCAGGGGCACGCGCCGGCGGACATTCCGATCTTCGGCTCCGACCAGGTTGCCGATGTAACAGGAGCTGGCGATACGGTGATCGCGGCGTTCAGCGCTGCCCTGGCGGCAGGCGCCACCACCGTAGAGGCCGCACATCTGGCGAATTATGCGGGTGGAATTGTGGTGATGAAGCGGGGCACGGCAACCGTTTCCCGCGAAGAACTGTTGCACGCGCTGGAGCAAGCTCCGCCTTCGACCCGAGATCATTAATTTTGATTCGACGATTGGAAACGACCACGGGAAACGATAACAAGATTCTCGATCGACCATCCCTCCGCCAACGCGTGGAGCAATGGCGCCGCGCGGGCGATCCCATCATCCTCGCAAATGGGAACTTTGATCTGCTGCATGTGGGTCACGTCCGCTACCTGCGCGGAGCAAAGGGCTTGGGCGGAAAGCTGGTCGTCGCGATTAATTCTGACGAATCGGTGAGGGCGCTAAAAGGTGAGGGACGTCCGGTGATGCCCGCAGAGGAGCGTGCTGAAATTATTGCGGCCCTGGCGGACGTCGATGCGGTGGTGATTTTTCCCGAGCTCGACGTACGCGCCCTGATCGGCGAAATTCGTCCGGATATTCAAGCGAAAGGAACCGACTATACGGTGGAATCGGTTCCGGAGCGCGATACGGTTGCGGAATGTGGCGGGCGCGTGGCGATTGTTGGCGACGCGAAGGATCACTCCACCAGCGACATCATTCGTGCGCGGCTCACGCCGAGGCAACCGTGAGTCAAGCAGCAACGGCAGAGACAAAATTAAAACGGCTGCTGGTGGTGAGGCTCAGCGCCATGGGCGACGTCATCCACACCCTGCCTGCAGTTCACTTCTTAAGAGAAGCATTTCCTAATGCTTATATCGGCTGGCTGATTGAAGAGCGCTGGGCGGAATTGCTGTGCGCGCCCGGGTCGCCGCGGCGAGGCGCCCGATCTTCTTTGCGGCCCCTGATAGACGAAATTCATACCGTGAATTTGAAGTCGTGGGGAAAATCCCTTTTTTCTCTCTCGACCCTGCAAAGCATTGCCACCGTTAGCAACGACGTACGCGACGCGGGTTACGATGTTGCGGTTGATCTGCAAGGCGCGATACGTTCAGCGGTTCTGGCACGGTGGTCAGGGGCGCGCACCGTGTATGGGGCGGCCGAACCGCGGGAAGCGCAAGCCAGCCTTTGGTATGCGCGGAAGGCGATCGCGAGCGGGCGTCATGTTGTCGAACAAAATATGTCGGTGGCGAGAGCGCTGGTTCCGCGTGAAGTGACGTTCCTGCCGCCCGATGTCTCTCGCGATCTGCCCTCTGATCCAGCATCTGAACAACGCGTAGGCGAAAGACTCGCGGAACACAGCATCACCCAATTCGCCATTCTGAATCCCGGCGCAGGTTGGGGAGCGAAGCGATGGCCAGCGGAACGATACGGCGAAGTGGCGCGTGGGCTGGCTGACTTGGGACTGCGTTCGATTCTGAATTATGGCCCAGGTGAAGAACAGTTAGTGCGCTCTGCGGAAGCCGCCAGCAGCGGCACTGCGCAGCCGATGAGTTGTACGATCTCGGAACTGATTGCTTTAACGCGTCGTGCACGTCTTTTCGTGGGCGGCGATACCGGGCCGCTGCACCTCGCCGCTGCACTACAAGTTCCGGTGGTGGCAATCTTTGGACCGACCGATCCCGCGCGCAACGGGCCGTACGGAACAAAAAGTATTGTGCTGCGGAGTTCCGAAAGCGTGACAACTCACGCCCGGCGTGCCGCTGCGGATGATGGGATGTTAGGCATTCGAAGTGACGCGGTAGTGCGGGCAGCAACAGATTTGTTGAGCTGACTCTGCACAGCAATGCCAGGCGGAGCACAACCTAAGAAGCCGTGTCATTCCGAGCGAAGCGAGGAACATTGGTTTATGCTCGCTGCAAGAAGAACCATGTCCCACTCTGCGCTTGGGATGACCCTGACAACAACGGTTAAAAAACAGCTCGAACGACAAAATGCCTGAGTGGTCCAAAATCGCGCGGCGCATACGAGTTCCCTTGGGATTTCTATTCGCCGTGCTTTATTTCTGGCTGGCGCGCCCGACTTGGCAGTCAATCGCATGGGGCGCAATCGGCGTCGTGCCGGGGCTTCTGATTCGCGCTCTCGCTTCCGGCCATGTTCGCAAGAACGAGTCGCTCGCGACTTCCGGGCCCTATGCTTATACGCGCAATCCGCTCTATCTTGGATCCCTTCTGATGGGCCTGGGATTTGCTGTGGCGTCGCGCAGTTGGTGGGTGGGCGTGGTTTTAGTCTTGATGTTCTTTGCGATTTATCTGCCGGTGATTCGCGATGAAGAAAACTTTTTGCGGCAGAAGTTTCCCGAGTTCGATCAATACGCCCAACGCGTGCCGCGAATGTTGCCGAGGATCACACCGCATTCCGTCGACGCGAATGACGGCCCCGCAGACTTTTCCTGGGATTTGTACCTAAAGCATCGCGAGTACAACGCACTGCTGGGAGCGGCGGGGATAGTCGCTGGATTGATCTTCAAAATCATTACCAGGGCGGTGTAATGGAACGCTACCTCCTAGCGCATTGGCGGTTCATGCTCAATCGGAGATCACTTCTGGGCCACCAATTCCCTTGCCCGGCTCAATTCCGGCCGCGTCGAGTCCGATCCATCGCAGATTTTCAGCAGCAGCGCATAGTATTCCGACGCATCTTTCTGTTGGCCTGCCGCTTCGGCGGCACGGCCTGCGCCGTAAAGGCCGTTGAAGCGGTTCGGATTCAACTTCAGGTCGGTCTGATATTCCACTAGTGACTGTTGGGGACGCTTCGCCTCCAGCAGCATGTCAGCCAACTGCTCGCGAGCCGGAATCCCTTCCGGTTCATCGCCTAACTTATCTGCCTTGTCGGCCACAGCACGCAGGCTCGCGATAGCTACATCGTCTTTTCCCTCGGCGTGCGCCACCCACGCGGCGGCCTCCTGATAGTCCTCACCGATCGATTCGGCGATTTCTGATTTCTTTTCGGCGACATATTCCTTGCGAATCGCTTCCATCTGATCAAGATCTTTGTGCGCCTGCGCGAGATTTCCGCTGCGGGCCGCGCCAATCGCTCGCGCCCAATACGTAATCGATTGATCGCCGCGGGTCGAACCGGGCACAACTTGCAACGCCGCAGCGTCGGACCAGTGCCGCAGTTCAAGATCGTACAGCGCGGGGAATTTGCTCAGGGCGTTCGTCTCAGGATCGAAGTCGGCGCCGTACATGGATTTCATCTTCGGCATCGTTCGCACTTCATCGATCACTTTCGCCGCGTCCGCCTCACGCCCACTTTGCAGGTAAGCGTAGATTAGAAAATCCATGGCATGGAACTGGTGGCCTTCTCCACCCATGTGCATGGCCGCGGTTTTTCGAGTCGCGGCGATCGAGGCAAGATTCGAATTGATGTCATCCTGCCAGAGGCCGACCCGCGCAAAGATGTGTGAAGGCATGTGCAGAGCGTGAGGAGCCGCTGGCGCGACCTGCGCATAGCGGCGGGCGGCGGGCAATCCCAGATGCGCGAGTTGCGGCTTGTCGTAGCTGTGGATCAGGTAATGCGCCACTCCGGGATGATCCGGTTCGGTGGCAAACAGTTTTTCGAGGATTGCGGCAGCCTGGGTGCGATTCGCAAACGTCGTGTCATCGTGAGGCTCCGAGGCTAAAAGAGAAAGCGCGTAAAAGACCGCGGCCTCGTGATCGTCAGGATAGGCGATGTAAACCTTCTTCATCGCGGCCGAATACGCCTGGGCGCGAGCGTCATGATCCAGTTTCTTCGAGTCACTGTAAAATGCGGTAATGGCGGCTAAATAATCCTTCTCTCGCGGAGTAGCTGGGCCGTCGGTAGTTTTCGCTTCGTGGATTTCGTCCACTCCCCGTTGAATGATTTTGGCGTCAGGCTGATTCCAGAGCTGGTGCCAGAGACTCATCGCCACGCCCCAATGCGCCATCACGCAATGCGGATCGTCCACCGCAATCTGCGAGAATTCCTTCTCTGCCTCCTCATACCAGAACGAGTGCAGGAGAGCGACTCCCCGCTCAAAGGGCTTCTGCACTTCGGGCGCGCACGAGACGGGGAAGGAAACAGTTCCTAATTGCGCAGTTGTCAGGTCTTCATGGTGATGGTGGCCTTGATCATCGTCAGCGAGGCCACGCGGCGCGAAGGCGGTAAAGGACAGGATTAATGATGAAATCAAGACCCATGTTCTCGGCTTCATAATGACCTCGCTGAAAAGGGAGTGTAGCTGCGTCGCCAAAAAGCGTCAAACACGATCTGGTGGCGTGCCATTTTGGGACTTTCAAGTGTGCATTTCTGACAGTCTTCTGTTAGACTTCGCACGGAATCGACTCGGGTAGAATTCGGACCTCAGAGCGGGCCTTTCAATCTTCCGGCGAACATTGCTGGGACAAGTCAAGGAGCTGCGGCACCTACCCAAGCGCGGGGGAGTAGCCATGCCTTTGCACCCTGGGCCAGAACCACGCTCCGATCTTGATTTGAAGGCCGCCGAATTAGACCCGGTCCGGCGCGCACTCCACGAAAACGAAGATTGGTATCAGGACTTAGTGAAGCACAGCCGTGATCTTCTGTGCATTCACGATCTTGAGGGCCGACTTTTGTTGGTGAATCCTGCACCCGCCCGCACCCTGGGATACACCGTGGAAGAACTTCTGCAGATCCCTATGCGGCAGTTGATCGTGCCGGAATACCGATACCAGTTCGACGCCTACCTGAATGAAATTGCCCGCACCGGCAGCTCCAACGGCCTCCTGAACCTGATGACGCGATCCGGAGAGCGTCGTCTATGGCGGTACCACAATACCCTGCGCACTGAGGGAGTGGTTTCCCCAATCGTGCGTGGTATAGCCCACGACGTCACCGAGCAGATTGATACGGAAAAACTTCTGCGCCAGACCACCGTGGGCCTGATCCACGAAGTTCGCGAAAGCGATCGCTCCCTACGCAAACTTGAGCTGTTCCGCACCCTCCTCGACCACAGTAACGACGCCATTGAAATCGTAGACCCGCAAACCTTCGCCATTCTGGACGCCAACACGAAAGCCTGTTCCGCCCTGGGTTACAGCCGCGAAGAACTCCTGGCATCGACTATTTTCGATATCTCTCCGACGCTGACTCCGTGTTGCGTGCAGCACATGCAAACGGAATTGCAGAAATCTGGATTTCTCGTCGCCGAGAGCGTGCACCGAAAAAAGGATGGCACGACATTCCCTGTAGAAGTCAGCATTCGTTTGGTCCACCTTGAGCGGGACTATGCAGTGACCGTCGTTCGCGATCTCACGGAACGCAACCGGGTCGAGAAAAGACTGCGGGAGTACGAGCGGGTCATCGAAGGGCTCGACGAGATGATCGTCGTAGTGGATCGTGACTACCGGTACGTCATAGCGAATCGCGCGTTCCTCGACTACCGGAGCCTGAAGCGAGAAGACGTCGTGGGTCGGCGAGTGGACGAGGTGGTGCAGCAAGACGTTTTCGACTCTCTCGTGAAAGAGAAGATGGATGAATGCTTTCGTGGGAATGTGATCGCCTATCCGCTGAAATACACCTATCCCAACTTGGGATTGAGGGACCTTTTCGCAACCTATTTCCCGATCGAGGGACCATCCGGGGTCGATCGGATCGCCGTTATTCTGCAGGACGTCACTGAGAGCAAACGCGCTGAGGAGGCGCTGCGCCATAGCGAGGAAAACTACAGGCTTTTTGTCTCTCAAAGTTCAGAAGGAATCTATCGCGAGGATATGGATAGGCCGCTTGCCGTTGATCTTCCGGAAGATGAAATGATTCAGCATATTCTCCATGGCACCTCCATCGGAGAGTGCAACACGGCGATGGCTCGGATGTATGGGTTTGCATCGGGTCAGGAATTGACCGGCAGGCGGTTGAGCGAGATGATGCCGCCGGACGATCCTCGCAACATTGAGCTCACTCGGGATTTTATTCGCGGCGGCTTTAGTATTTTGGATCGCGAGTCTCACGAAATCGATTCCTGCGGAAAATCAAAAGTCTTTCTGAACAGTATGATCGGCATCGTCGAGCAGGGGAGCCTGTTGCATATATGGGGCATCCAGCGAGACGTCACCGAAAAAGCGAGGTTGGAACGCAGTCGCCAGGAGGCGGAAGAATCCCTGCGGCAAAACGTGCTGCGCCTGCAGGGAGTGACGGAGGAACTCAGGCTCGCCAAGGAAAGGCTTTCGGAAGAAAAAATCTATCTTGAACAGACAATCGATGCCGAGTTGGGATACGGAGAAATTGTCGGCCGCAGCCGCGCCTTGAAAGAGGTAATGGAAAATGTTGCCAAGGTGGCACCCAGCGAAGCGACCGTATTGCTGTTGGGTGAAACCGGGACGGGAAAAGAGTTGGTGGCACGGGCGCTGCATCGCTTGAGCAAGCGCAAAGACAATACTTTCATCAAGCTGAACTGTGCCGCCATTCCTTCCGGCTTGCTGGAGAGCGAACTGTTTGGCCACGAGAAAGGCGCGTTCACGGGCGCCGTGGCCAGGAAAGTCGGACGCATAGAACTCGCCGATCGCGGCACCCTGTTCCTGGATGAAATCGGAGACATCCCCTTGGAGTTGCAGCCCAAACTCTTGCGGGTGTTGCAGGACCAGGAGTTTGAGCGGCTCGGCGGGACGCAGACGTTAAAAGTGAACTTCCGCCTGTTAGCCGCCACCAACCGGGATTTGTTGCAATGCGTTCATCACCGAACCTTTCGCAGCGACTTATATTACCGGCTGAATGTGTTTCCTATCCACCTGCCTTCGCTGCGCGAGAGGCGCGAGGACATTCCGCTTCTAATCGAACATTTTGTCCGCAAGTGTGCATCACGCATGAACAAGTCGATCACCAGCATTCCGGCAAGAACCATGGAACGCCTGGTGCAGTGGGCATGGCCGGGAAACATACGCGAGCTGGAGAATTTTGTTGAACGGTCCGTAATTCTCTCCCCCGGTTTAGTTCTGGACGTACCCTTAAGCGAATTGATGGTTTCGTCCGATGAACGCAGCGGCGAGACACTCCGCGAGAAAGAACGTGAGAGAATCCTCCGTGCGTTGCGCGACTGCAACGGTCGGCTGGGCGGGCCCGAAGGAGCAGCGGCGCGCTTGGGTCTTAAGAGAACGACCCTCCAGTCAAAACTGACCCACTTCGGAATCGATGCGGGCGGGTATCGCGCCTGATGGCGGTTCTGATGCCTGACACACAATGCGCCTCTGGCGTATTCTTTTCTGATGACGCCTCGATTCAAGCGAATTCTGGAAGCTGCCGCGTGGTTTGTTGTGGGCTTCGTGGCTCACATGTTGTTGCTTCATTTTCACCATCACCCCTGAGCGGCCACTCCTGAAGCTCATCTCGCTAACCAAAACAAAAGGCCCTTGGCTTTCGCCAGGGGCCTTTTGCCGGGGGAGGGACTTGAACGAGGTGCCCAGGTCCCAAACTTTACAAAAACTATTTTGGCTGCTGCTGTTGATCCGTTGTCGTGGTGGGTGCTGCAGAATTGCTGGACAGTTGTTCCAGATCATTCTTCAAGAGGCTGATCTCCACGCGTCCGCCGCTCATGTGTTTGGTCTTGCCATTATCATCGGCGTTGGCTACCGGAGCATTGCCCATTCCCACGAGGTAAATGCGGTAAACGGGGATTTCGTTGTTCAGCACCATGTAGCGCACCACGGACTCAGCCATCTTCTGCGAGTTGGTGATCGCCGTCTGGCCCTTACCGGAAGAAAATCCCTGGACTTCGATAATGTAACCACGCTGACCCTTGACGCCATTCGCCATTTCGTCGAGCGCGTCTTTGGCGTTCTTGCTCAAAACCGTCTGGCCAGGCTTGAAGCGGATTTCAGTCTGATTCGAAGCCTTGTACTGGTCGATGTTACCCACCACGGTTTCTACAGTCTGGATGCGAGTGGTTGCCTGTTGAGCGCTCTGCTGCGCCATGGTCGCCTTATTACCGGCATCAATGGCGTGCTGATCGGCTTCATTGGCTTTCTCGGAAGCCAGCTTAATGCCGGCCTGGGCGCGCGCGTCGGTGTCCTTGATCGCTTTGCTATTGGCTGCGGTCAGGTCGTCAAGTTCATTGACGCGATCGCGGATGGGATCGGTCTGGCGCTTCACATAACTCTTGCGGGCCCAAGGATTGACTCGTCCCCAGAAGCCTTCGCGAGCCGGAGCTTGCAACGGCTGCTTGCCGGTGCCGTTCATGTTGTCCGACGACTGGGTGGTCTGCGTTGCCGCAGGAGCATTGGACTGATCTTGAGTAGACGAAGTTTGCGCAAAGGCCGGAAATGCAAGCATGGCGGCCAAAGGCAAAGTAGCGAGTATACGGCTGTTCATACGAACTTCCTCCATTTGTGGGGGAGCGTTTTGGGGGCTCCACTCCAGCACGCCGAAAACGGGCGTGTTGCGTGATTTAATTGCGTCCCCTGAAACAACCGGTATGCGCTGACGCGACGCACACCGCAAATCTCAAAACCTCGGCTCCGGCAACCTGCCGATGCCTGCCGTTCTTAATACAGGTAAGATGCCAAAACCAGCTTTCAGGTTGAAGTGCTAAACACTTGATATCTAAGACATTGTAACGCTGCCGGCCGGCGTAGGGTAGCCTGCAGAGGTTTGCGCACGGTAATTTTGGCAAACCTGATATAAAAACTGCGTGGAACGGCAAGCTGACGAGGGGGACGAGTCTTGGGACTTTTGAGCGGTATGGCTGGGCGACTGAGTGGTATGGCTGGACGACGGGACGTCGATCGAAGGGCAACACGTTACCGCTTTCTGCTGACTTTTATAATTTTACTGGCTATCGCCGGCAGCGCATCCGAAAGGGTTCCTTCGATAATGGAAGAGCCCGCGCCGAGAATGGCCTCTTCCCGCCTTCCTGCAGACCATTTGCAGCAATACTCGGATCTCGCTCTTTCGTGGATGCAAGAGTACTTGCGAATCGACACCACAAACCCTCCGGGGCACGAGATGCGCGCGGTTTCGTTCTACAAAAAGATTCTCGACGACGAGGGAATAGAAAATCGCGCGTTCGAATATTCTGCGGGGCGCGGCGATCTATGGGCTCGCCTGCCGCACACTTCTGCGCAAGCCAAGCGACCCATTATTTTGCTGAACCACATGGATGTGGTCACTAGTGACCCCACGCACTGGAAAGTTCCGCCCTTCAGCGGAGAGATTCGAGACGGCTGGCTCTGGGGCCGCGGCGCGCAGGACATGAAGGACGAGGGGTTGGCGCAATTGGTCGTGATGGTGATGCTGAAGCGTGAAAAGATTCAACTCGACCGAGATGTAATTTTTCTGGCCGTCGCCGACGAGGAGGCTGATGGAACCGGTACGGACTGGTTTATCGCGCACCAGCGAGAATTATTGGGCAATGCAGAATTCCTGATCAATGAAGGCGGCGAGAATCTTTTTGAAAACGGAAAAGTCCGATATGTGGGCGTCGACGTGGGTGAGAAAACTACATTCTGGCTGCACGTGGTGGCGCATGGCCGTCCCGGACACGCGTCCCGGCCAATCGTAGATTCCGCGCCCAATCGATTAGTGCATGCGCTCGACCGCATTCTGGCCTATCGGACGCCTCTGCGAGTTTTGCCCGTGGTCGAGGAATTTCTCCGCGAGATGGCGCCCTACGAACCACCCGAGCAAGCGCGCGAGTATCGCAACATTCGCAAAGCCATTGAAGACAAAAAGTTCCAGCAGGATGTGGAGAGAGATGAGTCGCTCAACTTTCTGCTTCGCGACACCATATCTCTGACCATGATCGGGGGGTCGGAACAAACCAACGTGATTCCGCCGGAGGCGTGGGCCAATCTGGATGTGCGAATTTTGCCGGGCGGAAATCCCAAAACGCTTCTGGCGGAGGTGCGGCAGGTGGTGGACGATCCGAACGTGACTGTCGAACCATTGAATGCGGAATTTCGCCAGGCCAATTACTCGCCGACCAATACCGTGCTCTACGAAGCGATCCGCAGAGTGTCGGCGAAATATTTCCCGGGAACTCCCGTCGTGCCTCACATCACGAGTGGTTACACAGAAAATCAGCGGTATCGCCCGCTAGGCATTCATGCTTACGGGTTCAATCCCTATACCGCGACCGAAGAAGAAGGCAATACCGAGCACGGAAACGACGAACGCATTCGCGTCGAGGAAGTTAGAAACGGCCCCAGAATTTTGTTCGATGTAGTGGCCAGCGTAGCCGAAGCGAAATAACTTTCCCGCGCTTCAGGTAGACCTTGGGATGAATTGCTTTGGGAAATAGTTGATTCTAAAGGAAGTGGTTTTTGCTTCCCATGAATCCATTAGAGTTAACGGCAACCGCTTAGCGTCCCCTGATGTTATGGCGAACTGGCAGGCTGGTATTGCTTCATTAAAACCGTCGCTAAGTGGCCTAGGGAGCCCCACAATCGACGATCGGCTTTCGCTGCTGCCTCGGGGTCATCAAATTTATCGAACCGCCCAGAGACCTCGCCACGCTGACTGACGTCGTACTATAGCTACAAGCTATAGCAGAAGACTGCAATCACCTACTTCTACCCGCAATGCCTCTCATATTGTTCGATGATGAAGTGATCCGTCATTCCCGCAATGTAATCGCAGACTACACGCGGCAGGGAGTCTTGCACCGCCTTTTCCTGATAGAAATGCGGCAGGGCTGAAGGATTTTCCATCCAGAAGGCAAATAGTTCCGTGACGATGCGGTCGGCATCGTCTTTTTCTTCCGCCAGCGACACGCTGTAGTAAAGATTTTCGTATAGAAAATCCTTGATCTGCTTACGTTCCGCTTCAACTGAGGGACTGAAGACGGCGAGACGTGCCGGGTTGAGACGGACATCGCTCAAACGCGCGATCCCAGCCTGCTCGATTTGCGCTTGCGTATGGGTGATGAGATCGCCGGCGAGTCGATTGAAGATTTTCTTTAGAGCTTCGTTGAATTGCAGCTTCTCCGGCGCATCGGGATAAATATTCTGCACTTCCTCAAGGAAACGCCCGAACAGAGGCACGCCTTCGCGAATCTGGTCGAGAGTGAGTAAATGAGCTTCGTAGCCGTCATCAAGGTCAGCGGTGCTGTAGCCAATCTCATCCGTCAGGTCGACCAGTTGGGCCTCTAGCGGAGGCCGCTGGTAGAGAAGATATTCCGCCAGCTCTGGATATTTCTCAGGATCGTAATCGCGCGAATGCTTGATGATGCCTTCGCGGACCTCGAAGGTGAGATTCAATCCGGAAAACGCGGCGTACCGCTGTTCGAAATCTTCCACGATTCGCAAGGCGTGCAGGTTGTGATCGAAGTAGAGGCCATGTTCATTCATGGCGGCATTGAGCGCTTTCTCGCCCGAATGGCCGAATGGAGGATGGCCCAGGTCATGCACCAGCGCCAGGGCTTCCGCCAGATCCACATTCAGATTGAGCGCGCCCGCGACGGTACGCGTGATCTGCGCCACTTCGATGGTGTGAGTGAGCCGGTTGCGGAAGTGATCGGAATAGCGGCGGGTGAAGACCTGCGTTTTATCTTCTAAGCGTCGAAAGGCGCGCGCATGGATGACGCGATCGCGGTCACGCTGATAATCGTTGCGGTAAGGGTGCGGCGGTTCGGAGAAGCGGCGTCCGCGGGAATTCTCCACATGCACCGCGTAGCCGGCCAGCATAGGTAGAGTCTAGCATTACTAATTCTTGATTGCTGATAGGCCTCTTGTACGCCGCGCGCTGCAGGCTTTACAGTCCGCCGGGCAAAAATCTGTGCCGACCATTCGCCCTTCCTTGCTACAGGCCTGCTACTGGTTCTGGGAATCTTCTTTAGCCAAACGCACTTTAGCAGCGTCGAGTTTTCTTTGCGTGGCCAGCAACAAATCCGTGTCGATTTCCGCAGGCACCGTCTTATTCCACTCTTCTACGGCGCGCTCCCAGTGAGCGGCGGCGAGTTTCAAGCGGCCGGTCTTCTGGAACAGATCGCCCAGGTGATCTTGCACTGTGGGGTCGGACCCCATGCGCAAGGACGCTTTGTTCAGCGTCTCTTCCGCCATATCGTACTTGCCGAGCTTGAAGTAAGCCCATCCTAAAGAGTCGAGGTAAGCGCCGTTGGTGGGATCAAGGCTGACCGCGAGTTTGATCTGGTTCAGAGATTCTTCCAGCTGAACTCCGCGATCCGCATTCATGTAGCCCAGATAATTCAAGGTCATGGAACTCTGCGGGTTGATGGCAAGAACTTTCTTGAACTCAATCTCCGCCTGATCGTACTTTTTCTGCCGCTCGCAAGCGGATCCGCGGAGGAAGTAGATGTATTCCTTATCGTCATTCTTGGTGGAAAGCAACTCTGCTTTGCCGAGCGCCTCTTCAGCCTCGTTCCAGCGCTTCAGCCTGGTATACATGATGGCCAGCCGGATGTAGACCTCGCGATCTTCCGGCTTGCCTTTCAGCAAGGAACGCACATCAGCAAGAGGTTTTTCGGGGTCGCCGGTATCCGCCATCTGGGCGTCAAGGACCATGCGAATTTCACGGTCGTCCGGCAGTTTCTGCGCGGCTTCCTGGGCCACGGCGGTGGCTTGGGGCCATTGCTTGGCCTCGCGATAGGTATCGATGATGTCCTGATAACCGGTTTTAGCGTTGTCGTCGCCGCCCAACGTCAACATTTTGCGGAAGGTTTCAACGGCGGCGGGATAATTTTCCTGATCGCGATAAACCATCCCCAGCCGCTCGATAAAGATGCCGCGATTATTGCGATCCGCCTGGGAATAGCTGGCTTCGGGCTTCTCGGTTTTCTTCAACAAATCCTGCAGGATTTTGATGGCCTCGTCATACCGCCCTTGCGCCTCATAAACGACAGCAACGTTGTAAGGCACTTCGAGGGCATCGGGGACCATCGCCTCGGCTTTTTTCAGATTTTCCAGAGCCTGATCGTACTTGCCTTGCCGGCGATAAATTTCAGAGATGCGGAGATAGGTCTGCGCATCCTCGGGATTCGCGTCGGCGATTACTTTGTACTGATCGAGAGCGGCGTCGATCTGGCCATCGTTCAAGAAATTTTCGGCGAGCCCTCGGATTGCGTCGAGGTTGTCGCGATCGAGCTGGATGGCATGCTTATAAGCATCGATGGCGCTCTTATAATCTTTGCGCTGCTCGTAGGTGGCTCCGAGGGCGGCATAGAGCTTGGCGGAGCGCCCGCTATCCGGGACTGCGCTTAACACTTGCAGGGCATGCGAGGTGTCGCCTTCATCGCTGTAAAGCAGAGCGAGCGTCGTAACGGCTTCTTCCGAATTCGGATCAAGCTTTACCGCCAGCTTCAGTTCGGCTTCCGCCTTGGCCGAGTCATTATCCAGGCGGTAGAGGCGCCCCAAAAGCAGGTGATCGTCCACGTTGTTGGGCTCGATCTTGACGATCTGCTCGTATTGCTCGATGGCAAGTTTGAGCACGTTCTCTGAGCCATTGCCGTTGCCCGGCATGTCCCCGAGAGAGCGGAGATAGATTCGTCCCAGCAATTTGTGGGCTTCCAGATTGTTGGGATCGCGCTTGATAATGTCCTGCGCTTCCAAAACGGCATCGCGGATGCGGCCGGTCTTGACATAAAGTTCTGCGAGACCGGAAGTCAGGAATTCGGAAGACGGGTCGGCCTCGATGGCCAGGCGATATTCTTCCATGGCCTTATTCGCGAGTTCGCTGCGACCGTAAGCGGTGACCTGCTCCTCGTACAAGTGCGCCAGCGTGTAGTGATAATACGCGGCAGCGTGGTCTACCTTGTGCGCCGAGGCCTGCGCGGACTTAGAGTCTGCTGGTTTTATAGCAGCTGGATTAGACTCCCTGGTTTGGGCGGCCGCGGCCACGGCGAGTGATGAGAAAACTAACGCTGCACACAAAATTCGATTCATGCTTGACCTGACAACGCTGGAATTGAATGCAAGAAAACAGTCCCTGTTAACGCTGCGCGCACTTCCCGAACACATAATCATTGGATGCAAGACCGCCGGGGGTGGGGTGTACCAATTCTAACCTGTCCGGCGCGCGATTGGGAAAAAGTCTGTGCGGCATTTTTGGCGATGCAGGGTCCGGAAGTACAGCGACCGCGGGGACTTGCAGGGCAGATTGTCAAGATTGGTAAAGACAAATTGCGGCCTCTTGACCCTTGTTCTGAGCTCTTAGTGGCGGAAGTGACGGACGCCGGTAAAGAGCATGGCAAGGCCCAGGCGATTGGCGGCTTCGATCACTTCCGAGTCGCGTTGCGAGCCCCCCGGTTGAATGATCGCCGTGGCGCCGGCTTTGGCGATTTCCTCGACGCCATCGGGGAACGGAAAAAACGCGTCGGAGGCGGCGACCGTACCCTTCAGAGGCAGTTGCGCTTTCATGGCACCGATCTTCGCGGAATCCACGCGGCTCATCTGGCCGGCGCCTACCCCCACGGTTTGACCGTCGCGCGCATAGACGATGGCATTCGACTTCACGTGTTTGCAGACTTTCCAAGCAAACAAAAGCGCGCGGGTTTCTTCCGGCGTAGGAGGTCGCTTGGTCACGAGTTTGAGGTCGACATTATGCAACGGACGGTGGTCCGCATCCTGCAGGAGAACGCCGCCGGATATGTTTTTGATGGTCCACTTATGCGGAGCGGCCTCAACTTCAACGAGGCGAAGATTCTTCTTGCTGGCGAAACGGGCCTTGGCGGCATCATCGAATTCTGAAGCCGCAATCACTTCGAGAAACAGCTTATGCATCTCTTCGGCGGCCGCAGCGTCGACGGGACGGTTGACGCCGACAACTCCTCCGAACGCGGAGACCGGGTCACATTCAAGAGCACGCTGGAAGGCTTCCGCGAGAGTCTTCCCGGTCGCCATGCCACAGGGATTGGTGTGCTTAATGATGGCGCAAGCCGGCTCATCAAATTCCTGCGCCACATCCCATGCGCATTGCATGTCGACGATGTTGTTGTAGGAAAGTTCTTTGCCCTGGATCTGGCGACCGTTGGCCACGCCGACGCCCGAGCCGTCGGAATACATGGCGGCTTTCTGGTGGGGATTCTCGCCGTAGCGCAGATCGAGTGTTTTCTGAAACGAGAGGCGAAGGATCTGGGGAAACTTCTGATCAGCCGGTGGTAAGTGGGAACCGTCGGGGATGCGCTCCAGCGTGGAAGCAATCGCAGAATCGTATGCGGCGGTGGTAGCAAAGGCTTGCTGCGCAAGACGCCATTTCGTGTCAAAAGACAGGGTCCCACCGGAATGCGCGAGTTCTTCCGCAATAGCCGGATAATCAGCGGGTGAGGTGATGACCGCGACATCGCGAAAGTTCTTAGCCGCGGAGCGGATCATGGAAGGTCCGCCGATGTCGATGTTCTCGATGAGATCCTCGAAAGCCACGCCGGGCTTGGCGGCGGTTTTTGCGAAGGCGTAGAGATTGACTACGACCATGTCGATGGGCTGAATTTCGTGCTCAGCCACTGCGGCGGTGTGGGCGGGATCTTCGCGGCGATGGAGGATGCCGCCGTGAACCTTGGGATGCAGAGTCTTGACGCGGCCATCGAGCATCTCGGGGAAGCCAGTGAGATCGGAAATGTCCTTCACCGGAATTCGGGAGTCGCGCAGGAGTTTGGCGGTGCCTCCGGTAGAAACGAGTTCGATGCCAAGAGTGGTAAGTTTGCGGGCGAAGTCGACCAGGCCGGTCTTGTCAGTAACGCTAAGAATGGCGCGCTGGATGCGGGAAGTGCTGGGGGACATGATCGGCCTCTCGGGGAATTGGTTAAGGCGTAACCAAAAATTCTACCAGTTCTTGCGAGTCTGCCGGGGTTCGCCGCGGGCGTGGCATGACCCGCGGACAGGTTTCGGGCGCGCGGGGAAACGGTTGGGAGATGGGCGTCTGATGCTTCGCTATTCGGTTGTTTAGAAGCCCCAAGGACCTCGGTAGGGTGGCTTCAAGAGCGCGGCCGCGCGATCGGAGCCGCGAGAAAGCTTGAAATTCTTCGAGTCCCAAGCCAACGCTTCGTGGGTACGGACGGCAATGCAGCCGAGCAATAATGTTTCCACGATCGGAGCTTCGTACTCATAGTTGGCCCGAGCCGGAGGGCCTCCCTGGCAGGCGCGCACCCATTCCAGGAAGTGCGCCGCGTCGGCACTGCTGGCACTTCCACCTAACTCGGGTCTCGCCGTTTGAAACGGCAATTCTTTATTCGCCGGAGCGCCGAAAGGCATTGTCGTTTTTCCATCGCGAGAGAGCAATCGCGGGTTCTGCCCCATGAAGGCCGTCATCAATTTCCCGCTGTCGCCGGTGTAGATTACGCCCTCGCCGCCAGTACCCATGGCTTCATCTTCGGCCAACTCACGGGGACGAGGCGGCTCGATGCCCCCATCGTACCAATTCAGTTTCAGCTCGGGACGGCTCGCGGTCTGGGCAAACTCGAAATGCACGGATGATGCGATGGGGTAACAATCGGGAAACAGATCGGTGGTGCTGGCCTCGATGCGGTGTGCCGGTTGCAGTCCGACAGCGCGAGAAATTGTATCGAAACCGTATTCACCCATATCGCCGAGCGCGCCGCAGCCGAAGTCATACCAAGCGCGCCACACAAATGGCAGATAGCTCCTGCTGAACGGCCGCATCGGGGCTGGCCCCAGCCATAGATCCCAATTCAACCCGTCTGGGATTTCATCGGCGTGAGTGGGCGTCGCCAATCCTTGCTTCCAGAATGCGGAGGCGCGCTTGGTCCAGATATCAATGGAGCGCACCGGCCCAATGACTCCCGAGCTCAACAAGTCGTGCACCTGGCGGGAGGCTTCGGAGTTCGAATTGAAGATGGAAACCTGGGTGGCGCGTGCGGTCTCCTTCGCGACGCGAGCCATCTCCCGGCACTCCCACACGTTGTGCGCCATGGGCTTCTGGCTGTAGACATGCTTTCCGGCGCGCATGGCTGCGATCGCGATGGGGGCGTGCCAGTGATCGGGTGTGCTGACGATCACGGCGTCGAGATCTTTTTCCTTCGAGAGCAGTTCACGAAAATCTTCGTACGAAGCGCAGCCATTGTGCGCGGTTTGGCCGCGCTCTTTGGCATAGAACGCATTGACAATTCCCTGCGCCACCTCGCGGCCCGCACTGGGACCGGCCTGCGTTGCACCCCACGAAGGGTCCTGCAGAACCGTGCGCACCTTGTTCCGCAATTCGTTGGGACCCCAATCAAGGTAATCGCTGCTGCCGCGGTTGGCATCGCAGACTGCGACGACCTGGACTTCGGGCAGCCGAAGTAAATCGAGCATGACGCGAAGCCCTTGCGATCCCACGCCAATGCAGGCGACCGTCAACTTGTCATTGGCTGGAACTCGTGCGGCGGCGCTGGTGGAAAAGGACGACAGAGCCACGCTGGTTTTGTGCAGAGAGAGAGGAAGCCATCAGGCCAAGCCCTTGAATCACCTCGCGGCGGTTCATAGAATTCGCCCGGTATCGAAATTGAAAGAAGCCAGGATGCTGCAGTGAGGGGAAAACGGTGTGGGGATCATGGCAGAACAGATTAAACCAGAACCGTTCTGTTGTCCCACGCGCTCGAGAGAAAATTTGGCCAAGAGATGGTTCACCAAGAGATCGCTGAGGCAGTAAATGGTTCGCGATTCATTATTATTTGGAGTAGTAAAGAACTTCCTCATAACTCGAGGGTTTGACACAGCAGAAGCCAACGCGGCTTTCGGGTTGAGATCTCAGCAGTGAAAATTGTGAACCGCTCGGGCGTAGTTTTTCTACGCGCGAATGGTTCATTCCCCATCACCTTCCGAACCTCGAAAATTTAAGGAGACTCTATGAAACGTCGCACACGTGTCTTTCTGCAACTCACCTCGCTGTGCCTGATGCTAGGGGCGTATGGGTTCGCGGCCGATAATGCTTACCTTTACATCGTGCACGGCATTCCGGGGCGGGACATTGCCACAACCCTGAGTCCTGCTTATCCCATCGATGTTCTGCTGAACGGCGACACTTGCATCCCGCGGAACCTGCCGTTCGCCAGCGTCAGCGGGCCATATAGCTTTTCACCTGGAACCTATCAGGTGATGATCAGTAAATCCAACACGCTGGCACCGTGTACGAATTCCGCGATCCTCACGGGGGAAGTCACCCTAAACTCTGGAACGAGCGTGTCGGTGGTGGCTGCCATAGTCGGCGGTCAGCCAACTCTGCTGCAGTTCAACGACAACCTGTCGCAAGTCTCCTCGGGCTTTGCGCGATTTGTCTTCGCGCAGTCGGCGGACGGTGCGGCTTTGGAGGCGACGCTGACGCAACAGGGAGTTAAGAATCCGAAAACGTACACGGTGACCGTAAATCCGGGTGCGGAGGGGACGCTTCCTGTTCCGGAAGGCTCGTATCAGCTGCAGGTCTTCGCCGCCGGCAGCACGACGGTGCTGGTCTCGGAGACGATTGTTCTGAGCAATCAATCCGTGACCTTCGCTTACGCGGACGGCCAGTTGGCGAATAACACAATCGGGCTGATCACCAAAGCTGTGCCAGTCGTACTCTAACCAAGAAGCGTCAATCGGGCCGTGATCGCGCGGCCCGTTTTTGTTTTTTTGCTGGAGTCTTTTCTTTCCGCGTCTTTTGCGACAGAGGTTGATGAGGCACAGTCGTTGGACGTTGGGCAGTGATTTCTCGCCGAAGAGGAACGATTCAGCGTTCTACGTCTTAGCCTTGGCCTTCAGCTTGACGTGGCCATCTGCCAGTTCGACGGTAAATTCGACGTCTTCGCAATGATATTGCTGACGGATTTGCTCGGTTTTTTTGTGGACGAAGGTGGAGAACGAATCGAGGCTACCAGAAACGCTCTCGCCGGCTTTCTTTTTGGCGGCGACCAGCGTGTTGTAAAGGCGTTCGACCTGTTCGCGCTCGCTCTGATCGACGTTGTGAAGGGTGAAGGGCTGAGGCGATTGCACCGGCGCTGTGGCCGCCGCAGCATGAGCCAGTCCGTAAACCGCGTGCTGAGGCTTGTGCTCGTCCTCGGCGACGCGAACTCCTTGCACGGAGAGAAGCGCATCCTGCGGGCGGCGATATCCTTCCTCGCGGATGCGGGATTTTTTTCGCCAGAGGTCGCTGTACACGGCATAGCGCTGGGCCATTTCGTTGTAACGATAGCGCTGCGAAAAGTTCATGCGCCCGCCGTCGGAAAATTTGCGAAGCAGGGAGAGCACCTTCCACTCAATGTCGGTGGGCGGGCGCTTCGTGGGATTGTTGAAAAAAACTTCGTACTCGATCTTCAGCCGACGCAGCTGGGTCTCGAGCACATTTAATTCTTCATCGGTGGTCACGAAGGGTCTCCAAGTCAATAGTGTATTGAGAAGGAGCGCGGGCGGCGAGGTACCCGGCGGTCACCAGAGGTCATGGTACTGAAGTACCCGCTGTCAGCTATGAGCCTTTAGCTCTTAGCTTGAATCTCATCGATGGACTGAAAATTCTGAATACAGGCAAGAATCGGGCGCGGAGGAATTTGAGCATTGCGAAGCGGGAGAGATCTTGCAGAGGGCTAAGAGCAGAGGGCTAAGAGCAGAGGGCTAAGAGCCGGGGACTGAGGGCTAAGAGCTACTTCGCATTGGCCGCCATCTTTTTCACCATGGCGAGAACCAGCTTCCGGTCGCTTTCGTTGAGGTTAGTGGCGTAGCGGCGGACCTGACTTAGAAAACGGACTTCGTCATCGGAAAGTTGCGGCAGTCCCTTAGAACCATTGACATGACCCGACTCGGAAAAGAATTGGGACAGCGCAATTTCCATGGCGCCGGCAATTTTCGAAAGAGTGTCGAGCGAAGGGATGGTGTGGCCGTTTTCAACGCGAGACAAATAGCAGCGAAGTAGTCCGGTGCGCTTTTCGATGTCTCCCTGAGACATGCCTTTTTGCAGCCGGTAGTTTCGAATCGTCTCGCCGATATTTATGGTAGGAAGCATTGCAGGATGCGACATAGTAACCAGATCGGCATCTTCTGGCAAGTGGAAATTAGTGCCATTGCCAAACCTCAATTTTTCGGGTTTTGCTAAACTGGCAAATCTAATCTTTTTACAACGTACAAGTAATAAACAGGGCAGCTTCTGATCGGCTTCGCCGGCCGGGGCCGAGTTACTTCTTCAGGTTTTCTGCGAGAAAGTTCACTGTGCGCTGCCAGGCGTCGGCTGCGTCGGCCGGGCGGTAGCCGTCTTTGTTGTTAGGATTCTCGAAGGCATGGCCGGCATCATCGTAAATCTTGATTTCGACTTTCTTACCCTGTTGCTTCATAGCTACCTCAAATTTATGGACATCGTCGGGCGTGATGCCTTGATCCTTTGCGCCGAACAGCCCGAGGACTGTGGCATTAATTTTTTTAATGGAGTCGGCGTCGGTAACGAGGTGCCCGTAGTTGATCACGTCGGCAGCAAGAGTAGGTTCTTGCAGGGCAACGTCGAGGGCGTAGCCGCCACCCATGCACCAGCCGATTGCGCCGATGCGATCTTTTTTCACGTTCGGCTGCGACTGCAAGAATCCGAAGGCGGCTTGCAGATCGCGCTGGGCGCGGTCGGTGGGAACTCCCCGCATGATCTCGTGCGCCATATCGGGCGTGGTTGCAACTTTGCCGCGATATAAGTCGATAGCCAGAGTTTCATAGCCTTGATCGGAAAGCTTGGAGGCCTGCTCTTTCACCCAGTCGTTCAATCCCCACCACTCATGAATCACGATGAGTGCGGGAAACGGTCCGTTGCCGGACGGCGTGTAAAGAATGCCTTGGACAGTCTCGTCGCCGCTCTTGTAGGAGACGGGCTTGCCGTCGGCGGCGAAGGCCGATGCAGCAAAGGCCGACGCAACAAAAATAGAGATGAATAGAAGCGAGCGAAATTTGTTCATGGCTTAGACCTCTCACAGGCTAAAGTCACAACTCTAGTTCCATGTACAAAGCCCCGGCAATCGGGTTCGCACAGTAAGGAGCAATCTCAAGGAAGCCCAATTTGCGATACATGGCGACCGCATCTTTCATCACCGGCTCGACGGTGTCGAGTCGCATGCGACCATAGCCGATCTGGCGGGCCTCGGTGATGATGCGCTCGGCGAGTGCGCGTCCCAGCCCTTTTCCGCGAAACTGCGGGCGCAGGTAGAGGCGCTTCATTTCGCAGATGTTTGGATCCAGGCGGTGGAGCGCGATGCATCCCGCAAGTTGACCTTCGTATTCTGCAAGCAGAAGTCTGCCTTGCGGTGGAGCATAGTCGCCGGGGAGTGACGCAAGTTCTTTATCGAAATTTTGAAAGCAGAGGCTGAAGCCGAGGGACTGCGCATATTCCAGGAACAATTCGCGTGCGTGCGCTACTTGCACCGTCGATTCTGCTTGAGCGAAGGTCAAGGGCTTTAACAGAGAGGGCACAGTGGGCACAGGGTAATTCGAAGTCATTGGCTTAACTTTCATTATCCTGTGAACCTCTGTGTTGAAGATTTCTCTATCCCATCAGCATGCCGCCATTCACGTTCAGCACGTGACCCGTGATATAGGAGGCGTCGTCTGACGCGAGAAATGCGACGGCGTTGGCCACATCGGCGGTTGATCCGACCCGGCCGAGAGGAATTTGTTTGGCAGCGTTTTCCTTGAATTCTGCGCCGAGCACTTCCGTCATAGCGGTTTCGATGAAGCCGGGAGCGATGGCGTTGCAGGTAATGTTGCGTGATCCCAGTTCGCGGGCGACGGCCATGGTCAGCCCGATCAGCCCGGCTTTCGAAGCGGAATAGTTCGCCTGTCCGGCTTGACCCATCTGTCCGAAGACGCTTGCGATATTGATAATGCGTCCCCAGCGTTGCTTGAGCATGGAGCTCGAGACCTGCTGGATGCAGAGATAGGCCGAGGTTAAATTGGTATGGAGGACGGCATCCCAATCCGCGCGCTTCATACGCATGACGAGCTGATCGCGAGTGATGCCGGCGTTATTGACAAGAATGTCGATCTTGCCAAACTGCGTGGTCGCCGCCTTGATGGTGGCTTTCACCTGCTCCTCGTCGGTGACATCGAGAGCGAAGGCCGCTGCTTTTCCGCCTGCGGCGACAATTTCGTTGACCAGTTCGTCGAGCTTTTCCTGATTGCGCGCGGCAACGGCAACAGCGGCGCCGGCTGAAGCGAGCTTGAGGGCGCAAGCTCGTCCTATACCTTGCGACGCGCCGGTGACGAACGCCACTCGTCCTGAGAGGGACATTATTTTCTCCTGAGTCTCGTTCCAGTCTCGGTTACGAATTCTTTAACGAATCTTTACGCGGGAACGTGAGATTATACCCGCCGAGGCCTCGAACTTGCGTGCGTTGGGGATCACAGGAGTGGTTCGAGTTATCCACAGCCGACGTCTGCAAAGCAATTGCGCATCGGGCTGACGCCGATTAACATTCGTACACTCTTATGACTCCAATCGTTACCGCCGAAGTAAGCACCATGCCCGAACCCTCTAACGAAAACCCTGCTGGATCTCAGTCGCCGACGAGTGGCTCAGGGCACCGGTCGACGCAGAGGGCTTCGTCTGTGGAGGGCCCTGCTGCGTCTGAAACACCTCAGCCGAGTACGCCGTCCACCGAAGTGTTCGCCGTGTATGGAGTCGAGCCGGAGATTCAGGCCTACGCGATGGCCAAGTATTCGCGGTCGGCATTGTCGATGAAAGAATCCCTGCGGGAGATCAGCACGCAGAAGGCGGAAAAATTTCTTAACACTTTTTATTTTCAGTACGGGCATCGTTCGATTGCCGACCTGGCGCACATTGCGCTGGCGGTCGAGCGACTGTCGATTCTGGCCGCGATCGAACTGGCTGATGAGCAGCGGTGGGACGGCCAGGAACGTTCGACGCGTTATCAGGATTTTAAAAAGAGTGGATATTACGTTCCGGATTTCGGCGCTGACGCGGACGCCCGCAAGCTCTACTGCGAAACGCTGGATTTTCTTTTTGCAGAGTATGAGGCGCTCTCGGCGCACATGACGCAGCACCTAATCAACATCACTCCCAAGCCTGGGGAGATGAAGCAGGAGGCGTACGAACGGACGTTGAAGGCACGGGCGTTCGATATTACGCGTTACCTGCTGCCGCTGGCGACGAACACGTCTTTGGGCGAGATTGTGAATGCGCGGACGCTTGAAACACAGGTTGCGCATCTTTTGTCGCACACGCACAAGGAAGTGCGAGTCTTGGGGGAGTCGTTGAAGAAGGCGGCAACGTCTGCGGCTTACAACGTGAACGCGGAGTCAGCGCGGGATTTGGTGGAGGAGATTCGGAAGGTGAGTCCGGAGTTGGGGTTGCGAGCCGAGCAGGAATTGCTGCATGAAGTGCGAGTCGCGCCGACGCTGGTGAAGTATGCGGACCCGAATCCGTATGAGATGGAAACGCGGCGCGAGCTACGGCAGGCGGCGCGCGAATTGATGAAGAGCGAGCCGATCGCGCCGTCGAAAGCGGAAGTCGACCTGCTGGATGAAGAGCCGCTGGAAGTTGAGATTGCGAGTACTCTTTTATATGAGCACTGTCACCATTCTTATCGCCAGGTGCGGCAGGCGCTGCAGGTTTACGGCGAGAGATATCGGCGGGAGATTATCGACCTGGGGCTGCGGCATCGCGGAAAATACGACGAGATGCTGCGTGGATTCCGGGCGGGTCAGCAATTTCGCTTCGACATTCTGATGGATACAGGTGGATTCCGCGACATGCACCGGCACCGGCGGTGCATCCAGGTGATGCAGGGATTCACGACGCAGCATGGTTACGAGATGTTGCTCGATGTGGAAGATGCAGGGATGCGATTGCGCTACGACGCGGCGATGCGGCGGGTGCAGACTGCGATCGAGAAGCTAGCGGCGCGAAACTCGCCCGAGGCAGAAGAAAATTCGCAGTACGCGATTCCGCTAGCCTATCGCAAGCGCGCACTGTTCAAGATGGATTTCGCTGAAGCCGTCTACATCTCCGAACTGCGCACGACGCCGGCGGGACATGTCTCCTATCGCAACGTCGCCTATGCGATGTATGAGGCCGTGGCGCGGAAGTATCCAGCGCTGGCGAAGTATTTTCGCGTGCACGATGTGACGGCGCCGGTGGATTTGCTGCAGAGGTGAAGATCGTGGGAAGAGTTACCGATTTCAAATTCTCGTGCCTCCTATAAGTATTTAAGAACCTCTGCAACTTTCTGGCCCCGTTACGCCAGCCATGTTTTCCCGACGCTGCCAGCAATTGCATAGGTTCTTCGGTCCGCAAAAAACGCGACCCTCAGGATGACAACCGCGGAGAGCGCTGCCCAATTTGGGATTTCCACTGTTTATTCTTCTGATTCGCCTTTTATTCGCTTCGATCTGTATGTATAATCCGGCCAGATTAGATTTCATCTAGTTCTGCATTTTTGACAAGGAGCCACTTCCATGGCGGATGAACGCGGCAAGGCGATTGAGTTGGCGTTTGCGCAGATTGAAAAGCAGTTTGGCAAAGGGTCGATCATGCGGTTGGGATCGAAGGAAGCCATCGTTCCCATTGCGGTGATACCGACCGGCTCAATCTCGTTCGACGCCGCACTCGGTGTGGGTGGCTTTCCCCGCGGACGAGTAGTGGAAGTGTTTGGGCCAGAGTCGTCCGGTAAGACCACCATCACTTTGCAAGTGATTGCCGAGGCACAAAAGCTGGGCGGCATGGCTGCCTTCGTGGATGCCGAGCATGCGCTGGACCCTGCGTACGCAAAAAAGTTGGGAGTCGACGTTGATAACCTGCTGGTCTCGCAGCCGGACTACGGCGAGCAGGCGCTCGAGATCACGGAAGCGCTGGTGCGCTCGAACGCGATCGACGTGCTGGTGGTCGATTCGGTGGCGGCGCTCGTGCCCAAGGCCGAACTGGACGGCGAAATGGGCGACAGCCACATGGGCTTGCAGGCACGGCTGATGTCACAGGCGCTGCGCAAGCTGACGGGCACGGTTTCGAAGTCGAGAACTTGCCTGATCTTCATCAACCAGATTCGCGAGAAAATTGGCGTGATGTTTGGCAATCCGGAGACGACGACTGGCGGGCGAGCGCTGAAGTTTTATTCGTCGGTACGTGTCGATATTCGACGCATTGCAGCCATCAAAGACGGAGATGTGGTCACGGGATCGCGCACCCGCGTAAAAGTGGTGAAGAACAAAGTGGCGGCGCCTTTCCGCGAGGCGGAGTTCGACATTCTCTATGGGGAAGGCATTTCCCGCGAAGGCGATCTGCTGGATATCGCGGTTAATAACAATATCCTGGAGAAATCTGGATCGTGGTTCAGCTATAAAGGCGAGCGCATCGGGCAGGGTCGCGAGAATGCGCGGCAGTTCCTCAAAGACAATAAAGACACCATGGCCAAGCTGGATACAGAAGTGCGCAAGACGCTAGGGCTGGTTGCGACTCCGGATCAGGCGCCGCACTCTACAAGTGCTACCGCACAGGCGACACCAGGCGCGCGGGTCACGACCATGCCGAGTGCCGCGCCAGAAGCGGTAAAGGTGCCGATCGCGGCCAAGCGGTAGCATCCGCTTAGCTTGTCATCCTGAGCGAAGCGAGGGATCTTGGTTTCTGCCAGCCCTGGTATTCGTGGAGGCTTCTGGCAAACACCAAGGTCCCTCGCTTCGCTCGGGATGACAATTTGGTGGGAGGCGTCTGGTATGCGAGAAGAGAGACGCTATTTCGTGTACATCATGGCCAACGCTTCCAAGAGGCTGTACACCGGCATGACGAATAGCATTCGTCGGCGCGTTCGGGAACACAAGCTGAAACTGCCTGCGGGGTTCGCCGCCACGTACAACATCACTCGGCTTGTTTATTTTGAGAGCTTTGAAGACGTGCGTAATGCGATCGAGCGAGAGAAACAGGTCAAGGCCTGGACTCGCGCTAAGCGGGTTGCACTGGTCGAGTCGATAAATCCCAAGTGGGATGATCTGTCGCGGGAGTGGGGGCAAGAGCAGACATTTCGTTTCGTGCCTGAAATCGCGTAGGGTCCCCAATAACGGCCAACGGCGAGGTCGTTACTGAAAGCAAAACCAAGGTCCCTCGCTTCGCTCGGGATGACAACCCACTGAAGCTGTACTCGGAATTGCCATCGCGAGTCCTCCCCGCATAGAATCTCTATTCAGTCACGGCTGCTCCCAGCGAGGACCATTGAACAAAGTCAGCGCCCTTTATCCCGGTTCGTTCGATCCTCCTACCAACGGGCACCTCGATCTCATCGAACGGGGAGCTAAGATTTTTGAAGAGTTGGTGGTGGGCATTTTGCGGAACTCGGAAAAGAGCCCGATGTTCAGCCTGGCGGAGCGCCTGGAGATGTTGAAGACGCTAACGGCACACCTGAAAAATGTCCGTATCGAGGCTTTTCACGGGCTGATGGTCGAGTATGCCAAGTCGATTGATGCGACTTGCGTTCTACGCGGGATTCGAGCGGTCAGCGACTACGAATACGAATTGCAGATGGCGCTCATGAACCGAAAGCTCGAGCCGACGCTGGAAACTGTGTTCATGATGCCAGCGGACAAGTATTCTTACGTTAGCTCACGCCTGGTGCGGGAAGTGGCGCAGGCGGGAGGTCCGGTGAAGGGTCTTGTCCCGGAATTCGTAGAACAGAAACTGCGGCAGAAACTCGAACCCGCGTACAAGTTCCACGACGAGATGCAGGAAGTTTCGGCAAGGGCCGCGAGTGGAAGAGAAAAGAAAAGGAAAAGAAAGTTATGACAACGGCGACGAGCGAGGCTTTGAAACTCACGGCGAGAATCAACCGCATCGAACCCTCCGCCACCATGGCGGTAGTGGCGGAAGCAGACAAGCTGCGCTCGCAGGGAATTGACGTTGTAGACTTTGGCGCCGGCGAGCCTCATTTTGCGACGCCGCAGCACATCAAGGATGCGGCCATTGCCGCCATACAGGGCAACTTCACCAAGTACACAGCCGTTCCGGGTACGGCAGAATTGCGCGATGCCATCGTGCATCGCCACGCAGTCGATTTCGATTCCGACTATCGACGCGAAGAAGCGATTGCCTCCACGGGAGGCAAGCACGCGCTTTTTAATGCGGTGCAAGTGCTGGTCGATCACGGCGATGAAGTGATCCTGCCGGTGCCCTACTGGGTTTCGTTCAAGGACATCGTGCGTTATGCGGGCGGGAAGTGCGTGCTACTGGAGTCCGACGAATCGAAAGGATTCCGAGTTACAGCGGAAATGGTAGTCCGTCTGATTACACCGCGCACCAAGGTCATCATTCTGAATTCGCCATCGAATCCTTCCGGTGCGGTGATGAGTCCGGAGGATCTGACGGCGGTGGTACGCCTCGCGCACGAGCGCGGGATCTGGGTGCTTTCCGACGAGTGTTACGTCTACCTAAATTACACAGGAAAGAATTTTTCGGTGGGATCGCTGCGCGAATACAAGGAACACATGGTCGTGCTGGGATCACTCTCGAAAACCTATGCCATGACAGGCTGGCGGATGGGCTACGCGCTAGGTCCGGTTCCGGTTATCGGTGCGATGGCAAAGCTGCAGAGCCAATCCACTTCTAATCCAACATCGATTGTGCAGAAGGCGGCGGTGGCCGCGTTGAAGGGACCGCAAGAATGTGTTGAAGAAATGAGGCGAGAATACATCGAACTTCGTGACCATGTGGTGAAAGGCTTGCGCTCAATTCCAGAAATCACATGCACGATGCCGGAAGGTGCGTTTTATGCCTATCCGAATATTTCGGCGTTCTTCGGACGCAGCGGCGTGAAATCGGCATCTGATGTAGCTGGAAAGTTGCTGAGAGAAGCGCACGTGGCCACGGTACCGGGAGAAGGATTCGGCACGGCCGACCACATCCGCGTATCGTACGCGACGTCAAAGGCGGAGTTGGATCGCGGGTTAGAGCGCATGCGGAAGTTTTTCGCGGGCTTGTAATCGCTGAGAAATTGAAAATTCTGGTTCGGCATAGGCCGTCTGCGAACGGCCTTTTTTATCAGAGCAACTTTTCATGAGCAATTTATATCCATTGTTGATGGTTCCGGCATTCGATCCGCGGCCTTGGGGAACCCAGGATCTGTCGCCGATTTATCCCAATCATCAAGTTTGGAGAAAAAATTGGCGAAGCCTGGCTCACTGGCGATGATTGCAAAATTGCCAACGGACCGCTAAAAGGGCAAACGCTATCTGAAGTCAGCAAGAAATATCAGCGAGAATTAGTTGGCGAGGCAGCGCGCGATGCGCAGCGCTTTCCGCTGTTGCTGAAGTTTCTCTTTCCGCATGAAAAACTTTCGGTGCAGGTCCATCCCAATGATGAGCAAGCGCGCCGCGTGAATCAGCCCTGGGGTAAAACGGAATGCTGGTACGTGGCGCATGCCAAGCCGGAGCGCAAATCGGTTTGGGATTGAAAACCGGGGCGACCGTCGCTCAACTGGAGCAATCGATCCAGGAGAATCGCGCCGAGGAGTTATTGAACTGGATCAACGTTTACACCGGAGACATGATTTATGTTTCAGGAGGAACGGTTCACACACTGGGACCGGGTTCGGTGATTATCGAGACGCAGCAGCAATCTGACACAACCTACCGCTTATATGATTATGGGCGGCCGCGGGAGTTGCATCTGAAAGAGGGTTTGGCCGCGGTGAGGTTGCAGGTGGCTTCCGGAAAAGTGATGAGGCCGGCTCCCCAGGAATTTAAAGGCAGTGGCAATCGACGGGCCTCGTTGGTCGCAGCTCCCTATTTTGTTGTGGACATGTTTGAAACAAAAAATGCGCAGGAACTGAGCACGCACGACGATTCAGGCAAGAGTTCAGCGCAGATCCTGGTGGCTGTAGAGGGATGCGGCGTGGTTGAATCCGACGGAGCGGAGCCGGTGACCGTGGCAAAGGGGGATGCGGTGGTGATTCCTGCCTCGGTTGAGAAATTCACGGTGCGACCGCAATGGACTCTGGAGTTTTTGCGGGCACAGGTTCCCGGGACAGATGTTGCCCGAGCCGCAAACACGAATGTAGTAAATGGCATCCTACGAAAGTGAAGAAGAACGCAAATTTCTATCCTGTAATTCTCGCCGGGGGCCGGGGCACGCGCTTCTGGCCCATGAGCCGGAAGAAGCGTGCCAAGCAACTGCTCGCACTGGACGGCAAGCAAACCATGATCCAGCAGACGGTGGCGCGGCTTTTGCCTCTCGCTCCACCACAACGCTTCTGGGTCATCACGAATGAGGATCTTCGTCCGGCAATTCTGAAACAGCTTCCGAAACTTCCAAAGGCGCAAGCGATTGCGGAGCCGCTGGGGCGCAATACTGCTCCGGCAATCGGCCTCGCGGCTTTTCTCCTTCTGAGAGAGCATCCGGAAGCGGTTATCGGGATGTTCCCTTCCGACCATGTAATCGCGGACCGAAAAGAATTATCGCGCGACCATCGAACGAGGGATTGCAATCGCTGCGGCGGGAGAAAATATCGTTGTGCTCGGAATTCGTCCAACCCGGGCGGAGACGGGATACGGATATATCGAGGTGGGCAGTTCATACGACGGCGACGCATTGCGGGTGCGCCGGTTCACGGAAAAACCGGACGCGGAAACTGCAGCAGCATTTGTCGCCGCGGGAAATTATTACTGGAACAGCGGAATGTTTTTATGGAGTGCTCGCACGCTGGCGAATGCTTTGCGCGAACATCTCCCGAAAACCGCGCCGCTGCTGGAAGAAATTGCCGGCACGTTTGGGACGCGCAAGTTTACAGCAACCTTCCGCCGGCTTTACCCCAAGTGCGAGAACATCAGCATCGACTATGCTGTTCTCGAACCGCGTTCCGCAAAGGGGGAGCAGGCGGGGAACATTTTCTGCCTGCCCGCTGAATTTGGATGGAACGATCTGGGTTCATGGACTGCGCTGCACGAACATCACACCGCGAAAAGTCATCCAGTTCAAGAGAATATTTTGCGCGGTGCCGGCGTATTTGTTTTAAATGCCAAGGGAAATTATGTGCATGCACCAAATAAATTTATTGCTGCCGTTGGAGTGAATGACCTGGTCGTGGTCGATACTCCAGACGCTTTGCTGATTACGACCCGCCAGCATGCACAGGACGTCGGTAAGGTAGTGAAGTATCTGGACAATAAAAAGCTGCACAAGCTGGTTTAAAACCGTTAAGTTCGCTGACCACAACCGCGTATTGACGCTGCACTCGATAACGAAAATCATGGCTCAAGAAATTAAATTTGGGACTGACGGTTGGCGGGGCATTATCGCCGACGACTTTACGTTCGATAACGTGCGCCGGGTGGCGGGCGCAATCGCATCGTACATATTGAAAGATGAGGATGCTAAACGCGGAGTGTTCATCGGATACGACACGCGTTTCGCTTCGCAACGAGCCGCGCAAATCGCTTCCGAAGTGATTGCCGGCGCCGGCATTCCGGTGCGGTTAGCCAACGACTACACCCCCACTCCGGCCGTGTCATACGCCGTAAAAGAAAACGGCGCGGCGGGTGGAGTGATGATCACGTCCAGCCACAATCCGTGGAATTGGAATGGAGTAAAGTTCAAGGGAAAATTCGGCGGGTCTGCCACTCCGAGCATCATGAAGCGGGTAGAGGAGGAGATGCGAGCGGGAGCGATGCCTCAAGGCGGGAAGGCGGCCGTCGAGGAAGTGGACTTAAAGACTCCGTACATCGCAGCAGTTTGCGGCTTTGCAGATTTGGATCTGATCGGCAAAGCGAAATCCAAAGTGGCGATCGACTCGATGTTTGGATCTGGCCGCGGAATTCTGGCTGGCATTTTTCAGGAGCGCGGAGTTCCGCACGTCACAATTCGCCAGGAAGTGAACCCTCTGTTCCCGGGAATCAATCCCGAGCCGATTGAGCCGCATATTGCTCTACTCCAGCAAACCGTCGTGAAAGAGAAATGCGATGCGGGATTGGCCACGGATGGCGATGCGGACCGTATCGGCGCAGTTGCGGAAGATGGCAGTTTCGTCGATTCGCACAAGATTTTCTGCGTGCTGCTGCGCTGGTTGCTGGAGCGCAAGAAGTGGTCTGGCGATGTGGTAAGGGCATTCAACACAACCCGCATGCTCGATCGCATAGCCGCCAAACACGGTCGCAAACTTTATGAGACACAGATTGGATTCAAATACACCGCTGATTTGATGATGGAGCACGATATTTTGATTGGGGGAGAGGAATCTGGCGGCATCGGCTACTCGCGCTTTTTGCCGGAGCGCGACGGAATTTTGAATTGCCTGCTATTGGCCAATGTGATGGCCGAGGAAGGTAAGCCGCTAGGCCAACTGGTGGCAGACTTGCAGCGCGAGTTTGGCCCCCATTATTATGGCCGCCGCGATTTGCACATTGCCGAGGAGATGAAGCAGAGTGCCATTCAGCGGGCGCGAGCCGATAGCACGCAAAGCCTGGGACGCTATCATGTCGTAAGGAAAGAGAACCTCGACGGTATCAAATTTTTTCTCGACGCTCCGACCGGCGGGAATGGGGCAGAAGCGTGGATCCTGTTCCGTGCTTCGGGCACGGAGCCTCTTCTCCGCGCTTACGCAGAAGCTTCATCGCCGGAACTGGTAGCCGAAATCCTGACCGCTGCGGAGAGCTTTGTTAGAGCGGGGTAACAGGTTCTCAGTCTGGAACTCACATTTTTCGCGACGGTAATGCGATACTTCTACTCAAGCATGAGCTTCGCGGAAGATCACACCCTCGACAACTGCGACTCGCCGGAGGCGCGCCGGTACAATGCGATCCAGCGCTGGCTGGGTATCGCCGATTTTGTTGTCGGTTCCGCTTTTCTCATCATTCTTTTGCTCACCGGCTGGTCAGGATGGTTGCGCGATCTTGCGTTGCGTCGCGGATTTGAAAATTATCCTCTGGCTCTCTTTATCTATTTATTCCTCCTGCTCTTCATCGGCAAGTTCATCGGGCTGACCCTTGACTACTATGGATTTCGGATGGAAAGGAAGTTTCAACTCTCGACGCAAAAAACGCGCGCCTGGTTGTGGGATGAGGTTAAAGGGTTTCTGGTGGGACTGGCGATGGGAGGGATTGTGGTGGAGTTGCTCTATTTCATGATCCGGCAGTCTCCGCAGCATTGGTGGCTGATCACGTGGGCGTATTCATCGGCTTATTTATTCTGTTGGCCCAGCTTGCGCCCGTAATTTTGTTTCCAATCTTCTACAAGTTCGAGCCTCTGGATAACGAAGATTTGCGGCGGCGTCTCGTGCATCTAGGCGAGCGGGCGGGCACTCGTGTCCGCGGAGTGTATCGCTGGAAGCTTTCGGAAAAAAGTAAAAAGGCGAACGCTGCGCTTACTGGGCTAGGCAGCACTCGCAGAATCATCCTGGCGGATACGCTGCTGGACAATTACGCTCCCGATGAAATTGAAGCGGTGCTTGCTCACGAACTCGGCCATCATGTTCATCGGCATATTCTGAAGAGTATTTTTGTGCAGGCGGGAATTACTTTGTTTGGCTTCTGGGTAGCGAACCTCGTTCTGCATTATGCGGTCGATCATCACATGTTCGAAGAACTATCCGATTTCGCCAATTTGCCGTTGCTGGCAATCACGGCGACAGTCATTTCCCTGTTGCTGATGCCGGCTCTGAATGCCTATTCGCGCTACAACGAGCGGCAGGCCGACCGGTATGCTTTCGAAGCGATCGCCAGCGTTGATCCTTTTATCTCATCCATGAATAAACTAGCAAAGCAAAACCTCGCGGAGAGAACCCCCGCCAAGTGGATTGAGTTATTGTTCCACTCACATCCCGCGATCTCCCGGCGCGTAGCGGCAGCCGAGGAGTGGAGCCGGGCACAAGATCCCAGCCCACAAGGGTAAGAGTTCGAACGCGCCATCAAACGACATTATGCAAGGCAAGAATTGCCGCCGCGCGCTGAAAGTCTTCTTCCGTATCCACGCCAACTGAGTCATGCGGAGTCTCGCCTACATGGATGGAGATTCCATTCTCGAGAAAGCGAAGCTGTTCCAATCGCTCACTCTTTTCAAGCATGGATTCTGGCTGACTTACGAAGAAATCGAGCGCCGTCTTGCGATAGGCGTAAAGGCCGAGATGCTTGAAGAAACGCGGACGGTTGCCATCCCGATCAAAAGGAATAGTGGCGCGCGAAAAATAGAGAGCTCTGCCAGATGTCTCCGTTACAACCTTGACCGCGGCGGGATTATTCATATCCTCCGGGGCACAAGCGGTCTTCAATGTCCCTACCTGGATGGAGGGATTTTTCATCATCTCAACGAGAGTTGCGATCTGTTCGGGCCGCACGAGAGGCTCGTCACCCTGAACATTCAGGTAAACATCCGCAGCCGTATGCCGGGAGATTTCATGAACACGCTCAGTGCCGCTGCGGTGAGTTGCGGAAGTCAGTTGCGACTTCCATCCGTGATGTTTACAGATATTGAGAATTTCTTCAGAATCCGTGGCGATAATTACATCGAATAGTAGTGGCGAGGAGCGAACGGCCTCGTATACCCATCCCACGAGGGGCTTGCCGGCGATTTCGCGAAGCATTTTGCGCGGCAGGCGAGTGGATGCGAGCCGAGCGGGAATGACGGCAATCGTTTTCATCTAGATTCAGTTTCTAAAATTTTGCCGGAGCTGACAAGTGTCGAACAGGAGAATGGAACCCAAGTACTCCGCTGTTTGACACGTTTTTACACGGCCTCTTAGAATAAGAGATTGGACGCGATGTGCCGCCTCAGGTGCATCGGTTCAAGGCAGCGTGATTCGCGAGGTTGCGACAAGCCATCTCGTTGCGTTTTCCCTCAGCAATGGCGGCGTAGCTCAGGTGGCTAGAGCGACGGTCTCATAATCCGTAGGTCCGTGGTTCGAGTCCACGCGCCGCCACCAAATTTGCATAGGCAGTTGCGACTGAGATTCGGCCGACACGCCGGGTGAGAGTGGTATCTCGATTCCGCGCGAGCCACACTGCTGCGGCCTATCGCCCGGTGCCACGCTATGATTTTCGCTCGTTGGCGGTGACGAAACCGGGTCGACAACACGACTTCGAGGAGTGCGTCGTTCATGGACAAGCTACATTGGGAGTCTTTGGTTCGAGGCGTCGATTGTCCGTTGGACGCGCCGCGAGCTGGTTCAAATGAACATCATGACCTGGTTGCAGCTCTCTCGGTTTCATCTCTCTATTTAGTCAAGAACCAAACATATCGTGGACAGTGCGTCCTCATATTCGACCTGCACCATGCGGCCCGCCCCGATCAACTCTCAGCGACGGAATGGCACGCATTCTGCACCGACCTTTTCGAGGCACAAAACGCCGTAATGCGGACGGTGCGAGCGGATCATCTGAATCTCGAGTCCCTCGGGAACGTGATCCCGCATTTACATTGGCATATTGTGCCACGCTATTGGGACGACCCGAGATGGGGTGAGCCCATCTGGTTGACGTCGCTCGCGGAAATGAAGGATAAGCGTCTGCCTGACGAGGAACGGCTAGCATTGATCAGCGAATTGCAGAGCGCGCTTGCGATGGGGCGCCAACAGAAAGGGCGCACGGAACAGACATCCAAGCCAAGGACACTTCCATGAGGCTTTCTGCATTTGTTGGAACTAGTCTCGACGGTTTCATTGCGCGTCGAAATGGGCAATACGATTTCCTGCCAGCCGATGGTGGAGAACCGCATGGATACGTCGAGTTTATTGCCAGTGTCGACACCATTCTGATTGGGCGCAACACGTTCGAAGTAGTCTTGAAATTGCCGGTGTGGCCTTATAGCGATAAGCGCGTTGTGGTTTTAAGCCATCGTCCCTTGGAGTTTGGCCGGTGCACGGGGAAGCTTGAACAAATGAGCGGTGATCCAGTGCAGATTGTCCGCGAACTGGCGGCGAGCGGCTGCAGACACATTTATGTTGACGGCGGGATCACCGTTCAGGATTTTCTGCGAGCGGGACAAATTCACGACATCACCATCACCCGCGTACCGGTATTGATCGGGGAAGGCATTCCATTGTTCGGCAGCGTGCCAAGGGACATACAGCTCCGTCACATCAGTACCCGGCAATATCAGAGCGGCCTGGTGACGAGTGAATACGAAGTTTTGCCGGTGCAGAACCCAGTCTCGCTTGCTGAAAACTCGGGTTCCGCTCGCCCTGCCTGATGTAACCGGGGTTAGCAACCGCTGATAATTTGGCCAGTTCCGCCAGCAAGGCCAGCCAAAACGCATCTACGGCCTGCAAACTGTATCCCTTTTCCCTTACAAACGCATCCAACCCAGCAAAAGGCCGAAGCAGGAGAATGATTATGTCTCGTTTGCGGATGTTGCAAGTTTGGACGGCGACTATGGTCATATATGCAGGATTGGCCATTGTTCCGAGAGTACTCGCGGGCGGAACCCAAACCTTTACCGGAAAAGTCAGCGATGCGATGTGCGGCGCGAAGCACTCCGAGGGGAATCTTGCGCCGGCGGACTGCGTTCGCGCCTGCGTACAGAAGGGCGCCAATTATGCTTTGGTAGTTGGCGACAAAGTTTATACGCTTGAAACCACGGATCAGTCGGCGCTTGCTGAACTCAGCAAGTTGGCATGGGCGCAGGCTAAAGTTACGGGCACAGCTAAGGGAGACACGATTTCCGTGAAGTCGGTGGCCGCTGCGAACTAACGGAAACAAGAAGTGGCTACCTGCTTGCCAGAGTCAAACTGCGTTTGAGTGTTCAGCGACGGCTTTGGCATGTGCTAAGTCGTGTCGTTTCTGCACCTCCGAGAATCGCCCGCCCGGTTTCGGTGGCGAAAGTGTTACTGAAGTTTCGAGTGTGAACCGTTAAAAACTGCTTCTCGATCCTCCAACCTTTATCCTAGGCGCAGGCTCGCGTCGGGCAAAAGCCTACCCGCGAGCCCTGTACCCATGTCCGCCAGCACAAACTCGTGGAAAGCACTGTCTGTTGGAGCGCAATCGTTTGTCGTTCTCGTGATCTCGGCGGGAACGTATTGCCTGCTGCAAGCTGCGATCCATCAAGACAGCAAAAATATTGCCGAATTCATATGCTATCTGGGTGTCGCAATATTGGCGTCGCGCTTGCGCGTGACCCTCCCGGGAATCACCGGAACCCTCTCGGTAAATTTTCTCTTCATTCTCGTTGGCATCGCTGAACTGGGCTACGCAGAAGCGCTGACGCTGGGTGCGGTAGCCATGTTGGCTCAAAGTTTATATCCTGGACGGCCGACGGCGATTCAGTTGACGTTCAATGTTTGCGCGGGCGCACTTTCCACCGCGGTCGCTTACGTTTTCTACCACAACCGGCTGTTCGACGAACTCATCGGGAACCGTCCGATACTTTTATGCCTGACGGCTTCGATTTATTTCATTGTTAATGCGGGATGCATTGCCGCGGTAATTTCTTTTAGTGAAGGCAAACCTCTTCGCAAGATTCTGGTGGATTGCTATTTCTGGTCCTTCCCCTATTACCTGGTGGGAGCTGGAATCGCAGGAGTGATTTCCTGGGTAAATCACACCTTCAACTGGGAAAGTTCCCTTCTCTTTGTTCCCGCGATCTACCTCATTTACCGCTCTTATCGACTCTATCTCGGAAAGTTGGAAGATGAAAAACGCCATGTTGAAGAGATGGCGAACTTGCATTTGCGGACGATCGAAGCTTTGGCGCTGGCGATTGAGGCGAAAGATCAAACGACTCACGATCATTTGCAGCGGGTTCGGGTTTATGCCATTGAGGTGGCAAAGGAACTCGGGATCAAGGGGACAGAACTGGAGGCCTTGCACGCCGCCGCGCTGTTGCATGACATAGGCAAACTGGCAGTGCCAGAACATATTATCTCGAAGCCCGGACGTTTGACACCGGAAGAATTCGAGAAGATGAAGATCCACACGATTGTGGGGGCGGAAATTCTCGAGCGGGTCCGATTTCCTTATCCTGTGGTCCCCATTGTTCGTGCGCACCACGAAAAATGGGACGGGTCCGGTTACCCATTTGGCCTGAAAGGTACTGCAATTCCTCTCGGTGCCAGGATTCTCTCCGCCGTGGATTATCTGGATGCACTTGCGTCGGATCGCCAATATAGGCGCGCCCTGCCTTTGGACGATGTAATGGGACGGCTGGCAGCTGAATCGGGAAAATCGTTCGATCCCCAAGTGGTGGAAGTCCTTCAAAAACGCTATCGGGCGCTGGAGAAGCTGGCGCATGCAAAGTCAGCGGAAGACGGCAATATGGTGCTGTCCTCCGAAATAAAGATCAAGCGCGGACCGGCTCCAGCCGCTGGCTTCGAGAGTGCCGCGGTGCCGGAGACGTCGGGAGGGGATACAACGTTTCTATCCTCGATCGCGGCGGCACGGCAGGAGGCCCAGATTTTGTTTGAGTTGAGCCAGGACCTGGGAGCGTCCTTGAGCCTTGGCGAAACACTTTCCGTGTTCTCGGTCAAACTCAAGCCAATGGTTCCCTACGACGCGATTGCCATTTATGTTCGGCGGGGCGATGAGTTGATTCCAGAATATGTGAATGGGGATAACTATCGCCTCTTCGCATCCCTGCGGATTCCGGTGGGCGATGGACTCTCCGGGTGGGTGGCACAGAACAAGAAGCCAATCGTGAATGGAAATCCTTCCGTCGAACCTGGATACTTGAACGATCCCGCGAAGTTCAGCACATTGCGTTCCGCATTGGCCTTACCTCTGGAGGGCGTGACGGGGGTGATTGGAGTCCTCGCGCTCTACCGCGCCGAGCGCGATGCGTTCACGACCGATCACCTGCGGATTCTGCTGGCGGTCAGCGGCAAAATGGCGTTGTCGATGGAGAACGCACTGAAATACCAGCAAGCCGAGAGCTCCGCCACTACCGATTATCTGACTGGATTGCCCAACGCGCGGTCGCTCTTCCTGCAACTGGATCGCGAACTGGCACGGTGCAAGCGCGATAATGCTTCGCTGACCGTGATGGTCTGCGACATGAATGGGTTCAAGAAAATTAACGACCGCTTCGGCCATCTGGAAGGCAATCGAGTCCTGCGTCTGTTCGCGCAGACATTGAAAGATAGCTGCCGCGAGTACGACTACGTGGCCCGCATGGGTGGGGACGAATTTGTGGTTATCGCACCGGGATTGCCCGCCGACGCCGCAGCCAAGAAGATCGAGCAGATCCGCCCACTGGCCCGGCAAGCGGGGTTTGACGTTTGTGGAGAAGATATTTTATCACTCAGCGTTGGGCTAGCCGTTTCTCCCGATGATGGCAACGATGCGGAACAACTTCTGACCGAAGCAGATCGCCGCATGTACCTGGAAAAACAAAAACAACCGGTCCAAAAAGATCAGAGGCTGCACACCCGAATGAAGTGCCGGCTGACAATCGAGTTGCATCCTCAGGGTGGCACCGGGCATGTTCTTGGCAATCTCATCGACATCAGTCTGGGGGGTTGCTATGTCGAGACCAGCGCGATCCTCACGCCCGGGTCAAATCTGAAAGTGGTTTTCTCGCTGGATGATCCAAATCTGAACGCGGAAGGCACGGTCGCCAGAATCCATCCTGGATCAGGAATAGCGGTGCAATTTAAAGAGATGAGTCGCGAGTCGCGCGAGAAAATGTACGGTGTGCTCGAGTACGTTCAGAGTACAACGACAAAGTACAACGACCGCTATCTGCAGAATCTGTTTAACCGTTAGCCGGGCAAACATCTCAGCTTGCTTGCGCTTGAAGGCCCGCCGTGGCCCCCGTACACTGGAGCAATGCACGTGCACGTCCATGCCGCGGGCGGTCCGAAACGCGTCCTGAAAATCTCGCTGGGCGTGACTTTTGCCTATATCGTGCTGCTTGTCATAGCGGGAGTTCGCGCTCATTCTCTGGCGCTTCTCTCGGAAGCTGGCCACAATCTTTCTGATTTCCTGGCTCTTCTGCTGTCTCTGGTTGCGGTCTATTTACAGGCTCGTCCTGCGAGTTCTACTAAAACCTATGGTTACCATCGCGCGGGAGTATTAGCCGCACTGGTCAATGCGGTGTCGTTGGTCGCGGTATCGTTCTTCATCTTCTACGAGGCGTTCCGGCGACTGCAACATCCGGAGCATGTTCAGGCCTCGGTAATGATGTGGGTTGCGGCAGCGGGCGTGTTGATGAACGGAGTCATCGCGCTGCTGTTGTACCGCTCCGGGGGCGACGTCAACATTCGAAGCGCGCTGCTTCACGAGGTGGGCGATACGCTTTCCACCGCTGCTGTGATTGCCGGGGGCTGGGCTATCCTGATCTCCGGAGATTATTGGATCGACTCCGCATTGTCGTTCGGAATCGGCGCACTGATCTTGTGGTCAGGCTTCGGGATTGTGCGCGAAACCTTGAACATTCTGCTTGAAGGCACGCCGCGAGGCGTAAAGCTGGAGTTGGTGGAGACAGCCATCCGATCTGTCGAAGGGGTCAACGATGTCCACGACCTTCACTGCTGGAGTATTGGATCGGAAACTCGGGCGCTTTCCTGTCACATCGCGATTGCGGATATCCCGCCATCGGTGAGTGAGCGCATTCTGCGAGATGTGAAAGACTGCCTGCACCACAAATTCCGCATCGACCACACTACGATTCAGTTCGAGCATGTGGAATGCGAAGTGGCGCACGGATGCGTAATTCCGGTGGGGGAGAGCGTGGAACATCATCACCATTAGCCTCTGAACGCGTGCTCACACGCGTCCAGTTTGCCTTTCAAAGATCTCCTGCACCCTCGCAATAGTGTCCGCTTGATCCGCTGATTTGTCTGGACGCAAGCGCACGATCCTTGGGAAGCGCAGCGCGTAACCGCTTTCGTGCCGATCCGACTTCATCATGTTGTTAAAGGCAACTTCGAGGACGATCTTCGGCTCAACGGTGCGTCGGAAACCCTGATCGTCGATCGTGTGATCGAGAAACCACCGCGTCATCTCGGCAATCTCGATGTCCGTCAGTCCGGAATAAGCTTTGCCGATATTTACCAGCAGGTCGCCGTCCCAAACGGCGAAGGTGTAGTCGCTGAGGACCCCGATGCGCCTGCCGTGACCGTACTCGACCGCCGTTACAACGACGTCAAGAGTGGCTAGTTCGCGTTTCATCTTCAACCAAGACTTGCCGCGCTTTCCGGGCATGTAAGTTGACGCCAGATCTTTGATCATCAGGCCTTCGTTGCCTCTTGCCTGAGCCGCGGCAAAGAGTTCTTCCAGGTCCTCAGGCGACGTGGCGCGAAAAACCGGTGCGCGGATGATGCTGGCTTCCGGATTTCCCTCCTCGTTGCCTTCCTCGTCTCGAAATATCAATTTTTCCTGCTTGCCGACTTTGGCGTCTCGAGCATGGTGAGTGGTGGAGCTGGCTTTCCGTTGGCTGAGCAGCCCATCCAGCAGTTCAGCCCGCTCGCGCAGGGGACGATCAATCAGCAACGCGCCGTCGGCATAAAGGATATCGAAGACTAAATACGCCACTGGATTTTCCTGCAGCATTTTTTGGCTCACTTTTTTTCGACCGAGACGCTTTTGCAAAATCGAGAAAGGCCGGGCACGACCGAGTTCCGTGGCTTTCTCCTCGGCCCGTTCCGAAGGAGTTTCATCCACGACTTGCAGCGTTTGCCTCAAGTCGTGTGGGTATTCCCACGCCACGATTTCGCCATCCAAGATGGCATCCTGCGGGAGGCCCGCCAAGGCGTCGGGCAGTTCGGGAAACGATTCGGTGATTTCGTCGCGGGTACGGGAAAAGAACTTTACTTGGCCGTCGCAAACGTGAGCCTGGGCGCGAATGCCGTCGTACTTATCCTCGACGGCGGCTGCTGCAAAATAATTAAGCCCTTCTTCCGCGGACTCGACGGGGCTAGCGAGCATAAATCCCAGCGGATGGAATATCCGCATTCTGGCTTTCGCTAAGCGACCCCCGGCGGCGAGGCGAAGAGTTTCTCCGATGTCCCCGAGCAACATGTTGGCTCGCTGGACATCCGCCAATGGGGCGCTGTAGGCCTTGGAAATCGCCTCTTCGACGAGACTTTCCTTCAGGCCGATGCGCAGGTCGCCGGTCATGATCTTGACGACGTATTTGGCCTCCAGCGGGGTGGCGCGGGCTAACAGGTCGCGGACTGGTGCGGTTTTTGCGGCTGGACCACGCGCCGCAGCGATGCGATGAAAGACCTCCGCAACGTCGAGAATGTGCAGGGCTTGTTCGGGGCGCGTCGGCAATACATCCTCGGCCACGGCACCCAAGTCTCCCCGCTGACGATACGATGAAGTTAAGGCCGCTTCTTCTCGTCCAGATAGATCTGCGACGACACGCCAGAGCAGCTGGCCGCCTACCTGCAGCGTCATCTCTTCCCAGGCAGGGAAAGGTTTGCCAGAAAGAAATACGGCTGAGGTGGCGGCCTCATCGATGGAGCGCGACTTCAGATAGCCGGCTACAATTGCGGTTTTCTGCAGCTTCTTGGTGGTGGCGGCTATGGCCTCGCAAGTCTCGGCGAACTGTTGCATTTCGTATAAGATGCGTCGCCGGGACAAAACTGTGCATGGCTCGCGTCGTCGAGCGACCGCTAAATCGCGCCGTTTGCGATACTTAGTTTGCACGCCAGATAGCCAAAAATCTTGATCCCCCCTGTGATAATCTAGTGTTTGGTGCGTTTCCGCGCCAGGAGCATCTAATTAACCCGTGCGTTCTCTACGAAATCTCGTGCGTTTTCTGGTCGCAGTGCAGCTTCTTCCGGCCTTGGAGAGTGGTGAAGAAACTCTAGTCGGAGGGCAGGCGGTACTCGAGGGCGTAATGATGCGTTCGCCGCACGCCTGGGCCATCGCGTGCCGCAAACCGTCGGGAGAAGTGGTCACCCTGAGTCAACCTTTGGACCGCCCGTCGGAGAAACACAAATGGATGGGATGGCCGATCATTCGGGGTGTGATGACGCTCGGTTATGCTATGTCGCTCGGCTACCGCGCCCTCCGATTTTCCGCGAATGTCGCCATTGAAGACGTGATGGAGTCGGAGAAAATCAGCACAGGTACAGATCAGCCTAGCCGAACGGTTGTACCCGCAATGCGAGGCGATGCAGAGGCTTCCTCGGAGCCGTACTCAGAGACCCGAGAGAAAGCTGCCATGATCAGCGGCTGGCTGGCTACAGGCAACGTAATTCTTTCGCTGGCATTTTTTATTTTCGTGTATAAGTATTTGCCGTTGCTGGCAGCCACCGAGCTAAAGAAGGTTAACCCGGCATTAGGCGGTCAAATTATTTTCAATCTGATCGATGGGGCGGTACGGCTGATCCTCTTCTTGCTGTTCATCTGGGGAGTCTCGCTGTTTCCGGACATCCGGCGCGTGTACGAATATCATGGCGCGGAACACAAGACCGTGTTTGCTTTCGAGAATGGCGATCCCCTTGAAACTTCGGCGGTGCAGAAATATTCGACGTTCCATCCCCGGTGCGGGACAAGTTTCCTGATGACGGTGATGCTGATCTCGATCGGTTTCTACATGCTGGTGCCGTTCACCACATTCTGGGCGCGTTTCGCCTCGCGCATTGTTCTGTTGCCGGTAATCGCCGGCGTGTCCTACGAGATCATTCGCTTCGCGGCCAAGCATCGCGGCTCGTTGTTTGCCTTGATGACCGCTCCCGGACTGTGGCTACAGCGGATCACAACCCAGCCTCCTTCGGATGAACAAGCAAAGTGCGCGATCGTCGCCCTTGAGCAGGCAATGATTCTTGAAAAAGAGCAGGACGGCGAACTGGTCATCGCCTAGCGGTCCCACCGCGAATATTCTCTTCCCATTCGTCATCTACAATGCCATAGAGAAAGCAACGCTAGGTTTGGTTTCTTTCTTTGCCTCTCTATTTAGGATCAGGCAGAACCGAGACCTGGCCAAGCCAAGTCTCCAGGAAAGCGTCCTATGTTTGAACGTCTTGATCAAATTGAAGCCCGTTACGAGGAGCTAACGCAAGCTCTGGCCTCGCCGGATATTGTCAACGATTCCGCACGGTATCAGAAGACTGCGAAGGCCCACAGCGAGATTGCTCCCATCGTGGAGAAGTATCGAGAGTTTAAAGATCTCCGGCAAGGCATTACCGAGAGCAAGGCGATGCTGGTTGAGGAAAAAGATCCCGAGATGCGGACTTACGCTCAGGAGGAACTGAATAAACTCGAGCCTCGAGTGGCCGCCATCGAAGAAGAATTGAAAGTACTCTTGCTCCCGAAGGATCCAAACGACGAGAAGAACATCATCCTGGAAATTCGGGCCGGCACTGGTGGGGATGAGGCTACGCTCTTCGTCGCGGAGATCTTTCGGATGTACACGCGGTATGCGGAAACTCAGCGCTGGAAAGTCGAAATTCTTTCGTCGTCCGAGTCATCTGCGGGGGGTTTGAAGGAAGTCATTGCCATCATCGAGGGCAATCGGGTTTTCTCCCAGCTGAAATACGAAAGCGGAGTGCACCGCGTGCAGCGAGTTCCCGCCACCGAACAACAGGGTCGCGTTCATACCTCAGCGGTGACCGTTGCGGTACTGCCAGAGGCGGAAGACGTGGATATCAAGATTGAGGCCAAAGATCTGAGGATCGACACCTTTTGCTCCTCCGGTCCGGGAGGCCAGTCAGTGAACACCACTTATTCCGCGGTGCGTATTACCCACATACCGACCAACACAGTGGTGAGTTGCCAGGACGAGAAGTCACAGATCAAGAATCGGGAAAAAGGAATGAGGGTGTTACGATCTCGCCTCTACGAAATCGAGATGGAGAAGCAGCAGCAAGCGCTGGCCAAGGAGCGTAAGGCCATGGTGGGATCAGGGGACCGGAGTGAAAAAATCCGCACCTACAATTTTCCGCAAAACCGACTTACGGATCATCGCATTGGATTCACGATCCACCAACTCGAGGCAGGTCATGGATGGCAAATTGCAGCCACTCATTGAAGCGCTCACCACACATTATCAGGCGGAGAAACTGAAGCAGGAAACCGCAGGGGTAGTCTAGAACCATTCTCGAATTGGTTTTGGGAAGTCATGACCTGAAGACGCCAGGTTGCGAGCAACCGGAGAAGTATATTCCCGCAACTAAGGAGGACTATGTCGAGAGAAAAATCCCGATCACTACTTGCGCTTGCCGGATTCGGCCTAGCCACTGCGGGCGCGGCGTGGTATGGCTCGCGCTCCTACCGCCGTAACGGCGACGGTGACTTGTGGTATCGCAGTTTAGCGAAACCCAAGTTTACGCCTCCCGACGCGGTCTTCCCCATCGTATGGACGTCGCTCTACGCCATGATGGCTTGGTCCGGATGGCGGGTGTGGAGCGCTGCTCCCTCGCGCGAACGCAGAAAGGCTTTGCGTTTGTGGATTTCGCAGCTGAGCGCGAATGCAAAATGGTCGAAGCTGTTCTTCGGAGAGCACCGTCCGACGCTTGCGCTGGCCGACGTAATCGCGCTCGAGAGCATGATCTTTTCCTACATGAAAGCTGCCCGGAAGGTAGATCGCGCGGCAGCGAACGCTTTTATTCCCTATGCTGCCTGGGTGGCATTTGCGGCTGTTCTGAACTCAGAAATTGCGCGGCTCAACCCTGGTCAAGGCTAAGCCCGCGCTCTGCCCTCCGCCGCTATGTTGAAATAGAGCTGTGCAAGTCAAAGAAGCCTTGAAATTGGCTGTTGCGCGATTGACGGCGGATGCCGTCCCTTCCCCGCGTATGAATGCCGAGCTGCTGCTCATGTTCACAATCGATTGTGACCGCGCGTACCTCTACGCGCATCCGGAGCGCGATCTCACGCGCGATGAGTCGAGTCGCTATGGGGCAGTCATATCCAAGCGTGGCAGTGGCGTGCCGGCTCAATATATTACGGGTCACCAGGAATTCTGGGGTCTGGACTTAATCGTTACTCCGGCTGTATTAATACCCCGGCCGGAGACGGAGCACCTGATCGAGGGCCTGCTGGAAATCGTTGCCGCGCAGAAGCATGGAACGGGAAAAGGCGTGCGCATTGTGGATGTCGGCACGGGATCGGGATGCATTGCAATTGCGCTCGCGAACGAGCTGCCTGCGGCGGAGATCTACGCCACGGACATCTCCAGCGCAGCTCTAGAGATTGCTCGCGCCAACTCTGCACGGCATCAATTGGACTCGCGTATTTGTTTTCGCGAAGCAGATCTGATCGCAGGATTCGAGGACGACTCTTTGGACTTCGTCGTATCGAACCCTCCTTACGTTGGGGAATCAGAGGTAGATGAGGTTCAGCTTGAGGTTCGGAAGTTCGAGCCGCGCGATGCGGTATTTGCCGGTCCAACCGGGACAGAGGTGATCGCCCGCCTCATTCCGGAAGCTCTCGCTGCACTGAAGCCCGGCGGTTGGCTCATGATGGAAATCAGCGGAACCATCGTGGACGGAACACGAAAGATGCTGGAGGGATGGGCCGAGATAGGGATTACCAACGATCTGCAAGGAATTCCACGCGTAATAGCAGCACGAAAACCATCGTAGAAACGCGTGGCTGCGTGGGCGCTGAGCCTAACGTGGGATCCCTGCCGGCTGAATTTCTTCCACGTCTACAATGTTCGTAGGATATTTACCTGTATAGCAAGCTGAGCAGTAGGAGGTTTTCTCGCCGTCTCCGCAGGCTTTCTTAAGTCCATCCAGGGAGAGATAAGCCAGAGAATCCGCGCGGATGTATTCGCGAATTTCGTCAATGGTTTTATTGGCGGCGATGAGTTGTTTTTTGGAAGGCGTATCGACGCCGTAGTAGCAGGGCGAAATTGTGGGAGGACAAGAAATCCGCATGTGGACCTCTTTCGCCCCCGCACTGCGAATCATGCGAACAATCTTACGGCTGGTTGTACCTCGCACGATGGAATCATCAATCAGTACAATGCGCTTCCCCTTCAGAAGCGACTGCACTGGATTCAATTTCAGCTTTACGCCGAAGTCGCGAACGCTCTGGCTGGGCTCGATGAAGGTGCGGCCTACGTAGTGGTTGCGAATCAGGCCGAAGCGAAATGGAATTCCGCTCTCAGCCGCATAACCGACCGCGGCGGTAACCCCCGAATCTGGCACGGGAACAACGAGGTCGGCATCCACGGGCGCTTCTCGAGCCAGTTGCCGTCCCATTTCTTCCCGGCTGGTTTGCACGGCACGGCTGAAGACGGTGCTATCGGGGCGGGAAAAGTAAACATGCTCGAAAATGCAGCTCGATTGGGGCGCAGCGGTGGAGTAGAAACGGGAGGCAATCCCTTCGGGCCCGACCACGATTAACTCGCCCGGTTTCACATCGCGCTCGTAGGTGGCCCCGATGAGATCGAAAGCACAGGTCTCGGAAGCAAAAACGATGGTATCGCGCTTCTGGCCTTCAAGAGCCGGAATGCGGCCCATGGCCAAGGGCCTAAATCCGCGTGGATCGCGGGCCGCGATGATGCGATCCGGACTCATCACGACTAATGAGAAAGCGCCTTCCACACGCCGCAGCGCGTCTGCGATTGCTTCAGGCAGGGTTTGCTCTCGGGACAGCGCGATCAAATGGACGATCACTTCTGTATCGCTATTGGTCTGGAAAATTGAACCCTGGCGTTCCAGCCGACCGCGCACTTCAGCAGCGTTCACTAAGTTTCCGTTGTGCGCCACTCCAATCGAGCCTTTATTCGATTGCACCAGAATCGGCTGCGCATTCAGCAGGGCTGAATCGCCCGCGGTTGAATATCGTGTGTGTCCAATGGCAAGCGTACCTCGAATCTGCGACAGCACGTCTTCGGTAAAAATGTCCGCGACCAGGCCCATGGCTTTGTGCACGCGCGAAGTAAATCCGTCGGAAGTAACAATTCCAGCAGACTCCTGCCCACGATGCTGCAGCGCGTGAAGCCCGAGGTAGGCCATCTTTTCCGCCTCGGGATGCGAGAAGATTGCGACCACGCCGCACTCGTCATGAAATTTATCGAAAGACATTTCGCTCCTAGTGATTCGCTGCCAACCTGCGTCTCGCCCGCTGGCGTCCTGCCTTCAATCAGCTGCTACGGCAACGGGCTCCGTTCGCAGCAAGCCTTCCAATGCACTTTCATAGGCACCGTTTAAGTCGGCAATCGTCGTCTCCGAGACAAGACGACCATCTACAGAAATTTCCAGGCGCTCGGGGATGGTCACCCCGAGCTCTTGCGCAACGATTCCATGTTTCTCAGCTAACTGTTGGATTCGCGAGAGGCTTGCCGGGTCGCACGAGACGAGCAGGCGGCTGGCATCTTCGCCGAAAAGGACATATTCCTTAGGAAGATCTTTTGAAGGCAGATTCACACGCGCGCCGACGCCCTTCGCGAATGCTTTCTCGGCCAAGGCAACTGCGATTCCCCCGTCCGCGCAGTCATGAGCAGAGTCGAGCAATCCTATCTGAATCATTTCAATCACAGCCTTTTGCAGTGCCGCTTCCTTTTCCAAATCAAGTGCGGGAGGATAACCCCAGAGAGATCCTAAGATTTCTTTGGCGTATTCCGATGACCCAAACTCGCTTTCCACATCGGTGATATCCGCGGACTGGTCGCCGCGCAATAGCACGATCGTGCGTCCGGGAGCTGCGAAATTCATTTTCACGGCCTTGTGCACGTCGTCGAGGATGCCAACTACTCCGAGTACCGGAGAGGGATAAATCCCTTCGCCCAGGGTTTCGTTATAAAAACTCACATTGCCGCCGGTGATAGGAATCTCGAGTTCTTCACAAGCCTTGGTGATGCCATCAATGGTCTGCGAAAACTGCCACATAATGTGCGGCTTCTCTGGATTACCAAAATTGAGGCAATTGGTAGCGCCAACCGGTGTTGCTCCCGAGCATGCGACCTTGCGGGCGGCTTCGGCGACTGCATGCATTGCGCCCAAGCGCGGATCGAGATAGCACCACCGCCCATTTCCATCGAGCGCCATGGAAAGACCGCGCTGCGAGCCCTTGATCCGAATCACGCCAGCGTCGCCGGCGCCCGGGCCCTCGACCGTGTTGGTTTGCACCATGTGATCGTACTGCTGCCAGACCCAACGCTTGCCACAGATATTTGGACTAGCCAAAAGCTGCTTTAATTCTTGCGTGAGATCGACTGCGGCATCGAGCTTGATGGGTTCGGGCATCTCTCGCGGAACCGGAGGTTCCCAGCGGGCGAGCGGACGTTTGTAGACGGGAGCCTCGTCGGTGAGGGCTTGATTTGGAATCTCGGCAACTACCTCGCCGTGATGCAAGACGCGCAGGTTGTTACCTGATTTCACCTGGCCAACCTCAACGGCATCAAGTCCCCACTTTTCAAAGACGCGGAAAACTTCCTCCTCACGGCCTTTCTGGGCGACTAACAGCATGCGCTCTTGCGACTCGCTGAGCATGATCTCGTAAGCTGTCATTCCGGTTTCGCGTTGCGGCACGCGATCCAGTTCAATCTCAATGCCAACGCCGCCCCGTCCACCCATTTCGCAGGTCGAGCATGTGAGTCCAGCCGCGCCCATGTCCTGGATGCCGACAACAGCGCCAGTCCTCATTGCTTCGAGACAAGCTTCGAGAAGCAGCTTCTCCAGGAAAGGGTCGCCCACCTGGACATTAGGCCGCTTGGCCTCGGAAGCCTCACTGAATTCTTCGCTGGCCATGGTAGCGCCGTGGATCCCGTCGCGCCCCGTCTTCGAGCCAACGTAGATCACCGGATTGCCCTCGCCGGCGGCACGTGCATAAAAAATCTCATTCTTGCGAACTAACCCCATGGCGAAGGCGTTCACCAACGGATTGCCCGAGTAACAGGGCTCAAACTTTGTCTCGCCGCCGAGGTTAGGCACGCCGAAACAGTTGCCGTAGGATGCGACTCCGCTGACTACACCCTCAAGGATGGAATGGTTGCGATGAATATCCGCCTGGTTAATGCCAGCCGAGCTTCCCTCGGCTGAACGGCCGGGGGCGGCCGTTCCCACATAAGTTGTGATCGGTCCGAAGCGCAGCGAATCCATCACGGCAACAGGTCTTGCGCCCATGGTGAAGATGTCGCGGAGAATTCCGCCAACGCCGGTAGTTGCGCCCTGAAATGGCTCGATGAAGGATGGATGATTGTGAGACTCGATCTTGAACGCACAAGCCCAGCCTTCGCCAATGTCAATAATGCCGGCATTCTCTCCCGGGCCCTGCAGAACGCATTGGCTGCGAGTGGGCAGCCGCTTCAAGTGGACACGGGATGACTTGTAGGAGCAATGCTCGCTCCACATGACGCTGAAGATTCCAAGTTCGGTGAGCGTCGGCTCGCGTCCCCCGAGCAGCTGTTTAATTTTTTCGAATTCGTCAAGCGTGAGTCCGTGCTGCCGGAGGATGTCCGGAGAGAAGGCAGAGGTCGTGGCAGAGGTCATGGGGAAACACTATTGTCGCATTTGCGCGAGTAAGCCGTCATCTGCATTTCTCGACGATTCGTTTTTTCGATGGTAAGGGCATTTCCGGTAAGATTCAGCCAGATGAAATCCGTCATCGTAGGCACCGCCGGGCACGTCGACCACGGTAAAACCGCTCTAGTCAAGGCTTTGACTGGGATTGACGCGGACCGCCTGGACGAAGAAAAACGTCGGGGCATCACGATCGACCTTGGCTTCGCGCACATGGAGCTGTCGGCGCCCGATGGCGAGAAGTTGAGGCTGGGATTCGTCGACGTCCCCGGACACGAGCGGTTTGTGCGCAACATGCTGGCTGGCATTGGCGGGATCGACCTGGTGCTGTTTGTCATCGCCGCGGACGAAGCGATTATGCCGCAGACGCGTGAGCATTTCGAGATCCTGCAACTGTTGGACGTACGGCGGGGAATTACGGTCTTAACGAAGTCGGATGCCGTGGATGCCGAGACACTCGCGGTGGTGCGACTGGAAGTGGAAGAGTTCCTTCGGGGGACTTTCTTGGAAAGTCCCAATCCGATCGTAGCGGTGAGTGCACTAACTGGCGATGGGCTGGATGAATTGAAACGCGCGCTGGTTGCGGCCGCCACCGACGTGCGGCAGCGGGATTCGAGCGCGATTGCTCGTCTCCCGATTGACCGAGTATTTACGATGAAAGGTTTCGGCACGGTTGTGACAGGGACGCTGGTCGCCGGGACCATCCATCGAGAGGATGAATTAGAAGTCTTTCCCAGCGGACGACGGGTACGGGTCCGGGGGCTGCAGGTCCATGGAGAAGGGGCGGAAGCGGCGTATGCCGGGCAGCGCAGCGCGCTGAATTTGGCTGGGGCAACCACGGAAGAATTGGCGCGAGGCATGACACTCGCGCCTCAGTCAACTTTTGAGGCGACGCGAAGCGCCGATGTGCGGCTACGTGTGCTGCCTTCAGCGGAACGCCCTCTCAAAGACCGAGCGCGTGTGCACTTTCATGCTTATTCGATGGAAACGGTAGCGGAAATTGTGTTGGGCGAGGCAAAGCAAATCGCCGTGGGTGGAGTGGCATTCGCGCGAATAAAACTGCCCGAAGCCTCGCTACTTCTTCCAGGAGACCGGTTCATCCTGCGGCAATTTTCTCCGGTCATCACAATTGGGGGTGGCGTGGTGCTGGATGCCGCGCCGCTCCGGCGCATGGCCAGTCGAGCTGAATTCGAGTCTGCTCTAGACGGCGGGAATGCCGAAACTATTCTGACGGAGCGGATTCGGCGGCGCAATCAAGCTGGAATGTCCATGACTCGACTGGTGAGCGAAACGGGATGGGCGACCCATGCTATCGATGGCTTTCTCTCGCCGCTGGAGCGTACGGGCTCTGTCGTACGGACTGGCGGTTCTTTCGTAGATGCGCGTGTGGTGGAGGCGTTGAAGTTGAACGTCCTCAGCGCAGCCGCGGCTTTCCACAAGAAAAATCCGCTGGTAGTTGGAATGAACAAGGAGGAATTGCGCTCTCAGGTGCAAGCGCCTGCGGAAGTCTTCGAGGCCATTGCGGCTGCGCTGATTCGCGATCGCCAGATCGAGTTTGCCGGCGACTTGGTTCGCTTGCCGGGGCACGGCGTTGCGATGAAAGACGAAGAGACAGAGTCAAAAAAGAAAATCGAGGAGGCCTTCGCGACAGCCGGATTGAAGGCACCGGCGCTGCCGGAGGTACTCGCGGGCCTCAAAGTCGACAAACTGCGGGCGCAGAAACTTGTGACGTTGCTTCTGCGAGACAAAGTGCTGGTGAAGGTCTCAGACGAGTTGGTCTTTCATCGCAACGCGCTGGAGGGATTACGGCGGCAAATCGCTATATTCAAATCTAGCTCTTCGATGATTGATGTCGCCAAATTCAAGGACTTGACCGGGGTAAGCCGTAAATACGCGATTCCGCTCCTTGAGTATTTAGACCGAGAACGGGTTACCAGGCGGGTAGGGGATGTTCGCCAAATCCTCTAACCACACCCCCGCGAAGAGTTCCATTCAATTATTTGAGCTGCGGGAATCGTCTAGATTTTCTCAAATCTTCTCCTCTGGGAATTCCAATTCAAGCCCCAAAGGATCGGTCACACGGTTAGTAAGGTTGGCGAGGCCGGCCAGCATATGAATGTCGACAATCTCAGGATCAGCAAAGTGTTTCCTTAAATCGTCGAAGTCCCCCTGTTTGATCTCGTGAGGGGCGCGAGTTAGCTTCTCGATGTAGAGCAGCGCCGCACGCTCTTTTTCGCTATATCGAGAATAGTCTCCGGTTTTAAGGGCGGTCCAGTGTTCCGCAGTGAGCCCGGCGCGTTTCGATGATGCTACGTGGTGCTGAGTGCAGTAACGACATCCATTGATTAGTGACACCCGCAGATAGATGAGTTCATAAAGCTTTTTGTCCAGGGATCGGCCTACGCTGGCGTAGAAGCTTAGAAAATTCTTTAGCATCTCGGGGCGATGGGCGAGAGCTTTCTGGATGTTGCCGGGCTTGCCGCGCAGCGTCTTCTCGTAGATCTCGCGCACTTCGGGCGAAGCTTCCTCCGGGGTAATCAGCGCAATGCGTGCCATCGACTCCTCCACTTTCAATAGATTCCATTCATGATAGATGAATACTGAATCAAGGGCCGCGCCGCCGCTGAGGAAATCACTCACTTCAGTACAGAAATAACCAGGACTGCCGATATGTCTTATCGAGACTATGTCATGAAAAAGTTCGGAATTGTCGTTGCTGTGTTTTTCTCGGTGCTGACATCGGCGGCGCAAAACAGTAACGATTCGGGCGGCCGATCAACTATTCTTGCCTTGGAACATGCTTGGGATCAGGCGCAGGAACGGGGGGACGTCAAGGCGCTGAACGCAATTTTCGATAATTCTCTGATCTACGTTGACTACGACGGCAAATTGCTGACGAAGTCGGAGTTCCTGGCACGGGTTAAGGCTAACACCAACCACATGCAACAGATCGTGGCCGAAGAAATGAGCGTGCAAATGTTTGGAGAGACTGCGATTGTAGTTGGTAGTTACCGCGTCAAGGGAGTCGAACACGGAAAACCATACTTGCGACGCGGGCGATTTACCGATACATGGATTGTGCGGAACGCGAATTGGATCTGCGTGGCCGCGGGAACGACGCCCATCCTGCCCTGACGTGCGAGAGCCAAGGTGGAATGTTCTCAGCGCAGAAGGTATTGCCAAGACTCAAAAGAAAGAACCAGAAACGGGAGGCCGACCCGCCAAGAATTCTTGCCGCCTCCCGCTCCTTACTGAATTAGCTAAACGTCTTTTACTTGGTGATGTGCGCGGTCCAATTGCCAACGTTAAACTGGCTGTCGACGTACTGACCAACGATCGTGGAGCCATCAGCGGAGATGCTGACCGCAGTCGTTAACGTGAAACCCGCAGGGATATTGGCACCAAGCCTCTGCAGAACGTTTGCCATTCTCTTCAAGCCGGAAGCAGGAGTCCAGATAAAGGCTTCGATTCCGTGGCCGAAAGGGTCGCCGCTCCATCCAACGACCTTGCCATCGTCAGAGATGGCGTTTGCAAAGCTTTGATCAGTTGGGCTCTTAACCAGAGTGCCGATTAAAGTCAGTCCCTTTGCGTCTGAGTAAAGGAAAGCTTGACCGTAAGCGCCAGTGCCGGTGTACTGTCCCACAATCTTGGCTCCATCGCTGGTAACGGCACTAGCCTCGCCGATGTTTGTTGCCCCGAGAAAAAGGTCGTACGCGCCGTTCGTCCAACGCACGGGCCGCCGAGGACCAACTGTCTCCTCCCAAAAACCCACGACGGTCTTGCCGTTGGCAGAAATTGCGCTGGCCCGGCTGCTATGACCAGCTCCGGGATGCCCGAGACTCTTGTTGCCACCAGCCGCCGTCCAGACAAAACCCTCAGCGCTTGTGCAATTCCATGCAAGGCCAACGGCGATCGTGCCATCCTGGTTCACTCCGTAACCGCTGCCCCAGCTGGCATCCAGCGCCGTGCAACCATTTAAAGGATGACCTAAGTCGGTGACACCGTTGTTGTTCCACAGAGCTGGACTGGCGAAACCGTCCGATCCGATGTGACCGCCGACAATGGTTCCACCGTCTTTTGAGATTGCTATCGCTGATGAAAACGGGTCGCCGGGTCCAAGGTCCTGGAATCCACCAGCAGCAGTCCAGCGATAAATCTCGCCACCATAGTTGGCCGCCATAACCGAGCCATCACCAGAAAGCGCGAAGTCAGACCAAGTTCCCGTCAACGGGTCGGAGATGATCTGGAACGTTGCAGTGGAGGCGCTTGCCGAGAGGCAAAGGCTGAACGACAGGCATAGTATGCCTGCCATGACTAACCATTTCTTCATTGTTGGGATCCTTTAATCGGAGATAGGATTGATGGACTTTCGCAAGAACGGAATAAGTTATACAGCGTTAATATAACACGAAGAAGGCTCTGCGGCACGCCGTTGGAGCAGATACGGGTCTTAAGACTCGGGTCCAAAGGGCCGGGGGCCTTTGCAGCGCGATCCAGTCAAGATTGGTATTCTGAATCTGTATCTCACCCGCCGTTTCCGGGACGCCATTCCATCAGGGGGACTGTCGATTTTTGTGATGAGCGCATCGGATGACTTGTCGCCGGTCCAGGAAAAAGACCAACGAGTTCGCATTATCGGAGCTGGGCTGGCCGGGTCTGAAGCGGCGTGGCAGTGTGCACGCCGAGGCGTGGCCGTCGAGTTGTTTGAGATGCGGCCGGTTAGATTGACGGCCGCGCACCAGACAGCTGATTTTGCGGAACTGGTGTGTTCGAACTCGCTGAAGTCAGATTCCGAGAATACCGCCCCATGGTTGCTGAAAGAAGAGATGCGGCGTGCAGGTTCACTCTTGCTGGATATCGCTCGCGAATGCGCCGTTCCCGCAGGGCACGCACTGGCGGTGGATCGGGTGACGTTTGCAGCGAAAGTGACCGAAGCCATTTCCCGCGAATCGCTGATCACCGTACGGCGGGAAGAAGTCATTCAAATCGCTGAATCCGGGTCGCAGGTCACAATCATCGCGACCGGTCCGCTGACCTCGGAAGGACTGGCAGATGAAATTGCCCGGCTGAGTGCAGTGACTATCAAACCTGAACCCACTTCCGCGCACGGAGAATCGCACGCAAACACCGGGGGCGAGCCGCACTTGTATTTCTATGATTCGATCAGTCCGATCGTTGAAGCAGAGTCCATTGACATGTCTCGGGTTTATATGGCGGCCCGTTACGACAAGGGGTCGGCCGATTACATCAATTGCCCGATGTCCCGCGATGAATATGACGATTTTTATGACGCGCTTTTGGCTGCGCAGTCCGTGGAAGAACGCGATTGGGAAAAGCTAAATTACTTCGAGAGCTGCTTGCCGATCGAGGAAATCGCCCGGCGCGGGCGGGATACGCTGCGTTTCGGCCCGATGAAACCGGTGGGCTTAAACGATCCGCGCACCGGCCGAATGCCATATGCCGTGGTGCAATTGCGCCAGGAAAATCTGCGGGCAGATTCATACAATCTGGTGGGCTTCCAGAATCATCTCAAGTTTGGCGAGCAGGCTCGCGTCTTGCGGTTGATTCCGGGGCTGGAAAATGCTCATTTTCTTCGTTATGGACAGATCCACCGCAATACATACATCAATAGTCCACGGCTGCTGCGGGATACTCTGCAAATGAAAGCGCACCCCCGCGTTTTGTTTGCAGGTCAGATTTGCGGCGTGGAAGGCTATGTTGAATCGATTGCAACCGGTCTTCTGGCAGGAGTTTACGCCGCGGCCTTAGCCTGTGGAGAAGAGGTAACTGCTCCCCCGAGGCCATCTGGATTTGGCTCGCTAACTCATTACGTGGCCAATGCAGACAGCAAACATTTCCAACCGGCGAACATTACGTTTGACCTCCTACCGGCTCTGGAAAAGAAGATTCGCGACCGGAAAGAACGGCATCGCTTGCAATGCGAACGGGCGCTTACCGAATTCGATAAATGGATTCAGAGTTTTTGCCTCGCATCCGCGACGAAATAGACTTTTTTCATTCCTACAAGACTCAATGTAGTCGTTTTTTCTGCAACAAACTTCCTCCGCACTTCGTATCAATAGAAGGACGCAAACTCGGTTTCTGAAGCTCACGTAACTCATCCAGTGGCGTCCAATAAATTGCGCGATGACCCTGCAGGATCTCATTGTCGATGTGGTGCGGACATTATGGGCGCATAAATTGCGCGCTTTCCTGACTATGTTTGGGATCGCCTGGGGAATCGTTTCGATCGTGTTGATGGTGGCGGCCGGGGAAGGCCTACGCAAAGGGCAAGAGGAACAAGCAAAAACGCTGGGCAAAGACGTAATGATCGTCTTCCATGGCCGCACGAGCCTTCAGGTAGGCGGAACGCATGCTGGAAGGTTGATCCACTGGGAAGATGCAGATGTGCCAGTAGTTCAGGCGGAGGCGCAGGATTGCGAATACGCTATTCCGGAACTCGAGCAGGAGACGGTGCTAACACACAGCAACTTTAATAATGCGTCTTTTACAGTGACCGGATCGTATCCGCAGTTCAGTTCGATTCGCAGCCTGAACGTGGGCATGGGGCGCTTCTACGACTGGGATGATATGCGCGAAGCGCGGCGTGTGGCGTTCCTGGGATCCGATGCTTCGAAGCAGTTATTTCCAGGTCGTAATCCGGTTGGCGAGAATATTTATCTGAACGATTTTCCGTTCGTTGTGATTGGCGTGATGGAGAAGAAGAAACAGGATTCCAGCTATGACGGCTGGGATGTGAATAAAGTCTTCATCCCGTTTTCCGCGATGAGGCGAGACTTTCCCGATAAACCTCCGGGAACATCATCCACATTCGATCAATTGCTGGTAACCCCGAAGTCGGTCGAGCAGCATGAGGCCTGTAAGCATGAAGTAAGGGTAGCTCTGGCGCGGATGCACCGGTACGACCCGAACGACAAGGAAGCCTGTCCCATTTGGGACACGGTGCAGGAAGCCAAAGCATTCCGGCAGATGACCGACGGGATGAAGTATTTTCTCGGCGCCGTAGGAATCGTCACGCTGCTGCTGGGCGGGCTTGGAGTCATGAACGTGATGCTGGTCGCGGTGCGCGAGCGCACACGCGAGATTGGCGTAAGAAAAGCGCTCGGTGCTCCGGCGGGAACGATTCTCCGGCAATTTTTTGTGGAAGCTTTGATCATCGCGTTGCTAAGCGGCGGAATAGGTCTCGGCGTAGCGTTTGGATTCTGCGCGCTGGTGAATCTATTGCCCATGCCGGATTTCTTTGCCGGCTTGATTCCAGATTGGACATCCGGCTTGGTTGCCGCCGGATTGCTGGGGGCGGTGGCGGTGGGAGCGGCGCTTTATCCCGCGCGGAGAGCGGCGTCTATCGATCCGATTGAAGCGTTGCGCTATGAGGCAGGTGGATAGGCGATGCTGCTTGAGATCATTCTCGAAGCGTGGGTCGCACTGAAGCGCAACCTGACGCGCAGCTTTCTCACTATGCTGGGAATCGTGTGGGGAATCGCGACCGTTACACTTTTGATCGCATACGGGAGCAGCTTTCGGAGCATTCTGGTCCACGGATTCGATGCTTTCGGGAAAAGCGTCGTCATATGCTGGCCACAGCAAACCAGCGAGCAGCCGGGTGGACAACGCGCAGGAAAAAAAGTTGTCGTTGAGCAGGCCGACGTTGACATCGTGAAGGCTGCGGCCCCCCTAGTGAAGCATGTGTGTCGCGAGACAGTGCATCGTCCGGGAATATCGTATGGCGATCGCATGGTCGGAACAGCTGCGGTCCGCGGGGTATGCCCGGAATACGGGGAGATGCGAAACGAAGTCCCGTCCGAGGGGCGGTGGATCGATGCGGGAGATGAACTGGAACGGCGGCGTGTGATTTTTCTGGGAGGTCGCGTTAAAGAGCAACTTTTCAGCGGTCGCCCCGCCATCGGCGAAAGCGTTGAAGTCGGCGGGGTACACTTCACCGTGATTGGCGTGATGGCGCGCAAAATTCAACTCAGCAACTATTTCAGCAGCGACGATGATTCGGCTTGGATTCCCTATTCCACGGCGGGAGATCTGTGGAATACGCGATACGCGGCGGTTCTCATATTCGAGCCGCTTGCGCCGCAGTTTGAGAAAAAAGCCATGGCACAGGTTCTCGCCGCGGTGGCTAGCCGGCAAAGTTTTTCGCCTACCGATCCGAAAGCCTTCCAAATGTTTGGAAGAGATGAGTTCCGCCCCGTAATCGATGCGCTGACGATCGGGTTGCAGGTGCTTCTGGCGTTCGTAGGCACCCTAACCCTCGGCATTGGCGGCGTCGGCGTGATGAACATAATGCTGGTTTCGGTGGATGAACGCATCCGTGAGATTGGTTTGCGGCGCGCACTGGGAGCCAAGAAAGGGCACATCAAGCTGCAGTTCCTGGCGGAAACCTTATTGATCATGCTGCTTGGGGGCGCCATCGGGGTGTTGCTTTCTTACTTCATCGCATGGGCGGTGGGAACACTTCCGATGATGGGGCCACTCTTTGAGGACGACTCGGGGCAGGGCGACATTCACCTCAAAATATCCATGATGACTGTTGTGCTTTCAAGTGCCGTGCTACTGGTGGTCGGAGTGATTAGCGGACTCGTCCCCGCGATGCGAGCCTCGAAACTCGACCCGGTAGAAGCACTGCGATATGAGTAGATATCGAAACGCCTGACACTGTGTCGGCAATGACTCGGCGCCTGACTTTTTCTCAAAGAATCCCGGAAAAATAATTTGATTGCCGGCGGGTTTTTCAGTAACTTGCTCCTGAGTCATTCGTCGAGGTGAAATTTGCCGATCTCCGCCGTTGACGCGATTCCTCTCGCCTTTCAACACACCAAGCAACAACTGCTGCAGCCATTTCGGCTCGGACAGTGGACTCGGCTTGCGCTGGTCGGATTGCTCGCCGGCGAACTCGGCTCTGGCGGAGGATTCCGTGGCACTAATTTATTTTCAAAACATCCTGGAACTTCACCACACCCGGGCACTTTCGGGCTTGGACTCGATCCCGCTCTCTTAGCCGCCTTCATTGCCGTCGCGGTGGTTGCTGCGCTCGTGGTGGGTCTCATCCTGATGTACATCGGCAGTGTAATGCGCTTCATATTATTCGACAGCGTCCTGACGAAGGAATGTCACATTCGCCAAGGATGGATGCGCCGACAGGGCGCCGGATGGCGATACTTCCTGTGGCAGCTGTTCTACCTGCTGGCGATGGGTGCTGGATTTTTTTTACTCATTGTGATTCCCGCAGGCTTTGCGTTCGCGCTTGGATGGTTTAACCAACCGAAGAATCATTTACTACCTCTGATTCTTGGCGGCATCTTGCTGTTCTTCTTGATCGTGATTTTTGTAGCCTCCATGTCCGTGGTTTATGTGCTGACCAAGGATTTCGTGGTGCCGCAGATGGCTCTTGAAAACGTCAACGCGATCGAAGGGTGGCGCCGGTTGTGGGCAATGATCCGGTCCGAAACCGGAGCGTACGCCGGCTATATCGGTATGAAAATCGTAATGGCGATCGGTGCCGGAATCGTAATTGGAATCACAACCCTAATCTTAGGCTTGATCGTCGCGATACCCACCGCAGCGCTCAGCATCCTGGCCGTCCTGACCGGAAAGACCGCGGGGCTAACTTGGAATGCCTACACGATTACTCTGGCAATCGTCGTAGGAATGGTCCTGCTGGCAGGTTTTCTTTATTTGATTGCGCTGATTTCAGTTCCAGTAATCGTATTCTTCCCGGCGTATTCGATTTACTTTCTTGCGTCGCGATATCCGGCATTAAGTGCAGCGCTGTATCCGCCGGCGCCCTTAATGAGTCCAGCGTTCTCTGCGCCGGAACAACCGCCGCCGCTACCCCCGGCTCCAGAACCCATCGGATAACTTCCGCACTCCCACGTTGTACCAACGCATTGGAACTCTCTAGCCGCTCCGGGTGTCTTAAGCTGCAGACACGCGCGTGCAAAAGGGGAGCAATTTATGTCGTTCTCAATGGCAGGCGGAGGTGCGCGCGGTCCCGAAATCAACGTCGCGCCGCTAATCGATGTGTTGCTGACGCTGATCATTGTTTTCATGGTGGTGGTCTCGATGGACAAAGAGCAGGGCGAAACAGCACAGATTCCACAACCCGATCGGAAACAAACGGCGCAAGAAAATCAGTCGCACACCGTGGTTGTTCAGGTGGTTTGGACAAGAGAGGGTCAGCCACCGGCAGTGAAGATCAATCAGGAACCCGTCAGTTGGGAAGAACTGGAACAGCGCCTGGCGCGGATTTATTTAACGCGCGCGGAGAAAGTTGTGTTCATCCGTGGCGATAACGACGTTGACTTCCAATATGTAGCCGATGCAATTGATTTGGCGCATCACGCGGGCGTAGAGCGGGTAGGACTCTTGACGATGGACCGGGAGATAGGAGGCGAATAGAGTGCTTCGCGTCTGCTAGTTCCGCGCCCGATTCTTAATCCAAATCGGCGTACCCAGGAATCCGAAAGCCTTCCGAATCTGATTTTCCAAGAATCTCTGATAGGAAAAATGCAGCTTCACGGCGCGATTGGTAAAAAGCACAAACGTCGGCGGCGCGACCGAGGCCTGCGTCATGTAAAGAATCTTCACGCGCGAGCGCATGGGAACCGACAGCACGCTCGAAATCCACGGTCTCGACGAAGCGATTCATCGCCGAAGTGGAAATGCGCTTGCGGCGTTCGATTGCAACCTGCTCCAGCAGCGGAAAAATCTTCTCCGTGCCTTTCCCCGTACTCGCCGAGATAAAAACGATCGGAGCGTAATTCAAGAACTTGAGATCGTAGCGCAGCCGTTCTTCGTACGCCTCGCGATCGCCGGGACGCTTGCCTTCCCGCATGCGCATGGCTTTTGACGGACGTCCCGGCTTCAACTTTCCACTGATGATCAGATCCCATTTATTTACCACGATGATCATCGATCGCCCGCTCTCATGGGCGTATCCAGCAATTGCGGCGTCGAGCTGGCTGACGCCTTCGGTGGCGTCAATGACGAGCAGCGCAATGTCGGCGCCTTCAAGATGTTTGCGCGCCATCACCACCGAAAGTTTTTCCGCCATCAGGTGAGTCTTGCCCTTACGGCGAATTCCGGCGGTATCGATAAATCGGAAGCGCCGACCGTCGTGCTCAATGATTTCGTCAACTGCATCGCGCGTCGTGCCGGGGATCGGCGAAACAATCGCCCGGTCAGAAGCAGTCAGGCAATTCAGAAGCGTGGACTTTCCGACATTCGGATGCCCGATGATCGCGACTTTAGTCTCGTAAACCGGCTCCGCTTCCGCGCCGAGGTCCATCAGTGCCCTCTGCTGCCTCCGCCTGCACTTCCTCTGTGTCCCCCGTGTCCTCTTTGGTGAAGATCTTCTCCGGCGGCACAACCGCCAAACACCGCATCCAGCAAATCATCGATCCCGCGCCCATGCTCGGCGGACATCGGGAACATCTGCTTAATCCCCAAGTCGATGAAACTCGTCCACGATCGCCGCCTGCTTTTCGGTATCGGCCTTGTTGACCGCGAGAAACAACGGCCGCCCAGTCTTGCGCAGCAGCCGCACCAACTCAAAATCCGGCGCGGCAATCTCGGCCCGCCCATCGACCACGACGATGATAGCCGCAGCCTCATCGAAGGCCACGCGAGCCTGACGAAAAATTTCCGACGGAATAAAATCTCTGTCTTCGGGAATAATTCCGCCGGTGTCGATGACGCGTAATCCGCCGGCCGCGCCATTCCGCGTCGCCATAAAGGCGGTCGCGCGTGATGCCCGGCTCGTCGCCAACGATGGCGCGGCGCGAGCCCACGATGCGATTGAATAGTGTGGATTTGCCTACATTGGGTCGGCCCACGATGGCAAGCGTCGGAACGCCGGCTGCGGTGGTGGCGAGAGTGCTCGTCGAATTGTAAGTGGGCTGGGTCAAAATGAGCGGCAAACGATGCCGGTCGCCGGGAATGTTTATTATAGAGACTCCCGTGGCTTTACGTTCTCAACCCGTGTCGCCATCCAACTCCAAAGCCTCCGCGCCCGGCGGACAAAGAATCTTCGCTGTATCAATTCTTCGCGCCAGGAGGAGTGCTGGCGCGCACCCATCCAGCGTATGAGTTTCGGCGCGGACAATTGCAAATGGCGCAAGCGGTCGAGCAGGCCCTGGAAGAAAAACGTCATCTGATCGTCGAGGCCGGCACCGGCACGGGCAAAACATTGGCCTATTTGTTGCCCGTCATCCGCTCGGGAAAACGGGTCATCATCTCAACCGGCACAAAAAATCTTCAGGAACAACTTTTCTACAAAGATATTCCTTTCATTGAGCAGGCGTCTGTTCGGAACAGCGGCGCAACGTTGCATCGGGAATTTCGGGGCCCGGTCACCTGTCAGTCTGCTACATGAAAGGCCGCAACAATTATCTTTGCCGCAAGAAGCTATACGACCTTACCGACCAGCCGGTGCTCAGTGGACTGGAGGAAATCGAACAATACCGCGCGATTTCGGCGTGGGAAAAGACCACCTCAACCGGCGACCGCGCCGAGCTCGCGGACTTGCCAGAAGCCAGCGCTGCTCTGGCACAAGCTGGATGCGCGCGCCGATGCATGCCCGGCCAGAAATGCAGTGAGTGGGAGCGCTGCTTCATTACCGAAATGCGCCGTCGCGGGATGGAAAGTGACATCATCATCGTGAATCACCATTTTTTTTCGCGGACCTCGCCATCAAACTGCAAGCCGACGGGGCGCCCGATGCTGGAATTCTTCCCTGAAGCGGCGGCGGTGATTTTCGACGAAGCCCACGAATTAGAAGATGTTGCCGGATAACTATTTCGGAATTTCTGTGAGCAATCTCCGCGTGGATGATCTTGCCCGCGATGTAGAAGCGTCGTTGCAGCATCATCGCATGCTTTCCGCGTCGATCTCGGGCGCATTGGGCAGTCTGCGAGAGAAGTCTCAGTTTTTCTTTTCGTTGTTGCCGCCTGGGGAAGGGCGCTTTGCCTTCGAGACGCGGCGCGAGTTTCTGGAAGAAAACGGTGATGAATTTCTCGCATTCAATCATTCTCTAACGCGTCTGGCAGGCGAATTGGAAGCATTGCCGCAGAAGCCTGAAGAAGTATTCAACTTTGTTCGGCGCGCGCAAGAGCTTCAAGCCCAATTGGGTTTCGCCATGGAATCCGACGACCGTAATACCGTGTTTTGGATCGAGCGGCGCGGCGGCCGCGGAAGGTCGAATTCATCGCAGACCAGTCGCGGCAGAAGTGAAGGTGGCCGGCAAAATGTGTTCTTGCAGGCAACGCCCATCGATGTGGGGCCATATCCTGCGTGAATGCCTCTGGTCCAAGTTGGATTCCGCCGTCCTGACTTCGGCTACGCTCGCCGTAGGTGGCGGCTTCGAATACATTCGCCAGCGACTGGGCCTGGAACATGCACGCGAATCGGTCCTCCCGTCGCACTTCGACTACGAGAATCAGGCGTTGTTCTACGTGCCCCCCGATTTACCCGACGCTCGCACCCCGCAGTTCGCTGCGAAAGCGGCGGAGCGCATCCGCCAGTTGCTGGAGATCACACGCGGCCGCGCCTTCGTGCTTTTTACCAGCTACGCGCAGATGAATGACGTCTACCAGCGGCTGCTCGGTGTTCTTGGAATTTCCGATGTTGCGGCAAGGCGATGCCCCGAAGAGCGCGCTGCTCGAAGAGTTCCGATTGACGCCGAATGCCGTTCTTTTCGCGACATCTTCGTTCTGGCAGGGGGTCGACGTACAGGGAGAGCAGCTAAGCTGCGTAATTATCGATCGCCTGCCGTTCGCGGTGCCCAGCGATCCGGTTGTGGCCGCGCGAGTGAAGGCGATTGACGCCGACGGGGGTAATGCATTTTTCCAATATCAAGTTCCGGCGGCGGTGATTACCCTGAAACAAGGCTTTGGACGCCTCATCCGCTCGTTGCATGATCGCGGCCTCCTGGTACTGCTGGATAATCGGATCCTGAAGAAACAATATGGGCGCGTGTTTATTGAGAGCTTGCCGAACTACAAAAAAACAACCGACGTGCGAGTGGTTCAGGAATTTTTCGGCGTAGGTGGCTAATCCCTATCGTCGTTCTTCGGCGCTCCCCGGACTCGCCACCACCCCAACAATAATGCCCGAAGCTTGTCCCTTCCCGTGATACACCCGCTCCGTCGCTTTAACGAAATCGGCGGGCTTGGCGTCCGGGATATTCACAAAAGTCTGCGGATTGCGGTCGGTCAGCGGAAACCATGAACTCTGCACCTGCACCATAATGCGGTGGCCCCGACGAAAAGTATGGTTCACGTCGGGCATGCTGAAATTGATTTCTTCGACCTTGCCGGGAGTAAATGGTGCCGGCGTCTCGAAGCTCTTGCGAAACTTGCCCCGGAAGGGCTCCCCTCTCACAAGTTGCTGATATCCACCAATCGTGAATGTGGGCGGAGGTACGTCGCTTCGCGGTTTGGCTTTGTCTTCAGGCTTTACTTCGTCGAATTTACTCTCGGGATAATCGCTCGGATACACGTCAATCAATTTCACGTCCCAGTCGGAATCTGTTCCGCTCGTGGAAACGAAGAGTCTCGGAGAAATGGGTCCAGCGAGAGTGACATCGTCCTGCAACACGGGAGTCTGATAAACCAGAACGTCGGTTCGGCTCGATGCAAAGCGCTGGTCCGACACCATGTATTCCTGCGGAACGCTCATCGAAACATAGTCGACTAAGGGAACGGGCTTTGCCGGATCGCTGGCGTACTCGTCGAATTCCGGCAGCTCAGCGCTGGGCGGATCGAACGAAAGAAGGCCACCGGCTCGGAAATAGAGAGTCTTGCTTTCCAATCCTTTCGGGGGCCAAGCGGAATAGCGCCTCCACACATTCGTACCGGTCTCGAACACATAGGCCTTCGGCAGCTTCGCATCCCCGTTGCCCTTGAGATATTGTTCGAAGAAGGGGAATAGAATATTTTTTCGATAATATTCCGCGGTGTTAAAAGCAAAGTCCACCCGCCCGAGATGGTTGCCATCATAGCGATACCATCCACCGTGCACCCAGGGCCCGATCACGAGAGTGTTGGAGGTCGAGGGATTATTTTTGTCGATGGCGTGGAAAGTGCTGAACGGACCTTGCAGATCCTCCGCATCAAACCACCCTCCTACCGTCAGAACGGCGCAATGAATGTTTTTCATATGTGGCGCCAAATTCCGCGCCTTCCAGTAGTCGTCATAGGTATCGTGATGAATCTGGTCGTCCCACAACCCACTTTTGCCTTCCAAATATTTGGAGAGATTCTCGATAGGCCCGGCGTTCAGGTAGAACTCATACCCATCTTTGGTGCCGTAATCGAATGACGCGGGCGACTTGGGGGGCAACTGCGGATTCTCCTGCGGCTTAAAGAAACTGTAAAAACTGAAATTAGCGTCCAACATGAAAGCTCCGCCGTGGTACGCGTCGTCGCCCATAAACAGATCCGTCATGGGGGCTTGCGGCGAAGCTGCTTTTAGGGCTGGATGCGAATCGATAATGCTGGCGGATGTGAAAAATCCCGGATATGAGATTCCCCAAATGCCCGCGTTCCCATTGTTGTTCGGCACATTCTTCAGCAGCCAGTCGATGGTGTCATAAAGGTCGCTGCTGTCGTCCACATCTTGCTTAGATTGCTTGTTGTCGATGTGCGGGCGCATCTCGACGAACGTGCCCTCGGACATGTACCGGCCGCGTACGTCCTGAAACACAAAAATGTATCCCGCCTTATCGAAGTCGGCGGACGGACCGAGCTGCTTGCGTAATTGGTCCACGCCGTACGGGCTGACGCTGTAGGGGGTGCGGTCGATGAGGAATGGGTAGGCATGGGACGCATCTTTCGGCACGTACACCGAGGTGAAGAGATGCACGCCATCGCGCATAGGAATTCTGTACTCATACTTCGTGTAATGTTCCTTCACCTCAAATTCAGGGGCATCCGGCTTGTTCTGGGCGACGACGCTGGCGAACAAGAGCGGTAAAAACAGGACGATGGGGAAGCATCGCATGCGCACTGTAATCACTCCTTGGCGAGAAATCCGAATAGGCAAGCTACATTTGCCCGCCACCCCAGGTCAAGCGGGATCGCGCCAATGAGCGATACAATAGAGAGTTCACCACAAGCGCAACTGAGGTGATTCAGTCCCAGTTGCTGAGGGATACATGTTCGAAGTCACGGTAGACGACACTTTTGCCGCGGGCCACTACCTGCGCAACTACAAAGGCAAGTGCGAGAACCCGCACGGCCATAACTATAAGATCCGAGTGACCCTGGCCGGCGCCGAATTGGACAAGGCGGGCCTGCTGCTCGACTTCAAAGATCTGCGCGAGGTGATGAAGCACGTCATCGACCGTCTTGATCACCAGATGATTAATGACATTGAGCCGTTTACGGTAATCAATCCTTCAGCCGAAAATCTGGCGAAGTATTTTTATGACGAATCGAACACTCGGCTGAAAACTGTGACCAATGGCCGGGTGCGCGTCAAAGACGTGACAGTGTTTGAGACCGACACCACTACTGCCAAGTACAGCGAATGAAGGTGGCACAGGTTAAGGCGAGAACTATCGGCTTTGGCGACTGTTCTATTTTTCATGTTGATCACTGAAATCTACAAATCGCTGCAAGGCGAGTCGACTCACGCGGGATTGCCCTGCGTTTTTGTTCGTCTCACCGGATGCAATCTTCGTTGTTCATGGTGCGACAGCGAATATTCGTTCTACGGGGGAAGGAAGATGAATCCGGGTGAAATCCTAGCCGAGGTGAAGCGACTAAGCACCGCCGGCGGACTGGTGGAGATCACCGGCGGCGAACCCATGCTGCAGGAGCGCGAGCTGATTCCACTTATGACCGACTTGCTGGAGCAGGGGTATCGAGTATTGCTCGAAACCAGCGGTGAGAGACCGCTGTTGCGAGTGCCACGGGAAGCTATCAAGATTATGGATGTAAAGTGCCCTCATTCTGGCGAGGGCGGCAGCTTTGATCTGGCTAATTTGACGACACTGAATGCGCAGGACGAAATCAAATTTGTTATCAGCGACCGGATTGACTATGAGTTTGCTCGCGAATTTACCCGGAGTCACCTTTTGACAGAACAGGTTCACGCCGTAATTTTTTCACCCGCGTTTCGCAAGGACGCCGTCGGCGCAAGAGACAGTTCCCATTGCCTGGTCGATCCGCAAGAAATGGCTGAGTGGATTTTGGCGGATGGGCTTCCGGTGCGCATGGGACTTCAATTGCATAAGTTTATCTGGGACCCAGCGTTAAAGGGCGTCTAAGAAAATTTCCGATTACCGATTATCAACTGCTATCCAATGCAAGTGCATCACTCAATCATTAATTCAGGATCACCTGTCAGCCCTTCACCGTTTGAGATGGGATCATGCTGACGACCAAATCCCGAGCGATCATCCTGCTCAGTGGGGGAATGGACTCATGCGTGTGCGCCGCGCTCGCCGCCCGCGACCATATCCCGGCCGCGGTGCACGTCAGCTATGGCCAACGAACAGAACGTCGCGAGTTCCAATCTTTCCTGGCGATTTGCGACCGACTGGAAATTCGGGACCGGCTTATCGTGCGCAATGACACCCTGCGGGCGATTGGAGGATCAGCGCTCACCGATGAATCTATACCTGTCCCCGTGACTACGGCGGGCAATGAGATCCCAGTGACATATGTGCCCTTTCGAAATGCACACTTTTTGGCTGTTGCCGTGAGTTGGGCGGAGGTTCTCGGGGCAGCGAAAATCTATATTGGGGCCGTGGAGCCTGATAGTTCGGGCTATCCAGATTGCCGGCCCGCATACTACGAAGCGTTCAATCGCGTCATCGCTGTCGGGACGAAAGAGGGAAACATTGAAATTGTCACGCCCCTGATTGCCATGCGTAAAGCGGAAATTGTCCGGCTTGGCCTTGAACTAAGAGCTCCGTTGGATTTAACTTGGTCATGCTATGGCCACGAGGATCGAGCCTGTGGGCGCTGTGATAGCTGTATTTTGCGTCTTCGGGCGTTCGCAGCAGCCGGAGTGGAGGACCCGATTCCTTATGCCGCGATGGAGAGTGCGTAGCCCGCTGATTTTTGGTCGCTGAGTGAAAAACTATGCGTGACGTCAAGCACAGTTTTTCCATCAGCAATCTGAAATCATCTAACGTTTGTTCCGCCGGGAGGCCAAAAATGAAGACTCACTTCGCGGTACTCGCTATCGTTCTTGTAATGCTGGGAGCATGTGCCATTCCGGCGGTCGCCCAAGGGGCGTCCGGTACGGTTAAGGGAGTTGCCAAAGATGTTCAAGGCAATCCCATTGTGGATGCAGTCGTCGTCTGGGCTAATCAGGACAATGGTCAGAGATACACCCTGAAAACCAACAAAAAGGGGGAATATTTTTCTCTGGGCGTGGGAGCGGGTACTTACACGGTCACTTTGTACAAGAACGCGGACGACGTCAAAGCCAACAAGGAGATCTTCAAATTTAATAAAGTCACAGTCACACTGGACGAAAATACCGTCGACTTCGATATGAAGAAGCAGGCATCAGAGGCGGCTAAGGGACAGGGCCTGACCCCTGAGCAGCAAAAGGCGATGCAGGAACAGCAGGAGAAACAGAAGAAAGAAGTCAACACCGTCAAGGCCTTGAACGATAAATTGGCGGCGGCGAAGGTGGCTTCCGACGCGGGAGACTTTGATACAGCGATTGCCGATCTAAATGCAGCCAATGAAATTGACCCTTCACGCGATCTCGTCTGGTTCAAGTTGGGCGACGCCTACCGCATGTCCGCCCCTAAACAAACCGATTCAACCGAAAAGCAGAAGCGTCTTAATTCTGCCGTAGACTCTTACCAGAAAGCGGTTCAACTCAAGCAAGCTGCTACGAACGAGAAGGATCCTAACGCCACCAAGACACTGGCCGCGTATTACAACAATCTGGCCGAGGCATACAGCAAGGCTGGCAAGATTGACGACGCCATAAAAACTTACCAATTGGCGGCCCAAACTGATCCCACAGCTGCTGCGCAGTATTACTTCAATGAGGGAGCTGTGCTTACAAATGCAGGCAAAGCCGACGATGCCATAGCGGCTTTTGATAAATGTATTGCCGCCGATCCTACCCGCGCTGAGGCCTACTATCAAAAAGGCGTAAATTTATTGGCCAAAGCAACCCTGCAAGGCGACAAGATGGTAGCCGCGCCGGGAACCGCGGAAGCGTTCCAGAAATACCTGCAATTGCAACCGACTGGCGGTCACTCGGAGGAAGCCAAAGCGATGCTGACCAGCATCGGAGCATCAGTTGAGACTACTTACGGCAACAAGAAAAAGGCTCCGGCAAAAAAGTAAATTGAGCCCCTGTCAATTCGTGGAAAAAAGGGCAGCGAGTCGGCTGCCCTTTCCTATTTTCAGTAGCTGGACGTTACCAAGGGCTATGTACTTACTGTCCTTACACTTCTTTCACGCGGCACGGTAGAGTGTAGTTATCAGGTAGTGCTTCTCCGTTCTGTGGTGCGTGCAATTCCCTAAATCCAAAGTGCCTTGAGGATGGAATGGCAGCACCTGGCGTGTCGGCAGTTTCAGTTTCCCTGGAAGGCTATTCTGGCAGCGGTGCCGTATCCACCCCTGCCCTGCTTGCAGCAATGCTGCGTGCCGCGGAAAAAATCAGCGACCTAATTTTTTCCCCAGGCCGTCCGCCCCAAGTCCAAGTCTACGGACAACTCATTCCGGTGCAGGTTCCAGGTTTAGAGAATCTCAGCCCCGATGATACGCGGCGCATCGCCGCTGACCTGATCGGCGACAACAAACAAGCGGTGGCCACACTCCGCGAACACGGATCCTGCGACATTTCCTACGGGCTGCCGGGAGTGGCTCGCTTTCGCGTCAACATCTTCATTCAACGAGGAAGTTGCGCGGTCGTTATGCGTGTAATCTCCACCCTGATCCCCGATTTGGCGTCGCTCGCACTGCCCGCCCACCTTGCCGACGTGGCCAAATTACGGGACGGCGTCGTCCTCGTCACCGGTCCTTCCGGCTCGGGCAAATCCTCGACCCTTGCTGTGCTGCTCGATTGCATCAATCGCGAAAAGTATTACCACATCATTACGATCGAAGATCCCATCGAGTTTTTGCATAATCACAAATGCTCCACGATTCATCAGCGCGAGTTGCACAGCGACACACCGAGTTTCGCCCATGCGCTGCGTTCTGCGCTGCGCCAGGCGCCTAAGGTAATTCTGGTCGGCGAAATGCGCGATCGGGAAACCATCGAGATTGTTCTCGAAGCAGCCGAGACTGGACACTTGGTTCTTTCCAGCCTGAACACAATGGATGCGTCCAAAACAGTGGAGCGCATCGTCAGCTCATTCTCGCCGGACGAACAGAAGAGCATTCGTGAGCGCTTTGCCAAATCGTTCCGCTATATCGTTTGTCAACGTTTATTGCCCAAGACGGATCGCAGTGGACGCGTGGTGGTTGCCGAAATTCTCAAAGCCAATCCGCGCACCCGCGAGTGCGTCGAAAAAGGCGAGCGCGACGGTAAATCGCTGCTCGATGCAATGAAAGCTGGAGCGACTGAAGGCATGCAACATTTTGATGGCGAGATTGCGCAGCTGGTGCGAGACCGCGTTGTCGATCTCGAAACCGGACTCTCCTTCGCCAGCAACCCCACCGTACTGGGCCAGGAACTGGTGCGTTGAGAACGACGTTTCTCGCGCTGATTTCAACTATGATTCCTGAATGGCCAGTCCGCCGGATCACTCACTGATCCTAACCTTTGAAGAAGCACGGCGAGTTGTTGAAGAACACGCCTCGCGTCTCTGTCCAAGGTCTCATGAAACCGTTGGCCTGCTGCAGGCCGCCGGGAGAGTACTTGCAGAGACGATCGTCGCAGATCGTGATATTCCGCCCTTTCCCAGATCGACCCGAGACGGCTACGCGGTGCGCACTGCCGATCTGACACTCTTGCCCGCTCAACTCAGGGTGGTCGGAGAAATTAAAGCCGGCCCGATAGCCGGGAAGGTGTCTTCCACCCTGAATCAAGGCGAAGCCTTTTCGATTATGACGGGCGCACCCGTGCCACAAGGGGCTGACGCCGTAGTGATGGTTGAGTACACATCCGTGAGGGACGAGCGCGTCACGGTTTCAAGAGCGGTTGTGCCGGGAGAAAACATTGTTACGCAAGGGGCGGAGGCCAAACACGCCAGCGTCGTTTTGGAGCGCGGCACCCAACTTAACGAATCGGCTATCGCACTGGCCGCATCAGTCGGCAAGTCGCAACTACGTGTGTTTGCTCGGCCGCAGGTTGCTGTATTGGCCACGGGAGACGAGATCGTCGCCGTCGATGCGGCAGTTGGACCGACGCAGATCCGCAACTCCAACAGCTACTCTCTAGGTGTTCAGATTTTGGAAGCGGGTGGGGATCCAGTGTTGCTCGCAATCGCTCCCGACGAGCCGCGACAACTCCGTCAGTTGATCGAGCGAGGACTGGAATCGGATTTGTTGTTGATCACCGGTGGTGTGTCAATGGGGCGCTACGACTTCGTGGAACAGGTCTTAGCCGAGGTGCGAGCCGAATTCTTTTTCACTGGAGCGAAGATCCAGCCTGGCCGCCCCGTAGTTTTCGGCCGCGTCGCATGTGTTGCACGCGCCCCCCAGGGTGAGGTGCGCGATTCCACTCCGTATAAATATTTCTTCGGCCTTCCTGGAAATCCGGTGTCCACGATGGTCACCTTCGAACTCTTCGCGCGGCCGATGATCGAAGCACTGGCCGGGGCGACTCCGCAACCGCTGGTTTTTCTGCATGCCCGTCTGAAATCTGACGTCCGCATGAAGACCGGGCTGACGCGCTTCCTTCCTGCAATTCTTTCCGGGCAATACGAAGCTTCGCAGGTAGAGCTCGTTCCTTGGCAGGGATCGGGGGACATCGCAGCGAGATCACGATCAAACTGCCTCATCGTGATTCCATCGGACCGCGAGCATTTTTCCGCCGGGGAGTGGATCGCAGTCATCTTGCGGAGATGATCTGCTAAATGGCGTGAGCGCTACGTGGGACGAAGGTACCTTCAGCCCGCGCCCGTGTAAGATAGGAGTTTGCGGATGGCGAAGAAGTTTTCTCACTACGACGAATCCGGCCACGCGCGTATGGTTGACGTCTCTGGCAAAGCCGCCACAAAACGCGAGGCAGAAGCCAGCGCGTTTGTCAGCATCAGGCCAAAAGTGTTAAGGGCGCTACCGAAGAATCCAAAGGGCGATGTGCTGGAAGTGGCGCGAATTGCTGGGATCATGGCAGCCAAGCGTACATCCGATTTGATTCCCATGTGCCACCCGCTGCCACTCTCTCACGTTGATGTCGAGATGCGGCTATGCGAGAATGGCGTCGCTATTACCACCAAGGTCGTGACCACCGCCGAGACCGGCGTAGAAATGGAAGCGCTCGTCGCTGCAACTGTCTCCGCCCTTACGATCTATGACATGGCAAAGAGTCTCGATAAAGGCATCGAGATTCGGCAGGTTGTGCTCGAGCGGAAAAGCGGCGGAAAGAGCGGAGAGTACCGTCGCATGAAGAAATCAAATGGCAAATGACGTCAAGCTGCTTCTCGTAGATGACAACCCGATGGTATTAGGGATGCTGCAGCATGCGCTCGCGCCCTTTGCGCGGGTCGTGGCTGCGACAGATTCCGCGGACGCTTTGCTCAAGGCGGTGGACGATCCTCCAGACCTGTTGGTGGCAGACTATCGAATGCCCGGGATGGATGGGCGACAGTTAGTGGAAAAATTGAAGAGCCGTCCGGCGACGGCGAATTTTTCGGCCGTGCTGATGGCGAGCCGGTCTGACATCGATGAGCGTCTATCTCCGCAGGATGCAGCGGATGACTATCTGGCAAAACCATTTTTCCTAAAAGAAGCGACCAAGCGCATCAAGCGCACGGTCGATCGGATCGCGCTTGAGAAGATGGCGAAGACGGCGCCATCCGACGGCGTGGTCCGCGGAAACCTTTCACAGATGAATGTGATCGATCTGATGCAGTCGCTGGAAATGGGGCGCAAGAGTTGCCAGCTCAAGCTGAATAACGAAGGCGAAAAGTGCGAAGTGTTTTTTGTTGAGGGACAGGTCAAGCACGCGACGTACGGATCGTTGTTGGGTGACCAGGCGGTCTTCAAGGTTCTGCGCTGGACGGGCGGCAACTTTGAACTGAATTTCGAAGGTAAGACTGACCAGGAAACCACGCAACTCAACACGCAAGGCTTATTGATGGAAGGCTTGCGTTTACTGGACGAATCGCAACGCGATGGCGGGGCGGAAGCCGTCGAAGGCGACAGTTCGCCGCAGGCCGCAGCGCCCGCCGCCGAGGCAACCAGCCCAGTTGCCAAGGGAAAAATCGAAGAGGAGGAAGATGTCCTCCTCGACAACTGATTTGAACGTGCAACCGGGCTTTACGGCCGCGGTGGTAACGGTCAGCGATTCCTGCGCACGCGGGACGCGCTCCGATGTATCAGGGCCGGCGGTTGCAGAGGCCCTGGCGAAGTCCGGATTTCGAGTTGTGGCCAAACAGGTGGTGCAAGATGACTCCATGCAGATCCAGAACGCCTTGGTGCATCTGGCCTTGGAAGTTCGATTCATAGTAACGACTGGCGGCACTGGGATCGCCGAGCGCGATGTCACTCCCGAAGCAACAGACGCTATCTGCGAGCGGGTCATTGACGGTGTGGCAGAACGCATGCGGACTGAGGGGTTCAAGCAAACACCTTTTGCTGCCTTGAGCCGTGGAGTGTGCGGTGTTCGGGGCAAGACACTCATTCTGAATTTGCCCGGGAGCCCCAGCGGCGCGGTGGAATCGTTGCAAGCTGTGGTGGGACTGGTGCCTCACGCGCTTAATTTGCTGGATGGAAAGACGGAGCACGCATAGGGCACCTACGACTGTGAGATGGTCACTCTTTCTCTGGCTCTCGACCGCGTTCTGACCTCCTCAACGGCATATCGGGTCAGCGGCTGGAACAAAATTCTCCTTGAAGACAATCGGACACATTCTGGCGCGATATACAGCTTGGATTTTGCATCTCCTGGGGCCGCTGGGGATCTGGGGAGTGTTTGCGATAGCGTTTGCGGATTCCGCACTGCTGGGCATGCCAGTGGACGCGATTGTGGCGTTTTATGTCTATCAGGACCACCGGCGACTGCTTTTGTATGTGCTGATGGCATCGGCCGGGTCGGCGCTGGGGAGCATCCCGCTCTATATCATTGGGTATCTTGGGGGCGAGAAAGTCCTGCGGAAGCGAATTTCCGAGAAGCGCTTTCTGGAGATTCATGCGTCGTTCGAACAGCATGAATTTTGGGCGCTGATGTTCCCTGGAATGTTGCCGCCACCCATGCCATTCAAGATCTTCGTCTTAGGGGCGGCCGTGTTCGAGATGCGGTTTCGAGATTTTTTAGCGGCGATCTTCGCGGGAAGGTTTGTGCGGTTTTTCTTGCTGGCTTTGCTGACGATGTGGTTTGGGCCGCAAGTTGTGGGATTGACCGCGACGTTGTTTCGGAAACATTTTTTGTGGGTGTTAGGAGCCGTGGTCGCAGGTGTGGCCGTGTGGCTTGTAGTGCGGCGGCGCGGAAGATCTAACCTCGGCAGGTGAAGCCGCAAGCCTCACCCGATACGGCGGCCTTAAATTCAGTCCCTCGCCGTCCCCGCTGAACGTCCGAGGACGGCTGTTTCAACCTGCAATTCTTTGTTAAGCCGCGGCGATGTTGTTGTGGGCCGATTTGTGCAGACGCGCGGAGAGTGAGTGCACAACTAGGGGCGCGGCGAACATCGCAGCGGTAAACAGCAAGTCGCCCTCAATCGCGCGGCGGAAAAACGGCAGGCCGGCATCGTAGCAGGTCATCAATCCAGCAACCGTCTTCGGATACATGTCCCAGGCAGCCCAGACTGCTAAATTACTGATCACGAAAAACGCCACGGATCCGGACAATGCAGATCCCATAATCTTGAGCGCGCCTGCGTTCTGGCGCAGCATTGTGCCTAGCCCCAACATGGCGGCGTACCAAGTCCAAGTTACAAAATGATCCCAGCTAAAAGGATAACGATAGACCAACGTAGTCAGAACTACGTCCGAGGCCGCGAGTAAAACCAAAGGTACCCACCATTGGCGGCGCGGACCGCGTGCGCCGAAGAATAAGAGAGCGGCTCCAACTGGCGTGAAGGCCATCGGGTGGGGCAAGAACCGGACAACAATGGCGGCGAGAATGAATAAATAAGCAAGCATGAGCACCTCAGGATCGAAATCTTATTCTGGGCGCTGGGAGCCGAATACGTCAAGCGCGGATCTATGCGAGTTCAGATCGCACCGCGAAGACTACCGGTTCGGTCACTTCGGTTCCGGAAATACGTTTCGCTTCTCGCCTGAGCCGTAGACGTCGCCAACAATTTGCAGATTGTGGTCAAGCAGCACCCTCGCACCTAGCGCTCGCCTGGTCGTCCGGCGACTGAGCAGGCTAGGCAACTGCACGAAGCGCAGGTCTTGAAAGCTCACAATGTAGCCTGGCATAGGGGCATCGACCATTTCGGTTTCTGTAAGCGGATACCGCGCCCAATCCAGATAAATCCGTCCGAGATACGAACGCTTGGCGGCCAAGGTCACGGGAGTTTCTTCTGGCTTGTAGTAAATATGAAGTTCGTCTTCGGCAGCAGCCCCTGGGTTAACTTCGGGACCAAGTGAATCGACAGGCGCAAGCACAAAGAAGTTCGAAGTCTCCACCACGCCGTACCAGCGGAACGGATTTGCCAAATCCGGGTAGGCGGAGGCGTTCAGGGGCTCGGCTCCTTGGTAGGTGCGGGCCTCCAGTGCGTTGACCGCGCGGCGATGTTCATAGTCGCGAACAGTCCACAAAGAAACCACGGCGACCAGAGCCAAGGCAGCGGCGATACGTCCTCGTGGTCCACGCTGGCGCGCGCCGATTTCCTTATCAATCAGGGAAAAAATCGCTGGAACAATAAGGCCCAGGACGAGGCACGTGAACATGACGGGCTCAAAGATGAAGACAATGTCCCAGGAATACCACTTTTCAGAAAACGGCCAGAATGGGCGGACGCCGTAGTTATTGGTGAAGTCCAGAAGAATGTGGCTGAGGCCGGCGAGGCATGCATAGAGAAAAAGCAGCCCCCAGCGCGGCGGGAGATTCAGATTTTTCAACTTGCGACCGCGAAGGCGCCAGAGCAAATAAACGAAGCCGACCACGACTGCAGCGTCGAGTGGAACCCCTAGGAAAGAGTGCGTGAAGCCACGGTGATGGGCGAAACCGAATGCTGGGCCACCAAGCCGGCTTAAGACGTCAAGGTCAGGAGCCTCGGCGGCAAGCGTGAGCGTAAGCGTGGCCAGCGCTGTCTTGCGGTTGAGTCCGGCGCGCCCCAGGCAAGCGCCAGTCAAAAAATGGGTGACGGGTTCCAAGCGGTCAAGAAGGATTCTATGGGAGCCGAGGCCCTATGCCAAATATGCAGAAATTATTGTGCAGGCGAGACGAGCGTGAGCGAATCAGGTATGACGGTGATTTCCGCAGGAAGTGTGCCGAGAAGTTCTCCGTCGGCTTCCACATAAATTTTAGGCTGGTCTGAACCTGCGAGCGGCTGCGAAAGATATTGGCAATTTACTTTGGACGAATGGGCAAGGTCGATGCCGGGAACAGGCCAGCCGCCCTGAAGAAGTGCTCGGGTGACATAGGACAGGTAGGCGAGGCGGCTCGCAGTGCGGCAAAGAATCAGCCGTATATCTTCCCGATCGAGAGAGGCACCCGGCGCGAGGTGCTGCAGAACGCCGCCAAAATTGCGGATACGAACCCCAAGCAGTTCCGTGAGATCTGCTGTTTGAACTTGTTCAGAGCCCGAGTCTGTGTATTCGACTTGGAAACGCGTCATAGGGTATGTGAACCAGAGATGCCACGCCTTCACATAGTAGGCGGCCATTCCCAGTCGCTGCTTCGTTCCGGGGTGCAGTTTGTAAAAAAGATGGGCATCCACGCCAACTCCGGCGGCGATAACAAAATAGCGGGTACCCGGATTGCCGCTGAAATCCTGAAATCGAATCCGGCCCAGAGCTACACGCCGAGGTGTTCCCCGAAGGGCAGCCTGGGCGGCTCCGGCAATATTCATGGGCAGGCCAAGGTCGTGAGCCAGGGCGTTAGCTGTTCCCATGGGAAGAATAGCGAGCGCAGTATCTGTGTTGGCTAATACCTGGATGATGTTGTGGATGGTGCCGTCTCCCCCGCAGGCAAAGATGGTGTCACATCCACCGAGCGCCGCCTTGCGAGTGGCATCCTCGGCGTGTTCGCTAGAGTCAGTCAGGACGAGATCAGCCTCGACTCCCGCGGCGCGAAGCTGTGCCACCACGGACTTTAGCTCCGACTGTCGGGGTTTCCGGCTGCCACCGGAGGCGGGGTTATAAAGCAACGCTGCCTTGCGCATATCGCGATCGAAATGGATTGTACTTTGAAGAGATTGGTTGTGCGGATTAAGCGGAGAAAGTTTCCCCTGTTCTTGGCTTGATAACCTGCTGCCCCTGCCCGAATCGATTCCCTCTTATAATCTTTGGCGATGAGCGACAAAGACGTCAAGCAAAGGATCGAAGCTCTTCGCGAGAAGATTCGCCGCCACGAGTATTTGTATTACGTTTTGGATCAGCCGGAGATCAGCGATGCAGAGTTTGACAAGCTGATGCGGGCACTGAAGGACCTGGAAACCGAGCATCCCGAACTACTGACGTCGGACTCTCCAACTCAAAGAGTAGGCGGGAAGCCGCGAGAAGGATTTCTTAAAGTACGGCATTCGTCGCCGATGTTGTCGCTCGACAACACCTACAACGAAGAAGAATTGCGCGACTGGGAGCGCCGCGTCCACGAGCTTAGCGGGCGAAAAGACGTGGATTACGTTTGTGAGCTGAAGCTGGATGGAATGTCGCTGGCGCTGATTTATGAAGATGGCAAGCTGGTCCGGGGGATTACACGCGGCGATGGGAGTGTTGGCGAAGACGTGACGCTAAACGTGCGGACGGTGCGATCGGTGCCGCTCTCCATTCCAAAAGAGAAACTGAAGAAAGCCGGAATTCCTGTGGATTTTGAAGTGCGAGGCGAGTTGCTAATGCCCACAGCCGCTTTCAAAAAGGTGAATGAGGAACGCGAGCGCAAGGGGCTTCCCACCTTTGCCAATCCGCGCAATTTTACTGCCGGGACGGTTCGACAGTTGGATGCGAATGTTACAGCTGAGCGGCGCATGGATTTCTTCCCTTACATCCTCCTCGATAACGGTCGAACTTATTTCGACCGACATTCCAAGACATTGGATGCGCTCGACGTCGCCGGCTTCAAGGTCAACCCGAACCACAAACTGGTGCATGGCATGGATGAGGCCTGGGCATTCATACGGCAATGGGAGGATAAGCGCGAGTCGTTGCCTTACGAGATTGACGGCATCGTGCTGAAGGTCGATCGGACGGCGCTTCAGGACGAACTCGGATTTACGGGCAAAGCTCCGCGCTGGGCGATTGCTTATAAATATGCGGCGAGAGCCGGAATCACGAAGCTGGAAGACATCCGCGTGCAGGTGGGACGCACTGGCAAGCTTACGCCCGTAGCCATGTTGGCGCCGGTATTGATCGGTGGAACCACTGTGAGAAATGCCACGCTGCACAACATGGATGAGATCGAGCGGCTGGGCGTCAAGATCGGCGACTGGGTTCAGGTGGAGCGCGGCGGAGATGTGATTCCGAAGGTGGCAAAGGTCATTGAGGACAACGATCATCCGCGCGGCACGCGAGTTTTTGAGATGCCGGAGAAGTGCCCGGTGTGCGGTACGAATGTGGTGCGGACCGAAGGCGAGGTGGATTATCGCTGCGTGAATGCGAATTGCCCGGCGAAGTTGCGGGAAACGATCCTGCATTTCGCTTCACGAGGGGTGATGAATATTGACGGCATGGGCGAGGCGCTGGTGAACCAGCTTACGGACCGCGGATTGGTGAAGAATGTTGCGGACATTTATCACCTCACCAAAAAAGATTTGCTGAGCCTGGAGCGGATGGGCGAAAAATCTGCGCAAAACATTCTGGACGAGATTGAAAACTCGAAAAAACTACCGCTGGAGCGGGTGATCTACGGTCTGGGCATTCGCATGGTGGGCGAGCGGACTGCGCAGTTTCTCGCGGAACATTTTGGATCGATGGAGGCGCTGGAGAGCGCTGGCCTCGAAGAACTGCAGAATGTGGATGAAGTTGGCCCTCGCATCGCCGAGAGCATTGTGGAGTTCTTCGGCATCGCAGCCAATCGTAAACTGGTCGAAAGACTGCGCGAGGCGGGCCTGACGCTCACCGGCAAGAAGAAAGAACGCGGGACGAAGCTTGCGGGAAAGACATTTGTGTTGACTGGGACGCTGGCGCACTTCACCCGCGATGAAGCGAAAAAGATGATTGAGAATGCAGGCGGGAAGGTAACGGGATCAGTCAGCAAGAAAACGGACTATGTCGTGGCGGGAACAGATGCGGGATCGAAACTGGAAAAGGCACAGGAGTTGGGGGTAGCGGTGATTGGGGAGAAGGAAATGGAGGGCATTGTCGGCGGTTAGCGTGTTTAACCCCCACGGACCTACTTTCCGGAGCGCATCATCTCTGCCGTCATCCTCTTCCAAGTCTCCTGCAACGTTTCCGGAAGGACTCGCGTCTCCCCTATTACTGACACGAAGTTCGCATCCGCGACCCAGCGAGGCAGGACGTGCATGTGGATGTGTCCGGCAATGCCCGCGCCCGCGGCTTTTCCGATGTTCATGCCCAGGTTGATGCCGTCGGGGTGGTAGAGCTCGCGCAGGACGGATTCCATGCGCTGAGAAAGCGCCATCATCTCGATGGCCGCTTCGGCTGGGAGTTTGCGAAGTTCGTCGAGATGCGCGTAAGGGACGATCATCACGTGTCCCGGCGTGTAAGGAAAAGCATTCAGGATGACGAAGCAGTGCTGGCCGCGGTGAACGATCAGTGTCTTGGCGTCATCGTTAGCTTTCACGGCGTCGCAGAAGACGCATCCGGAGGTCTTCTCGGCGGTAGAAACGTAGGCATAACGCCATGGTGTCCAGAGGTAGTCCATCACAAGGCAGGGTAGCAGATGCAGGTGGTGGAGCGTATCTACCGCTAAGTCACGATAGGAAGATCCACGACAGAAAGATCAGTGAGTTTCCATGCCCATCGGTTTCCACCACCGCTGGTGGTGCTTGCACTGGGACGGCAGCTCAGGATTGCAGCGGGCGTGGAAAACGTTCTCAGCGATAGCAGTACCCAGTGCGGCGCCGATGAACATATCGGAGGCGTAGTGATCCCGAGCCAGAAAGCGCGTGACGGTTACCGTGGTGGCCGCCCCATAGGCCAGGATCCGGGCCCAAGGCTTGGGATATTCGTCGGCCAGCACAGATGCCATAGCGAAGGTGAACATGGCATGGCCGCCGGGGAACGATGTGTTAATTGCGTGATGCTTGAAAAAATCACCATTTCCTGCACCCTCTCCGGGACGTTGGCGGCCAAAAATCAATTGCAATGGCGTGTAAACCAAGAACGTGTTGACTAACGTTTCCAGTTCGAGGGCTCCCGTCTCGCGGGCGTGTGGTTGGTTTGCTTTGATCCCGTAGATATATATCCCGCCCACTGAAGCCGCTAATCCGTAGAGTGCAGCGTTGGAGATGTCCTGATACGTCTGGAAGTGCGCGGTGGAGATATGAGGTTCGATACTGTTGTCGGCCGCCACGAGGGCGCCGGTACCAACTAGAACCAGAGCATCCCACTTGAGATTGTGCTTTTCGAACGGCGAAAGATAGAGGTGCTTCTGATCCTCGCCTATGCGCCGGATGCTTCGCTTCACCAGGCCCTGCTGTTCAGCGGGCTTGACAGCCTCAATATCGCTCGGGGGCCCATCCCCCGGAGCAGCAACTCCCTCTAAAGGGTCCGCTAAAGATTCTGCTAGTCGAAAATCGGTGACACGGAAGTTGGGCGCCAAGGTCGTGCTCTCAGTTTCGACGGCGCGAATGGAGTAAGGAGAGGTTATTTGCTGAGCGCTGGCTGTAATGGAAAACAAAATGAGGGCCAAGGCGGCCATAGTTGAGTTGCCAATCGTTCTGCCCAAGTTCGAAACTCTTTCGCCAACGAATTTAAAAAAACGCCCCATTTGGATGCGAACTAGGAAAAAGAGGAGGGCACCACTTTTACAAAAATTTGCAATTGCCGGCTCTTTGAAGGCAACAGAGGTAAGGGCGCTACGCGTATCCGATATTTGGCGTTTGACACTGTTTGAGAGCCATTGCTATAGTCGATGAGTTCCCTTTGGACGCGGGTTTCTGTAAAACGTCCGGCAGCTGGGATTGTCCAAGCTCACTCGCCAGGGTGAGCCCACCACAACCTAAACGACTCACTCCAGCAGTCCGCCAAGCAGGCCCCGCATCTTCCCCGCACCGAGTGCGAGGTTTCAGCAGAGAGGCATGACCTTGTTCGACGACACCACCGCCCACAACTCCGAATCAACCAGCGCCGTTGCAACCGAGACCGAACCAACGGCATCCGAGCAAACCTCAACCGAACAAAATAGCGAGCAGCATCACCATGCGGCTCCAGCCGCCAACGCGAGTTCCACCGAACGCTCCGATGACAAGCATGCCGGTGAGGATTTTGCCTCGGCCCTTGAGAGCTTCACCACGGAAACCGAAGAGGCCGTGGGAGAGGATCGCGTCATTAAGGGCACGGTGCTGAAGCTTACATCCACGCACGTCGTGGTGGATGTGGGTGCGAAGTCGGAAGGGATGCTACCGCTCTCGGAAGTCCTGGATCACGAAGGCAATCCGAAGGTAAAGCCCGGCGATGAGATCGATGTAATGCGCGAGAAGGGGCACACCGAAGAAGGGTATATCAACCTCTCGCATCAAAAGGCAGCACGCATTCATGCCTGGGATGAAGTGGAAAAAGCGCATAACGAGAAGCGCCCGATTCAGGCCACGGTGATTGAGCGAACCAAAGGCGGGTTGACGGTCGATATTTTAGGAGCGCGGGCTTTCTTGCCTGGCTCGCAAGTGGACCTTCGTCCGATTCGAAATCTAGAGGGCATGAAGGGCCAGACCCTCGAAGTGACGGTGATCAAGCTCAACAAGAAACGCGGCAACATCGTAGTTTCGCGCAAGGAATTGCTCGAAGGCGAGCAAACCGAAAAGCGCAGTAAGACCTTGGAGCATCTCGAAGAGGGCTCGGTCCTAACGGGAGTGGTCAAAAATCTCACCGAGTATGGAGCCTTTGTCGATCTCGGGGGCCTGGACGGCTTGCTGCACATCACCGATATGTCGTGGGGACGGCTGACTCATCCGCGCGATCTGGTGAATGTTGGCGACCAGATTCAAGTAAAAGTTCTGAAATACGATAAAGACAAACAGCGGGTTTCGCTGGGATTCAAGCAGTTGACGCCGGATCCGTGGCTGGATGCGGAGCACCGCTATCCCGTGGGCGCGCACGTGTCCGGTCGTGTGATCAGCGTGACCGATTACGGCGCATTTGTGGAGCTTGAACAGGGCATCGAAGGGCTGGTTCACGTAAGTGAAATGACATGGTCCAAGCGCATGAAGCACCCCTCCAAGCTCGTGAATGTCGGCGATCAGGTGGATTGTGTCGTCCTGAATGTGAATCCTACCGAGCGGCGAATTTCTCTCGGCATGCGCCAGCTGGCCGCTAATCCCTGGGATGCGCTACATGATAAGTATCCAGTGGGAATGACGGTGGAAGGTCGAGTAAGAAATCTGACCGACTTTGGCGCATTTATCGAAATCGAGGACGGAATTGATGGCCTCGTGCATGTCAGCAATTTGAGTTGGACTAAGCGCGTCAAGCATCCTTCGGAAGTGTTGAAGAAGGGCGATCGGGTGAAGGCCGTCGTACTCGCCATTGAACCGGACAAGCGTCGCCTATCGCTAGGCGTCAAGCAACTTCAGCCTGATGTGTGGGAGACGTTCTTCGAGACGCATCATGTAGGCGATGTGGTTCACGGCAAAGTGCTGCGGGTGGCCGCGTTTGGCGCATTCGTTGAGATTGCGGAAGGCGTGGAAGGCCTGTGCCACAAATCAGAAGCCGTGGACGGAAACGGCCAGCCTTTGCACCTTGAACCGGGCGTGGAGCATGATTTCAAGATCATCAAGATGAGTCCGGAGGATAAGAAAGTCGGGCTTAGTATCCGCGCCGTGGGCGAAGAGGCGTCGCGGTCTGAAGTGGAAGCTTACAAGCAACCTGTGTCGAGCACGAGTTCGACGATTGGGGAGCTGATTTCGTGGAAGCGCGCCAGCAATGAAAACAATTAGAATCGCCTTACGCTTGGAAAGGCCGCCGCAAGGCGGCTTTTTTAATTTATGCATAACCTCAGCCCCGCAATGTGATCTTGGCGCTTTCCCGACGCTGTTCTAGAATTGTTAGTTTGCCTTTCGACATTCTGTTCATACTTGTAAGGAGCACTGCCTTGGCTGAAACTATCTATGACATCGTTATTATCGGTAGCGGACCTGCCGGGTATACGGCCGCCATTCGCGCCGGCCAGTACGGACTGAAAACAGCTCTCATCGAAAAAGACGGATTTCTCGGTGGAACCTGCCTGCACGTGGGTTGCATACCCACCAAAGCCCTCTTGTTCAACGCTGAACTCTGGGACCATCTCAAGGAAGCGAAGGAATTTGGCATCGACGGAGTGGATGCTCGCAAGTTGAACTGGGCGGCCATACAGGACCGCAAGTCCAAGATCGTTGCGAAACACGCTAAGGGCCTCGAATTCCTGATGAAAAAAAATAAGGTCGAGACCGTGAAGGGCTACGGAAAGTTGACGGGACCGGCGCAGAACGGAGTTTTGACCGTTGAGGTTTCCAATGATGGCAAGGCCAATCATCTCAAGACAAAGAACGTGCTATTGGCCACTGGTTCGGAAGCGCGGATGTTGCCGGGCCTGGATGCCGACGATCGCATTCTCACCAATATCGAAATTCTCAGTTTGAAGGACTTGCCGAAGTCTTTGGTGATCGTTGGAGCGGGAGCTGTAGGAGTCGAGTTTGCCTCGATCTACCGATCGTTCGGATGCGAAGTCACGATTGTGGAAATGCTGCCGAGGCTCGTCCCCGTCGAAGATGAAGAGGTGTCGAAGGAACTGGCTCGTGTTTATCGCAAACGGGGCATTAACTTCCACACCGGGGCGAAGGTGGAAAAAATCGATAAAACAAAAGCTGGCATTGCCGTGACGATCAGCGTTGACGGCAAGCAGCAGAAGATTGAGGCGGAGAAAATATTAATTGCAGTGGGACGCAAGCCACGTACAGAAAACGTTGGATTGGAAAAAACAAAAATCAAGCCCGAGCGCGGCTTTATTCAGGTCGATTCCTGGATGCACACTGCCGAACCCGGCGTTTATGCCGTAGGGGATATCGTTCTCGGATCGCCGCAGCTTGCCCACGTCGGTGCGATGGAAGCTCTTGTCGCGGTGGCTAAGATTGCGGGTAAGCCTTGCAAACCGATCAATCCCGAGCACATTCCTGGAGCAACGTACTGCCATCCTGAAATCGGCAGTGTTGGCCTGACCGAAACCAAAGCCCGTGAGGCAGGATACAACGTCAAGGTCGGCAAGTTTCCTTTCACCGCAAACTCGCGCGCTTCAATCGTTGGCCAGCATGAGGGCTTCATTAAAATCATTTCTGATGCGGAGTACGGAGAAATTCTTGGGGTTCACATCATCGGCCCGCAGGCAACCGAATTGATTGCTGAAGCAGTGGCTGCGATGGAATTGGAAGCGACAGTAGAAGATTTGGTGTGGACGATCCATGCGCACCCGACGTTGGCTGAGGCCATGCTGGACGCAGCAAACAGCGTGTATGGGATGGCAATTAACGCATGAGGCTTTTTGATAGAGCTTTGGTTTGATCTCTCTTGTCCAACTCGGTACGGTCGACTACGCCACTGGCCTCCGTCTGCAGCAGCAACTCGTCGCGCTGCGTAAAGAGGAAAAGATCGGCGACGTGCTGCTGCTGCTCGAACACTCTCCGGTCATCACGCTGGGGCGCAACGCCAAAGCGGCTAATGTGATCGCGTCGCGCGAAGTCCTGGCCAAGCGCGGCGTTGAGGTTGTCGAGTGCGATCGCGGCGGCGACGTCACCTTTCATGGTCCCGGTCAGATTGTTGGATATCCCATCTTCGACTTGCGCGGATTCTCGTCGCCCGATGGTAAACGTAAGACGCTGGGCGTAATGGAGTTTGTGCAGCGTCTTGAAGAGGTATTGATACGAACCTGCGCAGACCTCGCCATCTCCACTAAGCGAATCTCAGGCCTGACGGGTGTCTGGACCGATATTGATCCTGCAGAGATTCGCCTGGAAGCCAAAATTGCTGCCCTCGGCATCCACATCTCGCGCAGTGTTAGCTCCCACGGATTTGCTCTCAACGTGAATACGGATCTTAGTTTCTTTAATCTGATAATCCCTTGCGGTATTACGACAAAGCCCGTCACCTCGATGCAGCAGGAACTCGGACGCGTCGTCGACTTGAACATCGTCGCCGAATCGATAGCCCGGAACTTTGGCTCTGTTTTTTCTAGTCAGATACTTTGGGTTGATACGCTCGACGCGTTGCTCGGGAACACGATTGGCGTCCCTATGAAGCCACCCTCGGAATTTCGAGGGATACATCGAGAAAACGACGATACTTGGGCATAAGGCCACGGCGCTAGCCCAATCCCCCACTCTCGCGATACCATAATTATATTGCGCACTCGCGCCGCTTTCACATGGGGACCAAAAAACTGAAGTCTAAGAACGGTTCAAATGGGCATCGCCCGCGAAATGGATCAGGGCGAACCTCCACCGTCGCGCTCGACGCAAATCTACGCACGTACTCGATTCCCGACTACCGGCTCGAGCATCCCGAGTTCACTGTGCGCCAAGCCGTCGAAAAAGACAAACATGGCGCCGAGCACGTCCGCTATGAGGTTACCGGCGATCTGAGCGCGCCTGTCCCGCCAATTCGCGAGTCCAAATATCTCGACCAAAAGCAATCTATCGATCTTTATCGATACATGCTGCTTAATCGCAAGATGGAAATTGGGCTGGAGAATTTGTACAAGCAAGGGAAAGTGGTGGGCGGAGTCTATTTCGGACTGGGACAAGAGGCGTGCTCGTGCGCGTCAGCCTATGCTTTGGATAAAGATGACTGGTTCGCGCCCATGATTCGCAATCAAGGGGCACTGCTGGTCCGCGGCTTCGCGGCCTCCGACACGATGATGCAGTACATGGCGAAAGCTGACTCGCCCACCAAAGGTCGCGACGGTACCTCGCATTTCGGCGATATCGAAAAGCGCAACATGGTTTCACCAATCTCAATGCTCGGCGACCTGATCCCGGTGCTTTCCGGCGTAGCACTTGGCGCACGCTTGCAAGGGCGTAACATTGCCGCGCTAACTTGGATCGGCGACGGAGGCCAATCCACCGGCGTGACCTATGAAGGCATCAACTTTGCAGCCGTGCAAAATTTGGGCCTCGTGCTGGTGGTCGAAAGCAATCTGTGGGCGTATTCCACGCCATCGGAAATGCAATACCGTTGTAAAGATCTTGCAGAACGCGCGATTGGATACGGCATCCCGGCCGTCATCGTCGATGGTACGGACGCTTGCCAGGTTTACGATGCGACGCGGGACGCCGTCGAGCACGCGCACCGTGGCGAAGGCGCCACCCTGATCGAGGCAAAAATGATGCGCATGAAGGGCCATGCCATCCACGACGCCGCTGCGTACGTTCCCAAACCCATGTTCGACTTCTGGAAGAAGCGTGATCCGATTGGGCGATTTGAGAATTATCTCGTCAAAGAAAAGAAATGGATGACAGCGAAAGAGAATGCCGATTTAATTGCAGAGGTGGAGCGTGTCATCGAAGCCGAGCGTGAAATCGCAGTGAACTCTCCCATGCCCACACCGGAGTCCGCTGAAGGCGGTGTCTACTGCGAAGACGGCTGCCACCAAATCAAACCAAAATATGGAATGCCGAAGGTTAGAAAAGGAACTGGCGCCTACAAAGCGACCGAAGCCGCGGGGCATCTGAAGTAAACGAAGTGGGAAACCGCGTTACAAAATTTTGAGTTTCAAACCAGATTATGCAACTTACCTACCTTGAAGCCATTCGCCAGGGAATATGGGAAGAAATGGACCGCGACCCTTCCGTTTTCTGTCTCGGCGAAGACATAGGCATCTACGGCGGCGCGTTCAAAGTTACCGACGGATTCATCGACCGCTTTGGTCCTGAGCGCGTCATCGACACGCCGATTGCTGAGTCTGCGATCGTCGGAGCGGCTTTTGGCGCCTCCCTTACGGGCATGCGCCCGGTCGCCGAATTCCAGTTCATGGACTTCATCGGCTGCGCCTTCAACCAGATCAGCAACATGGTCGCGAAAACGCACTACCTCTGGGGAGCGCCGGCCCCGCTGGTCCTTCGTGGCCCCAGCGGCGGATACGTTCATGGCGGCCCTTTCCATTCGCAAAATCCCGAGATGTGGTTCGTACACAATCCCGGTTTGAAAGTGATCTGTCCCGCTACTCCCTATGACGCCAAGGGGCTGATCAAAGCCGCCATTCGCGATAACAATCCCTGCATTTTTTTTGAGCACAAATATCTTTATCGGCGGATCAAGGGCGAAGTGCCAACCGAAGACTATGTGGTACCCATTGGCAAAGCCAATATCGTCCGCGAAGGTCGCGACCTCAGTATCATCACTTACGCCGCGATGGTTCACACCGCGTTAGAAGCGGCAGAGATCCTTAGTAAGGAAGGAATCGACCTCGAGATTCTTGACTTGCGCACCGTCTCGCCGCTGGATCGAAATGCGATCGCGCAGACCGTCAAGAAAACAAACAAGGTCATCATCCTCCACGAACACTCGCGCACTGGAGGCTTGGCCGGAGAAATCGCTGCCATCATCAACGAAGAAGCCTTCGACGATCTGGATGGCCCCATCGTTCGCATCGCAGGACTCGATTCCGCCGTCCCGTTTTCTCCTCCGCAAGAAGAGCATTACCTTCCGCAAGTAAGTGCAGTCGTTCGCGAAGCGCGCAGGTTGAAGGCTTATTGAATGCATGCAACTCGGGCTTATGCGAAAACTGCGAACTCTTTTTGTACCTTGCAAAATAGCCAAAACTAGCGCCCGGCCCTCTCATCTGCCACAATAGCCGGGTTTGGAGGATCGATGAGTAAATTTATTCTGGGCGTCATCGTCACTCTTTTAGTATTGGTTCTGGGCGCGCTGGGTCTCGCCATGCTGGGGTTTATTCCTACGAATGCAAATGTTGCCCCGCCTCGGCTCGAACGTCGCATCGCTATGGGAGCTGTCGATGCTTCCATGGAGCGCCACGCCCCGCACCTGACGAATCCTGTTTCGCCCACGGATCAAAACCTTGAAGACGGCATGAAGCTTTACACCATGAACTGTGCACTCTGCCACGGCGGATTCGACCGCAAGCCAGCTTCTCTCGGCAATTCTTTCTACCCGCCCGCCCCAAATCTGATTTCAGATCCACCCGACGATCCTGAATGGCACCTCTTCTACACCATCCGTACCGGCGTCCGTTACACCGGCATGCCGGCTTGGGATAAAACTCTTAGCGAGCAGGACATGTGGAAGATTGCCGGCCTTCTCTCGCATATGGAAAAACTGCCACCCGCGGTTCAAGATTACTGGAAGACAAGTTTCGGCGTGGAAGCACCTGCGGGTGACGAAAAGAAGGACGAGCACAAACACGAATAGCTATTTTTCGTGGCGCTGATTCTACGGGTCAGAGCGAGGCACACCAAATCTGGCATCCCGACGCCACTAGGTTCCTGTAGCAAACGCTATAATATTTGGTTGCGCCGGCCCAAGTGGCAAAATCATGGGCGGCGTGGAAGGAAATCATGCCGACTGACATCATAATGCCTCAAATGGGAGAATCTATTGTTGAGGGCACCATCACAAAATGGCTCAAGAAGCCTGGAGACAAGGTTCAACGCGACGAACCGCTATTCGAAATCTCCACCGATAAGGTAGACGCCGAGATTCCCGCGCCTGCATCGGGCGTTCTGCAGGAAATAAAAGTCTCGGAGGGCACGACCGTGGGAGTGAATACCATCGTCGGCACAATCTCCGCTGACGGCGAAGCTGCGACTCCTTCCGCTAAGACGGCGCCGCCCCCCGCTCCCGAAAAGCCAGCTTCCGACAAGCAAGAAGAGAAAAAGACAGCAACGTCAACGGGTTCCCCGTCCACATCCAGTGCTCCGGCGCCAGAATCCAGCGAGGATGAAGAAGCCCGCTCTTCTCCTCTGGTCCGAAAAATTGCCCGCGAACATGGTGTCAGGCTCTCGCAGATCGCGGGAACTGGCTTGGGCGGCCGCATCACCAAGCAGGACATACTTTCTTTCATTGAGAACCAATCGTCCGCCCCAGCCACCTCGGCAGCAGTCCAAGCACCAGTTGCTGCTCCGTCGTCCAGTCCAACTTCCACTCGACCCGCCCCGCCATCCGCGCCCGCGCCCTACCCCGGCGACCTTGTCCCCATGACGAATATGCGCAAAATCATCGCGCAACGCATGATCGAGTCGCGCCGCACCAGCGCCCACGTTCATTGCATGTACGAAGTCGATTTCACACGCATCGTGAACCTGCGTGCAAAGCATAAGAACGGATTCGAGCAGCGTCACGGCGTCCGCCTCACCTTCATGCCATTCTTCGTTCGAGCGGCCATGATCGGCCTGCAACAGTGGCCAATTATCAATGCGACCATGGAAGGTGACAACATCCGTTACCATCGTTACGTTAACGTCGGCATCGCCGTAGCTCTCGACTGGGGACTTATCGTCCCGGTTCTAAAGAATGCCGGAGATCTTAATTTCCTCGGCTTGCAGCGCGGAATTACTGACCTCGGCGAGCGCGCCCGTAGCAAAAAGCTGAAGCCCGAAGACGTCGAGGGTTCGACGTTTACTGTCACCAACCCCGGTCAGTTCGGCGCTGTCTTCGGGCTTCCCATCATCAACCAGCCCAACTCCGCCATCATGGGCGTGGGCGGGATAACGAAGCAGCCGTTGGTCATCACTGATAAAGATGGCAATGATTCCATCGCCATCCGTTCCGTCGTTCATCTCACGCTCGGCTACGATCACCGCCTGATCGACGGCGCCGTCGCCGACCAGTTCATGGCTTTGGTGAAAAAGACGCTGGAGAATTGGAGTGAAGAGATTGGTTAGCTTTTGTTAAATTGATGGCGGGAGGACTGCGGTCGTCGCTTGTTTACTCCAGGTTGAAGCATTCAGGCACGCGACAGCTCCGTCGATGATCTGCGACAAGCCTTCCCGGAATTTTTCCGGATTGACGATGTCCCTTGCGGCGACAGCATCCAAAGTGGAGAGGGCATTTTGCAGAAATAACATCGCAGCATCCTTTTTCTGCGCTCCGGATTTATTCCCAAAAAGACCTTCTATGCCGCTGACCAGTGCGGGGACGAAAGCAATTCCCCGTAGTAACTGAGATAAGAAATTCATAACAGCCTCCTTGAAATGATTCGGTTGCTTGGCCGCGCTGCGCGATAGTCATCTGTTCCGCGATTGCCCCAAAGTTTCACGAAAGACTCGCCAAAATGTCATTTAGGGCAGTGAGATTAAGATCAGCTCCATCCGTTGCTCTCACAATAAGAGCTATGCAAGCTTTTAGCTCGTTGGCCTTGCTTAGCGCCAGCGCAAGCATGCCCTGTACATCGAGTCCTTCTGCTCCCGCACTTTTGAAAGTGTTTGCAGTGGGCACGGTTGCGGTCTTCAGATTAGTAATGATCGTTGTGCTCGGTATTGTAGCCATAGTTCTCCTTGGTTTTTCGATTAGCACGTCGAAGCTGTGGAATTTCTGGGTAGAAAGCCGTCGGATGCGATCTCGTCGGTCAGGCCTTTCTCTTACGGCGTTGAAAGTTACTTAAGCCAATATCTGTGGAGGGCAATTGCCGCACCGACCAATGCACTTATCGCCGCGTTCAAAAGCCGGTTATGGACGCTGTTGCGCAGATCATTTCGTTCCAGCATCCCCACTTTGTCCTCTAACGTCTTCACTCGTCCCGGCTGCCCGTCGCCAAGCAGTGAGTCCATCTTGGTCTCCAAACGGACCAACTTATCCAGCACTTCTCGCTGAAACTCAATGTCGATTGCCCGAAGCGCAAAATCCCTGTCACTGCTCACCATGCGTTTCCTCCTCCGCAAGACTTAAAGCGGATAGTCGACGTGCAAAGCCGCCGAATAACGCGAATACTTCGGCGGAGAAGAATTGTCATAGAGCCGCAAAAAGTAGCCCTGCGTTCGAGCTACTCGGAACAGACTGAAAGTCTGAACGTTGAAGCGGCCCAATAAGTTTCGATCGTTCGCTTGCCCCCACCCATAGTCGTTCGTTCTGACCTCTATGCCGCAACCGTTCGCCGGCGCAAATCCAGCATCCACCTCCACGGTGGTTGAGGTCACTGCCGTGATCTGCGCGCGCGTTATCGCTGCCTGGTAATAAGAACCCACCTGCGTGGTTTGGAGCAGTGGAGGCACATTCTGTAGCCCGATCGAAGACGCGGCGGCTCCAAGATCAATTGCCAGCGGTGACGCTTGATCGTTCGCAAAACCAATCCTGTACCATCCGCGATCGTCCGCCGGGTCGGCCACTTCGATCGTCACTTCCCGGACAATCGCCGTGAACGCCGCTCCGCGGGACGGAATATTCAACGTGATCGCGTCCCCAGGGAAAATATCCTGCGCAGCACCCGGCAGGAAATCGCTCCACGTCTCGTAAGTACCCGACCAGGCTGTCCCGATAGCATCATCCAGAATCGCTAGTGCGGCGTTCTCGCAATCAACCTCGGTGCGCGCAGTCGGCGTTTTCACCAGCAATACCTTTCCTCGTGTTCCATCGTCTTCGGTCGTCTGCAATGAGAGCACACTTGTTTCATCCTCTATGTTTGCCACCGACCGGCCAGCCGCTCGATAGCTCGCTACTATCAATTCATTCAACGCGGGTACGTACGGCGTATAGAACTCCAACGCAGTGGTCGAAATGTCACACGCGGCGCCGTCCACGATCGCGCCAACAACTTGTGTCGCATAACTGTCGTTGGGTAGTGCTGTTCTTACTTCCGCCAGCGAAATATGCGACGCATAGGTGTACGCCACGCTACATTGCATATTGACTGCGTTCACCAGCGCGTAAGTGCAAAACCCAGGAGCGTTGACCAGAACGTCGTCGTACATCACCGTCGCCGGTGCTACCAAGGTCGCCGGATTATTCGGGTCGATATCCTGTACCTCAAGCACGAAGCGCACATCCGCCGTCACCGCCGCCCCGCCTCGGCCATTTCCCGCCGGATGCAACGAAGAGTGATACGTAGATCCGCTACGATAAACTTCCATCGAATACAGGTAGGTGGTAAAAAAGTATTGATGCCCCGGAGTCGTCAGCATTATCGGGCCTGTAACTGAACCATTGATAAGCGCTTGAATCGTCGAACTCGTTCCAGAGGGCGTTATTTGGAATCCTGCTAGACACCCCGCTGTCGTTATGGCTCCCGCATACAATCCCCCCAAGACTCCCCGCGAAGCGGCCACAAAGGCTACGTCCCCGTGTTGTAATTGCAAAGCGCCACCGAGTTCGAGATCTTCGATAAAATTTACTGTGGTCTGTCCGTCCACGCCGGTCCCGCCCGCGACCTGCAAAGTTTGAGCGGCGATCGAGATCGCAGATGCGGGATCATGCGACGTCCAAGTCGCCGCGTCCAGCTCCGGTCCAAGATATTCTTCATCGATCAGTGTAGGTTTCGTCTGAGCGAATGGTGTATGTGAAAGGTAGAACTTCAAACTCAGCCCATCGCCGACAAAGTAGTCTCGAACGTATGCCTGAGGCTCCATATCTCCAATTACCGTCAGATCATTCACCAGCAGATTCGGACTGAACAGCCGCAATCCTTGCGGCGAAAAATTTGTATCGCTCTCATTCAGGGGATATGTGACAGCCCCAATTGGCGAGAGGATCAAGGCCCCATTCATCGAGCGAAAGCTCGCTCTCGCTGCTAGGGCAATCTCCGCCGCGTGAAACGAGAAATTCTTTTGCGGATTGACTTGATAAACCGCCAGCGTATCTACATCCTGAACGGCGCTCGTGTTGAACCAACCAGGCAACAAGTCCTGCGCCATCTGTTGCAGAGCGCTTCCCGCGCTGCGATTTACGAATGGAGATCGGGTCGGCAATGCCTTCTGGTCCAGCAAAACGTCATCGCTCTGCGCCGATACGTTGTAGCGATATACCGGCCCCTGCTCCCCCCATCCCAAATATTCGTACTGGGGGTCCGCGATTACGTATCCCGTAAAAACATCGCTGCCATTCGTCTTCCCCAAGGCCACTCTGGCTCCCAAAACTGGAATGACAAAGCCCGGCGAATTCGCCACCAGGCTGAACTGTAATTCCGCTGGCTGATTATCTTTTCGCTCCACCTTCGGCAGCTTCGTTCCATCAAGCGCCGCCGTATAGTCCTGCGGTCCCTGACCTTGCAGATTATCGATAGTTAACTTCATTTCAGTTTCGGACGTTGCCTTTCTTGCTCGCGACAGATTCTCTTCGCCAGCCCTGATTCTGACTAAGCCCGTCGGGGCCGATGTTCCACGACCGGTTGCGCGTAGGCTGCCATAAGGGATCGTTTTGCAACGCAAGCAGCACTCAGCTACGCTCGCCGCTCCACTTTCATGGAAGTTACTCCATTCTCAGTACACCGCCGCCATCGCTGCCGGGAAGTAACTCCGATAGCACAAAACCACCTGCCCGTCGTTGCTGTCGGTGTAAGGCAGAGCGATGAAAGATCCGTGAAGTCCGATCGACATCAGGGGGAGGACAAGGTCGGCGAAGTCTTCTCTCATTAACTTTTGTGACTGACTTCCTGCACTTCCTCCAGCCGAAGTCGATTTCGCATTCGACTTCGTCACTCCGCCACTCTTTGGCGCATTCCATCCCCCACCGGACTTAAGACTTATTCCGTGAGACCCAGCCCCGGGGTTCGGACTCAGCCGTGGATAATAAAAGCAAACGCGCCCTCCCGACTCCACCAACGCTCCATCTCGATTGCCGTACGCTTTATCATTCACCATCGCAATCGCCGTGGCCGCGCCATCAAAGCGAAATGCATCGTAGTTCATGTGCGATTCTGTGTTGTAAATCTTTATGTCCCCTGGCCCCGGCGCATTTTCATTTACGTAGAACCCCAGCGGTTGCGTGCCTTGCGGAATCATCGAATCGGACTCCATGTTCGCGAACACCAAGTGATCGCTGACTCCGTGAACATAAACTCCGTACTGATCGAACCAGTTCAGCAGGAAATGTTGAAACGTAAGCCACGATCTCCCGTTGACGTTGATCACCGGAGCATTACTCAACGCCATCGGCACGATTGCTGTGTTATAGAACACCCCGGGGTTTCCGGCTGAGAAAATGTAGATATACCCATTCGCCAGGTAGAAGTTTCCCTTCGCCGTCAGATTCGACGTTACCGCCCCAACCTTCTGCCCCCATACCGACCCAAACAAACAGAAGTTGATCGCTGAGAAAGTCGCCGGCATAGGCGCTTTCCATGCGTTTCCCGTAACCAGTATCCATGCGTTCGACGGCACCGCATAATAACCCGTCAAATTTGGTGCCGGACCTGTCCCGTACGCGTCATACGCGATGGGGCTTCCCGAGGTGCCCGAAGACGAAGTCACCAGGCTTTCATTCCAGACATCGCCTCGCTTAAACAGAATCGAATCGCCCGGCTGAAAGGTTTGCCCATTCACATGCGCAATCGTCTGCCATGCGGTCGCGGCGGAAGTCCCATTATTCAAATCATTTCCCGCGCTCGAACTAACGTAGTAAGTCGTCGCCCACACATTTGCGCTTATCAGAACCAGGCAAGCCAAGGCTGCCATGCGCAGGGCAATCCTGAGCGAATTAATAAACGTCGCCCCGCGAATTGCGTTGCGCAGTCGAAGGATCGCTTGCTCTGTCGTACGGTCACCAACTCGAGTAGAAGTCCTCATACGCATACCTCCGCGTTCCTCAACAAAAAAGCCATCGGCTTGCGCCCATGGCTCAATCTGCTCTCATCTTCGCGCTTCACCGTTCTGATGAACGCGTCATTCTTCGGTAGCTTTGCCTTGCCTCTACTGCAACTGCCTCACCGCAATCCTGCACCGCATACGTCCCTGTGCCGGTAGTGCATCCCGTGTACGAAGTCGAATAAGTAATATTGGTGCTACCCGCCGACCACAGCGTGACCGTCCCGTTCCCATAATTCGCAGTATTCCCTAAAGCGATCGAGTTTCCTCCCGAGACCCCAGCCCCGCTCAGCGGCGCCTGCAGCGTCTTCGCGCTCGTCTCATCCGTCCAGCCAATCGTCAGGGATGCCGCCGCACTTCCCGCGGTCGTGCAGGTAACCGTCGAGTCCAGGTAATAATTCACTACGTACTGCCCCGCCCCACATGTCGTACTGGCACATATCGTCGTCGACCCCACCGCCGCAGTCAGCCCAGTCGAGGACGCTGTCCCATACACCGGCGCCAGTCCAGTGCCCGCAGTCGTCTTGCCGTTGTACGTCGTCGCCGTCCCGCTCATGATCAAATTCCGCGCCAGATAAAAATCCCTGACTCGCAGGGTCGACGTTCCTATGTCGCGCGTGTTGTCGTTGAAAGGTTTGAACGCCGTCGTCGTATCCACCGCCCACTTGCACGAATTGTTCACGCCAAAGCAAAGTCCGCGCTGCGATCCTGTCCCGGCCTTGCTGCGCTCTGCAATTCGTAATAAGTATCGCCCGGAACGTACGCCAGCGCCGACTCGCTCGTAATTCGTCGCGTTCGTGTATGTTCCATACACATTGAATGTCTGCACATTCGTCCCGTTGTATTGCTCCACCGTATTCGCGCTCGTCAAATAAACCGGTGCCGCTCCCAGCCCATTTGTATTTGTCCAGTATGCGAACTGCTGAATCGCACCGCTCCCGCCGATCGTCCCCGTACCCGGCGGACATCCCATCGTCGTGATCGTCAGATTTCCCGTCCCATCCGTGCACAGCGGCTGCCCGGCTCCGCTTACTGTCCCCGCCGTCATCAAGTTCGCCGACGGTGTCCCGATCACGCTCGAAAGCGCCGTCCCATTCAAAGTCAAACTCGGCGTAACTCACCCCCGTTCCAAAATATCCATTCCTTACGCGGAACGTCGTCGATCCCAAGTCATACGACGTTATCGACAAATGGTTTGAACATATCGAGCTGATCAATTCCCCACCGCCCCGCCCCGTTCACCCAGAACGCCAACCCTCGCTTCGTCCCTGTTCCCGCCGCCTGGGCATCGATCTTGAAAAAACCCGTATTCACCGTGTCATATGCCAGTACCAGCCGCTCATAATCGCTCGCGTCGTCGCGCGTCCCGTACACATTCAGTCCTTGCGGAGTCGTCCCGTTGTACTCGCCCAGATCATTCGCATCTTCCTGCAACAAATTCGAAAAATATGAACTCGTCGCGGTCGTCGCCACTTTCTGCGGAGTTCCCGCATTCGCCGAAATGTAAAAATTTCCATCATTCGAAATCCCCAGCGCCGAAGTCCCCGCCCCCGCCGCTGTCATCGCCGTCCCCGGAACCGGCGAACTCACCGTCCACGGCCCCGCCACCAGCAGTTGTCCGTTCACCGTCAAATTTCCCGCGAACGTTCCGGATGCTGCCGCTATCCCGTTGCTACCACCATAAGTCAGCGTGGTTCCGTTGTCCGTCAAGCCAGCTGTCTCCGCTCACCGCGGCGCCGCTCGCCGAATACATCGCCACCTGCGCAGCCGTGCCGCTATTCACCGTCCCTGACCCTCCGCCTCCTCCACAACCCGTACAGGTCCCCGTCACCGTCAGATTTCCATTGATCGTCACCGGCACGTTAATCGTCTTCCCCGCCGCCGTCAGTCGCTCAAGAAAACTCGTATTGTCACCCTTGTTTCCGATGTAGCTGGAAATCGAAACCGGAGCCCCAAAAGCCAGTTGCGCCGACGCTGCCAGCACGGAACCAGTGTTGTCGAGACCAATGTATGTATCGTCGGCGTCACTCGGAGGCCGGAAGCTTACCGTCGCCATGGTCTTTGCAAGATTCGAATCCACCAGCGTGATAATGTGGTGACCGGTCGAATACGTGGATCCAAAATTCGAGTCTTCCCTTCACTCCGCTCGGCTGCCCTGTGATCGACGTGCCGTCGTTGAACACCGTGCCGACCAGCATCGTCGTGTTCGGGATTGCCTTCCTGGCACTCCTCCCATGCCCCGCCGAATACCCCTCCCGACACCGATGTCCCCGAACAATAACGAACAAAAACTTCCGGAAAACTATTCCAGTTCACCGCCACAATGTCCGACGGCTCCGTGTCAAAGCTCGCACTCGGCGAAACATAGCTCTGTGTCCCATCGCCGGTTAACAGCACTGTTGCTGGCCAGAAAGGCAGGAATGGCTCCCAGTTGAAAGCGGCAATCGAATAGCTTGTCGTATTGGCCGCAGTCGAGGTATCCGTAAAAGTACAAACCAGTCCCGGACATTGCGCCTGTCCCGTGATGATGCTTCCACAGCCCGTCGCACTTCCTCCCGTACATGCGCCCTTCACCGGAAAGCTAGGGGAGTTTGCAAAATACGAAATTGGCAGGTTGCATTCTCAGTATGTCGTAGGTAATCAAATCGCCTGGATTGTACGCAGGAACGTGTGGGAATTGCCCCGTTACTGAGCCCGTACCATTGGTCATGGCAGAACCCGCGAACAATGGAGCGCTGTGCCAACCCACCGTCGTATCGTTAACAATGACGTAGTAGTTGTACTGCACCGTACCCGGATTCTGCGCCCCGAACCCGGGGATGTGCGCACCCGGCTGTTCCCCGCCCCTCACTAATAGCGATTGCGAATTGCCTTCAAAAATAATTCCAGTCGCGCTGAAATAATTTCCCTCATACGGATGTACACACGGTCCTGCCCCTTCCTCCATGTACACGTTTTCCATGGACGTACCGCCGTAGTTTCCCAACAACGTCTGTGTATTCACTGCCCACATTCCGAAGCCCTGGATTACGCTGTCGCTGATCCGTACCGAGTTGTTGTTGTATACAGTCACCCCATTGCCCGCGCACTGTGGACTGATATTTAAATGGCTCAACCAGAGCACCGACGCGCCGCCATTTGCGGAATATACATAGGAACCGCAGTGATTCGCCGTGCACGTCAGCCCCTGATTTCCGTCCGCATCGAAATTTCGGATCGTCGCCGCCTCATCATCATCCATCACAAAAAACTGGTTGAACTTGCCCCCGCCGCTGTTCGAGGATTTGATGTCTTCCATCGTTCCCGGCATCGCATTGTCTTCCACCGCCGCGTTCTCGATGGCGATCGTCCCGGGCGTCGCAGCCGCCGCCACATTCCCTCCAGCCTGGCTGTATGTAATGGAAGTTCCCGTCACCGTCACGGGTCCGTGATTTCCCCAATAACCCGGATTGTCCGTGAAGTTGATGTTGACCGTGTCTCCCGTTTGAATCGTGCTGCAGGCCGTCGCCGTCGTGATAGTGACCACATTCGCTTGCCTTTGTGTGCCCGTGATCTGACATCCATCTGCGCTTACTGTGGACGTAAAGTTCACCCCCCGCAGTGTCACCGCTCCATAATGATTGGAGTTCACGTGGTCCCCCAGAAACATGCACCGGTCCCGGGTCGAGCACGCCAGCATCGTTCCATTTCCCTCAATCAGCGTGCGACTGCAGTGCGCATAGATCGTTCCGTAAACCGGCAGAGCATTCGCGTTCAACCCTGTGGCCGGAAGAATCACTCTCGCATTCGGATTCCCGCTGTTCACCCCGGTCGGCAGCCCGCAGGCATCGTTGATCGCTTCTTGAATCCCGCTCGTCGCGCTACTGATCTTGTATCCCGCGGAATGAGAATTCCTCGGAGTAAATACAATCGTTCCCGACGCTGCTCCCGCCACGCACGTCCCGCCCGTTACCATCGCCGGCTCCGGCGTGCCTTGCGCGCTCAGGTAAACGTAGTACATTGAAAAGCCCGACGTATCCACTCCCACTGGGCACGGCGCCAGCGTCACCGTCGCCTGCGTCCCCGCCGTTAGACTTCCGCTTGGATTTGCGCTCCAGTTGTCTCCTCGCCGTCACATACCGAAAGCCACTTAAATTGTTCACGCTGAATTGCGTTCCCAGGGGCTGCGCAATATTCTGGCTCGCCGACGGCGTCACCGTCACGCCTCCCGTCCCCCCGCTCGGCGTAGCTGGCGCATATTGTCCTGACGTCGACGAATAGGTAAGTACCTGCCCATTCGCCGGCGCACCTGCCGCCACCGGAATACTTTGGATCGCAGTCGCATTCGCGCTCGATCCGCACGGTCCCCACGCTCCGCTTCCCAGCAGGCAGTTCAATGCCGAAGCTGTTCCGCTGCCTAATTCACTCGTCGGAACCAGCCCGCTTATCAAGTCCGCCTTCGTCGCTGCACGCCGAATCGACATACTGCTTGTCGGCTGCCTGCAACGGTGACGTCGGCGCACCGCTCAAAGTCAGCGCCCCAGTCATTGAACCGCCCGCCGTTGCCAGATAACTCCCCGCTCCCACCGCAGCGATCGAAGCGTCCACGTACGACTTATTTGTTACATCTCCCGTCCCCACCGGCGTCGGCACATTCGGCGGCTCGGCAAAAATCTTCGTCCCCGTCACCGTCTCTGTCCCCGACAGATGCACCACCGCATTGTCATTCGCCTTCGCCGTCAGCGCCGAATTCACATACTGCATCGATACTGGCTGCGCCGCCGTTCCTGTTCCCGGCGTTGTTCGCACCTCCGCCAGCGTCGCCGGAGAGCTCGCCGGCACCACCCAATACTCTGTTCGCACTTCCCCCGGCCCCAACTGGTATACCACCGTGTAATAAACCCCCGCTGGATTCGCTCCCGCATTCACCGCCAATGCCACATTCAACGCACCATTCGTTCCCAAGGGGACGTTTAATTCGCCCGCAGCCACCGCGGCCCCATTCGCCGACACAAACGCCGGCCATGTGATGATCAGCACGCCTTGCGCCGCTGATCCGTCCGCCATGTAAACCGTATCGATCACGCTTGTCTCGGTCGGTCCGCTCTGTGGTGATGGCGATGCCATTCCTGTCGTAGGCTCTGCCGTCCCGGCTTTCGCATCGGGCGAAGCCGTCGGCTTCCCCGATGCTGCATGCAGTTCGATCGATCCCAGCCTCACTCCCACCACCATCAATATCGCGCCTGCCAGCAAATAAAAAAGCCGCCCCTTTGGACGGCGTGCCTGAAACATACTTCCTCCTCAGATTTCAATCTGGTCTTGCACCCTGAGAACTTCGAGAGCGTTTATTCCTCTGCCAACCTCAAGCTCTTTGTCGCAGGAAATCTTCCACGCTGCGCACATACACATCCGCAAAATCTGCCACCGGCCGCCGCCCTTCGATGAGTTCCATCCCCTCTTCCACGGTCCATCCCATCACTCCCAGCAAGGCCAGCGTCATCATCGGCGCCCGGTGCACTCCCGCCGCGCAATGCACATACAATTTCGATCCCTCTACCTGCAACGCAGCCAGCGCAAACTCAACCCCTCGCTCGAACACTTCGGCTGGCTTCGGCTCGAAATCATCATCGATCGGATTCCAGCAAACCGAAATCCCATGCGGCTCCGCCAGCTTCGTATCATCGAACTCGATCTGCATGTCGATAATGTGCGTAATGCCTGTGCGCGATACTGCCGCCATGTTCTCCGCGGACCAAATTCCACCCCCAACCGCGATTCGGTCGGTCACCCACGTTATGTCCATTCCCATCCTGCGCCGTTCACCACGAGTCTTTCTGTCTAACCACTTCTTCTGTTCGCTACTCCCGGTTGCGATTGCTTCCGCCAGGGCCTGTGTCCACCGCTTCTTGTCCGCCGATTCGATCCTCGGAGAAATTGAAACTCCCCGCGGCCGCCCCGTCTTCGCCGTTTCATAACCCCGGTTCATTTTACGGCATCCCTTCGCCTTCGTTCTCCTGGACTACGGTTCCTGACCTTCGGCCACCTCGCCATGTTCGAAGGCCTTAACTTCCCCGCCTTCCGACTCCAACCGCTCCCGCTCCCGCCCTCAACCTCCGCTGCCTTGCTCAACCGCGGCTTCAAGCTGAACTTCGGCACCGGCGCATCCGGATCTTCTTCCGTAATCACCGGCTCAGTCGGCAAGCCCATGCGCTTCAGCAATGTGAAGGCCAACGAATTGTCCTGACTCGGTCCCGCGGTCTCTTCAGTCGGCGGATACAGCCCCACCGCCTCAAACAGATACTTCGCTGGAGCCAGTTGGCCCAGCTTCGCCACTTCGATCACTTTCCTCGCGATTTCCCGGGCCGAGCCGCGCACCAACGTTGCTATGACCTTTCTCACTTCCACGAAATCCGCCGGACTCTTCGTCTTAGCCGGACTCTTCGCCCTGGACTTCTTCTTTGCATCCTTCTTCGTAGCTTGCTTCTTTACCGCATTTGCCTTGCCCTTTTTTTTCCCCACCCTGGCTGCTCCCTCCGTACCGTGCCCGCCAACTCGGTCGCAAATAAGCGACTCTCCGGCTCACCGTTCAGCCCGTTTCAAGTCGCAAGTCGCTCCAAAAACAAAAAAACGCGCTTTTTCGGCGCGCTTCAAGAGTATTGCTTTTTTCTTTACCCTATATATTTAGAATAGCATTGTGCAAAGGGTGATTGGGACATTTTTTTGGATTTATTTTCGCCGCGTTTTCAGTTACTTGCAACCGAAACATCCTTCCGCCCCCCTTGACAACTTTTTTTAGGTCAAAAGTGGCTTCGCCAATTCCGGTGCATCTTTTTTCGGCAGCGCCTCCAGAATACCGACTCGAAGAAATTCCTCGCTCACTTCGTCAATCAGGTCGGGCATCCTCCGTTCAATCGTCTTCCGGGTGCAGTGGATCAGTCGCGCGGCCTGTTCGTGATCGTGTTCTTGTAGCACCACCCGCGCGATCATTTCCTGATCGAACTCATTCAAGCGCCGCAGGCAAGCTTCCACGTCATGCACAAAAATCACTCGATCCTCGAATGTAACCGCGGCGTAGCTTGTGATCTTCGCCCGGAAAAATTCCCGTCCGATTACGGACGGTAGCCTTCCCGCTTCCAGCGACAATCTCATGTAGCGCCGCAGCAATCCCGTCGTCCGTTTCCGGTAAAGCCATAGGTCCGGATTCCGATCCACTGCGCTTCCGTCCCTTACGCTGGCTGCGTCCATCCTCGCCGGAAAGCTATGCGCCGGCAGTGCGCTTCCCGCAACCCGCTCCGTTTCGCACTGTGCGTCGGGCGTTTTCTCCTCCTCGGCGGCAGTCATCCCCAGAAGTCCGTTTCCCGGACCTCGATACTCCGCCTCTGCCGCAATCCACGCCACAAAGTCGCTCATGCCACGCCTCCCATCGCACTCCCATGAACGCCGTTGCCCGCCAACTTTACGTCACTCCGATCAACGGCCCTTGCATCTCGCGTCCCTTTCGCCCACTTCCGGTTCCCCACCTCCTGCCAGGCCGGCGGCAGTTCATCCATATGCCGCGAGCAACCCGCGCAGTAGATCTGCTCGCCTCCCACCGGACGCAGCCGGAGACTTCCGCATCGTTCGCAGTACTTCAATTCCAGACCCGTCGCCTCCGCCGCTTTCTTCCGCTTTGCTTTCATTTCACTCCTGGGCTCCGTTGTCTTTTTCGGACGGGAGCAGTTGAGATGTATCGTGACCGTTGACGCCTGCATACCAAAAAAGCCCCGCGCCGGATCTTCCGCACCAGGGCGGAAACCGGCGCAGGGCTCGTTTCTCTTACGATGGCCTGCGGGCGCTATTTAGTTATAGGAAATATGATCCTCCGCTAGGGCTCGACGGATCGATCGCGCGTCAGCATGGATTCAGATTCCCGCTGGCGAAAAAATCCCTCCTCGTACCCCGATTTCAACACTCTGCCGTTTTGTACTACTACACTCACCTTCCCGCTGAATTTTAACGATTTGAGCAAGTGCTCCATGGATGCGGACAGTACCTCCGCCTCCTGCACCTTCCTCCTGAATTCCCCAAAACTCTTATGCTCGTTGCTCGGATCCGTATTACTCATGTGAAGTCGATTCCTGTTGAAACGAAAATAGTTATACGATGTCGCGATGGTATAGCTCCGAATTTATCGAGTCAAGGTCGAGATTATGTACTTCACGCAAGGCGGGAGTACAATCTCCGGCATGGAATTACTCAAGGATCTCTTCGAGTGGGCGGTTGCCGTGATTGAACATTGGCACGGCTGGCTAAGCGGCGGCATTCTGGCTTTCTCACTAGAAATTAGTGATCGCCTCTGGGAATGGAAGCCTAACAAACGATTATTCCTAGTGATTTTAGTTGTCGGGTTTTTTGTATCAATATTTTCAGCGTGGCGCGATCAATATAGAAAGACGAAGGAATTGGAAGCGGAAGTAGCAAACAAGAAGCCTGACTTGCGAGGCAGAATTGACCATCTTGCAGCTGCACCCCATGGAAATGGTGCTGACGTGCTGATTCAGGCATTTGGAGAACTTGAGAATGGGGGAGGGGGTCCAAGCCTGGCGAAAGATTGGACAATGAAACTTCGCTTTCCTGATTCAATCGTGGTGACCGGAGCGGTAGTGGTCCCCATGCCGAGAGACGCAAAGATTGTGGTGTATAAGCAGCGTGACGGAGAATTGAGTGTTCTCGGTAACGATTATTGGCCACGCTCAACGATAGAAAAGGCTATCGAAAACGGAGGGGGACGGAGCGGATTTGTATTTGGAGTATTCAGCGGGATTACTCAAAAGGAAGTCGTGGAAAAGCTTCCTACCGTAATCGTTTCGTTTGTGGATATAAACGGCAAAAAGACCGAACTAGAGAAACCATTCTTCGGTGGATCTAAGAAACCGAATATAGCTGTAATTGAACACTAACAATAAGCTGTTGGCTATGCAGCTTTCGCCCGGATCAGTTCTTTGTATTCGATGTTGTCGGAAGCGATAAGACGGAGCATCGTATCTCGGAAGAGAAATGGATTTTTACGGTTGTTGAATCGCCACATCATTTCTTGTAGATAGGCAGGGAGATGCTTAACAGAAACCTTATGCCACGCACCAACTACGCCACGTTTAAACAGAGAGAAAGCAGATTCGATTGCGTTTGTCGTTACGCACAACCCGCCTTCATAGCGGACGTATTCTTCGGCCTTGTGGTTAACCGTTTTGTGCCTACCTTTGTACTTCGTGAGGTTGAAGTTATAAAGCTTAGATTCGTCCGTCATAATCACGTCAACGGTAGAATCTACGTTGCGGGCTACGATTTCGTACACTTTCTCCTGATTAAGATTGCTGGCCGAAATGAAATGCAGATGTCCGCCCCGCTCACGAATGCCAATGACGGGCTGATGTTTTTTCCACTTGTCAGAATTCTTCGTATGACCTCCGATGTACATTTCATCTACTTCAACGGTTCCTTTGAGCTTGTGTTCTGCCTCTGTCATGGCTTTGCGAATGCGATGGCAGAGATACCACGCCGTCTTATAAGAAATGCCAAGGGTGCGCTTAATCTGGTTCGCACTTATGCCTTTACGCGATTCGCAGATCAGATACGTTGCAAGAAACCATTTCCAGAGTGGCAGATGAGTGTCATGGAAGATTGTGCCAGCAGTTACAGAGAACTGGTATGTGCATAAATCGCAGATGTATTGGTCGCGGCCGTAGATCGGATAAACCTTATCACTGTTGCACTTCAGGCAGCGATGCCCGTCTGGCCAGCGGAGCTGTTCCAAATAGGCACGACATTTATCCTCACTGCCAAACTGCTCAATTAGCTTGCAGAGATCAATTGCTTGTCCCATAGTGACCTCTATGCGAAAGAAGAAACACGCGCAACATATGACAACCGATGAAGCAGTGAAGCATCTGTTTCATCCAACGGTAGTACGCCACGCTACCGAACACGCTCGCACTGGGAAGCCAATACCAGTGAAGCATCCCAAGAAAACGGCACGAAAGCGGGCAGGATAGCTACCATGCCTAAGCACTATACATTTGGCCGGTACTTGTGTCAAGTATATAATCTCGGTCAAGGTCGTTATACCCAAAGGGCTGTGGAAAACTTTTCTATGTTAGCAAATTGCTATAGCCCCCATGCTATACTCCCCTCATGAAATTCCGGGTGCTGCAAGATAATCTGCGCGATACTCTTTGGGAGCGCATTGATGAAGGCGACCTTACCGGCCTCCGTCTGGCACAACAGACGGGTTTCAAGCAGGCTCACATCTCGAACTTCCTCAATCGCAAGCGCGGCCTCAGCCTCGAGGGCATGGATCGCGTCCTGGCCGTGCAGCATCTTTCCGTCCTCGACTTGCTCGACCCCTCCGAGGTCAATAAGCGCGCCTCCATCCTGCCGCCCAGCAATGATGAGTTCCAGAATGTACTGCTGACTGAGGGCACTGTCGCCGCTACTCAGCCCCTCATCACCAGCATGGATGTAAAGGAAATCCTGAAGTTCAAAAAAACTTTCCTCAAAAAACTTAAGCCGGAGACCGAAGGCGCCGATCGCGAACAGTGGGAACGTTTTGTCATGATTAAAGTCGATGGCCGCGAAGGCATGAGCATGTATCCTCGCCTTCTGCCGGGCGCTACCCTGCTCATCGACCGCCATTACAACTCACTCAAGCCCTACCGCAAGGGCGAGTTCAACATGTACGCCGTGCTCAAGGATGGAACTTGCACCGTAAAGTACGTGGAAGTCGCCGGCACTCACCTGATCTTACGTCCTCACAACCAGGCCTATCCCATCGAGGTGGTGACGATGGAAGAGGGTAAATCTCCTTCAGACTACCTGGTCGGCCGCGTTTGCCACGTCGGAATCGAAACGTAGGCATTGAAACCCCAGGCTTGAAAACCTAAATAAGAAATCACTGGCGATCCCTTTTAACGGTGCCCGACCCCAGAGGGAAGAGTAATAATGGCGCGGGTCAATGAGTGCAAACGCCTTGGTTACAACATTTGCCGGTTCACGGACAATCAATGTGGAACGCGGTGAATAGTTATAAAGTTCCCACTGCCTCGATAAGACTTCGCTAAGCCATCCATACCTGTCAGCCTAACCTCCCCCGGCGCTCACAATCTGAGCAAAAGCGAGAACTCAAAAGCAAAGTGGCGCACTGCCCAAGCCTAACGAGGTGTAGGAGTAGAGGGAGACGTCTTTAGGGAATGTACTGTATCGAACAAAGGAAAAGTTTGGGGTAGGGTTTTTTCGCAAAAATATCGTCGAAAGGAGATGCGTTTTTGGCTATGGATAAGAAGACGGTGCTCGTAGTCTCGCGCGATCCCGAACTGGCGGACGTACGCAAGCATGTGTTAGAGCAGGCCGGTTTTGCAGTGGTGCCCATTCATGAACCAGAATCGCTCGAAGAAGCGTGCCGAAAGCACAAAATAAGTTTGGTCTTAGTCGGCTATTCACTCGCTCCAGCCGAGAAGCGCCGAGTTGCTGCCGAGGCCATCACATTTTGCACATGCCCCATTCTTGAACTGTGGGACCGCGAGCCGCCGCTAGTAAGAATTGATCACCGTATCTTCGATCACCACTCGCTTTCGCCGGAAGATTTCTTACAGACCGTGCAATCCCTACTTGGAGGACCGTCAAAGTAGCCCACTATTCCAAGAGCTCCCCAAGTTCTCTCTGTCGGTTCTGATGATTGGTAATAGCCCTTTACGCTCATCATGCCCCGCCCGAGGGTTCCTGCTTGGGGAAAACCCTGCGGGTAGCTCTCATCGGTCGGCGAAAAATACCGATTGCACTCGTCGTGCCGCCGCAGGCGTTTTGAGATAAAGTGCCGTTAGAGAACACCTGTAAGTAAATCGTCCGGATTATGAAGGGCGTAATGTGGACGTTCGCGTGAAACAGCCCCTACTCCGCTTTCAGGCTGTCGAACATCTTCCAAAGCTTGTCTGCCGTCGCGCGATAGATTACGTAACCGCTGCCTGCGTCGGAGGTTTCGCGAAACAGCAACTCTCCCCGGCCATCTCCATCTGCGTCCACCGCATCGATCAACTCCAGGCGCGGCGTCACATCCAAATGAAATTTGTCGGTCACCGCGGAATGAACCTTCACCAGGTCGCCGTAAATATCAGTGCGGGCCACCAGCGTGATGCTGTAAATTAGCGGCGGTGCCGCCGCCCCTGCAGCCCCAGTCGCGGGAGGCATGTGTGCCTCCGCGCTCAACACCATCACCGGCTGATTGGTGAGCCACACATCGAACGTTCGTAATTGAATGTTCTCGAGGATCGGCAATGGCAGTTTGGCCGCCACCGGTTTGTGAGCGCCGGGCGTCGGCTTAGGCGCAGCTTTTGCCGAGATCACACTTTTAGCGCGCATCTCCACGTACCTGCGAACTTCCTCTGCCGCATAGGTGGTCAGCTGTTTCCGCCGCTCGTCCTCTTCGCCTGTCTTCCAAAAGAACTTGTAAGACTGCGGCTCCGGCCCGGCCGCATCCGAAATCGCCGCGACCGTACGTTCCGCTTCAGCAGCCGGCGATGTCGGGTTCGGCGTCGCCCCCGCAGTTTCCGTTTTTCCAACAGGCTTGACCGTGCTCGCTTCTTCCGCAGGTGCGGGCTCCGTCGGCTTGCCCCGCCTGAGTGTCGGCCGATAGTAATCCCCCGAAGAACCGTCCGAACCTGCAGTACCGGATGGCGATGAACTCGCGCCCTTATCAGAACCCGTCTGCGGAGCCGAAGTCTGCGGCTTGTCATCCTTGGCCGCAGGTTTGTCGGAGGATGCAGGTTTATCCGAAGCTGGAGCTGTCCCGCTCGTCTTGTCTCCCGAATCAGTCCCCGGCGCGGAACTTGAATCCGGATTAGACGAAGAGCTTCCGCCTTTTCTCACCAGACGTGGCGGCTCATCTCCGCTGCTATCGATTCCGACGGGAACGTTCTCCGCTTTATGCGAAGTCTTTGGCGTTTCACTTCCCTGCGGCGCAAATGTCCCACTGCCGATCCACGAGTGCGAGGTGCCGGCACTTGTGCCATGCAACGCTGCATTTACGGTGAACAGTCCCTGCGAGTCGCCCTCTTTCACTGCTTCGTACACCGTGCCTCTCTCGAGCGCCATAGGCACGGGATCCGCTTTGTATTCATCCGCATCGTAAAACTTGCCGTCGATCAGAATCGCTACCGGGGTCAGAGTCGCCTTCCCCGCTTTATTAAATTGCAAAACGCCGATCGCTCGCGGTTCCTTCCCTTTTTTAGGCTTCTTGTTATCCTGCGGTCGATTTCTCTGGGGATTGATCTGAGGCCGATCTTCCTGCGCTTCGCTCCGCAAAACAACTGCCGAACACAACGTCAGGATGACGGCCAACCCCAATGTGCGGTATAAAAAGTTGCGGGACTTGAACCGTCCCCATCGCAGCAACGCCATCTTTTCTTGAAATGAGATGCTCATGAATATCAACATCAATGATAAGGCCCCCGAGTTTACTTTGCAGGATGAGAACGAAAAGAAAATCGCGCTGAAGGATCTGCGCGGAAAAGTCGTGGTTTTGTATTTTTATCCTCGCGCGGACACTCCGGGATGCACCGTGGAAGCCTGCGCCTTCCGCGATACCTACAAGCAGATTCAGAAAACTGGCGCCGTTCTGCTGGGTATTTCTCCCGACACATCGAAAGCGCAGAAAAAATTCCAGGACAAATTCCAACTGCCTTTCTCGTTGCTCGCCGATGCCGATAAGAAGGTCGCCGAAGCCTACGGCGTTGTGCAGGAGAAGAACATGTACGGCAAGAAAGTAATGGGCATCGCCCGGACTACATTCGTGATCGGCCCTGACGGGAAGGTGCAACACATTTTTCCGAAAGTAAAGCCCGAAGGCCACGCGGTCGAAGTCCTCGCGTACCTGAAAGAAACCGCCAAGGGCGCAGCCTAGCCACGGAAGGGCCGGCATGCAGACGTCGTCCGCCACTATCCGCGGCCTTATCCCGGCGATCCGTCCGCTCGATCGTGCATTTTTTGGCCGCAGTCCCAGGCGCGTCGCCCGCGATCTTCTCGGCAAAGTTCTAGTCCGCGATGCAGGAAAGCTACGCCTCGCCGCCCGCATCGTCGAAACCGAGGCCTACCTCGGCGCGAACGATCCTGCCGCCCATTCCGCCGCCGGCAATACCCCGCGCAACTCCGTCCTCTTCGGCCCTCCGGGCTTCGCCTACGTTTATTTCATCTATGGCAATCATTACTGCTTGAACGTCTCCTGCGAGCGGGAAGGAAAAGCAGGCGGCGTCCTGTTCCGCGCCGTCGAGCCCCTACAAGGCATCGAGGAAATGGCTCGAGCGCGAAATATTACCGTGCTAAGCCCTCGCAATCTCATTCAACTCACCAGCGGACCGGGGCGCCTCGCCCAGGCCTTCGGCATCACGCGCGTCCGCGATAACGGACGCGATCTCACTTCGCCGGATTCCGGATTGTGGATAGGAGAAGACGGCTTTTCCTCTCGCGGCATACGAATCACTCCCCGCATAGGAATACGCAAGGCCGTCGAAGAGCCCTTACGCTACCTTCTGGCGGGAAATTCTTTCGTCTCCGGAAAAAAGTCTTTATTCAAAATCCCCCCTCGCGTTTGACACCTAGTCTTGACACTCGGGTGTAGACTGTCTGGCGGGTTGGATGCGCGGGAAATCCGCACCGGTCCTGACATCGGGCCGATCTACCGTGCCTGCCGGAACTTCGAGCGCGATTCAGACGGTTTCGGCATCCTTCAGGGGATACCAGTCATCTCATTCACCGAAGGTTCCGCGTGCGCAGCTTTACTTCATCTCGCGCTGCAGTCGTCACTTCGGTTCTCCTCGCCCTGGCCCTGCCCGCAACCTCGTTAGCGGTGGATAGCTCAACGCTTAAGCCTCCGGCGGCACCTTCGCGCATCGTCATCGGATTCGTCGGCGGCTTTGTGGGCCATGACAATCCGCATCACGGTCCCGTGATCCTGGCGCGCCGAATTCAGCGCTCTGCGCCTCGCGACACCTACGTCCAGATTTTTGAAAATCGCCGCCGTAAAAGCGCATATGACACGGTGATTCGCCTGCTGGATGCCAATCATGACGGGTTTCTATCCCCGGAAGAAAAAACGCGGGCCAAGATTATTCTCTTCGGGCACAGCTGGGAGCCTCCGCGGCGGTGCTGCTGGCGCGCGATTTGCAGCGGCAGGGAATTCCCGTTTCCTTGACCGTGCAGGTCGATAGCGTGGCAAAATTATGGCAGAACGATTCGGTGATTCCCGATAACGTCGCCGAAGCCGTGAACTTTTACCAGACCCACGGATTGATTCATGGCCGCCGCCAGGTCGTTGCCGCCGATCCGGAGCAGACTGAAATCCTTGGAAACTATCGCATGGACTACAGAAAAGATCCGGTCGAGTGCCCGGAAGCTTCGTGGTGGGATCGCTATGTTACGCCCGGCCACATGCAAAGCGAATGCGATCCCCATCTATGGTCGCAAATCGAAAGCCTCGTGACTCAACGTTTATCGACAACGGATACTTCGTCAGCGTCGATTTCTTCGATCGATCCTGGGAAGCCGGGCCGCTAGTTGCCTAAAGCAGGATGTTGTCGATCAATCGCGTGTCACCCATAAAAGCTGCGACCGCGACCAGCACTCCGCTGCTGGCTTCCTCCACGGGATCGAGAGTGTCAGCATTCGTTATTTCGAAATAATCGAGACGCGCCAGCGGTTCCGTAGCGATTTCTTCGCGGCCCGCGGCGATCAGCCGCCCTGAAGAACGCTCGCCACTCTCCCACAATTGCTTCACGCGCATGAGCGATCGGTGCAGCACCAGAGCGGCTGTGCGCTGCTGCGAGTTCAAATAGGCATTGCGGGAACTCATGGCCAAGCCGTCCGGATCGCGCACGATCGGGCACGCGACAATCTCCACGGGAAAATTCAGATCCCTCACCATTCGCCGTATGATCGCAACTTGCGCCGCATCTTTTTGACCGAAAAAAGCGAGGTCCGGTTCAACCACGTGGAAGAGTTTAGCCACCACGGTGGTAACGCCGCGAAAATGTCCCGGCCGGGAACGCCCGTCCAGCTTGTCGCTCAGGCTCTCGACCGTTACCCAGGTGGCCGCTCCCGCGGGATACATTTCCTCCACCGACGGGGCGAACAGCAAATCAACTCCTTCTTTCTCCAGCAACTTCCGGTCTCGATCAAACGATCGTGGATATTTCGCCAGATCTTCCGTCGGCCCAAACTGCGTAGGATTTACAAAAATGGACGCGGCCACAACCCCGCAGCCAGCTTTAGCCGTCCGGACCAAAGACAAGTGGCCTTCGTGCAGCGCTCCCATGGTTGGGACCAAGCCCAGACGTTGGCCCGCCTGACGCGCAGCGCGACACGCAACCCGCATTTCTTCGATGGTTTTGCAAATTCTCATTGGGTTGGCATGAGGTCAGTCCAGGCGATCTTAGTCAGGTTGGTTTTGGTCAGCACGATCTTAGCCGGAAACTTCAGGAAGAAGGAATCCATTGAATGGCAACATGTGCGCCTTGCAATTCGCCTGCGACGATCCCCCGGTTGCGGCGAAGGGCGATCTTCTCTTCTTCCGAACTGGTAGGCTTTGCATCCACCAGAATCGCCACGGCACGACCGTAAGGCCACGCTGAGCCGGGCAACTGCGCCAGCGCTTTCAAAACCTCTTCGGGCTTCAGAATCTGTTCTTCATTGGCGGCGACGCCGCTCAGCAATCCCACGGTAGCGGGGCGGATTACGAGATACGGATTGCTCCAATGTTTGCTCGCTTTTGGATCGGGAAGCTTTGCGGGATCGGCGGGGGTGACCGCCTGCAGCAGAGCCGCGTCGTCGCGCGCCGGAGCAGTCTTCTCGCGCGAACAAGACGCAAGCGAAAAACTGGTGAGCAGGACGAGCAGTAAAGCCGCGACTCCTGCCCTCAATGAGTGACGGTGGCTCACGGAAAAACTCACCGCACCAATCACCGCACCACCATCGGATAGTCCGTCTTCAGCGCCCACACCAGAGCGACCACCCATCCGATCATGGTCCATCCCAGAAAAAAATTCAGGAGAACAATCGCGGTGAGATCGTGCTTGCTCCGGGCCAGAGCAATGATCGATGGCAGAAAATACATCACGAACCCGAATCCGAAAAATGGAAGGAAAAACGCTGCTAGAAGCATAAAACCTCCTCCCCAATAGGCTAGCACTATCGAGCTGATTTTGTGACGGACAGGTACTGACTTTTTATTGGAAGCCTCGAAAATTCTCGGGCAGCATTCTAGCGTCGCATCGCACTTTTACGCGCCAGCACCGTCTCCAAGCTAGCTTTGGTTTCTCTTGGCAGATGATAGGACTCCTCATCTGAGGGATACTGCTGAGATCGGACGTCCGCACGAAAAGCCTGCGCCGCATTCGTGATCAAGCCGGCGGCATCCCCGTAACGCCGCACAAATTTTGCCGGATGCCCAAAGGTGAGGTTCACGATGTCGTGAAACACCAACACCTGGCCATCACACTCGGGACCTGCGCCGATGCCAATCGTGGGGGTGTTCACCTCGGCTGTAATCATGGCCGCTACTTCCCGCGGAATTCCTTCCAGGAACAAGCAAGCCACTCCGGCCCGATCCAGCGCCACGGCGTCGCGCATCAACTGCTCGATGCCGCTCAAATCTTTTCCCTGCACCTTGTATCCGCCCATCACATTGACCGACTGCGGCGTCAGTCCGATGTGGCCGGCCACGGGGATTTCTGCGTCGATGATCCGGCGGATCAGGTCCGCGCGTTTTTCTCCCCCTTCAACCTTCACCACTTCCGCGCCGCCTTCTTTTACAAAACGGGTTGCATTGGCAAGCGCGGTTTTACCGTCGATCTGGTAAGACCCGTAAGGCATGTCGGCGAGGAGCAACGCATTTTTCGTGCCGCGGCGAACCGCCTTTACGTGGTGCAGCATCTCGTCCACGGTGATGGAGAGCGTGTTCTCGTAGCCCAACATGGTTTGGGCTAGCGAGTCGCCGACCAGAATCATCTCAATCCCAGCCTCGTCCACCAGACGCGCAGTGGCGTAATCGTAGGCAGTGAGGCAAGTAATCGGTTCGTGACGGAGTTTTTGTTGCCGCAGAGAAGCGGTGGTGACCTTATGGCGAGGCTCGCCGATCGGAGTGATGCTCATTTTTCCTCCAGTGCCCCTCCGGCTCGGCCGGATAGAGCCTGTTCAGCATCTTCGTGGATGCTGGCACCATTGTAGATGCCAAAACCGCCCGAGTCGATAAGAGTTTTTTGGTGCGAGATTTGCTCCTAAGTGCCTGATCCCGCCGAATTTGTGGGAATTCGAGAGTTGTACATTTGAGGGCTGGAAGGAAACCTGGGTGTGCAAGGGGGCTAAAAACGGGAAGGCGGTGCCTAGACGGAAACAGCCAGCCTCGTCGCAGCAGGAAGCCGTCTGGTAAGACGGAGAAGACATCGTCTTACTTTATGGTAAGATGAGCTATGGCTAGCTACCGTACCGTAATCAGTTCCAAAGGGCAGGTCGTAATCCCGGTTGAACTCCGCGAACAATTCGGATTGGAAAAAGGCACTCCTGCGACCTGGACAGAGGAGCAAGGAAGGCTGGTGTTGACTCCCATCACAGCGCAACGCATCCGCGAAATCCGGGGCTTTCTAAAACCTAAGCCGGGCGAACCGTCCATGTTCGAGGAACACCTGGCAGACCGCAAGCGCGAGCGCCAACGAGAACGCAGGCGAGGATAATCAATGTCGCCAGCGTCATCTCGAGCCACCACCCGGCGATATGTGCTCGACGCCAACGCGTTGATCGGCTTTTTTGAAGAGCGCCCCGGCACGGCTGGAAAGATTGAACGCCTCGTAGACGAAGCTCTGCGTCAGGACTTGCCGCTTTTCATGTCTGCTGTGAATTGGGGCGAAGTGTTTTATATCGCGTGCCGGAGGCATGGCGAGAACCAGGCGCGCCAAGCCGAGAGCAGATTGCTGGAATTGCCCATCGCAGTAATCACGGTGGATCGCGAACGGGCATCGAGGGCAGGCGCACTGAAACAAAAACACGGCCTCGGCTATGCCGATTCATTCGCGGCGGAACTGGCTATGGAGCGTGGTGCATGGCTTGTCACTGCGGATTCTGAATTTTCCAAGGTTGGAAAAGGACTATCGGTCTATTCCCTGCCGCGATACGAAAAGTAAAAGCACCGCAAGTCAGCGAGGGCCGGGGCCAAACGCCACCAGTCCAAACTTTCAGGCTCCCACGGCTTCCTGACCGCCCAGCGGCAGAAAATATTGCGTGCCCTTGATCGGCTCCGTCACCTTCCGCAACAATTCCTGTAAGTCTTCATTGCGGTCGACAAAATCAATGTCAGAGGTATTTACGATGAGCAGGTCGGACGACGTGTAGTGAAAAAAGAAGTGTTCATACGCTTTGACCACTTCTTCAAGATATTCATCGCTGACCGCGCGCTCGCCGGGCGCATTCTTTTTCTTCAACCGCTTTTTCAAAACCTCAGGTGTGGCCTGCAGATAAATCACCAGGTCCGGCGTCGGCAAGCTTTCGCGAAAGTGGTTGTAGTAGCGATTGTAGGTTTCGAGTTCCTGGTCGGTCAGGTTAAGGCAGGCAAAGAGTTTATCTTTTTCGATGATGTAATCGGCGACCACAGTTTTTTGTGAGCTCGCCCGCAAATCCAGAGCCTGCAACTGTTCGAAGCGCTGCACCAGAAATGCAAACTGCGCTTGAAATGCGGCGCCCCGCTCGCCCTCGTAAAAAGCGGCAAGAAAGGGGTTGGAGTCCGGTTCCATCACCCGCTGCGCATTCAAACGCTCGGCCAGAATGCGAGCCAGCGTGCTCTTCCCTACCCGTATAGGGCCTTCCACTGCAATGTAACGCGGCAGTTCAAAAAGATTCGCCATGGTTTCGTAAGAACGATCTCGTAATAATTCAGAATTTGCAGGATAGCTGGTAAAACGCGGAGTGGCAATTGCGAGAAGAGTTAACAGCAGCAATCAAAAAATGGACAGTCAACCATTACAATCCCGACATGCTTGGTTACGTCGCCTCGGGCGTCGCTGCTGCAGCCGCAGTTGCCGCGGGATATCAGTCCATGGCACCGACTGGGCAGTGGTACGGGAAAACTTTCATCGGAGTAGCCCGCGGCACACGTCAAATGGCCCTGACCTACGACGATGGCCCCAATGATCCGCACACACTGCGATTACTCGAAGTCCTGGCCAAGCACAAAGTGCCTGCAACGTTCTTCCTAATCGGCCGCTACGTGAAGCAACGGCCGGAAATTGTCCGCGAGATTGTCGCAGCGGGCCACATCGTCGGCAACCACACTTTCGCGCATCCCCTGCTCACGCTCAAAAGCGAAGACGAAATCAAACGGCAACTCTCTGATTGCAGTACCGCTTTGCAAGACGCGGTCGGCGATCACTCCAATTTGTTTCGTCCTCCGTTCGGCGGACGCCGCCCTGCAGTTTTCCGCATCGCGCGCGAACTTGGCCTGCTACCAGTTATGTGGAATGTCACCGGATACGACTGGAACGCGCCGCCAGCCGCGGTGATCGAACGCAAGGTTTCTAAGCAAGGCCGAGGCGGCGACGTCATCCTGCTGCACGACGGCAGTCACAAGCAGATGGGCGTAGACCGCTCGCAAACTGTCATTGCAACCGATCACCTGATTGCTCGCTACAAGTCGGAGGGATTTGAGTTCGTAACAATTCCGCAGATGATGGCGAAGTCAGCCGTCAGCCTTCAGCCATCAGCCATCAGCTAAAAACAGTTTGGTTTTATTTCTCTGTGTCCTCTGAATGACGGGTTCTGAAAGGGATGACCTGAGCCCAAGGTGAAAAAACGAGGCTCTAGCCCTGACGACGCTTCATCCCTTTAGATTCGCGAACGCCCCCTTCGCTGCCGCAACTGTCTGCTGCACATCTTCAGGAGTGTGGGTCGCGCCCAGAAATGCCGCTTCGTACTGTGACGGCGGCAAATACACTCCACTATCGAGCATCGCGCGAAAGAATTTCCCAAACGCTTCCGTGTTCGACTTCGACGCCGAATCCCAATCGGTGACCGGGCCTTGCGTAAAGAACCATGTGAACATCGATCCCACGCGGTTAAAGCACAGGGGCACGCCCGCATCTTTCGCCGCCGACGCCACTCCTTCGACCAATTCTCCACTCAACTTGTCGATCTGGGGGTAGATTTCCTGCTTGTGATCGCGCAAATGTTTCAGCATGGCGCATCCCGCAGCCATCGCCAGCGGATTGCCGGAAAGAGTTCCTGCCTGATACATGGGGCCGAGTGGGGCCACCAGGTTCATAATTTCGCTGGGACCGCCATAAGCTCCCACCGGCAGTCCTCCTCCAATAATTTTTCCCATGGTCGTCAGGTCCGGGCGAATATTGTAGAGTTCCTGCGCTCCGCCGAAGGCCACACGGAATCCAGTCATGACTTCATCAAAAATCAGCACCGAATTCTCACGTTCGGTGATCAGCCGTAACGCCACCAGATAATCGTCGGCCGCAGGAACACAACCCATATTCCCGACCACAGGTTCTACGATCACGCACGCAATCTGATGTTTGAATTTCTGGAAGGCATACTCAACCGCCTTGATGTCGTTAAAGGGCAAGGCCAGCGTGAATTGCGTGAATTCCTCGGGAACACCCGCCGATCCTGGGATTCCGAGCGTGGCCACTCCCGATCCCGCTTTCACCAGCAAGGAATCCGAGTGGCCGTGGTAGCAGCCTTCGAACTTCACAATATATTTGCGTTTGGTATAAGCCCGCGCCAGACGAATGGCCGACATGGTGGCTTCCGTGCCGGAACTGACAAAGCGAATTTTCTGCACATGCGGAAATGCCGAGATCACCAGTTCGGCAAGATCAGCCTCAGCCGGGGTGGAGGCTCCGAAGCTGGTCCCGTTACAGGCTGCGCTGACGATGGCATCGAGGACGTCGGGGGCGGCGTGGCCGAGAATGAGAGGTCCCCATGACCCCACGTAGTCGATGAATTCATTTTCATCGGCGTCCCAGATATGCGATCCTTTTCCGCGCACGATAAATGGCGGATCGCCTCCTACGGAACCAAACGCCCTCACCGGCGAATTCACGCCCCCAGGAATCATGGTTTCCGCACGCTGCTGCAAACGGCGCGACTGCTCGACCTTTCGAGAGGTTGTGGACGGCATCAGGACTCCCACAGGATCAGGATGTAGACGTTGAGTGTGCGACCGAATACTATACCAGCGTCACGCCGAGTGAATTAACCAGATATTCATCGGGCCGCCATCATTTTGCAACATAGCCCCGGTAACCTGGGGTCATCAAGTTGCCCTTCTAACCGGGAGGGTTTCAGAGGACGGCTTCGGGGGCTCCGAGCTGTCCTTTTTTCTTGGCCCTCATGTTTTTTGCTCAGCCCTCATCGACCTTTCGTCACTTCAGATAGGCGCGCACCAGACCAATCAAATCTTCGCCAAGCTCCTCGGGTGATTCCATCTCGTGTTCGGGATTCATCATGTGTAAACGAATGTGATCTTCCAGAATCTCTGCCATCAGCCCGTTTACACCTCCGCGAATCGCAGCCAGCAGCATGAGGATGTCCGCACATTCATCCCCTGCAGCCAGAGCTCGCTCCACAGCGGCGAACTGCCCGCGTATGCGCTTAATGCGGAACAGCAATTTTTGTTTCTCTTTTGAGATGACCGGAATTTTGTCCTGCATTTTCTATTTTCCTCGGATCTTTTCGCTTGCCATTACCCTAGGGGGGTATGCTATAAGAATTTTAGCGGAAAATCCAGCATGCAGTGGATCAGAGCAACCGTAGCGTAACGACGGCATCCGCAGTGGGGGAACAACTTCTGAAAAGTGCGGGACTTTGCACTTCGCCTGTAACACTCCTGTAATTGGATTTCAGTAGGCTCCTAGGATTGGCTGAACCATCTGCAATTGCCTGGAGATGGGTTCGACAGTTAACCCTGATTCAAGAATCTGGGGAAGCGATTTTAGCGAAAATCTGATTACGTGAGCGACCTCACCACTCAAAGTGATTTGAAGCACAGAGTGGATTCCGCACAAAAGCTTACTGTGTGATTATGAAATTGAAATTCATTTTCAACATCGACCTGCTGGTTTACAAGCGTCCAGCCGCTCTCGGAGTGCGCTTGAAACCGGCCTTGTCGACGCTATTTCCTATTGCACTGCTGAGCCTATTTCTGTTCGTCGTACTATCGTCGGCCCTCCCTCTACCGGCGCAAGAGCCGAAGGCAGATGGAGCTTCCCCGGCCAAACCGGACCCTACGTTGCAGGCCGGGACGTCAGATCTCGCCGACCCGCCGGCCAGCGATGCCACCGAAGCAATGTTCCCGCATTTCAAAAACTCCCGCTTTTGGCTGAGCGGTCAGGCGAACTTCATCTTCCAGGCGCTGCCACCATTTCATGCTGATTACAGCGGGACCAACAGCCTCGGACCAAATTACGAGAAAGCGACTTCGCGTGTGATGACGCTTTACACCGGTGCGCGCCTAAATAATTCCACCGAAGTTCTGGTCGACATCGAAGAAGCTGGCGGCAGCGCTCTGAGCCTTGGACTCGGCCTTGCGGGCAACACCGACCTCGACATCGTAAGAAATCCGCTGCTCAGCAAAGCGCCTTATGTTGGCCGGGCCATGATCCACAAAGTGTTTGCGCTCAGTAAAGACAAAGTTGAAAACCAGCGTAGCTTTTTATCGCTGTTCGACGAGCTGCCGCGCCGCCGCCTGGAACTCCGCTTCGGAAAATTCAGCATGCCGGATTTCTTTGACCTGAACTCCGTCGGCTCCGATACTCACTTGCAATTCATCAATTGGACAACCGACAACAATGGCGCATGGGACTATGCCGCCGACACGCGTGGTTACACTGTCGGCCTTACCGCGGATTATGAAGATCGTAACTGGGGATTCCGGTTTGCCGAAGTACTTATGCCGAAAGTTGCGAATGGAATCGATCTGGTGTGGAGGCCGTGGCAGGTTCACGCGGAAAACTACGAATATGAACTGCGTCATGGCATGATCCCCAAGAAGGCCGGAGTCATTCGGTTGCTGGCCTACACCAACTCCGCCAACATGGGTGTCTATCGTCAAGCCGTCGCCGAATTCGAAGATCACACAGCACCGACACCGGAGCTGATCCCGGAGATCACGAATCATCCCTGGCACATCACGCGCAAATATGGCTTCGGCATCAACCTGGAGCAGAATCTAACGCGCTATCTCACGGCGTTCGCCCGCTTCGGATGGGACAATGGCAAGACCGAATCCTTCGCGTATACCGAGGTTGATCAGACTTTCGCCGAAGGGCTAGGAGCCAACGGTGCATGGTGGCATCGCAAACAGGATCGCGCCGGCATTGCTTTCATATCGAATGCGATCAAGAAGGACCATCAAACTTACCTCTCCGATGGCGGACTCGGATTTCTGCTCGGGGATGGCAAGCTGAATTACGGTCGCGAAAATATTCTGGAATCGTATTACACCGTGCACGTGTGGCGTGGCATTTATCTCGCTCCCGGTCTGCAGCACATCGTCGACCCCGGCTACAATCGCGACCGCGGGCCGGTTCTCGTTCCAAGCTTCCGAGCCCACATCGAGTTTTAGAAGTCGCGACTTGATGGCGCCATCCCGAAACCAGCCGTTTTCTTCAGGCGAAGCGATGGATCGCTATCTCCCCGCAGGCTCTGCTCGGAATGGAATCTACTTTTCTATCTTCACGCCCTTCCAGAACGCCACGTACCCCTTGATTTGCTTGGCCGCATCTTTTGGCTGAGGATAATACCAAGCTGCACCTGCGTTCCGTTTTCCATTCACTTCCACATCGTAATAACTGGCTGTGCCCTTCCACGGGCAGACCGAACGCGCATCGCTGGCTTTGAAATATTCGTTGTGAATCGCGCTCGGAGGAAAATATTGATTTCCTTCTATTTCAATTGTTGCGCCACTTTCGGCCAGCACCGCGCCTTCCCACATTGCTTTTGCCATAATACCGATATAGATTCCTGATAAGCGCTGCAGTTTCAAAACGTTTTGGAGGCAAGATGGCAGAGGCGATGACTTCGTCCCGTTTCAACGGACACTCGATGGTTGATGTTCTGGAACGTGTCTTGGTCTGTTCGCCGCAAAGTGCGGGATGGAATCGCCCCAACATTGCCGATCGCTGGCAGGAATTAGGTTTCAACCACGCGCCTGATTTTTTTACGGCTCAAAGTCAGCATGAGGCTCTCTGCAGCGAACTCAAAGCGGCCGGGGCTGAAGTTGTTGAGCTTTCTCCCGCCGCCGATCTTTCTCTAGACGCCGTGTACACCCATGACGCTTCTTTGGCCACGGATCACGGCCTGATCGTGATGCGTCCCGGCAAAGCGAACCGTATCGCGGAGGGCGCGCGCCACGGGTCATTCTGCGCGACTTTGGATATTCCCACGCTCGGCACTATTTCTCCCCCGGGCAGCACGGAAGCCGGGGATATCGTGTGGCTCGATTCTGAAACTCTCCTCGTCGGACATGGCTACCGCACTAGCGCGTCGGGCATTCAGCAGATGCGAACCCTACTCGCACCATATGGAGTCGAAGTCATTTCTGCGCCTTTGCCCTACGGGCCCGGACCGTCCGCCTGTTTGCATCTCATGTCGCTCATCAGTTTGCTCGACGACCACACCGCCATTGTGGATCTCCCCTGCCTAGCTGTGGAAACCGTGGAGTTGCTGAAGTCTCGCGGATTTAAATTCGTCGAAATCGATTCGTCCGAGCGCGAGACACTGGCCTGCAACGTTCTCGCCCTGGGAAATAAACGTCTCCTCGCCATCGAGGAGAATCGCAAAACGAATGCACGTCTCCGCCAAGCCGGATTCGACGTTCGAACCTTCCCCGGAAGTGAGATCTGCATCAACGGCAGCGGCGGCCCTACTTGCCTGACTCGCCCTTTGTTAAGGAGATAGCAAACACCGATCTCACAGCCATCCGCGGCGTCCCAGCAGAGCGGAACTGCTCGACCCACACTCTGCTCCCGGCATTACCCTTCCCGAATCTCCTGTTAAAATCAAAAAGCATGCTGTTACCTTTCGTCCGCGAACTCTTCGTGGACGTAGAAAAGCTTCCCGCTTTCACGCGTGTCGCCTCCCACCTCAAGGAGGGCACGGGGCGGATTCGTGTCTCCGGCCTCACCCCTACGGCAAAAGCCTTAATGCTCGTGCTATTGCAGCGCGCGGCGAGTCGTCCGCTCATCTTTGTGGTCAATGACAATCGCGCGGTCGAAGATTTACTTCCTGTTCTTCGCGGGTTCTGTGAACTTACGTCGGCATGCGATCCGAACTCGGTTGTTGCCCTACCCGCGCGCGACGTGCTTCCCTTCCAGAATCTTTCGCCACATCCGGAACTGCAGGAAGAACGCGCCACCGCGCTATGGAAGATTGCTACCGGAGCGGCGTCGATTGTGATATCGCCGGTGGCAGCTACTGCGATTCGTCTAAGATCTGCCGATTACTATGTGGATCTGGCTCGCACCATCCGCCGCGGCGAGTCGTTTGATCTCGACTCCCTGCTGGGCCACCTCAACACGGTGGGATACACCTCAACGGACGTGGTCGAGATGCCCGGCCAGTATGCCGTGCGCGGCGGCATTCTGGACGTTTATTCTCCGGAGGCCGATCGCCCCTTGCGCATTGAGTTTTTTGGGGATGAAGCGGATTCGATTCGCAAGTTCGACCCGACCTCGCAGCGCTCGTCGAATCCAGTCGACGAGGCTCTCCTTCTTCCGCTCACCGAAACTCCAGTCAGCGAGCATCTGCTCGGGGCGATTCACACGCGCCTCAGCGGCAAGCGCATTTCTGGTTCGGAAGAGATTGTCGAAGCCGCGGTTCGCGGCGGCGGGCTGAATGTTTTTCCCGGGTGGGAGTTTTACACGCCAGTCGCCGGCGCCGATAGCACGATTTTCGACCTCATTCCCCGGGCCGCTGTTCTGCTGGACGAACCTGATCCACTCAAACAGGAGTTTGACCGGTTCTGGTCCCGCGTCGCGGATGTCCACGAGCGCAGTGGCGTTGGTAACTTGGTAAAGCCGGAAGATCTCTATCTTCCTCCCGACGATTGGTGGAAGAAGACATCGCAGCTTCCCGGGGCCGATGTGGAACATCTCGGCATCACTCGCGGCCTTGATGACACTTCTGAAGTTTCTTTTGCAACCCAGCCGTCGCCGCGCTTCCATGGCGCGGTTCCGACGATGCTCGCCGAAGTGCAGAAACTCAACAGCGATGGGAAGCGGGTGCTTTTTGCCGTCCCCAACACGGGCGAGGTCGAACGCCTGGCCGATGTCTTCACCGAGTACAACGTGTCGTTTCGCCTCGGCAGCCGGACGCGCGGCGGTGAAAGCTATGCCGACGAGACCAGTTATTTCGCGGGCGAAGTGCTCACCACTACGCTGGCCGCGGCATATATTCCTGACGGCGTTCTGTTGCCCGAAGCGAATCTCGCCATCTTCGGCTCACGCGACCTGTTCGACGAGTCGGAAGCCGTAGCCTCACGGCCGCAGCGATCGAAATCCAAAGTCTCTGCTTTCCTCTCCGACTTCCGCGATCTGCAGGTTGGCGATTACGTCGTTCACGTTGAACACGGTATCGGCCAATATCAAGGCCTAAAAGAGATCAACCACGGGGACGGGCCAGCCGAGTTCATGCTGCTCGAGTTCGCGGAAGCCGCTCGACTCTACGTGCCGCTGACGCGACTGGATCTGGTTCAGAAGTATCGTTCGTCGGAAGGCGCGAAGCCGGTTCTTAGCCATCTCGGCACGCAAGCGTGGTCCAAAACCAAATCCCGCGTTAAGAAGGCCATGAAGGACATGGCTGACGAGCTTCTTAAGCTCTATGCCGAGCGCAAGACCGCGGTGGGACACGCCTTTCCTCCAGGGAACGAATGGTTCCGCGAGTTTGAGGACGCTTTCGAATTCAACGAGACGGAAGATCAGGCGCAGGCCATCAAAGATGTGATCAAAGACATGGAATCGCAGCAGCCCATGGATCGCCTGCTCTGCGGAGATGTGGGCTACGGCAAAACTGAAGTCGCGATGCGCGCCGCCTTTAAAGCGATCGCCGATAACCGGCAGGTAGCAGTGCTCGCACCTACTACCGTTCTCGCCTTTCAGCACTTCGAAACTTTCAAGCAGCGCTTCGCGCCGTTCCCGATCACGATTGAAATGATCAGCCGCTTCCGCACTCCCAAACAGCAAAAAGAAATCCTGCAGAAGACGGAGGCCGGAAAAATCGACGTGCTCATTGGCACGCACCGCATCCTCTCGAAAGACATTAAATTCTCCGACCTGGGCCTGCTGATTGTCGATGAAGAGCAGCGTTTCGGCGTCCGCCACAAAGAACGCATCAAGCAGATGCGAAAGCAGGTGGACGTGCTGACCATGTCGGCGACGCCGATCCCTCGCACTCTGCATATGTCGCTGGTCGGCCTGCGCGATATGAGCGTGATCGAGACGCCGCCGAAAGATCGCATGGCGATTCAGACCGTGGTCGCCAGTTGGGACGAAAAGTTAATACAGTCTTCCATCGAGCAGGAACTCGAGCGTGGAGGCCAGGTCTATTTTGTGCACAACCGGGTCGACACCATTTTTGAAATCGCGGCCAAGATTCAGACCCTCGTTCCGAAGTCACGGATTATTGTCGGCCATGGACAGATGTCGGAAGGCGAACTGGAAAAAGTGATGCTGAAATTCATGCATCACGAGGCTGACATCTTGGTCTCAACCACAATTATCGAAAATGGCCTCGATATCCCGCTGTGCAACACGATTTTGATCAACCGCGCCGACCGCCTCGGACTCTCCGAGCTCTACCAGCTGCGTGGTCGCGTCGGCCGATCGAACCGTCGCGCGTACGCGTACTTGCTGCTTCCGCCGGAGATCGAACTGACGCCCATCGCCCGGCGCCGTCTCGCTGCGCTGAAAGAATTTTCCGACCTCGGCGCCGGATTTAAAATCGCAGCCCTCGATCTTGAGCTTCGCGGCGCCGGGAACATGCTTGGCGGCGAACAGAGCGGACACATCGAAGCGATTGGCTTTGAACTGTATACGCAGATGCTCGAACGCGCGGTTCGCGAAATGAAGGGGGAGGCCGCTCCGGACGAGGCTGAAACTCAGCTTAATCTTGGCCTGAACATTCGCATTCCGGCAAGCTATGTTCCAGAAGAAAATCAGCGCTTGCAAATGTATAAGCGGGTTGCGAGAGTCGAGACCGAAGCGCAACTCACCGACGTGGCCGGAGAATTAACGGACCGCTTCGGTCCACCGCCGCCTGCCGTGCGAAATCTGCTCGATTATGCGTCGCTCAAGCTTTTATGTATGAAAGTTGGAGTCAATGCCATCGAGCGCAAGCGTGACACAGTCACGCTGAAGTTCCAGCAGACCGCGTCGGTGGATCCCGAACAACTGGCACGCTTCGTCTCCGGCCAGCGCGGCGCACAGTTTACTCCGGATGGCATGTTGAAATTCATTTTGAAGGCAACCGCTGCTGAAGAAGTTCTGCGCGCCTTGCGCACGGTATTAGAGCAACTGGCAAGCGTCGAAACAGCATCAGAAGTTCGATCCGGTTAGACGTTGCGTTCGGACCAGTGCGACTTGATCCGCCGCGACGGACCAGTGGGATCCGCTCTATTTCCCGAAGCATACGGAAGCCGTCTGTAGTAGCTGTCTAACTCTAAGATAGAATCACCAGTTCGCTACAAAACTAAGAACGAGCAGCACGAGACTATGCCCAAGATGAAAGTTTGCAAAGCCGTTTTCCCCGCCGCAGGCCTCGGCACGCGCTTCCTGCCCGCCACGAAAGCTCAGCCCAAAGAAATGCTCCCGCTGGTCGATAAGCCGATTATTCAGTATGGAGTGGAAGAGGCCATGGCTTCCGGCTGCAACCAGATCCTCATCATTACCGGACGTGGCAAGCAGGCCATTGAGGACCATTTCGACGTCAGCTATGAACTGGAACGCATGCTGGAGGAACGCGGCAAGACCGACCTGCTTTCGATCGTGCGCTCCATTTCCGACATGATCTACGTCGCCTACGTTCGCCAGAAAGAAGCGCTAGGCCTGGGCCACGCCGTTCTCATGGCCCGCGAACTCGTCGGCCACGAACCGTTCGCGGTGTTGCTCGCGGATGACGTGATCGACGCAAAAGTCCCCTGCCTTAAGCAGATGGTCGAAGTTTTTAACGAAAAACAGTGCTCGGTGCTCGCCACGCAGGTGATCGAAGGGAAAATGATTTCTTCCTACGGTGTTCTCGACGTTAAGCCTGTAGACAGCCGCTTCGGAGATCGCCTTTTCGAAATCAAGAATATGGTGGAGAAGCCCAAAGCTGAGGAGGCGCCATCGAACCTGGCGATCATCGGCCGCTACATCCTGACCCCGGGAATTTTTGACGCTCTTGCCAACACGCCTACCGGGGCCGGGGGAGAACTGCAACTCACCGACGGCATGCGTCTTCTGCTGCAAAAAGAAAAAATGTATGCCTACGTCTACGAAGGCCGGCGACACGACACCGGCGACAAATTAGGCTTCCTCAAAGCCACCGTAGAATTCGCCTTGAAGCGCGAAGATCTCGGGGAGCCCTTCCGGGAATATCTGAAAGGGTTAAAGCTCTAGACCTGCTGGGGAAAGCTCGGTCATGTGAGGACATCCCGTGTCGGAGAGCAAGGCAAGGCTACGACCTCATCCGCCCATCGAAGTTTTCAACTTCTTCGACTTCTCCTCCACCCCTCGCGCCAACTTCTCTTTGTGACCTTCAAGTTTCTTGGCGACTGCGGCATCGCCCAAAGCAATCATCTGCGCCGCTAGAATCCCGGCATTCGTTGCACCGGGCTTTCCAATCGCAACCGTCGCCACCGGAATCCCCGCCGGCATTTGAACCGTTGCCAGCAGAGAATCCATGCCCTGCAGCGACGTGGACGGAATTGGCACCCCAATCACCGGCAACGTTGTATGTGCGGCAATCACTCCAGCTAAATGCGCCGCGCCTCCAGCGCCCGCAATGATCACTTGAATGCCGCGTCCAGCAGCCTTCCGCGCGAAATCCGCAGTCCGATCCGGTGAACGATGCGCCGACGTGACATCCATCTCGTACCCGATCCCAAAATCATCGAGCGCTTTTCCCGCCTCACGCATGATCTCAAGATCCGAATCACTTCCCATTACAATTGACACCAATATCTTGCTCATTCATCTCTCCAAACTTATTTTTTCAACGCTCTTCCTGCGATATCCCTGCGATAGTGTGACCCATCGAAAGTGATTTTTCCGCACGCCTCATAAGCCCGCTGCACTGCAGTCTCCAAACTCGCTCCTCGCGCAGAAACCCCAAGCACGCGCCCGCCAGACGTATAGAATTCTCCATCGCGCTTTGCAGTCCCCGCGTGAAACACCTTCACGCCTTCGACCTGCGCAGCGGCGTCGAGTCCTGAAATTCTTTTCCCCATATCGAACGTTCCCGGATACCCTCCGGAAGCCATCACCACACATACCGACGCATCCTGCGACCACTTAAAATCACCATCACTCACTCGTCCTTGAATCGATGCCTCCAAGGCATCCACCAGGTCACTCTCGAGGCGCATCAAGATCGGCTGCGTCTCCGGATCTCCGAACCTGCAATTAAATTCCAACACCATCGGGCCGCGCGCCGTCATCATCAGCCCACAATAGAGCACTCCCTTATATTCCGCGCCCTCCGCCTTCATGCCCGCGACCACTGGCTTCGCAATATGATGCACCAGCCAGTCGCGCATTTTGTCATCGACAATCTCAGCGGTGGAATAAGCTCCCATTCCGCCAGTATTCAACCCGGTGTCGCCGTCTCCTACGCGTTTATGATCCTGCGCCGCCACCAGCGGTGCGACGCGCTCTCCATCGCTCAAGACCAAGAAAGATAGTTCGTCGCCCACGAGGCATTCTTCCAGGACGACGCGCGCGCCCGCGTCGCCGACCATCGTGCCGCTCAACATTTCCGCCGCTGCACCCGCCGCTTCTTCTTTGCTGGGCGCAATGACGACGCCCTTGCCCGCCGCTAAGCCATCCGCTTTGACCACGACGGGCGCATGAAAGTGAGTCAACGCGTCGCGAACCTCCTCCATGGAGTCGCAGATCGCATAAGCGGCCGTCGGAATATGATGACGCTGCAGGAATTCTTTGGCGAAACTCTTACTCGCTTCCAGCTGTGCGGCCGCTTTCGTAGGGCCGAACACCGGCCAGCCGCGCCGAGTAAACTCATCGACCACGCCCAGCGTTAACGGCAACTCCGGGCCGACCACTGTCAAATCCGGCCGCAATTGTTGCCCTAGAGCAACCATCGAGTCGAGACTCTTCAAGTCCACGGCTATGCATTCCGATTCGCCTGCGATTCCACCGTTGCCCGGGGCGCAATACACCTTCGACACCCTCGGTGACTGACGCAGCTTCCACACCAGCGCGTGTTCCCGCCCGCCGCTACCTAGAACAAGAATCTTCATAATCGGAGAAAGTCAAGGTTAGGGGACATGGGTAAAAACTGTCAAACGCGGTACACCGTACGCCCAGGCGTTTCATGCGCTAACAATTTCAAGCGGTGAGTTAACCATACTTCTTTAACCATGCTTAATCCGTCATCGTATAATCATCCATAGATGATCACCGTTTCCAAGGAAGACTACCTGAAGGCGATCCTTGAGGCTGAGAGCGAAGGCGAATCCGTTATCTCTGCTCGGCTCGCTGATTGGTTAAAGGTCTCGGCTCCTGCCGTCACCATGGCGGTGCGACGATTGAAGAAGGATGCCTTGGTGCGCGTGCAGAGCAATGGACACGTCCGTCTCACAGCGGCAGGCCGCAAGATCGCCCGCAAGCTGACGCTGCGCCATCACCTGATTGAACGAATGTTAGCGGAACTCTTCGGAATGGAATGGTGGAAGGTGCATGATGAGGCCGAACGCCTGGAACACGCCGTGTCGCCTGACTTTGAGGCAAAACTGCTCGCCAAGTTGGGCAAGGGAGGAATATGTCCGCACGGCAATTTGAGTGAAATGGAAAGCCCAGCCAGCCGCCGCCACCGCGGTCTCTTACTGCTCGCAGAAGCCCAACCCGGCGTCACCTACACGGTCAGCGGAATTTATGAGCGGGATCGCCAGCTACTACAGTTCCTCGAAGCGCGAGGGATTCGTCCCGCGGCGAAGTTGCGAATTGCCGAGCGAAACTACGATCAGACGCTAACCATTTCAAGCAGCTCGGGTAGCGTTTCCCTCGGCCGTGCCGCAGCCGAGCGCGTCTGGGTTTCTCCTGCCGACAATCACCATAAGTAGCACTTCTGCGGTTAAACAACGGTTGCCGGTCCAGAGCGGAGCGAATAGATCTCTAAGCGCTTGACCCTGCGCGAGACTTTCTCCCTACTTAACTATAGTTTATTTATTCGTGTATACTTACGCTAATCTCTACCGAGAACGGTTCCCCGCCGAACCGATGGGCGAGATGATTCACGGCAAGTGCTCCATCCGGATGAAGCCGCTCATCACTCAGAACGAAGAGACAGTCGTAATCACTCACGAGGATGTCGATCGGGCGCACGATCGCGTCCGTGTCTCCGCCGCACGCGCGCAGCGCGGATTATCGTCGAAAGCTCGCCTGTTGTGGCTGCTGGCGGGTCCCGGCGTGTTGGTCATGCTTGGCGAAAACGATGGACCCAGCATGCTCGCCTATGCCGCGACCGGCGCCAAGTTCGGCATTGGATTCTTCCTTCCCTTCGTAGCCCTCACCTTTTGCATGGCGATCGTCGTTCAGGAAATGACCGTTCGTCTCGGTGCTGCGACCCACCGCGGACACGCCGAATTGATCTTCGAACGGTTCGGTCCTTTCTGGGGCTGGTTTTCCATGATTGACCTCGGAATCGGTAATTTTCTCACGCTGATCACGGAGTTTATTGCGATCCGCGCCGGGCTCGGATTTTTCGGCGTGCCTCCGTGGGTCGCCGTGCTGATTGCTCTTGTAATTCTGTACGCAGCGCTCATGAGTCATCGTTACTGGACATGGGAGCGCATCACTCTTGCTGCGGCCTTTTTCAATCTGATATTCATCCCCGTCGCGCTCATGACCCACCCCGATTGGCACGCGGTTAGCCACGCATTCATCAGGTGGCAACCTCTCCCTGCCTTTAACAAAGACATGCTGGTGATCGTGCTGGCGGATATTGGAGCAACCGTGACGCCCTGGATGCTCTTTTTTCAACAGAGCGCGACCGTAGATAAGGGCATGACCACCAAGGACATCCGGTTTGGCCGCGCGGATACAGTGATTGGAGCCGCTCTGGCAACCGCCGCTGCGTTCGCCACCATTCTCGCGACTGCTCCGCTATTCGCGCATAGAATGTCGGCTGACAATTTTCAAGCGGCGGAATTCGCGCAGGCGCTGCAGCCTCTGATCGGCCGTTTTGGTGCTTCGCTTTTCGCTCTTGGGATGGTCGAGGCCGGAATCGTAGCTGCCATCACGATCTCGACATCCTCTGCGTATGCGTTTGGGGAGGTGACGCACAAACCGCATAGTTTGAACCTACCCATGGGAGAAGGAAAGTCGTTTTATGCTGTCCTTACATTGTGCGCGCTGGCAGCGGCTGCGATTGTCCTGATCCCGGGCTTGCCGCTCGTCTACGTCGTTTTAATTGTGAATGTAGTTGCAGTTCTGGCCATGCCACCGGCCTTGGTATTTCTTTTCATGCTGGTGAACGACAAGGAAATCATGGGTGATCTGGTGAGTCCACTGTGGGCAAACGTATTGTCGGCGGGAGTTGTTTTTGTGCTGACAGCCGCGGGCATTCTTTACGGAATCAGCATCATCGCCCCTAACATTTTTTCTGCTCTGGGAGGCAAATAGCGGTGGAACTCTTATGAAAACAGGATGGCTAGTGGCGCGAAGCCCGAAGTTTACTGTCCCGGCCTACGAAGTGCGAATCACGGGAGAACCTCAGCTGCCATGACGAAGACAGCTCTCACGCCAAATCCTGTGTCCAGCGCCGATCAAGCGCTCGTCCTGACCTCTCTCGAACACGATCAACTCGTCGGCGCCAAAAAACAGTTCATACCCAGACGCCACCTGAAAGGCGGCGAACTTCTCGTTTTGTGGGGGCTTCGTGCGTACCTAATCTTCATGATGTTAGTTGTGGCATATCAGGTCTGGACCGCTGCGCGCTAGTTTCTGCACGCATGAGCCGCGGATGCGATCGCACTAAATCAGGTCTCGAAGACAATCACGGGCCTGAGGAATTAAACTGTTAGGTTAACAGCTAAAAGTCCCGGGCGCCCCAAGCGCGCAGCTTTTCTCAAGGAAGGGCATCATGTCTTTGAATACCTTTAATAGTCGCTCCGTAATTAAAGTCGGCAAGAAAGAATACGAAATCTATCGCCTCGACGCGCTCGATAAGCAGGGAATCTCCACCAAGCATCTCCCTTTTCCCCTGCGTATTTTGCTGGAAAATCTTCTCCGCACCGAAGACGGCCGCAACGTCAAGAAGGACGACGTGCGCGCGCTGGCCAGCTGGAATAAAAATTCCAAGCCCGATAAAGAAATCGCTTTCACGCCGAGTCGCGTCCTGTTGCAGGATTTCACCGGGGTCCCTTGTGTAGTCGATCTAGCCGCGATGCGCGACGCCATGCAGCAACTCGGTGGCGATCCCGCTCTCATTAATCCTTTGCAACCTGTCGAACTCGTCATTGACCACTCCGTGCAGGTCGACGAATTTGGCACCGCTAGCGCCTTCGACATGAATGCGCTACTCGAATTCCAGCGCAACAAAGAACGCTATTCCTTCTTGCGCTGGGGTCAAACCGGATTCCGCAATCTCGCCATCGTCCCCCCGGACACCGGCATCGTTCATCAAGTCAATCTCGAATACCTGGCCCGCGTAGTCTTCGTGCAAACCGCAGATGGGAAGAATACGGCCTACCCCGACACTCTAGTAGGCACCGACAGTCACACCACGATGATCAACGGATTGGGGGTGCTGGGGTGGGGAGTTGGTGGAATTGAGGCCGAAGCTGCGATGCTGGGACAACCCGTGTCTATGCTGATTCCGCTGGTGGTGGGCGTGAAGCTTACGGGGCGACTGCGAGAAGGCGCGACTGCTACCGACTTGGTACTCACGATCACCGAAATGTTGCGTAAGCATGGAGTCGTAGGGAAATTTGTGGAGTACTTCGGCCCGGGATTGCGCGAGTTACCGCTGGCCGATCGCGCTACCATCGCCAACATGTCGCCCGAATATGGTGCGACCTGTGGCATCTTCCCGATCGACAAAGAAACTTTGAAGTATTTGCATCTGAGCGGGCGGAGCGCGGAACAGATTGCGCTGGTCGAAGCCTATTGCCGCGAGCAAGGACTTTTCCATGATGAGAAGACTCCTGAAGCAGAATATTCTGAGTTGCTGAGTCTCGATCTGGCGACGGTGGAACCGAGTATCGCTGGACCAAAGCGTCCCCAGGATCGCGTGGTGCTTTCGCAGGCGGGCGAATCTTTTCAGAAAGCTCTCCCGACGCTTCTCAAGCCGAAGTCGGCTGCGGCCATGGCGGCAACGACTGCCAATCAAACGGCAAAAGTGGGTAGCTCCGCAACATGGGAGCAAGAGGGCGGCAATCCCGCGGCCGTCGGAGTGGAGGATCCCCAGGTTGAAGAGCACGTTCCGCCCAGTGTGAAGAATTCGCTCAAGCACGGCAGCGTCGTCATTGCCGCAATCACTTCCTGCACCAATACTTCGAATCCGTCGGTCATGATCGGGGCGGGACTGGTCGCCAAGAAAGCAGTCGAGAAGGGATTGTCGGTTCCGCCGTGGGTGAAGACCTCGCTTGCCCCAGGATCGAAAGTAGTTCGCGATTATCTTGAGAACGCCGGTCTCACGCCGTATCTCGAAAAACTAAAATTTCACATCGTCGGCTACGGATGCACCACCTGCATTGGAAACTCCGGACCGTTGCCCACCGAAGTCTCGCAAGCCATCGACGAGAAAGATCTCGTCGTCGCGAGCGTCCTGTCTGGCAATCGCAACTTTGAAGGGCGAATCAATTCAGAAGTTCGGGCCAACTATCTGATGTCGCCGCCGCTCGTGGTGGCCTTCGCCCTTGCAGGGCGTATCGATACCGACCTTCGAAAAGACGCGATCGGCAAAGGGAAGGATGGCAAGCCCGTTTACCTGGCGGACATTTGGCCGACACAGCGCGAAGTTGAAGAGGCTGTCGAGCGCTCTGTTACCGCCGAGATGTTTTCGAAAAGTTATGCGGAAGTTTTCGCTGGTGACGAGCGCTGGCGTGGTCTCAATGTCCCCAAAGGTCAGACCTACGCATGGGAAAACGATTCGACCTACATTCGCCGCGCTCCTTACTTCGACGGCATGAAGCTGCAGCCCTCGCCGGTCGAAGACATCAAGGGTGCGCGCGTTCTGGCCGTACTCGGTGACAGCGTCACCACGGACCACATTTCTCCCGCCGGTTCGATCAAGAAAGATGGGCCCGCGGGAAAATATTTGCAGGAGCACGGCGTGAAACCCGGGGACTTCAATTCTTATGGCTCGCGTCGGGGCAATCACGAAGTGATGGTCCGTGGCACCTTCGCGAACGTCCGCCTCCGCAACAAACTGGTCAGCGCGGAAGGCGGCTTCACGCGCTACCTGCCAACAAATCAGGAAATGTCGATCTTCGATGCTTCGCAGAAATATCAAGCGGAACGCGTCCCGCTGATCATTCTTGCCGGGAAAGAATATGGCTCCGGTTCATCGCGCGACTGGGCCGCAAAAGGTCCGCGCCTGCTGGGCGTTTCCGCAGTCATCGCAGAAAGTTACGAGCGCATCCACCGCTCGAACCTGGTTGGCATGGGAATCCTGCCTCTGCAATTTCTCGCAGGGCAGAATGCTGAATCCCTCAAGCTAACCGGCGAGGAGGTCTTCGAGATTACGGGTATCCGCAATCTCATCGATCATTACTCGGCGGGTCAGAAAATCAAGGTTCGCGCCACGTCGGCGGGAAGCAGCGGTGGAGGCGGAAAAGATAAACCGGTCGAGTTCGAGGCCCTGGTCCGCATCGATACCCCGCAAGAGGTGCTCTACTACGCGAACGGCGGGATTTTGCAATACGTGTTGCGGCAGCTGCTGGCGGGAAAGCCGAGCGCGGAAATGGTGAGCGCGTAATTCCTGCTGGTGAGTGAGGAATCACCGGCTTAATTTCGCAGATTCAGTCCGCCCAAACTCTGCGCGCACGACTCACTACAAGAAAAGCCAGTGTTCCCACACAAAGCGCTACACAACCGCCCCGTAGATAAGTGGCCGTCGATATTGAGATTCCAACCCCACTCCCAATCGCAAAGTAGGCAACGATGCACGCCGGACACTTTGGCAACAGCGCCAAAATGCCGCCGGGAATAATCCATCCCGCAACCTCGCGACAACGCCTTGCTAGAACTGGCAGACGAGGACCGCCGTTAGCGATCCGCACCTGCCCTGCTGCGCATATGCCGCGATTCAAACTCGCCGTGCAGCAACCAGAGCTGCTCATGAGTGATGCTCCGCGCAGCACGATGACGCAGAGCCTTTCGGAGCCACATACTGCGCCTTCGGATCAACAACGTAGCCTTCCGAATATCGATCGTGATGTCGAACCCACGCCATAGTGAAGGCCAAGCCATCTTCATCGCGGCCTTTGGGAGCGAGATCGAGAAAGTTGTAAGCGCCCACCAAAATGTCGAGCCCGCGCGCGTAAGTCGAGTAGGTGTGGAAAATCTCTCCTGCTTCGTTCTTGAAGAAGACGCTTGCGCCCGGTGCCTCCTCGCTGGGAAATTCCATTAAGTCATAGTTGTAGTCCACCTTGCCATTCGCCATTTCCTCTTTCGTGAACGACACATGGTAGTCGCGGTTAAAGTCGTTCGAAAATGATGACACCCAGCGAAAGTCCCAACCCATGCGCTGCTTGAATGCCTCGATCTGGTCGATTGGTGCACGGGAAACTACGGCCAGCGTCACGTCGCGATTCGCAAGATGGACGAGGCTCCCGCCGAAATGATCAGCCAGATACGAACAGCTCGGACAACCCTGCTCCCATCCCGGACCGAACATAAAGTGATAGACGATCAATTGGCTTCTGCCTCCAAACAGGTCAGCCAATCTCACCTTCCCGTTGGGTCCATCGAACATGTATTCCTTTTCAACTTTCTCCCATGGCAGTTCGCGGCGCTCTCGGCTGAGTTCATCTCGTAATCGGGTGAACTCCTTTTCTTTGCGAAGCAATTCTTTTCGGCTTGCAATCCATTGCTTGGGAGACACGACATCGTGCTCCCGAACTCCCGTGCTAGTGGCTAGTGTGGTCATACGCATTCTCCTATTTAGTTAGTTGGGTTCGTCTTACTTTTTGGTTACCGACCGCCGCAGGCGGTCTAATTTCTCTTACGGTGCCGTGAAGTGTTGCTTTCCCCGCGTGCTTCTCGCCCGTGTTATCTTTCTCGGCGATCTCCTTGATCCGGAGGAATTCGCCCGACCAAAGCTCCTGAAATGGTCCCACCCAGCGTTCATAAATCTGCCGGATGGGCACGACGTTCAGCGAGTTCACTCGCTGCCGGCCCTCTTCGCGCGTATGCACCAGATGAGCCTGGCGCAGCACGTCGAGATGCTTCATCACTCCAAACCGGCTCAGATGCGGAAACGCATCCACGATCTCGGTGGTGGTGCGGGGACGATCTCGTAGAAAATCCAGAATGGCGCGCCGAGTTGGATCCGAGAGCGCCTTCCACACCGGATCGAGTTCGTCCGCGGCGATGAGCCGAAGCTTTCGTCACCGCTGCTCGCAGTCCTTCTTACGTTGTTCAAGCATGTGGCTCCATCCCGTGCCCACGTTCTTTCTGTGCTCCGGGTCGATCATTCCAATGGCGCGATGCCGCAGCGCAACCTTGCAACCGCCCGAGACAGGCTCGATCTTCATCTCCACGTGATTGATTGCCGGATACGACATGAACATCGGTCCGCTCAGTTCCAAGAGATTTGGCGCTTTAATGACTTGTACAAATCCCCACAGATGACCAATTCCGTTTCCGCGGTCGCGATACCATCGGCCGCCGACCTTGGGCTCTAGTTCCAGGTCAAGAGACTGGCCATCGGGCCGTGTATTTCCTTTTCCAAAGCGATATAAGACAGCGGCGAATGCCTTTTCCGGCGTGGTTTTCAATTCGACGTGCTGCTCAACGTCAAGCGTCAGGTCTTCTACTTTCATGACTGTTTTCTCCTTCTTCAATTCGAGTACGTGACCTAATACTAACGTGACTTATTGGTCACGTCAAGGGAAAATTTCAAAAAAAGTGCTGCACCCAGTGCGGGGACGGAAGACGATTGCGGCGAACGCAGGACCATCGGATACTGAAGTCATGGAAACGAAGCCCTTCTCGCTGCTGGGCAATCACATTCGCCTCGAAGCGCTCGAGCACTGCCACATCGACGGATTGGCGACAGCTTCGGCTTCGGACCCATCGCTCTACCAGTGGAGCCCCGTCCCGCAAGGCAAGGAGCAAGCGGCCGCTTACATCGACACCGCGCTGGCCTGGCGCGACGCCGGGACGGCTGTTCCATTCGCCATCGTGAATTCGGCCGATGGCAACGTCATTGGGTCAACGCGCTTTTGGAACCTGGAGCGATGGTCCTGGCCTCCGGGACACGCGCGATATGAGCGATATCCGGTGGGAGTCTTCCCAGGTCTCGCAAAAGCGGCGAGCTATGGGGCATCCCATCCGCTTCCGGATGCTTGCGAGATCGGCTACACGTGGTTGGCGCAATCGGCAATGCGGAGTGCAGCGAACACCGAAGCGAAGCTGCTCATGCTGACTTATGCATTCGAAACGTGGGAAGTGCTCCGCGTATGTTTTCACACGGATGCGCGCAACCTGCGCTCGCGTGCGGCCCTGGAACGTGTTGGAGGAAAGTGCGAAGGCATCCTCCGATCTCACCGCATGGCGGCAGACTTCATTCCTCGCGACTCAGTACGCTATTCCATCGTCGCGGCGGAGTGGCCCCAAGTGAAACAGCGACTGAATCAGCTTTTGGATCGCAGGACCTGAGGTGCGCGAAACTCACGAAATCAAAGTCCAAAAGCGGGAACAGCGAGTCGGTTTCCTTCCACTTCGACAAACCGTACTGAAGGCGAATGCTGCGCTTCGCGATAGTGCGCAAGTCTTGCACTTTTTCTTGAGGCTTTATATTGCAACCGAATATGGCATGGTACCGTCTGATAATGAGCAACTTCCTTTCCTGAGGCGGGAGAACTAGGTAATGCTGGACTCTTTATTCACGCGTGTTTGGGCGACGTTGGACGGTCGATGGTTTGTCTGCAACGTGAGCAGGATTATTCTGGCGTCGATGGGCCTGATGTTGCCGCAGTTGACGGCGCAAACAAGCACGAATCCACCTGCCACATCCAAGACGCAACCCACGAAAAACCCGGCGGAAAAGACGAAGCCTGATGAGTCCGCGCCGGCTGCGGCCGCGTTGGTGCAGCTTAACAATGCCCTGGAGGGACTGGCGGCAAAAGTGTCTCCCGCCGTCGTGCAGATTCTGGTGACAGGCTATGGTCCGGTGCATCAGGAAAACCGCACACAAACTGCGCTGATTGTGCGCCAGCATGCAGTCGGCTCGGGCGTGATTTTAGATTCCAGCGGATACGTCATGACAAACGCGCACGTTGTGGAGGGCGCGCAACGCATCCGAGTAGCGCTGCCATTGCCGAGCGATTCCGGTCGTGCGGTGCCAGTGGGCAAGCGCCACATCCTTGAGGCGCGCCTGGTGGGGGTACATAAAGAGACGGATCTCGCGCTGCTGAAGATCGAAGAGAACGACTTGCCCACACTACCTCTGCTGGTGCAACAACGTCCTCGAGTGGGGCAACTGGTGTTCGCGATTGGCAGTCCCGAGGGCTTGCAGAATTCGGTGACGATGGGGGTTGTAAGTGCAGTTGCTCGGCAGGCGGATCCGGAAAAGCCATTGACTTATATTCAGACCGACGCGCCCATCAATCCCGGGAACAGCGGCGGCCCGCTGGTCGATATGAATGGAGAAGTGGTGGGCATTAACACATTCATTCTTTCCTCGGGTGGCGGAAGCGAGGGATTAGGATTCGCAATTCCTGCCAGGATTGTAGACTTCGTTTATCACAGTCTGCGTAAGTATGGACACGTGCATCAGGTAGAGATTGGGGCGGTTGCGCAGGAAGTTACGCCGACCATGGCGGACGGTTTGCATCTGGCGCAACGCTGGGGAGTGATTGTTGCCGATGTGAAACCCGATGGGCCCGCCGCTACGGCCGGTTTGCAGGTGCAGGACATTGTTATAAGCGCCGACGACCGGCGGATTGAAACGCTTCCAGCACTTTCATCGGCCTTGTATCTGCACAACCTGGACCAGGTGTTGAAGCTGGAGATTCTGCGCGGCGATGAGAAGAAAACTCTATTTGTCCCGGCCATCGAGCAGCGCGATCCGATGGACCAACTTTTCGACGCGGCTGATGCGGAAAAGAGCCTGGTGCCACGCCTGGGAATTCTGGCCGTCGATTTAACCAGCCAGTTACGCAATCAGCTTGGGAACCTGCGCATTCCTACCGGCGTAATCGTGATCGGCCGTTCGGCTGATCTAAGCACGCCCGAAACCGGGCTGCAGACGGGAGATGTGATCCATTCGCTCAATACGAAATCCATCACCTCCATGGACGAGTTGCGAGCCGCGGTGCAAGGCTTGAAGATCGGCGATGCGGTTGTGCTGCAAGTGGAGCGCAGCGACGGGCTTTCCTACCTGAGCTTTGAGATGGAATGAAGCTGGCATAGGAAGTTTCCGCTGCGGTTGGGTTTGCCGTAAAATGTTTTGAGGGCGCCCGTAGCTCAATCGGATAGAGCATCTGCCTTCGGAGCAGAGGGTTGGGAGTTCGAGTCTCTCCGGGCGCACCAAAGCTTTCTGATCCTTCGCCAAAGAACTAGGCTCAGGATTTCGGCTGCGGACTAACGCCCGCAAAGCGCCTCAAGTTCGAGTCTCTCCGGGCGCACCATAAGCTTTCATGGATTCTCCAGCACACTTTCAGCACGCGGCGAAAGATGCAATCCGATATTGGGAGCGACGTCGTGTTGCTTACAACATCGTGCTTATAGCCGTCGTCGCGAGCTGGGTCGTGCTCACGTGGCCTCATTTCCGTCCCGCGCTGACTCTTTCATCGCTGCTCACAATGAGTGTGCTGGCATTGCTGGCCAATCTCTGCTACAGCGCCGCCTACCTCGTAGACATTCCGTTGCTGCGTTCATCTCTCTCGAACCGGTGGCGGAGATGGCGTCTGATTTTATGGCTGGCAGGAACGCTCTTCGGCACGCTGCTGGCAAATTATTGGATTGCAGACGAAATTTATCCTTTCGTCAGTTAGAGAAAATCGAAGGGACGGGTAGCAAACTAGAACGCGGAACCGCCGCCGCCTCCGAAGCCGCCACCGGAAAATCCTCCGCCTCCACCGAATCCGCCCCCGCCTCCGAATCCTGATCCAGTCGAACTCGCGCGAGGCGCCGAGACGAAAACCTGATGCATATCCGTGGCCATGCCGTGCATGGAACTTGAAAATAAGATTGGATTGAATCCCATCCCATAGCCGTATCCGCCCGGTGCGGCATACCAACTGGGAGGATTTTGCAAAATTCCGGAGAAGGCTTGCGCCCAATGATGCTCCACGCCAAGGGCCATGGCGTACGGCAGAAATTTTTCAAAGGTGTTAGGAGGCATGGCTTTCAAGCGCTCGGCATCGACGCGATTCATGAATTCCTGAAAACCGAGAACTGCGATGTGCGTACGCGCACCTTTGAGCGTCTTGGCGGTCATTGCGCGCGCGAAGAGCCACCAGATCACGGCGCTGATTAAAATCGAAATAACAACCATCGGGATCGAGCTGAAGAAGTCAGCCCAACCGAAATACTGGAAAATGGCGAACGGAACCAGGATGCAGAAGGCCGCGCCAATGCTGTAGCCATTAGCCGATTCGGGATCGAGGGTGTAGATGCCTTTCTGTTTGAGCGCCGACATAATATCGGTCCGGATCACAGGGACTGACGTATAGAACCGATTTTTCAGGCTCGACAATCGAATGTCCGGGGCATCTCCAACAAAAATATTTTCCATCATGACGCGCTCGTGCGGAGCCAGACCGGTCCAATCCTGACGCTTCTGCAACAAATGGAAAATGTAATCCTTGTGATGGAAAAGCAGGCCTTTGTCGCCCGTCTCTTCGATCTTGATGAAGCCGCGAACCGCAAGATCGACGATGGTCGATGTAATGTCGCGAGGATGGATGCTATCGTCGAGCAGGGTGCCGGCTTCTGCGGGCGAAATGCCGGGCGGCGGTTCATACATCGGCGCAACGGACATGCCCGGATCGGGGTCACGACCTGCATACCACCACAGCGCAAACATTACGGCGAGCGTCACGAGCGGCAAAAACACGGCAGGGTTACCGCCGATGAACCAGAAGAATTTAGTGAGGCTGCCCGGTTCTTTGAGGATGCCCTTGGGAATATAGACGTCAATGGTCATGCCGCCGCGCATGGGCAACGGATGATTGGTTTCGAATTCGACGTTTGAGCCTTCGACTTTGGCGGTGGCGTCCTGCTCGGTCGAACCGTAGACGCCGGTAAATGCCTGCGCTCGGAGTGAGTCGCTCGCTCCCTCAGGAAAATGCACGCTGGCCATGGCATGATCGATAGGCACCTGCCAGTCATTGCCTGTAACGTTCCAGTAAAATTCGTCGTGGCTGTCTGGGTCTTTGGTATCGAAAAAGCGCGTGGCGTTGCGCACGCGATAGGCGATCTCGACGGTGCGGGTGGTATTGATGGCGCTGGGGATGTAAATCTTGAGATCGCGGGTAGCGCCGGAGGTTGAAGAATCGTATTTCAGCTTGGCGCCGGTTTCGTCGGTGATGCTGATGAGATTGAGGAAGAGTTGGTAGTTCGTACCGTTGGGGCCGGGATATTCAATGGGGATTGTGCGGTGAATGCCGTGCCATTCGCCGATGAAAACCAGCGTGATGGTTTCATTCACCAGGGCACTGCCATCCTGGTTGACGGTGATCGTGTCTTTAAAGTTCGAGATGCGCCAGGATTTTGCGTAGAGCGGTGCGGCGAGAGCGAGGAGGGTTGCGAGAAGAAGCAGGTTCCTCCACTTCGCTCCGCTCCTGCGGGAAAGACAACACTTTGGCGTCGCCCCGATCATGATCGGCCCGAACATGATCAGAATTTCACAGCGACGGGTTCGCGGTCGGCGTCGGTGGTTTCGAAGAACTGGCGCGGGGTGAATCCGAACATGCCGGAGATAATGTTGGTCGGGAAAGACTGGATCTTGGTGTTCAGATCGCGCACGACCGCATTGTAGTAACGGCGCGCATTCTGAATCGAATCTTCTGTCTGGCTGAGAGACCCTTGCAGTTGCGTGAATTCTTCTGAGGCTTTTAATTGCGGATAGTTTTCGGCAACCGCGAACAGGCTCTTCAGAGCGCCGCTGAGTTGATTCTCTGCCACGGCCTTGCCTTCCGGCGTGGTGGCCTGCATGGCCTGAGAGCGAAACTTAGCGATGTCCTCGAAGGTGCCTTTTTCGTGGGTGGCATAACCCTTGACGGTCTCCACCAGGTTGGGAATCAGATCGTGGCGGCGTTTGAGTTGAACGTCAATATCGGACCAAGCCGAATCGCAGCGTACGCGCAGCTGCACCAGGCTGTTGTACATGCCGATCAAAACAACGGCAATGACGACGAGGACTACGAGAAGGATAATACCAACCATAAATTGAACTCCCGCTGCAGCGGAAATGCGATTTAGGGCGACGTTACCACAGAAGGCGGGAAGTACCAAATCGTTCGACAAGTATCCGTAATTCCGGGGGAAGTTTGCGAGGATGAAAGGCTCGCGCGGGATGCTTACTGCTGGGGTGCAAAATAGCCCTTGCGGGCGCGGACCTGGAGATCTTTTTTCAGAGCGGAAATCTCGATGGAGCGGTAGCGGCCATCAGCATCGAAGTCGGCGGGCTTATAAGAGACAACGTACTGGCTGCGAAGCTCGTCTTCAATGGCGGCGAAAGAGTGCGTGATGTCCTTCATCTTGAAGGGAAAAAATGCGCGACCTCCAGTGGCTTCTGCGAGTTGTTCCAGAACTTTGTCGCCACGCAGGATCAGGCCGCTATCGTCGGTGGATATGGCGTAGATGATAACCTCGGCGCGCTGTGCCATTTCGATGGCTTGCGCTCGCGAATATTCGCTCTGATTATCTTCGCCATCGCTGACCACTACAATCGCCTTGCGAGTTGCGTGATCCGGACGGTCCTTCAAAAATTTGTCTTTGCAGGCGCGGTAGATAGCGTCGTAGAGCGCGGTCCCGCCACCATCCTGCAGGCGATGAATGCCGTCAGAAAGTAGTTGAACATTGTCGGTGAAATCCTGCGTCAATTGATTCTGCTTGTTGAATCCGACGACAAAGGCTTTATCGAAACCGACGCGCACCGAGTGCTGCAGAAAACTAATGGCTGCATTCTGCTCGAAATCGAAACGGCTGTGCACCGAGCCACTGACGTCGATGAGCAAACCCATGTGCAGGGGAAGATCGGTCTCGCGGCGAAAATTAATGATCGATTGCGGAGGCTTGTGATCGTCAAGGATGGAAAAATCGTTTTGGCTGAGATCGCGAACAAATTTGCCGTGCTTGTCGGTGGCAATAAAAAGCACATTTACTTCGTCGACGCGCTTGCGAATGGTAAGCATCGCTCCCGCCTGAGGGTCGTCCGTGGTGGAATCGGACCCGGTCGAATCGGGAGCAGCGGTGCTGGGGTAAGAGGCGGTAGCCGCGATATTATTCGCGTAGGAATTGGAATAGGACTGGCTGAAAGCCGGGCAAGATAGCGCGAGGACCGCGGCCAGAGCCAAGATCGGCCTCACCAGCGGTGTGTACTTCGTGCCTGAAAAGCCCAAAAAATTCACTCCAAATGAGCCCAAAATGTACTTCCTATTCTTTAGATGCACGCCAAATGCCGACGGAAGGTGCTTATTCCCGGCAGGCTATCACTCGACTCTAGAAGGGCTTAGCCAGGGTGCCAAGTTACAAAAGGAGCACTCGTTTGGTCATGCTCCGATGCCTGGACTCACCGACCGGAGTACTGCTGGAAGTCATTAATTTTCTGTTAGTTTGCGGTGTACGCCGCAACTCTTTGTGGTGCGACCGTTTAAGATGGTTCTTCGTTTCCAGATTCAACTTTCGAAGTAAGCCGGGGCAGGAGGAATTGATACGTGACAAAACCAGCTATGTTTGGTGTAACGATCTCTGGGTTGAAGAAGCTTGGCAAGGTGGCAGCTTTCCTGATTGCATTGTCGTTATGCGCTTCAACCGCATTCGCCGCCGCCGAAGAGGAACGCGTGCGTGAGGCGGGAGAAGTGATGAAGGAAATTTTGAATATTCCCGATGACATCCCGCAGGACTTGCTGGATAAGGCGGAGTGCGTCGTAGTGCTGCCATCTGTAAAGAAAGGTGCATTCGGAGTAGGCGGAAGCTACGGCCGCGGCGTGATGGTGTGCCGAGGCGGCCAGCACTATACCGGACCATGGGGCGCGCCTGCGCTCTACGCCCTGGAGGGGGTGAGCATCGGATTTCAATTGGGCGGGCAAGCCACGGATTTCGTTTTGCTGGTAATGAATCCTAAGGGCGCGCGTTCCCTGCTCTCGAGCAAAGTGAAATTGGGCGCCGACGCCTCGGCCGCCGCTGGCCCAAAAGGGCGAACCGCCGAAGGCGCTACGGATGTAGTGATGAACGCAGAGATTCTTTCCTATTCGCGGAACAAGGGATTGTTTGCCGGCGTCTCCCTGGAAGGTTCCACCTTGCGCTCTGACGGAAATGCCAATCTGAAGCTTTACGGCAAGAAATTAAATGCTCGAGACATAATCGTGGACCGAAAGGTGGGAGTTCCGCCGTCAGCGCGGCAATTGGTTTCGCTCCTGCAAGCCAAGTCGCCTACTAATAAATCGGATCCGAAATCGCTGCAGTAATTTTGCTGCAGTAGATTTAAGGACCAGCGCGAATTTACGGAGTCGGAGCCTTTTGCGCTTTCTTATCCTGCAGATCGAGACCGAAGGTCGGATGCCCGTAAGTCCCGCCAATTTTCACCGGTACAATTTCTCCTTTGCGCTTCTTTTTGAAAAACGGCTCGATGACTTTCAGCAAGAATGCTTTTGAACCGTCGGTGGTATTCGAGATCTTGGAATCCACCGCCATCTGGCCCCGCAGGTCGATCTTTTCATTGATCAGGTTGTAAGTGCCTTGCAGATGGGCACTCGCGCCCGGTACACCAAAGGAGAGATCAGAGAATCTTGCCGTTCCTCCAAGCAAGGTCACTTGACCCTTCAAGTCAGTGAGAACGGTCTCAGGATCGGTGCGATCTTTTTCTCCGCGCGCGCCCGCGCTCAGTTTATCGACATCCTCCTGCGTGGACTCGGCAAACGTTCCACCCTGAACTCCGAACGCGCCACGCAGCTTAACTTTTTTCAGGAAGTCCTGAGGACCAGAAGGAATTTCAACGTGCGCCTGCAATGTGACTACACCGGACATGGGCGACTGCTTCGCTTCGACGAAAAGGCGCAAGAGATCTTCGATGCGAGCTTTGCTGGACTTTAGATCAATCAGAGCCGCCTTCCCTTTTCCGTTTGCTGAGCCGGCGATGCTGCCGGACGCAAGGATGCGGGTTTTCCAGAAATCGGCTGTAACGCGCTTCAGAAATGTATCGCCACGCGTCGCGTCGACGTAAGCATCGAAGTTGGTCGTCAACTGCACAGAATGGGAACTGCCCTTCACTTTGAAATCTGGGGTGTCTGTAGTTCCCGAGATATCAACATGAGCCAGCTTTCCTTCGAACTTTCCCTTGGACGATAACGTTCCTGAAATGCCGTCGTAGACGCTGAGATCCGCCTGTTCGAATTCGTACTGCCCGGAAAGCGGCGTCTCTCCCGCGTTGTTCAAGTTCCACACGCCAAACTTTCCTTCGGCAGTCACTTCCCCCGGAGGCTCCGGATTGTGCACCTTCACGCGATACTTCAGTGGTCCATTCCAGCCAACGTTCTGCAGGAAGGCCTCATGAATATCAAAAGTCAACGGCTTCTTATCAGGATCGCGAGAGATGAACTCCAGAGTCGTTCCATTTGCCACAATCGCATCGACGGTGATTTTTGACGGCGTGGTGTGAAATGCTTCCGCGGTTCCGAAGGCGGGAATGGTGATGCGCATGCCCTCGGCGATAATCCGGCTGACATGCTGTAAGAGGAGGCCATGATAACTGCCTCGGACGATCAATTTATCGATCGTAATGAGAGGCTTGGCTTCGGCCGGACCCCGGTGAAGAACTACTCCTTCAAGAATGCAACCCGGAGCGGGAAAATAAGTTTTCTGAAAAGATCGCACAACCACCTGACCGTTACCGGCCTCTTGCAGATTTTCCAGAACCTGGGCCTGCGAGAAAGGCCATTTCGGACTCAATGCGAAGGCTATGGCGCCGATCAGGGCCGCAATCAGGATCACGCCCACGATGATTAAGGAGATCAGTAAGACGGGACGTCTGGCGCGGTCCCGCCGCCGCTCTTGCAACGTGCTTGGTGGCGGAGCTGCAGCAAGCGACATGATGAGTTTGGAGGCCACTCCGGCCACTGAGGTTGCTGTCGAAAACCCACCAAACGGTGCATAACGTGGTGGGGAATGAAAAAGGCCACCGGTTGGCGGCCTTCATCATAGCGCAGCTTGCGGGAAATCAGGTTATTTGAAGACGATCATCCCGAAGTATCCGTCGGTGTCACTGGGGCCAGCGGTGAAGAAGAGTTGATTCTTCTGGCCGTTCGCGGACGAACCCCCGCCAAACTCAATCCCCCACAGGCCTTTGATGGTGAGCGGCTTACCGGCGGTATTTTTCATCGTGCCGATGAGTTTTCCGGTCGTCAGGTTGTAGGCGTTGATGGTTCCGGCATTGGTGTTGTTGGAGACGAGGAGCGCGTTACTGAACGGACCAAAATTCGCTGGGGCAATGGCAAATCCCCAAGGCTGGTTCAGCGGTGCTCCATGGGCAAAGTGCTTCACCAACGTACCTTGCTCGGTAAAGATGTCGATGTAACCTCCCGTGCCCCCCGAAGTGCTGGCAAAGGAAACGTAGACTTGTCCATTGATGTCTTGAATTCCAAACGGAGCGAAGCCCGCCGGAATTGTCGTGTCGGTGAAAGAGCCCACGAGGCTGAAAGTTCCGTCGAAAATATCAACTTTATTATTAGCGGCGTCGGCGGCGAAGAGAGAATTTCCCGATGCTTTGTTGGTGATGGCAAGTCCGGTATAGACGGCGCCGGCAGTCTTTGCCCCGATCAAAGCGGTCGTCGGTTCAAATGAGGACCACCCGCTGATGGTGCCGTCCAGAGTGGCAAACAGAAAAACGGAAGTCCAGCTATCGATTGCGAACTCCGTAGAAGCGTTGTAAACGATGCCAGTCGGCGATCCGGGACCGGTACCGCTGGCGGGAGGGATAACCACTTGCAAACTCTGCGGATTGCCTTTGCCGTCATAGAGAGTGGACCAGCCGGTAGCCTCGTCGCTCACCCAGAATGGATTTCCTGGGCTGTAGGCCAATCCCCATGCATTCTTCAAGAGTGGATCCTGATGCTTGGCTTTGCCCGACAGATCTGAGGTCAAATAGGTAGGTTGATATTGGGCCAGGGCTGCAGCGGAGCTCAGCACGAGCAAGAACCCGAGAGCAGCAGGAATGTGAAAACGGCAAAACATGCGACGCATGCAATTTCTCCTTCGTGAATGTGAGTGAGGAACGAATGGATCGGTACTTGCGGCCGGCCTCTCGGTGACTGCGGGCTGGTCCGTCAAACCCTCGCAATCCTAGAGTGCGGGTTCGCGGCGGTTGTCAACGGCTTGTCTCCAATTTGTACAATTCCTGTCGGGAGGGAGAGGCGGTTGCAAAGGCCAAGACCGTCAATTAAGCTAGACTTCTCATCGAGAGCATGCCCCGCGCCGGGATGGCGGAACTGGCAGACGCAGCGGACTCAAAATCCGCCGACCTTCGGGTCTTGGGGGTTCGACTCCCCCTCCCGGCACCAAGAGTCTCAGGTGTGTTCTCAATAATCTACGGATTCCAGTGCATCGAACGCCTCGTCTGATTTCCTGTGGAAAACTCCTCACTGTAGTAAAACTGTAGTAATTTTTGGCAGACTGCCACGGAAACGGGCTTACCTAGGACACGCGCAAGAAGGACAGTCAGTTAATGGAGGCAGAAGAAGAAGGCTGCCAAGCATAGTGTGCAGCTCGCATTTCCTCAAGTTTACGGACTGCATCGCGACGGTACTCGTCAATGGCTTTCGAGTAGATCTGTAATATGCTCGGTGAAGAGTGGCCGATCATTTGGGCGACGAAGAGGTCGGAAACTCCGGCTGCGCTCAATCGGCTGGCAAATGTGTGCCGCAGATTGTAGAGAACAAATCTCTGGACCTTCGCGTCTTCGAGCGTCTTTTCCCAGCCACGCCGAACATCTTTCCGTGGCTGGTCTGGGGTGCGCACTTTTGGGAAGACAAATGGCGAGAATTCTGGCCCAAACATATCTCGCCAACGCAGGAGTTCGACTTTGCATCTGGCCGACATCGGAATGTTTCTGATTCCGGCACGCGTTTTCGACTCGCGAACCCGGATCGAATCGTTTGAGAAGTCAATGGCCTCCCAGGTCAATGCCAGCGCTTCGCGGTGGGATCGCATTCCAGTTTCCAGTATTAAGACTACGAGCGCCCGAATGAAAGGAGGTGCAGCGGCCAAGATTCTCTCCTCTTCTTCGAACGTGACAATATGTGGTGTGCGCACATTTCTCTGCTTGAGAAAATCCACCTCAATAAAGGGGTTTCTGGGAATCAGACGCTTGCGCTCGGCTAGGCGCATCATCCGTCTAAGAACTCGAAGATCGTGGTTGATGGTGGCTGGTTCTACACCTTCGACAAGCCTCGCTTCTTTATACTCTTCGATGCGTTCGGGTGAGATTTCCGACAGCCTGCATTTGCCGAAGTTGCTCTCAAGCTTCCCAACGGAGGATCCATACCGCTTGCGAGTATTCGGGTGCGAAACTCTTGACAGAAAGTCTTCAGCGAATTCTGCGAAAGGCGGCGGAGAAGACTTTGGCAGGTGAAAACGGCCTTCGAATACCTCGGTTTCCCATCGAGATAGCAGCTGATCGGCAAGACGCTTGTTCGATGTATGCGTGCTCTTGCATAATTGCCGGCCCCCGACGACAACTCCCATCATCCATTGCTTGCTGCCAGGCCTTCTGTAGAGTGTCCCCACTTAATTCACCGTACGTAAGAAACGGGCAAGAGAGTTTGAAACTTTCCGAAAAAGATGAAGGGAATTCTCTGTTTTGGGCGCTCTGGCGGATGGCCTGCCATGCGAATACGGCTTTGAATGGCGCATTCCGGTGATGTCGGTGGGGGTTAGGAAGGGTAGGCATAGACTTCCACGTGGCGTGATTCTGGCTGATTTTGGCGATTTCGTTTGCAAGCTATAGGCGGGCAATGAGTTGCGGATACTTTGCCAGTATTCAGTGCCCGTAAGCATCCAACACTCCCGCCGGACCTCGACGGGAGACGCACTCGATAAATGCCGAAAAGATTTCCTCATTTCACCTCCGGAAGGGTTTTTAGTTTCCTTTGTGTTTTGCTGGTGCAGAGTTGATGGGCGGTAAAAACCGAGATGCCGTATTTAGTGGCGAGTTTTCTGAATGGCATATGGGTTTCAATTCGCTCCCTCCGTATTTGCGCGATTTCCTTTGGCATGAGTATCCGGAGTGAAGGACGTCCTAATCGTCTACCTTGGCTTCGGGCGTGTTCGATCCCTGCCCGCACCCTCTCAACGATTAGCGATCGTTCCCATTGAGCAATTGCACCGATAATCTGGAAGAGCATCTCTCCGTGCGGGAGCGTTGTGTCTATTGCTTCCGTGCAGGACACGAAACCTATGCCCAAGGTTCTGAATAGCTCCAGCGTGTTTAGCAATTGCTTGAGTGATCGAGTGAAACGGTCGAATTTCCAGACCACCACAAAGTCGATCTTCTTCCGACGGCAATCCTCCAGAAGAGCATCGAGTGCTGGACGCCGCTCCTTCATGCCGGAAACTCCCTTGTCGCTATATTCCTCATGAAGAATCCATCCCCTGCGCTTGACATACTCCAGCAGTTCTTTTCGTTGCATTTCAGGATGCTGGTCAGTCGTACTCACTCGCGTGTAAATCGCTGCCCTTAATACCTTCATAGCGGCCTCCTGTGGCCGCCGTATTAAAATGGCGTGTTAGAAAAATTGCAACCTGCGCCCGAAATCGTGAAATGACAAATTGATTTATCGCTGGGAAAGCTCTTCGGAAACGGGGTCGCCGCCAAGAACTTTTGTTTCCGTGTAACGTCTTACCTAATTTTTCTAAGACGTTGCGAAGTGTCACGACCACAGCGATTTTCTGGGTCTTTTGAGCCCATTCTGCAAGAATCCGGAAAGTTTCGAGTGGCAACGAAATTTCAGACGTGAATAAGGTACTCAAAATACGTAGTGAGCCGAACAAGGTTAGGAGAGCCACGTTGTTCAGATGTGACTCTCCTTTTTTGATAAGGTTAAGATTGATTTCGCTTCTGAGGTGCCTTCAGATTCGATTTCATAGGTTGCTGCGTCGAATTGTTTTTTGTATTTGCAATGAAGGCATTCGCCACAATATAAACGTCGGAACCTCCGAACTCGATACCAGTGTTTTTCGCGCCTCTCGTTGTTGCGATCACTTTGCTTTTCCCGGTAGCAGAGATTTTTGGTTCCTGAAGCGGAAGTTTGATTCTTAGGATGTCGCCATCGATTCGTGCTCGTACCGTCATTTGCTTCTCCTTAATAATTGGTTAGAGTTTTGGTTTAAAGATTCTTTCTGGTGAGTTAGAGTTACCGTTCTCGAGCGACCGACGGAGCTGTCATGCTATCGAGCCACGCCTGCAGATCGCTCTGCCTAAATCGGACGCATCGTTTCGAGAGTCTAATGACGGGAATTCTGGATTGGCTGATGAGATGATAAATACCGCCCTCCGACAGTCCAGTCATTTCCGCTACCTCCGCGACTTTCAGTAATCGGTTCTGTGGAAAGTGAATTTCGTTGGGCTGCATCACTTCTCTGCCTTCCGCTTCGGAAGCTTGAAGTCGATGTCAATATCCCCATTGCGCTTCATGCCTTTCAGCAGGTAAGCGATACCGCCTTCTTCTGAGTTGTAGTTTTCTATTAAGACATCCCCTCCGAGTTCTTCCCAGCGCCGGCCCCAGTGCGCCATTCGATTTCTAAAGCCTCCGACCAAGAGGTGAAAGTGAAGGTGGTCGCCATTTTTTCCACGTTCAAGGACCCTTACCCATCGGAAGTGGGGGGATCCTTCAGTCTTTCCTAGTTCGTCAAGCCATTGATCAGACAGCGCGATTGCCCGCGTTTTGGAGGGCCGACCGTTGGTGATCTTTTGCGTGATGAACCACCTCCACTCGTACTGGGAAAACCACGCAATGTATCTATTGTTTAGTTCCTCAACGTGATGCAGACCCATTGACATCTCCCTTCTGTATTGACTATTGGTATGTGCATTTCTTTTGGTCATCCGCGCGTAAAGAAAGCCTAGTGGCGTCGCGATGCGAAAGCTAGAAATTCGGTTTTATGAAATTGGTCGGGGTATTTCAGCGCAGGAGAGAGTTAATTCGGGGGTGTAATTATTTCGCTAATAAATCAAAGCCTTAACTTGCTTTTAATTTGGCTCATTGTGCTCATCATCGAATAGACATCCTTCTCGGTCTCTCCGACGGCAAGAGAGACTGCCATCTGCTTGGGACGTTCTTTGCCGCGCAGAAGTACCGCCAACTTCTTCCTCAGTTTCCGCAGGTCTGTCGGGCGGCCAGCCCTTGTTCTTCCGTGGAGCCGCTTTTGAAATTCTGACACCACCTTCCCAGCCTCATGCCATGTTTTCTCTACAGAAACATTTTCCCCAATCAAGCAAAAGACATAAGGTTGCTCTGCGGCGAGAACTACAAAAGTTAGGATATCTGGAGAATATGCAAAGCCCATCAATTGATTAAGCAGGGAATCCCTGTTGCGGTCCTCAATTTGGAGAAAGTTTGCCTTTCCCGCTTCCATCAGCCGCTGCATACTGGAACCCACTTCCACGAAATCAGATCCAAAAAACTCTGCGACCTCGGTCTGCCCGTCGTCCCACCAACCGTCCGCAGGCTCGAAGTGGCTCCCTACCACTTTGACGTGAAATTTTGTTGCGGGATCGCCCGTAAGTCCAACAGTCCGGAAGTAAGGCGCAGCTTTGTGAAGCCGCATGGCAACGCCGAAGCGCAACACATAATGAATGTAACTGCGAAGGATGCTTTGCGTTTCTTTATCATGTGTCTGTTTGATGCGTTTTTCAATTTCCGTCGCTGAATATCCCGCCGGCACAAACGTCGGATTAAAAAACGATCGAACAGCCTGTGGGTTTCTTTCGAAAGCTAGGGTCAAATGCCATTTCAGCCGCGCGGTCTCCCAAACGAATTTTTTGTCGTGCGCACGTCGCTTCCAATCTCGCCAAACTGCCTTCCGAATCCTCCGGAAGTCTTCTGGGAGTTCATTCTGCTTTTTCCGGCCTGATGGCATGCCAGAAAGTATACGCAAGAGTCAGCCAGACTTGGCCGGATCAAAGGTGGCTTGATCACGGAACTCGGAGAAGATTTCGAGGCATGGAGTGTGCGTCTGGGAGTCGTCGTGCACGACAATGGACTTTGGTCTGAGATTCTGACTCGTCCTGAAAGTAAGACTTGGCCCGGTTGGCAAAAGAAGGTTGTACATGGGGCAAGGCGCCTATTCCTTGCGAACAAACTGATTGAGACTGGCGACCTCGAGGCGGCGACAGAAGAAATGCTCTACGCCGTTGGTCACATCGCGAGAGGATTGCTGCTTAAGGCTGATGTTTTTCCTCTTTCGCGACCCGAGCTGGAAGACCAGATTGAGGCACTCGGATACCCTACGGTAATATCAGGACCACAATAGCGGTCCGAGCCGCCACAACCATTGATGCTAAAAATTTGACTCTGCTGATGAGGAAAACTAAGACTTGGCACGGAAGGACATGACCAACGTAACGTGTCGGATTCACAAATCCCACGATGGCCGACGTCTGGTGTCTAATAGTTCGGGAGGCAGACTGCTTCGATGGCCCGAGAACTCCGATTCCGTATTGTTCTGCCGGTTGCAGAGTTTGGGATCGCCACATTGTTCGGTGGCATAGGTCTCCGGAAGCGATCTGTAATTTTGAGTCGCCCGGGCTTCTTTGAGGGCACGAGGATGTGGGACACGACGGCCCGCTTCCACGTCTGGCCTTGGCCTTACAAGTTCGCAGCGGTATCGAACCTACCCGCCCTTTTGTGTGGTTCACTCCTGACCATCCCCATTAATGCGATGAGGCCGACGCTTCCCGAGGCCTTCCAATTGGCACCCACACTCTTATTCGTGTGGTTTCTGTGGTATTGGGTCGGTGCGCGGCTTGATCGGCGTTGGAGTGTGACCGACAAGCTTCCTTGGATCGCTCTCCTTGTCTTCACGCTCGTCAGTCTCGTGGGCGCGATCATCCCACTCGGGGACGCCGGTTATCTTCCCTACGGCTTCATCCTATGGGTGCTTGCAGCCTTCACCATATCTCGCTGTACATACAAATGCTCTGGGATAGCTGTACCGGGGCTGAACAACGCCACTGGGCATCGTTGACACTATCAGGCGTTAGCGGCCCGACCATGCCCCCCCGCAGGGGTGTAGCATTTTCCCCTCAAAGCGTAGATACCCCATAACCCGTTGATGGGATAATGTGTTAGTGCTGCAACGATGTACACACCTCCACGTTTACGATTGTGTAATCGTCAATATCCATGCGGCTCAGCGCGCCATGACATGTGTTTCACCCGCGTCATTCCTGCGTTTCCGCGATATCATATATTGGCCCGGATGAGGCGTGAACGACTCACGTTTTGCACGCGTCAAATGCGAGGATGAGAGCGATAGGCGTGCCCATGGAATGGGAGCAAGGTAGGTTGTGGAAATGGTGATTCTACTTGTCCTTAGCCCGCAAGTTTGCGCTTACTGTTTTTGATCCTCTTGCTTGCGGCCCTTCAACATTTCTGAATTCATTCCCGGCCTAAGCTGAATAACCGTCTGGACTGGCACATCTTGGCCGTCCTTCACAAACGGTTTGAATTGCCACTGCATTAGCACACTTTTCAATTTTTCCTCCTTGGATTTGTCGCCCGAAACGACCGAGACATTATCGACCTTACCATCCTTGCCGATCGAAAGGAGGACATCCGTCGACCCTCCGTCGACTTTAACGAATTTCGAAGCAGAAACTTTGTGCGCCAACACTTCGTCGAGATCCTCTTGGCTCATTACGGGGACTTCCTGCCCGTTGAGGATTACCGTCCGCTGTTGTTCGCCTTCCTTCGGGATGGATGTTACGTATGTCTTTGGTTCTTGAAGGGGCACGGTATTCGGAAGTGGGACATATCGAAGCCTGGGCTTTGCCGGCGGCGGATTATCATCCGGATTCGTCGGCGATGGTTCCGGCTGCTGCTTCGGCTGATCGCCCTGAGACGATGGAGTCTTTTCAGTCCTCTTCTCTCCGGCTCTGTTATGCTCCAAAACGCCAGGAATCGCGAAAATTCCAATGATAAGCGCTGCTAGCCCAATGACAGATGCGACCTTCCCGTCATGGCTTAATTTGTTCCAGACGCCTTTAATCCATCGCATGACTTGAAAAATTGTAAGCTAGCGATAAGTTATTCCCAAGACGTTTCATCCCGCGTCCTTTATAGGTAAAGCACACACTTCTGTGTCATTCTGAGATTGGAACAAGACATTTGAGCGATATTGAAAACCTCGGGCTTACTCATGTGACCTGCATCACCGCAATTCTCCTCCCTTTGTCGCAGTTTATTAGCGTGCTAAGGCAGGCAGCTTTTATCGAGACAGAGAACCACAGGAGACTCTCTCGTGCAAAAACAAGTAAAATTCGTGATTTGGATCGTGTGTGGGACGTTGATTTTACTGAGCGTTCCAGCTTCTGCTGCGACGATCAACAGTACAACCGTACTTGGTAATCAGGTCACAATTGGCGGGACGGGATTCATAGGGACACTTTCGGTGATGCTAAATAACCAGAGGCTGACAATCGTAAGTAGCACCACGACTCAGATTGTTGCCAACATGAATCCAGTTTTTGCAGCTGGCGCATATCGGTTGGTGGTGAAAGCCGGAAGCACATCAGCTACCAGCTCTGTGACCATACCCGCGTCAAGTATCGTAGTTGCACAATGTTTGCAATATACCTCAAGTGGGCCAGGGCAAACGTTCTGGCTACTTGGGGATCAACCTTGCGATCAAGGTTGGAACTATCCACCTTACGCAGGTGTTCCCTTTCCGGCAGGCGTGCTAAGTAATCTCAGGGTTATGGGGGAGTTTGCCGGAACGGGAACCGTTTTTGTAAATTCCATCCCAACTGCATTGTCGTGCACTATCACGGACAATACGGGCTACGACTCTGCGTGTAGTAACCTATCCGACCAAGTCGTTCTGAACGCAGGTGATGAACTAAATCTCGGCATCACCCCCACAGTCCAAGGGACTAGCACCATTCGCGTCACGTTCGAGTTTCAGGGAAAGTCAGGCGTCAGCAGACGACGCTGGATCTCCTCCGGATCATGCGGTTCCTCGCATTACGACATTGCGCGGTAAGGCGGTCCGCATAGCCCGAATCTCGCACGATCCTTAATAGAGCCACAAAACCTCCAAGTGTTCTGATGTTCCAAATGTGCACCCACCTTGGCAAGACGGCCCCAGCATGGGGGAAATTGATTGCGCCGTGGGCTGAGTATGTGGCCCGAGCTCTTTGGGCAGGAGTCGCCTCTGGATGCACTCGCAATTCAATTCTCCCGACACGCCTCACTCAGCAGCGACGTGCTGAAGCCAAAGGGGGCGTCTGGATGTCCGCTGCTAAGCCGCCGAAAGCTATCCATTTATGTCGAGGCTGTGGGAGAACGATCCCGAGTGAGAGCTCGAACTGCGCTAGTTGTGCAATTGAGGGAGCGACGGAACGGCTGGCTATTGTCGCCAAGCTCGGTCGTGTGGCAGCGCAGAGACCTGAGGCTCGTGCCAAACATGTGGCTTCTCGTAAGCGAAACGCACAAGCACAATCGGCATGGGATGAAACCAGCCAACCAGCGTGGCTTACCAACGAGTTATTCGCGCAGAAAATTCAGCCGAAACTTTCGGACGTTGCAACATCTATTATTCGATCGAGCATAGGTGTCTCCCGTTGGTATGCGGGCCGGATTCGTCAGGGCTACCGGCCACATCCGAGGCATTGGCAAATCCTTGCGGAACTGGCTGGAATCTCGGCGCAAGGTCAATGAGTGTAATCGCGATATTTCGCCAGTTGATGGACGGGCGCGTTACAATTTCCGAGCGTGACGAACTTTTCTAACTGGCCGGAATGGTTGAAATTCTTCGTCCTTGTGCCACACGGCATTCTCGCATCCGTGGCATGTTGGCTATGGTGGCCGAAGTCAGAAAAGGGCTGGCGAAGGTTCGGATTTGCGGTGGCGTACCTACTGGTGTTCTTGGTGGTCATGCGCTACGTCTTTCAAATGAAAGATTTCAAGTAGTTGACGCGCACGAGCCGTTGCACTCAAGCGCCCGCCCGTGAGGGCGAAGAGTGAAATCGCGATTTATCGACAGTTAAGTCGTGGGATGTGTAGGCGGGGCTACGCTACTAGAGCACTAGCGTGATAATACTTGGGCGTACGGTCCCTTGAAATGCTAAGTTTGCTTCGGACCCCGCCCTTTTGGCAGTTTTCTCGATGAAAGTGGTGCGGCAGAGTTCTCGCCACAGACGAAAGGAGCGAAGTTCCGGCACGATGACAGCGCGGTCATAAGCCGCAGGTAACTCTACGGCCCCGAAACTTAACTGCTAGCTGTTTCCTAAGTTGCTCTTCTCAGTGATGCGACGTGCACAAATTGGCTGAGTCTGCCGTCATATCGTACTCAATGGCAGCACCCCCGGTCGCGTATCCCAGCGTCACATAGTTCGACGGCGGTGTCCCCTCACCTACCTGCTCGGAGCCTGCACAGCTCCCGACTCCATTGATCGTCAGGCCCTTCGGGATTTGTGACGAACTCGTGAACTGCTGAAAAAACAGCTCCGCCTCTGGCGACGAGTTGTTCATCAGTCCGTCGCCGGGTTTGACGCTCGAGCATAGCCAGGAGGTGATCTGTGTATTCGGATAGTTGAAAGTGCCGACGGCGCCATCCACGATGCTTTCTGCCTTCCACGCCGCGTCCGCTGTTCCCGAAGAGTAGCCGTGGTCTGGCCGGCAACTATTGCTGTCCCCTGAAGTGTCACCCGTCCATGTGCGCACGCTGTTCAGCTGAGGGATGGTATACGAAGGAGACTGCGTCCACGAGGACGGACTGTTGTGTACGTTGCATCCAAGCTGGCCCGTTGGGCAAACTTGGACGGACGGTATACCAGGATTCTGTTCGCAGCCTGCTTCGATGTCGCTCAATGGCGGCGAGGACAGCAGGCTCACCTTATCAATGTACGTGGCCCCGTACCACGCCAGAGCGTAAAGCGCGGCTGCCCCTCCGGCGCTGGTGCCCTGCACGCACATCCCAGCGTGCGTGTTCTGATTTAGGTGAATGGGCTTATACAAGTTGACATTGACCCAGCTGAGGAAGGCACTCGGCCTGCCCGCCGCATAGGCGATGTTTTTCGTAGTCGTGCCAGTGTCCTCCCAGTCAGGTCCGGAGGAGTCCCATGCCGTCTGCACCACCTGGTAATTATATGGCGCAGCGTTATAGTAAGCGGCGAAGGTCTTCGACGCCGACCCGCCGACGGGGTCGTCTGTAGTCTTCCCCCCTCCCTCGCTGAAAAATACGATCGTCCCATTTGGCGTTGCAGTGGGATTCTTGTAACCAAACGTGATCCCAATGTCCACTAGGCTAACGCCATTCACCGTCGGGCAGGAAATAGTCTTGTGTTGGCAGGAGGTCAGCCCGGTCAGCCAGGTGCTTCCGCTGCAATTTGGGGTAACGGTATCGTTATTAACGCTGCACACGGGGCCGCCCTGTGCCGTTGCCGCAAGTGTAGCCGAGAGAGCGAGGGCGAGGACTACCGACAGACGGAGCACTTTATTCATCGATTTTTCCCATCCTGAAGCCGCAAAAGGCTGGCGCGGATGCGCGAGTTTAATTCTGCCGCGTGTATCTGAGCAAGGAAATCTTTCTTTATGGGAGCATGGGAGCCGAGATGAAATATGACGAATTTCCCCCGCCGCTGTGATAAGCTGTTTCCCCGCTAAGGCCGCAGCCAGGCTGGGAAGGAGCTTAACTTAGATATGTTTGTTCCTTCCCGGGGTTCAAGGAGCACGTGGCTAGTCGTGGCATCCTTAGTTGCAGTGAGTGCGCTCGCCTCGGCGCAGTTTGAGACGCGGGGCAGATTTGCCGCTCAGCACATACCCTATGCCATCGCTGTGGGGGATTTTAACCACGATGGGAACCTTGACCTTGCGGTGGCGTCCGCCTGTTGTCCCGCCGGGGGCATCTCGATTTTGCTGGGAAACGGCGACGGAACATTTCAGCCACCGGCGAACTATGCAGTCGGAAGTTCACCCACCTCCCTCGTCGCAGCTGATTTCAATCACGATGGGAATTTAGATTTAGCCGTGGCGAACTCGCTTAGCGACTACGTCAGCATCCTGCTCGGCAACGGAGATGGCACATTCCGCCCCGGCCCGCAGAGCCCGACCATCACACCATCTGGAACTCGCATTGCCAGCGGCGACTTCAACGCCGACGGCAAGCCTGACTTGGTGACGATTGGAAGCAACGTCATCAGCGTTTTAATGGGCAATGGCGATGGGACATTCCAGAATGCGGTGACCACGTCCCCGCCTTTTTACATCGAGAGCATAGGCGTTGGAGATTTCAACCGCGATGGCAAGCTCGATGTGGTGACTGCAGGTAACTACACGGTGAATGTTTTCCTGGGTAACGGCGACGGCACCTTCCAGTATGGAGCAAGCTATCCCAGCGATCAGTCTCCTGAGTCGATTGCAGTCGACGATTTCAACGGTGATCACAAACTCGATTTGGCGATTGCCAACAGTGAAGGCGGAGACTTCAGCGTGCTGATCGGGAACGGCGATGGAACGTTTCAGGCGCCGGTAAATTATCCCATTGCATTTGCCGGTTGGATCACATCAGCCGATGTCAACGGCGACCACAACCCCGATCTGATCGTGGCCAACGATATCGTTACCGGCCATAAGGCCTACAGCGGCGCAACCGTGTTCCTGGGCAATGGCGACGGCACCTTCCAACAGCCGGGGACGTTCTACCAGGCAGAAGTGGAAACCAGCTACGTGGCCATGGGGGATTTCAACGGCGACCGGAAGACCGACCTGGTGATCACCGACTTTGGATACAACGACGTGATCGTCATGCTCAATACCGGGACCGTGAAGTTTTCACCAACCCTGCCTCTGAATTTTGGTAAGCAAGCCGTGAACACAACCAGCGCGGCGCACACTGTTACCCTCACCAATACCGGAAAGACCGCGTTGACCATCTCGTCGATGAAAGCCACGGGCCCGTTCGCCATGACCTCGACCTGCCGGGCGAGCGTTTTGCCGGCAGCGAACTGCAGCATCAGTGTCACGTTCTCGCCGAAGACAAAAGGGGCAAAGTCCGGCACGATCACCATCAACGACAGCGCCTCATCCAAGCCGCAGGTGATCGAACTCTCCGGCACAGGAACTTAAGGGATTTCTCCGCGTTCGATTACATCGCTACTGCCCAGATTATTGGAATGGACCGGGTCAACTGTCGCTATCAGGCGTTATCACTCATTGAGAATCGGCTGGCAGCGTCGAGGAGCGTGATCGCGATTTTTAACGACGGTGTCACGTTTCGCGCGTCTTGATGTGACGGTACCCTTTGAGCAGCAGCCACGCAATCGTGAAATAAAAGACGAAATTGGCGATATTAGTCACCCACACGTCGATGTCGTCTATGCGCCCGGAAGCCGCAATAAATCCCACGAACGCGCCCGGTACTCCTACAGCAGCAGCCATATTTTTCAGTGAGTGAACCAATGTGGTTTCGGAATCTATCCTCAGGATCAGGTCTGGAATGAATGTGAACAAGCAGGCCACCGATCCGGCATAGATTGCGTTTCGCATAGTTCCAAATGATGCCACGACAAAGCGAATTTGTCTTCGGGCAGCCCTGTCGAAAGGAACAGTTGTCGAAATCAGATGGGATGAGAAGGCCGGTCTCCGGACGGGATGCGGAGTACGCTCCCAAGTTATCGACGTGCTCAAGGCACAGATAAAAAGGAGACCGGCAATGAAGAAGGTTAGCACTGTAGCGGCAAAACCGAGCCAGAAAATCTCTCGACAGAAGTTAACCGTTGGATTGGATCTGGGAGATCGCAACAGCTGGTACTGCGTGCTGGACGAATCCGGCCAGATACAACTGGAGCAGCGCGTCCGCACGAATGCGAAAGCATTGCGCGAAGTCTTTGGCGAGATGCCGCACAGCCGGATCGCGCTGGAAATCGGGACGCATTCGCCCTGGATCAGTCGCTTGCTCAGCGAGTTGGGGCATGAAGTGATCGTGGCGAATGCGCGCAAGGTGCGGCTGATCGGGGAGAGCCGGAAGAAAGACGATCGGCTGGATGCGCAGACGCTGGCGCGGCTGGCCCGGATCGATCCGCAATTGCTGAGTCCGGTCAGGCATCGCAGTGCGCAGGCGCAAGCCGATCTGATGATGATTCGGGCGCGAGCAGGCCTGGTGCGCACCCGGACGGGGTTGGTCAACACGGCTCGTGGACTGGCCAAGAGCTACGGCGAGCGACTGCGTGGGTGCAACGTGCGGAATATGAATCCGGAGAAAGCCGAGCGTCTGAGTCCGGAACTGCAAAGCGGCACTTCAACCCTGCTGGCGGCGATCGAATGGTCAGCGAGCAGATCGCCGAGTACAACGAGCGGATCGAGAAGCTGGCGCAAGAGAGTTATCCGCAGGTGGCGCTGCTGAAGCAGATCAAGGGAGTGGGCACGCTGATCGCGCTGACCTTCCTGCTGACCTTGGAAGATCCGCATCGTTTCCGCAAGAGCCGCGACGTGGGCTGCTATCTGGGGCTGCAGCCGGCGCGCAGAAACTCGGGACAGAGCGAGCCGCAGCTGCATATCAGCAAGGAAGGTGATCCGTATCTGCGCACGCTGCTGGTGCAAGGAGCGCAGCACATTCTGGGACCCTTCGGGGTGGACTGTGATCTCAGACGCTGGGGCCTGAAGCTGGCCGAGCGTGGAGGAAGGAACGGAAAGAAACGGGCGATCATCGCGACGGCCAGAAAGCTGGCGGTGTTGCTGCATCACCTGTGGGTAAGTGGAGAAGTGTACGAACCGTTGCACAACAGCCAGCGCCGATCGACAGTGCTCGCAGCATAAAAACAAAAACATCTCCAGGAAAGGAAAAGACAAAAGCCTAAAGCCGAGTTCCGGTGACTGCGTTAATCGCCTGGCCCAGGTTCCACTCTGCAAGAGCAGAACCACAGGGCGCCAAACAGATGGCAGCACCGGCTGAAACGAGAACGCCCAACATGCACCGAGCGAATACGAATCGCTCCTCGAGAGTGCGGATGGAAGCATGGCGACAGCGGCAGACTCGGTAGAGAGAAACACCAATGACCAACCCAGACGATCAAGAATCCACTTGACTCCGACCGGCCTTCTCATGGAAGGCGATTTCACTCAGAACTCCCGGCGGGTCATGATGAGTGAAAGCAGGATTTATCGACACTTGCGTGTAACTTCATGGTGCTGCGGGAAATCGGATGGGGTTCTGAGGGGAAGGTGCAAGCGGTATGTATTCGAGATTATTCAGAAAGTCCCGCAGGGAAGCAGCAGCAATGACAAATACGGTTCTGTCCCCCACGTCTCGACTCGCCGCGCTGAAGGCTTTGCGAAATCGAACACATTTAACGGGAGAGATGTCAGGCGGTGGTACCTTCGGCATCTGCCCCGTTTCGAGCGACACATCATTAGGATTGTAGTCCGCTTTAAACAACTTGGCGTTAGTGGCGATTACAGGAATGATCACTCGATCTGGTTTCCCGAGTTCATTTTGTGCTTCCGGCTTCAGGAATCTCCCGTATGCATCAGTTCCGCCGACGAGTAGTTGCGCATCCTTTTCAAGCAAGCGCTGATCTTTGCCGGAATCGCTTGTACTCACTACACAAAACACAGATTCGATCGATCGAGGCCTAATCTCCCAATCACCGCACGAGAGTTCTAATCGTTTGCTTGAGTCGTTAATTTGGTGAAGGTACAAGCAGCGTGCACGTATCACATGCTCTTGGGTACTTGTGCTCGGCTGCAAAAATGTAAAAATCTCTTTTTGAGTTTTTTTGCACTCAATCGTGACGATGAAGTTCACAATTACTAAATCCAGAAAGTGATCCGCACCATTCCCATCTCGCCAAGGAAACTCCTCTGCCTCGACTCTGCAATTGGGCATCTGCCTGACCGAATCGGAAATTGCTGTTTGGAATGGAAAACCGCTGGCAAGGAGAGCGTTGATGATCGCATGGTCCGTCGCTGGGTCCTGATCTGCCACAGCATTCATGGTATCAGGGTGATTCAGTTGTTGTTTAACAGCCTTTACGCTCATTGACCAGGACGGATTGACCAGGACGGAGACTGCCAGCCCTCAATGAGATCCTCAGGAATCTATCATGTGCGAGTCCTCACGTTACAAGGCGATGACCTCATTGAGAATTTTCACGGCGTGGCCGCTCGCCCCCGTATTTACTCGTTCGTTATTATGGAGGGCAGTTTCGAAACCTCCTACCTCCTATCCCCATAACCCGTTGATCCTTCTTTTCTGATGCCTGTAAGATCAGCCCGCGGAGCCCAGGGTTCGCAATGACATATGATGTCGCGATGAGTCCGCAACGGCGTGGAGCGAAATACTGGGATTCGATGGATCGGCATTCTTCTATACGTTAGAAAACCCTGCAAAATCTATCCCTACAAACGCGCATAAACATTGGTTCGTTGCACCGACGATCGCGGCGTTAGAAAGGTGTAGTTTTCTAATCTGGGTTAACAGAATTGTTCGGACTCGTTCAGAACCCAGTCAACGTGATATGGCGATATTACGTCAACAATGGCATAGTCTGACGCGGCGTCCCGCACCTCTATAACGAGGAGTTTGAATTAGTAATCATGATCGCAGTTCGAGACCGAAATGGCGCTCTTCTCCGAGTGCACGCCGCAGTGTCCTCGAAAACTACTTGACACCGCCGACATTGTCAGAGACGCGATGTTTCGCCAGTTGAGAGCTGAGGCCAGTCGGGTAGTGGGGTCATTGGAGATGAACCCGATTTCCGTTTTTGTAACGGACATGGGCTTCCGTGCAATAGAGCATTGACAGCAAACTACAGCACTACTGCCACTATGGCTTGAAAAGTGGGACAAGCTGGCTTACTATCCTGTTGCTAGATTGGGTCTCCTGAGACGCTCCGGTACATGCTCACCAGCTAACGACACGAGGAGCGGGATGATTGCAGTTCGTGGGGGGACGCTTTGGTTCCATCCGAAAACCCATCGCAAGTGCTGGAGATGGCCCACGTGTTGTCTCTGGACATTGCGGGATATTCTTTGCTGCCGATGAACCAGGACCGGCAGAAGCTTCGCGATCTTCAGGATGCGGTGCTGGGAACCTCCGAATATGTTCGGGCCAAACGAAAAGATCAGCTCATTTCGCTGCCCACTAGCGATGGCATGGCGTTGGCCTTTTTGGGGGACTTGGAAGCCCCCGTGCGATGCGCCTTAGAGATAAGTCGCACTCTTGGAAGCAAGGCCTCCAGTATCCGCCTGCGCATGGGCGTACATAACGGACTCGTTTGCCGAACTGTAGACATCAACTCCAACCGAAATTTGGCGGGAGGCGGAATCAATATTGCTCAGTGTGTTATGGACTGCGGGGATGCAGGCCACATTCTGGTTTCGGGCGCCGCGGCCGAAGTGCTTTGCCAGATTGGCAATTGGGCGGATAGCCTTCATGACCTGGGTGAAGTCGAAGTGAAGGACGGGAAGCTGATCCGCGTATCGAATTTATACGGACATGGATTCGGGAACTCACAGACACCGGAAAAAGTGAAAAATGGCACTCCGAGGGGCGAAGTGGCAATGGGCGCGAATTTGCCCGATCCGTTGATCAATCGGTCGGTCTCGCACTATCGCGTCTTAGAAAAGCTGGGCAGCGGCGGGATGGGAATTGTCTATAAGGCCGAGGATACCGAGCTTGGGCGTTTCGTCGCCCTTAAATTCCTGCCCGATGGACTGTCGCGAGACCTCCAGGCTTTAGAGCGTTTCCGCAGGGAAGCGCGTGCGGCGTCCGCTCTCAATCATCCCAATATTTGCACGATCTATGAAATCGGCAAACAGGATGGCCGGTCCTTCATCGCCATGGAGTTTCTGGATGGGTTGACCCTGAACCACCGGATCGCAGGGCGTCCTTTGGAAATTGAAGTTCTTTTCGAGCTCTCCATCGAAATCGCCGACGCCCTCGACGCCGCTCATGCCGCTGGAATCGTGCATCGCGACATCAAGCCTCAGAACATCTTCCTCACTAAGCGCGGTCATGCCAAGATTCTGGACTTCGGTTTGGCGAAACTGACTCCCGTGGGCAGGCGAATTATCCCCGAAACGGCAGGCGTAACGCAGCCCACCGTCAGCGAGGAACACTTGACCAGTCCAGGGGTGATGTTAGGCACTTTTGCCTATATGTCTCCCGAACAGGCTCGAGGTGAGGAATTGGACGGCCGTTCCGACCTGTTCTCCCTTGGCGCAGTGCTCTATGAAATGTGTAGCGGCCATCTTGCGTTTCCCGGCAATACGCTCGCGGTTATTTTCAACGGAATCTTGAACCAGGATCCTACCTCCGTCTTGCGCCTCAATCCCGGCTTGCCTCCCGAGCTGATAGAAATCGTCAACCGGGCACTCGAAAAAAATCCCGACTTTCGTTACCAGTCTGCGTCACAGCTCCGCACGGACCTGAAACGGGCAAGCCGCGACTCAGAATCCGTAGTTCACCTCGCAGACCGCGTCATCGGGACCGGTGGACAATCTCGCCTCCGGGCTGGCAAGGAAGGAGTCCCTCTACGGATTGCCGTTTTGCCGTTTGCCAATGCCAGTCCTGATCTTGAGTCAGAATTCTTGAGTGATGGAATCACGGAAAGCCTAATGTCTTCCCTGGCCATGTTGCCCAATCTGCGAGTGATCTCGCGATCGTCTGTCTTTCACTACAAGGGATCGGCTCTCGCTCCTCATGTTGTGGGCCGCGAGCTTCAGGTGGATGCGGTCTTGGCCGGACAGATAGCGCGCCGTGGGAACTTGGTTTCCATCACCCCGGAACTCATTGACGTCGTAGACAACAGCTTTGTCTGGGGAACACGGTTCAACCGGGAAGTGGCAGACATCAGGGCCATCGAGGAAGAAATCGCGAAGGCGATTGCCGAGAAGCTACAGCTTAAGGTGAGCCGCACCGAGGAGATACTCTTGGCGAGGCGCCCCACCCAGGATCCGGAAGCTTATCAGTTTTACCTGAAAGGCCGATATTACTGGAACAAGAGGACCGAGGAGGCACTGAAGAAGGGCTTAGAGTACTTCAATTTAGCCATCGAAAAGGACCCTGGTTATGCTCGGGCATATGCCGGAGTAGCGGATTCGTATGCCATGTTGGTTTGGAATATGGTAATTGCGCCTCGGCAGGGCTTCCCCAAGGCGAGAGCAGCGGCAATAAAGGCGCTTGAGATCGATGATCGCCTGGGCGAGGCTCGTTCGTCACTCGCTTTTGTGAAATCTTTTTACGACTGGGACTGGGCAGGCGCCGAAAAGGAGTTCAGGCATACCTTGGAGCTGAGTTCAGATTATCCCTTGGCTCGCCAATGGTATGCCATGGAGCTTGCGGCTCTGGGGCGGCATGTGGAGGCTCTGCGCGAGACAGAACGAGCTTTGCAGCTTGATCCGCTTTCCATGTCCATCGGTGCGACGACAGCTTTGGCCTTTTACCTCGGGCGCCAATTCGATGCTGCGTTGGAACAGTCTCTGATGGCCATCGATCTGGATCCCAGCTTCTATCCAGGGCACTTCGTCTGCGGTTGTGTGTACGAGCAGATGGGAAGATACGACGAGGCTCTGGAGGAATTCCAGACGGCTGTAAAGCTTTCCCATCGCTTACCCCGTTTCTTGGCCGCGTTGGGCCACGGCTGGGCGAAATCCGGGAACCTTGTGGAAGCAAGGAAGATAATCGACGAACTCTTGTCAGCTCCTAAGCAATACCATTCACCATACTGTGTCGCAGAAATCTATGCTGGCTTAAACGAGAATCAGATCGCTCTGGAATGGCTTCAAAAGGCGTGCGTCGAGCGAGATACCTGGACAATTTTCTTGAAAGTACACCCGCACTTCGATCACCTTCGCGATGGTTCTGGATTTCAGAGCCTGTTGCAGCAGCTCGGGATAACAACATCAGGGTTTGAAGAGCCTCACGACAGGGTCCCTCCAGCCTAGACCAAGCTGGACACAGGCTGACAATCGGAAAAGGCCACGGCGTCATATTACGTGCTAATTAGGTATTACGTGCTTAACAGGCGCAAAAAGGATTTCGTTCTCCAAGCCTCTTTTTCCAGTACCGTCGTATCTTCTCCGATCGCTTGATCTTGCTTGCGTGTGCGTATCAAGGGAGGATCGAAGTGCGTCACTCGCTTTCATGTCGAGACCCTGCTCTGGGGTTTGGGCGGTTTTCGCTTCTTTCCTTTGCTGCGTTCCTTACAGTTAGCGGAGTTGCTCGCGCAACGGAAAAGGGAGCAAGCGTCTATCCCGTTGGAATCGAAACTGTGCTGCCCGGACTCACTCCGAATGCGGGCGGAACCATGTTGTATGGATATGTCGTTTTTTACACGGCGAATCAGTTTGACAATTCGGAAGGCGCAAGCGCACTTCCTGGATTCAAACTTGATGTATTCGCCACTGCTTTCAAGGTTACGCATAGCTGGAACGTTCATTTTCTGGGTGGCACACTGAACAGCAACATAGCCATCCCTTTTCTTCACGAACGAGTACACCTTCCCAATGGCGAGTTCAGTAATTTCGGCGTCGGCAACACGAGCGTCGGGGTCCTGGAGCTCGGATACCACAAGGGGAACTGGCACTGGCTGTATGAAGCGGACGTTTTACTTCCCGGCGCCTATTATTCGAAAGCCGCCCCCCTCAATGTGGGGCAACATAATTTTGCGGTTGCACCGGTCGCGGCGTTCACGTATCTGCCGTTCCAGGGCAAGACGGAAATCAGCTCCAAAGTGCAGTACATAATTAATTCCGAGAACGTCGCCACTCGCTACCACAGCGGAAACGAATTCACGTGGGAATACGTCGCTATGCAGGAAGTCTCCCGGTCAGTTGCGCTTGGCGTCAATGGTTTCTTCTATAAGCAAACTACCGATGATCAGCAGAACGGCGCCGTCGTTGCGGATGGATTTCGTGGTCGCGTTTTTGCGATCGGCCCTGAAATTCGCTTCAAGCTTGGCCGCCACGGTGGCTTCGCCCTTAAGTATCAGCGCGAAACATTCGTTCAGAACAAACCACGCGGAGACGCTTTCTGGTTTCAGATCGGGATTCCGCTCAGCCTTGGGAAGGCCGAGTAGATAGGAAAGGGCACGACAGGACAACAACACTGGGACAGATAACAAAGAGGAGACTAACGATGAGGAACCATATTACTTTTGCCCGATTCTGTTTAACAATTCTCCGCAAAGGTGCGTTCGCTTTCTTCCTGGCCCCGTGCACGCTCGGGCTGGGTCTTTCCGCCACCGCCCAGCAGTTCCACATCACCACATTCGACGTGCCTGACGCGGGCACAGGCGCTCTTCAGGGTACTTTCGCCATCGGCATTAATCCGGTGGGGGTTATCGCCGGATACTACGTCGATGCGAACAATGTTTCGCACGGCTTCCTACGTAGTCCGGAGGGCAAGCTAACCACGTTCGATCCTCCGGATGTAGGCAATCAACCAGGCGGAGGTACGACGGTCTTGGGCCTGAACCTAGAGGGGTCGACAGTGGGATATTACGTTGATGCGAGGGAGGTGATTCGTGCCTTTCTGCGCGGCCCCGACAGCACTTTCACGACGTTTGAGGCTCCTGGTGCGTGCAATACAAACCTCAACGAAGGTTGTAACGGCACCGGAGCCTGGAACATCAACGTTTTCGGAACGATCGTCGGACCTTATGAGGATAACAGCGGAAATTTTGTGGCACATACTTTCGTTCGAACTTCCGACGGTACCTTCACAACATTTGAGGTTCCCGGTTCTTCCATGGAAGCTGGCCAGGGAACTCTGCCGGCGAGCTTTTCTGGCCTCAACAACTTCGGGGCGATCACGGGACTTTACTATGACGCGAACAATGTGTTCCACGGCTTCCTGCGAAATCCCGACGACACCTTCGTTAAATTCGAAGCTCCGGGCGCGGACACGACCGATTCCTTCTACGGCACCTTCCCCCAGAGCCTCAACGACTTCGGGGCGATCGCCGGATATTATATTGACGCGAACAGTGTGTATCACGGCTTCCTCCGTAGGCCTGGCGGCAAGTTCACGACATTCGAAGCTCCCGGCGCGGACACGACTGCTGGTGACTTCAACGGTACCTTCCCGTCAACTATCAACCTGTTCGGGGTGATTACGGGAAGTTACTTAGACGCGAGCAGTGTAAACCACGGTTTCGTGCGCAGTGCAGACGGCACCTACGCGACGTTCGAAGCTCCCGGCGCTGGCACCGGCGCTTTCCAGGGCACCGTTCCCATAAGTAACAACCTGTTCGGAGAGACTACCGGATACTCCATTGACGCGACCAATGTCTATCATGGCTTCCTGGGCATCCCCTGTGGCCACTGGTGCGAGGACAACGACAAGAGCACAACGGCGGCAAGTCCAGCGCCCGCTGTGCAAAGCGCGATAACTGCTACTCAAGTTAAGCCTCGCATCTCCGATGCGGTCGGTCAAATGGGACGTCCATTCGGCGGGCGCTTGATGCCTTGGTATCGTAACGTCGGCGCGCAAACATCGGAAGTAGTTTCGACGAAGAAATAGCCGTGGCGGGGTGGGAACTATAGGGCCAAGCAAATCCTTCGGTGATGTTTTTACGTCCCCGGTTTCGCCACATGTCGTTCGTCCTCCACGGATGTCTCACAGTCAAAGGTATGCCACCCCACCGTTGAACGGTGAGAAACGGCAAGTGACGAGCGGCGCGCTAACAAGCGGTGAGCCCGCCAGGATCACCAGTCTGTTCATGCAATGCCCTCAAAGAGAACCGATGATTTTTCGGTATTCTGCTTCAGTGAAAGCTTTCAGGGTTTACGTGGTGATGTTACCCATTGATCCTGTAGACAGCATGAATTTTGCGGCCATCTCGTCATTGGGAAACTCAGAAATAATTACCGCGTCGTAGGTTCCCATGGTTAAGTACCAGGCATGGATCTTTCCGACGGCTGCTTCGGCCGCTTTCATACGCTCGGTCCGGCGCATTAGGTTACTTTTGGGGCGGGGAAGTAATCGGAGCAGAGCCGGTTTCTAACTGGTTTTAGCCGTGTTGTCGGATACGCGAATCGAGAAGTTTACGGTGATTGTGGCTTTGGTTTCAACCGCTTGCCCGTTGAGAAGGTAGGGTTTGAAGTGCCACTCCCGAACCGCTTGCTGGGCCGCCGCGGTCAGGATGGCCGAGCCGCTTACAACGCGCAGGTTTTGAATCGTGCCGTCCACACCCACCACCGCTTGCAATATCACCGATCCCTGCACCTTTATGTGCGGTCCCAGCAAGGGGTAGAGCGAACCCATCGAGGTCAAAGGCTCGCGGACGGCAGCATTCGTGGGCTGAGGCGCCACTGAGCTCGCTGACGCCGGTACCCGGGCTGAATCGCCTGGGATTTCCACTTTCGTGACGTTACTTCCGGCATGAACTGTGCTGTGCTTGTCTCCCGCGACCACTTCGATGTCCAGCGGGGGAAGCGCTGCCCGATTCGTTACCACCGCCGGAGCCTCCGAGTTCGAAGCATCTTTACTGGTTGTCTCAGGAACGGCTGGGGTGGTCGCTGTCTTCGTTGCGGGATGATTCTTGGAAGTTACCGCCTTGGCAACCGTTGATTTCTCGGTCTTCGCAGGAGCAGCCGCTTTTTTCGCCTGATGTACGCTTTCCGATTGAGTGGCGTCCGATTCAAACTCTTCGTCGGATCCGAACCAGAAATCGTGGTCTTTCACAATGACCACTGCCAAAGCTACCATCAGAAGCCCGAGGGCGATCAGTTCGCGTCGATGTCCCTTCGCGGTCCGCGTTCGGTCCTGCTCCGGGTTTGAGTTCATCTTGAACATTTGAATCTTGGCTGCCGACTAGAACTGCAAATCATCAGGCGCCAACAGCTTGAGGCCAATCGCGCACACTGACAATGGCACGAACTGGGAAAGTATGGCCTGAGAGTGCCACAAGGCTATGTTTGTCCGCCAAGACCATAGGCCCCTCCTTTTCATCGTGTCTGTGAAGGATGTAACGCTTCAGGGCTCCCAATACACGGTTCACTCCGAGGTGGGTTAGTCTCGGAAAACGAATTGTTTTGCAGCTGCGAGCCACTCCGGAGCAAGCGAAAACTATAATGGAAGATTCCAACCTTTTAGTCGCTCGTTATGCGGTCGTTGCCCACATCGAGTCTGTCGATGAGTACGAGCAGACTTCGCAGAGTCGCCAAGAGCGCAAGCCCCGGTCCATGGCTGAAGGTGAATGTCTCGGGATATTGCCCGTTGGTCAATACTTTGGCGACATGCTGGAACTGCTTCCTGAGGATAAAGCAGGCTCGACGCGCTGAATCCAAATGACCGTAAGAGTCGTCCGGTGGTGGTATCCGACATGAGTCAATATCCTATCTCCACAACCCCAAATCGAATCGTCTCCCGAGAGGCAAGGGGTATTTCGAGCTCGTCCTCGGATTCTCCTGGTCGAGGACGAAAAGCCAATCCGGGACATCGTCGTTCTTATTCTCCTTCGCGCCGGATACGACTGCCGAGAAGCGACAGACGGTCAAGAGGCGATAGACCTGCTTCAGTCTGGGACCAGAATCGATCTAATCTTGTCCAACTTTTTCTTGAACGGACTTGATGGATTCTCTTTACTTGTGCACGCCAAGAAACACCATCCCCGAATTCCATTCGTTTTCGTTACCTCGATAACCGACGACTCACTCAGGCGAGCGGCAATCAGAGAGGGCGCTCAGGGTTTTTTATACAAGCCCTTCGAACGTCAGCAACTATTGGCTATCGTTCAGCGGGAACTTGGGGTAACCGGGGATCAGTCTACCGGACGGACGGACGGACAGTCAGTCAACGCTTTGGGGAGAAGAATGAACGCGCGTCCTTAGGCACTTCGCCGCGTCTGCGGCTCATATGCCTACTTAGCACTTGGTTCAACCTCGACGCTGGGATGGTACGTAGCCCTTGGGCAAATGACGGCTTCAAGTGGAGTCATAATTTCCTGGGAAGAATATAGCAACAGAGGATTTTCGCCAAGTGGGACGGTAACACAACCTATACAGAGCAATGGGAGGGGAGTAGTGAATCTAGGATCTGAAGGCGGAAACTTTGCTTTTTACTTAATCATCCCTTCTCAGGCGGTCATGGTGGGGATTGACCCGGGCGAGGTGCAGTTCGGGCTGCTATCGTTACAATTCTAGCCGTAGAATCAGCCGCATCGACTGGAACCCAAAATCCGCCGACCACACGACGCGACGCGCCCGGAACAGCGACTAAGTAGAGAAAAAGGCGCTGATTCTGTCGCTTCGTTTATGTTCAGAAGACTGCTGTGATAAAAACGTGATGGTTTCATGTTCAGAACGGGGCCAGGTCGATCAAAACGCGTCACAACTCGGTTCTGGTAAGCGGTTGAAGAACCAGATAGAGTAGAGAATTTTCATCACCAGTTGGAACAGACTGTGTGATCTTCAAAACCGGACGGCGGTTTTGACAGCAGTCGTATTTGTTAGTTCTGATCGTCCACAATATCGCTCTTCTTCGTGAGTCGGACACTCGCACAATACCAAAACAGAAGACGTTTCTTAAGCATTCAAAGATGGCTAGTCCCGCCATGAGTGCTTCCATCCCAGCCAGCTACGCGACAAGGCTCGGCTCCGCCGAACTGCTTGCGCAAGACCGCTCCTACCTTCCGTGGGCCCCGTTGATCGCGTCGTTACAACGTATACTTTCTCAGCAATCTAGGTAATGATGGGAAACGACGATTCCGGTTACGGAGTCGCATTCGCGGACCGAGGACTAGTCCCCAGTCGGTTTCGTCCGCGAAACGATGTTCTCCTGCCGCGCCATTGCTCCGCCAATCTTGAAGTTTCGAAGCCAGTAGAGAAACTTACTCCGGCGGCATTGACTTCTTATGTTTGTTTGCATTCTCCAAGGGGGGATGCTGGCCGACGACGACGTGAGGGTCTACTTCTGCACCACCGATCTTAGCGGTGTAGTGGTATTCCTGTATGTTGGCAGTTTCGAGAATGAACCAGGTGTCGTCCGAATCAGAAATGGCGCCGGGCGTATCGATTGGATTCTGGGTGGGAAACACGACTGTCCACGGTACCTGAGGGTCTGCATTTTGCCAAATGACGGTTCCTCCCGGCTTCACACACGCACATGCTGGGGAAGCATGGGGATTTTGACCAGGCGGTACGATCAGCTTGATGATGACTTTGGATTGGTATCCCACGCTCAGACAGCGCCTCGTACATTTGCCCGGGGTTAGGTCGTCAGCCCGAAGTAAGGCGTTGATTGAAAAAACAAGTATGCCGAACATTGTCCATCGACCCACTAGACTCAGGAGAATTGTTGTCCGGGCCATCAGTTCTTCCTTTCTTTTTTTTCGTACCTTCGTCTGAGCTCCTGGAATTTAGGGTCTGTACGCATCTTCGCAAAATTTGGAGTCACATCGATCTGCCCAGCAGGATAGCCCGCCGCGAGCGCTTCTTGCAACACTGCCAGCGATCTGTCCCATTCGCCCAATTGGGCGAAGACAATGGCCGCATTGAACTTAAACTCAGCGTTCCGGCCCATTTTCTGCTGAGCTTGTTGTAGGCGATTCATTGCCGGTTCGCGCTCGCCCAACATGGCATAGTACTCGGCGACGTATAATGCGGTATACGCATCGTGAGGATTCACTCTTAGGGCCTCCTCAGCCAGCGCGATTGCGGTCCGGTACATCTCAGGTGCCTGCCCTCGTCGGCCGGGCGTCCAATAATAGGCATCTGCGAGGTTGCCCCAGTGATCGTAACGCCGGTCATCGAGCTTCACGGCCTGCTCAAAAGTAGATATCGCGCGATCGTATTGACCGAGGTCGAAATATGCTGTCCCTAGATTCGTATAGGCTTCGGCTGTCGGGCGAATCTTTATTGACTGGTTCAGCTCTTCAATTGCCTCCACATTTCGCCCTAGACTCACGTATATCGCGCCCAAATTGTAGTAACCAACGAACGCATCTGGAGCAAGCGCGACGTAGTTCTTAAACATTTGCACAGCTTCTACATCCCGACCTTGTCGGTGATAAAACCCTCCCAGCAGGTTGTAGCCACTACGAGCCGATGCTGGCATCTGCAGTAATCTTTGCAGTGTCTCTTCAGCTTCCTTCCACTGATCCAAACCTTCGTAAGCCGCAGCCAATCCTGCGTAAGCCAATTCGCTACCCTTGTCAATGTCCAACGCAGCTTGAAAGTAATGCGCTCCTTCTTCATACTTGCCCTGCCCGTTAAAGAGTGTTCCTAGGCAAACGTCACCCTCGGCTCCCGCATTGCCCGCAGCCGCTGCACGTTTGCACATGTCTATCGCCTTGCTGCTCCATTTTGTATCTTTGAGTTGTTCGTACTTAGCCCAATAAGCTTCTCCCAACCCGGCGTACGCCGAGCCAAATCCAGGGTCTTTTTCCAAGGCGCGCAGAAACAGCCTGATCGAAGTGTCGATATTTTCAGTTTTTTCTATCTGTCGTAGATATCCAACACCCTGCAAATAGAACTGGTAAGCATCCGCTTTGTTCGTGCCGCGCAGTTGCAGAAGCTGCTCCTCTTGCGGCGCAAGTTCCAGGCCCAGTTCTTGCACCACGACGTTCGTCACCCGGTCTTCCAGAGCAAAAGGGTTGGTCATGGAATCCGTGATGACCCGCGCGCGCAATTGGCGATACGTGCGAGCATCTAGCAGAACGGGGCTGATGCGCACCATATTTCCCGACCGGTGGATATTAACCCTCAAGACGACATTTGCCCCGAACTCCTGTCGTGCTTTCTCGATGGTGTCCACTCTCTTGGCTGCGATCTCGCTGGCCGGAATAATGTCGAGCGAGCGCTGCTCGGTGAGTTGTCCCAACTGTCCTGTCAGCGTATCGATCAGCCCATGAGCGAAGGCTGTGGCTTCCGGGTCGCTACCGTCCACCGAAACTGGCAGAACGGCGAGTGCAACCTTTGCGGGTACAGCTTGGCCCAGAAGCACGTCGCGAGCCCTTCGTAGCACATCGCCGCGCCTGGATACTAACAACATGGCCACCACCGCCGTCGCAAAACACAGGCTGGTCCAGAAGGTCAAGCCTGGTCCTCTTCTCGTGCCGCGCGACTCCACTTCACCAATCCTGCGCAGATCTCCCAGCAGCTCACTCGCACTTGCCTGACGTTGCGCCCGATCTTTCGCGAGCATGCGTTGAACAACGGCCAGTAGCTCTTGGTTTTCTTGTGAACCGGTCGGCGGCAGGAGTTCTGGGCGGAAGTGCAAGATTCGGTCGATCGTTTCGGCTACTGTGTCTGCCCTAAAAGGATTTGCACCTTTCAACATCTCGTACAACACCACGCCTAGCGAGAAGATGTCTGCACGTTCATCGGCTCCACACCCCTTCAAGACTTCTGGAGCCATATAGGCGGGCGTTCCTTCAAACGCTGAACCTGCTGCCTCCAAAGTCTCGGTGTCGTTAATTGCTCCGGCGACGGGCAGATTCTTCGCGAGGCCAAAATCCAAGACCTTGACGTTATCTTCCGGCGTAAGCATGATGTTTTCTGGCTTGATATCGCCGTGGAGGATATGATGCCGGTGCGCCGCATTCAGGGCCCCTGCACACTGGATCGCTATCGGAATGATATCTTTGCTGTTCCACGCACCCGCCATCCGACATCGCAGTGACTCGCCCTCCACGTATTCCATTACCAGGAACGCTTCATCGCCTTCTTCTACGATGTCGTAGATCTGAGCGATGTTGGGGTGATTGAGTGAGGAGGCTTGCCGCGCTTCCTTTAACAGGCGTCGACGATAATCGGGGTCATTTCGCAGCTTTGGAGCAACTCGTTTTAGGGCCACTCTGCGTTGCAGCAGGCTGTCTTGGGCCTCACATACCTCGCCCATGCCGCCTGCTCCGAGCCGTCTCCCCAAGCGAAAACGATTCGATACTACCTTAGCTGCCTCCCTTAGATCTTCGGTTGGGTCCTGTGGCCCCGACGGCGCACTCTTAAGAACGGGCGGCTCCGAAAAGGGATTCATTTTGTTTCCCCGTCGATACCAAGGACTGCTCACACAAGATAAAACTTTTCGCTAGGGTAAGCTCTGTTACCCAATTAGGCAAGTCGCGCGCGAAGGTGAGCGAACACGGTTTCGGATGCGGAAACGGAGGGGAGCAGGCCCTTAGCGACGCGAATTCCAAAATGGGCTAGACGTGTGTCCCCAACTTAGGTGGACGGCACACGACAGACCGTCCCGCAATCGTTGCGGCCCTAAGTGTTGTCGTTCGGCGGGGCGGCATTTTTCCCAGATAGTAAAGAAATCTTCGTCTCGCCGTAAGGAAGATGAGTGTAGTCGAGATTTTGCGCCAACTGCATTCTGGCGCTCGTTCAGCTCAACATTTTGTGGAGCATTTCAGTAAGGGCAGGGTTGAACGGCACCAGGAGCAGGATGTGCTTGGCCGCGGCCGAGATGAAATCTGAGTAGCGCTGCGCGAATGATTGCAAGCTCTGGGCTTGTTCGAGAGCCGCCAGTTTGTCAAGAATGAGCGTCTGCTCGTTTCCTTCCCGAAGGCAGGATTCGATCTTTTGTCGCAGGTCCACGAAAAGTTGCCGGTTGGCCGCGAGAACAGCATCCACGGAGTTGTCCGGGCGGTTGACGGCCGCTATGGGATCGTCCCCTTCGACATGATAAAGGGTGAATGGCTCGGCTTGAGGTTTCTTCATGAAGCGCCGCCGGTCAATTTCGGTTCGGATCCATGCATATGAAATTCCGACATTTGCTTCACTTGATGCATATGATAGAACTTCATAACATCAAACCCCGTGGGAAGTTCTGCGAGACTGCTACCAGGAAGCGTAATCGAGGCTTCCAGACTGCGGCTGACTTCATTGGCAATGTTCGTTGCCACCTCATCATCAATCGGAACACCGTTCACCTCATATCCATCAAGCAGCGTGTTCAGTTGAGCCTTGATCGTAGCTGCAATCTGTTCGCTCTCAAGCTTGGCTCCTTCGATGAATGCGACTCTGCCACGAGCCGCAAATTTTACCCGCAACGCATGGCGCTTCTCGTCAAATTCCCGGACAATCTCGCCAAGGGCCGCCGAATAGGCCAGCTCAGCAAATCGTCGTGCCCTCTCCACCTGGTTCATTCCAGCATTATAGACACGCAGATAACAGTGAGAATTGGCCGATCCTGACCAACGGGTGTAATCGAGATTTTGCAACGGCTATCAGGAAAAAGTGGCATAATCCCCAGGGATCTATGCGCTACCGGATCTTATTAGCGCTGTTGTTGGTTGCCGGCCTCTATGCTGGCATCCTTGGTCGACTGTTCTACCTATGGGTTCATGATTCCGGCCTCGCACGGAATCTTTGTTCCTTTGTTTGTTCTTCTCGTCCTCTATCGCCAGCGGCAACGACTTCATGCCATTCAGTCCTCACCGTCTTGGATGGGTTCTGCGGTTGTTGTGCTTGGTCTGCTCGTATTGGCACTGGGGGTTCTTAGTCGGAACCTATTCCTGTCACGGATATCGCTTTTAATCGTACTCGCAGGTTTGATCGCTCTTCGAAGGATGGGCATTTTTTCGTGCGGTTCTTTTTCCTTGGGCTTTTTTGGTTCTGATGATTCCCATTCTGTCCTGGGCGGGGAGCGGTTGATACTTCTCTTGGAATCGCTGAGCGCAAAGCTGGCGGGTTCGTTGTTTCAGCTCAGCGGCGTTTCAGTATCGCTGGAAGGGGGCAACGTGCTACTGCTTCCTGACGGCGTGTATTTTCTGATATGCACGGGAGGTTCGCTGCTTTCGCTTCTGGCCGTAGCCATTATGTATGCCTATTTGGCGGATCGTCGAACATGGCTTCGAGTGCTCCTGACGATCTTAGTAGTTCCGATTAAGGTGGTTTGCGGCAGTTTCGTTATCGTGATCGCAGCATTACTAGCTGCGTTCACTGATTCGGTACAAACACTGGAATTTATCCGCATTTCCGGGTGGGTAAGCTTTGTCATGGCGCTGCTTATGCTGTTCATTTTGCATTACGCAATCGCATTTATTTGGAAGAGAACTCGACCTCCGGCGGCATTTTCCCAACTGAAGCCAGCACAGGCATAGAAATTGAGAGAACACGAAGTCAGGCAATTCCGCTCAAAACCATCGATGAGCGTCATCGCAAGACCTAACGACAGTTGGCCCGTTCAACCACTTCACCAGCAACATTTCCGTACTGGGAGCCCAAGCAGCATAGAATAATCGCACGAGGGAGCCACGTTTAGTGCACGTCGCGGATTTAGAAATCTGCCGGTATCACACCGGGCCTTTTGATCCGAGCAATTGGTTGGTGCCGCTACTGGCAGTGGGCTGGCTAGAGCACCCGCAGCCATTTATCAGCGGCGCTCTAACAAGCGCTGCGTTTTCCAAACTAAAGGCGTTGGTGGAACAAACGCGGGAGGCCTATCCGCATTATTATTTTCGGGGCGTGAAGTCGTGTTCCTTTTGTCTATTTGCGGGCCTTCCGTCTCTTGGTCCAGATTGGTCACGGGAGAACATCTTCGTGCCCGGCGCGGGTGCCGTCTACGTTGCACCGGGCGGAATCGTACATTACATCGAAGCACACTCATATCTTCCGCCGCCCGAGTTTGTGGGAGCAGTCTTGCTGTGCCCAGCTTGTGGCTCCAACGAATATCATGAAGCCTTGCGTTTGACGAATCGCGGAATTGAACCGCCTTTGAAGAGTTTCAAGTCTTACGTTTTGACCGGATCGAAAGTCCGACAGCATTGGGGCTTCTAACACCGCTACTTGGATTGCACGTCACAACTTGGCGCAACCAGGCGATGTAATCGCCTTGGGCATAGATCAGCCTAGCCACTCCGGATTGACTCGCAATGGAGGTCAACAAGAACTTCCCGTGGCTGCGCATAGCTGATCGACTGAAATAAACGCGGGATTCGACGTCTGGAGATGGGGAACTAATGAATCAAGCGGTTGTATGTAACCTATAGCTGCGCCACAATAGGAGTCCGATCCCGAATACTAGACCAGCCACTAATCCTCCAAGGGCAAACAGAATTCGGTTCGGAAAATCGGGAAAGGCTGGAAGATCCGCGGGGTTTAGCAAATGCATTCGCTCCCCAAGCTGCTGCTGCTCTACCTGTTGCGCCATCTTGGCTGCACTGAGCTTCGCTAGATCGTCCTGATAGATTCTTCGTGCGTTGTCGTAGTCAATGCCAAGACTCGGTGCGGCATGCTGGTTCTTAGAGGTTCCCACCTTCTGATCGAGATTGTCCAGACTCTGTTTTGCTTCCTCGACCTGTGCCCTGAGAAAATCAAATGTCTGCTTCGCAGCGTCTTCGCGAGACTTTAGATTCTCTTCCAGAAGGAGCGAGGTCAGTTCGTTGCAAAGTTGCTGCGCATCGTGAGCGTTCGATGCCGTGTAGTTGATATAAAAACCGGGCGTCGCTCTGTTCTGTGTGGGGTTTTTATTGCCGACGCCGACCTCTGTAGGATCGGTCACCACCGGTTGCACCGACATATTATCTCGGATAGCGTCGATGAGGTCATCCGTGTTCTGCCCCGGCTTTGCTAGTCCCGAGCGCTCCAGCATAGGTTGCAGGCGGGACTGACTGAGTGTTTGCTGCTGGAGCGTTGCGATGCGCTCAGACAGATCGGAGGACACGACAGGCGCAACAATAGTTTCGGGGATATTGGGTCCCTCCACCATTATGAGCGAATGCGATGTATATCTGGCGGAGAAAAGATAGGAGATAGCAAATCCGGCAAGAGCTGCCGTCACAGCTGAAATCAGAACAATCTTCATCCAGTGCCGAAAACCCCCTATCTGCGAGCTCACGGCATCTTGCATTTGCAACGCCCCGAGGACGAATTGTACACGAGCTCAGTTTTATTCCTGAGGCTAATATTCAAAATTGGCTGGCCATTGCGATTACACTCACTCATCGTGAATTCCTGGAGCAACGATGGCAGCGCCTGCGAGAGTACTCGGCTGGAAACACTGTAGTAAAACTGTAGTAGTTCCATGTTCAAAACGCGGCGATTGGGATCAGAACGGTGCAATCTACGCTTCTGGTAACCCGTTGAGAAATATAGTAGAGTAGAAAATTTTCCTAACGGTTCAGAACCCACTGTGGAACTCAAAATCCGCCGACCTTCGGGTCTTGGGGGTTCGACTCCCCCTCCCGGCACCAAGACTCTCAGGTCTGTTTTCAATAACTGGAATGTGTTTGGGACGATGGCAGCTATGATTCCAATGACGATCCAGATACAGGGAGTTATGACAAATGTCAGGGTCCGAATGGTGCTGGGGGAACATTGGTTGATCATTCCTTCTTCCAGAATGCCAATAATAATGGTGCGAACCTGCCTGATTGGACTCCGGATGCTAACTCGGATGCAGCTCAGACTGCTCTGAATTTGGCGAATACCGTTACGACTTGCACTGCCCACCATCCTCAGCACGGTGAATAGTCAGTTCGGAACAAATGTGACAACAGCCAATGTTACAGGCAATTTTGACTGGGGAGGTGCCGTCAATCTCGATCTCAACGTGGCTAATCTCTCAACTGCCCAATTCAATGCGATCAATCCGGGACGATACGCTCCAAGTGGCTTTTGGGGCAAGATTACGGGCTATGGACCAAGCCTTCATTTGCCAAGCGGGCCGGGAAATGGATTGCCCAGCCAAGACTCTCCACAGACATTAGTCTTTACGAAGTCAGACGGCTCTGTTTCGACCTCGGCGCATATCGACTCTGCTTGGGCCAATAATCCCATCGGCGGAGTCATCCACGTTGGTGTTGACGTCCTTGGTGCAAATACGCGTAATCCATGTCCGTAGGAAGGGCAAATACACATGAGAGCGAAAATTCAATATTGGAATAAAATTAAATGCGGGCTCCTGTTCTGGATCGTCATGATGTCTAGTGCATTATGTGCCCAGACGGATCGCACCATCGGCATCCGCATGTTGGATAGCAAAACAGGGCAGCCTATTACGACATCGGAGTTGCAGGTCTGGGTCAGCACGTCTTTGACTCCCGGTCAGACAGGAGGCCGACCGCCCCGTTGGATTCGACCGGATGCTGATGGGGAAGGCACGATGACGTTGCCGCCTGATCCCTCACTGATCACCGTTCACGCCCAATATGGGAAAGCAGGGTGGGGGTACGTGAATTGTGATCGCCTAGAGGATCGTGGGCCATTTCGGGAGCACTGGTATTCGGTGTCTGAGATTCTTTCGACGGGAATCGCGGCTCCCAACTACTGTAGCAAACAGAAGGCCATCGCCAAACCAGGTGAATTTATATTCTTTGTGCGGCCAATGAGTTTCTGGGAGAAATTTCGTGAATAGTCCTGGAACCGTTATGTATATGCCTTGAACAATCCCTTGAGATATAAAGATCCGCTTGGACTCTACTGCTTTTACGGCGGCGATGGAGGCACGTCAGAAAATGACTCCGATTCGACAGACTTTAACTTTGATGAGCAAGGCATAGAAGGTCGGCAAGACTGCGCCAGAGAAGGGGGCAGTTGGTATGAGGACTCCACTTCGGTAACCGTCAACGGAGACAATCCCGGCGAGACCAGTATTACGAATCGCCGCATGTTTTTCTCATTCGTTGTCATCGAATGTGAACCATCGCGCCGCCCCGAGATGATTCTGCAGGGTCAGATTTGCAATCCGCCGGATCAACCTAGGAGCATCACTGCTCAACTGATGTGACGGTGACAGATTTAGGCTCCAGTTTCAGAGTCACCTTGCCACCCTGAACCTTCGCTGAGCTCGGCTTCGGCGTGACCGTTTTAGCTGCGTCGAAACTGTTGACACTGTCGACCTTCGGTGCGGTTAGAGTTTCATGACGATCAGCATGAAGACGACAAGAAGTGAACGCATAAGAAGCGATGTCCTTTCGAGCAGAAGTAACAAAATTTAACGGCACTCGAAGTTGGCTGCGTCTTCCGTGTCTCCTTGCCCCTTGTATTGTGCGTGCTTCGGATAAGGACACAGTGGCCGGCTGCGCCCAGGAAAGGCCTTGCCAGTCGCGATCACTGATGTAGGCGTTGTTCCCTTCTCGACCCAGTTGACCATTGCGCCCAAGAAATCAAACTGATCCAGCGCCTGCCCTCCGCCACAATGGCTCATTCCCGGAACGAAATAGAACTGACTCCACTTCGACACGGCGTCGAGGCTCCCGTTTGCAGCCGCCATATTCTTGTAGTACTCGAACGTGTCGAGAGGCGAGAACCACGGATCGCTATCGCCGTGGTAGAAGATCATTTTCCCTCCGTGCGCGGAGAAGGTCGTCAAATTCGTGGACATCGAATCCACGAGCGGTTGGCTGGCCGACAGAGCTTCCTTATCAACGTCCATTGTCATGTCCGTCGTCGCAGGCCCGAAAATGCCGGGTCCGGGTGAAAGCAATCCTCGGAACGGCGGCCCGTTCGTGATGCCCGTGTCGTAAAGGAATCCAGCATAGACTTGGGTTCCACTCGACGTCTTCGGCCCTCCCATGGCCTTCTTGATGGCGGCCGCTTTTTCCGGAGCCAGGCAGGAGTTATTCGTTTCGCCCTTGCACGCCAACATCTCAGGGTCGAAGTCACACCCGAGCGGATCGGAGATTAAGCCGTCGGCGACACCATCCTTGGCATCGCACTTTTTGATGAGAGCATCCCTGATCAACTTGCGGTCATTGTCGGTAATCGACTGCTCGATGATTGGTTTTCCGTTTGCGTCTTTCGGAGCAATTTGATTGAAGGCGATGGGAATCCATCGGCCGATCGCGAGATTGGAAAACCCAGTGCGCATCGCGGGATCGCCGGAGATGATGCCATTGAAAACCGTGGGATAACGCTGCGAAAGAATCATGCCTTCGCGCCCGCCGGTGGAGCATCCAGAAAAATACGAAAAGGCAGCCGGCTTGCCGTAGTGTTGCGCGATGAGTTGTTTGGCCAATGCAGCGACCTCAGCATTCGCGAGGTAAGCAAAGTCCAGATAAGCCTGCTGATCGCGCATGAAACCGAAATCAAATCCCGGGTGGCGGCTCTTATGACCTGTATCCGTGCTTACAACGGCGAATCCGCGTATGAGTCCCGGCGTGTCGCCAGCAGCGTTCAATCCAAGGGGCGCAAGTACAATGCCGTTGCTACCGCCCCCACCTTGCATCAGCAAGTCGCCATTCCATTGATCGGGCATGGCCAATGCGAAGGTGATTCCAAACTCTTCTCCGTCGACTCCGGTGCGTCGGTTCATGACACCTTCGACTCGGCAATATGCAGGTAGAGGTGCGGTGCGAGTCTGGTTCCAGGGAATGGCCTCGGTGGTTCCGGCAGCAATGGCCGCCGCTTTGGTGATTTCAACATTCTCGGCTTTGAAGTTTGTCAGCTTCGCGCAGGAGTTCGGTTCTTGCGCCCAAGCAGAACTAGTCGAGACAAACACCAAAAGCATGTTTCTTAAGAATTTGGTATGCATATTGCCTCGATCTCTGAACCGCTCGTCAAAGCTCGCGTGAACATTTGCGCATCCCTTCGCTATCAGGCTAGCGCAACAACTATTCCGGCAGAACGATTTGTCCTTTGACTTCAAAATTCCCACTCACTGAAGGAACTCCGGTTCCGGGTTGGCCGCTCCCGATTGAGAGTGTGTACTTGCCTTGCGCCACGATGATGTCCCCCAGATCGGTGACCATGCTAAGATCGCGCGGGTTCAACTGAAACTCCACCTTCTGGCTCGCTCCCGGGCTCCAGATGGACGCGCTGAAATCCGCGGAGTGCGCGCCGCGGCGCACCGGACACTTCCGGAAACTGCAGGTACAGCTCGACGACTTCGTCTCCGGCAACCTTCCCAGTGTTAGCGACCGTGACGGAGGCGTGCAGTGGATCGCCGGCGTTGACTGGCGCTCCGGCAGCTTGAGATCGCTGTAAGCGAATGTTGTGTAGCTGAGGCCGAATCCAAACGGCCAGAGTGGTTCGCCCTCGAAGTAACGATAGGTGCGTCCTTTCATTGAGTAATCTTCGAAATGCGGAAGCTGACGAACATCTTTGTAGAAGGTGACAGGAAGGCGTCCAGCGGGATTGTTCTTGCCGCTGAGGGTTTCAGCGATAGCGGCTCCGCCTTCTTCGCCGGAGTACCAGGATTCGAGGATGGCGTTGGCGTGCTCCTTTGCCCAGTTCACGCTGAGCGCGCTGCCATTCATCAGCACGACTACGAGTGGCTTACCACTTGCGGCGAGTGCCTCAATCAGATCCTCTTCAGGCATCGGCAAATCGAGGCTGGTGCGGTCGCCGCCGGAAAAGCCGGGCTGACTCACAGGCATCTCTTCGCCCTCAAGGCGACTGGTAATGCCGACGACAGCGACGACCACATCGGCGTTCTTCGCAGCCGCTACTGCCGCAGGATCGGGCACGTTGTTTACGCGTGTCCACAGCAGCTTCGCTTCTAGCTTGCCCTCTCCGGTGCGGCCGTAACGGACCTCAATCTTTACGGGGTGACCTTTTTCGAGGTGAACGGGGCTCAGATTAATGTTCTTGCCCCACAGTGTCGTGATCTCCCTGCCATCGACTGAAAATCGACCGAAGCCGTCGACGCTGATTCCCAACAGATAGTCGCCGGTTGCCGTGGGGTTGAGAGATCCAGTCCACTGCACCGAAAGACCGGAGATTCCTTTCGCCTGTTCCGGGACATTGCTCTCGTTCAGATTTACGGAGGACTCGACCCGCGAGATGAGGGGAGTCGCCTTGGCATCGAAGGAGGGGCGCGAACTGTATTCGGCTTTGAGGCCGGGCTTACCATCCGGAGTAGTCAAAACTGATGCCGGCACGAGGTCCGCCTGATTGGAAAGAAATTGCGTGCCAGGCACGTATGTGATCTTCGCGTCCGGGAACTCGGCTTTCATTCCTTCCAGCACAGTGACTGTGTGTGAGGTACTGCCGTTGTAATTGCCGAGCAGGACGGCCGTTTGATCGGCGAGCGGACCGACGATGGCGATGCGCTTGGCAGATTTCAGCGGGAGGACGCCATCATTCTTGAGCAGAACCATCGATTCGTTGGCGATGCGACGCGCAAGCTCTCGGTGTGCTGGACTGTCAAGTTGCTTCTCGTCGATGTTCATGTACGGCACGGCCGCGGGCGGATCGAACATTCCTAGACGGATGCGAGCCGTGAACAGACGAACAAGAGCAGTGTCGACCGAGCTTTCCGGAAGATATCCCTGCTGCACGGCCTCGATATACGGTTTGTAATCGTGATCGTCGTCGACTTTTGCGAAGTCGATGCACTCGTTATCCATGCCGCGGATCACTGAGATTGCCGAGGCCTGTGGCTGCGTCGGGCGGTAGTGGTGACCATTAAAAATGTTGCGAACGGCGTCGCAGTCAGAAACGACATAACCCTGGAAATTCCAAGCGCCGCGAAGGGTATGCTGCAGCAGAAATTGGCTCGCGCACGCAGGCTCACCGTTGATCGCGTTGTAAGCACACATGACGGAACCCGCCTTGCCCTCAATGACGGCCGCGCGAAATGCAGGTAAGTAGGTGTCTTCTTCGTCGTGTTTGCTGACATCCACGTCGGTGAAATGGCGAGTGGGCTCGGGACCGCTATGAACGGCATAGTGCTTGGGCGTGGAGATGACGCGGTAATATTGGGGATCATCGCCTTGAATGCCTGTGACAAACGCGACGGCTAAGCGAGCGCTCAGGAAGGGATCTTCGCCGTAGGTTTCCTGGCCGCGCCCCCAGCGCGGATCGCGAAAGATGTTGACGTTCGGCGCCCAGAAATCGAGGCCCTCGAAAATATTGGAATGTCCAGCGCGTTCGTGCTGAGCGTGTTTGATTCGCCCTTCAATGCCGATGGCCGTTGCCATCTCGTGAATGCCTGGCGCATCGAAGGTCGCGGCCAGACCAATGGGCTCCGGGAATTCGGTCACGCCATCGGAAATGACGCCGTGCAAGGCTTCACTCCACCAATCGTAAGAAGGAATGTTCAAGCGCGGAACGGCTCGTGCCTGATTCACAAGCTGCGAGGCCTTTTCTTCCAGCGTCATGCGGTGAACGAGATCGGCCGCGCGCTCTTCAGGAGAAAGCTCGGGATTCAAATAGGGATAGCTCGAAGACTCCTGCGCAATCGCTGGGCAGATCATGAGGACGAGGCACGATGTGAGAATGGCGCCGACGAGTCCTTCGAAACACTTCATTTACACCTCCTAAACCAATGCGGGTTGAAGATGGGTCGAGATACCAGGTGGTCGGCGCGGACTGAGCTTGTTTGAAAATGAGATTGATTTCTTAGGTTCAGACTGGAAGGCGAGGATGACGGCGCGCCAGCAAGTGATTAATCTCGACCTCCTCAAGATCCGGATCTTCGTCAGATGAGGACACGATCAGATAGTAGCCGCCTTGTTGCAAGACTTCGGAGAGAGACTTGGCAATTTCCGCAAAGAAGGGGTGCAGCAGATCGGGAACAACCAGGCCAACAAGATAAGAGCGGCCGGTCACCAGGCTACGCGCAGCAAAGTTGGGACGATAGTCCAGTTCTTTGACGCGCGCGAGTACCCGCTCGCGAGTCTCCGATCCGATATCCGGATGATTTCTCAGGACTTTGGATACGGTGATCAGGGATACGCCAAGGTCTTTGGCGATGTCCTTCATTCGTATGTTCATAGGCAGCCCGTCACTCCAAGAAGCTCAGATCGCACTTTTGGGCAGCAAACCATCGAATCCAATAGACTCTTGCCGCAGTAGCCAGTTTCTGCGTACCGAGCTTCTGTGGTTGACATCGATAACTTTACCGACTATTTTCCACGGAGTACAGGCATGAGAGCGCTCGTGCTTTGCAAACCAATGCTTTCACCTCGTTTATTCTCAATTCTCAGACTGGGCACAATTCTATTGCTGCCGCTTGCGGTTTCTATTGCGCACGCGCAGAGTGCCACGGCTCCAACCGCCACTCAGGAGCCGGCTAGCATCGATCGAGTCTGGCAGAAAGCGAGCAGCAAATACGATTCAGAACGCGCCACCTTGCTGAAGAAGGTCGACTCCGTGGATCAACAGGGTCCGTTCCGGGCGGACTGGGAATCACTTCAGAAGTATGAAGTGCCCGAATGGTACAAGGACGCAAAGTTCGGCATTTTCATCCATTGGGGAGCCTATTCGGTCCCTGCTTTCGGCAACGAATGGTATCCGCGAAATATGTACGTGCCGGGATCGCCGGAATATAAGCATCACGTGGCGACCTACGGCCCTCAGGACAAGTTCGGCTACAAAGATTTTCTCCCTATGTTTAGAGCCGAACACTTCGATCCAGCTGCGTGGGCGGAGCTATTCAAGAAATCTGGAGCAAAGTACGTGGTTCCGGTGGCGGAGCACCACGACGGTTTTGCCATGTACGACAGCGGATTGAGCGACTGGACAGCAGACAAAATGGGGCCGCATCGCGACACCACAGGAGAACTGGGCAAAGCAGTGCGGGCTGTTGGACTACACTTTGGAGTGTCATCGCATCGAGTCGAACACAATTTTTTTCTCGGCGTGGGCCGCAGTATTTCCTCTGATGTAAACGATCCGCAATACGCGGCATTCTACGGACCCGCTCACAACTGGTTAGCGGCCCCTTGGGGCGTCCCCCTTAACGATGACTTCACTTACGTCTCTTCCGCATGGGCGGACGAGTGGCTCGCGCGCGGCGCAGAACTTGTGGAGAAATATCATCCCGACATTGTCTACTTCGATTGGTGGATCGGACAGGCTTCGATCCGGGCGAATCTCGCCAAGTTCGCCGCCTTTTACTACAACAGTTCTCTGAAGTACGGTGATCACGTTGGAGTGATCAATTACAAAGACTATGCCATGCAAGAACACTCCGGCGTGCTCGACCTCGAACGGGGACAGCTTGGGGATATCCGTCCGCTCTACTGGCAGATCGACACTTCTGTAAGTAACAAATCGTGGGGCTATATCAAGGACGACACGTTCAAGTCGCCGGAGTTCGTGGTCCATCAGCTCATTGATATCGTCAGCAAGAATGGCAATTTGCTGTTGAACATCGGTCCACGGTCTGACGGCACCATCCCGGACGAAGTGCAGCAGGTTCTTCTTGATGTCGGTGTGTGGTTGAGTGTGAATGGAGAAGCGATCTACGGCACTCGGCCGTGGAGGATCTATGGCGAAGGTCCAACCAAAGTAGCGGCGGGATCTTTTCACGATACCGACACGACGCGCTATACAGCCGAAGACTTTCGTTTCACAACTAAGGGCAATGTGCTCTATGCGATTGGGCTCGACTGGCCGACCAATGGCGAGGCCATGATTCATGCGCTCGCCTCGACCGCCGGCAGCGAACATATACAGTCCGTAACCTTGTTAGGCAGCGATGCGAAACTCCAATTCGACCAGCGTCCGGACGGCCTCCATGTCAGGATGCCGGCGCCGGCTCCAGCAAAATACGCTTATGCACTCCGCGTGATCTTCGCTTGAAGCGTGAGTAATATCTGCTGTTACGACACGCCCAAGACCTTGTGCGAGCCGGGGATGTCTGGGCATCCGTTGACAGAACTGCGTATGCTCACAAACGCTTTCAAAACTGCCGGTAGCATGGCACTGCTGGGACGACGATTTTAGAGTGGTCTACTTCGTTTCTTTAATGATTGCATTCGCAGCGTTGCCGGCCACGACCCAGCTTGCCGATCCGGCCACGACGGCTTCATCCTCAAACCACAGAAATCCGAAATCGTCGATGCACTCGGGAAAATCTGGCTTGATGATGATGTATCCCGGAATCACGGCACCCGGGATGTAAGCATTGTCGGCGCGATTGTTGCTGTACGTCATCGTCTTCGAGACAGTACCAACTCCAGCCACATACGAAGTGCTCGATACCGGGTGCGTGCCGAGAATGTAGTTGACGGCGCGAAGTGTGTATTCAGGGCCCACGAGATCGGGAAACGCCTTGTGCAAGAAATACATTCGGATGGCCATGTCGACCACGGCACCCGATCCGCCCCAGGTGCCGAGGCTAGGGGGCACGCCGAATGGCGTCTCGTCCAGCCGCTTGTCCAAACCTGCCATGTATGTTTTCACCGCTTCGCGCACTTGATCTTTCGCGCTCGCATCCAAGTAAGGCAATGCCCGGACTGCTTTCCAACCATTGAATTCCATCTGCTCGGGAGTGATCATCTGAGGGAACAATTCCTTCAGGCGGGACTTGTAGGGCTCGGCACCATTTGTGGCGATGGTCAATTCCAGAGCCGTGGACCAGTCCATGCCGACGAAAGATCGGCTCCGGCCGGAGCCAGCGGGCGGAGTGGCTGGTGCGGCTGAATTTGTTGGAGTACTTAAGTTGTTCTTTGGCTTAGGAGCGCCTTGAGCGCCAGAAACGGTACCCTGAGACGCAGCCAGCACATCACCTGGGGGAGCCTCTCGGTCTGGCTCGGCGCTTGTCGGATACAGCGTTGGGTTTGCGGTCGTTTCCTTCCATGCTTTGATTGCGGTCTCTAGACAGTCTTTCGCTAATGCGTCGTCCCAGCCTTTCAGCGTATCCGCCGCTGCAGCCAGCGCCGCGATGGCATTCCACTGGAAGTACGAGTTGTTCGTGGTGAAGATCCAGCGATCGTCCGGCTTGCCCGAGTAATCGCCCTTCGTCTCGTGCGGGCCGAGCTTCGGGTCGTAAATGCGGCCGTCAGTTTTCGAGGCTCCGTCGCCTACCTGTGTGTATTGACGCAGATCTGGCTCGTGAGTTCCGCGGATGGCGTGGCCGATGTTGTGGAACTGCGCCAGGATGAGTAGTGCGCCATGCTTGACTTGCTGCACTGTATCGGGCACGCCATCGGGGCGGTGCATCTCAACCTCACGGGCCGCTTCATCCACCGTAAGCTCGTCGTACTTGAGATTAAATTCGCGATACGCCAGAGCCAGACTCTGGATCACGCTCAGTTGTGCCGGCTCCTCAAGGTCGAAGTCGCCGGCATCATACCAGCCGCCCACGTTCATCCCAGGAATGTGATCTCCGCCTTTCCACTTTCCGTCCGTTGCCGTAGCTTGATTCCAGCCGTCGAATTGCTCACCCACCAAGGGAGCCATACGGCCATCGTCCAGATGAGAAGCGCCATGCCATACGCGGTAGCCTTCGCGAACGGAAACGTGATCCATCTGCGCCGCGAGGTGATGATCGAGGCTGTCCTGCCAGATGTTGGCGTAAGCGTCCTTTGAGACGGGGAATGGCGCCGTTCGCTGGCCTGCATACTCGATGACATAAAGTCCGGTGTCCTTCACCGGGGTGAAGTCGAATTTGGAATAGACGTAGCGCAGCCATGGTGTTGAAGACGTGATCGGTCCCTCGAATACCTGCTTGTAGGATCCGTCTTCCATCAGGCGCAGCACTCTCGCCGTCTTCGGGGCGTCGTACTTCGGATCGAGTTCGAGCACTGCCAACTTTGAGAAGCCCGGCGCATAACCGACCTGGCTGTGCGCGATCATCGGCGGCCGAGTCCAATTCGGAATCACGTCGGGCCGAATGTGCCAGACGATGGCGCCGGTGGTCTTGCCCGAAGGGATCAGCGAACGCAACACGAACCAGCCATTTGGTGCGCGGTCGCGTCCATCGAACAGCATGAGGTTGGCCGTATCCGACACGACGTTCACCCGGGCCAGATCGTCGTCAACCCCAAGGGTAATGCTCTTGCCTTCGGCGAACGGCAGCGGCTGTGTGTATCCCTTGGCCTTATCCCAGTCCTCCAGGTAGTACGCCTTTTTCGGTTCATCCGGCAGAGGCAAAACCTTCGTCATCGGATCGTTCGGCGTACGCGGGAAGATACCGGCTGTGGTTCCGTCCACCAGGTAGGCCTTGCCCATGTAGATCGAGGGCAGGAACTCGAGGTTGAAGCCTGCCCTCCCGGCCAACTTCTGCGGGAGCGGTTTGTCGAGATTGATGCTGACCTTCACGCCGCTGGGTTCCGCTGCCACTTCCAATGTGTAACTGAAGTCGAACGTCGGGAAAGCGAGGTCGGCGGTGAGCCGGCTGGTCGCCTTGTCGGCATGGCGACCTTTGATGGTTGCTACCAAATCCCACTGCTCCGGCGTTGGCATCAGGCGCACGTCGCCATTGGTGGCAATGCGCTGGCCGTGGAGAATCATTTCCATAGCTGTGTTCTTTTGGTCCACAAAAACCGGATGGTACGTGCTGTCGTAGAGAAAGACGCTGAAAGCCTGGGTGTCGAGGTAATTCTTGTCGGTCACCTTCATAGCAAAATCGGCGGCGGGCAGTCCTCGGGCCGAGATCAGGACCACGAGGAGACAAACTCTGATTCGCGTGAACATAAATTGGGATGAATGCTGCTCCTTTGCCGCAACATGATATGACACGCACAGCGGCGGGGCGCCATGTATTCTCCCTTGGCGGGGATTTCCTGAGCGGGTGGGGTGCGAAAAATACCCAGATACTGACACATTCACTTGCACAGTCTTACGGTCGTTCTTAGCTAAGTCGTTCATTATCACGGCGGAACTGGCAGACGCAGGGGATTTAAAATCCGCCGACCTTCGGGTCTTGGGGGTTCGACTCCCCCTCCCGGCACCACGAATCGACACCCCGACTTCGAGCAACTTACGCGTTCCTGATATTTTTCACTTCCTAGTGTTGGCTATCGCCGAGATTGTGGCCTGACACTGGGTTCGCGGTTTCCGATGTTTCGCCAGATTCCTGAAGCAGAATCGCGCTCATCGGCAGCCTTACTTCCTGATATCATTCTGCGACCCGCACACTGACCGAGAGTTTTACCATGAATACCCCAGACCGCGCCGTCGCCTATCTATCCGCTGCCATGCCGGTAAATATGGGGGACTGGTGGTTCGATGTAGCGACCACCGATCATTTCTGGATTCGGCGGCGCTTTGAAGTCATGAAGCGACTGGCGGATTCGACGGTAAAGGACGCGAAGCGCGCGGCCGAGATTGGCTGTGGCAACGGATTGTTGCAGCGGGATATCGAGGACTATTACGGTATTCCGGTCGCTGGGTTTGAGCTCAATGGGATCGCGTTGCAAAAAAACGTGAGCCGCCTTAGTCCGTTGTATTGCTACAACATTCACCAGCATAACCCGGAGTTCCAGGGCCACTTCGATCTCCTGTTGTTGTTCGATGTGTTGGAACACATTGAAGATGAGGACGCATTTCTGCAGTCGGTGAAGTTTCATTTGGCGGAATCGGGCACCCTATTAATTAATGTCCCAGCACATCAATTCTTTTTCTCGGACTATGATCGCGCAGCAGGGCACATCCGACGGTATTCAATAGAACAACTGGTAAAGGTGGCACAGCAGAATGGATTCAAAGCGCGCGCCTTCACCTACTGGGGCTTACCACTGGTTCCTCTCCTGTTGTTGCGGAAGGCGATGAGCATGAAACGCAGCAACGGCAAGGCGGGATTCGATGCGCGGGGGAGTGCAATGAACGCTTTACTCGGTTTGGTGGCACGAGGGGAACCGCTTCCGCAGCGGTTTCTGGGCACATCGGTTATGGCTGTGCTAGAGAATCAAAGTTAGACTCAGGTGACCGAAATGAGCGAGCAGCCGAGTGTTTCTGTTGCGATTCCGGTTTACAACGAAGAAGCCGTCGTGCCGGAACTACTGCGTCGAACGCGGGCGGTGCTCGATGGAATGCCTGGCGGTCCCCACCAGATTGTCGTAGTGGATGACGGCAGTTCCGACGGAACGTGGGAACTGCTGGAAGATGCCGCGGAAAAAGATCCTCACCTGGTAGTGGTTGAACTCTCGCGAAACTTTGGACATCAGATCGCGCTGGGAGCGGCCTTGGATTACGTTTCCGGCGACGTGACGGTATCGATGGATGGAGACTTGCAGGATCCTCCCGAGGCGATTCCGATTCTGGTGGACGCTTATAAACAAGGATATGACGTGATCTATGTGCAGCGGATGAATCGGAAGGAAGCCTGGTGGCTGCGGGCCTGCTACTACCTTTTCTACCGGCTGCTGGCAGCGCTTTCCTCGATTGAATTGCCGCTTGACGCGGGCGACTTTGGGCTGATGTCACGGCGCGTGGTGCAGGAAATCCGGAGGATGCCGGAACATCATCGCTACCTGCGCGGCATGAGAACCTGGGTGGGATTTCGGCAGCTCGGGGTCCCGATTGAACGTGCGGCCCGCCGTGCGGGCCGCACGAAATACAGTCCCCTGAGGTTGCTCAAGCTGGCATCCGATGGAATTTTTGCTTTTTCGATCGTGCCATTGCGGGCTGCGGCACTCTTCGGAGCGGCGGCTACGGCTTTGTCGATTCTGTATGCCATTTACGCACTATATGTGAAGTTTTGGCTGCACGCGCCGCAGGGCTTCACCGCTTTGGTCCTGACGATCACGTTTCTCTCCGGCGTAAATCTCTTCTTTCTGGGGATTATCGGCGAGTACGTTGGGCGGGTGTACGAGGAGGCGAAGGGTCGTCCGCACTACGTGGTGCGGAAGGTGATCCGGCAACGCAGTTCCGGCAGCCGTGCCACCCCCACACTTGCCGAAGTAGCGGAGGTTTTGGAGCGGACCGGAAGCGACTTATGACGCGCCGCCGCAGGCCGGGAAAGCCGGTTCGACTGTATGAAAGATGATGTCGGCTGGCTCTCTTCTACCAGGCTGTCGAAAATCTTATGGCTGTTCACGGCGGTTGCCCTTCTTCTACTTCTGGTAATGCTTCCTCGCAGCCCACTCCCGTGGTGGGATGAAATCTTCTATGCTTCGGCAGCGCTGGCGGCGGCGCGAGGGGGGCCGCCCGTGGCGACGGTCATGGGCGCCTTCCCGCATACCATCCGGATCGATCTTCTATACGGACCGATGATGTCTTTTCTCGGCTCGCTGGAAATAAGGCTATTCGGATTGTCGCCGACGAGCTGGCGGCTTTTAGGATTCGAGGGAGCAGTAGGCACGGTCTTTTCTGCAGCGTGGGTGAGCCGAAGGTTGGATAGGTCTGCAATAGTCCCAGCGGCGACGGCGGTGCTAGTTGCGCTGTCCCAGGGAATGGGAGCGCGGGCTACGAGCGGACGCTTTGATACCGTTACGATTGCCCTCGAACTTCTATCGTTGGGTTGCACGTTGGTTGCAATAGGAGTGCAGGTGTCGCGGCGCTCGGCCTTTTTCTATGCTGCACTCGCGGGCATCTTTTGCGGCTTAGCTGCTCTCAGCACGCCCAGATCTTTTCCTTTCCTGCTGGGCCTATTCGTTGCGATGGGTGTCGAAATCGCGTTTGCCAAAAAGTGGGAGTTGGCCCCGCGATGCATGACGATTGGGGCTGTCGCTCTCGTGCCGGTCTGGGGGTGGACAGCGACCCAAGGAATGAGTCCCGTGGGCTGGCTCGGGTTGATCGCCGCTGCGAGCCGAGGGGACAAGCTGAATGTGTCTCCGCTTTTGCACGGCACGTGGCACTTTTTCGACGAACCTCTGATACCTCTACTCTCCGGCTTGCTCTTTCTTCTTGCAATGGTCGTCGTTTTCGGGGCTGCGATGTTGACCTCCCGCCAGACGATCGAAATGGAGGGGCATGGTGTCGGTTCCGGAATCAGGCTGGCATCGATCGCGGTACTGATTAACTATGCGGTCTCATTTCTGCTGTTCGCGCATTTTTGGGATTACGAAATCTTCGTAGTTCCTCTTCTCATCCCGGTGTTAGCGGCTTTGACTGCGAGAATTTTTCGAAGCAGCGCACCCCGCACGGTCCGAGGGATGGTGTTGTGCGTCTGGATGGTACTGACAATTGTTCTGGTGACATTTCGCTCGGGAAAGACGGTGGCGTGGTTTGCCTCTTATCGAGAACGCGACCCTCAGCTGTTGCAGGAATTTATCAGCAGCAACGTACCAACAAATTCTCGAGTGTTTGGACCAGAGGACTTTTATTTCTACGCGGTCGAGCGAGCCGGTTCGCACTATCTGTTTTATAGACCCAGGATTCCGAGCGGGTTGCTGAGTAAGGCCGATCACGATCTTGATTGGACGGATCAATTAGAGGAAGGCCAAGCGATGTATCTGGTCTGGCCGAAGGAGGACAGCCTGCCTCGCGGTCTTGCTCCCACGAATCTGCATCTGGTAGGAAGTTTTGCAGTCCCGCAGGGAAAGGAACCGATCGGGTGGCGAAAAACTGGGTGGGGCTCCGGTTATCCCGCCACAAATTTGTACCGGATCGTCGATAGAGAGCAGGCGGAAGAGAATTAGAGGTGTGCAGCATGGATCGGCATACTATCCCGTAAGCTTGTCCGCGTTCGCGCGTGTCCGCTTATCGTTTCTATTCCGGTTACGAGAAGTGGATCATGACTCCAGTGTGACGGGACCGATGCCATAGCGTTCTGTGTTTCGCGCGGGTACAATAATTTCCTAATCGGACAGTCATTCATAAGGAACACAGATCTGCCCGGCTTTTATCGGCCCTGGGGATGAATGGATTACGTGCGCAGATGAAATTTCAAATCCGACTCATCCTGGTTCCGGCGGTCTTGCTTGGGTTGGCGACGCTGGCGCTTTTCGCGGAGCGCAGGCCTGGATATTTCGCGAATATGCAGTATCTCGAAGCCCTCATCGCTATCGAGATCCTAATTGCATGCCTTTGGAAATTTGAGAAAGTCTTTTTTCCTGTGACGTTGCTGTGTTTTCTCGCGGCGGACACAGCAAATCCACTTTCGGCTGAAAGCTTTACTTTGCGGTGGATTTTTTTGGCAGTCGGGGCGCTCGTCGGGTTCATTATCTGGATGAAATCCGACCGTAGGCATCATTTTGGAATCGTTCACCTGGCGGCTTTGTTCTGTTCACTTGCGGCCGCGGCTTCGGCCAGCGCTTCCAGCTTACCCGTGACAGGCCTGATGAAGGCAGTGAGCCTGTTTTTGGTGTTCTTGTACGCAGCGACCGGGGGACGGGTAGCACTTGCGGGTCGGGAACAGTCCTTTATGCGCACCCTGGTTACGGGTTGTGAGGTTGCAGTCTTTTACATTTCCGCCTGCTATCTGGTCGGCTTTAATATGTTCGGGAATCCCAATAATCTGGGAGCGTTTATCGGAGTCTTGGCTACGCCAATTATGCTTTGGGCGGTGTTAACGGCTGAGACTCGTATTGTGCTACAGCGACGTTGTGTCGTGCTCGGGCTTTGCGCAATCCTTTTATATGTCAGCGTCTGCCGCGCCGCGATTGTAGCGGATCTCTTCCTAGTGGTCCTGCTCACGATTGGCTTACGCCGTCCAACAATTTTGCTAAGGGGGATTTTTGCCGGGGCTTTGCTGCTCGAGGTCATGGCCGTCGCCAATCCATCGCATATGAGCGAAATGATGGACACTCTGAGCGGACGCTTCGTCTTCAAACTGGAGAGCGGATCATCCCATCACGGAATCTTCGGATCACGGCAGTCTCCGTGGGAAGACTCGATTACGTCGATCAAACAGCACCCCTGGTTTGGAACTGGATTCGGAACCAGCGATGTGGGCGACCAGAACCGCATTCAGAATTCCTCGATCTATACGGTCGAGGGTACCAATCGCGAGCACGGTAGCAGCTATCTGGCGATGGCGGAGTATATGGGGCTGCTGGGGATTCTTCCCTTCGTTTTTCTGCTGGTTCTGCTGTTGCGGGCGGTGGGGCGGGTTTTTGCGTGGATGCGGAGAACGGGAAGTCCGCAGCACTATGCCGTTCCTTTTGCCTTGATCACTATCGCCGGGATAATTCATGCGGGCTTTGAAGATTGGCTTTTTGCCGCTGGATCTTATCTGTGCGTTTTCTTCTGGGTCTCGGCGTTTCTGCTGATTGACCTGGCCGCGCCGTCGGGTGCAGAAAGGCGAATAGCCAGCGCGGGGCCGGTTCGATCGTTTGGGCAAGTGCCTGGGTTGCGCGGATCCGCCACTTCAGTCTGAAGTTCCGAACATGCGATCCTTTGGCTCCGCCAATCATTCACTCCGGGAGGTTGGCAACAAGAAGACCGCGCTTTGTCTAATTTTTCTCCTCCTTGCTGGCGCCGAGTTCGTAGTGCGCGGCCCGGTTCGGGCCGTTCAAACCGCAACCCAGTTCAACGATTTTCTTTCACCCTATATCCAGGCAAAGGCCTTAATCCACGGCTTGGACCCTTACAGCCCGCAGGTTTTGCTGCAGCTGTGGCCGGCAGAGGCGCTCCAGTTTTCCTTCCTTCCAAAAGAAGTCGCCGAGGGTACGCTCGTCGCCCACCGAGGCATACCGACTGCTTACCCGGTCACCGCTCTGGTGCTCCTCGCTCCGTTCAGCCTGCTTCCGTGGAAGGCCGCGTATGCATTTTGGTTAGCGCTCAGCCTTGTGCTCTTCGTCGTGATGTTGAGAGCTCTTCTGGGGCTGGCAGGTTTTTCTTATCGAGAGCCTCGCGGTCTACTGCTATTGGCAATCGTTTTCGCGTTGGCGCCGTTTCACACGGGGATCGTTACCGGCAACGTTACCTTGATAGCGGTGGAACTGAGCGTCGTCGCGATCTGGACAGCGCGCCAGCACCGAGAGTTTGCAACGGCGACTTTGCTCGCCATCGCCACGGGCTTAAAACCCCAGATCGGACTTTGTTTTCTTTTTTATTTTCTTTGGCGCCGGCGATGGCGAATGTGCGGGGTCGCACTGGCCCTGCTTGCGGGCCTCGCCGGGATAGGCTTGCTCCGATTGCAAATTGGCCACGTCTCATGGCTCTCGAATTATCTTAACGATAATCATGTGCTGCTTGAGACTGGAGTCCTGGGAAACTTTACTGCAATCAATCCAACCCGATTCGGACTGATCAATCTTCAAGTGGCGCTCTTTCCTTTCTTGGGCGGGATTCGTCTGACGAATCGTGTGGCGATGGCGATGGGCGTGGGGCTAGTGCTGGTCTGGCTGATGAAAATGGGTTGGCCTAGAGAAACAAGTCGGAAAGAATCGGACCACCGGCGAGAATTGCTCGAACTGGCCACGATCGCGGTCATCAGCTTGTTGCCGGTTTACCATCGCTTTTATGACGCAAGCATGCTCGTGCTTCCGCTGTGCTGGGCTCTAGTCTGCATGCGAAGCAGGCGTACTCTCTCAGTCGCCGCATTATTCCTGATGCTTCCGTTTCTGATTCCAGGTGGGACGCTTCTGGAAACGATGGAGGCTGACGGCCGCATCCCGGCGAGGCTCTCTGGCCACTGGTGGTGGGATGCGTTGGTGATGCCTCACCAGGTTTGGATGCTGCTTTTTCTTGCAATCCTGTTGCTCTACAGTATGAGCACCCAAGAAAGCTCCAACACTACGACTGTCGCCGAGCAGGAGTGATGGTGAGAGGCCAGCCGAGGTGCATTTTCTCCCCGGTTTCCGATAAAGTAGTGAGTCCACACTGTTTCATTTGAATCATGCTTGATCTTAATTTTGTTCGCGAAAACCTTCCGCGAGTGGAAGAGATGCTGCGCCAGCGCGGTGCCGATCCGGCCACCGTACTGAAAGATTTCCGTGACGTCGACACGCAGCGCCGGCAAGCCATCACCGAGGCAGAGACCCTGAAGGCTCGGCGGAACAAGGCGTCGGAAGACATTGCGAAGTTAAAAAAGGCAGGGCAGGACGCGACGGGGGCTATTGCCGAGACGAAAGATCTCCGCGAGCAGATTCAGGCGCGAGAGAAAATTGCCGCTGACCTCGATGCGCGCCTGCAGGAACTTCTTTCCGGCATCCCGAATATGCCGCATGAGAGTGTCCCAGTGGGGCGCAGCGCGGAGGAGAATGTGGAAATTCGGCGCTGGGGCACGCCTCCAAAGTTCGACTTCATCCCCAAGGCGCATTGGGATCTCGGCGCCGAACTCGGAATTCTCGATCTGGAGCGGGCCGTTAAACTGACTGGCGCACGCTTTGCTGTTTACTGGGACTTGGGAGCGAAACTGGAGCGGGCACTCGCCAACTTCATGCTCGATCTGCACACCCGTGAACATGGATACACCGAAGTGCTGCCGCCGTATCTGGTGAACTCGGAATCGATGTATGGCACGGGACAGCTACCCAAATTTGCCGCGGACTTGTTTCGCGTCCCGCATGGAGAAAAAGATCTATGGCTGATTCCCACGGCCGAAGTGCCGGTCACAAATCTGTATCGCGATGAGGTTTTAGACGGAGCACGACTGCCCATCTCCCTGACGGCGTATACCGCATGTTTTCGCAGCGAAGCGGGATCCTACGGGAAAGATGTGCGTGGCATCATCAGGCAGCACCAGTTTCAGAAAGTCGAATTGGTGAAGTTTGCCCGGCCGGAAGATTCTTACCAAGAGCACGAGAAGCTCACCCGGAACGCGGAAAGCATCCTGCAGAAACTGGGTTTGCACTATCGCACGATAGCGCTTTGCACTGGTGACATGGGCGCAGCCTCAGCTAAGACTTACGACATTGAAGTTTGGCTTCCGGGGCAGCAACTGTTTCGCGAGATTTCATCGTGCTCGAATTTTGAGTCGTACCAGGCACGCCGCGCTAATATTCGTTACCGCCCGGAAGGCAAAAACAAGACGGAATACGTGCATACTCTGAACGGAAGCGGCTTGGCCGTGGGACGCACATGGGTTGCGATCGTAGAAAACTATCAGCAGGCTGATGGTAGCGTTGTGATTCCGGAAGCGCTGCGGCCCTACATCGGAGCGGATAGGATCACGAAGAAAAGCTTCTAGCAGCTCGCTACTTGCTTCTAGAGCAGCCAGCAGTTTTATTTGCCAAGAAAGGGCGCGGTCACTAGACTTGCAACGTGTCGAAATCAGCCTGGCGACGGACGACGCGCCCTCCCTACCGATGAACGCCTTTTGGCGAACAATCCGCAGCTATGTTCTATGGCAGCACGAGCGTGGCACGTTGCACTACGACATCATGGTCACGCTGATCCTGCTCTTTATCTTCACTTCGCCTTACTGGATTAATTTCAACGACAAACCTGTTCCGCGAAGCCTGCATCCCACTGATGTCGTTGTGACAACCGATGCGCAGGGCGGTTTGGTCTATGAGATTTCAGCCAGTGCGATCAGTTCAGGCGACGACAGTTCGGTGCGTGACCAACTGCTGCGTATTATCAAACCGATTTCAGGCGCGGTGTCGATCGTGAAATATGAGCCCGTGCCGGATCACGATAAAAAGGCGCAGAGCTACCGGGTTTGGGTGAAAAGAGAAGAGTGAAACAAACTTTCTGGATAACCATCTGCGTTTTCTCGCTGGCGTCGCTGGGTTCGCTTGCGGCCGCACAAGCACAGGAAACTCACAACCTTGAGAGCGTCTTGAAGAAGATGGACGTGGCCGCCGCCAGCTTCCAGAGCGCGCAAGCCGACTTCGCGTGGGATCAATACCAGAAGGTGGTGGACGAACACGATATTCAGAAAGGCACCGTATATTACCGGCGATCGGGAAAAGGAATAGAAATGATGGCCGAGATCCGGGAGCCCGAGCGAAAATCTGTGCTCTATAAAGATGGCAAGCTTCAGGTTTACCAACCTAAGATCGAACAGGTGATGGAGTATTCCACCGGGGCGAATCAAGACGAAGTGGAGAGCTACCTGGTCCTTGGCTTTGGCGGAAGCGGGCAGGATTTGAAGAAATCCTTCGATGTGACTTACCGGGGAGAAGAAACGGTGGGAAACGTCGCCACAGGCGTACTACAACTGATACCAAAGAATGAGAAAATTCGTAATAATTTTCAAAAGATTACGCTATGGATCGATCTGCAAAGCGGGATTTCGGTACAACAGAAGCTAGAGCAAAGTCAGGGTGATTATCGGGTGGCAACTTACTCAGCCATCAAGGTACCTGCCAAGATCAATAACGATGTTTTCAAGCTGAAAACGACGAGCAAGACCAAATTTGTAGCACCCAGAGGCTAAGTATTTGAAACTAAGGAAGAAGAATCTTGTTCTGGAAAACGCACTCGGGAGCTATACTGCCTTGAAGATCTTCATTTGAGTCCACGAATGGCCAAAGTATTCACGATTCCCGTCCCCCCGAAGCTGGGTCGTCCCACAAAAAGAGAGCGCACGTCCGATCCTCGCTACGTCGACGGACAGCGGCTGCTGGTGGAGGCGATGAAGTATTTGGCCCAGAGCGATCCCGTTATCAACCGGCCCGCCATCGAGCTGATTTCCGAGCACGTGCGCACCCGTTTTCGCATGAGCGATTCTCCGCTGTCGTAGGCTCCCGGACAGCCACCCTACCTGCGCTAGGACCGGTGTATTATCTGAACGAGACAGGGCAGGCCAGCGTAGATGCGGCCAGTCCTGGCTCATTTCGACGATCGTGCGTACCGCAAACCTATTCCTAGAAGAAGAACTTCAACGCAAATTGAATAACGCGAGGTCCTCGATAATAAGAGGAGGTTGACGGCGAAGTGTCGCTGGAAACCTGGCCGAACTGGCTGGCTCCTCCCACCGATCCTCCGCTGGAAGTCGGGCCATAAAACTGCACGTGGTTAAAAGCGTTAAAGAAATTGGACTGGAATTGCAGCGATTTGGACTCGGTGAACTTGAAGTTCTTCATGATCGAGATGTCCCAATCATTGATTCCGGGCCCGCGCAGCACATTTCTTCCCATATTTCCGTAACTGAACAATGGCACCCCGCCCTGGGTCAAACCGATGCCGGCAACGTAGGGCTGGCCAGCCGGGGGGCCGACAGAACAGACAACATTAGTAGGATCGAACCAGAAGTAACCGGTAGTTGTGCCGGAGAGGCAGCTGCCGTGAATCCCATCGGCGCTTGGGCTGAAGGTGCGCAACTGCCGGGGATTTTTGAAGATTTGTATGGGTCCCACCACATCCGGGCGGTCCAGCCCTTCATTGGATTCGCTGGCTCCATTGCTGGAGAAGAGGGTAAACGGATTGCCCGACTGGAAGGAAGTGATGGTCGAAACTACCCATCCACCTAATGCCATTCTTTTGAGCGCGCTGCCATTAGTACCGCCTGGGATCTGCCAGACGGGACTGAACACGAGACGATGTGTGGCATCAAAGTCCGCCAGGCCACGATCGAATGCTGGATCCGCCGGATTGGTGTAGGTGGAGGAGCGAGCCCGGAAACCGGAACTCACGTCAATGGTCTTGGCCAGCGTATAGGCGACTCGAAACCCGAGCCCGTGGTTCATTCGGCGGTCTACAGTGACCTGCAGTTGGTTGCTAGATGAACTGCCGTTGCTCACGTTGGTGATGATTTGCGTGGCGCCCTGGGGCACGAAGTTCGCGTCGCAGTTTGCGAGCGGACGCGCACAATCAGGCGAGATGTAGCTGAGCGGATTAGAACCGGATGCCACCGCCGCCTGATACTGCGCCATCAAGTTGTTGGGGTTGCTGCCCGTTAGCTCGGGGTTATTCAGGTTGGTGCTGCTGATGGCCTTGCGGCTCAGGCTGCCAACATAAACCGCCTCCAGCACCGTGTCCCGGGTGAGCTGGTACTGGAAGCCGTAATTGAAGTTCTCCGCATAAGGCGTGCGGAAATGTGGAGTGACCACGTACGCGAAAGGAATCGCGGGAGTGAAGAACTGGCCTAAGTGTCCACCCGCCAGGAACGGGTAAGGATTGGAATATCCGGTGGATGCGGTCTGGAATGGATCTGCCGAGTACGAGCCGTTAACGGGGACGAGACATCCCCCCTGAGCGATGGCAGCCGTAGTGAAACACGGATAATTGTTGGCCACATATCCAAACGGAGCCTGACCTCCGAACTGCAGGTTCAGAGCTCCGTCTTCAATGTCATAGAAGATGCCAAAGCCGCCGCGCATCACCAGTTTCGCGTTGCCCAACATATCCCACGAGAAACCAAAGCGAGGTGCGAAATTGTTTTTATCCGGATAAACTAATGACCGGTTCGGGGTTCCGGGATCGCCCGCGTACAGAAAATCAGGCGGAGAGGCGGGATAAAGCTTCGATTGTTGTCCGGGGAACCAGCCTTGAATCTGATTGTGTGGATCGACTTGGGGCGAGTTGTATTCATAACGCAACCCGTAATCGAGACTTAGATTCCTGGTGATCTTCCACGCATCTTGTCCAAAGAAATCCAACTGGTGAGTGCGGATGCCATAGACGGCGCTGGAAAACTGGTAATAGTTGTCGGTAAACCCGCCAACGAAATCGGCCAAAGCGCTTCCGGTATTCGTGTAATAGCTTCCGAAATCAAACGATCCATTATTGTAGAAGTCATAATGGAAGTTCTCTTGAATCCAGCGAACGTCAGCGCCAAACTTTAGCGCATGGTGGCCCTTGGTCCAGGAGAAGGTATCCTGGTATTGGAAGGTCACATCGTGAATTTTGGTTGGCCCCTGCGGAGAAGGGCCAAGATTGAATGCGCCTCCAACAGATATAGCAGGGGGAGCAGTGCCGTTCGGGTCGTCCGGGGTTACGGTCAGAAATCCGAGGGCGGACGGCGGCGTAGTGTTTGCCGGGACCGCATTAAGCGTGGCCACCCGATTGGTGGAGAATCGCAGTTCATTCAGCTTGGTCGGAGAGATGGTGCGAGTCCAGCTAATCGACGCCGTTTGATAACGGTCTGCGTTCGTGAAGCCCGAGCCCACCGGCACATTGCCTCCGGTGGACGCGCCCTTCACGACTTCGAATGGGTACACTTGCGGCTGGTCGTCGAAAATGTAGAAAGCTGACAGCGTATCTTTACTCGAAATGTTGTAGTCGTAGCGAAAAATGAACTGGTCTTCCTGCAAACTAGCCACCGGATCTTCCACGAAACCGTTGGTCCCCACATTCGGGAGCGGGAGATATTTGTTGATGTAATTCTGCATGACCGAATCCACCGGCACTTGGTTGTTAGGGAAATAGCCAGAGGGGTTTGCGCCGGTCGGGTCGATCAGCGGAAATCCCAGATCGCTGAAATCACCTGTGCGCTCCTGCGGCGTCAGAACCGTTAGAATTCCTGGATTTTGTCCTTCGCGCCTCCGCGCCCCCTGGTAAGACGCAAAGAAAAACATCTTATCTTTTACAATCGGCAGCCCGATCGTGCCGCCAAAGATGTTGTATTTGAAGATGGGGACTTGTTGCAGGAAATAGTCGGAAGCATCAAGAGCAGTATTCCGGAAATAGTCGAACACGTCTCCGTGAATTGCATTGGTACCAGACTTCACTACCTGGTTTACGATCCCTCCTGAGGTGCGCCCGTATTCTGCCTCATAATTGTTCGTAATGATCTTGAACTCGGCCACTGCGTCGGGATTTGGATCGACAACCATGTTGTTACCGAGGAAATCATTATTGTCGGCGCCATCAATCAGAAATGTTTCTGATTCCGAACGTTGACCGCTTACCGAAAACGGATTGCCCGAACCATCGTCCTGATCGGGCGCGAAGGTTCCGGCCTGCAGTAACCCCAGTTGCATCGTGTCGCGCGCGGCCAAAGGCAAATCGGCAATGCGCTGGGTCGTCTCCACCTTGCCCAGCGTTGCACTCACGGTATCCACCTGCGCCACGTCTCCGGTCACCTCTACAACCTGGCTCTCCTTCCCTACCCTGAGAGCTACATCTAAACGCGCATTTTGATTGATCTGTAGAGTGATGCCTTTGCGGACGTAGGTATCGAATCCCGGCTGCTCGACGGTAAGCTCATACGATCCGATGGGGATGAGGTTGAATTCGTAGGCGCCGTCCCGCCCGGTCGTGGTCTCGCGGGAAAGATTGGTCTGCGCATTTTTAAGCGTAACCTTCGCTCCTACCACGACCGCTGCACTCGCATCTTTGACGGTCCCGGTGATCACCGCTGTCGCCTGCTGGGCGGCAATTTGCTGTCCGCCGAAAAGGGTCACGGCGAGGCCTAGAGCCAGACGTGCGCCGGCCGCAACAAACAGTCGACAGACGTTTCGCTGGATCAAGGAAACGCAGCCACCCGTGATCGGCGCTTGCGAAAGATAGGAAAGTCTGGGAGAAACAGCGGCGGGACTTTTAACTGTGCGCATGGGAAGATCTCCTGTAATCAGCAATTTTGTTGGCTGCCACATTTTCAGGAGTCATGAATGAAGGAAACCCCTGGGGACCTGTTGGGGCGCTATTGTGCAACTCGGAGGCCACAAAGTTCAAGCTGAATTTGCAATATTTTCGCGCGACTTCGCTGGATGTGAATCGTTTGAATACGGCTTTTCACATACAAGTTCCAGATTTTGGAGCCTGTTTATGAGGGTTTCCGATGGTCGCGATGCGAATTCCCGATGCATAGGGCCGCGACTCCGAGTATGACCACGGGATAGCATTCCAAGGTATAACGGGGCTCGGGATTTTCCAGCGTGCCGAGAAAAAGCGAACGGAGTACAACAAAGCAAACGAATAATCCCATCCATGGCCACGGGCGCCGGAACAGCATTCCGGCTACAGCCGCCAAAACATAGGTCAGGTTAATCAGCCCCAAGGTTATGCTCACCCCGAGCCATCCTCGTTCGTCATTAAACTCCCACCAGCGGGGGTCGGATGGAAGCAATTCTGTCCGCGGACGCAACCACATATCGGCGATGCGCATTGCCGGCAGCCAGACGTAATACCGCAAGGGTGCAGCGTGAATGCGTGTCGCGGCCAAATCCGCAAAACGGGTATCGAGTTCTGGAGTGACGTCATGCGCCTGGTTGTAGTCGTCGAAGAGCTGCACGGTTTCGCGACGTTGCTCTTCGGAATCGAAAGCACGAACTGGAAGGTGCGAGATGTCAATCGCATCTCCCGGAACATTCCAGTAGATTTCCTCGACTGAGTTATAGTCCGCGATCCAAGTTTTGGTCCAGCGATTAAAGCCCGACATCACCAATTCATCGGAATCGTTCGCATAGCGAGGAGCGAGAGGTTCAAATCGATGAAGCGAATGCAAGTTGCGAAGCGTCCACGGAACCAACGGAACGAGAGCGCTGATGGCGAGGACAATTCCCGCGCGCAGAATGGAAAATGGACGAGGCACGGCGTTCTCTTCTCGCTTTTTGCGCGCCATCGCCATTCCGAAAAGAAAGAGCAGATAAAGTCCAACCGAAGCGAGCAGAATGCCTCCGTCAGGACGAAGCAGGATGCAGCCTCCGATTGCGAGGCCGCAGCCAATCCAGGCCCCGAGCGCGCCTTTCGTTGTCGTATCTGCGTCTGCACGCAACTGCGCCAGTCCAGAGACAGCCAGATCCAAGGCCAATGCCGTGAAGAAAATCTCCAGCGTTTCGGTAAGAGCTGCCGCAGAATAATTTGCGAGAAAAGGGCAGACTGCGGCGAGCATGAACGCGACCTTGGCGCCACGTTCTGACAGCACGCGACGAGCAATGTCGGCCACCAGCAGGCAGGTTCCCAGGTCGAATAAAACCTGGATCAGCAGCACCGCGCGAAAATTGCCCCAGCCGAAGATGGCGAAAACTGCCGCTAGAAATGCGGGATATCCTGGTAAGCGGGAAAGTGTTGACACGACTTGGCCGGAATCAGTGATGCCGTAGACGCCGTGCTGGAGCCAGTTCATGGCTATATCGGCGTATAGACGCGAGTCGTCGACGATACCAGGAAAGTGGAGTACAAAGATAAGGCGAAGAGCTACGGCGGCCAATGTCGCCGCGACAAAGAAGCGGACATCTCTACGCAGCAATTGAAGCACGATGAGAATATAGCTGGTTGGAGTCAACTTCGGGCGAGGAAAGAGCATCTTATCAGTTGCATTGCCTCATTCCGCTGCTCTGTCCTTAGTGCCCTATGAATTGACCGTGTGCCATCCACAGCATACGATGAACCGTTAACTCTCCATGGCCGAACCTGTCTTTTATGATCCCGAACGCGCTCGCTGGAAGCGTCTGAGACGACTTGTCGATCTCACGGTCGCGGCGTTTTCCGCCCTCATTCTCTTCTTCGTCTACACCACTCTAAGGGACGAGCGGCTGCCTGAATTGCTGTTTTCGCCCCAAAAACGTGCTTTCAAGGCGCTCAAAGAAAATGAAAAGGACAAAGCTAGGGAGCGGCAAAAGAAGCTCGCCAGCCGTTCGCATCGGAAGTCGAAGCTGCCAGGGTCTGAGGTCGTGCTGAATCAAGAAGAAGGGATCCGGGCGGCATTTTATGTACCGTGGGATGCAGCGAGTTTTTCTTCGCTTCGCGATTTCGCCCACCAGATCGATCTGCTTTATCCGGACTGGCTCCACGTACTCACGCCTGATGGGCGACTGCAAGGAGTTGACGACCAGACCAATAAGTTTTTCGATGTAGTTCAGAGCGGTCGCGCTCGGGCCGTGGATGATCGGGTCATGCCCTTTCTCAAGGGCTTTGACACCGACATGGAAGTTTTCCCCATGGTGAATAACTTCAATGGGACCGAATGGGTGGGTAACATCACCGGTTTTCTGAACGACCCAAAGGCGCGTGCGGAGTTCCGCAAACAAGTTGGAATATTTCTTTCTTCGGATCGATTTCGCGGATTGATGGTCGATTTTGAAGCCTTCCCGAACTCCGGCCAGCCGGGTTACGTTTCGTTGCTGAACGAGCTTTCCTCGGATTTGCACTCCCGAGGAATGAAGCTTTACGTCAGCGTGCCCGCGCACAATCAGGAATTCGACTATGCGGCGATAGCCGCCCCGGCCGATGGCGTGGTCGTGATGAACTACGACGAGCATTATCCAGGAGCGCCTTCGGGGCCGGTCGCTTCCCAGGACTGGTTCGGCGACAACCTGAAATTCGCGGTAAAAGCCATTCCCCGAGAGAAGATAATCTGCGCCATCGCCAACTACGGCTATGACTGGGTGCTTAAGCCGAAGAAAGGAAAGCTCCCGCCCGACGCGCACGACAGTTCGGTGAGTGCGCAGGAAGCGTGGCTGGCGGCGCGCGATTCCGACGAAGACATCACCTTCGATGATGATGCCATGAATCCGCATTTCAGTTATCTCGACGAGCGCAGCTTGCGGCACGATGTGTGGTTTCTCGATGCGGTGACTGCACTCAACCACATGCGAGCCGCGCAGACGCTGGGCATAAAGACTTTCGCTTTGTGGCGACTCGGCGGTGAAGATCGCTCACTGTGGCGAATATGGGATGTTCCCGGCGACCCAGGTGCGGCTGACAAACTGCGCGATGTGCCGCCCGGCCAGGACGTCGACATGGAGGGTCAGGGTGAAATCCTTCGCATCGAAGACCGGCCCACTCATGGCACTCGCGACCTTACGATTGACGCACAAACCAACCTGATCACTGACGAAAATTTCCAGTCTCTTCCCGAGCCTTATCGCGTGGGGCGTTACGGCTACAGTCCCAATAAAGTCGTGCTCACCTTCGATGACGGACCTGATCCGGAGTGGACGCCGAAAATTCTGGATGTGCTCAAGCGCGAGAACGCTCCCGCAACCTTCTTCCTGATCGGGATCCAGACAGATAAATTCTCCGGGTTAGCGAAACGTATTTATAAAGAAGGCCATACCATCGGGAATCACACGTTCACTCACCCAGACGTGAGCAACATTTCTTCCACCTACATGAAAGTCGAATTGAATCTCACGGAGCGGCTCTTCGCCAGCCTGATGGGAATTCGGACTACATTGTTGCGCCCGCCGTACGCGATTGATGAAGAACCGGACACTGCCGATCAGGTGAAGCCGCTCGAGTTTGCCCAGGACCTCGGCTACATCACCGTCGGAAACCGAATCGATCCGAACGATTGGAGCGACAAAGTACCGACCGGAAACGGCGGCAAGTTGCGGCGTCACACAGCTGAAGAAATCTCCGCGTACGTTCTGGAGCACCTGCCGCCGTGCGGCGCTAATGATTTGCGCTGCGGCAATATCGTGCTTCTACACGATGGCGGTGGAAACCGCGCCGAAACGGTTCGCGCTCTGCCCATGATCATCGACGGGGTTCGTGCGCGCGGCTATTCCATCGTTCCGGTTTATGAGCTGTTTGGCAAGACTCGAGCCGAGGTGATGGCTCCGTTGAGTACGAAAGAATGGTGGGCGGCGCGCCTTGACCGGTTAGGCTTTTGGTTCTTTGAAGCTGCCATCATTTTCATCACGTGGATCTTTTTCGTAGGCGACCTGCTCATGACTGGACGCCTACTTTTTATTGGGACGGCTGCCGTCTACGACCGAGTGCACGAAAAGATTTTCGGCAAGCCTGCGCAGGTAGCTTCCTACAAGCCGAAGGTTGCCGTTCTTATTCCTGCCTACAACGAAGAGAAAGTGATTGTCCGTACGATTCGAGCCGCGCTCAACTCGGACTATCCCAATCTGCGCGTGATCGTGATCGACGACGGTTCCAAGGATCGGACCCTTGCGATAGCCCGAGCGGCATTCGTCCCGGAAGAGAAAGCTGGCAAGGTCCTCATTCTTACCAAACCAAACGCCGGGAAGGCGGAGGCCCTCAACTTTGGCATCGAGCATATTCAGGATGCAGAGTTATTCGTTGGGATCGATGCCGATACGATCATTGCCGGGGATGCAATTTCGCGCCTTGTCCCGCATTTCATCAATCCAAAAGTCGGCGCGATTGCGGGCAATGCCAAAGTAGGCAACCGCGTGAATTTATGGACACGCTGGCAGGCTCTGGAATACATCACGAGCCAAAACTTCGAACGGCGCGCCCTGGATGTTTTGGGCGCAGTCAGCGTGGTACCGGGAGCGATCGGTGCCTGGCGGGTCTCGGCTGTGCGCGAGGCGGGAGGCTATCAGATCGACACTGTAGCCGAAGACGCCGATCTCACGATGGCGCTACTACGCCGCGGGTATCGCGTGGAGTATGAAGACATGGCTCTCGCCTACACGGAGGCACCCACCAACGCGAATGGCCTGATGCGACAGCGCTTTCGCTGGTCGTTCGGAATTCTGCAAGCGGTTTACAAACATAGCGGCGTGTTCGCGCGGAAGGGCGCACTGGGATTTGTGGCGTTGCCGAACATCGTGATCTTCCAGATTCTTCTGCCGCTGGTATCGCCGCTGATCGATATCATGTTTGCTTTCGGAGCTATCTGGTATTTCATCCAGAAACACTTCCATCCCGATTCCACCGATCCAGCAAGCTTCCATAAGCTGGTTGCGTTCTTCTTCGCGTTCTTGGTGATTGATTTCATCGCGTCAGCCTTGGCATTTGCGCTGGAACGACGTCGCCCGGATGATAAAGAAGATGTCTGGCTGTTGAGTCAAGTGTGGCTGCAGCGGTTCGCCTACCGTCAGCTTTTTTCCGTGGTGCTATTCAAAACGCTCAAGCGCGCGCTGGAAGGACGAAAGTTTGCGTGGGATAAGTTAGAGCGGACCGCTGCGGTAAAACGTGTGGCTTCGGAAGATCGAGAATCGGTGAACGTTCAGTAGGTCAGGAAAGGGCTAATTCCGCACTTCCGTAGCGGGTAGAATTATTTCTTCTCCGCTACCTCCAGTCGGTTCTCGGCTTTGTGCAGCGCGTTTAGAGATCGCTCCACATCTACATTCGTATCGCCGCTGGTTAGCCGTTGTTCCGCGCGCTCTTTGGATTTGCGCGCGCGTTCCACGTCAATCTCTGAAGGACGCTCCGCAGTCTCGGCCAGGATCGTCACCTTGTCGGGCAGCACTTCCGCAAAACCCCACGCCACGGCTAGACGTTGTTCTTGCCCCCCGTCGCGATAGGAGACTTCGCCAACCGAGAGCTCAGTGATCAGCGGCGCGTGTCCCGGTAATACTCCCAGATAGCCGTTTTTGCCGGGAATCTGGACCTCCGCCGCCGCCGTTTCGACTACTTTCTTTTCCGGCGTGACGATCTCGAGTTGGAAAGTATCTGCCATAAAAACCCGGCGCCGGACCTCAGACCTTTGACCTTAGTGCGACCTTGTCGAGGCCGAGGTCTGCCGTCCGAGATCCGTCCTTACGCTGCCGTCTTCATCTTCTCTGCCGCTTCCAACACTTCCTCGATTGGGCCCTTCATGTAAAACGCCTGTTCCGGGATGTCGTCGTACTTGCCTTCGACGATTGCTTTGAAACCCTTCACGGTATCGGCAATCTTGACGTAACGTCCGGCCGCGCCGGTGAACTGTTCGGCCACGTGGAACGGCTGCGAGAGGAAGCGCTGAATCTTTCTGGCGCGAGCCACGGTAACTTTCTGGTCTTCGCTGAGTTCGTCGATGCCCAGAATCGCGATGATGTCCTGCAGATCTTTGTAGGTCTGCAATGTTCTCTTCACGGCTTGCGCGACATCGTAATGTTCCTGGCCGACAATGCGCGGATCGAGAATGCGCGACGTCGAGGCCAGAGGATCGACCGCGGGATAAATTCCAATCTCAGTCAAGGCGCGAGAAAGTACCGTGGTGGCGTCGAGGTGGGCAAACGTCGTGGCCGGTGCGGGATCCGTTAAATCGTCGGCAGGAACGTAAATCGCCTGCACCGAGGTGACTGATCCTTTCTTGGTCGACGTAATGCGCTCCTGCAGTTCGCCCATTTCTGTTGCCAGGTTGGGCTGGTAGCCTACGGCGCTGGGCATGCGGCCCAGCAACGCCGACACTTCCGAACCGGCCTGCGTGAAACGGAAAATATTATCGATGAAGAGCAGCGTGTCCGCACCCTCGGCATCGCGGAAATACTCTGCGACTGTCAGTCCCGTCAACGCCACGCGCAAACGCGCGCCGGGAGGCTCTGTCATCTGGCCGTAGATCAGCGCGGCTTTGGAGTGGGAAGGATCGCCGGGCTTGATCACTCCTGATTCCGTCATTTCCAGCCAAAGATCATTGCCTTCACGCGTACGCTCGCCTACTCCAGCGAACACGGAATAGCCGCCGTGGTTCTTGGCGACGTTATTAATCAATTCCATGATGACGACGGTCTTGCCTACACCCGCGCCCCCGAACAAACCAATCTTGCCGCCTTTCAAGAACGGTTGAATGAGGTCAATCACCTTCACGCCCGTCTCGAACATTTCAGCGGTTGTGGCTTGCTCGTCGAAGGCTGGAGCCAGCCGGTGAATCGGCATGCGCTCTTTGTATTCGACCGGACCAAGTTGATCCACGGGATCGCCAATTACGTTCATGACGCGTCCCAGCGTACCGTGGCCCACCGGAACAGAAATTGGACCTCCCTGGTCGATCGCCTTCATGCCTCGCACCATGCCGTCGGTAGCGGACATGGCAATGCAGCGGACTCGGCCCTCGCCCAGATGCTGCTCAACTTCGAGAATTACGTTGAGCGGTACCGGCGTGTCGAATCCTTCGCTCACCACTCGCACCGCTTCATAAATCGGCGGCAACTGGCCTTCGGGAAACTGCACGTCGACCGCAGGTCCCGCGATCTGAATCACATGTCCTACGTTTTCTGGCATAAATCCTCAGCTCTAACTTTCGTCTTAAACGCGCCCCTGCTTTCCAAACAAACTACGAGCTAACGGCTAGGAGCTAATCCCTGCCTACATCGCCGCGGCGCCGCTCACGATCTCGATAATCTCTTTCGTGATCTTCGCCTGCCGCGCCCGGTTCATCACCAGCGTCAAGGAGTCGATCATGTCGGTGGCGTTGTTGGTGGCTGAATCCATCGCAGTCATACGGGCTGCGTGTTCGGCGGCAGCGGATTCAAGCAACGCACGAAAAATTTGTATGCCAACATATTTTGGCAACAGCGCGCGGAACAACTCGTCTGGCGGCTGTTCGTAAATGTAATCAACCTGCGCGGTACCAAACTGCTCGGCGGCCTGATCGCGAACAGCATCGACACGCCGCATGCCCACTCCCGCACTGATGGCCGCTTCCTTGGCTCGCTTCTTTTCTTCTTCCGTCATTTCCTCGGCGAGACGAACCACCTGCTCGCCCACCTGCTCGATAGGAAGAATTTGTTCCACGACGAGCCGCTGCGCGATTACCGACTTGAATTCGTTGAACACCAGATAGACCGAGTCGATTTCTTCACGTTCGAAACGTTCGATCACGTTCTCCGCCAGGATCCGTGCCTGCGAAAATTGCAGCTTGCCGAGAACTCCAACGTGTTCGCCCGTAATCTGTATCGCTCCGGCTCGCTCCCCCGCTTCGCGCTTTTCAGTGGACTCGTCGGTCTCAGCAAGGCTACGGGTCTGCACTACGGCTGCTGGATAGCGCCTGCGTAAAAAATCGCGCCCCTTGCGGCCGATGGCTTCGATGTCGACATTCTTACCCGCCTTGGACTCGAGGAAGCGGGCAGCCGCCTTGGTAACGTTAGCGCTGAACGCTCCTGCTAACCCCTTGTCGCCGGTCACCACGATCAGCAGGATATTTTTCTCTTCGCGCTGCGCCAGCAATGGATGTTTGGGCTCACCCGTTTCCGGATCGTAAATCTCGGTCCGCGACACCAGCGACTTCAGGACATTGGTCAACATTTGCGCATACGGACGCGCGGCCAATGTGCGATCCTGTGCGCGACGCAGCTTTGCCGCCGAGACCACCTTCATGGCCTTGGTGATTTGCCGCGTGTTCACCACGCTGCGGATACGGCGCCGAATATCGAGGATGTTTGCCATTTGAAAACCGCTATCAGCCCTTTAGCCCTCAGCCTTTAGCCTGAATCCTATTTCTCTCTCGGTGCGGCTGGCCTCACGTCAAGAGCTAAAGGCTCAAAGCCAAAAGCCCTACTTTGATACGGCCTCCCGGCTTGCTACGAACTGCTGCTTCGCCTGCTTGATCACGTCAGTCATCTGCGCCTTCAGACCGTCATCTAGAATCTTCTTCTCCATGATCGTCCGCAGCAAAGCTGCATTTGTGGCGTCTACGTATTCGTAAAGTGATTTTTCAAAATCGCGGACCTGATTCACCGGCAGATCATCCAGGAATCCGCCCGTACCAGCGAAGATAATCAAAATTTGCTTGGAGAAAGGCAGTGGCGAAAATTGCCCCTGCTTTAATAACTCAACCAGCCTCTGCCCACGATTGAGCTGTGCCTGCGTAGCTTTGTCGAGATCGCTGCCGAATGATGCGAACGCCGCAAGCTCGCGGTATTGCGCCAGTTCCAGTTTCAAGGTTCCAGCAACTTGCCGCATGGCTTTGATCTGCGCACTGCCGCCTACGCGGCTCACTGATAAGCCCACGTTCACGGCAGGACGAACGCCCTGGTTGAACAAATCCGTTTCCAGATAAATCTGCCCGTCGGTGATGGAAATTACGTTGGTCGGGATGTAGGCGGAAACGTCGCCCGCTTGAGTTTCAATCACGGGCAGCGCCGTCAACGATCCGCCGCCGTTCTTATCGCTCAACTTCGCAGAGCGTTCCAGCAAGCGCGAGTGAAGATAAAAGACGTCGCCAGGATAAGCTTCACGTCCCGGTGGACGCCGCAGCAGCAGCGAAATTTCGCGATACGAAGCGGCGTGCTTCGAAAGATCGTCGTAGATCACCAGCGCGTGACGCTTAGTGTCGCGGAAATATTCCCCGATGGCGGTAGCGGCATACGGGGAAATGTACTGCATGGGAGCGGGTTCGGAAGCTGACGCAGCGACCACGATGGTGTATTCCATCGCGCCGTAATCTTCAAGAATCTTCACCACCTGCGCGATCGAAGAACGCTTTTGCCCAATCGCGTTGTAAATGCAGATCAGGTCATTGCCTTTGCTGTTGATGATGGTGTCGAGCGCGACCGCGGTTTTTCCCGTTTGCCGGTCGCCAATGATCAACTCACGCTGGCCTCGACCGATGGGAATCATGCTATCGATCGCCTTCAATCCAGTAGCCATGGGCTCGCGCACGGGTTGCCGATCAATGACTCCGGGAGCCAACCGCTCGATGGCAATGAATTTGTCGCTGGCAATGGGACCTTTGTCATCAATGGGACGCCCGAGCGAATCCACCACGCGACCAATCATGGCGTCGCCCACCGGCACGCTCATGATGCGGCCCGTGCGCTTTACCTCATCGCCTTCTTTGAGTTCCGTGTATTCGCCAAGGATCACCACGCCGACCTGATCCTCTTCCAGGTTCATGGCGATTCCTGCGACACCGTGAGGGAAGGACAAGAGTTCGCCCGCCATCACTTTGTCCAGCCCATACACACGCGCGATACCATCGCCGAGCGAGATGATTGTGCCCGTTTCGTCCACCGAGATCTTCGACTCGTAGTTCTCGATCTGTTCGCGGATCAACTTGGTAATTTCGTCTGCTTTGATCTGTGCCATAGAATCTGCTTTTAGCCTTTAGCTATTAGCTCTTAAGTTTTTAGTATGCTCCGCGGCAGCTCTGTTGTTCTCCGCGTTAAAGCTTTTCGACTCTCTGCTCCAAGCCTGATCCCAAAAGATTCAAGCTGAGCGCTCAAGGCTAAGAGCTAATAGCCTCTTTCAATCTCTCCAACTGCCCTTTGACCGATCCATCGTAAATTGTGCTGCCAATGCGCAAAATTGCGCCGCCAAGAAGCGAAGCGTCCTGCCCGTACTGGGCGCGAACTTTTTTGCCCGTCAATCGTTCCACTTGCCCTTCAAACTCGCGCTTTTCCGGATCGCTCAAAGGGCGGGCACTGGTGATATCCGCATCGGCGAAGCCCAGCCGCATGTCGAGCTCTTTTTCAATCTGGCGAATGATCGGATCCAGAAATTGCACGCGCCGGTGATCGATCAGGACAGCGATGAGATTCCTCGATTGCTTAGAAATTCCATCGCGCTGCGCGATCGCATCCAACAAGTGTCGTTTTTGTTCCGCAGGAATCGCGGGATTCTCCCACACTTGCCGTAATTCTGAACTTTCATCCAGCAGCTGGGCGATCGCGCGCAGTTCGCTGATCGCACGAGTCGCGTCGAGATGTGTATCCAGAACCACGTCGGCGAAGGCCCGAGCGTAAGTGTTAGCGACGGAAGCCATGCTCTAATGCCGATCCTTTCGCGACTTATCTTCCGTATCGCTGGAATAAGCCCCCAATTGCCCGGCAAAATTTCGCAGCAAAGCCTGGTCGGTGGCCGCGTCTACACGAATCTGCTTCTGCGCCAAGGCCACTGCAAGGTCGGCAGCATACGCCGTCAGCTCACGGCGAGCATTCTTACCCGCAGCCACAATTTCCTGCTGGGCGCCTTCCACCATCTTGCGCACTTCTTCCTGCGCCGCTGTTTGAATGCGCGCCTCTTCGGCGGCCCCTTCTTTTTCCGCGGCGTCCCGCATCATGCCGATTTCACCATCCAGCCTCATCAGGCGTGATTCAATGTCAGCCAGCCTGCGTCGTGCTTCTTCGCTGGCTTCTTGCGCTTCTTGCATCGCTTTCTGAATCGCCGCGGTGCGCGCGCTGAATGCCGCAGGCAAATGTTTGCGACTGACCCAGATAATGATTCCGGCAATCACGCCAAAGTTAAACAGGAACGACAGGAGCGATGCAGTCTCCGGGCTGATCCCTAGTTTCTTGGCTATGAAGTGCACCGAGGCCGATTGTTTAAAGACGGCCTTGTCGTCCTTTTCTTCTTTGTCCTCGCCTGCCGCCTCCCGGGTCTCCCGCGTGAGTTGCTGTGCGAAGCCGGGCTGCTTGGCAGAATCATTGGATTGCTGCTGGCTCGGCGGAGAGGCTGGTTGGTCCTGAGCGCGCAACAGTCCGGTCGTCCCCGCCAAACTGAAGCCGAGGAATACCAGCAAACTAATGCGGATCACTCTCCCCGCGTTTCTTGCATAGCTGATAATTGAGGCCAATAGTGAATTCATCCGCGTCCGGCCTCGGCAGGTTCAAGTACTCGGCGCATAATTTCTATCGCCAAGGTTTGCACCTCGGCCTGCAAAGCGCTTTGCGCCGCCTCTCGATCGCTTTCAATATTCGCCTTCGCCGCCTCAACCTCAGCCTGAGCCTTGATGCGGGCTTCACTTAAGGCTGCAGAGCGCGCATCCAAAGCGGCTTTGCGGCGCGCCTCTTGCGCACGAAACAGGGCGGCTCGCGCCTCCCGCAGGCGTTGCTCGTATTCCGACGTGCGCGCTTCCGCCGCGGCGATGTCAGCCCGCGCTTTCTCTACCGCACCTTCGGTTTTGCTGCGCCGCTCCGCCAGCACACGCTGCAGAGGCTTGTGCACGATAGTCGCGTATAGAACGTATAGCAGCGCAAGCAGAATTACCGTGGGAACGGCTCCAAGCAGTAATTCGCCTAATTGTCGTAACGTCTGATCCATGAACCTTGCTGCTGTACAGGAAAATGAGGGCTATGAAAACTGTTAAGTCTAACGTCCACGGGAGGTTATGTCAACGAGTGTAAAGACATTTTGCTACCGATTTTTGCCAGGCGGACGGATTGCGAACGCTCGAAATCCCGCCTGTCAAGCCTTATTTCGGGCGCATGCAGAAACCTGCAACTATCCCTTGACTTCCCGCTAAAGAGGTTTAGCATTGAAGTATCACCTCCGATCCAATTCAGGATCGAATGGGCCGATAGCCAAGGAATGTCACCGCTTCTTGGTTGCCGGCCCATTTAAATTTTGGTGATCTTTACTTCATCTTGTAAACGACCTTCCCACCCGCCATCGTGATCTCCACTGTCGTCTTCCCAATTTCTTCGGGCTTAATTGAAAAAATATCCTGCGAAAGAACTGCGAGGTCGGCTTCCTTGCCCGCCTCCAACGTCCCGATGCGGTCTCCTGAGAAGCTTGCGTAGGCCGAGCCTTGGGTGTAAGCATTCACCGCTTGTGCGACGGTAAGCCGCTCATCCGGAACGTATGTCTCTTTCATTGGGACGGTTCCTCCCTGACCCGCTCCGTCGAAGGTGCCGCCGGGAAAATCATGTCCACCCTTGGCCGGCTGCCAGATGGTGCGGGTTACGGCCTCCTGGATCGCAACCATTGGATTCGGCGGCCAAGTGCAGGGCCAATCGCTGCCGAAGGCCAACATGACGCCGGCTTTTTCCATGCTCTGCCATCGGTCGGTTGTGGTTCGATCGCGCGGATCGAAGTTTGATCCATTTTCGTCGCAGCAGAAGGTCGGCTGCATGCTGGCGATCATGGAATATTTCGCCAGCTGCGGAATGTCTTGCGCCGAAACAAAGTCCGCATGTTCGATACGAAGACGGCGGTCACGCGAGCCATTCGTTTTTTCCACTTCTTCATACGTATCGACTACTAACCGCGAAGTGTCAGGACGATACGTGTGGGTCATGATCTGGTAGCCGCGCTTGTCGAGTTCGAGAACCAGTTTCTTGTATTCCGCAGGTTCATAGGTGAGAGGCGGGATCAAGCCGGTACCTCCGTCGGCGAAAAACTTCACCAGATTCGCCGAAACCCAATCGTCGTGGTAGAGCGTGCGGGCCTTGTCGAGGTCGGCCAGGAATTCCGGCGTCAAGTGGTGATTCACCGCGACGGCTCCGAAGGATGTCCGGGTGCGGACTGTGAGCTGCCCTCGATCCCGCAATGCGGCGTAAAGCTGAATCTCCGCCAGGTCTCCCGTGGCATTCGTGACGCTTGTGATCCCGTAGGTATTGAGGTGGTGCGATGCGTCCCGCAACAGAGCAAGCTTTTCGTCGAGCGAGAATTGATTGGCCAGCGCTCGCTCCATCGCCGCCATAGCGGCCTCCATCAGCACCCCGCTGGGATGCCCAAAAGCGTCGCGAATAATGTATTTCTCCTCTGACGGGTCAGCCACGGGCAGATCCGTAATTCCAGCAAGCGCGAGGGCCTTGCCATTCACCCAGAGCGCATGTTCGGCCGTGTTGTGGATCACTACCGGCCGATCAGCCACCGCCCGATCCAGCAACTCATGCGTTGGGGTTGAGGGTGGTGTGGTGCTGAAATCAGCCCGGCCGAACAGCACCTTATCCTTGGGATGGCTTGCAGCGAAATTCTTCAGCTTGCTGACGAGAAGATCCGGATCATCTTCTGGTGTGATGCTCGCCTCGGGCGTCGACAGATTGAGCCCATGAAGCGCGAGCGCACCGAACCACATGTGCGTGTGGTCGTCAGAAAATCCTGGGACTACGGTTCGTCCCTGCAGATCGATGACTTCGGTCTTGTCGGACTTCCGGCTTAATACGTCTTGGTCCGTACCCACGGTCTCAATTCGAGAGCCGGTGATAGCTAACGCCTGGGCCCACGGAGCTTTTGGATTGCCGGTGTAGATGTGGCCGTGAATGAGAACGATGTCGCTGCTAAAGAGCGAGGGTGCCGCAAAGAAGATCGCGAGTGCAAAGCAGACCCTGGCCATCTGCCGAGGTGCGTCCATGAATTGCTCCCTGAAGGCGGCTCTGGACCGAACAAAAAAACCACAGCTTAATTTTCCGAATGTCAGCCGCTGAAGTTTACTCCACCACGAAGTCCCGCACTTTTCGCACAATTGACTGGGGCGCTTCCACCTCCAACTCGACCGCCCCATCTTTGTAAGCCCGTGAATAAATTCGCGCCTTGGACTCGAGCAACGCAAGAGTCTTGCCTTCCTTCTGCGGGACACGCAGACGCATTCGGCTGACTCGATCTTCATCGATCATTTCGTCGATGCGAGCCAACAGTCGGTCCAAGCCAATGCCTTCGACGGCCGACACGTAGACTGTTTTCGCATCGTCGCGCAAGCTCCCGGCCACTTCTACGTCCAGCAAATCGACCTTGTTCATCACGCGCAGCCGAGGCTTCTTCTCTGCCTCGAGTTCTTTCAGAACAATCTCCACCTGCGCATCCTGCTCGGCTGACAGACGGCTGCTGGCGTCGGAGACATGCAAAATCAGGGATGCGCGCTGCACTTCTTCCAGAGTGGCGCGGAACGCGGAGACCAGCGTATGCGGCAGGCTGCGAATGAAGCCGACCGTATCGGAGAGCAGAACTTTACGTTTCGATGGCAGCACTACCGCCCGAATGGTTGGATCAAGGGTGGCAAACATGCGCGGCGAAGCCAGCACGCTCGCTCGCGTGAGGGCGTTGAATAGCGTCGATTTGCCCGCGTTGGTATATCCCACCAGCGCGATTGTGGCCACTGGCGCAGCTTCCCGCCGTTGCCGCTGCTGCGTGCGGACACGCCGCACGTTTTCCAGTTGCTGTTCAACGTGCCGCACTCGCCGGTAAATTTTCCGCCTATCAGTTTCGAGCTGCGTTTCGCCGGGACCGCGCGTGCCGATGCCACCCCCGAGTTGCGACATCTCAATGCCTCGCCCGGCGAGCCTGGGAAGCATATATTGCAGCTGCGCCAGTTCGACTTGCAGCTGGCCCTCCCGTGTGCGCGCATGCCGCGCAAAAATATCGAGGATGAGCTGCGTGCGGTCGATCACCCGCCGCTTGACGATTCTTTCAATGTTGCGCTGCTGCGAGGCGGTTAGATCGTGATCGAAAAGGAGCAAGTCGGCGTTTACCGACGCGGCAGCACCTGCGATTTCTTCCAGCTTGCCCGCACCAATCAAGGTGGCCGGATCGGGACGGTCCCGCCGCTGCAAAATCTCGCCGACGACTTTCGCGCCGGCGCTGCTGGCGAGCGTGCGCAGCTCTGCCAGAGATTCATCGGCATCAAATTCTGGAATGCTAGGTTTACTGCTGGCCTTCGCGGAGGCATGCGCGGGCATTCCAACTTCTTTGTCGCCCACTGAGGAGGTCGCGGCATCCCGCGCCGCCTGCGCCTGAGCGGTAACTTTCGCGCCACTGCGCCCACGCGTACGCACATCCAAACCGACCAGGAACGCACGCTCCTGCGTCGCTTGATGCGCTCCAGATTCTTGGCCAAAAGGCGCACGTTCAGCCGTGGGCGCGCGGACGCGAGTCTTCTTGGGATGGGACTTGCGCAAACCGAAAACGCCTTATCCTTCGGTGCCTGAAGCACTCGCCGCCGAAGCCGCCACCGAGGGCGCGTTCACCGGAGTTGCCACTGGCCTCGGTTCCGCGTGTGCACCGTGCGGAATCGCCCGGCCCATCACTACGGTTGAGATGGCGTGCTTGAAGATAAGTTGCTCCTGCCCGTTAGCCTCAAGCACCACGGAATACTTATCGAAGGAACGAATGCGGCCCGTCAACTTCACTCCGCTCAGCAGATAAATGGTGATGCTGAGTCTCTCTTTGCGGGCAGTATTAAGGAAGGAATCCTGGATGTTCTGCGCCGGCTTACTATTTTCCATAGCCGATCTCCTTACGTTCTTTTGAACTGCGACCTATCAACTTGCCCTTCGACCTGCGCCTCAGGACCAGCTCAAAACAACAGCGTTTTCCTCGCGGCCATCCGCACTAGGAACACGGGGGGACAAACCTGCATTCTCGCCGCCTCGGTTTCCCGAAGCCGCGCCGCCCAGCAGGCAACTGCTAGCACAATACGTCCTCTGCCCAACGCTTTTCAACCTAGAACTTCTCTTCCGACCCCTTTGTCTCAATCTGGAAAGATTTCTCCTTGTGTACAATCGCCCGCGTGGGACATTTTGCCCGCGCAGTTCCCAGGAGGCAACATCTGTTATGGCAAGCGCCGCTCTCACATCTCTCTTCGGACCTCAGATCAACTTTCCTTCCGACATCAAAACCAACATTGAGATGCTCTTACGCTGGGTCCACTTCCTTGCCGGCATCACATGGATCGGTTTGCTCTACTTCTTCAACCTGGTGAACGTGCCTTTTATGAAAGAACTGGACGCGACCACCAAGGGCAAAGTGATGCCACAGCTGATGTCGCGGGCCCTGATGTGGTTCCGCATGTCGGCAGCTCTGACTGTGCTGGTCGGCATCAGCTATTGGGAAATCATCGTCAGTTCCGACGTCCACAACGCGCAAATTGCAGGATTAAATCCCTCGCACGGTGCAGTGATGGGCACTTTCTTTCTGATCTGGACGATCGTCTGGGGGCTGCATTACGCCTGCCTGATTCCCGGCAAAGGCATTTTCGACAACGGCGCTTTCATCGGCATCGTATATGCCGTGATAGTCATTGCCGCGGCATGGCTCTTTCTGACATTGAACAGCCACGGATGGGAGAGCAGCCGCCTGCTCTCGATTGGCATCGGCGGCGGCATCGGCTGGGTGATGCTGCTCAACGTGTGGGGAGTCATCTGGCGGATACAGAAGCGTCTCATTCAATGGACCCGAGACAACGCGGTCAATGGCACGCCGATGCCCGATAAGGCCAAAGCCATGGCTCGGCAAGCCTTCCTGGTATCCCGCGCCAACGCATTCTTATCCATCGTAATGTTGTTCTTCATGGGCGCAGCCAGCCACTATCCCATCTTCGGGAAATAGTCAACCTTCGCGAAAGAAAATCGACGGCTTGCGATCCTTTCGCAAGCCGTCGAAAACTGATCGCCCTTATCCGCAGCTAGAAAAGAATCTTCAACGCGACCTGAATCTGTCGGGCTGAAGTTGTTCCGTCCGGCTGCGTGTAGGTGCTGGTGATCACTCCAAACTGCGATTGCCCGATCAGGTTGCCGAGATCTGCCGAGTCGGTTCCCGGATTCAGGAAGTGCGGGTGATTGAGGATGTTGTAGCCTTCAAAACGAAGTTCAGCCTTCACCCGCTCTGTAATCGTCATCGTCTTGGCCAGGGTAACGTCCCAGTCCCAGAAGCCCGGTCCATACCATTGGTTGCGCTGGTTATTCGATGGCAATCCCCAGGGTGGATTTGTGAAAGCGCAAAGGTTGCTGATGTAGGCAAAACCAGAACCAGGCCCTGAAAGCGTTGGAGAGCATCCGGAACCTGCGGGCGGTCCAAACGGATTTCCAACCTGATATCCCCACGCGGCAATGCCGGTCCGCTGGGTGTCTTCGGTTCCACGAATATTGAAGGGATGCCCTGTTTGGGCGGTAAAGATTCCGCTAAGTTCGAATCCCTCCATGATTCGGGCGGCGAATCCTTGAGTTACATATTTCTGGCCGCGGCCAAAGGGCAGTTCCCAAACGTAGTTGATCACTCCAACATGTCGCGTGTCGTTGTCTGAGTTACCCCAACCTTGCGCCAGATTCCCTAGAGTTGCGCGGAAATGTACGCGCCCCGACGGCCGGGGTCAGAGGATCGACCGAGTTATCCAGCGCATGCGACCAGGTATAGGCGGCCTGTATCTGCAGCCCGTGACTCATTCGATGCGTAAACTTCGTCTGCAAACCGTGATAGATGGAATTGAATTCGGCGATCTGGTAGTCGGGCTGAAGCAATGCGTTGTTATTGACCGCATTGAACGGCAGATTGTCGAAACCCTGGCTGGGCGTTCCGCCTATGTAAAGGCTCGTGCCGCTCACGGTTGTTTGATCGCATTGCCCGCTTGGAGTATTGAATCCCGTATTGAGCGGGTTGTTGGGCACGCAGAACGCCAGCAATTGCTGCACCAGGGCTGGGTCTGGCGGATTACCGTCCCGCTGCCCGTAGACATGTACGCCCATCGCTCCGACGTAAGCAATGTCAATCACATTGTTCCCGGCCAGCTGCCGCTGGATATCCAAATTCCAGTTGTTGCTTGCAGCGTTGGGAAAATGAGTATTGAAAATAACGATTCCGCTTACCGCCGAGCCATCCGGAATCGAAGCCGATGGTATTTGGGTAGGCACCTGCGCCGGGAACTGACCCGTTCCGAGGGCGTTGTTTAAAGTCTCGAACGGGAAATTCGTGTAGGACGCCTGGAATGGCGGATCGGCCCGAACGTTTCCAAAAGCGTTTCCGAATGTTCGATCGTGGAAGATTCCGAAGCCCGCGCGCACAGCGGTCTTGCCGTCTTTCCAGGGATCCCATGTAAATCCAAAACGGGGCTCGATATCTTTGTAATCCGGCTGATAGAGCTGGTGGCCGGACCCAGGCCCGACGATGCTAAACGTCACCGGAGCGCCGGTGGCAAATGATCCCGGATCCTGCAGCAGGTTCGAGAGGTTTCCGCTGGTCTCATAGGGTACGCCGTTGAGTTGATAGCGGAGCCCGAGGTTCAGCGTGAAGTTGGAGCGAATCTTCCACGTATCCTGACCGTACCAGTCCAACTCGTGCTGCTTGAAAAATTTGTTATCCGAGGGTTGCCTCACGGCAGTCTTATTGAAGAATTGCGATTGCGCGTCTTCAATGGCAAATCCCCAGTAAGCGTTCGCTGCATCTACCAGCACTCGGTTACTGCTATCAGCATTGTTCGTCGGCTCTCCCAGCAGAATGCCGGGGTCGAAACTGGAAGGCGGTTTCCGGATCCAGCGTGACTTGGCGCCGCGAGCTGAAATTATCGTATCCGCTCTCGCCCACGTCCCGGAAATCGAAACCGAACTTGAAGGTGTGACTTCCGCGGACCCAGGTGAGGCTATCGCTGTAGCTGATCGTGCCAGTCTTGCGGGCCTGTCCATCTGATCCGCCGAGCGTGCTGGCGAAGCTGGTAAATGGATCCAGCGCATAATCCCAGCCGTTTCCAAAACTATCCACGCCACCGGGCGCATCCAAAATATTCGTGGTCGACTTTCCCAGATAGAAAGCGGCGTAAATGTGGTTCCAGCCAAATTGAAAATTGTTAACCACGCTATTGCTCAAGGTTGACGTCAGCTGCGCGGCGACACCCTGGCTGATGCCTTTTTCCGCAAACGCTCCGAATCCGGGGAGAATGTCCGAGAAGCTCGGATTGGGATCGTAAAAATGGTTATAGCCATAACGCAAACTCAAAGTCTCGCGATCGGAAAAGTGATGGTCGAGCTTGATGACCGGATTGTAGGTACTCTGCCTTGACGTGGTAGGAAAGAAAATATTTCCCGAGATGCCGTTGGACGATTGCGACGCGGACGCTATGGGATAGTACGAAAACACTTTCTGCATCGTCGGATCAAACGGCAGGCCCGCGCCATTGTTCGCGCCGCCTTGCGTCAGGTCAATCGGCACGGTCTGCGATACGCCTGCCGTATTGGTATAGGTATAGTTGAACTTGCCACTCAGGTAGGCTGCGGTGGGCACCGACGCCTGATCTGTCAAAGTCGTGATGAAGCGGTCCATCTCGTCGTTGAAAAAAAAGAATGTTTTATTCTTGATGATCGGACCACCCACGGAAAATCCGAATTGATGACGGATGTAAGGGTTCATTGGCCCGGCATTCGGTCCTTCAGCCGGATTGAACCAGTCCCGTGCTCCTCCAAAACCATTCCAGCGGCCGAAGTAGTAGACGTTTCCGTGCAGCGAATTGGTGCCGCTCTTGGTGACAACGTCGATGATGGCTCCCGTGTTGCGACCGTATTCGGCGTTGAAGTTATCCGTGATCACTCGGAATTCTTCCGTCGACTCGGGATTCGCGCTCAGCACGCCGCCCTGGCCCCCGGGCACCGACGTGTCGTTGTTGTCCACTCCATCCAGCATAAAGTTGTTGTTCCGGTCGCGCGCGCCGTTCACGGAGAAGCCTCCGTTCGAACTATCGGTCTGCGATGTGCCCGGTGAAAGCAATACGAGTTGGTAAGGGTTGCGCGTAATCAGCGGCAGGCTCGCCATCTGCCTCTGATCTACCAGATTGCTGATCTGCGCAGTTTCAAGATCAACTTCCTGCACTTGGTCCCCGCGAACGGTTACTTCCTCACTCTGGGCGCCAGCAGTCAGTTTCGCGTCCACCGTAAGCGCCTGCGCCACCGTCAACTCAACGTTAGCCTGGCGAAAGAGTTTGAATCCCTCTTTTTTCGCGGTGATCTCGTAAGGTCCGATGGGAAGATTGCTGATGGAATAAGCGCCCGACGCGCCGCTTGTAGTCTGATGCGTTTCATTCGTCGCGGTATTCCTCACGCTGACATCGGCGCCTTGCACAACGGCTCCCGTTGCATCCGAAACCGTGCCGGCGATCGATCCCGTCTGCGCAAACGCAGCCACCGCGAAAAGCATAACAATGAAGCCAAGTCCCAAGAGGCGTTTGAATTGTTGCATGCCCCGTTTTCGCAAGAGCGAGAGAAAAAGATTTCGATGCAGAAAGAAACGAAAGGCAGATTCCATGGAACGGTCTCCTCGAGCCGGCAAGTCCCGATGAAGACCGCAGCTCTTTTACGATTTGTAATTCCCCAAACTTCCCAGCCGATCCGGTTGCCAAGAGCGATGGGTCTGCTCAAGAGGAAGCATCTTCCGTTCCAAAACGGAGAGAAATGAATTTGTCAGCGTTTTCAAACACATGACACGCGAAACATTTGTTGAGTGTCTAAAAGATAAAAACAGCTTCTTGGACGTCAGCTATGGGAATTCGGAGAGGTTAGAAAAGTCAGGCAGGAAATTTTGCGCGCACAAAAAATTAAGGGGAGCCCTTGAAGGCTCCCCTTTTTACTGCCCGGAACGTTACCCGGTCAGAAGTTGTATTTGAAGACCAGCACCATGCCGCGCGGGTGATTCGTGAACACGGATTGCGGCTTGTTGAAGCTAGTCGTCTGCGGCTTCGAGCATCGACAGGACGTTGCTACCCGTAAAGCCCTGGGGTTGAACATCGCTGATGTAGCCCGGCAGATATTGAGCGTGGTTGAACACGTTTAATGCCTGCGCCTGGAACTCGACTGACTGGCGTTCCGTAACGTTAATGCGCTTCAACACCGTCAGATCGAAGTTGTTCATGTGCGGCATGGCCAGAGTGTTGCGCCGGGCATTCGGGTATGAGTACTTGCCGGCTTGATTGTAATAAGCATTTGGAGTGGCAGCCTGGTAGGCAACCAAGTAGGGTGAACTATCGTCAGAGAAGCCCGGATCGATGGTTCCGCAGGTTGCCGTTGAAGGTAGCGCGCTGGTGCACAGCGGAATATATCCGGTGCCTGTGCCTTTCACGCCATTAGGATTAATGAACGTGCGGTCACCGGCGGAATCGCCGTTCCCGTTCGCGTCAACACCACTCTGTACCGTCGCATACTCGGGCGACTGGAAGGTATAAATCGGTCCACCTTCCCAGTTGCCGATGATGTTCTTCTTGAACCAGCTCGCGTTCTTGAAGAAAGGCACATCATAGAGCGCCTGCACTGTAACACGATGACGACGATCCAGAGCAGAATCGCTCCAATCACACTGGAAGCAAGTCCAGTCCTGCGCGCGGCGCGGGGTGATGTACGTTGAAAAAACGTCCGCGGTTGAGTTGTCCATCAGGTGGCTCCAAGTCCATGCGGCCTGGAATTGCAGTCCGTTGGTGAAACTGCGCTTGATCGAAGTCTGCAAGCCGTTGTACTTGGAAGCTCCGTAGGGCATGAAGGCTACAACGCTGTTACCGTTGAAGCCCGCATTTGCATAAGCCGGAACGTAATTGGAATTGCCATCGATGGCAGCGTAGTTATTCGTCAGTGCATCAAGCGTTCCCTGCCCAGGGTTGGTAAAGAAGTAAGGCAGATTATCGGTAGGCGTAGTCTTTGGCTGCCGGTTCAAACGATCCTGAACTGGTAGGTGAATACCGCGTGTCCCGACATAACGTGCTTCCACAGTGTACTTATTGGCGAAAATGTGTTGAATGCCCAACGTGTACGTTTCGGAGTAAGGCAACTGCTGGTTCGGAATGTACCCCGAGGTCGACTGGCGTGCACCGACCGGATCGGTGATCGGTGGGATGACGGTTGCGTGCGGAAGTCCGCCACCAGCCAGGAAGCCAATGCCGTTGACGTTCGGGTCATTCCAGAAGCAGCCTGGCGCACCACTCGTCAACGCTCCGGGTTGTGAATCGCAAGTCTGCTGCACTTGCGGAGGCGCTGACAGCAATCCCAGATTGTCGTAAAGCACGTCATACGCCATGGAGAAACCGCCGCGGATGGAGGTGGTTCCGCTGTTTCCCGGTGACCAGGCAAAACCGAGGCGCGGAGCGAAGTTGGTCTTTTGTGCAGTCGGCGCGCCGAAAGTCAGGACGCCTGGGACATTGGAAATCGCATTCTCCGCCTGCCATACCTTTTCTGAAAGCGGCACCTGCGTGAACTCATAGCGCAAGCCGAGGTTAAGAGTGAAGTTCTTCGCGACATGCCAATCGTCGTTCGCAAACCCGTAAAACATGTTCTGATTCCCGTAGTAGGTTTGGGCTCCCGACGGAACGCTCGCCGAAGTAATCGGGAACCTGATCGCTAAAGTAGGTCTGGAAGAACAGATATTCGTAATCGCCGCGCTGGCGCTGCGTGAATCCCTGCGGAGCGATATATTCGCGATACTCGCCACCGAACTTCAGGTTGTGCCGACCCTTCACCCAGCTGATGTTATCCACGATCTGGTAGAAATTTTGGTACCCGAACTGAGGTGCGTTTCCGTCCGGGCCAAGTTGAACACCGTTGCTCTCACCAATACCGATGGCCAAATTGGGGTAGGAGTCAAGACCCGGAAATGCAAAGTTGCCGGCCGGAAGTTGATTGGAGTAGCGATTGAACCCGATACGTACTTCGTTGTTCACGTTCGGCGTAAAAGTATGATATTCGCTCAGGGTTAACAACTCGTTACGAGTTGGAGTGATGGTCCAGAACGACGGGATCTGGGCATTGTAATCGATGGCATTGATCTTGGAGTACGCAAAGCGGCCGCGTACCTGATCCTTCTGCGAAATGTCCCAGTCAATCGAGTTAACCGTGGTCAAGTAGTTCTGGTAATTCGCCCCACCGTAGCCGATGTCACCAATAGCCACTGAGCCTGGTCCGCCAGCGCCGTCGCCATAGCCGAATGCCCAAGCGGGGCAGTTAACATCTCCAGTCGGAAGCGGGGCCTGTTTCAGGGCAGTTCCTGCAGCCGTCTGGAATTGCGCCAGATTCGTGGCGCTCGTCCCCGGCGTGGCGGCGATGACCGCATAACCGGCAGCTGTCGGACCGCATCCAGTGGAAGAAGTCACTTGGCCCACCGGGTTATATTCCCAGTTGGTAAAGAAGAACAACTTGTTCTTGACGATCGGGCCGCCGATTTGGCCGCCGAAGCGGTTGTTGTCGTAGCGCGTGTTAAAGGGCTGAAGCCCCTGGCTCACCTGCGACAGAGCAGTCACCGAATCCTGAGCGTTCAGATTCCGGTTCTGGAAATACTCGTAGGCACGGCCGTGAAAACTATTCGTACCGCCCTTGATCGTTTGGTTGAACTGGCCGCCGGAAGAGTGGCCGAACTCAGGCGAGAACTGATTTTGCAGCACTGTGAACTGATCGACGGAATCATTCGGAAGTTGGAGCAGTGGACCAGTGACGCTCTTGCTGTTGTTGTCCACGCCCTCGACCGTGAAGTTATTGTTGCGCGGCCGCTGTCCTGAAATCGAAGGGCCGGAACCTACTCCTACGCCGCCGCTGCTCGCCACGCCGGCATCCAGCAGGGACAAGTTGACGACGCCGCTCCCCACAGAAACCGTCGGCAGATCGCCGAGCAGCTTAGCTTCGTATGTGTTCTGCAATTGCGACGTGGTCGTATCGATCGTCGGGGGCGTCCCGGAGACTTCGATGGTCTCGGTCGCCGCGCCCGGGGACAGCGTCATGTTGCGCGTGCCCGTCAGATTCAATTGCACTTCCACTTGCTCGGTGGTGGTCTTGAATCCGGTCATCTTCGCTGTGATTCGGTAAGTACCGATCAGCAAATGGTCAAACCGGTATTCGCCAAGATTGTTAGTCTTGGTCGTGGCCACGGTATTGGTGGCGACATTGGTTGCGGTCACATCCGCGCCGGTCACCGCTGCGCCCTGCGAATCCACAATCGTGCCAACGACGTTGCCGTCGATAGTTTGGCCGTAAGCCAACCCGGCGCTGATTGTGAGCAGACCAAACAACGCAAAAATAAATCCTGCGAGCCTAAAGCTCGATGCCATTTGCTTCATGATGTTTCTCCTGAACTGAATAAGCATTGAGAGAATCTGGGAAAAATTCCCTGCCCACCCGCGGGCTCCGTCGTGGCGCATCTTTGACAGACAAATTAGGAATGCATACTGCGCCCCGAGCAGGTACCTTCGTGCAAGTGATGCGCCAAAACAAAACTCCTCAAACACTGTTTGTTTTCAATGATTTGTTATGTCACTGCGGAGATGTTTCCCCCCAAAAAATGAATTCTCAAACCCCAGTTCTACTATTTTTGGTATATTGGCAACCTTTTGATCCAATTTTGAATCGATCCGCGCCAGCGCTCGTTGGCTCAACTTCCGTCCCGAAACGCCGGACTCGCAAGCCAGCCTGCTACAATCGGCCTTTCCATGACTCCTTCTTCCACGAGACCCCGCCCCCCGAAAGCGACGTCTGCGGATCAGCAGGAATCAAGCGCGGCTCGATCCATTCCAATGCTCGATCTCGAGCGCCAGTACCATCAGGTTCGGGAGGAAGTTTTAGCCGCCGTTGTGAATGTATGCGCCTCGCAGCATTACATCCTGGGGGCCGAAGTCGAAGAGTTTGAGCATGAAATGGCTGGTTTCTGCGGCGCCGCGGCTGCCGTCGGCTGTGCATCTGGCACGGACGCACTCTGGCTGGCTCTTGTTGCTTCGGGAGTGCGCCCCGGAGATCAAGTAGTCACTACCCCCTTCAGCTTTTTCGCCTCCGCCAGTGCAATCGTCAGGGCGGGTGCGCGTCCGGTATTCGCTGACATCGATCCGCAGACGTTCAATCTCGATCCCGCACAGGTCCGATCATTCCTGCGCAGCAGCCCGCATGACAAACTCCGCGCGCTTCTCCCCGTTCATCTCTACGGTCAGTGCGCCGACATGGACGAATTCCAGAAGCTGGCCGACGAGTTTCGTGTAAGCCTTCTTGAAGATGCCGCTCAGGCGATTGGCGCGCAATGGGGAAATCAACCAAATAAGGCTCGCAGCGCGGGATCGTTGGGCGTGGCCTCCGCATTCAGTTTTTATCCCACCAAAAATCTCAGCGCCTACGGCGATGCCGGGCTGGTCACGACGAGCAATCCTGAGATGGCTAAGCACTTGCGCGAGCTGCGCAATCACGGCAGCCCGCGCCGCTACCTTCATGAAGAATTCGGATGGAATTGCCGCCTCGATGCTCTTCAGGCGGCCATTCTGCGGGTGAAGCTGAAATATATCACCGAATGGAATGACGCTCGCCGCATGCGCGCGGCGCGTTATGATCAGCTCTTCACGGCCGCCGGTTTAATTTCAACCGGCGCGCAACCTGAGAACAGCGGGCCAATTCAATTGCCTCACTCGGCGAAGCGAGCCCACCATGTTTTTCACCAGTACGTGGTCCGCGCCTACCGTCGCGACGAACTGCGGGAGTTCCTTACTGCGCGCAACATCGGCACCGAAATCTATTACCCCATCCCTCTTCATCTGCAGCCTTGTTTCGTCTATCTCGGGCACCTGGAAGGCGATTTCCCCGAAGCCGAACGCGCCGCCAAAGAAGTGCTGGCACTCCCCATGTTCCCCGAGCTTACCGACGAAGAACAACAACGGGTCGTGACCAGCATCGCAGACTTTTACTGCTGAATTTTCTAGGGAAGTAGGCGCTAGCGCCGCTTGCGTTTCTTCGTCGCCGTTGCGGCCGCTCGTGGCGATTCTTTCTGCTCGCCCGGTGCCAGTACGCGGCGCACGATTGGCGTGTTCAACTTATATTTGCGTTCGAGGATGTTGCCGCCATCGTCCTTGACGCGCAGGATGAATACTGGCAAAGTCCCTTCTTTGTCGAAATTCTCGCTCGTTACTGTCACCGGCAACACACCGTTCAGCCCGTGTTCTCTGTATGCCGTTTCGTAGCGATGCTTTCTCAGATTCCAAGTGAATACGCGAACCTGGTCATAGTCGTAAGGAAGACCGTCACGGGGTTCGGTGATCGCGCATAGGTACTGCGAAACACTCTTGTCCGCGCCTTCTTTGCCCGGATCCTGCAGTTGGTTCAGAGCGAAGAACGCGACAAAGCGCTGCCCTTCTGCGTATTGCGCGATGTCGAGCGGCACATCAATGTCGACCATCCGCGAAAGTACCCAGCCCACCCGATTCTCCGCATCCCGCACCAGCCACCAGTCTTCCAGAACTGGGCCAGAAGTTTTTCCACTGGCTTTAGGCGACACCGTGGACCCACCCTGTTTTTGCGACGTGGCACGTTTCAGTACGGAGACTTTTGCGCCCGCCAGTAATTGATAAAGATGTTCGCTGTCGCGTCCGGGCGTGAGGTGAAGGTTCGTGTCGTTGCGGAGAACGCCCGGGGCCTGCACCGGGTCGGTTAAATTATCTTTGGTTAGTTTTTGCAGCCCATCGTAAGTCTTCTCATCCACCAGGTAACGCTGCTCGATCCAACCTTCTACACCGCTGGTTGTGCGCACCCTGGAAAAGCGTTTCTCCCGCTCTAACACTTCCACCCGCTCTCCGTTTTTCACCGTGCCAACGCGGTTGTACATTGTGGAAATCTGATCGCGCAGGGTCGCCTGCACCGCTGACACATAATTCACTTCCAAAACGCGGTGACGACCCCGATTGCAGGCGGGGAGGCTGATAAGGAAAACACAAGCCAGCGCGAATCTAGCCGACAGCTGACCTATATCCAACAAATGAGAGGACTTCACGATTTTCACGACAGATTTATGGACAACTGAATTTTCCATCACGAGAATGATGTTGATAGAGCCGCACTTTTCACTATAGCGCGTTGTGCCTCGTCCGTTAGCTCTCAGCGTTGACCCGAAGTGCACCCCTCCCGATCGAGTTATCCCGAGGTAACGGCTTGAGTTACCATATCTTCAGTTACCATATAAGGAGCTGCTTGATCAGTGTCTTTCAAGCGAGCGGGTGCACCCCCCGAACTTCAGTTGACTAAAAGGGTTATGAAAAACATCTTCAGATTTCTGATCGTCTCTTGGCTGCTGCTGGCGGTCTTCGCCCTTTCCAGCGTCGCATTTACGCAACAGGCGGCCGTGAATCCTGCGCTCCGCCCACCCAAAGGCGCCCAGGTAGCCATCGTGGTCTTTGAGGATTTGCAGTGTCCCGATTGCCGCCGCGCCGCGCCGCTGGTGGAAGAAGCGGCGCGAACGTATAAAATTCCTGTCGTTCGCCACGACTTCCCGCTGCCCTTCCATAGCTGGTCCTATCAGGCCGCCATCATTGCGCGCTATTTCGACACGCACTCCAAGGCGCTGGGAAATGAATTCCGTGATTACATCTTCTCCAACCAGTTGGAAGTAACTCCCCAAAACCTTCGCGGATTCGCCGAGAAATTTGCCACGGATCACAAAATCGATTTGCCGTTCGTCGTGGATCCCGATGGAAAGCTCGCAGCCCTGGTCAATGCCGACAAGGAACTGGGTAAAGCCATCAACCTTCAGCACACGCCCACGCTATACGTCGTGAGCAACAAGCGCTCCGGCAAGCCCTTCGTCGAAGTGGTCGACCGCAGCCAGCTCTATGCGCTGATTGACGCCATGTTGAAAGATTAGAGCGGGAAGGGTAAGAGACTTGGCTTCGTGCCGCACTCCAAATCCTTGACCAACCTGCCACTAGTTCGGTCGCCCGGTGTAATGTTCCTGGGAATGAACTTCTTCGTGATCTTCCAGCGATTCCAGATGGGTAATCACCTCTGCCGGCTTCCCCAATTCCAGAGGGAGTCTCTCTTCAAGGGCGGTGGCTAGACGATGCGCTTCTCCAACCGCCGCGCCGTGCGGAAACAGCAGATGAACTTCGATGATCTGCCGGTAACCGGTGGTTCGAAAGCGTACACCATGGTACTGCACTCCGAGGTCGTCACAAATCGTGTCCAGCTTCTCGCGAATCTGCTTACCGGTCTGCGGGTCGGAATAATCGAGCAAGCCGACCGCGGAGCGCCACGCAAGTCGCCCACCCGACCATAGAATGTTGGCGGCAACTGCAAGCGCGATCAGTGGATCAAACAGCTTCCACCCTGTGAGCATCACCAGGACGAGTCCCGCCACCACTCCAAAGCTCGTCAGGCTATCGGTCAGCACGTGTTTTCCATCCGCTTCCAGAATCAGCGAATGACTTCGTTTTCCGACACGCAGCAGATACCATCCCAATCCTGCGTTCAGGAAGCCGGCCGCGAGAAGCAGCAAGGTACCTGACCCCAGATGTTCCAACTTCAATCCCGCCATCCATTTCTGGATCGTCGCCACCACGATCCAGACCGCGGCGAGTACGATCATGGCGCCTTCAAAGCCCGCTGAGAAAAAAGCGATTCGTTCATATCCATAAAGGAAGGTCGGAGCAGCGGGCTTGGTACTGAGCCGCAGGCTGAATGTGGCAAAAGCGACGGCGACCACATGTACCACAGACTCGGCGAAGTCCGAGAGGATGGCGGCAGAGCCCGTCATCAAATACGCCGCAGTCTTACCGACCAGCATCATCACGCCGATCGTCAGCGACAAACGCATCGCAAAGTGCGCCGCATGCATTTCCTCGCGCTGCGAAACTGACGGATTGCTGACGCTTGCTGCTGTGCTGGCCATCAAGAGCCATGCTGTCATGACGGGTCAAAGTTGACTGTGAGCCAGGTCACAGATGAGAACCGCCAATCGTTCTTCCCCCCAAGGGCTGAAACGATTCGAACCAACCTTTGGTAACTGGAGAGGGGTATTCGTTTTGCGCAAGAATAGCGTATCCCATGAGTCCTGAGAATCCAACGCAGATCCGCGCTCATGCGAGATTGCTCTACCAACAGGCGTGCCGCTGGGTTGCGCGAGTACCTATCAAGGCACGAGTTGTGCTTGCTCTATTCCTCGCTGCAGCCGTCCTGATGGCAGTGCACACGGCGCTGACTGCGAAAGATGCGAACTTGCATTTGAAACTCCAACATAACTTTCGAGACGCCCAGGTCTCGCTATGGGTTGATGACGATCTGGCCTTCTCTGGAAAACTAACCGGTGTCGTCAAAAAAAGATTCGGATTAATTCCCACTGACACCGCTCAAGGTAGCTTGTCGCAGGTTATTCCTGTGCGCGCTGGCCGTCACACCCTACGCGTAAGAATTCAACCAGATGACGGCGCCGCGCAGGAGGACATCATCAACGGAGATTTTCCTAAAGCCATTGAGAGTGTGTTGCTGGTTTCCGCCCATCACAGCTCCATGGCGATGTCCTGGCAAGGCGGAAGCAGCGCTCCCGTAGAAACCGCCAACACTCTTGGCTGGCTCACACGCTATGCAAGTTCATTCTTTCTCACCATTGCGGGATCCATTATGTCGGCCGTTGCCGGATATGTGCTAAAAGAGCTGCCGTCGCGCCTGCGCCCCGCACGCGACACCGCCCCCAAAGCGGAACTTGGACATCAGTAGAATCGGGCACTCACGCTCTAGAACGCTGACCTTTGTCAGCGCGCTGCTCTCTCCGCTACGCGCACTGTCTTCTGCGGGCCCTCGGCAAATACTTGCGAATAAATAAATCCGCCCAGCGCTCCGCCAATGATGGGAGCCACCCAGAACAGCCACAGCTGTGCGAGCGCCCATCCCCCAACAAAAATCGCCGGCGCTGTGCTTCGTGCCGGATTCACCGAGGTGTTCGTAACCGGAATCGAAATGAGGTGGATCAGCGTGAGGCTTAGTCCTATAGCGATGGGAGCGAACCCCTTCGGGGCCCGGTCGTCGGTAGAACCGAAAATCACCAGCAGGAAAAAGAGTGTGAGCACAACCTCTGCCACGAAGCATGCCAGCAACGAGTATCCATCTGGCGAGTGCGCCCCATATCCATTGGAAGCAAATCCGCCAGCCAGACTGAACCCCTCTTTGCCGCTGGCAATCACGTATAACGCTCCGGAACCCGCGACTCCTCCCAAGACCTGCGCAATCACGTAAGGCAGCAGATCGGAAACTGGAAAACGTTTCCCAACCACCAATCCCACCGTCACCGCGGGATTAATATGGCAACCTGAAATTGGGCCGATCGTAAAGGCCATGGTGAGCAGGGTGAGCCCGAAGGCCAAGGCGACACCCGCGAAGCCGATGCCGAGGTTCGGAAATGCCGCCGCTAGCACCGCGCTTCCGCAACCGCCGAACACCAGCCAGAAAGTTCCCAGGAATTCTGCGAAACAGCGTTTACTGAGATTCACGAGGACACCTCCGCGACAATCTCGTCGCACTCGCGAATTAAATCAGCTACACCTCATCAGAGGAAACTGGCAGAAATACCACTAGCAGCGCGCAGGCTAAAACAAGCTCTTCGGCTGATCGTTTTCTCAAATTCCTTCAGGCCCCGCCTGTCAGTGGTGATGTTTTCCGCCAGAATGGCCACCTGAGTGTCCTCCGAAGTGGCCGCCGCCACTGGAGTGTCCCCCGCGAAAGCTCTTCCCTCCTCCGAAACTCTTGGAAGAATGTCCGCCCCCGAAGTGAAGGCCTCCGGAGTGGGATTGTTTCCCCGAAGACTTACCGAATCCGTTGCCCATAAAACCATTCGAGGATTGCTTACCGAAACCGCTGCGCTGAAAACTTGCACCCGAAGCCCGATACCCGCCCGTGGAATTGCCGGAACTCACTCCTGCCCTGTTCCCGTAATTCCCCGCGCTGCGGCTATTGAAAGCAGACCCGTAGCTTGAGCGGCCATACGGCTGCGAACCGTATTGCCCACGATATGATTGTGAGCCATACGCTTGCGAACCATACGTCTGCGATAAGCCAACCGCTGGCCGAAAATTGTTATAGGCCTCGTGCGAGGTGCGTCCGTAGGTTCCTCGGGCATTCTGATTACCGCGTCCATACCCTTCCGCGAACGCAGACGAGCGATTCCTCGAGTATGCATCTCGGTCTATTGTTCGGCCAATTCCCTCCGACCGCGCTCCGGTAAATCCTCCGCTGGGCCGACCGTAACCGCTCCGCCCTGATCGATTCGACCATGCCACGCTTCCGCCGCGAGAGAATGCTCGTGGGCCGCCGTGGGGCAGTCCCCAATCCGCCACGGTGGTGCTATGCGAAAAATAATTCAAACCATTGAAGAGCACGGATTGAGTCAACCAGTTCAATCCCCAAGCCAGAAGTCCGAAGGGAGTGTGGCTGAAGGCCGTCATCGCGATCCCCAAACCGAATCTCACCCCGGCGGGCCCGAAAGCCGCACCAATCACGGACCCTACCGCGTCCAGTAATGAAAATCCGGGATAGGGCGAAACTGGCTGCCCGTAGACGCCCCATGGGTTGTAGATCGGAACATACACAACTTGCGGATTCACTGGCCCCACGACAATGTTGCCCTGGTCGTAGTTCACCGTTTCTTGCGGAGTGCTGCGTAGATTCCCCGCCGACTGCGCACGCTCCCTCATCACCTGCACCGCCTGCAACACATCCTGCGGTTGGTTGTAATATGCCTCGCCCAGTTCGGTAGTCCAATGCAGATTCTGATCCATTTGCGCTAAAACTTGGGGGAAAGCCGTCAGCGCCTTCACACTTGGGTCCCAGGGCTGCGCGTTTGCGCCCGACGCGATCTGCTCGGAAGGCGCGTAGCCTTGCGCCCGCCGCCAACTGTCGGCCTCCGCCACCTGCTGCGGATAAGTGGATGCCGTCAGAATCTGCGCCACAAGCGTATCCGGATAGAGCGCGATCGGCGCCACCAGTTGTTCCAGATTCGCAGCGGTCAGCGGCTGCGGTTGTCCATAACCCTGCTGCTGGCTCGGGTCCGGTGCCAAATAGGCCTGTTGCGGGTACGTTTGCTGCGGGTAGGATGGCTGGCCTTGGTCATACGCGTACTGCCCGTATGTCGCCTGCTGGGCGAACATCGAAGGCATCAGCACCAGCCCAGTCGCCACTGCAATCAGGAACTGGACCGCTCTGCGAAATCCTGCAGGCTTCTTATCGCGGGAGTGTTCGAGGTGAGAATCCTGAAGCAAACTGGAAGACGTAGAATTACAAACTGCGAAGGTGAACACTGGGGGTCTCATCATTCCTCTCAAGTGGCTTCGATAGGTTCGTCCTGTAAGAACCTATGTTTCAGCCGCCGTCGAGTGACCTTGCGACCCGGCGGGAACGGTTGACCTATTTTAAACCCAAATGCGCCGCCCTTGTTGCGAACTGGCCTGGATCCCCCCTCAAATAATGGCACTTTCTTAGGGCTCTTTAGACGTCTCAAAAGCGGTCGCTAATCGATATCGATCTTCTCGAATCCCAAACCCTGCAACAAACCGCTGATCGTTGACACGCCATTCTGCTGCGCGGTTTTCAAAATACCGTCCGCCAGTGCGGCCTCCTGCAACTGACGTTCCCCGGCTTGGCGCACCTGGGTTTCAAGGTTCGGATCCGTCGGCACCAGCAACCCGGTCTGCCGGGAATAGACCCGAGTTTTTTCGCTGTCAATGCGAGTGCGGAACACTTGCGCTTCGGGAAGGTGCAGATGAACCTGCTTGCCATCTACTCGCACATCACCCGGCTTCAAAGTCGAAAAATCAATCCCTGCAACCACCTCGCCATGCACCAGCATTAACAAACGATCGCCCGCCAGAAAGTCTGGGAACACAGGGTTTTCTTTTGCTCCAGTGACCAGTTTGTCCATGGTGTAAACCACGGTTTCGAGGCGCTGCAGCCGCTGTATACGATCGACCACCGTAGGCTGGCTGACGTCTATACTGAGCGATCGTCCGGTCACGGCCGACCACATGTGACTGAACAGGGCTCGGCCAGAATTTCGCGACAACATCGCCCCTGCAATCACGCTAACCGCTAACACTCCGAGAAAAAGTCCCGCGAAGAGGGCAACCCCCACTGTGGCCCATGATCGACCTGGAGAAGATCGGGTTGAGGAGGATCGAGCAGGCGATTGAGCGGGAGACGAGGAATGGAGGCCTGCTTCAGGACCGGACGGCATTCCGTAAGGTTATCACCAGCCCAGAGTCAAGAGCGAACAGAGACGAGTCACGGGGAAGCCTTCGATTCAGAATCCTTACGCTCCCGCAGCCCGAGTATTGATCTCTGCGATATTCGGTAGGGACTGCGGCGCGCACAAGGTTTTTTCCGGCGGCATCAGCCCTGAGTGGAGCGCCTTAGCCACCAATTCGATCGCCAGGCCAGCCATCGGCGGAATCACAACGGTCGCCCTTAACTGTCCGTTGCGCACCCACTCCCGCCCAGTCTTTGTCACTCCGTCGCATCCCGTAAAAGGCGTGTGCAGCCATTGCTCGCGTTCGCTCTGGCTCAGTCCCAAGAATACTCTCCTGGCACCCATCGCCATCACATCGTTCTGACAGACCACGGCCTGAATGTGCAAGTGTCTAGAAGTACTTAACGCCAGCCACGAGTTCACCGCTTGCTGCGCGCTGTGTTCCGACCAATCCCCTTTCAGGATCTTAACTTCCACCTTGCTCGGCTTCGTGGAAAGCATTCCTTTGGTGCGCATAACGGCCGCGCTGCTGCTTGATGGGCCTTCGATATAAAGAATATTGCCTTCGGTTGCCAGAGCTGAGAGTTGTCGACCCTGTATGCGTCCGACTTCTTCCTGATCCGGGCTGATCGCGAAAATCGGAATCCGCACGATGTGACGAAGTTCAGAAATATAGTCGGCCTCGCGATTCAATACCCCCCATGCGATTCCTGCCGAGACCGCCGCTTTTGCCACCTGTGGCATGGGCGTCCCAACTGGCTCTACTAGAATCGCCGCTGGACGATGAGCCCGATCCTGAATCACCTTCACTAGTTGCTGCGATTGATTGACCGCGTCATTGTCCGCATAGATGATCTGGACCTTCATTCCCAAGCGCGATGCCGCCTCAGTCGCGGCTGCCGATTGTTCCTGCTGGTAGTCATTGTCCCGGGTGGTAAGCGCTACAACGACGGTCAAATCTTTCATGGAAGGTAAGGGGCCTGTCCCTGGGTGGTTGATCTCAGATTAGTAGTTCCTCATTCTCTTCCGGGTAACGGAAAGCTTCCAGTTACTGTAGTTCGCGGGATCCGAACTCTGGTTTTCTCGCGGGAAATTAGTAAGAATAGAAACGGACGGACGTCAAGACAACGTGGTTGGACGCGGGTGTGGCTACGGGAACGAAGATCAAACTAGCGAACCGTAGCCAGCAAGCGGACGAACAGTAAGACTGATAATCCGATCGCGGCAATGCTATTCGCCCGAATCCCGCGATAGCTCGCCGCCCACGGGAACATCAAGACTTCGAAGAAGGGCATGAGCTTCTCCGGCCAAAACAGCCCAGCCACTCCCACTGCCAGGCAAGCCTGAACCACGAGACAAATTTCCAAATTGGTCATGAATATAATTCCGCCTGAAAACGCCCTTGTATTAAACCTTGAAACGAAACAGTCAGGGAAGTTACTAAGGTAACTCACGCTCCCTTGAGTCAGCTCAATCCCCGAATCCGATGCCAACCGCTCTTGCCGTGCGCACCAGTTCCCCATTGGGATTGACGGATTTAAGATGGCCGATCGCATGCGCCACATCGACTGACACAATTGAGTCCCCGTGGAGCGCCACCATCATTCCGAAACCTCCAGAAGCAATCAGGTCGACCGCGGCTACACCAAAACGCGTCGCTAAAATTCGATCGAAGGGTGATGGCGTTCCCCCTCGCTGGATATGGCCAAGGACGCTGACCCGCACATCCTTATCGGTGCCGTGCGCGATGGCATTGCCTAACAAATTTCCAATCGAACTGGCGCGCCGGTTCTCTTTCAATTCCGGTGGCGTCTTCACTCCCTCAGCCACCACCACGATGGTGAAATCCTTGCCAACTTTATCGCGCTCCGCAATGTGCCGGCACACGTGCTCGATGGTGAAGGGAATCTCCGGAATCAGGATCACATGCGCCCCGCCCGCAAGACCAGCCTCCAATGCAATCCATCCGCAATCCCGGCCCATCACTTCCACCACCATCACCCGATGGTGCGAAGCTGCTGTAGTGTGAATCTTGTCGATAGCATCGGTGACCGTATGCAATGCGGTATCAAATCCAAAAGTGACCTGAGTCGCTGACAGATCGTTGTCAATCGTCTTGGGCACACCGACAATCTTCATGCCCTTCTGGGAAAGTTCGTAGCCGATCTTCTGCGATCCATCGCCCCCGATCGTGATAATCGCGTCGATGCCGAGCTTCGCTGCATTAGCAATGATCTGGCTCGAAATGTCGCGCACCACCTCTTTGCCGTGCGAAACCTTCTTGTAATGAAATGGATCGCCGCGGTTGGTAGTGCCCAGAATCGTTCCGCCCCGCGGCAAAATGCCGCTGACTTCCTTAAGCGTCAGTTCGAAGGATTTTTCCGGCCAGATCAGCCCGTCGAAGCCATCCGGAATGCCGATGACCTTCCAGTTGTATTTCAGAATGGCGGCCTTGGTTGCAGCGCGTATGACTGCGTTCAAACCCGGAGCGTCTCCGCCTCCGGTAGCGATACCAATACACCGAATGTCAGACATAAAAATTAATTGTTATGAAGGGCCAGATGAATTGAAGACCGTTCTTTCCGATGATAGCGATGATGCACAGAATGACAACTTACGAGTGGACGTGGCGGGGAGGAACTTCTGTCATGCCTGCGCCGGGGCAGGCTAGACGACCCGCACGCAAAATGACGAGGAGTTTTGCGTACTTTGCTTGGAGTGAAAGCAGCTCTACCGTCCGGAGTCGTGCAGAGACTCCCAGATCGTCAGTTGGTCGTCACGTTGGCCAGATTCGAAGTGAGAATGGTCGTGCCGCTGGTGTAAGTGGCGTAGACCGTCGTACTGCCGGCAGTGGCCGTGGACAGCACAAACATCGGGTCCTGGCCATTCTGTACGGTAACGACATTGGTATTATTCGAAACCCAGGTTACGGTGGCGGAGACGTCTACTATCGTTCCATCGGAGAGAGTCGCATTCGCAGTCAAGCCTTGCGTGGCCGTCGAACTTACCGGAAGCGTGACGGAGGTGGGGCTGACGATCAGATTCGTGACGTTGCCGAGCGTCACCGTCTCGGTAGTTGTTGCAGTGGCTGTCCCGGATGATGCTGTTATCGTCGATGTTCCAGCGGCAACGCCGGTCACTAAGCCGCCAGTGCTGATCGTTGCTATGGTGGGGTCGCTACTGGACCAACACACAGTCGTCCCACTGCAGCTGCTTCCCCCGGTCAACGCGATGGATTGGCCGGCGCTGGTGGTTCCTGCTGCTGTCAATTGCTGAGTCATGCCTTGACTCACGGTCGGGTTCGGCGGATTGATCGTAATGCTCGAAACGGTTGGATTCTGGAAAAATCCTGTGCAGCTTGCCGCCAGCGCCAGGGTCGCGAGCGCGGCGCACGCGCTGATCAGACGGAATGTCCGCTTCGTGGATGATGATGACATAGTGATCTCACACTCCCTTAGACCCTGCCCCGAAACTCTTACGGCGGCGAACTGGATCCGGCGCACCTTCAGCGCTGGCCTTGCCTTTACCCCTGTAAATTTCACATCGCGATCGTTCTAAAAATTGTAGCAGAATGCATTTCGCGACGAACACGTAACTGAACTTCCGTGCTGCCGCGGAACCACTCAGGCCAATCCCTTCTCTCGATAGAGAACGTCAGATGGCCGGAATCCTTGCACGAAAGTTCCCTGTAAAAAGATCTCCGCACAGATCTTTACGATAAAAAAGCACAATAAAAAAGCCAGCGCTGAATCAGCGCTGGCTCTGAATTAGCTCTCCAACTATCGGCCCTTGTGTTCCTCCTTCGCCGGAGGCGCATTCTGCTTTTGCGGCTGCGGCTTCGGAGCACTGGGAGCCGGACGCGGTGCACTTTCATGCGCCTGCGGCGCAGGCCGAGGGGCGCTTGGCTTCGGCTGCGGAGCAGGTTTGGGAGCGGCTTCGTGCGCCTGCGGTGCAGGACGAGGAGCACTCGGCTTAGGTTGCGGTGCGGGCTTCGGAGCGCTCTCGTGGGCTTGAGGAGCGGGTCGGGTCGCAGCCGGTGGCTTCGATTCGCTCATCGGACGCGTCGAAGTTTCCGCACGGGTTGCAGTTTCAGGACGATTCGTCGCCGGTTTGCTCGCCGTTTCAGGGCGATTCGTTGTTGCCGGTCTGCTCGCGGTTTCAGGCCGATTCGTCGTTGCCGGTCTGCTCGCCGTTTCAGGCCGATTCGTCGTTGCCGGTCTGCTCGCCGTTTCAGGCCGATTCGTCGTTGCCGGTCTGCTCGCCGTTTCAGGCCGATTCGCCGTCGCTGGCTTGCTCGCAGTTTCAGGCCGATTCGCCGTCGCTGGCTTGCTCGCCGTTTCAGATCGGTTGCTAGTCGTTGGACGATTTGTAGCGGCGGGCTTTTCAGCAGGACGTGTTTCCGCTGGACGATTCGCCGCCGATGCCGGAGCACGCGCTTCCTTCGGCGAAATTTTTGGAGCCCGGTACGGCGCGCCCGCGGCCTTGGCAGTTACGACGCCGCGTCCGCTGAATTCCCCTGGCTTCGCCGTTGCCGCGATCGTTGGACGTCCGTGATTCGTCGATGCGAACAGAGCGCGATTTTGACTCGCTGCCCGTTCCTGCTGGGTCTGCGACGCCAACGGACCTTCATGACGTTCACGCGCCCACGCTTGCTGCTGTTGCGTAGGACGTGCTTGAACGCCGCCCTGTCCGCCATTAAATGCTACGTGACTGTTGTTGTTGACGATGACTGTTCGGTTCACATACACGTTCGTGATGGTCGTCGTGTTTACCCGCATCACAGCGGTGTTGTAGTAGAAACCTCCGCCGCGCCATTCACCGCCATAAAATCCATTACCGCCATAGCCGTACCCGTAGTTAATGCCGCCGTAGAATCCGACGTGAGGTCCCCAGTAGCCGGCATTCCACATGTAAAATCCATTGTTCCAACCCCAATATCCCGGCGTCCACAACATGCCCACTGGTGCGACCACCCAGGTTCCAGGCACCCAGTAATAGCCATCATCATCACTCCACGCCCAGTACCCGGGTGTCCATAGATAGCCCGGCCCAGGGCAAAAAGGCTGCTCGTAAACGGGCAAAGCCGGTGGACCGATGCGCACTGATATGCCAATCCCAACTTGTGCTGCGGATGGCGAGGAAAGAGCTGCAGGAAGCAGCGAAAGAAGAAATCCGAAAACCAATAAGCGAACTACGCGGGGGAGCATCATCTTGATTCCTCTAGCCCGGCGAGCTTGCCCTCAATTGGCAGCCACAAGCGGGCGAATTCAACTCCAACAAAATTTGCGGCGCATACGGCTATACCCCAAGGTGGCTTCTTGGCGTGCTTGTTTTCTTAAACACCGCAGGTTGGAGTATGTTGCTGGGCTAGAAGTTGTTTGGAATGTGGTGGTTTTTGGGAAGGCGGACGGCTCTTGCCTAATTCGTTCTTTTGGAGCGCGCAATGCGCTCATCGATCAGCTTTCGTCCGGCAAATCCCTCATCGGTCCCGTGCCAGTGCGTGATGGATTTTTCTCCCATCTTCCAGCACAGCAACACCGTTGTACCCTCGACCTCGCACGGAAAATCAAGCAGACCGATCTCCAGATCCTTCACCTGCACTCCGATGGAATCGATCTCAGCCAGGGCATCCTTGGCGCGTTGTTCCGCCCTGGAGCGCTCGGCCTTTCGACGCGCGACCGCAACCACATCCACGTGCGTGCCACCGTTCAGGAAGATGCGGTGGCTCAGTTCTTGCATCTCACCTTCTACTTCTTCCATCAGCTTTTTCCCGCTGATAGCCGCGCGCAAAAGAGATTCAAGTATGGGTAACAGCGTTTGTGCTTCATCGAGGTGAAAAGTGCGTGCAGACATAATAGGATAGAGTTATTTTACTCCCTAGCCGTGGCAGAGTGTTAGTGATCTATTTCGGGGCCTGCCTGGTCATTTCCACATCGAGAGTGATCGAGATCTCATCACCCACCACCGCCGGCAGTCCTGCGACTCCGTAATCTTTACGATTGATCTTGGTGGTCGCCGACGCCCCGATTCGCGTGTTGCCCCAGGGATCTTTAATTGCCGGCGTAGGCCCATCGACATCCAGCACGACTTCTTTGGTCACTCCGTGAATCGTTAGATCCCCCGTGATCTTCAACTTGCCGTCTCCCGCCGCTTCTACCTTCTTCGAGGTAAACGTCATCGTGGGATATTTCTGCACATCGAGAAAGTTCGGGCTTCTCAAATCGTTATCCCGCATTTCCACCCGAGTGTCCACCGACGCCGGATCGATCGTGATCTGTGCCGAAGCTTTAGTCGGATTGCTCGCGTCATACTGCACCGTTCCACTCACCTTGGTAAATGCGCCACGGACCGTCGAAACACTGAGGTGCCGCACCGAGAACTGCGCCGAAGAGTGCTTCGGATCTAGCTGCCAGGTATCTTGTGCGACCGCAGAAAAAGCGAGAAAGAGAATGACTGCGAAAGCTGCTGCGCTTCGAAACATGCAATTGTTCTCCAGAATGATTTCGTGGACCTGCATCCCAGTTTAGCAAAACGTTTTGCGGAGCTTGCATATCGATATCTTTGCCATCGATGATTTATTTTCTTCGACCCTAACGAAAAAACGGCTGGGAACGAAGTCCCAGCCGCCGCATTGGCATGCGAGAGAGAGTTATTGCGGTAGCAACACCGTGTCAATCACGTGAATCACGCCATTGGAGCAAGCGATGTCCGTCTTCGTGACGTTGGCGTTGTTCACCATAACTTTTCCACCTTCAGTCATGATCGTCAGTTCTTTGCCGTTCACGGTCTTGGCTTCGTGCAACTTCACCACTTGCTTTGCCGTCACATCGCCCGGCACCACGTGGTACGTAAGGATCGCTACCAGTTTGTCATGGTTCTCCGGTTTCAGCAGATCATCGACCGTGCCCGCCGGAAGTTTTGCAAAAGCCTCATCAGTCGGTGCGAAAACCGTGAACGGCCCTGGGCCCTTGAGCGTGTCGACCAGGCCTGCAGCCTGAAGCGCGGCCGCTAACGTCTTGAAGTCACCAGCGGCGACTGCCGTGTCGACAATATCCTTTTTCCCCATGTTGCCCGCGTTCGCGACGAACGAAAACGTTAGAACGCTTAGCGCGACTGCCAGTATTGTGCGTTTCATCAAAATCTCCTCAATCAGCTATTTTCTTGTTCGAACAGCTTTGATTATCACGCACAATAATTTGATCTGAGAGCAACAGTTCAGCGACACATTACTTCGTTTGACTGCTAGTGAAGACTCGTGGCGAAAATGCCTTCACGAGAAAAACAGTCTTCTTAATCGGGGGCTTGCGGACGTTTTCGCCCCTGGGATGGATCCGCCGAGGTGGCCGTATTCACGTCGACTTGGAGTCGCTGGCTGGAGGGAATTCCCGGCGGATAACATTGGCCGTCTTGACTGTAGTGCCAACAGCGCCCAGCCACATCTTTGCGCTGCGGGGATTGCGCGAACTGCCATACCTCCGCAAAGCGAACGCCGCTGTCCCCCGGGCTTGGAGGACGTTTGGGAAACGTGCAGCCCGGCGCGGGAGGGCAGCCATCGTTGATCGCCCAGAAAACAATCTGCCTGCTGCCGGAGCTGGCGCGAATATCTTCCGCAGTCACCACGCTGCTATCGTCTTTATTCGGGATGCCCGAGCAGTAAATGCCTGCACGGAATCCCGCCGCCGTTACGCCGTCGACCCATGCGTAGATATAAGCCTTCTGCTCCGGCAACATGCGGCCGCCCTGCTCCTGATCGAGGAAAAGGATCGTCTGCGCCGGAAAGCCTTCGCGCTGCGCCGCAGCCGCGGCCGCTCGCGCATCGGAGTTCCCGACTCTTGTCGCATTCGCCTCTGATTTCAGCTCTGCATACACCCGCCCGTTGAAGAGCACGAGGAATCCGAATCCTGCAGACTCAACAGCCGCGCGATGGCCAGCCCATGTGTTTGTTCTCTCCCCCGGGGGATTGTTGAGCCAGTAGCCTGTGTAGGAAAAAGTCTGGTGAAGCGCTTGAAGGTTGACGTCGCCAGGGTAGGTGTTGCGGTCGAAACCGAGGTAGTAAGGTGCAACCGAGGATTGAGGACTGGCTTCTAGAACGAAAGTTATTGCGACAGCAGCCAGCGCCATCACCAGATATGCGGTTTTCACGAACATATGTTAATTTAACCAGCCATCGGTGGTGGAGACTCGCTCAAAATGGCTTTATTCCGAAGAACGCAAAGTGGTATCTCGCTGATCTCGTAGAAGAGTTCAGGATCGAAGGCGAACGGTGCAATGTGGCCCATACCAATTGCACATTGGTCCGAGCAGATTCGCCTGAGGAAGCACACGCGAGCGCCATCGCTCTTGGGAAGCGTGGGAATATACGATACAAGAATGTGGATGGAAAAATGGTCACGGTAAGGTTCCGAGGCTTAAGGGAATTAAACGTGATCCATGACGAGCTCGCTCATGGCGCCGAGATGAGTTTCAGAAAAGACGTTGCCGTTAGCGAGAAAATAATTAAGAGTTGGATACCGCCTAAGCGGAGATTGGGGGTCGTTGCTCCTATTCAACCCAGTAAGAGACCCGATTACGCAAGCGCTGACATTATGGAGGAGGTGTACAAACGTTGGCCATCCCTGAAGGGCGTCCGAGGCCCCGGATCCAAAAACTCGAAAAAACAAAGGAAACAAAAGCGCTGATCCTTATCCCCCGATGTGCACCATCGTCCTCGACGCCGGCACGAAATCCGGCTCGCCGATGTGGTGCCGCTCTTCTTTTTTCTCGACGACGCCTCGGATGAACTCTTCCAACTCTTCATCGCTGGCGCCACGCCGCATCTGCGCGTGCAGGTCGTGGTCCCACACCGAGAACAGACACGTCCTTATCTTCCCATCGCTGGTAATGCGAATCCGGCTGCAGTGTCCGCAAAAAGGATGAGACACCGGGGCAATAATGCCAATCGCGCCTACGCCATCTTCGAAGCGATACCGCCGGGCCGTCTCCGATCGTGAGCGCCGAATCTCCACCAGCGGACGATACTCCCCCATGCGCGTCAGAATTTCATCCAGCGTGACTACCGTATCCGGCGACCAAGTCCGTCCTTCTTCGAGCGGCATGAATTCGATGAAGCGCACCGTGACCCCTTCTTCGCGCGCAAACATGCCGAACGGAATAATCTGATCTTCGTTGAACCCGCGCATCAGCACGCAATTCACCTTCAGCGGCCATAGTCCCGCCCGCCGCGCCGCGCGAATGCCCGCAAGCACGTGATCGTATCCGTTCGCTACCCGCGTGATCGTCGCAAAACGGTCTGGATCCACCGCATCCATCGAGACTGTAACCCGAGTCAGTCCAGCATCCTTCAACGGCTGCGCCAGATCCGCGAGAAGATGGCCGTTGGTGGTCAACGCAATATCGAGCGGCTCGGCACTCGAACTGGCCATGGAGCGGCGGACGCCCTCGTCCGCCGACGATCGCGGGACACCGCTCCGGACGAGGGCGTCCGGAACTCCATTTTGCGGAGGACGAAGCTTGGCCAGTTCCCTCACAAATTCCACCACGCCATTCCGCAACAAGGGCTCGCCGCCGGTCAGCCGAATCTTGGTCACTCCCATGCCCACCAGCACCCGCGCCATCCGCAGATAATCCGCAAATGGCAGATCACCATACAACGCGCCTTCATTCCCCGTGCGGCAGTAAACACACTTGTAGTTGCAGCGATCCGTTATCGAGATCCGCAGATCGGTGATGGCGCGGCCGAATTTATCTAGAAGCGGCACAAGTCTAAGTTTTCTGGAAAGATAGCGAGCAGGCAGGATGATCCCACGCGGGTCGCTTCCTTTCCAATGCGATCCTCGCGGATCGCGGGAGGCCCAGGCGTTTCCACCTGCGCCCTCGGGGTAATAGAGCGTGGGCACCTTCGCCCGCGTCTCGTCCCTCGCCGCCGCAGCCTGGGTATTCCCGAAGGCCGTGACGGTCGGAAACTGATGCCATTATAGAGCTTCGAGCGAACGAAAAGGTTTCAAGGTTTCGCAGCGCCTAGTGCCTTTTCGATCGCCGATTCTGCCATTGGCGCCATGATCTTGAATCCTGCCGCATTGGGATGCAGCCCGTCGTGCGCCAGATCTTTCTTCATCAGGCCTTTGTCATCGACCATGGCGCTGAAGTAGTCGAGATAGAAGCAGGGATGGCTGGTGTCCGCGCAGTAATCCTTCAACCAAGCATTCAGTTTTAGAATCTTTTCCGGCGAGCGTTGCGCAAAAAGTTCTTGCGATCGCGGCGTGTAATTGTGCACCGGCAGGATCGATGAATAAATCACTTTCACGTCATGCGCCCGCGCGAACTCCGCCAGCGAAGCATAGTTCGCTTCGATGTCCTCCAGCCGCATCGGCCCAGTATTGCCTGCAATATCATTCGTGCCCGCCAGAATGATCACAACCTTCGGATGCAGATCGATCACATCCTGACGGAAGCGGATGAGCATCTGCGGCGTCGTCTGGCCTCCAATACCGCGGTTGATATAAGGCTTCCCAGGAAAAGATTCGTCCAGCTTCCACATATCGGTGATCGAATCACCAAAGAAGACCACGCGATTCTCGCCAGATGCCGGCGGGGTCAACGCCGCATTGGCATCGCGATATCGCGCCAGTTGCCCAAAGTCGTCGGTGAACATCGCAATGCGCGATGCGCGGTATTGATCGAGGCCCGCAAATCCGCTGGAAGGAATCGACCCCTGCTGAGAGAGCGCGGGAAGAATGAATAAACAAATAATGAGCGAAAGAGCCGGGACTCTTCCCAAATGGAAAAATGTTTTCATAGGGTTTCTCATCAGCGCCCGCCCCGAGCGCTTGCAATTGCTCTATCCGCGAGCGGCGCCATAATCTTATATCCGGCCGCATTGGGATGTAATCCATCGTCCGACAGATCGCGCCTCAACATGCCCTTGTCATCGACCAGCCCCGAAAAGTAGTCCAGATACACCAGATCGTTCCTGGCGCAGTAATCTTTGAGCCATCCGTTCAGCGCCAGTATTCTTTCGCGCGGGCGAAGCGCAAAAGACTCCTTCGCCTCCGGCGTGTAATTGTGCGCGGGGAGCAGGGACGCAAAGACCACACGAATGCTGTGTGCGCGCGCCAATTCCGCCATGGAAGCGTAGTTGGCTTCAATGTCCTCGTTACGCGCAGGTCCGGTAACGCCAGCGATGTCGTTGGTACCCGCCAGCACCACTAAAACTTTGGGATGTAGATCAATCACATCCTGGCGAAAGCGCACCAACATCTGCGGCGTGGTTTGCCCGTCGATGCCGCGATTGAGGTATGGCTTTCCCGGAAAATAATCTGCCAGCTTCCAGTAGTCGGTGATGGAGTCGCCAAGAAATACGACGCGATTTTCCCTCGGCGCGGGAGGCGCGAGCGTTGCGTCGGCCTCGCGATAGCGTCTTAACTCTCCGAAATCATCGGTGTAGATGGCGATACGGGAGGCGCGATATTGATCGAGGTCCGCGAAGCCCGTGGAGGGAATAACCGGTTGCTGAGCCATTGCGCTGAGCGCGAATAAAAGCAAACCGGAGAATACACAGAATTCCTCGGCTGACTTTTTGTTAAATCCGATGGTGAAGATTTTCATGCGTGGCTGGAGCACTCTCTAGCTACATGCCATCGTAATTCGGCCCGCCGCCACCTTCCGGCGGAACCCACGTGATGATCTGGTACGGGTCGGCGATGTCGCAGGTTTTGCAGTGCACGCAATTCGACGGATTCAGGCTGATTCGCTTGCCGTTCGGCTGCGTCGAATCATCCACCATTTCGTAAACGTTCGCAGGACAGAAATTCTGACAAGGGCTGCCGAATTCTTTCACGCATCGCGTGTTGCAAATATTTGTGTCGTGGATGACGAGGTGCGCAGGCTGATCCTCTTCATGCTTCGTGCCGGAGTGGTATAGATCCGTGAGTTTGTCAAACGTTAGTTTGCCGTCGCCCTTCGCCGGACCAAGCAGATGCGCCTCTGCACCTCCGTCGGCGGGCAACTCGGCCAACTTGTGCATGTGCTCATGCCCGGCCTTAGCAGGATAACGATTGCGCAGGCCGCGTCCTCCAGTGATCATCTGCAGGCCAGTGTGGAACATTCCCGCATACATGCCCTGCTCGAATCCTTGGTGCATGTTGCGAACTTTCCACAGTTCGTCTTTGATCCAGCTCGATTCGACTTTCTTTTGGTACTCGCCCAGCGCCGCGGCTGACGCATCATCTTTTCTCAACGCTTCGAACGCAGTTTCAGCGGCGAGCATTCCACTCTTGATCGCTAGATGAATCCCCTTCAGCCGCGCCGAGTTTAAGAAGCCGGCGGAGTCGCCAAGAATCATCCATCCATCCCCAGCAACCGGCGGGATCGCCCACCAGCCGCCGTAAGGCATCGACTTCGCTCCATAGCGAATCATCTTGCCGCCCGCAAGCAACTTCGCGACCATCGGATGCTGCTTAAAATCCTGCAACACGTGCTGCGGATCGAGGCGTGGATCGGGATAGTCCAGCCCGGTTACAAATCCGAGCGAGACCACATTGTCTTTCCCGCCATAAATCCAGGCTCCGCCATATTCTTTCGGAGTCAGCGGCCAGCCCAGCGTGTAGATCACTTCCCCCGCAGCAATTCTTCCGGACGGAACTTCCCAAAGTTCTTTTACCCCGACGCCGTAAGTTTGCGGATTCGCATCGCGCGCCAAATCAAATTTTGACACCAGCTGTTTCGTCAGCGATCCGCGTGGACCCTCGGCGAGGATCGTAATTTTGGCCTGCAGGTCGTAACCCGGCTCGAAGTTGGATTTCGGACGCCCTTCTTTGTCCACGCCCTTATCGTCGGTGCGCACTCCGCTGACGCGGTCGCCATCAATCAGAAGCTCGGAGCCAGCGAATCCGGTGAAGATCGTAATTCCGGTCTCTTCAACCTTGCCGCCCAACCACTTCACAAAGCGGTTCAGCGAGACGACATAATTGCCATGATCACGCAACGGCGGCGGCGTAATTGGCAGCTTGAACTTACTTTTCTGCGTTAGAAAATAAACCGCTTCTTTCGTGACTTCAGCGTCGAGTGGCGCCTCCTTTTCAAATCCGGGAAGCAGCTCCCGCATCGATCGTGGATCGAGCAACGCGCCCGAAAGGCAGTGCTGCCCAATCTCTCGCGCTTTTTCCAACACATAAATATCTTCCTTGCTGAGTTGCGAGTCAGGATGGGCCGCGTTGTGCTGATCAATTAACTGCGACAAGCGCAGCGCGCACGCCATCCCCGCAGGGCCGCCACCGACAATGACTACGTCGGCCGGCATCTGTGGCCGCTCGACGCCCTCGATCGGTTTTCGGAAAATCAATGACATAAGTTCACGCTCATCGCCCTAGCGGTTGGCCAAGGTTGCAATCTCACCCAGTCCGAGCAACTTCTGATCAGCCGTAACCAGGGTTAACTTCAATACCTTCGCCGTGGCTGCAAGAAACCGATCCGCCGGATCTGCGTGCGGCAAAGGAATCGCTAACCCCACCCGCACGATTTCATGAGTCAACGGCGCCTCGCGCATCTGCTCGGCCGCGCGCTCGACCCAAGCAAAAGGATTTTCCACGCGGATCCGGCCCTTATCGATGAGAATCAAGGCCTCCCAGACGCTCACCGGTGACAACCAGAGTTCGTTGTCCGACTTCGAGAGTTCTGCCGTTGCTCGAGCGCTGAGGCGCTTGGGCTCGAGCTTGCTCCATATCCAGATATGCGTGTCGAGCAGCAGGTTCAATCGCGATAAGCCTCGATCTCGTCTAGATCGATAATCGGCGAAACAATGTCGCCCACGATTTCAGCGGTTCCCACCATGTCTCCCAGAAACTTTCGCTTGCGATCTGGCCCGGCGGGGATGACCTCGGCCACAGGGATACCGTGGCGCGTGATACGCAGCGGCTGGCGTGTTTTTTGGACCTGTTCGATGAGCCCAAGGCACTTGGCTTTGAATTTCGAGATTGGAACGTCGCGCATGACCATTATTTTAACCATAGTCATTTTAGAGGTCAATACATTAATCTACGCCACGCTAGCCTCCCGCTTTCGCCTTCTTCACTTCTTCAATCAGCGGAGGAACGATGTCGAACAGGTTTCCAACGATCGCATAGTCCGCGATCTCGAAAATCGGCGCTTCTGAATCTTTATTAACCGCGATGATGGTGCGCGAACCTTTCATGCCGACAATGTGCTGAATCGCTCCGCTAATGCCTAGGGCGAGATAAAGTTTCGGCGCTACGGTTTGCCCCGAAGAACCAATCTGCCGGTCCATCGGGAGCCATCCCGAATCGCAAATGGGGCGCGAGGCAGCCAGATCTCCGCCCAGTGCATCGGCGAGCTGCTTGGCCAGGTCGATATTTTTCTGCTCTTTAATACCTCGTCCAACGGAGACAATAATTTCCGCTTGCGTCAGATCGACTGCCTGTTTCGCTTCTTTGAAAACTTCCTGTGGCTTGTTGCGCACTACGCCATCTGCGATCTCCACATTGAACGTTTCCACCGGAGCCGCGCTCGCACCCGCTTCAGCTTTATCGCCACGAAACGCGCCATTCTGAAAAGTTGCGAACCACGGGGCATCGCCGTTAAAGCTGACATCGGCCGCGAATTTCCCTTGAAACATCTGGCGAGTAAAAACGAGTTTGCCGTTCTCCTGCCGAAAACCAATGCAATCGCTGATCACGGTTCGCCCCATCGCCGTTGCCAGCTTTGGGACGAAGTCCCGCACCTGATAGGTGTGAGGCATCAGCACAAGCTTCGGCTGCTTGGCCGTGAGCAACTGTTTCAACGCCGCGGCAAACGCGTCGGGAGTGTAGGGCTCGAGCCTGGCGGCTTCCACCGCGTAAACTTTCGCCACCTTCTTTGCTGCAACTTCAGCGGCAATTGCCGCGGCATTCGCTCCCACCACGGCCGCTTCCAGAGTCCAGCCGGTTGCGGCGGCGATCGCCTGCCCTGCAGTGATGGTCTCCCAGGAAGCCCGGTTCAGTTTTCCTTCGCGTTGTTCAACGACTACAAGAATTGAATTAGACATTAAGCTTTCCTTGGCACGATTTTGTTGCCCTTCGGTATCTCCGAGCGTCGCAAACTTCCCGCCAGCAAACGGACCCCGAGCCATATTCCAAGCCATGCAATCCAGAAAGCCCATACCACTACAAAAAAGCTAAATACTATCGGCAAGTGGGGCTCCGTAGACTTCACAAGAAGACTCGTCCCCGCAACTATCAGCCCAGTTACCAATAAGAGAGCGCCAGCCATAGAACCGACCACGCGCTGAGTCCAAGTTCGCGGGACCCAACCCTTGGAAAATATTCCAAGGTAAGGCCCTCGGCTTTTGAAAAGGTTCGGAGGAGCGCTGTCAATTCGTGGCATAGCCATCACAACACTCTTAGCTCATTCCGCAGCTTGTCGACCAGTTTCTTCGCGATCTCGCCAGCCGAGCCTTCGATGTGCTCAGTCTTTTTTGTTTTCTCCGGGACGTACAGCCGTTCGATCTTCTGCATATTTTCGCCGATCGCCGACTGCACCTCCGCCAGAGCCACCTTGCGCAGCGGCTTATTCTTCGCCTGTTTGATGCCGATCAGAGTGGCGTAGCGCAACTTGTTAATGCCCGACTGAATGGTCAAAACCGCCGGCAGCGGCATGTCGACAAACTGAAAGAATCCCGCCTCCAGTTCCCGCTTAACGCGAATCCCGGCATCGTTCTTTTCAATTTGCATAATGATCGTCGCATGCGGCCATCCCAGAAGTTCTGCGAGGATGACTCCAGTCTGCGCATAACCGTAATCGTCGGACTGCAAACCGGTAAAAATCAGATCAAACTTCTCATCCTTGATAGCCGCGGCAAACGCTTTGGCGGTATTAAATGCGTCCAGTCCGACGAAAGCATTGTCTTCCAGATGGATGGCTCGATCCGCCCCTTTCGCGAGCGCCTCTCGCAACACTTGCTGCGAACGGGCCGGGCCGGAGGTGATAACCACAACTTCTCCGCCATGCTTCTCCTTCTGCCGTAGCGCCTCTTCCAAGGCATAAGCGTCGGGCTCGTTCACTTCGTACGAAACATCTTCGCGAATCCACGTGCCGCTTTCATTCAGCTTGAGCGGTGCATCTTTCTGCGGCACCTGCTTCATGCAAACCAGGATTTTCAAGCGCGACTCCTTACGTTCCTATGGCGTCCAGACCTATAGTGAAACCCGTCAGTATAAACCACATTAGAGATCAGATGGAACGTCCGGGTTTGTCCTGACTCGCGCTCCGAGCGGGAAAAAATTCGAGGAGAGGCTTCCCGGGGAAACTGACCGAAGTCCCTCCGGCTAGCGATCGTCCGTTTGAACGTTGAACTAGAGGATCCAGCTAGTCCGTGAATACGACCGACTGCACTCCTGAAATCTCGAACCTCTTCCGGCATCGCATGTTCTTACAGGCCATCAAATCGTCCTTGCGCAGCATGTAAGAGCGCGCTTTTGCGAAACGGGCTCGGTCGCGCTCGTCGGCTCGGCCCGCCAACTGGCGCTTCTTGGTGCGCACCACCCAGGTGACTTCGTATTCAGCGGGTTGGTGGCAGTGTGGACAGTTTAAAGTTGCGTTTTTCTTCTCGGTGCGCTCATCAAAAAAATCGCGTTCTTCCATGATCAGTTGGGGGGTCGCTGTTGCTGGTTTGGAATTTCCCGCTTGCCGACCTGCCGCAAGCGAACCGAAACCAACCGCGAATCATCATTATTGCAGTTTTGCCGCAGACAAAGCTATGGCAACATGGACTTTCGAGGTTTTCAAAAGATGGCGCGCAAGAAGAAAGTGAAAACGTTTCGTGCGGTGCAGGCGGTGAAAGAACTGGCGCGTGAGCGCATGGGCGCGCCTCCGAGCGGCAAGGTCGTCCCTCACAAAAATAAGTCCGCCGAGAAACACAAACCTACGCTGGGAAAGCTTTTAGACGAAGCCGAATAATTTGCGAACTCAGGGACAAGTAATCCCGTTGCCAAAGCTGACGTTTATGACCGCCGAACCGGCGACCACTGTGCCCGATGGAGGGTCATTAGGATCGCTGTAGACCGTAGCAGTCACCCCAAGATTGGTGCCGCAGCCATTCCCTGTCGTGTGCACCAAGCCCGGCGTTTTAGGGTCCATATATATAAGCGACGGCGTATTCGTACTCCAAATCGCGGTAGTCGTGATGTCCTTGGTCTGCGGTGGGTGTATATAAGTTCCAAAAGCCGTGAACTGCGTGGGCAGGTCTTGCCCGATCGCTCCCAACGTAATCGTCGAGTTCGGAGGACTCACTGTGATCGACTCCAAATGCTGGTTGTACCCGCAACTCGAGGAACTGATCAACACTATCGCGGTGGCGAACAAGGCAAGGATGCTGAACCACTTCCGGCTCATCAAATGTCTCCTGAGGCGAACAATACCGTCGAGGCCAAATTGGGGGAATGGGTCAATTTAGTCAAAAACCTATCAAAAAGCAATCGCTAAGCGCTCATTCGCTTATCGACCGTCACTTAATCGGGTCCACTAGCGACACAGCAATGCGCACAGCCCGGGCGTCAGCGCGAGTAGTTGCTCGTTTGAAGGCATGACGTGCGACAGTCGAGAGCCTCGTTCTCGCTCGGCGACGTACGTGGGTGGATGGAGCGAACCTGACTGGCCAGCCCAAGATCTATGGCGAATTGGGTCAGTTTTCAGAGTCCAAGGTTCTTGGCGCGCTAGTCGCCTGCAGCCTCGGTCAGCGGCGGCAATCAATGGCGATTCCGGGGAACCGGCCAAACCGCGGGGACAAATTTGGTTTCCTGAATGACTTGTGGACGTACGTGCCAATAACAGTTCCTGTTCGCAAAAACACTACCGTGGCAGCTTGAAGTTCACGGTGATCTGCGTCTGAATCTCAACCGGAACTCCGTTGAGCATGTATGGCTTGTACTTCCACTGCTTCACCGCATCCGCCGCAGCGCGCGCCAGGTTAGGATCCCCGCTCAAAACCTTTACCCCGGAGATGTCGCCCTTCTTCGAGATCGTCGCCAGTAATTGGACTGGCCCCTCCACCCGCATTCGCAACGCTGTCGGCGGGTACGAAGGCGTCGTCTTCTTGATCACCAATCCCTGCGAAACTCCCTGCGATACATTCATTGCCTGCAGGACCGGAGTGGGCGCGTTAGTGCCGCCGTCCATCAGATTGGGAAGCGATCCGCTATCTCCCGCGGAAGCAATGCCAGCCATACTCGGAATCGGTGCATCGGTCGAAGCCGTCGCTGCCGGCGCCGCTGCAGGCTTGCTAACCACAATCGGTTGCGCCTCTGCGGGTGCTTCGGGAGTTTTGTTCGCCGCTACAATCGAGGGTCCGGGTTTGGACAAATCCGCTCCAGCCTTCACCTCACTCGGGTGCGTGGTCGTACCCGAGTTGCTTTTCGCCGCTTGCGGAGAAACTGTGGAACTGTTCGTCGTCGCCGGCACAGACGATGGAACAGAGGCAACGGATGAGACTGGCGATGAAGTTGCGCCTGAAGCTACCGACTCAGAAACCGCTGTAGTCGCGGGTCGCGAGGCAACGCTCGAGGTTCCGTTCGATGCCCCATTCGATGCTCCATTCGATATTCCATTCGAAGGCCCAAACTTCGAATACGCGGCATACCCGCCCGCTGCAATCAGGACAATGGCCGCGACCGCGATCAGCGCCTTCTTGCTTCCACCACTCTTTGGTTCGGCGTCGCTTCCAACTGTTCCTCCGAAAGTTAACGATGGCGCTACAAACGCGCTTCCTTCCACACTCTCGCTGGCTGCGATTTTTTCGGCCGGAGCTTCCGGCGTTGAAACAACCGCCGAAGATGTGTCGGGGACCGAGACACTTGGCTTCGCATCTCGCGCTGGAGCGGGCGCACTAGCCGCGCCCGTGGATCGTGCTACTGAAACACCGGGATTCGAGGGCACAACAACTTCGGGCTTGCTGACGCTGGGTTTGGATTCAACGGCCGCAGCCTCGATCTTCACCGCAGGCGCGGAACTCGCAGCAGGAACTTGCTTCGGAGCGACTGAAATGGATTCGCTGGACTCCGCAGATTCGCTGACTGCGCTCGAGGCCGACGCAGCCACACTGGGCTGCATCACGGGCTTCGGAGTTGGCATGGTTGGAGGTGCGACTGGCACCATCGGCCTTGCTGTAGGAGCAGCAACTGAAGGCGGAACTCGATTGGGCGGTGCTACCAGCGCCGGCTTCGCGACGACGGGGGCGGCAGCGGCGGGTTTGACAGCAGCGGGCGGTGTCACCGTCGCAGGTTTGTTGGATTCGTTTTTGCGTAAGAGCCCTCTTGCAACCCGCAACGTTCCTTTCGCCTGCTCAACATTAATCGGCTTCGTCAGAACGAGGTTGGCGCCGATGCGAAAGGCCTTCGCGACTCCTGCTTGCCCTTCAACCACCGCAACTGCCAGAGCCGATTGATTGACTTGGGAATTTCGCGCACTTTTGAAGAGTAGCGTTGCGTTCTGTTCGTTGTCGCAATCCACCACGACCGCGTCAAAATGCTCGGCCATCAATTTCTTTACAGCGGCGAATGGTTCCGTGCAGGAAACCACTTCGAAGTCCAGCTCGCTGAGAACCTGTGTTACGGTCCGAGCCGTCTTCTCATCAGGACAAAAGAGGAGTGCTTGGTAGCCCATATTGATTTCATCGTAGGTACACTCGTAAGGCGCATCAAGTTACGGTGGTAATTGTGCATAGAGAGCGCTTTCGGCTTGCCAGACGGGGTTTTCAATGCATCGCCGTGTGAGTGGTTCGTCCGCATACAATAAGACACCATGCGCATCCCACTGTGGCTTAACGTTGTGTGGACCGCGTGCGTCATCGTTTGGATTCCGTTGTATTGGCATCAGTACGGTCCACAGAATTTTCTATTCTTTTGCGACCTCGGAAATTTACTGATTACCGCAGGGCTCTGGCTGGAAAGTCCGCTGATCTTCTCCTGGCAAGCAGTTGGCTTGCTGCTTTTTCAAACTTTATTTTCGATCGATCTTGTGGGAGCGCTGCTCAGTGGTCGTCACTGGATTGGCGGCACTGAATACATGTTCGATCCGCAGATTCCCCTGCTGATCCGAGGATTGAGTTTATTTCATCTAGTGACGCCTGTGCTGCTTCTGTGGGCGCTTCGGCGTTTAGGTTACGACTCGCGAGGCTGGAAGTTGCAGACGTTGACGGCGTGGATTGTGGTTCCGATTAATTATTTCTGGCGCCCAGAATACGATGTGAATTGGGCACGCGGACCGTTCTTTCGCGAACAGCACCTGGTATCCGGATTTATTTACGTTCTGACATACCTGATCGTGGTTCCGGCTTTAATTTACTATCCAACGCATCGTTTCCTTCTGTGGTTTTCACGACACGGCGGTCCCAAGGTCTAATCGCCCTTCCTGACATTGTCTCCGTCACTTTGGTTGCGGTCGCGCAAGGCAGATTCCACTTGCGCGTGCGGAGTCGACCTAACGTCACTTCTGTCTTTCGAGATTTCTTTAGATCTGTCTTTCGCTGCGGGATCCGGACTCAAATAGAGAGTTTGCGATGGAGTCGCGAGACTCGCTCCAGAGCCTTCAACGTAGCTCATGATATTCAACAGCAACTCTTCGCGAACCTCGGCGAATTCGTTGAAATCCCTCGTCAGCACGTAAGAAACAAGTTCCACGTTCAGAGAAGTTGCTCCCAACTCGATGAGTCGCACGCGAACGGTGTTGCTTTCAACTTTTTTATGGCTGCTCAGCACGCGGCGAATCTCGGACAGCACTGTGCGAAGACGTTCCTGCGAAGTATCCAGATGAAAACCGAGCACAGTCTTGAACAATATTTTGTCGCGCCGGCTGAGATTTTCGACATTAATGGTTGCGACGGTACCGTTGGGAATGGCCAGAAGCGTTCGCTCCTCCGTACGAACGCGAGTGGAACGCAAGCCAATGTCTTCGACCGTTCCCGTGCGGTCGCCGAACTTGCAAACATCTCCCACGCGAATGACTTCATCGCCTAACACGGAAACGCCGCCGAATAAGTTTGCGATGGTCTGCTGCGCGCCGAAGCCGATCGCCAAAGTTCCGATGCCGACGCCAGCGAGCGCCGTGTTCAAATTGAAGCCGAGCACGCTAAAGATGAAGAACACGGCCATCAGGAAAATGAAGGCTTTCACAAGACGTTCGCCGAGCAGCATCAGCGATCCTGTGCCTGCTTTTCCGCGGGCGAGGGCGCGTTTGCGCACTCCGCCTAAAAACCAGCGAATCACCCGCCACAGAATCCAGTTGCTTCCGATAATGACTGCGATGGCGGTGACCTGCGTGTAGTAATGGCGCTGGAGCAACGGCAGCCCAAGGTACACGGCGCCGATTCGGTGAATCAGAGTCCCGACGAGCAGCCATGCGGGTCCGGATACCGATTTCAATTCCTGTTCGGAGTGTCCATGTCGCCGCGCCCACCAACGAATGGGGACCTGCAATACGATCAAGACGAGCCAACCCGCCGCCGCGGCCACAGGGATCAGAAGAAAGAGCGCGAACCACTGCCACAATGGCATGCCCGCGAATTGATGCTTGACCACCCACTTCGGCAAACGGGTTTCCATCTGCCGCGCTTCAACCTGGTCGTAAAGCTCAGAAACCTTCGTCAGCGTGTCAGAAGAAATGAGCCAGATTTTCCCTGAGTTCGGGTCCGATACGCGTACAAGTTCGAGTTCAGCTTCGACATCGCCAGCCGACATAGTTCCCAACCGCTGGCGGTCAGCTGGAACGCCATCTTGCAGAGTGCCTTCGGGCTGTCGGCTAGGTCTGAGATTGCCGGCGAAGGTGGCATTCATCACCGTTAGGAGTTTTTGCGCAAGGGCCTCGCCCTCGGTTTGCCGGCGCGCAGGACTCATCTGCAGATACTGCGCTGCGATCGCATAGTTGCCGGACTGCGCGCTCTCAAGAAATCCAAAGACGGTGCCGTAAGGAGTTCCACGGTTGAGCGAATCGGTCTTGGTAGAAGTGTCCGGGGCGGGCGGTTTAGTCCCCGGCAACTGAGCAATCGCACTCGCCGGCAATAACGACAAACAAAAGGCAAGGCTGACTGCGAAAAAAACCATGCGTTTGGAAAAGTTGGACATGAATTTCTGCAACACCGACCCCGTGCGGAAACGTCAGCGCGGATCTAATTGGTCCGCGCCCGTGAGAGTTTATTGTAACGAAACTGATCGGCTGAGAACGATGGGTGACGCCGTGAAAGTGCTGCTATCCGCGCTTCGGTCGATAGATATGCGTGCTCGTGCCATAAAAAACTTCGGCTGCTTCCATCACGGTTTCCGACAGCGTGGGATGGGGATGAATTGTCATGGCGACATCGCTGGCCAGAGCGGCCATTTCGATGGCTAACACTCCCTCGGCGATAAGTTCGCCAGCGCCGGCGCCCACGATTCCAACACCCAGGACTCGCTCACTCTGGGGATCGACGATTAACTTCGTCATCCCCTCCGGGCGATCGAGAGTGACCGCGCGTCCGGACGCACCCCAGGGAAACTTTGCAACTTTAATTTCGCGCTTTTCTTTTTCAGCTTGAGTTTCGGTCAGACCACACCAGGCAATTTCCGGATCGGTGAAGACAACGGCAGGAATCGCGTTCGGTTCGAACGCGACTTTGTGTCCGGCAATCGCTTCAACAGCAACGCGACCTTCATGCGAGGCTTTGTGCGCCAGCATGGGCTCGCCGACTACGTCGCCGATGGCATAGATAGAGGAATCGGCGGTTTGCAGTTGTTTGTTGACTTCGATAAATCCGCGGAGATTGAGGCGCACCTGTGTTTTGTCGAGTCCCGGAATCTGCGAATTCGGCTTGCGCCCGACTGACACGAGAACGCGATCAAAGAGTTTTTCGCGATCCTTTTCCTGCACGGCTTCGCCTTTGAATGTGGCTCGGATTCCTTCCCCTTCTTGTTTGAGCGAAGCGACAGTTGTGTTCAGCAAGATGGTGTCGAACATTTTTTCCAGCCGTTTGTGCAGCGGGAGAACGAGATCGCGATCGGCCCCGGGAAGTAGTCCCGGTAGCATCTCGACTACGGTGACGCGAGTTCCCAGCGCGGCGTAAACGGAACCGAGTTCCAGACCGATATAGCCGCCGCCCACAACCAGCAAGCTTGCGGGAATGTCTTCCAGGTTCAGAGCACCGGTAGAATCCATGAGACGCGGCGAGTCCAGTTTGAATGCGGGAATAATCGAAGGACTGGAGCCCGTGGCGATGATGATGCGGTCAAAACTGAGAATTATCTCGCTGGAATCTTTCTTGCGGATTCGCAGCGTGGTGGAATTTTCGAACGCGGCGACTCCCTGGATATATTCGACGTGACGCTGCTTGGAAAGCAGCCCGAGTCCTCCCGTAAGCTTTTTGACCACGCCTTCTTTCCAAGTGCGCAGGCGTGCCAGATCGATTTTTGCGGGAGGAAATTCAATTCCCCAATTTTTGGCCTGCTGCGATTCTTCGATCAATTTAGCGACGTGCAGCAAAGCTTTCGAAGGGATGCATCCACGGTAAAGGCATACGCCTCCGGGATTCAACTCAGGATCGATCAGGGTGACGTGCATGCCCAGGTCGGCTGCCAGAAAGGCGGCAGCGTAGCCTCCCGGACCGGCGCCGACTACGGCGACGTGAAGTTTATTGGTTTCCTCAGACCCGTTTTCAGAATGTGATTCAGGCGTTTGATTCAGGGCTTCGTTCATGAAATGACTTTCCTTGAAGTGGCTTGTGCGAGGGGCCTCTATCCCTGAACTGAAAGCAGGAAGGGCTGCTCAAATGCTTCTGCGACCCAGCGGAGGAAGCGCGCCGCGTCGGCGCCGTCGATCAGGCGATGATCATAGGAGAGCGACAGCGGCAGAATCAGGCGCGGCTCGAATTTTCCGCCGATCCACTCCGGCTCCATGCGCGATCGAGAAAGGCCGAGAATAGCGACTTCGGGATGGTTAACGATCGGGGTGAAGGCCGTGCCCCCGATGCCGCCGAGGTTTGTAATGGTAAACGTGCCACCTTCCATGTCGGCAAGGGTGATTTTTTTATCCCGTGCCTTCTGAGAAAGTTGGGATAACTCGACCGCGAGTTCAACAATATTTTTCTTGTCGACATCGCGAATCACCGGAACCAGCAAGCCGCGATCTGTATCAGCCGCAACTCCGATATGGATGTACTGTTTGTAGATAATTTGTTCGTTCTCCATATCAATGGTGGCATTGAACTGGGGAAAGATTTTCAACGCGGCGGCGCAAACCTTCAAAGCGATCGCGGTCACGGTCATTTTGCCGCCGGCTTGTTGGGCCTTGGGGGCAAAGCGAGCGCGCAAGTGTTCGAGTTCGGTGATGTCGGCACGGTCGTGCTGGGTGACGTGAGGAATCGTGTTCCAGGATTCGGCAAGATGTTCGGCAGTCTTGCGGCGAACTCCGCGCATGGAGACGCGCTCGATTTTCCCCCACTTGGCAAAATCCGGAAGCTTAGGTGCCACGAAGTGTCCAGCACGCGCCGGTGCTTGAACCGCAGAAGCGAGGGCTGCCAGCGCGGCTTTCGCGTGGGCTTTGACGTCGTCTTCACTGATGCGGCCACCGGGGCCAGTGCCTTTAACCTCGTATATATCGACTCCGATTTCTCGAGCGAGGCGACGGGTGTGCGGAGCGGCGGGAATCGCTTCGCGATGTTCCGTGCCGGCGACTTTCCCCAGTTGCACTGGCATGGAGAAGGTCGCGGGACGCGGCATAGGCTGGTCGGGAGGCAGGGCTTGCTCTTCGGTTTTGCCCTCCGCGCGAATTGCAGCCTGGAACGCGAGACGCGCGCCATGTTGTCCGGAGACATGCTCGACAGGTCGATTGTGAGGACGAGAAACTTCAGGTTGCGCTGCGCCTCCTTGCAACGTGAAGATTACCTGTCCAACTTTGACCTTCTCGCCTTCTTTAACTTTTACTTCATTCACGACGCCGCTAACGGACGAAGGAACTTCGACGACGGCTTTGTCGGTTTCGAGTTCCATCACGGGCTGGCCTTCGGAAACTTTTGTGCCTGGGGAAACCATCAATCGCACTAGATCGCCCTGGGAGATATTTTCACCGAGTTCCTGCAAGCGAAATTCACGGGCGTCGGTGGAATCCGTCGATCGGCTGCGCTGCGGCGCGGGCTGAGATGGCGATTCGGTTTGCTCTTGCGCTGGTGCTGCCGGAACTGGGGAACTGGCGGCGGTTGCGGGCTTTTCGGTCTGTTGTGGCTCGGCCTGCTTTTGCGAGGTCTTTTCCGGGCGGGCATCCGCCGTGAGGGCAGAGTTCGTGCCATTGCCGTCGGCGGTGAAAACGACCTGGCCAACTTTAATTTTCTCGCCTTCCTTGACCATGATCTCCTTCACCGTGCCGGTCACCGAGGAAGGGACTTCCACGACAGCTTTATCTGTCTCGAGTTCCATCACGGCCTGGCCCTCGCTGACCGAGGCGCCGGGAGCGATCATCAGACGCACCAGGTCGCCCTGTTCAATATTTTCACCGAGAGCGGGGAGTTTAAATTCGATCACTGATTCCATTCCTTAATCATTTCCTTGGCGTTGGGAGAGCCGCGTTAACTTATGGCCGGGTTCAGTTTTTCGGGATTGATCCCGAGCTCCTGAATCGCTTTTTTCATCACGTCCAGTGGAATTTTCTTTTCTCTCACGAGTGCTCCCAGCGTGGCCAGCACGATATGCTTGGCATCGACTTCGAAGAAGTCGCGGAGCGCTTTCCGGCTTTCGCTGCGGCCAAAACCGTCGGTCCCGAGCGAGACAAGTTGTCCTGGCACCCACTTGGCCAGAGACTCCGGCAGCACCTTCATATAATCAGATGCGGCAATGAACGGTCCGGGCGCATCTTTCAGAGTCTGGGTGACGAAGGGGACTTTCGCCGCATCGCCGGGATGGAGAAGGTTCCAGCGTTCGCAGTCGTTGGCATCGCGATAAAGTTCCTTGTAACTGGTCACGCTCCACACATCCGCAGCCACACCATACTTTTCTTTCAGAATGGCCTGCGCCTTGAGCACTTCGTACATGATGGTTCCACTGCCGAGGAGTTGCGCGCGCAGTTTTGCATCCGGCGCATCGGAAGCTTTGAAGCGATAGAGGCCGCGCAACACGCCTTCGCGAATGTTTCCTTCCTTCGGCATCTCCGGCATGGCGAGAGGTTCGTTGGTGACGGTGAGGTAATAGAAAATCGATTCCTGATCGATGTACATGCGCTTGATGCCATCCTGAATGATGATGGCGATTTCATAGGCGAATGCGGGGTCGTAGGCGCGCAAGTTGGGAACCGGGAGTGCGAGGACATGGCTATGGCCATCCTGATGCTGTAGCCCTTCGCCGGCAAGCGTGGTTCGGCCGGCGGTACCGCCAACCAGAAATCCACGACAGCGCATATCGGCCGCCGCCCAGATCAAGTCACCGATACGTTGGAAGCCGAACATGGAGTAGTAAATGAAGAAGGGGATGGTGTTAATGCCGTGATTCGCGTAGGCCGTTCCGGCGGCGATGAACGAGCACATTGATCCCGCTTCAGTGATGCCCTCCTCGAGGATCTGCCCGTTCTTGGCCTCCTTGTAATAAAGGAGAGTGTCCATATCGACCGGCTCGTAGAGCTGGCCAACGCTGGAATAAATTCCGACCTGGCGGAACAATGCTTCCATGCCGAAGGTGCGGGCCTCGTCGGGGATGATCGGAACGATCAACTTGCCCAACTCAGGATCGCGCAACAACTTCGCGAGGAGGCGAACGAAAACCATGGTGGTCGAGGCTTCGCGGCCGTCGGTGCCTTTGTAGAATTCCTCGAAATGGGATTCGGGCACGGCCTTCAAAGGAGTGGCGAGGACCGTGCGTTTCGGCATATACCCGCCGAGTTGCTTGCGGCGCGCCTGCATGTACTTGATTTCGGCGCTATCGTCGGATGGCCGATAGAAGGGCGCGTGCTGCAGTTCGTCATCCGGAATCGGGATACCGAAACGCGAGCGAAACATCTCTAATTCTTCTTCGTTCAGCTTCTTCTGTTGGTGGGTGATGTTCTTGCCTTCGCCCGCTTCGCCCAGTCCGTAGCCCTTGATCGTCTTGGCCAAAATGATCGTAGGAGCGCCTTTGTGGTCGACGGCGGCGCGGTAAGCGGCGTGGACTTTGATGGGATCGTGGCCGCCGAGGCGCATGCGCGCGAGCTGCTCGTCGGAAAGATGCTCGACCATCTTGAGGAGACGGGGATCGGTTCCGAACAAATTCTGGCGGAAGTAGGCTCCACTTTCGACAAAGTATTTCTGATACTGGCCGTCACTGATTTCCCCGAGACGGCGGACCAGGATGCCGTCGCGATCGGCTCGAATCAAGGCATCCCAATCAGATCCCCAAATGACTTTGATGACGTTCCAGCCGGCGCCACGGAAAATTGCTTCCAATTCCTGAATAATTTTTCCGTTGCCGCGCACTGGACCATCGAGGCGCTGCAGGTTGCAGTTCACGACAAAAATTAAGTTGTCGAGATTTTCACGCGAAGCCAAGGTAATGGAACCGAGCGCTTCGGGTTCATCCATTTCGCCATCGCCCATGAAGGCCCAGACTTTTCCGCCGGTCGACTGCTTCAATCCCCGGTTTTCCAGATAGCGAATGAAGCGTGCATGATAGATGGCTTGAATCGGACCCAAGCCCATCGAGACGGTGGGAAATTCCCAGAAGTCGGGCATCAGCCAGGGGTGGGGATAAGAGCTCAGGCCTCCGCCGGGGTTCAGTTCGCGGCGAAAGTTTTCCAGTTTTTCTTTGGGGATGCGGCCTTCGAGATAGGCCCGAGAATAAATTCCGGGAGCGGCGTGGCCCTGGAAGTAAACGAAATCGCGGTCTCCGCTTTCGGTTTTGGCCTGGAAAAAGTGGTTGAACGCGACCTCATATAAGGTTGCGGCCGAGGCAAAAGTGGAGATGTGTCCGCCAATGCCTTCCTGAATCTTATTGGCACGCACGACCATGGCGAGAGCATTCCAGCGGACCAGGCTCTTGATGCGGCGCTCCATCTCCTGGCTTCCGGGAAAAGGCGCTTGCTGCGGAGATGGAATCGTATTTTGGTAGGGGGTAGTGGCCGAGAACGGAAGATTCACTCCAGCAGCGCGCTTGGCGTGTAGCGCCAACTGTTGAATGAGCCGCCCAGCTCGCACCGGACCACCCTTCGACAACACATAGTCCAAGGAATCGACCCACTCGCGAGTTTCCAATACCTCTTGACCGTCAGTTTCCGTCTGAGCCACGTCTGATCTCCCCATCTGATTAAGGCGAATTCCTTATGATATGCAATTATGCAGAATCTTGCTTGGACCTTTGGGGGAAGAGCAAACGGTCTACAATGCAGAACGACTGGCAACGGCAGTAAGCGCAGGATGACAATTCGATGCTAGACAAATTGGCGAGGCGCTAATGCTGAAGATCTCTCTGTTGGTGCTGATCATCGTATTCATCATTGTGACGGTTCCGCGCCTATTCTGGGCCTCACGGTCGTCTGCTCCGGGACCGGGGACCCCTGCTCCGGATTTCAAGCTAGCTTCGCAAGAAGGCTCTTTGGTGCATTTGGCGGATTACCGAGGGAAATGGGTGGTCCTATATTTTTATCCCAAAGATCAGACTCCTGGGTGTACGCGCGAGGCGCACAATTTTCAGGCCGATCAGGCGAAGTACGACGAACGCCATGCCGTCGTTCTAGGAGTGAGCGTGGATAACGTGGATTCGCACAAGAAGTTCTGCACGAAAGAGGGTCTGAACTTCAGATTATTGGCGGATGAAGATGGCGCAGTGAGCAAAGAGTATGGATCGCTGACGAATCTCGGCGTCGCAAAGTTTGCCGCTCGGCATACTTTTCTGATCGATCCCAACGGTGTGATTGCCAGGGCTTATCTCAGCGTTGATCCCGGGCGGCACAGCGAAGAGGTATTGGCAACGCTGGCGGAATTACAGAAGCAATGATGTGAAGCCGGGGGAGTCTGCGTCTGATCGGAAAAATTGGCAGCGATTTTTGACCCAGGTGAAATCCTGAATCGTCTCTTTGGGCTGAGCGATTCATCGCGGCGTAAACTAATTAAATGGCAACAGCCGCGCGGGAGCCTAGGGTGGGACCTACTGTGGAGCGAGGTATTTATCGCTTTCCGCCAGGCTTCAAACGGAACCTTTTGTGGTTTGCGTTCCGCAAGTTTCGACCCGCAAATCCTATACTTCTTTTCCAACATTTAGCCGAAACCTACGGCGACATCGCGCACTACAAGATTGGCCCCCACCACATCGTTTTTCTGAACGATCCCGAATACATTCGCGAAATATTGGTGGTACAGAACGACAATTTCATTAAAGAGCGCACGGTGCAGCGAACCAAGATGCTACTGGGCGAGGGGATGATCACGAGCGAAGGGCCTCAACATCGAGCCCAGAGACTGGCTGCGCAACCTGCCTTCCATCGTCAACGCATCGGAGAATACGGCAGCGTCATCGTTCAAGAGGCGTCCCACATTCGCGATTCATGGCGAGCAGGCGAGGAGCGAGATATTGCCACCGACATGATGCACCTGACGCTCAACGTGGTGGGGCGTACGCTTTTTGCGACGGACTTGCGGAACGAAGTTTTTGAACTGGCGGCGGCGATCAACCGCATCATGGGACTTTACAATTTTCTGGTGATGCTGCCGGCAGCGGAATGGCTAGTGCATTTGCGTCCGCCCGGTTTAGCCGCGTTCGTCCGAGCGCGCAAGCGAATTGATGCAGTCGTTTACAGGATGATCGATGCGCACCGGCGCCAGGGCCTTGATCGCGGAAGTTTGTTGGACCTGATGATCGCGGCTTCGCCGGCCAAGGACGAAGCGTCGAGGCAGTCTCTGCGGGATCAGGTCATCACAATTTTTCTGGCAGGATACGAGACGGTGGCTAACGCGCTCTCCTGGACGTGGTATTTGCTATCGCAAAATCCGGACTGCGAACGGCGATTTCACGACGAGGTAGATGAAGTACTCGAGGGCAGGCTTCCGGAAGTCGGCGATGTTCAGCGTTTGCGGTACACGGAGAATGTACTGGCCGAATCGCTGCGGCTTTATCCGCCTGCGTGGGCGATGGGGCGTTACGCCCGCAACGACTTCAGGTTGGGCGATTATTTTCTGCCCGCGCGAACCACCGTTCTCATCAGCCAATTCATTACGCATCGCGATGCAAGATTCTTCCCTGACCCGCTACGCTTTGATCCAGATCGGTTTACCGCGGAAGGCAAGGCTCAGCGCACGAAATTCACCTACTTCCCATTTGGCGCAGGCGCGCGACAGTGCATCGGAGAGTCGTTCGCATGGATGGAAGGCGTGCTCATTCTGGCCACGTTGGCGCAGAAATGGAAGTTGCGGCTGGTTGCGGATCATCGCGTGGAACCGCAGCCACTAATCACGTTGCGGCCCAAATATGGAATGCAGATGCAGGTCGAGCCGCGTTAGTCGTCGTTAGAATCCTTCAACCTTGTCCCGCCAGATGTTCCTCCCCACGAAAGATAGATTTTCGGAATCGAATGGATGATCGCGCCGGTCTCAGTGTCGGTCAGAGTCAGGCTCGCTCGAGGCCATTTACGGCGAAGGCGGCCAGCTGTGCTTTGGTTCGCGCGAGGATAGCGTCGGGAGAGCCCTTGGCTGCGATCGGCAGGAGGACGCCCAGATTGCGGTAGAAAGCGATCAGAGGTTCGGTACTGCGGCGGTAGGCATCCAGACGAACGGTGATCGACTCGGGACGATCATCTTCGCGCTGGTAGAGCCCGCCTGCGCAGCGATCACAGACGTTTTCGAGCTTCGGTGGTCTTTCGAGGATGTGGAAAACCGATTTGCAGTCTGAGCAAGTGCGGCGACCGCTGAGTCGCAGGATAATCTCGTCCACCGGGAGTTCGTAGTTTACGACAGCGCTCAGCGAAAGGCGTTCTTTCTCCATCAAGTCCTTGAGCAATTCAGCTTGAGCGACGGTGCGAGGAAACCCGTCGAGAATGAAACCGCGGCAGTGAAGGATGCAATCGCTGCGCTCGCGGACCATCTCCCATACGGTCGAATCCGGAACGAGTTCTCCGCGGCGCATGAATTCGAGCGCTGCCAGCATTGCAGGAGATTGAGCGCACTTATTTTGTTTGCCCGCTGCGCGGAAGACATCGCCGGTGGAGAGATGACAGGCGCCGAGATGCCGGGTGAGGAGATCAGCCTGGGTTCCCTTGCCCACGCCGGGCGCGCCCAGCAAAATTATCCGCCAAGGACGTTGGTCATCGCGCTCTGCTGGAAGAGCGGAGCACTTTGCAGGAGGGCCCTGCAACCACGCCAAGCGATCACTTTTGACGTCCACTCTACGAATTTACGCGCGGCCGTGGCGGTTGCAGTGATTGCGGTCACAGGCGCGAAAAAAGACTTAGGAGAGCGGAATGGACGACTTTAAATTTGTTTTGAGCACCCCAGCCCGTAAGGCATAAAGGCGCGCCCCGCGCGGGAGACAACCGAGTCGAGGGAGTTTTCATCTAAGTTGTCGCTTCGTCAGGAGTAGTGCGCCATGCAGTCGCGGTATTCAATGTGGTTGACTTCGTTGTCTGCCTCCCTGGCCCTTCGTCTGGGCCCCCGGTTAAACACTCTCGGAGAAATCATTGCAAACCAATTGGAACGTTCTTACGCGGGAGTAACAGGAGACTTGAATTGGCCCGCGAAACGCACCCCAACCCGAGCCGGCGTGAGCCCCACGCGCGCTTCAAAACAGATCTCGCAAGACGAAAAAGAATAGAAGTTCGCGTGATGCCTCTTCGATAGGCCGAAGGGGAAATTCGTGCGTGGGAGTGCCAGTGGGACGCGGGTTCTCAGAACCTAAGGGCGGCTCATAGTTTGGGGCGGCATACGAATTTGGGTCCCAGAACCGCAGCCAACCAACTGAGCCGAATCCTCATCCAAGACCCAGTTTGTAAGGGGAGTGCCGCGCCATGAAGCGAAAGTCGCTATCGTTGATGTTCACCGGATTGTTGGCAATTTCTACTTTGCTTCTGGCCAGCTGTGGAGGCACATCGAGTTCGAGCCAACAACCGCCCCCCGCCAACAGTTACGTGTTGACCGTGTCGGCACCGGCGTCGGGAGCTGGCAAAATCGTCAGCTCGTCTGGGGGAATTAATTGTCCGGGCACGTGCTCGGCGAGTTTTGCGCAGGGCACACAGGTGACGCTTACTGAAACTCCTGGGACGAACTATGTGTTTGGCGGATGGAGTGGTAGTTGCACTGGCATGGCTACTTGCACAGTAACGATGACAGCTGCCGAAAGTGTTACCGCTGCCTTCAATGCCGAGGATGGCTTGACTGTGACGATTGCGGGTGGCGGTTCGGGGACTGTCATGAGCAGCCCAGGTGGCATTAGCTGCTCTCCCACTACGCCTAATACCTGCACAGCAACGTTTCCACCGAACACGGCTGTACAGCTGACTGAAACGCCCGCAGCGAATAACACTTTTGCGGGGTGGGGCGGAGCTTGCAGCGGCACCGGCGCGTGCAGTGTGACTGTCACGACCAGCGCGAACGTTACGGCTACGTTTACGGCCAGCTCGGCGACCGCTGCCTTAACCGTGACGTTGGCGGGGACGGGGAAAGGGAGTGTGGCTAGCAGCCCGACTGGAATCAGTTGTCCAGGGACGTGCACCGGCACCTTTGCGACGGGAACACAGATTACGCTGACTGAAACACCGGGAGCGAATAGCAGCTTTACAAGTTGGACGGGCTGCACAGGCGCGACGGCTTGCGTGCTTACATTGAGTGGGACGACGACCGTGACCGCAACCTTCGGACCTACGAATCCCTACGCAGCTTTGAATCACATTATTTTATTTGCCCAGGAAAATCGGTCTCTTGACCATTACTTCGGATATATGCGGCAGTACTGGGCGAACAACAGCATTCCCGACCAGTCCTTCGACGGCTTGCCGCAGTTCAATCCGGCAGTGGAATCGCTCCTTTGTATGGTGCGCCTCCCACGGTTCCGGGCTGCAACCTTGCAACTGATGCCGACGGTTGTACGCCAGACCCCACGAACCCGATCACGTCCTTCTCGTTCCACTCCCTTGTGTTGCCTTCTGGAAAAACGGGCACCGTGTGTGAGGAAAATCAGAGTCCTTTCTGGAACGAAGCGCACAACGATTGGGATTACACTAACGCGGCTGATCAACCTGCAGAAAACCCTCCGCCTTTGAACGGCTTCGTCTATACCGCGGCTTATGATGCACGGTCCAACGCCTTCATGGATGTCAACGGCGTGCGAGGCATGGGGTATTTCGAAGACTCAGACCTGAACTTCTACTACTCTCTGGCCACCGATTTTGGTACTTCCGACCGGTGGTTCTCTCCGGTGATGGATCGCACGCAGATCAACCGTGCTTATATCTACGCAGCGACGTCCCAGGGATATGCGTATCCCCCGGGCGGTGGGACCAACGACAGTAAAGCATTCACGGCAAAAACAATTTTTGAGGCTCTTCAAGACGCGGGCATCAGCTGGAAGATTTACGTGAATCCCACGAATACTTACTACACGAATCCGACCACAGGGATCACGGAAAATTGCAGTACCGAAGCCGCGGGGCAGGCGCAGGACATGTGTCTGGCGGGTGCTTCCTACATGAATCAGTTTGTCTATGAGCAACAGATTCAGAATGCAGCTACCAACTTATGGCAACACTTCGCTCCGATCTCGCAATTTGCGACTGATTTACAAGATGATGCGACCTTCCCTCAATATGCGATGGTAGAGCCCGCCTCGAACGCGGGGCTCGACGAACATCCGTCCGATGCTGACGGCTCTCCGGTCAACGTTCAGCTGGGAGCGCAGTATGTGCAAAACTCCATTATCAAACCGTTTCTAGAGAGTCCGACATGGACTGATTCCGCGATGATTTTCACTTATGATGAAGCGGGCGGCCTTTACGACCACGTTCCACCGCAACCGGCGACGCCGCCCGGGGACTTCCTCTCGCCGATCGACCTTGTGGCAGGCGACATCTGCGACAATGCGGGACAAGTCCTCGGGCAAGGCACCTGCACCTTTGGATGGACTGGTTATCGCGTTCCGCTTATCGTAATTTCTCCTTACTCTCTGCAAAATTTTGTTTCTCACACGGTGCGTGATACGACTGCGGTTCTGAAAATGGTTGAAACTCGCTTTGGCGTGAGCCAGCTGACCAACCGAGACGGCAGCGAAGCGGACATGACGGAGTTCTTCGATTTCGTCAACAAGCCCTGGGCGAATCCGCCATCGCCGCCTGTCCAGAGCACCAGCGGAAACTGCGATCAGACTCCGGCCGCCACCTGGAATGAGCCTCCAGAAGTTCAAGTCTCGGTGACTGGCTCCGGAAATGTCACCAGCACTCCCGCTTTTGCTGTTGGAGCTTGTACGACCGAGTGTACGGTTGTATCTTCCACGGGCACTAGCGTGACCCTGACTGCAACGCCGGACGCAGGTGCGACCTTTACGGGATGGGGCGGAGCGTGCAGCGGGACTACCACTTGCACAGTAACTCCGACGACCCTGTCGGTGGTAACAGCGACGTTTACGCCTTAACCAGAAAGCGCTGAAGATACCGTCCGACAGCTCGCGTAATGGGATAATGATTTTGTGAAGATCCAGCGAGCTGTTGGATTGTCTCTTATCTTCTTGTCGGTTTCTTGCTTCGCGGCGACCCGGCACTACTACATCGCGGCCGAAGACGTCACCTGGGACTACGCTCCGAGCGGCCACAATCTGCTGACCGGCGGGCCGCTGCCGGAGCCATATCTGCAGAAGCACCAGTGGCCCAAGACGCGCTTCATCGAGTACACCGACAACACCTTTACCACTCCCAAGCCTCAGCCAGAATGGCTGGGAATTCTTGGCCCGATCATTCGCGCGGAAGTTGGAGACGACATCCTGGTTGAGTTTCTGAACCGCACGCGCATTTTCCACAACATGCATCCGCATGGCTTGCGCTACGACAAGAACAGCGAGGGCTCATTCTATATTCCATTTGGCAAAGGCGATCACGTTGGGCCCGGAGTCAAGTACACGTATCACTGGTTTGCCAATCCAAGCAGTGGGCCCGGGCCTGGGCAGCCGAGTTCGATCGTGTGGTGGTACCACGCTCATGAGTCCGCCGAAATCAACTCTGGATTACTCGGCCCCATCGTCGTCACCGCCAAAGGAAAGGCGAATCCTGATGGCTCTCCGAAAGATGTGGATCGGGAATTTATCGCCTCATTCATGATCTTCGATCAATTAGGAGGCAAGCCCGCCGGTCTTTTTTATGCTATCAACGGTGTCATTTTCGGCAATCTTCCCGGCTTGACGATGAAGCAGGGCGACAAGGTGCGCTGGCACTTACTCGGAATGGGAAATGAAATCGACCTTCACTCCCCTCATTGGCATGGGGAAACGGTTACCGAAGGTGGCAGGAATACAGACGTGATCGAACTTCTTCCTGGAAGCATGAAGACGGTCGATATGATTGCGGATAACCCCGGGACATGGATGTTCCATTGTCACGTGGAGGATCACATGGAGGCAGGGATGATAGCGGTTTACACCATTGCGCCTCCGGCTACGCGTTCCTGCCCCGTTGCAGTACTTGGCGGAGAATTCTGGAAGGAGCCGGAGAAGTTCACGCTGACGGTGAAGAATACCGGCGATAAGACGATCGCGAGTATGCGGCTCATGCCGGAAATGTTTCTAGCTCCTCAGGATTTGCGGCGGCCTTTCAACGCAGAGTGGTCGTCGAGCAAACCGATTCCTCCGGGGCAGGAGCAAACGCTTGAAAAGCCGGGACTGCATGCTGACAGCGCGCAGTCGGTGATCGGGTGGGTGTTCTTTCCCAGTTCAATTCGCTATGAAGATGGATCGATCTGGCGGCCGCAGAGCGAAGGCGAGTGTTTCAAGGTGATCTGGCGCGATCCGCAGCATCCCCAAATGCTGGCGCTACCGCCAAGGCAGATTGAGATCAATCCGGATTGAATCGGGCTTGGAGAAGGGGATAAGCCGGAAAAGAATGGAGGCGCGGGTCGGAATCGAACCGACGCATAAAGGTTTTGCAGACCTCTCCCTTACCACTTGGGTACCGCGCCCCTGCTTCATTAAAGTAGCGTTACCGGCGAAAAAAGTCTACTTACCGCCGATTGGCCTTTACTATAACGCCGTAATGATAGCCCCGTCGAAAAGATTCATCTGGTTCCTGCGTCGCCAAGGCTGGTCCGCGGTCGTGAGGAGAAGAGGACTGAGTCCGGAATCAGGGGGAAATTCTTCACCCAAGGTCCGGTGGGCCTGAGAAGTAATATGGAGCGGGAGACGGGGGTCGAACCCGCGACATCGACCTTGGCAAGGTCGCGCTCTACCACTGAGCTACTCCCGCTCGACGAACTTGATTATAAACAAGCTGACAGTTCGCGGCAACGAGGTTCGGGACAACTAAGGTTGGGGACAACAAAGTGGTGCGATCCATCAAAGCCGCTTGGACATCACGATGCAGTGACATTTGACCCCATCCTTCAACGGACGCGACGGCAGGAACGGTTCGTCGCCGGTTTCCGCGTAACCCATAGCACGATAGAACGGCAGGAGGTCGGGACGCAGGCTTAGTACTCCGATTTCCATGTGCCTGCATCCGCGATGGCGCGCATACCGCTCTGCCGCCCCGGTCATGAGCCTTCCGAATCCCTTGCCTCGCTGTGCAGGATCCACTGCGAGCATTCCGAAATATGCGCGTTCGCCGCGCAACTCGACGTAAACGCAAGCCACCACTTGCCCCGCCCATTCTGCGATTAAGAGATCACCCTTCTGCAGGATGGCAGCCAGACGAATTTCATCGGTGCGCGTGCCCTCCAGGAAAGTCTCCTCGGCAAAAGCGTTATTGATGAGAGGAATTAGAACGGGAAGGTCATTCGCGTTTGCGGTCTTTATGGCCACGCGTTCGGTTGCATGTGGACCAGCCATGATTGCGTTGAACGAGACCCTTAGAATCGGAACCCCAAAGCTGAATCAGCGTACAGCCCACTGCGGATCCTCTTCAGCCCCGACTACGTGGCCATCGCGCATATGGATGATGCGGTCTCCGTATTTGGCGGCCTCGGGGTTGTGCGTGATCATCAGCACCGTCTGACCTAATTCCTGATTCGACTGGCGTAGCATCTTCAAAACGATATTAGAATTTTCCGTGTCGAGATTTCCGGTGGGCTCGTCGGCGAGAACGACAGCCGGCTTATTGACCAAGGCGCGAGCCAAAGCAACGCGTTGCTGCTCGCCGCCGGAAAGTTCGGAGGGGCGATGGTTCAGACGTTTGGTCAGTCCCAGGAGATCGCAGATGCGAAGAAAAAATGCAGGATCGCGATCGTCGTTGCCGGAAATTTCCTGGGCGATGGCGATATTGGAACGGGCATCCAGCGTGGGCAAAAGATTGAACTTCTGGAAGACAAAACCGATTTTGCGTTTGCGCATGCGGGTGCGTTCAGCGTCGGAAAGTGTGGCGAAATCTTCGCCATCCATGACTACCTTCCCGGAAGTCGCGCGCGTGAGTCCGCCCAACAGATAAAACAAGGTCGACTTGCCACTGCCGGAGGGCCCGACAATGCTGACGAATTCTCCCTTTTGCACTTGGAAGGAGACACCGCGAAGAGCGGGAACGTCGATTTTTCCTATGCGGTAGGTCTTACGTAAATCAATTGCTTCAATGAATGCGCCCATGCCAGAAATGATCTTACACGATGAGAATTAGAACGATGAGTCGGCGGGCATGGGTTCGGTGTGAGTTGAGAATCTGATAGAAGGATGAAACGTCCTTCCTTCAGGCAACCTCGACTTGTCGAGGCAGTGGCGTGGAGCGCTGCTGCGCGCGCTTGGGGCCGCGCTTGCGGACCAAGAGCAATCGGATACGCTCCAGCAGATCGGCCGGCGCATACATACCTCGCGCCAGGAAGACGTCGGCTTGCGAAGCGTGATCGTATACGCGAGCCTTGCTGGAAATAAGGATCGCCGGAATTTGGGGAGAAAGAGTCTTCACCGCGGCAATCAACTGCGCACCGTCCATCCCTGGCATTGCCATGTCAGTGACGACGAGATCGATGCCTCCTTGCTTAAAACGTGCGAGAGCATCTTCTCCGTGGGAATAGGTAGCTACGCGGTAGCCGCGAGTCTCCAGCATTACCTTTCGATAGGAAAGTGATTGTTCGTTATCATCGACACACAGGATCGTGCGTTTGGGTTTCATTCACCGCCTGTAACCGAAAGTCGCCCGATTGATGAGCCGGGGCTGACGGAGATTTCTCTGTTCGCGAAGGATTAAAGAGCGAAGTGATGCTAACGGTAAAAGCATCGCACTGTAAAGTATCGTCGAAGCAAATGGCAGCATCGGGCTATTGATAATTTTTTTGTGATGTGATGGCTTTGATTCTGCAATGCTTACACTCGCATCGTGATGGAGAAAATTCCAGATCCAGTGGTTCGACAAAGTTCGTCGCCATGCCTAGGTTAACTGCGCAGTTATCGGTGGGTGAGGAAGGACGGAAAATCCCGGATTTGAGACGCAGATCCGTATACGGTGGTCCAGGCCGGCTAAGCAACGGCGCTGCGGTTGACAGTGTAAGACGACACCTCTATCCTGACTAGGTGTTTCGCCCCTCCACCATCGAAGCCGCGCGCTGTCGCATGTGCCGTCCATCGGGAGGGTAGAAAGCCAGCAGATTCTTTCCAACCCACCCGATGAAGCGGGTGGGTTTCGTTTTTCATCCAAAGATGACTCGGAGGTTGATTGGCCAGGACATTTTTAATTTTTAACCGACGAGGAGAGAAACATGACTACCGACACGGCAACGCAACCAAGCCACGGAATCCCGCGCATTAATGACACTGCGCCTAACTTCACTGCGGAGACGACACAGGGCCCGATCAACTTTCACGAGTGGGTCGGGCGACGGATGGGCGATCTTGTTCTCGCATCCCAAGGACTTCACTCCTGTGTGCACCACGGAACTTGGCTACATGGCGCGCCTTCAGCCCGAGTTTACCAAGCGCAACACGAAGATCATCGGCCTTAGCGTGGATCCGGTGAGCAGTCACGGGAAGTGGGCGGCAGACATTGAAGAAACGCAGGGTGCCAAGGTGAACTATCCAATGATTGGCGACCCGGAGCTGAAGATTGCCAAACTCTACGGCATGTTGCCGGCGGAAAGCGGAAATACCTCTGAAGGTCGAACGGCAGCGGACAACGCAACCGTGCGCACGGTTTTCGTGGTGGGACCTGACAAGAAAATAAAACTACAGCTCAGTTATCCAATGAGCACGGGACGAAACTTCGATGAGATCCTTCGCGTCATCGATTCCATGCAGTTGACCGCGAAACATAAGGTAGCGACGCCGGTGAATTGGAAGCAGGGGGACGAGGTCATCATCCTGCCGTCGGTGTCGAACGAAGAAGCGCAGCAAAAGTATCCGGGGGGCTGGAAGTCGCCGAAGCCGTATCTGAGGATCGTGCCGCAGCCAAAGTAGGGCAATTAATGTCGTTAAGAAAACGGAAGCGCATGCGGTCCGGTGATCGTCCCGGTCTTCAAAACCGGCGGGCGGCGGGTCACCCCGTCACCGGTGGGTTCGACCCCCACTCGCTTCCGCCAATGATTCAATCAGTGATTCGAGGTAGAAGCTGAAATCAGCATTGTGAACTCATTGTTCTAAGGATTGGAAAGCCATGAAAATTGCAAAGGACGTCATCGAACTGATTGGGCATACTCCGCTGGTTCGGCTCAATAAGGTTACGGAGGGCTGCGTGGCGGAGGTGGTAGCCAAACTGGAGAGCCAGAATCCGGTGGGAAGCGTGAAGGACCGAATTGGCGAGAGCATGATCAGCGAGGCCGAACGGGCCGGAAAGATTCATCCGGGCAAGACCGTGCTGATTGAGCCCACCAGCGGAAATACCGGGATCGGCCTGGCGTTTGTGGCGGCGGTAAAGGGTTACAAGCTGATTCTGACTATGCCGGAGACGATGAGCCTGGAGCGGCGAGTGATCCTGCTTGCATTCGGCGCCGAGCTCGTGTCTGACGCCTGGCCCGAAAGGAATGAAAGGCGCCATAGCCAAAGCGGAGCAACTGTTGGCGAACACTCCGAATGGCTTCATGCTGCAGCAGTTCGATAATCCAGCGAACCCTAAAATTCATTTCGAAACCACCGGACCTGAGATCTGGAAGGACACAGACGGGCGGGTGGATTTTCTGGTTTCTGGAGTAGGGACGGGGGGAACGATTACTGGGGTTTGCGAATTCATCAAGCCAAAAAAAGCTTCGTTCAAGGCGGTGGCCGTGGAACCGGCAGAGAGCCCTGTGCTCTCCGGCGGAAAACCGGGGCCGCATAAGATTCAGGGGATCGGTGCCGGCTTCGTTCCTGGAATTCTGCGCAAAGACCTTATTGATGAAGTGATCCAGGTGAGCAATGAAGAAGCTATTCGCATGGCGCGACGGCTTCCTCGCGAAGAGGGACTGCTTGTTGGAATCTCTTCGGGGGCGGCGGTCACAGCTGCTCTTAAAGTGGCCCAGCGTGCCGAAAATGCGGGCAAACTTATTGTGGTTGTGCTGCCATCGTTCGGAGAGCGGTATTTAAGCAGTATCCTGTTCGAAGAACTTCGTAACCAAGCCCAGCAAATTCCGATTGCTGTTCTCCCAGACTGAACCGCCCGTGCCGGTCAGCGCATGCTTTTTTGATCAAGCCGGCGATACCGTTCGGCATGTGAATGTCTGTGGAAATCTGCCTATTTCTGAAGTTTCGCCTGAAGGCTCGGGGTGTATGATGATTTTCCAACCAGCCAGCTAAGCGTCGATTGGAGACGGGTTGAACGTTACGCGGTAGCTGCTTTCCAATTTGGCGGCAGGTCCCGCCGGGCATCAGGGAGAAAAATGAGAATCAAACGGCAGCGTTTGGGATGGTTGGGTGTCTCAGTTCTCGGAGGGCTCGCGCTGTGTGCAACCCTGATAAGCCAAGATAATCCGGCGCGGGATATTCAACCGCTGCAGAACCAGCCCCGTTCCCCGTTCCTACCGACTGGAGCCATCAACATGTTATCTTTTCCAAACCGGCGACGCCGGAAGTGGCGGCTCGAGTGAACCGAGATCCACGCTACTGGCAGCAGCGCTACCGGAACGAGGTTCCCATTATTTTTCCGGGTGCGCAGAGTGATGCGAATGTTTCGCTCGAAGGTGGACCTGCGAGTCAGCGGGGTGACTGGCAGGAGAACATGGGCAATGCGGCCTCGGTTGGCGCCGGAAACTATGCCGCGAAATTTTCTTTTTCGCTGTCCACTGCCAATTGTGGCGGTACATCGCAGCCGGACTTTGTAGCGTATAGCACTGGTCTCGAAGGATCGAACACTCAAGCCAGTATCGTCGCCTATGACAATCTTTACTCGGGGTGTGGAGGAACGGTTCCCGCTACATATTGGGCGTACAACACCGGGGGGCAGATTCTGACTTCTCCTGGATACTCGGGCGATGGAAAGCAGTTGGCATTCGTTCAGACGGACGCCGCCCTTGAAGGCAATCTGGTTTTATTGAAGTGGGCCGCTTCGACAACGGAGAGTGTCGGAAGTCCGGCGACCCTTACGTCGGTCTCCGCGGCTGCTTACGCCGCGTGCCCCTCCCCGCCCTGCATGACCACTTTTCTACTTACGAATGCGTCGGGCACTCCTGCTGACAATCGAACTTCTTCGGTGTTTTATGACTACATTGATGACATCGCGTGGGTTGGCGACAGTCACGGCTGGCTGCACAAGTTCACTCCAGTATTTAACGGTACCCCCGCAGAAGTAAGAATTGGAGGATGGCCGGTTCAAGTGAATACAGGTAATTCTCTTAGCGATCCGGTTCACGACTCTCTATCCGGCAATGTATTTGTTGGCGATGCTGGAGGATACCTGTATCGAGTGAGTCCGACTGGGGCAGTAACTACATCCGGCCAATTGGATTTTGCTACGGGAATCGTGCAAGGGCCGGTGGTAGATTCCTCAGCCGGTCTGGTGTATGTATTCGCTTCCAGCGACAACACCACCAGCTGCGCCGGAGGAGCGAACTGCGCCGCGGTGTATCAACTGAGCAATACCTTCATTGCCGGAAACACCGGCACGGAAGTGCAGGTTGGTACTTCGTCGGGAACTCCTAGTTCGATGTACATTGGCGGTTTCGACAGCGCCTATCAAAATTCGAACGACTCAACGGGGAGCCTCTACGTATGCGGGAACACAGGGGCGAACCCCACTTTGTATCGCATTCCGATACAGCTCGGAATTCTAGGCACTCCCGCAGCCGTAGCCGGCCTCACACCCGCCGCGAAGACTTCGCCATGCTCGCCGGTGACGGACGTTTTCAATCCCAATAGCAGCGGGGGCGCTTCCGAGCGATTGTTCTTTGGCGTACAGAACTTTGCGCATCCCACGCTGTGCGCCTCCAAAGGATGCGCTCTGAGTTTCGTGGATATGCCCTGGCAGGCCTCCACATCGTACCAGGTAGGCCAAGAGATTCTCGTCCTCAAAACGGTAACTAACGCTCTATACGTTGATGTGGCGATTGCCGCTGGAACATCGGGAGCGACCCCTCCGACGTGGCCGAGTGCGGTTGGTTCGGTGACAGTGGACGGTGGCGTGACTTGGTTCAACCAGGGTCCGACGACGGTGGCGGCGTTAGCGAATTGGACCGCGACCCATTTTTACGCGTTGCGCACTCGAATTGTGGATAGCAACGGAAACGTAGAGATCGTAAGCACGGCCGGGACGTCAGGCTCCCCCACCCATCCGACATGGAAAACAACGGCTGGCGCCACCACCAAGGACGGTAGCGTAACTTGGACCAACGCGGGAGTGCTGCCTAGTGCTGCCTTGCCTTCCGCTGGCGGTACGAGCGGATTTATCTTCGACAATACAGTGCAGAGCTTGGCCGGCGCCTCTCAAGTATATTTTTCCACTCTAAGCAACCAGACATGCACAACCTCCGGCACCACGGGAGGATGCGCGGTACAAGCATCGCAATCGGCATTGAAGTAGACGAAGGGACAATCCATGACAATCAATGATTCACCGAGCGAAGAGCCAAAGGGCGGCGGAACTGCGGCGAAGCAGAGTTACCAGAAGCCGAGCTTCCGTTACGAACAGGTGTTTGTGACCTCCGCTCTGTCATGCAGCAAAGCGGGCGGCCAGAGTTCGTGCTTGCTGAGCCCCCCTACCAAGACCTCATGAAGCGCGCCGACACCCGCGCGGATACCTACGACCCTGCCAAGTGTGAGCTTGCGGTCGAAGTATTGCGTTCTTTCGGAACGCTGCGTTTTGCGGCGACCGGTTGGAGCATGTTGCCTTCGATCTGGCCAGGAGAAACACTGGTAGTTGAGAAAGCGTCCCCTGATCAAGTCGGCGTGGGTGACGTTGTGCTGGTGGGACGCGAGGGTAGACTTCGTGCTCATCGCGTGGTCGGCACTACGGGTAAGGAGGAAAGTCGGCGATGGATTACAAGAGGGGATGCGCTGGCTGCCTCGGACCATCCCGTAGCGGCGAATGAATTGTTAGGACGCGTGACGTACCTTATCCGCGGGGGAAAGCTGGTGGCTTTGCCCGCAAAATTGGGCGCGATCGATAATTTAATCGCAGAAGTTGTGCGGCGCTCTACCCCTGCAGCTCGCGCCTTTGTTTACTTAAATCGTATTCGCCAGGTTTGATTTTTTCCCCTGAGGAGTCTCTCTCGGTGTCAGCTTTCGCCTTACAAACCGCGCAGCAAAGCGTTGTAATTGACATCGGCGAAGTTCCGGTCCGAGTGAACACTAGCGACACGACCTTTCTCGACATTTTGCAGAGGCGATACGCAGGGTTCATAAGCGCAGGACACGCTTCCGAATACGACTTCGATGTGGATTTGATGCCGGTTGGCGGTCCAGATCAGGAGTCGGAGTTGCACGTCACCTGTCATTCTGGCCAATGGTTGCTGGAGCGCGGCGATTTTCGCGCGGAGTGGAATCCTGCCACGCGTCACGGCAACATAAGGCAGACGGCAAATCCTTACTCCATCGATGCCGTTTTGAGAATCGTGCACACGCTCGTTCTGGCGAGGCAAGGGGGATTTCTCCTGCATTCAGCCAGCGCAATTCGCAAGGGGAAAGCTTTTCTGTTTGCCGGAGTATCGGGTGCGGGGAAAACGACAATCTCCCGGCTCGCACCCGCTGACGCAACTCTTCTGACCGACGAGATTTCATACGTGCGCAAGCGAGGGGATGGCTATAGGGCGTATGGCACTCCTTTCACGGGAGAATTGGCGAAGGTGGGCGAAAATGCATCCGCGCCAGTCGAGGTGTTATACCTTCTGGCACAAGGGCCGGAAAACCGTATCGACCCCGTGGCAGTGTCAGATGCGGGACGGGCACTGCTCGGAAATATGCTTTTTTTCGCGGAAGATCAAGCGATGGTGCAGTGGGCATTTCAGGCGGCGTGCGACTTTGTGGCAGGCGTACCCGTACGCCGGCTGACTTTTACGCCCGATGCGCGGGTCTGGGAGATGATTGGATGAGCAAGAAGATTTACATTGCGCGCAGCCCACGAATTGCGGCGCGAATGCTGGGCGTGGAAATGCTGGTGATGTCAGGTCACGACTCGACGCTGTTCACACTGAACCCGACGGCGACCATTTTATGGAAAGCGGCCGACGGAACCACTCCGCTCGCCGAGATCGTTGAACGTAGCATTTGCTCCCAATTTGAAGTGTCGGCGGAAGTTGCGATACGGGACGCCGAAATCCTCGCCGAAGATTTGTCCAAACATGGCATTCTTCTGGTCTCGGAGCAGCCCATTTTCGAGCAACCTGCTCCAAAGCAGCCAGTCTCTGAGCACGCAGTCGCGAAACCCACTACTCTCGTGCAGGAGTATCGCAAAGGATGAGCGTCCTGATGCAAGAGATGAGCGACCGGGCACTGCGGTTGGGCGTTCCCTTCAGTGCCCAGCTCGATCTCACATACCGCTGCAACGAGCAATGTGTCCATTGCTATCTCGACCATGACGACCATGGCGAGATGACCACAGCGGAAATTAAACGTCTGCTGGAAGAGATGGCAGAGGCCGGAGTTTTCATCCTCACCCTTAGTGGCGGCGAAATTTTCCTGCGCAAAGACTTCTTTGAGATTTTGGAGCATGCACGCGCGCTCACCTTCTGCGTGAAACTCAAAACGAATGCAGTGCTGATTCGCGAAGCACAGGCTGCGCGTTTGCGGGATCTGGGCGTGCAATCCGTACAGATCAGCATTTACTCGCACCGTCCTGAGGTGCATGACGCCATCACCAAGGTAAAAGGTTCGCTGCAAAGGTCGATCGCGGCCATCCGCTTTCTCAAGACGCAAGGGCTAAAGGTCATCATGGCGAACGTTTTGATGACTGAAAATCGGATGGATTATCGCGGGGTTCATGCGCTGGCGGACGAACTCGGCGTGGAGTATACCCTTGATCCGACGGTCACGCCGATGATGGATGGGGACCGCGGAATTCTGAACTTGAATCCCGGGGAGGCGGCGTTGCGCGAACTTTTTCGCGACGAAACTTTTGTGGGCAATCCCGCAGAATTCTGTGCCCCTCCGCCCACGCCAGGTCCCGACGCGATGGAATCCCTGCCCTGCAGCGCGGGGCACACCGGTTGCTATGTCTCTCCGTATGGAGAGTTTTATCCCTGCGTGCAGTTTCCCTTGTCCTGCGGAAACGTTCGACAGCACAGCTTCATCGATATCTGGCGCAACTCCGAGCAGTTGAAAGAAGTACGGTCGATCCGCCTGAAAGATATGTCGAGTTGCTCGCAGTGTGCACATGGTGGTTCTTGCACCCGATGCCCAGGGCTCGCATTTCTGGAAGGAAACATGCGCGGCCCATCGACGGCGGATTGCGAGAAGTCTTATGCTCGCACCGGAATCCCTTCGGCCAATCTTCTCGCTAAGAAAGAAAAAGCTCCTTTAGCGCGGCTGGTGCAGATTCAAATCGTGCCCGCAATCGCAGGAAGCCGCTTATCCGGCGCAGAATCATCCATGCGCGTTGCATAGCCCTTCTTTTCAGATAAAAATCCTCGATTTCGCATTTCCGGGAACCAATACACTCCTTTGGCCGTATGTATCCCTGCGCCTTGAAAAGGCAGGAGACCTCTATGCCTACACGCAGTAAGCTGTATCGCAGCCTGATCGTGTTGTACTTCTCTGTCATGATCAGCGGTTTTGTGAGCGCGCAGGCGCCCACGCCAGGCGTGCAGCCTCTCACCGCGATGCCCTCTGTGATCCAAGTTCCGCCTGAGGCACAGGCATCCGACAACTTCAATGCCGAAGCAGCCACGAATGCCTACCTGGCGCAGATTCCAGCAGCGGCCCGAGCCCGCTCTGACGCCTACTTTGAAGGTGGCTACTGGATGATTCTCTGGGATTTTATTTATGGAGTGGTCATCCTTCTGCTGGTTTTGAATCTGGGATGGTCAGCGGCGATGCGCAACTTCGCCGAACGGCTCACACGCTTCAAGCCCATTCAAACTTTCTTTTATTGGGTGCAATACCTGGTGGTCACTTCAATACTGGGTTTTCCTCTCTTAGTTTATCAAGATTACTTCCGGGAGCATAAATACGGACTTGCGACCCAGAGTTTCGGTCCGTGGATGGGAGATCAGTTAAAAGGCCTGGCGGTTAATCTCGTGCTCGGTGGGATCCTGGCCATGTTGCTTTTTGGCATTGTCCGCAGAATCCAGCGGACGTGGTGGATCTGGGCTTCCGTTGTGACATTAGGTTTCACAATCGTGGTGGTTCTGATTGCGCCGGTTTACATCATTCCAATCTTCAACAAAGTCACGATACTGGACGATCCTAAAATCACTCAGCCGATCTTAAGGTTGGCGCGCGCGAATGGAATCCCCGCTCGTAATGTGTATGAAATCGATGCATCCCGGCAAAGCACGCGGATGAGCGCGAACGTGAGCGGCTTTGGAAGCACGATGCGCATCACCCTGAACGACAATTTACTGCGTCGTGGCTCGCCGGAGGAGATTCAATCGGTGATGGGTCACGAGATGGGTCATTATGTTTTACATCACATTTACAAAGATACCCTTTTCATAGGCGTTGTAATCGTGATCGCATTCGCCCTCTTGCAATGGTCGCTAAGGTGGTCATTGCAACGCTGGGGAGAGAAATGGAAGATTCGCGGCATTGGAGATACGGCGATATTACCTCTTGTCGTCTTGCTCGTTTCCATTTTTGGTTTTGTTATTGCGCCCATTATGAATACGCACACCCGCACCACGGAAGGCGAAGCTGACATGTACGGGCTGAATGCGAGCCGCCAGCCGGATGGCTTTGCCCAGGCCGCCATTCATCTGGGGGAATACCGGAAAATGAATCCGGGGCCGATTGAGGAATGGCTCTTTTACGACCATCCCAGCGGCCGCAATCGAATCTACGCCGCGATGCGCTGGAAGGCAGAAAACCTGCAATTAATGCGCTGGCAAGCAGGTAGAGAACGGGCCGCAGGATCTTCTCCAACAGAGAAATGAGAGTGGCCGCGCGTCTGACGTCCTCATGTAGCCCAGACGTTCACCCCCGTTCGTAATGCTATTCCGAAGGCGTTTGCGGGTAACATTTGGGAAGAGGGCTTCCCTATGCGCAACAGATGCCGAATCGTCCTGCTCTTTACGGCAGCGATTTCGCTGATCGCACACTGCGCCTACGGGCAGGATGATCCTTCTCTGGGAGATGTCGCTCGCCAGCAACGCCTCCATAAAGACCAGGCCAAGGTCGTCGCCGGCAAAGATAACAAGACTGCTAAAGTCATTACGAACGAGCAGATTCCGGAAAGCGCGGAGGTAATTCCCGCGACGCAAAAGAGTGATGAGCATGCTTCGCTGGGCCGATCCTCAGAGGGGCCCAATCAGCCAGAACATTGGAAGTCGCAAATTCTGGCTCAGAAGAATCAGATTGCTTCGTTAGAACGACAAGTTGAAGAATTAAACGAATCGATCCACTTCGCTCCGGCGAACTGTGTCGCCAATTGTGTAGCGTGGAATGAGCATCAGAGAGGAAAACAGCAGCAGGCAGAGCGCATGGAAACGCAACTGCAAGAAATGAAAAAACACCTGGATGAAATGCAGGACTCCGCTAGAAAACAGGGCTATGGAAGCTCTGTATACGACCCGTAAACCCCAAGGCACAATGAATGCAAAGAGCCGCCGCTACCAGCTTAGCGGCGGCTTTTTTTGCGAGATTCGCGGAGATTTACTTGCCGTTTTTGGACGCAGTCGCATTCGGATTCTGATATTTCAGAACCGTCGAGAGATCGATACCGCGAATGATGCCCGCAGAGTGGTAGAACAATCCCCAGGAGTCGATCGTGGAGTTGTCCGGAAAGATGCAGGCCTCGAGCGACACGTCAGTGGTGTTGAGTTCAACCCAGCCGCCGCCGGCAGCGTTAACTCCGCCGAATAAATCTGAGCCGCCCAGTTGCGTGCAATAGAAGGACGCCGGATTCCCTTCGCCCTGGCCATTCCATGCCGTTTCCGCGTAGTACGCCAGCGCGGCTAAAGTAGGCTTAGTGGTCGTGAGGGTTTGAAGCGAGACGTGAATACGCGAACCGTCCGACGCCAGGGTGTACTGGCAGAAGCCTTCATGCCCGGCGAGGCGTAGCCAGTTCTGCATAGCATTGTTCGTGCCATAAACCGGGTAACGGGTCTCCGGTGTGCCGCCGGTGCTGGTGCAGTAGGCTTCTGGAGTGCCAGGCGATTTCGCTTTTGTAGTCTGCGCCGAAGCGCTGAGGAGTGCTCCACTCAAAATCAGGATTGCCAATGTTCCAACAAATTTTCGCGTCATACGCATAGGGTTCTCCATAGGATTCATTCATTCACAAGTAATCGAAGGCCGCGAAAGTCTAACATGCAGGTGCGATTCATACCAGCAATTCGAAGTCTGGACAGTCTGAAATGCCTGCCCAGCGTGGCTTTCGCGCTCAGTAGACCCAGGGTCATGTTGTGAATCAGGCGCGCGGGGGGTGAGCGTGACAAATCCTGCGCGCTCGCATTTTTTTTAGACTTCCTGAAAGCAGGCGAAGCGTGCGAAATTAGAGTTATGGCCATTGTTGTTCGTCCCTCAAAGATTCATTCAGTGGGCGTGTTCACCACTGCTCCCATTCGCAAAGGTGCTCGGGTTGTTGAATATGCAGGTCCACGTCTGACGGCGAAAGAAGCGAACCGTATATACGATGGCGCGCCTCGCACATACTTATATGGACTTGGAGATGGCAAGACCATCATTGACGGCGAAGGCATGGGTGCTTACCTGAACCACTCGTGCGATCCGAACTGTGAAGTGGACGAAATCAAAGACCGCGTGTGGATCATCGCCCTTCGGCAGATTGCCGCCGGCGAAGAATTGGTTTGGGATTACAACCTGTATGACGACGACGATCCCGCGCCGTGTTACTGCGGTTCGTCGAAGTGCCGCGGGACCATGTATTCCGCGGAATGGATGGCGAAGCTGCGGCGCCGAGAACGCCGGAAGGCTGCAAGAAGATCTGCCGGCAAAAAGACGGGCAAGACCCTAACCAGAAAGGTTCAGCCGGAAAGGAAAGCTTTGAAGCGCCGGACGGTCAAGTCCTCCGTGATCAGTTCCGCGGGATAGTGAATCTCATTCTGCTTTGGTGGTTTTGTGACCGCTCTCGCGCCATCCTTCGATGATCAAGTACAACACCGGGATAAAGAAAAGATTCAGGATGGTAGACATGATCATCCCGCCGAATACGGTTGTACCCACTGAGTGGCGCCCGTTCTCGCCCGCGCCAGTCGCGAGAACCAAAGGCACAACGCCGAGAATGAAAGCCAGCGACGTCATAAGGATGGGCCGCAGACGAATGGTGGCGGCTTGTATGGCCGCTTCCATCAGCGGCACGCCGCGCTGACGCAACTGCTCGGAGAACTCCACGATCAGAATCGCGTTCTTGCTCGCCAGCCCGACTAGCATGACCAGTCCCACCTGGCAGAAAACATCATTCTGCAGGCCGCGAATCCACTGCGCTCCCAGGGCGCCGAGCAGAGCCATGGGGACTGCCAGCAGAACGATGAATGGCAACACGAAACTTTCATACTGCGCTGAAAGAGTGAGATACACGACTAGCGTGCCCAGCCCAAACAAAATTAGCGATGTGCCGCCCGCCTGCAATTCCTCGAGCGACAAGCCTGTCCAACTGTAGGCGAAGCCTTGAGGCAGCTTTTTGGCGAGGTCATCCATGGTTGCGATTGCTTGGCCCGAACTGTAACCGGGCGCGGCCGAACCATCGATTTCTGCTGAGCGGAACAGATTGTAATGGCTGATCACCTGCGGCGTAGTGGTCTGTGAAATGCTGATTAAATTGTCGAGCGGAACCATGGCACCGCTGTCGGAGCGCACATAGAACTGCTTCATGTCCTGAGCCGTAGAACGAAATTGCTTGTCGGCCTGCACATAGACCCGATAGGAACGGTTATTAAAATCAAAATCGTTCACGTATGCCGAGCCCATGTATACGCCGAGCGTGTCCGTGATCTGCGAGAGGGGAACATGCAGACTCTTCGCTTTTTCGCGATCGATGGTTACAAGGTACTGCGGATCGTTGGCCGTGAAGGGAGTGTAAAGTCCGACCAATTCCTTGCGGCTGGCAGATTGTTGCATAAGGCCGTGTGCTGCGTTAGCCAGTTCTTCCAGAGTGTGCGAAGCCTGATCCTGCAGGACGAACTGGAATCCGCCGAATTGCCCCAACCCGTTGATGGCGGGCGGAAGAGTTGCGAAAACGATTGCTCCAGAGATTGAAAACAGCCGCGGACGGACGCGGTTCAGAATCGCAGTTGCAGTGTGCTCTTGGCCTTTGCGCTGTGAGTAAGGTTTGAGGGGAACGAAAATAAGTCCTTGATTCGATGCACTTCCCGCGAAGCTAAAGCCCGCAACGGAGAACGTGCCTTCCGCCTCCGAGACATCGCTCAAGAGATTCGAAACCTGGGTCCCAATCGCCTTTGTGAATTCGAGCGAAGCGCCAGAGGGGGCCTGAATGACAATGATGAAATAACCCTGGTCCTCGTCGGGGACGAATCCTGTCGGCACGCGAGTGAACACCCAATAAGTCAGCCCCAGGCCGGCGAAAAACAATACGGCCATTGCCAGCTTGTACTTGAGCACGTGATGCAACAGGGTGCGGTAACCACTGGTAAGGGCAGTGACGGCATCGTCAAATTTCTGCAGCCACCACCATTTTTGACGGTGGGGACCACTTAGAAAAATTGACGCCAGCACGGGAGCAAGGGTGAGCGCGTTGAAGGCGGAAATCGCAATCGAGAATGCGATGGTGAGCGCAAACTGACGAAACAGAATTCCCGTTGTTCCGGGAAAGAACGCAACCGGCACAAATACAGCTATAAGCACCAATGAGGTGGCGATGACAGCGCTGGTAATCTCTGCGGTAGCGGCCGCCGCTGCTTTGCGGGAGTCGTGTTCGCCGCCAGCGATATGGCGCTCAATATTTTCAATGACGACGATGGCATCATCGACCACGAGGCCGGTGGCAAGCGTGATGCCGAATAACGTTAGCGTATTAATGGAGAAACCGAGTAACTTCACAAAGACGAAGGTGCCGACGAGCGAAACCGGAGTGGCGATAAAGTGAATCATCGTTGTCCGCCAGTCCCCTAGAAAGACAAAAATCACCAGGATGACCAGAAGGATCGCCAGGCCTACGGTGAAAACCACGTCGCGGATCGATTCACCCACCGCGTCAGTGGTATCGAATGCGAGCTTGTAATGCATGCCGGGAGGAAATTTTTTCGCCAGGCGGTTCAACTCGGCAATGGCACGACGATCCACGTCAAGCGCATTCGCCGTGGAAAGCTGGGTGACGCCAATGCCTACCGCATCTTGCCCATTGAACTGGAGATCATTGCTGTAATCTTCAGCGCCCAGTTCAGCTCGGCCAACATCTTTCAAACGAACTAGTGTGCCGTCTGCATTCGTTTTGAGGATGATGTTTTCGAACTGGCTGGCTTCGCTAAGACGGCCTACAGCACGCACGCTGATCTGGTATTGCTGCCCTTCTTTGGCAGGTTGCTGCCCGACTTGCCCCGCGGCAACTTCCACATTTTGCTCGGCCAGCGCATTCACCACGTCGGGAGCGGTCAGTCCACGCCCCGCCATGCGTACCGGATCCAGCCACAATCGCATGGAATACTTGCGCTCGCCGAAAATCTGGACATCGGCTACACCCGGAATGCGCTTAAGTGAATCCCGAACGTAGATGTCAAGATAGTTGCTCATGAACAGCGTGGAATATTTATTGTTGTCAGCGGTGACCGCCGCGCCGAAAACAAAATTCTGCGAACTCTTGGCGGTAGTAATTCCGACCGATTTCACCGAGGCCGGCAGTCTTCCTTGGGCGGTGTTCACGCGATTCTGAATGTCCACTGTCGCGAGATCGGGGTCGCGGTTCAGATCAAAGGTAACGGTGATGTTGCTTGATCCATCATTGCCGCTGGTGGAGGTCATGTACTTCATTCCCTCCGCGCCGTTGATCTGCTGCTCCAGGGGAATGGTGACCGCGCTTTCCACTGTCTGTGCGCTGGCTCCAATGTAGAAGCTGCTGACGCTGACTTGAGGAGGGGCCAAGTTCGGGAACTGTGAAATCGGCAGAGTGGGAATGACCGCGGCTCCTGCGAGAATGATCAGCAGAGCGCAAACCGAGGCAAATACCGGGCGTTGAATGAAAAATTGTACGAACATAGAAGATCGGCTTTCGGCCTCAGCACTCTAGCGTCAGCTCAACCGCTGGTAATTATCAATGATTTGAAAATGTGCGACTCAAACCCGGCGCCTGCAATCCACTTTTTTCAACCTAGCGGGGTTACCGGAGCTCCATCGAGCAGAAATTGGGTTCCCGAGACAATCACTTTATCGCCGGGCTTAAGGCCATCCAAGACCTCGTAGTTGTTGCCCACGGTCTGACCAATCTTCAGAGCCTTTTGCCGCGCGACATAAGCTCCGCCATTTTGCGGCTCGGCTACGAAAGCGAAGTATTGTCCAGCCAGCCGTGACACCGCTAATATCGGGACCTCCGGGTTCTGGTGCGTCCCCCAGACGATACGGGCGCGTATGAACTGGGATTGCCGCAACGCGTCATTGTTATTGGGGATGCGGGCCTTCACCAGAACCGTCTGCGTCGTGCTGTCGACCTGTGGTGAAATGAAACTGATCCGGCTGTTTGCCAGCACTTTGTTGTCGCTGTCCAGGATTTGGACCGGCAGATCCATCTTGAGCTGCGCGGAATGCTCGATCGGCACATAAACATAAGCTTCCAGACTGCCGGGTTTATCGACCGTAGTAAGCGCGGTTGCGCTGGTCACCCGGTCACCAACTCTCACTGGAATGTCTCCCACGATCCCGCTCCAAGGGGACACAACTTTGTAATAGTGCAGTTGCACTTGTTGTTCGCTAACCTGCGCGTCCAAAGATTCCATCTGAGCTTGAGCTGCGTCGAGCGTTGATTTGGCCTGATCCAGATCCTGTTTGCTCACGACGCCGGCGGAAAACAGTCCCTGGGCGCGATCATATTGCTGTTTCGCCAAGTTCAGAGTGGCCTGCTGCGCCGCCCTCGAACTCTCTTGACTCTTGACCGTCGCGGCCTGCTTCAACGGATCAATTTCCATCAAGTCTTCGCCGGCTGGCACTGACTGTCCGGAATGGACAAGGATCTTAGTGATCTGCCCCTCGACTTGGGGCATGATGACGGCCGAATCCCTCGACTTCAGCGTGGCGACGTATTCGGTGGCATCGTCGACCGACGTGGGACGAGCCTCTTGCACCTTCACCGGCATGGCTTGTGGTCCATCGGCGTGGGCGCTCTGACCAGAGTTCGCCCCCGAGCACGCCAGATTTCCTCCACTCGCGGTCAAGGCCAGCAGCAACAACATCGTGGCGATAAATTTATTGGATTGCATAGACAGGACTTTTTCGTTCGGTTACAACACTAACACTCTACTAAAATTCGCCAGAGTTCGCTGCCTCCGCACCATTAGACGAAAACACCCGCCCAATGTGATCGACTTTTAAGCCATTTATGAGCGATCAGCACCAGATGCGGCGTTCCCTATCCGGTTTCATCGGCGCGCCGTCTGGTACATTGTTTGCCTATGGAACAGACGTACCAGCCTCCACGCAATTTTGCCAGCGACAACAACGCTGGCGTGCACCCCGAAATATTGGCAGCTCTCGCGCGCGTGAATCAGGGCCATGTTGTGGCCTACGGCGCAGATCCCTACACCCGCTCGGCCATCAAGAAGTTTGAAGAGCATTTCGGAGAAGATGTTGCGGTCTTTTTCACCTTTAATGGCACTGGCGCGAATGTTTTGGGACTGCAGTCTCTGGCCCGCTCCTTTCAGTCGGTGCTTTGCAGCGACTACGCTCACATCTATACCGATGAATGCGGAGCTCCGGAAAAGCATACTGGCTGCAAACTCATTCCGCTGCCTCAACAGGATGGCAAAATCACGCTGAATTCCGTTCGCCACGCCTACCATGGCATCGGAGACGAACATCATTCTCAACCTCGCGTTGTATCGATTACCCAGTCCACCGAAATGGGCACAGTTTATCGTCCCGAAGAAATTCGTGTTCTCGCCGACTTTGCCCACGACCACGACATGTTCCTGCACATGGATGGCGCCCGCATCGCCAATGCAGCAGCTTCGCTTGGCCAGAGCTTGCGGCAAGCCACGCGCGATTTGGGCGTGGATGTGCTGTCTTTCGGAGGGACGAAGAATGGCATTCTGGGCGGAGAAGCGGTGGTGTTCTTCCAGCCCAAATTAAGCCAAGACTTCTTGTATCTGCGCAAGCAGGGCATGCAACTCGCCTCGAAGATGCGGTTCATTGCCGCGCAGTTTGAGGCATTGCTTACGGAGGATCTCTGGCGACGTAGCGCCGAGCATGCTAACCAGATGGCACGCTTGCTGGAAAAAGAAGTGAGCCGCCTTCCAGGAGTTCGAGTGGTGTGGAAGGTGGAGGCGAATGGAGTGTTTGCGCAAATCCCGCGGCACTCGATCGAGAAAATCAAGCAACACTATTTTTTTTACACGTGGATGGAAGAAGAATCGATTGTGCGCTGGATGTGTTCGTTCGATACTTCGGAGGAAGACATCAAGAAATTTGCGGGAGTTGTGGAGGACGCGGTAAAGACGCACTCTGCTCGATAAGAAGATTACGGGTCTTCTGACGACAATTTGTGGAGGAAAGTTTTGGAAAGATTGTCAAGCCTTGGGTAAGAGGTGGAATCTAGTTAAGCTTGCCCGAGGACAGCCCGGAAGGCTGTCCCCGCATGAGCATCTTAAAAACCTCAACTTAAACTTACTGGTGTTGCATGATTTCGTCGATCACGGCTTTGCCGCCCTTATCAACGGTGATCACTTTATGGATTGGCGCGTAGCCGGTGAGGGTGATGTCGACGACGTAGTTGCCAGGATCGAGTGTGAAGTCGACGGGTGATCCTTTGTCGAGCATGTGTTGATTGACGGCTACCTGTGCACCTTTCGGTTGAGTCTTAACGCTGACCGTGCCCACACCCTGGGCGCCCTTGCCTCCAAAAAGTTTATTCATTTTGCCGACGGTCTTGATGTCGTCGACGTTGCCGAGAGCGCGCAATGTAGGCGAAAAGCTTACGGTCTGGGCCAGAACGAACTGCGCGCTGGTGGTCTCGTCAATGAATCCAGCTTTGCGAACGAGCACCACATGCTGACCTTTATCTACGGAGACCTGAGCGGGCGTGAGTTTGCCGGTGTCTTTGCCATCGATGTAAACGTTGGCGCCGGCGGGTGTGCTGGTGACGGAGAGCGTGGCCATCAGCAGGTTGAGATGGCTTACAACGAATGACTTGCTGCCGGCAGCGACCTCGACGGTACGCGTATCAGTCGAATAGCCGGGCTTGCTGACGGTGACGGTATGCTGCCCGGGATCGAGACCGGAGAGAACAAACGGCGTCACCCAAGAGGGATCGGTCTTTCCGTCGAGCTGAACTTGAGCACCCTGAGGTGTGGAATCCATAGAAATCTGCCCCGGGACGACCGCCACCACCACGGGAGCAGTTACTTTCTTTTTGGCATTCTTACCGCGAGCGACGGGCACCGCCCCGTGAGTAGTTTTAGCCGCAGGTTCAGGCTCCGGAGCCACAGGCTGCGCCTGAACCGGCGCCGCAGGTTGAGGAGCAGGTGCTGGCTGGGCGGCTGCGGGTTGAGTAGCCGCGGTTTGCATCGCCGGTTCCGTTGCTACCGGGCGAGCCGCATCCTCATCGGTGTTGAGATGGTTGATGTGCAGCACCAAGGCGATCGTAATGATGAGGATCAGAACAGCCGCACCGGCGATGGAGTAAACCATCAGGCTGGGCGGAACGTTTTTGATTTCCTTGAGCGCTTTTTCGGCGACTTCGCGAGGCTGAACTTTTGGCTTCTCCGGCTCCGAACTCGAATTGAAATTAGGAACGGGCGCGGCCTCCTGCTGATGTGCCGACGGAGGTGGCGGTTGCGGTATGTAAACTTCCTTCAGGGGAGGAAGTTCAGTCATCTCGGAGAAGCTCACGCTTCCACCGCGCGACGGAGCACCTTCCGACATCATGGGATCTACAGAAATTGTGGGTTGCTGTGTGGGAGCTTCGACCGACGGCTCGTCCAGAACCGCTGAAGACATCGAAGCGGATGGCTGCCTCGAGTCGGTTGGAGCATGAGAACTCGATACAGACTGTTGATCAAAGGTTTCGAGTTCGGGAGTTGAAGAGGCCGATTCGGTGCCTCCCCAACCGGCTGCGGCCGCTGCGGCCTTGCGAGCGGGTTCTTGCTTCATAACGGCAGGTTGCGCTGCTGGCTTGACGGCTGCCGCTGCTGACGGAGCAACAGGTTTTTTCGCCGCGGGTGTAGGCGGCGCAGAGGCAAATTTCGGTTGCGCCGCCGCATTCGCCGGGGCCGCCTTTGGTGGCGCTGGAGCAGGCTTCGCGGCTTGCGGCTTTGATTCTTTGCATTTCTCCAAATCGTCGAGCAGAGCTCTTCCATTTTGGTAGCGTTCAGCCGGATCTTTGGCGAGCGCCTTCATAATCAGGTCACTCAGCACGGGATGGAGTTTGGGGTTTACGTGCATCGGCGGCACGGGAGTGCTGTCAAGAATGCTTTGGCGGAGGGATTCGGGATCCTCTCGATCGAAGGCTTTGCGGTCCGTCACCATTTCGTAGAACAGTGCCCCGATGCTAAAGAGATTCGAGCGGGCATCGATACTTTCGCCACGAATCTGTTCGGGGGACATGTAGTGCAGGATAGGCGGCGTATCGGGCATGTATTGGGTGAATTTTCCAATGCTGGAAACACCGAATCCCAGAATTCGGACAGTGCCGTCCCAACCGCACATGATTTTTGCGGGCTCCAGACTGTAGTGAAAGACACTGTGAGAATGAGCGTAATCGAGGCCGCTGCAGACCTGTCTTCCGATATCGAGCAAGTCCCAGATCGAGAAACCTTCTTTGCGCGCCAACATTGTTGCCACGCTATTGCCCTGGATGTATTCCATGGCCGCGCAGAATTGACCGTCCATTTCCCCGGCTCCAAAGACTGGGGCAAGGTTCGGATTGCTCAGAACTTTGGTGGTCTCTGCCTCTTCGAGAAGACACTTCTCCAGTTCGGACGCATGTTCACCGAAGGCCGACAACTGGATGGCTTTTAGAGCAACGGTCTGGCCCGTTTGAGGGTCGTTCGCTTTGTAGACCGCGCCAGTGGCAGATTTTGACAGTTCGCTAAGGATTTCGAAGTGGCCGATTTTGGACATTGGTTCCGCGCCTCATCACAGAAAAAGCCGCGCAGATTTTGGATACGAATCCGCGTGGGTTCAAGAACCCCGGATAGGGCATGGTTAGAATAGCGCTCATAGGTTGCTCGTTCGAGTTACCAAAGTACTGAAAAAGTTAAAGTTAACTCGGATCCCCGAACGGCATTCAGGTCAAGGGGATGCAGGCACGACGGATTAGATCGCGCGGCTCTCCGTGACCTTTTGTCTCTGGCTACGTTTAACGATTAAGTCACCATGTCGGATGACATTTGTCATAGAGTCCGGATGACGATCTCCACTGGCGAAAGGGCACCCATCAATTCACTATGAGTCTGCGGATGGGTCGAAGCGGATGGATCGAAGCAAATGCATCGGAAATGTGATGAAGCGGATTTGGAAAGCGGTTGTGAGGAGCGCGGCCATTCAGTTATCCTTATGGCCCGCTTGGACTAAGCTGGTTCGCAGTCACTCAGCCTGCGTTTACCCTGGGATTCCATCATGACCTTGAGTCGTTTTGTCACGAAGAACGCCTTCCGCAATAAGCGTAGGAGCATCCTGACAGTGGCCAGTATCGGTGTTTCGCTTTTGCTCCTCACCGTGATGTTGACGTTGTGGCAGGGGTTCTACATCGACAAGGGAAGCGCCGAATCGACGCGCAGGTTGGTGACGCGGCACCGTGTCTCGCTGACCAACAGCCTGCCCGCATTCTATCGGGAGAAAATACGCGCCGTTCCCGGCGTAGTCGCGGTAGTGCCCAATTCGTGGTTTGGTGGATTATATAAAGATAACAAGCCGGAAAACTTCTTCCCGCAGTTCGGAACCGATCCTGACGAATTCCCGAAGGTATATCCGGAGATGCAGATCTCGCCCGATCAACTTTCCGCATGGCAGCGCGACCGCGCCGGAGTGATCGTGAATGACGAACTGGCTGCGAAGTTTGGCTGGAAAGTGGGCGATCGAATCGTGTTGCTGGGCACGATTTATCCGGTAAACCTGGAACTCACAATTCGCGGCATCTACCATTGGCCGACGACGAACAAGTCGGTTTACTTCAATGCGAAATATGTAGAAGAGGCCGTAAGCTGGTTCAAGGGTCAGGCTGGCACATTCAGCATCATGTCCGCGTCATCCGACGATGTGGCAAAGGTCGCAGGTACGGTTGACGACATGTTTCGCAACTCTCCGCAGCCCACTAAAACAGAAAGCGAGAAAGCGTTCGGTCTTAGTTTTGTGAACATGCTGGGAAACGTCAAGGCATTCATTCTCAGCATTTGCCTGGCCGTAGTCTTCACGACCTTGTTGGTGTCGGCCAACACCATGGCTATGTCGATTCGCGAACGCACCCGCGAGGTAGCCGTTCTCAAAACTCTGGGCTTCGAGCGGCAGACGATTCTCGGGCTTTTTGTCGGCGAGGCGGTATCGCTCTCGATTGCCGGCGGGCTATTTGGTTGTGGCTTCGCATGGCTACTTCTGACTGTCATGAAACAGTCACCCATGGGATTCTTCCTTGCACAAATGCGGATTACGCCGGGAACACTGGGTGTGGCCTTACTGGTTGCGGCGATGGTCGGATTCTTGAGCTCACTGGTGCCTTCCTACCATGCATCACGCGTAGCGATTGTGGATGGACTGCGGCACATCGGTTGAAACCATGACCCTAAGCAGCTTTGTCGTGCGCAATGCGTTCCGCAACAAGCGTCGCAGCCTGCTGACGATGCTGAGCATCAGCTTTTCGCTGCTGTTGCTTACGATGATGATGTCGATCTGGCGCACGTTTTACATCGACCAGGGTCCTCCGAATTCTATGAAGACGATTATCACGCGCGACCGGGTTTCGCTGGCATTTTTTCTGCCTGCGTACTATCGCGACAAGATTCGAGCCGTGCCGGGCGTGGTCGCGGTTGCTCCGATGACATACTTCGGAAATGTATATAAAGACGACCGGGCTACGAACTCCTTCGCGCAAGTGGTTACCGATCCTGACGAATATCCGAAGGTCGCGCAGGACAAGATCGTCCCTCCGGACCAGTTACTCGCTTGGCAGCACGACCGTACCGGAGCGATGGTAGATATCGAGCTGGCGAAGAAGTTCGGCTGGAAGATCGGCGACCATCTCGTCCTGCAGAGCCCCTATTTCCCGGTGCATCCGGAAGTGACAATTCGCGCGATCTACACGATCGATCCGCCGGCGCGGGCGTTGTATTTCAATACCAAGTATTTGGAAGAATCGGTGAGCTGGTTCAAGGGGCAAGCGGGATGGTACATCACGCAAGTTGATTCGCCGAGCGACGTGGCACCAGTTTCCAAGGCGATTGATGACATGTTTCGCAACGCGCCGCAGCATACCAAGACCGAGAGTCAGCAAGCCTTCCGACTTTCGTTTGTATCGTCTCTCGGAAATGTGAAAGCGTTTATTCTTACCATCTGCGGAGCGGTGGTTTTCGCCATTCTTCTGGTCTCCGCCAATACCATGGCTATGTCGATTCGTGCACGCACGCGTGAAGTTGCGGTGCTAAAAACGCTTGGCTTCACGCGTCAGCGTGTGCTCTCCATGTTCGTGAGCGAAGCCATAGCGCTCTCAGTGGCTGGTGGCGCGCTCGGAGTTTTAGCAGCGACGTTGCTCATACGCTGGTTGACGCACTCGCCAGTCGCGATCGGAATTCCGGCGGAAATGAAGGTCACACTGCCGACAATGTTCGTTTCATTATTCGTAGCCGCAATCGTTGGATTTGTCAGCGGATGTTTGCCGGCATACACCGCGTCGCGCACAAATATTGTGGAGGGTCTGCGCCACATTGGCTGAGTAAGCTTTTGTGAGTCAACAGTGAATTTATGGCCATACCGATCAGCTATAACGTCCGCAACCTAAAACTCCGCAAGGGGCTCACGATCATGACCGCGCTGGGCATCGCGCTCACCGTCACCACCGCGATTTTCTTGATGGCCCTGCTGGCGGGTTTGCAACGGGCGTTCGTCTCCAGCGGCAATCCGAAGAACGTGCTGGTGCTGCGCAAAGGATCCGAGGCCGAATTGTCCGGCGGCTTCGATGCGGCATTGTTTCCCACGCTGAAAGTGCTGCCCGGGATCGAAAAAGACAGCCACGGCGAGCCCATGGTTTCCGGCGAGTGGGTGGTGGTGATTGTGCTTCCCCGAAAAGATGGCACCGGCGAAGTGAATGTTACGGTGCGTGGCATGATGCCAGATGGCTTGGAACTTCGTCCTAGCGCGAAGTTGGTGGAGGGTCGCTGGTTTCAAACAGGACAGCGGGAAGTGGTGGTGAGCAAATCCATTCGCTCACGCTTCTCGCATGCGAACATCGGCGACACGATGGAGTTTGGCAAAGGTTCCTGGAAAGTGGTTGGCGTGTTTGATGCCGGAGGATCGGCGTACGAATCCGAGATCTGGTGCGACGTGAATCAAATGGCATCGGACTTCGACAGGCAGGGTGGGTATTCCTCCGCATATCTCCGAGCCACGGATCCGATTGCCGCAGACGCGCTGAAGAACCGTGTCAGTGATGATCAGCGGCTGAAGCTCGAGGGCGTTCTGGAGACGGACTACTACGCGAAGCAGACCAGATCGGGAGGTCCGATCAAATACATCGGCATCGTGGTGGCGATCATCATGGCGATCGGATCGAGTTTTGCAGCGATGAATACCATGTACGCGGCGGTCGCATATCGCGGTCGGGAAATTGCGACGTTGCGAGTTCTGGGATTTTCCCGTCCCGCGATTTTGACGTCCTTCGTGCTGGAGTCCTTATTGCTCGCTATGTTGGGCGCAGTCGCTGGAATCCTGCTGATGCTTCCGTTTAATGGATTGCAGACCGGCACATCGAATGCGGTGACCTTCAGCGAAGTCGTATTCAGCCTGCAAATTACGCCATTGGTAGCCGGAGTCGCAATCTTGTTTGCGCTGGCGATGGGGCTATTTGGCGGATTGTTCCCGGCCTGGCACGCGGCACGCCAAAATATACTTACGGCTTTGCGCGGATAGAAGATCCGCAGGAACCGTATCAGAAAATTATTCGTATCTAAAGTGATTCGAATCTAAGTTCATGACTTATGCCGATTGACGCAAAACACGAAGACTTGCAGAGCCTGCGAATCGACCGCACGGCGCGGGGCACGAGTGAGGGAGAGCCACCCATCTGGGCGCGCCGCTACATCGTGATTGGTATAGCGATTGTGGTGATATTAAGTTTAGGCGCGCTGGCTTACCGCCTGTTTGCCCGCGAGGTGCCCGAGGTAGAAGTCACGCGAGCGGCCGCGGAGAGTAGCGACGTGGGTGGCACGGTGCTCTCGGCCACGGGATACATCGTGGCCCATCACACCATTAATGTGAACTCCAAGGTCACTGGCAGGCTGGCATGGATTGGAGTAGAGAAAGGCGACAAGGTTAAAGAGGGTCAAGTTTTAGTGCGGCTTGAGGATGAGGAGTTTCGTGCGTCCTACGAGCAGGCAAAAGGTGCGCTGGATAATGCTCGCGCTTATCTCCAAGAGCTCGAACACGGATCGCGGCCGGAGGAAGTTCAGGCCGCGCAGCATAATTTAGACGAAGCTCGCGCCACCCTGGTGAATGACAAGCTCACACTGGATCGTACCAAGCAGCTTTTCTCGGCTGGGGTAGTTGCGCGGCAGGCCTTGGACGATGCCACCGCCAAGGAAGATTCCGATCAACAAAAAGTCAATTCCCTGCAAAGAGCCTTCGAACTGATGAAGATCGGGCCTCGGCAGGAAGAAATCGACCGGGCTAAAGGATCGGTGGCTCAGGCGCAAGGTCTTGCCGACTATGCGAAATCACAGCTCGACGCGACCGTGATTCGTGCGCCCGTAACCGGCACCATTCTTGATCGGACAGCAGAAAAAGGAGAATTGATTACTGCCCAGTTTGCCAGCGCGGCGGCGGGTGGACCGCAAGGGTCCGTTGTTTCACTGGCGGACTTGAACGATCTGCAGGTCGAACTGGATATCGCGCAGGCCGACTTTGCCCGGCTTGGCCCGAAGCAAAAGGGGATCGTTACCACCGACACCTATCCGGACAAAACGTATGACGGGGAGATTGCGCAGATCTCTCCCGAAGCGAACCGCCAGAAAGCTACGGTCCAGGTGAAAGTACAGGTACTCAATCCGGCTAAATATCCGGATGTATTTCTGCGTCCCGAAATGAACGCCACAGTCAAATTTTTGGCCGATGCGCCTAAGGCTGCAAGTACACAGCCGGGGGGCGCGTTCGTGCCGGCCACCGCGGTCCGGGATCACGACGGGAAAAAAGTCGTCTTTCTCGCGTTCGACGGCAAAGCGCGGATGCGTGAAATTCACGTGTTGAGCCAGCGCACGGACGGATTTCTCGTAGATGGGTTGGTGGGCGGGGAAAGCGTAATTACCAAGGGGCCTCAAGATTTGAAGGACGGAGACACAATTAAGGTGAAGGGGTAATTTCATGAGTCCAGTTGCAGAAGCCAAGGTCGCTACCGGAACGAAAGTGGTTCAGGCGCGCAACGTGAGCAAGGTGTTCAAGCGCGAAGCATTCGAAGTGAAGGCTCTTGACGACGTCTCGATCGACATCGCCACAGGAGAATTTTTGGCGCTGATGGGGCCGTCGGGGTCGGGCAAGACGACGCTGCTCAACATGATTGCGGCAATCGATCGTCCCACGTCCGGCGAACTGCTGGTACAGAACCAGAATATTTTCCGGTTCAACGACTCGCAGGCGGCCCACTGGCGCAACGAGCATATTGGATATGTTTTTCAAACCTTCAATCTGATCCCCGTGCTGACGGCTTTTGAAAACGTGGAATTGCCGTTGCTCTTGACCAAGCTGAACCAGTCCCAAAGACGCGATCATGTGATGACCGCTCTCAAGCTGGTCGGATTGGAAGAACGTGTCAACCACCTGCCCAAGCAACTGTCAGGCGGACAAGAACAGCGGGTAGCCATCGCGCGAGCCATCGTGAGCGATCCCACGCTACTTCTGGCGGATGAACCTACCGGCGACTTAGACAGCCACTCCGCGACCGAAGTGCTGGAGATCCTGAAACGGCTCAATGAGGATTTCAATAAAACGATTGTGATGGTGACACACGATCCTCACGCGGCTTCGTACGCCCATGTCACGCGGCATCTTGAAAAAGGCATGCTGCTACCGCCGGGTTAGGTCCGGTCACTGCGAAATTTGTATGACCCGCGGCCCGTTTGAGGACGATGGAGCATCCGTCACCCACAGCCACGCCCGTCGGCCGCTGTCGAGGGAAACGGCTTTCGCTTCCCCGTATGCGACAAGCCGATTGAGTACCGTAGTCACAGAGGCCATGGGATCTTTGTGGCGCTCCATCAAGTTCGGGAATTTCTCATGAATGCGGTCACAGATATCCCGCGCGCTAATGGCGCGGTTTGCCTCCATCAAACAGGTTCGGCAAGCCTTCGTGAAGCCGGTCTGGCGTCCACTGCTCTTGCGATCGATCAACTCCAGCAACTCATCGTTCAGCACGCTGTCTCCGAAGAGGTTAGCGAGGCCAGCGACAGTTTGTTTAATGGTTCCGATGCGGCGCATTACGTCTGCGCGCTGTTGAAAAAGGTGCCGCAACTCGTCATGGGCCTGGCGCAAGACTTCCTCAACGTGTCCGTTCTGCACATGCCCGTTCCCATTGCCGCCCATCCCACCAATTGCGGTTGACTGGCCTTCCATAGAACCTCCCCAGACTCGCCGGCGCCCACGTAGTTGCGCAGGTCGCTCTTGAACAATACGCAGGAAGTAGTGCAGGGGTTCCCTGCTTCCGACTTTTGTAGTTAGACGTATGAGCTTGGAGTTCGTTAAGGACCAAAAATAAGGGAGTAACGGTGGTGAACCGTACGCAAAATGTGTAGTTTCGCATCCAGTTTTCTGCAGTCTGGCCGATGTGATCAGAGTAAGGAATTATTTACGTGGCGACCTCATCAAAAACTGGATTTAGCCCGGCACGGCTATCGGTACTCCTGATCGGGAATCAGGAAGAGGATTTCTTCCTCATTCGCGAGATTCTGGAACGGCACCGGAAGACACTATCCGCAACCCTGGACCATGCCCGCTCGCTCGATGAGGCCAAGATGATGTTGCAGGCAGGTCACTATGGGCTTGTCTTATTCGAACATGAGACGGCAGACGCCGCGACCACGAAACTCCTGGCGGATTTCCTGAAGGCAGGAAAGACCATCCCTTTTATTGTTTTAACGAAACTCGCGGATGAGAAGGCTGTTGCAGAGATTATTCAGGCCGGGGCGTGGGATTGCGCGGAGAAGTCGCTCCTGAATGGAGCTGATTTGCTGCGCACGATGCGCTGCACCCTGAATCTGCACGCGTCACTTCAGCAACGCGCCTTGGCAGAGGATTCACTGCGTAAGCTTTCCTGCGCGGTACAACAATCCGCCGATTGCATTGTGATTACGAGCAGCGAGGGCGTAATTGAATATGTGAATCCCGCATTTGAGACCCTTACCGGGTATTCGCAAGAGGAAGCAGTCGGCCAATCGCCAAGCATTTTGAACTCGGGGCAACAGGCCCCTGCTCTCTACCGGGAATTGTGGGACACGATCAGTATCGGAAATGTCTATCACAACATTCTCGTGAATCGCAAAAAGAATGGCGAGTTGTATTACGTGGACGAGAGTATCAGTGCCATACGGGATTCATCGGGAGCCATCACGCACTTCGTTTCCAATGGGCGGGATCTCACCAAGCGATTACATCTCGAAGCGCAACTACAGCAGGCGCAGAAGATGGATGCGGTGGGGCGCCTGGCGGGGGGCGTTGCCCACGACTTCAACAACCTGCTGACGATCATCACTAGCTATTCCGAATTGGCCTTGGATTCCGTAGTTCCGGGAGTAACACTCAAAGCCGGCTCCAGGAGATCTTGTCGGCGGCACGCCGCGCTGCTGAGTTAACCAGACAACTCTTGGGCTTTAGCCGCAACCAGCCGCAGGCCCTGCGAGTGGCGGAGCTGAACCCAGTGGTGTGCGAGATCGTTAAGACCCTCCATCGCCTGATTGGAGAAGATATCGAGCTGAACTTCCTTCCAGGCAAAGGTTTGGGGAGAATCCGCCTGGATCCGGTACAGATCGAACAGATTCTTATGAATCTAGCGGCGAATGCCCGGGATGCCATGCCGGAGGGCGGCACGTGCACGATTGAAACATCCGACGTGCGCCTCGATCAGGAATATGTAGATCAGAAAACCGCGGTCATTCCGAAAGGCCGATATGCGGTGCTCACCATCAGTGACAGTGGTGAGGGCATTCAAAGGATCATCTGCCACACGTGTTCGAACCTTTTTATACGACAAAGCCTTCTGGCAAAGGCACCGGCTTGGGTTTGGCGACGGTTTATGGAATTGTGAAACAGAATCACGGTTTCGTGTGGGCTTACAGCGAGGTCGGCTCGGGTACCGTGTTCAAGATTTATTTACCGTGCGTGCAGGATCAAGTAGCTAAAGTTGATGTCACAGAAAGCGAGTTAGACGATCGCTTCCGAGGCACGGAGACTTTACTGCTGGTGGAGGATGAAGAAGCGCTGCGCCGCGCAACCGCGGAATTTCTGACCCTGCGCGGCTACACCGTTTTACAGGCGAGAGACGGATTGCAGGCAATGTCTGTTGCGAATGATCACAGCGCGACAATTGATTTAACCGTGACCGATGTGGTGATGCCCCATGTGAGCGGAGGTCAGCTGGCGCGGGAACTCGCGGCGGTACGTCCGGAAACTAGAGTGCTGTTTGTTTCGGGATACGCAGGCCAGACCGTGCTTGACCATAAGGTAGTCGATGTCGAGAACAATTTCTTGCAGAAGCCCTTCACCTTGAAACAACTGGCAGGAAAAGTGCGCTCGGTGCTCGACTGCCACAGTAGTACCATTCCCGCCTCACCCGGGAGCGATTAAGAATCAGTATGGCCTTCGGGGTCGACTCGCGTGAGCTTCCCATCTTTCAACCGGAAGCGATCTCCGCGCCAAGTCACGGTGTTACCGCGCAAGCTGAGGATCCACACTGCGACACCAATCAAGTCGCGCAGCGGAATCAGCCACGCATCGTTGAGCACAGAGCGGTCCTGTAAGACGCCGCGGCCCACAACAAGTGCCATCGCCATTCGCAATATGACGGTCAGTGCTAATGCGCCCCAAGACCATAGAGCGCCCCGACTAACGGCTACGCCCAACAACGCCCACAATATTCCAAAAGTAAAGATCAGTCCAAAATATCCACCGGATCTGGCATCACGAACTCCACGAGCCCAGCGCAGTTGATGAGCTATGAATTCAGGCAGGCGGTACGCTGGAAGATGAGTTTCGACTACAACGTCGGAAAGACGCACTTCAAAACCTAATGCGGAGATGCGCGCACCCAATTCGTAATCATCGGCGAGATGGTTGAGAATGCAATGGAAGCCTCCGACCTTCTCTAACTCCGACCGGCGAAATGCGAGGGTGGAACCTAATCCGAAATGGATGCCTTCCAATTGGCGCGCGGCCAGGACGCCCGCGCAGAAATCCGTGCTGATGCCGAGGCTTTCCAGGCGCGAACCCAGGGTTGAAGCAGCCACTCCACGATAGAGACAGGTCACCATCCCGACCTTCGGATCGGCGAAAGGTGCGGTCACACGTCGCAGATAGTCGGGGTCAACGCGTATGTCACTGTCGTTGACAATCAGGTGATCGTAGCGAGCCTCCGCCATCATTTGCGCGAGATTGCTGACCTTCACATTTGCGCCCAGAATCTGCTGACAGACGGCCAGATGAATTCTGCGGTGAGAAAACTCTTGTTGCAGTTTTTTGACAATTTCGATTGCCGGATCCCTGGGATCGCTAACCCCGAAAATGATTTCGTATTCCGGATAATCCTGCAGGCAGTGACTGCGAAAACTCTCGTAGATTTCCGGATCAATTCCTTTGAGAGGTTTGAGAATCGAGATCGGCGGCAAAGAGTTTGTGGGACGAAGCTTTTGGCTGGCCCGTTTTTGACGCAAGAATCGCAGCCCGCTCCACATACACAGCAGGTAGTAGAGTGAACTGGAAATGACCCCGATGACGGCGACGATCTCAAGGCCGATCTGAGCTGTGGCGAGGATAGAGTGCATCATGCGCAGGTTCGGCCAGACTATTCGTAACGCAGGGCCTCAATCGGATCCAGGTTGGCGGCCTTCCACGCCGGATAAATGCCGAAAACCAATCCCACGCCCGCCGCAGAAGTGAAACCAAAGATTGTCCAGAAGAGGGACATGTGGGCGGGAAGCGAAGGCCAGAACGCGGGAATGATTCCGACGATGATGGCGCCCAGGACAATTCCGATCACGCCGCCAACGGCCGTAAGAATCACCGCCTCCAAAGTGAACTGCATGAGAATGTCCCGTTTGCGGGCGCCGATGGCTTTTCTCACCCCAATTTCACGAGTTCGCTCGGTTACGCTGACCAGCATAATGTTCATTACACCCACGCCTCCAACGATCAAGCCTACGCTGGAGATCGCAAACATCCCGACGAAGAGCATGCCGGTAAGTTGGTTCCATACATCGGAGATGGAGTCCGAGGTGAAGACCGCGAAGTTGTCAGGCTTATTGGAAGCAACTTTCCGCCGGCGCCGCAGCAGTTCTCGAATTTCGTCGATGGCCTTCGGCATGTCGTCGTGAGAGGTGGCTTTGACGCTGATCCAATGTTGTTTCAATTCTGGATGCAGTTTTCTCAGAGTGCTGAGGGGAAAGATCGCTTTATTATCTTCCGGATTCTTGCCGCCGCCAAAAACTGATTTGACCTGCTCCGCGACCCCTATCACGGTAAAAAGCTGCCCCTCGATATTCACTTCCTTCCCCAGGGGACTTTCATTTCCGAACAGTTCTTCTGCAGTGTTCGAGCCCAGCAATACGACTGGAGACCGATGCTCTTCATCTACTTCACTGAACCATCGGCCGGATGCGATTCGCAAGTCGAAGACTTCCTTGGCGGAAGCCTGATCGCCTTCGAGAATTGTGTTTTTTGCTTTCTTGTCGCCATATTTGACGGCGAATGTCCCCGTGCCTAACTCCGGACGAACGTATCGGATTCCCGCGTTAACCGCCTGCACGTGCGGAAGCTCACGAATCGCAACAGCATCGTCGTAAGTAAGCTCTTTGCGGGTGCGCATCTCTTCGGTGGGCCGACCGAAAGTAAACGGCTCTATATGAAAAGCGAAAATGACATTTGATCCGATACTGGATACAACATCGCGAACATTATCGTCGAGTCCGCGCCCAATCGAGGAGACGCCAATCACCATGGCTACGCCGATCACGATACCAAGCACAGTCAGCGCGGAACGCATCTTGTTGCTGCGGATGGTGTCCGTCGCCATCTGGACGATCTCGCCGAATTCGTCTTTGTGGATCATGGGAAGATCGAGGACTGACTAGTTTTTTAGGTTTCAAACCTTAAGGCAACAATCGGGTCCAGTTTGGCCGCCTTGCGCGCGGGATAAACTCCAAAAAACACACCCACGCTAGCGGACACAACCAGTCCGGCTGCGACCGCCCAGAGCTTGATGGCTGATGGCATACCGATCAACAGGGTAACCGTCTCAGCCACGACAACGCCCGACAATACTCCCAAGGCGCCGCCTGCCAGCGAAAGAGTGACGGCCTCAATCAGAAACTGGAGAAGCACATCCTCACGACGCGCGCCTAATGCCTTGCGAATTCCAATTTCGCGGGTGCGCTCCGTAACCGCGACGAGCATGATGTTCATGATGACAATGCCGCCGACCACGAGCGAGATGCAGGCAATACCGATGGTAGCGATGAAGAAAGTCTGGCTGAATCCCGTCCAGATGCCAAGCAGGCTGGCGTTGGTTTCAATGTCGAAACTGTCGTCGCCTCCGGGCGCGTCGTGGCGCTTGGCGCGAAGCGCCGCGCGTGATTCGTCGACGGCCTCATTCAGCGACACTCCAGCACTCTCGGCCTTCCCGGAAATGCGGATGCTGTTGTTGTGCGCTCCATATTGTTTCAGGAACGACGTGATAGGAATCATCACGTAGTTGTCGGCACTTTGTCCCAGGGTTGTGCCCTTCTTGGCGCCCACGCCAATCACCTGATAGGTCCAGCCGTCGAGGCGAATCTCTTTGCCCACCGGATCAACGCCGGCCATCAAATGATCAACAATATCGGTACCGACCACGGCGACAGCCGAGCGATTGTTCAGGTCCGTCTGGTTCAGCATGCGACCGGCGCTCAGATCGGTATCGTAAATCGGAGCCATCGATGGCGTGATGCCACGCACGGACGTGTCACTGATCGACTGCTCGGCATACTTTACATGGCCAGTTTCATTGCGGAGTACTGCTCCCACATATTCGCAATGGCGGCACGCATCGGCTACCGCCTGGTAATCCTCCATGGTGAGATCTTTTCGCTTCTCCCCCTCCAGAAAGTGGTCCACATTGGTGACTGCCGGAGAGACTTTAAAAATAATAAAAACGTCAGCCCCAAGGTTGAAGACTTTTTGCGCTACGTAGTCGTTGATCCCAGAGACAAAGGTGACCACGGCGATCACGGCGGCTACTCCGATGACCACGCCGAGCAGGGTCAGCACGGACCGCAACTTATTCACCCAGAGCGATTGCAGCGCGATTCGGATAGCTTCGGCAACATGCATGAATTCGACTTCGGACTTCCGGTGTTCGGCCCGGAAGTGATTCTTTTCCGCGGAATTAAGTCTATCAGTCGAGCTCCGGCGGTTGCAGGATAATACGTAATGCCGAGGTCGGAAGCCGGGAAGCCGAGTTATAATGATCCTGTTGGCAGCTGGACCGGACGGCCGCTTTTCGCATCTTCACTGGAAACGGCGGGGACGCGGGGAGAGGAAAGTCCGAACTCCACGGAGCAGTGTGCCGGATAACGTCCGGGAGGGCGGGTTCAAGCCCGTTCGACGGAAAGTGCCACAGAGAATATACCGCCCTGATCTCCAGAATATGTTTTTCACGGATCGGGGTAAGGGTGAAAAGGTGCGGTAAGAGCGCACCGCCGCGGCAGTAATGCAGCGGGCAGGGCAAACCACACACGGAGCAAGACCAAATAGGGAGGAAGTTCGCAGCTTGGTTTTTAGGAATCAGGTTGCGGGCACGTGCCGGCTCGGTGCGTCAAACCTTCGGGTAGGTCGCTAGAGCCACGCAGTGATGTGTGGCCCAGAGGAATGGTCGTCCCACCGGAGCAATCCGGCGGACAAAATTCGGCTTACAGGTCCGGCTGCCATATCAATTCGACTTGGGGTCCTTCGCAAAGCTCAGGATCTCGGCAGCGGGCTCGGACGCCCGCTAGACGCCTCGACTTACAGGTCCGGCTGCCATAATTTATTCATTTTTTCTTTTGCATCTGGAAGCCGACGCCAGGCGCCTTGCGCCATTCAATGCGCACGGATCGCATCCAACGTAGCCCTCTAGCGGAAGCGCCGTATAAATAGCGTGTGACGCTCGGAGCGGTAATAGCCGACTACATACGTGACTGCTTTGCCCTTGGTGGAATAAATCACCTGGCGGATACGCAGGATGGCTGCACCTTTCGGCAAAGCCAGCATTTCCGCGAGATTTGCGTCGGCAGCGGTAGCATCAATCTCTTCGTCCGCGTAGGCGAGTTCTACACCGTAGTCGTGGCTCAACGCGGCGAACAGGGAGTTTCTCCCCAATGGCGCATCGACCAATCCTGAGAATTCAGCTGCTGGGAGATAACAGGTTTCCATCGCGAAAGGCTCCTCGCCGGTCAGGCGGAGCCGCACGATCTTTACCATACGGCTGGCCGCCGGCAGACCCAGACGCGCCGCAACCTCTTGTTCGTCCTCGATGATCTTAGCGACCAGCACGCGAGAGCGCGGCGCCAAGCCGCGACTGGACATGTGCTCGGTGTAACTCATCAGCTTGTTGAAATGGATTTTGGGCGCGGCGACGAAGGTTCCTGCACCGCGACGCCGTTCCACCACGCCTTCCCGCTCCAACCCCGCGAGGGCATGCCGGGCGGTCATCAGGCTCACTTTGTGAGTCTTGGCCAGTTCCCGCTCCGAGGCGACTGAGTCCCCCGGCTTGAGTTCCGATCCCTCAATCCGCTTGCGAATCGAGTTCTGGATCCGCTTGTACGCGGGCGTTCCGTTGCGGTGATTTCCAGACATGGTCGCGACTTTCCAGACTACCCTTGCGGCGACCCAATGGCAATTGCCTCCCGGTCTCGCAGTGGCCCAGGACGCCGCGCCTCAAAGTGATCTGTGTGCTATATAGCGTATTGCATCGCTTCTGTAAAGGAAAAACTCCGAAAACGCAACACAACGGCGCATCCGCAGCGGGAATATTGCTATAGAGCAGCAATTTATTAAATTCTTTCTCCAAAAGAAGCGTCCCAGCAGGGAGACGAAACCGCTTATGGCGTCGAGCGGTCATTTGTGAGCTAAATCACAGGGCAAACGCGAGCGGCCTCACCACAGGTTGCTTCGTATGCAAGCATCGCCGTTCCGAAATGGAACTGAGACCGAGTGAATCTGCGATATAGAGCAATGAGGGAACAATTCCCAGAAGATTTCCACAGGCAATCCCATTTTCTTCTTGACCACGGACTACCGTGTGCTATATAGCATAGTGCGATTGTATTAGGCGCTAATTTGCGATGCTCTAGCTGGAAGCGCTCTCAGGAGGTGGTTCGATGAAAAAACTAGCCTGTGGTTTTGTGATTCTCTTCACGCTGGTGGGACTCGCGGGAATAATGACCCCCGCGATGAGCCAGGAAGTCACTGCCGGAATTGTCGGCACCGTCACCGACGCCAGCGGTGCACCGATCAACGGGGCGACGGTCACGGCCCACTCCATCGAGCGCGGCACGGTTTGGACCGCCACTACCACGGATTCGGGCGCCTACAGCATCACGCTTCTTCCTGTAGGAACTTATGACGTGAGAATTACCGCCTCAGGATTCCAGACGACGGTGCATGCACCCTTTGTCCTGGTGCTGAACCAGACGGCTCGCGTCGACGCGCAGATGAAGGTCGGGAAGATCAGCGAGACCATCGAGGTGACGGGTGAGGCGCCGGTGCTGCAGACGCAGACCACAGACGTTAGCACTCTGATCGATGCGAATACGAATGTGAGCTTGCCGCTGGCTTCGCGCAACTACCTGCAATTAACGTTGCTGGCGCCGGGCGTCACCAACGTCGATCCGGATGCGATGCGGCAACCGCAAAGCATGACCAACTCGGGCCGCCCGTATATCAACGGAAACCGCGAGCAGGCGAACGAGTATCTGATCGACGGCATTCTGAATAGTGAAGACAAGAATAACGAAGTCGGCTATACGCCCGGAATCGATGCGATTCAGGAATTCAATTTGATCACCCAAAACGCCTCCGCCGAGTTCGGCAACTATCAGGGCGGAATCATCAGCACCTCGATCAAATCAGGCACCAATCACATTCACGGCGATGTATACGAGTTCTTCCGCAATGATGCGCTGGATGCCAACGAAGCTTCCGCCGGTTGGACAAGAGGCGTCAATAATGGCATCGTGGGTTTTGATGCGCAGGGCGTGCAGAACAAACCGGAACTGCGCTACAACCAGTTCGGCGGCACGATAGGCGGTCCGATCATCAAGGACAAGCTCTTCTTCTTCGCCGACTACCAAGGTCAGCGACTGGTCAACGCCGGCCAAACTGGCGCTCAAGTTCTCACCGCCCAGGCTCGCGCCGGTGATTTCGGACAGCTTTGCACAAACTTTGGCGGAGCCTTCAACGGCGCCGGGATCTGCACTGGAGCAACCGCTCCAACGGGAGTAGCAACCCAACTTCTCTACCCGTCCGGGGTGAACAAGGGCCTGCCGCTTCCCTACAACAATCTTGCTAATGCGGGCTTCACGGTCGATCCGGTAACGGCCAACATATTCGCCATGACCAAGTATTATCCCTTGCCGGCGGTCAATACCCTCGCGGCGAATAACCTTTTCTATAACAGCGGAAACGATCTAAACAACAATCAGGGCGATCTCAAGATCGACTACAACCTTTCTCAGAAAGACAAGATCTTCGGCCGTTGGTCGCAGATGGACCTGAATCAGCCCACCTTCACCGGTTGCGTCTTCTGCAACAACGGCGCGACCGAAGGCAGTGACGAACCGGTTAGGAACGCCGTAGTCGACTGGACCCACGCTCTTTCAACCAGTCTGCTGAACGAATTACGGGTTGGTTTCAACGCGGTACGTTACAACCAAACCGAAACGCCTACGTCCTCTTTGGGAAATATCAGCGAACAGCTGGGAATTGCTGGCGGAAACTATCAGGCTCCAGGCCTTGTACAGCTGAACGTCACGGGGAACAACGGCGGTCAAGCCGGCTTGGGTCTTCAGAATCTGATTCAGGTTTTCCACTCTACCCAAGGACAGATTGAAGACAACGTCATCTTCACCCATGGTCGCCAACAGATCAAAGTTGGATTCCAATATGTGAGAGAACGCCAGGACTACATCTATCAGGGAAACAATGGAGCTCTAGGTTTCCTGACTCTCGGGGCCGCAACCGGTTCCGGCCTGGCCGACTTTTATTTAGGCAATGTGGTGAGCGGTGGCGGTAATTCGCTGCGGGATACAGGCGGTGTTGTAAGCAATCCTGCCAAGCTGAGAGGCAATGTCTACGGCGGCTATGTTCAAGACGACTGGCGCGTGACCAATACCCTTACGTTGAATCTCGGTCTGCGATTCGAAGACCACACCCCACTCTATGAAGTCGACAACCGCGTGGTCAACTTCGGCCTCTACACCGGAACCATCTACACGGCGAACGGGCAGGATGGGACCGCGAAATTCGGCAACCGGGCTCTATACAACAACTATCTGGGAATCGGCGACTTTATGCCGCAGGTTCGGTTTTGCCTGGTCCCCGCAAGTGTTCGAGGGTAAGACGGTGATCCGCGGCGGCTTCGGAATTTCGCAGTACGTGGAAGGCGGCGGCAGTAACGAAGAACTTACCCTGAACCTGCCGTTCGGTATTCTCCAGCAACAGGCTCCCGGTGGATTTGGATCGATTGCTTCAGGATTCGGGCCTACACTGGCGAATCCTTGCCCAACCATCAACCAGGGTTGCTACGCTGGCAATCGAATCCGGATCTATGACCAGAACTTCAAGCCAGCCATGGTCGATCAGTGGAACCTGACCTTCCAGCAGCAGTTGACCAACACTTTAACCTTCCAACTCGGCTATGTTGGCGCTCGGGGTTCGCACTTGTTGAACTTCGAGGACGTCGCGCAGTCTATTCCTCTGAATGCCGCGGGCCAGATTGCCGGCGCCGGCCAACTCATCACTACTCGCGTTCCCGGCCCGTTCCTCGGCGGCGATACACCCGGATCGCTTTATCTCGCCGACAATCCTCAATTCAACGCGGCGGGATGCGGAACGACGATTACGACCAATCCCCCTGTGCGGCAAGGCAGCCCTGGCCGGGACCAACATGTCCAACTCAGACCAAAGCTATAACGCGATGCAAGCCGTCCTGCAGAAACGCATGGGCAACGGACTGGAAGCTCAGGTCGCCTACACCTGGTCGAAATGCTTGAGCAACTCGCCGGGTTATTTTGGAACCGGCTGGGGCAGCACGAATGCCACCAGTTCGGGCGGACAGCCTGGGTGGGAGAACATCTACAACCCGCGTCTGGATTGGGGTCCTTGCTACTACGACCAAACCAATATCGTCACCAGCTACGTCACCTACGCGTTACCCTTTGGCCGCGGCAAACAGTTTGGCCACGACATGAACCCAGCGCTGAATGCCATTCTCGGAAACTGGGAAATCGGCGGCATCGTTACGCTGCATAGCGGAAATGCTCTTACCCTGAATAACTTCGGCGGATGGGGCGTGGGCGGAAATTCCGACAACACCAACGGCATTGGACCGCAGACGCTGGCCAATCTGCCCGACTGCAATGGCCCGGTGCATGTATTGAACCAGAGAGTGAGTGCTTCCGGTGGGGCGAGCGGCTCCCCGGGATATATCCAATACATTGACCCGTCACCCTCGAACGTCAGTCCGGCAGCTGCGAACACATTCGGAACCTGCTCTGTCGGAAATGTTCGTGGCCCGGCGTACGCTAACTTTGATCTGAGTCTCCATAAGAGCTTTTCGCTTACGGAAACCAAGAGGTTGGAATTCCGTGTGGAAGGACTCAATGCTTTCAATCATCCGGTATGGACGTTCAGTGGCGGGCCCGCGCAAGGTTCCTTTGATCCGGGCACGTTCAGTACCTCATCCACCGGACAAGTGGTTAGCAGCAATCCAACCTTTGGCCGCATCACTGGATCGCAAGGAGCGAGGCAGCTGCAGCTTGCTTTGAAGTTCTACTTCTAACCCCCAGAGCTGCCTTCAAGAATCGACGGCAGTCGTTAAAAGAAGGCAGGCACCCTCGGGCGCCTGCCTTTGGTTTTGCGGCAGAATTTAGGCATATCCTGGCACGAACTTTCTGGCCCGAACTTTAGAGCGGCCACTTCGGTGGGCAATGATTTCGGCATATAATCGGCGGATGCATCAGGGTTTTACGCGCTCCTACCTTTATTTTTCTCGTTTGCTTTTAGCGTTGTTTGTCGCTGGGGTTGGTGGGCTTTGCCTGGGCCAGGCGACTTCGAAGGCCGCCCCAAGTGCCAGCGCGGGCGGCGAAGCAGAGCGGGGAGCCACGCTGGCTGAGAGTGGCCATTGTGCGGAGGCGCTTCCGCTGCTGCGCAAATCTGGTCCGGCAGACGCCGAACCACGATCTGAAGAAACGGCTCGCGACTGGATGGGCTTCACTGCGCCATGACGCACAATTCGCCCTACGACTCACTCGAGTTTCTTTCTGTTCTCAGCCGCGATTTTCCGCATGACCCTGAAGCACTATACGCAGCGACCCACGCCTATTCTGACTTAGCGATGCGTTCGTCCCAGGACTTGGCGAAAGATGCGCCGTTCTCTTACGAAGTCCACGAACTGAACGCGGAAGCTCTAGAAATGCAAGGCCGATGGGATGAGGCTTCCGTGGAATATCGCAAAATTCTGGAAATCAATCCCATGCTGCCGGGGATTCACGCGCGCCTGGGCCGCACTCTGCTATCCAAACCACAACCCTCCGCGATGGATGTGGAACAAGCGCGAAAGGATTTCGAGGAAGAACTCGAAATCGATCCGCGCAATGCCGCGGCGGAATATGTTCTGGGACAGTTGGCGGCGGACGCAAAAGATTCCGCAACCGCCATCCAGCACTTTACCCGCGCCACAAAACTAGATTCAGGCTTTTCCGAAGCCTACCTGGGATTGGGAACGTCCCTGAATTCGGCGAAGCGATTCCCGGAAGCGATCCCGCCGCTGGAGGCTTACGAAAAGCTCGAGCCGGATAGTCCGTCGGGACACTATCAACTCGCAACTGCCTATGCCGGAGCGGGCCGCCGCGACGATGCCAATCGGGAGGCAGCGCTGCAGCGCCAGACCTCGGAGGCTCTGGAAGCAGTAAAGCGCAAAGCAGCCGTGGCCCAGGAAAAACAGCAGTCGTCTGACTCGCCGGAGCCAAAATAGCGATGTCGTCCGGCGTTATGAAAAGACGAGAGTTTCTCTCAGCTCTTGCGGCGACATTAGTTTTACCGGCAGCTTCCCGATTCGCATCCTCGGCCGATTCTTCTTCTTATCCTTTCACCGAGGTTCCCTCTTCCGCGAGTGGCATCGATTGGGTGCACACGGCGGGACTTTCTCCTGAGAAGTATCTGCCGCAGTCAACCGGGGCAGGTTGTGCGTTTCTTGATTACGACAACGATGGCTGGATGGATATCTACTTCGTGAACAGTGGGAAGTGCGATATCTTCACGCCTACCCAGCCTTTGCGCAATGCGCTCTATCGAAATAACCGCGACGGAACTTTTACAGATGTTACCGAAAAGGCCGGTGTGGTGGGCGGAGGCTATGGCATGGGCGCTGCCGTCGGCGATTACAACGCCGACGGTTTCCCGGATCTCTACGTGACGCAGTACGGGCGCAGCATTCTGTACCGCAACAATGGCGATGGCACTTTCACGGATGTTACCGAGCAGGCCGGAGTAGCGGCCCCAGGATGGGCTTCCAGCGCGGTTTGGTTTGACTACGACAACGACGGGCGGCTCGATCTCTTTGTCGCGCGCTTCGTCGACTTCGATAAGTCGAAGCATCACAATTGCGGCGCGCCGAACATTCCGGCGATAAAAGGACTGAATGAATATTGCTATCCGCGAATTTATACGCCAATGGCCAGTTGGCTGTTTCACAATAACGGGGACGGCACCTTCACCGACGTCAGCCAGAAGATGGGAATCGCTGATAACCCCGGCAAATCCTGGGGCGTGGTAGCGACCGATGTCAACAACGACGGATGGATGGACCTGTTTGTGTCGAATGATACGGTCGCCAATTTCCTGTTCATGAATCGTGGCGGCAAGCACTTCGAGGAGGTGGGTTTCACATCGGGAGTCGGATTCGGTGAAGGAGGCAAGGCTCGATCGGGGATGGGAGTCGATTCTGCCGACGTCGATCAGGACGGATGGATGGATCTCTTCGTAACCAATCTCAATCACGAATTATTTGGCTTCTATCAGAACCGGCACGACGAAACCTTCGACGACATCGCCGCACCCACCGGCATCGCGAGCGCTTCGAAGCTAATGAGCGGCTGGGGGGTGAAATTCTTCGACTACGATAATGACGGCAACCTCGATCTGATGATCGCCAACGGCCACCCGGACGACCTCATCGAAAAGATTTATGACAACGTGAAATACCGGGAGGCGCTGATGCTCTTCCACAACTCCGGGAAGGAGTTGAAAAACGTGACAGCCGACGGTGGTCCGCTGTTCTCCCGACCGATGTCGGGAAGAGGTTTGGCGCTTGGAGATTTCAACAATGACGGAGCGCTCGATGTCTTGATTTCCTGCAACAACGAGGCGCCCCTTCTGATGCGCAACCAGGCTGGCCGTCAAAATCATTGGCTCGGCCTGAAGCTGGTGGGCAAGAAAGCCAATATCGACGCGGTCGGCGCCCGCATTACCTACCAATCGGGCGATCTGAAAAGAAATCGCATGAAGGTTGGCGGCGGAAGCTATCTTTCTTCGCACGACCCTCGCATCGTGCTGGGAATTGGCCAGCGCACAAAGATTGACTGGCTCGAAATCGTTTGGCCTCAGCCGAGCGGTGTAAAACAGCGACTCACGGACCTTCCGATTGACCGTTACATCACCGTTCACGAAGGCCAAGAGCGGTGGGAATAGGGAAGAATGTTCCCGAGGTATTTCCTGCCAGGAATCGTCTGCGGCGTCATGCTTGTCAGAAGCTCGTCAAGAAAAGCGGGCATCATTGACAGATCGCGCCGGTTCCGATTCAATGAAGTGAGTGGTTGCGCTGAAACCCCTGATCTTATAGGTATCCGGCGGCCATCCAAATCTAATCAGGAGCCCACAACATGTCAGCACCCAGCCGCCGGCCAGAAATACGTCGACGCCGCGCGCGTCAACATAAGATCACCACTCTTCGAAAGCGTCTCGCTTCGGCTCAGAACGAGGCCGACCGCAACCGAGTCCTCGCAAAATTGCACAAGCTGGCGATCGCCTCAGCTGGCCAACCCCTAGTCAAGTAGATCTCTCGAAAAGCTCATAACAGAGTATGTAACGGCAGCCTATGCCACTCCTGCCCGGGTCTTGCTGTTGGGGGCAGGGGTCTTTTCGGGTGACGCCATGCTTCCATCTGGCTCCAGGACCTCTCGGTAAACATCCAGTATGCGCCGCACCGATTTTTCCCAGGAAAATTTCGCTGCCTGGCGATAGCTGCGTTCTTTCATTTTTTCGCGCAGCGGCTGGTCCAGCAGTACTCGGTGCAGCGCGCGCATTATTTCGAAGACGTTCTCCGGATGAACCAGCACGGCGGCATTCCCCACCACCTCGGGAAGCGAAGTTACATTCGAAGTCACAACCGGAGTGCCGTGAGCCATCGCTTCCAGCGGAGGCAAGCCGAACCCCTCGTACAGTGATGGAAAAACAAAAATCTTGGCTTGATCGTAGAACGTGCGCAAGACCTCGATCGGCACAAAGCCCAGGAAGCGCACATCATTTTGTACGCCGCTTCGAATCACGGTGCGCCGCAGGTCAGGGTTTCCGGAAACATCGTCCCCGATAATAATGAGTTTCAAGTCTGGATATAACTCATCCTTTTCCAGCTCGGTTTTCAACGCGGAAAATGCTTCGATCATGCGGACGACGTTCTTGTGCGGACTGATCCTTCCCGCATAGAGCAAAAATGGATAGGTCACCTGGTAGCGTTCGACGATTAATTGGCGATCCGAAGGGTTTGCGTGCCCATGCAGCAGCCTCTCGTCAATCGCGTTGTAAACCACTTCAATGCGTCCCGGAGGCACGCTGAACAGCTTCTCGATTTCCAGTTTGGTGAAATTCGATACCGCAAAAATTCGCGCGGCGCCGCTCAGTACACGCTTTGTCAGCTGAAAGTGTAAGGTTCGCCAGAACCCGGTTTGTTCTCGCGCGCGCGACAAGTGCTCAAGAATGTCGTGCACGGTCATCACATAGGGGCAGGAGAGGCCGCGCGGCACAGAAAATAAATTTGGGATATGAACCAGGTCGCAATTCAGCCGCTTCACTACCACCCGAAACTCGCGGTAGCTCCTCAAAGAGCGTTCAGGTTCGGCCACGGGCACCGCATGGAAGTTTCCCGGCAGCGCCCCGATCTCCTTCATCTTTTCGGGGGCTCCGATAAGGAGATAGGTGGTCTCGCGATCGAGTCTACCCAACGTCCGCACAACATTGCGTATGTAGGTTCCGACGCCGAACTCGGTCATGCGTCGAATATCGATGGCTATTTTCACCGAGGCCATTTAACCACAGACCACACTTGGGTGCGAAGTCTCCCGGGGCGAAGGCAGTCAGGAACTGTTTATGCCCGGGCTTCCGCCTGTGCCTTTGCCCGCCGGTCGGCGTACAAGGGGAACTCCTCACACAGTTGCAGCACTTCCTTGCGGATTTTTCCCAGGACAGCCGCATCGGTGCGGTGGAGCAGCGCGTTCGCGATCCAACTCCCAACTTGGCGCATCTCTGCTTCTTTCATTCCACGGGTGGTCAGCGCCGGGGAGCCAATGCGAATTCCGCTGGGCTTCATAGGCGGATTGGTATCGAACGGAATCGCGTTCTTATTGACGGTGATCCCGGCTTCGCCCAACGCCTTCTCGGCCTCGCTTCCCAACATGCCTTTCGAGAAAACATCGATCAGCATTAAGTGCGTATCGGTCCCCCCGGAAATGATCCGGAAACCTTCCGCCGCCAGGCTTTCGGCCAGCACTTTTGCGTTCACGACAACTTGCTTCGCATATTCGCGGAACTCAGGCTGCATCGCTTCCTGAAAACAGATTGCCTTCGCTGCAATGATGTGGACGAGCGGTCCACCCTGCATTCCCGGAAACACAACCTTGTCGATCGCAGCTGCGAACTCCGCCTTGGAAAGAATCATCCCTGACCGCGGACCACGCAGAGTTTTGTGCGTGGTGGACGTAACGATGTGAGCGTGAGGCACCGGCGAAGGATGTGCGCCCCCCGCCACCAATCCGGCAAAATGCGCCATGTCCACCAGGAACAATGCACCCACCTTGTCGGCGATCTGACGCATCCTCGCGAAATCAATGATCCGCGGATACGCACTTCCCCCGCCAATAATCAGCTTAGGACGTTCCTGCTCCGCCAACTTCTCCAACGCGTCGTAGTCGATGGTCTCGGTTTCTTTGGTGACGCCATAGGGAACGATCTTGTAGGTCTTGCCCGAAAAATTCAAATGATGACCGTGCGTGAGATGCCCGCCGTGCGCCAGATTCAACCCCAGGATGGTGTCCCCCGGCTGAAGTATGGCCGCGTACGCCTCCATATTCGCCTGCGACCCCGCGTGAGGCTGCACGTTTGCGTGCTCAGCGCCGAATAGTTGCTTAGCACGATCGCGGGCCAGGTTTTCGACTACGTCCGCGTATTCGCAACCACCGTAATAGCGCTTGCCGGGATATCCCTCGGCATACTTATTGGTAAAGACCGAACCCGCGGCTTCGAGCACGGCTTCGCTCACAAAGTTCTCCGAAGCAATCAACTCCAGTCCCTCATGCTGTCGGCGGGTTTCGTTGTCGACCGCGGCGGCTATCTGCGGATCGGCTTCGTATAGTGGCCGGTACATCTTAGCTGCGGAGTTCTTCATATTGTTTTCCTGTCACTCTCGTAAACCTTGGGCTGGTGCAGTTCCATGTACCGCTCGGGATCCTTCACCGGCGTAAATCCAAAACGTGAATAAAGTTCGTGGGCGTCGCGGGTCAAAAGAATCCAGCGTCGCAAATTCTGAAGCGCCGGATGTCCCGTGATGCATTGCATCAGCCACTTGCTCAAGCCGCGCCCGCGATGGGAACTCAATACGAACACATCGCCCAGGTACGCCACGGTGGCAAAGTCGGTGATGACTCGAGCGAACCCAATTTGGCCTCCGCTGCTATCGTAAATCCCGAAGCAGAGGGAGTGTCGAATGGACCGTTCTACTACCTCCCGCGAGATGCCCTTCGCCCAGTAGCAGTTCGTCAGGAACTCATGGATCACATCCACACTCAGGCGCTCGCGGTCTGTGCTGATCAGAAACTCTTCGCACCGGTACTCTACAATCGCGGGTTCCGCGCCGCTGGCAACGAGGTCTTCCACCCGAACATTCTAACCGCAGACGAGATCTCCGGCGTCGAGTGAAAACTGCCAACCCTGATTGACCGCGCTCTAACCCTGAAATGCGGTTCGCAGAAACGATGCCAGATACCAGCCGTCCATGTAATTGTAGGGTGCTTCCCCCATCGTGTAGTGGCCGCAAGGCAGCACTACAACTTTATGGTCCAGCCCGTGGCGCTCGAACTCCTCCACCACCTGCCGCGAAAGCTCTGGTAAGAAAGTCAGATCGTATTTGGCATAAATGATCAGCGACCTCTTAGGCCACCTCGAAAACTTATCGAAGTATGCCATCGGACTCACCGCCAGCCACGAGTCCCGCAACGTCTCGAGTGTGACTTGCGATTCCAGACCCTGCCGGATATGTCGCGTCGACTGCCCGTGCCACACAACATCAGCCACATAAGTAGAAGCGTGATTGAATGCCGCCACCTCTATGCGGGGCTCATGCGCCGCCGCAATGAAGGCGTAACAGGACCCGAGGCTGGTACCTACGATCCCAAGTTTTGTGTAACCCTGCTGCTCCAGCCAATCGAGACAGCAACGCACGTCCACCACGCCCTGCCGCACTGCGTCGAGCGTCCGTCCAATATTAGCGGAAACTGCGTAGTCCGCACGGCTGATCTCAGCCGGCATCCGTATATCGTGATAAGGCATGCTCAACCGCAAAACAGAAATTCCCAACATGTTTAATAGCTTGCAAAGGCTGACATACGCGATTGCGTCCGCATTCCAGTGTGGCAACAGAACGATCGCGCGACGCCCTTGCGCCGGAAACCAGCGTGCATTTACCAGGTTATTTTCCGGATAAGGTGTTTTCACCGGCGCAGTGAAACGTAGGAATTCCGCAAAAGTTCCCTTCACCTTCGCTTCGAGTTTTGGGTCAGGCACTTCGCGCGTGGAGAAAACTTTTACTTCACGCGTTTCGAGCCGGAAATCCGTCGGCGTCTCATAAGAGAAAAAATCATCACTGGATGCGACGATACGCCGGTTAAAATCCACAAGAAACTTTTCGGGATTCTGAACGGCCTCCCCCGGATGCGTGCCATTCCGGCATGGCCAATCCCGGGAAAATTCCAATCCCCAGTCGAGCGGGCGTACCACGCGGTTGTTATCCACCGAAGTGAGCCGGTGTTCCCAGTCATACATCCATTGTGCGTAACGCGAAGGCATGGTGAATCTTCTAGTGTAACAAGCAGTTCAAGCTAGGTTGAGGCGGGAACATTCAATGGTCGCAATAGCAGTTCGTGCGGAGTATCCAGTCCTTAAACAGGGGGAGAGTTAAGGAGACCCTAAGAGGTTCGAACATAGGAGACCGTAGCAGACCTGACTGTGCCAAGCAGAACGACTCGCCCTCTGTGTAACCCAGTGTCCTCTGTGTTAAAGACTTGGGATGTTGTCAGCCCTGATCAAACACAATTCAACCGGCTAACTGTAATATCGTCGGGGAACCCGCTTGGAAATATTGCACAGTATTTCGTAAGGCGAACTGTTCGCCAGGCGCGCATGTTCCAGCGCGTCGACACTCAGACCATCACTCGTGCCCAGCAGGACCACCTCATCCCCAACAGCAATGCCCGGGATGCCCGTCACATCTACCAGCGTAAGGTCCATCGAGATGCTCCCAATGATGGGAGCGTAATGATCGCGCACAATGACGCGGCCACGATTGGAGAGTTGCCGGTTATATCCGTCCGCGTATCCCACCGGCAGGACCGCTACATGCGCTGGCGCCTTAGTGACATAAGTTCCTCCGTAGCCAAGCGCCTGATTGGCGGCGAAGTTTCGCAGCGAAAGGATTCGCGTCTTCCACGTCAACACTGGATCCACCGCCAGCCGCAGCGTTCCTCCGCTCACTTCCCTTCCTGCACGCTGAAACGGCAGAAAATATCCGTACAGCGCAACCCCCGGCCGCACCATATTGTTCCAGGTTTCCCGCCGTGAAATCAGCGCGCTGGTGTTCGCCATATGCACCAGGTTTGGAGTAAAGCCCGCCGCTCGCACCATCCGGAGGGCTTCGTCGAAACGTTTCTCCTGCTCGGCCACCGAAGGGGCGTCCATAATCTCGGATGACGCCAGATGAGTGGATAGCCCTTCGAGAGCAAGATGCGGCGCCGCGGAGAAAGCTTTCAAAACCGCTGGAAGTTCTTCAATAGAGACCCCAAGCCGACCCATGCCGGTGTCGACTTTCAAGTGCACGGCCTGTCGAACGCCACCAGATGCCGCCGCATTTTCGAGGCATTCGATGTGCCAAGGTTCCCAAACCGTAGGCGTAAGACAGAGGCGGATAATTTCGTTTTCCTCGCCTCGCCAGAAACCCGTCATCAGCAAAATACGCGACTGAATGCCCCCTTCGCGCAACGGAATTGCCTCATCGAGCGACGTAACACCCAACCACGTCGCACCTTCGGATTCCAGAGCGCGCGAGCATTCGACCGCTCCGTGCCCGTAAGCGTCGGCCTTCACAACTGCGCAGACCGTAACCGCCGCACCGGTGTGCTTCACCACCGTTCGAAAATTCTTTCGCAGAGCGGTCAACGAGACCTCAGCCCAGGTTGGACGGGTCGCCACACGGCTCAGAGTTTCTACAGTCGTTGCCACTGAGGTCGATTATAGCGGGAGTCTCTCGTAGGCTCAGGTTACGCTCGGGCTACTCCCGCATGATTTCTTTCATGTTGATTCCCATTTAGTTTCCCGCCAACGAAAAGTTCACGGTGATCTGAGTCTCGACCTCCACGGGCTCATTGTTCAGAACATAGGGGCGATAGCGCCACTGGCGCACCGCCTCCATCGCGGCTCCGACCAGCATGGGATGTCCGCTAAGCAATTTGAGATTTTCGATTGTCCCGTCTTTGCTGATCACCGCTTGCAAAACGACCGCACCTTGGACACGAGCGGTTCGCGCCAAGGGTGGGTAGGCCGGTTGAACTTTCCGGATCAGGTCGCCCACTCTCATGTGAGAAAGCTGCAGCGGATGCGGGACTGCGGCCGTAGGAGGCGCTACAGGCACGATCGAACGCGTGCCATCGCCAAACAGGTTTCGAACTCCGCGCCAGTCACCGGGTTCGGCCCCGGGGATGCAGGGCCCTGGATTCATGACTTCCGGTGAACCTTCCTCGCCGGCTGGGCGCAGCCCACCTGGGAGCGAGGAGGGCCGCCGGAAAACGAATGGCTCCGGGCCGCTGGACGGCCGGCCTGAGCGGGCGCGTTCCGGAACTGGAGCCGTGTCGCCGAGAGGCTGAGCCAGACTGATCGGCGTGGAGACTTGCCGAATCAATGGCGACCCGTTCGGACGAAGCAACGGCAAAAGCAGGAGGAATATCACGGCCAGACCTTGTAGCCCGAAAGAGGTTAAGGTCGTCCATCCGCGCCGTGCGTGCTCCGTCCACGAAGCATCGAGCGTACTCATAAACATTGGGTCGTCGCCGAGTGCTCTCTCGGTCATGGTGCCCTCCGCCATCGAAAGTGTTGTTGCTAAGGACACCACGGGACCCAGGCACGGATGACGCTGCGGCAAAGAAAAAAGGCCGCGCTTGGCGCGGCCTTTTGGGAACTTTCACGACACCCGGGGTGTCGCGAAAACTATTTAGGCGGTTCAGCTGACTTAGGCGCTGCCGGCTTTGGAGTCGTAGATCGCGGAGTCGCAGGTTTCGCTGGCGCTCCCGAAGCCGCCGGAGCCGCTACGCCGGACTGCGTGTTATAGAGGTCGACCACGGCTTTCGTGATGTCGCCTCCGTCGCCGTACCAGAGAATCGGGCTCTGTGGCCAGGGATTCGAGGTGTCCACGATCATGGCAAAGCCGCTTTCCTGCGCGTGCTTCACGATCACGGGAGCCATCTTCTGTAGAATGCGCTGAAAAATTTCCTTCTGTTGGTTCTGCGCGTCTTCTTGGGCGTCCTGCACAGAGCGATCAAAGGACTTTTTCTTACTCTCGATTTGTTTTTGCAGGGTGGCGCGCGCATCATCGTTCAACTTGTCGCCCTGAGTCTGCAACTGTCTCTGCAAACTTTCCAGTTCGTCGTTCTGGCCTTTCAATTCGTTTTGTTTTGGCTCCAACTTTTTGCGGAGAGCTTCGAAGTCCCGCTGACCTTCATTACTTCCCACTACGGCTTGTTCAATATTGATTGTGCCAATCCTTGAACCGCCACCTGTTGGAATGGCCGCGGGTGTAGACCCTGCGGAAGAGGGAGCTGGACTCGAAGGAGCGGCTGCGGTACTGGTTTGGGCCCAGGCGGAAATCATCGAGAAAACCGCGATAGCCAGGAAAGATCGCACAAGCTTGCTTGTCATTGGATCGCTAAACTCCTTGGAACATGATTCCGCGAGTTGGCGCGGAATGGTCTCTGATTACCCTCAGGAAATGCTGGGGCTGTACTCACCAAGTCTCGGTCCTGCTTTATTGTCTCGCGTCTTCGAACGGCCGCCCCTCAGACGCTATCGGACGGGGCACCCCTGGATTGCCATCTCACACGCCGGGGTTGCGGACGTAACGTCCACTCAGCTTTTCTACAATGGCGTGATCGCTTTAATTATAGAGAGCATCCTTAACTGCCGTCAAACCACATCGGCGCGCACTCGTCAGAACGTAGTTGCAACCGTGAATCGAAACGTCTTGCGCGGCTCACGCAGCAGGAAAGTCGGAGCGTATGTGTTTACCGCGAGCCGGTACGTATACTGCCCGGCAGCCGTCAGGAAACAACCTGTGGGTCCGCAGGTATGAGGGAACATGCTGGCGGTGATTGGAATCGGTGGAGTCGCAATATTGTCCAGCCGCAGCGGATTATAAGCCCAATAAATACGGAACGGAGCATTGACCACGGGCAGGAACATTTGCAGTTCAAGACCAGTGGACATTCTCGGCCTCCAGTTGGTGGACCCCAAAATCTGCAGTTGCTGCTTCGGTGGAGGGCTTAATGGGCTTCCCGGAGTGCAGCCTGTACCGGTAGCGGTCGCCGTCGAAGGATCCAGCTGCGGACACCCGAAAGGCTGACTGACGACGCTATCATACTGCTGGCTCGCGATCTGCAATTGCGACGGACGAATCGCGGGATCGATGCCCACGTCCATAAACGGAGCCAGGGCCACCGGTCCATAGATGGTAATCCGGTATTCAACGTTCGCGATCACGCTCAAATCGCCGCCCGGAAACGTGATCTGGTCGATTGGAATGGGAACGGACAAATTCCCTTGCAGAGGATTTTGTGGATTCTTGAGTACCGGAGTTCCATCCGGATTGGTAAGCGTAATCGCGCCCACGCTGGGCAGGAAGGCGACTGGAGATACGGATCGGATGTCGAAACCGCGCAGGTCGTTCTCGCCACCCATGTAAGCGCGTTCGAACGGAGGCGCCACTAAGCCGCCGTAACCCGAGATGAATGATCCTTGAACCCGGAAGCCGACGGCATTGCGCCGGTTCTGTACTGGGGTCCAATGGGTGTACTGAACGATGGGTCGAACCGATCGAACTGTACCGCCAAGCCCGGCGATCTCAGCGCCCATGGTGAGCGACTGACCGTGATGCGGAGATATCGGGCTGTCAATCGTATTGATCGAGAAATTAGGAAAGATCTTGCTGGTGATGATTCCCTCGAGCGCGTTCGGTCCGGAGATTCCGCGGAAGGCCAGGTACTCAAATAGATTTTTGGATGCCGAACTTAATGCAATCAGTGAAGAGCGATCGAAAGAGTATGTAATTCCCACTCGTTTAAACGAGTGCCGCAACGGATAGCTCAAGGAAGTTGTAAATCCCGCGCTGGATTGCGTGTAGTTTTGCAAATTCTGGAGCACGGCGTTTGGCAAATTAAGATTCTGCCCGCTGAATATCGAGAGTTGCCGCGCCTGGTTATAGGTGACCTTGTTGTAATAGACATTGAAGCCTAACTGCAGAGGGCGGTCAAACAAGTACGGCTGCGTGAAGCCAAAACGCACACTCCGCGCCAGATTCCCCACGCTGGCCTGGATCGACAACGTCTCGCCCAGTCCGAGGAAATTGTTGGTGGCGTAGTTGATGCCCACAAAGGCGCCTTCCAATCCACTCACGCCTCCGTTCAGGCCGATGCTGTTCTTGCCTTTCTCATGGACCTTCAAGCTCAGGTCAACCAGGCCGTCTTTCTCGTCGAGTTTGCGGTCCGTAGTGTTGGGGTCATCGGGCTTCAACTGGTCGAAGTATCCCAGCTGATTCAATCGCAACAGGCTCAACTCCCACAACCGCGAGTTGTAGATATTTCCTTCTTCCAGCGCGATCTCACGACGAATCACCTTATCCCGCGTTGTCGTGTTGCCCACGAACTCAATGCGACGCACGTAAAACTGCTTTCCCTCATCCACATCGACGTCAAGAAAGATCAACTTCTTATCGTCATCGAATCTAGTTTCCGGCACCGACGTGAAGTTGATATAACCCTGTTCGCCATAAGCCTTTCGCAGATTTTCCAGACCCTTGGCAATCTTGTCGCGGCTGAAGACGTCCCCGTCTTTGATAGGAAATAGGCCGCGAAGAGCCTTCACATTGGATACTGCCTTGTTGTTCTTGAAAGTAATGGAACCAAGGGTATAGCGGTCGCCTTCCTCGATGGGCATGGTAATGTCGACAGCCTTGCCCGGTCCGGCTTGGATCAGCGGAATGTGAAAGCCCTTGTGTCCCGTATCGTGGATCTGGGTTTTGGGCTGATTCACAATGACTTTAAAATATCCACGATTCTGGTATTCATTGCGAACCCGCTCAGTATCTTCATCCAACTTAGTGGCGTCGTAGGTTCTGGCAAAAATGTTTTCCAGGAAAATTGAGTGCGGAATGCCGATGGGTCGCAAATTCTTCATGGCATAGCGCAAGGTTCGTGTATTTACGTTCTTGTTGCCTTCGAACTTGATCTTGCCAACCTTAACTTTGGGGCCTTCTTTGATAACAAACGTAATTCCAACCGCGGCTGGCGGAATCTGCCGCACCTCGGTGCGGATCGTCGAAAATTGGCGTCCGTGCTCAGCTAGCAGACCTTTGATCGTCACCTCCGCCTTTTTGACTTTGGTGGGATCGTACTGATTTTCAACCGACAGCCCAACCTTGGCTTCTTTGAAGCGATCCAAAACGTCGCTGGTCGAAACGGAACTCAGGCCGACGTAGTTAATTTCGCGGATCGTCGGCTTTTCTTTAACCTCAATAATCAGCCGCCATCCCTTAGGAGTCTCCTCGCGGGTGAAGCGGATGTCCTGGAAATACCCGGTGTTCCAAAGCGCATTGAAATCGCGCTCCAGCCCAGATGAATCGAAAATGTCGCCGGGGTGTGTGAAGATGCGAGCCTTGATCGTCTCCGCGGGAATTCTGCGATTGCCCTTCACGTCGATCTCAGAAATGACGTCAGTTTGGGCCCAGCTGGCTGAAGCCAAAAACACTCCGAGCAGAACTCCCAATGCCCACCCTGATCGTCTCATCCGGCGACAAAGCCGTGCGAATGAAGAAGATAAAGGGGGCTTGGCTCCGGAAGGGCCGCAGCCGTTCTCGGGCACAACGATGTCCGTATGAAAGCGAAGATGAATCGCTACGACCTCAAACCTTTCGGATGTGGGAAAACGACAATTATACGGTAGAGAACGAAAATGCGTCCAAGTAGCCACTCACTCAAGGGCTTCATGGAGTGGATTTGGACGACTCCACATCAACCAAGACGGAATAAAACGTGGCGGAGTTGCCTAGATCGGAAAGTTTTTCTGAAGTCAGCACGTTTATGTTGCGCAAACCCGGGCTCAGTTTGGCCCAATTGAGGCTCGCCGAGACGACTCCCGAACGTACTTTACCGTCGACTCGCGCCTTCAAGAAAATTTCTCCTCGATTGTTATATACCCGCACCCACTCTCCGTCCCCAATTCCGCGCGCATGAGCGTCACTTGAGCTTATTTCCAGAATGTCGACCTCTTCCATCGCTCGCACCGACGCCTGGTTGGGGAAGGTTGAGTTCAGAAAATTATCCGCCTTGCGCGCCAGAAGTTCGAGGGGGAACGTGGATTTTTCCGAACCGTTACGCGATTCCGATGGCGGCTTGAATTCTGCCACAGGGTCGAGACCCAACGACTTCATCGCTTCACTATACAGTTCAGCCTTGCCCGAGGGCGTCCGGAAATTGCCGTGAGCGAACGGAAGAAAAGGAGAGGGCACACTTTCTGCAGCCTCGGCAACGACGTTTCCGCAAACCGGAAGCCCACAATCGGAAACTCCGAAGTTCAACCTGACCTGCCCTTCACTCTGTAATCGTTCGCGTGTGATCCCTTGCAGCCAAGGATTCTTGGAGGCCAACGCTCCATCGATCATCTCGTCGATGCTTTCGCTGAAACAGTCATCGTCGAATCCCATTCGAGCCGCCAGCGCACGAAATAAATCCACGTTCGAACGGCATTCCCCTAGCGGCGCGATGGCCTGGTCTGATATTTGCAAATAATAATGGCCATATGCGGCCTGCAAATCCTTGTGCTCGAAAAATGTCGTGGCTGGCAACACGATGTCAGCGTAGTCGGTGGTATCCGTGAAAAACTGTTCGTGTACGACCGTGAAAAGATCCGGTCGCTTGAGCCCGCGAACCACTTCGTTATGGTTGGGACAGACGGCCGCTGGATTGGAACCATAAACCAGCAACGCTTTGAGCGGCGGATCGTTTAGCGTGTTCAGCGCCTTTCCCAGTTCGACCATGTTCACGATGCGTGGAACTTTACCGGTCTTCGGGAGCAACTCGGGCCGTCTCAGAGCCTCCTTATTCAAATCAAATGCGCCACTCGTCGAGAGGTGGATCCCTCCACCTATTTCCTTCAATGAGCCAATGATGCAAGGCAGCATGGAGATGGCGCGTGTAGCCATTCCGCCGCCATCCGAGCGCTGCACGCCGTAGTTGACGCGAATCACGGCGGGCTTGATCGTGGCATATTCCCTCGCCAGTTTGCGAATGTCTTCTGCCGCAATTCCAGTCCACTCCGCTGCCAGTTCCGGAGGATAAGCTCTCACTTTCTCGCAAAGCTGATCGAACCCGAGTGTGTATTTCGCGACATAATCCGCATCATGCAGGCCCTCCCCGATGATGACATTCATCATAGACAGGGCAAGGGCTCCGTCCGTGCCCGGATTGATAGGAAGGTACCAGTCCGCGCATGCCGCGGTGCGAGTGCGGTAGGGATCGATGACCACTAACTTCGCGCCTCTGCGGCGTGCCTCCACAATGTAAGGCCAGAGATGAACGTTGTTGCCGTGAATATTTGAAGCCCAGGCGATGATGTATCGGGCATGAACAAACTGTTCCGGTTCGGTGCCGAGCTTCACGCCCATCACGGATTCCAACCCCGCCTCGCCCGCGGAAGAACAAATTGTGCGCTCGAGCTCCGAAGCGCCGAGGCGGCTGAAAAATCTGCGATCCATGGAACCGCCGTTGAGCGCGCCTAGAGTCCCGCCATAGGAGTAGGGCAGAATTGCCTCAGCGCCGAATTTAGCCGTGATCTTGCGGAAGCGGCCGGCAATCTCGTCGAGAGCTTCATCCCATGCGATGCGCTGCCAGACTTGCTCAGTTTGTGTAGGGACAGCCGTCCCGGGCCGTTCTGGCGGTGTGAAGCTCCGCTGCGATGTCACCAACCGCTTTGGAGCAATCCGCCGCATCGGGTACAGCACGCGATCAGGCGAATAAACGCGTTCTACATACTTCGCCACCTTCGCGCACAGAAATCCCCGCGTCACCGGATGGTTGGGATCGCCTTGAATCTTGGTAGCGCGTCCGTCCTCTACCGTAATCAAAACGCCGCACGCGTCGGGACAATCGTGCGGACAGGCAGCATGGACGAGCTGTTTCGACATCCGCTTATTATAAAGTGCTTTCAGAGGACACCGGCCGACAAACAAAAAGAACGGGCGGCTCGGCGGCCGCCCGTACCTCGTGGTTCTAGTTCTAACGTGCTTACTGCGTCTGCGGCGGATCTGCCACCACACCCGCTGCCAGTACAGGCAGGTTGGTAAGCGGGTCCACGAAGAGCAGCCCTCCTGCGACCAGTGGAATCGATCCGCTGGACTGCAGTTGGCTCAGGCCCGTGGTGTTGATGAACAGTGTGCTGTTGCCGGTGTCGACCGTCAGCGGCGCTCCGCCCAGCGAATAGCCGATCAGGGCGTTATTCTGCAGCTGAAAACTTCCAATGTTGCCGCTCGCGATGCTTACACTGTTCTGCGTCAACGTCCCGTAGACGCCCTGAAGCCGTAACGAAATCATCTGCGGCGTGAAAACATTGCTCGAGTAACTGCCGCCGATAAAAACGCGCTGGCCCACGATCACTGTGGAGTTGTTGAACAATGCGTCGGTGAACAGATTGTTGAAGAAGCACATGTCATACTGCGTCACGGCGCTGACGTCGATGGTCTGAATCGTGTCGACATCGCCCACCAGATCCGCGCTGGTTTCTCCCACCCACATCGTAACCTGCTGCACTGGGCCCGACGTTGGGTTCACGGCCAAAACACGTCCCGACAGAAAGGCTTGCGACGTAGTGATGACTTCCACGTAACTCGCGACCAGGCTGCCGTCGGCTTGATACGATCCCTGCACTCCAACGAAAGCGGGAGCCGCAAGGTTATTGATGTTCCATCCACTATTGAATTGCGTTCCGCTGTTCACCTCAACCGTCAACTGGTGACCATAAGGTCCCTGAATGACGAATGAATTGCCCGTCGCGTTCACCGAGACCAGTCCGCCAGTCAGATCCGTGACTTGGCCACCAGAATCACTGGCTTTCACCGCGTAGACATATATCGTCGGGTTCACCATCCCAGTAACTTGGCCATTGCCATCCACCGCAACCGATTGACGGATGTCGAAATCCATTCGCAATCCGGCCAGACCATTGCTGCCGACAACCATGGGTGTAGGGAAATTCACCGTCACCGTAGTTTGTGAAGCCGAACTCGTCGTGGGACTGAATTGCCCTGTAATCGTGCTCATGCTCGGCGGATTCGTAGTCATATCTACATACGAGATCACCGGGTTCGACAGCGAAAAGGTGGCGCTGCTGTAGGTGTCCGCGGGAACAGCGCTGAACGCAAGTGGAGACCGCAGGCCCAGGAGTCGTGCAAAGTCGACTGTTGTGGCTGTGTTCAGCACCTGGGGCGATCCGTTCTTGCCCGCTAGCGTGATCGAGTTAATGGTCACATCAAAGCCGACCACCGAGGCGAGCGGCGCGTCTTCGCCGGTCACAAACACGGCTCCCGCCTGCACAGAAGAGGATGTCGCCGACGACGAACTCGGCGAAGAACCGCAACTCGCGGCCGCGATCGAAAGCGCAAGCAGCAGGCACATCCCAAGATATCGTTTCATGTCAAACTCCGAATTTAGAGATAAGTGAAGCGTTTTTGGGGGAGCCGTGTTTTGCTTCACGATGATGGAAACACGCGCTGCGAGGGGATGTCGCGTAACCTACGTACTGGTTACCCTCCGCAAACTACAGCCTGAGGCAGGAACTAAGTGCAGAAAATTAAGGGTTTAAGCATTCGTTCTGGAGAACGGCCAATCTGTGGGATGTACTTTGGTTCCGTGATTTGAGCGAACCTACGCGTCAGGTACCGGAACTCGCTTAGCTAGGAAGACGATTTGCCGAAGAAGCCCGCGCTACTTGATCTCCAAGACTTCTTTCTCTTTCGCTTTGTTCATCTCTTCCATCTTCTTGATCTCGTCATCGGTAAGCTTCTGAATTTCGTCAAGCGATCGCTTCTCATCGTCTTCTGTGATCTTCTTGTCCTTCATCGCCTTCTTGATGGCGTCGTTGCCATCGCGACGAATGTTGCGAACGGCGGTGCGATGCTCTTCCAGCACGCGGCTCAGATGTTTCACCATCTCCTGACGCCGCTCCTGTGTAAGCGCGGGCACAGGCACCCGAATCAGTTTGCCATCATTCATTGGATTGAGCCCAAGTTCGGCCGACCGAATCGCTTTTTCGATGGCACCCAGCGACGAGGGATCGAAGGGCTGTACCGTGATCATCTGTGGTTCAGGCGCATGCACCTGCGCAATCTGATTCAGCGGCATTTGCGAGCCGTAATAATCCACGCTTACGCTGTCGAGCATGTGTACCGAAGCGCGCCCAGTTCGCGTGGCCGCCATCGCCTTGCGAAAATCCTCAACTGCCTTATCCATGCGAGTTTTGAGTTGAACTCGAATCTCTTTAAGAGGCCCGCTGTCAGCCATCGATGAGCTCCATTAACCGTCAAAGTATCAAAACGCTGAATTATAAACCTATCAAACTCAACCGAGGATCGATCGGAGCTGCGTTATGCAGATCCGACTAAATCCGCGTCCAAGGCCTTACGCGCTCACCCTCGACCCGATCTTCTCTCCGCTGAGCACGCGCCGAATGTTTCCGTGCTGATTCAAATTGAAAACGATGATTGGCAGATTGTTGTCCTTGCATAGACTGATCGCGGTGGAATCCATCACTTTCAATCCCAGCCTCAGAACGTCCATGTAAGTGATGTCGGTAAACTTCTTGGCGTCTTTCACTTTCATTGGATCCGCATCGTAGATTCCATCTACTTTGGTGGCTTTCAGAATGGCTTCCGCTTTAATCTCCATGGCCCGCAAGGATGCGGCGGTGTCGGTAGAAAAATAAGGATTGCCGGTGCCGCCAGCAAAGATCACGACGCGCCCTTTTTCCAGATGCCGGATGGCGCGCCGGCGAATGAAAGGCTCAGCTACTTGATTCATCTCGATTGCGGTTTGCACGCGCGTGTAGACGCTCTGCTTCTCAAGCGCGTCCTGCAACGCGAGCGCATTAATCACCGTGGCCAGCATTCCCATGTGATCGGCGGAAACACGATCCATGTCTCGCGCCTGATCGGCAACTCCACGGAAGAAATTTCCGCCGCCTACCACGATGGCCAATTGCACGCCCATTTTGTGAACATCGGCCAGTTCCGCCGCAACTTCGTGAATTCGTTTGGTGTCCACACCGAAGCCTTGATTGGCAGCCAGGGCTTCTCCAGAAAGCTTGAGCAGAACGCGTTTGAAGGCAGGGGCGGGAGCAGTCATGGGTTTGTAGGGCCGGCCTTCCGCCGGTTCCACGCAAGCATTAAAAAGGGCGCCCAGTAGGCGCCCTGAATTACTCTGGTTTTTGCTCTGTAGGCTTGGTGATCGCGATCGTCTCGCCGGCGTCGCCAACCTTGAAGCGAGCGAAGCGGCGCACGCTGATGTTCTCACCCAGCTTGCCAATCTTCGCCGCAATCAGTTGAGCAATCGATACCGTCTGGTCCTTGATGAAAGGCTGCTCCAACAGGCAGACTTCCTCATAGAACTTTTCCATCTTTCCAGCGACCATCTTCTCAGCAATATTCGGCGGCTTGCCCGAGGCCACAGCCTGCGCGATAAAGATATCCTTCTCGCGATCGAAATCGGCCTTGGTTACGTCTTCCTTGCGGACGAACCTTGGGTCGCTGGCCGCGATGTGCATGGCAATATCGTGCACCAACTCTTTGAAATCGTCGGTACGCGCCACGAAGTCGCTCTCGCAGTTCACTTCGACCAGCACGCCGATCTTGCCACCTGCGTGAATGTAGCTGGTCACTGCGCCTTCGCTGGTTACACGCGTCGCTTTCTTCGCGGCAACCGATACACCTTTCTTGCGCAGAATCACGACCGCCTGCTCCATGTCACCCTTCGCTTCGGTCAGGGCCTGTTTGCAATCCATCATCGGAGCTCCGGTTTTCTCCCGGAGATCCTTTACTTGTGCTGCAGAAATGTTTGCCATAGTAGTGCTCATATAAATTAAAGTCCTTCTGGATTTTCCCGAGAGGCTCGCTACGCCTCTGCGCCTTGAAAAGACGTTGCCACCAACGCCTCTACAAACTTTGACCCGCGCCGGACGACCCGCGCGGGTCTTATATCAACTGCCCGGTTTTTACTAGGTATCCGGTACTCACAACCCGGGACTTGCTAAACCGTCTGGCTCTCCACCTTCGGAAGGTCGGCATCGGCATCTTCGTTGGCGACCGGCTTCTTATGTGTTCCCGGACCCAGCACTTCTTCCATGCTGATGTCTTCCCCGATGTCCGCCAGGTCAGAGGCCGCCGCAGCTTCCTGCTGCCGCGTTTCAAGAGCAGCTGCTGCATCTTCCGCCTGCTGCGTCTCCCGAGCCTGCGCCTGTTCCGTCGCTGCAGTCATATCAGCGATCTGCTTATCGCTCATCAGCTGCGCACCTTCGGCGATCGACTCCGAAATCTTCGAAGTGAATAACCGGATCGCTCGCAACGCGTCGTCATTGCCGGGGATTACATAATCCACTTCGCTGGGATCGCAATTGGTATCAACCACCGCGACCACCGGAATGCCCAGCTTGCGGGCTTCACGAACGGCGATTTGTTCCTTATTCGAATCGATCACGAACACCGCATCCGGCAACCGGCTCATGTTCTTGATGCCCGCCAGGTTCGCCTGCAGGTGCTTGCGCTCGCGTTCGAGCTTGATTACTTCTTTTTTCGGCAGCAACTCGTAGCGGCCGTCCGTGGCCATCTCGTCGAGTTCCTTCAGCCGCTTCACTGACTTCTGCACCGTCACCCAATTGGTGAGCAGTCCGCCGAGCCAGCGCTGGTTAATGTAGAACCCGCCGCACTTGGTGGCCTCTTCAGCAATCGCGTCCTGCGCCTGGCGCTTGGTGCCCACGAACAGCACAATCTTGCCGTCAGCTGCCAGTTCCTGAACAAATCGCGACGCCTCCTTGAACATCTTCAGCGTCTTCTGCAAGTCGATGATGTAAATTCCATTGCGCTCTCCGAAGATGTATTCCTTCATCTTGGGATTCCAGCGCTTCGTCTGATGCCCGAAGTGAACACCTGCTTCGAGCAGTTCCTTCATGGTGATAGTAGCCAATGAACCTCCTTATTCAGTCTGCATCCATTGCGTAAGTTCCGCGCCGGATTGCCATTCCCTGCCCCGCGCCGCGAGGCACAGGAAGAATTGAACACCTAAAACAGCTGTCAGCTTTAGCTTCAGCTTTAGCCAAATCAAAAACCCAACCCTTGTCATTCCGAGCGAAGCGAGGAACCTTGGTTTCCCTTCCCGCTCCGGCACTCCCAACTCCAGCCTTACCGCTTGCTGAACTGGAAGCGCTTACGTGCGCCCTTCTGCCCGTACTTCTTGCGTTCTTTGCCGCGCGGGTCCCGGCGTCACCATGCCCTCGGACTTCAGCTTGCCGCGAAGCTCCGCGTTGAAAACCATCAATGCCCGCGCAATGCCGAGCTTCACCGCGTCCGCCTGACCACGCACTCCGCCGCCCAGAACGCTGGCCACAATATTGAAAGAGGCCGCCGTATCCGTTGTTGCCAGCGGAGCCTTCGCCGCCGAGCGCTGCGCCGGAGTCACGAAATACTCTTCAAACTCGCGGCCGTTTACCTTGAACTCGCCGCTGCCTGGACGCAAATACACTCGCGCAATGGCCCGCTTCCGACGTCCCGTTCCGTAATATTGCACCAATTCTGCCATGCTAGCTCTCAGCTCCTAGCTCTTAGCTTCCAGCTTGAATCCAGAAGCGAGCCTTATCTTAAATTTGTCATCCTGAGCGCAGCCGCCTTTCAGGCGGAGCGAAGGATCTCAATCTTCATCCGCCGCCGCGCGCAAACCCGAACTACGCTCGCACTTCCAACTTCAAATCCTGCGGCTTCTGCGCCTCGTGCGGATGCTTGTCGCCCTTGTAGACGTTCAACTTCGACAACATGTGAGCCGCCAGCTTGTTCTTCGGCAGCATGCGGCGCACGGCGTCTTCAATAATCTTTCCGGCTTGCGTGCCAAACGCTTGCGGTAATCTTCAGTTCGCAGACCACCCGGATAGCCTGTGTAGTGGTGATACTGCTTCTGCTCGGACTTCATGCCCGTGGTTCGAATTTTCTCGGCATTGATCACGATCACATGATCGCCCGTGTCGAGAAAAGGTGTGTACTGCGGATTTTCTTTGCCCATGAGGATGCGAGCCACTTGCGAGGCCATACGCCCGAGCGTCTGCCCATCCGCATCCACGACGTACCACTTGCGCACAATTTCCCCCGGTTTGGGGAAATAGGTTGACATCGGAACTCTCCCAGAATGAAAAAAATTGCGAAACGCGATTGAAATTACAAAGAAGACCGCTCGTTGATTCCCCGGCGAGGACGCCAGACCATCAGGCGGGCAACCGCGAGACTTCCCAAAGCTTTAAAGATACCGTAGCGTCCGAGGGATTGTCAACGGAGAGTTACAAAAGGTAATGTCCACTAAATACCAGCAGCTAACAGCTTACTCATAAGCCAGCGCGTCGATCGGATCCTTTTGCGCCGCTTTGTACGCCGGATAGATCGCTCCCAGCGTCGCTCCCACAAGGGCGATGATCATGGCGCGCAACATCCACACGCCGCTTTGATCGATGTGCACCAGCGGCCAGCGTTGCTGGATCCCAACTCGTGCCGCCAGACTCACCGCAACGCCCACCGCAATTCCCGCAAAAGCCAGCACCACGGTCTCCCGCAAAATCACATTGATGATGTAAAGCTTCGAAGCCCCCATGGATTTCAAAATGCCGATCTCGCGCGTGCGCTCCATCACGGCCGTATACATCGACTGAAAAATTACCAGGAAACCGATGACCAGGCTCACCCCAATGACCACCGCAATGAATGGCCGGAATCCCGGTAAATTGCTCGGCGTCATCATGCTCAGATATTCCGCGGTAGATTCCACGACATACTTCTCCATCCCCGGATGTTGTTTCACTTCCTGCACCACCGCGTCGACGTTCGCGGGATCATCCACCTTCACATAGAACACCGAAGCCTTATCCTTCGCCCCCATTAAATCCTGCAGGGTGGAGATAGGAACAAACTTTCGAGCGGCGCGGCCGTTCTCCACAACTCCCGAGATTCGGAAATTGTGATTCAGAATCTCCATGGTATCCCCGACCTTCACATGCCTCTGCCGCGCGATGTAATCATCGACCATCGCGTCGTCTGGCCCGCGAAACGGGGCGCCTGCCACGAACTGAAAAGGCCCGCCCAGAGCCTCAAAGCTGGCAATATCAATGCCGTCGATCACTTCCAGCCCGCCCCCAGTAGAGATCTGCCAGATCACCGGGCTTACCACCTTCACATGCGGCATGGAGTGCAATATGTCCGCAACCTTGATGGAGACAGGCGCGCCGCTGATGCCCGCCAGAAACGACGAGCCCGGCGGCTGCACAATCAAATCAGCCCCGATGCCCGCAGTGCGGTTCTTGGCGTCATTCATGAGTCCGTAGCTGAGTCCGACGATCAGCAGGATCAGCGTGACTTCCAGCGCAATAGCCACAATGCTGATCAACGACCGGATCGGCCGGTGTACGAGATTGGCGACAACCATCCGATTCATCATTTGCGTTTAATGAAAGTTATCAAGCCGCGTTAAGGCGTCACTCCGGGGGGCGTTGCCGCACTGCTGGATTGCGGTTTGTCCAGGTGCACTACCTCCGCACCCGGCGGCTGCTCCAGTGCAAACTGATCGTCCCGCAGCGGCTTATTAATTTCTACCTTCAACATATTGAGGGTAATGTCGTACTCCTCGCGAGGCCGGAAGATCTCGATGCGCGAAGGAAAACTTACGCTATCGAAGTCTTTGTAGTTGGCGTAGCGCGCATCAGTCGCCAGGTTACCGTTCTCGTCATAAATGTACTGCCGATGGGGCTGCAAGTCAGTGCGGCTGAAAACAATCTTCCGCGACAGGACCCATCCACTCGCCCTTTTCCGGATGACAACCAGCTCGTAGTCTTCCTGCAGGACGCGATGCCCTTTGGTATCGTGAAGAATCTCGTAGCCATTTTCCAGCACGGCGATGTCATGCTCGGGGTCAATGGGCCGGATCAAGAGCGCATCATAAATGTCCTGTGGCCGGATGCTCTCCATCGGCTGATCCGAAGTTGACGTCTGCACATCGTTTCGCCCCACCACAAAACGATTCTTAGGCGGAATCCACAACTTGAAATCCCTCCCGTCGCTCACCATGTCAAACGCCGTGGTCCGTACAATCGGAAGCAAGCCGATCATGTGCAGCATCGCCGGTTTGCGAGCTAGAACGTACCCTCGGATTTCCTTGTAATCCGTGACGTGCCCTTTTTTGGCGCCCCCGACGGAAGTATCGATATCAACCGTTGCCTGCAACGACTGAATTTGTTCAGACTTCTTGTTGATGCTGTCGATCAACTCCTGTTGAGTAGACCCTTTCAGAGGAGCCTTGGAATAGGTTTCTTCAACCGGGCGGGTTCTTAACAGACAGGCCGTGGTTGGTAAGACCGCCAAAAAAACAACCACACTCAAAAAGGGCGAGGCACGTCTCATCAGGGATTTAGATGTTCTCCTAGGACATTTGAGTATACCCCGTGAAAAAGGGTGCAATAAGTCTCCAGCCCCGGCGCAGGCACCGCGAACCTTGTTGCTAACCAATAACCGTACCGCTCCGGCCGATCGCCAGTCGCGATCATCTACACTACTGCCATCGTGCGCAAAGTCTTCGGTCTCATACTTTTCGTCGCGCTCGCCGCCGCGGGTTGGTTCGCATGGGCCGCATTCACGCCAACTACGCCCTCCGGGACAGGTTTTTGTCATGCTGCGCCCAGGTTATTCCACGCGCCACATCGCCGCCGAACTCAAGTCGAACGGCATCATTCGCAGTGAAGAAGCCTTCATCTTATGGCACTACCTGCATCGTGGACGATCGCTCAAGGCGGGAGAATATTTATTCGACACACCTGCCAACCTCCGCGATATCCATCGCCGCCTGACCCGTGGTGACGTCTATTTCCGCACTGTCGTCGTTCCCGAGGGCTTCACCATGTTCGATATTGCCCGAGCCATCGAGGCCGCTGGATTAGGTCCTGCCGATGACTTCCTGAAGGTCGCGCAATCCGACACGACTCTCGTCTCCGATGTTGCCCCCGGCGCGCATTCGCTCGAAGGCTACCTCTTTCCCGAAACCTATCAATTCAGCCGCATGATGACCATGCAAGATATGGCTGCAGCCATGGTGAAGCAATTCCGGTTGGTCGCCAGGCAGATCGGATTGATAGAAGGCTCCCCTGCAGTGACACCCGAAAATGGGCCCTCTTCTCCGTCGGACTCGCCCCACATTGAGGTCGAAGTGAACGGCACCTCCCGAGACGTAAACGCCCCTCCGACTGACCTCGAGCGCACGGTGATCATGGCGTCGATCATCGAAAAAGAAACCGCCGTCGCGGAAGAGCGCCCGCTCGTAGCCAGCGTTTACTACAACCGCCTGGATAAAAAGATTGCGCTCGACGCCGATCCCAGCATCATTTACGCCGAACTCTTAACCGGAACCTATTCCGGAGCGCTGCATCACGACGACATGCGCTTCAACTCGCCCTACAATACCTACACGCACACCGGCCTGCCTCCAGGTCCAATCGCAAACCCGGGCAAGAGCGCTCTGGAGGCGGCAATGCATCCCGCCAAATCCGATTACTTTTATTTTGTCGCCGACGCCGCCGGCCACCACCGCTTTGCCCAAACTATGGAAGAGCACAACAAGAACGTCGCAGCATACCGCCACGCGATTCTGGAGAAGAGCGGGCCACGGACCTCGGACGTCGGACCTCAGCGCTAAGTCCCAGTCCCTCCGGTTCGAGGAAGGGTTGGATCCGCAAATCCACAGAAGAGCGTGTTGGTAGTGTGACGTCCGCCCTTGTACCATCCCTCGAATTTGCGCAATCTGCCGGAGGACGCTCGGCTGGAGGTGCATGGTTATGCCCGGCTCTTACCAAGACCTCAGAGTTTGGCAGAATGCTATGGACCTGGTCGAAAGCGTATACGCTGACACCCAAGGCTTCCCGAAAGAGGAACTGTACGGGTTGACGAGCCAGATGCGAAGAGCTGCTGTCTCGATTCCAAGCAATATCGCCGAAGGAAAGGGGCGCTCAACCGATCGCGACCGATCTCTCTACTTCTGTCACGCTCGAGCCTCACTTCTCGAATTGGAAACTCAAATTCTCATTGCTCAGAGATTAAAGTTCATGGCTCCGCAGCGCGCCCAAGCTCTACTGGATCTTTCAACCAAGTTGGGCCGGATGCTCAACTCTCTGATCCAGTCGATGAGAAGCCCTGAAGGTATCGCTCGCGCAGGGGCCGGGGAAAAACAAAGGCCCCCTTCGGAAGTCCCAAGTCGAGTGTCCAATGTCCGAGGTCCGACGGCTGACGTCCGAGGGCTGAGGTCCGACGTCCGGCGTCCCTAGCTTCTATGTCCTTCCATCCACCCCTGCAAAATTAATACCGCGGCCATCCGATCGACGGCCTTCCCTCGTCTCTCAATCGACAATTCCGTTTCTCGTAACAGTCGATTCGCCTCCGCCGACGTCAGCCGCTCATCCCATAAGTGCACCGGCATCCGAAAGCGCCTCCTCAGTTCCTCTGCGAACAACTGCATTTTGTCCGACTGAATGCCTTCTGCACCGCTCATGCGAAGCGGCAGTCCAACCACGATTTCCTTGACTTTGTATTCCCGGATCACCTGCTCCAAGGCCGCGAGATCGGTACGCTTGTTGCGGCGCTGCAAAGTCTGCAGCCCTTGCGCGGTAATCCCCAGCGGATCAGACACCGCGATTCCAATTCGCTTCGACCCCACATCAAGTCCCAGGATTCGGCGTTCCCGATGCTCCGACGCCGGCTTCGGAACGAAGGGTGAGTTCGTCGTAGACGCCTCCACCGGCGCCTCATCTAGTTCGCTGTTCTGTCTGGACTTGCGCTCTTGAGAACTCACGCCGCGATTATATTCCTCCAGCGCAGACTCGTTTCTGCTCCACTTATTACACCCCATTGATCTAAACTCTTTCAGGCCAACATCTTATGGCCATAGAACGCGCGAAAGACGCAGCTACCTCACCCGCTCACCCCTCCTCGCACACCCCTAAAACCTTGCTTTTTCCTCCCATTTCGGGATAGTATCTATATAGTAAAGACAACTGTTTTCCCCACTCGACCCGTATTCCTGCCAGGGTACTTTATGAACGGTGATTTGAATTTCCACATCGGCGATAAAGTTGTGTATCCCAACCACGGCGTAGGAGTTATCGAGCAAATCAGCAGCCGCTCGATCGGTTCCACGGTCGAAAAGTTCTATCTTCTCAACATCAAAGCCAGCAGCCTTAAGGTAATGGTCCCGTGTAACAACGTGGGCAGCGTGGGCATTCGCCGCGTCGTCCGCAACGGCGAGGTACAAAAAATCCTCGATTTCCTCTCCGTGGCAGAGGACATTAGCACCGCTGACTGGAAAGACCGTTTCAAAGAGAATTCTGACCGCATGCGCACCGGCTCTCTCTTGGAGGTCGCCGGGGTTCTGAAGAGCCTGATCGCCCTTCACCAAGCCAAGCCGCTTTCTTTCCGTGAAAAGAAGATGCTCGAACGCGCTCGCTACCTCTTGGTCAGTGAGATCGCCATGTCTCGCAGTTGTGACGAGGGCAAAATTGAAGAACTCTTAACCGTGGCCCTGGCCAAATGCAATCTGCGCTTTCCTGAAGCCTCCGAATTTCAAGCTTGATCCCTCTCGTTACGTCACATTTCTTCTATCTTGATTTAGCTTGGCCGTCTTCGCTCGCAGTTTCCTTTCTGAACCTCGCTTTTCGCAAAAAAGTAAGGCTGGAACTCTTCCGCACGCCAACATTCGCTCAGGCTTCACCATCCATTCCTGTACATGAATTGCGACATCCGCATTGGGACCTCCGGCTTTCATTACAAACATTGGAAAGGCCGCTTCTATCCCCCCAGAACTCCCGACGCCAAAATGCTGGATTACTATGTCCAGCACTTCGACACCGTCGAACTGAACAATAGTTTCTACCGCCTTCCCACGCCCGAGGCGTTTGACGCCTGGCGAGACGCTACCCCACCAAACTTTATTTTCGCCGTAAAAGCCAGCCGCTTCATCACCCACAACAAAAAGCTGAAAGATCCCGAGAACGCCCTCGACAATCTTCTACCCCGAGCCACTCGCCTCGGACCAAAGTTAGGTCCGGTCCTGTTTCAACTCCCGCCCCACTGGCGCGTGAATGCCGATCGGCTCCGCGGGTTACTCGAGATACTGCCTCGCGATGTCCGCTATGCCTTCGAGTTTCGCGAGCTTTCCTGGCTGACGCCTGAGATCGATTCCATCCTGAAGAAGTTCAACGCCGCGTTCTGCATTTATGAGCTTGCGGGATATCATTCCCCTCTTACCATCACCGCGGACTTCGCCTACATACGCCTTCATGGCCCGGACCCCGGAAAATATCAAGGCAGCTACAGCGACGAGAAACTAAGAATGTGGGCTCGCCAGATCGCCGCCTGGGAGCGGCATCTCGCAGCCATCTACGTCTATTTTGATAACGACCAGAACGGCTACGCCGCGGCGAACGCGCTCACGCTGAGAAACATGGTACGAGGCAGTCACGAAGAGGCCGCCTAAAATCGCCCGTTGCACTCAGAATTTTGACTTAAGCGGCTGCAGCCTCATAAGATAGCGCCTGCACCGCGCTCGTCTCCGGTACCGGGCGCGATGCCGTACCCAATAGACCCCGAACTAATAACTGATACTGATAATGATCGGCCAAACCATCTCCCACTACCGCATCCTGGAAAAGCTCGGCGGGGGTGGCATGGGCGTCGTCTACAAGGCCGAAGATCTCAAGCTGAAACGCTTCGTCGCCCTCAAGTTTCTACCGGACGACGTCGCCAAGGATCATCAGGCACTGAGCCGCTTTCAGCGCGAGGCGCAAGCCGCATCCGCCCTCAACCATCCCAACATCTGCACGATCTACGAGATTGATGAACACAGCGGCCTGGCTTTCATTGCCATGGAGTTTCTTGAGGGGCAAACCCTCAAGCACCGCATCGAGGGACGTCCACTCGACACCGAAACTCTCATCGGACTGAGCATCGAAATTGCCGACGCCCTCGATGCCGCCCATTCCAAGGGAATCATTCATCGCGACATTAAACCTGCAAACATTTTTGTGACCAAGCGCGGGCAGGCCAAGTTGCTTGATTTCGGTTTAGCGAAAGTTGCGCCTGCCGCCAATGAGCACACCGCCACCGAAGCTACTCCCCAAACCCTCGTCACCAGCCCCGGATCGACCATCGGCACCGTTGCCTACATGTCTCCCGAGCAGGTGCGCGCTCATGAACTAGACGCCCGCACCGATCTCTTCGCCTTTGGCGCAGTCCTTTATGAGATGGCTACGGGAACCATGGCGTTCAGCGGCAGCAGTAGCGGCGTGATCTTCGAAGCCATCCTCAACCGCATGCCGCCTCCGGCTTCGACTCTGAACCCGGCAATCCCGCAGAAACTCGACGAGCTCATCACCAAGTCTCTGGAAAAAGAATGCGACTTGCGCTATCAGACAGCGGCGGAACTGCGGGGCGATCTCAAGCGCATCAAGCGCGATTTGGATACATCCCGTGCTCGCGCCAGTTCAACCAGCATCCCCATCATTCCGGAGCCAAGTATCTCCGCTGCGAATCCGCGACCAGCGCCCGCTCCCCAAGTTAAACGCAGCTGGCTGCCAACCCTCGTTGCTTCTGCGATCGCGCTGCTGATCGGTCTCGCGGTTGGCATGTTCCTACTGCAACGCACCCCAGCGCCGACTTTCGCCGCTTATCATCCACTCACCTTCCGCCGCGGCATCGTGCTGTCCGCGCGTTTCGCACCCGATGGCAAAACCGTGATTTACAGCGCCGCCTGGGAGGGCAAGTCCCTCAATCTTTTCAATACGCGTCCCGAAAGTCCTCAGTCGCAGGAGATGGAACCGAAAGGTGCCGAGATTCTGGCCATTTCCTCCGCGGGCGAGATGTTGCTCTCTTTGAACAGCCGCGCTCGCGACGCATTCCTTTATTCAGGCACTCTCGCGCGCGTGCCTTTGGTCGGAGGTGCGCCGCGCGAAATTCTCGAAAACGTGGAGTGGGCCGACTGGAGTCCAGACGGTAACTCGCTCGCCGTCGTTCATGAGGTAAATGGACGCAAGCGTCTGGAGTTCCCTCTCGGAAAAACTATCTACGAGGCCGATGGCTGGATCGGAAACTTGCGAGTGTCTCCCAAAGGCGATTTGGTGGCCTTCATCGATCATCCCCAACCCAGAGATGATGGTGGATCCGTTTACGTAATCGACGCCGCTGGAAAAAAGAAGAACCTCTCCGATGGCTGGGATAGCATCCAGGGAGTTGCCTGGTCGCAGAAGGCCGATGAAGTCTGGTTCACCGCAACCAGAACTGGCGGCGATCGCTCTCTTTACGCCGTCGACCTTTCCGGAAAAGTCCGCTTGCTGGCCCGGGTTCCGGGCGAACTCACCATCTTCGACGTCGGCCGTGACGGCACTGTCTTGCTCACCCGTGGCAACGATCGCGCCGGCATGATCGGCCTCGCTCCCGGAGAAACCAAGGAGCGCGACTTATCATGGCTGGACTGGTCCGTGCCCTCAAGTCTTTCGCCCGACGGCCGCATGATTTTGTTTCAGGAAGCAGGCGAAGGCGGCGGGCCGAAATACGCCATCTACATCCGCAAGACCGATGGATCACCGGCGATCCGGCTGGGAGAAGGCAGTGGCATGTCGTTATCTCCCGACGGAAAATGGGCGCTCGCGCGGCAGAATACAAGTCCCGCTTCGCTTTCCCTTTTGCCGACCGGCGTTGGAGAGATGCGTCCCGTAAAAGACGATGGTCTGAACCATACCGGCGGTGCGTACCTGCCGGACGGCGAACATATTGTATTTTCAGGAATCGAAGCCGGACACGGGATGCGCCTTTACGTGGAGTCTTTGAGCGATGGCAAACCTAAAGCCATCAGCGGAGAAGGCGTGGGCGCCAGCGTAATCCTCTCCCCTAAGGGAGATGTCGTCGCTGATACCGGACCCGACCACAAGATCTATTTGTACCCCATCGCAGGCGGTGATCCACGAGTAGTTTCCGCCGTAGAATCTTCGGAAGTCCCCACCGGATGGTCTCCCGACGGCCGTGAGCTATTCGTCCTTTCCCGCGGACAAATTCCCGCACAAGTCTTTCGCGTCGACATTGCCACCGGAAAACGAACTCTGTGGAAGTCGCTCGAACCCGCTGACTCCGCTGGAATCGATACCATCGGCCGTGTCAACCTCTCCGCCGACAATCAATCCTACGTCTACAGCTACGTGCGCACCCTCTCCGACCTCTACTTGGTCGAAGGCCTGAAGTAAGAAATCGCCACGTACCTTATAAAGTACAATGTACGCCCGTCAAGTCTACCTTTGTGGACATCTACCCTCCACGAAAGTGGACAATTCTTCGCCTTCTAACCTGCTGATTCCATGGAGCCACTCAAAAGCCCTCGTAAAGAATGAATGAGTTACGGACGCAAAATTTCCCATTTTAAAATGTTCCGATTGGAACATTGGACGGTTTCGCTGGCAAACAAAAATGGCCAGCGGCAGCGAACTTTTTGAACGTTCCCTGCACACTGGCCACTGCTTCTCTGTTACTGCTTGCCCACTTCGCGGATGCACTCTTCAAGAATGTCCAGCGCGACGTCCGCTTCTTCTTTGGTCACCACCAGCGGCGGACACAGACGGATTGTGCTCGGCCCGCAACCCAGGAACAGCACGCCGTGTTCGAAAGCCTTCTCCACGATCATGTCCCGTTCCGCCGCGCCGTATTCCTTGGTCGTCTTGTCCTTCACAATGTCGACGCCGATCATCAAGCCTCGCCCGCGCACATCGCCCACCAGCTTCAGCCTCGCTGGCCACTCCGCCATGCGCTTCATCATGTGCGCGCCCACTTCCGCGGAATGATCGAGCAGGTTTTCTTTCTCGATCACGTCCAGCGTAGCCAGCGCCGCCGCCACGCACACAGGATTGCCGCCGAAGGTCGATGCGTGCGAACCCGGCACCCAGTCCATGATTTCAGAGCGCGTCATGGTAACGCCCAGGGGCATGCCTGATGCAATTCCCTTCGCCATGCAAACCATGTCTGGCTCAACTCCGGTGTGCTCAACCGCAAACCACTTGCCGGTGCGCGCGATGCCGCTTTGCACCTCATCTACCACCAGCATGATTCCATGACGATCGCAAATGCGCCGCAGCTCCTGCATGAAAATCGTGGGCGCGACCACGTAACCGCCCTCGCCCTGCACCGGCTCAACGAAAATTGCCGCCACCTCTTCTGGAGCAAGCGTCGTCTTGAAAAGTTTTTCCTCGATGAAGCGCGCACAACCCAGCGCGAAAGCCTCTGCATCTTGCTGGCCAGCCACGCATCCCCGGTACACGTCGGGATAGCGCACGTGCGTCACTCCCGGCACAAGCGGCGAAAAGCGGCGCCGTTGTTGAGGTTTCGACGCAGTCAGTGAAAGCGCGCCCATGGTGCGTCCATGGAACGCACCGAAGAACGCGATGATGTTCTGCCGCTTGGTGTGGTAACGCGCCAGCTTCAGCGCGCACTCGATCGCCTCCGCGCCAGAGTTTCCGTAATAAATCTTGTGCGGGCCGCGCATCGGCGCAATCTTTGAGAGACGCTCAGCAAGTTCGACCATGTTCTCGTAATAGAAATCAGTGCCCGACATGTGAATCAATTCGCCTGCCTGCTTCTGTATGGCGGCAACCACATCGGGATGGCAATGGCCGGTTGAGGTCACGGCAATGCCAGCAGAAAAATCATAGAATTCGTTGCCGTCCACGTCGGTCACGACGATGCCGCGGCCACTCTTTGCCACCAGCGGATAGGAACGGGTATAGGACGGCGAAATATATTTCTGATCGTTGGCCAGCACGCGCTTGGCGTTCGGCCCGGGCAGCGTGGTCTTGATTTTGGGACCGGCAGTTGCGGTCATGGTCTTGGTGGTCATGGAATCCTCCGTGAGCAGTCTGTCAGTAGTCAGACGCTAGTGATAAATGAATGCGACCTCGGAGTGCGCGGTCCTGGTTCAGACGCACGCAGGCCAAGGCGAATCAGGCGAAGGATTTACTAGTCGCTACCGAAGAGACTGGGACGAAGACGGGATGGCAAATTCGCACGATAGCGCCGCGGACACACCAGGCAGTGCAGCCAGCACTCGGGCTTGTGCGAATTGGGTTGAAGCGAATTGGAAACGTTGCGCAGCATCGGTACACATGTCTTCTCCGCTATTATACGTGGCGTACGCGCGCGGCGTAACCCCCATTTTTAGCGGACATTACCAAAGAATCGCGCCCCTGACGACCAGTGCTCCACCTCGCGAACTCTTTTGACTTCCCGTCTAATTTTGCCTAGCATAGCTCCACCCTGGGGGCGGGGTACGTTTGATCGACCAGACCATTTCCCACTACCGGATTATCGAAAAGCTAGGCGGCGGTGGCATGGGGGTGGTCTACAAGGCCGAAGACACACGCCTTGGCCGCTTTGTCGCACTCAAATTCCTTCCGGAAGAAGTCGCGCAAGATCGCCAGGCGCTGGAACGATTTCGTCGAGAGGCGAAAGCAGCCTCCGCGCTCAATCATCCCAACATCTGCACCATCTATGACATCGGCGAGGAGAATGGCCGCGCCTTTCTGGTCATGGAATTTCTCGATGGCGCAACGCTCAAGCACTTGATTGGCGCACGCCCGATGGAAGTAGAAACCATTTTTGCCATCGGGATCGAGATTGCCGACGCGCTCGATGCGGCGCATGCCGAGGGCATTGTGCATCGTGACATCAAGCCTGCCAATATTTTTGTCACGAAACGCGGCCACGCCAAGATTCTGGATTTCGGTCTTGCGAAAGTGAAGGCGGCTGCAGCCTCGCCAACTTCTACTCCAGACCTTACCGCGCCTACTGCCGTGGCCGTTGAGGATCATTTGACGAGTCCCGGCTCAACTCTGGGCACGGTCGCCTACATGTCGCCCGAGCAGGCGAAGGGGAAGGAACTCGATTCGCGGACCGATCTTTTTTCCTTCGGAGTTGTTCTCTACGAAATGGCGACGGGCATGATCCCGTTCCGCGGCGATACGTCTGCGCTCATCTTTCAAGCCATCCTGGATCGCGCGCCAGTCTCTCCGGTGCGCCTGAATCCAGATCTGCCGCCGAAACTCGAGGACGTAATCAACAAGTCGCTGGAAAAAGACCGCAACCTTCGCTACCAGCATGCGGCGGATATTCGCACCGACCTGCAGCGCCTGAAGCGCGACACGGAAAGCGGCCGCGCCACCGCCGCACACTCCGATTCCCATCCCGCCATTTCCATGCCGGATGTTCAGGACTCTCGCAGCGCTGCGGCATCGTCCGGATCGCACCGGCCAGTTTCTTCCTCAGTGCCGGTCGCGGTGTCATCGGCTAGCGCAGTAACGCCCGCGCCGACCAACACCACTGCAAAAAAGAAATTCCCTACGCTTCCAATTGTGCTCGCTCTCGTCATTGTCGCGGCGGCAGCGGCCGGAGTTTTCTATCTGCGCTCGCGCAGCTCCGCAAAGCTTACGGGCAAAGACAGCGTCCTCCTGGCAGACTTCGTCAACACAACGGGCGACCCTGTATTCGACGGCACTCTCAAACAAGCTCTCGCCGTGCAACTCGAGCAATCACCTTATCTCAACATTGTTCCCGACCAGACCATCCGCAAAGCTCTTCAGTTCATGGGCCGGGCGCCCGACGAACGCGTTACCGGCGCAGTCGCTCGCGAGGTCTGCGAGCGCGAGCACATCAAGGCCATGTTGAGCGGGTCCGTCGAGACATTGGGCAGCCAGTATGTTGTCTCGCTCGACGCCACCAATTGCGTGACCGGTGACTCCCTGGCTCGGGAGCAAGTAACCGCGGCAAGCAAAGAAGGAGTGCTGCCGGCGGTGGGCAAAGCCGCGTCCAGCCTGCGGGGAAAGCTCGGCGAGTCGATGGCTTCGATCCAGAAGTTTGACACTCCCGTCACTGAAGCCACCACCTCCTCGCTGGAAGCGTTGAAGGCGTTCGCTGCGGCTGACGAAAAACGGAACTCCGGCGGCGAAGCTGAATCCATCCCGCTTTTTCAGCATGCCATCCAGCTGGATCCGAACTTTGCCATGGCCTACGCAAGACTGGCCGCTATTTACGGCAATATCGGCGAAGAGGACCGGTCCGTTGAAGTTGCAAAAAAAGCCTTCGACTTGCGCGACCGGGTCAGCGAGCGTGAGCGCTTCTATATCGACGACCACTTCTACACCGCGGCCGGCAATGTGGATAAAGACCGGGAAACTCTGGAGCTCGCCATCCAGACGTATCCCAACAATTCGAGCGCTTACGGTAACCTCGCAGTGCTGTACTCGATTTTTCTGGGTGAGTATGAAAAAGCGATTCAGGCGGCGAATGAAAGCATACGGTTCGAATCGACAACGCCATTTGGCTATGCGATGGTCGCGGGATCATACATGGCGCTCAATCGCCCGGAGGAAGCCCAGTCCGTTCTTCACCGCGCGATCGACGCCAAAGCGGACAACCTGTTTCTTCACCAGCAGCTTTACGACCTGGCATTTCTCAGCGGCGATGAAGCTGGCATGCAACGCGAAATGAAATGGGCCGAGGGCAAGCCCAGCGAATACCTGCTGCTCGGCGAAGCCGGTGGAGCAGCCGCTGAGCACGGCCAAATGCAGAAGGCAAGAGAGTTGTTGAACCGTTCAATCCAAGTGACGGACCGCCTCGGTTTCAAGGAATCCACGGCCGGAATCCAGGCCTCCTTGGCAGTCGTTGAAGCTGAATTAGGAAATGGAAGCCGGGCGCGTGAACTGGCCAACTCCAGCGCAGCCATTGCGCACACCCGCTCCATCGTGAACCCAGCGGCTCTAGCCCTGGCCATGACCGGGGACGCCCGCGCCCAGACGATGACCACGGACCTCAGCCACCGCTTCCCCGACGACACGCTCTTGCACAATGTATGGGGACCGTCTGTCGTTGCTTTGGCCGCGATGAATCGCAAATCTACCGACCAGGCCATCGAAGCGCTGCGTGCGGCCACACCGTATGAACTCGCTATTTACCCAGGGTTACTTCCCATTTACGTTCGTGGGCTCGTCTACCTGGAGGCCAAGCGCGGACCCGAGGCGGCGACGGAGTTTCAGAAAATCATCGATCATCGCGGCATTAATCCGGTCGGTATCGAGCACTCTCTCGCAAGACTTGGATTGGGACGCGCTTACACCCTGTCCGGCGACACGGCCAAAGCGAAATCGGCCTATCAGGATTTCTTTGCTCTCTGGAAAGACGCGGACCCCGACATCCCGATTCTGAAGGAAGCGAAGTCAGAATACGAGAAACTGAAATAAGACACGCCATCGGTTGCTCCCGTGTAACCACGACGGTTCACAAGAGTTCAGAATCCTCAGTAGCTCCTGCCTCGTCTGATATGTTTTAGCTTCCCCCGTTTTCTAATAAACAAAATGAAAGCTGAGAGCCCAAGCCGGTTTGCGGTGATTCTTGCCTTCGGACTGGTGTATCTATTCTGGGGCTCGACGTATCTGGCGATTGATATTGCAGTGCAGAGCATTCCTCCAGCGCTGATGTGCGGAGTGCGTTTCTCGATTGCCGGAGTGGTGATGCTGATCGTGTGCGCGGCGACCGGCCGCAGAATCTGGTATTCCCCAAAACAGATCGCGCTGGCAGCGGTCGTTGGCATTCTACTTCTGATGGGCGGAAACTTGACGCTCTCCTGGGCCGAACAAACTGTTCCATCGGGATTAGCGGCACTCATCATCGCCATCACGCCGCTATGGTTTCTGGTGCTCGATTCCCTGCTGCTCGGCCACCATCGCATTTCCTGGAAAGGAAAAGCTGGCCTCGCTTTGGGGATCGCGGGATTATTCGTTCTGTTCTGGCCAGAGCTGCACTCGACTTCCGCGATCGGCAGGCGGGAATTGATAGCATCGGTGGGATTGATAGGCGGATCGTTCTTGTGGGCGCTGGGATCGGTGCTATCGAAGCGCTGGCAATCCGGAATGGACGTGTTTAGTGCCACCGGCTGGCAAGTCACTGCGGCGGGTGTCGCAAATTTTCTGTTTGCGTTTGCCAATAACGATTTGTCGCGGGTCACGTGGACCACACGCGGATTGACTGCGACGCTTTACCTCGTCGTGTGCGGGTCATGGATTGGGTACACAGCCTACATCTGGCTGCTCGAGCACGTGCCCACGTCAAAAGTGTCAACCTATGCGTACGTGAATCCCGTGGTCGCAGTGTTTCTAGGATGGCTGGTTCTGCATGAGCGTGTAGACCGGTTCATCGTGATGGGCAGTGTGATCGTGGTTTTGTCAGTGATACTGGTGACGAGTGCGAAGGTAAAGGAGACGGCCATCGCGGTGAAACTGCCTGCCGTTGAGCCAGCTGGCGACTAGAGTTGTTTGTCGCTCTTTATTCTTTGATTTTTCGTTTCATTCAGCGTCATCTTCTTCTTCCGTTATCAGGTCCACAAGGCGCCCGCGGATTTCGAAGGTCTGTTTGGCTCCAACCGCAGGTTCGAAGGTAACTCGGATTGGAGCGCGCTGCCATGCGATAACTGGACATGCGGAATCGACTGCAACATCGGTCGGCTCCGGTGGCCCGGCCGCTCCGTCAAACAATTTCTTCAGCACGGGCTTGCGGCGAGTGAGCTGTGCAACGACTCCGTAAATCTTTTTCCCATCTTCAGAATAGCTGCAATAGGCAGCGTAATCGCGATACCAACTCACGTTCGAAATAAAGCGCATCGAATTCAGGCAAATTGATGGGAGTGACGCGAGCGGTCACGCGATCGATCAGTAACCATCCACCGCGCTGCCACTGCCACTTCGGAGCGGCGGCGTTTTCCTGCGGCAGGCTGTCATTCACGCGGAAGGCGCGGCGCACGACGAAGATTCGGTCGGTGACGTCATGCACGGGACCTAGAATAAATTCTTTAGTTCGGGCATCCACCAGCAAGGGCCGGACTTTCAAAGTAAATGGCTTTCCTTCTGAACTTTCGGATTCTGTGGACCCTGAAACCGACATCCATTTCCCGAATGCGATGGAGTGGGGCTTCGAGAGAGAGACCGCGGGATGAGTGAGACTAGCCATGACCAGCAAAAATGCAGCCAACTGGACACGACCTGGAAAGATTCGTATCATGGCCGAGATTTAACAGGCGGCGAGCTGGGCGGCAAGGGCGGAAGTCACAACTTAGACCGATGGTTCCAAAGTGGGAATGGGAATGGGTGAAGCCGGATTGATAACCTCCCGGAAGCATGGTTTGCAGGCAATCTTGCCGCGAGATTGCAGTAGAATGAAGGCCATAGAAAGCCGGTAGTGCATGACGTTTCCTCGCGAACCTCGTCTGACGTTGAGCGGTCATTCCCGGACAACTCCGCATCCGAACGCCGCTTCAGATGAAGATATGGGCGAGGTGCGACCGGCGAAGCATACCGCGCGAATTCTCGTGGTGGATGACAATCCAGGCATCGCCGCTCTGATGAGCCAGTTGCTCACGATGCGCGGGTATGAGGTGATAACCGCTGGCGATGCACAAACGGCAGAGGCCGAAGTGCGGCGTCAGGCGCCTGACTTAATCCTGTCGGATGTGAGGATGCCGGGAAAATCCGGCTACGAACTGTGCCGCGATCTGAAGGAAAATCCGGCGACCCGATTGATTCCGTTTGTGTTGATCACGGGATTGACTGACAGCGCGGAGAAATTGCGTGGCATTGAGGCGGGAGCCGACGACTTCCTGAACAAGCCTGTACTCGCTGAAGAATTAACCGCTCGCGTGAAATCTCTTCTACGCATGAAAGAGTTCACGGACGAACTCGAGACAGCGGACTCCGTGCTCTGCACGCTGGGGCTGATCGTCGAGGGCCGTGACCCTTACACTGAAGGACACTGCGAGCGCCTAGCCATGAATGCTTCATCGCTGGGACGGCATCTGGGGCTCGATGAAGACTCGATCATCGCGTTGCGACGCGGTGGATATCTGCACGACTTGGGCAAGATCGCGGTGCCCGATGAGATTCTGAAAAAGGGCAGCAACCTGACACCGGAAGAGTGGGTGATCATGAAGCAGCATCCGCTTACCGGCGAGAATATCTGCAGGCCGCTGAAATCCTTGCGGCTGGTGCTGCCCATCATTCGGCATCATCACGAGCATATGGACGGCTCCGGGTACCCTGACGGATTAAAGGCGGGGGAGATTCCGCTGCTGCCACGGGTTTTGCAGGTGGTGGACGTTTACGATGCGCTGCGCACCGAGCGTCCCTACAAAGCTGCAATGGGACACGAACAATCGGCGCAAGTGATGCATGAGAAGGCTCGGCAAGGCCTGCTGGACGGCGACCTGGTCAGTGAATTCCTGGGGATGCTCCGCGAGCAGCGCAACGTAGCGTAGGAGCCGCGTCCCCGGTGCGCAATCCTTTTCAACGCTTAGGATCGGCTATTCAGCTCCGACCCTGCGATTCAGGCGCTACAATCGGACTTACGCGGGTACGTCATTTTTCCAGCAACGTATTTGCTAAAAGGGACATCCTAAGCTTTCCTGCGCGGTTGGCTGGAGGAGTTATATGATCCCTTTCAACGACATGACCTATAGCATCGTGATTCCGGCTTATAACGAGGGCGCGCGACTTGGAGCCACCCTCGAAAAAGTATTGGGATACGTGCGACAGCAGGGCTGGGATGCGGAAGTCATTGTCGTAAATGACGGATCGCGGGACAACACGGCCGAGATAGTACGCAGTTTTGCGGCGAGTAACCCCATGTTACGGCTCGTAGAAAATCCCGGCAATCGTGGTAAGGGATACGCCGTGCGGAATGGAATCTTAAATTCGCGTGGCGAAATTGTCGTATTTAGCGATGCCGATTTATCTTCTCCCATCGAAGAAATGCCGAAGTTGCTACAGGCATTGGCGTCAGGCGCGGATATCGCGATTGGATCACGCTGGCTTCGCGCCGAACTGCAAACCCGCCGACAGTCCCTGCACCGGCAGTTGTTTGGACGGGTGTTCAACGGCCTGAATCGGATCATCCTGGGCCTGCAGTTTAAAGATACGCAATGCGGCTTCAAAGCTTTCACCCGTCGCGCGGCCCTGACAATTCTTCCCTTGCAGCGCATTGAACGCTGGGGATTTGACCCGGAAATTCTCTTTCTGGCGCGCAAGTTTGGATTCCGCGTGGACGAAATCGCGGTGCGTTGGGGACATGCCGGCGGCACACGGATTAATCCCCTGGTCGACGGAGCGCGCATGTTTCAGGAAATGCTACGCATCCGCTGGTATGACATGACGGGAAAGTACGATGGAAGAAGCACCGTCGCGCAACCCGCAAAACCATTGCCCGGACAGGAAGCGCCGCGAGCCTGAGTTCTCAGGCGGATTTCTGTTGCGGCTGCGAAGCTACCGCCGCAATCACTCTGCGTCCCATCTCGGTGGTCGAGATTGAAGTTCTTCCATCCCCAGCAAGATCCTTGGTGCGCGCGCCTTGCGTCAGCACTGTGCTGACGGCATTCTCGACGCAGAGCGCCTCGCGCTCCAATTGGAAAGAATGACGCAGCATTAAAGCGACGGTGAGAATCGCGCCTAGCGGATTCGCGATTCCTTTCCCTGCAATGTCTGGCGCGGATCCATGTACAGGCTCATACAAGCCGACGGGGCCGCCAATGCTGGCCGAGGCGAGCAATCCCAATGAGCCCACCACTCCTCCCGCCTGGTCGGAAAGAATGTCGCCAAACATGTTCTCGGTGAGCACCACATCAAAATCTTTAGGACGCTGCACCAACGACATCGCCGCCGAATCGACATACATGTGAGAGAGCTGCACGCCGGGATAATCTTTCGCGCATCGGATGACGACCTCGCGCCACAGCCGCGAACACTCTAGAACATTGGCTTTGTCCACCGATAAAACTTTCTGGCGGCGTTTCATCGCGAGGTCAAAGGCGACTTGAGCGATGCGCTCGATGGCCGGCTCATCGTACGTCATGGTATTCACCGCGATGCGGGCGCCGGGCGCACCTGCGATGGATCGAGGCTCTCCAAAATAAAGCCCGCCAAGAAGTTCCCTCACGATCATGAGATCAGTGCCGCGAACCAGATCGGCGCGAAGCGGCGAGGAATCTTCCAGTGCAGGAAAGCAGATGGCCGGACGCAAATTTGCGTAGGCGCCGAGTTCGCGGCGTAATCGCAGAAGCCCAGCCTCCGGCCGGAGGTGATTCGGATAGTGATCAAACGCTGGATTGCCCACCGCGCCCATCAGCACGGCGGAGGATGACAGGCAAGCTTGAATCGTATCCGCGGGCAGAGGATCTTCAACCGCAGCCAGCGCATCGCCGCCGATTTTCTTGTGCTGCAGTTGGAGTTGGTGTCCGAAGGCGGTAGCAACGGCCTTAAGAACTTGTACAGCCTGATCGGTGACTTCGGGGCCAATACCGTCGCCAGGAAGGATCGTGAGGTTTAAGAGCATGGGAAGTTAGTTTAACGGAAGCGCTTTCGGGATTCGCGGGTTAAAAAAGCCGGGTTGAGCCCGGCGGACAGCCGATGGCGGCTGTCCCCAAATTCGAACTCTTACACGCCCCAGAGATAATCTTCTTGATCGTGATGCTGGTCTCCGGGAATTGGAATGGGAACACCGAATGCGTTGGTTTGCGGCACCAGAGGAAAGGGCCGCTGCGATTCATGCACCGACGCAGCGGCAGCCACGGCAACGCCCGCCTGCAGCGGTTCGAACAGCGGCGTCGCGGAACTCGCCGGCTTGTGGGTTTCGCGAATCAACTCCAGCAGATGATGATCTTCGACATGCTTGATCTTGTCGGCCAAGCGCACGAAGCGCCGATAAATGTCATCCAGGGCGCGACGATCAAACTGATATCCCAGCTGCTCGCATCGAATGTTGAGAGCATGACGGCCCGAGTGCTTACCCAGCACCAGCTTGGAATCGGGCACGCCCACCGATTGCGGCGTCATGATCTCGTAAGTCAGCGGATTTTTCAGCACGCCATCCTGATGAATGCCCGCCTCGTGGGCGAAGGCATTGCGTCCAGTGACTGCCTTATTCGGTTGCACCGGCACGCTGGTAATTTCACTCAACATCTGGCTGGCGGCAAAGAGCTGCTCGCCCACAATACTGGTCTGATACGGATAGCGATCGCGGCGGACGCGCATGGCCATGACTATCTCTTCGAGCGCAGCGTTGCCCGCGCGCTCTCCGATGCCGTTAATCGTGCATTCAACCTGGCGCGCTCCTGCTGCGACCGCTGCCATGGTGTTGGCCACCGCCATCCCAAGATCGTTGTGGCAGTGCGCGGAGATGGTAACGTTTTCGATTCCCTTCACCCGCTTGCGAATCGTCGAGATCAGATCGCCGAATTCCGACGGCACGGTATAGCCAACCGTGTCGGGAATGTTCAGCGTCGTTGCACCCGCTTCGACTACCGCTTCAAGCACCTTGCACAGAAAGTCGGGATCGGTTCGCGTCGCATCTTCTGGAGAAAATTCCACGTCATCGCACAAGGATTTGGCGAAGCGGACTGAATCTCGTGCCTGTGCCAGACACTGATCGCGCGTAATCCGCAGCTTGTATTGAAGGTGAATATCGGAAGTCGCAAGGAAGACGTGGATGCGGGGCCGGGCAGCGTCTTTCAAAGCTTCCCAGGCACGTTCAATATCAGGACGGCATGCCCTTGCCAAGCCCGCAATAATCGGACGGCGTATGACGCTGGCGATCGCTTTGACAGCTTCGAAGTCGCCTTCGGAGGCGATGGGGAATCCCGCCTCAATCACGTCGACGCCGAGGCGGTCCAGTTGCTGTGCGAGGCGCAGCTTTTCCTGATGGTTCATGCTGCAGCCGGGCGACTGTTCTCCATCGCGCAAGGTGGTATCGAAAACGGTGATGCGAACCTGATCGGTAGCCATAATTAGTTTGGGTAGAATTTGAACTTCGTGTTGCAGAAAACCATGTGCCACCTCCATGGTACGAGGAAAGCCAACTGAAGCAATGCTTATAATTATGCAGTGATCATTAGAACATCTACTATGATAAGATGTGCTAATGATTCTGTAAGTAATCATTAACGGGCGGCCCTTATGGAACTGTCGCAACTGGAAGTGTTTCTCAGCGTCGCGCGGGAACGAAGATTTTCCCGGGCTGCGGAAAAACTTTACCGAACTCAGTCCGCGGTCAGTCAGACGATTCGTAAGCTCGAGAACGAGCTGGGCGAGAGTCTATTCGACCGCTCCTCACGCGAAGGCGTCTTAACGGACGCCGGCCAAGTTCTGTATGAATATGCGGAAAAGCTGCTGAACCTGCGGCATGACGCGCACGAGTCGCTGGCCGAGTTGCGGGAATTGCAAAAAGGAAAGCTGATTATCGCGGCCAATGAATTTACCGCCCTGTATTTGTTGCCCGTACTGGCAGAGTTCCGTCGCCTGCATCCCATGATCAAAATCACGGTTCAAAGGTCCCTGGGAAGCCGGATTCCGGATGATGTCCTGCAACACAGCGCGGAGCTCGGAGTGTTGTCTTACAAGCCGGAGGAGCCGCGTCTGCATTCCGTAATCGCCTACCTCGACGAGTTGGTGTTGGTGGTTCCCCCCAAGCATCCATTGGCAGCGGCCAAAGAGGTAAGCATACGGCAATTGGGCGCCGAGTCGTTTGTCGCCCACATCGTCTCGTCCCCGTATCGCGAAAAAGTTCTGCAGACATTTCAGAAATACAAAACGCCGCTGCACATGGATCTGGAATTGCCCACGCTGCAGGCCATCAAACAATTCGTTGCCTTAGGAAGCGGCGTGGCCCTCATGCCTGAAATCAGCGTGGAGACGGAAGTAGCGCGCGGAGAACTGGTGAGAATACCAGTACGAGAATTGCGCGTGCAGCGCAAATTACGCCTGATCTATCGAAAGGAAGCAGGCCTATCTCACGCGGCACGCGCTTTCTTAAATGTAGCCGAGGCTGTCTCTGCGGAGCGAGCGGGGCGCTACCGTTTTCAGCGGGAGAGCTGAGAAAGCCTGACACTCCGACGAAGCCAGTTCAGGCAGGCAAAGGCTTGCATCCAGTGGGTCAACAGTCCGCGCACACTTCTCGATCCTTGAGCGCTTCCATCGCTTCGCCCAAGCTCGAGTGAATTTCAAGAAATGAATCCAGATGCGTGAGAGAGAGCAGGCGTTGGACCACGGGACTCGGATTCGCCCACTTCAGATCGGCGTTTTTTGCGTTAGCGGAGGTGTGAAGCAATACCATCTCTCCGATGCCGGCGCTATCGATAGAATGAACCTCACCCAGATCGACGATCACCCTGCCGTGATGCTGCAGCATCTCGCCCACCACTTGCGAGAAAGCAGCGGCTTCGTCACGGTACACGATGCGGCCGTGAGAGTGCACGATCATCACACCGGCATGATTGCGAGCTTCCAGACTGAGTTTCAACTTCAACTCCTTTGATTTAATTCCAAAACTAGCCAATTCGTAGGGAACTCGAGGGTGCTTGCCAAATCGTATCCATAAATTTCATCCTAGTGGATAGACGCTGGCCGGGGGGTTTCGGAATCATAAAAAGAAAGTAAATAATTCTTAAACTTTACCGAAATTGACCTAACCCATTTTTGGAATGCTGGACATCCTAACCGTCCGTTACACTGCATCTAACGAATTTCACGCATTCAGGTAGAATTTGCTGCTGGCACTTTTTGCCAGAGGAGGACTTATCTTCGTGTCGAAACTTGCAGCCGTGGTGCTGGCATTTCTCAGCCTGGTATTGTTCGCAACCCCCTCAAAGGCGCAACTGCTGCCGAGTGGAAATGTGTATGTTGGAGGAGCCTACGCCTCTTCGGTCGACGTGATTAACCGCTACACATTCCGCGGATGGAACGCGTCTGTGGAAGATCTTCCATTCTCGCGCCTCACGTATCTGGGATTAGTGCTGGACGGCAGCGGCTTTTACCGGCAGGGGATCCAACAATACAACCTGTTATTCGGACCGCGGTTGTCGATGAATTATGGCAAATTGCGCCCCTTCGTTCACATCATGGCCGGAGCGCAACGCTCCACTTCAGACGGTTTCAGCCACATCCCGCTGGCATTGGACGCTGGCGGTGGTGTCGACTACAAACTTCCCTTCAAGCATTTTTCCTGGCGCTTGCAGTTCGACTACACCCGTACGCACCTTCTCAGTGCGACCCAGAATGATTACCGGGGGTCGACCGGAATCGTCTGGCGATTCTGAGCGTCGTCTCCCTCAGAAATAAATGAGATCTCCGTGTTCGTATGTTTTGTTTCGATCGAGTTTGAATATCCTTAATCGAACTCGACTCGTCAAACAATGTAGATTTGTTTTTTCTTTTGTAATGATTTGTCACCCTCCATTTGTCACCCTCCTTGTCCGGAACCGCCCGCAATTTCAGCATGTTCCGTGTGACCCATGGCCTGAGCCGGGCATCTAATTTTTTCAGCACCAGTATCGAAATAAAAATAACGATTTGGAGGGTAAGGAAATCTCTATGCGAAAAATCGGAATCATCATTTTTGCTGTGCTCGGTTTCGCCGGACTGGCAAGCGCCCAAATTCCTAGCGGGAACGTCTTCCTCGGATATTCCTACGAAAGCATGGATTCGTCAGGCCTCGATTTCGCCGGCGCGAATCGCGCGAATCTGAATGGGTGGGAAGCGTCGGCGGAAGGCAAAATTATTCCGTGGATCGGGTTTGTCGCGGACTTCGCAGGACATTACGGAACACCTAACTATCAATTCGCTCTGGGTGGAACCAACACTTCGGTGAATGTCAGCAGCCACGAGTTTGAAGCGCTGTTTGGTCCCAGGGTGTCGATACCGATTGGAAAGTTCCGGCCGTTTGCGGAAGCACTGTTCGGGCTGGGGCACATCACGACCAACCCTACTTCGGGTGCGATCGTCGATTTCCAGAACAGCGACACTTCGTTTGCCACGGCGCTCGGGGGTGGTATCGACTATCGAGTCATTAAGCCGATTGCATGGCGATTCCAGGGAGACTACGTGCAAACACGCTTCTTCGGTGCGACGCAAAATAACGTGCGTCTCTCGACCGGAATTGTGTTGCGCTTCTAATGACAGAACAGGATCCTGCTGGTATGCGGGATCCTGTTTTGCAGGCCACCAAGAAATTACTGCAAATTTCAATTGCGCTGTGGTGCCGCTAGGTCTGCCAGTATTTGTGGTCTCGCAGGAAGTAACTTTCGTTCCAGTAATTCATCGCGGTTTTCAGGAATAGCCATCCCACGCGCAGATGTCCCATCTTCTGGAAGCGGCGGTTGGTTGTGTAGACACCGCCGCGCACGATGCCGAATCGTTTTCTCTCCACTTGCTTGCTGAGCATGTAGTCTTCTGCGAACGCGACCTGCTCGTGAAATCCGCGCAGCTTTCTGAACTGCTGCAGATCGAACAGCATGAACATCCCTGTGGCAAAGGGATGATGCAGACGAGAGAGATATTGAAACAAATCATTCCCTGCGTAGAACAGCTTGTCGATGTAACTGCAATCGCGGCACAGGATATTTGTAGTTACGCAGTGGAGTTGCTTGCGCTGGGCGAGTTCCACGGCTCGTCGAACCACTGACGGATGCGCCAGTTCGATATCGGCGTCGAGGAACAGAACATAGGTGCTCTCCGCGTGGGCTGCTCCCAGGTTGCGGCCGACAGAAGGCATCCCGCCCGGAATTACGCTCACGTTCAAGCGATCGCGAAAACTGAGGACAATTCCACGAGTGCCGTCAGTTGAATTCGCGTCAGCTACCAACACTTTCGTACTCGACATCTTCGAGTAATCCTGATTCATCAGCGAAGTCAGCAAGCGCGGGATCAGCTTGGCCTCGTTCTTGGCCGGGATCACGATCGTCAGCTCGCTGGTTGTGGACATGTTGGGAAGACTCGTGCTCGCTAAAGGCAAAGTCGTTGAACTCATGGATGCGAACCCCCTGTTCGTCGACGGTGAGATAGGTTAAACGAGAATCAACCCATCCGCCGGAGTTGAAATAATGAATGCTGTCCTGCTCCACATGAGTCGCCTGATGCGTGTGGCCGCAGAAAATTCGGTCTGCGCCGTGCTGCCGCGCGTATTGCAAAGCGCCTGCTGAAACTTTTGAAGACATGCGCAGCCAGCGGGTATTCAATCGGTCGATGAGACGCACGATCGGCTTTCGTTTTGAATCCAGCTTCTGCAACTTGAGATACAGCGAAGTCCCCAGCCGGCTGAGCCGCACATTGTTTACCTGAAAACCATCGAACTGATGCCCATGAATCGCGATGTGGCGCAGCCCGGCATACTGCCACGCATAACGTTGATAGACACGCACTCCAACAAGGTGCGACATGATGTCGGTCAATCCCTGATCGTGATTACCTTCCACCCAAACAACTTCAATCTTGCGCTTGGGATTCGAGAGCTTGCGGATGTGGCCAAGAAATTTCCAGTGGTCTTTTGTGAGACGCGCGAAGTTAAGGTCAGCGAAGATATCGCCTAAGAGAATGAGACGTTGAAAGACGTTTTCTTTCAGGACGCGCGTGGCCTCCCGCGCGTGGCTCGTCTCTGCACCGAGATGCAGGTCGGAAAGGATCAGCGTGTTGTACACGGGCAGATCCACACTTCAGTTGTAGCGAACGGATGTTAAAGGGCGATTAACATTGCATCAAAATCAGTGCAGTGGTAACTAGAGGAGTAACCCTTGAGCCGACTGGAGTTAGCGGCTGGCAGAACGAGAATGTTACAGCAGTGTGAATGCCTTTTACAGTATGGATGGGAGGAGTGCGATGGCGGGCAGGCATCATCCCCGCCCGCGTACGAAAAATTACTTTGGCGCGGGTGGCACGTATTCCTTGGGCAGGGACGAGCCTTCGCCGAAAAAGAATTGTTCCATTTGCTTTACGATCACTTCCTGATCTTCGCGGCGCGCAGGATTCAAACGGTATTCGTTGAGCAGCATCTTGCAGTGCTCGGTCCACATCCTCCACGCTTCCTGTGAAACGTTGTCGTAGACCTTGCGGCCCAGTTCATTATCGAATGGAGGCTCATCCAGCCCGGGCAGTTCCCGCTGCAATTTCACACAGAATACGGTGTGCGCCATACACTTCCTTCAGTCAGTATTTTTACCCAACGCTTCATTATAAGGGACGTGGGGCGAAGAATACGCGCTGAGGGCGCAGATCTTCAGGCAGGACTGATTTCGATCTAGGCCGCTAAGGCTTTTCCATGGACTCGGCGTAAAGCGTCATTATTTTGGCGAGTTCCTGCGCGTCAGGATGAGGGTTCATCTCGCGAGCCCTGGCCTCCGAGTTTTTCCCTTTGATGCCGATGTAGACGGCGTTATACGGTTCGTCGCCGAGGTTCTCGACTTTATGTTTGAAAGGCGGGAACCATCGTGCCTCGCCTGGCTTCGAGTAAACTTCCGTGACCTTGCCGTTCTGGTCGGTGAACCGCAAGTGGCCTCCGGTGACCACGACTACGACTCCGCCGGGATGGTCGTGCATTTCAGATTTTTCGTGCGGTCCGTAGTGTACATTCACAACCTGCACCCGATCATTTTCAAACTGTAATTTGTAATGCTTGGGTTCCACCTTAGTGGGGTCTTGTGCCACGGCAGAATTCATCGCCAGACACACGATTGCGGCTGCGCAGAGAGATCTGCACAACATTTCCGGCCTCCTGAGATGCAAAGCGAAGATTATCCCCTCTTGAACTGAGGCCCAAGCTACGCTGCCGGATGAGGCGTGTCAACGATTCGAAGCCAGGCCGCCCCAAAGTGGTTAATCGGGGCGGTTTGAGGGCCGGTAAAAAAGAAGCGGAGCCGATTACGCGGCTCCGCATCTCAGAACTTAATCATCCGTCAGAAACTATTTCTTATCTGGTTCCTTTCCTTGTTCCGGCGTCTTGCTCTTGTCCTCGATGGAAATCAGTTCCACTTCGAAGATCAGAGTAGCTCCGGGGCCGATGTCAGCACCGGCGCCGCGATCCCCATAGGCTAGATCGGAGGGAATGAACAGCTGCCACTTCGATCCAACCGGCATCAACTGAACCGCCTCGGTCCACCCCTTGATCACGCCACTTACCGGGAAAGTCGCTGGCTGGCCGCGCTTATAGGAGCTGTCAAATTCCGTTCCAGTGATGAGCGTCCCACGGTAGTTGCAGATTACGGTGTCGCTCGCGGTAGGCTTCGGGCCCGTGCCTTGTTTCAGGATTTTGTACTGCAAACCGCTGGGCAGCGTTACGACGCCATCTTTGGCTTTGTTCGCCGCAAGGAAAGCGTCGCCTTCTTTCTTGTTGGCTGCACTTGCTTCCTGCATCTTTTCCTGCTGCTTCTGGCGCATTTCGCCTTGCACCGCCACGATTGCGGCCTGAGCCTCATCTTCCGTGAGAAGGGGCTTGGCACCGGCGAGAGCATCTTTGAGTCCACGCGACAAAATTGCTGGGTCAACTGGGACGGACTGCTTGTGAAGGTTCTCGCCCATTTTCATTCCGAGGGCGTAACTGAACTTATCTTTCTGGGTTTTCAGGGCAAGAGGAGCTGCGGTCTTGGCCGCGGTTGCCGGCCGCTTCGCCGTGGGAGCCTGCGTTTTCGGTGACGCAGCCGGAGCTGGACTGGCCGGTTGGGTTGTAGCTGCCGGGGTCTGTTGGGCCAGGGCATTTCCTAGCAACAGAGTCCCGGCCGCCAATAGGCTGACTGCTGGGGTTAACAATTTGTGCATTCAGCTATTGTCCCATCGCAAGGAAGATTCCGGCAAACCGCTCGTTACCTTGATGCGGCGCGAGTGGAATCTGATTTCACTACTCCTTGCACGATGTCGTTATTCTTACTTCGTCCAATTCGGGTCTGCAATGCCGGATGCGGCCACTGGCTTGGCCGTCGCGCTCTGATCAAATGCATCCACCAGCGAGATGACCTTCAATCCAGCCTTGAGCGCGTCTTCGCCAGCCTGGGTCTTGATGGTGACTTCCACAGTCTGCCCGGGCAGCAAATCAAAATAGTTATCAGAGACGTCGGCATCGACATCCCCGAAGCTGATGTAAACGCTCCTCGCCAGAACCGGTGATGTGACTTTGAGATGATACGAGTCGCCGGTCTTTATCATTTCCGTCTTGAGTGCAGCGACCGGCAGATGTACCTCAACTGTGGGCGCCAGGTAGATCAGATTAGAAGAGACGACTGCACCCGCCACGGTTAGGTCGGTCGTAACCACCACCTTCGTCGGATCGATCCCCTTTGCGATCAGGGATTCCTCCACCGGCAGTTGCAAATAAATCTTGCTCGACAACGGCATTACCTGCACGTTTTCTTTCTTATCGACCAGCACATTGCCATCGAACGTCATCACCCGCATCCGCAAGTCGCCGCTTATGGGAGTGGTTTTATCCGAGACTACGTACACTGCCAATCCGCCATTCTCCTGGTGGGGAGATACCAGCAGATCGTTATAGAAACGGCGCGCGTAGTATTGCAGGGCCTTCCAGCGCCCGTAGTAATCGATACTCGACCAGGAAGCCACCGGCCAGCAGTCATTCAACTGCCAGTAGATCGCTCCCATGGTGCGCGGCCGATTCCGCCGCAGGTGCTCGGTACCAATTTTGATTCCTTCGGCTTGCAAAACCTGACTTGCGTAAAGGAAAGAAGCGAAATCTTGCGGCTCCGGATAGTCGCGCAACATGTAGTCATGAATCTTGGCGTTGCCGGAGGTGTTCTTCTGATGGGCCAGCATCACGGGAGTAAGAATCCCAGTGCGATCTTCCGGTAGCGTGAAAGCTTCGACAGTTCGCATTTCCGGAAACGACTGGAATCCGTATTCGGTCATGAAGCGCGGAGTCGCCTTCTCGTAATCTTTGAAAGGAAGCATTCCATGCCAGACGGTCCAGTTATGCATGTCGCCCGACTGATAGTTATCGGAGATGTCCTCGTAATCGGCGCTCGGAGAACTGGGCCAGTAGGGCGTTTCCGGCGCAAACCGCTCCACAGAGCGAGCCAGCACGCCGCTGAAAAGAGTGAGGTAGTCCTGCCACATCCTCCGTGCTGCCTCAACGCTTAGCTTGCCGACGATGTCCTGGTGCCATGTCCAGGAGGCTTCGGTTTCATTGTTGCCGCACCATACGACGATGCTGGGATGATCACGCAAGCGTTTGATTTGATCTTCGGCTTCGTGCGCGACGTTTTCTTTGAAGCCATAAGTCCCGGGCTGCCAATCGTTGCCGAACATGAAATCCTGCCAAATCATGATTCCCAATTCGTCGCAGATGGCATAGAACTCATCCGTCTCGTAATACCCGCCGCCCCAGTGCCGGATCATGTTCATGTTCGCGGCCTTCGCTGATTCCAGCACGCGGCGATATTGAGCGGTCGTAACACGTGTCGGAAAACTATCAAAGGGAATCACGTCGGCGCCTTTGGCAAAAAGCGGAATGCCATTCACCACCAATTCGAAGGAACGTCCCCACTGGTCAACATCGCGCCGCAGCACAATCGACCGCAAGCCGGTGCGAATCGTCTGCTCATCCTGCACCTTGCCGCCACTCTTCACCTGCGCATGAAAAATAGAAATCGCCTGGCGTCCATACCCGTTCGGATACCACAGGTCAGGGTGCGCGAGATCGATCGGCAGCTCAATGTGATTCAAGCCTGAGATCAGTTCCACCTCGCGCGAGGCGCTGCCCTTCTTCCCTCCAGACTCGTAATCCACCGTAACGGTTGCAGTGCCCTTCTGCGCGGATGTGATTTCCGTTTCGATGGAGAGATGCGCGACTTCACTGTTGATATCTAATTGGCGCACGTGGAAATTCGAGATCTTCGCATCGTCCCATACATCCAGCTTCACCGGACGCCATATTCCGCTTAACACGAAACGCGGACCCCAATCCCATCCATACTCATACGCGGCCTTGCGCAAGTAGGATTTTTCGGGCGTCTGCGTTTGCTGACGCCAGGAATCTCCCGCAGCCACTTTGCGCGCCTCACTGATCGGCGACGGGAACACCAGGCGCAACTGGTTGGCTCCTGTCTTTAGCTGCGGCTTTACATCCACTCGCCATTCGCGAAACATATTGGTCGCCGTAAGCACCAACTTGTCATTGAGATAAACCTCGGCGGGACCATCGATTCCTTCGAAAACCAATTCAACATGAGTGCGCTTCAGAACTTCTGGCGCAGCCTGGAATGTGCTGCGATACTCCCAATCGGCATTCTCGATCCATTGCAAGGTTGACTCATTCGAGCGGTAAAACGGATCTGGAATGAGTTTGTTGCGCAGCAAATCGGTCTGTACCACTCCGGGAACCTCGGCCGGATGCCATGCAATTTGAGCGGATGTATCCGCGACTTTTTGCCGGAATTCCCAGCCACCATTGAGCGATACACTCTTTCGCTGCGCACTCGCCGCCGGCGAAATAAGAGCGATCGCAATTGCGATCACCCACCCTGCACGAATATAGGTGCCGAGATTACGCCTCTCACTCAAAACCTTCGTGAACCCCTCTTGATTTGATTGCGACACAGCCGTATCAACTCTGCTCATCCGCGCCTCGCTTCTTAAACTCGATCAGATCACCTGAAATTCGACCTTATTACAGAAAACGCCTTCCGCTCCGGTTTCGCGGGAGCGCTATCAAACTTTTTGACTACTAAAATTTTGCTGGGGGTATGGTACTCCTCGGAATGGACCGAAGCGCCTCAATTTGGCACAGGGCGCGCTCACGGAACCGGCAGGTAAATTATTGGTGGGCCCGCAAGGATTTGAACCTTGGACCAATGGATTATGAGTCCACTGCTCTAACCGCTGAGCTACGGGCCCAACTTTGCTATTAAACTAACACAACCTGCGCCGCGTTCTTTGCGCGGCCGGCAGGAAAAAGGGGCTGGTTAAAGAGTCCGCAAAGCGTGCAGGAACAGGGCGCAGAAATTGCGTTCCATTTTGGAATGTGCGTGCATCTAACGTCCTGAGTACCAGCATCCTTGTACTCTTCCGATATAATTCTCCCAGTGGGTTTTGCTCTTATGCGGTCGATCTCGAAACGAGTAGCGTTGCTTTCGCTGCTGCTGACGCTTTGGTCAGCGATGGCGTTTGCCGCGCACCACCACTCGAGTCAGGATGAGTCCGCGACCTGTCAAGTCTGTATGGCGGCGCACTCCGCCTCGCCCAGTAACGCCGCGGCTACTCCAAAACCGATATTCCGCCGCATCATCCGGTTTCGACCTCGGCGCAGTGACGCCAAGCAGCAACTGGTCGCCTTTGCTTTATACGTTCGCCCGCCTCCCTCTGTCTAAGGATCATCTCTCGCCAAGTACAGCTTCGATTCTTTACTGAATCGATCCCCTTGATCTTTTGGACGCTGCTACTGGAGGAATCATGAGGCATTTTTACAGGAAGCCGTTTTCAGCACCTTCGTTCATAGTTTTTTTGGCGTTGACCCTCGCAGGGCACGGGCAATCCAGCGGAAATTCAGGATCGATCAACGGAACAGTTCTCGATCCGACCGGCGCCGTAGTTCCGAACGCGACGGTTGAGATTCATAATCCGGTAAGCCACTTCGATCGCTCAACGAAAACTGACGACGCTGGAAGATTCAATATTCCCAACGTCCCCTTCAACCCTTATCACATGACCGTGAGTGCAGAGGGATTCGCGAAATCGACCCAGGATGTGGACGTCCGTTCGGTCGTCGCGGTGAACACAAAGATTGATCTGCAGGTGCTGGGTTCATCCACTTCGGTGACGGTCGAGGCCGGTGCGGACCTGGTGGAAAACGATCCTACGGCCCATACCGATGTGGACCGAGCGCTATTCGAGAAAGTTCCTCTGGAAAGTGCTTCATCCTCTTTGAGTGCGCTCGTAACCCAGACCACGGCCGGAGTCGCAGCAGACTCAAACGGCCTTTTTCATGGAATGGGCGATCACGCGTCAAATTCTTTCTCGGTTGACGGTCAACCAATTACCGACCAGCAAAGCAAGGTTTTTTCGAACCAACTGCCTCTGGATTCGGTTGAGTCCCTGGAGGTGATCCAAGGCGCACCGCCCGCAGAATATGGGGGCAAGACAAGTCTTGTGATTGTAGCGACCACACGTTCCGGTCAGGGAGTGACCACGCCACACGGCAACGTAACCACAACTTACGGCACCTTTGGAACGTCGAATTTGGGCTTCAATCTGGCCTATGGCGGCCAAAGGTGGGGAAACTTCATCTCCGCTAACGGCCTCGATACCGGGCGGTTTCTTGATCCCCCCGAATTCAGCGTGATGCATGACAAAGGGAATGAGGAAAACCTGTTTGATCGGGTGGATTTTCAACTATCGACGGCAGATTCAATCCACGTGAACTTGGGATACTCGCGTTCCTGGTTTCAGAGCCCCAATTCGTACGATCAGGAATATCACTTCGGTCTTGCAAATCCCGTCACCGGGGCGCCTCTCGGCGCAACAGATCAGCGGCAGAAAATAGGAACCTTCAACGTTGCACCGGCCTGGACCCACATAATCACTCCGTCCGCGGTATTCACGTTGCGGGTTTCGTTACGACGCGATGATTACAACTACTACCCCAGCGCAGACCCTTTTTCGGACTACTCTCCGGACCTGCAGAGCGAAACCGTCACCCAGGACCGGACGCTCACCAATGCTGGAACGCGCGCCGATGTGACCTACGCGAAAGGCATCCACAACATAAAAGCAGGGGTCACCTATCAGCAGACCTACCTGACCGAGAATGACCATATCGGAATTGTCGACCCCACGTTTTATCCTGCAGCCGCAGCGTTTTATAACTGTCTGGGTGCAGCCGGAAATCCTATTCCGACTACTCCCTGCGCCGCACTCAAGCCATTCGACTTGACCCAGGGTGGGTCGCTGTTCTTTTTTCACGGCCACACCGATGTAAAAGAAATGGCATTGTATATTCAGGATTCCATCACCAAGGGAAGTTGGTCTTTCAACCTTGGGATTCGGGGAGATTTGTACAACGGCTTAGCTATTGCGCGGCAGGCGGAGCCACGCGTCGGAATGTCGTACAACATCAAGCCGAGTAACACGGTCCTGCGCATTTCGTACGCGCGCACTCTGGAATCGCCGTTCAATGAAAATTTAGTAATCGCCAGCACAGGATGCAGTATTCCATTTCTTGCAGCGTTGGTGCCACCGTTTGGTGTGCCATGTAACTCAGGGCCGATTCTCCCGGCTATCGAAATGAGTTCCACGCCGGCTTACAGCAGGCGTTTGGGCGCTACCTGGTTGTGGATGGCGAGTATGTCTGGAAATACACCCACAACGGCTACGATTTCGGCGTCGTGGGCAGCACTCCGATCACATTCCCGATCGAATGGCACAATTCCAAAATACCGGGATACACGATCCGCGTGAGTGTTCCCAACTACCGTGGCTTCAGCGCGTTTGTGGCAATGTCCAGCGTTGCCGCGCGTTTTTTCCTGCCCCAAGTCGCAGGCTTGCCAATCATTCCTCCGGCAACTGGCGTTTTTCGCATTGATCACGACGAGAAATTCAATCAGACTTTTCACCTTCAGTATCAGCCATGGAAAAACGGCCCTTGGGCAGGCTTTAATTGGAGATATGACAGCGGACTCGTGGCGGGGGCAACTCCTTGTTACAACCCGCTCACCGCAACTTGTGCGGGGGCGTCCACGACGCTCAACGGCCAGCCAGCGATTAACTTGATTAACACCATCTCCGGCGCTCCTCTGACTGCGGACCAGGAATTTCAGGCTGGCTTCACTTGCAATGGAGTACACGCCACTATCACCCAAGCTCTCCCGAGCCCGTGTTTAGCCTCGCAATTCGGATCAACCCTGATAACGGTTCCGGCGCCTAACACCGAAAATGACGATCACAATCCACAGCGTATCGCTTCGCGAAGCTTGTTCGATCTGTCAGTCGGACACGACAATCTCTTCCACGGCGACAAGTACAAGTGGAGTGCGCAGTTGACTGTGATCAACTTGGCGAACAGGTATGCGCTCTACAACTTTCTCTCCACCTTCAGCGGGACGCACTACGTCACTCCTCGCACGCTGACGGCGGAATTAGGATTTCATTTTTAGGGGTGAGGCGGTAAGCCTATAGCGGCTGATGAGGGTTCACCAGGGCACGAAGGCTGGTTTCCAGCACCTCTTTATTCGCTTCCGTCATGTCGACGAAACGGAAGGGTTGCAGCCAGCCTTGTGTGGCCCACATCGGAAACAGCATTTCCACTTTCTCGCGAATCGTGGTTTCTCCCAGATGAAAAATCAGTTCGACTTTTAGTTTTTCATCGAGGGGCTTGTCTAAGTTCATCAAACCGCCGGTCGTGGAAATCTGATGCAACTTGCCGCGCACTTGGCGTCGGTTGGGCAAAGAAATAAGGGCAAGAATGGAGCCGCGGAGCTTGACCCGAAAGGGGCGCGGAGTAAGGGTTGGCAAGCTGGACCGCGACGTCTCGACTGCGGCGGACTCTGGTGTTTGCGACATCGTGCGTGAATTATGGCATCCTGCGATGCGCGTCACGAGATTACGAAAGAATGTGATACTCAGCGATTTCCAGCACGCATCCAGTAATTTCTAAGGTGTTTTTAATTCGGATGTCAGCGGTTCTATTTCTGGCGAAGATGCGCTTCGCCCTGGCTTGAAAACAAGTTGTACGGCCAGACGGCCTTGGTTGCGGGCGCGCTCTTCGACGGAGTTCGGGCAACAGCGGCCGAGTCTGAGCCGCAGTTCCAGTCATCGGGTGGATTCGGAATGCCCCACACATTTCCATGGTTATAGAGGGAAAGTCCGATCAGGAAATACTTTCCATCCTTGCCCAGCGGCAGGCAGTTCGCCACGTAGGCGGTAGCACTTCCACCGCCCGGAAGATTGCTGAGCAGGACCGGCGTTTCGAGGGGTAGCGCCCGCGAAACACGCAGGCCACAGCCTTGCGCACTGATCACCAAGGCCGCGCAATCCGCTGAAAAAGGATGCCGGCGATCCATGCTGGTCAGAGTTACGGGTATGTCCACACGCAGGCGCGTGCTTCGCCGTGTCGTCTTGGGTGTCAGAATTTCCACGAGCGTTGGCTCAACCAACAACCTAGTGTGCCAGAAAATAACCCTATTCCGATGCGGGGAAATGCCTGCTCAAGTCACGGAAGTAATACCACCCGTGCGACTTTGCGGGGAAGACACGTTGTCCTGTTAAGATGGCTCGACGTCCGTGGACCATTCAGCGCCAACTGCTCGACTCGCTCACGAATGGAACGTGCTGCTGGCTGCCTGCTCTACCCATCCGGACGCGGACGATAGCAAGCGCATTTCCCCCCTGCTGGAACAAACGACAAACTGGGATGCTGTGCTTCGTCTGGCAGACCAGCATGGCACCTCTTCATTGCTGCTTCAGAAACTCTCCACTCTGCCCAATCTGGTTCCTCCGGCAGTACTCGCGTCGCTTCGCGAACAGTACCAGCGAAATATTCACAAGTCTCTTTTCCTCACTCGCGAGCTGATTCGCATCCTCGATCACCTCAATCATCTTGGGATCGACGCGATCCCGTATAAGGGTGTCGTCCTTTCCGAGGTGTACTACGGTGACATGGCGATGCGGCAGTCGGGCGACGTCGACATTTTCATTCAGGAACATCATGCGGCGCGCGCCATGTTGGGCGTCGAGGATCTAGGATTCACGGCGCGCGCTCCGATTCCCAAATATGCGGAAGCAAATTACATCGCATCCGGATACGAATTTACCTTCGATAGTCCTGCTGGAAAGAATCTTTTGGAGTTGCAGTGGAGCCTGCAACCGCGTTTTTACGCTGTTGACTTTGATATGGATGGACTCTTTCAGCGCGCTGTCACCGTAGAGCTTGCCGGCGTTCGCCTGAGAACTCCTTCCCCAGAAGATCTGCTGATCGTGCTTTCGGTGCATGCCGCGAAGCATGTCTGGGGACGATTGATCTGGCTCTGCGACATTGTGCAGATCCTGAAGCGCGATAATCTGAATTGGGATTGGGTTCAACGCCAGGCGCAAGAACTGGGAATCGAACGGATATTGCACATCACGCTGGTGTTGGGAAACCGTCTGCTCTCAGCACCCATTCCCAAAGCAATCGAAAAGGAAACCCTCACGGATAAAGCTGCGCAGGTTCTCGCCGAGGAAATAATTCTTTCGGTGGTTTCTGGGACTATCTACGAGGAAGAAAAGATGTCGTACTTTCGCCTGATGATGCGCCTTCGCGAACGCCGAAGCGATCGCCTGCGATTTTTCACGCGCCTCGCCTTTACTCCCGGACCGGGCGAGTGGGATGCAGTCCGGCTTCCGATGTTTTTATTTCCTTTGTACCGGGTGGTACGGTTGGCGCGGCTGGGATCGAAGCTCGCACGTGGTTTGGGGCCGTTGAGCTAAAGCCTGTACAGGTTAGCGGCTAGCCAAACCGCCGGCGATTTCGCCGCCGTCCAACGTGTAAACGTGGCCAGTGGCGTAGGCTGCATCGTCAGAGGCGAGATATGCAAACAACGCGGCGATCTCTTCCGGTCTCGCATGCCGGCGCAGCGGAATTTTCTGGTTCACTTCGTCGAGCATTGCGTCGGTGTATTCGGCGCGTTGCATCGGAGTGAGAACGTACCCAGGGGCGATCGCGCACACTCGAATTTTAGGGGCAAGTTCGAGCGCCATGGAGCGCGTTAACTCAATCACTCCTGCCTTGGTCGCGTTGTAATCGGCGTAATAAGGGTAGCCCATGATGCCGTTCGTGGAGGCAGTCTGAAGTATCACTCCGCTGCCTTGTTCCATCATGAGACGCGCCGCGGTCTGCGCCACATAAAAGACGCCCGTGAGATTCACGGCGATCACCTGCTCCCACTCTTCGGGAGTGATATCGAGAAACTTATGGCGAATGCTGATGCCGGCGTTATTGATAAGTACGTCTACCCCATCCATGACGCGCACTGCGTCGGCCAGCGCGGCCTCCACCTGCATCAGGTCAGTCACATCCGCGATGATGGCCTCTGAGATTCCGGGCAGTTCGTGACGTATCGTTGCGCACGCCTTGGCGTCGCGATCAAGGATGCAGACGCGTGAACCTTCTTCCAGAAAACGCGCTGCGGTGGCTGCGCCAATTCCGCTGGCGCCTCCCGTGATAAGGACTCGTTTATTTTTCAGCCCTTTCATGTAGCGATCAGTTTGAAGGGGCGTCAGGTGGTGGAAGAGTTAAGGGCGCTGACAGTTTGAAGGTCAACGCAGTACCGGCCGGAACTTCAATCTGCTTGTTTCCAGTCATCGCGCCGCCGGCAAATCCGGCGCCCGCACCTACGAGCGCGCCAATGCCAGCCCCTTTTCCTCCGCCAGCCAACCCGCCGATCAGCGCTCCGCCCGCCGCTCCGCCTCCGGTAGTCGCAGCGGTCCTCTTTCCTTTGCCACTGACAGTGCTGTCAATGACTGCGGTCTGGATTGGATAATTCCTGCCATTCGCCCTTATGCTTGTCAGGCGAATTACGAGTTGGCCTTCGCCTTTAATTTTGCCCTTTGCCTGCGCCGTAACCACCGTGCCACTCACTGCCGATCCGGCCGGAATCGCCTTCTGTCCGCGCACAGTTACCGATTGCGATAGCGTGCCGGAAAATGTTTGGCCGGCTTGGCTGGTCTTCGATCCCAAATCCTGACCAAGCTTCACCGTGAGTGTAGTTCCAGCAGGCACAACAATAGGCGGGGGCGGCGGAGGTGGGGGCGCTGCCGCCGGAGGTGCTTGTGGTGCTGCGGCCGTCGACGAGGCCTGCGACGTTCCCGTATCCGCGGCTGCGGCAGGTGGAACTCCTACCGAGGTCTGATCGTCCACGCCACCGATTCCGGGTTCTGCGTGCGCGATCTGTTCCAACTTCAACTGGGCATCAGCCGAGGGAACAGTCCCGGTCAGCGTAACCTTGCCGTCTTTGGCGGCCACGCTCACTTGTGCATCCTTGGTCACCGGATCTGCCGCGGCTTTTGTCTGGATATCTTTTTGGACTTGCTCGTCGCTGGGACGCTTCGTGCATCCCAATGACATCCCAAGCGATATGACTAGACACAACAGCAGCGCCTGAAACCTGGCCATAATTACCTCCGGAAAGATTGTGCAGAGTGCCCCCACCCAATCGCCATCAGTTTTTCGACATATTCTTGGGTGATTTCTGGTTGAGAGTATCGATCAACAGCTTCGCGGACTCAGGGGCGGGCGCCGCGCCATTGAATACGATGTCTTTGGCGTTTACATCTTTGCCATAAAGTTTCTTGTTGGCGTCATTGTCTGCGCGAAGCGTGGATCCCGCGAGAGAAATTCCGGCAAACAAGCCTCGGGCGCGCGAGTAAGAAAGAATCTCAGCCCGCATGGTTACATCGGTCTCGGCGGACGCGTTTCGACCTACAGGACCTGCCGCGGCTGATGCATCCCCTCCGAGTTTTACCTTGCTGGTAAGGATGTTGTCAGCGGATTTTGGGCTCATCAGCAGTAAAACGAAATCCGTAGCCTGCCCACCCAACTGCAATCCAAAACTTCCTCCTTCGAGAGCCATCATGGTTGGAGCGCCCCATGGTCCCTGAAAGTCCTTGCCTCCGCGACAAGTCATCACCCCGCGGCCGTAACTGCCTCCAACTCCGAAAGCAACTTTTAGAACCGATGGTAACACTACGACACAGTCCGCCTTATCGAGTACGGACTGCGGAATGTCGTCGGGAATGTTTGTAATCTCTTTCATCACGGTTCCGGCATTCTCCACACGCTCCTGCTCCTTCTTCTGTGCGAGTGCGGGAAGTACAATCATGACCAGCAAGAGCGCCACCCAAAAAACCTGCTTCATAATGTTCTCCTTTATCAAGACTGAAATCCCTTACGTTCTAACCTCGTGCCGAGTCACACAGCCGATCCCGGGATTGGCCGTCGGCAAAGCTACGCTGTTGGTTTCCCACGAGGAGAGTGGCTGAGTCGACAGTTGCTATCGCTTATCAGGTAACCCGTCAGACGATCGCCGAAACAAGAAATATCTTGTGTGAGGAGGATAGTCCCGCGAGGTCGGAATTGTCACTGAGAAAAATCAGCGGCGGGAAGGCTCTGGTCAAATGCAGGCACTCGAATTCTCTGCGCCTTGGCACGAACGCCTCCAACCTCTCTTCCCAACAAATTCCTAAACAGGTTTCCCGCGGAAGAAGTACACGAGTTCGATGATCAGGATGATGACCACCATCAGTTCTAGGACGAAGGCACGGCTTTGGTTGAATTCGTCCACCATGAAGCGGTAGAGCTCTTCGGCAGTTTGTAGTTTCTGCTGGACGAGATCTTTATAGTCCGGCACACCCACTTTTGACGCGGCAAGTTTGTAGAGGCGCGCGGAGAACATGTCGCTCAGGAACTTGATGGCGTTATCTGCGCGCTCGGTCAATTCGCTTACATCCAGCAGGACGGTGTGCAGCTTCGACGCGGCTCGAGCTGTACGCCAGCGCGACCATAAACCGCGGCCTCCGCGCTCGAGAAAATCATAAACACCCTCCAGTTGCTTTGTGAGCAACTCGTCGTAGTGGCGAAATTCGAGGAGCTGCGAATTGGCATACTGCAGCAGTTGAATGGCAGTCTCGGCGCCGGAAGGAGTGTCATAGATAAAGGCAGCATTCCAGCCAATCACGGCAAGGTCGTTCGGATAGTAGGAAATTCTGGATTGCAGGATTTCCTGGCGCTCGCCGTCGGAAAGCGGCTGGGTCTCGCCGCGGACCACTTGAGAAATGCAATCACCCTGAGTGGCCAGTAAGTCCGCTGCGCTGGGTGCACCCGCAATCTCGCGTAAGTGGAAGATGAAATAATCTTCCTTCAACCATTCCCCGGCGTAGGGTTTCACGATCGCCGGAGCGGCGCGCTCCAGCTTCTGCTTCACAATCCTCGTGGCCAGGCTTTCGAAGTTTGTGTCCCAAACCCAGCGGCTTGAAAGTTGCACCAGCTTGTCCCAATCGCCGGAGAACGGCAGCTCGAAGACCACGCTGACCACGCCGTAATCGAAATACTTGATCTCCCCCTGCAGCCGCTCACCACTCTCGAGGACCAGCGGTTCGAGAGCTTCTTCCACCGGCGGGCGCTGGAACCGTACATAGCCCGGCGCCATGTGTTTGAAACTGGTATCAACGGTGCGAGCGCCAAGAATTCGCCGCAGTTCGTCGAGACGAATCTCTTCGCAGACGTCGAATTGGATCATCACCAGTACCGACCCGCACAGGGGCGCGTCCGGTAACTTGGCAGCGACCAGAGTCGGAAGCGCCTCGTACGGAACCTTCCCAACGTTGGGCGCGGCGACTGTGGTTTCGGAGTCCATAAACTAACCTGATCAGGCGACAGTGGCGAGAAGTCTATTGTCCCAGATACGTGGCTGTTTGGCGAGAGTCCAGCCTCGTAAGCACGGCTTGGAAATAGCGTAACCTGTTATTTATCAGCGACTTCGCGATATCTTCCACAGAAGTGCTGCGCCCGCTGCGATCGCACCCAGCGCAATTCCGGCCTGCTTCATGGACGTCGATATTTCTCGGTCGCGCTCACGGCCACGAGCAGATTCAGGATAGGGACGGGATGCTTTGGCTCCTGCGCCGTGGATCGCCATTTGCAGTACTTCGGCCAGATGCAGGGCGCGCCTGGGTGTGCCTTGAGCGATCTGCTCGCGGCAACTGAAGCCGTCGGCAATAATGAGCCATTCCGCCGGGGCTTGCCGGACAGCGGGCAGCAGTTCCAGCTCGCCAATCGCCATTGAGATGTCGTACTTGTCGACCTCGAAGCCGAACGAGCCCGCCATGCCACAGCAGCCGGGCGCCGGACATTCAAAATCGATGCCAAGGCGGCGTAATACAGTTTCCTCGGCAGTCATCTTCATCAGGGACTTGTGATGGCAGTGTCCGTGAAGGATGGCTTTATTCTCAAAACGTGGCAACGAAAGATGCTGAGCGTAAGTCTCCAGAAATTCGCTAAGCAGGAATGTCTGGCGGGAGAGAGCCCGGGCCCGTTCATCGTGCGGGAAAAGATTGACCAGTTCATCGCGAAAGACGGCGACACAACTCGGTTCAAGCCCAACGATCGGGATGCCAGCTTCGATTTCGGGAGAAAGCTCGTCAAGGATCTGAAGTAGAAGCGCCCGAGCTCGATCAAGCATGCCGTGGTCATAGAGCGGACGACCGCAACACAGATTGGCTTTCGGTATAAAGACACCGAAGCCAGCTCTTTCCAGGATTTCTACTGCGGCCGTCGCCGTGGCGGGCTGGAAATAATTGTTGAATGTATCAGGCCATAGGAGCACCGGCGGCGCCGTGACATTGCGTCGAAGCCTCCGCCGCTGGAACCAGGATTTAAAAGTTTCCGGAGCGAAGGCCGGGATGGCGCGCCCTTGCGGGATCCCAGCAACGAGCTTCGAAATATCCCGAAGGAATGGAAGTTGCGTGGCGAGATTGGCGAGTCCCGGCATATGCGATGCGGCGCGCGCCCACAAATCGATGTTGCCAAAAGCATAGGCGCTGCGCGGGCGCAAGCGGCCTTCATAGTAGTGCGAAAGAAATTCGGATTTGTAAGTGGCAACGTCGACCGAAACCGGACAATCGCTTTTGCATCCCTTGCAGGCGAGGCATAGATCAAGCGACTGCTTCACTTCCTCGCTGCGCCATCCGTCCCGGATGATCCCATCTTTTCGACCCTGACCCTCTGTCATCTCCCAGAGCAAGTGGGCACGACCGCGTGTAGAGTGTTCCTCATCGCGAGTAGCCCGGTAGCTGGGGCACATCAGACCGCCCTCTTCGCGGCGGCACTTGCCGACGCCCACGCAGCGCAGCGTGGCCTGCGCGAGGCTGCCGCCATCGGAGGCGAATTTAAAATTGGTTTTCGGTTCCCAGGGAGAGTAAGCAGCTCCAAGGCGAAGATTTTCGTCCAGCTTGTAGGGCTCAACCACTTTGCCCGGATTCATCTTCCACTCGGGATCCCATGCCGATTTAAATTCCCGGAAGGCCTGGACGAGTTCTGGTCCAAACATTTTCGGCAACAGCTCCGCCCTGGATTGGCCGTCGCCATGTTCGCCGGAGATCGAACCACCATAGCTCACAACCAGGTCCGCTGCCTCTTCCATAAATTTGCGGAACTTGGCAATTCCGTCTTTCGATTGCAGATCAAAATTGATACGAGTGTGCACGCAGCCATGGCCAAAGTGTCCGTAGAGCGAACCTTTGTAGCTGTAGGCAGCCATCATCTTGCGCAGCTGTCGCAGGTATCCGCCGAGCTTTTCGGGAGCGACCGCCGAATCCTCCCACCCTTCCCAGTTCAGCGGCTCTCCGGGAACGTGAGAAGTAACGCCCAGGCTGGACTCGCGTACATCCCACACCCGCTTGGCTTTCTGCTTGTCCGTATACAGGTAAACGTTTGCGGGACTTACGCCACGACCGAGAGACTCCATCAGGCTGCGGGCTTGGGATTCCGCTTCCAGCGCGGTTTCCGCGCCGAACTCCACCATCAACCATCCGCCACCTTCAGGCAGCAGAGCGAGGCCTTCGCTGTTGATTCCCTTTGTCCGCGTATACCCGACAAGCAGGTCGTCGAAGCCTTCAAGTCCGATCGGCTTGTGCTCCATAATTTCTGGAACATGATCAGCACATTGATAAATGTCAGAATAGGCCGCGACCAGCAGCACACGTTCCGGCGGACTCTGGACCAGCCGGCATGTTGCCTCGAGCACAGTCACACAGGTGCCTTCCGATCCGACGAGCGCGCGTGCGACGTCGAATCCATTTTCTGGCAACAGATAGTTCAGGTTGTAACCGGAAACTCTTCGCGGAATATTGGGAAAGCGCTGGCGGACGAGATCGCCGTAAGAAGAAGCGATGCTCTGCAACTTGGAATGAATTTCTGCAGCGCGCCCGCCGTCCAGAAGAATGCGTTCACGTTCTGCATCGGTCGTCGGCCCGACCTTCATCCTTAGGCCGTCATAGGTCAGAATTTCGAGGGCTTCGATATTGTCGACCGTCTTCCCGGCCATGACGGAATGAACTCCGCAGGAGTTGTTGCCGATCATGCCGCCGAGAGTGCAGCGGTCGTGGGTCGCGGGGTCCGGTCCAAAGGTGAGATGGTATTTTTCCGCGGCGGCGCGGAGGTGATCAAGGATGACTCCTGGTTGCACGCGGGCGATGCGGCGCGCCGGATCAATCTCGAGAATCTGTGCCATGTACTTTGAGAAGTCGAGGATCACGGCAACGTTGCAGCATTGGCCCGCAAGCGACGTGCCTCCGCCACGACAAAGCAGCGGCGCGCCGAACGTGCGACAGAGAGCGACGGTTGCAAGAACATCTTCGATGTCGCGCGGGAGTACGACTCCAATCGGAACCTGGCGGTAGTTGGAGCCATCGGTCGCGTAGAGTGCGCGAGCGCCGCGGTCAAACTTTACTTCCCCGCGAATCTGCTTAACCAACGCTTCGCCAAGGCCTGCCGCATCGACTTGCGCAGATTTGGCGGCTTGAGCGAGTTCTACAAAACTTTGTAGCATGCCGCCGGCTTTCTTCGTGTGCAACAACCCGGACATCCACCTGAATCAGCGCGCAGATCAGTTCGAAGAGGAATTCGACGAATCCGACATGCCGGACTTGCGCGTTACGTTGGTGATTAGGATTTTGCTCTTACCATCCTCAGACTCGATGTTGATCGTGATCATGCTGTGATGATCATTGGAGATGATTGTGCATCGACCCGCATCGGAACTAGTCACCATCGCGTTGGGAAATTTCGCTTTGTAAAAGCTCGCGATCTTGTCTACGGAATCAGTACTCTCAGCCTTCACCGTTGCGGTGTGAACTGCTCCAAAGGTTGCCGAGGACGATCCGCCTTTCTCCACATCCGCGCCAGGATAAAGTTCCACTCCCAAATTTTTCGCCGCATCAGCCGGATCCTGCGTGGTCTGCACGCTGCCGAAGGGAGTGTCAATCTTTACATTGTTGCCATCCTGGCGAGCATGAACGCGGTGCGCAACACGCCATGCAAAGTATCCCAGGGAGGCAAAGCCCAGTATTCCAAGCAGCACAATCACGCCCACGACAATGAGAATGACCTTGAGCGCACCTCCGCCTTGCGCACTGCTTTGCGCAGCGCTGCCCGGAAGGGTCGTCCCAGGAGGAACTGGCACGGTGGATGGAGTGGATGGAGCCGATGTGCTGGCAGACGGAATTGTAGACGCGAGTATCGGTGCTCCACACTTGCTACAAAACCGGGTTCCCGAAGTAATACTGGTCCCACAGGAATTGCAGAACGCCATACACATCACCTCGCAAGCAACTATTTAAGCAATCGGGGCGAGTATACCTCAGATAAGAGCAGAAAATTAGAGCCCCGCTAGCTCCACATCCGCGTCGCATAGTCCGACATGGTGAGCCCAAGCAGCAGGAGCAGGAAGAATATTGCCGAAATCACAACCAGCTTGGTCAACCTTTCACTGGCGTGCCAGACGTGCATGAAGAATAACGCGACCAACGTAGCTTTGATCGTGGCGATACCGAGGGCGACGGGGGCATTGAACGAACCCAGGTCCAGCGTTGCGGCAAAAACGGTTAAACCTGTGCCGACTAGCAACGCGGCGAACACCGCGAAGTACATCTTCAAGGGCGACGAATGATCTGATGAATGTGCGGACATGCGAACCTCACCGGTGCCGGTCAATCAAATAAAGCAATGGAAAAAGATAAATCCATACAATGTCAACGAAGTGCCAGTAGAGCCCGCCAATTTCAACCGGCGTGTGCCATTCAGGAGTGAAGCGGCCTTTCCACGCCGCGAACAGGAGCCATGCAAAAATTCCCAGGCCCACAATCATGTGCACCGCGTGCAGCCCTGTCATTACGAAGTAGAGGGAAAAAAACATCTGGGCGTGGCGAGGATTGGCATACTCTCCTGGGTGCCCGGGAATTTCTTCATGCTCGAAACTGAAGGAAGCTCCGGGAACGTGATGCTCCACAAATTTATCTCTATACTCGATACCCTTGATGCCGAGGAACGTAACGCCGAGCAACATGGTCAGCGCGAGGCTGCCGATCAGCAGCTTGCGGCGAGCTGTCTGCGCCGCCCAAACCGCCAGCACCACCGTCAAACTGCTGCCGATCAATACCACGGTGTTGGTCGCGCCGAGCGCCATATTGATCGATTTACTGGCAGCCGCGAAATCCCCGAAATACCACCGGCGATATACGAGGTACGCGCAAAACAGCCCGCCGAAAAACATTACTTCCGTCGCGAGGAACACCCACATTCCCAGGCTAGCCGCATCGCGCTGCTGTTCTGGATCCGCAAAATGATGCAGCAAGGCGGGATTATGCGCCGCGTGCGCCTCTCCGTGGCGATTGTGAACTGCCGTGGTGGAGCTATCGTGCAACCGGAACCTCCTTGTGAGGCGCATCCAACTCGTCGTAGTTGTAAGCCTCCCAGGTGACGACTGGTTCTTCGTCAAAGTTAAAGGTGGTCGGCGGTGAAGAAGTCATCCATTCGAGTCCTGCGGCGTTCCATGGATTATCCGAAGCGGGCTTGCCGTAGCGCATGGACCACAACAAATAAACCATCGGCAACAGATAGCCGACGCCGAGAATGGTCGCTCCCGCGGTGGACATCACATTCAACACCTGAAATTCCGGCATGTGACTGTAATCGTAGTAGCGCCGCGGCATGCCCATGTAACCCAGAAGAAATTGCGGAAAGAATGTCAGGTTAAAGCCGATGAACACGATCAGCGCTGCCAGGCGCGCCCACCCTTCCGGATAGAGCCGCCCGGAAATCTTCGGCCACCAGAAATGAATTCCTCCCAGGTACCCCATCACCGCGCCTCCGACCATGATGTAGTGGAAGTGGGCTACGACGAAATATGTGTCGGTGACGTGCACGTTGATCCCGAGAGCTGACAGAAATAATCCGGTGAGTCCGCCAATGGTAAAGAGTCCAAGGAATCCGAAGGCGTAAAGCATCGGCGCATCGTAGTGGATCGAGCCCTTATACAACGTCGCCGTCCAGTTGAAAACTTTGATGGCGGAGGGCAACGCTACAGCGTAACTCAGAAACGAAAATACCAGCGCCGAGTAGACGGAGATTCCCGCCACAAACATGTGATGAGCCCACACCAGGAAGCCGAAGACGGCGATCGCGATGGAAGAAAACGCGACAAAGCTGTAGCCGAAAATACGTTTTCGCGAGAAGCACGCGATGATCTCAGTGACCACACCCATCGACGGGAGAATCATGATGTAAACCGCCGGATGAGAATAGAACCAGAACAGATGCTGGAATAGCAGCGGGTCGCCGCCAAGCTTGGGATCAAAGATGCCCAGGTGCAGTGCGCGTTCCGCCGCGACCAATACGATGGTGACAGCCACGACTGGCGTGCCCAGCAACTGAATGATGCTGGTGGCATAGTGCGCCCAAATGAACAACGGCAGGCGCGACCACGTCATGCCCGGTGCGCGCATCCGGTGAATGGTAACGACGAAATTCAGGCCGGTAAGGATCGAAGAGAATCCGGCGATGAAGATCGCGAGCCCGGCCTCCACAATCTTAGTGTTGGTGAAGTTGGTGCTGAACGGTGCGTAGAATGTCCAGCCGGTGTCCACGCCGCCAGTCAACATGCAGTGCATCATCATTACGCCGCCGATGATGTACAAATACCAACTCAATAAGTTAATTCGAGGAAACGCCAGATCCTTCGCCCCAATCATCAGGGGCACGAGAAAGTTCCCCAGCACCGCGGGGATGGAAGGAATCAGAAAAAAGAAAACCATGACCATGCCATGCATGGTGAAGATTTTGTTGTAGCTGTCGGCCTGTACCAGGTCCCCCGCGGGTGTTAGCAACTCGAGGCGAATGAGCAACGCGAAAAAACCACCAATGAAAAAGAAGAACGTGATGGAAAGGAGATACAGCAGCGCAATTCGTTTGTGGTCGGTGGTTAGCAGCCACGACCAGACTCCGTACTCCTTATTCAAATAGTTTTCGCGTTCGACGGGTTGGATGACAGGGGTAGTTGCCATACTCATTGCACCTGGCTTCTGTTTGGCTGCACTTTCGGTTGCGCTGGCGCGGTTTCAACCGGCTGAACTTTTGCCTGATTCAGCGTAGGCTCGGCCAGACTTGCGTTCGTCTTCGCTCCCCCAACGGGCTTGTTGACGGAAATCGATTTGATATAAGCGACCAAAGCGTTGACCTGTTCTTCACTGACCAGCCCTTGAAACGTGGGCATGATCGGTTGGAAACCCTTTACGCGCTTCGCTCCCGGATCGAGAATACATTCCCGAAGATAGTTTTCGTCCGCGGTCACGGTCCGTCCATCTTCAAGCTGGACCGGCTTGACCAAACACGCCCTGCAGATTCGGCCCGCGTCCTTGCGTATCGGCCCGATGACAAGTCGCGCAGCCGAGTTCGGCAAAAATCTTCTCTCCGGTCGCGGAAAGGGGACCGGTGGAACCGCCATTCATCCACGCTTCGTATTGTGCTGGCTCCTGAACGATAATCGACCCCACCATGCCCGAGTGCTGGGTGCCGCAATATTCCGCGCAGAATAAATGATAGACGCCAGGCTTAGTGGCACGAAACCATTCCACGGTATAACGTCCCGGCAGCACATCTTGCTTGATGCGAAAAGCCGGAATATAGAAGCTATGAATCACGTCCTGCGAGGTCATGATCAGTTTTACATCGCGCCCCACGGGAACGTGCAGTTCATTGATTTCACGCTGACCTTCGGCGTGTTCCACCTTCCACATCCATTGCTTGGCCACGACGTAGACTTCGGTGGCGTCGGTAGGAGGCGTGCGCTCTTTAAAGTAAACGACAGCACCCCATACGAAGATCACCATGAAAACCAGCAATGGAATCACGCTCCAGGTAATTTCCAGAGCCAACGAGCCCTCGACCTGTTCGGCGCGAACACCTGGACGATGACGGAACTTCGCTGCGAAAAAGATGATCAGGACGAAGACCAGTAAAGCCATCATCCCGGTAACAATCAGCAGGAATATATAAAGCGCATCCACGTGGCCCGCCATCGTGGAGGCTTGGTCCGGCCATAATGGAAAATTATTGAGCATACCGTGTCTTCGCCGCAGCCTTCACGGCTGCCTTCCTGACCACCGAGCGATCGAGCCTCCATAAAATAAAAATCAAACCGCCGATCAGCAGGATGGTCGCACCCGCCGCCAGGCGCAGGATGTTAGAAACCATCGCGCCATACTTCCCGGTCTCGGGATCGTAGTGATAGCAATAGAGCAGCACGGCATCCACGGCATTGCCGATCTTGCCTTGCGATGCTTCGACCAGGCCCATGCGCAAGTCTTTCGGAGGAAAATCCACACCATAGAAGTAGCGCGAAATGCGGCCTTGCGGCGTCAGCACCATGATGGCGGTGGCATGGGCGTACTGCTTGCTCTTGGGATCGTACTGATACTGAAAGCCGACGGCCTTGGTGAGTGCGTCGATCGAGTCCGGCTGTCCGGTAAGAAATGCCAGCCTGACGCTGCATTGGCACGGCCATATCGTTTTACGTAATCGATCTTCTTCTCTGCCGCCATCTCTGGCGTTTCTCGCGGATCGAAGCTCACGGTGACGACATCGAATTCGTTCCCCACGATCGAACTTCACCAGTTTCATGGCGCTGGCGAGTCCGGCCAGAGCCTCGCCGCACAGCATGGTGCAGTTGTAATAAACCAGATTAAGGATAAGTGGCTTGCGCCCGAAATAATCGCCTAACTTGACGGTCTTACCCGTATCATCGCGAAAAACCAAATCCGGAGGGACTTGCGCATTCAGATGTTGCTCGATGCCAACATTCTCCAGGCGCGGCGGTCGCGTGTTCGCAGGCGGAGACATCACGCCATTGTTCATCTGGCCCGCATGCAGGGACCGCCAGCATCACGAGCGATAAGCAAACGCGCGCGGCGAAAATCGATCTTACATTCGTACAGCTCACTTCTTTTCACCCTTCTTGACTGCCGCTTCAGCCTTACTTCGGCGCAGCTTGTAGCCCGCTGAATTCTGTTCAGCAGTTCCTTGAGATCGAACCGGCAGCCCTCGCTGGACCAATAAATCCATGGCGCGGTCGATCGGAATGCGGACCGTTCCGGCTTTTTCGTCGACCCATCCGTAGCTGTAAAGCGTTTCGTCTTCCTCTCCGGATGCTGTTCAGCTGACCGCGTTCGTCTTCTTCCAGCTTCGGACTGGGAAACGCCGTCTGCGGATATCCCGGAGCGACATGCCGCGTATCTTCTGGAATGTTGGTGATCAGCGGACTCACCGGCGGCTGCGAGGCTCTCGCCTGCCGTATCGAGGAAGCTATACAGCCCCCGCAGCCCGACGAGAGCGATCACGACCACCAGCCCCAGCGTCAGCAAAAAATAAAGAATGCCGGCGGGCCTCAGGTCCTGATGTTCGTAGGCCTCGGGTGCTGCCTGCGGACCGTTTTTTAAATTCTTATCTCTCATCGGCTTGTCATTCATTCTTACGAATGCACATCAGTGATGTGCCGGTTCCAGAACCTCGTGCGCATCCGGGTCATAGGCGGGCAGAAGCGGCAGCGCCGCCAGATTCCGGAAGAAATACCAGAGCCAAATTCCGCCAATGGCAATGGGTACAACGATGTCCGCGATGGATACGGCGAACGTCACCGAAAAATTCGGTTCGATGATCCAGAAAAGATCCACATACCGCATGACCATCAGCAGCACCGCAACCCACACCAGCTTACGAATGTTTCGCTTGAACTGGCGTGATAGCAAAATCGCGAACGGCACCGCAAAATGGAACAGCACCAGCGATAAAGCCACGGCGCCCCATCCGTTATTGATTCTTCTCAGATAGAAAGTAATTTCGGAAGGCAAGTTGCCTGCCCAGATGATCAGCCATTGTGAGAACGAGAAATAAGCCCAGACCATGATGAAGGCGAGCATCCACTTCCCGTGATCGTGAACGAAGTCCGGCTTCAACATCTCGGACATCGGCTTGTAGTTGAACAGAATGCGCTCGACCACCACCGCGAAACACATCGCCGAGAGCACTTCGCCAATCAGAATAATCAGGCCAAAAATGGTGGAGATCCAAGTGGGATCAAGCGACATGATCCAATCGATGGCGGCAAAAGTGATCGTGAATCCATAAAGAATGAGGCCCGGCCCGGCGACTGCTTTGAAGCGTCCGGAATTGTCCGGCGCGCCCGCATGATCCGTCTGCTTCGACCACTTCGAAAGCAGAAACGAAAGTACATTCCAGATCGCGAGATAGATCACAGCACGAATGAAGAAGCCGGAAAAATTCAGATAACTCTCTTTGATGAACGCGTGCTTTTCCAGATGCTCGCGGATGTGCGGATCCTGCACCGCTTCAAGCGGCATCGCCCATGGATAAATGCGGCGCTGCCAAACCGCAATAATCATCGGAATGAAGAGGATCGCCAGCAACGGCAGCGTGCGCATGGCCGCACCCAGGATGCGGCGAATCACCGTTCCCCATCCCCCGCCCGTGAGGTGGCGGATCATCACAATCGCCATCGAACCCAGCGCCAGTCCCAGCCAGCACATGAATCCGAGCAGGTAGGCTCGATAAAACTCGTCGGGACGAATGAATGCCAGCACGACCGGAGATCAGCGCGAACACGATACCGATGACCAGCGAACGCTGGGACATTTTTCTTAATGATCGGCGGCGCCGACAAATCGAGATGGATATTCGTCGCGGCGCTCATTTCGGTTCCTCTGACTTGGAAGATGTTTCAGGCGCAAGGATTGGAAGAGTCGCTCCCGATCCCGGTTCGCCGCGAAACCGCGGAGCCTCTGACGGAACATTCTGTCCGGCTGGAACATCTGCCTTGGTTGCATTCTGGCTGAGCTGAAGCGCGCGCACGTAAGCGACAATATTCCAGCGATCCTGCGGTGCAATCTGCGAAGAGTAGTCGGGCATGATACCGAAGCCGTTGCTGATCACGTCGTAAAAATATCCCAAGGGCGCTTTCTGCAGGCGCGCGGTGTGATATGACGGTGGCTTGCGCGGAAATCCGCGGGAAGGAATAAACCCATTGCCATCGCCGAGCGGTGAGTGACATGGAGAGCAATAGATGTTGTAACGCTCCCGCCCGCGGTCCAAAACCTCTTTAGTCACGGGAAAAGGCATGTAATCACCAGGATTGTTGCCAACTTTCCCAGTGTAAAAATACGAATCCTCGTGCAACTGGCCGCGAGCCACCGTACCTTCCACCAGTGGACGCGCTCCACGCTGGTCGGGGAAAAAATCACTCTTGGCCAGCGGATTGATTCGCGGCTGCACGTGCATATCGAGACGGCAACCGGAAAGCAAACCAATCGCGCCCAGCGCAGCGATCAACGAAATTTGGCGAAGGCACAGCATTTCTAGCTGGGCACCTCCGAGATCGACCGCGGCGACAAAGCCTCCATGAAATTGCGCATCGTGGCGGGGTCGTACTTAGGATCGGAAGAGAACACGATCAGAAAAAAGCGATCCTTCGACGCCAGTGCAAAACGCGGCACATTGAACGCGGGATGATACGGCATGGGCAAGCCGTTCAGCGCAAGCATGCCGAACACCGCCGAGATGCCGGCAAAAAGAATCGTCATCTCGAACGTAATGATGATGAACGCAGGCCACGAATGAGGAGGCTTGCCTCCAATGTTTAGCGGATAGTCGACCGCCGACATCCAATACTGCATCAGGTAGCCGGTCAGTCCGCCAATGATGCCGCCGATCAACACGACGAGCGGAACTTCATCGTGATGGAAGCCAATCTCCTCGGCCAATCCTTCGATGGGAAACGGACTATAAGCGTCTATCTTTTGATAGCCGGCTTCGTGCGTCCGTTTAGCCGCGTCAACCAGCGCCTGCGCGGAATCGAATTCCGCCATCATGCCGTAAATGGGATCGCGCTTCATTCCGCTTTCACCTCCGCTTCCGGCAGGAGGGTGCGCATTTCAAAAATTGAAATCGCAGGCAGCAGCCTCAGGAACAGGAACATCGCGGCCAGGAACATGCCGATCGTCCCGATGTAAGTCATCCAGTCCCAGCGCGTCGGATAGTACATTCCCCACGACGACGTCAGGAAGTCGCGATGCAGACTGACCACGACGATGATGAATCGCTCCAGCCACATGCCCACCAGAACGACAAACGAAACAAAAAATAGTGCGATTGGATTCGTGCGGAATTTCCGGATCCAGAGAAGTTGCGGAATGAAAATATTGCAACTCAGTAGCGACCAGTAAGCAATGGCGTAAGGCCCGTGCAGCCGGTTCCAGAGGGTGAACGCATCATAGCGATCCCCGCTGTACCAGCCCATGAACGCTTCCACGCCGTAACCGTAAGCCACAATCAATCCAGTCGCCAGCATGACCTTCGCCGAATTCTGCAGATGGCGTTCGGTGATGAAATCTTCGAGGCCGTAAATCTTTCGAATCGGGATGGCCAGCATCAAGACCATCGCGAAGCCGGAATAAATTGCGCCGGCAACAAAGTAAGGCGGGAAGATCGTCGTATGCCATCCCGGAACGATGCCAACCGCGAAGTCGAAGCTCACGACGGTGTGGACCGACAGCACCAGTGGGGTGGCTAGCCCGGCAAGCAGCAGGTAGGCCGTTTCATAGCGATGCCAGTGCCGCGCCGATCCTCGCCAGCCCAGTGAAAGCGCTCCATAGATGATGCGCGCGGCGGGATGGGTAGCACGGTCCCGCAGCGTCGCCAGATCGGGGACGAGACCAATAAACCAGAAGAGCGCCGAAATCGTCGCGTAGGTCGAGACCGCGAAAACGTCCCACATGAGCGGGCTCCGAAATTGCGGCCACACCCGCATCGTATTCGGATAAGGAAAGAGCCAGTATGCCAGCCACGGGCGGCCCACATGGATCGCAGGAAAAATTCCCGCGCAAGCCACCGCAAAAAGCGTCATCGCTTCCGCGAAACGATTAATGGAATTGCGCCACGACTGCCGCAATAAAAGAAGGATGGCAGAGATCAACGTGCCGGCGTGCCCGATTCCGATCCACCATACAAAGTTGACGATAGCGAAGCCCCAACCGATCGGGATCGTGACGCCCCATATGCCGATGCCCTTGAGAAACAAATATCCAATGGCAAACAGCATCATCATGGTGAGCATGAACGCCACGCCGAATCCCAGGAACCAGCCGTTCGACGCGGGCCTGGTCAGCACGATGGCGCTGATTTTTTCCGTGACGGTGCCGAAGGTATGGCCCGGCTCAATTACCGGAGCTCGCTGCGCGTCAACCGTCATCTTGTATTGCTCGTCCATGCTGTGTTGGTACTTTTAGCTCTAATAACTCTTCTTCGGCTTCCGGCTTCCGCTGCCTGGCTTCCCGAAGCCGAATTGTGGAAGCCGGAAGCCTTCTTTACCCCTTCAACTCCGGATTCGGATTGCTCACTTCCGCCAGATAAGTCGTTCGCGGTCGCGTATTCAGTTCGCCCAGCAAACTGTAGTTGCGCGACTGCGCCTTCAACTTTGAAACCTTGCTGTCCGGATCGTTAAGGTTTCCAAAAATAATTGCGCCCGCAGGACACGACTGCTGGCAAGCGGTCTGCAATTCGTTATCGGTCACCTTGATTTCTTTTCCTTCGCGCACCGAAGCCGTCTCGGCATCGATCTTGTGTTCATTGATGCGCTGCACGCAGTACGTGCACTTCTCCATCACGCCGCGGCTGCGCACGCTGACGTCAGGATTGCGCATCAACTTGTATTGCGGCGTCTCCCAATCCTGGAACAACAGGAAGTTGAATCGCCGAACTTTATAAGGACAGTTGTTTGAGCAATAGCGCGTGCCCACGCAGCGGTTGTAGACCATGTCGTTCAGGCCTTCGCTCGAGTGGTTGGTCGCGCCCACCGGACAAACCACTTCACACGGCGCGTCCTCGCATTGCATGCACGGTACAGGCTGGAAATACGCCTTCGGATTGTCGCGATCGCCCTGGTAATACGCGTCAACGCGAATCCAGTGCATGTGACGGCCGATTACGCATTGCTCTTTGCCCACGACCGCAATATTGTTTTCCGCCTGGCACGCAACCATGCAGTTGTTGCAGCCCACGCAGGCGTTCAGATCGATGGCCATGCCCCATGCGTAGGCCTCTTCTTTGTAGGGATACGGCTTGTAGAGTGTGAGACCCGGCCCGGGCTCGGCTTCTTCCTCGTGCGCGAAATCGGGATTCTTGCGGTACTCCTCAAGTGAAGTCTCGCGAACCAGCGGACGCGTGTCGCCGTTCGGCGTGTCCATGGTTTGATAGCCCTGCGTGGAAGCGAGTTTATACGTGGCGCCCGTCTTGCGGATTTGCACTCCGGATGCGAGCCATGGCGCGTCCGAGGTACGCAGCGCATACGCGTTGTAACCGATTTCGCTGCCCACACGGCCCGCGCGCGGGCGGCCGTAGCCTAGAAATACGCTGACCGAATTATCCGGATGCCCCGCTTGCACCCATATGGGTCCTTTGATTTTGCGGCCGTTCCACTCCAGTTCGACCACATCTTCCACTTTGATCTGCAGGCGATCCGCCATCTTTGGCCCAATGAGGATGGCGTTGTCCCACGTGAGCTTCGTCATCGGCTTGGGAAGTTCCTGCAGCCAGCCGTTGTTAGAAAATTGTCCGTCGTGAATATTGGGATCGCGGCGGATGTTCAGCTCGACGGCACTTTCAGTCAGCGTGTATAGCGAGTCTTCCTCATTAGCTGCCTTCGCGGTTACTTGCTTGGACTGGAAAGCTGTTCCCTCGATCCAACCATCGTGCAGCGACTTACGCCAGAACGCTTCGAAGTCTGCGCCAGGATGCTGCTTCTGCCAGTAGGAGCGGACCAGATCATAGCCCGTTACGTCAGACTGACCAGAGAGCATCGCGACAAGTTCAACAGCGCTCTTTCCTTGATAGAGCGGAGCGATCAGCGGCTGAATAATGCTGACCGTGCCATCGTATGCGCGAGCATCTCCCCATGCTTCGAGTTCATGCGTCTGATCGATGTGCCACTGGCAAAGCTCGGCGGTTTCGTTCTGATAAAGACCAAGATGCACCCGGAGCGGAACTTTATTGCTCTTCAAAACACTGGCGAAGTCAAGATCGATCGGGGCATCGTAGGCAGGATTGCCGCCTAGAATGACAAGCAAGTCAACCTTGCCGCCATTCATGTCGGCGACGAGATCTTTCAGCGATTCAGTCTGATTGACTGGATTTGCGTCTACTGGATCGGTATAGAAAACTGTCTTTCCGACATTGCCTAAACTTTGGTTTATTGAGTGTGCCAAATTATGCACGGATCGAGGCTGATGATCCCCGGCGATAACAAGGCTGGAACCTCTATGATTCTTGAGTTCTTCGGCTACGGCAGTGGCGAAATTTGCGTGTTCCGGCTCGACTTTCGGTACGCCGACCTTCAACCCCAGACCCGATCCCAGCGATCTCGCAAACCATTCCACATGCGCAGCGCGCACTGGTATTCGATGATCCGCCTTCGCCCCTGTCGTAGTCGGCGTGCTCTCCACCACGTATAGCCGGTTCATGTTGCCGTCGGGATTGCGGCGCTTGGCGAAGTCGCGGATGTAGCGGACATTCCCGGGAAATCCCGCATACAGAAAGTCTGCGTCTAGGGAAACAATGACATCAGCCTTCTCGAAATCGTAGATTGTCTCAACCGGTTGGCCGAAGGCCATCTTGGCGCCTTCGAGCACATTGTCACGATTGACCGGCTCGTAGACATGCCATTTGGCCTGCGGGTAGATTTGCAGGAAGTTTTTCAGTTGATCAGCCAGAGTCGGCGATGAAATCGTCGGGGTGAGAATACGAATCCCCGCACCCTTCAAAGCCTTCTGCGCGCTAAGCGGCCCGCGAATCGCGGTAACGAACGACTGCCACGACCTCTGGTCGCCCAACGAAACAACGCTTTGCGAGCGATCGGGATCGTACATCCCAAGCAGCGATGCCTGCGCAAAAATATCCGTTCCGCCCAGGCTGGCGGGATGCCGGTCGTTGCCTTCAATTTTGGTCGGGCGCCCTAGATGGCTCTCCACCAGTAGCGGGTTCGCGTAACCTCCCAGCGTCATTGCGGTGGCGTAAAACATAGGCCGCCCGGGAATCACCTCTTCAGGCTGGCGGACGTAGGGCACGATCGGTTCTTGCGGAAGCTTTACGCAGCCGGTCATGCCGGCCAGCGCCATGGACGCGCCCATGACTTTCAGGAATCCGCGCCGCGAGACTGCATCAACCCACTCCGATGCGCCCTTGGGAAACTCGCGATGCAATGCTTCTTGGAATGCGGCAGTGCCCGCAAGTTCTTCTAGGCTCCGCCAGTATTCCGGACCGGTCTTTTCAGCGGCATCATGCGCAATCGCCGCGTCGATACGCTCACGCACGGAATGCAAGTCCAGCTTCTTGCCGGGACAAACGTCCTCGCGTTTCTTGATCTGAACCAGTTCCGAATTGTTTCTCTCACTCATCTTTTGAAAACCGCGTACCGCGCGCTTCACCCGACCTGTGCGTGTTGCAGCCGGAAGAGCGTCACCTGTGACATGTGTTGCAACTCGTGATGTCGCCCACGCTTCGCACGTTGTATTTTTTCACCAGCGCCGTCCCCAGTTCGACCTGATCTGTATAACTTTGGCCATCCACCACAACCGGATGCGCGCTCGTGGGCGGCTGGTAACGCATATTGAAGACCTGATCCCGCGGGCGAAGATTATTCTGCGGCGCGCGATGGCACCCCAGGCACCACTCCATCTGCAACGATTCCTGCTGATACATCAGCGGCATCTGGTCGACTGGACCGTGGCAGGTGTTGCAGCCCACACCCTTGGTGACGTGAATGCTGTGATTAAAAAAAACAAAGTCGGGAAGCTGGTTCACCCGCGTCCACTGCAGCGACTGCCCTGAACGATAGCTGGCTCGCACCGGCTCCAGCAGTTGGGCGTTCGTCCATATCTGCGAATGGCAGTTCATGCATGTTTTGGTAGGCGGGATCCCGGCGAAACTCGATGTTTCTACCGAGGTGTGACAGTAGCGGCAATCAATGCCCAGCCCGGCAACGTGGTGCTGATGGCTGAAGGGTACCGGCTGCGGCTTGCGCACGCCCGCATAGGTAACATAGGGCGAACCTTGCACCTCATAGGCTACCCAGCCCAACAGGGCGACAACGAACACCGCGCCAAAAATCGTGGCTCGGGACAAGGTGTTCGCGCTGCGATGAAAGATCTGCGACATGCTTACTTACGTATCTACCGAATGCCCAAACTCTGCAGAATCGTGAATTTATGGAAGCGTGATGGTTGAGGCGCTAAAGAAAATACCCACTGCATTTTCTCGCGACGTTTTATGAGAACTGGAGATTATAAATATTTCAGGCGATGTTGTCGCGTCCTTTGCAAAGGAATTTCTTCCACGAGATTCTCAGTTGAGCCTTCGTGAAAAACCATATCGAGTTTTTGAACTTTTGAGCTCTGGGGTGATCAGCGCACGTTCATTACGAGCAACTTGGGCTCAGTCATTTCCTCAATCGCATAGCGCAATCCCTCGCGTCCCAGGCCCGAATCTTTGATGCCTCCGTAAGGCATCTGGTCGATGCGGAAAGAAGGGATGTCTCCCGCGATCAAAGCGCCCACTTCCAATTCGTCGTAAGCCTGAAACAGCAACTTCACATCCCGCGTAAACAAACCTGCCTGTAGACCATAGTTGGAATTGTTAATCCGGCGTAAGGCTTCGTCGAAGTTCTGATACGGCTCGACGGTCACGACCGGTCCGAAAATCTCCTGGCAATTCACCTTCATGTCGGGCTGCGTACCGGTCAGGATGGTTGGATTGACGATTGAGCCGCTGCGGCCGCCTCCGCACAAAAGACGCGCGCCGGCGCGTACCGCTTCCTCAATCCAATTAGTCACGCGGACGGCGTCACTCTCGCGAATCAGCGGACCCACATCGGTCGATTCCTCCATGGGGTCGCCGGTCTTTAATTTCTTCACGCCCTCAACAAGCAGATCGGTGAATTTTCCATAAACCGATTGTTCTACGAGAATGCGCTGCACCGAGATGCAGGTTTGCCCGGCATAGCCGAATCCGCCTGTTACGCAGCGGTCGGCAGCGTAGGCGATATCGGCATCGCTGTGCACGATCGCTCCAGCATTGCCGCCAAGCTCCAGTGCAACTTTCTTTTTGCCGGCTCGGCGTTTGATGTCCCACCCCACAGGAACGCTGCCCGTAAAGCTGATCAGCTTGATGCGCTCGTCGGTAACCAGAAGACTGGCGTCCTCATTCGAAAGCGGTAATACGTTTAATCCGCCATCGGGCCAACCCGCCTGCTGAATGCACTCTGCAAGCAGCAGCGAGCACAAGGGAGTCTGCGGAGCGGGCTTCAACACCATCGAGCATCCTGCGGCAATCGCGGGAGCAACTTTGTGCGAGACCAGGTGGAGCGGAAAATTAAACGGCGTGATGCCGGCGATCGGGCCGAGGGGATAACGTTTTAGGATGCCCCAACGTCCGGCCGTGAATTCCTGCCAATCCAAGGGAAGATATTCACCATAAATGCGCGTGGTTTCTTCCGCGGCAACATTGAAGATGAATATGGCGCGATCCACCTCTGTGCGAGCCAGCTTGATGGGCTTGCCCGCCTCTTGCACAATGGTGCGGGAAAACTCTTCGCGGCGCTCGGCGATCGATTGCGCTACGCGCCGCAGCACGCGCTGGCGCTCGAAAGCCGGCAACCTCCGCGTGGTTCCGAAAGCCTTGACGGATGCGGCAATCGCGGCCTCGGCGTGCTCGCGTCGAGCCTGAATCACGCGGCCCACTATGCTGCCATCGAATGGCGATCGAACATCGACCGGGTCGCCTTCGTCCATCCAACGACCATCGATCAAAAATCCATGGGTCGCGACCGGCGCGATCGTCATTTCCGCCATACTTGCCTCCGGATCCGAGCGAACGATTTTTGATTATAGGCCCTGGCTCGCGGGTTGCCTATTTTCAATTTCGGCCCATCCGGCCTCGAGCTGACTTTTTGGTCGTCTACAATGAGTGCCGTCCTTGACCTCATGAAAGCTCTGGAAACGATTTCCGAACTGGCTCCCCGTCTTCGGCGAAAAGAAGTTTCGCCGCTCGAACTAACGCGCGATTGTCTCGATCGCATCGAAAAAGTGAACCCCGCGCTGAATGCGTTTATTACGGTGACGGCGGAATCCGCGATGACAGAGGCTCATACTGCGGAAACTGAAATCGCGCGAGGCCAATGGCGCGGTCCGCTGCACGGGATTCCGATAGCGCTGAAAGATCTGATCGACACCGCAGGCACCCGAACAACCGCGGCCAGCGCCGTTTACCAGCATCGTGTGCCGACCGAAGATGCAGAAGTGGTGCGGCGACTGCGACGGGCAGGTGCGGTCATCCTTGGGAAAAATAATCTTCACGAGTTCGCCTATGGCGGAAGTTCGTTGGTAAGTTTCTTCGGCGACGTTCACAATCCGCGAAACGAAAAATATATCGCCGGAGGATCGTCGGGCGGGTCGGCAGCCGCGGTAGCTGCAGGACTCTGTTACGCGGCAATAGGCACTGACACGGCGGGTTCGATTCGCGAACCGGCCGCGCTTTGCGGATGCGTTGGCATCAAGCCGACATACGGGCGCGTGTCTGGTCGAGGCGTGATTCCACTTTCGTGGTCGCTCGACCACGTTGGTCCGCTGGCCGCGACTGTTGGCGATGCGGCGATCGTGCTGCAGGCAATTGCGGGTTATGATCCGCTCGACATTCGTTGCGTTAATGTTCCGGCTAGTGATTATGTTTACCTTTCTGGCGACGTGGTGAAAACGCTGCGCGTCGGCGTGCCGCGCAAATATTTTTATGACGATCTTGACGACGAAGTGCGAGCTGCTGTGGATCAGGCGTTGACGGTGATCGGAACATTGGTCGAGGAAGTTCGCGACATGCCTCTTGAAGTGTCCGCGGATCGCACGGTGCAGGCTGCCGAATCCTATGCTTACCACGCTGACAGAGTTGCGCAGACGCCTGGACTGTACCAGCCGGAAACCCTGCGTCGCATTCAGAGTGGCAAAAATATTTCCGCGGCGGAATATATTTTGCAACGTGCGGAACTGGATCGGGAACGTCGTCGCGCTCACGACTTTTTCGCAGAAGTGGATCTGCTGGTTACACCTACAATGCCGATCCCCGCACCAGCAATTGAGGACTTGAAAAAAGATCCGGCAGCGCTTCGCCCCGCCGAACTAACTTTGCTGCGCAACACCCGGCCGTTTAACGTGTGGGGACTGCCGGCAATCTCGGTGCCGTGCGGCTTTACTAAAAGCGGTCTGCCGATCGGATTGCAGATCGCGGGTCCACATTGGCGTGAGGATCAGGTGCTGGTGCTGGCGATGGCTTACGAACGGGCTGTGAATCTCTCCTAGAAATAATCGTTGGCGTGCGGTGTTGGTTTGTTGTCGTCGTGGTCTGCCAACGGGTCCTATACGGGGTACCCCCCTCCCCTGCCCACCTGAAGAATCCTTCTGGGCGCGGGTTTCGCAAAAAGTGTCTGCAAAAGCTTGATGGCAAAGAGCTTAGAGGTCAAAATCTTGACAGCAAAGGAGTTAGGAGCATTTTCTAGCCGGTTCCATTTCCACCGTGCGAGATCGCTCTGCTGCCTTTGCTTGGCAATCATGGAATGAATTTCCGGGAGGTGCAAGGTTGGATGTCACAGAGGGGCTGTGGATTTCAGTCGCGATCGGCCGGAGACAATACCGCTGCAAGAAACGCGGGCGGCTCCGGAGCTAACCGGTTGCGACCATCATCCAACCCTGACAGGAGGGTGACGAAGATGTATCACGTGCGCCAAGAGAACCTGCCTTTTGTTGGCAGTTCGCATGAATTTGTGGGAGCGGACCAGGGCGACACAAATGTTTCGGTTTTCCTATATCACGGGAAGCCCGGTTCGGGACCGGGTCCGCACCGACATCCCTACGACGAGATTCAGTTCATCCGTGAGGGGCGAGGGGTTTGGACGGTCAGCGGCCAGACCTTCGAGGGGAAGGCTGGTGACATTTTTGTGATCAAGGCTGGCGAGATCCACAGTTTTAAGGTGGTTGGTGATTCAAGTCTCATACAGGTCGACGTTCATCTGAGTCCCCGCTTCATTCAAGAGAACCTGTAGAGCGGGAGGAGTGGGTTGCGATGCGCAGAATCTCCCACTTCGTCCAGTGGGCTGTAGCGTCTCGAAGGACGGGCTGCGTGGCGGCGTCAACGAAAGCAGGTTCCTCGCGCGGCGCTCGGAATGACAAGGTTCGGCGCTCGGAATGACAAGGTTCGGCGTTCGGAATGACAAGGGTTCAGCGCTCGGAATGACAAGGGTTCGGTGCTCCGAATGACAAGGGTTCAGCGCTCGGAATGACAAGGGTTCGGTGCTCCGAATGACAAGGGACGGGCGCTCGGAATGACAGAGTTTGGATTTGGAAACCTTCAGATCGAGAGCTATTGCAACTTTGAGTATTCCGTCTTTGCTTCCTTCAGGATCGGGATGTCGGGGTCGGCATCTTTCCACAGTGTGAAGAAATCCTGATAGGCGGTTTTGGCTTTCGCCGCGTTGCCGGAGAGCGAATAGGCGCGGGCGATTTGGAGGCGGGCGAGCGAGCCGAGAGGAAAATTGACTACGATGCCGGGATGATCGAGCAACTTCTGGAATTCCGTCGCGGCGGCAGGCCCGTTGCGTAGCATCAGTTGGGCCTGACCGCGGAGATATGGGGGATACAGAGTTCCTGGCGAGGTTGGCGGCGGTTCGCCTAATTCGTAGGGAGCAGCCGCTTCCAAAAATACCAGGGCCTGGCTGGGATTCGCTCCTTCAAGTTCGATCGCGGCACGGAGCGTTGGAGCCCAATAGACTTTGATCACAGTGTTGGCTGGATTGCTTTTTTCCAGTTCCTGGACCATAGCGGTGGCTCCTGCCTTGTCGCCCGACAAGGCAAGAGTGAGCGCGGCCAAGACCTTAACATCGCGGCCATGGCTCATGGCCAAGGCACTTGCGACATCGCGTTTCGCCTGGGGGAAGTTACCGAACTGGGCTTCGCGCAAAGCTGCGTTGACCTGCCAGAGAGCGGCGGTTTCTTTCGAATCAGAGCGGAGGGCGGAATCCACGGCACGGCGGGAAAAGTCCCGAGCTTTCGTCAGCCTTCCGAAATAGGCCTCGGTGTCGGACTGTGCCGAAAGCATGGGATCTTCGGCGCCGGGTTTGCCCGCGCCCCACGCCACCTGTTGTTCCATATCTGCGGAGTCGCCTCGCAGGAAGGCCAACAGATAGGCCCATAACCGGAGACCGACGCCATCCAGACCTCGAGCGCGCGCTTGCTCCCATGTGGCCTTGGCATCGGGGAGGCGGTTGAGGGCAAGGTAGTCCTGCGTGACATTGCCGACAGCGGCGACATTGTTGGGTTCCAGATGGAGACCCTCTTGGCCCTCCGCGAGAGACTTTTCGTATTGTCCAAGGGCAGCAGCGTTGGCGCCGAGATTGATGTGGGGAATTGCATCCCGTGGATAGCTTTGGATCCAGAGCACGTAAGTTTGCGCTTCTTTTTCCAACTCGCCAGTGGCGTAGGCGTAGTCAGCGGTGATGTGGAGTTTTTCGCGAGCACTCACCCTGTCCCGCAGGGCGTAGGCCTTCTCGAGATTCTCAAGTGCCGCGCTGGGCTGACCCAGGTTGGCATAGCTGATTCCGAGGCGCGCATAGGCCATGGCGAAGCTCGGGTCGATCTCGATGGCGCGCTTAAAGAAAGGAATCGCTTCCGCATCTCCTTTTTGGCCCTGTGTTGTAACCCCCATGCTGAAAGTTTTCAGGGCTTCAAGCGAGGGAGTGGTCGCCTCGATGGGGACATCGAATTTCTGCACCGAGGCCAAAGACTCACCCAGCTTGGTGCGCAAGGTCGAAGTCACATTACTTAATGCCTTAACGACATCTTCCTTGCTCGAGGCTGCGGCTTCTTCTTTGGCCAGGGTGTCTCCATTGCCGCAGTTTACGGCTTCGAGCCCGACGAGATATTGAGTGCCCAGACTTGAAATCGAGCCCAAGAGTAAGGCCTTGCTTCCTGTGCGCAGACATATTTCCTGCGCTACCTCGCGGGTTACTCGCTCGCTGGGAGTGCGGCCCATGAGCCGAAGAGTTTCAACGAGCCGGCGGTCGGACAGAACATTAATGAATGGCGATTGTCCAAGATCAACGGCCAGCGCCTGTTTGAGGGCATCGTCAAACACCGCATCGCCGGTGCTGTTGGCGAAGTCAGCGAGAACGATGGTGTCTTTTTCGGTGAGAGGATGTGCGGTCTGGCGCGAGCGGAAGTAGAACAATCCCGCCACGGCAAGCGCGACCAGCACCAACGCAGAGGGAACCAGAACCTTCCAGAGTTTTCTGCCCGCACCGGGAGTTTCGGCGGCCTTCACTGCACTCGATGACGGAGATGAAGTAATGTGCAGGCACAGAACCGGAGCCGGACGTCTGGACTGCGAGGGCGCCGCTGTCTCGCACGATGGGAACTGTCCCGGACGCAGCAGCGGTGGGGCGTCCGGTTTCGGTATCACGCTTCAGCCGCATCAGTTCGGAGCGCATTTCAGCCGCGCTCTGATAGCGAAGATTGCGATCTTTCTCGAGCGCCCGGTTGATGATGTCTTCCAGCTTGGTTGGTAGGTTCGGATTCAGCCGAATTGCGGGAACGGGATCATGATCCAGAATTTCGCGGAAGATGAGCGCAGGACTTTCGCCGCGGAAAGGCAGTTGCCCGGTTGCCATCTCGTAGAGGACGGCTCCAAAGGAGAACAGGTCGCTGCGGGCATCCAGATCTTTCGCGCGAGCCTGCTCCGGGGACATGTAGGCAACGGTGCCGAGCGTTGAACCCGGGCTGGTCAGATGCGCTCCCGGGATTTCGGTTCGCGTGTCTTCACTCTGATCACGCGCGTCCGTCATGACTTTGGCCAGGCCGAAATCGAGCACCTTGGCGTGGCTTCGCTTGGTAACAAAGATGTTCGCGGGCTTGATGTCGCGGTGAAGGATGCCCTCGGCGTGGGCAGCATCCAGCGCATCGGCAATCTCGATGGCCAGCGACAGAATCAGCTCGGTTTCAAGGGGACGGCCGGCAATGCGGTGCTTCAGGGTGAGGCCGTCCAGAAACTCCATGGCGATGAAAGACTGTCCATCGTGCTGGGCGATTTCGTAGATGGTGCAGATGTTGGGATGGTTGAGGGCGGAGGCTGCCTGTGCTTCACGCTGGAAGCGGGCCAAGGTTTGGGGATCTCTGGCCAGTTCATCGGGAAGAAACTTCAGCGCTACGAAACGATGCAGCGTGAGGTCTTCCGCCTTGTAGACGACGCCCATCCCGCCGCCGCCGAGTTTCTCCACGATTCTGTAGTGAGAGATGGTCTGACCGATCATCGGCGGAAATCTTACTGGCCGGAGACGTGCGAGTCAATGGAGGCACTGGGTTGGTGGGCGGCGAAACAGGTTAGTTGTCGAAACATCCCGACATCACTCAAGAGCCTGCTATGTGCGAATAGGGGCACCGGCAACTCGTCCTGTTTACAATCACTGAGCTTGGACTTAAGCCGCCGTGATCGGGAGGATTGATTTGCGAAGACGCTTGGCCACAAGTCTACTGGCGGTCTTGCTGGCGACTGTCGCAATGGTCGCGCAAAATGATGATCGTCCCCCAAAGGAAGCGCCACTGGTTTTGACTGCGGCGATTCCTTTGCCGGGAGTGAAGGGGCGCATTGATCATTTTCCGCTTGATTCCACGCATAACCGGCTTCTGATTTCGGCGCTCGGAAACAATACAGAAGAGGTGATAGGAATCGGCGCTCAGACCGTGCAACATGCCATTCGTGATGTACCCACGCCGCAGGGAGTGGCGTATTCACCGGAGACTAATCAGATTTTCTTGGGTAGCGACGAGGGGAAGTTGTATGTCTACGATGGAACGTCTTTTGAGTTGGTCACGTCGATTGAGTTCGGAGATGACGTGGACAACCTTCGTTATGATGCCACGGAGAAACGTCTGTATGTCGGCTATGGAGGTGGGAAAGATGGCGCGATTGGAATAGTAGATGTGGTGACCAATAAGCGACTTCGAGAGGAATTTAAACTAGGGGCGCACCCAGAGGCGTTTGAATTATCCAGGTCGGGCCCAAACCTTTACGTCAATTTGCCGGACTTGAAGCAGATCGCTGTCGTGAATCGCAGCACGCACTCGATTACTCGGTGGCCGATCGCGTTTGAAAGCAATTTCCCAATGGCTTTGGACGAGCCGGATAGCCGCCTGTTCGTTGCGACAAGAGCGCCGTCTCAACTGGCTGTATTCGACACGGCCTCGGGACGGCTCGTAGCGGCATTGCCGTCGGTGCAAGACTCCGATGACCTTTATTACGATTCCGCACGCAAGCGAGTTTATGTCTCCGGTGGAGAGGGCTTCGTGAGTGTCTTTCAGCAGGAAGACCCGGATCACTATAGATTGCTGGCTAAGATTCCATCTGGTTTGGGGGCACGCACGGCTGGATATTACGGAAAAGGCAGAAAAGGCTTCGACCGCTTTTACGTTGCGGTGCCGGCCCGAGGGAGCCATGAGGCCGAAGTGCTGGTTTACACGGTGCAGGATTAAGAGACCAATGCGCTGATTTCATCGATAGGAAGTGTCATGCGACGGTAAAGGTCACAAGGGCGTGTGACGGCGGACCTATGCGACGGGGACTTTCCCTCCTAGTCTATAGTTTTGGGAGTTTGGCCCATTCTAAGGGCCGCGACGCCATTTAGGAGGGACACATGCAATCATTGAAAGCTTTGGGAATTCTATTGTTGTGCCTGCTGGGCCTGACTTTAATCACTAGCGCTGCCCCAATTAATCTCGGGATTTCGGAGGTTGGGCACGTTACCTTTAACGATCCTATCCGCGTGGGAACGATTTTGCTGCCTCCGGGGGACTACGAGGTTCGTCACGTCATGCAGGGACAGGATCACCTAATGATCTTTAAGCGAATGCACAGTAACGTCCCGGGAGTTACCGTAGCTTGCAAGCTTGTGCCGCTAAGCGAGAAGGCATCCAGCACCGCTACCGTGTATCGACTGAATGCGTCCAACGAGCGCGTGTTAACAGAACTGGTTTTCAGCGGGGATACTGCTAAGCACGTTTTCTGAGGATTGAGTGGGGGGAAGTTAGTGTGGGAGGGATTACTGGGGCTGAGAACGGGGTCTGTTCTGAGCTGCATTGGGCGTGTGGCGGCGTCAGGAAGAAGCAGGTTCCTCGCGCGGCGCTCATCGCGTCAGAGGGCGGCGCGACGCGGACGGCCGCGGGCGGCTGTCTCAACATAAACACAACGGCAGAACAACTGTTCGGGCTCTAGTCGACGGTTCTTACGTCGTCGGGGAGCATCAGGACGAATGTGCAGTTGCCGGTTGTGGTGGAGCATGAGAGAGTTCCGCGGCGAAGAATCTTTAGGGGCGCGTCGTCGGGGAAGGTTAGATGGTATTCGGCGGTGCGGAGAGCGTCGCTGAAGATTTTCAACTTCTCATCACCGCTGACAAATCTGACTGCGTCAGCCTTGGCGGGAGCGCCGGCACCACCGCTGAGCAACACGAAAAAATCGGCGCTGCCGGTTTCTTTAGCTTTGCCCATGTCGATGGTGCGCAGGGATTGCAGGCTGGATTTATCTTTGTCATTCTTTTGCGCGGCCCCGCTGAGCTTTGAGTCAGCCTTAACTAGCGCATCGATGCGGTCCTGCGTTTCCGGGCTGGGACGCAGTCCGGTCAGCGACAGTTGATAAGCTTGCAAGGCGCGGTCTTTCTTTCCTTGCTTCTCGTAAATCTGGCCGAGATGGTCGCCGACTTCGCCGTGCTGGCCGAGTCCCCATGCAGCGGCGACATATTTTTCGGCTTTGTCAAAGTTGCCTTCGGTGAAGTAAACCCACCCGAGCGTGTCCCAATAAGCAACGAGCGAAGGTACAAGAGGCAACTCCTGCTGCGTGAGACGGTCGAGAGACAAATTGCGAAGCGCGGCAGTGGTGGCGGAGACGGCGGACTCCGCATATTGCTGGGCGCGATCCAGATGAGATTTTTTCAGGGACAACTGGTAGGCGATGTTGTTCCATACCAGGGGCGTGGCCGAGAGTTCGACTGCGTGATCAAAGGTGGCGAGGGCTTTGTCGTCCTGGCCGAGATTCAGGTATGCATCGCCGAGAGTGACCTGTAGTTCGGGATTATCCGGAGTTAAAGATGTGGCTTTCTCCAACTCGGCGGCAGCGAGATCGTACTTGTGCCATTCGGAGTACATGGAGCCGAGTCCGGCATGAGCGAACTTGTCGAGCGGATTGATTTCGATCTGCTTGTTGAAGGCGGTGACGGCGTCGTCATATTTGCGCTCCTGCCAGTAGGCACGTCCGAGAGCGTTGTAGGCATATTCGTCGTACGGATTAATTTCAATCTGCTTCTTCAGAGCGACGATGGCGTCATCGTTCTGGCGCATGCCCATGTAGGCCAGAGCGAGGGCATACCACGCGTATTTATTTTTAGCGTCCACTTCGGTGGCGCGCTTGAGGAGTTGAACCGCCATGGGCAGATTGTTGTTGGCGATGGCGGTGCGACCGCTTTCGACGAGATCATCGGCTTTCATGTCGGCAGGAGCGGTGGGCGCGCCGGCGACGGTATTTTCGACGGAAAGAAATTGTCCGAGGTCAGAACCGACGGCGCGGCGAAAAGCTTCGTAGTCGGTGACGCGCTGGGCGGGGATGTCGTCCTGATGCAGAATCAGGGTCCGGCTGGCGGTGAAAAGGGTGCCCTCGACTTTGTAGGTAGCCTAGGTACTCGGCGTAATCGCGCTTCAAGGAAAAGGGCAACGGAGCGCGCGCGGTGTACTTGGCGGGGAGTTCGAGTTTTATTTTGTAAACATATTCCGCCTTGGGGCCAAGTTTCAGGGCATCCGCATCGGCATCGGTATCGTTGTCATCGCCGAGATCGGGCAGGTTGAACTGGCAAAGCGGCAAGATGAGATCTGATTTTTTCTTTGACCAATCGAGGAAGTTGGGACGGGCCACGTCGTAAGAGAGGGTGAAGGCTTCACGCGTGGCGGCGGGATCGCTGATTTTCAAGTTGGTGACATCTCCGCCCATCCCGGCATTCACGTTCTCGACCACGCGCTGCCATTGTGCCTCGGGAACGCGGCGGAAAATCGAACGCAGGAGAAGTTCTTCATCGCCGCGAAAGGTGTAGTGCACGTGCGCTTCAAGTTTGCCAATGTCGTTGATTCGTCCAGTCACGTCGGCGATTTCGCTGTCCGGCATGGGAGTATCCGCGGGCGTTTCCTCGAGGTGCGGAGTGCCGGAAGCAGGGATTACAAGCGCTTGTTTCTTGCGCAGGCTGTAGGCGAGTAGGCGGAAGGGAGCGACCTCGCTGGTCGTATCCATCCAGACTTCTTCGTTACCCATGGGGAGCATGGTGATGACGTGATCGAACTGCGCCGGCGAGGGGACATCGACATCAAGCCTGCGGCTGGAATTGATCAGCACGGAAGAGGCGTGCATGCCTTCGGCCTCAAGCAAGGAAGCCAGCAGCGTGTGCTTGTCCTTGCAGTCGCCATACTGGTTGTGCAGAACATCGGAAGAAGAGTGGGCTGGTAGCGGCCCAAGCCCAGGGACAGGCTGACATAGCGGAAATTCTTGGCCACGAAATCGTAGAGAGCCTGGACTTTGTCCAAGTCGTTGGTTAGACCTTTGGTGAGTTCTTCTGCCTTGGCGCGAACTTCCGGGGAGGGCGCGCGGCGATCTTTTTCAAGGCCGGCATACCAGAGGCCGATCTGTTCCCAACTGACGAAGGTGGTGAGTTGAATGTCAGGCCGTTCTTCTTCGGGACGCTTCTTCTTTTTATCTTTTTCCTTCGCTTCGTCTTTGTCTTTATCTTTTTGATCGTCTTCGCGCACGAGGTGGGAGCGAGTCCAGTGATAGAGGCGACGTCCATTTTCTTCCGAGACGCTGGGATCTATACCCGGCTTATTTTTCAGCTTGAGGGGGCGGCCGGAAGGGACATCCATGTCAACTTCTTCGTCCAACGTGATGTTGCTTTTATCGAAATCGTAATCCGCCCAGAACTCTCCCGGGAGCCAGCGCGGTATGAACCACGGTGACGATGTGGTACTCGAGGACTTCGCCTGGGCGAAGACCGGGAACCGTGATGTGTTTCTGACGATAGTCGGTGTAGACGGGGCGGCTTGTTCGAGGGGAGCGCTGAGATCCTGGACGGCATCTTCGCCAGCTTTTACTACCGTGCCATCGGCTTTCAGCACGCGAACGTAAGACATCTCGACGCGTTCGTTGGCGGAGTTGTAGCCGAACTGAAGCTGGCCCCACTGCTGGACTCCCGCCTCGCTTTGCACGCGGATGCGGGCAATCGTTTCCTTGCGGCCGGTGCCGTCATTCTCGAAGCGGTAGAGTGGAGCGGTACTTCTCAATGACGAATGCCTCCTGCGAATAGTCATGCTCAGGCTCGTCGAGCTTGGAAGCCGCTTCTCCTGGGGCTTGGCGGCAGCTTTGCACCCTTTTTAGCTTTGGCGGGAGTGCCGGAGGATGTGGGGGTTCCGCCCGACGTGCCCAAATGGCGGAAGGTAAGAACAAAGTGGTCGGCAACCAACAGTAAGAGGAAAAGATGACGCATAGGTCAATAGTAAGGCAGGTTGAAGAGTTTGTATCTGTGAGGATCGAAACGGCAACGGGAAAAACGCTACTGGGCGAGAGCGAGCGGGAACTAGATCGGAGCGGAAATGCTGAGTCAGGCCTTCAAGGATTGTCTTGACAGGCAAACTGATTTGCTTAATGAGATTGTGACCAAAATCACATTTAATTGTTTATCCGTCACAAAAGAGTAGTAGAATTCCGCGCAGATAGTCTTGCCGCGGCAATGTTGCCGGGCAGGCGTGACGCATAATGTAATTGCGCCACGATCTTTCCGTTCGGAGGTTTTCTGGCATGGAAGATCGGGCCCCAGCAGTCTCTCCTTCGGTTTCAGCAATCCTCTGACATGTACATCGACCCGGCATCATGAAGGCCGCGGAGCGTGGGTTCTTACCGCGTACGGCATTTCCGGGCTGGCTCTTTTCGGAGTTCTCGCTTACTTCTTCTCGGACTTTATCGCTCACTAAGTGAAAGCCGTGCAGTGACGAACGGGCGTGCGCGCCCGCGGATGAAGTTGGGGTGTATCTGCTGCCAGAGATGCGGCTGGGTGGGATGAATCGCGTCATCTTGCCACGAGCCAGTCTGCAAGGAAGCCACTTCGAACATGTTACAATGAGCGACCTTAGAAGCTGCTGAATTTCTCAGGAACTCCAGCTTCTCCCTCACATCTGCATCAGCGAAAGACGAAACTTCAAAAATCCTTGGCCAAAAGACCAACGACCGCCGGAACGCCGCTCACCTACGCCGACGCAGGGGTAAACATTGACCGCGCGAATCGCACGAAGCAGCGAATCAAGTATCTGGCGCATAAGACGTTTACCCGCGGGGTGCTGAGTGAGATTGGTGGCTTTGGCGGGCTCTTCGCGATCGACAAGACCAAGTATCTGGATCCTGTGCTGGTCTCAAGCGTCGACGGCGTGGGCACAAAACTGAAGATCGCCTTCGAGATGGGGTTACATTCGACCGTCGGCGGGGACCTGGTGAACCACTGCGTCAACGACATTGCGGTACAAGGCGCCACGCCCTTGTTTTTTATGGATTACCTTGCGACCGGAAACCTGGACCCCACGGTAGCCGAGCAAGTGGTGGAAGGCATTGCAGACGCGTGCAAGCACAATGGATGCGCGCTGATCGGCGGGGAGACGGCGGAGATGCCCGGGTTTTATCCCGACGGCGAATACGACCTGGCGGGCTTCATTGTGGGCGTGGTGGAGCGGGAGCGAATCATTACCGGCAAGGATGTGCAGATCGGGGACGTCATTCTTGGCCTGCCCTCAAATGGACTGCATACGAATGGATACTCCTTGGCTCGCAAGCTGCTTTTCGAAGTCGCCCACTACGCTCCTGATGATTACGTGAACGAAATCAAGAATAAAGTGGGCAACGAATTGATGCGGACCCACAAGAGCTACTGGCCGGCGCTCAGGAAACTGGTGGATGCGCAATGCGTTTCCGCGCTGGCGCATATTACGGGCGGAGGCATAACGGAAAATCTGCCGCGGGTTTTCCCCCGCGGAACTGCAGCCTTGATCGAGCTGGGCTCATGGCCGGTGCTGCCTTTGTTTGAACATCTGCAACAGCTGGGAAATGTTTCTCAAGAAGAAATGCTGCGGACTTTTAACATGGGATTGGGCATGCTGCTGGTAGTGCCGCTGGCGAAATTTAAGAAGGCCCAGAGTGTGCTGGACCGCGTGGGAGAAAAGCCGTATACCGTGGGCCGCATCGTGAAAGGCGAACGCAAGGTCATTTATAGCTGAAGAATGCATCCCTCGGTGTTCTCCTTTCCGGACGCGGCTCAAATTTCATAGCCATCGCCGATAGCATTGAAGCGGGGCCGAATCGTAGGCGCGCATATTGCAGTTGTCATATCCAATAAAGCAGACGCGCCGGGCATTGCGGCGGCAAAGCAGCGTGGACTAGAAGTGCTGGTGATTCCCTCGAAGGGGAAGGCCCGCGAAGAACATGACCGGGAAGTGGTCGCGGCTTTGAAGCAGCATCAAGTTGACCTCGTTTGCCTGGCGGGATATATGCGGCTACTCTCGCCGTGGTTTGTGCAGCAATTTCCGAGAAAGATTTTGAATATTCATCCGTCGCTTTTGCCGGCTTTCCCTGGACTGGAAGCGCAAGAGCAAGCGTTCGCCTATGGAGTGAAAGTATCCGGCTGCACGGTGCATTTCGTGGATGAGGAACTGGATCATGGAGCCATCGTCGTACAGAAGACGGTATCGGTACTCGACACCGATGACGAGCATGCGCTGGCGGCGCGCATCCTAGAGCAGGAGCATGTCGCGTATACAGAGGCGATTAACCTCGTGTTGGGGAAAGCTTGAGATCGTCGGGCGGAGGTTGGTCAGAAAGAATTCAGGTCAATGAACGTTCGTATTATCGTGCCGAGTGGGTATAGCTGAAACAAAAACCGCATGCTTCGCATGCCGGACAGCCGAGGGCGGCTGTCCCCACATAAGACTCTCGTTCATCTCAACAATAATTTCTTGGCCATCCTCACGATCGAGAGCGATTCTCCGTTGGCGAGTGGAACTTCCTGATTCTCGATCGCTGTGTATCCTTTTGCCGTGTAGAAAGCCACGCCGCTTAGGGTTGCGCCCATCTCGAGTTGAGTGAAGCCCGCTTGCGGCGCCGCGGCTTCGCAAGCTTCGAGGATCAGGGTGCCGATTCCACGGCGAGCCCAATTTGGATGGACGAAAAACGCTCGAATCTTGGCGGCATCCTGAGCGGGATCGAGGAGCGAATCTTCGCGAGCGGCATATTGATCGCCACCGTACAGAGTCTTGCGCTTGCTCCAGCCGCCGCAGCCGACGATGTCTGGACTTTGATTCCGGTGATTTCGAATTTCGGCAACGAGATAAGTTCCATCCGCAATGAGTTGGCTATCGACTCCATAGACGGACTTGAGGGCTCCTTCGATTTGCGCTAGAGAATAATCTTCTGCCTGGAGGCCGCGCACGGAGGCTTCAATCAGATCGCGCAATTGCAGGATGTCGGCAGGAGTTGCTGTTCGGATCTCGAACGTTGTTTGGATGCATTGTCGACTTTGGACTTCGTTGCCTCGATTTCGATCTGGTGACTGCTTCAGTTCCTGACATTTTAACGTTCGGATTCGGCCTTTGCCGGTGGCGTTCCTTATAATGTCCTTTCCCATGTCAACCTTCGCATCTGTCGACGAACAACTGACCTATCTCAAAAAAGGCACCGCGGAAATTATTCGCGAGTCCGACTCTGCGGGCGAAGCTGGAAAAGTCGCGCGCCACGGGCAAGCCGCTCAGGGTAAAGCTGGGCATGGACCCGACGGCTCCCGACCTGCACCTCGGGCACACGGTTGTACTGCGCAAGCTGAAACATTTTCAGGATCTCGGGCACACCGCAATTTTCCTGATCGGTGATTTCACCGGCATGATTGGTGACCCCACGGGACGCTCGGCCACGCGGCCTCCGCTGACGCGCGGGCAAGTTGAGGAAAATGCCGAAACTTATAAGGCGCAGGTTTTCAAGATTCTCGATCCGCAGAAAACTGTGGTCGACTTCAACCGGCGATGGTTTGGGCAGTTTAGCGCCGACGATTTCGTCCGCCTGATGGCGAAGTACACGGTTTCGCAACTGCTGGAGCGCGAGGATTTTCACAAACGATTTCAGGACGAGAAGCCCATTTCCATGCACGAGTTGCTGTATCCGCTGGTGCAGGGATATGACTCGGTCGCGCTCGAGGCCGATGTGGAACTGGGCGGCACGGACCAGCGATTCAATTTGCTGGTGGGGCGCGAACTGCAGCGCGCGTACGGGCAGGAGTCGCAGGTGGCTGCTGACCACACCGATCCTGGAAGGCCTGGACGGCGTGCAGAAGATGTCGAAGTCGTTAGGGAATGCGATTGGCATTCACGAGCCGCCGCTGGAGATGTACGGCAAGATCATGAGCATCTCCGACGAAATGATGTGGAGATATTACGAGCTGCTGACGGATGTTCAGATTGCTGACATCGAGAAGATGAAGAGCGAGATGCATCCGATGCAGGCGAAGAAAGAACTGGCGCGACGGATTGTGGCGGATTTCCATTCGGCGGAGGCAGCGGGGAAAGCGGGGGAGGATTGGGCTAGGCAGTTTCAGAAGAGTGAGGTGCCGGAGGAGATCGAGTCAGTAGAGGTGAGCCTCCACGATGTACAAGTTGACGCCCAAGGCAAGCAGCCTGTCTTCGTCATTAGAGGTTCAGGCCCCGCCGGACGGTCCATCATTCGTCTTGACAAATTGATTCGCCACGCTGGGCTTGCAGCCTCCAACAGCGAAGCAGGTAAGCTCGTGAAGGGCGGAGCCGTTGCCATCGAGACAGAGACCGTCGGAGAAAGTTCCTTCATCGCAGACGTGCCGCTGGACCACTACTTCTTTCTGCGGGTTGGCCGTCGAATGAAACGGGTGCGCGTGGTAAATGGCATTAGTCCGAAGTAGACGTCATGTGGGGACAGCCGCCCTCGGCTGTCCGGGCGAGCGATAGCTCGCTGGCGTTCTTTGTCGCCTCCCAAGATTGCAAGCGGATTTCTGCCTTATAACGACAGCTCGATATTCCTATCAAGGTTTTAAGAGCACGGAGCTTCGCTCCGCGAACAGCCGAGGGCGGCTGTTCCTATGTTCGTTCGTGTGGCTTTCCGAGTCTGGGATTCGGCGGGAATTTATACAGGCCCCAACCCCTACAGCCGACGATTTCAACTAGACTTCAGGAAAACGGAGCTTCGCTCCGCGGACAGCCGAGGGCGGCTGTCCCCACACAGAGCAAAATGCCACAGGCTTTCTATCGCAGGCGCCTCCCGCACCTTCAGTGTGATGACAGGCAGCACTTCGTGACGTTCTGCACCGATAAGCGATGGGTTCTTCCTGAAAGCGTGCGGTCTATTGTGCTGGAATGTTGCCTGCATGAGAATCGAATCAAGTTCGATCTAAGAGTTGCGATTGTGATGCCGGATCATGTTCACTTGATCTTCACGCCGCTGGTCGATGACCAGGCAATGGCGGTCTGTTCGCTCGCTGAAATCATGGATGCCATCAAAGGGGCTTCCGCACACAAGATCAATAAGAAGCTGGGGCGCAAGGGGCGAGTGTGGCAGGCGGAATCATTTGATCATGTGCTGCGGTCGTCTGAGAATCTGGACGCGAAAATTATCTACATTCTAGAGAATCCTGTTAGGGCGGGCCTCGTTCGAAAATCCGCGGATTATCCATGGCTGTGGGGGAAAGCGTTTGTGAATTCCTTCGGCCCCGCGATGCAGTCGTGACAGTCCGGGAGGTGCTGGGCTTCGCCCAGTTGGACAGCCGAGGGCGGCTGTCCCTACATGATCAATTCTGCTAGTCTCAACCGCGCACATGCGGGCGGCTGTCATTTTCGGGTTGGGGTGTTCTCCGAAAAAACTTCGTGCGTTCCAAGTTGACGAGACCATCGACTGGCGGATCGGGCTGCCTGCGGCTACGGACGAGGCGGATATCGTCTTAGTGTTCGGCGGTGACGGGACGATTCATCGGCATCTGAGTCAGTTAGTGAAACTGAAGTTGCCTGTGCTGGTGGTTCCCACCGGCAGCGGGAATGATTTTGCGCGGGCGATTGGGATGCGTAGCGAGCGCGATTCGCGCCGGGCGTGGCGGCGCTTCTGCCTGAGCCGGGACAACATAAGGACAATCGATCTGGGAGTCGTACAGGGACCGGACTTAGAGACTGCCAAATACTTCTGCAGCGTGGCGGGAGTTGGGCTGGACGCGGAAGTCTCACGGCGCGCGAATGCGCTACCGCGCTGGTTGCGGGGACACGGCGGGTATGTGATGGCTCTGGCGCCGGCGATTTTTCGTTTTGCACCATTCCCTATAAAAATTTCTACGGCAGAGGAGGCAGGAGCCTGGACGGCGCGAAGCGATCGGCCAACCATGCTGGCAGCTTTTGCCAACACGTCGATTTATGGCGGGGGGATGAAAATAGCGCCTGGCGCGCAGATGGACGATGGACTACTCGACGTTTGCATCCTCGCAGGCCTTGATCCTTTCAAGCTCGCCTGCTTGTTTCCCACGGTTTATTTTGGAAGGCACATAGGAATTCGTGAAGTGGATTACTTCCAGGCGGCGCAGGTACGAATAGAACCGGAGAGTCGTCTGGAACTTTACGCAGACGGCGAATATGTTTGCCAAACCCCTGCGGACATCAGCATTGAAGCGGGAGCTCTGCGAGTTGTGATTGCTGCATAGGGGGCGATTCGACGCGGAATACAAAGCGAGTCGCATCCGCTGCGGTTCCCTCAGGGGCTAAAGCCCATGTCTTGATCGATCCTTGTTGGCACGGCTAAAGCCATGCCCTTCCCGATGCGATTTGCGAGCTAGCCTCCAGGTCTACGGCTGGTGCTTCCCGATGCGAACTGCGATCCAGGTTCGAAAGACTGGAAACGGGGGAGCAGCCGAGTGCTAAACTTTCCTACATGGCTGAGCGACGTTCCCGCACCCTGCTCTGGATATTGATTGGAGGAGGAGCATTCTTCCTCTTCGTACTGGCGGTGTTTTCGCTGGTTTACCTTACACTGCACGCGGGAACCAACCAGGCGTCGTTTGGCGGCTTTGGCGACCGCATTGGCGTGGTGGATCTGGACGGCGTGATCCTGTCGCCCCAGCCGGTAGTGGGGGAGCTCAAGAAATTTGCAGACGACTCGTCGATCAAAGCGATCATCCTGCATGTAAATTCCCCCGGTGGAGGGGTGGCTGCCTCGGAAGAGATCTATCGTGAGGTGAAGAGGATCCGCGACGAAAAAAAGAAGAAGATCGTGGTGTCGATTGAGACGGTGGGAGCTAGCGGCGCTTATTACATTGCGTCGGGATCCAACAAAATTTATGCAGACAATGGCAGCATCGTAGGCTCGATCGGAGTGATCGCCGAGTGGGTGAACTATGGCGATTTGTTGAAGTGGGCGAAGTTAAAAAACGTGGTGTTCAAGACGGGTGAGTTTAAAGATACAGGGAATCCCGCGCGAGACCTGACTCCGGCGGAGCAGGCGTACATGCAGTCGCTGATCGATAACATGTTTGGGCAGTTTGTGCAGGCTGTGGCCGATGGGCGCGGATTGAAGTTTGATGATGTGAAATCGATAGCTAACGGCAAAGTATGGACCGGCGAGCAAGCGTTATCCATGAAGCTGATCGATAACGTGGGCGACTTTGAGGCGGTGGTGAAAGACACGGCGAAATCGGTGAATATTTCGGGAGAGCCCACGCTGGTAAAGCCGGAGAAAGACCGCAAGACGCTGCTCGATCTGATGACGGGGGATGTTTCGCAATATCTGCCGAACGCCGAAAAGATGCTCGAGCAGCATGTTGGGTTTTATTACCTTTGGAAATAAATAAGGCTCTTATAGCCGGGATTACAGTTCGCCGCAGGACTGGCAGGGAGGCGTTCTTAAACCGAGACTTGCGCACAACCCCTGAAATTTGAGAAGGTTATGCAGGTTGCCACGCGGCGTGGAACGGCATTGAGCAGTCGAAGGTTTCCCGCCAGCATACGGCCAGGAGCGAAGAATCAAAATGACAAAAGCTGATCTGATCGATGAAGTCTCGCGGTTAGCAGAACTCACGCGCAAAGATAGTGAAGTGATCGTAGAAACGATCTTTGACAGCGTGGTGCGCTCTCTGCGGGCGGGGGACAAGATCGAGATACGCGGGTTCGGCAGCTTCCGCACGCGGCAACGTAAGCCCCGCATGGGGCGAAATCCCAAGACGGGGAAAAGGTCGAGGTGCCGGCCAAGAAGATCCCATTCTTCAAGCCCAGCAAAGAACTAAAGGATTTGGTTAATGAAGGCATCGCCGATCCGGGAGCAGTGCCGCCAACTCCGGCAGCGCCAACGGCTCCATCGACGCCAGCATAGCGTTACACCATCCAGCATAATCACTAGGGATTACCGAATCCCCACCACGCCCATCATGCGGCCCGTCTTCCCTTTTTCAGCACGATAAGAAAAAAGAAGATCCGGGTGACAATTCGTGCACAGGGGTGAGGCTTCAATATTTTTCGCGGGCACTCCTACAGCCAACAACTGGCGGCGATTCGCTTCGACGAGGTCGAGATATATTTTTTTGGGTAACTCGCTGTGGCCGGGGGCGCGCGCGGTTAGAAACAGCATAGGATACTTTTCGCGCACGGGATCGGACTCTTCGACCACGCGGAACAGCTTATCCGCATAGGAGAATTGGGACTCGAACTTGTCTCGGACTTCCTGGCCTACTTCGTAACAGCATCCGTGGATGCCCGGTCCGATTGACGCCTTAAGATCTCGAGCCCGGGAACCAAATATCCGGTACATTTCGCCGACGCCCTTCTCGACAATTCGCTTGACGGTGCCGCGCCAGCCAGCGTGAAAGACACCGACCGCGTGGTGTTTGGGATCCACCAGAATAATCGGCAGGCAATCCGCGGTCTGAATTGCCAGCATCAGACCCGGCTTATTAGTGACCAGGCCATCGCCGACAAGTGGAGATTCAGGAATCGAGTCGATGAATCGGATGACATCGGAATGCACCTGTCGCAAGGTGACCAGCGGCCAAGGTCTGGACTTTCGATTGAGTTCACGCTTGGCACCGAGCTCGCCTAGAAATGCAGAGCGATTTTTCTCGACAGCTGACCTGGAGTCGTCCTTGGTGAAACCGAGATTCAGCGTGGCTTTTCCGTATACGCGTGAGAATCCGCCCAGTCGCGTGGAGAATCCGTGAACGAGCCACGGTAGCTTGCTCAGCGATTTTGCAGAAAGAACTTGAAGTTTGGTTGGCTTGGAAATCTTGCTCGACACTCACCCATGTTACCCGAAGAGCGATCGAGCCCAGCTATACGCGCGATGTAGGGCTGGCCCAGCGTTCTCGCACTCCGGCCAGGAACTTCTCTTTATTCTCGCGCATGAGCCGCACGAGCGGCTGATTGCCGGTATCTTCGTGCGCCGCGGCCCAGAGGACCATTTCAGTTAGTACTGGAGCGAGATCAATTCCCTTCCTGGTCAAGAGATAGGTGACCTTGCGTCCATCGGTTGGGTCCTTTTCGGTGGTGATGATTCCGTAGGCCTCAAGCTTTCGCAGGCGATCGGCCAGGATATTGGTCGCGATGCCTTCATAACAATCCATAAATTGCTTGTAGCTGCGAAACCCACGCAGCATCATGTCGCGAATAATCAGCAGGGACCAGCGATCGCCCAACATCTCTACCGAAGCATTCAGCGGACACTGCGACCGGCGCTCGAATCCGTTTTTCTTCGGCATGGAAAATATTTTAGCAAATATCACTTGCATTTCACAAGTAATCTGTAATAGATTCTCCAGAATAGTTAATCTGCTCGTCCCCAAAGGAGAATGTCATGCAAATGAATCCCTATCTATATTTCGCTGGCGATTGTGAGGCTGCCTTCAAGTTCTATGAAAGAGTTCTGGGAGGCAAGATCGTCGCTATGATGTCGCACGAAGGCACGCCCGCTGCGGAGCAAGTCCCGGCAGAATGGCGAAGCAAAATCATTCATGCTCGTATGACCATTGGAGATCAAGTACTGATGGCTTCCGACGCGCCTCCCGAGCATTATCAGAAACAGGGTGGATTCTCCATTAACCTCGGGTTTAATGAACCGGGAGAGGCGGAACGGATCTATCATGCGCTGGCGGAAAACGGAACCGAGATCATGCCGATCGCGGAGACATTCTGGGCAGTGCGATTTGGTATGCTCGTGGACCGATTCGGTATCCCGTGGATGGTGAACTGCGAAAAGGCGGTCCAGAAGGCGGCCTAGGGCTTCCTCGAACAGACTGGCGCGTTGGTATAGGGTGGCGAAATGGAGCGATCGATGAACCGAAATGTAGCTTTACCAGTTGCCGCAAAAACTCTTGCGCTGATAGTTTTGTCGAGTATTTTGTTTGGAGCGCAAGCACAGGATCAGAAGGCGACCTATCCGAACATGGCTCCGATTGATCAGTATCTGATTGCGGACCGAGACGCCGAGATCGCATTGGCGCGGACTGCGGCGCCGGAATCGATCTCACGCGACGCCGAGGTGCTGGTCCTGGGGCGGCATGGTTACGAAACCGCTGTGAAAGGCAAGAATGGTTTCGTATGCATCGTGGAACGATCTTGGGCTGCTGGAAAGGACGATCCTGACTTCTGGAATCCCAAGATCCGTGCTCCTTTCTGCCTCAACCCAGCGGCGGCACGATCTTATCTTGCACTGACCAGCAAGAAGACGGAGTTGGTGTTGCTCGGGCAATCCAAAGCCGAGGTGTATGACAAGATTGAAACCGCTTTCGACAAGAAGGAATTGTTGCCGCCGGAACCTGGAGCGATGTGCTACATGATGTCGAAGGAGGGGTATTTGAATGATCGCGATGGGCACTGGCATCCGCACCTGATGTTTTTTGTGCCGCAAGCGGACGCGAAATTGTGGAGCGCAAATTCGCCAGGCTCACCGATTTTGGCAGATGAAGATGCCTCAGACCGATTGACCGTATTGCTGGTTCCCGTAGCGAAGTGGTCCGACGGTACGGCGGATTCTTCACATATGCACTGAGCTGCGTTTTTGCTTTGCTGGGCTGCAAGATATCCGGCGGTACTCTCAGGAAAGCCGTTGTAAGCGAGAGATCCTTCGCTCCGCCTGAAGAACGGCTGCGCTCAGGATGACGCAGCAAAAAGAAGGGGCAACGAGGGTATGGCTGCAGCCATTGCTCGCAGCGGTAAAATTAGGAAGGAGAGTAAGCATGAGCAGCGTACGGGTTCTGGTGGGCACGCGTAAGGGCGCGTTCATTCTGACGGCGGACGGCAAACGAGAAAAATGGGAGGTAAGCGGTCCGCATTTCGCGGGATGGGAAATGTATCACGTGAAAGGATCGCCCGCCGATCCGAACCGGCTTTATGCTTCGCAGTCCAGCGGCTGGTTTGGGCAGTTGATACAACGCTCGGATGATGGCGGCAAGACCTGGCATCAGCCGGGGACGCCGCCGGGAGAAGCGCCCGCGCCCGGGCCGCCGAAGTCGGCGAGCAACAAGTTCGCCTACGACGTGTCGGCCGAAACTGGCAAGCCACTGACCACGCACCAGTTTTACGATGGTACTCAGCATCCGTGGGAATTCAAAAGGGTGTGGCATCTCGAACCGTCGCTCTCTGACCCGAACACGGTTTACGCAGGGGTGGAAGACGCGGCCATCTTCCGCTCGACGGACGGCGGCGAGAACTGGCAAGAACTTTCCGGCCTGCGGGGTCACGGCACAGGCCCGAACTGGCAACCGGGTGCGGGCGGAATGTGCCTGCACACTATTATTCTCGACCCGAGCAATGCGCAACGCATGTTCATTGCGATCTCCGCGGCGGGAGCATTCCGCACGGACGACGGGGGCAAGTCGTGGAAGCCGATCAACCGTGGACTGCGTTCGCAATACATCCCGGATCCAAATGCAGAGGTTGGCCATTGCGTTCACCACGTCGCGATGCATCCGTCGCGTCCGGGTGTGCTGTTCATGCAAAAACACTGGGACGTGATGCGCAGCAACGACGCCGGCGATTCCTGGCATGAGGTCAGCGGAAATCTGCCGACGGATTTTGGCTTTGTGATCGATGTGCACGCGCACGAACCCGAGACGATTTACGTTGTGCCGATCAAGAGCGATTCAGAACATTTTGTTCCCGATGGCAAGCTCAGGGTTTATCGCAGCCGAAGTGGAGGCAACGAATGGGAGGCTCTGACCAAAGGTCTGCCACAGAGCAACTGTTACGTAAACGTTCTGCGAGACGCCATGGCTGTCGACAGAATGGAGGAATGCGGAGTGTATTTCGGCACCAGCGGTGGGCAGGTTTACGCTTCAGCTGATGCTGGGGATAGTTGGGCTCCGATTGTTCGCGATCTTCCGGCGGTACTTTCGGTGGAAGTCCAGACGCTGGCTTGATGGCTTGGATCTCCCGCAGAAAAATTAAGAGCGGGAAGCTGGCAAATTATTGAAGTTAGCTACCCGAGGACGGACGTCGTCGAGACGGGCGCCGGGTTTACTGTCGTCTTTGTCGTCATCGTTCTGGTTATTCATGCAGAGCGGGACAGCCGAGCGCAAGGTTGTGCCGGCGGCGGAAGAGCAGATTGTAAAATCCCCACCGAGTTCCTTCACTCGCTCGCGGATACCGGCAAGCCCTACACCGGAACCGGCGCCGGTACGCTGAAACCGTTCCATGACGGCTTGAGGAAGTCCTTTGCCAAAGTCTTGGACTTCAAGGACGGCTCGATCGGGGACACGCTCGAAGCTGACGCGAACATTGGGGCTCGCCGAGTGGCGATGGGCATTGGTAAGACCCTCTTGCAAGGCGCGGAAAAGGGCCAGTTCAACGACTTCGGGCATGCGAGTGCCTTTGGCCGGAAAGTGCTCTGGATGCAAGAAGTTGGTCTCGATCTTCATGGCAGTGCGCTTGCTAAAGCCTTCGATGAACCAGTGCGCGGCCGCCTCAAAACCGGCCTCATCCAGAAGCGGGGGATGCAGGAGATAAGACATGGTGCGAATGCTGGAGACGGCGTGGTCAATCAGATTACGCGTTTCTTCGAGCATGGGCGAAGGCTTCGTTCCACCGCGCAGCAGGACCATATCCACATTGATTTGAGCCGCAGCCAACCACTGTCCCAGGCCATCATGCAGTTCGCGAGCAATGCGGCGACGCTCCTCATCCTGGACACGCATGAGCCGGGCGGAAAGTTTGCGCAAGGCCAAGGTCCGTTTCTCGACGAGAGACTCGAGCTCGTCATGAGCCCGACGCAGTTCTTCCTCAACCTGTTCCCGTTCCTGGAGATGATCGCGGATCTCGTATTGCCGGAGCCGGGAGCGGATCGCGGTGCGCACAGTGCTGATCAGAGTAGCCGGGCGCAAGGGACGCTCGATCAGATTTATGTTTCCCATGGGCGTGCGAGAACGAACCATCATTTCCGTGTAAGGAGTGGTGGCACCGCCTCCAGTTAAAACAATGATCGGGAAGTCGGACCAAGCCGGCTGAGATGCAACACTGCGACCGAGAAGTTCAATAGCATCCTCGCCGAGAGCCTCTTCCGCGATGACGGCTGCTCCGGCTCCTCCGCCGACGCAACGCGCGATGGCAGACACATTTCCGACGACCCCAACGGGTATGCCGGAACGCTCCAGGACTTCGCGCACCAGTACGGCATCCTTGCCAAAAGGAGCCAGCACCAGCACTCGATAGTCAGCATGGAGCAACGACGTCATAGCGCCTCAGTTCTCCTTCAATCCGCCAAGGAAGGTCGGAGTGCCGGTGAGGATTCCCTGAAATTCGTAGAGAGGTTTGCCGATATTGATCCGATCAGGGCCCAGCTTCAGTTCCCGAATCGCGTGCTCGTGGTTGCCGCTGCGCCGTTTGATGGTAGAGATGGCTTGCCGTACTTCTCCATGGTTTTCGAAATAACGCAGGAGCAGGATATTGTCCGCGAGGTAGCTGACATCCACGGCGCTGGATAACGGAGAACCGAGGGTGCCGGCTTGCGCGAGAATCATGATGGTGAGCACGCCGTGATTGCCAAGGTAAGCCAAGAGCTCGTGAAGGTGAACAGCAAGGAATTGTTCGCCAGGCATGGACTGCAGATAGCCGTTCAAACTATCCAGAACAATCAGCCGGACGTTTCCTCGTTCCACGTGTTTCTGAACGTTGGCGACCAATTCTCCGGGAGACATTTCCGCAGGATCGACGCGTTCGATAATAATGCTGCCGTCTTTGACGTAGGGCCGGATATCGATGCCGAGGCCGGCGGCTCGCGTCATCAAGGTATTTGGAGCCTCTTCAAAGGTGAACAAAACGCAGCATTCACCACGTTTAGCTGCGGTTGCGGCCCACTGAACTCCGAGACTGGTCTTACCGCAACCCGCGGGACCAATGAATAGAGTGCTGGTACCGCGATCCAATCCGCCTCCGGTCAAGGCATCGAGTTCCGGAATACCGCTGGAGACAACTTCCGGAGGCTGTTCGGTGCGAGAGTCAGCGGCGACGAGCCGCGGATAAACAACAACACCACCGGTAGCGATCGAATAGTCGTGGAAGCCTTCCTGGTATGACGTACCGCGGAGCTTCACAATTTCGATTTGGCGCCGCGTCTTGCCGTAGTCGCGGGGCACCTTATCCATGCTGAGGACGCCGTGAACTATGCTGTGCAGTTGCAAATCCGGATCGCGGGAGCTGCGATCATCCAGGAGGAACACAGTGCATTCCTGGCTAGCCATAAAATCTTTCAGCGACAGAATCTGGCGGCGGTAGCGGAGCGGGTCTTTGGCGAGCATGCGGAGTTCGCTGAGTGCATCGATCACGAGGCGATCAGGTCTCACGCGTTGAATTTCTTTAACGATGCGCTGCATCCGGTCGTTTAACTCCACCTCCGCGGGGTGAAAGACCGTGTATTGCTGATCAGGCAGCAAGTCCGTTTCGTTAGGCAGCAACTCGACAATCTCGATATTGTCGAGAGAAAAGTTGTGGGATTGCGCTGAGTGCTCGAGGTCGGATCGCGATTCCGAAAGCGTGATGTAGAGGGACCTCTCACCGCGCTGGGAACCGTCGAGGGCAAACTGCATGGCCAAGGTAGTCTTACCAGCGCCCGGATCGCCTTCGATCAAATACAGGCGGCCGCGAGGCAACCCGCCCCGGAGAATGTTGTCGAGTCCGGCGCATCCCGTGCTGAGTCTCTCAGTGGGCTGGGATGGCTTAGAGCGCAAATCGCGGGAAGGGGAATTTCGTTCCGCTTTCACAGAGTTTTGGTTGGTCGCATCCGTCGAGCTTGCCACTTATTCCTCCTGGATTTGGGGACAAGTAAATGTTCGAAACAGCGATGTCCGGAACCTTAGATGGGGAAAATGTCCCGGCGCGTCGCCTTAGAAGTGCCCAAAAAAACCAACAAAAAATAAATAAGCATCTAACATCGCGCAGTTCGAGTGGGGTTGTGTATCAGTAGCATTGCTGATCCGCCTAGGGTATTTACTGTAGAAAGTAGGTGGACGTCCCAGAGAATTTTCAGCAGGGAGATGTCGTAAAATGTGTGTCGAAATGGCTGAGATTACGCTTGGACCTAAAATGCAATGACCGCCGTTCCGATCCGAATCGTTTTGCCACAGCACCTGAGGACGCTGGCACATGTCGGCGCCGAAGTTCAGATCGAAGTCGAACCGCCAGTGACGCTACGTTCGGTGCTGGATGCCGTGGAGAGTCGGTATCCCATGTTGCGCGGGACGATTCGAGATCAAGTCACTAAAGAGCGCCGCGCTTTTTTGCGATTCTTCGCTTGTGAAGAAGATTTGTCTCACGAATCCCCGGAAACCCCCTTGCCCGGCGCGATTTGCACCGGTGCCGAACCTCTACTCATCATTGGGGCTATCGCCGGAGGCTAAGTTCACAATGGCCCGGGAGCGCCTGAATTTGCTCCCATGTCCAGGGTCGGCTATAGTTTTTAGCAGACATGTTTGGAGACTTCATCGCCACCGACCGCTGGACTAAAAAGCAGGTTCACTGCGTCTATCAAGCGCTGATCGTAGCAATCGCGACGCGACATGCGGACGCGGTTGACGTCAAGTTCCTGGTCGACGGAAAAACTGTGTGGGTCGCGCTGCCACATCCCGCATGGGTGGAATACAAAAAACGCACGGGCAAGGCCATAACCGACTCGCTAGCGTTGGAGATCGCGGGCCACTATTTGAAGACTGCACTGGAGACGGGTGAGGGATTAGGCCGCGAGATGTTCTCTTTGACGGTGGAGCAGACTCTGAATCATCTGGAAGCCGTAGTAGCAGCGATGCAGGAACCGGCCACCGCCTAGGCGCGAAAAAGGGCGGAGGATCGGTCGTTTTCGATCGCAGCAAGGTATCCGCCAGAGATTTCTTTTCACAATCCAGGCCCGCATACCCGACACACACGTTTGCAAAGTTCCAGAGAGCGTCCAAAGTGCGATCAGCGATGATCGATGTTGGGCCGGAATCCGCAAGCGACGGAAAGAGGTATCTGTTGTTTCGAAGCTCCGCTCGTGACCGAAACCAGTGCGACATAGTTTCCGACCCTTAAGCCGCTGGTCGCGTGGATTTTAAGGATGGTAGTGCCTGATCCCGGCGCAGACAGGGATCCTGGCGAAAAAGAGGCAATGACGCCAATGGGTAATCCGGTGACAGCGAATGCAACGGCCGCATCGAAGCCGCCGCTGACCGCGACGTGGAGGATGACACTGCTATCGGATCCTGGATTAATTGCAATTGCGCTCGTCGAAGAGGAAAGCTGAAATGCGGGCGAAGAGAAAGCGTCGCCCCAGTGATTGAGCAGAGCGAAGGCATCAACTGATCCGAGCCCGGTCACCTGGTCATATCCCGCAGCGGCCGTGAAACCTGATTGCCCTGGAACGCTATTGGTTCCGCTAATGATGTCGTGAAAAACTGCCGCAGCCCCAGTCTTCTGCCTTCTGGAGAGCGAATAGAACACGGTGTCGGCATTGCCTTGGCGAGCGGCGGCATGTTGCAGCACCAGCGCCATGAGGCCGGCAAAAGATGGCGAAGCGGCGGACGTGCCGCCGACCACGTAGAGCCCGCCATTTTGGTAGATCAGGTAGCCATCATGCCCCGCGGCGGAAAGGGAGACATCGGGCACATCGCGCTTATTGTCGGTGGGAACGCCCGCACCGGCTTGCCATGAGGGCTTAGGGTAAATTCCGCTCGCACCTCCAGAGCTGGACCAGAGGCCAACTTTGGGTCCACTCTCGTTCCATGCGATTTCAGGGATGTAGCTAAGCGCGGAGGATTGCGTGCCGGGCTGGTTCGATGCTGACCAATAGAGGGGTGCATTACGGTCATTGAATTGGGTGCCACCAACGCAGACGTTGTAAGGCGTGGAGCACAAACCGTTCACGGCGCGGCCATGACTGGCGCGGGAAGCAGACGCCGAATCGCATCCAGCAGCACCGCTGTCTCCAGAAGCTACAAAGACTGTGATGCCCTGGGTTGCGGCTTGTTGCCACAAGCTGTTGATGAAGCGATTGCCCGCAGACCCGAGCGAGCCCTCACAGAGAGAAAAGCTCATACTCATGACGGGCGCGAGGTTGTGGTTCACGATGTACTGCGCCGACAGATAAGAGCCATCGCTGGAATTCGTGGATTTCGAGACCACGAATTTGATCGTGGCATTGCGGGCCACCGCGCCCGCCCACTCGACGTCGAGGGCAGCTTCGGTTTCTTCGCCGGCACTGACAATCCCGGGATTGACTCCATTGACGACGATCTGCGGATCGTTGGCGGGCAAGCCAAAGGAGGAGCGAAACAGACGGACGTCGGCGACATTGAGATTGGAACGGGCTACGATTGCGATCGACTGTCCGAGACCGTTGATGGATTGTTGATAAATCGGAGCGAGATTGTAGATGGTGGCGAAATCCGCCGGAGCCAAGTAATACAAGCTTCCGTTGGTGAAATCCGGCAAGGGCAGGCGCGCGCCGCTGTGCATTGGAGTGCTACGGAAGTCATGCAGGGAGACGATGCCGCCGACAACGTCGGAGAGTGCTGCGGGAATTTCAGGATCGCTGGCGTTGGCGTGATGTAACTCATCGCCAATCCTGTAAGCATGTATCTGGGTGTGGAAAGCTGACTCAACTTCCAGGGCCAAGCCGCTAAAAACGATCGAACGCCGCCCCGCGGTGACCTCTTCGACGTTCATACCGTGCTTCTGTAACCACTCCTCGACTTGCCTGATATCGGACTCGGAGACTCCGAAGCGGTCGCCATACTGTTCGGGAGAGAGCCACTGATGAAAGTAAGGCGAATCGGGATCGTGCTGAGCTTCCAGCAACTGATCGAGCGCCTGTTGCTGTGCCGCGTCGGGCAGCAATGTGAGGAGCATGCGATCCAATGGGTAATCGGGCGATACACGGCCGACGTCATAGCGCGAAAGCGCCAACGGATGCCGGTTGCCCTGCAGGGTGATTCGCTCTTCATCATCGACGAAGCGCGTGATACGGTCCTGCGGCTCTGCGAATGGAAAAGCCGCAAGCAGGGGATTCGGAGGGTCAAAGGCGATTTGTGCGGCTGCGAAGACGGAGAGAAAAATCGAAGCGGCCAAAATCATCAAGAAAAGACGCGAAGTGCGAACCCACGCGCTTGTGATGGCTGAGAACATTGGACCTCCGAAGCGATCTGCGGCTGATATTCCATCGGCAGAAAGCGCGGATCCATGCGCGATTTGCGAATACGAGAGTAATGAATAGGGAAACCGTGGTGCGCTGGCGGGTGCGAAAGTGAATGAGATTTAATTTGACTTGTCACCGAACACTTCCGCGCTGAATGCGAGAACAGCCGCGCCGTTTTGCCAAGCATCGTGGGGCAGTCCGGCCTTGCGGCAAGTTTGTTCGAGGAAGGTAGTGCGGTCCCAATTTCGTTCGATGGGGACTTGGGGAAGGAGAAGTCCGCGGCGGCCTTGCTGGCTGATGAGCAAGCCGTGACGTCCGATTTTGATCTCCTCCGGGAGTAGCGGCTGAGGAGGGGAAAGAATACTCAACTCGATTTTCAGGTTGGCTGCTTCCTCCTTATCGACTGGAGGAAAACGGCTGTCGTCAAAAGCCGCGGCACGAGCGGTTTCCGCAACGGCGCGATATAGGGACGAGGTAGGGAGTACGTAGCCGACGCAACCGCGCAGATTCCCGTGGAGATAGAGCGAAGTAAAAACGCCGCGAGGTTCCCCCAGGTGCGGTGTGGGAGGATCGAGGAAAAGCTCGCGCGATTGAAACGCAGAAGAGATGGAATCGTGCGCCAGGCTCAAAAGGAGTGCGCGCTCTTCGGGGGAGAACTCGGGGGGACGCTCTCGGGGGAAACGGTTTCCGAGGAATTGACAAATGGCGGCGACTTAGGTGGAGGGTGCGACATCGGCATCTGCCGCGCGGGGCGCGGATTGCGGCTTACGACGGCGGCTGAGAATAAAGGCGCGGCGGCGGCGCTTGGAGGCCTGACGATCGATCTTGGACCAGAATGCAGCGAAATAGTCGATCGCAGAAATCATTGAAACGGCGACCACGAACCAGATCGCGGCGTAGGCGATCCAGTGTACCGGGAAAATAAAGTTTCCATAGACGGGCCATTCTTTCCAGCGGTGATCGAGAATAACGGCGACGACGGAAACAATTTGCACCACCATTTTAAATTTTCCCAGCTCGCTTGCCTCGATGGTGAAACCCCCGGAGGCGGCGATGGAGCGCAGGCCGCTGACCAAAAATTCGCGGCCAATGATGATGACGGCGATCCATGCAGGAACCAGGCTGGGATTGAACTGGACGAGCGTGACAAACGCGGCAGCAATGAGAAGTTTGTCGGCCATGGGATCGAGCAGGATACCCATGGTGGTAATTTGGCCACGCTTGCGAGCAAGGTAGCCGTCAATGCCATCGGTCATCGAGGCGGCGATGAAGACAGCGGAAGCGATCAATTCCTTGGCGCCGTGCTCGCTACTGAAATGGCTGGAAGACAGAATCCAGATCAGCAGAGGGATACTGCAAATACGTACCAGCGTAATGGAATTGGGCAGGTTCACCGGGGCTCAGTACGTTTCCGGAAGGGGCCACCGGAAGACAACTTGATTATCCTCCACGGTGCGAGGGAACGCAATCGGGAGGATGTGCCGTTTGGGCACGCATTTTTTGAGCTTACAGTGATCAACCGCGCATGGCTGACCCGACTATTTTGGTGTCGGAGTCATCGCACTGGGCTTCGGCTGTTTCGCGATGATCTGGTCCTTGATCTTGTCATAGGTAGCTTGAGGAACGATTTTCTTGTTAACCAGATCAGTCTTGGTGCGGTAGGGGCGTCCGGCAATAATTTTTTGCGAGTAGGCATCGCCGATGCCGGGAAGAGCCTTGAGCTGATCAGCGGTCGCGCTGTTAATGTCGAGCTTGTCGCCGGAGGCGGCCATGGCCCCTTGTGGGGCAGCGTCTAGAGCGGCGCGAGCGGGGATAGCGGCTTGCAGCAAAAAGATGATCAGCAGCAAGGGCAGCAACTGCGCAACCAATATCCTGCGTGTCGAATTCATAAAGGTCTCCTTAGGCGTAAATTCCGCGTTGGCGAATGGTATAGGCGACGCGATCGATGGCCAGCATATAGGCGGCGATGCGGTTATTGACGTGATGAGTTTCGGCATAGCGGACAACGTCGCCGAAGGACGAAATCATAATTTCTTCGAGCTGCTCGTTGACCACAGATTCCTTCCAGAAGTAACCCTGGCGATCCTGTACCCATTCAAAGTAGGAAGTGGTGACGCCGCCGGCGTTGGCGAGGATGTCCGGGATGACAAAGACGCCTTTGTCCGTTAAAACGTCGTCGGCAGCGGATGTGGTAGGGCCATTCGCGCCTTCGGCGAGAATGCGGCACTTCACGCGATCCACGTTGCGCGAAGTGATGACGTTTTCAGTTGCGGCAGGGATCAGGATTTCGCATTCGGTGGTGATGAGTTCGGCAGGATCGTAAGACTCCGCGCCGGTGAAACCGTGGACGGTACCATTCTTCTGACGGAATTCAACGAGAGCATTCAAGTCGATTCCGTTCTTGTTGTAAAGGCCACCGCCGACCTCGGCAATGCCAACAACCTTGTAGCCGGCTTGATACATGAGATGCGCAGCGTTGGATCCGACGTTCCCGAAGCCCTGCACGATCACCCGACTGCTTTCGCGGGACAGGCCAAGTTTCTTGATGGCTTCGTCGCAGACCACCATCACGCCGCGGCCGGTAGCCTCGCGACGTCCGCGGGATCCGCCAATGTTGATGGGCTTTCCGGTGACGCAGGCGGTGACGGTCTGCCGCATGTGCATGGAGTAGGTGTCCATCATCCACGCCATGATTTGTTCGTTGGTATTGACATCGGGCGCGGGAACATCTTTTTCGGGTCCAATGAATTCGATGAGTTCGGAGGTGTAGCGGCGGGTCATGCGCTCGATCTCGCCCATCGACATTTTATGGGGATCGCAGATGACGCCGCCCTTGGCGCCTCCGAAAGGAATGTTGACGACTGCGCACTTCCAGGTCATCCAACTGGCGAGGGCGCGAACTTCATCCAGAGTGACATCGGGAGCGTAGCGGATGCCGCCTTTGGCGGGGCCGCGAGCAATCGAGTGCTGCACGCGAAATCCGGTGAAGACTTCAAGATGCCCGTCATCCATCTGCACGGGGATGTAGACCGTGAGTTCGCGGTTGGGATAGCGCAGAACCCGCCATAAGCCGTCGTCAAGGTTGAGCTTCTGGGCAGCAAGGTCAAAACGGGCTCGCTGCGACTCCCACGGATTACTTTCTTTATCCACGTGGGGCGGGGTCGTCATGGTCGTCATAGTTAGTCTCCGAGACAGAGCACATCAGATATCAGCATACGCCCGGGCGAACTCCCGAAGTAGACCGGGCAAACCTTCAGAGTATAAGAGCCAGAACGGCTGGGAAGCAAGACGATGAACGGGTTCCTGAGCACTAAAGGGAAACTGTTAAGCCGATAACTTCTTACTGGTCTTGGCACGAAGGGGCAGGCGGATGAGATTTATCGTCCCGATTCCCTTGAAAACAGAAGGAGTCGACAAAGTCGTCGCCATATCGTTCTCTGATCTCTTGCGGAACCTGATCCTGGCCGAGTTCTTGAAAATCGAAGCGGATCTCTCCCGTTTTTTGAACCGTTCCCAGTAGATAGCCGGAGACGTAGGTTTTAGCCTTCGTTTTCTTCATCTGGTCCTCTGTGAGGTCCGGCAGCTGATACCGTCGAGCCCCAGCGGTGCCGACAATCCAGCCCGGCAACACTTCGCCGCCGTGCTGGGGATTTTTCCAGTACGCCGTATCGAAGAGATCCTGCATGAAGAAATGCGAATGGCTGGCGAGCACGTAGACGAACTTGCCTGATTCTTTTTTCCAGGTCACGAGGTCGGAGTAGGCCTTGCGGCCGCTGGCGAGGCTGTTCGCATTTTCATTCTTTGGATCTCCATTCATGCTGTGGCCGCACGCCAGGCTGTTGGGGAGGGCACGGTGCATGCCGACGACTATGGTCAGCACGCCCTTGTCGAGTTTGTCGCGCTCGAGAATGTGCTCGAACCAGCGCAACTGGACTTCGTCGAAACCTTCTTCCCCCGCATTATCGAGATAAATGAAATCAACATTATTTTGCTTGAAGTGGAAATAGGGTTTCAGCGCACCGTCTTGCGGATTTTCTTCCAGACGTTGAGCTCGCAGATCTGGCGTATCCAGCCAATAAGCAAACTCGGTAATGAAATCAGCAGGAATTTTGTTGCCAGCGAGTTCATGATTGCCGATGCCGAGATGCACAGGAAGTAGTCCGAAGGGAGCAACCTGGTTGGCCAGAAAATCTCCCCACGCGATACGCCAGTACTCCTGGAGCGGAAGTTTCCCGTCGTACCTTTTCTGCATGTCTTCGTCGACACCAGACATGGCTCGGAAATCGCCCAGATGCCAATAGAACGCAGCGTGATGTTCGAGCACGCTCCTGGCGATGGCCGGCATGACAACATCGCCACAGTTTCGTGAGTCGCCGGAGACGGCGAATTGCCAAGTGCCCGGGGCGGCTGTCTGCTGGCTCCATAACAAGGGGAAGTTGAGAAATAAAACTATGAGGAAAGCCAGCGCCTTCGGCATGTTGGTCTCCGTGAAAATGTTGGCTCCGGCTTCCGGGAGATGGGTTGGAGTTGCGGCTAGAGCACGATCTCCATTCCTTCGGCGGCGGCGCGCACCTTGGGGTAGTAGTTGCGAGCTTCATGCACGACCTTGTCGATGACCGCATCGGTGTGATCGGGATCGTGGTGGAACAATACCAAATCTTTGGCTCCGCTTTCCATCACAACGTTGACGGCTTCACGCCAGTGGCTGTGTCCCCAGCCGCGGCGGCGCGCTTCGTACTCCTCGGGGAGATATTGCGCGTCATAGATGAGAACGTCCGCGCCTTCTGCTAATTTGCGCACTGCCTTATCGAAGTCGGGATCGCCGGGCTCGTTGTCGGTGGCATACACGAGGATTCCATCTTTGGTTTCCAGGCGAAAGCCCATGCATCCCTGGGGATGGTTGAGCCATGCGGTCTGCAGTTGAACGCCATCCTGAATCGTGATGCGTCCCGTTTCGATGTCATAGAAATCGCGCTGCGCTTTCATCTGGCCGATGTCCACGGGAAAGTAGGGGCAGCCATCTGATCGGCGAGGACTTGTTTGAGATTGCGGGTGCGGGCCGAGCACTGAAAAAGAAAGCGGCTGGCGGCGTTGGTATAGAGCGGACGAAAAAAGGGCATGCCCTGAATGTGATCCCAGTGGAAGTGGGATACGAAAACGTGTGCGGAGAAAGGGCGGTCGCCAAATTCGTTTTGGAGTTGCTGGCCGAGAACGCGGAAACCAGTCCCACAATCGAAAACATAAATCTGATCGCCCAGACGTACTTCGACGCAGGAGGTATTGCCCCCGTAGCGCATGTTTTCGGATTGTGGAGTAGGCGTGGAACCGCGCACGCCCCAGAACTTGATGCGCATAGGCTCGTGTCCGCACGAAGGCCCGCTTGCCCGGTAACTACATTATCTTCCGACGATGGAGGAATCGCGTCAATTGCCGGGCTGGTTCGAGCTCAACTATTTGGTGGTTACCAACGGGCGGCGGAGGGCAGCGATTGGGATTGGCAATGGCGATTCGGCGGGAAATGGAGCTGCAGCAACCCTCCCCTATAATGAAGGCCACTCTTTCTATGGCCTATCCAGAGTTCAAGGAGTTCTCCCGGCTGGCACGGTCGGCGACGCTCGTGCCGGTGGTGAAATCGGTGAGCGCTGATTTGCTGACGCCGGTCTCCGCGTTCCTCGCGGTCGCGGAGAGAGAGCATTACGCGTTTCTGCTGGAATCCGCGGAGCGCGGGGAGCAAGTAGGGCGTTACACCTTTTTGGGAGTACGGCCTTACATGCGAGTACGGGCGCGGGGTTCCGCGATCGAGATTGAACGCGGACGGAAGCGCGAGCGGCGCGACGGAAACGTGTTTCAGGTTGTGAAAGAGTTATTAGGTCAGCATCACCCGGCGGCAATACCGGGCTTGCCGCCGTTCACCGCGGGGGCGGTCGGATATTTTTCCTACGACGTGGTCCGGCAGCTGGAGAAAATTGGCGACCTCGCCAAGGATGACCTGTCGCTACCGGATTGCGAATTAATGTTTTTTGACCGGCTGCTCGCATTCGATCACCTGAGGCACCAGATCCACATTGTGGCGGCGGCAGATGTTTCACGCGAGAGTCCGCGGCAAGCGTACGACCGGGCCGTGCACGACATTGCTGTTCTGGAAAGGAAGTTAGCTGCGGGATTACGTCCATCGATGTGGCGAAAATCCGCGAATGGAAACCGCGGAAAACTCAAAATCAACGCCGGCACCACGCGCGCCAAATTTCTGCGTAGCGTGGAGCGCTGCCGGGAATACATTGCAGCGGGAGACATCTTCCAGGTTGTGCTTTCGCAAAGGCTGGACTTTATTCCGGGGGTCGAACCGTTTGATCTTTACCGCGCGCTGCGGCAGGTAAACCCTTCGCCCTACCTTTATTTCTTGAGGATGGGAGAGACGCAAATTCTGGGATCGTCTCCGGAAATGCTGGTGCGAGTCACAGGGCGGAAGCTGGAATATCGTCCGATTGCGGGCACGCATCCGCGGGGCCGTGACGAGGCAGAAGATTTGCGCCTCGAAGAGCAGATGCGGAATGACGAAAAAGAGCGGGCTGAGCACGTCATGCTCGTGGATCTGGGACGAAATGATCTGGGCCGCGTCAGCGAATATGGTTCGGTCAAAGTGAAAGACCTGATGTACGTGGAAAGGTATTCGCATGTGATGCATCTGGTCTCTGCTCTAGAAGGAACGTTGCGCAAAGACCTTGGAGCGCTCGACGCCCTCGCAGCATGTTTTCCGGCGGGTACATTGAGTGGAGCGCCCAAAGTTCGCGCCATGCAGATCATCGAAGAGTTGGAACCGGTGCGGCGTGGAATCTACGGGGGATCGGTGCTGTATGCAGACTTTGCTGGGAACCTTGATTCCTGTATCGGCATTCGGACCATGCTGATGCAGGGCGAGCACGCGTACTTGCAGGCTGGAGCGGGGATCGTAGCCGATTCCGATCCGGCGAGCGAGTTTCAGGAAAGCATCAATAAAGCGCAGGCATTGCTGAAGGCTGTGGAGATGGCGAGAAACGGATAAGCGGAGTCCAACGGCTATAGTTTCCGATCGGTAGCTCTTCGTCGGGCGTAGCGACTACTGCTTATTGTGGGGGGCGTAGTAGCCTTTGCGCGCCTGTATCGTCAGCTTCTCGCCGCCGTTCACCGTCACCTTCAATTTGTGAAAGCTTCCGTCAGGTTTCAGATCCTGTGGAGAAAAGGCCAGGATATAAGAATATTCCGGGGCAGCAGCTACTCGTTTGAAACCCTCATCTACATCGTTGCCATTGTGAAAAAATGTTCCTCCGGTGGCGTCCGCCAGTTCTTTCAGGCTGGCCTGCTGATGCGCGTCGCTTGAATCTACAAAAGCTGTTTTACCCGGATTGCTGGGATCGAACTTAGCAATGCTCGGGTCCGCGACATCATTTGCCGGAATCAACCCGCGTGGATCCAAAGCGCTCACAATGACATTCGCGCGTACAGCCATGTCCATGATCTCGACCTGGCTCTGATCCTCGGAGATGAAGAAGCCGGGTGACACGACAATGATGGTGCGCTGCCCGGGAGCGTTCGACATTCCCTGAACCAGTTCCTTAAGAATGCGCAGGACGCTCTCGGTTTCGATGCGTACGGTTTCGACTTTCTCCCGGGCCGCAGATTGGGCCATCTGAAATGCCGTTTTCCTAAACTTAACGTTGTCGATGCTGTCGAGGTTCCTGGTGTCGAACGCGCACTCCAGGGCATCTTCGGCTGCGACGCGCAAGGCATCGGCGTCGCCTTTGTTCGCAATGGAATCGGCCATGTCATAGCTCATCGTCGGGCATTCCGATGCCTTCTGTTTTTTTCTGGGTTCGATATGGTTGACGATCTCGTGCAACTTTGCGCGATCGGCAGTGAAGTCGATCCCTCTTTGACCTGACGTGGTGAAAATGGCCGCGCGTTCGGTTGACGGCGAGAGGCTTGCCAACTGGCGGTCGGCTGCCTCCCTGGCGCGAACCAGATCGGTGCGATTCAGGTTGAGATCGTCAAAAAGATACGCCGTGTAGCGCGATGCCGTGGTCGGTGGCTCGGTGCGTTTTCCACGTTGAGCAGGCGCCAGTTCTTGTGGAGCTCCGACGTGCTCAGCCGAGAATTGCGTAATGACTTGCGGCCGACCCTGATCAAAAATCTGAAAATCGGCTTGGCGGAGATTTCCGACGGATCGACCTTGCGCATCTTTTACAACGACGAGCACCGGCACGAGTTTCACATCCACCTTTAGCGTGGCAACGGTGTCCTGTGAGGGTGAAGTTGAGAGTGCGGTTACGGCTGCAGTTGCGGGAGTCGATCCCGGCGTGGGAGAAGTCGGCGTCGACCTCGACTTCGATAAAGAAAATTGGATGGGCTCGGCTTTTGGAGCATCGGGCGAGCAGTTATTTGCGATCGCGCCCTTGATGGCGGGTCCTTTATGTTTTTCAGTCGAGCTCAGCCACTTCAGGAGCGGCTTCAAACTGCTGTCATAAGGGTGGCGCGCGGAGTCATCAGGAAATGTGAAGTTCTGCACGCCATCCTCTCGGAGAATCGACGCAGAGATTTTTTCGGTATTGGGCGAATTGTTTTCTCTGCGCTGGGGATAAGTTCCCTGCAAGTCACGAATTTCTTTGGCTGAAAGGATCGCACGTAACTGCTGAACAGCATTGGCGTCGAGCGAACTGTCGAATACTTTTGTGGGGTGAGGGGCAGCAGAACGGTCATTGAATGTGTCTCCGGGCTTTGCGCCAGTGGGCACGTTGTCGGGATGGGGCAACTCCTGCATCATTGCCGGGCCCGTCCGTTCCTGTTGCTGTTCTTCGACCCGAACTCTCCCGTCGGCCCGGATCAGCATGCAAGTCTGTTCGAATCCTGTGTACTGATCGTAGGCTGACTTCTCAAATCGCAGGATGTAAGGCACGGAAGTATCGGAGGGGAAGGCTACTTCTTTGGCGGCCTTAGAGGGAGCGAGCAAGCCGGCGCGTTGCGCCATAATTTTCGCTTCTTCCGGCCGGTTCATCTTCTGTAACAAATCGGCATATCCCACGAGAACAGGTGCGAGGGAAGGATCTGTCGGGCTCACCTTTTTTTCATCAATTCGCACTAATTGCTGGTAAAGCTTCTCGGCGTCCGCGTCGTTCCCTGCTTCGGCCTTCATTTCGGCCAGTTGCTGAAGCGGCATCGCGAGCCGAAGATCATCCGGACCAAAGCTTTTCTGCACGATGGCAATGGTTCGCGTGTACGCCGCTTCCGCGGGAGCAGTTTTTCCCTGGGCGCGAAGGACCTCACCCAGGTTCTCGAGGACATCGACGAGGCGGGTGTTTTCCTCACTGTAGGCTTTCTCCTGAATGTTCAGCACCCGGTTAAAAAGGAATTCCGCAGTCGCCAGCTTGGCCGCGTCATCCATAGCTGCGGCATTTTCTGAGGCGGCGCTCAACTCGCTGAGGTCGGCTTTGGAACCTGGCGTAGAGAAACTTTTGTGGGAAAGATCGGCAGGTGATTCACGGGAAGAATCGGGAAGCAATCGAACGCTATTCAGGTAGAGCGTCGCGAGTTTGTTCAGACCATCTGCCGAATCCAAGCTGGTCGCGCCGAACTTTTTTCCCCGGATGCGATAAGCCCGCCAAGATGTCTGGATCGCCTTACCGAAATCCCACTGCTTAACGTAAAGGCTGGTCAGGTTGTCCAGAACCGGCAAGAGAAGAGGATTTTCCTGCCCCTGCTTCTCCATGACGGCGATTGACTTCTCGAAGAGTGATTCTGAGGCGATGAAGTCATTCTGAACAAGCGAAACGAGCGCGAGATTGTTGTAGATGGGCGCGAGCCGAACATCGTTCGTGCCAAACTGTTGAGCGTCCGCAAGCGCCTGAGTGAAAAGACGGCTCGCCTCCGCGAGGTGACCTTCCCGAAATGCCTTTTCACCGGCGCGGTTCTTGTCCTCCCAACTGCTTTGGCCGAAAGAAATGGCAGGAGTAAGGATTGCATGAATAAAGATAAGGGCCAGATTCAGGCACCAAAGTAAGCGCCAAAGGGTCTTCATCGGGTCGGCCATAACGAAACTGGCGGTTGAGCCCTCACATCGCCAGAAAATTTTTCACCAGCTTAATGCCTTCGTCGGTCAGGACGCTTTCGGGGTGAAACTGCACGCCTTCGATCGCAAACTTCTTATGCCGCAGGCCCATGATGGTGCGGGTTCCGTCTTTCTCGGTGGCCCACGCACTGACCTCGAGGTCCGAGGGCATATTTTTTTCCTGGACAATGAGCGAGTGATAACGGGTAGCCGTCATGGGGGCGGGAAGGCCATGGAATATGGTTTTGTTGTCGTGCGCGACTACGCTGGTCTTGCCGTGCATCAGGTGCGGAGCGCGTACGACTATGCCGCCGAAAGCCGCACCGATGGCCTGATGTCCGAGACAGACGCCGAGAATAGGAAGTTTGCCAGCGAAGTGGCGAATCAAATCGATGCTGATGCCGGCTTCCTGCGGGGTGCATGGGCCGGGAGAAATGACGATATGGTCCGGCCGCATCGACTCGACGTCAGCGATCGTAACCTGATCGTTGCGGCGAACCTCAACCTGGGCGCCAAGTTCCCCGAAATACTGCACGAGGTTGTAGGTAAAGGAGTCGTAGTTGTCGAGGACGAAGACCACGGGGGATATCCGAGGTTTAGCTTAACATTCGCGGCACCGGACGATGGCATGCCATGCTGTCCCGCCGGAACGGGCCATGTTCTCCCCAAGGGTGGTATTGACGGGGGATGGCCTTTAACGTCATTCTTTGGTGACACTTAGCCGCCACTTCGTTTGTTTTGGAGTCATGCATGGCAGACGCCCAGCAGGAGAAAAGGGCTGCAAGGCGCTTTGCGCTACGAATTCCGGTTTCAATAGCGCGAGGTGAGAATTCAAACAACCATGAACCCGCCCAGTTGCGCGATGTGAGCGCCCGCGGAATCAGCCTCTATCTCGACTCGCCCATCGAGCAAGGCTCGCCATTAAATTTTACCCTCACCCTTCCTCCGGAAATAACCCTGACGGAAAGTATCCGGGTGCAATGCAAAGGGCATGTGGTACGGGTGGAAGGATTCGGCACAGAAGGCAAGCTGGCGGTGGCCGCCGTCATCGAGGAATACGAGTTCCTGCCTGAAGGCTAAAGCAAATACACACTAACACTTCCACGCCGGCTGTTTATTCCTCATGTCGATGGCCCCAAGGGCCACTATTCGGCCTTCGCAGCAAATGATAAGGTTCCCTTCAGAAGGATTTCAGGGAGAACTGGTTTGCGGCGACGGGTTGTTCAATCCATTGTTTATCTGCTGGTGACTGCTTCAACGGGATCTGTGCCGGGATGGGCTGTCACACAGCAAAAGCCGGACCTCACTAAGCCAGAAATCGCAGTCGTAACCAGCGTCCACGTCGTGGAAGATCGGGGCATGCCCGCGGTTGAGATACTTTCGACTTTGCCGTCCGTTCCAACGATTCAATTCCTGAACTCGCCCCCACGTTTAGTGATTGACCTGCTGCATGCACGCATCGGTCCGCAAGTAAGAGGGAGCGACGTAGCTCAGAAAAACATTCTTGCGGTGCGCGCTGAGCAGCACCAGGCAGATCCTCCGGTGGTTAGGATCGTGCTCGACCTTGTCGCTCCATACTCTTACACGTGGGATGAAGCCGGAAACCGATTGATGGTGCGTCTGAGGCCGGGGAAGAAGCGCCTGCTAAGAAATCGGCGGCGCAACCGTCGAGTGCCCCCGCTGCTCCAGGGAAAGCACTTGGGGTGATCCCTGTAAACGCCGGCGCTGGGGACGTAATGTTGGCGGGAACCGAAATTGTTGGGGATCCTCCCTGACGACGGGGCCCGACACGGCGGTGCTGCAATTATCCAGAGGAGGTGAGGTACGTTTGTGCCCACGAACCACGGTCTCCGTAACGCCTTCCAAGAATACAAGGGACTTGATGCTGGGTATGAGCACGGGTGGGACTCAAGACCCATTATGCACTGCAGTCTTCCGCGGATACCGTCCTGACTCCTGACTTCCGTATCTTGTTTGCTGGACCGGGGGAGTTCGACTTTGCGATCAGTACTGATTCACATGGAAATACTTGCGTTCGAGGGCTTACGGGAAACACATTGTCAGCGATTGTTTCAGAGCTCATGGGAGACCGAATTTATCAAGTCAAGCCGAATGAACAGGTAGTTTTCCGTTCCGGGACAAATTGATAAAGTCGACAGTAATGTTCCGCCGGAGTGTGGATGTCCGCCTCCAGTACCGGTAATGCGAACTGATGTAGCGCCAGCCGCGGGCACTGAATGGGCAGGCAATTCGACATCAAACGCTGGCAGCACGCGTTCCACAGCTTCCTCCGCAACGCAAAGCGAAGCGAAGAAGAACGGAGGCGACGGAGTTGAACAGAACGAAGCGCAGGTGAAAATAGCGGGGGGCTCTGCAACCCAGCCCGCTCCGACGCTGCAGCCTAACGAGCTTCACGTGCAGATAGAAGCACCGTTTGTTTTTCGCGGCAAAGCAAACGCCGCCGCGGCGGTCGTGCCTGCGAACGAAGCGGCGGATCTGCCCGTCCTGGAACCAACCGCCCGACCGGCTATTTAGAAATACAGATTCAACCGCCGCCCGCTACGCCGCCCAGCGCAACCCCTGTTGCCAGTAGGCGCGGATTTCTTCGGCGAGTGAAGGGCTTTTTCGGCGCAATGTTTCGCTGACCAACCTAAAGAAAAAACTAGCGCCGGTTTATAGCGCGGCGCAGTGGTTCGGCACGCTCGCGCAATTCCTCGGCCAGGCTGGCCCCGCGTTCGGCGACGTCGCGAACTCTTTCCTTCGCGTCGCGCACCCGATCCTTCGTCTCTTCGGTCCAATCCTGAAGGGAGTCTTTGGCGTCTTCATAGCCGCGCTTGAGATCGCGACGGAATTGTTTGCCGGTCTTCGGGGCAAGGATCAAAGCGGCCAGCGCACCCGCCCCGATTCCGATCAATAAAAAGGTAACCGCTGTCCCCATCACGTTGCTGTCAGAGGATTCATAGCGTCCTGAACTCATCCTTTTGGCCTCGTTTCGTAAAATTATAAGAAGCGAAAACCGGGCGGCTCAAGGGCCCGCAATTCATGCCAGTGCCAATTCTAGTCCTGCGGATACGGACTGCGGGTTCCCAATCACAGGCTCAGTGCGAATGGGATGAGTTTCATCGGGACAAGGTTTTCTTTCTATGGTATGGAGTGTAGAATCATCTATTCGGTCCTCATGCGCGGCGGAAAATGTGGCCTGCCCGCCTTCCGCCAGCTCAGCAAACCGCATTTATTTGTAAGGAGATAGTTCCAAGCAATGTCGATCCCTGCCACCCAACTGCGTCCCGGCATGATCATCAAGCACAACAATGATCTGCATTCCGTATTCAGCGTCGAGCACCGCACGCCCGGCAATCTTCGCGCCTTTATCCAGGCCAAACTGCGCAATCTGCGTACCGGCGCCATGTTCGAGCACCGCTTCCGCTCGCCCGACCCCATCGAAAAGGTCAATGTGGATGAGGTCGATATGCAGTTTCTCTATGCCGATGGCGATAACTATTACTTCATGGACACTGCGAACTACGAGCAGACCCACCTGACCAAGGACGTTCTAGGCGACGCAGTGGATTACCTGATTGCGAATCTGGAAATCAAAGTCGAGTTTTTTGATGGCAAGGCGGTGGGCATCGAGCTGCCACAAACGGTGGACTTACCGTAGTAGAGACCGAACCGGGCTGAAGAGCGCAACGGCCTCCAGCGTAACCAAGGCGGCAAAGACCGAGACCGGGCTGGTGGTGCAGGTGCCGCCGTTTATCAACGAGGGCGAGAAGATCAAAGTGGATACGGCCGAAGGCGTGTACTTGTCGCGGGCGTAAGTTAGATTGTCGGCCTATCCCCTTACTGGCTCCGGTGATAAGTTCAGGAACGAGCTAGGGCTTTGCCCGAGGAATGTTGAGATCCTAGAAATCCTTCGACTGCGCGTCACTTCGCCTTCGCGAAGCTGATTTCCGCTCAGGATGACATTCAGAAATGACCTCCACTGAAAAAGCGATTGAAGCCCGGCGGTTTGTGGTGCGCGGACGGGTGCAGGGGGTAGGCTTCCGTTGGTTCGTGGAGCGCGAAGCGCACATCCTAGGCATTGCCGGATGGGTCCGCAACAATGCTGACGGCAGCGTGGAAGTGCTCGCGCAGGGAACTCGCGATCAGCTTTTCGGGTTGCGATCGCGCTTGCAGCAAGGCCCGCGAGCGGCTCGCGTGGATGACGTTGAGGAAGCGAAGTCCGGCCCGACCGACGGAATCAGTTCATTTCGCATTGAAGGAGCCTGGTAGATTGCCCTCTCATTCCCGGCCTGAACGCCGACGAACTCAAGAATCTCATTCGCGAAGTGCCTGATTTTCCGAAAAAAGGAATCCTTTTCTACGACATCACTACTCTGTTGAAAGACAAGTCGGTTTTGCGACGCTCGTCGACCGACTTTCTGAGCACTATCTCGACCATAAAGTCGATCTTGTTCTGGGCATGGAGGCGCGCGGCTTCATTTTTGCGCCGGCACTGGCCTACCGACTGAATGCCGGGTTCGTTCCGGTGCGAAAGCCGGGAAAGCTTCCCGCGGAAACCGTGAAGTACGATTACGCGCTGGAATATGGCACGAACTCGCTAGAGATCCATAAAGATGCGATTCGGAAAGGTCAGAGAGTTTTGATTGTGGACGATCTGCTGGCAACCGGAGGCACGGCCGAAGCCACGGCGAAACTCGCGGCCTCACTGGGCGCGGAGATCACCGGCCTGGGGTTTGTGGTGGAATTGGATTTCCTGCATGGCCGCGACAAGTTAAAAGGCTACGATGTGATGTCGCTACTGCATTACTCCAAATAGGCTACTTCAACACTCTGGCCAGCACGAGTCCAAGGCCAACCCAGAAACTGGCGCTGATACCGACGGCGAGAATCAAACCGAGAGCTAAGCGTCGGGCGCTGCGAGCACAGAGCTGATTTTCTTGTTCTTCTGAGTCGTAAACCAGCCACCCGCGCAAAAATTTGCTGTCCTCGGAATTCGGACCGGCTTGGTTCCAGGATCCTTCAATCGGTAGCGATCGAGAACTTACAGTGCTGGACAGGGGGAAGAGCTGTGCCTTAAAAAAGCTCATGTTATCCGCACCTCCGGTTATTGTTATGCACGTCCATTGCCATGTAGTCACCTATTCCAACTGGCTGAAATAGGACGACTTCGGGTCTCAAGCGGTTGCTCCAGGTGCCGACGAATAGCAAAAACTCCCGAATCGGGCGCGTAATGACCCGATTCTAGCTGTGCCTAATGGACTGAGAGTAATAAGCTACAGGCCTTTGCGGCAATTTCCAGTGTCAACTTCGAGTCCTCGCGGAACGATTAAGATTGGGAGACATTACGATTCGAATGGAGCGGAAGAGAAGAGCTGGGCGGTTGGAGCCAGCGCAAATCTGCAACGACTTATTAAGTCTCGTCCACAGACAGCTTCGACTCTTTCGGAAGGTAGCTTTTGCGACGAAACCAGTCTTCCATGGCGTCCTGAAGTTCGCCCAAGGGCACCTTCGCCCCAATTTCCATCCAGCCGTCGGCGATAGGGAGAGTGTCGTCAAAAACGCTGGAGTTGGTGAAGTTTCGCATGGCAAAGCTATCAAGCCATTTAAGAGGGCACGGTGTTTTTTGATTTGTTCCCTGATTCACATAATCGACGCGAATTTTGCGTGCGAACATCCTCTGATTTAACCACATGTGGCACACTGGAAGCGGCGAGTTGGTGGTGCCTCCTTCGTCCAGAGAAATTCCAACTCATCCCGATTGAACGGCATCCCATAGGTACGCTCGCGAAGTGAATGGCATCCAAAAATTACGCAGAAGAGTCACGCGAATCCTCCGGCAGTCGCTTGGTGGTGCTGCCGGCTGGTCCTCGCGCTAACCGGCTATCGATGCGGTTGTCCGCCCTACTTTTGTTCCTTGCATTCTCATTCAGTTCGGTCGCCAGACTGACGGCACAGGTCTCGTCTACGGGTCCACAATCGTTTTATGAGGGACAAACTGTCAGCGCGATAGATCTGATTGCAAACCCTCACCGGGATCTGGCACCGTTTCGGAAAGCTGTCGTTCAACAGGCAGGGCAGCCATACTCTGGAGAGAAGATCCAAGCCAGCAGCGACGAACTCAAAAAACTGGGGGGGTTCGAAAAAGTCACGGTTAACGTGATTCCGGATATTTCCGGCTTACGGCTGAACTTTATTCTCGAGCCGGCCTACTATCTGGGATTTGTTGATTTTCAAGGCATCGCCAAGACCTTTTCCTATACCCGCCTGCTGCAGGTGGTGACCTTGCAGGATGAAGATCCTTACGATCCCGCCCGCCTGCCGGTCGCAGAAGAGTCGCTGGCGCGATTCCTGCAACATAACGGGTACTTTGAGGCGCAGGTTCGCTCCGAATCGAAAATTGACGATGCGAATCAGTTGGTGAATGTCACATTCTACGTAGTGCCTGGAAGACAGGCGCGAATCGGCAGCGTGGAGGTGCGAGGAGCGGCGGGCTCTGAGCAAAGCTGGCTGCTGCGCAAGACGCGCTCACTTCGAGCCAGATTCACGGGCGCGCTACTCAAGCCCGGAAAGACGTATACACCCGAGCGGATCAAAGCGGCGACCGCGCTTATCAAGAGATCTCTCGCTCAGCAACATTACCTGGAAAGCAAAGTTCGCGAGATCCCGCCACAATACCACCGCGATACAAATCGGGTAGACGTAGCGTTTGAGGTTGAGGTGGGACCGGCGGTAGTGGTTCGAGCCACCGGGGCACGCATATCTGCAATCCCATTTATCTCCGCTCGGCGGATGAAGAGATTAATTCCCATTTACTCGGAAGGCACGATCGACCCCGACCTGGTGCAGGAAGGGCAGCAGAATCTGGTGGATTACTTTCAAAAGAAAGGCTACTTCGATGCAAAAGTGACTACCGACCTGCAGCAGCAGCCTGATCGGACGGTGCTGACCTACCAGATCGATCGCGGGATTAAACACAAGGTGGATAGCATAACGTTCGACGGAAATCACCAGATCACGGCCGAACAGCTATCATCCCTGGTCCAGGTGAAACGCTCGCACCTATGGACGCACGGCGACATCAGTCAAAAGCTACTGAAACAAAGTGCGGATAACATGGTCGCGTTTTTGCGGGACAAGGGTTACGAAGACGCGAAGGTTACCTCGCGTGTCAGCAATAACGGAGTCAAGCTCCAAGTGGTGTTCGACATTGCGGAAGGCACGCAGACAATTGTGGATCGCGTTGAGGTGACGGGGAACAGCAGCGTACCTGAGAATCAACTCACTGCGCCCCAGGGATTCGGGATAAAGGCCGGCGCTCCCTTCTCGGCCCGACAGCTTTCGGACGATCGGAATCGCATTACCGCGACTTATTTGAATCGCGGTTTTTTGAATGCGGAAGTAAAAACGACCGTAAAGCGACATGCTGAGAACGCACAGCGCGTGGACGTCACTTACACCATTCAGGAAAAGCAACTGGTTCGAGTCGCCAAGGTCGTCTACCTGGGGCAGGAGCACTCTCAACTTTCCTTGATTCAAAAAACTGCGAACCTGCATGCGGAATCCCCTATGCAAAAAGGTCAACTGCTGAAAGCCGAGACCCAGCTGTACGACCTGAATATTTTTGACTGGTCGAGTGTGGGCCCAAGAAAACCCATCACGGACCAGACAGAGGAAGACACGCTGGTAAAGGTGCACGAGGCCAGGCGCAACGAGATCACGTACGGATTCGGATTCGAAGTCTCGCATCGCGGGGGAAACGTTCCGACGGGCACGGTGGCAGTACCTGGCGGACCCACCATAGGTCTGGGCAACAATCAGATAGCCTCGAGCCAGTCCACTTTTGCGAGTCCTCTTGGATCGGTGGAGTTCACTCGCAGGAATATGCGAGGGCTGGGTGAAACTGCCAGCGGATCACTCCTGCTTTCGCGACTGGACCAGCGTTTTATCGCAAGCTATCTTCAGCCGCGATTTCTGGGTTCGTCATGGACTTCACTGACCAGCTTTTCGCTAGAAAGAACCACGGAGAATCCCCTTTTCGCAGCGAACCTGGGAACTGCATCTTTCCAAGTGGAAAAACTTATCAGCCAGAAGAGAAACACCCGGCTCCAACTGCGCTACGATTTCAACAAGACTGTGCTATCGCATCTACTAGTTCCAGAACTTGTACTGCCGCAAGATCAGAATGTTCACCTCTCGACGCTTTCGAGCACCCTGATCCGCGACCTTCGAGATAAGCCGTTGGATGCGCACAAAGGCAGTTTTTCCACGCTAAACCTGGCGATCACGCCGCAGGCTCTTGGGTCCAGTGCCAGCTTCGCGAAATTCTTCGGGCAATACGCTTACTACAAGCCATTTCATTCCGTAGTGTTCGCCAACAGCATCCGGTTGGGATTGGCGAAGGCTTTCAATGGAAGCTTCGTCCCCACCAGCGAACTTTACTTTTCAGGTGGCGGCACCTCGCTACGCTCATTTCCGATCAATGAGGCTGGGCCGCAGCGCATTGTGCCATTTTGCGACGTGCTGCAACAGCAGACGGGATGCGTCAATGTTACCGTCCCTGTAGGAGGCAGACAATTATTTATCGCGAACTCCGAAGTGCGTTTCCCGCTGCGCATCATGAAAAATCTCGGAGGGGTTGTTTTCTACGATGGCGGAAACGTTTATAGCGCTATCAACTTCAATAACTTCGCGACCAATTACACGAATACGGTGGGGATTGGACTTCGCTATACGACTCCCGTCGGCCCTATTCGCATCGATGTGGGCCACAATTTAAACCCAGTACCAGGCATCAACCCAACGCAGTACTACATTACATTGGGACAGGCGTTTTGATATTTATGCGCTGGCGAAAAATGTTGGGATGGACGGCAGCCGTTGTTGGAATCCTGCTGATCGCCGGGATCGGCGGCGGCTTGCTATTTCTAAGGACCGAAAGCTTTCAGCGGTTGGCAATCCGGACCATCGTTCAGAACATAGATGAGGCAACCGGGAGCCGTTCAGAGATTGGCAAGTTTGATTTTCAGCTTTCAAACTTGACGGCTCATCTCTACGACATCACGGTGCATGGCACGGAGGCGCCGACTCAGCCTCCCTTGCTGCATGTCGACGAATTGACAGTTGGTCTGAAGATTCAATCGATCCTGCATCGCAGGGTCAACCTCAGTGAACTTGTTATTCAACGTCCCGTCGCATATGTGCAGGTTGACCGCAACGGAAAAAGCAATATCCCGCCTGGCTCACAAAAGCAAAGCGGCGGTAACGTCAGCGTGTTCGATTTAGCGGTGGGGCACGCCCGCCTCTCGAACGGCCAAATCACCTACAACGATAAGACGATTCCAGTTGAGGCGAATCTTTACGGACTTGAGACTGAGCTTCGCTTTGAGTCGCCGCAGACTCGCTATCGAGGCACCATTTCGTATGCCAGCGGGAGTCTGCGCTACGGGAATGATCCCGTCATGCCGCATAGCCTGGATGCCAGGTTCAGCGCGACTCGCAATCAACTCTCGCTGGAGTCGGCAGAGCTGAAAGTGGGTGCATCCTCACTCTCGGTACACGCTGAGCTTACGAATTACAGCGATCCAGTTGTGGACGGACGCTATGAGTTGCGAATCCACACGCAGGATTTTTCCGCGACTACCCGACCGGTGACACCAGTGGGAGACATTTCGGTTTCCGGTAAGCTTCGTTACCAATCCCTTGCAGGACGTCCCCTGCTGCAAAGCATTTTGCTGAATGGCCAGATAGCAAGTGAAGAGCTTGCGGCGGCGTCTCCTGAAGGCCGCTTCAGCCTTCGAAAACTTCAAGGGAACTTTGAGCTCGCGAATGGCAGCTTGCAAGCGCGCGATGTCAGCTTTGATACGTTCGGCGGGCGAATTTCCAGCGACATCAAACTGGAGCATCTCGATTCGGCCGCATCGGGCGAAATGAAGATCACCCTGCGCGGGATTTCCCTCGAAGCCGCGCAGCGCTCCCTGCGCCGAGCGCAAGGCGTCGTGAATGTTTCGGGGAGGGCGGATGGGACTGTCGAGGCTTCATGGGCGAATACGGCTAGCAAGGGCCAAGTGCGGGCAGATGTGGTTGTCAAGTCGGCCGCTGATAGCGGGATCCAACCGTCGGTAGCGACGATGCCAAAACAAGTCATCCCGGTCGATGCTGTCATTCATGCGATCTACGACGGGCGAACAAGCTCTGTGACTTTTCGTAACACCGCGCTTCGCATCCCTTCCGCAAACGCGAGCCTTGAGGGGCAAGTCAGCAATCATTCGCATTTGCAAATCCAAGCCAACAGCAGCGATCTGCACGGAGTTATGCAATTGGTTTCAGGTGTAAGCGGGAAACCCGCGCCAGCGGAAGTTGCGGGGAGCGCATCGTTGAAGGCCTTGGTGCAAGGGTCGATGCAGAGACCGCAGTTAACGGGGCAGGTGAATGCGGAGAATCTGCGCGTACAAGGCAGCGAGTGGCGAACGGCGCAAGCCAGCGTCCAGGCGAATCCATCGCAGCTTGCGCTGCACAATGTGGTTCTGGTCAGCGCGCATCAGGGTAAAGCTTCGCTCAACGGCTCTGTAACGCTGCGGGAGTGGGCGTATGCGCCTTCGGCGCCGATTGAATTGAATTTGTCCGTCCAACGGTTATCGATCGCCGATTTGCAGCGACTGGCGAACCTGAGTTATCCCGTGTCCGGCGACTTATCGGCAGACATTTCGCTTCACGGTTCTCAGCTCAACCCTGTGGGCAATGGCTCTGCGAAGATCGAAAGTGCCAAGGCATACGGCGAATTGATCCAACATTTTGCGGCAACATTCCGCGCTGACAAAGTGTCGGCAACATCCTCGGTCGAGGTCAGCCTGCCTGCGGGTTCCGTCAACGGAAACATTTCCTATACACCGAACACGAAGGCATACGTCGTGCGATTGAATGCGCCTGCTCTGGTGCTGCAGAAGCTGCACACTTTACAAGCGAAGAATCTTGGAATTGAAGGCACTGTGGCGATGTCAACGAGTGGACAGGGTACCGTGGATAATCCACAACTGGAGGCTTTGGTCGAACTTCCTCACCTTCAAATCCGCGATAAAGCAATCTCCAACCTAAAAGGGCGGCTGCACGTAGCCAATCAAAAAGCCGAGCTGGCGCTGGAATCAGAAGTTGCGCAGGCGAGCATCCACTCTCACGCAAACGTATCGCTCACCGGCGACTATTATGCAGAAGCTACGATTGACACGACTGGAGTACCCCTTGACCCAATTCTTGCAATGTACTTACCCAACTCGCCTGCGGGATTTCACGGCGAGACCGAACTGCACGCGACGCTGCAGGGACCGTTAAAAGATAAGGCACGCATTGAGGCGCACGTGACAATCCCCGTGCTGAAAGCCAGTTACCAATCCCTGGAGATCAGCGCTGCGAGCCCCATTCGGGTGGATTACGCTAACTCCCTGTTCACCTTGCAGCCGGCCGATATTCGCGGCACGGGAACAAGTCTGCGGGTGCAGGGTACGCTGCCGTTGGGTGGAACGAAAGCGCCGAGCCTGACCGCCGAGGGTTCGGTGGATGTCCGTATTCTCAAAATTGTAGATCCTGATCTCGAAAGCTCAGGGACGATTACGTTGAACATGCATGCTTCCGGCACAGCCGACGATCCGGCGGTTCGGGGGAAAGTCGATCTCCACGATGTGGAATTGTCCACATCGAGCGCGCCTTTGGGGTGCACAAGCTGAATGGGACTTTTGACGTTCTTAATAAGAGTGTTCAGCTGACCGCCCTGACACGGAAGTTGGCGGAGGGCAGGTTTCGGTGGGAGGCTCGATCGCCTACAAGCCTGACTTACAGTTCAACGTCACTCTACGAGGCAAGTCAGTCCGGTTGCGTTATCCTCCAGGCCTGCGAGCCCTGCTCGATGGCAACTTGATTTTGAATGGGACGAAGGATTCGTCAACTTTGAGCGGACGCGTTCTGATCGATACGCTATCGTTCACTCAAGATTTCGATCTTGCCAAATTCACCGACCAGTTCGGTGGCAGCGCGATCTCATCCGCCCCGGTTTCGCCGACAATGTAAGACTCGCGATCGGACTGCAGTCCAAGAACAATCTCAGCGCGACCAGTTCGCAGATCAGCGTAGAAGGACAAGCAAACCTGCAAGTAATCGGAACCGTCGCTAATCCAGTGATAATCGGCAGGACCGATCTAACTTCTGGAGAAGTTTTTTACCGGAATGTCAGATATCAATTGCAGAACGGCATTATTACTTTCGATAATCCGACCGAAACTGAGCCAGTGCTCAACGTTACAGCCACGACTACGGTCGAACAATACAACCTGACGCTTACCCTTCGTGGATCGTTCGACAAGCTCACGACCTCCTATACTTCCGATCCGCCGCTAGCCACCGCCGACGTCATAAATTTGATCGCCAACGGCAAGACCACGTCAGAAGCAAATGCAGCGGGTCAGACGACTGATTCCATGATCGCTTCACAGGTTGCGGGTCAAGTTACCGGTGGCCTGCAGCACCTCGCTGGCATTTCCAGCTTGCAAATTGATCCTCTTCTTGGCGGCAACAATCAGAATCCCTCAGCCCGGGTCGCGCTTCAACAACGCGTAACGAAGAGCTTTCTCTTTACTTTTTCGAGCGATCTGTCACAGCCGGGGAGCGAGATCGTTCAGGGAGATTACCAGATTAACCAGCGGTGGTCGGTTAGCGTGACTCGTGGCCAACTCGGAGGGGTATCGGTGGACGGCAAGTATCACACGAAATTTTAGGCAAATATCAGTTTTGACTGGAGTGGCCGGGCAATGAGCGACTGAGTTCCGGTACCTCAACTAAGCGGCGAAGTCCGTACTCCGCCTGCGCAGTGAAGATGCATGGGGGCTCGATACCAATAAAGCATCGCGCTCTTTTATTAACTCGCCGTTGAGTTCGCCGCCCGTTAAAAGTATGAAGTAAATCCAGTAGAGCCATGTCATCAAGGCCATCACGGCGCCTAGTGTGCCGTAGGTGCGGTTGTAATTGCTGAAATATTTAAAATAAATACTTAAGAGGCGAGAAAGGCCAATCCAGCCGGCAACGCAGAAAACCGCTCCTGGCAGTGTGGCCCGGAATTGTTGTTTCACGTTGGGGGCAAAGAAGTAAAGAGTTTGGACCGCCAACAATGTCACTCCCAAGGCTAGGGTCCATCGAATGTAGGGCCAGAGTAGAGAAAAAGTGGACGAGAAGGCCAGCCGGCTGGCGAGCCATCCGCCCGCTCTCGGACCAACGACGATGGCGGCGATTGTGCACATCAGAAAAAAGCCAGTGACGGCGGCCAGTCCTAAAGCAAGTAGCCGTGTCTTCCAAAGAGGACGGTTGATGTTGACGTCGTAGGCGGTGTCCAGGGCTTCGATCATTTCATCGAAGGCAGACGATACGACCCAGAGCGTAGCTACGGTGCCGAGCGAAAGCCACGCGCGCGCATCCTTGCTGAGGATGTCATTGACAACTCCGTAGACCATGGGCATCGTGCCCGGAGGCACTACGCGTCCCATCGCTACCAAAACATCCTCGAAGAAATTGGGCAGGGGGAAAAAGCCCATTACCGCCGACAACAAGATCAGGGCAGGAAATACAGAAAGAATCGAGTAGTACGAAAGCGCGGCTGCCGCCTGAAACGTGTGGTTATTCAGCACGTCGAGATAAGTTCTTGCAATCGTCCGTTTGAGGCCCGAAAAAGACACTCCGCTTAGATGCAACCGCGGCGGGATGTATTGCCGGTTAATTTACGGCGCATGTACGGCCTCGGCTAAAACTTCAGTCCTCCACAATCGCAAGAGTATATTTTGGTTCCTCGGAGCTTTCCGCCGGTGATACCATAGCGGCCTGCTGCAAGGCTTTTCTGGCATGGATTGAAATGAGCAGACTGTCCCGAACAGTAGCATCTCCGCGGGTTGTGTGCATCGAAGACTTCCGGCCGATCGCGCGGGAAAGGGTCCCCAAATCGGTATTTGACTACTTGGACGGTGGCGCCGAAGGCGAGGTTACGCTGCGGGAAAATTGCAGGATTTTTAATGACGTTACATTTCGGCCGCGTCATGCAGTCGCAGTTTCGAATTGCAGTTTGTGCACGCTCGTTCTCGGTTTCAATCTTTCTCTTCCGTTTATGTTGGCTCCCGTGGGCTACAGCCGGCTCATGCATCCCGGCGGTGAGGTGGCGGCCGCACGTGCTGCAGGAAGAGCCGGCACCGGCTACATCCTCTCGACGATTTCCGGGCATAAGTTGGAGGATGTAAAGGCGGCTTCGTCGGGCCCGGTTTTTTATCAGCTCTATCTGATGGGAGGTCGCGGAGCAGCCGAAGCGGCGATCGAACGGGCGCGGGTTGCGGGATTTTCCGCGCTGGTCGTGACCATCGACACTCCGGTGTCTGGAATTCGCGAGCGCGATTATCGCAACGGCATGAAAGAATTGATCAGCGGAGCGCCTTCGACAAGCTTCCGTTTCTGCCTCAGCTCCTGGCGCGTCCGGGGTGGCTTTCGAGCTATCTGCTAGACGGTGGATTGCCGGGACTTCCCAATGTGATTGTTCCGGGTAAAGGCCAGATGCGACTGGTGGATATTAATGCGGCGTTGGCCGAATCCGCCGTGACATGGGCAGACCTGAGCTGGATTCAAAGAATTGTGGAAGGGACCGATTGTGGTGAAGGGAGTGTTGACCGGCGACGATGCGCGCCGCGCCATAGACGAAGGAGTGGCGGCGATTTCGGTTTCAAATCATGGAGGCCGGCAACTGGATGGGGTTCCCGCTTCTCTGCGGGCGTTGCCCGAAGTGGTGGAAGCGGTAAAAGGACAGATCGAAGTATGGATGGATGGCGGCATTCGCCGCGGCACCGACATTGCCAAAGCACTTTGCATGGGTGCGGGCGTCGTACTTTGCGGACGCGCTTACGCCTATGGACTCGCTGCCGCTGGCGAAGCGGGTGTCGATCGCGCCATCGACATTTTGCGAACTGACCTGGAACGGACGCTGCGTCTGCTGGGGTGCCCATCAGTCACGGCTCTGGATGGGTCTTACGTCAATGTTCCGAAGAGTTGGGGGGCAAGCACAGAAGCGAGCTAGGTATATGCCTTGGCGTGTTCGATTCGTTAGCTGACAGATTTGTTCACCGGGAGTTTGTCATGCAATGGACTCAGGTTTACGATCCGTTTGGTCACTGGTGGCTCTCCACCCTGGTAGCAGCGCTCCCCATCGTGGTTCTTTTCGGACTGCTCGCGGGGCTTAAAGTGAAGCCGCATTGGTGTGCGATTGCAGGGGCAGGACAGCCGTCATCGTTGCGATTATTTTCTTTAAGATGCCTCCCGCGCTAGCCGCTTTAAGTTTCGGATATGGCGTGGCCTTTGGAATATTGAAAATCGCCTGGATTGTTCTCGCGGCGGTATACCTCTACGACATATCAGTCGAGACCGGGCAATTTGAAATCATGAAGGAGTCAGTGGCGGGAATCACACGCCGATCGACGACTTCAAGTGCTTTTGGTGGCTTTCTGTTTTGGCGCATTCATTGAAGGAGCAGCGGGTTTCGGCGCGCCGGTGGCGATTGCCGGCGCATTCATGATCGGACTCGGGTTCAAGCCCTTCCACGCCGCAGCCTTGAATTTAATTGCGAACACCGCACCAGTAGCATGGGGCGCCATCGGCACACCGGTTCACACGCTAGCCGCTGTCACGGCTCTTCCAGAATCCGATCTAAATGCGATGATCGGACGCATTCTTCCATTCACGGCAGTGATTGTTCCTTTCTGGCTGGTGAGAACGATGGTCAGTTGGAGAGACACGTTTGAGGTATTGCCGGCGATAGCGGTGGTTGGCGTTTCATTCGCTCTTACGCAATTCGTGTGGTCGAATTATGTAGACGGAAATCTGGTTGACATCATGGGAGGAGTCGTCTCGATCATCGCCGCCTTAGTTTTCCTGAGGTTCTGGAAGCCGAAAAAGATATGGCGTTTCGAATACGACGATAAAGATGTAGTACTTCATCAGCCAGTGGAAGCGATAGCCGATGACGTGGGCGGCGAATGGGGCGCCAGAAATTTCGATGGCGTTCTTCAGCCGCGCGTTTATACAGCTGGACAGGTTATAAGAGCTTGGATGCCATTCGCGATTCTTTCTCTTTTTGTCCTTTTATGGGGGCTCCCGAAGATAAAACTGGCAATGAATCTGGCCACGACTCCGGCTTTCCGGGTCTTGCTGCCGAATGGCAAGGTGCGCCCCGGACCGCCCGGCTGGGATGTGCCTTACCTGCACAACGCTATCTCTCGGGCTGCGCCCGTGGTTGCGAAACCCACACCTGAGGCGGCGCGATACGACTTCAATTGGCTTTCCGCAACGGGAACCGGATGTTTCTTCGCGGCGATCGTCTCCGGATTGTTGCTGGGCCAGGGCCCTCTACAGCTCGTGAGCATTTTCTGGCGGACGCTGGTGCGGATGCGCCTGGCGATGGTAGCGATCTCATTCATGTTGGGCCTCGGCTACGTGACACGATACTCGGGGCTCGATGCCGTGTTAGGACTGGCATTCACGCGCACAGGATGGCTCTATCCATTTTTCGGCACGTTTTTGGGGTGGCTCGGCGTTGCGCTCACCGGCAGTGACACATCGGCGAATGCGCTTTTTGGAAGCTTGCAGAGAATTACATCTCAACAACTCGGGATCGACCCAGTGCTCATGTGCGCAGCCAACAGCGCTGGAGGAGTGATGGGAAAAATGGTGGATGCGCAGTCGATCACAATTGCCACCGCCGCCACCGAACAAGTCGGCAACGAAGGAATTATCTTTCGCTTTGTTGCTTGGCACTCCGTCGCACTGTGTTCGATCGTGGGAATTATCGTCATGTTATATGCCTATGTTTTTCGATCCGGCGTACCCCACGGGCTGCAATTTGTAAAATAGTCAATACTGCTAAAGAAGAGTGATTCGAGCTTCCAGTCTCTTTCTGCGGCGCCGCCTCGGCCACCGCGATGCGCGGGCGATACCAGCTACCAGCGCTCGATGCCAGCGGCGGGCGGAGCAGAAGTCTCGGTCATGGTTCCCTTCACCCCTCAACAAATAGGCGTCGGGTAACGTGGATTTGCGGACAATATTCGAACCGACGACGTCGAGAGATAAGGCAAAAGCTCAGCCGGGCAGTGCCACTTTTGACAGTTACCTCCAGTCACAATCGCCTGTAGATTGCATAGATCTTGTCGAGTGGGGAACAAGTTCCGGAAAGGAGCTGCAAAGTGCTGGTCACTTGTCGTGGGATACGTTTGGTTTGTGGAACCGCACTTCTTGTCTTGTGCTTGGCCTGTCTTAGCTCTGGGCAGCAGTCCGATATACAGAATTTCGTTACCAGCGGAAGCCTTGAAGGCATGCGCTGGCCGAGCTTCAGCGACTATCGTACTTGGCTCCAGAAGTTCTACGAGCCGACCGGTTTTGCTCCCGCCTGGCTCCAGGCCTCGCAACCGTTGGCCCAAGCCCGGTCGATGATTGAGATTTTCAAAAACGCTGGAAAGAAGGGACTCGACCCTGAGGATTACGATGCCTCGCGCTGGGAGGAAAGGATGCGTGCGCTGCAAGTCTCTGCGAGCCTTTCAGAGATTGCACGATTTGATGTAGCGCTGACGGTCTGCACCATGCGTTATGTGTCTGACCTGCGCATTGGGCGGATCAATCCAGCGCATCTCAAGGCCGGATTGAGCGTAGAAAACAAGAAATATGATCTCGCTCAGTTTCTACGCGGGCGAATCCTGACCGCTTCGGATGTGCAAACAGTTTTGGATGGAGTGGAGCCTCCTTTCCCCGGCTATCGCCGTAGCGAGGAGGCGCTGGCGCGCTACCTCGACCTTGCGCGCACCGATACCGGAGAAAAGCTTCCTGCCGTCACCAAGCCCATCGATCCGGGGCAGCCCTATGCAGGGTTGCCGCGTCTGTTCCAATTGTTGCAACTCGTGGGCGACCTGCCGCCCAATGAAACTCCGGCCGGGGACGCTCAAATCTACAGTGGACCATTGGTGGAGGCGGTCAAGCGCTTCCAGCGCCGCCATGGTTTAGACTCCGACGGACGCCTCGGTCCTGCCACCATCAAACAACTGAATGTGCCTCTCCAGGAGAGAGTCATCCAACTACAACTCACATTGGAGCGTTGGCGATGGTTGCCGGCCGAGTTCTCTGCGCCGCCGATCGTCGTGAATATTCCCGATTTTCAATTGCGTGCCCTCGACGAGAGCAACAACGTCGCCCTGACGATGCGGGTTGTAGTCGGAAAAGCGATGCGCACGCAGACGCCGGTTTTCACGCGCGACATGACCTACGTTGTCTTTCGCCCTTACTGGAACGTTCCGCCCAGCATTCTTCGCAGCGAGATTGTTCCGGCGATCCAGCGGGACCGTGGCTACATTGCCCGAAAGAACTATGAGGTCGCTACATACGACGGTAAAGTTGTTACATCGGGAAACATTTCGGACGATGTGTTGGCGCAACTGCGGGCGGGAAAGTTAATGGTACGGCAAAAGCCCGGCCCGACCAACGCGCTCGGCCTGGTCAAGCTGATATTCCCGAATGAGCATAACGTCTATCTTCACAGTACGCCCTCGCAGGAACTATTCTCCCGCTCCCGCCGCGATTTCAGCCACGGCTGCATTCGTGTCGAAAAGCCGGCCGAACTCGCCAATTGGGCGCTACGCAATAATCCTGGATGGACACTTGAAAAAGCGCAGCAAGCAATGCAGAGCGGAAAAGACAACGTCACGGTGAACCTGCTGAAGCGCGTCCCGGTCTTTATCGTTTATGGAACCGCGCTTGCCTACGCGAACGGCGAGGTTCACTTCAGCGAAGACATCTATGGACATGATGCTGAATTGGCGACCGCTCTAGCGAAGGGTTATCCCTACCCGTGAGGGTGTCCGACTACCAGCGTCGCACGCGGCCCACATCGACGTGGACGAAATTCGAAGCGGCATAGTACCCTACGCCGCCCCGATGCAGCGCCAAAGCGGCATCTCTAAGTTGTTCAGTGGGAACTCCGGGTACGCGAATGTCGATGGCCATGGCCTGCATGTGCAGACTGTTGCGGGCCACGCCATGCCCATGTGTGCGGAGAAATTCGTTACTCCAAGGCGTGCGGTAGCCGCAGACGACATCAATCTCGAGATCGGGATTCCCCAAAGCAATCGTCAGATCGTGGAGGAGATCAAATACACGGGGATCGTACTCATGAATGTCGCCCGTGCGGTGATCCCGCAGATAAATGTTCAAGCGAACCAGTGACTCTGGATCATAGCCTTCACTACTGCGATGGACGATATCTAACCTCTCCCCAGTGTGCGTGTGGAAAAAATGCAAGCGGTAGGGGATCTCCGAAGCGGATTGAAGTCTCGGCTCGGCAGCACTCGCGGGTGCCGCTCCGACGGCTAAGATCATCGTGGCTAAGATCATTGTGGCCAGAGTTAACTTGCGCAAACCTCTTATCGAAGAAGGCAAAATAAAGACTCCAAACAAAAGAAAGGCCACTCGAAGTGGCTGTGTTGATTGTACCAAGCATAGTCAGGATGAATTCGACGGCTTTCTTGTCGAATGGTGGCTGTGAGGTTGCCCCCCCACCGACATCAAATTGCTCGGATAAGCGGATTCCCTGATGAGGGAAGGAGCGGTTTCAAAGAATTTAGTCGCGGCCCGCAGTATTTAGCGTTAAGTCGGCTTCAAAAAACCAAACGCGCCACAAGAGGAATCTGCGGCGCGTCTTGCGAGATCTTTAGCACGAGAAGCGGAGGCTTCTCAGCGCGTACGAAAAGTCATTGAACCCATCGAATGGCCTGAAGAAGTCCTTGCCTGATACGGTTGCGCGTGAGAAACACTCCGAGGAGTGCCAGTGCGTAAACAGGGGGTTCAGGGACGCTTTGGGGCTGGAAGTTCTGGCCCGCTTCCCAGAAGTTTGACCCATTACCGGTCAGAACGTAAACATTTCCAGATTGGCCGGTTATGCCGAGTAAAGCTTGGTTGCCAAATCCTTCTCCGATACCCCAACCGCATGCGCCCCATTTAGTGCTGGTACAACCGGTGTCGAGGAGCGTTTCCAGTCCAGCGAGGGAGCCGAATGCCAGACCATTGAACTTGTCTCCATCGAGAGAAAGAGAGAAGGTGTTCCCGGTAACGGTGAATACACCTTGGGTTGTTCCTCCCGCCACGTCAAAGGTGACATCGGTCGTCTGGGCCGTTACGATTTGCGTCACGAACGTGGCAAACAGTGCGGCCATGATCCACAAAGTTTTTCGCATCATCCACACACCCCGGTTTGAGTACCCGTCGTCCAAGTCTCCGCCGGCGCGATCCATGCCGCTCCGGCCGACTTTAAGAGCTTCGCGATTTTCGGTGATTTGCGCAAGGCTGTCAAGATTGATAATTTTTGCAACCGGTTGCAATCAATTGCAATCGCTGGGAGGGATGATCTAGGGAACCGCCGGCGTTCGGGGAACTTCTAGCTTAGCTTCTATCTCCAACGAAATGAGGGGTTACGGTGGTTGAAATCCCGGATTTAGTTCAATAGTTGCAGAGTCTGGCGAGCGCGGGCATCATCGTCGTCACGGAGCTTCAGCTTCAGTCCCGTTTCCAATTGCGACTTGGCGTTGCGTTTGTCGCCGGTTGCCAGCTCCACCATTCCCAGATGGTAGTGGTAGGACGCGTTGTCGGGTACCTTCCGGACGCATTCCTGCAGCAGGGGCAGCGCTCCCCGATAGTCTCCCTTGAGGTAAAAGATCCAGGCCAGGGTGTCGTTGACGCTCGGGAGGGCCGGATACTGCCGCCTTGCAGTCTGCGCAAGGTCCAAAGCCATGTTCAGGTCTCCCCCCTGCTGCGCCATGACCCAGGCCAGGTTGCCACTTGCGAGGCCGAAGTTCGGGTCGCTGATGAGGGCGGCTTCGTAATACTTACGAGCAGATGCAAGGTCCTTCTTGTCTAGATACAGATTTCCCACGATCAATTGCAGAGGAGCGAGTTTTGGTTTCAAGGCGAGAACTTTCTTATATTGGCTGATGGCCTGATCGGTATTGCCTTGGGCACGATAAAGATTGCCCAGCTCAACATTGGCCCTTTCAGACTTAGGATCCAGTACCAGGGCCTGCTGGAACTCCGCTTCGGCCTCGCTGTACTGCTTAGCTCCGGCGTAGAGCCCGCCGAGGATGCAGTGGGCATTGGCGTCTTTGGGAGCACCGATCAGGTACTGTTTGGTTCGCGTAATGGCCTCCGCCCTTCGGTTCCGGGAGACGAGGAACTGGGCCCACTGATCGAGCGCCGCCGTTGAACGAGGATCCACTTGTAGAGCCGCCGCAAGTTCCTTTTCGGCGGCTGCGTCCTTAGCCTCACCGACATAGGCTAATGCGGTTTCGATGTAGGACGAAGCGTCCGTCGGAGCCAGCGATTTGGCTACCGCGAATTGATCGCGAGCCGCAGAAAACTGCTTCGCCGCCAGCAGAACCCGACCGAGCAGGAGGTGAGCAGAGGCACTGTTCGGCATCAGCTGAACCAGGCGCTGCGCATTGTCCTGAGCTGGCTGAATCGAGTTCTGGGCGAGGTAGGACTCGGCCAAAGCTTGCATCGCCTCGGTCATATTCGGAGAGAGATTCAACGCTTCCAGAAACTCAGCTTGCGCCTCGCTGCTGTCCCCATGTTGCCCATACGCTACCGCCAGATAATAATGGGCTGGTGCGGACTTAGGGTCGTCAGCCACTACCCCACGGAGCTGAGCAATCGCGTCTTCGGTCTTCCCAGCATTCAACTGCATTCGTCCGTTCTGCAGGCGAGCGACGGTGTCTTTCGGATTGTCCCGGAGGACTTCGTTATTTAGACTTTCAGCCTCCTCTAACCGATTGGCTGCGAGGTAGGCGTCGACGGCGTGGTTTCGCAAATCAAGATGTTTGGGGAACTGCTTTATGCCGCGCTGGTACTGAGCTAAGGCACTGCCCGGATCCTGGTGTCGAAGATAAAAATCGCCGATCGCTAAGGCCACATCCGCGGAGTTCGGCAGTCGTTTGGCCAAACTCTCCAGTAAGGAGCGGGCGGTTGCTTCGTCGTGCGCTTCGTAAAGTTGTGCAGCGCACAGGAGGTAGAGTTCTTTGGCGTCTGGATTTTGCTCGATACCCTGCCGAAGCGTCTGCTCAGTTGCTTTAACTTGACCTTGTTCATGATACAAGTTGGCCAATGCAATATATGCTTGCACAAACTTCGGATTGAGCGCGATGGCTCTACGCAAGGCTTCTTCGGCGGGCGCGTAGCGGTGCGCTGCAATTTCTGCCAATCCCAGGTTTAGTTGGGCGGAGGCGCTCGCGGGGTCGAGTTCGATGCTCTTGGTAAACATGGAGATTGCGCTCTCATAGGACTGACGTCCGAGCCAAGATTCCCCTAATACCTGATACGCGAGCGCACTTTGCGCATCCAGGGCAAGCGCTTCCTGGGCTGTGCTCTCCGCCTTGTCAAACTGTCCGGCGGCTAGGTAGAGCTGAGCCATCTCCAATCGGACCTGAACATTTTTGGGGTCGAGATCGGCTGCGGTCTGCAGATTTCGCAACGCATTTGCACCGTTGTGCTCTGCCAAGTCAGCCTCCGCGAGCCGGCGATAGCCCTCGACCGAGCGCGGATCCTGACTCACAGCATTGAGGAACTCGATTCGCGCTGAATCGTACTCGCCCTTTTGCATGTAGTGCTGACCGCGCTCCAAGTAGGATTGGGTGCTACGTTTGCACCCGAGGAGAACGAGCAACAGCATCGCGACTGAAGCGAGGATCAACCGTCGGGCGTAAGAAGATCCTAATTTCATTTCTGCCTCGAACTCAGCAGTGGGGCGCTTGACAAAGCCGCAGCGGCGCCATTTCTTTCTTCCGATTTCCGAAGAGCGACCAAGATCGGCCCCAATACGGCGAGACCCAATAGATAAAAGACGACTCCCCCTGAAGTGTGCAGCCATCCGTGCAAGAAGCCTCGATTCACGTAGATGGAAAGCAGGCAAATAGTCGCGATGCGCACACCGTTTTTCACGACGAGGATGGGCAGGGCGGAAAACGTAAATAGCGCTTTCCGCCATCCGGTGCGCAAAGAAAACTCGCCCACCAGAAGAGTTGTGATCAACAGACCCAGGCTCGACCGGACTCCGCTGCATTCCTTCGCCACTTCGATGCTCAGCGTGGGAAGCTGCAGAATGAACCCCTGCTCGAACACCGGCACTTGGAGAAGCCGAAGCAGCCAGTACGCAACCACCTCAGATCCTGTTTGCAGAAAGACAATGATCTTGTCAATAAAAATACCCGGGATTGGAACTATCAATAAAAGAAACAAAAGGGGGAAACGCGCGATCGAAAACGCCGCAGCGCCATAAAAAAAGAGAAATCCCGAGATCCAGATTATGACGATCGCAAGAATAAGGACTGAAGAGGCGTTGCCCGGCCGAGAAGACGGCAAGTGCGTTTCGGCGAACCATGCCAAGATAAGGCCCGCCAGAATCAAGAACGAGCCGGGAAGAAGGTCGAAATTTACATTCGAGAAAATTTCATGTCGCTTCTCGAAGATGAGATACGCACTGATCGGAACAATGAAGAGGATGTGGGAAGCGTAATCGTAGTTAAAAGAGAAGTTGATCAGCCTCCGAAGCGGCATCCAGAAAACTAGGGAAGAACCGACCAGGAACACTAGAAAGCCAAGGTGCCGCCGCGATAGTTCACTCAATTTTGCTGCGCTGAACAATGGTTGAGCCCGCGTACCCCTTGCGGACTCATTGTAGTCGGCTCCGGGTAATCGGCATAAGCGGGGGCCCATTTTTGGCTTGTGCGCAACATGGGAGTTAATGGTAGCATTCCACGCGTGGGTGACTCTGTTTGTATCCCAAATACTGCCACAGCCGTCCCGACCGCGACGGTTCCTGCGCGGCATTCTCTTCTCGTCCGTGTCACTCATTGGATCACCACCATCTGCTTTCTAGCTCTGCTCGTCAGCGGAGCTGAGATTGTCATTTCGCACCCCCGCTTTTATTGGGGCGAAACCGGTAACGATTTGACTCCGGTGTTATTCAAGCTGCCGATTCCGGCCTCCAGAAATTTTGTGCCAACCGGTTACGGGTACGTGCTGCCGGACCAGAACGGCTGGAGTCGCTATCTCCACTTTCAGTCTGCCTGGGTGGTGATATTCACCGGCTTTATATACACGATCTCCGGCTTGTTCACTGGGCATTTGCGGAAGAACTTGCTGCCGGGTGGTGGGGATCTTTCCTGGCGTTCGTTCTCGTCGTCAGTGGCTAGCCATTTACGCTTCGAGAAGCCGACTGCGGCGGAATCGTGGTCCTATAACGTCGTCCAGCGGATCAGCTACCTGATTGTGATCTTCATTCTCTTTCCATTAGTCATCTGGACGGGTCTGGCGATGTCTCCTGCGTTTGTTTCCGCGATTCCAGCGGCCGTCAATGTGCTGGGCGGTCAGCAATCAGCCCGCACACTTCACTTCTTTGTCTCCCTGGCTCTCCTGATCTTCCTTCTTGTTCACGTAGGGATGGTTTGGTTCGCTGGATTCAGGAGTCGCATGCGGGCGATGATCACGGGGCGTGCGGAGTTACAGAAGGAGCGAATATGAACAACTCTTTACGCCCCGGTCTCTCACGCCGCCAACTGATTACAACCGGAATCGCAGCTGCGGCCGGGGTAGCCGGTCTGGGAGTGGCCGCTCGTCTCGCGCAAAAGTATGGTCTCGTCCCGCCCGATCACGGCGGGTTCTATGGCCTCGGCGAAACCCTGACCTACGCTTCCCAGCGTCTGCTCACGAGGCACTCATTGGCTCGTGAGTTCTCTCGGAGTCAGATCTCGAAGCCTCCATTCGCGAACGAACTCCCGCCACCGGTTGAAGCGTTCAAGCGCCTCCAGGCCGGAGGATTTGCAGATTGGCGACTCACCGTCGACGGCATGGTCGCGCGGCCAGCCTCGTTTTCGCTCGCCCAGCTCAAGAGCTACACGCCTCATAGCCAGATCACTATGCTGCAGTGTGAAGAGGGATGGTCTTACATCGCAGAGTGGATCGGCGTTCCCCTCTCCCAAGTCTTGCGAGCAGTGGAGATTCACCCACAAGCCAGATATGTTGTTTACTTCTCGATCGATCCCGACTGGTGGGAAAGCATCGACATGGCCGATGCATTGCATCCGCAGACTTTTCTTACGTATGGAATGAATGGCGATGAACTCCCAGTCGGTAATGGTGGCCCGCTTCGGCTGCGACTTCCGCGCCAGATCGGCTACAAGAGCGTGAAGTTCGTCACCCACCTGACGGTCACCGATAGTCTGAAACAGTTCGGCAAGGGTCTGGGCTCCGCCTCTCCGGAAGGAGGCTATGCCTGGTACGCTGGGATCTGACGGAACTCGTCAACATCGTCGTCACGAGTGCGCGAACGCCCAGTAAAGTTCTCGCGCCTTGGTGTAGATCGGACCGAAGGGAAGGCTACGATCTCCGATGCGTGTTGCCGGTACGACCTTCGAGTAATTTCCCGTCGCGAAAATTTCATCTGCCCTTGTAAAGTCCGGGTAGGTGAGAGTTTTTTCGATCACGGTTACGCCAGCGTTGCGCAACAGTCCAATCACCCTTTGGCGAGTGATGCCCGCGAGAAAGGTTCCGTTCGGAATTGGAGTAAAGACGACACCATCTTTCGCCATGAAAATGTTCGAGGTAGCGAGTTCGGCGACGTTGCCCAGCATGTCGCAGACGATCGCATTGTCGAAGCCTCTTTCGTGTGCCTCGAACAGGGAGCGAGAATTGTTGGGATACAGGCATCCGGCTTTAGCATCAACCGGCATGGTTTCAATTGTTGGCCGGCGATAGGGAGACAACGTGATAGAGAATCCCTTCGGAACGCGCATGGGTGCCTCATAGATTGAGAGACACCAGCACGTCGATTCTGGATCATGAGCTTGAACCCAAGGCCCTTCTTTTTCCGCCCAGTACATTGGTCGAATGTAGAGTGCCGCGTCCTTTTCGAATTTGCTGATCCCCTCTCGCGCAAGCCTTACCCATTCTTCGGTCGGGACGGTCGGCTTTAGGAAGAGCTTCTTGGCGGAATCATTCACTCGCGCGCAGTGGAGCTCGAGATCGGGAGTGACCCCTTCGAACGCACGGGCACCGTCAAACACCAGAGAGCAAAGCCATGCCGCGTGTGTGCGCGGGCCCATGATGGGGACGTTGCCCTGGTGCCACTTACCCTCAAAATAAGTCCAGGTCTTCGACCACCCAGTTCCGACTTCCATGCTGCATCCCTCCAAGATTTTGCTGAGCGCGCGCGGTCGCTCTTCTACTTGCTATGCGGCGTGTTTATTTAGTCGCGGTTGCATAACCAAAAATGGATTTCAACTCGAGAAATTCTTCCAGCCCAGCCTCGCCCCATTCGCGCCCGTTGCCAGATTGCTTGTAACCTCCAAAGGAACCAGCAAAGTCGACCCGCGCTCCATTGATATGGACGTTGCCGGCACGAATTCGTTTTGCAACCCTGCGTGCATCGTCAATGTTCTCCGCACTCACAAAACCCGACAAGCCGTAGGGAGTGTCATTCGCGATGCGGACAGCATCGTCTTCATCCTCGTAGGCCATCATGCATAGGACCGGTCCAAAGATTTCTTCGCGCGCGATGGTCATGTCATGGCGAACGTCCGCAAATACGGTAGGCTTCACGAAAAAGCCCACCTTCAAATTTTCCGGCCGGCCAAGTCCGCCGGTGATCAAATTGGCGCCTTCCTCGATACCTGTGCGGATCAGTCGCTGGACTTTTTCAAACTGCGCCTTGCTCGCCAGCGGGCCGAGGCTGGTTCCTTCTTGAAAAGGATCCCCGACCTTAGTATTTTCCGCCGACTGTTTTGCCACTATGATTGCCTGCGCCATCCTGACTCGTGGAACGAGCATGCGAGTGGGCGCATTGCAGGATTGTCCAGAGTTACGGAAACATTCTTGTACGCCCTGCTTGACCGCATTCTCAAGATGCGTACCCTCGAGAATGATGTTGGCCGATTTACCCCCAAGTTCCTGCGTAACACGTTTGACCGTAGGCGCCGCAGCTGTAGCTACTGCGATTCCGGCCCGTGTGGATCCGGTAAAAGACACCATCGCGATGTCGGGGTGCGATGAGATCGCCTCGCCCACCGTAACGCCATCGCCATTTACCAGATTGAAGACGCCTCGAGGTATTTCGGCTTCATGCAGGATCTGGGCAAATAGATGAGCCGACAGGGGCGCCATTTCGCTCGGCTTGAGAACCATCGTACAGCCAGCCGCCAGCGCAGGAGCCACTTTGCAAACGATCTGGTTCAACGGCCAGTTCCATGGGGTGATCAATCCGCAGATTCCAATTGGTTCTTTCCGCATCAACGTCGAACCTTTGATCTCTTCGAACTGGAAGCGTTTCAGTACCTGAACAATTTCCAACAAGTGTGCTAACCCGGCGGGAGCCTGAGCTTTTCGAGATAGGGAAATCGGAGCGCCCATTTCTCGCGAGATCGTCTCAGCGATTTCATTCATCTTCGACTGGTAAATATCGATAATCCGCTGAAGAAATCTCAAGCGGTCATCGACGGTTGTTTCCGAATACGACTGGAAGGCCCTTTTGGCTGAGGCTACAGCTCGATCCACGTCCGCAGCGCTTCCTAAGGAGATCGTGGCCAAAGATTCTTCGGTAGCAGGATTGATGAGAGTGAAGTCGCGGGCTTCTGCCGGGTCGACCCAATCTCCATCGATATAAAACTGGCGCAGAGCGTTCATTCTGTATGGTGTTCGGAAAACCTGGCAAGGAAAGCGTAGATATTATCTCCTGAAAATACGGGCTTCTCTATCTTTTTGCTAAACCAGAGCCTGTCAGGAGCCAGACTCTGGATACTCCCCTTCAGCTGGGAGAATTTTGCCCAGCGAGAAATCCGCCATCGAGCACCAGAGACTGTCCGGTCATGAAAGATGCACGGTCCGAGCACATCCATACCACAGCCTCCGCAACCTCGGACGGTTTCCCGAAACGGCCAATCGGATGACAGCTAAGAACATATTTGTGGACCGGCGGAGCGCTGAACAGACGATTCCCCATCGGTGTTTCGATGACGGCAGGACATACCGCATTGATCCGAATTTTATTACGAGCGGTTTCGAGTGCGGCCGACTTCGTGAGGCCTATTACCCCATGTTTGCTCGCACTGTAGGCTGCAGCTCCGGCCGAACCAACTAACCCGGTAATGGACGCCATGTTGACGATAGCCCCGCCGCCGCCCTGCTCGACCATCTGTCGAATCTCGTGCTTGAGACAGAGCCATACCCCCTTGAGATTGATGTTGATTGTGCGATCAAAGTCTTCTTCACTTTGCCGCAGGATGGGCACCCAAACGCCTTCGATTCCCGCGTTATTGAAAGCAAGGTCCAAGCGACCGAATTTTTCGACCGCCTTGGCAATCAGTGCTTCGACTTCTGCAGCCTTCGATACGTCAGCCTTTACAAACAGTCCTTCTCCGCCGGCGGCACGCACCAGTTCTACAGTCTCCTCGCCTTCCTTTTCGCGGCGGCCCGCGACCACCACTCTGGCTCCGGATTTGGCGAACAGTATCGCTGTTTCACGGCCAATCCCCGACGTTCCTCCAGTGACGAGCCCAACTTTGCCTTCCAATTCTCTGGTCATATTTTCTAAGTGTTGGTTGCGAATCACGTTACTAAAAGGTCGAGCCGAGCGACTGTGAACTTGCTTCAACCGGAGGTGCTCGAATACGTTAGCAAGAACCTAGTCGCGGAATCGCATTTGCATCCGCGAAGCCATTCAAACATATCAGTGGCGTACAGAAGAAGTCCGTTTATCATTTTGTTTTGTAAGCCGTAGCGTTCGCCTGGTGCAATCACGAGCGCAAGAGTGACGAAGCCAGCCATAAGAGGGTTCAAGCACGTTCTAGGAGCGAGGCACCGTTCGCAGCTATAAAATTCGGAGTGAGGCTCAGGATGAGAACTGCAGCTGGCGTAATCGGGCAAGCAGACGACAAACTGGTAGGTACTTGGAAGTTGGTGTCCGCTTCTAGCACAACATCGACGGGGGAGCGAAGCCAAACTCCTTATGGTGCAAACCCGGTTGGTTTTCTCACTTATACGGGAGATGGCAGGGTGACTGCGATGATCGGCTTTGGCGAGCGTGAGTCACTCTCCTTCGGCGGCGGGACGCTGGAAGAACAGGCGGCCGCCTTTAAGACATTCCTTGCCTATGCCGGATGGTACCGGCTAACGGGCGATAAAGTGACCCATCACATCGAACTCTCATCGATCCCAAACTACGTGGGCAAGGATTTGGTTCGCAGCGTCAAATTTGAAGGGAATCAAATAATTTTGGTGACTCCACCAACTCCGGTTAACGGGAAAACCCAAACCGTGGAACTGATCTGGCAACGTCTATCAGTGGGCTCGTCAGCATGAGCAATCATCACGCTTCAGGGTGGTTCCGAAAAGTTTGGAGGATCTCTGTGTTAACCTCGACCCCAGATAGTCTGCGGTCCCTACGTTATAAAAATCGGCATCGTGCGAGAAGGTGAAGTGGTGTCCCACGTTTCTGGTTCGGCCAAGAAAACTGTTTTCACCGATGAAATCTTGCAGGACCCGTATCCCACGTATGCCCGCCTGCACGAGGCAGGTCCGCTGCATTATGTTGACGTTGGCAGCAAATGGGCAGTCTGGTCCGTTTTCAGCCACTCCGAGTGCTCCTCGATCGCGAAAGATCCCAGGCTATCTGCCAAACGCGCGAAGCAGATGTTATTGCCTCTGCCGCTAAGCCGCCAGAAGGAGTTTAGCGAACTCGCGCGCATGCTCGGGCTCTGGTTAATCTTCATGGATCCGCCGGAGCATACCCGGCTGCGCAAACTGCTCAATAAGGGCTTCTCGCCCGCTGCCGTTGAAGGCTTGCGTTCACAAGCTGAAGCGATTGTTGATCAGATGTTGAAGCCGCTCCAGCATGGTTCCGAAGTCGACCTCATGAGCATCTTCGCGAACCCGATGCCGGTGCGCATCATATCGGAGTTGCTCGGAGTGCCGCAGGCACAGCATGGAACGTTCGTCGATGCATCGCGGGCCATCGCAGTGTTTCGAGGCAATCCCAATCGCACTGTGGAAGAGGCGCGCGCGGCTCAGGATGCTCTTATCGAGCTAACTGAATTTTTCCGAAAGACCGTGGCGGAACGAAGGCATAACAAAGGTAGCGACCTCATCAGCCTGCTCATCGACATCGAGGAAGAAGGAGAGGTGCTGACTGAAGAAGAGTTATATGCGCAATGTATCGCGCTGCTTTTCGCGGGGCACGAGACCACTCGAAATCTGATCGGCAACGGAATATATACGCTGTTGCAGAATCCGCAACAGTTGGAAGAGTTGCGAGAGAAACCGGACTTGATTCGTTCTGCAGTGGAAGAACTCCTGCGGTTCGAGAGCCCGGTGCAATTTACGGCTCGCGTGCTCAAGGAAGACATCGAAGTTTGCGGGCAGCACATCCCTAAAGGATGGTCGATTCTTTGCATGCTGGGCGCGGCGAACCGCGATCCGAAGCAGTTTAAAGAACCGAATCAGTTGAATTTGAACCGACTGAACAACCAACACCTGGCTTTTAGCGCTGGTCTGCATTTTTGCATCGGCGCCCAACTCGCTCGATTAGAAGGTCAAGTCGCGATCCTGAACCTGGTGCAGCGCTATCCGAAAATGAGGCTCGCTGGCCCTCGGCCTGAGTGGGCTGCTACGTTTGGGTTTAGAGGACTCAAGAGCCTGCCTGTCATCCTGTGAAAACCCTTGTCTGAAGCCCAACCTGAAGGTTTTGGCAGTGTATAATCCCTGAACTTTGTTGGGGACGTCGATATCGTTCAGTCGACGTGGACTCGGGGGACACCGGTTCTAACCCTTGCAAAGAACCTAGCCTATCTGCCACCGGGAGATGCTGTGGATCACTCATCGGAACTGCAATTGTTACCGCCATATTCTCAGGCATCCGTTGTTCGCTGCGTGACCGTTTTTCTTTGCCTGATTATGGCAATCGCGTTTTCAGTTCAGGCTGCTTCTGCTCAAACTGGATTCACCGGCATTTTCGGTGGCGGCCCTTTTTACAAAAACGCAGCAAACAACATCACGGAAATCGAGGCGTCCGGTTTCACTGAAGCCATCGTCTGGAGCGTCGAAGTCAGCAGCACGGGCGACTTGAATTTTAATGGAGAGTTTCCCCTCACCTCCAACGGCGTTTATGTGGGCAACCAGACCTATCCCAATTTTGCGGCCGATATGGCTACTTTGAAGCAAGGCACAGTAAAGCGAGTAACGTTCAGCGTCGGCTCCTCCAACTTCGGAGACTGGCAAGACATCACCGCCCTGGTCAACGCGCAGGGCACCGGCCCGAACAGCATCCTCTACAAAGATTTTCAGGCTTTGAAAACAGCAATACCCGCGCTCGATGCCATCGATTTCGACGATGAGAACAGCTTCAATTCACCTACGACGATTGCGTTTGGGGTGATGCTCGGTCAATTGGGCTATCACGTGATGCCGGATGCGTTCGACAACAACAGTTATTGGACTAATGTAGTTACACAAATTAATACTCAGCTTCCCGATACCGTCGACGGCGTTCACCTTCAGGCTTACGCAGGCGGCAGCGGAAATAATCCGTGCGTAGGGTGGAATTTTGGAAGTGTTCCAGTCTTCCCCGGTCTGTGGGATCAGGACGACACACCGAGCCAGGTTCAATCCATCCTGAGCGGATGGAACAACCAGTGTGGAATTATCGGCGGATTCATGTGGCTCTATGACGACTTCGTTGGCACGGGTCTCGCCGCGCAATACGCCAGTGCCATCAACAACGCGGTTAGCAGCACCGGTTTTAGACTTTCGGGACCCGCCAATGTTTTCTTGAACCAGAACTCCACCGCCAATGCTTTGATCACTGTCACGGATCTGAATGGTTTCACCGGTCCAGTGACGCTGAGTCTTTCAAGCCTGCCAAAAGGCGTCCAGGCATCGATCCAGGGTCAGGGGAGCAAGAGAAAGATAGTCTTCAAAGCTGCTCCTTCTGCCAGCACGGGGTTCGCTACAGTAACTGTTACAGGTACCTCCGGCAGCATTACGCAGACCCTTACTTTCACCTTGGCCGTGAGTGCAGCCGAGGGCGCCACTGGAAACGGGACACAAGTTGATTTGTCCTCGGAATTCAACATCAACGGAATCTACACAGACGGCACAAAATATTCGACTGGAGGCCTCGATGGCACGGGGTACTCATACTCGGCGAATCTGCTCACAACGTCCCGAGTCTTTAGCGGAGTTCTGTTCGATTTCGGACCGGCCAATGAATTGGACGCGGTCGGTTGCAGCGGCCAGTCGATTTCTATTCCTCAAGGCAAGTATTCCAGCCTTATGCTGCTAGCGACTGGCGTAGAGGGAAATCAAGCTTCGGTGGCTTTCACCGTTAACTACACCGATGGAACGAGTTCTCAATTTGTGCAGAGCTTCAGCGATTGGTTCACGCCGCAGAAATTCCACGGCGAATTTGAAGGCGTTGCCATGGCATATCGTAATTTTGACAATGGGACCAAGGATCAACGGACGTTCAATCTGTATGCCTACAGGTTCGCCTTGACCTCGACAAAGGTTGTGCAGAGTATTACGCTGCCGAATAATCCGAAGGTGCTGGTGCTTGCGACTACGCTTTTGCCGTGATTCCTCTGGAGCGGAGGCACGCGATGGCGATTTTTCGACCAATCGCCCGCATTTGTTTCCGGATAGCTAGGCGGTAGGCTCTCAATATCCCAGCTGCTTATTCACGATGTTGAGTAACGGCTCGCCTTTCTCAAACCGGGCATACTGCTCCAGAAAGAAACGCATAGCTTGATCTTGCCAGTCAGCTGTATGGTCCGCGCAGTGTGGCGACAGCAAAACGTTCTCCAGCTTGTACAAAGGACTCTCTGCTGGCAGCGGCTCGTGTTCAAAAACATCGAGGCCCGCTCCTTTGATCCGTTTGGTAATTAGCGCACGTACGAGGGCCGCCTCATCGATGACCGGGCCGCGTCCCACATTAATTACAACCGCTGTCGACTTCATCGCCGCGAACTCCTCATCGCTGATCATGTGTCGCGTTTCCTTGGTTAGTGGTGCGGTTGCGACGATGTAATCACAGCGGGCTAACATCTGCGGGCGATCCTCTGGCTTGTAGAAGCGCTCCACCAGCGGATCGGCTGCTGTGGCAACATGCCTTTTCGTCGCAAGTACGTGCATGCCCAGGGCGCGCACCCGGGTCGCTACGGCTCGGCCGATATCGCCATAACCCAGAATCCCAACCGTCTGTCCAGCAATCTCTTCCACGTCGAATGGCTCCCACACTCCCGCGTTCTGATTGCGAATCATTCGGCGGAAATCCTTTGCGAAATACAAGATCGCCGCCAACACAAATTCCCCCAAAGACGCGCTGAAAACGCCTCGTCCGTTGGTCAGCAGGATCTCACTCTCCACGAGTTCGGGAAACAAAAGCTTGTCCAGGCCTGCCGCCCGGGAGTGGATCCATCGCACCTTACGGCACATCTCAAATGATGACCGAAGCAGCTCTTGCGCGCCCGACCACTGAAGGATCACAGTCGCGTCCTTAGCCTCCCCGGGGCAGGATGCAATGTCGCGACATATTGTGTGCGGTAAATCGGTCAGCTTCCGCAACTGCGGATCGTTTCCCGACACCAGCACCAGTACCGGATTCTTCTCACTCATATTGAATATCCTGCCACATGATGGTGCGTTCTTTCTCAAACCTCAGTCTCCCTTCAGGGCAGAATTGCGTCCGGAGTCTACTCTCCAACTACCTCTTTTTTGGCAGTTTGCAGTGCGCCTTTCCTTTCCATACAATTCCTTCCGACTGAAGAGTTGGAGGCGATTCATGGCTACTCAAACTAATGCGCCGGCACTCGACGGATCGAAGTTGAATGCCTTCATGGAGAAGGCTGTAGGAGATATGGGCGCCGCAATGCACGCGACGCTAGTCGTGGTCGGTGACAAATTGGGACTCTACAAAGCGATGGCTAACGCAGGCTGGTTGACTCCTGCCGAACTAGCCACCAAGACCAAAACCTCAGAGCGTTATGTTCGCGAGTGGCTGAACGCAAACGCCGCGAGCGGCTACGTTATGTATGATCCGGCCACGCAGCGCTACGAACTACCACCTGAGCAAGCCTTTGCGCTGACTGTGCAGGATCTCCCGGGTGCATTTCACATCATTTCTTCGTGTTTCAAAGACGAACCGAAAATTACTCAAGCCTTTCGCACCGGCGAGGGTGTCGGCTGGCATGAACACGATGCGAATTTGTTCTTTGGTACCGAGCGCTTTTTCCGCCCGAACTACGAAAATAATTTGCTCGCGACATGGATTCCCGCTCTGGAGGGCGTAGGACAGAAACTCTCCCGTGGTGGGACGGTGGCTGATGTAGGCTGCGGCCACGGCGCCTCCACGCTCCTCATGGCCAGAGCGTATCCGAAGTCGCGCTTTTATGGCTTCGACTATCACAGCGGTTCGATCGAATATGCTCGGCATGTCGCAGGGCGCGACGGCTTGATGGACTCAGTTTCCTTCGAGGTGGCAAGTTCCAAAAGCTATCCCGCGGGGGACGGTTACGATCTGGTAACGTTCTTCGATTGCCTGCATGATATGGGCGATCCCACTGGAGCTGCTCAACACGTTCTTTCCACTCTGAAGCCCGACGGCACATGGATGATCGTGGAGCCGTTCGCGAATGATCGACCCGAGGAGAATCACAACCCGGTGGGACGAATTTACTACTCAGCTTCGACCATGATCTGCACTCCGGCTTCTTTGGCGCAAGAGGTGGGTGCTGCATTGGGAGCGCAAGCCGGTGAAGAACGGATAAAGAAAGTTGTGACGGACGCGGGGTTCAAGCGGTTCCGAAGAGCCGCTCAGACGCCGTTCAATCTTATCTTTGAAGCTCGACCTTGAGCAGGGACGCGACTTCGGGAGCGAAAGTATTATCAGCATCTCGGTGCCGACGCCGAACTTTTGTCCTCTAGTGCCAGTTGAATGAACCGAGTTGTGCCGGACCAGTCTCGCGGAGATGTTCGGCTTCCGGGTGTCGGACGAGAGCGAGCCCTTGCCGGGTCGAACCGACAACATTAAAGGTTTTAACGTACGGAACGCCATCGAGCAGCTTTCCGAGCAATTCAATGGCTTCTGGATAACCTCTCGCGTGATACGCCTCGGCGTTTGCCGGATGATCCCAGAAGCTGATGGTTGCGACTTCTCTGTTGTCGGCCGTAGCCAGCGTGATTAAATCTAGAAACCCCTCCTGGTTTCGCAACCACGGCAGAATCTCGCATTCCATCAGGCGCGTGAATTCTGGGAGCGAGTTTGGTTTTAATAGAGCAGCAACTTTGCGGGCAAACATAACCACCTCTAGATCGTTCTGAGTTCGCGACGGTGGATCGGGCGCGCACGACTCCGTCTAATAAGTAGTGAGTTTCGAACCCTGAGCGTTTCAAACTAAAATCCGTGCGCCAGCCGTTTCGCGTGAACCCACTCGCCGTATAGGCATAGCCTGCCGTCGCGTCCTCGATGGCGCCTCTTTGTTTCCGGTACGATGCCAGCTTGTCGATGTCCGACCGCTCCGTTGACTCAGGAATGCGGTCTCCGTAAGATAGGGCGATTCGAAGATGGCATCTTCCGAATGATCGGCCAGACAATTTCACATTACAAGATCACCGGCAAGCTCGGTGGCGGCGGCATGGGCGTGGTGTACAAAGCTGAGGACACGCGCCTGCATCGCACGGTGGCCTTGAAATTTCTGGCGGATGATTCCGCAAAAGATCCCTCTGCCCTGGAGCGCTTCCGGCGCGAGGCTCAGGCCGCCTCAAGTCTCAATCATCCGAATATATGCACGATTTATGACGTTGGTGAAGAAGGCGGATCTGCCTACATCGTCATGGAGTTTATTGACGGGCAGACCTTGAAGCATCGCATCGAAGGGAAAGCGATGCGGCTGAGCGAGATGTTGGAGGTGGCTGGACAAGTCGCTGACGCACTCGAAGCGGCACACTCTCAAGGCATAGTCCATCGCGATATCAAACCAGCAAATATCTTCATTACTCGAAGCGGTCAGGCAAAAGTCCTGGATTTCGGCCTTGCGAAATACACCGCGGAGGCACATTCGGCTCACGACGCGAACCTCCATGACTCCATGCCAACCGCCGGCTCTCCTGATTTGCTCACCAGTCCGGGCATGGCCGTCGGAACAATTGCGTATATGTCACCCGAGCAGGCCATGGGTGAGGAGTTGGATCGTCGCACCGACCTGTTTTCCCTAGGGCTCGTGGTTTACGAAATGGCTACGGGCCGGCAGGCATTTTCCGGCTCCACTAGCGCTGCAGTATTCGACGGGATTCTCAATCGCGCACCCGCACCGGTGTTGCAGGTCAATCCTCAACTTCCTCCTCGGCTCGAACAAATTCTCGAGAAAGCTCTGGAAAAAGATCGTAGGCTCCGTTATCAGACTGCCTCCGACTTCCGCGTGGATCTCCAGCGGTTGAGACGAGAGGCCGACTCCTACCCCAGCGGCAAAATCGCAACACAACCGGGCACCAGCGAGCCGTCCGCCGGCGCCTCGAGAGGTAGTTCTCCTCGCGGCTCAATTATCGCCGTGGCTTCGGCGGTCATCGTCATTGCGTTAATCGCCGCAGCGTATTTTCTAGGAAAACGGGAAGGATTAGCCTCGAGTATTGTGCCGCCCACGTATCACCAGTTGACCTTCCGCGGCGGCACCATCCGTATGGCGCGATTTGCGCCCGACGGAAAAAACATCGTCTATAGCGCGGCCTGGGAAGGAAACCCGATCGAACTGTTGGTGACCCGTCCCGACAGTCCCGAATCACGCCCGTTTGGTCTATCTAAAGCCGAAGTCTTATCGATCTCGTCGGAAGGAGAGATGGCGGTTCTGCTGAACAGCCACAACATCGATCCGTACATTAACTCGGGTACCTTGGGCCGAGTACCACTCGGCGGTGGCGCTCCTCGCGAGGTGCTGGAAAATGTGCAGTGGGCAGACTGGTCGCCGGACGGAACAAACTTCGCCGTCGTGCGTGAGTTCGGTGGACTGAGCCGCCTCGAATATCCCATCGGGAAAGTGCTTTATCAGACCGGCGGATGGCTCAGTCACCCGCGAGTCAGCCCAAAGGGAGACGTGGTGGCTTTCATCGAGCACCCGGTTCGCCGCGATGACGCGGGATCAATCGCTGTCGTCGATCTTTCCGGAAAGAAAAAAACTCTATCCACCGGCTGGGAGACCGCTTGGGGTCTAGGCTGGTCGCCGAACGGAAACGAAATCTGGTTTTCAAGCACCCGTCTGGGCTATGGACGATATCTCTCGGCAGTCACCCTCTCGGGGAAGGAGCGGCTCCTGGCTCGCGAACCTGGCACACTCACCTTACAGGACGTAGCTAAAGACGGGCGCGTGCTGATTACGCGCGACGTGCCTCGCGTAGGGATGGTCGGTTTGACTGCTGGCAGCACTAAGGAGCGCGACCTCTCCTGGCTGGACTGGTCTGCGCCCAAGGATTTATCCACCGACGGCAAGCAGTTGTTATTCACTGAGTCGGGCGAGGCTGGTGGAGAAAACTATTCAACGTATATCCGCGGCACCGACGGTTCTGCCGCCGTTCGCTTGGGCGACGGATTGAGCTTCGCCCTGTCTCCGGATCAAAAGTGGGTTTTGACGGGCCTGCCCAAACCGCCCGTTCAGTTCAATCTGGCCCCTACGGGTGCTGGGGAAACTCGCCAGCTGACCCATGACCAGATCAATCGTCTCTACGCCCGCTGGTTCCCTGACGGCAAGCAACTTCTATTTTCCGCAGACGAGCCCGGCAAAGGCGTACGGCTTTATGTGCAGGATGTCAGTGGCAGTTCGCCGAAGCCGATTACCGCAGAAGGTGTGAACGGCAGCTTCATGGCGATCTCCCCCGACGGCAAGCAGGTGGCGCTGGTTACACCCGACCAAAAACCTTCTCTACTCACTCTGGACAGCGGCGAGATTCGACCGATTCCCGGCCTCGATGCTGGAGATGCTCCTATCGCGTGGACTAACGACGGCAAATCTCTGTTCGTATACCGGCTCGGCGAAGTTCCTGCCACCGTCAACCGGCTGGATCTGGCTACCGGGCATAAACAACTCTGGAAGCAACTCGTTCCTCCAGATGTCTCGGGAGTCACCGACATCAGCTCAGTCCTCGTCACTCCAGATGGCAACAACTACGTCTACGAATACGGTCGGACACTTTCCGATCTGTATCTAGTGAACGACCTTAAATAAGATCTCGAATAGAAGGAAAGTAGACATCCAGTGGGCTCCAGTCTCCACTCCTTTTGATCTGTTATCCTTCCGCGCATGCGGCTTCGTGATCGGTTTCGCTGGCTCTTCCTCTTCGTCCTCAGTCTAGTTTGTGCACAACTTAACGCTAGAGTTGTCCGCGTGGAGATTGCGTCGCGGCAGGACGTCCTAAACGGTAAGGCTTTCGGCAATGTTGGCGCGTACGAGAGAATCACGGGGCGTGTCTTCTTCTCCGTGCCGGTTGCCAATCCTCACAATCGCGGTATCGTCGATCTGGAAAACGCCGTGAACCTCAAGAACGGTGAGGTAGAATTCTCCGCCGATTTCATGGCGCTGCGTCCAAAAGATCCTGGCAAGAGCAATGGCTCGCTCCTGCTCGAAATCCCCAACCGCGGACACGGACGGATTGTTGGCCTCCTCGATGGAGGCGACTGGAATGCCGCCAGTGACGCCGGAGACGGTTGGCTGCTGCGCACTGGTTACAGCATTGTCACGCTCGGCTGGCAATGGGATGCAGTCGGCGAAGATGCCCTTCGTTTGTACGCACCCATCGCCAAAGAGAATGGCCAGACAATTCGCGGCCTGCTCCGCGGCGACCTGATGCCTTCCAAAGCAATGGAAGAAATTGCCCTCGGCCACCTGATTATGGGCAACATCGGCGGCAGCGAATATCCCGTGGCCGATCCCGATGATCCGCGCAACGTGCTCAGCGTACGAGATACCCGTGATGCCAAGCGAACGCTCATTCCCAGGTCAGAGTGGCAGTTCGCGCACACGGTAGATGGAAAGGTCGAGAAGAGCGACCGTTACATTCATCTCAACGGAAGTTTTCAGCCGGGCAAGATTTATGAATACATTTATGTGGTGCGGGATCCAGTTGTCGCGGGACTCGGTTTTGCTGCCGTGCGCGACTTCACTGCGTACGCCAAGCATTCGGCCGACGCGCTCGTTCCCGCTGCCCGCGTTTACGCTGAAGGTATTTCACAGAATGGTCGCTTTCTACGAGACTTCCTCTATCAGGGATTTAATGCTGATGAAGAAGGGAAGATTGCATTAGATGGCGTCTTGGCCCACGTTGCAGGAGCTGGTCGCGGCAGCTTCAATCTCCGTTTTGCCCAGCCCTCTCGAGACGCTCAACCTACGTCTTCCATCTTTTTCCCGACTGACATATTTCCGTTTACCGATCAAGCGGAAACGGATCCCATCACTCAGGAAAAGCGAGGCTTGCTCGATCGTGCGATCGCCGACAAGGTGGTGCCTCGAATCTTTCTTTCCAATACTTCCTACGAATACTGGGGAAGGGCCGCCTCGTTGATTCACACGACCGCGGACGGGAAAGGTGATGTAGCGATATCGCCAAGCGTTCGAATCTATTACTTCACAGGATTGCAGCATTTTTCGGGCCCGTTTCCGGCTGCGCAAGGTTCTGGGGATCTCCTCGGCCAGAAACCACAGTCGCCGCTGCCCATCCGATATTTCTGGCGCGCCATGGTCGCCAATATGGATGCCTGGGTTCGCAGCGGTACTGTTCCCCCCGATAGTAGCTATCCGAAAATTGCGGACCATACTCTAGTGTTGATGGAAAACTATCAGTTTCCCGCCATTCCTCACGTCAATCAGCCGCACGAAGTGAGCATGGCGTACAGTCTGGACTTCGGGCCTGATTGGTCTCGAGGCATCATGAGCGTACAGCCTCCGAAAGTCGGAACTGAATTCCCGGTGCTCGTCCCGCAGGTTGACCGCGATGGCAATGAACTCGCGGGCATTCATCTGCCGGAAATATCTGTTCCTTTGGCGACTTATACAGGTTGGAATCTGCGCGATCCATCGATTGGGGCGCCAATGGAGCGCGTAGCCTTCGAAGGATCTTACTTGCCCTTTCCGAAGACTGCTGCCCACCGCCGTGACACCGGCGATCCACGGCCCTCCATCAAAGAACGTTATTCAAGTCGCGAGGATTATCTCGGCCGCTATTCGAAAGCAATCGACGCGCTAGTGAAACAGCGATGGATTTTCGAGGACGACCGTGCCGCCCTGCTTACCCGTGGCGGCCTGGAGTGGGACGAAGCAACGAAGTAAGGGAGAAAAATGCTCGTTTCACCGCTTGAAGCGCGCCGCCAATCTCGGCCTCCTGATCAAAACCGGCGGACTACGCCCCGAACCGCAATGAGGAGTCTGCTTTCATCCGTAATTCTGATTTTCGCTATCGCAATCATACTGGGAAGTTGTTCCCGCTCTCCGGGCGTTTCCAGTCCCGCTCAGTCTGCGCGAGCAGAGGTCGTGAATCAGTCCAGACAACCGGTGCCGGACCGTAAAAATTTGGAGTGCCCCATGTTCGGCTCTTCCGATGTGCCACCACTCACCGAAAAAGCCGAGCATCATGTCACGCTTTCCTGGACAGCCAGTGCTTCTGATTCCAAGCATGCCGAAGCTGTGGGCTATTGCATCTATCGCAAACTGCAGGGCAAGAACCAGCCACTTCAGCGACTGAATCGCCAGCCTTTTACAGCCGCTTCGCCGCACCTGCGCTGTGTGGATGATCTGGTGGAAAACGGCAAGAAATATGTCTACATGGTGAGGGCGATCAGCGACAAGAGATATCTCAGCGATGCTTCGAACGTGGCTCATGCTGAGATTCCGCGACATAAGTCGAAGGACAATTCTTCAAATTCAGTTCCACTGTGTCGTGGGACGGCAAACTAGATGGTCGTAATATACTTTGCCGACAACTGACAATAGATAGCCCCATTTACTGGCGTACCATTGCACCGTGCAAATTGCCTCGACTCCAGAATCGACATTACGACCATCGCCCGCTCTGCGATTTTCTATTCTGACAGCGTTTTCGTTGGTGATATGGTTTCGTCCGCTGATTTCTGCCCTCGCTTTAGCGCTGCGCGACGACCAATACACACACATCCTCTTAATTCTTCCGCTGAGTGTCGCCATGATTTACCTAGATTGGGGATCACAAGCTCTCTCGAGTAAATCAGGATTGAGACTCGGTACCGTTTTGTTGGCTTTAGCGGCGGGGTTGGCAGTCGCTGGGCGCTTACTTTCGGCTCCTCCCGATCAGCAACTTGCGCTCAATATGCTGGCGCTTGTCACGTGGTGGATAGGCACATTTCTCTTTTGCTTCGGCACCGAAGCGTTTCGGCGCGCTCTATTTCCGCTTAGCTTCTTACTGTGGATGGTGCCGCTTCCCGAATTTGTGCTTGAATCCAATCGTCAGGCTGCTGCAGGACGGTTCGGTCGCATCGGCGCGTCTCCTCTTCGCAGCCATCGGTGTGCCGCTTGTGCATGATGGAACACGAATGACGGTCCCGGGATTGACGATTGAGGTTGCCCGCGAGTGCAGCAGCATACGTTCGAGCTTGATGCTCGTGGTAACGACCATGGTGCTCGCGCAAATGTTATTGCGCTCTGTCTGGCGGAAGGTTCTCGTGATTGCGGTCGCGATTCCTCTTTCGGTCGCAAAAAATGGGCTTCGTATCTTTGTGCTGGCCATGCTGGGAACGCGAGTCGATCCGAGTTACCTGACGGGCAGGCTCCACCATGATGGCGGAATCATTTACTTTCTGATTGCCCTGGCGGGGATATTTATGCTGATTTGGATTGCGCGTCGCGCCGAAGCGGCGCAACGCGATTTCACGATGGCAGATCGTTGAAGACTGACTACCGGCGAGCAAGATCGTATGTCACGGCCGTAGCCGATGATCCAATATTCAAATATCGAAACCGCGCGCTCAAGTTTGTGGTGTCCAGTTCGGTGAAAAAAATAACTAAGACCAATCACTCCGGCGGTTTCACCAGCGAAATTTACCGCCAGCCCTGCTGTGCTGCCACTGAACATGCGCGTTACAGGATTCAGTTCCTGCCCGCCGCCGCGCAAATTGTCGCGCGTCACCACGAAGTCGGCGGCGCTGAAGGCGGCACTGGTGGCGAACAAGAATGTATTTTGATGATCCCAGAATCGATGGCTCGCTGCTTCTGGCAACGGCGCGGGCCGGGGCGTAGTCGTCATCGGTAAGGGTTGCATGGCTTCGGGATGAAGCAATGCCAGCGAAACTTGCTGCGCGAGAACGGGGCTGCACAACCCCAGAACTGCCACCAGAACCATTCCCCTCACCTGAAAAATCCGGCTCGCTCTGATTGTCAGCATAACGTTAGTCGGCGGCGATACTGGCCACCTGTACTAGTACTAACGCATAGGCGAGGCGAGTGTAATGGCCCCTATGGGCCACGAATGTGGCGATTGGTGCGAAGTTGGGTTACTAAAGTCACCGCTTCGGCGAGCGCTGTGAACGGTGTCCTGGAATGGAAGCTTGAGGGATCGAATCCTTTGAAGCACCGCCAGTTGAGAGCTGACGGTGTCTTCGGTCTTTCAAAAACTTGCCAAAATGCTAACGACTACGGGACCAACGCCTGCACCGGAGGAGTCGAACGTGAACTCTCCTGGCCAGTGGAATTCACTGAGGTCGCTTCGTAATAGTAAGTATTGCCTGAGGTCACCGTGCTGTCGGTATAAGCAGTGTTTGCATCCAGAGCAGAATTGACTTTAACGTACGTGCCAGTTGCGGACGTGCTTCGATAGACGTTATAGCCCACAACATCGGAACTGGCATTCCACCAAAGATTGACACTGTAATTCGTAACGGTTCCGACGCCCGTGAGGGATTCAGTCGCTAGTGAGTTAGAAGCGTTGCTGGCAAAGGTCAGGGAGCCAGAAATAGTTCCGCTGCCTTGCGGAGTGAAAGCCACGTTGAACGACGCGCTTTGGCCTGCAGGAATCGTGAAGGGGAAAGATGCCCCGCTTAGAACGAATTGAGAATTACTGTCGGTATCAGAGGTCACGGTCACACTAGCGCCGACTGCGCTCATCGTCATCGTCTGAGTCTGCGTCGTCCCCTCAGGCACGTTGCCGAAGTTCAAGTTGCCGGCGTGATGTTCAGTTGCCCAGCAAGTGTCCCCGTGCCGGTGAAGTGGTATCACCATGGTTACTCCGCCAACCCACACACTGCCTCCCGTCAAGCCGACTGTGGTTGGCGCGAAAGTCACATTCACCGTGATGTTTTGTCCGGGATCGAGAGTCGCGGGCAACTGCGGCCCGCTCAAGGAAAATTCGCTGCCCGTGGTGGTTAAGGCTGTGACACTCACACTCGAGGAAGAAGTATTCGTCAGTACGACCGGAATCGTCGACTTGGTTCCTACCGCTACGTTGCCGAACGAAGCAGTCGAAGGAGTCGATTGTCACAGGATCGCTCGTGGCGCCGGTTCCGCGATTAAAGTTCGCAGATTCGGGTTCGAGGCGTTGCTGGTAAATCGAGGCTCCTTGTGCTCCGGTCCATCCGCTTGTGGTTGGAGAGAACGTCACGTTAAGCGCCACGCTCTCTCCCGGCGCGAGGGTCAGCGGCAGGGTTAATCCGGAAAAAGTAAAGACGTTCATGCTCGAACTCATGGCCGAGATGGTAACGCCGGTTTCTCCGCCGTTCGTCAGAAACACCATCTGAGTTTCAGATTGACCGAGCAAGACCTTTCCAAAGTGCAGACTGCGCGGAGAACATGCCAATTGTTGCGTCTGAGCGCTCGCGCACAATGACAGCATGGTAGGAAAAAAACGATCGTGACAGAGCCACGGGCAGAGAAGAGATGAGTAAAAGACTGGGGGAGTCTCATGCGACGAGTGTGAAGTCGATTGCGCAGGCTTGGTAGGTCACGACAGGACAGGGTCGGCATCGGCCATTGGTGCAAGGCCCTCAGAAGCCTGTGTTGAAGCCTTCGAAAGCGATTCCGTATTCGGGAAGGCCCGCAGAAATATCGTCACACGGCGAGGAGTGACCGCATCTGAGACGGCGAGAATTCAGAAACGGACAGTCGACTACGGAGGAGGAATCTGTACGTCGGAAACGATATTCGAGTAACCGCTTTCTTCATTACTCGAATTCACCGCGGTCGTTGCATAACAATAGTTCGAGCCGTCGCTGACCGACGAGTCAGAATAGGTCGTGACTGTATCGAGGGTTGAGCCGTTGATCTTGGAATAAGATCCGCACGAACTCGTGTAAGTAGCGCGGTAAATGTTGTATCCGGAAATATTCGGTGATGTACTGGCGCTCCACGACAAGTTCACCGTATGAGTTGGCGCTGGTATCCCTGTTCCAGTAGCTCCTGCCGTCGTGGTGGAGGGCTGCGCATTGCTGGTGAACGTAAGAGTCGCACTGTCCGGACCTGTAACTTGAGGGCTGAAGATTACGGTGAATGGGAGGCTTGTCTCCGCCGGAATGGTAGCCGGAAGCGACAAGCCGCTGATTGTGAAGCGCGAGTTAGTGGTGCTCGCGGCGGTCACCGTAACGTTTGCCCCACTTGCATTAAGACTTCCCGAAGCGGTCCCACTGGCCCCGACGGCCACGTTCCCAACCGCCAACGTCGATGGCGTGGCAGTCAATTCTCCGGTCGCAGTCGTCGCGGTACCCGTGAGAGAAATGGTCAATGTCGGATTCGTCCCGTTGGAGGTGATCGTGATCGCTCCACTGAAGCTGCCAACTCCCTGAGGAGTGAGAGTCACCGTGAAAGTTGTGCTTTGTCCGGCGCCAATAGTCACCGGGGCAGAGATTCCGCTCAGCGCGAACCCTGTGCCAGTTTCCAACCTGCGAAATCGTTACCGACGTGCCTCCACTATTCGTTAACGTTTCTGAAAGCGCTTGGTTTCCTCCGACCTTCACCGTGCCAAAATCCAAGCTCGTGGGATTAGCTCCGAGCACGCCCGGGGTAGCTCCCATGCCCGAAAGCGTTATGGTCAATGATGGATTGGGCGCGTCTGAAGTGATCGTGACACTGCCAGTCGCGCTCCCGGCTGATTGCGGCGCGAAGGTAACGGTGAAAGTCGTATTCTGTCCTGCATTCAGCGCCAGGGGCGTTGTGATTCCGCTTAGCTGGAATCCGCTGCCACTCACCGAAGCTTGAGAAATATTGACGGTAGATGTGGTGTTGTTGGTTAGCGTAACGACTTGGCTGCTCTGGCTTCCAATGGTGACAGTTCCAAAGCTCTGGCTACTTGGGTTAATCACAAGTTGACCATTGGCCGTTCCCGTGCCGGAAAGCGAAAGGGTTGAAGAACCGTTAGAGGCGTTGCTGGTAATTGACACTGTGGCGCTGAAAGCGCCGGCGGCATTAGGAGTAAAGATAAGACTGACCGTTATACTGCCGCCGGGTGCAATCGCCGCGGGAAGGCTTGGTGCGCTCAATGTGAAATACTTGCTGGAAATCGAGACGCTGCTCACGCTAACCGAGGCCGCGCTGGTATTCGATGCGGTTACGGTTACGGTCTTGCTCGTGCCCGCAACGACACTGCCGAAGTCGACGCTCGAGCTGCTCAGAACCAAGCCTCCAACCAGCGCTTGCTGACCAGCCGGCTTCGAGGAACTGAAACCCTGGCAGCCAACCATGATCGTCATGGCGGCCAGAAGTAGTCCTACTACTACAAAAGAACTCTTCGCGGCACAAACTTTCGGAACGCGTCTGCTCATATTGTAGTTTTCAGTCAAACTGGCTTTCGGTACACCGCGGTGTACGTAAGGCATTCTTAATTCCGGAGTTAGATTCGAGTAGATTTCGGAGGTACATCCCCCAACGCACCACAAGGTCAGCACCCAGTGCGAAAGCTGCTCCTTCCGGTAACCTTCTCAGACAAAACTAAAGGGAAATAAATCTCAGCAAACACCCGGCTGGACATGTCCGTATGGACAAGACTGTTAGCGCAACGAAGTATCCTCTACTCGAGGGACTGGAGACTACTACCCAGAGCGATTAGACGCGGAGTATTAGGACTAAAGTGCCCACTGTCGCGGTTAATCGTTGGCTGGGCTTGGCAGGGCAGAATACCACAGCTACTGCTAGCGAAAGTTCAGGTCAACATCGGACTGTGCAAGAATCTGCATCTCCATTAACCCGGCAACCCCCAGTTAAAGACCTTAATCTGAATCTTTTTCCAGCAGTAGATTCTTGAGATGGGTAGCGATGGCAGCCTTAAGGCGATCATGCTGGCGGACTTCGGCAATTTTTTTAGCGATAACGATTTGTGTCCCGAAGGTAAGTGCCTACTCTGTTCTGACCCACCAAGAGCTGATTGATCTTGCATGGAATGATTCGATTCGCCCCCTGCTGCTGGCGCGGTTTCCAGGCGCCACAGAAGACCAGTTGCGCGAGGCCCACTCCTTTGCGTATGGCGGTTCGGCCATCCAGGATATGGGCTACTACCCGTTTGGAAAACAATTCTTCAGCAACCTCACTCACTATGTGCGCACTGGGGATTTCATCGCCTGGCTCTTTCAAAACGCTCGCACCATCGATGAATACGCATTTGCCGTGGGTGCGTTGTCGCACTACATAGGCGATTCTGTCGGCCACTCGCGGGCGATAAACCCTGCCACTGCCGTCGAATTCCCTAGCCTTGAGCGCAAATTTGGAAAAGTTGTCACCTACGGCGAAAGCCCTCACGGTCATATTCGCACTGAATTTGCATTCGACGTCGAAGGACTCACCGATGCTGCGTTCGCGCCCCCTGCGTATCTAAGGTACATCGGATTTGACGTGCCACGAAAATTCCTGGAACAGGCTTTCGCGGATACCTACGGATTCGATATTCATGAAGTCCTGGGTCGGGCCCACCCGGCCCTGCGAAGCTACCGCACCTCGGTCCGCAGCTTTATTCCCAAGTTCGCGCAGGCCGAAGTGGTGTTGCATCGCCATCAATTTCCCGCTAACCCCGACGACGAGGCCTACCGTATTTTCGCCGATCGCGTCGCCCGCACAAATTACGAACGACGCTGGCAGCACGCTTACCGAGGGCCCGGAATCAAGGCACATCTTTTGGCGATTCTGATTTTTGTTGTCCCGAAAGTTGGCGCGGCCTCTGATTTAGCCATTAAGATTCCCAATGCAGATACCCAAGAATGGTATCTGCGCAGCGTCAATCAGACCGTCGATGCCTTCGCAAAAATACTTCACCAATTAAGCACTGAAGGTGACACGCGGCTCGCTTTGGCGAATATTGATCTCGACACCGGGGACCGCGCGAAGCTTGGGGATTACGTTCTAGCCGACCGAACCTACGCGCAGCTACTTGCCCGTCTCACATCCAGGCCCGACAGAATTGTTCCTGATGACCTTAAGCAAAACATCCTGCAGTACTATGCGCGCTCCGAAGTGATTTCTGATCCAACCGCGAAACTAGAGCCTCAATTGGCAATACTGAAACGGATGAAGTCGACCGACGGGCTCCGATCAAACTCGCAGTTCATGAACCACGAATGATAAGTGAGCCAAAGAATTGTGCGCTGGAGATCGCCCCCCACTGCTCTTCCCGCATCTAATTCCCCGAGACCAGGCATCGAAACGGGGGAGTGCATGAGCACGACGCCATCGGAAGAAATGATGGATTTGTTAAAAGAGTTATCGCTGCTCAAGAAATTGGATGAGGAGGACGCTGGAAAGTCCGCTGAGTCAGTAGAACGACAGAAACGGCGGGACGAAATAGGGGCTCTGATCAAGGACCTCGCCGAGCAAACCTGACTTCGATTTTGAAGCAGGTTCTTAGACGAAGTTCTTAAGGAATGTTGCCCAGCAGTGTCATCTGATTATCCTTCGCGGGATCAGCAACCATGCGCCTAAGGGAAAAAGTTGCAATTGTAACCGGGGCCGCCACGGGAATTGGCCAAGCGATCGCCCTTGCTCTCGCAAATGAGGGCGCGTCTGTCGCTATCGATTACGTTGGCAAAGGCACACTGGGCGATGTGACGCTGAAAAGTATTACGAGTGCCAATGGACGTGCTATCTGCATTGAAGCCGACGTCTCGGAACCAGCGCAGGTTCAGAATCTGATCGACCAGACCGTCAACACGTTCGGACAACTGGATATTTTGGTAAATAATGCAGGCATTGAATTCAAGCAGCCATTCGTCGATTTCCCACTCGATCGCTGGCAGAAAGTGATGGCTGTAAACCTTACCGGGCCGTTTTTATGCGCGCAAGTAGCTGCCCGGCAAATGATTAAACAGGGAAAGGGCGGTCGCATCATCAACATCTCTTCCGTGCACGAGGACCTTCCGATGCCCACCAATGCCCCTTACTGCGCGTCTAAAGGTGGGCTGCGGATGCTGATGCGGACCATCGCCGTAGAACTGGCGCCCCATAAAATTACCGTGAACAACATCGGACCTGGCGCCATCTATACTCCGATCGATAAGGATATCGAAGCAGACCCAAATGCTGAAAAACAGTTGATGGCGGAGATTCCACTCGGCCGCTGGGGGCGTCCTGAGGAGGTAGCCGAACTAGCTGTTTACCTAGCCTCCGATGCCGCTGGATATATTACTGGTAGTACCCACTTTATAGATGGGGGGATGCTGCGCAATGCCGGACGTTGGTGACCTTAACGTTATGGACGTTTTACGGTCTGTGAGGTCCCACCGCCAGCGCGCTACGTGTTGCCACGCTCCAAGTTGAAAGCGGTATTAACCAACCCTACGTGCGAGAAAGCTTGCGGGAAGTTGCCCAACAACCGCTTCGCATTGGGATCGTATTCCTCGGAAAGCAGGCCAAGATCGTTGCGTATACTCAGCAGACGTTCAAACAAGCGTTCGGCCTCCTGCTGACGATTTTGCAAAACGTAATTGTCTGCTAACCAGAACGAACAAGGCAAAAACATTCCTTCTCCGTGGGGGATGCCGTCGACCGCAGGATCCTGAGTGTAACGTGCGACTAACCCATCTTCGATGAGATGAGTCTCGATGGCCTTGACTGTGCCGACTATGCGGGCATCGTCTGCCGGCAGAAAACCGACCAAAGGCATCATGAGCAAGCTCGCGTCGAGGTGTTTTCCTCCGTAATATTGGACAAACGAATTCATTTCCGTATCGAAGCCCAGCCGGCAAACTTGCTCGTGGATCGTAGCGCGCAGACTCTTCCAGCGCGCGATATCGGTTTTGAACCGTCCCAGCTCCGCTGACTGTACCAGTCGGTCCACCGCGACCCAAGCCATCATCTTGGAGTGCACGAAATGCCTGCGCGGTCCGCGTACTTCCCAGATCCCATCATCTGGTTCTTTCCAACCGGTCTCCAGAAATTCCAACATCGCCAACGCGATCTCATTCCTTGAATGCTCGGGCGGTCCCAAACCTGCCTGATGCGCTTGAAACATCGTATCGACCACTTCGCCAAAGATGTCCAGCTGAAATTGCTCGTAGGCCGCGTTTCCGATTCTCACCGGAGAGGAGTTCTCATATCCAACGAGCCACGGTAGCTCCAGTTCCGTCAAACGGCGTTGGCCGTGTAGCCCATAAACAATGTTCAGCTCCGAGGGACTGCCTGCGACCGCCCGCAAAAGCCACTCCCGCCATGCGCGCGCTTCGTCAAGATACCCAGCATTAATGAGAGAGTGTAGCGTCAGAGTCGCATCACGTACCCAGCAAAACCGGTAATCCCAATTCCTGACACCTCCCAGCAATTCGGGAAGTGAAGTCGTGGGTGACGCCACGATCCCTCCCGTTGGAAGAAACGTCAGCGCCTTCAACGTGATCAGCGAACGCACTACCGCATCTCGCCATTTGCCGCGATACGAACATCGCCCAGACCATTCTCGCCACCAATCGTCTGTTTCTTGAATGGCCTGCTCGACGCTCAACCGCGATGGTTCAGGCCTGTGGGATGGATACCACGTCAGATCGAATGGCACCTTCTGTCCTTCTGACACGGTGAACTCCGCAAACGTTCTAAAGTTCTCCCCGCGCAGCGGCACTTCCGAACGCAGACTGATCATGTCCGGGCCCGCGATGGCCGAGATTCCTTGATCGCTTTGCCGAACCCAGGGCACGACCGAACCGTAATCGAAACGAATCACTACCTCCAGATTCATCTGGACTTGCCCTCGCGTGCCGACCACCAAACGCGCCAGCACGGGAGCTGCCGTGCGCGGCATCATGCAATCAATCACAGTGACTGACCCGCTCTCGGTCTCGTACTCGGTCTCGAGAATCAGCGTACCTTCGCGATAGCGCCGCTGGATGCTTCGGATTGGCTCCGCAGGCGCAATGGACCAATGTCCGTTCTCCGCGGTTCCAAGCAGCGCCGCGAAACAAGCTCCGGAATCAAAATATGGAAGGCAAAGCCAATCGATGGAGCCCTGCTTCGACACTAAAGCAGCGGTGTGGCAGTCACCAATCATCGCGTAATCTTCTATCGGCAAGGACAAGAATTACCCCCTCGTGATCGAAACCGTGTTGATTAGAGTTCCTGCCGGCACACTTAGTTGCAAGCGCGCTGATGTGTGCCATTCTTTGGGAAAGGTTATCCAAAGTTCCACGTGGTTCCCCAAGGCCCGAGTGTAAAATACACGAGTATTTCGCTTGCCTGTCCCTGAGGGATGCATGATTGGTTGAAACGGGGTCTTGAAAACCTCAGTTGCGCGCTCGTTCTCGGTTTAGTTAAGCGATGGAATTCAGAAAATTGGCGCGGAAAGAGGGTAAAGCAATTCTGCAACTGTAGTAAAACTGTAGTGCGGAGAGGTGGCCGAGTGGTTGATGGCTCCGGTCTTGAAAACCGGCATACCTGAAAGGGTATCGGGGGTTCGAATCCCTCCCTCTCCGCCAGCAACGCACCTTATCGCTCCCGCGAAATTTTCCCCAACGACTCGAAGGCCTCTCTCAGCTAGATCACAGATTTCAAATCATCTCAATGTTCATGCTCCGCGAGGCTCGCCGGTTCGTGAAATGGCAGATCGACCGTCATCGGACTGTGGTCGGAAATCGGTTCCGGCAGCGAATTGTTCAAATCGCTTAGAGTGCGCGCAAAGTGGGGTGCAAGCACGTACGATCCTTTCGGATCGCGCGGATTTTCGAGCTCGGACTTCACGAAGATCCAGTCGAGCTTGAACTTGGCAATTCTCACTTTGCCCCAAGTAAGTTCTGCCACGAAGGAAGGGGCGAATCCTTTGGCGAGCCGCTGATTGGAGTCGGCAAGCGTACCGGATTTCTCGTTGCATGTTCGTTGTGGCATTCCCCGGAAATCAAAAGCCTTCCCGTCCGCGAAGCGGAATCGTTCCACGGTAGAGAACAGGCCACGTTCCAGGTTCGCTGAAAACCCTGGAATATTCGCCTTCGTCGGGTCAACGCGATACTGATAGCCGGCGAGTTTCATTGCTCCTTTAGAGGCGCTATAAACCACTCCTACCCCGGTTGCCCACTGGACGCCTTTCGTGGTCCAGAAATCCGTGCTTCCGTATCGCTTAAAAAGCAGATTTGGCACGCTCGTTGGTGTGCCATCGGAACCGGTAGTGTTCAAATCACCAGCAACGACCACCGGATTGCGGACGTCACGAATCTCGTTGAGCAGTTCCTTCATCTGTTGGCGGCGGACCTTAGGTTTCGCTCGGTTTTCCATATGTGTCGCTGCTATAGTCAGACGCTGCCCGGACACCTCCGGCACATCCAGATCCACAAACAGAGTTGTTCTGCCACCTCGACGTACTTCCTGAAGCAGATCTTCTCCGATTAGGACGGCAGCCTTCCGTTTCGTTTTTTCTAGAGCTGTGATCTTGGTCTCCTTGAACCAGTCGTACCCAGCCTTAAACGGAACGAGGCGCGCATTCCGAATGGGATAGCGCGACAGTACTGCATTTCCGTGCAGAGCACGAACTCGGTCCTTGTCTACCCGGAACTGTTCCAGAAGTTGCTGGCGGGCCTGCTCATCCTCTTTGTCTTCGAATGTGTCCGTCCCCAGTTGCTTCGGATCCACTTCGAGAAATTCCACACCGTAAGCCCAATTCATGTGCAAAGCGTTACCGAGTTCACGGATGATTTCGCGATATTGGGTTCGCTTAACGCCCCAATCCACTTCACCGAGAACCCACACGTCCGCGGCCTGCAGAAGTTCGATCTCCTCCGGAATCTTCTCTAGGGCTACCGCCCTCACCTTGTGACCGTCCTCTGTGGCTTTCTTACGTTCTGCCTCGACCTTGGCCATGAACCGGTCCTTGTCGGTAAGAAACAGAATTATGTCGTCGAGTTCTAATCCCCGCTCGATGTTCCATGAGGCCACTCTCAGGGTTGGGCCTAGTCCATGGACGTCGAGGGGGCGAGGACGGGCTCCTGAGTAATAGGCTTCATTGTTGATGAAGGGAGTTGTGGTAACAGTGCGAAGTTTCTCTGCCAATTCCGGACTCAACGGCTGATCGAGGCTCAGCTGAACAAGTTCCTGATAGGAAAAAAGGCTGGGTTCCGAATCGCGCAAATAACCTTGTGTCTGGAGATTGTCGGCTTGATTTCCATTGGCTGCCTTGGATTCGCCGTTGGTAATATCGCTGCTGGCGCTTTCTTTGCCGGTCGGAACAGGAAACTTGCACACCGGGACGCACTGCATCGTACAAGGTCCGGGGGAGGCAGCGTGGCGGCACGCCGAATCGCACTCGTCGAATTTTCCACCCGCAGCCTGACACCATTGCTGGCTCGCGAATTCGCATTCCTGGTATTTCTCGAGCCATGTCCCATTTTTGTCTCGACACAATTGCGGCAGTTGTTGAGCCGCAACGCTTGACGGGACCATTGCCAGGACTGACAGGGTTAGGACTAACAGCCAGCAGTCAAGTCGCCTCATAGTTGAGTGGTTTTTCATTGCGGTTTTAGAAAAGTGCATTTTTTTGATCGCGTTGAGTTTCTCAGTGTAAACAACTAAGAGCCTTTGCACCGCTTCAGCAACTGTAAAATCTTACAGCGGCCCCGCCAAGTCATTCCTGATGTTTGTCCTTGATCCCTCAAAATATGATTCGCTCAAAAATATGGCATTCCTAACCGATTTCCTGCTGGACTGCCAGTTTTACCAGTTCCCGTACCTCTTCTGGTGCTCGTAATTTAGATCGAGGTCATGATGGCCTCTGGATCAAGTGTGAGGTCGACCGGCCATGCATCCTTGCGTGGGAAAGTCAGCCTGTAAAGACACCGGGAACATTCTTATGAAAATCAGGCTTCTATTGTGGGCGGTGGGAATTTTTTATCGTACCCCTGGGGGTATCAACGGGGCGCGCAGAGCCAGTCGACGTTGTCAGGGATTTTCCTATTCGACCACCGGTTCACAACATGCGCGATGAGTCCGATCCAACCATTCAGCAGTCGTGCGATTTGATGGGACAAATCACGATCGCTTACGAGAGCGACAATTCCGGGCCACCCAACTTCGGACTACGAATCACAGATCCCTGGGGGCGGAAAGTCGGATACGATCCGCGCGGCCCTAAAGTCTGGCAGGATTTACCGCTGGCTGAAGGCTTTGTCGACTGTGACGAAAACGACGATGTAACCAAGCCTCGGCATTGTGCAGCCCGCCTGCAAATCTGCGGCCCAGTCAGCGGCAACTATAAAGTGGAGGTGCTGCCCACAGAGAACGGTACCTACTCAATCAAGGTATTTGGCCGCAGTCGACTCATATGGGATCAGCGAACGTTTCGCTTTACTACATCGCAAGCCGAATGCCGGAGTGAGATACGAAAGCAATCTCCTGAGAGCTTACTCTTGAACTATTCGCGGGACCCGGGAGCTCAGATTAAGTTAGCGAGTGAACAGCAAGAAACCATTACTGCCGGCGAGAAACAAGCGGAAGCATCTTCGCACTAGAGACAATGCTGACTTGTGGTTACCACCCAGTCCATTTCTTCTAAGGCCGTTTCTGGATAACGTCCGTTTTGCGCATCCCACGCCCCAGAATCGTCCCATTCGCGTGCAATGTGTAACGCAGGCTATAATTACGCGCTCACATGGCTCTCGCTCCCGGTACAAAACTCGGTCCCTATGAAGTGCTGTCACTCCTTGGAGCGGGAGGCATGGGCGAAGTCTACCGTGCCCGCGACACCCGCCTGCAGCGCGATGTTGCCATCAAAGTCCTTCCCACTTCGCTAGCACGTGACGAAGACCGACTACGCCGCTTCGAGCAGGAGGCCAAGTCCGTGGCCGCGCTCAACCATCCCAACCTGCTCACCGTCTTTGACGTGGGAACGCTGCCTGACTCGACGAATGCCGGCGGGGCGGCCGGTTCGCCTTACCTGGTCTCAGAATTGCTCGAGGGATCTACACTGCGCGCCCGCCTTGCCGAAGGCCCCTTGGGGCAGCGCAAGGTGCTCGACTATGGTGTGCAGATTGCCAGTGGTTTGGCCGCGGCGCACGAACGCGGCATCGTGCATCGCGACATCAAGCCCGAAAATATCTTCATCACCAAAGATGACCGCGTAAAGATTCTCGACTTCGGCCTAGCCAAGCTGACGCAATCCGAATTCGATTCGCAAACTTCGTTGCCAACTGCGACCAACCAGACCGAACTCGGTCTTGTGCTGGGAACGATGGGATACATGTCGCCGGAGCAGTTGCGAGGCAAGAGGGTTGACGCGCGCAGCGACATTTTCAGTTTCGGCGCCGTTCTATATGAAATGCTTTCGCGCCGCCGCGCCTTTCATGGTGACAACACGGCCGATGTGGTCAGCGCTATCCTGAACCAGCAACCTCCGGAACTCGCCGTAACCAATCAGGAAATCTCACCCTCTCTCGATCACATTGTTCGCCATTGCCTGGAGAAAGATCCGGGGCTGCGCTTCCAGTCGGCGCGAGATCTTGCTTTCCAGCTGAACGTCATGAGGGAGACGCGCAGTTCGACTGCAATCGCCGCCGTCACCCCTGCTGCGGACGTGAAACGATCGCGCCCATGGATGCTGGCTGCAGTCGGGGCTGTAGCGCTCGTCCTTCTGCTGGCCGGAACCTGGTTCCTGGCGCGGTCGACGGCTCACCTGGAACCACCCAAGTTCACTCAGCTCACTTTCCAGCAAGGATTCGTCGAATCGGCGCGCTTCCTGTCTGACGGCAAGAATTTTATCTCTGCCTCTCGCTGGGGTTCCGATGCGGATGTCGCATTGTTTACCGGGACTGTGGAAACCCCCGGGCTTCGTCCGCTCGGCACACCTGTTAACTCCCTGCTCTCAGTCTCCTCCACCGGCGATCTGCTCGTGCTTCAGGATGCCCATGCCGTCGGACCTGGATACGTTCGCGTTGGCCGGCTGGCGCGCCTCGCGGTCTCCGGTGGCGCTCCACGGCCCTTGCAAGAGAACGTCCAGTACGCCGATTGGGCGCCTAACGGCACTGATTTTGCCGTCGTCCGCTTCGCTCCCGATCGCCACGTCTACCGGCTGGAATATCCGTCGGGCAAAGTTCTCTACGAAACTCCCGGATGGATCAGCCATCCCCGCTTCTCGCACGATGGTAAGCACATCGCCTTTCTCGATCATCCGGTTTTCGGCGATGACCTGGGAATGGTTGCGGTGGTCGACCTGGAGGGGAACCGCAAACAACTCAGCGGTGCGTTTGGATCGACCCAGGGGCTGGCGTGGTCACCGGATCAATCAGAAATATGGTTCAGCGCTGTGAAAAACGGGATTTACCGCTCGCTGTATGCGACGACCCTGGCTGGCCGGGAGCGGGCGCTCCTCGCCGCCCCCGGTAACGTCGACATTCAGGACGTTCTCCCCAACGGCAACGTTCTGCTCAATGTAACCGACGAGCGCATCGAGCTCATGGTGTTTACCCCCGACCATCCGGAAGGCCGCGACTTTACCTGGATGGACTGGGCGTATGGCGCGCGATTTTCCGCCGACAGCAAATCAATCCTTTTCGGTGACCAGCATAGCGGAGATTCCTATGGAACATTTCTCCGCGGCCTCGATGGCTCTCCCGCGGTACGCCTGGGAGACGGCGATCCGATGGATCTGTCGGCGGACAACAAGTTGGCGATCAGCCGGCTGCCTTCCAAACCCAACCAGATTCTCCTGCTGCCAACAGGAACGGGGGAGTCGCGCCAACTGACCCACTCAAACATCAGCCACCTGTATGGGCGCTGGTTGCCGGATGGGCGAATCGTATGCGTGGGAAACGACGCCGGACACCCCGAACGCACCTACCTCGTTGACATGAACGGCAACGAAAAGCCGCTCACGCCCGAGGGCATCGTCGCCCGCGCAGTCACTACCGATGGCAAGAATCTGATCGTATCCAACCTCGATGCGACTGAATTCCAGTTGTTCCCGGTGGACGGCGGGCAGCCACAGCCGCTGCCACAGCTGCAAAAAGGCGATATCCCACAGGATTACACCTCGGATGATAAGGCAATTTTGCTGCGGCGTTCCGGGAAGGACGAGGCGATCGAAATCTGGCGACTGGAGTTGGCGACCGGAAAACGAACGCTGCTCCACAGCCTCACCCCACCTGGAGCGCGGGCTGTTGCGAGGGGACTGAATATAGTCTCCTCTCGCGACGAAAAAAATTACGCCTATATCTACCATCCGGCGATTTCCACGGAATACCTAGTTCAAGGAATTCGCTGAAGAGAGGATCGCTACGCAACCCGTTTGCTCGATGCTGAAGCAGTCCCAAATGTGAGTGAGCGGGCCGATCAACAACTGGCCACTTCTCTTTTCAATTCAACACTTGATCGAGGAGTTGGCCAACGCCTCTTTTTGCTTCAAGTATGGAATAACGATGGTCCATCGCTCCGGCCAAGTCGGTGTTAGCAAATGCAATCCGCCCGAATGGCGCACGGCGTAGAAGCTCGCGCGGGGCAGGTTGACCATCGCGTCCAAAGAAAAACCCTGGCTGAGGACTCAGATAGGCGTGTCCCCAACGATTCAAGATGATTCCCGCGATATCCCGCCGTGCGTCGAATCCGCCACTCGCGAACATCTCGCTGAATTGCTCGCGGACTTGTCGTTCATAGTCTCTAAAAGAAGTGGCCAGCATCTCGCCACGGCCTCGATTCCCCTGCTCTTCGGTTGGAACTCCGGGATATGAGTACAAAACTTTCAAGCTGAGCACGATTGGGGAGTCCGGACTGATGGTCGCATCTTCAATGCCGGTCAACGCCAGCTTCCGAACTTCCATGTAGTTTCCCAACCCTTCAAACCAACGACAACCGCTCATTCCCATCTTGTAAAGAAAGCGCCAATTTTTCACCGCAACGTTAACCATCATGCAAGGTGAGCGGTAGAACTGACCGTAAGCCGCACTCAGCGTGGCAGGGAGATCCTTCACGATGTGCTTTGTAGTCCAACATCCACCTGCCATGAGCGCCGACCGGGCCTTCAGCCGATATAGTTTTCCGTCTTTTGCGTACACGATCGAAACTAAGCTGGCCTTGCTGGCCTCCCCATCGTGCTCGACATGGATGGCGGTGGATGACAGGCGGATCCTCGCGGGGGCTCCAGCGATGTCTAGCGCTGCAAAATTGACGCGGTTCAGGCAAACTCCTTCCATGCTGTCTGGACCGTCAATTGCGCCGGGGATCAGGCTCTTCGTCATCAGCCTCGCGATTGTCGCGTTGCCACCCGGGAACATCTGATCCGAACCACCATTCCCTTCCGGTAAAGGGTGCAACATTTCAAACGCGTAATCTGAATATGCCGATAAAGCGTCGGGACCTAAACCGGAACCCCCTCCCTCTACCGGCGAGAGAAAAGTGCGAACCGTTTCGCGGCTAAGGCCGAAACGTTCCATGTAGTGCTGCTCCAGGGTGATTGAATCGAGGTAACGGGAAGCCGCGTCGCCTTCTACCTTGGGATGTTCGAACTTCGTCTTTCCCGCCGATTCACCTTTTAGCCAGCGCAGCCACTCGAGTCGGGTTGCCTCTGAAACGGGAGCTCCGTGCAGGTTTATCCTTAGCGGATCCTTCAGCCACATTCCCGATGTCTGATGGAATCTGGCTCCAAACCAAAACCCGTATTGTCCGGATTGCAGGCCTGCCGCTTCATACGGTGTCTTCGAAAGGGTAAACTCTGGGTCTGGTCCAGCCCACTTTTGATAAGTCAACCGGGGTGCCCGTAATCCGATGGACTCATAGAACTGTGCAAGAAAGCTATGTGGGTATTGAATTTGATAGATGGCTGAGCCTTGGTGTGCTACCAGTCGCTTGCCTTCCACCAGAAACTCATTTTGCTTCGCTTCGCCGCCGAAAATGGGGTGGTTTTCGAGGATCAGACATTTCATGCCCGGACCGGCTTCGCGCTGGAAAAACAGGGCACCAGCAAGCCCGCTAATTCCTCCGCCGATAATCACGCAATCATAAATCTCCCCCGTTTCAATAATTCCTGCAGGAAGAGGATCGTAGAAGCGGTCACGAATCGCATGGCCAGCCTGCAGAACATCCCAAGTGTTGCCATTCGCGTTGCTGTATTCGCCGACGCCGCCATAGCCAGTGAAGTCATCCGCTTGCGCTGCCAGCAGATCCAAAGGAGTCATGCCTGCGAGCAACGCGGATCCGGAGGCCAATAGAACGGTGCCCAGAAAGTCGCGCCGAGTGATGTTCGTCTCCAAACCCAGGGTCGCATCGCCAATAGAAGAAGTCGTGGGATTATGAATGCGGGACATGCTTGCGGGCCTCACTTTTTGATCCCGAGTGTACATCGAGCGCGGAGTTAGGGATCAACATCAACGTGCTTAGAAGCTCGTTTCTGGATCGGACTCCGGTATTCGGCGATTTTTCACGGTTTCGTGCGACCGCGATAGGGCGCCTGTTCGTTGACTCCAGGATGGCGGCTCCGTAATATGAAGCGACCCAAGAACCATTCATCTCCAGAATGATCGGCGAGACCTTTTCGCACTATCGCATCGTCGAGAAGATCGGCGGCGGCGGCATGGGGGTTGTCTACAAAGCTGAAGACTCCCGTCTGCACCGTTTTGTCGCCCTGAAGTTCCTTCCAGATGAGGTTGCGCGCGACGCCCAGGCGCTGGCGCGCTTTCAGCGCGAGGCCCAGGCGGCTTCGGCGTTGAACCATCCCAACATTTGCACTATTTACGACATCGGCGAGCAAGACGGAAAAGCGTTTATCGCCATGGAGTTTCTCGATGGCGTAACCCTGAAGAATCTGATAGGGGGCCGGCCACTTGAGACCGAACAAACTCTTGGTCTGGCCATTGAGATCACGGATGCCCTCGACGCGGCGCACACCGAAGGCATCGTGCACCGGGACGTTAAACCTGCCAACATCTTCGTGACCAAGCGGGGCCACGCCAAGATTCTGGATTTTGGTTTGGCGAAAGTTACGCAGGGTCCTCTCCGTGTCGGCGCCGTCCCGGCCGTGACCGCGGCGACGGCCGGGGTCAGCATCGAGAACCTGACCAGCCCTGGAACTGCAGTGGGCACGATCGCTTACATGTCGCCCGAGCAGGCCAAAGGAAAAGAGCTGGATGGCCGCACTGATCTATTTTCCTTCGGCGCCGTCCTCTACGAGATGGCCACCGGCACCCTGCCCTTCCGGGGAGAAACCACTGCCGTCATCTTTCAGGGAATTCTGGATCGTGCGCCTACTCCTCCTCTCCGGCTGAATCCGGATTTGCCTCCTAAACTCGAAGAGATCATCAACAAAGCTTTGGAAAAAGACCGCGACCTGCGTTACCAGCACGCTTCGGAAATGCGCGCGGATTTGAAACGCCTGCAACGCGATACCAGTTCGGGCCATGTCCATGCCGCCAGTGAGTCAGGTTCGACTGTGGCTCTGCCAGCCTCCTCTCCGGTCGCGGCACCTGACTCCGCCTCGGTTGCAGCCCAGGTTCCGCCAGTAAAACGCCGCTTTCCAAAGGTAATCGTCGGAGCGGTTGCGGCCATCGTGCTTGTGGCTGCTGCATTCGGCGTTTACAAGCTCCTCTACCGCCCTCGTGAATTCAATCTGCAAGCCATGCAGCTGATCAAGCTGACGGATAGCGGGAAAGCGACTCAGGTAGCGATTTCGTCCGATGGGCACTACGTTGTGTATGTTCTGCGTGACGGCGAACAGCAGAGCCTGTGGGTGCGCAACGTGGCTACCAAGAGCGATGTGCAGGTGCTGGCGCCAGCCGTCGTCCAATTCTTGGGAGTTAGTTTTTCCCCCGACGGCAACTACATATACTTTGTCCGCTCAGACAAGAGCACCGCCAACTACAGGTATCTGTACGTTATGCCCGTCTTAGGCGGTTCGCCTCGACAACTTATTCGCGACGTGGACACTCCTGTCGACTTCTCGCCCGATGGCAAACAATTGGTGTTCGCCCGCGGCATCCCTAAAGAAGGTGTCAACGAAATCCGTGTCGCGCAGATCGACGGCACCGGAGAGCGTCTGCTTGCGACGTTAACTTCTACCTTGCCGGGGTTCGTGCCGGGCGTGACTTGGTCGCCGGATGGTAAGACCCTCGCCGTACCCACTGTTCGACTCGGCAAATCGGTCGGATGGATCCTAAGCGCCATCAGCGTAGCTGATGGCAAAATCCGAATACTGGATACCTTGGGACTTCGAGCGGGAGGAAGGCCGGTCTGGATGCCGGATGGCAACGCCCTTGTGATTTCGCTTTCCGAGGAGGGGAAGCGCCAACTTTGGTCCGTCGACTTCCCGAGCGGGGAGTTGCATCGTTTTTCCAATGATCTATCGAGCTATGCGGCGGACTTGGACGGAACCCGGGATGGCAGGGTTCTGGCGGGAATTCAGGAAACGAAGGTGGCGGATATTTGGATTGCGCCGTCGAAAGACCTCGCACAGGCGCAACAACTCACTTCGGGGGGAATCATTTATGACTCTGTTGCAGCCGGTCCTGCCGGCGCACTGCTGCTAAGCAACTTTGACAACTTGTGGCTTATGAGCCCGAACGGCAGCGGGCGGCCTACGCTCGTGTTACCGCAAGCCCATAACATTTTTTCTGTCTCTTCGTGTGGCGATCGCTACATTGTCTTGGACAGTATTCGCGACGGAAAGCAGGTGCTCTGGAGGATGGATGCCGACGGATCCAACGGCAAACTATTGGCCGACGAAACCGGATTCTCCGTTTGCTCCCCTGACGGCAAGTGGGTATTTTACGCCGCAAAGAGACGTGTCTATCGCATGTCGGTTGAAGGCGGCACGCCATCGCAGGTCATGACCGCAGAAACGGGGAATGCATTCGATGTTTCCCCAGACGGAAACCAATTGGCGGTTCTTTATCAAGAAGGCAACCCTGTCCCCGTGGTGAAGATTGCTGTGGTTCCAGCCAGTGGAGGGGACTTGCGCTCTATCGGCCTGTTGCCCAGTGGCGGGGAAAGCCTGCGCTGGTCGCCGGATGGCAAGGGAATTCAGTATTTGCTTACTCGCGGCGGTGCCACCAACGTCTGGGAGCAGCCGCTCGCAGGCGGAGATCCTCATCGGGTTACCAAGTTTGCCTCCGGACTGATCTTTAGATTCGCGTGGTCCCGCGATGGCAAACAACTCCTGCTTTCAAAAGGCAGCGACAACAACGATGTAATTCTGATCAGCAATTTTCGTTAGTTTGGTTTTATGGCTCCGGACTCGCTGTAAAAACTCTTTTCGAGTTACTCATGCCTCTCATACTCATGCACTCTGGCCGTGACCACTCTTAAGCAGCGCGCTTTTCACACGCTCGGGAGTGAACGGAAGGGTCCGGAGACGCACACCGCAGGCATCGAAGATAGCGTTTCCGATGGCCGCGGGAGTAACTGTAATGGCGGTTTCCCCCGCGCCCGTCGCGGGCACATCGGTCGGCGTCACAAAGACTATTTCGACGGCGGGCATCTCGTAGTCAAGATGCAGGGTGTTGTAAGTTTCCCAGTCGACAGAGGTCACACGCCGGTTGTCCCACGTAACTTCTTCCACCAATGCGCGGCTCATGCCCTGCAGAATTCCGCCTTCGGTCTGATTTCGCAAACCATCCGGGTTCGAGATAGGGCCGCAGTCTAAGGCAATTACGAAGCGCTTCGGACGGACCACTCCGGTTCCGCAGATCTACGTCGACTTCAGCAACCATCGCGGCAAAGCCGTTGTCTCCTTCATATGCAACGCAGGCGATACCTCGTCCGCTGGCCGTTTGCATCCGAGAAGTGTCCGCCATCTTCGGCGAGGGCCGTGCCTGCCAACTCGCCGCATTGGCCGCCGCCTTGAGAACGCCGATGACCCGTGAGTTCTGCAGATGCTGCAGCCTGAAAGCTACAGGATCAGATTTTGCGTGGGTGCAAAGTTCATCCATGAAGCATTCGTTGGCGAAGGTGTTCTGAATCCGAAGCGGTGAGCGCAGTGGGCCGGTGAAGAATGGGGAACGCACAGTATGCGTCAGCGCCCGTTCACTCCGGATGGTTCCGTCACCTCCGCAGCTCGCACCCACGCACCCTGCGAAGTAGGACGGAACTGCATTGCTCTGGTTTCGCAACTTGGCAGAGGGTGGCTTGGCGGGCTGAGGCTCGGGCGACTCAGGTTCATAACCCAGCAGCACCCCCGTGATGACGTTCCCTGGCTGGTCGTAGCCCGGCCGATTGCCCAGCGAAGCCACCCAATCCTCCCGCTCCCAGACCGCGATGCGCCCATCGGATGCCAGAGCGGCGCGATGTTCCACCGCACAGGCCGAACCGAAGTTCTCCCACATCATTTCGTCCCGCCGCGAGAACTGCAGCCGGACCGGTTTGCCGACCGCATGAGAGAGAACAGCCGCGTCAAATGAGACGGCATCGGCACCGTTTAATCCATAACACCCCGAACCGCGCACGTAGATTACGCGCACCTTATCAATCGGCATATCTAAAATCTTGGCAACGATACTTCGCGTGGGATAAGCCGACTGTGTTGCCGAATATAACGTTGCACTCTCTTGTGTAACGTCGGCCACTGCGCATGATGCGCCAACGGACCCGTGCATTTGGTAAGGATAGGTATACCTGGCTCGGATGACACTGCTCGCGCCAGCCAGTCGGGCCTCCGTATCCCGGGAGTCAACGCCAAGAACATCGTCGGAAGGCTGTTTCTGCAGATAGTCGAAGAAGCCGGTCTGAGGCGGAAGCTCTGGCCCTGGATTCCATTGCACCGCCAACTTTCGGGCCGCTAATCCTGCCTGATACTGAGTCTCGGCCACGACCCCAACAAAATTCTTTCGGACGACAACTTTTACGATACCTGGAATACTCCGCACCGATTGCTCGTCTACATGGACAAGGGTTGCTCCCATCTCCGGCGGCCGCACGACTCGTCCGTGAAGCATACCTGGCATTCGAACGTTGTGAACAAACTCGAATCGACCAGTCATCAGAGCGGCTCTATCTAGTGCAGGGATTGGTTTGCCCAGCACCGTCCAATCTCGAGCAGACCGTCGTTTCGCTGTCGCGCTTAACGGGAGATTGAAATGGTTGTTTCCGATAAGCTCCTCGTACCGGACATAACGCCCCGTGTTGCTCGTGATTACGCCATCCGCCACTTGGAGGTGCTTGACCGGCACTCCCAATTTCACAGCAGCCAGACTGAGCACAGCTTCGCGGGCGGTGGCTGCTGCGAGGGCGAGATTTTCCGAGTTAAAGTTCGTCGGGGTCGACTGACTTCCAGACGTGGTCCCCTGATCCGGACAGACAGATGTGTCGCACTGGACCAGCTTAACCCGACTGATTGAAACGCACAGTTCCTCCGCGACCAATTGCGATTGAGCCGTAAAAATCCCCTGACCGAAATCGCATTTCCCGGTATATGCGGTGATGACTCCATCGGCTCCGACGGCTAGCCACGAATCGAGCTTTTTAGGATCGATGTGAGAGCGATGCGTGTCGAACGGGCCTTGGCCCTTTGCTGACAACAGACTTAGCGACCCAGTGCTGAAACTGACAATCAGTGCACCACAACTTTGCAGGAAGTCACGGCGAGACAGAGTCATGCGCGTCGAGCCTCGGCGTACTTTCGAATTGCCCGCATCATGCGCGTGTGAGCGAAGCAACGACACACAGACACCCCCTAGAGCTTCCCGAATCTCCTGATCGGCGGCGTCGGGTTTGATGTCGAGTACGGCCTTCGCCGTCAGGATCACGCCGCTGAGGCAGAAACCGCATTGCGCGGCCCCTTCGTCGATAAAGGCTTGTTGAATCGGGTGAGGCTTTTCAGGCGTGCCCAGGCCCTCCAGCGTCGTGACTTCGTCCTGACCGACTCCGCTTACCGTCATGACACAAGACCGCACGATCTGACCGCGCATGATAACAGTGCAGGCTCCGCACTGAGCCATGCCACATCCGAATCGAGGTCCGCGCAAGCCAAGTTCGTCGTTCAGCACAAACAGCAGCGGCGTTTCAGGATCCACCGCCACGATGTGCTGCTGGCCATTCACATTCAGCGTGATCTCTTTCATCGGGTGAATTGCTCCTTTGCTTCTTCCTCCCTGGGAACTGTACCCGGGTCTGCGCCCTGCGTGCTCGCTAAGGCTGCGGACCTTCGATCGTCTTCGTCGGGGCTCGATTCTGCGGCCCGCTTTCGCGGCCAATCCGGGAAGTCTTCCACCGAGCGGATCCACTGTCAATCGGGCGTATGCTCCACGCCAAATTTCAATGGTCTCCGGATGGGAAGATTCTCGCCGTTGCCAGCGGACTCCTTGGCCCGTTTTGTATTCTTGCCGCTTCACCTGACTTGTAACGATTCTTCTCTACTTTCGCAAAATGCATTCGCAGCCTATCTTTACCATAGCAATATTTTTAACTGGGAAAAGAACTCATGCCATCCGATGCCCCAGAATCAACTTTCAACTTCCGATTTGCCGAACTACTCGGGAATCACTCTGTGATATTTTCCTGGGAACGATCGCGGCAGGGGCAGAGAGATGACGCAAAAGAAGGGGCCACAACCACAAAATGAAGATGGCGAAATACGCGATTCAAGCTAAGCGAGAGTGCACCCCCGGGAGGAGCATATTCTCAAGGATGGCGGGCCGGGGATTTCATTTTCGTTAGTGGGACGGGTCCCATCGACGCGGTCCATGGCAAACTAGTCGGCGACAGCATCGAGCAGCAGTCGGAGCAGACTATTGATAACATTGCTGCCATTCTAGAGGCCGACGGAGCTTCTCTTCGGGATGTGGTGAAGGTCCATGTGCACCTCAGTGACACGAGCCTGTTCTCGCGCTACAACGCGGTTTATGCGCGACGTTTTACGCCGCCGTATCCGGCCCGCACGACGGTGGGCAGCGATCTTGGTCATACTCCAGGAATGCTCATCGAAATCGACTGCGTTGCATACAGTGTGAAGAAAACGAGCTGGGGACGAATGCCTGGGGCAAAGAAAAAGAAGAAGACAAAGAAGAAGGCGAGCCGCCCGAAGAAATAAACTTTTCCCAGTTGCAACAAGAAACTCCACAAGGACGGGCTACCTGCGCGCAGCTCGGAATTTCTTTCCTAAACCGACCGCCCCGAACTGGCTCGGTAGTCGCGAGCCTCATCTAGGACTTGGCCAACGCTGACGTGGATAGCGGCGCTTCGCGTCCGCGAGCGGTAACCTTCTCGACTGATACGATTTCGCCCGCTCGCACAAGGAGCGCGGAATCAAAATTGTTTACCGTGGGGCAGACGTGCCGCGGCACAAGATAAAGCGCCTCGCCGACCTGTGGCCCTGCGGTTTCGCCGTTCAATGCCATGGGAAGGTGCTCCTCACTGGGCGTGAGAGGCCTGAGTTCCGGATGTCCGGCGACCAGGCAGGTAGGCACGCCAGCATCGGCTGAAACTGCTTTGTGGCCTGCGTCGCAGGTGATGATTCCGTCGTGTGGCCGGCTCACCACTCGGGTTAACACCAGAACCGCTGGCGCGTAGCCGTATTGAGCGGGTAGCTGCGCCAGACTTGTGGCATCGCAGTAGACAACTGTTCCAGGCGAAACACGGTGGATAAACTTTACGCCGTAAAAACCTTTGTATGCGAGAGAGCACGGGAACGTCGGTGTCCCCGCGGTAATGACTTCGGGCACGTTCGTCCCACTGTCCTGAATCGCCTTCACAAGTATCAGCAAACGATCATAGCCGGCATGCGACGCTGCGGTCCGTTCGGCCTCGTCGAGTTCCCCGTACTGGCCGTCATAGTAGTGCAGGCCCCGGAATTGCAGCCCCGCTTCTTCAACAGCACGCACCAGCCGGAGCACTTTGTCGATGTGGCTCTGTTCGACTCCTGTTCGATTCATGCCAGGATTTATGTCGACAAACACTCCGACGGTCCCGCCCCGCCATTGCCGCACCTGTTCTTCGTTCTCGATAAGGACAGAAATCCGCACGCGCGGAAACTGATTCGCTATTTCGAGCACGCGCCGTGCATTTGCGCGCACCACCGGGTAGGCAAGAAGGACGTCGGCCACTCCGCAGTCGCAAGCTGCCAGCAGTTCCAGCGTGGTGGCGCACTTGAAACTCCGGACACCCCGCTCGACAAGCATGCGAAGCGTGTAGCCGAGCTTTGCGGTTTTTATGTGCGGACGCCAGCGATCCGGAGCGCCTCCGGCCAGATGCAAGGTTTGCGCTATGTTCGACGCCACGATTTCCGGATAGACCACAAGTGCGGGAGTAAGCACATCTTCCATGCGATCCACGCGGTGTCGTTCGTCCCAAAGAAACTCGCTCAGCATGAATTTGTGCGCTGCCATCGCGGCCTCGATCATATCGCGCAAACCTAAATCGATGCTATGGGCCTACATGTTTCTTGTCAGCTATGAAACGGTGGGATTTCCCTAGATGGGTCGTTGACCATCTCCATTGAATGCTAGTAGGCTCTTCCGCGATGTCAGCGAGCGATCCATCTGTCCATTCCGAGCGAAGTGATTTAGTTCGTGGCTTGGGTCTTGGGTCGGCGATCGCTATCGTCATTGGTGACACGATCGGGACGGGGGTTTTTCTTGTCGCTAGCGACATGGCGCGGGCCGTGGGCTCCGCCACGCTGGTTTTGATCGCCTGGATCCTCGGCTTGCTCATCGTTTTTTTGGGCGCCTTCTGCTATGCCGAACTCGGGGCGGCTTTTCCGAATGCCGGCGGCCCCTACGTTTATCTTTGCCGTGGGCTCGGCCCTCTCTGGGGATTTCTGTTTGGTTGGATGAGTTCGTTTCTCGAGCGGCCAGTCGCTATGGCCACACTGGCAGCCGGTTTCGTGCGGTTCATGGGATTCTTATTTCCCATTGTGGCGACGCCTTTGTTCAGCAGTCACATCGGGCCCTACGAATTCACGTTCACGACGGCCCAGCCGATTGCCGGGTTAATCGTACTGATCGTGACCGGGGTCAATTATTTCAGCGTGCGGATGGGCGGCGCGATCCAGGTGCTGCTGACATCGCTCAAGATGGGGACAATCCTGGTCATTGTTGTTGGAGGTGTCGTGTTCGGAACAAAGCACGCCGTCTCAAACGCTCCAGCGGTAACATCGTTCAGCTTGAGAACGATTGGCGCCTTGCTGACAGCGCTTGCTCCTGCTATGTGGGCGTACAACGGCTTTAACGATCTCGGCGATTTAGGGGAAGAGATTGTCCACCCCCAAAAGAACATCCCCCGAGCCATCATTTTTGGGCTGCTCACTGTCGGTGGGCTGTATTTAATGGCGAATGTTGCGTACTTTCATGTGTTGTCGTTCGCACAGGTGGCTGCGTCGCAGCATGTTGCATCGGACGTAGCGCAATCTTTGAGTGGTTCGCGCGGCGCAGCGTGGCTCACCGTCGCCATGGCAGTGTCGGCACTGGGGGCGCTGCACGTAGTGGTCTTGACTGGCGCTCGCATCCCCTACGCGATGGCGCGCGACGGTTTGTTCTTCCGTTTCGCGGAGCGCCTTCATCCTTCCCTTCGCACGCCTACCGGCGCGTTGATTTTCCTGGGCTCGATCGCTGCCCTGTTGGCGCTCAGCGGGACGTTCGAGGAACTCTATTCACTGTTTGTCTTTGCCGTTTGGATCTTTTTCGGGTTAGTGGCGATTGCCCTGATACGTTTACGCCAAAAAGAGCCCACCCTGGTTCGTCCCTACCGCGCCTGGGGATATCCGTGGACGCCGCTCATCTTTTTGGCCGCCGCAATGGCTTTGACGGTCAACTTGTGGATGGTCCGGCCCATACGTTCGTCTCTCGGGCTGGGAGTGATTGCTCTCGGCATTCCGTTCTTCTACCGCTGGCGCAAGCGGCGCCCTTCTGCAGGCATACCTTCCGGGCGGGACTAGTGGATTCCACTGCTGCGGCGACGCGCATGGGGTCGCTGAAATCGTGCCATGAATTAAGTAGCCAGATACGTGGCGACCGCGGCCGAATCGGCCCTGCCGAGTCACGGTTTTAGCCGACGCCTAGACGGTGAATGATCGCCTGAAAGCGCGGATCGGAGCGGAGCGCGTCATATTCTGGGTCGACGTTGATGTAGAGCATCCAGTAGTCGTGATGCAGGTACGACTTTTCCAGCCAATCGAGAGCAAGGGAGCGGTCTCCCTTCATAGTCGCGACGTGTGCAACATCGTACGGCCGGCGACTGCCGGCCTTGGCTTCATCCATCATCTTGCGGAGCACTCGCTCGATTTCGTCTGGGTGCCCGTTCACCAGCGCAAGAAGATACTCTCCCTGTGGATGTCTGGCGTCAGCGGCCCGCCAATCATCCCAGCGTCGTTCACAAAAATAGCCGGTGGTTAGCATGCTGTAACCCAGGTGGAAGTTGGGATCACGTTCGAGGATGTTTTTCGAAACCTTGATCACGCCGTCGAAATCGCGCTGGAACTTGCGCAGAAGAGCGATATCAACGTCCACGATCAGCGCAAGAGGGTCAAGACGGCGGGCAATTTCAAGTTGCGCGTTGGCTTCCGCGAATCGGCCGTGAGCCATCAAGCCCAAAGAGTAGTACTGGTGCGCGCTGGCATAATTTGGGTTCAATTCGAACGCCTTTTTGTATTCGCGCTCGGCGGTAGGCCAGTCAAAGTCGTAATGGCAGGCAACCATCCCCAGCGCAGCATGGGCCTCGGCGAGCGAAGGATCCAGTTGGAGAGCCTTAAGGGCAGCATCGCGGGCGCGCGGCATATATGCAGACGGATCCACGTCTTCCACATTGCCGATGCTGACCAAAGAATCCGCCAGCCCGGCCCACGCTAGCGCATAGTTGGGGTCGCGTGCGATTGCTTGTTGCATCAGATCGACGCTCTTCAATTCAGCGGGAAAATTTCTTTGGTTCCACTCATATCGGCCTTCTAGATACAAAGCGTGGGCTTCGGCGTCTGGCGCCACCGACCCTCCCTGCGGAGAAACCCTGCGCGCCAGCGCCCCCGCAATCGACGTTGCAATCTGCGATTCGATTTGAATCCACTCTGCGGTCGTGCCGTCGTAAGTCTGGCTCCAGATCGTGAACCCATCGCGCGTGCGATTCAGTTGGACCGCGACATGCGTACGATCACCCGCACGCTGCACGCTGCCTTCCACCACGGCCTCCACATTTAAGCGGGAACCGATGTCGCGAAGGTCGTCGTGTTTGCCCTTGAACACAAAGGCCGACCGACGTCCCGCCACTCGCACGCCGTCCACGTGCGAAATCGACGCTGCGATTTCGTCGGTTAATCCATCACTGAAAGCGTCATTGACCGCCGGCGCACTGAGATTGTCGAACGGCAGGATTGCAATCGAAGAAATTGGAGTTGCAGGCCGTCTCCGCGACTGAACCATATACAGGCCGCCCAAGGCCACCAGCGCCAAAATTCCCGCTGCCCAGAAAACCATTCGTGAGCCACGCTTGCCGGACCGAGTCGTCAATCCTATTTCATACGGCGCGGTAAAATCGCGGCTCTCCGGCTTCGTAAGCTCTGCTGGCCTCTCACCTGGCGCTGGAACTAGAAACGGCTTCGCCGCCCCTGCCGGGACTCGATCCTGAACCTCCGGCTCCAAGTTTTGACTGAGGATTGGTCCAATCCACCGGTATCCTCGGCGCTCGATCGTTTGAATGAAGATAGGGTTTCCAGCCGCATCCCCAAGCGCGTCACGCAGCCGCATCACCGCGCTGCTGATGCCCTGCTCGAAATCCACAAACACGTCGGCAGGCCACAGTGCCTGTCGAAACTCCACGCGCGTGATCACCTCTCCAGGACGGCTTAGGAACAAGGCCAGTGCTCGAAAAGGCAAGTCCTGAAGGCGGACCTTCACGCCGTTCCGCCGGAGCTCGCCAGCACGCAAGTCCGCCTCAAATACTCCGAAGCGGTACAGAAGAGGAGGCGAGGGTGCAGAACTCATTGGACAAAACTCATTCAGTAGGACTCAATAAGGACGGTCTTTTGGAGATTTCGTAGCTTAGCACCCGACCCGAGCGCGAGGAATGGCACCCTTGGGCCACGAGAAGGCGTGGTCCTGTCAGACAATAAGTTCACGTAAATATATATAAAGAGAAGTTTTAGCTCGCCAGGTGCATGCTAGTCAGCCGCTATCCCCAGACCATTGACCGCAATCCTTTTCCGGCCGACAGTCGGCGAAGCGTTCCAGTAGATCCCCTCGAAAAGAAAAGCTGAACGCAACTCACTCTCAGGAGACAAACAAGAATGAAGTCGCATCATCGTCAAGGTCATCGGTCGGGTCTCGCGGCAATGTTGCTGGTCGCGGTCGTCACAATGTTCGCCGGAACGGCGGTTCCGGCACGAGCGCAAACTCCCACTCTGCTCTACACGTTCATGGAGACGACTGATGCCTGCGCTCCACGAGGCAACATCGTGCAAGGCCGGGACGGCCATATGTACGGTAGCGGGGCGTCCTGTGGGGGCAGCGGCACGGGCGCGATCTACAAAATTTCGTCCGCCGGAGTCGAAAGCGTCGTATACAGCTTTCCCCAGCAATGGCTGTATTGTGGCGTTGCAGGACTTACTCTCGGCAGCGACGGAAATTTCTATAGCACATGCGAAGTTGGGAATCCAGCGACTGGCATGGGCAGCATCTTCCGTTTGACGCCATCCGGAGCTTTTACCGATTTGTATGACTTTACAGGAGTGAACGGCGACTCCCTACCGTTATACCCACCGATCCAGGCCAGTGATGGCAATTTCTATGGCGTGTCTGGAAATGACGTTCAGGTCTGCGGGAATGTCTATCGGTTAACCTCGGCGGGCGTTTACACCAACCTGCATACTTTTTCCGGAAGTGACTGCCACTCCTCAAATCTGTTCCAGGCCAGCGACGGCAACCTCTATGGCACCCTCGCGAGCTGCGCCCTGTCGGGAAGCGTGGGATGCGTGTACAGGATCAGCACCACGGGTGTTTTCAAAGAAATTTACGGCTTCGAGGCTACCACCGGAGACAATCCCTGCACGGGATTGATCCAAGGTAAAAATGGGAAGTTGTATGGAGCGACGAACCTGGGCGCAGCGAATAACTCCGGAGATATCTACACGCTTACCACAGCCGGAGCCTTTGCTGATCTTCACGATTTCAACAACTCGACCGACGCCTCATGCGTCAACAATGTCGGTCCCCCGGTCAACATGCTGCAAGTCACTGACGGAAGCTTCTACGGAGTCAACCCAGCTTACGGGCCTGACGGAAGTGGCAGCATCTATAAGCTGACTTCCACCAACGTGTTCTCGGCCTTCCTTTTCCCCAATCCTCCCATCGACGGGGATTTGCCCTCGTCCACACTGATTCAAAATACGAACGGACTGGTGTACGGAACGACCGCCAGCGGCGGAGGCGGAGGCGACTCCTGCCCCCATGTATGCGAAGGGACGTTTTTTAGCGTAGCAACGAACGATGCTCCCTTTGTAAGGTTGGAGCCGACTGAGAAGGCCGGCCTTGTCGGTGCACACATCGGCATTTTTGGCCAGGGATTTAGCAGCGCCTCTGTGGTTAAGTTTGGCGGCGTGGCGGCGAAATCCGTGACGCTTGCAGGGACCACTTATCTAACTGCGGTCGTTCCCACGGGAGCGCATACCGGCGCGGTCACCGTAACTACGGGGTCCACCACCCTGACCAGTTCGCAAACTTTCAAAGTGAAGCCGAAGATCGCGACCTTTGCGCCGCCGAGCGGTCCAATCGGAACCCTGGTGACAATCAACGGCACGGGCCTGACTCAAACCACTTCGGTCAAATTTGGCACCGTGACAGCAACGACTTTCACGGTCGTTTCGGACTCGGAGATAACCGCGGATGTGCCTTCCGGACTAGCAGCGGGACCGGTGACGATTTCCGTAACCACGTCAGGGGGTACGGCTAACAGCTCGACAAAATTTACCGTGAACTAGAACTTGCGTTGGCTTGTCGCGGTCCCTCCGTTCCAGACGCGACGATTGCCAGATAACTTCACCCAGCCGGTCTCCTGGCTGATGGTGCCGGGGCGCGATCGAGGGGTCGCGCTCCGGGTTTTCAGTTCCGTTTGCAAGCTTCCATATACTCTCGCTTGTGGGGTGCGACTCCCCAGTCGGGAGCCCTCGTGCGAACCGTCGAACTCGCTCACCCCGTCGTAATACGGCTTCGTCTGGCCGCCCCAGAATCAAGCCGGAAGTTATTTCCGGAATCCGCAGTCACTATTCCACGATGCAGCTCTGGATTCCATTCGACCGCAACATGGCGTCTATTCGTTGACTCCCGGATGGCGCCTCCGTAATATGAAGCAACCCAAAAACGGTTTACCTCCAAAATGATCGGCCAGACCATTTCACGCTATCGGATCGTCGAGAAACTCGGTGGCGGCGGGATGGGCGTGGTCTACAAGGCCGAGGACACCGAACTCGGCCGTTTCGTGGCGCTCAAGTTCCTGCCCGATGACGTATCCCAGGACCCTCAGGCTCTGGAGCGTTTTCGGCGCGAGGCACGCGCCGCATCCGCGCTGAACCACCCCAACATCTGCACCATTTACGACATCGGCAAGCACGGTGACCACTCCTTCATCGCAATGGAGTTTCTGGATGGCCTGACGCTGAAGCACCGCATTGCGGGACGTCCCCTCGAAACCGAGTTGATTCTTTCGCTTGCCATCGAAATCGCCGATGCGCTGGATGCCGCCCACTCCAAGGGGATTGTTCATCGCGACATCAAGCCGGCCAATGTTTTTGTCACGGAGCGCGGCCACGCCAAGGTTCTGGACTTTGGTTTGGCGAAGGTCAATCTGGCGAGCAGTTCTTCGAGCCAAATCGGGTCTCTTAACACGCAGACGCGTTCGGTGGATGCGGACCACCTGACCAGTCCTGGCACCATGCTCGGGACGGTCGCGTATATGTCGCCTGAGCAGGTCCGGGCAAAAGAATTGGACGCGCGCAGCGACCTCTTCTCTTTCGGCGCAGTGCTCTACGAGATGGCCACCGGCGACTTGCCGTTCCACGGAGAAAGTTCGGCAATGATTTGTGAAGCCATCGTGAACCGCTCGCCAGTGGCCGTAGTGCGGTTGAATCACGACGTTCCACTCGAACTGGAACGGATCATCAACAAGGCGTTAGAGAAGGACCGCAATCTGCGCTACCAGCACGCCTCAGAGATCCGCGGCGACTTGATGCGATTGCAGCGCGATAGCAGTTCCGGCCGCCAGCCTGCGGTCCAAACTTCGGAAAGCCAAGACCACCAGGCGCAGCCGAGTGCGACATCTGGAGCGGCGCCGGTCTCCGGAAATGTTCTGGCTGCGGCGCAGCCCTCGTCTTCCCAGGTTTCGGCGAGTGGTTCAAGCGTGAGCACCGTGGCGCGCGAACACAAGTTTGGCCTTGCGGCCGTTGTCGTGGTGGGACTGGTTCTACTCGCCGCCGGCGGTTTCGGTGTCTACTCGCTGCTCAGCCGCAGCCAGCCAACGCCCTTTCAGAATTTCACTATCACGCAGGTGACGAACACTGGCAAGGCACAGCAGGCCGCGATTTCGCCCGACGGCAAATACGTTTTAAACGTTCAGGATGATAACGGCCTGCAGAGCCTGTGGCTGCGCAATGTGCCGACTGGCAGCGATACTCAGATCGTCCCTCCGGCAGCGGCGGTCTATCGTTCCCTGACTTTCTCGCCGGACGGGAATTATGTTTACTTTCGTAAAGCTGGCATCAGCACGCAGAGTGAGTGGGATCTGTATCGCACTCCGGTACTTGGTGGCACACCGCAGGTGATAGTTCGGGACCTTGATACGGGGATTGCATTCTCGCCCGACGGCCGTCGCATCGCTTACGCTCGCGCCAATGATCCCGATGTGGGCAAATATCGTTTGCTCACCGCCAATCCCGACGGCAGCGAGGAAACCGTTCTACAAATCGCGACCAACACGCCGAGCAGTCTCCCTCGCAACCTGACCTGGTCGCCGGACGGCAAGCGGATTACGTACAGCCTCTACACTCTCGGCGATGTTCTGAGCACCATCCAATCGTTTGATGTCGCCGGGAAGCAAGCCGATCCCTTAGCTTCCTTCAAAAACGAACTGGTGTTCGACGTCGCGTGGCTGCCAGGCGGGCAATGGCTTCTCGCCAGATACGACCAGAAGGGTCCGAGTTACTTGCGTTCGCAAATCGGCTTAGTTTCTCACACCGGGGGGCAAATCCAACCCATCACCCGGGATACAAACAGTTACGACACACTGACCGTATCTGCGGACGGCAAGACCGCGGCCACCGTACAGGTAAGGACCACGAATAGCCTTAGTTTGGTTCCCAGCGCCAGTTCGCGGACAAATCCTGCCGTTCAAGCGTTAGCGCAAGCGCAGGATGTGCAGTCCGTCGCTTGGGGGGCCAATGGCAAGCTGCTCGTTGCCGACGGGCAGAGTGTACGGCAAATGAATCCCGATGGTGGGCAGCAATCGACCATCCTGAATGATCCGAACTCCTGGATCGCAGACATAGCGCGCTGTGGAGATCACTACATCCTTCTCGCCTGGGCTTTTCACGGGGGCACGAACCAGGTTCGAATCTGGCGAACCAATGCCGACGGCTCGAACCCGACTCAACTCACCAATGGAGGTTTTGATCGTTATCCGGTTTGTTCGCCGGATGGAAAATGGGTCTATTACCACGACAGTGCCGGCCCACATTATTCCATGAGAGTTCCCCTGGAAGGCGGACAAGCAGAGCCCGTACCGTCGAGTAGTGTTCATGGCATGTATGGATTTGGCGCAGGCGAAGCTATTTCGCCGGATGGAAAGCAGTTGGTTTTTAATGCGGACGTAAACGCCCCCGATAGCCCGCAGGGGGCTGTGAGCAAATTGGCGCTGGTGACCCTGGACTCGGGCTCGCCGTCCGCTCCCATCTTGCTCCAACCCGATCTACGGATGGCTACAGGAGGAGGGACTGGCTTTACCAACACTATGACCTTCACTCCCGATGGAAAATCCGTCGCCTACATCGTTCGCGATCAGGGCGTGGATAATATTTTTGTGCAACCGCTCGACGGTTCGCCGGGACATCCGATCACCAACTTCCCTTCTGAACACATCGCTGAATTTCAATGGTCTCCGGACGGGAAGACCCTCGCCGTTGCCCGAGCCCACGACACATCCGATGTGGTGCTACTGCGCGAAAAATAACGGCTAGCTACCTGAGGCCCTGTGCGTTTGCAGGGCATTCGCCATTCATAACGGCACCGGGAGGCATTAAGCCGCGGATCGCTGCTGAAACACGTCCTCGGAGGGAGTCCCAAATTTTTTGCGGAATCGCGTCGACGCACCGTGCGCGATGGGAGAGCCATGTCCGAATCCGGCAGCGTCGAAGGAAAGACCGGCAAGTTTCCGCTGACTCGCGCGACCTTCGGTCAAACTCTCGAAGCCGATGGGGTCACCGAGGCCCATGATATTCATGCACACATCGCCCGTGAACAACATTCGTCCGGGACGCCACAAGAGCGCGACTTGTCCCGCGCAGTGCCCAGGCGTGTGAATAACCTCAATGCCGCCAGCGATGGGAAGTATTTCGCCAGGGGTCAAAGCCTGATTGATGGTCACTGGCTCAAGGTGCTTTTCGGGATTGTAGAGCAGAGTGCACAGCACTCGACGCAACAGGCCAGGCGCTGCGCTCAGCGGCCGAAAGGGACCTCCGCTTTCGGTCATAGAAATATCGAGCGGATGCATGTAGGTCCTCGCACCGGTCTGTCGTACGATCGCAGCGGCGCTCCCGATATGATCAGGGTGGCCGTGGGTAAAAATCAGGTGCTTGAGCTGGTCTAGCGAACGGCCAAGACCGTGAATGGCACCGAAGACGGCTGCCTCCTTATCCGGGTAACCAGTGTCGATCAGGGTTAACCCGTCCTCGCCCTCAATCAGGTAGGCGTTTGCCATCCCCATCGGGACGACGTGAACTCCTTCGATCACCCGCTTCGCAGCCATACGTAAAGCCCCCGCAGCGCTTAAGCGATGAACATACTATCGCTCAGTGACGGAATCCATCGCTAGAATTCTGTATGGGCTCCACTGGCAATTCTTTAATCTCAGGCAAGCCTTCAGTTCGAGTCGGACATGGAATTATGTTCTTCAACAGGCTAAAAAAATCCCCGCCGATTGTCGGGTTGGGCTGAAGCTACCGTTGCTGATTGTTTTAGTTCTTGGGCCGCGACTCCGGCGGCACAAGACCTGCGAGGCGGTAATACACTACGAGCTGGCCGTAGTGTTCACCGCTATGCTCGATGAGACCGTATGCAATGTCAAGAACACGCGCTTTCTGGTCACCGTATACGACAGTCTGCATCAGGCCTTGCTCGCCCTTTGACTGAATGGCGGCAGCGCCATCGGCGACGGATTTCTTGACGAACGCAACGATGTCAGCCTTGGACTTGTACTGGTCGCGCTTCGGGTCTTCTGCCGCAGGAGGCTTCTGCCCCATCACGGGATTCGTGAAGTAATACATTGAACCTGCGGCATGCAGCAATTGCTCTGCGAAACTGCGCTGCGCGCGCGTCGGCTTGAAGTCATATTTGTCCTCGGGAAAATCTTCGGCCATGGCGATGAGTTTGCGGCCAACCTCGTTCCAGGAATCGAGCACGACTTTCAATTCGGGATCGGCAGGTTTGACGGCTGCATCTTTCTTTGTCGCGTCATTCTTCATCGCATCTTGGGCATGGGCAGGAAATGCGAATGCCAGCAGGACGAAAGCGAGAAACGGTATTCTTTTCATTTCTTTCTCCACGATTGAGTTTCGCAATCAAAGCTTCAGCTTCTTATTTCGCCTGCGCTAGCTTCGTAACAACCTCAGCAACTTTATCGAGTTGCTCGTTCCAGCCCTCCAATTGACCGCTATCTTTTGCGCTCTCCATGGGTTCGTTTCCAATTAAGGTGAGTTTCGTCTGGCCGTTCCCAAAATCCTCAAAAATGACCACATCGTGCGTATCGCCTGTGGCCTCATGTTCTGTTTCATATGTCTCAGGCTCAACCTTGTTTCCCTGCGCGTCGGAAAAGTACATGGAGTAAACGATCTTCTCGTTGGGAACAATCTCGTGGTATTCCCCAGCATTCCAGCCCTCCTGGCCATCCGGCGTTCTCATGCAGTAGAGAAATTTTCCTCCCACGCGAAAATCGATCTTGCAAACGGGCGACGTAAAACCCTTCGGGCCCCACCACTGCATCACGTACTTCGGGTCCGTCCACGCCTTCCAGACCAACTCGCGTGGGGCATCAAAAATTCTTGTGATAACCATCCGCTCTGTCACCGTGCTTTTTGTCATCTCGGACCTCCGCTTTTTTCATTTGATTCACAACCACGTCCAGCTTGTCGAAGCTCTCTTCCCAGAATCGGCGATAGTTAAACGCCCAGTCGCCGACTTTTTTAATCGCCTCTGGCCTTAGCGTGCACACACTCTCTCGTCCACGCTTCGTCTTGATCACAATCCGCGCGCGCACCAGGTAAGCGATATGCTTTGAAATCATCTGCTGCGAGAGTGCAAACGGCTCCGTCAATCCATGCACAGAGGCAGGCCCATGGGAAAGTCGTTCGATCATCGCCCGCCGGGTCGGATCGGACAGAGCCGCAAACGTTGTACCCAATTTATCCACAACCGTATGGTAGTGGATTATCCGGCAATGTCAAGTGTGGATTTAGAGATCCCTGATTTCAGCTTAGTGCGGGGCGGGCAAGACAGCGGTCTTCCGGCCGATTCGGGCTCGTGGTATCGGTCGTTACGCATGTAGTTCCACCTACCGCGAAATGTGTTTTACAATGAAGCCATGCAGGAGCCATTTACCCGCGACCGCATTATCGAGGCTCTCCAGGCGATGCCGCCAAATGCCACCATCGATGATGCCATTGAACAGCTAGTATTTCTGGCCAAAGTCGAAACCGGATTGGCCGAGCTCGATGGGTCGCAGGGCATTCCGCACGATCAGGCCAAGCATCGCTTTGGGCTGTAATGCGTATTCTATGGTCGCCACAATCGCTGCGCGATCTTGAGGCTATCCGCGAATACATTGCGAAAGATTCTGAGCATTATGCAGGTTTGACCATCGCGCGAATCTTCTCTGCTGTTGAGCAGCTGATTCAGTTCCCGCGCTCGGGACGTATTGTGCCGGAGCGAGATGAACCCGAAATTCGCGAAGTTATCGTTGGACGTTTTCGCGTGGTGTACAGGGTTCAAGATGAATTGATTGAAGTGGCAACAGTTTTTAGGGCAGCGAGAGAAGTCCCAGAACAATTCTAGGGTATCGACCGTGCGGCCCATCCGAGGCTTGCCCGGAGCCCCTGTCGAATAGGCACGGGCTACACTCTACGCCGAACCTGTGGCATCAAGCTCTTTTAAATTGACTCTTTCAAAATGATCTCTTTCTCAAACATCAATAAGCAGTATGGCAAGCAGTTGCTCTTCGTCGATGCTTCGTTTCAGTTGAATCCCGGCGAAAAAGTTGGGCTGGTCGGTCCCAACGGGTCGGGCAAGACGACGCTATTCCGTATGGTGGTCGGCGAGGAAACTCCCGACGAGGGCGCGGTCTCCGTCCCAAAGAAGTTGACGATCGGCTACTTTCGCCAGGATGTCGAGGAAATGCAGGGCCGTTCGGTCCTCGATGAAGCGATCGCAGGCAGCGGACGCGTCGGCGATCTGCACCACGAGCTCGAAGCCTTGCAGGGGGAAATGTCCGACCCCGACAAGGCGGATGAGATGGACCGCATCCTTGAGCGCTTCGGTCACGTTCAGGAGGAGTACGAGCATTTAGGCGGTTACGCGCTCGAATCGCAAGCCCGTGAAGTGCTCCACGGCCTCGGGTTCAAAGATGATCAGATTGATGGCGACGTGGGCGCTCTCTCCGGCGGATGGAAGATGCGAGTTGCGCTGGCGCGCGTCCTGCTCGGAATGCCGGATGTATTGCTGATGGACGAACCGACGAACCATCTCGACATTGAATCCATCATCTGGCTGGAGCAGTTTCTCAAATCATTTCCTGGCGCGTTGCTGATGACTTCGCACGACCGCGAGTTCATGAATCGTCTGGTCTCAAAGATCGCAGAGATTGATGGCGGCGAAATCATCACCTACTCGGGTGACTACGACTTCTACGAGCGAGAGCGGGCGGTGCGAGAGAGCAATCAGCAGGCGGCGTTCGCGCGGCAGCAGTCCATGCTTGCCAAGGAGCAGCGCTTCATTGATCGCTTTAGGACGCACGCAGCCAAAGCGGCCCAGGTGCAGAGCCGGATCAAGGCCTTGGACAAGATCGAGAAGATCGAATTGCCAAAGAAACGCACAGTAGTGAAATTCGACTTTCGCGTTCCACCGCGGTCCGGCGAACAGGTAGCTGTGCTTGAGGATCTGCATAAGAGTTACGGACCGCGTGTGATCTATGAAGGGTTCAATCTCACCATCCGCCGCGGAGAACGCTGGGCCGTCATGGGAAGAAACGGCGCTGGTAAGACTACGCTTCTGAAAATGATTGCCGGGGCAAGTGCTCCAGATGCGGGAAGCGTGCGGCTCGGCGCCAGCTTGAACATGGGATACTTCGCGCAACAGTCGCTGGATGTTCTCAACTCCGATCTCACGGTCGCCGAACAGTTGCAACAGGATTTTCCCCAGGACAGTATCGGGTCGCTGCGAAACCTGGCGGGAGCATTCCAGTTCTCCGGCGAAGACGTGGATAAGAAAATCCGCGCACTCTCCGGCGGAGAAAAATCGCGGCTGGCAATTGCACGCATGCTCTTCAACCCGCCGAACTTTCTGGTGCTCGACGAACCGACGAATCACCTGGATCTTGCGACCAAAGAAATGCTGGTGGAGGCGCTGAAGGATTTTGAAGGCACCATGATCTTCGTATCGCATGACCGCATGTTCCTTCGCGGTCTCGGCTCACGCGTGCTGGAACTGGGCGGCGAGAGCGGTACGGACCGCCATCCCACTGTTTATCCGGGGTCCTATGTTGAATATGTCCAGAAGCTTGGACACGAGGCGCCTGGGATCTATTCGTAAGTTTGTGCAACGGGTAGGGGGAACTGGAGATTCGTACCTTCAAGGCTCACATTGATTGAATGATCCTCTGGCATACGATCCTCCACGCCGCTGTCATCTTGACTCAACGTTGAGATGCGGATCTCAGGCGCAAAGGCAGTTACCCAGTTTGATTTCGGGTTCATTGATCTCGGGGATATAACGGCTAGGACAGGGCAAGCTTCTGAGCGTAGCCGTTCTTCAGGGGGAGCGAAGGATCTCCCGCTACAATACTGTTTGCCACGGGAGATCCCTCAGCCCGCTGGTACAAAACGCGGGCTCTTCGGGATGACGCCGGGAAATCCTGAAGATCATCAAGAAGATTGGGGACAGTCGGAACGTTTCATTGGTTAGCGAAAGCTGATCCGGAAAAACGATCGGGCAAGACTCGTTTCAGCGAAAGAAAGAATTCTTGAATGCCACGTTGCGCTGATGTGCTATGTCCAAAATCTGAGCGAACTCTGGTTCGCTGTGTAGATCATTGAGCAATGGGTCTTTCTCGATGTAGGGATAGCTAAAGAAACCGCCTTCAACGCTCATCCGAAGCGCACGTAATGCGGAACTCTTGTCTGACAAGACGGCGTACGCTTGCGCAATCTTGTACGTGGCTTCCGGATCCCCGACTCCTCGCTGTTTTACTGTTCTCTCCAGTCCACTCAGGAGCTGCAAGCCTTCTCTGGCGTGCTGATGAATCCCGTCACTCAAAGACTTTCCAATTCCCGTATACAAATTTGGATCGAGTTGGTACGCGCGATCGAAGTCACTTGCCGCCTGGTCGAACTGCTTTTCGTGAAATTCTCCGAAGCCACGATAAAACAGGGTGAACGAGGAATCGTCGGCCGGCAGGCTCTCAAGAAACTTCTGGTACTCCCCCCGATAGAGGTAGCTGTTTAATACTGCCCCGTTGCCCTTCACGAAGGGCGCCAGTTGACGCGCCCGTTCGCATTCCGCCACTGATTCGTCCAACATTCCCGCGAATCGGTATGCATATCCCAGTTCCCAGTGAGCGGCGGCGTAATTGCCGTTCGTTTTTAAGGCGTCTCGCAACAGGGGCACAGCCTGCTCAACTTTTCCCGTGTCAACCAGCAGATTCGCCAGGAAAATTTGGGCGTCAAGCAAGTTTGGCCGTATCGCCAACGCTTTCTCGTAGGCGGATTGGGCACGGCGATATTGCTCCCGCCCGCCAAGCTCGAACGCGGCGTCCGAATTATAAGAAGCTCCCAAATACGCCCACCCTGGAGCATAATCGGGATCGATCTCCGTGGTTTTTTCGAACATGTTGATCGCCAGGGGAAACTTGTGCTGTCCGTAAAGATCCAGCCCCTGTAGAAAATATTCGTAGGCGAGCGGACTAACGGATGTTTCCGGTTTTAGATGCTCCGCCTCACCTGGAGGCAAGTTCAGTTGCAGTTCTGAAATCAGTTGCCCGGTAACTTTGTCCTGAACCGCAAGCAGATTGTCGTACTTAAGGTCGATCACTCCCTGGCCTAAAATTTTCTCGGTTTTGGCATCGACCAACTGGTAGGTAATGCGCAAATTATTCCCATCGCGGATGAAGCTTCCCGTGAGCAGCGTGTCGACTTTGAGATCTGCGGCGACTCTCTGAAGATCAATTGCCGTTCCGCGATATTTCTCTATTGCCGCAGAAGGGCGGACGCTAAGGGAACTCACATAGGCCAATTTCGTTATAAGCACATCCGCCAGTGACAAACCAAGGAAGTCGCTCCTTGAATCTTCGCCACGATTTTGCAACGGAAGGATCGCCAAGCTCCGGGGAGTGGACGACTGTTCTTTTCCGGAGCGTATGTGGACAAGCCTCGTCACGGCAATCGCTGCGAGGAGAATGCCCGGAGAAAAGAAAGATTCGGGATCGCGTCGGATGCGGACGCGCCAGCTTCGGGAGCTCTGCTTGCTCGGCTGGCTGATAAGAACCCAAAGGAATGTCAGACGTTCTCGCGCCGGAATTCGCAGATAATGAATCGGTAAACTCCAGCTTCCCCAAGAACCGGTACCCGCGTCGGCCAACGGTCTCAACGAATTTTGGGTCCTCGGCGGAGTCCCGCAGTGCGTCCCTGAGCTTGCTGACAGCTACCGCGAGACGATGGTCAAAATCGACGAAGGTATCGGCGGACCAAAGGCGCTTGCGAAGTTCTTCACGGGTGACTACTTCTCCCGCATATTCCAAGAGCACAGCCAGAAGCAGGAAGGGCTGTTCCTGCAGCCGGACTTTGCTGCCTTCTCTTCGCAACTCGCCAGCCCGGAGATCTACCTCGAAATCTGCGAAACGTACCAGTGATGGGAGAGTGGACGGCATCGGTGCACTTCACATTGTCGAGAGTCTAGCACGCAACCGAACGTAATGCGATGCCCACATTCCATTGCAAACAGGTCACTTACCAGGGGATCGACAGGGTATCGAAGGAGAGGTGTCGGGGCATTGACGCCGGGCGCTCTGCGGGCGACAAGTAGAAGCAGCTGACACGCTCTTGGTGAGGTCGGCTTGCACTTGTCATGACGGTGCTCGTTCGTTTTATTTCGATAACGGCTTTCTCTTAGTCATTTGGGGGGTGCTCTATGCACAGAATAGCCTTAACACTCGTCCTTGCCCTGATCACCGTCAGCGCCGGTCACTCCGGCGAGTCGCCGGCGGATTGGGCGATCAACGCAACCGCAATCGAGGCGTGTAGCTGTCCTCACTTCTGCATTTGCTATTTCAACTCGCATCCAGCAGTTCATCACGAAAACGGCAAGATGGAGCACTTCTGCAAGTTCAACAATGCCTACAAAGTGAACCAGGGACATTACGGCAACATTGATCTTGCAGGAACCAAGTTCTGGATCAATGGGGATTTGGGTGGTGACTTCTCCCAGGGACAAATGGATTGGGCGCAGGTGACGTTCGATAAAGCGGCAACCGCCGAACAACGCCAGGCGCTCGGGGAAATCATCGGGCATGTGTTTCCGGTGAAGTGGAAATCGCTGCAGATCGCCGAAGGCAATATCGATACCTGGACGTTCGACAAAGATCACGCACATGCCACGCTAAACGGCGGCAAGACCGCAGAGATCAAATTGGCACGATTTCAGGGAATGACTGACGAGCCAGCCGTGCTGAAGAACGTCAAGTATTGGGGCACGCCGCGCAATGACGGTTTTGTCATGATGCCAAACGAAATCGAAACATACAGGGAGGGACCCAAGCCCTACGAGTTCAAGGGGACAAACGGGTTTATGCTCACATTTGACATGACTTCCAAAGATGTACCCGCAGCCAAGGGATCTTCTATGAATTATTAGTGAGAATCACTTGCATATGGTGCGTGCGCCGGAGATCTCCCGGCGCTTTTTTCTTCCCGTGGCATGTTGTGTCCGATCAAGATTTTGTGGGCTGAGCACCAGTACGGCCTACGGAGTCGATCGGTTTTTTCCTTTCTTTTCCACCGGTACAATAATGCTAGCCCGGATAACCAACTCATTTATTCATTTTGGGGACACCTAGAAAGCACAGGCGCGAAAGGGACTGGTGAAAGTCGCCACTTTCAACATTAACAACATCAATAAGCGGCTGGACAACCTCCTGGCTTGGTTGGCGAAAGCTGAACCGGACGTGGTGAGTCTGCAGGAGCTCAAGGCAGAGCAGAATGCCTTTCCGGTGAAGCCCCTTCGGACTGTCGGTTATGAAGCAGTCTGGCAAGGGGAGCGCTCATGGAACGGCGTGGCCATTCTCGCGCGAAACGTCGAGCGAAAGAACGTTCCCGTGCTGACTCGCACCAGTTTGCCGGGAAATAATGAAGGGCATAATTCTGAAGATCGGCAAGCTCGCTACATCGAAGCGGCGGTTCAGGGAGTGCTGGTCACTTCCATCTACCTGCCGAATGGGAATCCGCAGCCGGGACCGAAATTCAAGTACAAGTTGGCCTGGTTTGAGCGCCTCATTGCCCACGCCGCCGAACTCATGGCGAGCGGAGCGCCCGTGGTGCTGGCCGGCGACTACAATGTCGTGCCGACGCCGCAGGACATCTACCCGACTCGATCGTTGGATAACAACGCGTTGATCCAACTCGAAAGCCGACAGGCCTTTGCGCGTTTGCTGGCTCAAGGCTGGACGGACGCGTTGCGGAAGCTACATCCGGAGGGGCCACTCTGGACATTCTGGGATTACAAATTTGAACGGTGGCAGAAGGATAAAGGTATGCGACTGGATCACTTTCTGCTCTCACCGAATTTATCGGACCGGCTGGTGGACGGCGATGTGGACCGATGGGCGCGTGGGCAGGAAAACGCGAGCGACCACGCGCCCACGTGGATCGTGCTTGATCTTTAGACCGGAGTCGAGGTTCCAGCCAGCGTTTTTGTCTGATTGGAAGGGCGTCCATATTTGCGAGCAAGAGGACCGTGGGGCCCTTCCCTTCTGTTTCTGGACAACCTCCGGATTGGTGACAATCCGTCCAAGATCATCGCAAACTTAGTCACTAGACTATAATCACACGCGCGCATGCCCCTCACCTCTGGCACAAAATTAGGTCCTTACGAAATCCAAACACCTTTGGGCGCGGGAGGCATGGGAGAAGTTTATCGCGCTCTCGACACGCGCCTTGACCGCACCGTGGCGGTGAAAGTTCTGGCTTCGCATCTTTCTTCTTCTCCCGAGCTGAAACAGCGTATGGAGCGTGAAGCGCGGACGATTTCGTCGTTGAATCATCCCCACATCTGCCAGCTCTATGACATCGGTTCGCAGAGTGGGACCGATTATCTGGTGATGGAGTTTCTCGAGGGTGAAACTCTGGCCGAGAGATTGCGCAAAGGCGCGATGCCGCTGGCGGAAGTCTGCAAGATCGGGATTGCCGTGGCTGAGGCTCTGGCAATCGCGCACCGCAGCGGCATCGTTCACCGCGACCTGAAACCGGGGAACATCATGCTGACCACAGGCGGCGCGAAGCTGATGGACTTTGGTCTGGCGAAGCCGCTGGGGACGCCGCCTTCATCCGCTGGGTCGGGGACGGCACCACCGTCATTCACCGCCGCAGCGACGATGAGTGGGCCGAGCCCGCTGACTCCGCTTACAACAGCGGGCAGCATTATCGGCACAATTCAGTACATGTCTCCCGAGCAGATCGAGGGAAAAGAAGCGGATGCGCGCTCTGATATTTTTGCTTTCGGCGCGGTGCTTTACGAGATGACGGCGGGGAAGCGGCCATTTTCAGGCAAAAGCCAAATCTCGCTGGCGTCGTCGATTTTAGAGAGCGATCCGGAATCGGTAGCCAAGCTTAAGCCGCAAACGCCGGCGGCTTTTGAGCATGTGATCACGACTTGCCTTCAGAAAAATCCCGAAGACCGCTATTTGGCGGCGCACGACATCAAACTTGAACTGCAGTTTGTTGCGCAGGACAAATCTTCCTCAGTGGCCGCGGCGGAAGGTGCGGCAGCGCCGGTTTCGGTTTCGAACAAGCGTGAGCGTCTTGGCTGGGCCGCAGCCCTGGTAGCCGCGATCGTTCTGACTGCGGCCGCCGCCATGCTCTTCTACCATCCGGCTCAATCGGTGCGTAGCATACGCGCCGTCATTGATCCCCCGGAGAAGACAACATTCAACCTGACTGGCGATTCCGCGGGGCCTCCAGTGCTCTCGCCCGATGGTTCGTCCATCGCGTTTGCGACCACCGGCACGGACGGCAAGATGGCGCTTTGGGTGCGCCCTACGAATGCGCTGGAAGCACGTGCACTGCCCGGCACTGAAGGCGCAATTTTTCCTTTCTGGTCGCCCGACAGCCGTTCCGTCGGATTCTTCGCCGAGAGCAAACTCAAAACCATTGACCTCGAAGGGGGCTCGGCGCAAGTGATCTGCGACGTGCCGCTCGGTCGCGGAGGCGCTTGGGGCGCGGATGGTGTGATTCTGTTCTCTCCGGCTCCCTCCGCGCCGATCATGCGCGTCAGCGTCAGCGGCGGAACTCCAGTTGCGATTACGGCGATCGACGCGGCTCTTCACACCTCGCATCGCTGGCCGTTTTTCCTTCCTGACGGCAAACATTTCCTCTATATTGCGCTTCACCACGATCCCTCCAAGTCGGCGAACAACACGCTCTACTATGCATCGATCGATGGCCGGGAAAATCGTCCCCTGTTCCGTTCTCAAACCAATGCGGTTTACGCTGGAGGATATCTTTTATTTGGCCGCGGCGACCAAATCATCGTGCAGCGTTTCAACCCTTCCAATGGAACAGTGAGTGGCGAACCCCAGAATGTAGCTAAGGGAGTGATGAACGACACGAGCACCTGGCACATGGATGCCTCCGCTTCCAACGACGGCGTCCTGGTTTTTGGTAGCGGCGCCTCCGGAGACTTGCAGTTGGTATGGTTGGATCGCAGCGGGAAGCTGATCAGCACCGTTACGGACAATCTACCCGACTTGCAAGGCGTGGTTCTTTCCCCGCAAGGCGACCGCGTCGCTCTCCAGCTTAACGCCGGCGAGACCGACATCTGGGTACTCGATCTGGCGCGTGGAGTGCGTACCAGGCTGACCTTTGGACCGATTGGGAATGTTTCCCCCATCTGGTCGCCTGACGGCAAATGGATCGCATACAGCTCCGCCCGCAACGGTCACTTCGCCCTCTGCCGCAAACCCTCCGACGGCAGCGGTGCAGAAGAGACTTTGCTCCCCGTGGACCAGCAGCCTGCACTCAGCGATTGGTCGAGTGACGGTAAGTCTCTGCTGTATTCGCTCCCGATATCGAGTGGTCCATACCGGCAAACCTGGGCCTTGCCGCTCGAGGGAGAACGCAAACCATCGCTGGTACTGGAGCGGGGGGGAAATGGAAAATTGTCTCCAGACGGCCATTGGCTCGCCTACACGTCGGGTGAATCCGGCGCCACTCAAGTGTATGTGGTGCCCTTTGGGGGCGGGCAGGGCAAGTGGCAGGTGTCGGCTAACGGCGGACAACGCCCGCAGTGGGGCAAGGATGGCAAAGAAATCTACTACATGGACCTGACGTTCAATCTTCTTTCGGTCCCGGTAACGAATGCGGGCGGCGCATTGCAGTTCGGCGCTGCTCAGAAATTCGTCAGCACATGGTCCGCTCCGCAGGTCATCTACGATGTCTCGCCCGACGGCAAGAAATTTCTTCTCGACCGGGTTGAGCAACAGGTCAACCAGTCGGTCACCGTGGTTACGAATTTTACGGCGGGGCTGAAGCAGTAAGCGACAGTGCCAGTTACCCTGACTCAGGCCCGCGGCGGTGCGACATTCTCTTCTTCCGGTTGACGGACAAGACCACAAACGATGCTGATCTTCACGAAGCGAGTTTCTGGATAATTCAGACTTGGCCGACGAAACGAGAGGTCGGCTCCTGTTTCAACTATGCCCTCCAGGATTAGTTGAATTCATCAGTTTCATCATCAGATAGGTGTAGTACTCGGCATCGGTGCGGGCTTCCTGCTTTTTGTCGGCGCCGGCGCCGTGGCCGCCCTCCGTGATCTCATCATAGAAAAACGGTTTGTGAAATTCCTCCATGCGGGCAGCGAACTTACGCGCATGAACCGGGCCGACGCGATCGTCTTTGGTGGTGGTAAAAATCAGCGGTTCAGGATAATTAACATCCGGCTTCAGCTGGTTATAGGGCGAGATCGACGCGAGGAAGGCGCGCTCCTGCGGTACGGAGACCGAACCGTATTCGCCGACCCATGACGCGCCGGCCGACAGATGCTCGAAGGCCAACATGTCGAGGAGCGGAACCTGGATCACGACCGCATTCCACATATCGGGGTGCTGGGTGAATTCGACGCCCATAAGCAAGCCGCCATTGGAGCCGCCGATAATCCCGAGCCGCCGTGAAGAAGTAATTTTGCGCGTGATCAGATCCTGGGCCACGGCGTAGAAGTCGTCGTAAATCCGTTGCCGATGAGTCTTCAGGCCAGCCTCATGCCAAGCAGGACCGAACTCGCCGCCGCCGCGGATATTTGCCAACACAAATACGCCACCATGTTCGAGCCAGAGCTTGCCCCTCACGGCGTTATAGCTGGGCGTATTAGCGATCTCGAATCCGCCGTACGCCGTCAGCAGCGTCGGATTCGATCCGTCAGCGGGCATGTCCTTGCGATGCACCACGAAGTAGGGGATTTTGGTGCCGTCCTTTGAAGTCGCTTCGAGCTGCTCGACCACATCGGAGCCGGCGTCAAACTGTGGCTTCTGCGACTTGGCCAGAGCGAACGATCCGTCACCGGCATCGCCGAGCCAGAGCGATGGTGGGGTGAGGAAACCCTCCAGTCCAACGAAGAAGCGGTCGTCGGTGCGGCTGGCGGTCAAAGATTTGATGGTCAGATTGTCCGGCACCGGTAGCGGCTTGCGCGTCCAATTCCCATCGTTGCCAAATGTGTACACGTACGCGCGCTGCTGCACATGCTCGAGTGTGGTCAGGATCATGTGGTTCTTGGTCGTCGCGAAGGACTGTGCGAACTCCTGCGCGGTGGGTGCGAATACTACCGTCGGCTTCAGCCGCGACGGATCCTTTTCGACCGCGGCCAAATCTAGCGCAATCACGGAGCCCTGGGCAATCTTCGTGGTTTGCCCGTCGGGCGTCCAATCCTCTTGCAGCTCGACCAGCAGCTGACCACTCAACAGCCCACCTACTCTGGCCTTCAGCGGAAGTGCCAGCTTCTTTGCGCCGCCCGGCAACAGCAGATAGCTCTCGTGGGCGAAGGTGCTCAGATTGCGCTGCACGGTGATGGCGTGGTGACCTTGGCCATCAATGAAAACCCGCGGATTGTTGCCATACCCGTTGTCCTTGGTGCTTCCGCGAAACACTTCCTCGGCGCTCTCAAGAGGCTGGCCGCGCCTCCATCGGCGGATCGTGATGGGGTAACCGGCCTCGCTCATGGTGCCTGTGCCCCAATCGCGCGCAATGAGAAGCGTGTCCTTGTCCACCCATGCCACGGTCTGTTTGCCGCGCGGCAGCACAAAACCGCCCTCGACGAACTTGCTCGTTTTCAGGTCCATCTCGCGGAGGGTTGCAGCATCCTCACCACCCGCCGACAGGGAGACGAGGCAAAGCTCCTCTTCTGGCTGCAGACACGCAAGCCCTTTTCCCACCCAACTCTGGTTATCAGTCTTAGAGAGTGCATCGTAGTCGAGCACGGTCTCCCAGTCAGGCTGCGGCGTTAGATAATTCTTGAGCGTAGTGCGGCGTACGATTCCCCGAACGTGCTGAGCGTCACGCCATGTGTTGTAGACAAGGCCGTTGCGAAACTCCGGGTCCGGCAAGCGATCAGGAGACTCGAGCACCGTCAGCGCCTCTGCCTCAAGCGGAGCAAAGTGACTGTCTTTCTCGATCACCGCCGCTGTGCGCACGTTCTCGGCCTTCACCCACGCCATTGGCCGCTCGCCGTTTATGTCTTCGAGCCAGGTATAGTTATCCGGCTGCTCAGCGCTCGACTGCTGAGAGTGTGCCGGAACTGCCAGCAGGCCGGTCACCACCGTCGCCACTAATGATCTGCGTTGACGCCCAACGCGCCGCTAGGATGAAAGATCTTTTCATAATGCACGCTCCTTGACTTTTTCGTATGACGGACAAACCGGAATCACTCCTAAGCTCGTTCCTGGCTTTACGTCGTCTTCGGTGAGATTGCCGTTCGTTCCGATCCAAACCCAGATGCGAAAATTCCTAACGCATTGGATGCTAGCCAATTCTCCTATTGAACTACGTCCAATTGTCTACGGACTATTTCCAGATTGACAGGACAGCCAACGCCGAGCATAATCCAGCGCAAGTTAGAACCGTTACGTTTTTCTCCTCGTTCACAACCTCATTTCACATTGCCGGGTTTTTACTCGTGTACTCGGGCCCCAGCACCGCAGAAAATAAGGAGGATCTCCATGCACGCAGCTCAAATTCGCTCATACCTATGGGTCTGTTGCGCTGTCATTTTCGCGACGTACTCTGAGACCGCCGTAGCTAATACCCTTTGCGTGAACCCGGCCGGTTCGCACGGATGTTACGCTACGATTCAAGCAGCCGTAACTGCCGCGGCAAACAATGATGTGATCAATGTCGCTCCCGGCACTTACGCGGAGGATGTGATCATTGGCAAGCCGCTTTCACTCATTGGCTCTGGCGGCAATCGATCGATCATTGACGCAACCAACCTCCCCAACGGTGTACTCCTTGATGGTTTCGACAACCCCGGCCTCCACAATGTGACTGTAGCTGGTTTCACGATCGAGAACGCGTTGTACGAAGGAGTTTTGGTTCTCAATACCTCCGAGGCTACTATTCGCGACAACCAGGTCCTGAACAATGACAAGGAGGGACCGGTCTTCGGCTCTGGACCCGCATGTAACGGCCAGCCCGCCTACGAGACGGATGAAAGCGGCGACTGTGGTGGTGCGATTCACCTCCTCGGAGCGGTGAATTCGGTCGTGTCCAGCAACTATATTTCGGGCAATGCGGATGGCGTCTTAATCAGCGACGACTCCGCGGAAAGCCGTGGCAATCTCGTCACTAAGAACATCGTGATAGACAATCCCCTTGAGTGCGGAATCGTACTTGCATCCCATCCTCCCGTGGGATCCATTCCGCCTAACTATGCACCACACTATGGCGTCGATCACAATACGGTCTCCGCGAACATCTCTGCCAACAACGGGGTACAAGTTGGAGGCGCGGGCGCTGGAATGTTTTCCGACGGAGAGGGTCCCGGCCGCACGTCGGATAACGTGATCATTGGGAACCAGCTGACTGGCAACGGTCTTCCCGGCGTCGCTCTTCACACGCATGTCGGGCCGGCCTTCGGCGCACCTGCGGATAACATGAGCGGAAACATGATCATTGGCAACTTCATCGCCGGAAATGGCGCCGACACCTTCGACACAGCCACGCCCGGGACAGCGGGCATCAATATTAATAGCGGCGATGGCGGCTCCCCGGTTTACGGGACCATCATTTCGCAGAATATCATCCAAGACGAACAGGTAGATATTGCGGTCAATACTCCCAACGAAGTTAGCGCCCAACTCAACGACCTGCTCGGTGGCAACATTGGTGTCGCTAACGTTTGCGCTCTCGACAAGGGCGTGTGCACCGGCAGCATCAACGCCACGGAAAACTATTGGGGATGTGCTGCAGGCCCTGGCGGCAATGGATGCACAACGACCAGCGGGCCCAAAATTGCTTTTAACCCGTGGCTTAAGTCTTTCGTCAGTGCTGACAAAGCTGCTGGCGCTCCGGGAGATCAGCGCAAGTAGATAATTCCCTTCGAAAAATAAGGTTGGCGTTTTTTCGTTCGGGCCTCAGAACACACCTGAGGCCCTTTTCTTTTTGCACGGCATCGATCGGAGTCGTCTCCCTCCGATTCACATCAAGCTGCAAAGCTCTACTCTGAGCTCTTAGCGGATCTTCTCGTGTCCATTCAGCACACTGGCGCCCCGGCATCACCTCGATTTACCTTTGTCGCTGTAAGTAAAGGACTTCTTGGCTTCGTTCCGTAATTTTCACAGATAGCCTTAACTCATCTCTCCATTAACCGTGGCGGCCGAGACTGTTTTCCTCTAGTAGATTATAGCTTACAGATAATAATATTAAACAACAACATCTAGGAGTACTTAACGAACGGATGTTCGGTGAATGCTCCTGTTGAACGACTTCCGAATGTTCACCGACTGTTTGGTTACTTCCAACTCTCGCGGGCGCCAGTGTCGATCTGGGAAGGCTTGCCCCATTTTTCGTTTCCTTAGTGAGGCACAAACCAGGACACGCAAGATCTCAACTGCGCAAAGCAGACTTCCCCATTCCAATATCCGTTTTTCGGACCGAGATGACCGAAGCAGTATAGCGATCGCCGCGCAACAGGGAGACGCTGTATTCAATGGCTACGCTTTGCGTGTCGTATGTTGTCTCCTTGATGATCAGTAGCGCACTTCCTGCAGAAGTCTGAAGAATCACAGCCTCTTCTTCCCCAGCGATCACAGCCCCGATCACTTCTTCTGCCCATTGAAGCTTGCGTCTGTAACTGTTTTCAAAAACCGCGTAGAGAGACTGTTTTTCCAAATCCTGTTTGTCGATCCCTACAAAAATGCGTGCCGGCAGATAGCTCGTGACCACAGCGACCGGCTCATCATCCACCGAGCGCAGTCGTTTGATCCGATACACGCGTTCGCCGGGCGTCAGTTTGAGAGCTTGGGCAACCTCCAGTTCAGGATCCTCCAAACTCATGCTGAGCACGCGCGCTGACGGATTCAGACCTCGCCGGCGCATCTCCTCGCTGAAACCGCGAAGCTGTTGAAAATTCCAGGGTACGCGTCCAGATCCAACAACCGGTCGCTTGCCCTTGGCGATCACCAGCAGTCCTTCCGAGCGCAGTTTTTGAAAAGCCTGTCGCACCGGCATCTTGCTGATCTCGAGAGCCTTCGCGATCTCGCCTTCGGAACAAAAAGTCTGTCCTTGGCTTAACTTATTTTTCTTAATCAGCTCGCGCACATGATCCACAATCTGCACGTAATAAGGCACGAAGCTGTGACTGTCGATCGTTAGCCCGAGCTGCTCAACAGTGATAGAGCCTGATGATTTTGTAGCTTGTGTCACCGCAACCTCAGATACGAAAAGGTAGTATACAACGTGCCTATGTAGGAAGCACCAAATATCAAAATAATTTTGATTTTAATATTGCGTAACGATGTAAATGTATAATTTTAAAGACAGTTATTTTAATTTTGTAGTTCCGACCCAGTGCCGTGAAGAATTAGACGAGAAATCTTACTTGACACCATAGCTACATATGAGGTTCATATACGGTTTTGACAGAGGAGACTATATCTATGGGCCCCGGGACAGCCGTTCGCAACCCCAAACCTTCGTGCGACACTTGTCTTTCGAAGATGCCTCTCATCGGCTTGGCGATCATTCTTGTGCTGTCCACAGCCTTCATCGCCAACGCTCAGGTTGAGTCCGGGAAAATTGTCGGCACGGTCAAAGATGCATCCGGCGCGATCCTCCCAGGGGCCGCAGTCACGGTTACAGAAACTCATACCAACGCCGAGAGAAAAATAACAACCAACAGCGCAGGCGAATATGTAGCCACTGAGTTAAAACCTGGCACCTACACCATCAAGGCTGAACATCCCGGGTTCAAAACCGCAGTCGAGGCCGAATTCAAACTCGACATCAATCAGGTTGTACGTGCGGATTTTGCGATGGTCCTCGGCTCGGTCCAGGAACAGGTGACGGTGACGGCTGCCGAGCCACTGGTGGAATCGGAAACGTCATCAATCGGGCAGGTGATCGATGAAAGTAGGGTTCACCAACTCCCACTTAACGGACGCGATTTCATTCAGCTTGCATATCTGAGTCCCGGCGTGAACATGGGTCCAGCCAGCAGCGGAAGCACGGGCAACGTTCAGCAAGGCAACATTCCTGAGGATGAGCGGGGGAATGGATCGATCCAGGTTAACGGACTTTGGGCGACCAACAACAACTACCTGCTGAACGGATTCGATAACAACGAGCAACAGATCGGTTTCGAGTTGATTGAACCGCCCATCGATGCCATTCAGGAATTCAAAGTTCAAACCAACAACTTCAGCGCCGATATCGGCAAAGGTGGAGCAGTCGTTAACGTAGTCACTAAAGCTGGTACGAACCAGTTTCACGGCAGCGCATTCGAATTTCTTCGCAACTCCTTCATGGATGCTAAGAACTATTTCGATAGCGCGACCGCACCTATTCCTGAATTCAAGCGCAATGAGTTTGGGGGATCATTCGGCGGTCCAATCATTCGAGACCGAACCTTCTTTTTTGGCGATTACCAGGGCAGGCGCATCCGCACCTCCGAAACCTTTCTTTCTGCTGTACCCAGCCCGTCCGAGGCTGGCGGGAACTTCTCCGATCTTCTGGCTGGTGCCTCTCCCACCGAAATTACCGATCCTGTGACCGGCAAGCAGTTCATGGGGAATAACAACGCGAGCCCGAATGTAATTCCCTCATGCCCGAGTCCCACCGGCGGTGCCTGTCTTGATCCCGCCGCGCTCAACACCATAAAGCTCTTTCCGCAGCCAAATGTTTCTGCCAGCCTCGGCAATTTGTTTCTCTACAATCCGGTGAACCAAAACGATCAGGACTCGTTCGACGTTCGCATTGATCACCAGGTCAATGCCAATAATAATTTTTTTGGCATCTTCAGCTATGGCAATGTTCGCGATCTGAATCCCGACCCGCTTCCTGGAGACGCTGGGGGCGGTTCGTTCACCGGCAACATTCATAACAAGGCTCTGCTGGCCGGGCTCAGCGACGTGCAGTCGTTCTCCGCCACCAAGGTCAATGAAGTGAAAATCGGTTATAGCCGCTACGTGGTCGATGCCGTTCCGTTCTTTGAAGGACAGCCCATTGCAGCCCAGTTGGGAATTCCTGGAGTCAACGTTGCGAGCAATCCCATTACCGGCGGCCTGCCAAACATTCAGATCAGCGGCTTAAACAATTTAGGAAACGGCGACTACTTCCCGGAAACGCTCAACGAAGATAACTATCAGTTGCTGGACGCGTTCACCTACATTCGCGGCCGACACTCACTCAAGATGGGAGGCGATCTGCGCCGTCGCGAGCATGGCTTCTTTCAAGTACAAAATCCCCACGGAGATTTCTTCTACACCGGACAATTCACCGGCAATGCCCTCGCAGACTTTCTCATCGGCTACACACAGGGTCTTTTTCGCGACGCGCAAACAGGAACCTATGGCATGCGCTGGTGGGAGTTCGGCACTTATTTGATGGACGACTACCGCGTGTCATCGAAGCTCACGCTGAATCTTGGTATACGCTATGACGTGTACACGCCCATGGTCGAAGATCGCGATCGCCTGGCCAATTTTGACTTCCAAACGGGGTATTTTGTTGCCCCCCACGTTACACCCGGAACGACCAGGTCCGGCGACGTGATGACCAACTGGAAAAATTTCTCTCCTCGACTAGGCTTTGCATATTCGTTGGATAACAAGACCGCGGTGCGCGGCGGCTACGGAATTTTCTTCGATGAGCAAGCCGATCAGAACGATACCGAATTAGCCTACAACAATTTGCCCGGCGTCTATGGCAGTCAATCGATTACAGCTTCCCTGAGTTCCTCAGTTCCGGCGATGGTTCTGTCCCAGGGACCGCCCCCGATTACTTTTTCGACCATAACCAACCCCACTGGACGCGCCAGCGCCGCCTTTTTCCACAATCCCACGACTTATATCGAGGAGTGGAATCTGAATATCGAACGCCAGTTGGGCAGAAACATGGTCCTACAGGTCGGATATGAAGGTACCCACGGTGTCCACCTGACATACTTGAGAAATCTAAACCAGGCAACCCAGCCGCTTGATTCGAACTTCTCCGGTCCTACCGGAAATGAAGGACGCCCCTATAACTCGACCGTTCCCAACATCGCCGCCATCCGGACCGAGGGCCATGACATTAGCTTGAGCAACAACGGCCTGCAGGTGCGTTTTGAGAAGCGCTCTTCCAACGGGTGGAGCATGCTGAACAGTTACACCTACCAGCACACCATTGGCCAGGCCACGGAGAGTGAGACCCCTTCCTCCGACGGTGAGCCGCAAAATACTTACAATCTCTCCGCGGAGAGAGGAAATGTGACTCCAGACTTTCGCCACCAGTTCACTTCGGCGTGGTCCTATGAACTTCCGTTCGGTCCCGGCCGGCGTTACTTGCAAGACTCAGGGCCATTGGGGCTAATCGTGGGAGGCTGGCAGTTGAACGGAATCATTTCGCTCTACTCTGGGCAGGCATTCACTCCTTATTTATCCTTCGATCCGACCAACACGGGCTCGGGAGGTCCTCGTCCAGATTTGGTGGGCAATCCTTATAATTTTTCCAGTGCCGGCCTTGGCTTTGATGGCGGCAACAACGGCGGCCCAACTGCCGGCTGCGCGTCTTCGACTCATCAAAACGTCAATTGCTGGTACAACCCTGCCGCCTTTGCCTTTGCCCCTCTTGCTCCAGGACAGGCTTTCGCCACCATGTTCGGAAACGCAACCCGCGGCAGCCTTCGCAGCCCTGCCTTTTACAACACCGACCTTTCCATCTTCAAGGACTTCAAAATCAAAGAGAGAAGCCAGCTCGAATTTCGCGGCGAGATCTTCAACCTGTTCAACACTCCGCAGTTTGCTCTGCCCAATAACCTGGTTGACACTCCGACGGCTGGTCAGATCACAAGTACTTTGCACGAATCCAGGCAGATCCAAGTTTCAGTGAACTTTTCGTTCTAGTCGTCGCCCAAAGGAAGGGATGAGGCATGCAGTTCGGCACAATTCGATGCTGTCCGTTCGCTCTCGCCGCAATCCTATCCGCCTTGCTGTCGTCTTCCGCTTTTGCCGGCCAGACTTCCAAGCCTGTTGCTCGCCCTAAAGACGGGGGCATGACCGATTCCGCCAATCGCCTGCCCGCGATCCGTCTCGACGGGAACTATTTCTCCCGCGACGGCAAGCGCTTCATTCCCGTCGGCGCAAACTGGGTACCGGCAAAGGCGGCCATGCAATGGCCGACGCAATGGGATCCACCAGCGATTGAAGCCGATTTCAAGCGCATGCACGAACTGGGTTTCAATACGATTCGTCTCGATTTTGTCTGGGCATGGATTGAGCCCCGCCCCGGCGACTACAACCCAGAGGCATTCCGCGCTCTCGATTTCCTGATTACTCTCGCGCACCGCTATCAGATTTATCTGCACCCGTGTCTCCTGATTGGGGGGGAAGTCGGCGAGGCCTACTGGGATGTCCCCTACCGTCAAGGCCGTCATCCTCATGCCGATCCAGACATGCTGCGAATCGAAACCGATCATGTAGCCGAACTGGCGCGGCGCTATGCAAAAGAGCCCGCGATTCTCGGTTGGGATCTAACTGACGAGCCACCTTTCTGGATCGCTCCCGAGACTACGGACGCGATGGCGATTAACTGGACGCGCCTGCTCTCCTGGTCGATGCGCCGCTATGATTCTCTGCATCCCATCGTCGTCGGAACCAGCATGGAAGACGTGGGGCGCGGACCGTTCCGTCCCGATAATCTTCGCGATGAAGTGGATTTTTTTAGTGTGCATCCGTACTCAATCTACGCCCCCAAGCTGTTTCTCGACGCCATGCTTTCCGAACGCGGCACGTACGGGTCCGCGTTCGAAACCGCTCTTTCGGGCAGCGCAGGCAAGCCGGTGATGGTGCAGGAAATCGGTGCGTCCTCAGCACAATACGATCCCGACCAGATCGCTAAATTTCTGCGCGCGAGCCTATACTCCGGCCTGGGTGCGGGAGCGAACGGATTTCTTCTTTGGTGTTACACCGATGCGGCGCCGGAACAATTTCACAAAGTGCCGTATCTGCGCTCGCCCCATGAAACCCAATTCGGCCTGACTACCTGGGAGGGCAAAGACCGACCGTCCGCGAGAATGTTCAAAGAATTTGAGGATATCGTTGCTCGACTGGACCTCACTGGAATTGAGCCGGCTCCGTCCGACGCAGGAATCATCGTTCCTTATGAATGGTCAAAACCTCACGGCGATTTTTCCCACTTCGGCCTGACTGGGCCCGAAGTTATTCCTTACACCTCGACCGTTGAAGGCGCGAACGTCGCGGGCCAATCCCAGCCGACTTTCAGCGAAGAGAATTTATGGATTACTGGTTCGTGGCTCTCCTCTTTCGTGCTAGCACGACGCGCCGGCATGAAGGCCGATTTCCCGCGGGAGTATGGCGATTGGCAAAAGCATCCGATGATTCTGATGCCCTCGCCGCTAACCAGCACCGACAGCTTTCTAATGCATGTGCATTCCGACTTCTGGGAAAAGGCAAAGCAATACGTCAGCAACGGGGGCGCCCTCTATGCATCGGTTGCAGCAGACGCAGCCATCCCCGAAATGGAATCGCTGTTCGGCGCAAGAATGGTCGACGCGAATCCGAAGGAGGAAGTTACGCTGAAGATCGTCGCGCCGTTCGGCAGCCTCAAAGTGGGAGACACTTTTCATTACGCTGTGCCCTCAGCAACGCCACGTTCATGGGGTGCAATTCTAGCGGTCAAAGGCGGTACCGTCATTGCGATCGATCAGGACAATCGACCCGCTCTTGTCCTCAACACGCTCGGTTCAGGGAAGACGCTGCTTAGCGCCTATCCTTTGGAGAACTATATCGCGAACCTTCCCGCCGCTTTTGACAAACAAGAAAACAGTTACCGAATCTACGACGCCTTCCGGGAATGGTCAGGAGTGAAACCGCTTTTTCGAAGCGACCGACCATCCGTGGAAGTTTCCGCTCTGAGCGGCGGAACGCGCGGGTATGTGATCGTAACCAATCACAGCGCCGCTGCAGAAACGGTGACCATCACAGCAACTGGCACTTTGCATTCGGTCGCGAGAATCATGCCCGAAGCGTCAACGCCAGTGCAAATCTCTGGAACGACATTCAAGATCGATATTGGACCTTACGAGGGGAGAGTTTTCGAATGGAAATAGCGGCAACGGCAAGTCCGCAGAACCGGAGAGTTCAGTGATAGCGGCCGTAGATATTGGCGGGACCAAAACAGCCGTTGGAATCGTCGACCGTGACGGTAAAGTACTGGCGCGCACGGAGTGTCCGACCGGCGGTGATGGCAGTTACAAGGATGCATTACAGCGCGTTGCAGAGATGCTGCGAGCCGTAGCTACGACCGCGCAGGCGCAAATCACCGGCATTGGAATCGGATCCACCGGTCCTGTCTATCCGCTAACCGGCGAAATCGGTGATGTAAATTTCTTCCCTCATTGGCGAAAAGAAAATCCGGTCGTCGATCTCAGCCAAGCATTCAATGTGAGAGTGGCTATCGAGAACGATGGTGACGCTGCTGCTTTGGGCGAGGCAGGCTGGGGGGCGGGACGAAATAAGAAGACGCTGATGTACGTGACCATCGGAACGGGAATTGGGACGGGACTTCTGCTCGACGGAAAACTCTACCGGGGCGTGGATCAATCTCATCCGGAGATTGGCCACCATCTCATTGATCCTTCCGGGCCGGCTTGCGGATGCGGCTTTCGAGGATGCTGGGAATCTCTGGCGTCCGGGCCGGCCATGGCCGCATGGCTGGATAAAAATGCGCCACCAGAGTATGCGCATCGCGCTGGTCTAACCGCCAAGAAAATTTGTGAACTCGCCCGGCAAGGTGATGATTGGGCGATGCGTGCCGTCAACAATGAAGGCCGATATCTCGGTCTCGGCATGGCCAATCTGATCACGATGTTCGTGCCGGAAATCATTGTGCTGGGCGGCGGTGTTATGAAAAGCGCCGAGCTGTTTCTCGAAGAAATTCGGAAGACCATTATCGCGAGCTGCCGCTTTGTCCCCTTTGACAAAACGGAAATAGCATTGGCCTCGCTAGGAGAAGATTCCAATTTGATCGGAGCCGCTAGAGTCTGGCACCACCGCTTTGGCTGGGAGGACGGTGCACGTGCCACCTGATTTCTCCGTCATCGAAGGCGCATATCTTCGCGACATTCTCGATCAACCGCGCGCTCTCGAAGAGACGCTTGCCGGACTCGACCTCTCGGATGCACTGCATCGGCTCGCCCGCCGGCTACAAGAAGGCGAGTTCCAGACTGTTGTCCTTACCGGCATGGGGTCCTCTTTCTATGCACTGCACCCGCTCAATCTGGGTTTGATCCATCATGGATTCACGTCCATGATGGTGGAGACTTCAGAACTTCTCCACTACCAAAATCGCCTCTTCGATCCCAAGACGTTAATCGTGGCGGTTTCGCAGTCCGGGCAGAGCGCCGAGGCTGTTCGCTTACTGGAGATGAATCGCGGCAAGTCACCGGTAATTGCGGTCACGAATACGCCCGGGAAGTCCCCTAGCCGAACAAGCCGACGCGATCCTCTTCACAAAAGCGGGCGAGGAGTTTTCGGTTTCCTGCAAGACTTATCTTGCCGCACTGATGGCGCTGCGATGGATGGAGGATGTTCTCTGCCAGCGAGATTTGCGACGCACTCGGCAGGAACTTGAATTCGCCAGCCCGATAGTTCGGGATTATCTGGCTCACTGGAAAGATTATGTGCGAGAGCTGGCGCAAATGCTCGAAGGCGCTCGACATTTGTTTCTTGTTGGCCGCGGCCCCTCGCTCGCCGCGGTTGGCACTGGGGCTTTGACCATCAAAGAGTCTGACCACTTCCACGCTGAAGGCATGAGCAGCGCGGCATTCCGCCACGGGCCATTTGAGATGCTCAGCGACGAAACGTTTGTCCTCGTCTTCGCTGGCCAAGAGAAAACGCGCGAATTGAACCGGAGCCTTTACCGCGACATTCGCGAAAAGGGCCGGCGCGCGGAGTTAATCGGTGAAGGCGCCGCGTCACAATCATGTCTCCTGCCTTCGGCGCCACAGTCGCTAAATTCGATAGTCGAGATGTTCCCGGTGCAGATGGTGACGCTGGCTTTGGCTGCTCAGGCAGGACGCGAGCCCGGACGTTTCGAACTGGCATCAAAAGTTACCACGAAAGAATAAAGGAATAGCGAATGACCTCCCGCTCCATGCCGAGAAGTCGATACATGGTCGCCATCGTATTCCTGACTTTTTTCGTGATGTCGTTGCTGACAAACATTCTCGGGCCTATCGTTCCCGACATCATAAATAGCTTCCGCGTGAGCTTGGCAGCCGCAGCCTTTCTTCCCTTCTCCTTTTTTATCGCTTATGGCGTGCTATCGATCCCTGCCGGCTTTCTGGTGGAACGCTTTGGCGAGAAGCCCGTCATGATCGCCGCGTTCCTGGTGGGCACGGCGGGATCTCTAAGTTTCGCCTTCCATCCAAGTTACCAAGTAGCGGTGATCTCCCTGTTTGTGATGGGATCGGCGATGGCCACGCTGCAAACCGCGATCAATCCTCTGTTGCGCGTTGCTGGAGGCGAAGAGCATTTTGCGTTCAATTCTGCTTTCGCCCAGTTGGTGTTTGGCAGCGCCTCTTTTCTAAGTCCCTACCTCTATTCGTACCTTGTGCTGAACTTGGGAAACCAGCGCGCGGCCAGGAATCGGCTGCTCGCGTTTCTAGCCGGCGTCACTCCTCCGGCGTTGCCTTGGGCCTCAATGTACTGGATCTTCGCGGTATTCACTCTGGCCATGGTGGTGCTACTTTTCTTTAGCCGTTTTCCTCGAGTGGAACTTACCGCCGACGAGCAAGCGGGATCGCTGCGAACATATGGCAACCTCTTTCGCAAGCCCATGGTGTGGGCGTTCTTCCTCTGCGTCTTTGCTTATGTCGGCTCGGAACAAGGCACCGCCAACTGGATCTCCGAGTTTTTGTCGAAGTACCACGGCTACGATCCACACACGACCGGCGCAGCCGCGGTGTCTTGGTTTTGGGGTTTGCTCACGGCCGGCTGCTTTATCGGCATGTTGCTCCTCAAGATTTTTGACAGTCGCTATGTTTTGATGGGCACTTGCCTGGGAGCGCTGTTTAGTTTGACGGCTGCTCTTTTCGGTCCAGCGAGCGTCTCCGTCATTGCTTTTCCTGCAATCGGTCTTTTCGCGTCGGTCATGTGGCCAATCCTGGTTTCGCTCGGACTCAATTCGGTCGCTGAGCACCACGGTTCGTTTGCCGGAATCTTGAGCACGGGAATTATGGGAGGCGCCGTTGTACCGGTGATTATCGGCCGCATCGGGGATCGCTACGGCTTGCGCGCGGGGGTGTCATTTCTCTACCTGACTTTCGCCTGCGTTCTAAGCGTCGGTTTCTGGGCCAGGCCGCTCATCGCCAACGCCACCGTCAGCTTCAAGAAAACTGAACTTCAGCCTGGGACGCCTTTGGCAGAACGTGACTGACGTGCTTCTCGCACGATTTCTGTCTCGGGGATTCGCTCAGACCTACTCCTTCGGAAATTATTCCGGGCCGGCAATCATCTTCGGGTGGGTCTCCGTTGATCTCCTCCCAGCTCGTTCCCGAACAACTTCCGGATCAACCAGAAGGCACTTGCTGTCTTGCACTCGTGTAAACTCGACCGTGCAATCTCAACCGTCAACGTTTTTCGCGGTCGTATGGCGATCACATTATGATTACTGGTTCTCCGCGGGCCTCATCTCGCGCTTGCCTGCGTGTTGCGGTTGCGGCGCTCGGTCTGATGGCGGTGGCTTTGCCCCTTTCATTGCGGATGAATGCACAGACGGTTCCGGCACAAACGGCTCCGGCACGGCGGTCTCGGCAGGCGCTCACGGCGGATTCGGTTGCCAAGGTGGGCGCGATTGATTCGGTTGCCACGATCCACGTTGATGTAACACCGGAGCACGTTCTGAATACTATTTATCCTGACACTGCGACCGGCGCGTGGATGGATGATCTCAGTAAGAAGCAGGTGGATAACTTGACCAGGCCCGAGACGATTCGGGCGGTTAAAAACTTGGGTTGGGGTTCCATCACCATGCGCAACAACAGCGAGTTGCGCCTGGCGGCGTGGCACTGGAACGAGAACGGCGCATGGAGCGATCCCGCGACGAAGAGCGGCTATTACGTTGGCAGCGCTGATTTAGGCGAACCGATCCACTACGGCTATTCGTATTCCTTGCCCCATCGCGACTTTATGACCAGCGGCGATTCACCTCTGGTGGCTGGTTTTCAAAGTTATTGGAAGAGCAATCCTTACCTAACCAGCCATTTCACGGGTGAGAGCGATGCGCTGCACCCACAATGGGTGGTAATCGATATGGGCACGGCCCGCGCAGTCAATGCGATCCATATCCAATGGGTGAATCCGTATGCCGTGGTTTATGTGGTGCAGTACTGGGTCGGCGATAACAACGCAATGGACTGGGACATGGGTCCAAACGGCATGTGGAAAGCGTTCTCATCGGGCGCGGTGTTGAACGGCAGCGGCGGGGATGTACGTCTTAAGCTTTCGGATGAGCCTGTCACCACGCGTTTCGTCCGCGTCTTGATGTCGAAGTCCTCGGGAACCTGCGATACGCACGGGGCGCAGGATATTCGAAACTGCGTCGGCTACGCCCTTCAGACGTTGTCCGTCGGTACGATCGATGCCGCCGCTAAATACGCGGTTGTTTATCCAGCTAACGGCGTAGAGCCCGGACCCGGGCGCGCCGCCAGTTCTAGAGGGCGCTGGAGATCAGGAAGTGATCGCCGGTTCGGAGGCGGACCTGGCCGGATCGTTTTTCGCTTCTTCGATCGATCCCTGGCACCAGGCGAACAACCTGATCACAGGGGGCGGCGATCAGTACAACGGCATGGACAATTTCTTTACCAGTGGATTGACCATGGGCCATCCGGCACTGGTTGCATGTGCGGCCATTTATGACACTCCCGAAGATTGCGCTAATGAGGTCTCCTACATTTACAAGCGCGGTTATCCAGTGGTCGGAATTGAAGTCGGGGAGGAGTGCGACGGCAAGCACATGACGCCGGAAGATTATGGCGCGATCTATATTCAAGTTGCGGATGCGGTCCACAAGTTAACGCCTGGCGCCAGGTTGGGTGGTCCGATTTTCGAAGGCGTCGATAAAGACATCACACTGTGGGCTGACGATGAGGGACGCACTTCCTGGCTGGAGCGATTCGTCGATTACCTGAAAGCCCACGGGCATCTCAAGGATCTTTCATTTATGTCGTTCGAACACTATCCATTTCTGATCAATGGATTCACTCCACCGAATGACTGGGCGACCCTTTACATGGAACCCGGAATTATGAAGCACGTCCTGCACATGTGGCGTGAGGACGGCGTCCCGGCCGATGTGCCGCTGATCATTTCCGAGAGTGGAATCACAGCGGGGCCAAGCGGACCCGGCTACCTGGGCGTGACCGGCGAGGCCATCTGGGAGTGCGACGCCTTTGGCACATTCTTTGAACAGGGCGGCACGGCGTTCTATCGGCCCGCCATCAATAATGGTGCCAGTGGTGACGGGAACCTCGGCCCCAGCAGTGGCCCCGATGGCGGCGGAGCGTATGGCACTCCTGCATATACTCCCTATTCTTCCGCACACCTGATCAATTTCGAGTGGCTGCAGCACGGCGCGGGAGCGAACAAGATTTTTCCCGCTTCGGCTGATCTTAGGGACGCCGCCTCGCGGACCGTGGTTACCTCATACGCTGTCGAACGTCCCGACGGAAACTGGTCGTTAATGCTGATTAATCACGATTTGAACGCGAGCCACCCCGTCCACATCGTCATCGACGATGCCAAGCAGATCAGCCATTCATTCGTCGGATCTGTCACTCTTGTGCAGTATTCCAACAATCCGGGTGAGAATAAGAACATCACGATTGCCGCTACCCCCGAAAGCATGTACACGCTCCCAGCTGGGTCGATCACCGTGATTCGCGGGAAGCTACGGTAGTTCAGCCGCCTTATCCTTCCCGATCGAGGCCGCGCCTCTTCGAACGACTGCTGCGACAGAGACCCGTGCACCTATAGCGGGCAGACCGTAGGTTAGCGAAGAACGACTGATCGGCCGCAAGTCAGACTCTGGCATTCCGAATCCGATTATCGGCTGGAATCTGGCATACAATTTGCGCACAAGCTTGATGTGGTGGTCGATGACGAACAGAGTGAAGATTTTCCAACTTTCGGATCCCTGACAATCCGTGCGTAATCGTCGCTCCTGTTGGCTTTTGGTTTCTTCTCGAGTCCATTCGCAAGAGCGAGCCCTCCTCATTACCGCAGTTTCTTGTTCTTGCTGTAATTAAAGGACTTCTTGGGTTCGTTTCGTATTTTTGCCAGCGCGCCTAGCTTGAAACAGGCCTACCTTCTTTCTTTTCGAAGCACGATTTTACCATTTATTATAGCTTACAGATGATATATATAACTACATATATCTTATAGTATTACGCTGCAGCACCTTTATCACACATTAATTCACATGCTGCATAAATCGGCTACGGCATTGCTCGGCAGAGATACGCAGTTCGCTGAACCTTTCCAAGGTGTGCAACCGATTAAGAATCGGATCCGTTTCCAAGTCCTCCGCCAGGCAGTAATTCTTTGACGTCGCCTCAAGCAACCACTTAAGTCCATCTTCATAAAAGCCACAGAAGGTCTCGACGATACCAACGTGGTATGTTCCCTCCGGATCCTGTGTGGGAAACTCCTCTTCTTGGCGCTTCAGTTCCAGCAACTCCGATTTGGGGTGATGCAGGTAGCATGCGCGAATCAAGGGCGCCGCCATTTCAGGAATCGGACGGATTTGGGAGATATCCTGCCCCCGCTGCGAGTTGCGAATCAGAACTTGAAGTAACATGCCTTGCGCCCAATCCGAAGATCCATCGAGTTGGATGAACGATTCAGCGCGTGAATACTGACCGAGACGTATGAACGTTTGCGAGCAAGTTCGGAGCATCGTGTCCAACGGGTCGGCCGCGCGAGCCAGTTCGCACTCGCGAGCGGATTGCTTCAACAATCCGGCATAACGGAGCACGTAACTCATAGCAAAATGTGCCACGCCGCTATCCGGCCGGCGTTCGAGGAATTTGTGGGCTTGTACGTAAGCGGCCGGCAGTCTTCCTTCTTCCGTTCGCATCATCACTAAACTTGCGGAGGCTGAGATCAATTCAGGATCTAGACTCAGAGCCTGCTCGTAGGCCCGTTCGGCTTCGTCCCACGCGGTCGAACCGCCGTGAGCATAGTCGTACTCGAAGTGATAGCGCGCTCCCAGAGCTTGCCAAGTCGGTGCGTAGGATTTTTCCAGTCCAATCGATTTGCGCAGCATTGCGATGGCTTCGACATTTCCGGGGCCGTCGTGCGGTAAGGCGAGGCTTTGCAGATACAATGCGTAAGCCGCAAGATTGACTGGGGCTGCTGAATCCTGCTGAGGGCCGGCCGGTATACCCAACGCAGGTAGCAGACCGCTCCAAAGTGTGGAACTAATCCTATCCTGCATGGCGATCCAGTCGCCCATCGGGATCTGTATGCTATCCCGCCACAACACTCTATTTTCCGCCGCCTCGACTGCTTCGAGACTCACTTGAATCGTGCCACCAGCCTTCAGATACTCCCCCGCGATGACAATCTCGGCATGTAAATCGCCGGCAGCCTTTTCGATATCCTGGTCGGAATATGCTCGACTTCGAGAGAGCGGTCTGACTGCAACGAATGCATGCCGGCTCAAACCCGTGGCAACTTCGTTGGGCAATGCGTCGCTCAGGAAGGTTAGGCTTGGATCCTCATCGCCGGCACTACGAAACGGGAGGATGGCTATGGAAACGGAACGCTGATTCTCATCTCTTTTCGAACTGTGACCTGCTTTCGAAGCGAAGCTTGCCGCTAGAACAAAGATAAAGGCAACGCTCACCCCGACTGCGACCCAACTTCCAGGAATCGAAACGCGGCCTTGACGCAGAGATGTGCGAGGGGGTTCCTCCTTCTTGTGATCGTCGGGAGTTGCAGCTACGCCGACCGGATTTTCAGACTTCGAGTACCTTGTCACATCGCCTTTCTGAGTAGGAGCCGCATTCTGAAGTTCTGCAGCGACTGGAATCTTCTCGACCGGAGCGATGAACCGGTACCCTTTTCGCGGGACAGTCTGAATGAAACGAGGATTTTCTGCACTGTCGCCGAGGACTTCTCGGAGCTTGTTTACGGCTCGATTAAGGTTTTGCTCGAAGTTGACGTAGATGTCGTCAGGCCAGAGGCGGGCTCGGAGTTCTTCGCGGGTTATCGTTTCGCCGGGCCGTTCCAGCAGTGCGAGAAGTACAGTCTGAGGCTGCGCCTGCACTTTGAGGGAAACGCCGTTGCGCTTCAAGTCTCCACCCGGCAATTCCATGTGGAAAACCCCAAAGCGAACGATCTGCTTTGAACTGTTATTTCCCACAGCTTTTACCCAGCTTCAGCATTCAGCTAAACCGTCCATTGTGTCTATCGGGTTAATCGCTTAGCTCGAACGCACGAGACGGGAACACACGCCACTAACTTATTGATAAATCATCTTTTGCCGAAGGATGTTTTCAGGATATTGGAATCATTGACAGTCTCCATGCGCATCGGCATTCTGTCCCAGCCGCAATTCCCCCAGCGGATTTAGCTCACAGGTGAATCCCCAAAACCTGAAGAATTCTGTTCAGGTATGAGGGGATCCAAATGGACAATCATGACCGCACATAGCAACTTAGGGGGACAACTGGTACAGCGCAAAAGCCATGCGACCATCTCTTCCCTGGCACACTATGCCCCTCCGGACATCTACGAGAACGACCGGTTCGAAAGATCCCTAGGAGTCAGCAGAGAATGGATTCTGTCTCGGACCGGCATTACGCGACGGCATGTGCAGCTATCCGGAGCCACATCAGACCTGATCGTCCCGGCAGCTCTGGAATGCCTGGAGCGAGCCCGGATACACAGCCAAAGTGTTGACTGCATCATTGTGGCGACCATTACGCCCGACCGCGTGTTTCCATGCACGGCAGCGATCGTCCAGCGGAAGATTAACGCGACCAATGCTTGGGGTTTTGACTTGTCGGCAGCCTGCTCGGGATTCGTTTATGGTCTCGTCGTCGCTTCTCGACTGATTGAATCGGGCTCGGTTTGCCGAGTTCTGCTATGTGGCGCGGATAAGATGACTTCCATAACCAACTACGAAGATCCTAAAACTTCAGTTCTGTTCGGGGACGCGGCCGGCGTGGTTCTACTGGAGCGAGCACAAGAGCACGGCATAGGCCTGCTCGATTTTGAGTGTCGGATGGATGGGCGTGGAGAAGAATTCTTATACATGCCGGCTGGGGGTAGCCTCCGTCCTGCTAGCTCAGATACCGTGGCGAAACGTGAACATACTCTAGTGCAGGACGGGAAGTCGGTCTTCAAGGCTGCGGTGGACGGAATGAGCGATGTAAGCGCAGAACTTATGCGCCGGAACAATCTCTCCACTACCGACGTCGCCTGCCTTATTCCGCATCAAGCCAACAAGCGAATCATCGACGCAGTTGCCAGGAAGCTTGGAATCCCAGATTCAGCGGTCGGATGCAACATTGGGCATTACGGCAATACGTGCGCTGCCACTATTCCTGTTTGCCTATCTGAACGTTACCAGGCGGGGCTGCTCCGAAGACACGATTCCGTTCTTATTGCCAGCTTCGGCGCGGGCTTCACGAGCGTTGGCGTCCTCTGATTCATTGGGGCCTGGAACCTCCAACCGTAGAACAGACAGTCACAAATGAGTTCGAAAAACTCCGTAGCAATTTAGTGGGAGCTTAACACATGACAGAAACAGTTTCTTTATCAGTCGATGCGGAATTCCTATTCCAGATACGGAGCGTCGATTTGCTCAAGGCGATGTTGCCCGAGCTGTCAAGACTCTGGTTGCAGGATTGAACAAACTAAGACTTTTCATCGTCCGAAACAGAATGGCGCGCCTACGTTAAGCAGTTTATAGAACACCCGCTGAGCGACAAAATCCACGAAGGTCCGTTAACCTCGCGCGCATTTTACAAACCTCGCGGGTATGCTGGCGACGCTGCGACTGTTAGATCTGCTCTACGGTGCAGTTCCGCTGTCAGGCGACATATCAGATCTGGGTAAGAAAATTTATTTTCAAAATGAGTTCCCGGGGCTAGCGGGCGCAGCGTTCGCGCTCGCCGGGATCTTTTAACCGCCCGACTTGATGAGTTGGGTCAACGACATTCGAGTGCGCGTGTCCTTGCCGTCGCCTGCGGCCACTTGCGCGAGGCACAGCATTCCCTCGCTGTTCAACAGGGGCGTTTTTGTGACTTTTACGCGCTCGATCAAGATCAAATGAGTCTTGAAATAGTAGAGCGGGAACAAGGTCCCGATGGAATCAAGCCGATCTGTGGTTCTGTGCGTTCGCTTTTATCCGGAAAGGTCGCCTTCGAAGACTTGGACTTCATCTACGCCGCCGGGCTCTACGACTACCTGGAAGACAACATCGCGAGCGCTTTGACAGCTTCCCTTTCTCGATGCTCAGCCACGGCGGTCAGTTGTTGATTGCGAACTTTGCTCCCAACCATCATGACATTGGCTACATGGAATCCTGCATGGATTGGTGGCTGAAATATCGCGACGAAGGTCAAGTATTAAAGCTGGCAACGGGCATTCACGAATCGCACGCTTCCAAGACTTTTCGTGACGTGCCCGGAAATCTCGTGTTCCTAGAACTGACGAGAGGAGTCGGACTCAGATGATTTCGATGATAAGCCTTGCAGCATGGCTGACCTGCGCGGGTTACAGGACATCTCTCTCTTTGAGTCCAGAGTCAGAGGCGCTGGGCGGCTCGTCGCTCGAAAGGCTTGTGAATCGCGCCTTTCTGTTCCAGTTATGGCGGCACGAAATTCTATGGATGGTATCCATCGCCTTTCTGGTCAGCTCTGCAGCCATGGTCCTGCTTGTTTGTCTCGTTCTCGAGGATCGGCGAAAGTCTAAGGCGACTTCCGCGGTGGACACACCCACAGTCAAGAACGGCAACCTTTGATCGTCTTTGGGTGTACAACATTTGTCACCACTAAGAACAGTTCCACAAGTTCGTTGACGTTCGATGTGAGCCATGGGGCAGCTGGACAGCAAGGCGCAACCAGCGCGGCGGGAGCGATTGATCCGCAAGGACCTCCGCTGACCTTTCAGGGAACTTGGCAGCAGGCTTCAACCTACAACTTGGGCGATGCGATTTTCTATGGCGGATCGAGCTACATCTCGCTGATCGCCAACAATACCGGCAACGAGCCTGACACTGCGCCGACGCAATGGGGAGTGCTCGCGCAGCAAGGCGTTGCGGGTCCGTCAGGCGAGCACGGCTTGACGGGCACAACCGGACCACAAAGTCCGGCTGGACCGACGGGTGCAACTGGCGCGACCGGAGCCGCGGGCGCGCCAGGACCCATCGGCGTTCCCGGACCGCAGGGCGTCCCGTTAACCCTTCGGACTTATTGCAATTGAACACTTCTAACTTTGTATGCGTACCGATCAGTTCGTAAACAAATCTCTCTGGAGAACATCATGAAAACAGCGCAACGTTTTGCGGCACAGATCGCTTTTACCTCGGCCATGTTATTGCTCCCGATATCTATTCACGCCCAAGGTCCCTTTGACGGCGTCTGGCGTGTGAAGCTCGATTCCGTTCAGCTTCCGCAGAGACCTGATAGCTATCTTCTTGCTGACGGACGATTCAGGTGCCTGTCGTGCGTCGAAACTAAAACTGATGTCGAGGCGGATGGTCAGGACCATCCCGTGGCTGGTTCCCACTACGCTGATACGGCGAACGTCCGCATTGTGGATCCACACACGGTCGAAGTGACATACAAGCTGAAGGGAAGAACTACGTCCGAAGATAAATACGTGGTGTCGCCCGACGGCAACACGTTGACCGACGACAGTACTTACTATCCGGAAGCGAGCTCGGAAGCCCAACACGAAACCGACGTGTATACCCGAGTAGGACAGGCACCAGCCGGGTCCCATGCTTTGTCAGGAGAATGGCGCCAGACAAAAATCGAGAGTGTGTCCGACAACGGGCTGACGGTGACCCTGCAAGAAACGTCGAACGGAATGAAGATGAGCTTTACGACGGGTGAGGGCTGGGACGCAAAGTTTGACGGAAAAGAATATCCCATGGAAAAGGATCCCGGGCACACCATGGTCTCGCTCAAGCGAATTGACTCACAGACGTTTGAACAGACCGATACCCGGGATGGGAAAATCGTCGGTCACGCGCGCTATGAACTGTTGCCGGATGGGAAAAGCTTGAAATATTCGTACCACGATGAGCGCACTGGAACCGACACAACAGGGATCGCACTAAAGCAATAACATTTCGATTTGGTCGAACACGTATGCGTGGAAGATGCAATTTGAAAAATGTACACAATGGCAGTCTTGACTCTCGAGGCTAAAACATCGAATGAACCTCTTATTAAAACTTGTGGTTGTGTTACTGGCGGTTGAGATAGTGGCGAGTTTGCAAGTCAAAGAAACTGAAGAGAAAACGATTCGCGGTCGAGAACACGAGATGCTCACCGCCTATTACAAGGGTGACGCCGATGCGTTAGCGCAAATCGAACTCGAAGATTTCACTGTCGCCGATGAAACTGGGGAAGAAACGAGGGCTGATCAACTAGCAGGAATCCGGCGCCGGAAAGTTCCTGACATGAACGCCACATATTCGGTAGAGCATGAGAATTTCCGCCTGCTTGGCTCCATTGCCCTGGTGACTGAAACCTTAGCGGTGACAGTCCAGGGCGATAGCAAGCCAGAAATAGAGCGGCTATATGCAACTGAGGTGTGGGTTAAACAAAGCGGCGAATGGAAGATTGAGCACTTACACTTTTGCGAATTGAAGGAGCATTCCTAAGCGATGCTCGAAAGGAGAAGAGAAACGAGTGCGGTCGCTTGTCATCCCGGCTTGATCGTCGTTGGCCCATCCTCGCATGTTGTAGCCGCCAATTCCGAGGCGCTCCGGATCCTCGCATTTCCGGAGCAAGCTGAGAGCATTGCTCATCCCGAACTCTGGCTCACAGACAAAGTGCGCGCTGCACTCGTCCATAGGGGGCGACCGCCGAAAGTGTCAGGCGAGTTCCGTTCATCTCGCCGAACATATATCTGTCGTTCTTTTCCAATTGATCTCACGGGGCGGAAGGCGCACTATCCTCTGAGCGCTTCGATTGCACCAGAGTCATTCATACTGTTACTTGAACGGAAGGTCAATGAGCGAGTTGTGATCCAGGAAATTGCGGAGCGCTTTCGACTGACAGCGCGCGAGCAGGAAACAATAACGTGTCTCCTGGAGGGTCTTACGAGCAAAGAGATCGCTCAACACATGGACATCAGTCCCAACACGGTCAAGGCATTTATCCGCCTCGTGATGGTCAAGATGGGAGTGTCAACCCGGTCTGGCATCGTCGGAAAGATCGTTGGGTCGCGGGCTGAAGCTGGTCACGCGCGGATCGATTGCCACGGACAAATAATGTGCTACGACTTGGATCGTCTTACTCGCGGAGGTTAACAAGGTGCGGTATTAAATAATTGTTATGTGTCCCACGATAGCGCCGTGCGGCGGCACTTAGGAGCTATTTACAAGGATGCCTTGAGACCATAGGGTCGTACCTTCCTCAAAGATTAAGTGAAGTTTCGATTTCACTGGGCCATACGCAATGCGCAGGAGTTTATGCGGGTTATGCTCAGACACTCTGCTTATCAGTCTTTGCTGGTTGCTTGTTTCGCCACCCTTAGCTTTTTTCCAGCATTCTCCCAGTCTGTGACTGTCAAACCAACTAGCATCGCATTCGGCAATCAAGCTCAAGGGACATCTAGCGCGGTTCACAAAGTAACTTTAAAAAACGGACAGACTTCTGCTATCACCATCGCCGGCATTTCTACTAACCTGTCTGACTTTGCGGAGACTAATAACTGTCCGGTAAGCCCCGCGCAGCTGGCTGCGGCTGCCAGTTGCACGATATCGATAACATTTAGCCCGAACATACAGGGGACTCTGTCTGGCACACTTTCCGTCGTCGACACCGGTGGTTCCAGCCCTCAACTAGTGAGCTTGAGCGGCACCGGTACATCACCTATCTTGACCTCAATCGCCGTCACTCCAACCGCAGCATCGGTCATTGCAGGCTACACGCAACAGTTCAATGCGACGGGGACATATAGTGACGGGAGTACCCAGAACCTGACCAGCTCCGCTACGTGGAGTTCATCGAACCCGGCGGCAGCGACCGTGAGCAGCGGTGGGTTGGCAACCAGTCTGGCAAAGGTAAAGCCACCATCAAGGCCGCCTCGGGGACGATCAGCGGCTCGGCAATACTGACGATATCAGCGTCGGTACTTACTTCGATTTCTGTCACCCCCATTACGGCGTCTGTTGCTGCAGGTTACACACAAACGTTCACCGCCACTGGTATCTATAGCAATGGTACGACGCAAAACCTGACCAGCAGGGCAACATGGACGTCCAACACTTCGGTGGCAACGGTGAGCAGTGGCGGTTTGGCCGCCGCCGTCGCCCAGGGCAGCGCCACCATCAAGGCCAAATCGGGAACGATCAGCGGCACTGCCGCATTAGCGGTTATGCCGCCGATATTAACTTCGATCGCGATCAGTCCTGGAAGTGCTTCGATAGCGCAAGGAATGAGTCAACAGTTCGCGGCCACTGGAACCTACAGCGACGGGAGCACGCAGAACCTGACCAGCACAATAAGCTGGAGTTCGTCACGGAGCACAGTCGCCACCATCACTACCGGTGGTTCGGCCACAGGAGTCGGCATCGGCACAGCCACCATTACGGGGACTTCCGGTTCGATCAGCGGATCGGCCGCGCTGAATGTGGGACAACCCGTGCTGGTGTCGATAGCGATAACCCCAGCCAATGCATCGTTTGCACTCGGCACTACGCAGCAATTCCTGGCGACGGGAACGTATAGCGATGGGAGCACTCTTGACCTCACCAACTCCGCCGCTTGGAGCACAGCGAACGGGGCTATCGCCACGGTGAATGGGCAAGGTCTGGCTAGCAGCGTTGGCATTGGAAATAACACTGTTACCGCCACCTCCGGATTGATCAGCGGTTCTACGACGCTAGCTGTCACTCCGGCAGCTCTGGTTTCTATAGCGGTAACGCCCGCGATATCTACGATTCCTCTGGGCACCCCGCAGCCGTTCACTGCCACCGGCACCTATACAGATGGCAGCACCCAGAACATTACCGGCACAGTGCAATGGAGTTCGGATTCGCCATCAGTAGCCACGATCAGCAAAACAACTGGTTCGCAGGGCGTGGCCAGCAGTGTGGGACAAGGGATAGCAAATATCTCGGCGACTTCAGGGACGCTGAGCGGTACAACGTCGCTGACGGTCACCTCCGCCAGCCTAGTGTCTTTATACATTACGCCGGCAACCCCATTACTCGCACTGGGCACGACGCAGCAGTTCGCTGCGATCGGAATTTATACGGATGGCAGCACGCAGAATCTGACGAGTGCCGCTACCTGGTCGTCAGATACGCCGTCGACGGCGACAATCGATAACACAGGGCTAGCGACCAGCATCGGCGTGGGCACAGCTACGATTTCCGCCACTGTGGGCAATCTCAGCGGTTCCACGATTTTGACGGTGACGCCCACGGCGCTGGTCTCCATCACGATCAATCCGTCGACAGCAACGATTCCGGCAGGGGTCACACAGCAATTCACGGCGACAGGAACGTTCGCGGATGGCACGACCCAAGATGTAACGCAATCCGGACACTGGAGTTCGACGGCGGCTGCGGTCGCAACCATCAGCAACTCAGCGGGAACCGCGGGGCTGGGCAGTGCGTTGGCAATTGGGACGACGACCATCGGGATCAGTTCGGGAGGGGTAAGTGCTTCAGCGGTGCTGGTGGTTAATCCGGCAGCGCTGGTATCGATTGCAATCACCCCGCAGACCCCGACGATTGCTCTGGGCACTACGCAACCGTTCACTGCGACAGGAACCTACACGGACGGCAGCAGCCAGGATGTCACTTCAACTGTAACGTGGAGTTCCTCTGACGCTACGGTGGCGATCATCAGCAACAGCCAGGGCAGCTACGGTCTTGCCACCAGCTCTGGGCTCGGTACGGCTACTATCACTGCTACTTCAGCATCTATCACCTCTTCTACCACAATCACAATCTCAACCCCGACGCTCGTCTCGATCGCGATCTCGCCGGCAAACGCTTCCGTCCCGCTTGGTAGCAGCTTGCAATTTACTGCGACAGGCACTTACACCGATGGCAGCACACAAAATATCACCACGTCGGGGTATTGGAGTTCGACCGTAGCGACGGTTGCAAGCATCAGCAACTCGGCTGGAAGCGCGGGGCTTGCGACGCCGTTGACGACTGGAACCACTTCAATCGAAGTTGCATCGGGTGCAGTGAGCGCTTCAGTATCTTTGATTGTGAACGCTCAGCTTTCACTAGGTACCCTCTGAAATATCAGTCCGACCACTTGCACGCAGGGCTATGCATCCAAAGTGAGCTGTTATTCGGCCACCGTATCGTGCCCGGAAGTTCCCGACATCGGGGTGACATTTGGAACATATCCTGGGACGGCCGGTACCATCGTTTTCTTGAATGGTTCAGGCGATACCCTTCCAGGCGGTACCGGGGAACTGAACACGTATGAGAAGTCTGGGTTTGGAGTTGCACAGTTTGCATTTTCGTCCGACTGGGAGGGAGGGGCGGCGGATATCTTAACGGCGGCGTGTCGACCAGCGACGATGCTGAATTACTTTTACACGCCCGCCAGTAACACGCCATACTGTGCTGAAGGCGTTTCAGCGGGTTCGAGCATCATGGGTTATGCCTTGGCTTGGTACGGGCTAGACTCCGAGTTCGACAACGTAGAGATGTCGGTCGGACCGGTGTTTTCAAACCTTGTTCAAGGTTGCGCTGTGCCAAAAGCCCCGCCGGTAACCGTCGTGCCCACAAATGGGGCGGCTTTTAACGATAGTCCACTGTATGTCGGAGGAGAGATAAATTCGCTCACGAGTTGGACAGGACAGCAGTGCTTACCTTCCAGCGGGTCATCGGAAGCGGAAAATGCAAGCTGGGCAGCGCAGAGTCTGGTCCAGCCATCCGCAACGTTCACCTATCCGAATACTTCTTTGGCAGGCTGGGTTTGCGATAACGGCCTCAATCCATCGGCCGCCCAGGCATACTTATTTTTCTCGCAGGTGACTTCGCCATGGACGTTGACGCGACTTTCAGGATGCACCGGCGCTGAAGGCATCCAAACAGGCATCACTCCACAGGGGGCAACAGCAGCCTCCGCGATTCAAGGAGATATGCTCGCGCACTGCATCAAACATCACCCTAAATAGTCATAACGCAACAATCGAGAACTCGGCGAGCGAATGGGCGGGCCTTTGCTCCTTAAGAAACCAGAGTGGCCCGCATAATCGATGGCTCGCCCTTGCATCAGACGCCGTTCGTCATGTTTTGCATCAGCTCGATATCTCTAGCGCACCAATCTCGACGAAAAGCTCGACTTGGCGTTGCTCATGCTGCGCAATCGTGCGAAATGCTGGTACAGCAAGATAATGGACCCAGTCCAGCTCGTCATCGGTTAGATTCTTGTAAACGATCACGGGCATGAGCGGGCTTGGCTTGCGGCCTCTGACCAGTCCGCTGCGCATCACGTTCAAGAAAAGAGCCTCGTCGTAGTACGAGATTCCAGATGGATCGGCGTGATATTCGCACTCGCGACCGTGCCCCAGGGGCCTGTGAAGGGAAACCCTCCGGCGAAGTCCATACCGGAGACGTTTTGTCCTCGAACTTGAGCTGTATGGCAGGCGTTTGAAAGCACTCACTCCGTGTAGCCTTCATCACCATCGTCATCTTGGTTCCCACCGTGGCGTTCTTCTTCTTCGTCTTCGGGCACTTGCCTCAGAAGAATGTCGGCGGGTAGCGAGAGATCAGATGGATCGAGTGCAAGATATCGGGATTCATTCGGGACATGCTCAATGGTACGCCTTAGATACCTTGGCAATGACGAAGTGCGTGGACTGAAATAAGTTTCGCGGCTTAAGCGGCAAGCGAACGTCGGCTGTTAGCATACGCCAGAATAGCCCTGATCTCTTCGCTCGAAGCGATGTATAACTCTGCAATTGATCTGGCATGTTTTAGTCTACTCAGGACTGACGTTGACGGATGGAACAGCAGGAGCCGGATATTATGTTCCTGCGACCACCGTTGCAGAAGCACGAGCATGCCGAGACCGCCTCCTCCGATGGCCCGCACCTCGGAAAGTTCAAGGACAACAATCCGGGCATCTGTTTGCGAGGTCACGGCTTCGCGTAACTTGTAGGTGGATTCTCTCTGCACAATTCTGCCTTCGCAACTAACGACAGCTAATTCACCTATGTTTGCAATGGTCACGTTGAGCATGACTGCCTCCCAGCCTTGGCTCTACTGACTACTAGTGCACGAGCCATACCATTCTTTATTTTGTTTAAGTTGAGGCGTTGCTTTCTGGGCGACTTCGGAATTCCTAAAGGAAACCGAGCACATTTGCCCTATCGAAACGGCAAAATCTCTCCATTACGCAGCGGTCCCTCGGAACTTGGCTTGCTCAATGCACATTGAGGTCAAGTTTATTGGGCCAACGCCCGCTCGAATAATGCCCGTATTGCCGCGCATCACGCCGATGGCGTGCGGCCGCAGTGGGTTTAGGCTCGTGATCTGCTCATCTACCCGAGTAGTTGGAGCGTACTGCGCTCAAACGGGTCGAAATTGACTTCTCTTAACGGACGACAGGCTTGCTGAATTCAATGAGAGTCATCCCGAAGAAATGTCCCACCTTCCCCGTTGGTCGATATCCATTCTGCTCATAAAAACGAATAGCCCTGCGCAGGGGCTCGGTTGTGTCGAGAGTGATTGTCTTGCATTCTGCCTTCGCGAGTTCGTCTTCCGCTGTTGCAAGGAGAGAAGTGCTCAAACCCGATCCATGCCATCCTGGGCGCACAGCCATGCCTCGAAGATGTCCTTCACCGCCCTCCGAAACCTTGTAAGCGATGGTCCCAACAATTTCTCCAGAGGCGCTGATCGCCACGAGGACGGACATCTCCGATAGGCGACTGCGAAGAGTATCCGGGGTCAAAACAGTATCCAAGAACGCCTCGGGCGTATAGCTCTCCCGATATGGGGCGAAGGCTGTCAGAAGACATTCAAGGATCGCAGCGCAATCCGCAAGTGTAGCTTTCCGAATCGCAAATGATTGTTTGGGCGGTTTATGCAAGAGCCTCACATCCTCCGGATTGCAAAACTTAACACGATGCACAGGCTATAATTGCGCCTCGGATGGCTCTAACCTCTGGCACAAAGCTCGGTCCTTATGAAATCCAGTCTCCGCTAGGCGCGGGCGGCATGGGCGAAGTGTATCGCGCCATGGACACACGTCTCGACCGTGTTGTCGCAATCAAGGTTCTTGCCTCTGATCTTTCGTCTTCGCCGGAATTGAAGCAGCGCATGGAACGGGAGGCCAGGGCTATTTCCTCCCTGAACCATCCGAACATCTGCCATCTCTATGACATCGGTTCGCAAAATGGAACCGATTACCTGGTGATGGAGTTTCTGGAGGGTGAAACTCTGGCCGAACGGCTGCGCAAAGGCGCCATACCGCTGGCCGATGTCTTGAAGATCGGAATCGCCGTGGCCGAAGCTTTGGCAGTCGCGCACCGCAGCGGCATTGTCCACCGCGACCTGAAACCGGGAAACATCATGCTGACCCAGGGCGGAGCAAAGTTAATGGACTTCGGGCTGGCGAAACCACTGGGTGCTCAGGCTGCGGCTCCGGGCTCTGGCACGGCGCCTCCTTCGTTTACGGCAGCAGCCACGTTGAGCGGGCCAAGCCCGTTGACTCCGCTGACGACGGCGGGCAGCATCGTCGGCACGATTCAGTACATGTCTCCGGAGCAGATCGAAGGGAAAGAGGCCGATGCGCGTTCTGACATTTTCGCTTTCGGAGCGGTGCTGTATGAGATGGCCACCGGTAAGCGGCCTTTTCAAGGCAAGAGCCAGATTTCTCTAGCTTCGGCGATTCTGGAATCCGAGCCGGAGCCTGTTAGTGTTCTCAAGCCTTCCACTCCACCGGCGTTTGAGCACGTAGTGAGTACATGCTTGCGGAAGAATCCCGAGGAGCGCTTCCAGTCGGCGCAGGACATCAAACTGGAACTGCAATGGGCCGCAACAGAAAAAGCGGCTGACAAACCTTCGCTTGCCGCTGCGGCGCCGTTTACTCCTGGAAAGCGTCTGTTCGGCTGGGTCGCCGCCGTAGTCGCGGCGCTCGTACTGGGCGCAGTCGGTGCAACTTTTCTTCGCCAACAGCAGCCCGCGCCGTCGATCCGCAGCGTCATCAACCCACCGCTGAAAAGTCATATCAATCTGGCCGGGGACACCGCCGGGCCACCCGTCTTTTCGCCCGACGGTGCGATGATCGCGTTCGCCGCTGCCGGCGCCGATGGAAAGACCACGATCTGGTTGCGTCCAGCCAATTCCCTTGACTCGCGCCAACTCCCCGATACAGAGGGCGGGATCTTTCCTTTCTGGTCGTTTGATAGCAGGTCGATCGCGTTCTTCGCTGAAGGAAAGATGAAGGTCGTGGAGATTTCGGGCGGGTCCGCACAGGTGATCGCCGACGCGCCTTTTGGGCGCGGGGGAACATGGGGCGCGAATGGCGTAATCGTCTATTCGCCTGCGACCCAGGACCGGCTTTATCGCATCAGCGTGAATGGCGGCACCCCCACGGCTGTCACGACGCTTGACGCGGCACAGCACACATCGCATCGCTGGCCGTTCTTTCTTCCCGACGGCAATCACTTTCTTTATCTCGCGATCAATCACGATTCCGCGAAATCGGGAAATGACACGGTTTATTACGCTTCGGCCGATGGCAGGGTGAATAAACCTTTGTTCAAGTCGAAGTCGAATGCCATTTATGCCGACGGTTATCTGCTGTTCGCACGCAACGAGCAGTTGCTGGCGCAGCCGTTCAATCCGTCGAGTGGCATGTTGAGCGGCGAGCCGCAAACACTGGCGAAGGACGTGGCCAACGATTCCACGACCTGGCACATGGACGTCTCCGCAACGAACGGCGGGCTGCTCGTCTACGGTGCGGGAGGCGGTGGTTACGGCACCGAGGAACTGCTGTGGATGGACCGCGCCACGAAAAAGCTGTCCATGATCGCCACAGGGCTACCGGAGGTGAACGACTTCAGTCTCTCGCCTGAGGGTGACCGCATCGCGATGCAGCTCAACAATGGTGTAAGCGATGTATGGGTGCTCGACGTGGCGCGAGGAACGCGAACCAGGCTCACGTTTGGCCCGGTTTACAACAACGGCCCGCGGTGGTCGCCCGACGGCAAATGGATCGTTTACACCTCCAACCGGAACGGCAAGTACCAGCTTTTCCGCAAGCCTTCCGACGGCGGCGGCGTGGAGGAAGAACTGCTCAACGACAATCAGCTCCTGGATCCCAGAGACTGGTCCCGCGACGGCAAGTACATCCTCTACGACCGGGGTTTGCCGGGAGCGCAGGATATTTGGGCGTTGCCGCTGGAAGGGGATCGCAAGCCCTTCCAGGTTCTACCATCCACGCCGAACACGTTGCGAGCCGACCCCAAGCTTTCACCGGATGGGCGATGGCTGGCGTATGTGTCGAATGAATCCGGGTCGGTCCAGGCCTATGTCACTGCCTTCAAGGGTGGGTCGGGCAAGTGGCAGGCTTCGTCAAACGGGGTATACAGGGTAGGTTGGAGCCACGACGGCAAGGAACTTTACTATGTAGACGGCGCGAACTCGATTTACTCTGTGCCGGTGAAAGAAGTAGCGGGCGCCTTGCAATTTGGTGCCCCGCAAGTCGAAGTTAGCAGCGGCAGCTGGTCCTCGCCCGCGCCGCTGTTCCAGCTCAGCCCCGACGGCAAGAAAATCCTGCTCTATCGCGTTTCACAGCAAGTAAGCGACGCCGTCACCGTCGTAACCAACTTCACGTCTGACCTGAAAAAATAGGGGCGGAAGATTCGCAGATCCCATACTTCTTTCCGCGCCGACGACCGCCTGAGCCAACGTGTTGTCGAAAGCACGGCAATTGGTGGCGGGGTTGATAGCGCTCATGACCTTGATTGGGCATCTCCGGATTCCGGTCCGATTACGAGCAAACTGGAAGTTGAAATAGAGCACAAGCGGGTTCGAGGAGATCGTTACTCATGCCTCCAAGACCTTCTCGGTTGCCCGACCAACTGCGGGCTCGTCGTATCCGCTTGCCACTTTCCGCGCAGGCTATAATTGCGCGGGATGGCACTCACCTCGGGCACTTCCGAAATACCCACGATCGCGGTCATTGAGCACGAGAAAATGCTGCGCTAACGGAAAGGCGCGAATTTTGGCGGCTTGTTGGACGTGGAGCACCTCGCCAGTCTCATCGAATTTGAGGGTTGAGCTCTGTAGGTTCATTCCCAGCTTCGCCGCCCATACGGCTGTCGCGTTGGAGGCAGATCCCCACCAAATCCGATCACGCAACGCTGAAGAGTTTGGCTCAAGACGCAAAAGCGGCGGATTCGGAAACATTGGACACGGGGTAGGTTGCGCGAAGCCCTTCCCCCGTAGAAGTTCGAGAAACTCTTCGGCGTGTCGCGGCCCCATGTCTGCATCGCTCTCACCTTTTATCGGGCGATAACCAAAATAGCGCCAACCATCGATGACCTGTTCGGGCGAACCGCGGCTGATTCCCAACTGCAGGCGGCCGCCGGAGATCAGATCCGCGGCGCCAGCATTCTCCACCATGTAGTGAGGATTCTCATACCTCATGTCGATCACCGCCGTGGCGATTTCAATCTTTCGCGTTTTAGCTCCAACCGCCGCGAGTAGCGGAAACGGTGATGCCAGTTGCTGCGAAGTGATGAACCCGGAAGTAGGCTCCGTCCATTCCCAACCGCTTCGCCAACTGACGCTCCTGGTCGCCGCCAACCTCAATCATCTTCATTGACTTGCCCTGCCCGCAGTCCTAAGATCTCAACCCAAATGATCGGGCAAACCATCTCGCATTACCGCATCGTCGAGAAATTGGGCGGCGGTGGAATGGGAGTGGTCTACAAGGCGGAAGACATAAAGCTGCATCGCTTTGTGGCCCTCAAATTCCTGCCTGATGACGTAGCCAGAGACACACAGGCTCTTGCCCGTTTTCAGCGCGAGGCTCACGCCGCCTCTGCTTTGAACCACCCCAATATTTGCACGATCCACGAGATCGATGAGCAAGACGGAAAGACATTCATCGTAATGGAGTATCTGGACGGCGTGACACTGAAACACCGAATTGGCGGTCGCCCGATGGAAACGGAACTGATCCTCTCTCTCGCTATCGAAATCTCCGATGGGCTCGACGCCGCCCATTCGGAAGGTATCGTCCATCGTGACATCAAGCCGGCAAACATATTCGTGACGAAGCGCGGACACGCCAAAATTCTAGATTTCGGCCTAGCGAAAGTAGTCATCGCTCCGGGTCAATTCGCCACCGACCAGACACGCACGGTCACCGAACATGAAGAACATCTGACGACTCCTGGTTCGGCCATCGGCACGGTCGCCTACATGTCCCCCGAGCAGGCCGAGGCCAAACCGCTGGACGCACGCACCGATCTCTTCTCATTCGGTGCCGTGCTCTATGAAATGTCTACTGGCGCACTCCCTTTCCCGGGACAAAGCAACGCACTGACGTTCAGGGCCATTCTCGATTTCGATCCCACGCCGCCGGTACGTTTGAATCCCAATGTTCCCTCCGAACTGGAGCGAATTATCAGTAAGGCGCTCGAGAAAGACCGTGACCTTCGCTACCAGAGCGCCGCCGAGTTTCGAGCTGATCTGAAGCGTTTGAAGCGAGAGTTCGATTCCCGCCATCGCCCATCTTCCGGCTCCGGGCCAACGTCGGTTGCTGCAGAAACTAGCTCGCACCAGAGTGTGACGGCAGCCGCATCGCTAAGCCCTCCAGCGTCTGTTCGCGTCAGCAACCCTTTCGACGCGGCCCAAGGAACCAGCAGCACCCCCGTGGTTGTCTTCAAGAAGCACAAACTTGGAGCAGCACTCGGGATACTTCTAAGCCTGGCCATCCTTGCGGCTGCTGGATTTGGTGTCTACTCATTGCTCCATCACAGACGCGCTGCGCCGTTCCAGAACTTCATAATCTCGCAGATCACCAATTCTGGTAGAGCTCGAATGGCTGCGGTTTCACCAGATGGGAAGTACATCCTGAGCACGCTGAGTGATAATGGCCTTCAAAGTCTTTGGCTACGGAATATCGCTACAGGAAGCAATACTCAGGTCATTTCGCCCGCGCCCGTGTCCTACAGCAATCTGGCATTCTCCCCCGACGGAAATTACCTGTACTTCCGCAAAGCGGAAGATGTGTTTGAAACTACGTTTTTTCTCCATCGCGCCCCCGTGTTGGGCGGCACGCCACAGATTATTGTTAAGGACGTGGACAGTGATATTACTTTCTCCCCGGATGGCAGCCGCATAGCCTATCTTCGCGGTAACGACCCTGAGGTTGGGAAATACCGCTTGCTGTCCGCCAACCTCGACGGCAGCGACGAAAAGGTTCTGTACATCGCGCCCGAGATCGGAAATACCCCTCCGACAAACCTGACTTGGTCTCCCGACGGGAACTTCATCGCTATCAGCTTGTACCCGGTCGAGGACGGGCTGGGAGGCGTCGCATTTTTCGATTGCAAAACCAGCCATATTCGGCGAGCCGTGACTTTTGCCGACAAGGTGGTGAACGAAATCAAGTGGGCTCCCGATAGCAGTGGAGTCTTCGTCAATTACCTCGCGGCTGGACCAAATTTTCCTCACTCCCAGATTGCTTTCCTCGCTAACCGGGAAACTGTTCTTCAACCGATTACTCGCGACACCAATGATTATTGGACGCTCACGGAGTCCGCCGATGGCAAGACGCTGGCCTCCGTACAAGTGAAATTCACGGACAATCTCTACCTCGTCCCTCAGACCGGCAGCACGGAGACTAGACCAAATTCGGCGGCAGCAGGACAGAAGATAACAGACTTTGGGTGGAGTGCCGACGGCGCCCTTCTGGTGGGCGATTCAGGGCGACTGTGGCGCACCAGCGCCGACGGTAGCGATGCTGGTGAGATTTTGAACGATCCCCTCTCGCAAACGCGCGAGCCGTCCGCCTGCGGCACACAGTACCTGGTCTTATCGTGGAGATTTCACGGCGATGTGAAAAGTAGAAATCTTTGGCGCGTCAACACGGACGGCTCGAACCCTGTGAAGCTGACCGACGTGGATTCGCGCTTTCCGGTCTGTTCTCCGGACGGAAAGTGGGTCTATTTTGCCAATTTCTCTGCAGGTCAAATCTCGCGGGTCCCGACTGACGGATCGGCCCGGCCCGAGTTAGTCCAGGGGAGTCTCATCCCGCAGACCTTTATTACCAACACCCGTCCTGCTCTCTCACCGGATGGCAAAACATTGGCTGTAATGATAGGCACCGCCTTGACTCCGCAAAACTTGAAGGCCGAAACGCGAATCGTGCTCATCAACCTCGATTCGCCCGGCGGCGCACCGCGCATCATTAAAGCCGATCCCCGCATTGGATTTTTCGGGCAGTTTAACCCTGACGGAAAGGCACTGACTTATGCCATCCGGGAAAGTGGTGTTGACAACGTCTGGCTGCAACCCCTTGATGGCTCCCCGGGACGCAAGCTCACAAATTTTACCTCCCACGTGATCTTCGATATGCAATGGTCTCCCGACGGCAAGACCATCGGCCTTATCCGGGAGGATTCCACCTCTGACGTGATCTTGCTGCAGGAAAACAAACCGTAGCTCGAGTCTGGTCATCGGCTAGGAGATTGTTGTTCAGCGATAGCGCTCCCAGAGTAGTTTTGAGCGTGATCGGGACATACCGCCAACCACCCGCCTAAGTACCGGCCGACTTTGACGCGGCTGGCGACCGTCTCTGACATCTCCACATCACATTTCCTGCTCCGGATCGATCAAGAGCCGTCATCAGCATCACAATATTTTCCGAATCGAAAGTGGATGATTGAGCCAATGTCGCAGTGCCGAAAGCGTCGGCCTTTGCGGAAATAGCGGCAGACTTTTGGTTCGGGATTTTCGTAGCCGGTTTGAGAGGGGATGTAAGTGATGACCATTGAGATGCTGTGTTTTGAGCCATGAGGAAGGCCCAAGATGACAACGACAGGACTGAATCCCTAGTAGCTGAACTGAGGCAATCGAGTGGTGCTTCTCCACGGGCTCGCTGATCTCCCGATTCGGTGCCTTCCAGACCTGACTCCCGCTGTGTGGGTCGCCCGGCATTGCTAGACTCAAGCGAACTGGGCATTAGCGAGAAGTCATTTTGCGACCAAAAACATGGTGCCCTGTTTGCCGACACCCCCCGAACTGCCGGCTGGTTAGGGTTTCGGTTTCGATTGGCTCTTGACTAGCGGTCCTCTCTTCACATGCATCGCCTTCAGCGGGCCGGCACTCATTTCCTGGAAGGTGCCCAGCCACTCGCTGCTCTCGTCCTCGTCGATCGAGAACAGCAGTCCCGGACCAGCTTCGTACACGACCACGGTGAAGTCCTTGGTTGGACCGTCAGCGCCCCCGACGGGACCGACGGCAAATGGAGTGGCCGACGGGAAGGCGTATCGCCCCGCAGCGTCAGGTGCGGCCGCAGTTCCCGCGATCGGAACGGCAGTGTACTCATCCGGCGTGCCCGGTACGAAGGACGCGTAGGGGTCGCTGATATCTACCGGAGTTGGGGGCCCGCCGGTCGTGAAAACAAGCGACGCAAACGTTCCTTGCCCGACGAAATCAAACTCCCAGCCCGGGTTCCCGCTAGGAAAGCTGCCGTTGTCGACGAAGGCCTGCGCCCCGAAGCCGTAGCTGTGGTTGAGATCCGATCCGTCGGACGCTATGGTCCCTTGCGGAACCACGATTCCCGTGCCCTGGGCGAAATCATCTAGATCGAGGACAAGGGCGGCTCCCAGGTTAGCCGCAGTGGTGTTGTTGGGATCCAGAAGGTTGAGTTTTGGATCGGTCGCATACAGCCCGAGCGTGTGAATGGATCCCAACCCAGTGATATCCTTCATGCTGCCATAACCGAGCACGGTGTTCGAAAAGGAGTAGTTGCCTGCGACTCCGCCGGGGGTACCCGTGGCCATGACGGTGCCCACTTCGTCGTCATCGCCTTCACCCGTGAATGTAGCGCTAAACGTTCCAACGACGGTACCAGCGGCAACGAGTTGCCCCGCTGCGGCAAATATGGCGTCCTCCGTGTTGTCCAGGATGCCGAATACGTCCGTTGACAGCACTGTGCTGTCGAAGGAGGTGGCGCTGCCCTGACCGTAGGCTGAACCCGCCATCGTATCGTCGGCGTCAACATCGATGATGCGTAATACTTCTGGACCAACGATGTAGTAGACGAGCGAGATGGGTTCGTTGCCGTTGTTGGGATCCGTGAAGCCGGTGATGCTGCCCCGCCCATACACATCCGCTCCGACGCCGTTGTCCGTCGCTGTGAGAGTATTCCCCACGAGCACCTTCCCGGAATCATTCTCGTCGTACGTGCCGTGGGTGCTGCCGCTGGTGTTCGAGAACACGCCTCCATATGCAAACGGGAAGCCCGCGATGTCTATCCCGGAGAGAGTGAAGGCAAAATTGCCGTCGACACCACTCGTTGCGGTCTGCAGGTCGAGGCTTCCGCTGGAAGTTGCCGATCCATCAAATTGCGTAATCAGCGCATGACTTGCGTTTATAAACTGAACGGCGAATTTCTCGATGCCGTTCACCCCGACGTTAGGGTTGCTGGCCGAAACATCAAGGACGAGTGTCCCGGTGCCGGTGGTTGGATTCACCGTCATCGAACTGCCGGTTGCTGTGATCGTGTCGACCGGTGTCGTAAAGCCGTTTTGCCCGTCGTTATAGTCCTGTTCGCCGCCGAGGACATTGCCGCTTAAGTCAAAGCCCACCGCGCCTGCGACCCCGTAGTAAACCGGTCCTTCGGAGGCGCTATTTTCCAGCCCGTTCACATAGAACACGAACACGCGGGGAGCTGTGTTGCCTTCGGTGAAACTGGCTGTTGCTGTGGCTCCCGTCGCTGCGGCCGTTACTGAGTAGGCGCCGGGCGTCGAGTTTGCAGTGCATGTGATCGACACGGTGCCATCGGAGGCGGTGGTAGCAGTGGTGGCGGAGGGGGTGCAGCTCTGACCGGCTGGTCCCGGAGCAGGCGTGAACGTAACCGTTACCCCGCTGGCCGCAGTTCCGTTGGATGTCACGGTGACTACCAGCATGTTGGTAAAGGCGTCACCGACGTTTGCTTTTTGTCCTGATCCGCTGGTCGCCGTGATCGCGATGATGGGAGGCGGAGGCGGTGTACCCGAACTGCTGCTGCTGCCGCAACCCGTCAGGAACCCGAAAGCCAAGCCAACCAAAATCAACGCGAGAATGCTGGTGAAGTTGCGGTTCACAGCGTCACCCTCTTCCCCGTTTTTTTCTTGCTTATAGCCGGCCCCTTCATGTGCCTATTGTCCCTATGAGCATCAAGGTCCCTGTGGCACTGTCAATGCTGTACATCGAGACGCTGTTCGAGCCGGAATTCGTCACATAGGCGAACTTACCGGATGGATGGATGGCTATCGAGGTAGGAGATAGCTCCGTAGCTATCGTTCCTGTGGGCGTTAAGACTCCCGTCGCAGCGTCGATGGTGTACATCGAGACGCTGCCGTCAGTGTCAGAAGCCGTCCAATTTGCCACGTAGGCGAACTTGCCCGCAGGATCCACAGCTACGGAGACAGGATCTGTTCCGGCGGGAATCGAACCCATAGATGTTAAGGCCCCGGTCGTAGAGTCGATGGTGTACATGGAGACGTCGTTCGAGGCGGCATTCGTTACGTAGGCGAACTTACCCGCAGGATCGACGGCCACGGAGTTGGAACCTGTTCCTGCGGCAATCGTCCCTACGGACGCTAACGCCCCGGTCGTGACATCGATGGTGTACATGGACACGTTGCCAGCCGATGCAAAAGTGTCGCCCGTAGTCGCCACATAAGCGAACTTGCCGGATGGATCCACAGCCACCGAGGCCGGAATACCTCCTGCGGCGATTGCCCCTATAGATGTTAAGACCCCCGTGGTGGCGTTGATGGTGTACATCGAGACGCTGGTTGAACAGCAGCCCCCCTTCGCCACATAAGCGAACTTGCTGGATGGATTCACCGCCACCGAATCGAAACAGCAAAAGGTCCCATTGTCCCCGCTTATCCCTCCTGTATTCGTTAAGGCCCCAGTCGTGGCGTTGATGCTGTACATCGCAACGCTGCCATCGCTGTCATAATCATCTCCAAAATTTGCCACATAGGCGAACTTGCCAGACGGATCTACGGTCACCGATTCGGGGCTGTAATCCAGAGAAGGCACCGTTGATCCCTTGGACAGGGCCCCTGTGGTGGAGTTGATCGTGTACATGAGCACGTAGCCCTCACTGTCGTCATTGCAGCCGAGACTCGCAACATAGGCAAACTTTCCGGCAGGGTCCACGGCGATCGATTGCGGACCCACTGTTCCTGTGGTTATGGCGAAGGGCAACGCGTTCGAACCACCGCCGCCGGCTCCAGGGTTGAAGACTGTGACCGCCGCTGTTCCGGCTGCGGCAACGTCACTCGCCGAAATCTGGGCAACGAGTCCATTAATGCCACTCAGAGTGGTCGGCCGGTCGTTGCCGTTCCAGCGAACGACTGAAGTGGTGACAAAATTTGACCCCGGATATGGCCCAGCTATTTGCAATGGAAAGGACTCTCCTCCTGCCGGAACGCAGGTTGGATAGAGATTACTGATTGTCGGGGGAGTGAGCGTGGTAATGGTGAAGCTGATCGGCTTGGAGATGCCACCGCCAGGAGCGGGGTTGGTTACTGTCACGGCTGGCGCACCGGTTGAGGCGACGCTGGCAGCAGGGATGACCGCCGTCAATTGCGAAGAGCCGCCGAACGTGGTGGCAACCGCTGACCCGCCGAAGTTGACCATGGAAGCTGCGATGAAATTTGTCCCATTGATCGTGAGGATGAAAGCCGCACTGCCTGCAACGGTACTATTCGGCGAGAGTGTCGTGATTGTGGGGGTGGGATTGGGAGTGGGGGGCGGGCTAACCGTCGAAGGTGTGCCGCCTCCGCATCCGGCAAGGAGCAAAAGGCTTGCAATCCCCGCAACTGGGAGCCCTCTAGCCAGCACTGTATCGCTTTTCATGGCACCCTCCATTCCGTTGCCCACTCCACATCACCGACCGTCGGCGAGATGCACAACCGCTTCAATAGAGAAGTGTGCAGCCAATTAGTCAGTGTTAGTCCCTCTACTCGTCCAGCTTTACTCCCTCTTCCAGGACGGCTGTGCCCGGGTCCTGGCTGAGCACGAAGAATCTCTTGCCTCCGTCAACTACGACGACGTTGTCCCTGAGCGTGCCGGTCGTATCGAAGAACGACCCGGTACAATCCGAATCGACGGTGTAGGTTCCGTTCGGTGCGGGCTGATCGCCCCAGGGTCGGATTTCACCAGCGGAGCTTCTGGTGGTGCGAATAAGACCACGCGTCCCATTTCCGTCGTAGGTGGCGACGCCCATTTCAGCGATGGGGCCACAGTCGGTAAATCCCTGGCAATTGGGACCGCCCACGAGATTGATCGTGCCTGACCTGCGGAAGGCGTACTTCCCTTTGAGGCTGGCCACGCTACAGCTCCGATCGTGGGCATGAACCTTGTTGTTGGCCCCCGGAATGGGGGCAAAAGGTGCGACGAGCGCGAAACCCGTCACGAGAAGAAAATACTTTCCAATCTTGTTCATTTTTGATTCTCCTTGGTAAAGGCGGCCGAAAAATCCGCCGTGCCGGACTCTCGTTTCAGGTCCAAACGCCATACGCCAGTGAGCTCCCAAGGACCGCTAGGCTTGACAGTGGTCGCAGGCGTAAAGTCGTTGATAATGCCTCTAAAATGCACGGTTTCGCGATTTTGCGCGAAAGCACTGATGCCTAGCGCGAACACGACGACCAGCGCCCGTGCCGCGCAACAGAAACTTTTTTTTCCCATAAAAACGTCCAAGTTTTGACGTTGTGGATCCACCCGCCCAAGCCTCCAGCGGAGTATCCAAGCTGGGTAGCCCGGCAGTCGCGTCGCGGCGATCGATCTCCGAAACGCATGCACAAATTCGGTCATGTGAGGACATTGATCAAGCGGCAAGGTGCAGAATTGGAGCCTTGCCGTCGAATGCCGTGCTTTGCCGTTTGCCGAGCCGGGGAGTAGAATCAGGCAACCTTCCCCGCAGTGACCTGGCCATGCAGAAGAATCAGACAAGTGAACCGTTCGCGGACATACAGCCGCCTGGAAGAACGCCTGAAGAACGGCTGGACTCCTGGAAGGAAATCGCGGGCTACCTCAAGCGAGACGTGACCACCGTCCAGCGCTGGGAGAAGAGGGAGCGAATGCCCGTTCACCGGCACCTCCATGACCGAATGGGAACGGTTTATGCGTTCAGTTCGGAACTCGATGCCTGGGTGCAAAGCCGCAAATTACGTTTGGAAGAGGAAGAGCTCAGCGCGGAGCGGACGGCGGAGGAAGAAGTCGACGCCCGACCAACCCGGACTTCGCGGGCACGTCTCTGGCTTGTTCTAGGCGGGGTTGCTGCTCTGGCGCTGATTGCCATCACCTGCGTTGTGTTCCGGGGCCACAGTGGGCATTCAGCCCAATCCAAAATCAGGTCGCTGGCAGTGCTGCCCTTGAGCAACCTGTCGGGCGACTCAACTCAGGAATACCTGGCTGACGGGATGACCGAAGAGCTGTGCGGACGCCTGGCCAGAATCCATGAACTGCGCGTCATTTCCCGGACCTCGGTGATGCGCTTCAAGGGTACGAAGCTCTCGGTGCCAGAGATCGCCCGGACACTTGGAGTGGACGCCGTCGTCGAGGGTTCGGTGATCCAGCAGGGCAACCGTATTCGTGTGCACGCCCAGTTGATTCGTGCCTCAACCGACGAGCACATTTGGGCGGATGAGTACGACGGCGAGTTAGAGGATGTGCTTACTCTTGAGAGCGAGGTGGCGCAATCGATCGCGCGCACGGTGGAAGTAAAGGTCACCGGAGAAGAGCATGCCAGGCTGGTCACCGCGCGTCACGTCTCGCCTGAAGTCTACGAAAGTTATCTCAAAGCCGAAGAACAATTCGACAAGAGCAGCGGCCCGGCTGAGTTTGATCAGAGTATTGCCTACTTTGAGGAAACGATCGGCAAAGACGCTAACTTCGCACCGGCTTATGTCGGCCTCGCCAGGGCATACGAGCGGCTGGGATCAGTTCCTGTCGGTGGCTCCCCGAAGGAAACGCATCCTAAAATGATGAGCGCGGCCCGAAAGGCCATTGAACTCGATCCAGACCTTGCGGCACCGCACGTCTTGCTCGCGGCGGTATATCAGAAACAGTGGCAGTGGGGCGATGCCGAAGCGGAATTCAAGCGGGCGCTGGAGTTGAACTCGAACGATGCCGGTGCATACGTCGGCTACGCGAAGTGGCTCATGTGCCAGGGACGAATGGACGACGCCCTGGTATGGGCCCAGCGTGCCCGCGACCTTGACCCGCTTGGATCCGCTGGTGATCTGCTTGGGTCCCCCGGCATCACCAAGGCCTGGATATTATTTCATGCCAGACGTTACGACGAGGCCATCCGGGAATTGCGCAGCGACGATCCGGACCATTGGTATCTGGGGATGGCCCTGGTTGCCAACGGCCAGCCGGACGAAGCAATTAAAGTGCTAGAGAAGGCGCTCGGCACTAACCGGACTCCGGCTGTGATGGGCATCCTGGTTCGGGCCTATGCGCATGCGGGGCGCCGCGAGGAAGCGCTTCGTTTGCTGGATGAACTGAAGCAACGGCAGCGAAGCACCTACGTTCCTACTGCCGCATTTCTGAACGCTTATTTGGGGCTCGGTGACAACGAGCAGGCACTTGCCTGGCTCGAGCGGGCCTATCAGGAGCAGTCAAACGTCCTGCAGTTGATAAAAGTCCATCCCTACTTTGATCCTTTGCGCGAAGATCCTCGCTTTAAAGGCCTGCTCCACAAAGTCGGTTTAGACTTACCCCACTGAGAAAGCGCGGAGTATCATGTCTCCCTGACTGACCTGACCTTGTGTGATTGAATTCCATGAGTGCTTCGATGAGTTTGCGCCCGAGATCGGCAGCACTTCTTCTTGGAATCTTCCTCAGTACGTCCTTCTTAAATAGGGTGAATGCTCAAACAGCTACCTCGGGCGCAGTGACCGGCGTCGTTACTGATCAGAGCGGTGCGGTTGTGCCGAATGCGAATGTCGAGATCAGGGACGCCAACAAGGGCACGACAGAATCAACCAGAACAGACCGCGATGGCGTGTACCGCTTCTTCTTTCTTTCTCCCAGCCAATACACGCTAATCGTAGAGCGCGGCCGCTTTCGCAAGGAAGTCCGGAGTGTGACTGTATTGCTGGAGACGCCAGTCACCGTCAACATCGCACTGGAGATCGCGAAAGCAAACACGGATCTGGTCGTGACCGCAGAGGCGCCGCTCGTTCAGGCAGACAACGGGGACGTTTCGATTACCATGAGCCAGACGCAGATATCGGAACTACCCAATCCCGGCAACGACCTCACCTACATCGCTCAGACCACTCCCGGCGCAATCATGAACACCGATAATGCGCGCACTGGAGGCGGGGGCGGGAACTTTTCGATCCTGGGCATGCCGGGGACCTCAAATCAATTCACCTTGAATGGCATGAACGACGACGCGGGTCATCTTAATTTTACTGGCGCTACCGGTATGCTTCTGGGTCAGAACGAGATTCAGGAAGCCACTGTGGTGAGTGATGGCTACTCGGGACATTTTGGAACCGACGCGGGCTCGTATGTGAACTACGTCACAAAGTCAGGAGCGAACGGTTTCCATGGGAACGCCGAGTACTTTTGGAATGGGAGCGTGTTGAACGCCACCGACTGGATCACGAAAGCATTCGGCAATCCTCGGCCATTCGATATCGCCAATCAGTGGGCAGGGTCGGTGGGAGGGCCCATCAAGAAAAACAGGTTGTTTTTCTTTTTTGATACCGAAGGCTTGCGGGTCTTGCTGCCCTCTCCCGTTCAGGTGGTTCTCCCGAGCCCGCAGTTCGAGGCGGCAACTATCGCCAATATCGATTCAATCTTTGGCCCCGCCTCCGCTTCCGATGCTTTTTACAAGCAAATGTTCAGTTTGTACAACCAAACCCCTGGAATAGCGGCGGCTACTCAGGGGAGCTTCGCCGAACCTCTTCTTGGCTGTACTGACGCAAGTGGCGTGTTCATCGGTCCGAAGACCGCGCAAGGGCGACTCGGCGTCAATCTTCCGTGCGCAATCCATTTTCAGGAAACGCTTGGACAGCCGACGAGCGAATCTCTTGTGTCTGGCCGTCTGGATTGGAACATCCGTACCAACGATCGTGCTTTCTTCCTCCTCCAATACGACAATGGCCGTCAACCCATTGTCGTCGACCCAATAAGCACACTCTTCAACGTCTATGAGACCGGGCCATGGTGGGAAGCCCAGTTGAGCGAAACTCACACATTTGGAACTACCGCCGCAAACCAGTTCCTAGTGGCGGGTATTTACAAAGACGACGTGCTGAGCCTCGTCAACCCGTTACAAACCCTGGCTGCTTTTCCGACCACTCTCGATTGGTCCAACGCGGGTCAGCCGTTCACGTCGCTGGGAGGGTCTGACTATCTCTATGCCTATCCCCTCGTTACAACGTTCACGGAGTACCGCATCGCCGACGATTTCCTGAAGACGTGGGGCAAGCACAAGTTCGGATTCGGGGGAGACTTCTTCCGAGCATTTTTGAGACACGCCCAATATACCCAGAATGCCGTCGGAGACGTAGTTCCCCAGACCATCGACGCATTTTATTCCGGAGGCGTGGACCCAGCATCTCCCAACAGTGACTCGACACGCTTGAGTCAATCCTTTCCGACGCAGCGGGCGGAGCTCTTCCTTAACTACACTCTGGCAGGCTATGGGCAGGATGAGTGGCACATAAAACCCAACCTGGCCCTTACTCTCACCCTGCGCGTAGAACATCAATCAAATCCGGTCTGCGCCCATGATTGCTTTTCCGAATTCTCTGGAGCGTTTGAATCGATCAGTCACGACCCCGCACAGCCTTACAATCAGGCGCTTTCGAATCGTAAGCAAGCCTTTCTTCACACCAACCCTGTTGCCTGGGAACCGCGATTCGGTTTCGCCTGGCAGCCGCTGGGAGTTTCACATAATACCGTGGTGCGCGGCGGTCTCGGTCTATTTTACGAGCTGTTCTCTGGTGGGTTCGGACCCGTTTTCTCTGACAATCCACCACTCGTGAACCGCGTGAGGGTGTTTGGCGCCTACAATCTCGCTCCGGAAGAAACCAACAGCCTCTTCAAAGTGGCCGCAGCCTCGAATGCCGCCTTTGTCCATGGGTTTGCAGCCGGCGAAAACTTTATTCAGATCCACGCGGCGGATCCGGAGTTCTTTCCCCCAAATCTTACCGTTCCGGATAGTAGGACCCCCTCAGCCCAGTATCAGAAGTGGAGCCTGGAACTGCAGCAGACATTGGGTACCAGCACTTCGCTGACTCTTGGATACTACGGCAATCACGGTATTCATGAGCTGGTGCAAAATCCCTCGGTCAATGCTTACGGATGGGGTCCATTTCCCACTACGCTCTGCAGCAGCCCACCCGTTCCGCCCTGCGGCGACACTCGGTTCGCTGGTGTCACTGAATACACGACACCCGGAATCTCGAACTACAATGGCATGGTTGTTTCCTTTCGACGACGATTTGCTGGTTTTGGCAATGGCTTGTTCCAGGCAAACTACACGTTCGGCCACGCTCTCGATGAAGTTTCCAACGGCGGGCAAGCCCCATTCACGGCAGGCAGTTCCGAATTCCCCCAGAACCCCTTTTATCTGCGAGGCAGTTACGGGGCGGCAGATTACGATGTTCGTCACTCCTTAAATGCAAACTATGTGTGGCAACTCCCGGTAAAGACCGTGCTCCGCGGCCGCGGCCCCGATTACCTGGTGAAGGGATGGCAGGTCTCGGGAACGATTTTCGCCCGAACCGGATTTCCCTACACGGTGATCGATCTCGCAGAAAGCGGCAACCTGACTAAGAAGAATTTCTATGGAACAATCTACTCGGTGCCAGTCGAGCCACTCAGCGGGCCGCATTCCTGCGGAGCAGGGGCCGTAGTTCCACCCTTCCCGCATCCTTGTTGGCTGCCGCAAGTGCTGACGCTGCCGGACGGCACAACGACACCCAATACAAATGCAGATTTCGTGCAAACGGGTTGCGAAACAGGATTCAATACCGGGAACTTGCCAACTTCACAGGGACCTTGTTCAGGCGGTGCCGTTTCCTTCGCTCAAGGCCGCAACCGCTTCCGCTATCCGAACTATTTCAATACTGACTTCGATGTCGTGAAGAGAATCAGCTTTGTCGAGGACAAAGTGGTGGTGGGTATTGGCGTCCAATTCTTTAATTTCTTCAATCACCCAAATTTCGGGCCGCCCAACAACGACAGCTCGGACCCAGGGTTCGGAGAGATAGGGACGATGGAGATGCCGCCGACCAGCATTTTGGGATCTGGTCTAGGAGGCGATGTTTCCCCCCGGATGATCCAACTGAAAACGGTGATCCGCTTTTAGGCTTTTCTGGCCTCGCTAGGATACGGACACCCGACTGCTTTGGCGAAGCTCAGTCCGGGCGAGACGGTGCTGGACCTTGGGTCGGGCGGTTCCGGCGGCTCGACCATTGGACCGCCTGAAGTAATGAGAGGTCAGCTTGTGAAAATCGAGCCAGTCACCCCGCGAATAACGAGCAAACCGGCACT